>NZ_JBMSEB010000001.1:0-2701010 GCF_049446075.1 Rathayibacter sp. KR2-224
AGTGTTTCGGCGGCCATAGCGAGAGGGAAACGCCCGGACACATTCCGAACCCGGAAGCTAAGACTCTCAGCGCCGATGGTACTGCAGGGGTGACCCTGTGGGAGAGTAGGACACCGCCGGACTTCTTCTAGAAAGTGGCCACCCAGCAATGGGTGGCCACTTCTGGTTAACGCGCCGGAACCGCCGGACAGCTCAGGAAGGGCAGTGCACGATGGCACGAGACGACGACGCCGAACGGCGTACGAATCGCGGCGACGGCGAGGACGGTCCGAAGAGATCCGGCAGGCCTGCCGATTCTGGCGCCGGCTCGAGATCCGGTCGTCCGCCGAGCGGCGATCGCGCGCGAGGCCCTCAGCGGTCAGGGCAGCCGGGCGGAGGGTCTTCCCGCGACGGCGGGGGACGCGGACAAGGCTCTGCCGGCGGCGATCGAGACGGCTCTGGCGGGCGAGGTTCGCGGTCCTGGGGAGATGCCAAGAGCAGCCCATCGAGGGGCGGGGCCTCGAAGGGCGGACGGTCATGGAGCGACGGATCGAAGCCGGCGCACCGCCATGAGGGCGATGGTGACGGGCGGCGCTCGGGCGGCAGCGGCATCCGTCCTACTGGCGATGGATCCCGTGGCGGCTTCGCCGGTGGAGACCGTGGCGGGCGCACGTCAGGCGGCGCACGCTGGGGGAATGACGCTCGTAGGGGCGCTGGGGGTGCCGGGCGAGGCTCGCGCGACGGCGCGCCGTCGAGCGGTCGCGACCGCGGTACTTCCGGCAGGAGCAGCACGACCGGTTCCCGCGACGGTGCTTCGTGGGGAGGCGCGGGACGCGGTGCAAGCGGTGACAACAGGCACGGTGGTGCACGTCGCGACGGCTACGGTGCAGGCAAGAGCCGAGAAGGTTACGGGGCCGGAAGCGCCGGAGGCAGTGGCTCCCGGTCGGGAGGTCGCAGCGAGAGAAGAGACGGCCAAGGCGCTGAGGGGCGCAAGTGGTCGTCGGGCAGCAACGCGGGTGACCGAGACAAGGACTCGCGCGGTCGCGGTCAGGCGAGCGGCGACCGTCGCGGTGCACGGCCCGGGTACGGTGAGGGCCGTGGTGAGCGGCCCGCATACGGTGGCAACCGTGGTGCGCGGCCTCCATACGGCGACCGTCAGGGTACGCGGCCGCCACGTGGCGACGGCTGGAGCGGGAGCACGTCGAACGGACGTCCAGGCAGCGCTCCTCGTCGCGGCGACGATCGGCGCGCCGATGACCGTTCCCGGTATGGGCACGATTCCGACTCCGGTTCGCGCAGGCCCGCCTGGGCCGATCGCGGGGATTCCCGTGAGGGCGAGCGCTCGGAGGTGCCGCGCAGCGTCAGGCCCCGGCACGACGATCCCGAGATCCCCGAGGCGATCACGCCGAAGGACCTCGAGAGGGCCGCGCGCATCGAGCTGAAGACCCTCAGCAAAGAGAACGCGGACGAGGTCGCGCGTCACCTGGCGATGGCATCCAATCTCATCGACGAGGATCCCGCGCTTGCCCATCGCCACGCGTTGGCGGCGGCTCGCCGTGCCGGAAGGATCGCGATCGTTCGCGAGACCCTGGCGATCACGGCGTATCAGACGGGCGACTTCGCGCTCGCGCTGCGTGAACTGCGTACCTACCGACGCATCTCTGGCAAGAACGATCAGTTGCCGCTGATGGTCGACAGCGAGCGTGGTGTCGGGCGGCCGGATCGCGCGCTCGAGCTCGGCCGCTCCGTCGACCGGTCTGAGCTGCCGAACGACGTTCAGGTCGAGCTGGCCATCGCCATGTCGGGGGCGCGTCTCGATCTCGGGCAGACGGAAGCCGCGCTGGCCGAACTCGAGATCCCGCAACTGGATCGGCACAAGGCGTTCTCCTACAGTCCAGCCCTGTTCGACGCGTACGCGACCGTGCTCGAGGACCTGGGTCGGGCATCCGAAGCGGCGGCATGGGAGTCCCTCGCCGAGCGTGCTCGCGAAGCACTCGGACAGGACGACGAGGACGTCGTGGTCGTGGACATCGAAGAAGACGAATCGGGCGCGGCCTACGCCGCGGACGACCTCGGTGCGCCGGTGGAGGTTGAGTCCGTCGACGTTGCGCCGGTGGGGGTTGAGTCGGTCGAAGTTTCGCCAGTCGACGTTGGGCCTGTGGACGGTGAGTCGGTCGAAGTTGAGCCCGGCGAGGGTGAGTCGGTCAAGGGCGAAATCGAACGCGACTCGGACGGACCCGGCGACGCGCGGCCGACCGCGGATTCCGCGAGCAGCGGAGAGACATCCGAGGAGCGTGCGGATGGCGAGTGAGCGACGCAGGGGGCTGTTCCGACGGGAACCCGAGAGGTCGCCGCTGGAGGGCGTGGATGTGATCCTCGCCGACCTGGATGGCGTGCTCTACTCTGGCTCCGAGCCGATTCCCCACGCCGTCGATGCCATGAAGGGGGCGCAAGCGCTCGGCATCAGGGTGGGGTGCCTGACCAACAACGCATCCAGAACCGATCGCGCTGTGGCGGAGCAACTGACGGGGCTCGGCTACGAGGTGCGTCCGGAGGACATCATCACGTCGCCCCAGGCAGCGTCGAAGGTGCTTGTCGAGCTCATCCGGCCGGGTGCCACGGTGCTCGTCGTCGGGGGAGAAGGGCTGGTCGCGGTGCTCGAGGAGGCCGGATATCGCGTCACTCGGTCGGCCGACGATCATCCGGCGGCCGTTGTTCAGGGATTCGCTCCCGATGTGGGATGGCGGCAACTGGCCGAGGCGGCATTCGCGCTGGCCGACGAGTCGGTGCACTGGGTCGCCACGAACACGGACTGGACGCTTCCGCAACCACGCGGCGTCGCGCCGGGCAACGGCACACTCGTGTCGGCAGTGCACACGGCGGTCGGGCGCCTTCCGGCGGTGGCAGGCAAGCCCGAGCGCATCATGTACGACCTGGCGGTCGAACGATTCGGGGCGCGTTCGCCGCTCGCGGTGGGGGACCGCCTGGACACGGACATCCTTGGCGCGAACCGGGCTGGAGTCCCTTCGGCTCTCGTGTTGACGGGAATCGACCGCGCCAAGCAGGTGCTGGCTGCAGGCAAGGATGAGCGCCCGCAGTACGTGCTCTCGGATTTGCGTGAACTGAACGAGCCGTACCCGGTGCCGAAGGTCTCTCGTGCGGGCGACGCTGTCGAGGTGCGCGAGGCATCCGTGCGGCTGGAAGGTAACGCGGTGCGCATCGTGCGACGCGGCGACAGCGAGATCGACCTCTTGCGCGCGGCGAGCACGCTGATCTGGACGAGCGGTCGACCGATCTTCACGCTCGACGTTCCGGAAGAGCTCTACGCCTGACGCTTTCGCTCACCCGCCGCATGGTGGTCGGTGACAGGAGCGCGCTTCGCGGTACCGTGGACTGGTGCCTGACGAGACCGGATCCCAGCGTGCCGCGGAGCCTGTCGGAGACGGCGCGCGGTCGATCGATGCGGTGTCGGCAGCACAGGGTGACGGGCCGAAGACGGCCGATCAGTCCGATCGCGAGGTCGATCACGTCGGCGACGAGCTGCTGTCCAGACTGCGTCTGATCGAGGAGCGTCCCCTCGACGAGCGCGCCGACGCGTACACGCGCATCCACCGCGAGCTCGTCGAAGCGCTCGAGGGCGACGACGATCACAGGCAGGATGCCTGAGCAGCGCCTGGATGCCGCGGTGACGGAGCGCGGGCTGGCGCGTTCCCGCACTCATGCCGCGAAGCTCATCGCCGATGGACGCGTGAGCGTGGACGGGCGCGCCGTGGTGAAGGCATCCGCCCGCGTGACGGATCAGAACACCATCTCGGTGGAGGCCGTCGACCATTACGTGAGCCGCGCAGCGCACAAGCTCATCGCGGCACTGGACGGCTTCGGACTCGACCACGTGGTGCGAGAGCCAGGTGTGACCGCGCTGGATGTCGGGGCATCCACAGGCGGTTTCACGCAGGTGCTGCTCGAACGCGGAGCCCAGCGGGTCATCGCCATCGACGTCGGGCACGGCCAGTTGGCGCCCTCCATCGCGTCGGATCCGCGAGTGGTCGTCGCCGAGGGCATCAACGTGCGATTTCTCGACGCGGCGACGCTCGCCGGACTGACGGGCGGGAGCCGGGTCGACATCGTCGTGGGCGACCTGTCGTTCATCTCGCTGTCGCTGGTGCTGCCGCCACTGATCGAGGCGGTTGGCCGTGATGCGGAGTACGTGCTGCTCGTGAAGCCGCAGTTCGAGGTGGGTCGCACGGGCATCCGCGAGGGCATCGTGCGCGATCCCGCGCTGCGGGAGGATGCGGTCACGTCGGTCATGTGGGCGGCGTGGGATCTCGGCATGCCGACCGCAGGCATCCTTCCGTCCCCCGTGGTCGGCACCCACGGGAATCGTGAGTACCTGCTCTGGCTGAGCACACGTGCGGGCCGGCATCCGACAGAATGGTTGGACGAGATCGGCGCGATGGTGGGAGAGTGAGGCGCGTGGACGCACCCGGGCGGTACTTCCTCGTGGTGTCGCACACCGGTCGGGGCGATTCCATCGAGGCCGGCATCCAGGTGTGCAGGCAGCTCATCGCCGCAGGAGTCGTGCCGGTGCTGGGTGCCGACGAGCGCGCCGACCTGGTCGAGGCGGCATCCGATCTTGCGTCACTTGCGATCCTCGGTGACGACATCAAGCCCGAACAGCTCGAGCTCGTGATCGTGCTCGGCGGCGACGGCACCATTCTGCGGGCGGCGGAGACCGTGCGCGGATACGAGGTGCCGCTGTTGGGTGTGAACCTCGGGCACGTCGGCTTCCTCGCCGAGAGCGAGCGAGACGATCTCGAGCTCGCGGTCGCGCGCGCCCTGGCCAAGGACTACACGGTCGAGGAGCGCATGACGCTTTTCGTGCGCGTGAAATGCGGAACCGACGTCGTGTACGAGAGCTGGGCGCTCAACGAGGCGAGCATCGAGAAGGCCAGTCGCGAGCGCATGATCGAGGTCGTGGTGGAGGTGGATGGCAGGCCACTTTCGAGCTTCGGATGCGACGGCGTCGTCATGTCCACCCCGACCGGCTCAACGGCGTACTCGTTCTCGGCAGGCGGTCCCGTCGTGTGGCCGACGCTCGATGCCCTCCTGCTCGTGCCCTTGAGTGCTCATGCTCTGTTCTCACGCCCTCTCGTGGTGGCGGCGGACTCGGTTCTCGCCGTCGAACTCCTGCGTCGCACCGACACGCCCGCAGTGCTGTGGTGCGATGGGCGACGGGCCTTCGACCTCCCCCAGGGAGCACGCGTGATGGTGTCGAAGTCAGATACCCCTGTCACGCTCGCCCGCCTGCATACGGCGCCCTTCACGGATCGGCTCGTGCGCAAATTCAATCTGCCGGTCACCGGATGGCGAGGGCCAAACGCTCGTGATTGAGGAGATCTCGATCCGTGACCTCGGCGTCATCGAGCGCGCCACTCTGCCGCTCGGTGCCGGGTTCACCGCTTTGACCGGAGAAACGGGCGCGGGCAAGACCATGGTGGTCACCGCTCTCGGGCTCCTGCTCGGACAACGCGCGGACAGCGCAGTCGTCCGCTCCGGCAGCCCCCAGCTCTGGGTCGAGGGGAGGTGGCGTGTACCGGTAAACGGCGACGTGGCCGAGCGGGTGCGGGATGCCGGAGGCGACCTCGACGAGGCGGACGAGGCATCCTTCGGCGAGCTGGTGCTGAGCCGGTCCGTGGCGGCCGAAGGACGAAGCCGTGCCGTCGTCGGCGGGCGTGGTGCGCCCGTGAGCGTGCTGGCGGAGCTCGCCGAGCAGTTGGTCGTCGTGCACGGGCAGTCCGATCAGATCCGATTGCGATCCGCGACGGCACAGCGCGAGGCCCTCGACCGATTCGCCGGTGCACCGTTGCTCGAAGCACTCGATGCCTACCGTCAGGCGTACCGCAGGTGGAGCGCCAACCGCGAGGAACTCGCGCAGCTGGTCGATGAGCGCGACCGGCGTGCCAGGGAGGCTGACGACCTGCGGGCGGCTCTGAGCGAGATCGAGGCGGTCGCACCTGAGCCCGGCGAGGACGAGACGCTCGCCGAACAGGCAGAACGATTGACCAATCTGGAGTCGCTGCGGCTCGGCGCAGCGGCGGCGCGGGAGTCGTTGTCTGCTGAGGACTCGGATGGGCCGGATGTGAGAGGTCTGCTCGAGACCGCGAGGCGGGAACTCGAGCGCGCCGGCGTGCACGATCCGGCACTGCAGACTCTCGCGGAGGTGATCGCGGGCCTCGGCTTCCAGGTGGACGACGCGGCCGCGCAGCTCTCCACCTACCTTTCGGCGCTCGACAGCGACGGCGCCCACGATCTGGATGTGATCCAGGAACGCCGAGCGGAACTCGCCGGCGTCGTGCGCAAGTACGGGCCGACCCTTGACGAGGTCATCGAGCGCGCCGCGACCGGTGGCGAGCGCCTGGCCGAGCTCGAGGGCGACGAGGAGCGCATCGAGCAGTTGACCACGTTCGTCGCGAAAGACGCGGAGGAGGTCGAGCGGCTGGCGGCATCCGTCTCCGCGCTGCGTTCGAAGGCGGCAGAGTCGCTCGCGGCCCAGGTGACCGGCGAACTCGCGGCTCTCGCCATGCCGGATGCCGCAGTGGTCATCGACGTGCAGCAACGCGACGAGTACACCCTCGCCGGCCGAGACGCGGTCTCGATCCTTCTCCGCCCGCACGCAGGAGCCGAGGCGCGGCCGCTCGGAAAAGGGGCGTCAGGAGGCGAGCTGTCGCGCGTCATGCTCGCCATCGAGGTCGTGCTGGCCGGGAGCGATCCGGTGCCCACCTTCGTGTTCGACGAGATCGACGCAGGCGTCGGCGGAGCATCCGCCATCGAGATCGGCCGCCGGCTCGCGCGCCTTGCCGAGACGGCTCAGGTGATCGTCGTGACGCACCTCGCCCAGGTCGCCGCGTTCGCGACCAACCACCTCTCGGTGGTGAAGGCGGGTGACGGATCTGTGACGGCCTCCAGTGTGCGGCAGCTCGAAGGCGACGACCGCATCTCGGAGATGGCGCGGCTGCTCTCCGGCCTCACGGACTCCGAGAGCGGTCTCGCGCACGCCCGCGAGTTGCTCGACCTCGCCAGGGAGAGCGTGGGCATCCCGTCATGACGTCGGATGCCACGGTCGGTTGTCTGCAGACGGGCGCGTGCGCCGTCGATGCTGCCTTGTGTGCGTGTCGTCTGTCCAGAGTTGCGCCGTCGGCGCTGATAGGATGAAAGCCCGTGGTGGAAAAAACTGACGCGGGGCTTTTGAACGGCACTACCAAGCACATTTTCGTGACAGGTGGTGTCGTTTCTTCTTTAGGCAAAGGCCTCACGGCGGCCAGCCTTGGCAATCTTCTGACCTCGCGCGGTCTGCGCGTCGTGATGCAGAAACTCGACCCCTACCTCAACGTGGATCCGGGCACGATGAACCCGTTCCAGCACGGAGAGGTGTTCGTCACCGACGACGGAGCCGAGACCGACCTCGACATCGGGCACTACGAACGCTTCCTCGACATCAACCTCAGCCAGGCCGCCAACGTCACCACCGGCCAGATCTACTCCCAGGTCATCGCCATGGAGCGACGCGGCGAATATCTGGGCGACACCGTGCAGGTCATTCCGCACATCACCGACGAGATCAAGCGCAGGATGCGGTTGCAGGCATCCGACGACCCGCGTCCCGACGTCATCATCACCGAGATCGGCGGCACGGTCGGCGACATCGAATCGCAGCCGTTCATCGAGTCGGCACGGCAGGTGCGACACGAGCTCGGCAGGCAGAACTGCTTCTTCGTGCACGTGTCGCTCGTGCCGTACATGAACGCCTCGGGCGAGCAGAAGACCAAGCCGACGCAGCACTCGGTGGCGGCGCTGAGGTCGATCGGTATCCAGCCCGACGCGCTCGTGCTGCGCAGCGACCGGCCCGTCTCCGAGAGCAACAAGAAGAAGATCGCGCTCATGTGCGACGTGGACGAGCGAGCCGTGGTCAACGCCATCGACGTTCCGAGCATCTACGACATTCCGAACATGCTGCACGAACAGGGCCTCGACGACTACATCGTCGACCAGCTCGGCCTCGTGGCAGCCGAGCCTGACCGCGACAGCTGGGAGACGCTGCTCAAGGTCGTGCACGAGCCCAAGCACGAGGTGACGATCGGACTGGTCGGCAAGTACGTCGACCTTCCGGATGCCTACCTCTCGGTCACCGAGGCGCTGCGGGCGGGCGGCTTCGCGAACCGGGCAAAGGTGAACCTGCGCTGGATCGCGAGCGACGGATGCCAGGAACCGGAAGGGGCTGCGCGCGAGCTCGCCGACGTCGACGGTATCTGCGTGCCAGGCGGATTCGGCATCAGGGGCATCGAGGGCAAGGTCGGCGCGCTGCGGTTCGCGCGTGAGAACGGCATCCCGGTGCTCGGCCTGTGCCTCGGGCTGCAGTGCATGGTGATCGAGTACGCGAGGCACGAGGCGGGGCTGGACGACGCATCCTCGAGCGAGTTCGACCCTGACACCCAGCACCCTGTCATCGCGACGATGGCGGAACAGGTTGAGATCATCGCGGGTGGAGACCTGGGCGGCACCATGCGGCTGGGACTGTATCCCGCGAAGCTGCAGCAGGGCTCGATCGTCGCGGAACTGTACGAATCGGCTGAGGCATCCGAGCGGCACAGACACAGGTACGAGGTGAATAACAGCTACCGGGAGCAGATCGCGGATGCCGGCCTCGCATTCTCGGGAACGTCGCCTGACGGGCACTTGGTGGAGTACGTCGAGCTGCCGCGCGACGTTCATCCGTTCTACGTCGGCACACAGGCGCACCCCGAGCTTCGTTCCCGGCCGAACCGCGCGCATCCGCTGTTCCGTGGGCTGATCGCGGCGGCACTCGACCGCCAGGAGTCGACGCGTCTTTTCGAGGTGAAAGAGGATGCCTGACAACAGCACCCACCAGGAGCTCGCGGACGAGCCGTACAGCGGACGGGTGACCGACTCGGAGGTCGTCTACCGCGGACGAGTGTGGGACGTTCGGCGCGACACCGTCGAATTGGGGCACTCCACAGTGGTGCGCGAATACGTCGACCACACCGGAGCCGTCGTTGTGCTGGCGCTCGACGACGAGGATCGGGCGCTGCTGATCAGGCAGTACCGGCACCCGATCCGCTCGAAGGACTGGGAGCTGCCGGCCGGCCTGCTCGACATGGCCGGCGAGCCGCCGTTGGATGCTGCCAAACGCGAGCTGGCCGAAGAAGCAGACGTCGTCGCCGACGAGTGGAACGTGCTCGTCGACTTCGCCAGCACACCAGGCGGGAACAACGAGGTGATCCGGGTGTACCTGGCGAGGGGAGTGCACGCCGCGGACGAGGCGTTCGCGCGCGAGGAGGAAGAGGCGGACATCGAGGTGCGCTGGGTGCCCCTCGAGGAGATCGTGCGCGGGGTTCTGGAGCGTCGCCTCCGCAATGCCCCGCTGGCCATCGCGTCACTCGCCGCGCTGGCGGCGCGCGCCGAGGGGTACTCGACCCTCGGCGCGGCCGACCTGCCGCTCGAGCGGGGATCGTGGCTCAAGCGGCCGCTGGACGGGCGCGCGCACTCGGCACCGCAGTCGGTGGGTTCGGCGGAACCAGGCCGATGACGCCGGACGCCGCGGTCGAGGCGTACCTGCGGCACGTCGGCATCGAGCGCGGACTCTCCCGCAACACGGTCGCGGCGTACCGGCGCGATCTGCGCCAGTATTCCCAGTGGTTGCACGAGCGCGGCATCGCGGAGATGAGCGCGATCGGACCGCGCGACGTGGACGACTACGAACGCCACCTCGTCACTCGTGGCGAGGTGGACGCCGCGCTAGCGCTTGGGCCGGCATCCGTGGCCCGCATGCTCTCGACCGTGCGCGGGCTGCACCGCTTTCTGCTCGACGAAGGAGAGGTGCACGACGACGCGGCACGTGACGTGCGCCCGCCGAAGCTGCCCTCGCGCCTGCCGAAAGCGCTGAGCCTGGCCCAGGTCGAGTCATTGCTTGCAGCGACGGATGGCGACGACCCGGCCCGCTTGCGCGACAAGGCGTTGCTCGAGCTGCTCTACGCGACGGGCGCGCGCGTGTCGGAGGCGGTCGACCTGAACGTGGACGACGTGATCGAGCGCGACGTGATCCGTCTGACGGGAAAGGGAAGCAAGCAGCGCATCGTGCCGCTCGGCAGCTACGCCCGGGATGCCCTCGACGAGTACCTGGTGCG
Source organism: Rathayibacter sp. KR2-224 (assembly GCF_049446075.1). NCBI lineage: Bacteria > Bacillati > Actinomycetota > Actinomycetes > Micrococcales > Microbacteriaceae > Rathayibacter > Rathayibacter sp. KR2-224. Next base: position 10,182 of record NZ_JBMSEB010000001.1, read on the forward strand.
CGTACGGCCGGTCTTCTCGCGGCGCGGCTCGGCGACGCCGGCGCTGTTTCTCGGCGCTCGCGGAGCCCGGCTCAGCAGACAGAGCGCATGGCTCGTCATCAAAGCCGCGGCGGAGCGGGCCGGGCTGACGGCATCCGTTTCGCCGCACACGCTGCGCCACTCGTTCGCGACGCACCTGCTCGAAGGCGGCGCCGACGTGCGGGTGGTGCAGGAGCTGCTCGGCCACTCGTCGGTTGCGACCACCCAGATCTACACGCTCGTCACGGCGGACACGCTGCGCGACATGTACACGACGGCGCATCCGCGAGCGAGGTAGGGCGGACTCAGTCGACCTGTGTCGACTGGCGTTCGATGATCGTGAAATCGGACGTGAAGCTCTCCACGGCCGTGCGTTCAGTCGGCTCCCCGTCGAGGCGCTGCAGCAGGAACCGAACGGCGGAGCCGGCCATGGCTTCCAGATTCACCTTCACCGTGGTCAGCGTCGGCTCGTTGAAACGGGCCTCCTCGATGTCGTCGAATCCGATGACCGCCACATCGTTCGGCACTCTCAGACCTGCGTCGCGCAGTGCCCGGATGGCGCCGAGCGCGAGCGCATCGTTGAACGCCACAACGCCGTCGAACTCGATTCCGCGGTCGAGGGCATCCCTGATCGCGGCTGCCCCGTTCTCGCGTTGCCACAGGCCCGCGTCGATCTGCAGGCCGGGATCGGATGGCAACCCGGCCGCCGTCAGCGCCTCCCGGTAGCCGAGAAGCCTGAGGTGCGCGGGCCCGGCGGAATCACCCGTCCGCAGACCGAGTGCGAGGATGCGTCGCCTGCCACGTGCCAGTAGATGGGCGGTGGCGGCCCGGGCGGCGGACTCGTTCGGCATCGTGACGAAGTCCGTGGCCCATCCGGCGATGGGTTCGCCGAGCAGTACTACAGGCATCGTCACCGTCTCGGCCAGCTCGGTGTTGCCTGCGGTGAGTCCGAGGGCGCTGAAGAGGATGCCGTCGACGAGGCGTGCCCGTCTGCCGCGGAGCAGCTCCAGCTCGGCGCTCGGCCCGCCACCCGATTGCTCGAGAACAACGAGCAGTTCGTGTCGATCCGCGGCCTGGATGACGGCAGCGGCGAGCTCCGAGAAGAACGGGTTGCGGATGTCGGGAACGATCAGGCTGATGGCTCCCACCCGACCGGAGCGCAGGCCGCGCGCTGCGAGGTTGGGCCGGTATCCGAGCTCGTCGATGGCTGTGCGCACGCGGTCGGCCGTGTCTTCGCTGTACTTGCCTTGGCCGCGGACCACGTTGGAAACGGTTTTGATGGAGACCCCGGCCGCGCGCGCTACGTCGACAAGCGTCACCGTCATGAGATCCCCATCGTCAAGGCTGCCAGTGTATTGGTGCATCGACGCGGGAGCCGGCATCCGCGTTCTCCCGAGCCAGACCCCGGAAAACGGCCGCGACGGAGTTCTCGCGGCGCTCCAGTCCGCCTTCTGTCGCCACCAGATCGTAGAGACCCATCGTCAGTCGATGCGCCAGTGGATTGGCCGTGCTGTGCCGCCAGGTCCACTCGATCATGTCGAACAAGGGCCACCAGGTGTATCCGACCACCGGGATGCCTTCGTCGCGGAGCGAGTTCACGGCATCCACCGAGTCGCGCAGCCAGCCGATCCTGCGTTGCTCGGATGCCGTGATGCACGTCTCGCTGAGAACCACAGGGTGGCCGTATCGCTCTGCGTATCCGACGAGCACCTCACGGAGTCCGGCGGTTCCGGCGTCACGGCTGGGACGCGGGTCAGCGAATCCGCCGCGATGGGTGATGCCTGCCTCGAACACCTCTGTTGAGTGCAGCGGGTAATAGTTGACGCCCATGACGTCGGGCGGAGCCGGGCGGGCCGCGATCCTGGCCAGCCGCTCCGCGTCGATGCCGGACGCGATAAGGCCGGCGTGCAGCGCGTGTCCTTCCAGGACGCGGCCATGCATGAGGTCCTCGAAGAGGTAGCGCTCTTCGAGCAGACGGGCCACGTGTGCCGCGTGTTCGGGTGCATCGACGTCGCCCGTGTATCTGAAGCCGGCGTCGACGTGCATGATGACAGCACGGGTGCCGACGGCCCCCCGGATGCCGTCCTGCGCCGATATCGAGGCCTCGGCAAGTGCGACCGCGATGAGGTTCAAGCCGTCCGTGCCCGTGAGGTAGGGCGGCCAGTACCCGTACTCGCCGGTGAACTGGGCATGGATCATGGGCTCGTTCACGGGTGTGTAGTCGGTGACGATGTCCGCATACCGCTCAGCCGTTCTCGCGGCGAACTCCGCGAACCGGCCGGGGAAGTCGCGGTTTGCGAACTCGCCATCGAGCCACAGCGGCGTGCCGTAGTGCAGAAGGTCGACGACCGGGCGGATGCCGAGCTCGACCATCCTGTTCAGCACGCGGTCGGTCCACTCGAAGTCCCACCCGTCGGGCTCCGGGTTGACCCGGTGCCACGGCACACCCCAGCGGAGGAACTCCGCACCTACGCCTCGTGCGAGCTCGAGGTCCGAGCTCCAGCGCGAGTAGTGCTCGGTCAACTCGTATTCGTCGACCGCGCGCTCTCCCGGGCCGCTCTGCGGCACGAACGTGTCCTCGATGCCGAGCCCGAACCGCAGTCGGGCCGGCGTCCACCATGTGTTCACTTGAGTCCTGTCGACGCGACGCTGGTTACGAATCGGCGCTGCACGATCACGAACAGAATCGTGAGCGGAAGCAACGCGATGAGAGAGCCGGCCATCATGACGCCGTACGGCACGATCCCGCTCGGCCCGGTGAGCAGGGTGAGCCCTGACGTGATCGTCGCCATGTCGGATTTCGTCGAGAAAACCAGCGGCCAGAGCAGGTCGTTCCAGTTGTTGACGAAGACGAAGACTCCGAGGGTGAGCAGGGCGGGAACGGCGTTGGGCAACACCACCGAGCGGTAGATGCGCCATTCCGAAGCGCCGTCGATCCTGGCCGCATTGTCGAGGTCTCGCGGCAGCGCGAGGAAGAACTGTCTGAGGAAGAAGATGCCGAAGGCATCCGCCGCCCGGGGCACGATCAGTGCTGCGAACGTATTGATCCAGCCCAGCTGCGCAACCAGCTGGTACAGCGGCACGAGCGTGGCCTGGAACGGGATCATGAGCGTCACCACGATGAGGATCAGAAGCAGTCGGTTTCCCGTGAAGTCGATTCTGGCCAGCGCGTACGCGGCGAGCGAGTCGAAGACCAACGCGCAGACCGTGACCCCTCCTGCGAAGCCGAAGCTGTTCAGGATCAAGCGTCCGAACGGCAGGTCGCGGAAGATCGTGTCGAAGTTGGCAAAGGTCCAGTGCGCGGGCACCAAGGTCGGCGGGAACCCGTTGACCTCCGACGTCGGCTTGAACGCGGTGAAGACCACCACGAGCACCGGGAGCAGAATCGCGAGCACACCGAGTGCGACGAGCAGTCCGACCAGCACCCGTGCGGCGATCGCCGCCGCCGAACGTTCGCGAGTCCTGATCGATGCGCGCACCCGGGCGCCTTCCACGGCGGTCATGCGCCGAGGTCCTTCTCGCGGCGCGCTCCGAGCAGGAACTGCACGAGGCTCAAGACCAGGATGCCGATGAGCAGCACGAACGACAGCGCAGAGGCGATCCCAAGGTCGAGCTTCTCGAATCCGAGCTGGTAGATCTGCGTGACCACGGTGTCGGTCGAGTGATACGGGCCACCCTGCGTCATCACGTAGATCTGGTCGAAGGCCTGCAGCGCCGCGATGAGCGCGAAGATCACGACGAAGGTCATCGTGTTGTTCAGCAGCGGCAACGTCACGCTGAAGAAGCGCCTGAACGGCCCGGCTCCGTCCACGCGAGCCGCCTCGTAGATGCTTTCCGGGATGTCTTGCAACCCAGCCAGGAAGATCACCATGTAGAACCCGAAGTTCTTCCAAACCGCTACGAGCACGACGGCCGGCATCGCCAGAGTGGGCGAGTTCAGCACGTCGCCGATGTGGATGCCCACTCCCTGCAGCCAGTAGTTCAGCAACCCGATCTGCGGGTCGAGGAGGTACTCCCAGGCGAACGCGGCCACAGCAAGCGAGACGATGAACGGAAAGAACAACGCCGATCGGAAGAGCCCGCGGAAGGGAACCGCCTTCGAGTTCATGACGAGCGCGAGGAGGAGGGATACGACGATGACGGTTGGCACGAAGAGAACGGCGTAGAGCGCCGTGTTGCCGAATGCCCGCAGGAGCGCGGGATCCGTGAAGATCTGAATGTAGTTGCCAAGACCCACGAAGCTCTCGGCACCGAAACCGCTCGATTCGAAGAACGACGTTCGGAGTGCCGCGATCATGGGTGCCACGACGAACACCCCGAGAATCGCACACGCGGGAAGGAGAAAGCAGAACGCCGCAACGATGCGACGGGCACGCGGCTGCAGGCTTCCACGCCCGCCGAGTTGCATCGGTGGCCGATACCGCCGCTGGTGCTGAGTGTCGATGATCATCGCACCCTTTCGTAACGCTGAGGGCGGGCGGCCGCGCGAGGCAGCCGCCCGCCGTGGATCACTTCGACAGTGCGGACTGCGCGGCGGTCTGCGCAGTCTTGAGCACGGATGCCGCGTCCTGACCTTCGGATACCGCGTGCTGTGTCGCGTCGTCGACCGCGGAGAGCACATCTGTGCTGTCAACTACTCCGGGAAGCAGCGGCTTCGCGAGGGACGACATCTTGGTCAGCGTGGCCACGACCTCGTTCGACGAGACGGCCGAGGAGGGAATGTCGGTGCGCAGCGGCGGCCATCCGGAGCCGAGGGACCACTTCGTGTCGACCTCCTTGCTGTAGAAGTAGTCGAAGAACTTCTCCGCAGCCGCCTTCTGTGCGCTGTTCGCTTGGGCGGTGACACCCAACGAGACGCCGATCGCCGACGCGGCCTGCGTGACCGGACCTGCGGGCACAGGCGCCAATCCCCACGTGATGTGGTTGTCGCCTGCGACCGCGGGCATCCACGGTCCCGCGATCTCCATCGCGGCCTTGCCTGCTGAGAAGAGGTTGTCCGCCTGCACGCCGGTCAAACCCGCGGGCGAGATGTGGGAATTGCGCACCGCGTCGGCCCAATAGGAGAGCGTCTTCTCGTTCGCCGAGGAATCCACCTTGGCGGTCTTGCCGTCGGCGATGGTTCCGCCGTTCTCGAGGAAGAGCGTCTGCCAGACCCCGTTCGCGACCGTCTGGTGGTCGGGCAGGGCCAGCCCGTACTGGCTGGGGGTGGACGACCCGGCCGGGGTGACGGTGAGCTTCTTGGCGTCGGCGACCCACTCATCCCAGGTCGTCGGGAAGGACGTGATGCCTGCGGCATCGAACATCTTCTTGTTGTAGATGACCGAGAGCGGAACGAAGCCCGTCGGGACGCCGTACTTCTTGCCGTCGACCACTTCCATCGTGACGGCGTTCTTGTTCAGCGCCTTGGCGTTGGAACTCGACGAGTACCAGGAGCTCAGATCTTGCAGAGCTCCCTTGCCTGCGTACACCGGCAGGTCCTCGGCCGGCAACGCGACGAGCTGCGGACCGGACTTAGCTGTCAGGGCGGGCAGGAGCGAGCTCTCGATGACGGCCCACGTCTTGGTCGACTCCTGAACCGTCACCTGATGTTGCGACTTGTTGAAGTCGTCGATGATCTGATCGAGCTTCTTCCCGTCGTCGGCCGTGTAGCCGTGCCACATGGTGAGGGTTACGTGATCTCCGGAGGAGCCGGAGGAACCGGCGCATCCGGCCAGCATGGCCGCTGCCGCGCCGAACGCCGCAATAGCGGCGACTGCTCTCTTCATTGAAAACCAGTGCCTTTCAGCCGGGCGACGCCTTGTCGCCGGCGGGTGGGGGTGAGCGTTTTGGGGGAATGGGTACAACGTTGTACCACGTTGCGGAATTAGTGTCACCCCGACGACGGGCATTGTCAAGTGCCCGACGCGGCCAAGTAGGAGGATGCTTGGGCTGTCCTGCGCACTCGCACGTCACGACGGCGTTCCTGACCGTTCACCATGCAGATGCTCGATAGACTCGGACCCGAATCCACAGCACGAATCGAGCGGAGGAGCCGTGGCGCGTATTCCAGCCGACGAGCAGGAGCTGCCGGGTCTGGCCGGTGCTGCCGTCGAACAGCTGGGGCCCACAGGGCGTCCGCTGCGCCAGTTCCCGACACCGCCAGAGCTCACGTCGCACGGCCCGGCCAGGGTCATCGCCCTGTGCAACCAGAAGGGCGGGGTCGGCAAGACCACCTCGAGCATCAACGTCGGTGCTGCCCTGGCCGATTACGGGCGCAAGGTGCTGGCCATCGACTTCGATCCGCAGGGCGCGCTGTCGGCAGGGCTCGGTGTTCCGACGCACGAGGCAGTGACCATCTACGACCTGCTGCTGTCGAACGCTCATGAGCCGGCCGAGGCCATCCAGCACACCGCCACGCCAGGCCTCGACGTCATCCCCGCCAACATCGACCTCTCCGCCGCGGAAGTGCACCTCGTGAACGAGGTCGCCAGAGAACAGGCGCTCGCCCGGGTGCTGCGCAAGGTGGCGGGAGACTACGACGTCGTGCTCATCGACTGCCAGCCCTCGCTGGGCATCCTGACGGTGAACGCGCTCACGGCGAGCCACGGCGTGCTCATTCCGCTGGAGTGCGAGTACTTCGCGCTGCGCGGCGTTGCGCTTCTCATCGAGACGATCGACAAGGTGCGTGAGCGCCTGAACCCGGCGCTCGAGCTCGACGGCATCCTGGCCACGATGTACGACGCACGCACGCTGCACTCGCGCGAGGTGCTCGAACGGGTGGTCGACGCATTCGGCGACAAGGTGCTCGAGACGGTCATCACGCGTACCGTGAAGTTCCCAGACGCGACGGTCGCCGCAACTCCGATCACCCAGTTCGCGCCCGAGCACCAGGCGGCCGAGGCATACCGTCAGCTGGCGCGGGAACTGGTTTTCCGTGGCGCTGCCGCCTGAGCGAGAGGCGCAGGACGGCACGGATGCCGGCAGTGCGCCGTCGTTCCGTGTCGCGCTCGAAGTGTTCGAGGGGCCGTTCGACCTCCTGCTGAGCCTCATCGGGCGGCACGAGTTGGACATCACCGAGGTCTCGCTCAGCCGCGTCACCGACGAGTTCATCGCTTACCTGCGCGGAATCGACACGGCAGACGAGCTCGACCAGGCCAGCGAGTTCCTGGTGGTCGCCGCGACGCTGCTCGACCTCAAAGTCGCCGGGTTGCTCCCGCAGGGCGAGCTCGTCGACGCCGAAGACGTCGCCCTGCTCGAGGCACGAGACCTGTTGTTCGCCCGCCTGCTGCAGTACCGCGCGTTCAAGGAGGCGTCCACCTGGTTCGCAGGGCGGCTCGAGGCGGAGTGGGGCAGGCATCCTCGCGCGGTGCGTCTCGAAGAGAAATATCGCTCGCGTGAGCCGGAGCTGAAGTGGACCCTCAGCGTCGACGACTTCGCCGCCATCGCCGAACTGGCCTTCGCTCCGAAGGCGATACCGGTCGTCGAGCTGGATCACCTGCATGCGCCGCTGGTGAGCGTGCGCGAGCAGGCCGCACTCGTGGTGTCTCAGCTGCGCCGTGGCGCGCCGCACACCTTCCGGGAGCTCATCGCCGGCGCGGATCGCAAGGGCGTCATCGTCGCCCGATTCGTGGCGGTGCTCGAGCTGTACAGATTCGGCGCTGTGGCGTTCGAGCAGCTCGAACCGCTGGGCGAATTGACGATCAGATGGGTGGCGGATGCCTGGTCAGACGAGAACCTCGCCAACTTGGGAGCGGACTATGGATGATCGAGACGACGAACGCGCGGTCGGCGTGAGCGCCGAGCGGACGGTGACCGAAACCGACAATCCGAGGCCGGCATATGACGTGCCGCGGGCGATCGAGGCGATCCTGATGGTCGCAGACGAGCCACTGCCCCTGGTGACTCTGGCGACGGCCGTCGGTGCGCCGGTCGCCGCCGTGCGGCAGGCGATCGACGGGCTGGTCGCAGATTACGACGGCGACTCCGGCGGCCCGGTGCGGGGCTTCGAGTTGCGCGAAGTGGGCGGCGGCTGGAGGCTCTACGTGCGAGCCGACTATGACGGCCTCGTCACCGACTTCGTCAGCGAACAGGCGCCCGCGAAGCTCTCGCAAGCGGCGCTGGAGACTCTGGCCGTCATCGCCTACCGCCAGCCGATCACGCGTGGCGCCATAGCGTCGATCCGGGCGGTGAACGTGGATTCCGTGGTGCGCACACTGCTGTCGCGCGGCCTGATCACCGAACTGTTCACCGACGCCGAGACCGGCGCCATCAACTATGGAACAACCGACCTGTTGCTGCAGCAGCTCGGCATCAACTCGCTCGACGAGCTTCCACCCATCTCGCCCCTGCTCGCCGACGGCACAGAAGGGTTCGACGGCGATGTGCGCTGACCACGTGCCGGGCGACGGAGCGGACGCCCTGAGCGACTCGGGAGAGCGGCTGCAGAAGGTCATGGCGGCAGCGGGCGTGGCATCCCGCCGTGTCAGCGAGCAGCTCATCGTCGAAGGCAGGGTGCGGGTGAACGGCACCGTGGTGCGAACGCTTGGCGCGCGCATCGACCCCGAGGTCGACCTGCTCGAGGTGGACGGGACCGCCGTGCAGTTGGACTCCTCGAAGCGCTACGTGATGCTCAACAAGCCGACGGGCGTAGTGAGCTCCATGCGGGACGACCGCGGGCGGCCCGATCTGAGCCAATACGCCGACCGCTACGAGGTGCGCCTCTTCAACGTCGGTCGGCTCGACGCCGACACGAGTGGGCTCCTGCTGCTCACGAACGACGGCGAGGCGGCCAATGTGCTTGCGCATCCGTCGTTCGGCGTGACGAAGACCTATATCGCCACAGTGCAAGGGAGCGTTGCTCCGGCCACGCTGTCGCGACTCATGCGCGGAATCGAACTCGACGACGGCGAGATCGCGGCCGACAAGGCACGCCTGGTGCAGGCATCCGCTGGGCAGAGCATCGTGGAGATCACGCTGCACTCCGGACGCAACCGCATCGTGCGTCGAATGCTCGACGCGGTCGGGCATCCGGTGACGGCGCTCGTGCGGCGTCAGTTCGGTCCCCTGAAGCTGGGCAGCCTGAAACAGGGCGCGACCAGGGACCTGACTAAAATCGAACTCGGCCAGGTGCTTACTCTCGCCAGGTCGAAATCGGAGCGAACGTGAATCAGAACCATGCCGCGCGCCTCGACGGCAGCGTGCGCGTCGTGGGCGCCGGCCTACTCGGGGCGTCGATCGGGCTGGGACTTCGTGCACGGGGCGTCGACGTGATCCTCGCGGATGCCTCGCGCGCGGGCCTCAACCTCGCCGTCGACTACGGTGCGGGCCGGGTCGCGCACGAGGGAGACGACCCTGCGCTGATCGTGGTGGCCGTGCCGCCGGATGCCACGGCATCCGTTGTCGCCGACGAACTCGCCGCGTATCCGAACGCTACCGTCACGGATGTCGCGAGCGTGAAGGTCGCGATCCTTGCCGAGCTGGAGGAACTGGCCACGGAAACCGAGGGACTCGAGCTTTCGAGGTACGTGGGATCCCATCCGCTTGCCGGCCGGGAACGCGGGGGAGCGATCGCCGCTCGCGCCGACCTGTTCATCGGCCGTCCGTGGGTCGTCTGCCCTCGACCCGACGTGTCGCGCGAGCGCGTCGGCATCGTGGAACATCTCATTCTCGACCTGGACGCAACGCCCGTCACGCTCGCGGCCGATGAGCACGACGCGGCGGTCGCTCTCGTCTCCCACGCTCCGCAGGTGGTGGCCTCGCTCATGGCGAAACGTCTGAACGGCGCGCCTTCGGCCGCCCTCGGACTCGCGGGCCAGGGCGTGCGCGACGTGACTCGCATCGCATCGAGCGACCCGGAACTGTGGGTGCAGATCCTGTCGGCGAACGCGCCGGCCGTCGTCGAGATCCTGCGTGGGTTCCGCGACGACCTCGACGACGTGCTGTCAGCGCTCGGCGATGTCGAGGCATCCGGTGCGCGTCGCGGGATTGCGCAGGAACTCGCCTCCGGTAACGCGGGCGTCGCCGGTCTGCCGGGCAAGCACGGGCAGGACCGCCGGTTCGCGAGCGTCGTGGTGATGGTGGATGACCGGCCGGGTGAACTGGGCCGGCTCTTCACCGAGCTGGGCGAGATCGGTGTGAACATCGAAGACCTGCGGCTCGAGCACTCGCCGGGTGCTCAGATCGGCCTCGCCGAGCTCGCCGTGCTGCCCGAGGTGAAGATGCGCACAATCGACGACCTGTCGGCCAGGGGATGGAGGATCGCCGGATGAGCCAGGACTTGAACGCCGATGGCGCTCCTCTCGTCGTGGCGGTGGACGGCCCAGCAGGCAGCGGCAAGTCGAGCGTCAGCAAGGCCACGGCTGCCCGCCTCGGCTTCGCCTTCCTCGACACGGGAGCCGCGTACCGCGCGCTCACCTGGTTCGCAGGCCACCGTGGCATCGATGTGGAGCAAGCGGACGCGGTCGTGAATGCGATAGCGGACTTCGACTACCGCATCGACACCGAGCCGGGCAGCCAACGAGTGTTCGTGTGCGAGACCGACATCACCGGCAAGATCCGCGACCCTGACGTGACTGCTCGCGTGAGTGCCGTTGCGCGCATCCCCGAGGTGCGGCTGCGGCTCAACGAACTGTTCCGCGACATTCTCGCGAACACCGATCGAGAGGGCATCGTGGCGGAGGGCCGCGACATCACGACGGTTGTCGCTCCCGATGCGCCCGTGCGCATCCTGCTCACAGCATCGCCCGAAGTACGAGCGGCCAGGCGAGCGGGGGAGCTCGACGGTCATTCCGCAGCGGATGTCGCCGCCCAGCTTCATGCGCGCGACCGTGCCGACTCGCAGGTGGTCGACTTCATGAGCGCCGCTGATGGCGTCACAACGGTGGACTCCACCGACCTGAACTTCGATGAAACCGTCGACGCCGTCATCGGCGTGATCCAGGCGGCCCGTGCCACGAGCGCGGGTGCCGCCATACCGTCCCGAGGAGGAACGGATGTCTGACCAGAGACCATCAGAGCAGAGACCTGCAGAGAGACCGGCGGAACGGCAGGGCGACGAGTTCGAAGCTGGACCGGACGACCTCGCCGAGCGTCTGGCGAACGTCGACGAGGAGTTGGCGCATCAGCGCGCGACCGCCCTGAGGGCTGGTCTCGAGGACTACGACCTCGACGACGCCGACCTCGACGTGCTGGATGCCGTCACCGAGAACCCGGATGAGATCCGCTACCTCCCTGCACTGCCCGTCGTGGCCATCGTCGGACGCCCCAACGTGGGCAAGTCCGCGCTGGTGAACCGCATTCTCGGCCGCCGCGAGGCCGTCGTGGAGGACACCCCTGGGGTGACGCGCGACCGCGTCACCTACCAGGCGGAATGGAACGACCGCCGGTTCAGCATCGTCGACACGGGCGGGTGGGAGCCCGATGCGCGCGGCATCAACGCATCCGTCGCCGCGCAAGCGGAGATCGCCATCGATCTCGCCGACGTCGTGATGTTCGTCGTCGACTCCAACGTCGGTGCCACAGCTACGGATGAACACGTCGTTCGGTTGCTGCGCAAGACCAAGAAGCCGGTCTTCCTCGTGGCCAACAAGGTTGACGACGCGCGGCAGGAGCCGCAGGCGGCCGAACTGTGGTCGCTTGGACTGGGGGAGCCGCATCCGGTCAGCGCTCTGCACGGGCGAGGGGTCGCGGACCTTCTCGACGAGGTGCTGAAGGTGCTACCGACGGAGGCCGCATTCGCCCAGCGTGAGGTGGGCGGACCCCGCCGTGTCGCCATCGTCGGCCGGCCGAACGTTGGCAAGTCCAGCCTCTTGAACAAGGCGGCTGGCGAGGAGCGCGTGGTCGTCAACGAGCTCGCCGGAACGACGCGCGATCCCGTCGACGAGCAGATCGAACTCGGCGGCCGGGTGTGGCGGTTCGTGGACACCGCGGGCATCCGTCGCAGGGTGCACCTGCAGCAGGGTGCGGACTTCTACGCCTCGCTGCGCACGAGCACCGCTCTGGAGAAGGCCGAGGTGGCCGTTGTCGTGCTCGACGTCTCCGAGCCGATCAGCGAGCAGGACGTGCGCATCATCGACCTCGTGCTGGAGAGCGGCCGCGCACTCGTACTGGCGTACAACAAGTGGGACCTGCTCGACGACGACCGGCGCAGATACCTCGAACGTGAGATCGAGCAGGACCTGGCACACGTATCATGGGCGCCGCGAGTGAACATCTCGGCACGCACCGGACGTCACCTGGAGAAGCTCGTCCCTGCGCTGGAGACGGCGCTCGAGTCGTGGGACACGCGCATTCCGACCGGCAAGTTCAATGCGTTCCTGGCCGAGCTGACGGCGGCGCATCCGCACCCCGTGCGCGGAGGCAAGCAGCCTCGCATCCTGTTCGGAACGCAGGCATCCAGTCGCCCGCCGACATTCGTGCTATTCACGACCGGATTCCTCGACCCTGGCTACCGCAGGTACATTCAGCGCAGGCTGCGTGAGATCTACGGCTTCGAGGGCACGCCCATCGTGCTCAACATGCGCGTGCGGGAGAAGCGGCGGCGCTGAGCCGCCGCTTCCGTGGAGGCCATTTCTGGCCTCCACGCCGCACGCGCCGCGGTCGTCTCGGCCGCGGTCGGCCAGCAGGGCGGCTCTGCCGCGCGGCCGATGCGGGAGAAGCGGCGGCGCTGAGCCGCCGCTTCCGTGGAGGCCATTTCTGGCCTCCACGCCGCACGCGCCGCGGTCTACCGCAGGTTGTGTAGCAGCCACAGGCCGCGCATCGAAACCGCGCGACCCACTGTTCAGACTCGTCCGGGGGTGCGGGTTTCGATACGCGCGCTTCGCGTGCTACTCAACCGGCGGTGGGGCGACGGCTTCGCGTGCTACGCAACCGGCTCCTGTTCAGAGTTCGCCCGCCTTGACGGCCTTGCGTACCGCCTTGTGATCCTCGACGCATTGTTCGGCGTATGCGGATGCCCATTCCACGACAGCGGAATCGAACGGCGTGCCACCGCCGAGGTATCCGGCGATGAACGGCGCGGAGGGGGACTGGGCGTGGGCTCGGGCGAGCACCGCGCCGCATGCGTTCACGTATTCGGTGAACGGCCGGAAGTCGAGCGTCTCCGTGTCGATCGAGACGTTTTGGTCGCGGAACTGCCGCAGGTAATACTCGTGCCCGTTGTGCGTCAGCCACCCGAGGAACGGATCGCTGACGGCCTGCAGCACGTGCTGGTTGGCCACGACGCGGTATCCGTGTTCGGATGCGCCTGGGCGCGACGCAAATGCGGGCGCGCACGCGGTGGCGGCTTCGCCGAACTCGACGGCCGCCGACTCCGTCGCCTCCTTCAGCTGCAGCACGAGCGACTCGCCCGCCGGCCCCGAGAGCACGATGATGTAGCACCGCGTGCCCACGCTGCCGACGCCGACGACTCTGCGCACGACATCCGTCGGCACGTATTGCGACAACAGCACGGCGATGTCTGAGGGAACGGTCTCGACGTAGTCGTGCAAGACCCGCAGGAGTTCCTGCTCGACGTCTTCGGGAACGTGGGTCAGCACCGGAGGGTTCTCGACGATGGTCGTCGAGCCGTCTTCGGCGCGCTCCGTGATCTTGCGCACAACACGTGCCGAGGTGCGGCGGGACGCCGCTTCGATGGCGTGGTCCAGGATCTTCTGCGAGCTCGCCGCGCGCTGGCCCCGGTGCACGTCGGCGCGTATGTAGTAGCGCTCCAGCACGCTCAACTGCGTGATCTGGCGGAGAGTGATGCGGTAGCTCGCCGCGGCCTCGAGCGCGGCGGTCTGCACCTTCGACTCCTTGAACCCGCGCTGCCGCGCGGCCACGACGACGCTCGCGACGAAGCGTTTCACATCCCATTCCCACGGTCCGTAGGCGGACTCGTCGAAATCGTTGAGATCGAAGACGAGAGAGCGCTCGGGGGAGGCGTAGATGCCGAAGTTCGCCACGTGCGCGTCGCCGCAGATGGTGACGTTCACTCCGGTTCGGGGTGCGTCACGCAGGTCGGCTGCCTGGATGGCCGCCGAACCGCGGTAGAACGCGAACGGGCTGGCCGTCATCCGTTCCAGGCGCAATGGAACAAGCTCGGCCACGCGATGCTCGTGTTGCTTGCGCAGAATGCCGACGGGATCGCGATGCTCAGGCGGCGTGTAGGCGGCATGAGCCGAACGCGGCAGTTCGCCACGCGCCGCTTTGCCGGCCTCGAACAGTTCCGAAGCGCTGCGGACGGTGTCATGCTCGAATCGCAGGCGTCCGTCTTTTGCGCTCATGGATGCTCCTCGTATTCGGGTGCTGTGGTGGGCGAATCGGCATCTACACGTTCCCACGGTTCTGTGCCGCCGTCGATGACGCGGAAGATGGGGTGCGGTCGGATGCTCGGCTCGGCTAGCAGCGGTTCTATGCGTTCGGGCGCTCTCAAGCGGTACTTGCCCGCGAGGTGCTCACGTTCGTATTCGAGCTGACCCGAGGTGATCGCCAGGAGGATGCCGGGATCCGGCTCGGAGGTGACGCGCGAGCGGTCGAAGTGGTAGCCGCGGGCATCCGCTTCATCGGCGATGGCGTTGAGGTAGTTCGCGATGGCGCCGGGGTGTGCGCGGAAGCGCTCGAGCTGCGGATGACTGCGATAGCCGCGTGTGGTGCCGGTCAGCACTCGCTGGGCGAGAAGGGATTCGCGCCAGCACGCGACGAGTCCCACGGCGTCCAGGTACTGCGGGTGCAGGCTCCAGAGACGCATGCAACAAGCCTAGGGCTGCGCGGCAGGCGCCGCTCCGTGCTTCGGGATGCCGCGGCTAGGCCTCAAGGCGCACGACGGCGCGTCCCAGCTTCGGGCGGGAGACGACTTCGAACCCCGCGGCGACGAATGCCGAGAGCACGCCGTGGTAGAGCTCTGCCGAGGATGCCTTGCGCTCGGCGGGGTCGGCCGGGTACGCCTCGATCACGCGTGCTCCCGAATCGCGCGCACGGTCCACCGCTGCCGACAGCAGGGCCGACGCGATGCCCCGGCGACGGAAGCCGACACGCACGACGAAGCAGGTGATGGCCCAGACGCTCTCATCGTCATGGGATTCCGAACTGCCTTGCATGACGATGCGGCTCGTGCGGAGGCGAGGGTAAGCGGCGCGCGGCTCTACCGCCACCCAGCCGGCCGGTTCCCCGTCGGCGTATGCAATCAGCCCGGGGCCGGGACTCTGGCGCGCCTGCTCGCACAGCGCCGACTCGAGAGCAGGGACTTCGGTCTCGCGCCACTGTGCATTCGACAGCTTGAAGAACTGGCACCAGCAGGTGGCCGGATCTCCTCGCGTGCCGAACACGGTCCGCACGTCATCCCATTGAGCGTCCTCGACGGGGACGACACGGATGCCTGCACTCGCCTCGCTGCGCGCCTTCGCTTCCATCTCACGACGGTATCGCGAGCCGACGACGTCGGGTCGGACCTGTTTGCAGGGGAGGAATCCGAACGTGAGTGGATAGTCACCGTGGTGCGGTGGGGCTCTTTGAAACCTGTAAACTGTCCAGGGCCGTTCTTGGACGGCTACGGGATGTGGCGCAGCTTGGTAGCGCACTTGACTGGGGGTCAAGGGGTCGCAGGTTCAAATCCTGTCATCCCGACGTTGTGACGAAAGGGCTCGGCCTCAGGCCGAGCCCTTTCGTCACATTTCATACATGTCTGGCCGGTTCGGGCCGGGCACGGTGTGAGCCGCGGGTCGCGGGAAGCACGGGGTGCGATGGCAACGCCCCTGAGGCCACATCCGGTATCCATAGAGGATGAGCAACGACGCCGCAGCCACCGAACCCGCCACCTTCGCGATCATCGGCAGCGGCTTTCGCGCCGAAGCGTTCCTCAGGGTGGCGCAGGCTCTGCCTGACCGTTTCCGGGTGAGTGCAGTGATGGCGCGCCGGGCCGAGAGCCGCCAGGCGATACGTGACCGGTGGTCCGTCGACGTGGTCGACTCGATCGACGACCTGCGCCAGGACCGGCCGGACTTCGTTGTCGTCGCGGTCAGCCCGTCCGTCTCGACCGCGATCGTTCTCGCCCTCACGGATGCCGGTCATGCCGTGCTCACCGAGACGCCCGTCGCACCCGACGTCGCCTCGTCGCTCGCGTTGGCGAGCGCCGTTCGTGCGGGGGCGCGCATCCAGGTGGCGGAGCAGTACCACCTGGAGCCGCTCATCTCCGCTCAGCTTGCAGTGGTGCGGCGAGGGATCCTGGGTGACGTGTCGGAGGCATCCGTGTCGATCGCGCACGACTATCACGGCGTGAGCCTCGTTCGGCGGTTCCTCGCTGTGGAGTTCCAGAATGCCCGCATCACCGCACGGCGCTTCGTCGAGCGGCTGCAGGACGGCCCGGGCCGGCAGGGCGATCCGGTGGAAGACCGTGCCGTTGAAGGCATCCGAACGTCCGCATGGCTCGAGTTCGACGGCGGCGTACACGGCACGTACGACTTCCACGACCAGCAGTACCGCTCCTGGATCCGTACGCCCTCCTTGCAAGTGCGCGGCTCACGCGGCGAGCTCAGAGACGAGACCGTCCGACACCTGCAGGATGCCTTCACGCCGGTGACGAGTCACCTCGAGCGTGTGGAGGCGGGAGCCGCCGGCAACCACGAAGGAAGCTTTCTGCGCTCCTACTCGTTCGAGGGCGCCGTCGTCTACGACAACGTGTTCCGTCCCGCACGGCTCGCCGACGACGAGCTCGGCATCGCTGCGCTTCTCGAGCGGATGTCCGGCTACGCGCACGGCGGCCCGGATGCCTACAGCGTGGCCGAGGCGGCACAGGACCAGTACCTGCAACTCGAGATGCGCCGGGCTATCGAATCCGGCGCGACCATCGAGACCAAGACGCAGGCGTGGGCGGACGTGTGAGGCGGCGTTACCGCCGGTGTCATCGACCGTCGGCTAGCGCCGAGCGGGCTGCTCAGACGACGGCATCCATTCCCACGTGACGCTCTGTTGCGTTCCGTTCCCCACTGTTACCGGGGCGCCCGAACGTGGCTCTGTGCGCCAATAGTGTTGCGCTACCCGCAGGCGGCATCAAGGTCGCCGGAGCGTGCACGCATCGTCGCGTCAGGCAATCTCCGTCCGGTTGCAGCGACCACAGCTTCTTGTCGCATCACTGGATCAGGAACCTGCCTGTACCCGACGCGTCATCGCGCCGTCCCCTTCGCCACCAACTGCGGAACCCCCACCGCCCAACACAAGAGGAAGTCACCCCATGAAGAAGGTCCTTCAACGCGCAGCCGTCGTTTCCCTCGCTGGCTTCATGGCGATGGGCCTCGCTGCGTGCAGCGGTGCCGCCTCTGCGTCGTCCACGGGAGATTCGGGCAAGAAGAGCACGGTGTACTTCGGTGTTTCGGCCGCCGAGACCGGTCCGTACGCGCAGTACGGGCAGCAGTTCAAGGAGGCCTTCGACCTCGCACTCGAGCAGGTGAACGCGAGCGGCGGCATCAACGGCCACCCGGTCGCCCTCAAGTACGAGGACTCCCAGTCCGACCCGAAGCAGTCGGTGCCCGTCGCGCAGAAGTTCGTCGGCGACAGCAGCATCGCGCTCGTGTTCGGCGACTACTCGTCGGCGGCATCCATCCCGGCCTCTCCGATCTACACGGCGGGCAAATTGCTGCAGTACGGCTTCAACAACTCCAACCCCGACTTCACGGCAAAGGGTTCCGAGTACCAGTGGTCCTCCTCGATCACGACGAGCGACACGTACACCTGGACCGCTGACTACATCAAGAAGCAGGGCATCAAGTCGGTCGGGGTGACGTACCTCAACACGGCCGACTGGGGCATCCCTGCCTACCAGTCGTTCAAGGCCGAGGCCAACAAGATCGGCCTGAAGATCACCGACGCCGAGGGTGTGCTCGACACGGCGGATGACTACAAGCCGTCGCTCATCAAGGCGGTGGCGGGTAAGCCGCAGGCCTTCGTGCACATCGGCTACGGACCGGATGCCTCCAAGATCGTCACCCAGCTGCGCGCCATCGGCTACAAGGGCACCTTCTTCGGCGGCCAGGACGAGGAGTCGTTCGACAGCACGCCCGACGCCCAGGGCGCCATCAACGGGTCCGAGTTCCTTGAGACCAGCAGCGACCCGGCCGTCAAGGCCTTCGTGAAGGCGTTCAAGAAGAAGTATCCGAACGAGAGCGACGTGACGAGCTTCGAGGCCGGCGCATACGACGCGCTGCACGTCGCCGTGGCCGCGGCCAAGGTCGGCGGAACGACGCGGGAGGGCATCCTCAACGGCTTCAAGAAGGTCAAGGATGTTCCGAGCGTCGTCTACGGCAAGATCACGTTCGACCCGAGCACGCGCCGCGTGAAGTCGCCGCAGCTCACGCCCACCATTCTCAAGGGCGGCAAGTGGGTCGCGTACAACGGCTGATCGCGGCTGCAGCAGCAGGCACGCGAACCCATGCTTGACACTCTGATCGCCGGCCTGCTCCGAGGGAACGTCTACGCCCTCGGAGCGGTCGGCATCTCCCTCGTCTTCGGCGTCATGAACGTCGTCAACTTCGCCCAGTTCTCGTTCTTCGGGCTGGGCGCCATGCTCACCTGGTTCTTCGTCGCGCGGCTCGGGCTATCGTTCTGGCTCGCGCTTCCCCTCGTGCTCATCGTCTGCGCGGCGCTCGGCCTGCTGATCAATGTTGCCGTCGTGCGACCACTGGCGAAGTACCTTCCGCTTGCGGCCATGCTGTCGACGTACGCCGTGTCTCTGATCCTCGACAACAGCTCGCAGGCGGCCTTCGGCGCCAACTCGAGAGTGTTTCCGCAGGTGCTGCAGACGGCGAACCTGCACATCGGCAACATGCGCTTCGGCACGGCGGATGTCGTCATGCTCGGCGTCACGGCCGTCGTCATGGTGGCGATGTCGATCTTCCTCAAGTACGGCAAGATCGGCCGAGCGATTCGCGCCACCGCACAGGACCAGGAAGCCGCCCTGCAGATGGGCATCCCCGTCGCGCTCGTGCAGCACCTCTCGTTCGTCATCGCATCGGCGCTGGGCGGGCTCGCGGGCATCTTCATCGCCCTCTACGTGGGTGTCGCCGATCCCACGTCCGGCCTCAGCACGGGTATGACGGCGTTCGTCGCGGCGACGCTCGGTGGCCTCGGGTCGCTCGTCGGTGCGGTCATCGGCGGCTTCGTTCTAGGCATCCTCGAGTCGTTCGGCATCTACATCTTCGGCGGCAGTTCAGACCAGATCATCGTCTTCGTCATCCTCATCGCGGTGCTCATCATCCGTCCTGGGGGTCTGCTGGGCAAGGTGCCGCTCATCTCCAGCGAACCGCTGACCGGCACCTTCCTCGGCAGGGGGCGGCCGTTCAAGATCCCGAAGTGGGTCTGGCCCGTAGCGCTGGCCGTCGCGGCCATCGGCATCCCGCTGATCGGCAACGACTACGTGCTCAGCACGGGTACACAAGTGCTGGTCTACGCGATCATCGCTGCCGGTTTCACCGTGACCGCCGGCCAGGCGGGCGTGATGGCCCTCGGCCAGGCCGGACCCATCGCGATCGGGGCATACACCTCTGCGCTCATCACGCTGTACCTTCATGTGCCGTTCTGGTTCGCCCTGCCGATCGCAGGGCTCGCCGCGGCGGTCATCGCCTCGATACTTTCCTCGCCCATCTGGGGAGTGAAGGGTCACTACATCTCGATTGCCACGCTGGGCATCGGCATCGTGATCGTTGCCGTCATCCAGCTCGTCGTACCGCTCGGCGTGCAGGGCATCCCGTGGCCCAAGATCGGCGACACGATCCTGTTCACGGCTCAGGACTTCTACTTCATCGACCTGGCCGTGCTCGTCATCACGTTGCTCGTGATGTGGCGCATCCGTCGTTCCCACCTCGGCAGGGTCATCTCGTCTGTCGGCGCAGACGAGGTGGCGGCGCTGGCGTCGGGTGTGCGTGTGCGGGACTACAAGGCGCTCGCTTTTGCGGTCTCGGCGTTCTTCGCGGGCATCGGAGGGTCGCTGCTCGCGCACCAGTACACCTACATCGATACGTCGATCTTCTCGATGCTCATGTCGCTCGTGGTGGTCACGATCGTCATTCTGGGCGGCGTGAACCTGCCCTACGGCGCAGTGCTCGGTTCGATCATCCTGATCGGCGGCCTCGAGGCGCTGCGGTTCACAGACGAGCTGCGCATCGTCATCTACGGTCTGGTGCTGATCCTCGCGGTGCGGTTCCGCCCTGGAGGCATCCTGGTGAGGAAGTCATGAGCGACGCCCTGCTCGAAGTCCGCGATCTCGAACGTCACTTCGAGGGCCTTAAGGCGGTGGACGGCGTCTCCTTCACCGTCGCGCCGCACGAAGTGGTCTCCATCATCGGGCCCAACGGCTCGGGAAAGACCACGACGCTCAACCTCGTCACCGGAACCATCCGGGCCAACGGCGGAAGGATCACTCTCGACGGCAGGGACATCGGGCACGCGGACACTGCGCGCATTGCCGAGGACGGCATCGCCCGCACCTTCCAGAACGGCCGGGTATTCGCGACGTTATCGGTCGCGGACAACATCGAGGTAGGCATCCACTCGACGCTGCACGCCAGCCGGCCGTTCCGCAGCCTTTCGCACCTGTTCCTGCTCCGGTGGATTCCGCTGCTCGGGGAGCTGTTCATCGCGATCGTGGGAACGCCGGCCTCCCGTAGAGAACGCAAGGTCATTGACGCCACCATCGAGGAGGAGATCGAACGGTTCGAGGCTCGCCTCGGGCCGCGTCGAGACGATCCGGCCTACACGCTTAGTTACGCGAATCGTCGCCGCACCGAGATAGCCCGAGCTCTCGCGCTGAAGCCGAAGCTGCTCGTGCTCGACGAGCCGACGGCCGGCATGAACCAGTCGGAGACCGCCGAGGTGCTGGAGCAGCTGCTGCAGTTGAAAGCCGACGGTCAGGCCATCCTGCTCGTCGAGCACAAGCTCGACCTCGTGATGCGGGTCTCCGATCGCATCATCGTGATGGACGGCGGCCGCATCATCGCTGAAGGCGAGCCCGAGCAGGTACGACGTGACCCGGCTGTGATCGAGGCGTATCTCGGCCGCCGTCGAGGACTCGGCGGGGAGGACATCCGATGACAGAGCTGCTCGCACTCGACGACGTCAACGTCTACTACGGCCCTTTCCATGCGCTACGCGGAAACACCCTCACCGTGGGAGAGGGCGAGATCGTCTCCCTCCTCGGCGGCAACGCGAGCGGCAAGTCCACGACGATGAAGACCATCCTCGGTCTGACCTCGGTGAAGTCGGGATCCGTGCGCTTCGGCGGGCGGGACATCACGCGAGCATCGACGCGCCATCGCATCAAGGCGGGCATCGCTTCGGTGCCGGAGGCCCGGCGTGTGTTCCCGCAGCTGACCGTCGACGAGAACCTCCTCACGGGCGCGTACACGCGCACCGACCGCGCCGGGGTCGCGGATGACATCGAGCGGATGCGCGAACAGTTCCCGCGCCTGGCCGAACGCCGCAGGCAGGAGGCCGGCACCCTCTCCGGGGGCGAACAGCAGATGCTGGCGTTCGCGAGGGCCCTGATGAGCAAGCCGAAGCTCATCTGCATGGACGAGCCGACGATGGGGCTCTCGCCCAAGCTCGTCGATCAGGTTCTCGACACGATCGTGCGCATCAACAGCGAACTCGGCGTCGCCGTGCTCTTCGTCGAGCAACAGGCGGAACTGGCGCTTTCGATCGCATCCCGCGGCTATGTGCTGGCGACCGGCGCCATCGTGCTGCAGGGGAGTGCACGCGAGCTGCTCGACGACCCGCAGATCCAAGAGGCGTACCTCGGAAAGGGAAACCAGTCATGACGGCATCAGGTAGCGGGCCGCGGCTCGGCTACTTCACCCGGCTCCTCGACGACGTCGAGCCGCTGCAGCGGTACCGAAACGCCATAGCTCAGTTCGTGCGAGCCGAGGAACTCGGGTTCGACACGGCCTGGGTGGCACAGCACCACTTCCATCGCGACGAAGGCGGACTGCCGTCCCCGTTCGTGCTGCTCGCACAGGCGGCAGCACTGACGTCGCGCATCGTGCTCGCAACCGGCATCGTGACGCTTCCACTGGAGGCGCCGCTGCGCGTGGCGGAGGATGCCGCGGTGCTGTGGCTGCTCTCCGACGGCCGGTTCGAACTCGGCATCGGCTCCGGTGGTACCGCGACCTCGTTCCCGCCCTTCGGCCACGCGCCGGAGGACCGCCCGGCCATCTATGCCTCCCACAAGGAGACGCTTCTGCGGGCGCTGGGCGGCGAGGTCCTCACGACCGACGGCGGAGCGCTCTACCCTCCTGCGCCGCTGCTCGCCGGAAGCATCTGGGAGGCGACGTTCTCGGCGTCCGGAGCCGAACGGATCGGGCGCGAAGGCCACGGCCTGATGCTCTCTCGCACGCAACCCCGCCGCGAGTACACGGGACGCGGTTCCGCCGCAGACCAGGTAGCGATCGTGGATGCCTACACGGCGGCGCTGCCGACCGGGGTGGAGCCGCGGGTCATGGCATCCAGATCTGTGCTCGTGGTCGACACCGAAGAAGAGGGCAGGCGCTGGCGGGAACAGGGGATCGCGCGATCGCTTGCCGCACTTGCCACGCAGGGTGTTCCGGTGCCGGACGACGTCGACGATGCAGACGTTGCCGCGTACCTCGACCTGCACATCGGGATGCCCGAGCAGGTGCTGGAGAGCCTTTCCGCGGATCCGATCCTTCCGCGCGCGAGCGACATCGTCTTCCAGCCGCACCCCGTTGACCCGCCGCACGAGGTCGTGCTGCGGTCGCTCGAGCTCACGGCCGGGCAGGTCGCTCCCGCTCTGGGCTGGACGCCGCGGCACTGAATCTCACCTTTCGAGAAAGGAACCCCATGGCCATCGACGTGATCGACCAGCTGGTCGGCATCAATGAGGGCGACGCGCTCTTCGCGCTTCGAGCGCAGCGCGCCGAAGCGAAGCGGAACGCCCAAGCGAGCTACGACGCGCTCTTCGCGACCGACGAGCTCGAGCATGCGAACCGCCCGGAGCGGCTCGCGATCGCGTATTGGGCCGTCGCCCTCGCCCACAGCGACACAGCATCGCACTACCGCGACCTTCTTACCGCGGCGTCGCCGGAAACGCTGTCGGCGCTGGATGACGCTCTGCCGGGAGCGATCACGACCGGACCGTACGGCGACTACCCGGACGGCCCGCTGTCGGCGGAAAACGTTGACGGCCTGCACTGGGAACCGTCCTCCGACCTCGTCGAGGCCGTCGGGCCGAAGCTCGCCGCGGCGCTCGCGCACACGCATCTGCTGACCTACCGCCCAAGGGATGCTTCGGCGGACGCCCTGCAAGCACTGCTCGACGCCGGCTGGACCACAACAGGCATCGTCACGCTCTCGCAGCTCGTATCGTTCCTCAACTTCCAGCTCCGAGTGGTCGCGGGGCTCAGCGTTCTGAAAGGAGAGCTGTGATGCCAGAACAGGTCATCCGCCACAGCTTCGAAGCGCCCAAGGTGTTCACTCAGGAGCAGCTGGGCTGGGAGCCGTGGCTCGAGCCGCTGCCCGTCGATGAGCTGACGGACCGTCACTACGCGGGTCTCGTCGACAAGGCACGTGCGAACAGCCCGTACTTCCGGCTGCTCGTACGCGATCCGGACATCCTCGGAGCCCGCACCCGCACCGACAACGACATCTTCTACAACGAGAAGGGCGGCCTGAGCCGTGCCCAGCGGGAGCTGTCGGCGGCGAGCGCGTCGCGGACAAACGGATGCCTGTTCTGCGCATCCGTGCACGCCCGTTTCGCCAGCCACCACTCGAAGCGCACGGACGACGTGCAGCGGCTGCTCGACGAGGGCACCTCGGCCCGGCAGGACGACCCGCAGTGGAGGGCGACGATCGACGCATCTGTCGTCTTGACGCAGACGCCGGGCGAGTTCAGCGCTGAGAACGTGCGCCAGCTGCGCGACGCGGGACTGGACGACCTCGCCATCGCCGACGTCATCCACGGTGCGGCGTTCTTCAACTGGGCCAACCGCCTCATGCTGTCTCTCGGGGAGCCGACGGCGCCCGCGTCCTGACCTCCCGGCTGTCAACGGGGTCCCGCACAGGATGCCGTCGATCTAACGTGGGTGCCTTGCGGGCGAGCGCCCGCGCAGACGACGTGAGGAGCATTCATGGACAGCGACGAGGGCATCCACATCGAGTCGGACGACGCGGCCGATGCTGCCATCCCCAGCCCGGACACCGAGCCTCGCGACCCTGAGGACATCGGCGAGGCCGACCCGCTCCCCGAGGAAGACGTCGAGGCGGAAGAGGCGGAGGAGCTCGAGGCCGACGGGTTCGGCATTCCCGACGAGGCTCAGCCGGAGAGCCAGGGCGAGGACCCGTTCGAAGTGGAGCTCGGCGACGAGGGGCAGGGCGACCTGGCGCCCGAAGACCTCTAGCCTTCGTGCGCTGCCGAGCCGGCCGCCTCGAGGTCGCCCACGAAGCGGTCGAAGGCCTCGTCGAAGCCTTCCTTTCCCCGGAGGCGCAGCACTGCGGAAGGGTGCGTCGTGACGAACACGGCCGCATCGGGCGCGGCATCCGGCCCGTCGAACCGTTGACCGCGTGCCCGCGAGATGGGGATCGGGCGGCCCAACACGGCTCGCACGGCCGTGGCGCCGAGGCACACGACGACGCGTGGACGCACGACGTCGAACTCCGCCTCGAGCCAGGGGTGGCAGGCGACGATGTTGCCAACCTCCGGCTTGTCGTGGATGCGCCGCTTGCCTGAGACGTGGTGCCTGAAGTGCTTCACCGCGTTCGTGAGATACGTGCTCTCGCGGTCGATGTGCGCGGCCTCGAGTGCCTCGTCGAGCAGCCGCCCGGCAGGCCCGACGAACGGTTCGCCCGTCGTGTCTTCGTGATCGCCCGGCTGCTCACCCACGAGCATGATGCCGGCGGATGCCCGCCCCTGCGAGAACACCACGTGCCTGGCATCCCGCCACAGCTCGCACCCGTGACACGAGGCCGCGGCCGAACGCAGTGCGCTCAACGTGTGCCGCTCTGGCACCCAGCGCTCAGCACCCGGCCGCTCGACATCACCTGCTGACGACATGGCTCCATGGGAGCACCATGCCGGACGAGTCGCGACGGCTTGCGCTGCGCAGACGGGTCGCCTAGGTGGCTGGGTCTTCGTCGTCGCTCGGATGCTCGGCCAGGTACCGCTCGATGCGACGGTCGGGGATGAGCCAGATGACGGCCACGGCAACGAAGGGCAGCAGCCCGAGCCACGGCACGACGAACGCCAGCCCGATGCCGAGTGCGTACAAGACGGGGGAGACCCAGCCTTTGACGTCGCGACCGATGGCCTCACGCAGCCTGTCTCCTCCGGGTCCCCGTGCGATCACGGCCTGCAAGATGCTGTACGCGATCGCCGCCGCAAGCAGATTGATGCCGTAGACGATGGTCGGCACGGTTGCCACGCGGCTCTCGGTGAGCCATGCCGTCGTGAAGGGATAGAGCGAAAGCCAGAACAACAGATGGAGGTTCGCCCACAGCACCTCCCCGCTCACCCGCGGATGCAGCTGGAAAAGATGGTGATGGTTGTTCCAGTAGATGCCGATGTAGATGAAGCTGAGCAGGTAGGTGAGCAGACCCAGTCCTGAGGTGTTCACCAGTGACGCGAGGCTGTGTCCGGTCGGCACCGCGAGGCCGAGCACCATGACGGTGATGACGATGGCCAGAACGCCGTCGCTGAAGGCCTCGAGGCGCGACGACCTCATGCGAACAGTCCCATTGCACCGTGCGGCCGGGACGCCACCGTCGCGTCGCCAGGTAGCCTCGACAACACCATCACAGTGGGCAGCCTACGGTTCCCTGCAGCGGTTGAAGGCAGCGCGCCGAGGTCGCCGCGCGAGAAAGGACGTCGAGTGTCTCTTGCAGAACTCCTGGTGACGCCGCTCGGATGGCTGTTGCGCGGCAAACGCTCCGACCCGCAGCGCAGCGTGCGATTCGCTCCCGAACTGGCCGGTCAGGGCATCCTCACCGTCACCTCGCCTTCGTTCGAGCCCGGAGCCACCATTCCGAAACGCCATTGCGCCGGCGTAAGGGACGGGAATGTGTCTCCTGCTCTCCAATGGAGCGGCGTCCCGGCCTCCACGAGGCAGCTGCTCCTGATCCTCGAAGACACGGATGCTCCGTTCACGGCCCCGATCATCCACATGATCGCGCTCCTCGATCCCGACACCGACGCAGTGGGTGCAGCATCGACCGGAGGCATCGAGGAGGGCGCGCTGACGCCCGGGAATCTGGCCGTGCACTACATCCCGGCGTTCCGTGGCTGGGTCGCGTACCAGGGGCCCCGACCGCTGCCCGGGCATGGTGCACATCACTACGGCTTCCACCTCTTCGCGCTCGACAGGGCCTTCGACTCCCACGACTTTGCCGGTCTGCAGCAGCTCCTGCCGGGTGTCGCCGGCCACGTGCTCGGCGCGGGAGTGCTGGTGGGTACGAGGCGAGCCTGAGCGGTCGCCGAGGGCAGGCCGTATCGCTGCTCTGATCCGCCCCGCTGAAGGGGACAGCGTGCGTATCGTGGAGCATGACGCCTTCGCACGAGTCGTACCCCGTCACCCCCGAACCCACCCCGTGGTCCAATCCCGGCCCCGATTCCGCCTCACCCGCGCCGCAGATCCGCACACTCGGGGAGCTGAAGGCGTCCGGGCACGTGCAGAAGTCACTACGCGCCGAGGTGCGC
Organism: Rathayibacter sp. KR2-224; assembly: GCF_049446075.1. Taxonomy (NCBI): domain Bacteria; kingdom Bacillati; phylum Actinomycetota; class Actinomycetes; order Micrococcales; family Microbacteriaceae; genus Rathayibacter; species Rathayibacter sp. KR2-224. The sequence continues at coordinate 36,844 of NZ_JBMSEB010000001.1, forward strand.
GATAACCTGCTAATGAAGCTTCGGACGGGTGAGGATCCGTGGCCAGGCGTGCACGGCTTCGAGAGCACGGTCATCCCTCAGCTGGAACGCGCGCTCCTCGCCGGGCACGATGTGGTGCTGCTCGGCGAGCGCGGGCAGGGCAAGACGCGACTACTGCGTACGCTGGGCGGCCTGCTCGACGAGTGGACGCCGGTCATCGGCGGGTCGGAGTTGGGTGAGCATCCCTACGAGCCCATCACTCATGCATCCGTCCGCCGCGCGGCCGAACTCGGCGACGATCTGCCCGTTGCGTGGCGTCACCGCAGCGAGCGTTACGTCGAGAAGCTCGCGACACCCGACACCTCTGTGGCAGATCTGATCGGCGATGTCGACCCGATGAAGGTCGCCGAAGGGCGCTCGCTCGGCGACCCCGAGACCATCCACTTCGGGCTCATCCCGCGCAGCCATCGGGGCATCGTGGCCATCAACGAACTGCCGGACCTGGCCGAACGCATCCAGGTCTCCATGCTCAACGTGATGGAGGAGCGCGACATCCAGATCCGCGGATACGTCGTGCGCCTTCCGCTCGACGTGCTTGTCGTCGCCAGCGCCAACCCGGAGGACTACACGAATCGCGGGCGCATCATCACGCCGCTGAAAGACCGGTTCGGCGCCGAGATCCGCACGCACTACCCGAGACAGCTCGAAGCCGAAATGGCAGTGATCAGGCAGGAGGCCGACCTGGTGGCGGATGTTCCCGACCACCTGATCGAGATCCTCGCTCGTTTCACCCGCAACCTGCGCGAGTCGAGCTCGATCGACCAGCGCAGCGGTGTGAGCGCCCGGTTCGCGATCGCGGGTGCCGAGACGATAGCCGCCGCCGCGCTGCATCGAGCGACCACACGCGGTGAGGAAGAAGCGGTGGCGCGCACGGTGGACCTGTCGACGGCTGTCGATGTGCTCGGCGGCAAGATCGAGTTCGAGACAGGGGAGCAGGGCAGGGAATCCGAGGTGCTGACGCACCTGCTGCGAACCGCAACGGCGGACGCCGTGCGCGCCCATCTGCGGGGCATCGACTTCGGGCCGCTCATCGCCGCCATTGAAGACGGAGCCATGGTTGCCACCGGCGAGCGCGTCACGGCGGCGGAGTTCCTCGACGGACTCCCGATGCTCGGCGAGTCACCCGTGTACGACGAGATCGTCGAGCAACTGGATGCCCGCACCGACGGCGAACGCGCGGCCGCCATCGAACTCGCGCTCGAGGGCCTCTACCTCGCGCGCAAGATAGGCAAGGACACCGACGGGAGCGAGACCATCTATGGCTGAGCATCCGGGCGGGCCGGCACGCCTAGAGGACTCGGGCCACGGGGGCCGTGCCCCACGTTCGCCGCTGAGCAGATTCCACAGGTACCAGGGCGGCGACCCCCTCGCACCGCCGGTCGACCTCGCCGAGGCGCTCGACGCGATAGGCGAAGACGTCATGGCCGGGTACTCGCCGGAGCGCGCCATGAACGAGTTCCTACGGCGCGGAGGCCGCGACCAGAAGGGTCTGGACGATCTCGCCAGACGCGTGGCGGAGCGACGCAGGGACATGTTGAGGCGACACAACCTCGGCGGCACGCTGCAAGACATCCAGAAGCTGCTCGAGCATGCCGTGCTCGAGGAACGCAAACAGCTCGCCCGTGACGTCGACATGGACGACACCGACCGCTCCTTCGCCGAGATGCGGCTGGAGAGCCTGCCCGCCTCGACCTCGGCCGCGGTGAACGAGCTCAGCGACTACGACTGGCGCTCGCCGCAGGCACGTGCCGACTACCAGAAGATCAAGGACATGCTCGGGCAGGAACTGCTCGGGCAGCGGTTCTCCGGCATGAAACAGGCGCTGCAGAACGTCACAGACGAAGACCGGCAGTCGGTGAACGAGATGCTCTCCGACCTCAACCAGCTGCTGGACAAGCACAGGCGCGGCGAAGACACCCCAGAGGACTTCGACGAGTTCATGAGCAAGCACGGGCAGTACTTTCCGGAGAACCCGCAGAACGTCGACGAACTCATCGATGCACTCGCCGCCCGCTCGGCCGCAGCCCAACGCATGCTCAACTCGATGACCGACGAGCAGCGTCAGGAACTCATGGAGCTGTCCGCCCAGGCCTTCGGGTCTCCGCAGCTCATGGAACAGCTGGCCGATCTCGACGCCAACCTGCAGGCTCTGCGGCCCGGGGAGGACTGGAGCGGATCCGAGCGCTTCGACGGGGATGAGCCCCTCGGCCTCGCCGAGGGCACCCAGGTGCTGTCCGACCTCGCGGATCTCGACGAACTCGCCGAGCAGCTGTCGCAGGCGTACGACGGCGCCCGCCTCGACGACATCGACCTCGACAAGCTGGCGAACCAGCTAGGCGACGAGGCAGCGGTGGATGCCCGCACCCTGCGCGACCTCGAGCAGGCGTTGCGGCGCAGCAACACGTTCCGCCGGGATTCCCGCGGCAACCTGCAGCTCACCCCGAAGGCGATGCGGCAGTTGGGGCAATCACTCCTGCGCGACATCGCGGAGCGGATGTCGCGGCGCAAGGGAGAGCGCGACGTTCGGCTCACCGGCGCGGCGGGCGAGGCATCAGGTGGCACCAAACCGTGGGAGTTCGGCAGCACCGAGCCGTGGGACATTCCGCGCACCATGCTCAACGGTGTGCTGCGGCGGGCATCCGGAGACCAGGGAACCGCACGTCGCATCGAACTGGACGACATCGAGGTGGAGGAGACCGAGTCACGCACGCAGGCCGCCGTCGCCCTGCTGGTCGACACATCGTTCTCGATGGCGATGGACGGCAGGTGGGTGCCCATGAAGCGCACGGCGCTCGCGCTGCACACGCTCATCCGCACCAGGTTCCGTGACGACCGTCTGGAGCTCATCGGGTTCTCGAGGCACGCGCAGGTGATGGAGATCGAGGAACTGACCGGGCTCGATGCCATGTGGGACAAGGGCACCAACCTGCACCACGCGCTACTGCTTGCCAATCGGCACTTCCGCAAGCATCCCGACGCGCAGCCCGTGCTGCTGGTCGTGACCGACGGCGAGCCGACGTCGCACCTCGAGCCGGACGGGTCGGTGCGGTTCGCCTACCCGCCGCACCCGATCACGATCGCCCACACCGTGGACGAGCTGGATGTCTCCATGCGGCTTGGCGCGCAGATCACGATCTTCCGCCTCGGCTCCGACCCTGGCCTCGCACGCTTCGTCGACGGGCTCGCGAAGCGGGTGAACGGGCGCGTGGTGGCGCCTGAGCTCGAAGACCTCGGGGTGGCGGTGGTGGACAGCTACCTGGGATCGCGTGGCTCACGCGGCTCACGCTCGGATCGGCCGTCCACCGACGACTACGGCGGGTTCGACGGCGGCTACGGCGGCGGCTACGGCGACGGTTGGTTCGGCGGCCGCGGATTCTGGGTCGACCAGTAGCACGGGGCTGATCGCACACCTCATGCATGGAATCCGTTAGCGTCCTGCCGCCTGCCGTGAGGATTCCGTGAGGAGAGCGCGCGCGCCCGTGCAGGGCGAGTTCGATGTCACTCGGTCGTGATCTGCGACCCGCTGCCGCTCATCGCGGTGCGCGACTCGAACGGAGCATCCTCGTGCTTGACGTCGTCTGCATTCTCGGCATCGTCGCCCTCGGCGTCGTCGTCGCCCTCGTTTCCAGGGCGGTGGAGAAGCTGTGACCTTCTTCGTCGTGCTGTCTGCGCTGCTGGCTGCGGCATCCCTCGTGTACCTCGTGTACGCCCTCGTGAAGCCGGAGAAGTTCTAGATGGTGCTCTGGCTCTTCCTCGCTCAGCTCGGCACGGTCGCGCTGATGCTCGCGCTGTGCTTCCGGCCGCTCGGCGACTACATGGCGCACACCTTCACGTCGCGCAAGGACCTCCGCGTGGAGCGCGGGGTGTACCGGCTCATCGGTGTCGACTCTGGCTCCGAGCAGAGCTGGCCGATCTACCTGCGAAGCGTGCTGGCGTTCTCGATCGTCGGCGTTCTCATCGTGTACCTGCTGCAACGGCTGCAAGCGTGGCTGCCGCTCTCGCTCGGGCTGCCTGCTGTGCCCGAAGGGCTGTCGTTCAACACCGCGATCTCGTTCGTCACCAACACGAACTGGCAGTCCTATTCGCCAGAGACGACGGTCGGATACACGGTGCAGATGGCGGCTCTGACCGTGCAGAACTTCGCCTCGGCGGCTGTGGGTCTGGCCGTGGCGATCGCGCTGGTGCGCGGATTCGTGGCACATCGCTCAGGCACGATCGGGAACTTCTGGGTCGACCTGACGCGCGGCGTGCTTCGCATCCTCCTGCCGCTGTCGGTGCTGTTCACCCTGGTGCTCATCGCCGGGGGCGCCATCGAGAACCTGAACGCCGCGCAGAGCGTGCACACGCTGGCGGGGGCGACGCAAAGCATCCCAGGCGGTCCCGTCGCCTCGCAGGAGGCGATCAAATTGCTCGGCAACAACGGGGGCGGGTTCTTCAACGCCAACTCGGCGCATCCCTTCGAGAATCCCACCGCGTGGACGGGCGTCGTCGAAGTGTTCCTCATGCTCCTGATCCCGTTCAGCCTTCCGCGCACGTTCGGCACCATGGTGGGCGACAGGCGTCAGGGATACGCGGTGCTGGCGGCGATGGGAGTGATCTTCGCGGCATCCGTCTCGCTCTTCACCTGGATCGAGAGCACGACGGGCGGAGCCGCCACCGCCGCCGCCGGCAACGCAATGGAAGGCAAGGAGCAGCGCTTCGGCATCCTGGGCTCCACGCTGTTCGGCACGACGAGCACACTCACCTCATCAGGAGCGGTCGACGCGTCGCACGACAGCCTGACGCCTCTGGGCGGCATGATGACGATGATCAACATGATGACCGGGGAGGTCGCGCCTGGCGGAATCGGCGCCGGGCTCTACGGCATCCTCGTCATGGCGATCGTGGCCGTGTTCCTCGCAGGGCTCATGGTGGGACGCACTCCGGAGTACCTGCGCAAGCGCATCGGGGCCAGGGAGATCAAGCTGGCCAGCCTGTACTTCCTCACCACCCCCACCCTCGTTCTCGCCGGAACGGCGCTCAGCTTCGCCATCCCCGGCGTCGTGCAATCGGTGGAGAAGACCACGGTCTTCAACCCTGGCCAGCACGGCTTCTCCGAGATCCTCTACGCCTTCACCTCGGCAGGCAACAACAACGGCTCGGCATTCGGCGGCATCTCGGCGAACACGCCATGGATGAACGCGGCGCTCGGAACCGTCATGTTCCTCGCCAGGTTCCTGCCCATCGTGTTCGTGCTGGCGCTCGCCGGGTCGCTCGCCGCCCAGGAACGCCTGCCCGTCACGGCAGGCACCCTTCCCACGCATCGGCCGATGTTCGTCGGCCTGCTCGTCGGCACGGTCCTCATCGTCGCCGCTCTCACGTATTTCCCGGTGCTCGCGCTCGGGCCCCTTGCAGAAGGACTGAACTGACCATGACCACTGTTCCCGTGCAACCGACCGACGAACAGGTCACCACCCCGCAGCGGCCCGAGAAGACGTCGGGCGGCGCGTTCAACGCCAGACAACTGGTGACGAGCCTTCCGGATGCCCTGCGCAAGCTCGATCCACGTCAGATGTGGCGCAACCCCGTGATGTTCATCGTGGAGGTGGGCGCCGCGCTCACCACGGTGCTCGCCATCGCGCAGCCGTTCCTAGGGCGCCAGGTGTCGGGAGGCACCGCCACTTCGGTCGCCTTCACCTGGTGGATCGCCGTATGGCTGTGGCTGACCGTGATCTTCGCCACGCTCGCCGAAGCCGTGGCCGAGGGCCGCGGTAAGGCGCAGGCCGTCAGCCTCCGCAAGACGCGAACGACCACGACGGCCAACCGCATCGTGGGCTACGGAGACGACGACCCGGCAGCACTTCACGCTCCCGTCACCCAGGTGCCGTCGGCCGAGCTCACGCTGGGCGATGTCGTGGTGGTGAAGGCCGGCGAGCTGATCCCCGGCGACGGCGACATCGTGTGGGGCATCGCCTCCGTCGACGAGTCGGCGATCACAGGCGAATCGGCCCCTGTCGTGCGTGAGTCCGGGGGAGACCGGAGCGCCGTCACGGGCGGCACACGAGTGCTCTCCGACCGCATTGTCGTGCGCATCACCTCGAAGCCGGGCGAGACGTTCGTGGACCGCATGATCCGTCTGGTCGAGGGCGCGGCGAGGCAGAAGACGCCCAACGAGATCGCTCTGAACATCCTGCTCGCGGGCCTGACCATCGTCTTCGTGGTGGTCATCCTGGCCCTCGGCCCGGTGGCAGGCTTCGCGAACGCCACACCGACGGTTCCGGTGCTCGTCGCGCTTCTGGTGTGCCTCATCCCCACCACGATCGGTGCGCTGCTGTCGGCCATCGGCATCGCAGGCATGGACCGGCTCGTGCAGCACAACGTGCTCGCGATGTCGGGCCGGGCCGTCGAGGCGGCGGGCGACGTGGGAACGCTCCTGCTCGACAAGACCGGCACCATCACGTACGGCAATCGGCAGGCAAGTGAATTCCTTCCGGTCGCGGGCACAACGCTCGACGAGCTCGCGGATGCCGCGGCGCTGGCCTCGCTGACCGACCCGACCCCCGAAGGCTCTTCCGTCGTCGTCCTGGCGACGAGTCTCGACAGGCCGGTTCCCTCGTCGATCACGGGCGAGGCCGTGCCGTTCACGGCGCAGACCAGGATGAGCGGCGTTGATCTCGCCGACGGGAGCTTCATCCGCAAGGGGGCGGCGAGCGCGGTGCTGAGGTGGGCCGAGGAGGCCGGTCGGGTGGAGGCATCCCTGCGATCGCAACTCGACGAGCTGGTTCAGTCGATCTCGCGTTCAGGCGGCACGCCGCTCGTCGTCGCGAGGCGCTCTGCGGACGGACGCACGGACATCCTGGGCGTCATCCATCTGAAAGACGTGGTCAAGTCCGGTCTCGCCGACCGGTTCGCGGATCTGCGGCGCATGGGAATCCGCACCGTCATGGTGACGGGCGACAACCCGCTCACGGCGAAAGCCATCGCCGCGGAGGCCGGAGTCGATGACTTTCTCGCCGAGGCCACGCCAGAGGAGAAGCTCGCCCTCATCCGCGCCGAGCAGGAGGGCGGCAAGCTCGTCGCCATGACGGGCGATGGAACCAACGACGCCCCAGCGCTCGCCCAGGCCGATGTCGGCGTGGCCATGAACACGGGAACGTCGGCCGCAAAAGAAGCGGGCAACATGGTGGACCTCGACTCCGACCCCACCAAGCTCATCGACATCGTCTCGATCGGCAAGCAGCTGCTCATCACGCGCGGGGCGCTCACGACCTTCTCGATCGCGAACGACGTGGCGAAGTACTTCGCCATCATTCCCGCCATGTTCGTCGGCGTCTTTCCCGGGCTGCAGGCGCTCAACGTGATGCAGTTGCATTCGCCGTCCTCGGCCATCCTCTCCGCCGTCATCTTCAACGCGCTCATCATCGTGGTGCTCATTCCGCTGGCACTGCGCGGCGTGCGCTACCGGCCGTCGTCGGCATCCCTGCTGCTCGGGCGGAACCTGCTGGTGTACGGGCTCGGCGGCATCATCGCCCCGTTCGTGGGCATCAAACTCATCGATCTGCTCGTCGCGCTCATTCCCGGGTTCTGACGAGCTCCGCATGCCTCGCAACTCGACTCAGACGGCCGAACGGGCCGGACAAGAAGGAGAACTGCCATGAATCCCACCCTGCGCGGCGCTGGACGCCAGTACTGGGTCGCAGTGCGCACCATGGTCGTGCTGACCGTGGCGCTGGGCGTCGTGTACCCGCTCGTCATGACGGGAATCGGCCAGCTGACCATGCCCGTGCAGGCGAACGGTTCACTCGTCGCAGTGAACGGCAAGACGGTCGGATCGAGCCTCATCGGCCAGTCGTTCACCGACGCCAAGGGTGCGCCGCTGCAGCAGTGGTTCCAGTCGAGACCCTCCGCCGCAGGCAACGGCTACGACGCCGAGGCATCAGGCGCCAGCAATCTCGGGCCGAACAACCCGGCCCTGACCAAGGCGATCGACGCCCGTAAGGCCGGAATCGAGAAGCTCGACGGCGTGGATGCCGCGAGCATCCCGCCTGACGCGGTGACGGCATCCGGATCGGGACTCGACCCGCACATCAGCCCGCAGTATGCGCTGCTGCAGGTAGCTGCCGTGGCTCGGGCCAGAGGCATCTCGGAATCGAAGGTGGAAGAGCTTGTGAAGTCTAGGATTCAGGGGCGGGACCTCGGTTACCTCGGGGAGCCGACGGTGAACGTGCTGCAGCTGAATCTCGCGCTGTCGAAGATGGATCCCGAGGGGGACGAGACGCACAAGTGAGCAGGGGCAAGCTGCGGGTGCTGCTCGGCGCCGCTCCCGGTGTCGGCAAGACCTACGCCATGCTCGAAGAGGGCAAGCGGCTGGCGGACGGCGGCAAGGATGTCGTGGTCGCCGTCGTCGAGACGCACGGGCGGGTCGCCACTGCGACCATGCTCGAAGGCCTCGAGGTGGTTCCCCGTCGCTCGGTTCTGCACCGCGGCGTCGAACTCACCGAGATGGACCTTGATGCGGTCCTCGCACGGGCGCCTGACGTCGCCCTGGTCGACGAGTTGGCGCACACCGACGCGCCGGGCGGAAGGCATGAGAAGCGCTGGCAAGACGTGCAGGAGCTGCTGGACGCCGGCATCACCGTCGTCTCGACCGTCAACATCCAGCACATCGAATCGCTGAACGACGTCGTCGAGCAGATCACGGGCATCAGCCAGCAGGAGACGATTCCCGATGCCGTGCTGCGCGCAGCCGACCAGGTCGAGGTGGTCGACCTGGCTCCCCAGTCCCTCCGCGACCGGCTCGCCGAGGGGCTCGTGTACCCGGCAGCGCGAGTGGATGCCGCCCTGTCGAACTACTTCCGGCTCGGCAACCTCACGGCATTGCGCGAGCTCGCGCTGCTCTGGCTCGCCGACGAGGTGGACAGCGCGCTGCAGACCTACCGTCGCGAGCACGGCATCGACAGCAAATGGGAGGCGAGGGAACGCGTCGTCGTCGCTCTGACCGGGGGACTGGAGGGGGAGACGCTGCTGCGCAGGGGCGCGCGAATCGCCGCACGATCGAGCGGAGGGGAACTGCTCGCCGTTCACGTGGTGAGCGATGACGGGCTGCGGGAGCGGCATCCGCGCGCCCTTGCCGAGCAGCGGGCGCTCGTGGAGAAGCTCGGCGGCGCGTACCACGAGATCGTCGGCTCGGACATTCCCGCGGCACTCGTCGATTTCGCGAAGGCCGTCAACGCCACCCAGCTCGTGATCGGCGTCTCCAGACGGTCGCGGTTGCTCGCACTCCTCACCGGCCCTGGCATCGGCGCGACTGTCATTAGGGCCTCAGGCGACATCGACGTGCACATCGTGTCGCATTCGGCTGCCGGAAGCCGGCAGCTCGTGCTTCCCCGTGCCCGTGGTGCGCTGAGCGTTCGGCGCCGGTTGTACGGCTTCGCGGTGGCACTCGTCGCCGGACCGCTGCTCAGCGTGCTGCTCTGGCTGTTCCGCAGCCCGGACGCCCTGACGAGCGACGTGCTCGCCTTCCAGCTGCTCGTGATCGTCGTCGCCCTCATCGGCGGCATCTGGCCTGCACTGTTCGCCGCCGTGCTGTCCGGGCTCACGCTCGACTACCTCTTCGTGGCACCGCTGTACACGATCACGATCGCCCAGCCCGTGCACCTGCTCGCACTTCTGCTCTACGTCGTCGGCGCTGCACTCGTCAGCCTCGTGGTCGACCGCGCTGCCAGACGCACGAGGTCGGCCCATCGCTCGGCCGCTGAGTCCGACGTGCTCGCCACGGTGGCCGGGGGCGTGATCCGCGGCGACGACGCGGTGCACGCGCTCGTTCAGAGGGCGCGCGAGGCGTTCGGGCTGACTCTGGTGCGTCTCGTCTCCGCTGACGGAGCCGTCATCTCGGAGGAAGGGGAACCGGGCGCCGAGGCGTTGCGTACCGTTGAGCGCGTGGGCGAGAGAGGAACGCTCGAGCTCTACGGAGCCGAGCTGTCGGCATCCGACCGTCGCGTGCTGTCGGTGATCGTCACGCAACTGGATGCCGCCCTCGAGCATCGCGAACTGAGCGAGACCGCGATCCAGCTGAAGCCGCTCGCCGAGACGGACCGAGTGCGCTCGGCGCTCCTCGCAGCTGTCGGGCACGACCTCCGCAGGCCGCTTGCGGCGGCGACCGCTGCCGTGACGAGTCTGAGTTCGGCCGACGTGCGGTTGAGCGGCGAGGATCGGGATGCCCTGCTCGAGACCGCGAAGGACAGCCTGGCGAACCTCGACGCGCTCGTGACCAATCTGCTCGACGTGACGCGAGTGCAGGCCGGAGCCCTCGCGGTCTCGCTGCGCCGCGTCGAGATCGAGGACCTGCTGCCCGCCGCGCTCGAGGAGCTCTCGGCACCGCCTGGAAGCGTTGACCTCGATGTGCCGGAGAACACGCCTGCGGTGCTCGCCGATCCAGTGCTGCTGCAACGCGTTCTCGTCAACCTGCTGGCCAACGCCCTGCGGTACTCGCCCGCCGGAACACCGCCTCGGCTCGGCGCGAGCGTCTTCGGCGAGGAGCTGCAGGTGCGCATAGCCGACCGCGGTGCCGGCGTTCCCGAGGAGCGGAAGGATGCCATCTTCCAGCCCTTCCAGCGCGAGGGGGACACCGACAACACGACGGGCATCGGGCTCGGACTGGCGTTGTCGAAGGGTTTCGTGGAGGGGATGGGCGGCACGCTCGCTCCAGAGGACACGCCAGGGGGCGGCCTCACGATGGTCGTGACGCTCCCGCTGTTCTCGGACGCCACGCGTCAGACGGACGCAGGGCGGGCATCCGCTGCGCCCCTCGTGCACGAGCGTGAGGAGGAACGCGGATGAAGATCGTCGTCGCCGACGATGACAGGCAGATCCTCGGCGCGCTGCGCATCATCCTCACGGCCCGCGGATACGACGTCGTCATCGCATCGGACGGCAAGCAAGCTCTGGACCGGGTGATCGACGACCATCCCGACCTGGTCGTGCTCGACCTCGGCATGCCGGCGCTCGACGGGCTCGCCGTGATCGAGGCGATCCGCGGCTGGAGCACGGTTCCGATCCTGGTGATCTCGGGCAGAACCGACTCCGCGGAGAAGGTGGAGGCGCTTGATCGCGGAGCGGACGATTACGTGACCAAGCCGTTCGCGACCGACGAGCTTCTGGCGCGCATCCGTGCCCTCGTGCGCAGGATGCCCGCAGCAGACGACGAGCCGCGCGTCGCGTTCGGCGACGTGCTCGTCGACCTCGGTGCCCGACGCGTCACCAAGGCGGACCAGCCCGTGCGCCTCACGCCGACGGAATGGCAGATCCTGTCACTGCTCGTGCGGAATCCGGGCCGCCTGGTCACAAGGGAGGCGATCCTCACCGAGGTCTGGGGACCACATCACACCTCCGACTCCGGCTATCTGCGCTTGTACCTGGCGCAGCTGCGCAAGAAGCTCGAGCCCGAGCCGTCGCGCCCCCGCTTCCTCATCACGGAAGCGGGCATGGGATACCGTTTCGTCCCTGCCGGACAGACGGAGTGACACGCGCCTAGGCTGGACCGGGCCACTGCTCGTACGCTGGAGTGGCACGGTCTGACAGGAGGTGCCCAATGGCGGAACGCGACGACCTGCGCGGCACCCGTGCCAGGGGCCGCGCCACAGCTCGCACGGTCGCGAAGGCGCCGATGACCGTCGACGAGGCGCTGCGCATCGAGCAGCAGCTCGAGCGGGGCGCTCTGGACCTCTCGCTCCCGGGCACGCGCGACATCGTCGCCGAGGCGCACCGGGTGCGGCTCAAGGCCGAGCTGTGGGGTGCCGACCGTAGAGACGAGCGCCGCCGTCAGGCGAAAGGCACCGTCGTGGTCGTGTGCGCGTTCATCGTCGTAACTGTCGTGGGCCTCGTCGCCTGCCTCGCAGTGACCGTCTGAGGGACTGGTCTAGGAGAACTCCTCGACCGCCCGGCGACCGGCGTCGGCCGTCTTCTGCAGAAAACCGGTGATGAGTTCCAACTCGGCGGGGGAGTAGTCCGCGCAGACGGCATCCAGCTGCGCGTTCATGCCCTCGTAGTGCCTGAACACCTCGCCGATGGCATCCTGGCGCGCGGAGACGACCACGGCGCGCCGGTCGTTCTCGTCGCGCTGCCTGGCGATCCATCCGCCCTTCTCCAGTCGATCGATCACGCCCGTCATCGTCGCCGGATGCACACCCACACGCCTCGCCAACGCGCTCGGGCTCGCCGGCCCGTGCTGGGCAAGGAGGTCGAGGCAGTCCAGGTCGACGTCGCGCAGCTCGACGCGTACCGAGACGTGGTGCGACAACAGCGCGATCTGGTTGTTGACATCGCGGAAGCGTCGCTTGAGCTCTGCGGTGATGCGTCGGTGGTCCCGGTGGTCTGTGTTATTCATTCTCGTATCCGTATAGTATGATTATCATATTATCTCGTATTCGACGATAGGGAGAATCTAGTGAAGATCGTGGTGTTCGGCGCGAACGGGCCGACGGGCCGGCTCGTCACGCGCTTGGGTCTCGAGCGTGGCCACGTCGTGACCGCTGTGACGCGATCGCCCGAGGTCTTCCCGCTCACGCATCCGCGTCTGCGGGTGGAGCGGGGCGACGTCTATCGGCAGCAATCGGTGACGACTGCCGTGGCTGGACAGGATGCCGTTCTGTCCGCTCTCGGCGTGCCGTACAGCAAGCAGGAGATCACCACGTACTCGGTCGGGGTCACGACCATGCTGCACGCGATGGCCGAGCATGGCGTGCGCCGCATCGTCTGCGTCAGCTCCAGCGCTGTCGACGCGGCGGCCGGTCCGCACGGCGGCTTCTTCTTCGAGCGGATGCTGCAGCCGTATGTGACGCGGGTGCTGGGGAAAACGCTGTACGACGATATGAAACGCATGGAGGCGCTCCTCGCCGACAGCGCGGTGGATTGGACCGTGATGCGCCCGTCCGGCCTCTTCGACGCGGATGCCGTCAGCGACTACCGAATCGCCGAGCGCTACCTGCCGCAGAAGTTCACCTCCCGCATCGATCTTGCCGACGCCATGCTTCGGCAACTGGACGACGACCGCTTCGTCGGCGCGACTGCGGCGGTCGGCACTCTCGCCGGAGCGCCGTCGGTTGCGCAGCTCATGATGCGGGAGGCGTTCAAGCGCCCGCCGAAGCGAGTCGAGGCATCCGGCGCCACCGGTTGACCTCTTGACGGGCGCCTCCGATCGGCATAACGTGCAACCAAATGGTTGTACGTGAACGGAACGAAATCCTCTCCGATGTCGAGATCGACCGGATCTTCCATGCGCTGGCCGACGCGACTCGACGCGACATCGTGGCGCGCACCCTTCGCGGCGACCAGTCGATTTCAGCCCTGGCCGGCGGATACGCGATGAGTTTCGCAGCGGTGCAGAAGCACGTCGCTGTGCTCGTCTCCGCGCAACTCGTGAGCAAGGAGCGGCGGGGGCGCGAGCAGTTGGTGCGGGCGCAACCGGCGGTCATCCGCCGCGCCAATGAGCTCTTGAACCGATACGAGGCGATCTGGGTGGAACGCGCGGCCGGGATCGAACGCATCCTGGCCGGCGACATCGAGTCGCCTCTTACCCCGGCAAGCGCAGTTGACGCGGAAGGAATGCACCGATGACGGTGATCACTGTCGACAGAGACACCGAGAACCTGACCATGACGTTCGTGGCCGAGTTCACGGCCCCGCCCGAGCGGGTCTGGCAGGTGTGGCAGGACCCGCGCCAATTGGAACGGTGGTGGGGTCCGCCCACGTGGCCTGCAACGTTCGACGAACACAACCTCCGTGTTGGTGCACGGAGCGCGTACTACATGACGGGACCGCAGGGCGAGAAGGCCCACGGTTGGTGGACGATCACGCTCGTCGAGCCGCCCAGTCGGCTGGAGTTCGACGACGGTTTCTCCGACGACGACGGCTCGCCGTCCGAGGGCATGCCCGTGACCCGCACCGAGGTGATCCTCGAATCGGTCGAGCTCGGAGTCCGAGGCGTTGGCACTCGCATGACCACGGTCAGTCGTTTCGCGAGCATCGACGAGCTCGAACGGCTGGTTCAGATGGGCATGGAGGAGGGCATGCGACTGGCGCTTGGCCAGATCGATGACCTCCTCGAGGCCGTGCGGTGAACGAAGCGGCCGGCAGACGCAGGAACACGACAAGAAACACGACAAGCAATACAACAAGGAGGAATCGACCATGCCCGATATCGCACCCATCCAGCCATGTCTGTGGTTCAACGACCAGGCGCGCGAAGCGATGGAGTACTACGTAGACGTGTTTCCCGACTCGCGCATCGTCTCGATCGACGAGTATCCGGATGAGAGCCTCGACGAACACTTCGCCGGAATGTCCGGCAAGGTCATCAACGGCCGCTTCACGCTGAACGGCGTCGACTTCGTCTGCCTCGACGGCGGCCCCCTGTTCACCTTCAACGAGGCGATCTCGTTCGTGGTCGGCTGCGCCGACCAGGCCGAGATCGACGAGTACTGGGCGAAGCTCTCGCATGTGCCAGAGGCCGAGCAATGCGGCTGGTGCAAGGACCGGTTCGGCGTGAGCTGGCAGATCGTCCCTAGGAACATGTCAGAGCTCACGCGCACTCCGGATCAGGTCCAGGTCATGATGCGCCAGAAGAAGATCGTGATCGAAGAGCTGGCGAATGCCTGACCATCCTCCCTGCATCGGAGCGGGCCGAGGCGCCGCGCGTACACTCGAAAACAGGTATTCCCAGACCTTGACCGCCTACTGATCGGCGTGCCGCAGATGCGCGGTGCAGGCGGGAGGATGCCATGACCAGCCATGGCGTCGGGACGAGTTCGGGTGCGGTTCGCAGCACGGTCTCTCGTGCGGAACGGCCGGGCAACGACTACACCGAACTGGCCGCCGACATCCGCGCATCCGGGCTCCTGCGGCGACGATACGGCTACTACTGGACGAGGCTCATCGCCGTCCCGCTCGCGTATGGTGCCTGTTTCGCACTGTTCCTCTGGGTCGGCAACTCCTGGTGGCAGCTCGCCGTCGCCGCCCTGCTCGCCGTCGTGTTCACCCAGACGGCGTTCCTGGGGCATGACGCGGCACACAGGCAGATCTTTCGTTCGGGCAGATGGAACGACTGGATCAGCCTCATCCTCGGAGGCCTCTTCATCGGCATGAGCTACGGGTGGTGGCAGCACAAGCACACCAAGCACCACGCGAACCCGAACCGCCAGGGCTACGACCCCGATATCGATCTGCCCGTCATCTCGCTGACGCACGAGCAGGTGACCAGGCATCGCCCTTGGCCGCTGCCGTGGGTGTTCTCGCACCAGGGCGTGTTCTTCTTTCCGATCCTGTTCCTCGAGGGCATCTCTCTGCACGCCTCGAGTGTGCGCCGCGTGTTCGCGCGCGAACCGCTTGCGCGGAGACCGGTGGAGATCGCTTTCCTCATGGTGCGCCTGGTGGGCTACCTGGGCATCCTGTTCCTCATGCTGCCGCCAGGCAAGGCGGGAGCCTTCCTCGGTGTGCAACTGGGCCTGTTCGGCTTCTACATGGGCATGTCATTCGCGCCGAACCACAAGGGGATGCCGCTGGTTCCAAAGGACATGCGACTGGGCTTCCTGCGCAGGCAGGTCATGATGAGCCGCAACATCCGGGGAAGCCGCGTGCTCGACTTCGCGATGGGCGGGCTCAACTACCAGATCGAGCATCACCTCTTCCCATCGATGCCGCGTCCGCATCTGAGACGCGCCGCTCCCGTGGTGCGCGGCTATTGCGCGAGCAGGGACGTGCCGTACGTCGAGACGGGGCTCTTCGAGTCGTACCTGATCGTCTTCCGCTACATCAATCGGGTCGGCCTCGGAGACAAGGATCCGTTCGCGTGCCCGCTGCTGGAGGCGCGGCAACTCACTCTGCCGATACCCGAGCCGCCGATGCCCGAGTCGCTGATGCCTGCGGCGCCAACGTCTGGGGCGCCGATATCCCAGGCGCCAGAGGTGACGACTCCGCAGGCCGTGACTCCCCGAGCGCGGAGCTGAGCACGGTCACCGAAGACGTCACTCTGCGGCGGTGCCTGATCAGCCAGACGACGTCGCGCCCGAACGACTCGACGAGGAGCAGCAGCGCGATGAGCACAAGCACGGCGTCGATGCCCGGGAGCAGTCCGGATGCCGCGGCCGTGAGCGCGATGCCCTGCGCCGCCGTCACGACTTTGCGCCAGTATCGCGGCGGGAGCACTGCGCGGAACCACGGCAGAACCCAGCCGACGGCGACGAACGTGTAGCGCATCAGGCCGATGGCGAGCACCCAGCCGCCGAGGGACTGCGCGACGAACGCGCTGAGAACGAGGAGGAGGAACGCATCCACCTCCATGTCGTAGCGGGCGCCGAGTTCGGAAGCGGACCGGGTGCGGCGCGCTACCCATCCGTCCACCGCGTCAAGCGCAAGGGCGGGGATGGTGAGAGCTACCAGGAGGGGCACCGAGACCGGCGCGATCAGCGAAGCTGCGACCATCGCAGTGATCAGCCCGACGAGTGCCGAACGCACGGTCGTCACCACGTTGGCCGCACCGAACCGCACGGTGCGTCTGCGGCGGAGACCGACGCCGAGGAGCGTGTTCGCAACGACGGCGTATCCGACAGCGACCACCCACGCCACCGGCGGCAGCGGATCGACGAGGCTCACTACCGCGGTCGCGCCGATGCCGGCAGCTGCCGCGGCGGCCGGTATCCGGTGAACCGATCTCATGGTCGTCCTCGTGTCTTCTGCATGGCCCCTCATGGGTTAAGACGCGATTGGGTACCGGAAGGTTCAGTACGGGTCGAATCGGTTCTGTAATCGGATTCGGCGATCAGGATCGGCAGCAGCCGGATTCGGCAGCAGTCGGGGTGTACAGAGGGAGGCACGTGACCGAGGCAACCGCGTTCTGGGTCGAACGACCGGGAGTCGGGGCGCTGCGTACACAGACCCTCCCACCGGTCGGCGACGACGAGGTGCTCGTGCGCACGACATTCACCGGGATCAGCAGGGGAACCGAGACCACCGTGTTCCTCGGCAAAGTGCCAGCGGGTGAACGTGAACGCATGCGCGCACCCTTCCAACACGGCGACTTTCCCGGCCCTGTCGAGTACGGCTACCTGAACGTGGGAGTCGTCGAGAGCGGACCGGGCGAGCTGCGCGGTCAAGCCGTGTTCACGCTGTTCCCTCACCAGTCGAGTTTCGTGGTCCCCGCCGACGCGGTGCTGCCGATCCCCGACGGCGTCCCTGCGCGCAGAGCCGTGCTCGCGGGGTCGGTCGAGACCGCACTGAACGTGCTCTGGGACGCTTCGCCGCTGGTCGGCGACCGCGTCGCCGTGATCGGCGCAGGGATGATCGGATGCTGCGTCGCACGGCTGCTGCGCGGCATCCCGGAATCCCAGGTGACGCTCGTCGACGTCGACCTGTCTCGTCGTCGGGTGGCCGAGTTGCTGGGCGTCGGGTTCGCCGAGCCGAACGAAGCGCCGCGCGACTGCGATGTCGTGGTGGACGTGAGCGGAGCGGCATCCGGGCTGCAGCTCGCGCTCGAGTGCGCCGCGACGGAGGGCGAGGTGATCGAGGCGGCCTGGTTCGGGGACCGGCCGGTGAGCATCAACCTCGGCTCGGACTTCCACTCGCGGCGACTCTCGATCCGCTCGAGCCAGGTCGGCATGGTCGCACCGCGTCGCAGGGGCCGCTACAGCACGAGGGACCGGCTCGCGCTCGCGCTGCGCATGCTGCGCGACCCCGCGTTCGACGCTCTGCTGAGCGGGGAGTCCTCATGGCGCGACCTGCCGCAGGTGATGGCAGCCCTGGCCGACGGCACTTTTCAAGCAGACGGCCGGCCTGTGCTGTGCCACACGATCGATTGGGAGGGCGCATGACGTTCACGGTGACGGTGCGAGACCACATGATGGTGGCGCACAGCCTGTCTGGCGAGGTCTTCGGCCCAGCACAACGGCTGCACGGCGCGACCTTCGTCGTCGACGCGTCGTTCAGTGCCGGCGCCTTGGGCCCGGACGGCATCGTCGTCGACATCGGGCTGGCCTCGGCCGCTCTGCGCGAGATCACCGGCTCGCTGAGCTACCGCAACCTGGACGACGAACCGCAGTTCGAGGGTATGAACACCACGACCGAGCAGCTCTGCCGTACCATCGCGGATGCCCTTGCCGAACAGGCCGCGGCAGGTGGACTGGGCGAGACGGGGCGGGCCCTTTCCGGCATCGCGGTCACATTGCATGAGTCGCACATCGCCTGGGCGACGTACGAGAGGACGCTGTGAGCGGCGCGCGTGGCAGGCCGACCGGCAGCGTGCACTTCCTCGTGCCAGAGGGGGTGGACGATGCTGCCAGAGTCAGCGGCGGCAACGTCTACGACCTCGCGCTTCGCGACGGTCTGAAGGGACTCGGCTGGGATGTGAGGCTCGAGCCGATCCGACCGGGGGAGCCGTCGATGGCGAGCCTGCTTTCGACTCTGGGCGACGGCTCCCTGGTGCTGGTCGATGGTCTGCTCGCGGCGCAGGCTCCTGACGCTCTCGTGCACCACTCCCGGCGCCTCAGGCTCGTGGCGCTCGCGCACATGATCTCGGCGTCCGTGGCCCCGGCGCACGAGCGGGCTGGGGCCGGCGAGCGTGAACGCCGCGCACTCCGTGCGGCGCGAAGAGTCGTCACGACGAGCCGGTGGACGAGGGACGCCTTGGTCAGCGCGGGAGCAGCTCGGGCCGCCGACATCACGGTTGCGCGACCAGGCGTGTCCCCGGCGCCAGCGACCGTCGGCTCGTCCGACGGTGGCCGGCTGCTGTGCGTGGGAGCCCTCGCCCCGCACAAGGGACAGGACGTTCTGGTTCACGCCCTCTCCGGCATCGACGCGGATGTTGAATGGACCTGCACCTTCGTCGGCTCCCTCGATACGGACCGCGGCTTCGCGGCGGCGCTCCGGGCCAGGGTGGAATCCGTGGGCCTCGCGGATCGCATTCGCTTCACCGGCGTGCTGACCGGTGGGCAGCTCTTAGACGTGTATGCCGCAGCAGACCTTCTGGTCGCGCCGTCTCGGGCCGAGAGCTTCGGTATGGCGGTCGCGGACGCCGTGGCCAGGGGCATCCCCGTGTTCGCGAGCCGAACGGGTGGACTGCCGGAGGCGATCGGCGGAAGCGGAGCGGGCGTGCTCGTGCCGCCTGATGATCCTTCCGCGCTTCGCGCCGCGCTTCTGCGCTGGTGGACGGATGCCGCGTGGCGCTCCGACCTGAGAGCTCGAGCTGAGCGCGGTCGCCTCACGGCGCCGTCATGGCTCGACACCGCGCGTACCGTCGCGGCGGTGCTCGCCGACCTTTCGTCCTACGACGATGTTCCCGTGGCGGTCGGGAGGCCGGCATGACCGACGTCATCGAGACCAGCAGCACCTGGCTGGCGCTGCGCGAGCAGGAGGATGCCCGTGCCCGCTCGGCAGACTTGGCTGCTGCCGCCGTGCGTCTGGTCACCGCACCGCTGACGGTGCACGACCTGGGGAGCGGCACGGGCTCGATGATGCGCTGGCTGGCACCGCGTCTGCCAGGGCCGCAGACCTGGGTGCTCCACGACTGGAATGAGCAGTTGGTGCAGCGCGCGGGCGAGGCGGGCATCCCCGACGATGCCGACGGCCGGCCGGTCGCAATCCGAACGCGCGTTGCTGAGTTGGTAGAGGTGGGCGCAGGCGAGCTGCGGGGCGCGTCTCTGGTCACGGCATCCGCTCTGCTCGACGTGCTGACATCTCGCGAGCTCCACGCCATGGCGGCGGCCTGTCTGCAGGCAAGAGCACCTGTGCTGCTGAGTCTCAGCGTGACGGGAAGGGTCGACCTGCGGCCGTGGCATCGTCTCGACGAGGCGTTCCAGAACGCGTTCAACGCTCACCAGCGCCGCAGCACCGACGGCAGGAGGTTGCTCGGTCCTCATGCCGTGGCCGTCGCTCGCGGCATCTTCCTCCAGGCGGACTGGCACGTGCGTCCGGAAGAGACGCCGTGGCGACTTGGGCCGCACGACGCGGAGCTCCTGACCGAGTGGTTCGAAGGCTGGGTGCACGCCGCGTTCGAGCAGGACACCGCGTTGCGATCCGAGGCCCGTGCCTATCTGAAGATGCGACGAGAGCAGATGCGGGACGGCATCCTCTCGGTCGCCGTGCACCACAAGGACCTACTGGCATGGCCGAGATGAGGACGGCGGCCCACGGCACGGCGCGAGGCTGGAGAACCCTCGTCGCCCCGAGGCGCGTGCGCGCATGGGCGAGGCCGTTGATCGGACTTGTGGTACTGGTCGCCGTGGTGGTGCGCGTCGGACCCGCTCCGTTCGCCGAAGGACTGCTCGGCATCGACCCCGTGACGGTGTCATCCGCGGTGGCGATCTGCGCCGTGTCCACCGCGGCTTCGGCGTGGCGGTGGCGCGTCGTGGCCAACCGTCTCGGCGTGCGCATCGGGTTTCGGAACGCGATCGCGATGTACTACCGATCGCAGTTCCTCAACGCCGTGCTTCCTGGCGGAGTGCTCGGCGACGTGCACAGGGCCGTCGCTCATGGGGTCGACGTGCACGATGTGCCACAGGCGTCACGTGCGGTCGCGATCGAACGCGTTGCTGGACAGGCGGTGCAGGCCGTAGTGACGCTCGTCGTGCTCGGCTGGGCCGGAGCGGAGTTCGCCGGCTGGGCGCTCGCGCAATTGGGCATCGGGCTCGCTCTCCTCCTGGCAGCGCTGGCGGCGGCCGCGGCGAGCCGCAAGCTGCGGCGCATCGTCGTTCGGGAACTCGTCGAGCTGCGGGTCGGCCTCGGCGCTCCACGTGCCGCCGTTCAGGTGCTGGCGGCGTCGCTGGTCGCCGTGAGCTGCCACGTCGCACTCTTCGCCATCGCCGTCGCGGGCATCGGCGTGCACCTGCCGCCCCTGCGCCTCGTCGCTCTTGCCCTCGTGGTACTGCTCGGCGCCTCGATCCCGGTGAACGTCGGCGGATGGGGGCCAAGGGAAGGCGTTGCAGCATGGGCATTTGCAATGGCCGGCCTCGGTTCGGCCGCCGGTGTCGCGGCATCCACGGCCTTCGGGGTGCTGGTGATGATCGCTGTGCTTCCCGGAGCGGTCGTCGCCCTCGTGGCGGCCATCCGGCCGGCATCCGTCCGCCCGTCCGTCGTCTCCGTCTCGCATGCCGTTGTACCGGTCACCGGAACTATCGCTTCGATCCCAGCGACCGTGCCGGCCGGCCCGACAGGAGGCCGACCGTGACGACGCCACAACGAGAACTGCCGTATGTGACCGTCAGCTGCGCCATGTCCATCGACGGCTACCTCGACTCGGCATTGCCCCCGCGGCTCGCGCTGTCCAACACCGCCGATCTCGACCGTGTCGACGAACTGCGCGCCGCGCACGACGCGATCCTGGTCGGTGCCGGCACCGTACGCAAGGATGACCCGCGCCTGCTCGTGCGCAGCGAGCGCAGGTGCGCGGCCAGGGTGGCCGCCGGCCTGCCCCGTCAGCCCTGGAAGGTGACGCTCACGCAGACCGGCGATCTCGATGCCGGAGCCCGGTTCTTCACGACCGGTGACACATGCCGGCTGGTCTACTGCCCGGCCGGAGTGCGAACGCCGCTGGCGGAGCGGCTCGGCTCGCTCTCCACGGTGGTGGGACTGGGCGAGCGGGTGGACATCGGCGCCGTTCTGGCCGATCTGGGCGCCCGCGGCGCACGCACCGTCATGGTCGAGGGCGGCCGAGCAGTACTCACCCAGCTGCTGGCATCCGGTCTCGCCGACGAACTGCAGCTCGTGGTCGCCCCGCTGTTCGTGGGCGACGGGCGCGCTCCCCGTCTCGTGCACGACGCGGTGTTCCCCTGGACGGCCGATCATCGCGCCCGGCTGCTCGACGTGCGGCCGATCGGCGACGTGGCCCTGTTGCGGTACGGCCTGTCCGAACGCTGCCGCGGCGACGCACCTGCGCCGTCGGCCGGCACGTCACCTGCTGCAGACCGGGGGAGCACAGAATGACCGACCAGGTGAACGCCCGACGCACGACGCGTGGTGCGGTCGCGACCGGCGTGACCACGCTTGCAGCCCTCGTGCTCGTCGCGACCGCGCTGGCACCCGGTCTCATCGCCTCGGGCTCCGGAGGCGCACTGCTACGGGTGCCGGCCGAGGCCGTCATCGGGCTGCTCGTGCTCGCGCTGCTGCCTTCGCGGCTCGCTCGACGCATCGTCGCCGCGCCGGTGGCCGTGCTGCTCGTCGCCGCGACGGCGCTGGCGGCGCTCGACAGGGGCTTCGAGACCACCCTCTCGCGCGCCTTCAACGTCGTCACCGACTGGTCGGAACTGGGGGATGCCTACGGCGTGCTCCGCGATTCCGCGGGCACGGTCGGGGCTGCGGCACTGCTTGTCCTGCTGCTGATCGCCGCGTGCGGAGCCCTGCTCGCGGTGTACTGGGCGCTGTTGCGGCTCGACCGGGCGCTGCGTGCGCACCGCCGCGCCGCCCTCGCCGCGGGATCGACCGTGACGGCCGTCTGGCTCGTCGCCGCGCTCGTCGGCGTGCAACTCGTACCGGGGGAGCCGGTCGCGGCATCCGATGCGATCGGCCTCGCGGTCTCGACGGCGTCGCAGGTGCGTGTGACCGAAGAGGAACAGGCGGCGTTCGCGAAGGCATCCGCGGGTGATGCGTACGCCCAACTGCCGGCATCCGATTTGCTGAACGGCCTCAAGGGCAAAGACGTGATCGTCGCGTTCATCGAGAGCTACGGCCAGGTCGCCGTGCAGAACACCTCGTTCTCGTCCGGCGTCGACACCGTGCTGCGCGACGGCAACACTGCGCTGGCACGTGCCGGATACACCGAGCGCAGCGCGTTCCTCACCTCGCCGACCTTCGGCGGCGTCAGCTGGCTGGCGCATTCCACCCTGCAGTCCGGGCTGTGGATCGACTCGCAGCAGAAGTACGACAGGGTGACCGCGGGCGATCGCTTCACGCTGAGCGGCGCCTTCAAGAAGGCCGGGTGGCGCACCGTTTCCGACGTGCCATCGGATTCAGGCCCGTGGCCGGTCGGCACGTCGTTCTACCACTACGACACTCTGCTGAACTCGCAGAACGTCGGCTATCACGGTCCGAGGTTCAGCTATGCGCGCATTCCCGATCAGTACACCTGGAACTATCTGCAGCAGCACGAGCTGAGCGCACCGCACAAGCCCGTCATGGCCGAGATCGACTTCGTCTCATCCCACACTCCCTGGACTCCGCTGCCGCACCTCGTGCCGTGGCCATCGCTCGGAGACGGCTCGGTCTACGCGCCGCAGCCTGGCCAGGGGCTGCCTCCGAGCGTGGTCTGGCAGGACCCTCGCCGCGTGCAACAGCTCTACGGGGAATCCGTGCAGTACTCGATGGGCGCCTTGTTCTCCTTCCTGACCACCTTCGGCGATCCGAACCTGGTGCTCGTCGTGCTCGGCGATCACCAGCCGGCCTCCGTCGTCAGCGGTCCGGCCGCGAACCACGACGTGCCGGTGAGCATCATCTCGAAGGACCGCGGCGTCATGTCGCGAATCGACGACTGGCACTGGCAATCGGGAATGCTTCCCTCGCCGTCCGCGCCCGTCTGGCGAATGGATGCCTTCCGCAACCGGTTCCTCTCGGCCTACGGCCCGCAATGAGCCAGCAGTGAAGCGATCGAACGCGGTGGGTTGCGACCCGACGTGAACGTTTGGCTCGGCTGAGCCGTGTCATCCATGAGGGTCTCCGTGCGGGAGACCGTATCGGAAAGCGGGTGAGACCGAATGGCAGCCAGCAACCCAGGCATCCTGAGGGTCGTGCGTATCGTCAGCGCGATAGTCCTGCTCGCGATAGCGGGCATCCATCTGTTCCTCGTCTTCGACGGGGTCCGCGGCCTGCTCGGCGTGATGTTCGTGCTCAACGCCATTGCCGGCGTCGTCCTGGCCATCGCCGTGCTGGCACTGCACGGCACGCTGCTCAAGATCGCGACTGTCCTCGGCCTGCTGTTCATCGCGGCATCGCTGATCGCACTGCTGCTTGCGCTCACTGTCGGGCTGTTCGGCATCCGCGAAGTCTGGACCTTCACGCTCGTGCCAGAGACGGTGATCGTCGAGGTGATCGGCATCGTCGTGCTCGCTGTGGCGAGCGGAGTGGTGCTGCGCAGGCAGGTCGCCGCCTGAACCCACTCGGCTCGTCGAGCCGGAATGAGGTGGCGGCCTCGCAAGAAGCGCGCATCTGACACGAGCCGCCGGTCACCCGAAAAGGGTCACCGGCGGCTCGCAGTGCGTTGCGGTCAGGCCGCTACGGGCATCCTTTGACCGGCGGTGACGCGCAGCTCACCGTCAGCGGCATCCACGTGCACCGTTCCGCCGTCGTCGATCGACCCGTCGACCAGCAGGTCGGCGATGCGGTCATCGACCTCGCGCTGGATGACGCGGCGCAGCGGACGCGCCCCGAACTCCGGCTCGTAGCCGTGCTCGGCGATCCACTCGACGGCCGCATCGGACACGGTGAAGGCGATCTCGCGCTGGGCCAGTCGTGAGCTGGTGGCGGTCAGCAGCAGGCGAACGATGTCACGCAGCTGCTCGCGGTCCAGCTTGCGGAACAGCACGATCTCGTCGATGCGGTTGATGAACTCCGGCCGCATGCTCTCGCGCAGCTTGCCCATCACCCTGTCACGCAGCGCCTTCTCGTCGCCGAAGCCGTCGGCGCCGGGAGCCACGAACCCGAGCGCACCGCTCTTGGACGCCAGGAACTCGCTGCCCAGGTTCGACGTCATGATGACGACGGTGTTGCGGAAGTCCACCGTGCGACCCTGGCCGTCGGTAAGGCGACCGTCGTCGAGCACCTGCAGCAACAGGTTGAAGATGTCGGGATGCGCCTTCTCGATCTCGTCGAACAGCAGCACCGAGTAGGGGTTGCGGCGCACGCGCTCGGTCAGCTGGCCGGCCTCGTCGTAGCCGACGTATCCCGGAGGCGCTCCGACCAGGCGAGCCGCCGTGTGCCGCTCACCGAACTCGCTCATGTCGAAGCGGATCATCGACCGCTCAGACCCGAACAGCGACGCGGCGAGTGCCTTCGCCAGCTCCGTCTTTCCGACGCCGGTCGGACCGAGGAACAGGAAGCTGCCCACCGGCCTGTGCTCGTCGCCCATGCCCGTGCGATTGCGGCGCACCGACTTGGCCACCGCAGTCACGGCGTCATCCTGCCCGATCACGCGCTGGTGCAGCTCGCTCTCCAGCTTTGCCAACCGTTCGCGATCGGCCTCGCCGATGCGAGTGACGGGGATGCCCGTCGCGCGCGAGATCACGTCGGCGATCTGCGTCTCGTCCACCAGTGCGTCTTCGCCGTCACCGCTGCGCACGCCCACTGCCGCCGCCTCGGCCAGTTTGGCCTCCACCGCAGTGATCTCATCGCGCAGCCGCGAGGCTTCCTCGTAACGCTCGGCCGAGACCGCCGCGTTCTTCTCCGCCTCCAGGTCGGCAAGGCGCTGCATGAGCGCCGACGTGTCCACCTGCTTGCCCAGTCGCAGACGCAGCCGAGCGCCCGCCTGGTCGATCAGGTCGATGGCCTTGTCGGGCAGGTAGCGGTCGGCGACATAACGCGCGCTCAACTCGACCGCGGCGCGGATGGCGTCGTCGGTGTACGTCACTCCGTGGTGCTCTTCATACGCATGCCGAAGGCCGGCGAGAATGGCCACAGCGTCGTCGATCGACGGTTCTGCCACGGTCACAGGCTGGAAGCGCCGCTCCAGCGCAGGGTCCTTCTCGATCTGCCGGTACTCCTTGAGCGTGGTCGCACCGACCAGGTGCAACTCGCCCTTCGCGAGCCGCGGCTTCAGGATGTTCGCGGCATCCATTCCGCCGTCGCCGGCGCCACCCGCGCCGATCACGGTGTGCACCTCATCGATGAACACGATGAGCTCGCCCTTCTTGGCCGAGATCTCGTCCATCAGCTTGGTGAGGCGCTCCTCGAAATCGCCACGGTACCGGGTTCCGGCGAGCATGCCTGGCAGGTCGAGCGAGATGACACGCTTGTCGCGCAGCTGCTCGGGAACCACTCCGTCCACGATCGCCTGGGCCAGGCCCTCGACGATCGCGGTCTTGCCGACGCCGGCCTCTCCGACCAGCACAGGGTTGTTCTTGGTGCGCCTGGAGAGGATCTCAACGGTCTGCTCGATCTCATCGACGCGGCCGATCACCGGGTCGAGCCGGCCCTCGTGAGCGGCGAGCGTAAGGTCGGTGCCGAAGCGGTCGAGCATGGGCGTCTCGGATGTCTGCTCACCGGCATCCGTTTCGCTCGCCGCCTCGGCCCCCATGGTCGCAGCCTCACGCATGGCGCCGGCAAGGGCGTCTGGCGTGACGCCTGCCGACTGCAGCACCTGCCCGGCGGGGGAGTCCTGGGCGATGACGAGCGCGTAGAACAGGTGCTCGGGATCGATGTAGGTCGAACCCGACGCGCGGGCGACTTGGTACGCGTGGAACAGCGCGCGCTGTGCGGACGGCGTGAGCGCCGGGGCGTCGGTGTTCGCCTCACCGGTCTGCGGCAGGCGCTGCTCGGCCGCGCGAACGATGCGGGCGGGATCGACGCCGATGCGGCGCATTGCCTCGGCGGCCGGGTCTTCGCCCGACATGACGCGCAGAATGTGCAGCGCGTCCAGCTCGTTGTGGCCGTGCTCGAGCGCGAACCGTCCGGCTCGCTGCAGCACCTCCTGGGTGCGGCGGCTGAGGAAGCGGCTGATGTCGATCGAGCGGGCCGCGCGGGCGCGCTCGCCGGCGAGGTAACGCGCGAGGAACTCGTCGAACGAGCTTCCCTCGTCGCCTGGCTCGGCACCGCCGGGGATGAAGTTCTCAGGCACTGAATCTCCTGTTGTTCCGGTTATATCCGTCTGTCTCACTCGAACTTGAGCCGAGTGTTATCAACTTCAACATTTACCACCGGTGGATATTCCCGGCGAAGCGGAAGACGCGTCAGGATCGAGAATCCAGGCGACACGAAGGGGCGCCGGCACATGCCGACGCCCCTTGTCCTGTGCTCGGGCCGCTAGGGCAGCTTCGCGATCAGATTCAGTACCCGAGTGGTCTGTGATGCGCTGAAATTGTCATCGCTGATGAGCGAGATGCCTGCCGCGTGGCCGGTGGAGAAGGTCACCGCCATGCCCTCGTAGTTGTCGAGCAGCGGGTTGGCCTGCGCCTCCTTGGCTGTCGCGCCAAGGGTCGGGCACTGCACCACGTCGGCAACGAGCGTCTTCTGCAGCGCCAGCCCGGGAGACGCGGCTCCGAGGTTCGTGACGGAGGTCACATCGTGGGCGCCGTGCAGTCCCTTGATGCCGTACAGCTTGACCGAGTTGCCGATGGCGGCGGACCATGCGGCCTCCTCGACCACCAACGAGTCGTTGCCGGTTGCGGCGACCTCGGGGATGCGCATGCCCGGTTCGGTGCGATACTCCACCTGCTTCGACAGCGTCCAGGCCCCCTTCTTGGCCTGCGTGTACACCAGGAGCCGGTGTGCCGTGGCATCCCCGTCGGTCGAGACATCACCGGAGAGGGCAGCCTCCATGGCGGCCACGATGGTCTTGCCGTCAGGGGTGATCGTCAGGCCCTCCAGCGTCGCGTTCGAGGTTGCTTCTCCTGCCTGCGTGCTTCCCGTCACGGCGAATCGGGCGGGCACGGGCAGCGATGCCTTCTGGATGCCGTCGCGCCCGAAGATGCGCACGGATGGCTCCGTCTCGCTGCTGACGACGAAGTCGCCGTTCGGCAGCACTGCCAGACCCTCGTTGTCGCTGTCCTGACCGTTGTACGGGGTGCCGTCAGGTTGCTTGAGCACGAGGGGATCCCTGGTGACGTGGGGATTCGCGACGCCGGAGAGGAACCAGATGCGAGCGGGGTCGGAACCGTGGTTGTCGACGGCAGACACGTAACCCCCGCTGCGCACGTCGCGGGCGAGCGAGGACAAGCCGCCCACCTGGGTGCCGTTGTAGGTGATCTTGTCGAGGGCATCCGAGTAGCCGGCTGCGGCAGCGGACGGTCCGCATCGCCTCGACTCCAGGCCCGGCAGCGCCCACGACCTGGCCCCCGCGGTGATGGCGACCTCCTGCGGGTCGTGATCGCTGACCTGGTTCGCGAACTCGGAGTTGACGTGCACCACCTGGTACTCCGGCTTGCCCACCCCGGCCGTGACCAGTATGTGGTCGAGCACCTGCGAAATCCCGTCGTACACATAGGTGTACTGCTGGCTCTCCGGCAGGGTCGTGATGAGGTCACGCAGGATCGGCTTCCCGGATGCCGCTCCCGTGAGCGTCTGCAGCGCCGGGCTGAACTGGTAGTCGTTCAGGTCGCCGGCCACGACCACCTTCGCCTTCTTGTCCGCCTTCAGCAGGGATGCCACGAAGTCGTGCACCTGAATCGCCTGCTTCGCGCGCTGCACGGCCGAGGACTGTTGCGGGTACTGGAAGCGCCCGTCCGCGTTCTGGTCGCCGAGCTTGGAATCGAAGTGGTTGCCGATGACGAAGACGTTCTCGCCTCGGAACAGGAACTCGCCCACGAGAGGCTTGCGGCTGGAATCCCACGCGTCGCTGCCGGGGTCGATGCGGCCGGGGGAGAGCGTCAGGTCGGGTTCTCCGTGCACCTTCACGACTGACGTTCCTGTGATGGATCGGTCGACGGCCGAGCCGCCGCGATCCACGAACGAGACGCGGGTCGGGTCGAACAGGAAAGCCACCCTGATGTTGCCGCCGGGCTGCCCGCCGTCCTGGTCGTTGACCGGGTCGATCTCGCGCCAGTCGTAGAGCGGGCCGCCGGCCGCACGGATCGCCTGCGTCAACCGGGTGAGCGTCTGATCGGCGGCAACCGTCCCTGAGTCGGCGGCGCCGTCGTTGTCCTGCACCTCCTCGAGCGCCACGATGTCGGGCGATGCGAGGTTCGTCACGACCCCCTGCGCAAGCCGGCTGTACTTGTCGGCCGCGTCGCCGGGAGCGAGGTTCTCGACGTTGTAGGTCGCGACAGAAAGCTGGCCGGCGCCGGCCTTCTTCGCTACGACGGGCTGAAGCCCGCTCGAGACGACCTGGCCGAGCTGGGTCGCCGCAATCAGATAGCCGCCGTACATGGAATAATCCACCGGTCCGACCGTCGCTCCCGTGAAGACGTCGCCGACGGAGACGTTCGGGTTCGAGCCGTCGGCGGGAACAACCTCGAGCCTTCCCGACGGAGTCTCGTTCTCGCCCGTGAGCACGGTGCCGCCTCGGTAGCTGACGTTCTGCGCCGGCTTCGTCGTGACGTACTGCTCGCCGTACTGGTCGCTCGGACCGATCACACGAGCGTCATCCACCTCGACGCGCATTCCCTCCACCGACTCGTAAAAGTCCAGGGCGGAACGAGACGGCGTGATGGGAGTGTTCTCGATGTTCCCGCCACCCAGGTCGGGGGCGTATGCGTCGGGAACCGTGGTGGACCCGAGCACGATGGGAGCCGGAAGAGGGTTGCCGTGCGACACCGTGTAGATCTTCGGACTCTGCAGTTCGGTGATCGAGAGGTTCGACGTGGTGCCGGGGCTATCGCCGCTGGCGAGCGGGTAGTAGTCCTTCACGGTGGCCGACACGAGCACGGAGTCGCCCGCGGTGACCGAGGGTGCGGTGCCGGTGTAGACGAAGACTCCCTCGCTCGTGGCGGGGTTGGAGTCGGCATCCGGGTCCTGCATCCAGAAGCCACGGCTGGATCCGGATGCCCGCACTCCCGTCACCACACCCGGAACCGCCGTCACCTTCTGGCCGTTCAGGGGGGAGACGAAGCTCGTGCCCTGGATGTCGTGGATGCGAGTCGTGCCAGGCGTCGGGGGCGTCGATCCGCCGTCGTCGCCGCCCGCGGTGTTCGCGGCGCCCGGTGTCGGAGGAGCCGCCGCGAAGTCTGCGGCGTTGTCGTCGCTGTCTGCGGCATCCTTGCGCTGCACAGAAGCGGTGTTGGATGCACCAGTTGCCGGCGAGCCCTCAGAGATCGCCGCGGCCCCGAAACCGACCAGGTCGACGGATGCCGTCTCGCACGATGCCGCGTCGGCGCACGTGAGCGCGGCGCTGTTCGAGACGAGTGCGACGGTTCCGTCGGTGGCCGACATTGCGATCGTGCCCGAGGCGTCAGCCTGCGGCAGGGGAGACGTGCCCCCGTTGCCCTTCGCCTCGGCCACCACGTACCGGGCGCCGGGGGCGATGCTGCCGCTCAGCGGCGTGGTCTGCCACGTGCCCGTTGCGGCCTTCGAGTGGTACTGGACCGACCATCCCGTCAGGTCGACGGCGGAGATTCCGCGGTTCGCCACCTCGATGAAGTCGTTCGTGTACGCGGCACCGGAGTTACCACCTCCGCCGTACACCTCGTTGATCACCAAGCCGTTCGACGGCTCGGCTGCAGCCGCCGTTGCTGTGGCGAGTGATGCCGCAAGCATCCCGAGCACGGCCACCGCTGTCGCCGCGCCTCTCCCGATGCGTGCCCGGCCGCTGGGCGCCCCGCCGCTGCCTGCCCCGTCACTGCGTGTGAGCTGTGTGCGCATACCATTCCCCTTCGACACATGTCACCCGATCAGGTGCCAGTGAACCGTGGGTGACGGTCAGGCGAAACCTCATGGCGGTTCTTCGCTCATTCGCGCAGCCTCGGTCGCGGCAGCTCCCTCGTCACCTCCGCCCTCGAGTTCCGTGCGGTGGTCGTGCTCACCGCCGGCAGGGCGCTCCAGGCTCCCGCAGCGGCACCGCAGCTGCACCTCGGCGTGCTTGACCTTCCCCTTAACGGCAACGTTTAGCGTGGGATTACTGCCACCGGGAGGTACGCATGAAGATAGGCGAGGTCGCGCGACTTGCGGGCGTGAGCGTGAAGACGGTTCGGCACTACGAAGCGCTCGGTCTGGTGCGCTCGAGCAGGCTTTCGAACGGCTACCGTGACTACGACGACGACGCGCCGCGTCTGGTCGGCGAGGCTCACGCACTTGGCCGGGCGGGCATCCGTCTCGAGCAGACGAGGCCCTTTCTGGACTGCCTGGCCTCTGGCAGCGACAACGCCGACGATTGCCTGGCGACACGTCCGGCCTATCGCGCGGCCATCGCCGACCTCTCCGAGCGCATCGACGAGCTCGAGCGCAGGCGCACCGCGCTGCAGAATCTGCTCGCCGAGGCGGAGGCGCGAGACGAGCCCGGATGCTCGCTCTCACCGCACACAGGCGAACTCGAGCACGAGAACACGCTGTCCTAGAACCCTGCCAAGCGACACTGCCGCGCACGAGATCGCGGCCGAGACCCAAGGAGCAAGACGATGATCATCGCCGACGAGACGACGTTCGAGAAGACGGTGGACGAGGCAGGCATACCTGTCCTCGTCTACTTCTGGGCCACCTGGTGCGGCCCCTGCCGCGTGCTCGGGCCGCTCCTCGAGCAGATCGAGGCGGACAACGAGGGCGCGTTCACGATCGTCAAGGTCAACGCAGACGACAGCCCCGCCCTCGCCGCAAGGTACTCGGTCATGGCCGTGCCGACCATGAAGCTGCTCGTGGATGGGGAGGTGACGCGAACCATCGTCGGCTCGAAACCGCGAGGTGCCCTCGTCGCGGAACTGGCCCCGGTGCTGGCGGCCTGAACAAAGCGTCTCGGCAGAGGCTAACGCGGCCGCACCACGACGGGACGCCCCGTGAAACGGACCCGAACAACGGAATCCGGAACGGGCCGCTCACCCACGTCGTGCTGAACGGCCATGATCGTGCCGTCGGCAAGACGCACCGTCGTGCGCCGGAACGAGCCGAGGAAGCTCGACCCCACGACGACCGCGGAGAGCCAGCCAGGGGCCCCAGAGGGTTCTTGCGAGTCGTCGAGCTCGATGTCCTCCGGACGAACCGATACGGTCACGTCGCCGCTCGTCGCGTCAGCCGTCGCCGTCTCGGCGAGGACGGGGAGACGGCAGTCGAACACCACGACGTCGGCACCGTCGAACATGCCGGGCAGCCTGTTGCTCTGCCCCACGAAATCGGCGACGAACGCGGTCGCGGGCTGCAGGTAGAGCTGCTCCGGCGTTCCGATCTGCTCGATCCTGCCGCCGTTCATCACCGCGACCCGGTCGGCAACGGCCAGGGCTTCCTCTTGATCGTGCGTCACGAACACGGTCGTGATCCCCAGCTCACGCTGGATACCTCTGATCTGCTCGCGCAACTGCACGCGCACCTTCGCATCCAACGCAGACAGTGGCTCGTCGAGGAGGAGCACGCGAGGTCGTGTGACGAGCGCCCTCGCGAGCGCCACGCGCTGCTGTTGCCCACCTGAGAGTTCGTGCGCGTACCGTTCGCCGTGATCGGCGAGGCCGACGAGTTCAAGCGCTTCGCCCGACCGCGTGGCGCGCCTGCGAGCATCGACCTTGCGCATCCGCAGCCCGAATTCCACGTTCTGCCTCGCCGTCAGGTGCGGGAACAACGAGTACGACTGGAAGACCATTCCGATGTCGCGGCGGTTCACGGGCATGTCGGCGACGTCCGCGCCGTCGATGAGGATGCTGCCGGCATCCACGTGCTCCAGCCCGGACAGGGCCCTCAGCATCGTCGTCTTGCCACACCCGGAAGGGCCGAGCAGCGCGACGAACTCGCCCGGGTGGATCTCGAGGCTGACGCCCCGCAGCGCTTGGTGCGAACCGTAGGACTTCGTGATTCCCACGAGCTCGACGGCGGTTCCTTTGATCGCCAGAGGTCCCGTTGAGTCGTTCGGGGTCGGCCGCTCTGGTGCTTTCGTTGCTGCGATGGTCATCGGCTTGTCCTCCTGGCGCGGCGGAATGAACCGACCCGGCCGATCACGAGCAGCAGCACGAACGCGAACACCAGAGCGAACACGGCGAAGATCGCCGCGACGTACGGGTCGGTCTGCTGCAGCAGGAAGAGTGCGGTCTGGAAGGTCGTCTGGTTGAGGAACGATGCGATCGTGAACTCGCCGAGCACGACCGCGATGGTGAGAAAGCAGGCGGAGAGGATGCCCCGCTTCAGGTTGGGCAGGATGACCCGGCCGAGCACCGACATCCAGCCCGCACCCAACGACCTCGCCGCCTCGCTCAGCACGACGATGTCGAAAGACGCGATGTTCGCCTGGATCGGCCGGTACGCGTATGGCAGCACGATGACGCCGATCGCGAACGACAGGGTCCACGGAACACTTCCGAACGCGCCCGCCACCACTTGGTAGACGGGAACGAATCCGACGACGAGCACCACGGTTGGCACGGTGATGGGCAGAAGACACACGAACTCGATGGCGCGACGAAGACGCGCATAGCGCAGCTCGACGAGCACCATCGTCGGCAGGAGCACCAGCAGCACGATGGCCACCGTGATCAGGCAGATGACGAGCGAGTTGCCGATCCCTTCGAAGAGCTGGTCATACGTGAGTTCCTGGTTGGGGTCGAAGATCGCTTCGTAATGCACCAGCGTGAACGAAGCCGGGTCGCCCGACACCCGGAAGGTGAAGAGCAGCATGGCGCCGATGGGCAGGAGGAACAGAACGGCCGAGACCGCCAGAATGATCGAGCTCGTGGTGCGGCCTGGCATGGCGCCGACACGTCCCCCGCGAGGGGCGCCGCGTCCTCGGCGGGCTCCCGTAGCGGCCCCGGGCTCGGCGAGGATGCCTGTCGTCACCGCTGCCACCTCCGCGCGCGTCGCTGCAACGCCGAGTACGCACTCATGACGACGACCATCACGACGATCATGCCGAGCGCGAGAACGCCGGCCGTGTTGGAGACGCCGACGACCGTTTCGCTGGTGAGTTGTTGCTTGATGGCGAGCGGAACGATGCCGCCCTGGTCGATGAGCGCCGCCGCGGTGGCGAACGACGAGAACGCGTTGGCGAACAACAGGATGGTGCTTCCCCAGAATGCAGGAGCGAGCACCGGGAACGCGATGCGCCACCAGTACGAGAAGCGGGAGGCGCCGAGCGTGGCTGCCGCTTCTCCCCACTCCTTCTTGAGCCCCTCCATCGCCGGCATGAACGTGATGACCATGAGCGGAACGGAGAAGTAGAGGTAGGGGAACACGAGTCCGCCCACCTGGTAGAGGAGTGGCCCGTGCGCGGAGAGGGAGTTCAGGTCGAACCCGAACGTCTGTTTCAGGAAGAGCGTGAGCACGCCCTGGATGCCCATCAGCGCGATGAACGCGAACGCCAGCATGATGCCGCCGAACTGGGCGAGCACGCTGGAGGCGGAGTCGACCACGGTGCGGAGTGCGCCTCCCGGCTTCGCCCCCAGGAGCGCGAAGCAGATGAGAGCACCGACCACGGCCCCGACGAGGGCCACGACCGCCGAGACCCAGAACGAGCCGACGAAGTCCGCGACGATCGTGGGGTTGCCGAAAGCCGCAAGGTTGGCGAGCGTCAGCTGCCCCGAGTCCGTGAAGAATCCGCTCCCGACGGCATAAACCGTCGGTATGGCGAGGAAGAGCAACACGTAGAGCGCAAACGGTGTGAACCCGAGCCACCCTGTGCCGCGGTGCCGGGATCGTACGATCCCGGCACCGCGGGCGGAGGTGGCCGTCGCGATCTCAGTGGAGGCGGCGGTCATGCTGTGCCTTTCGTGGCCGGAGGCCCAGGATCAACCGACGGTCGCCGACCACTTGGAGGCCAGGAGCGCGCCGGCGGCCGTCGCCTGGTCGGCCGTGAGCTGAACGAAGCTCTTCGGCGGCTGTCCCACCGACTTCAGCACGTTCTCATCCACGGTCTTCTTCGTGATCATCGCCTGCAGGGTGGCCGGATACGCGCCGGAGGCCAGATACAGGTTCTGCACCTCGGGGCTGTAGATGTACTCCTCCCACAGGCGTGCGGCCGCCGGGTTGGGCGCGGAGGCGTTGATCGCCTGGTTGTAGTAGCTGCCAAGCGCGGTACCCGGAAGCACGACCGTCTTCCAGTTCGGGTTCCCCGCCGAGCCGCCGGCCGCGCCCCATGCCAGGTTGTTGTAGCTCCACTGGATCACCACCGGCGTCTCGCCCGAGTTCACCGTCGCCTGCGTGGGCAGCACGGAGAGGAAGTTGCCGGCCTGCTTGAGCTTGCCGAAGAAGTCGATCCCGGGCTGGACGTCATCCGCCTTTCCGCCGGACTGGAGGTCAGCCCAGTAGACGGCGCTCGCCGCCTCGTTCGCCTGCGTCGGGTCGCCCTTGATCGCGACCTTGCCCTTGTAGTCGGCTCCGAGCAGGTCGCCGATCTTCTTCGGCGGCGTCTTGATCACCTTCGAGTCGTACCCGATCGACATCAAGCCGGTGTAGTCGTAGTACCACTTACCGGCCGGGTCCTTGTAGTCGGCGGGCAGGTCGGCCCAGTTCTGCACCTTGTAGTCGGCCATCAGGTCGAGGTTCTGGTCGAGCACCGCGGTTCCGATGTCGAAGACGTCGGGGGCGGTGCTCTGGCCCTTCTGCGACTTCGCCGCCGCGACCTCGTCTGCGCTCGATCCGTTCGGATTCTCCGAATTGATCTTGATCTTCGGATACTTCTTCTCGAAGCCGGCGATGATCTTGCCGTAGTTCGCCCACGAGGGCGGAAGTGTGATCACGTTGAGGTGACCCTCTGCGTTGGCTGCGGCCACTAACCCAGCCATGCCGCCGAAGTCCTTGGCACTCGCGGCCTTCTGCGCCTGCGACTGGGTCAGCGACTTGGCGGTGGCGGCGTCTGCAGCTCCGGGGCCGGCAGAGCAAGCGGTCAGCGACACGGCGACGGCCGTGGCCATCGCCGCCGTGACCACAACGCGCCGCAGGGCACGCGAGCCTCTGAGTCGGGCGATCGCGCGTTCTTCCATGGGAATGTCCTTCCAGGTTTCCATTCGGGTTTCTCTTGGTCGTCTGTCGAGCAGCTGGTGGGGCGGCGCGCCGGCCGCGGTTACCGTTCCCGGGTGGCGAGCACAAGCTCGTCGAGCACGGCGCGGGCGAGGCCGAAGCCCGTCGTCATCCCGATCCCGCTCGTGACGGATGCCACGGCCACGCCCGCCTCCGGGCTGGACATCAGGAACGGGGCCGTGTCCGCCGCGGCGTACACGCCTCGCCAGCGTCGTCGCACGCGCAATCGGCTCGCTCCGAGAAGCCGCCGGAACTGCGCGAGCAACAGCTCGTCGAGGTCTTCTTCCTCGAACGGCGACAGCGTGGTCGCGTAGTGGTGAGTGTCGCCGATCACGAGCCGGCCGTTCGGCCGTTGCGTGAACATCAGATTGACGGTGTTCTCGAGCAGTTCAGGTGCGGAGCCTGCAATCTCGGCTCGCAGCGTCGTGGCGGCTGCGGTCGAGGCGAAGCCCTCGTAGCGCAGCAGCGACGTTCCCGTGAACACCGCGGGCGCAGTCCGCATCGAGTTCGGCGGATCGATCTCCATCATCCGGAGGGCGCAGCGCCGAACGCCTGCCTTCTCCGAAACGGCGGGATAGTGCCTGTCCACGTCGTGGCCGACGGCGAGCACGACGGCGTCGGCGGTGTACTCGCCGCGACTGGTGCGCACGAACCCGCCGGTGAGTTCCAGCACGTTCTCGCCGTAGCGGAACACCACGCCGTGGGCCGAAAGCCACCCGGCGATGGCGGGTACCGCATGCGGGGAGTCGATCCGCAGGTCTTGGGGCAGGTGGGCGCCGGCGACGATGCCAGGTGCGCGGAACCCGGTCAGGCCCTCGGCCTCAGCGGCAGTCAGCATCCGCACGGCTTCGCCTCGAGACGAAGCGAACTCCTCGAGCACGGAGACCTCCGCACTCGTCCTCGCAATGACCACCGTTCCGTCGGTGCGCACCGCGAATCCGGCTTGTTCTCCGGCTTCGATCCAGGTCTCCCGTGCGTCGAGCGCGTAGTCCAATGCCACGCCGGATTGCGCCGTCGTGCAGATGTGGCCGAAATTCCGGATGCTCGCCCCGACGGCGCGCTCGTCGCGCTCGATCACGAGCACCGACATCCCTCGTCGTGTCGCATGCCAGGCGTGCGCCAGTCCGACCATTCCCGCGCCGACGACGATGAGGTCGACGTGGGGCGGGACGACGGGGGAGTCAGCAGGGGTCACGCAACCACTGTGCATGGCCGATCGAGCTCAATCCGGCGATTCCATGCACTTGTCATGAGATGTTCACTGAGCAGTGTTGGCGCGGATCTACGGCAGAACACCGGGTGAACATTCGGTGCACAGCGCCCCATGCTCTGGCGTCGCACGAACTTCTATAGTCAAGTTATGAGGGTGCCATTGCATGAACTCGTTCGCACGGCCATCCGGGACCGCATCGTCAGCGGAGAACTCGCAGCCGGTGATCCTCTCCCGAGCGAGGCCGACCTCTGCGCACAGTTCGGTGCGTCTCGAGGGCCGGTGAGGCAAGCATTGTCCGCGTTGAGCGCAGAAGGACTCATCGAGACCAGCCAGGGACGCGTGCCGACGGTCAGTCGAGTCCCTCTAGCGCAGTCCATCGACGACTTCTTCTCGTTCTCGTCCTGGGTCACGGCCATGGGGCATGAGCCTGGCCAGCGCACGGTCGAGATCGTCATGCGCCATGCCGGCGCGGGGCTCGCCACGCTGCTCGGAGTCGAGGAAGCCGATCAGGTCGTTCAGCTGCTGAGGGTGAGATCGATCGACGGCGAACCCGCCATGCTCGAGCGCACTGCTTTCGTCTCTTCCGTCGGCCGCATGCTTTTCGACTTCGACACCGACTCCGGGTCGGTGTTCGACTACCTGATCGCGCACGGTGTGCCCCTCGATTATGGCGACCACGCGATCGACGCGGTGGCTGCCGATGGCGTCGATGCCGAGCACCTCCTCGTGCCCATCGGCACGCCGCTGCTCAGGGTGCGGCGTACGACCAGCTCGAGCACCGGCGAGGTCCTGGAGTACTCCGACGACCGTTATCGCACCGACCGCGCAGACCTCGTCGTTCACAATGCTCGCTCCGGGCGGCGGCCGCGACCGTACGTGGCTCGGCAACTCCCAGGAGCTCCGGCATCAAGGAGAATCACATGACCATCAGACTCGTCTCGCTCGACATGGCGGGAACCACGATCGATGAGGGAGGCATCGTCTACGACGTGTTGGAGAGCACCGTCGCACAGGCGACCGGCCGGGAAGGGGTTCCGGCCGAGGTGCTGGCCCGTTGGACAGGCACCGACAAGCGGGAGGCGATCGCGGGCCTATTGTCGGAACTCGGCGACGACCCGGGCCGAACCGATGATGTTTTCGCCGAGTTCTCGCGCCGCCTCGAGGTCGCCTATTCCGCATCCGCCCCTGCGCTCTTTCCCGGCGTGGCCGGGGCGGTTCGCGAGCTGCGGGCGAATGGTGTGCGCGTGGCCCTTCAGACCGGATACGCGCGCGATGTCGCCGAGTCGCTGCTCGGCGCCGTGGGGTGGAGCGTCGGCCGCGACGTCGATGCGCTCGTGACGGCAGAGGATGTCGTCGCCTCCCGCCCCGCTCCCTATCTGATCTTCCGCACCATGGAGGCAACCGGGGTGTACAGCACGAGGGAGGTGCTCGTTGCCGGCGATACGCCGAACGACCTCGGCGCGGGAACGAACTCGGGTGTTCGCTACGTGGTCGGTGTTCTCACCGGCGCCGCGGATGCCTCAACGCTGGGCAGGCACGAGCACACGAACATCCTCGCCAGCGTTGCTGCCATTCCGGCGATGCTCGGCGAAGCCGACGAGTTCCCGCCCAAAGGATGACGCGGCCCCTGGGCGCGGGTAGCGTGATCGGCATCAGCGTATTTCGCAAGCGGCCGATGGTACATGCCGCGGTTCGGACCTAGTGCGTCGCGGCACGGCGTGGAATCCGGGGGCCGCCGGCTACGAACTACCAGGCGCAATGGGCTGGTCGGCAGACGAAGGAGAACAACGATGTCCGTCATCCTGAACCCTTATCTCAGCTTCTGCGACAATGCGCGCGAGGCCATGGAGTTCTACCAGACCGTCTTCGGCGGCGAGCTCACCGTCAGCACGTTCCGCGACTTCCAGATGACGCAAGACGAGAGCGATCTCGACAAGGTCATGCACTCGCAACTCAACGGGGAAGCCGGCATCGTGCTCATGGCTGCCGACACACCAAGCCACATGGAGTACACGCCCGGCAGCTCGATCACCGTCTCCTTGAGCGGCGACGACGAGTCCACCCTCCGCAGGCACTGGGACGGCCTGTCCGAAGGCGCCAGCATCGTCGAGCCGCTCGAGAAGGCGCCGTGGGGCGATTCGTTCGGCATGCTCGTCGACAGGTTCGGCGTGGGCTGGATGGTCAACATCTCCGGTCAGGGCTGAGACGGGCAGGCATGGCAGACGAAACGACCATCGAGGTCGAGGGGCCGGACGGCACTCGCCCGGTGCGCATCAGTCATCCCGACCGGGTCGTCTTCCCGCAGGACGGCATCACGAAGCTGGATCTCGCTCGCTACCTCCAGGCAGTGGCCGAGCCCTTCCTCAAGGCCAACGGCGACCGCCCGATCTCGCTCCAGAGGTTCAGGGAGACGATCGACGGCGAGCAGTTCTTCTCGAAGAATCCTCCGCGTGGCGCGCCCGAGTACATCCGCACGGTGAAGGTGGTGTACCCGAGCGCGCGTACGCATCCGCAGCTCGTGCTCGACGAGCCCGCATCGGCCGTCTGGGCGGTGCAGATGGGCACCGTGGTGTTCCACCCGTGGCCGTCGAGGGCGGAGAACACCGACAATCCCGACCAGCTGCGCATCGACCTCGACCCACAGCCGGGCACCGATTTCGACGACGCCGTCCCAGCGGCGCTCGAGTTGCGATCGGTGCTTGCGGAGGCCGGCCTGGATGCCTACATCAAGACCTCGGGCAACCGCGGCCTGCACGTGTTCGCACCCATCGCCCCTGACCACGAGTTCCTGGATGTGCGACACGCCGTCATCGCCGCGGCTCGCGAACTGGAGCGCCGCATGCCGGATGCCGTGACGACGGCGTGGTGGAAGGAGGAGCGCGGCCGCAAGGTGTTCGTGGACTTCAACCAGGCCAACCGCGACCGAACGATGGCCGGAGCGTACAGCCCGCGAGCGCTGCCGCACGCTCCCGTGTCGTGTCCGGTGACGTGGGAGGAACTCGAGTCGGTGGACCCGCGGACCTTCACCGTGCTGAGCATGCCGCAGCGGCTCGCCGAGACCGGCGACCCGTGGTCGGACTTCGGTGAGCGGCCCGGCAGCATCGATGTGCTGCTCTCCTGGTGGCAGCGTGACCTCGACAACGGGCTGGGGGAGCTGCCGTTCCCGCCCGACTACCCGAAGATGCCAGGCGAGCCGCCGCGAGT
Organism: Rathayibacter sp. KR2-224; assembly: GCF_049446075.1. NCBI lineage: Bacteria > Bacillati > Actinomycetota > Actinomycetes > Micrococcales > Microbacteriaceae > Rathayibacter > Rathayibacter sp. KR2-224. The sequence continues at coordinate 77,039 of NZ_JBMSEB010000001.1, forward strand.
CCAGCCGAGCAAGAAGGTCGCAGAGAACTGGGACGAGGAGGGCAACCGGACGGCTGCCGAATGACGGCTGCCAACGCCACCGGTCAGCGGATGACGTCCGACAGGTCGTAGGCGACGGGGCGCTCCAACTGGTCGAACGTGCACGACCGCGGCTCACGGTCGTCGCGCCACCGTTCGAACTGCACGGTGTGCCTGAAGCGCGCTCCCTCCAGCTGGTCGTACCGCACTTCGATCACGCGCTCGGGGCGCAGGCGCACGAACGAGACATCCTTGCTCGCAGAGAACCGGCTGCGATCGGTCTCGCCCTTGACGATCTCGCCGTTCTCGTCCCGCTCGACGAGCGGCTCGAGCTCGTCCACGAGCTCCAGCCTCCGTTGAGCGGTGAACGCAGAGGCGCCGCCCACGCTCCGGAGCACACCTTCCTCGTCGTAGAGGCCGAGTAACAGCGACCCGACGCCCCTGCCGCTCGTGTGTACTCGGTAGCCGAGCACCACGACGTCCGCGGTGCGATGGTGCTTCACCTTGAGCATCGTGCGTTTTCCGGGTGCGTACGCCGCGTCGAGCGGCTTGGCGACGACGCCGTCCAGGCCGGCGCCCTCGAACTCGACCAGCCACCGGCGGGCGAGCTCGACATCCGTTGTGGTCTGGCACAGATGGAGCGGATGCCGCCAGCCGGCCGCGATCCCTTCCAGCGCGGCCCTGCGCTCGGCGAAGGGTCGATTCATCAGGTCGTCGCCGTCGAGGGAGAGCAGATCGAAGGCCACGAACATCGCGGGCGTGGTCTCCGAGAGCATTGCAATGCGACTCGCCGCGGGGTGGATGCGCTGCGAAAGCGCCTCCCAGTCCAGCCGCTCGGCACCCGGCTTGCCGGTGCGCACGACGATCTCGCCGTCCACCACGCAACGCGGAAGCTGCTGCGCGAACGCAGCCACCAGCTCAGGGAAGTACCTGGTCAGCGGCTTCGACCCCCGGCTGCCGATCTCGACGTCGGCCGTGCCATCGCCCGTAGGCTCGACACCCACGATTCCGCGAAAGCCGTCCCACTTCGGCTCGTACGAAAGACTCCCTGGCACGGCGTCGGGCTCCGGCACGGCGTCGACGGCGCGGGCGAGCATGGGAGCGGGGAGTGAGGCGACCATGCTCCGATCTTGCCCTGATCAGGCCCCGGGCGACAGAGCGGCGCCCGTCGACCCAGCAGCGTCGGCCGTCCAGAGATGCATGGTCGCGTAGGAACGCCATGGCCGCCAGGCCTCACCGAGCGCCAGGGCCTCGGCCGGCGATACCCCGCCGAGCGCGCGGCGGAGCACGAGATCGCCTACCGGGAAGGCGTCGGCATCTCTCAGCACCCGAAGCGCGAGGTAATCCACCGTCCATGGTCCGATACCCGGGAGTGCGAGCAACCGCGCACGTACCTCGGCGTGGTCCGCATCGCGTTCCACTTTCAGGCCGGATGCGAAGGCCTCCGCCAGTGCGATCACCGTTCGAGCCCGTGCGACGGGTATACCCACCGCCGACCTGAGCTCCTCGAGCTCGGCCGCGGCCACGACGGCGGGAGGAGGAAACGCGATCAGGCCGTCCGATCCGGCGCTGCCGTAGGCCGCGGCGAGGCGGCCGGTGAAAGTGCGACAGGCGGCGAGTGAGACCTGCTGACCGAGCACGGTCTGCGCGGCCGCCTCGAAGGCATCCGGATGCCCGATCACGCGCAGGGCCGGACGCTCCCGCACCAGGGCACCCAGCACGGCATCTTCGCGGAAGTCGGAGTTGATCTGGTCGAGATCGGTGTCGAGGTCGAACCATTCGCGGACGGCTTCGACGACGTCGGAAGAAGCCAGACCACGCACCTCGACTCCGTCGTCGCGCACTGCGACGGTGATGGCGGCGGCGGCGTGCTCCGAGCCAATCAACCGCGTGACAGTGCTGTTCTCGGCGTCGACGCGCTCGACGCCCGGCACGCTGTGCCGTACGAGGGAACCGAGCACCACGTCGCGTTCCAGCCGACCCGATAGGAAGACGCCTTCCGGTGCCGCAGCCGTCATGCAGCGGCCTCGAGAGAGAGGAGTGCGCGCTTGGCGTCGAGACCGCCGACGTAACCGCCGAGCGAACCGTCGCCGCGCAACACGCGGTGGCACGGCACGACGAGGGGCAGCGGATTCGTCGCGCACGCCGACCCAACGGCTCTGAACGCCCGGGGCCGGCCGACGGCGTCGGCGAGCCGGGCGTAGCTCGTCGTACGCCCGTACGAGATCGTCGGAAGCATGCGCTGCACCTCCCCGCGGAAGCCGTGGGAGAGTGCGAAGTCGAGCGGAAGATCGAACTCCGTGCGCCGCCGTTCGAAGTATTCGCCCAGCTCGGCGGCCGCCCGCTCGAGGCGAGCCGGGGACTCGAGGATGCGCGGACTCACCCGCTCGGCGAGCACCTGCAGCACATCGTCGAAGCCCTCACGCTCGAATGCGACCCGCACGATACCGCGCTCGGTCGCCGCGATGAGCAACCCGCCGACCGGACTGTCGACGAGCCGGTACGCCACGTCGAGGAGTCCACGCTCGGCCGCGTCGCGCTCGAGCCGGGCATGCAGGGCTCGCAGGTGCTCCCTCGTCGCGTCCGCCCGGGGTGGGGTGGCCCGGTCATCCTGGGCGTTCGTCGGCGTAATGCCCGTTCGTTCGGTGTTCGTCTCGTTCATCGCTCAGCTCCCATCGTGCGCCGCAGGGAACGGATGCCATCCGCCGCTGCCCGCCGCGCCGCCTCCGTCGTTCCACCGATGATGTCTGCGACCTCGCGGTAGCCCAGGCCGCCGAGGTAGTGATAGGTGACCGCCTGGCGCTGTCTCTGAGGCAGCACCGCGACCGCCCGCGCGACCCGGTCGGCATCGGCACGCGTCTCGACGGCCTCCTCAGGAATGCCGAGCGTTCCGGCCTCCTCGGGCAGCCGCTCAACTGTGACGGCCCGCCGCCCCCTCGAACGCAGCAGGTCGAGGCACTTGCGGCGCGCGATCGTGACCAGCCACGCCTCGACGTTCGCGTCGCCCGTGAGGCGAGGGTATGCATCCAGGGCTGCGAGGAAGGTCTCGGACCACGCGTCGTCTGCGTCGTGCACCGCGAGCATCGACCGGCACACGCGCAGCACGACCGAGCCGTGTTCGCGAACGACCGATTCGAAAGGCGCGAGCATCATCACACGGTAGACGCCACGGACGACGGAAACGTGAGATCGAATGGAGTGCTGCCGCGAAGCTACGCCAGCAGCTCGCGCACCATGGGGATCACCCTGGTCGCGTATAGCTCGATGGAGTGCATCAGCAGCTCGTGCGGCATGGGGCCGTTCGCGTACTTCAGATCGAACCGGTCGACGCCCAGCACCTTGATGGCCTCGGCGATCCGCCTGGCCACCGTCTCGGGTGAGCCGACGTAGAGCGAACCGTGCCGCACCTCGCTGATGTACTGTTCCCTGCTCTGCGGGGCCCAGCCGCGCTCCGCGCCGATGCGGTCCATCGTCGTCTTCTGGAACGGGTAGAGCTGCTCCATGGCCAGCTCATCGGTGTCGGCTACGTAGCCGGGTGAGTGCATGGACAACGGCATGTTCTGCCTGCCCATCTGCTCCTGGGCGCGCTTGTAGAGGTCGACGTAAGGGGCGAACCGGCCGGGGTTGCCGCCGATGATCGCCAGTGCCATGGGGATGCCGTACCGCACAGACCGGATGACGCTCTCCGGACTGCCGCCCACGCCCACCCATGCCTTGAGGCGGCCCGATTCCGTCTTCGGGTAGACGTTCTGGTCGGTCAGGGGAGCCCGAACGGTGCCCACCCAGGACACAGGGCCCTCGTCCAGGAGAATGCTGAACAGTTCGAGCTTCTCCTCGAAGAGCTTCTCGTACTGCGACAGGTCGTAGCCGAACAACGGGAACGACTCTGTGAAGGAACCGCGGCCCAGCGTGACCTCGGCTCGTCCGTTCGACACGGCGTCGAGTGTGGCGAAGCGCTCGTACACCCGCACCGGGTCGTCGGAGCTCAGCACCGTGACGGCAGTGCCGAGGGTCATGTGCCTCGTCCTGGAGGCGATGGCCGACAACACGATGTCCGGTGCGCTGACGGCGAAGTCGGCACGATGGTGCTCGCCGATGCCGAAGGCGTCCACGCCCAGCTCGTCGGCGAGCACGGCCTGCTCCACGACGTCGCGGATGGTGGGTGCGGCCGTTCGCTGCGCTCCATCGTCATCGAGCGGGACGTCCCCGAACGTGTCCAATCCGAACTGTACGGCCACAGCAGACCCTTTCGTCATGTATGCAAATGCATGCTTCTCAACACCGTCGCCCAGTTCATCATTCCGCGCTCTTCAGCCGGCGCCGCCAGCGAGGCGGATCCTTCGCACGCGCGCAAGGGGTGGGTGCGCCTGCGCCGAAGTCGTACCTTGGCCGGCATGGACGCGCTCGAACTGGCCAAGAAGCACACCGACCGTGCCGCCAAACGCACCAAGAAGCTCGTCGAAGCGCATGAGGAGCACGAAGACCGGCCGCTCAGCAAGGCGGAGAAGGAGCTCGCGGAGCGTGAGGCGAAGGCTGCGGCGTCCACGCGATACGGGCGCATGCCATGGAAGTACGTGCTGGGGCGCACGATGCGCGAATACGGCAGAGACGGATGCTCCGACATAGCCGCAGCGCTCACCTACTTCTCGATTCTCTCCGCACTGCCGGCCTTGCTGGCGCTCGTGTCGGTGCTCGGCGTCGTGGGTGCGGACCGAACAGGCTCGAAGAAGATGCTCGAGATCGTGGACACGCTGGCGCCCGCACAGGTGCAACCGGCGCTGTCCGGCCTGCTGTCACAGCTCACCTCGTCGACGGCGGCAGGCATCGGGCTCGCCATCGGAATCATCGGTGCGATCTGGTCGGCGTCCGGCTACGTCGGAGCCTTCACGAGGGCCGTGAACCGCATCTACGGCGTGAATGAGGGCCGAACGGCCATCGTGCTGCGGTCGCAACAGGTGCTGATCACCGTCGTCGTGCTGGCCCTGGCCGTGCTCGTCGTGCTGTCCCTTGTGCTGAGCGGACCCTTCGCGCGCACCGTCGGGCAGGCGTTCGGGCTCGGGGATGCGGTTCTGGCCACCTGGGATGTTGTGAAATGGCCCGTCATCGGGGCTGCGGTCATCCTTTCGGTCGCCGTGCTCTTCTTCGGCGCACCGAACCTGCGGCATCAGCGTGTGCGCTATGTCGCGGGCGGGGCAGCCGTCGCAGTCGCGATCATGGTGCTCGGCTCACTCGTCTTCGGCTTCTACGTGTCCAACTTCGCCAGCTACAACCGGGTATACGGCACCGTCGGCGGTCTGCTGGTCGCACTGTTGTGGGTGTGGCTCGCGAACCTCGGGCTCGTCGTGGGGGCCGAGCTCGGATCCGAGCTTGAACGCGGACACGAGCTCTCGCTGGGCGAAGCCGCCGAAGGGCGCGTGAAACTGCGCGTGCGCGGCGACAAGGCATCCCTCAAGGCGAAGGAGAAGCTTCGCGCCGACGAACGCATGGCCGCAGCCATCGCCAGGTCGGCGGCGGCGCAGACCCGATGATGTCGTTCGCGTCGCGGATCGCAATCGCCGTGGCTTCGGTTCCTTCACCATCCGTCCTAGCGGCGATAGCCTGGCAAGGTTCGTCCTGCACCACCCGCCGCACAGGCATCCGCCCACCGGCAAGCTAGAGAGAGGGAGACAGACGATGATCGCGTCCATCCTCGAGAACGACGACGTGCACTTCGAGCACCGCGGCTCCGGTTACGTGGTCCACCGCCTTGGGCCGGCCGATTGGGTCGTGCGTGCCGACGACGGGCGCACGATCGGCTCACTCATCGTTGTCTCGCCCGAGGGCGAGGAACACGAACCGGTGTATGGCGGCATCATCGTCGGCGAGACGGAGACTGACTACGAGGGATCCGACTGGGAGTCGATCGTCAGGGGCCTGGTCAACGAGGTGCTCGACGCCGACGACGGGTCGATGACCGCTATCGGAACGCAGCACTGAGCGCAGCCTTCACCCGGCTAGCTCTCGCGTACGACGTCGTTCGGTTCCTTGTCGGTGCGCCAGCCGCGCCATGAAGGCTGACGCAGCCTTCCGCCACGAGTCCACTCCGCGAATTCCACCTCGCCCACCAGATCGGGCCGCACCCAGCGCACTCCACGTGCATCGACCGAGGGGATATCGGCGAACGGGTTCGCCGAGGCATCCAACTCCTCGAGCCGTCTCCCGATCTCGTCGAGGTCCGCGTCGTCGAAACCGGTGCCCACCTTGCCGACGTACTTGAGCCGCTCGCCGTCCGGGATGCCGAGGAGCAGCGACCCGATGCCGTTGGCACGCCTGCCTTCTCCCGGCTTCCACCCGCCGACCACGACCTCCTGAGTCGAATGGTGCTTGACCTTGATCCATGCCGTGGAGCGCCTGCCAGGGGAGTAGGTGGAGCGTCTGTCCTTCGCGACAATGCCCTCGAGTCCCTCACGCCGACTCTGAGCCATCGCCCTCTCGATAGGGCCATCGACGGCATCCGGCACCTGGAGCACGCCGCGATGACGGTCGGTGACCACGTGCTCGAGGGCGGCGCGGCGCACCTCGTATTCCTCGCCGGTCACCTGGTGTCCGTCGAGTTCCAGGATGTCGAACGCGTAGTACCGAACAGGCACACGTGACGCCGTGCGCGAGATCTCGGACTCGTTCTGCAGGTTCATGCGCTGCTGCAGCAGGCCGAAGTCGGGATGGCCGTCGTTCAGGGCGACGATCTCGCCGTCGAGCACTGCCGGGGAGCGGACGCTCTCCGCGATGGCGGTCAGCTCGGGGTACTGGGCGGTCACGTCGTGACCGTTCCTCGTCATCAGGCGAACCGTGTCGTCCTGCACGTAGGCGATGGCGCGGATGCCGTCCCACTTGCCCTCGAACGCCCACCGCTCGTCGTCGTGCTCGAGCTGCGACTGCTTGCCGAGCGTCGCGAGCATGGGGGAGTAGTCCTTACGGTGGGCGTCAAGGCTCATGCGGTGGATCAGCCAGTTCTTCTCATCGCCCGAGCCCCCGCGCGCGGACTGCCCGGTGTGAATGAGTGCCACCTTCACTGGCTTTCCGCCCAGGCCCCCGTCCTGAGAGGGGTGCAGCGTAACGATGACCTCCTGTCCGTCCCGCCATTTCTCCAGGTCGTACACCCCCGAGTCCCAGATGTCCACGTGGCCGGCGCCGTATTCCCCGCGCGGAATGTCTCCCTCGAACCCCCCGTAGTCCAGTGGGTGGTCTTCCGTCTGCACCGCGAGATGGTTCTCCTTGGCATCGGTGGGCACACCCTTGGGGAGAGCCCAGCTCACCAGCACGCCGTCGCGCTCCAGTCGGAAGTCGTAGTGCAAGCGTCTGGCCGCGTGCTTCTGGATCACGAAAGACCGCCCGTTCGTGGTCTTCGGCGTGCCCTTCGGCACCGGCTCAGGCGTCTTGGCGGCGTCCCGCTTGCTGCGGTAGACCGTGAGGCGATCGCGCTCCCGCGCTGCGTCGCCCTCCTTCGAGGGCTCGCCAGCACGCGTGGAACCGTGCGCGGACGCGTGCTCACCCGTTTCGACGATGTGGTCCACCGTTCCGGACGACGCCTCGGTCAAGGGATCGCCTTTGGTCGCGACCCTCTTCAGCACCTCGTGGAAATCGAGCTGCCTGAGCTTCGGCGAGGCCAGTTCGCGCCAGGTACGCGGAACGGCGACCATCGGATGCGATCGGCCACGCAGCGAATACGGTGCGATCGTCGTCTTGTTGCCGTTGTTCTGACTCCAGTCGATGAAGACCTTGCCCGGCCGGTCCGCACGCTTCATCGTGCTGATCACCTCGTCTTTGTGATCGGCCTCCAGCGCCCGGGCCAATTCATGGGCCACCTGCGAGACCTGGTCGGAGGTCTGCCGCCCGTCGAGCCTGGCGTAGAGATGGATGCCCTTGCTGCCGCTGGTCACGGGAACCGGCTCCAGCCCCATGCCCGTAAGAATGTTCCTCGCCCACCCGGCTACTTCGGCACACTCGGCGAGCCCGACGCCCTCGCCAGGGTCCAGGTCGAGCACGAGTCTGTCGGGGTTCTGTCGTGCTCCACGAGGCCCCGCCTGCCATTGCGGCACGTGGATCTCCAGCGCGGCGACCTGCCCGCACCAGGCGAGAACGGCTGGTTCGTTCACGAGCGGATAGACGTTCGCGTGGTCGCTGTGCTCGATCGTCACGCGCGGTACCCAGTCGGGCGTTCCCTCGTCGAGGTTCTTCTGGAAGAACGGCGGCTCGGGATGCTCGGCTGTGCCGACCCCGTTCGGCCACCTTTTACGCGTGGCCGGCCTGCCATGCGCATGCTCGATCAGGTACGGCGCTATGCGCGCGTAGTAGTCCACCACCTCGCCCTTGATGGTGCCGGTCTCCGGGTACAACACCTTGTCGAGGTTGGTCAGCTTGAGCCGGTGCCCGTCGATCTCGACCATCTGCGAACCACCTGCGCCGCCGGCATCCGTGCCGCGCCGTGCCTTCGTCGTCGCCCTGCTCACCGCCATGCGAGAGACGTTACGCCCGGCTCGCGCGCCAGGCCCACGGCTTGACGGATGCCTCCCTGCAGCCCTGTCCGCCGGGCTCGAGTCGTCCAGCCCTTGTCGTTCCGCGTTCTGCGCTGTGCAATAGGGGTATGCGAGCAATCGGAAAGCGGGTGATCGCGTTCGGACTGGTGAACGTGCCGGTCAAGATCTACAGCGCGACAGAAGACCACGACGTGTCGCTGCACCAGGTGCACGACAAAGACGGCGGTCGCATTCGCTACCAGCGCCGTTGCGAGATCGACGGCGAGATCGTGCCGTACGAGCACATCGCGAAGGCGTACGACGACGGAGACCGCACCGTGATCCTCACAGACGAAGATCTCGCATCGCTTCCAGAGGAGCGCAGCAACGAGATCGAGGTCGTCGAGTTCGTGCCTGACGACCAGGTCGACCCCCTCATGCTGGAGCGCAGTTACTACCTCGAACCCGATTCCAAGTCGGCGAAGGCATATGTGCTGCTGCGCAAGACGCTCGAGGCCACCAACCGCACGGCGATCGTCCAGTTCGCTCTGCGGCAGAAGACGAGGCTCGGGGCGCTCAGGGTGCGCGACGGCGTGCTCGTGCTGCAGGGCCTGCTCTGGGCCGACGAAGTACGCAAACCGGAGTTCCCGAGTCTGTCCGACGATGTGCGAGTCACCGACAAGGAACTCGACATGTCGGCCAGGCTCGTCGCCAGCTACGAGAGCGACTTCACGCCGGAGAAGTTCGAGGACGACTACCAGATCCAGCTGCAGAAGCTCATCGACGCCAAGCTCGAGCAGGGCGAGACGATCGACACGGAGGCCACCTTCGGCGAAGAGGGTGAAGGCGAGAAGGGTGAGGTGCTCGACCTCATGGAGGCTCTCCGACGCAGCGTCGAGAAGAGCAGAGGTACGAAGAAGGGCAAGTCGGCCGACGGTAAATCGGGAGGCAAGTCGCGCAAAGCGGGCGACGACGGCGAGGAGCGAACGACGAGCCGCACCCGCAAGAAGGCGGGCTGAGAAGCATCCGGATGCTGTCAAGCCCCTTGAGTCGGTATCGGGCCGTTTCTAGCGTTGCGAGGTGTTCCGATCGAAGGGGGAGACCATGCCGCGCGGAGCGAAGTCCAGGTTGAAGGATCCCGAGTTGTACGAGGAGTTGCGCGAAGACGGCGCCTCGAAACAGAAGGCAGCGCGCATCTCGAATGCGGCGGGAACGCGCAAGGGCGGCCGCTCGGCCGTCGGGCGCAAGGGCGGTGAGTCGGGCAGCTACGACGACTGGACCGTGCCTGAGCTGAAGAAGCGCGCCAAAGAGCTCGGTCTGTCCGGGTACTCGAAGAAGAACAAGGGCCAGCTGATCGACGACCTGCGCAACCACTGAGCGCACCTTCCTGTCCGCCGGCATGGCGATGCCTGCCGCTCAGGGGCACGCGCGCGCAAGGGGTCGACGTCGCGGGCCGGCGTGCTGCGATGATGGATGAATGGGATACCTCATCTACGGCTCAGGCGCCGAGTACGAGATCGACGACCGCACTCTGGCTCATCTCAAGATCGCGATCATCGTCAAGCTCCGTTTGCAGGAGAGCTTCCTGATCAACTGGACCGTGCCGGCAGAAGAGGGATCCGGCCGTGTGAGCCTATGGGTGTCGCCTGCCGTCCCATTGCAGTTCCGGTTCTCGGGCAGCCGCCCGCCGGAGCTCAACAGAGTCTGGCTCGAGGCGATGGCACTTTCGTCTCACGGGACGCGCGGCATGGTCGTGATGCCCGAGACCGAGGCCGAGGCGTTCGTGGCATCCGCTCCCGGCGCTGGATAGGCGTGTCCGCCGAATCGGAGGCAGGCGGTCGAGGCCACCTGCAGCGCCGTCCGCTGGGGAGCGGCGACGAATGGGTCGTGGGGCCCGACGGTCGCCGGTTCTGGGGAGCGTTCGGAGCGGCCGGACTGCTCGTGGCTCGCGAAGAGGCCGGCGTGCTGTTGCAGCACCGCGCCGAGTGGAGCCATTTCGGTGGAACCTGGGGCCTTCCGGGCGGGGCCCGTCATCAAGGCGAGAGTGCGCGGGACGGCGCTGTGCGGGAGGCGACCGAGGAGGCGGGAGTACCGCCGGAGGTGGTACACCCGAGTTTCCTATCGCTCCTCGACCTCGGCTGGTGGACGTACTCCACCGTCGTTGCGCGTGCCGACTCCGCGTTTCCGCCCGTCATCGGCGATGCCGAGAGCATCGAGGTGCGCTGGGTTCCCGTCGACGAGGTGGCGGCGCTGCCCCTGCACCCGGGGTTCGCCGCCAGCTGGCCGGTTCTTCGCACCGATCTCTTCCGCAACCCGGTCGTCGTGGTCGATGCCGCGAACGTCGTCGGCTCACGGCCCAACGGCTGGTGGCGAGACAGGGCGGGGGCCGCTGAGCGTCTCGTACAACGCCTCGCCGCGCTGGATGACCGTGGGTGGCCGGCCGACGTGCTCGGCCTTGCGCACGACCTGTGGTGGCCGACCACGGTCGTGGTGCTGGAGGGCGAGGCGAACAGCATGTCCGACCCGGGTTATGAGCACCCGCCAGTCATCGTGCGCGCCGGTTCCGACGGCGACTCCGCGATCGTCGCGCACGTGGAGTCGCTTTCCGACCCCACGCAGGCCATCGTGATCACCGCCGACCGAGGGCTCGCAGGCCGGGTCGAGAACCTGGGCGGCAGCACGGCGTCACCTGGCGCGCTCTGGCGCGCGATGGATGCCCTCGGCTGAAACCTCGTCGCGTCTCACTCGCTCAGGCGGTCGCGCCGTTCCTCGTTTCGTGCGCATCGACCTGTTCGGCACCGTCGTTCGAGAGCGACACCTTCCACTTGACGAGCGAGCGCACGGTGGCGCTGCTGTCCTCGGCCAGGCGCGCCATGGCATCCTCTGGCACGAAGTAGTTCACCGCGACCCAACCGCGCACCATCTCAGAGCGGTCGCCGGCGAGCTCACGCAGCACGTCGCACGGGGTGGCCTCGTTGCGCGCGACGCAGGCCCGCACGCCTTCGTCCGGGTCGTGAGCCAGGGTTTCGAAGAGGTCGTGGGGCGTGTTGTAGCTGCTGGCGACGCTCTGACGGATCTTCGGATTATCGTCGCGAGCCAGAAGGCGCAGGCGTCTGATCTTGCTTTCCGTGACCGGCGGCATGGGGTGCAGCGCGGCGACCTCTTCCGACGTCAGCATCGCGGGCGCGGCGCGCCGCATGGCTTCGCGCTGGGCAGGTGTATTGAACCGGATGCACGACATACGCCAAGGCTAGCCGCGGCCTACGACGTCCAGAGGGATCGGAGCGCGCGTGTGCTCAGCCCGCTGCGACGCCTCGGCGTCGTCGCGGCAGCCAGGGCACGACGGCAGAGGTCCGAGCCTGGTAGTCGGCGTACTCCGGATAGCGAGTGCGGGAGATGCTCTCGGTGAAGATGGTCGACCCGACGAACGTCGCCGTGAGCAGTACGGCGCCGATCACGGTCCACTGCAGCACGGAGCGAGCGGCGATCGCTCCGAAGAAGAAGATCACCCACCACTGCCCGAGCTCGAAGAAGAAGTTCGGATGCCGGGAGAAGCGGAACAGGCCCGACTGCAGAAAACGGGGCTGCGGCTTGCGGCCGGAGGCGAGCTCTGCGGCCTTCCAACGGTGGAAGTCCCACTGCTGCTGATCCGCGGCAGTCTCGCCGAACAGGAACGCGAGGAACACGACAACCGCCACGACGTCGAGCACGGTGAACGGCGTCTGATGCTCGTACGCCGTCCAAGCGGGAGTCGTGAACAAGAAGATGAGCACGTTCTGGTACACGACGATGAACAGCAGGTTGAAGAGGAACCACTTCCAGCCCGCGATGCGGCTGCGCAGGTGCGCCCACCGGTAGTCCTCTCCGCCGGGGGCATACCCGCCCTTCCTGGCGAAGTTGAACGTGAGGCGTGCACCCCAGAGCGTGACAAGGGCGGCCATCACATCCAAGCGCACGTCCGACAGGTGCGCCGCGATCGCGTACACCCACACGTAGAAAACGGGGACGACCGACCAGATGCGGTCCACCCATGAGTACTCCGCGGTGAGTAGCGAGAGCACCCAGGTCGTCACGCAGACGACGGCGAGGATCCACAGGCAGACGATCACGGGGGACATGTACCGAATTCTAGGGCCGCACTCAGGTAACAAAGGGTCGCACTAAGATTGCGAGGCGTGGCACAGGCATCCGGCGCGGTCTCCTCTCGGGTGCTCACCATCCCCAACGTGCTGAGCTTCTTCCGGCTCGCCCTTGTTCCCATCTTCCTGTGGTTCGTCATCGCAGGATGGGATGCCGTCGCCCTCCTGGTGCTCGTCGTCGCGAGCGTCACCGACTTCTTCGACGGTTTCCTGGCGAGGCGGCTGCGGCAGGTCTCTCGCCTAGGTCAGCTGCTCGACCCGGCAGCCGACCGCCTGTACATCTTCGCTGCGCTCATCGGTCTCGCCTGGCGCGAGCTTCTGCCCTGGTGGCTGGTCGCGGCCATCGTCGCCCGCGACGTGATGCTGCTGGTGCTCGGCATCGTGCTCGCGAACCACGGTCACGGCCCGCTTCCCGTGCACCATCTCGGCAAGATCGCGACGTTCGCGCTGCTCGTAGCGCTTCCCGTTCTCATGCTCGGCGAGGCTTTTCCGGTCATCGCCTGGGCCTCCCAGCCGGTCGGCTGGGCCATCGCGCTGTGGGGTGCCTTCTTGTACTGGTGGGCAGGCATCCTCTACCTCAGGGAAACGGGCCGCGTCGTTCGGGGTACGCCTGTCCCCGCGGGTGCGGCATCCGATACGCTTTCGGGAGAGGAGGTCGACGGTGGCTGAGCTGAACAACCCGAACCGCGAACCACACGACTCGGGCGACACGACCGCCGGTTTCGGTGAGGACTTCGCCACGGCGATGAACGCCCAGGCGGCCGGTGTGACCCCCGAAGAGCGCGAGGCGATCAAAGCCCTGCCGAGCGGGTCGGCGCTGCTCGTCGTTCGGCGCGGACCGAACACCGGTGCGCGCTTCCTGCTCGACGCGGATGTGACGACTGCTGGCAGACATCCAGACGCTGACATCTTCCTCGACGACGTCACCGTCTCGCGGCGTCACGCCGAGTTCATCAGGCACGGCAAAGCGTTTGAGGTGAAAGACCTCGGGTCGCTCAACGGGACCTACTTCGACGGCGTCCGCGTCGAGAGTGCGGTGCTGACCGACGGGGCGGAGGTTCAGGTCGGAAAGTTCCGGCTCACCTTCTACGCGGCCCGTTCCGATCTGGACGCGTCGGCGTCGGCCTGATGGCTCGCGAGTCCCAGGCGCGCGGTTCCGCGGTCGCCCGCGGACCCGCCCTGCTGAGCATCGGGCAGGTGCTGGCGCAGCTCACACCCGACTTCCCCGACCTTGCACCTTCGAAGCTGCGCTTCCTCGAGGAGCAGGGTCTTGTGACGCCCGCGCGTACCGCGTCGGGTTACCGAAAGTTCGGTGCAGACGACGTGGAGCGGCTTCGCACCATCCTCACCCTGCAGCGTGATCATTACCTGCCGTTGAAGGTAATCCGCTCCTATCTCGCCGAGCAGGATGCCGGCCGCACGCCCATCCTGTCCGGCACGGTCGGCCCGACCCGTCCGACCATGCTCTCCACCGGCAGGCGGTTCAGCCGCGACGAACTGCTCAGTGAAGCGGATGCTTCGCCCGCACTTCTGCAAGAGGCCGTTGCGGCCTCGCTCATCGTGCCGTCAGAGGTGTACGGCGAGGATCAGCTCACCGTGCTCAAGGCTCTTGTCGAGCTACACCGGTCCGGCATCGAGCCGCGCCACCTTCGGGGCCTGAGGGCGTCCGCCGAGCGCGACATCGGACTCATCGAGACGGCGCTGGCACCAGTGCTTCGGCGTCGCGACGCCAGCGCGCGGGCTCGTGCCGGCGAACTGGGACGCGAACTCGCCGACGATCTCGAGACCGTGCGATCGAGCATCGTGCGCGCCGCGATCGCGCGGCTCGCCCCGTGATCGGAAACTGGCGACGACACGCCGGTCCATTCGGGCGGATGTCATTGATCGCCTCAGCCGGCACGGTTACCGTGGAACGTGCGCCGCTCGTCAGAGAGGTGCTGCCGGGTGAGAGGGAAAGCGCATGACTGAAGTCCGTCGGAACGACGACTCTCGCTACGACCTCGGCCTGCTGTTCACAGACGGTCTCCCGGAGATGGACGATGTCGCCGGCTACCGCGGTGCGGTCGCGGCCCGTGCTGCGGGCATCAGCTACCGGCAACTGGACTACTGGGCGCGCACTGGACTCGTCGAGCCGACGGTACGCGGCGCGGCTGGAAGCGGATCGCAGCGGCTGTACGGGTTCAGAGACATCCTCGTGCTCAAGCTCGTCAAGCGACTGCTCGACACCGGCATCTCACTGCAACAGATCCGTACTGCCGTCGAGCAGTTGCGTAAAGAAGGCGTCAACGACCTGGCCCAAACCACGCTCATGAGCGATGGTGCCAGCGTCTACCTGTGCACCTCGGATGACGAGGTCATCGACCTGGTCGGTAGAGGCCAGGGTGTGTTCGGCATCGCGGTCGGCAAGGTGCTGCGTGAGGTCGAGACGAGCCTCGTCGAGCTGGATGTGCAGGCATCCGATGCCATGGACGAGCTCGCCCTCCGTCGAGCCGCCAAGAAGATCTCCTAGCGGCGAAGCGCGCCTCACCGTGGGTTGAGTAGCGCGAAGCGCAGGTTCCACCGTGGGTTGAGTAGCACGCGAAGCGCGCGTACCGAAACCCCCGCACCCGACCCGGTTTCGATACGCGACTTCGTCGCTACTCGACCACCGGTATCGAGAGCCTCGGCCAGTTGTGCTCGCGGCCGCGCGCTCAACAACATTCCCTCGCCTGGGTCGAGCGAGCAAGCTCGCTCGGCTCTCGGCTCAGTCAGTTGTCTGCGTACTCGCCCATGCGTGCTGTGCGCAGAACGCGCTCGAGCAGCATGTCGAAGTTGTGCGCCATCTCCTGTGCGCTCTCGCCCGGCCACACGTGCAGCGGCTTCGCTGCTCCCTGCGCCTGCTGCAGCGAGGTGCGCTCCGGCAGCTGCGGCGAGAGCACGAGTGGGCCGAACATGTCGCGGAGCTCCTTGATGCGGAACTGATGCTCCAGAGACTGGATGCGCGCGCGGTTGACGATGATGCCGAGTGGCTGCAGCCTGGGGGAGAGGCCGCGCCTGATCTCTTCGATGGCGCGCAGGGCACGATCCGCGGCCGCCACGGAGAACAACCCGGGCTCGGTGACCACGGATACGCGGTCGCTCGCGGCCCATGCAGTGCGGGTGAGTGCGTTGAGGGAAGGGGCGCAGTCGATGAGCACGAGATCGTAGTCGTGTTCGACGTTCGCGAGCGCCTCTTCGAGCTTCCAGATGTCGCGAATGGAGGGATGCGGACCATCGAAGTTGATCGCAGAAGGGCTGCCGATCATGACATCGACCTTGCCCGGCCGTCCACGCGTCCAGCCACTGGGCGCGATCGCGGCCCGCACGACCTTCTCTTTAGGGGATGCCAGTACATCGGCCACATTGAGGTGGCCGGCGATCGCGATATCCATGCCGGTGGAGACATCCGACTGCGGGTCGAGATCCACGACGAGGGTGCGCAGCCCCTTGGCGAAAGCGGCAGAGGCCAGCCCCAAAGTCACGGTCGTCTTGCCGACACCGCCTTTGAGGGAACTGACGCTGAGCACATGCACAAGAGGCAACGTTACCGTCAGTAGTCTTGGAGAACCTAACCGTTCGCTGAGCGGCGCGTGCCCCGCCAGAGAGGCTCTCATGTTCACGAAGATCCTGGTCGCCAACCGCGGGGAGATTGCCATCAGGGCGTTCCGTGCGGCTTACGAACTCGGTGCCCGAACGGTCGCGGTGTTCCCCTACGAGGACCGCAACTCGATGCACCGGCTCAAGGCGGACGAGGCGTACGAGATCGGCGAGGCCGGGCATCCGGTGCGGGCATATCTCGATGTCGACGAGATCATCCGGGTCGCCAAGCAGGCCGGCGCCGATGCGATCTATCCCGGCTACGGGTTCCTCTCCGAGAACCCCGAATTGGCCGAGGCCGCTGCCGCTGCAGGCATCACCTTCATCGGCCCGAATGCCGATGTGCTGCGCATGGCGGGCAACAAGGTCACGGCCAAGGAGCACGCCATCGCAGCCGGCGTGCCGGTGCTCGCCTCGACGCCGCCGTCGCGAGACGTCGACGAACTCCTCGCGGGCGCGGAAGCGATCGGCTTTCCCATCTTCGCCAAGGCGGTGGCAGGCGGAGGCGGGCGCGGAATGCGCCGCGTGAACACCATGTCGGAGCTCCGTCCCGCGCTCGAGGAGGCCATGCGTGAGGCGGACAGCGCGTTCGGCGATCCGACCATGTTCCTCGAGCAGGCGGTGCTGCGCCCCAGGCACATCGAGGTGCAGGTCCTCGCCGATGCCACCGGCCACACAGTGCACCTCTTCGAACGCGACTGCTCCGTGCAGCGACGACACCAGAAGGTGCTCGAGATCGCGCCGGCGCCCAACCTGCCAGACGACATCCGTCGGTCGCTCTATCGGGATGCCATCGCGTTCGCCGAGTCCATCGGCTACGTGAACGCGGGAACCGTCGAATTCCTGCTGGACACAGCGGGGGAGCGCGCAGGACAGCACGTGTTCATCGAGATGAACCCGCGCATCCAGGTGGAGCACACGGTCACGGAAGAGGTGACCGATGTGGACCTGGTGCAGTCGCAGATGCGCATAGCCGCAGGGGAGACCCTTGCCGACCTCGGTTTGCACCAGGAGAAGATCCAGCTGCACGGCGCCGCCATCCAGTGCCGCATCACGACAGAGGATCCCACCCAGGGGTTCCGGCCGGACACGGGCACAATCACGACCTACCGCTCGCCCGGTGGCGGCGGCATCCGGCTGGACGGCGGCACGGTTGCCGCCGGTGCGCAGATCAGTCCGCACTTCGACTCCATGCTCGCGAAGCTCACCTGCAGGGGACGCGACTTCGGCGCGGCTGTGCTGCGCGCACGACGGGCCCTCGCCGAGTTCCGCATTCGCGGAGTGGCCACCAACATCCCGTTCCTCCAGGCCGTGCTCGACGACCAGTCGTTCGTCGAAGGCGACCTGAGCACGTCGTTCATCGAGGAGCGACCGCAGCTGCTGCGCGGACGCGTGTCGAAAGACCGCGGCACGAAGCTGCTGAACTGGCTCGTCGACGTGACGGTGAACCAGCCGAACGGATCGAGGCCGCTGGGCCCGGACCCCGTCGCGAAGCTGCCGGACGTCGACCTCACCGAGCCTGCCCCCGACGGCTACAGGCAGCGGCTCCTCGCGCTCGGCCCGGCCGCGTTCGCGGCGGACCTGCGCGCGCAGACCGCACTCGCGGTCACAGAGACGACGTTCCGCGACGCCCATCAGTCGTTGCTCGCCACTCGCGTGCGCACCAAAGATCTGCTCGCCGCCGCGCCATATGTCGCCAGGCTGACCCCGCAACTGCTCTCGGTCGAGGCATGGGGAGGCGCCACCTACGATGTGGCCCTTCGGTTCCTCGGCGAAGACCCATGGGAGCGGCTCGCCGCGCTCCGAACGGCGCTCCCGAACATCAACATCCAGATGCTGCTGCGCGGACGTAACACGGTGGGCTACACCCCGTATCCCACCGAGGTGACGGATGCCTTCGTGCGCGAGGCCGCATCGACGGGCGTGGACATCTTCCGCATCTTCGACGCGCTCAACGACGTGAGCCAGATGCGGCCGGCCATCGACGCCGTCCTGGAGACCGGAACGGCTGTCGCGGAAGTGGCCGTCTGCTACACGGGCGATGTTCTCGACCCGGCCGAAGACCTGTACACGCTCGACTACTACCTCCGCCTGGCGGAGAGCATCGTCGCCTCCGGCGCGCACGTGCTCGCCATCAAAGACATGGCCGGCCTGCTGCGCCCAGGCGCCGCCGAGTTGCTCGTTCGATCGTTCCGGCAGAACTTCGACCTTCCGGTGCATGTGCACACACACGACACGGCGGGTGGTCAGCTCGCCACGCTCCTGGCGGCCAGCGCGGCAGGCGCCGATGCGGTAGACGTCGCGAGCGCACCCATGGCGGGCACCACCAGCCAGCCGTCGGCATCCGCTCTCGTCGCGGCCCTTGCGCACACCGAGCGGGACACGGGCATTCCGCTGAAGAACGTGACGGACCTCGAGCCGTACTGGGCGGCGGTGCGCGGCCTTTATGCACCATTTGAATCCGGCCTGCCCGGCCCGACCGGACGCGTTTACACGCACGAGATCCCTGGCGGGCAGCTCTCCAACCTGAGGCAGCAGGCAAAAGCCCTTGGCCTGGCCGACGACTTCGAACTCATCGAGGACATGTACGCGGCGGCCGACCGCATCCTCGGCCGCATTCCGAAGGTCACCCCGTCATCGAAGGTCGTCGGCGACCTGGCTCTGCACCTGGCGGCGGTGCACGCCGATCCGGACGACTTCGAGAAGAACCCCCAGAAGTACGACGTGCCCGACTCGGTCGTCGGTTTCATGGCCGGTGAGCTCGGCGACCTTCCGGGCGGTTGGCCCGAGCCGTTCCGCAGCAGGGTCCTTGATGGCAAGAACGTGCGCATCGGGGTGGCCGACCTGTCTGAAGACGACAGGGCCGGCCTCTCGGGCGATTCGGGCATACGGCGGACCACGTTGAACCGTCTGCTGTTCCCGGGCCCCGCCAGGCAGTTCGAGCAGGTGCGGGAGCTCTTCGGCGACGTGTCCGTTCTCGACACGGCCGACTACCTCTACGGACTCACCCGCGGACGCGAGCACATCATCCGGCTCGGTCCTGGCGTGCGTCTGTATGCGGGGCTCGAGGCGATCGGCGAGGCGGACGACAAGGGCATTCGCACCGTTATGACGACGCTGAACGGGCAGCTTCGCCCCGTCTTCGTTCGGGACCGCTCCATCACGGTCGAGACGAAGGCCGCCGAGAAGGCGGATGCCTCCATCCCCGGCCACATCGCTGCACCGTTCTCGGGAGTGATCACGCTGCAGGTGCAGGTGGGCGAGCGCGTCTCGGCCGGCGCGCCAGTGGCATCCATCGAGGCGATGAAGATGGAGGCCGCCATCGCGTCTCCCATCTCCGGAACCGTGGCGCGGCTGGCCGTACCGAAGACGCAACAGGTCGACGCCGGTGACCTCCTGGTCGTGGTGAGCCCGGACTAGCGGTCGATGGCGGGCGAACAAGTGCCGACCGTCCGTCCCTATAAAATGTGCGGATGCCCGATCGCCCGATCCGCCTCTACGGCGACCCTGTGCTGCGCACGGTGTCCGAGCCCATCACGAACGTCGACGGGGGTGTGCGCGCTCTGGTCACCGATCTCCTGGACAGCGTCAAGGTGGAGGGACGTGCCGGGGTGGCCGCGTGCCAGATCGGCGTCGGACTTCGGGCGTTCAGCTACAACGTCGACGGACAGGTGGGCTACCTGATCAACCCCGAGATCGTCGAACTGGGAGACGAGGTCGAGGAGATCGACGAGGGATGCCTGTCGGTTCCCGGCCTCTGGTTCCCCACCCCACGACACACCTACGCGAAGGCCAGAGGAACCGATCTCGACGGCAACGAGGTGGTTGTCGAGGGCACCGGCGTGCTTGCGCAGGCGCTGCAGCACGAGACCGATCACCTCGACGGCATCGTGTACCTCAAGCGACTCGCACCCGAGCGGCGACGCGAGGCCATGCGCAAGGTGCGCGAGAGCGACTGGTTCTGAGGCCCGGGTGCGGCATGCGGGCCGCACCCCGCGAGCTCAGCTCAACGCAGTGAGAAGCCCTCTGTAGCGGGCGAGTTCGAGTACAGAGACTCGATCTCGCCCGCGAAGTCCTTGAGGATCTCGTTGCGCTTGATGCTGAGCTTCGGCGTCAGGTGCCCGCTCTGCTCGCTGAACTCGGTGGGCAGCACCACGAACTTGCGGATCGACTCGGCGCGCGACACATGACTGTTCGCCACATCGATCGCCTTCTGCAATTCCGCGAGAACAGCAGGATGCTTGGCCGCCACCTCGAGCGGCATCGCGGCATCCTCGCCGTTGTTGTGCAGCCACACGGGGAGCATCTCCGGGTCGAGCGTGATCAGGCAGCCGATGAACGGCTTCTGATCGCCGACGACCACGACCTGCCCCACCAAGGGGTTGGCGCGGATGGGATCCTCGAGCACCGCTGGAGCGACGTTCTTGCCGCCCGCCGTCACGATGATCTCCTTCTTACGACCGGTGATGGTGAGGTAGCCGTCTTCGTCGAGGCTGCCGAGGTCGCCGGTCTTGAACCAGCCGTCTTCGAATGCCTCGGCGGTCTGGACCGGGTTGTTCCAGTACTCCTTGAACACGTCGACGCCCCTGACGAGAATCTCGCCGTCGTCCTCGATCCGGATCGCCACGCCCGGCAGAGGAAGGCCGACCGTGCCGATCTTCGACCGCTGCGGCAGGTTCACGGTCGCCGGCGCCGTGGTCTCGGTGAGGCCGTAGCCCTCGAGAACCTTGATGCCCATGCTGTGGAAGAAGTGCCCGAGCCGGGCGCCGAGCGGCGCGGATCCCGAGACCGCGTACCGCACGTTGCCACCCATCGCGGCGCGGAGCTTGGCGAACACGAGCCGGTTGTAGAGGGCGTACTGCAACCTGAGACCGAGCGGAACGGGATTTCCGGAGTCCCGCGCCTTGGAATACTCGACGGCGGTATCGGCCGCCTTGCGGAAGATGGCGCCCCTGCCGCTGGACTCGGCCTTCTGCTCGGCGGAGTTGTACACCTTCTCGAAGACGCGAGGCACCGCGAGAAGGAAGCTGGGCTTGAAGGTGCCGAGCGAGGGCAGAAGGTTGCGGGTGTCTGGCTGGTGTCCCACGCGCACACCGCCGTGCACGGACAACACTGAGATGAACCTCGCGAACACGTGCGCGAGCGGGATGAACAGCAGCGTGGATGCTCCCTGAACGTCGTCGACGACCTCGTGCAGCGCCACGGCCGAATTGCGCGACAGCTCGACGAAGTTCGAGTGCGTTATCACGCACCCCTTCGGCCGGCCCATGGAACCCGATGTGTAGATGATGGTGGCGAGGTCTGCACCCTTCGCCAGGCCGCGGCGTCGGATGATCTCCTCGTCAGGTACATCCCGACCCGCCGCGACGATCTTGTCCAGGTCGCCCAGCTCGATCTGCCACACGTTGCGGATCTTCGGCAGGTCGGCGGCTACCTCGTCGAAGCGCGCGAAGTGGTCGGCCGTCTCGAGGAAGAGCGCGCTCGCACCCGAGTCGCTGAGGTTCCACTGCACCTGGAGGGGAGAACTCGTGTCATAGATGGGCACGAGCACGGCTCCGGCATACCAGGTAGCGAAGTCGATGAGCGACCATTCGTAGCGAGTGCGGCACATGATGCCGATCTTCTCGGCGGGCTGCACGCCGGCGGCGACGAGCCCCTTGGCCAGGGCAATCACCTCTGCCTCGAATTCGGCCGCCGTTACATCGGTCCAGCCATCGCCCGCCGGCTTTGCGAAAAGCGCCTTGTCCGGGGTCTCGGCGACACGGCCGACCAGCAGGTCAGCGGCGTTCGCGTCCGGGTCGGCGGGCACAACGGCGGGCGTTTCGGCATGGTTCACTGGTAGCTCCTTCGGCACCGATACAACCACTACACTCTATGCTGCATGGCTGCCTGCTGACGGCCCGAGCTCCTCCGACGAAAGGCGACCTCAAGCGTGCACGCGATCGGAATCGACATCGGCGGCACGAAGATCGCCGGGGCGCTCGTGGACGAGTTGGGGACCATCATCCGTGAGGATCGGGTGCCCACGCCAAAGGATGCAAAGGGCATCGAAGACGCCGTCGTTTCGATGATCACGAGGCTCGGAGTCGACGCGGAGCCGGTCGCCGCCGGCGTTGCGGCGGCGGGCTTCATCGACGCCGCTCAGTCCACCGTCTACTACGCGCCCAACATCGCGTGGCGCAACGAACCGCTTCGGCAGAAGATCGAGACGAGGGTCGACGTTCCGGTCGTGATCGAGAACGACGCCAACGCCGCCGGATGGGCCGAGTTCAGGTTCGGAGCCGGCCGGCTGGTGAGCGACATGGTCATCCTCACGATCGGAACCGGTGTGGGCGGTGCGATCGTCAGCGAGGACAGGCTGTTCCGCGGCGGGTTCGGCGCGGGCGCCGAACTCGGCCACATGCGCGTCGTGCCCGGCGGACTGTTGTGCGGGTGCGGCGCGCGCGGATGCATAGAGCAGTACGGCTCCGGCCGCGCTCTGCAGAGGTACGCGAACGAGTTGGCCGATCAGGGCGGAATCGGGCAGGCTCTCGCCGACTCAAGGGCGAGAACTGGGGTGCTGACCGGCAACGACATCAGCGCCCTCATTCAGCAAGGGGATCCAGGGGCGCTTGCCGCGCTCCGACAGCTCGGTGACTGGCTCGGACAGGCCAGTGCGAGCCTCGGTGCGGTGCTCGATCCGCAGATGTTCGTGTTCGGCGGCGGAGTGGCGCAAGCAGGAGACCTGCTGCTGGAACCCATCCGCAGTGCCTATCTCGAGAACCTTCCAGCCCGCGGCTTCCACCCAGAACCGGAGTTCCGCATCGCAGAGCTCGTGAATGACGCTGGAGTCGTCGGAGCTGCCGACCTGGCAAGGGTCTACGCAACCAACCATTGAGGGGTCGAGAAAGGATCCGCGGCTCTCGGCTCAGTCGCGGCTAGGCTGCACCTGCACGCTACGGAAGGGTTGCCCGAGAAGTGTTCTACTGGCTGTTGAAGTACGTGGTCGCGGGCCCCGCGCTTTGCGCGATCTTCCGGCCATGGGTGATCGGTCTCGAGAATGTGCCGAAAGACGGCGCCGTCATCCTCGCCAGCAACCATCTCTCGTTCATCGACTCCCTCTTCCTCCCGCTCGTCGTGAACAGGCACGTGTCGTTTCTGGCGAAGAGCGACTACTTCACACGCCGTGGCCCGATCGGCTGGCTGATGAAGACCTTCATGAAGGCCACCGGCCAGCTGCCCATCGACCGGGGCGGCGGGCCGGCATCCGAAGCCTCGTTGAACACCGGGCTCGGCGTGCTGGCGAGGGGAGAGATCCTCGGCATCTACCCGGAAGGCACCAGGAGCCCGGACGGGCGCCTCTACCGTGGGCGCACGGGTGTGGCCCGCATGATCCTGGAGGGACACGTTCCCGTGGTCCCGGTGGTCATGATCGGAACGCAAGAGATCATGCCGATCGGCTCACGGCTTCCGCGCGTCAGACGTGTCGGCGTCGTGTTCGGTGACCCGCTCGACTTCTCCCGGTTCGAGGGCCTCGAGGGCGACCGCTTCATCCTGCGCTCGATCACCGACGAGATCATCTACTCGCTGCACGGGCTCGGTGGGCAGGAATACGAAGACGTGTACGCCTCGACCGTCAAGGAGCGGCGCAGCGCGCTGGCCAGGTAGGCTGAACGTCGTCTGACGGCGGGCAACCCGCCTCCGGTCCCGGTCCTATGCCGCCTCGACCGCCCGGCCTCGCCATTCGTGGCGAACGACCGCCGCCGTCCCGAGTCAGTCTAAACCGTGTGCGTAGGCCCGCGCCGATCCGTGAGAGGTGGAACAGCCGCCCGTGCTGCTCGACAACGACCCCGTCATCCCCGCCGATGAATCAGTGATCGCCGGTCTCGACCACTGGCGAACGCTCGAGGCCCACCAGCAGCCGGCCTGGCCCGATACGGATGCCGCGCGCGCCGTCTCCGAAGAAATTGCGACCCTGCCGCCGCTCGTGTTCGCCGGCGAGGTGGACCAGCTGCGAACGAGGCTCGCGGCGGCGGCCAACGGGGGAGCGTTCTTGCTGCAGGGCGGCGACTGCGCCGAGACTTTTGCGGGCGCGACTGCCGACCAGATCCGCAACCGGGTCAAGACGGTTCTGCAGATGGCGGTCGTGCTCACCTACGGTGCGTCGGTCCCCGTCATCAAGATGGGTCGAATGGCCGGGCAGTTCGCCAAGCCGCGTTCCAGCGACAGCGAGACCCGCGGCGGGGTGACCCTTCCCGCCTACCGCGGAGACATGGTCAACGGCTACGACTTCACCGTCGAGTCGCGCACGGCCGAGCCGCGGCGGCTGGTGCAGGGCTATCACACGGCGGCATCCACGCTGAACCTCATCCGAGCATTCACGCAGGGCGGTTTCGCGGATCTTCGCGAGGTCCACAGCTGGAACCGCGGGTTCGCAGCGAACCCCGCCAACCAGCGTTACGAGGGGCTCGCCAGAGAGATCGACCGCGCCATCAAGTTCATGGAGGCGGCGGGCGCCGACTTCGACGAGATCAAGCGGGTCGAGTTCTACTCCAGCCACGAAGCCCTTCTCATGGACTACGAGCGCCCGATGACGCGCATCGACTCCCGCACGGGCACTCCGTACAACACGTCAGCGCACTTCGTCTGGATCGGCGAGCGCACGAGGCAGATCGACGGAGCCCATGTCGACTTTCTCTCGCGTGTGCGCAATCCCATCGGCGTAAAGCTGGGGCCCTCGACATCGCCAGACGACATGTTCCGTCTGATCGACAAACTCGATCCCGCACGCGAGCCGGGTCGCCTCACGTTCATCACGCGCATGGGCGCCGGCAAGATCAGGGATGCCCTCCCGCCGCTTCTCGAAGCCATCAAGCGTCACGGCGCGACCCCGCTCTGGGTGACCGACCCCATGCACGGCAACGGCCTGACAACGCCGACCGGCTACAAGACGAGGCGCTTCGACGACGTTGTCGACGAGGTGAAGGGCTTCTTCGAGGCTCACCGCGAGGCGGGAACCATCCCCGGCGGCATCCACATCGAGCTCACGGGGGACGACGTCACCGAATGCCTCGGCGGCTCCGAGCACATCGACGAGGCGACCCTGGCCACGAGGTACGAGTCACTCTGCGACCCGCGCCTGAACCACTCGCAATCGCTCGAGCTCGCGTTCCTCGTGGCCGAGGAGCTGGCCAACAACTGATCCGCCGGCGCTGGCGACGACTCGGTCGTGCGCGCACAGGCTTGGAGGATCAGAAGTTGGGAGCCAGGCTCACCGTGATGGTGCTGCCCTTCGGCTGCATCGTGGTCGCACCGGGATCGATCGCCGTCACCTTGAAGGCCGCGGGGAACTGGTCGACAGGTATCGGGCCGACCGTGGCCGGGTAGTTGACCTTGAACCCGGCGTCCGTGAGGTCCTTCTTCGCCTTGTCCCAGGTTTCGCCGACCACGTTGGGCACGGCGACGGGCGCCGGTCCGAGCGAGATGTCGAGCACGATCGTGTCGCTCTGACGAACGGGTCCCTGGTTCTGCGGCGCTTGAGAGAGCACGGCTCCCTTCGGTACGTCGTCGCTGTAGTCCTTCTTGCCTTCGACGGACTTCAGGCCGACCGCCGCCAGCTCGGATTGCGCGTCCGCCTCGGCCTTGCCTGTCACGTCGGGCACGGCACCGAGCGACACGACGAGCGACACCTTCTCGCCCTTGAGGTAACCACCGCCCTTCGAGAGGTCGGCCTTATCGCCTTCCGCCTGCGCCGCGGAGACCACGACGCCCTTCGCGACATCCGCGACGAACTGCTGATCGACCTCGCCAACCACGGCGCCTGCGTCTTTGATCGCCTTCTCCGCCTGCGCCCTGCTCAGACCGGCGAGCGGCGGGATCGTGATGGGTTCTCTGCCCTTCGAGACGTGCAACTGAACCGTCGACCCCTTCGTGGCCTTGGTTCCCTGCGCGGGCTCCGATGACACGACCGAGCCGGCCGGCACCGCAGAGGAGTAGACCTCATCCGACGTGACCTTGAAGGCTGCAGCGACGAGCGAACTCCTGGCCGCATCGAGCGAGGTGCCGTTCACCGGTGGAACCGTCACCTGCGACCCTGGGCCCCCGCCGAAGTACCATCCGGTGCCGGCCGAGAGGGCTGCCAGCACGAGAACCAGTGCCAGCAACCACCAGCCCCTTGCCTGACGACCGTGCGCCGTCTTCGCGAGCGCGGCCACGGCATCCGTTGCCGATGCCTCGGGCCGCACTTGTGCGGCGGGTCCGATGAGTTGCGTGTCTGACTCGGATGCCTCGAAGCCGCCGCCCGGCAGCACGAGCGTCGGCTGCGCGGTCGTTTCGCCGTTCGGCGTGTGCAGCTCCCGCTCTACCTCGAGCAGCCGATCGAGCATGACGGAGGCGTCCGCCGGGCGCGCTGCGGGATTCTTGGCCGTGGCCCACAGCACGAGTTCGTCGAGCTGCGGAGGCACGTCGGGGTTCAGCCTGCTCGGCCTTGGCACCGCATCGTTGGCGTGCTGATACGCCACCTGCATGGGCTGCTCGCCTTTGAACGGCTGCTCCCCGGTGAGCATCTCGAACATCATGATGCCCAGTGCGTAGATATCGCTGCGGGCGTCGGCCACGCCCCTTGTGACCAACTCGGGCGAGAGGTATGCGATCGTCCCAAGCAGTGCCTGACCGGTTCCGGTGCTATTGGTCACGGCCCTGGCCAGGCCGAAATCGCCGATCTTGATCCGGCCGTCATCGGCCAGCAGAACGTTCTCCGGCTTGAGGTCTCGATGCACGATCCCTGCCCGATGGGCGGCGGTGAGGCCCGACAGCACGGCGTCGGTGATGTCGATCGTCTGCTCGGGCGTCAGCTTGCCGTAGTCGCGCAAGAGGTCGCGCAGCGTGATGCCGGGAAGGTACTCCATGACGAGGTAGGCCATGTCGGCGTCCTGGCCTTGATCGAACACGCTGACCACGTTGGGATGCGCCAGCCGGGCCGCCGATCGCGCCTCCTGCACGAAGCGGTTCTTGAACTGGGCATCGTCGGCGAGATGGCCGTGCATCACCTTGATGGCGACCCGTCGCTCGAGGCGCAGATCGGTGGCGAGATACACGGTCGCCATCCCACCCCTGGCTATGCGCGAACGCACCTGATACCGGCCGTCGATGAGACGGCCGAGCATCGGGTCGGGCTGGCTCGCTGTCACCCGTCGAGTCTACGGACGACCTGCTTGGCGTCCGGGTAGAACACGGTAACGAATGGGGCACGCGAAGCAAGCTCCGATCGCGCTCGGCTCAGTCGCTTGTGATCGGGGCTGCGCCCCTCAACAAGCTCCATCGCCTCGGCCATCGGAGCAAGCTCCGATGGCCCTCGGCTCAGTCGCTTGTGGCACGCTAGTCGGGTGGCGAAACCGAGTTCCGCATCCGATCAGATCCGAGTAGAGAGAACCTGGCTCACCGTCCCCGAGCTCGTCGACGTGCTCGGCGTGGGCGTTGGGCGTGTGCACCGCTTGTTCGAAGACAAGCACCTGCTGGCGACCCGCATCGACGGCGTGCTCAAGGTGCCGTCCGACTTCATCGTCGAAGGCGAGCCCCTCAGCGAGCTGCGGGGCACTTTGATGGTGCTGGCCGACGCCGGGTTCAGCGACGAAGAGGCGATGTCCTGGCTGCTCGAGCCGGAGGACAGCCTCGGAGTTGCGCCCATCGATGCGCTGTTGGCCGGACGCAAGGCCGAGGTGCGTCGTATCGCACAGGCGCTGGGCTGAGCCTGCGCGCCGGCTTCGCTCCCTGAGCACGCGAAGCGAGTCGAAGGGCGTGAGCTCAGCCCGTCAGGCGACGCGTTCGCTGACCGATCTCGTGAGTTCGCGCAGCTGCTCGGCAGCGGCATCCCCGAGGGGTGCGTCATCAAGGGCGCGCGCCGCACGCTCGACGTTGAGCCGGATCATCTGCTCGACCTCCGCCGTCGCCCCTGACGAGTTGATCGTGTTCTGCAGCATCCTGATCTGCTCGTCGCCGAGGCCGGGATCGCCGAGGAGCTCGTCGAGCACGCGTCGCGCCGACGGTGGCAGGGCCCTCCTGGTCAAAGCGACGAGCACCGTGCGCTTGCCTTCTCTCAGGTCGTCGCCGCTCGGCTTGCCGGTCACCTCAGCATCGCCGAACACCCCGAGCAGGTCGTCGCGGAGCTGGAACGCGATCCCGAGGGGTAGGCCGAAATCACGCAACGCCTCGAGCTGAGCCGCAGTACCGCCGGCCAGAATGCCCCCGATGACAAGAGGCGCCTGCACGCTGTACTTCGCAGATTTGTAGACGATCACCCGTTCGGCTCTTGGCAGCAGCTCCTCTTCGCGTTCGGAGCGCCATGAACGCTCCTCCAGGATGTCGAGGTACTGACCGGCGATCACCTCGGCCCTCATACGCCCGAATTCGCGGCGCACCCCGAGTGCCCGGTACGCAGGCACTCCGTCCGCGAGTGCTTCGCCCAGCAGGTCGTCGCTGAATCCGAGCAGGAGGTCGCCGAGCAGCACAGCCGCGCCCTCGCCGAACTGCGCTGCCGATCCCTCCCAGCCGTTCTCGTCATGCAGAGCCGCGAAACGCCGATGGGCGGACGGGGCGCCGCGGCGGGTATCGGACCGGTCGATGATGTCGTCGTGCACGAGCGCTGCGGCATGGAACAGCTCGAGCGCTGCCGCCGTGCCGACGACCGGGTCGAGGTGGCCGGGCTCCTGCCCTTGCAATGCATCGTGGACGGCCCGGTAGCCCCAGTAGCAGAACAGAGCCCTGAATCTCTTGCCGCCACTGAGAAACTGCCGGGAGAACGCGGCAAGCGGCCCCACGTCTGGGGCGATGGACAACAAAATGGAATCGCGCGTTTCGAGAAAGTGTCCGATACGGTCGTCTACAAGGTCGATCAATCCGTTGCTTTCCGGCACGCGCCTAGCCTAGCTGCGGCAGCAAGACTAGAATCAGAAGTCACAATATGGTCGTTCTCGAAGCCTGAGGGGGACAAGGATGCCGCTTTCGGAGCACGAGCAGCGCCTCCTCGATGAGATGGAGCGCAGTCTCTATCAGAATGATGCCGACTTTGTCGCGAAGGTCGGTGGTGCGCGCGTTCGCCCCACCTACCGTGCAGTGGTGCTCGGCATCCTGCTGGCAGTCGTCGGTGTCGCCGTCTTACTGACCGGGGTTTTCCTTCAGGTCGTGGTCGTCGGCATCCTGGGTTTCGCGCTCATGCTTGCGGGCGTGCTCGTCGCCATAACCCCGAGTCGAGCCAAGCGGGCCGCCACCATCGCGGGGGAGCACCCCGAGACGACTGCCGCCAAATCGACACAGCCTGGCTTCATGGACAAGCTCAACGAGCGCTGGGACAAGCGCCAAGAGGGTGACCACTGAGACATCGACCACCGGGCCACTTCTAGCCCTGAACCACCATCGCGCGCCCTAGGGCGCGCGATTCGTGCTTAACGCTGCCTAGCGCAGCCCACTTCGGCGTGCCGTGCAGGCCGCCCTCCCTTCGGCCTCGTTCGCGGCCGAAACCAGGTTGTTGTCCTCCACCACCCTCCACCCGAGGATTTCCGCGTGTTCTCGCGGCACGGGGAGGGCCTATTCTGTGAATTCCGCCGCATTTCCGCGATTCGTGGATGGTTGTGGAGTAAAGTGGAGGAGTCGCAGGCTCGCGGCGTGATCGACGGGGGAGGGGCCGATGTTTCTTGGCACCTACGCCCCCAAGCTCGATGAGAAAGGGCGCATCATTCTTCCCGCCAAGTTCCGCGACGAGTTCGAGTCAGGACTCGTGATGACGCGTGGGCAGGAACGGTGCGTCTACGTCTTCTCGCGTCGTGAGTTCGAGTCGCTGAACGAGAAGATCCGACAGGCACCGGTCACGAGCAAGCAGGCTCGTGACTACCTGCGCGTGTTCCTTTCGGGAGCCAGCGACGAGGTCCCCGACAAGCAGCACCGCGTCACGGTCCCACCGCTTCTGCGGTCGTACGCGGGCCTGCAAAGAGACCTCACGGTCATCGGCGCGGGTAACCGTGCGGAGATCTGGGACTCATCTGCGTGGGATGCCTACCTTGCCGAGAACGAGGCTTCGTTCGCCGAGACGGCCGAGGAGGTGATCCCGGGGCTGTTCTAGCGCCTGGCGCCGGACTCCCAGCCACAGCAACGCACCCTGATGCACTTCCCCGGTGTCAGGTGGCGTGTGGATGGGGATCCGGCGTCAGGAGCAAGGCCCCTTGAGAGCCATGACCGACGCAATCGATCCTCGCGACATCCACACACCGGTCATGCTCGAGCGCTGCATCGAACTCCTGGCGCCTGCGCTCCAGGGCGAGAGCCCGGTGCTCGTGGATGCCACTCTCGGCCTCGGCGGACACACTGAGGCGTTCCTGCAGCGCTTCCCGCACCTCACCGTCATCGCCCTCGACCGCGACACCGAAGCGATCGCGCTGGCGTCGGAGCGGTTGTCTGTATTCGCCGATCGGCTGAACGTGGTGCACACCGTGTACGACGGGATCACGGATGCCGTCGCATCCCTCGGTCATCCCACCGTCGACGCCGTGCTGTTCGACCTCGGAGTCTCGTCGTTACAGCTCGACCGCGTGGAGCGCGGCTTCTCGTACTCGAAGGACGCGCCTCTGGACATGCGCATGGATGCGACGTCCGAACTGACCGCCCGGACGGTGATCGGCGAATACGACGAGGCGGACCTGCGGCGCATCTTCCTCGACTACGGGGAAGAGAAGCTGGCCGCCCGGTACGCCCGGGCGATCGTGAGGGCTAGGGCTGAATCGCCGATCACTCGGTCGGCACAACTCGTTTCGGTCATCCAGGCTGCAACACCTGCGGCGCTGCAGCGGGCTGGTCATCCGGCAAAACGCGTGTTCCAGGCGCTGCGCATCGAGGTGAACCACGAGCTCGACGTGCTCGAGCGGGCCATTCCGCGCGCGGTCGACGTGCTCAGAGTGGGCGGTCGGATCGCCGTCATGTCGTTCCAGTCCCTGGAGGACCGGATCGTCAAACGCGCTCTCCAGGCGAGGGCGACGTCGACGGCTCCGGCCGGACTACCGGTGGAGCTTCCGCAGCATCGGCCGGAACTGAACTTGCTGACCAGGGGGGCCGAGCTGGCCGACGACGAGGAGAGGGCGCGCAACCCGCGTTCCATCCCCGTTCGGCTCCGCGCGGCGGAACGTATCAGGGGGAAGTCATGAGCCAAGCGACGGCGTCGCTCCCATCGACGCGAGCACCGGCGCGCCGCACAGGGCCGCATCTTCAGGCACTGCCTCGCGCAGAGCGGCGGGCACGACCCAAGCTGTTCTACGCGGCCGTGGCCGTGCTGACGGTCATGGTCGTCGTCGTCGCCCAGTTGCTGTTGTCGATCGGTGTTTCGCAGGGTGCGTATCGCATCGAGTCGCTGCAGGCGGACAAGGCCCAGTTGTCGCGTTCGTACCAAGAGGCATCCGAGAAGGTGCAGAAGCTTTCGTCGCCTCAGTACCTCGCGGCGAATGCTGTGGCACTCGGCATGGTGAACAACGGGACGCCCGTTTACCTGCGGCTCTCCGATGGCGCTGTCATCGGCTCGCCCGCGCCGTCCTCCGCTTCGGCCGGCTCCACGGGTCAGCTGGTGGGGAACGCCCTGACCCAGGACATCCCGCTCGTCACCGCCCCGAAGTCGAGTTCGAAGTCGTCGGCGTCGAACTCGGCGGCGAAGAGCTCGAACGGGACGCAGGCGACGGGCGATCAGACATCCTCTGGCGCTGGATCCACCACACCGAACGGGAATCAGCAGCAGGCGAGCCAGGGGCCCGTACCGTGGACAGGGGCCCTCCCGGCGCCTTCGACACACTGACGACGGCACCGATCAACCAAGTCGGCGGCCTCGCCCGACGCGGCGGGCCGCCATAGCCAGAGGGAGTTCATGACGACGACCGTGAAGAGCCATCGTCGGCGGGTCGCCGTGGCCATCGTGGCCGTCTTGGCCATCGTCATCGTCTTCGTCGTGCGGCTCGTCGA
The DNA here is from genome assembly GCF_049446075.1 of Rathayibacter sp. KR2-224. Classification (NCBI taxonomy): domain Bacteria; kingdom Bacillati; phylum Actinomycetota; class Actinomycetes; order Micrococcales; family Microbacteriaceae; genus Rathayibacter; species Rathayibacter sp. KR2-224. Next base: position 109,275 of record NZ_JBMSEB010000001.1, read on the forward strand.
TGTGCAGGTGGTTCGAGCGGACTCCCTCGACCGCCAGGCCGCGGAGCGTCGCGGAAACGTCTCCACCATCGAGGGCACGAGGGGATCGATCGTCGCCGCCGACGGCACGGTCCTGGCACGCACCGTGCTGCGTTATGACTTCATCGCGACTCCCAAGTTCACGACGAAGCCGAGCAACATCACTATCGACGGCAAGTCGAAGAAGGTGTCCCTCGATCAAGCGGCCGTCGAGATCGCGAAGATCACGCGGCAGAAGCCCACCGACATCACCGGGCCGATCCAAGCTGCACTCGCGCAGAACAAGGACTCCATGTACGCGCCCATCGTGCAGGGCGTGGATGTCGCCACGTACCAGAAGCTGAAGGCGCTGCAGATTCCGTGGCTCGATTCCACGAGTCATCAGGTGCGCGTGTATCCGAACGGCGCTGTTGCGGGGAACATCCTCGGTTTCCTGAACGGAGACGGCGTTGCGCAAGCCGGTCTCGAGACCGGCGAGAACAAGTGCCTAGCCGGAAACAACGGCGAGGAGACCTACCAGGTCGGTGCCGACGGGGTGACCATTCCCGGCAGCACCAAGGTGCAGAAGCCTGCGAAGGACGGCGGCGAGGTCGTCACGAGCATCGATCCCGACCTGCAGTGGTTCGCGCAAGACGAGCTCGCCAAGGTGGTGCCGCAACTCGGCGCCCAATTCGGCATGGTGAGCGTGGTCAGCGTGAAAGACGGGAAGATCCGCGTCGCCGCCCAATATCCGTCGGCAGATCCCAACAACCTCGACGCGACGCCCACCCAGTACTGGAAGGCCATGATGTTCCAGGACCAGTACGAGCCGGGGTCGATCTTCAAACCACTCACCGCGGCCGCCCTGATCGACTCGGGCAAGGCATCCCCGACGAGCCAACTCCTCGTGCCCGACTCGCTTTCGCCGCAGAAGGGTGTGTTCGTGGCTGACAACGAGACGCACCCGGTGCAGCACCTCACCCTCACCGGGGTGCTCACCGAGTCGTCGAACGTCGGCATGTCGGAGCTCGGCACGAGCATGGATGATCAGGCACGCTACGACTTCATGAAGAAGTTCGGCATCGGCAGCAAGACCGCGGTCGACTTCCCTGGGGAGCTGTCTGGGGACTTCACCAACCCGTCCAAGTGGGACGAGCAGACGCGCTACGCCACTACATTCGGCCAGGGCCTCTCGATCACTCAGGCGCAGATGCTCAGCGCCTACCAGGCCATCGCGAACGGCGGAGTCAAAGTGCCGCTTTCCATCGTCGACGGCTGCAAGCAGGCGGACGGCACCATGACCGACGTCCCCTCCAAGAAGGGCACTCGCGTGGTGTCGACCCAGACCTCGCAGGAGATTCTCGGGATGCTCGAGAACGTGCTCAAGGGCGGTCCCATCTCCACCCTCCCGAACACCCAGATCCCCGGCTATCTCGTGGCCGCCAAGACCGGAACGGCGCAGGAGCCGGACGGAAACGGCGGGTACATGAAGAGCTATTACGTGTCGGTGATGGGCGTCGCCCCGGTGGACGATCCGCAGTATCTCGTTTCGGTCAACATCGGCTTCCCGACTACGATTACATCGTCCCTGGCGGCGGGACCGCTGTTCAAGACGATGATGAGCCAGGTGCTCAAGGCGTTCCGGGTTCAGCCGTCGACCGCTCCGCCGGCCAACTACCCAGACACCTATTGAAAGTGAGCCACGTGACCGGAACGGGCACTGCGATGCTGCGCCCCGAGCACCCCGTCTCCCGGTCCCTCTCGCAACTGGTGGCCGATTTCGGGTTCGAGGCACTCGAACGGGTCGACTCGGTCGAGGTGAGTGGCGTCACGGTCGCATCCGGCACCGTCGAGCCGGGCGATCTGTATGTCGGACTTCCCGGAAAACGGGCGCACGGCGCATCCTTCGCCGCTGATGCTGCTGCAGCCGGCGCAACGGCCGTGCTCACGGACGAGGCCGGTGCGCCCTTGGCATCGGCCGCTGGCGTTCCCGTGATCGTCACCGACGACCCGCGGGCCGTGCTCGGAGAGGTGGCTGCCTGGGTCTATCGCACAGACGAGAACCCCGCCACGCTCTACGCCGTCACGGGCACGAACGGCAAGACGAGCGTCGTCTACGTCATCACGGCGGTGCTCGAGCAGATCGGCGTGCGTTCTGGCCTCAGCTCGACGGCCGAGCGACGCGTAGGCGATCTCGCCGTGACCAGCTCGCTGACGACGCCAGAGGCAAGCGAGCTACACGCCCTGCTCGCACGCATGCGGGAGGCCGGCGTGCGCGGCGCGGCCGTTGAGGTCTCGGCACAGGCGCTGACCAGGCACCGGGTGGACGGCATCGTGTTCGACGTTGCCGGATTCACCAACCTCAGCCACGACCACCTCGACGACTACGAGTCGATGAACGAGTACTACAGCGCCAAGCTCGCGCTCTTCTCACCCGACCGTGCGCGACGGGGCGTTGTAACGGTCGACTCGGAGTGGGGCAGAAGGGCGGCCGACGAGTCGCGCATTCCGGTCACCACGCTCGCCACGGCTGCCGGTGTGGAGGCGGATTGGCGAGTCGAGCTCGGCGAGCAGACCATCGATCGCACGGCGTTCACCCTCGTCGGGCCGGACGGGCGCGCGCTCAGCACGAGCATCCCGGTTCTCGGCTCGTTCATGGCGGGCAACGCCGCTCTCGCCATCGTCATGCTCGTGGAGTCAGGGTTCGACCTCGAGGCGATCGGACAGGTGCTGGATCGCGACGGCGGCATCCTCGCCTACATTCCCGGCCGTGCTGAGCGCGTCTCGGGTGAGTCGGGACCCGTGGTGTTCGTCGACTACGGGCACACCCCGGACGCATTCGCGCGCATTCTTTCGTCACTTCGCGCCGTCACCCCCGGCCGCATCATCATGGTGTTCGGCGCCGACGGAGACCGCGACGCCACCAAACGGGCCGAGATGGGCGCCATCGCCGCGCGCGGCGCAGACGAGGTCATCATCACCGATTTCCACCCAAGGTTCGAAGACCCCGCAGCCATCCGTGCTGCGTTGATCGCCGGGGCGTTGGATGCCGTTCCCGACGCTCACGTGGAGGAGATCGCGGACCAGCGGGTCGCCATCCGCACCGCCATTGCCCACGCGGGCGAGGGCGACGTGGTCTTCTACGCGGGCCCTGGGCACGAGGACTATCAGGAGGTCGCAGGAGTGCACTTGCCCTATTCGGCACGTGAAGACGCGAAGCTTGCGCTTCGCGAGGCGGGCTGGCTTTCGTGATCGCCATGACGATAGGCGAGATCGCTGAGGCGGTCGGCGGGCGCATCGTCGCCGGCCCGGACGCGGCGTCGTCGGTGATCGATGGGCTGTCGTACACCGACTCGCGGGAAGTGCTGCCGGGCGGCGTCTTCTTCGCCAAGCCGGGCGAGTTCACCGACGGGCACCTCTTCGCACCTCAGGCGGTCGAGCGTGGGGCCGCACTCGTCGTCGTCGACCACGAACTCGGACTCGAAGTACCGCAGATTGTCGTGCCCGACGTCGTCGACGCGCTCGGAGCGCTCGCGCGCACCGTGATCGCCCGAGTGCGCGAGGCGGGCATCCTCCGGATCGTCGGGATCACGGGATCGAACGGCAAGACGACGACAAAGAACCTGTTGGCTGCGATCCTCGGCCGTGTCGGCGAGACGGTCGCACCACGGGCATCATTCAACAACGAGGTCGGTGCGCCGCTCACGATGCTCGAGGTCGGCGACAGCACCAGGTTCCTCGTCGCCGAGATGGGCGCGAGCCGCGAGGGCGACATCGCACGCCTCATCCGCATGGCCAAGCCCGACGTCGGAGTCGTGCTGAAGGTCGGCCTCGCGCACGCTGGAGAGTTCGGCGGGATCGAACACACACAGCGCGCGAAGTCCGAGATGGTGACGGACCTCGAGGCAGACGACACGGCGGTGCTCAACGCCGACGACCCGCGTGTCGCAGCGATGGCCCAGGTCACCAGGGCGCAGGTGCTGTGGTTCGGGCTCGAAGGAGACGCGGCGCCAGACCGCGTACGCGCGACCGAGGTGCGCTCCTCGCGCTCGGGCACGACCTTCACACTGCGGCTTCCAGACGACACGAGCGCGGATGTGACGTTCCGCGTGCTCGGCGAGCATCACGTGGCGAACGCTCTGGCCGCGGCATCTGCCGCGCACGCGCTGGGCGTCGGCATTGACCACATCGTCGCCGGACTCGAGTCGGTCACGCGAGCCGAGCGGTGGCGCATGGAGGTCATGGGCGGTGCGGGCGGCATCACCGTCATCAACGATGCGTACAACGCGAGTCCCGACTCCATGGCTGCGGCACTCAAAACGCTCGTGCAGCTGCGCGAACCAGGCGGCCGCGCGGTTGCCGTGCTCGGCGAGATGACCGAACTCGGTGAGTCGGCGGGGGAGGAGCACGACAGGGTCGGGCTTCTCGCGGTGCGCCTCGGCGTGGACCAGGTCGTCGTGGTCGGGGCCGGCGCCAGGCGCATGCACATCTCCACGATTAATGAGGGTTCCTGGGACGGGGAATCCGTCTTCGTCGAGACACAGGACGACGCCCTCGAACTGCTGAAGTCGATGCTGCGCGAGGGCGACACGGTTCTGGTGAAGTCGTCGAATGCAGCCGGCCTGCGTCACCTCGGCGATCGGCTGGGGGAGTTGTTCTCGTGAGAGCTCTATTGACCTCAGGGGCGCTCTCGCTCGCCTTCTCGCTGTTCCTCACACCGGTCTTCGTCCGGCTGTTCCGCCGCTTGGGCTGGGGACAGTTCATCCGAGACGACGGTCCGCAGTCGCACCACGCCAAGCGCGGAACCGCGACCATGGGCGGCATCGTCATCATTCTCGCGACGCTCGTCGGCTACTTCGTGGCGGTGCTGCTGAACGGCGGTGACGGGCTTTCGATGTCGCCCCTGCTCGTTCTGCTCATGATGGTCGGCCTCGGCGTCGTCGGCTTCATCGACGACTTCCTCAAGACCCGCAAGCAACGCAGTCTCGGGCTGGGCGGATGGTCGAAGGTCGCAGGGCAGGTCATCGTCGCGACAGTGTTCGGCATCCTTGCCATCAACTTCCCGAGCAACGAGGGCGTGACGCCCGCCTCGACCGAGATCTCCTTCATCAGGGACCTGCCGCTCGACCTGATGGTCGTCGGAGGCATCCCGATCATCGGCATCCTGCTCTACCTGATCTGGGTCAACCTCATCACCACGGCCGCCTCCAACGGGGTCAACGTGACGGACGGCCTCGACGGCCTCGCCACCGGGGCATCCATCCTGGCGATCGGGTCGTACATCATCATCGGCTTCTGGCAGTTCAACCAGTCCTGCTTCAGCGAGACGATCGACACCGACAACCTCTTCAAGTGCTACACGGTGCGGGATCCGCTCGACCTGGCCGTCGTGGCGGCGGCGATCGTGGGAGCGCTCGTCGGGTTCCTGTGGTGGAACACGTCGCCCGCCCAGATCTTCCTCGGCGACACCGGTTCGCTTGGCCTCGGCGGAGCTCTCGCGGCGCTCGCGATCCTGAGCCACACCGAACTGCTGCTCGTGCTCATCGGCGGGCTGTTCGTCATCGAGACGGGATCGGTGATCCTGCAGCGGGCCTACTTCAAGCTGACGCACGGCAAACGCATCTTCCGCATGAGTCCCATCCACCATCACTTCGAGCTCAAGGGCTGGGCGGAGGTCACCGTGGTGGTGCGGTTCTGGATCATCGCCGGCCTCCTCGTCGCGGCGGGCGTGGGCTCGTTCTATCTCGAGTGGTTGTCGAGGACGTCGTGACGACACCCGAGCTGCAGGGGCGGCTCGCAAGCCTGACCAGCTGGCGCTCGGAGTGGGATGGCCTGCGCGTCGTGGTGCTCGGGCTCGGCGTCGCCGCATTCTCCAGCGCCGACACGCTCACCGAACTCGGTGCCGACGTGCTTGTCGTTGCGGATGCCTACCACGAGGAGCGCGCGCGGCTCCTCGACGTGATCGGCGCACGCCTGCATGTCGGCGATCTGTCTGTGGTCCCTGGCGCCGTCACAGAGTTCGCCCCAGAGGTCGTCGTCGTCTCATCCGGCAGGTTCCACCCGGATCACCCTGTTCTCGCATGGGCGGAGCAGGCGGGCGTTGCCGTGTGGAGCGATGTCGAGCTCGCGTGGCGAGTGCGCGACAAGATCGAGCCTGCGGCGGAGTGGATCTGCATCACCGGCACGAACGGCAAGACCACAACCGTCGAGCTGACCGCCACGTTCCTGGTCGCCTCGGGCGTGCGCGCTGCGCCCTGCGGCAACATCGGCATCCCCGTGCTCGACGCCGTTCGCGACCCGGAGGGGTTCGACGTGCTCGTCGTCGAGCTGTCCAGCTATCAGCTGCACTGGCTGAACCGCAACGCGGGTGGGGAGGTCTTCCCGTTCTCCAGCGCGTGCCTGAACCTCGCAGAGGACCACCTGGACTTCCACGGGTCGATGCAGGCGTACGGGGCAGCCAAGGCCAAGGTGTACGAGAACACGAAGATCGCATGCGTCTACAACAAGGCCGATCTGGCAACCCTTCGCATGGTGGAGGAGGCCGAGGTCGTTGAGGGTGCACGTGCCGTGGGGTTCGGACTCGATTCCCCCGGGCCGAGCGAATTCGGCATCGTCGACGGCATCCTGTGCGACAGGGCGTTCCTCGAGGACCGCGCGACCACGGCCCTGGAGCTCACCACGATCGACGAGCTGCGTGCGGCCGGACTGGCGGCACCGCATGTGGTGGCGAACATCCTCGCCGCGGCGGCGCTCTCGCGTTCGTACGGGGTGCCTGCCGGCGTCATCCACGACGCCCTGGCAACCTTCCGTCTCGATCCGCATCGCATCGAGACGGTCGCCGCGCACGACGGCGTGCTCTGGGTCGACGACTCGAAGGCCACGAATCCGCACGCGGCCGATGCTTCGCTGCGCGCGTTCGAGAACGTCGTCTGGATCGTGGGCGGAGATCTCAAGGGTGTCGCGATCGATGATCTTGTGCGCAGGCACGCCGACCGGCTCTCCGGAGCCGTGGTCATCGGGCTCGACCAGGAGCCCGTTCTGGCGGCGTTCCGTCGACACGCGCCGCAGGTTCGGGTGCTGGCCGTGGCCTCCGGCGAGACTGAGACCGTGATGCCGCAAGCGGTCCGGTTTGCGGCGCGACTGGCCAAGGAGGGCGACACCGTCCTCCTCGCTCCGGCCGCGGCGTCGCTGGACCAGTTCGCCGACTTCGCGGATCGGGGCGACCGGTTCGCCAAGGCGGTGCACGACCTGCTGGCCGACGACCAGGGGCCAGACGCCTCCTGAGATCACTGACGCGGGAAGACACGCGCCGACAAGCGCAGCAGGGAAGGCAGGGGAACCGGTGACAGCTCCCACGCAGGCCGCGTCACGTGGCGCGAGACGTCTCCCGCCTGCTCAGGATGCCGCGCCGACCGCCCAGGAGACGAGAGGGTCGCTTCTCAGCGCACGCATCTCCATGGGAAGGGTTTTCGCGGGGGAATCCGCAAACTACTTCCTGCTGCTGGGCGTGACTCTCTTCATGGTTGTCTTCGGCCTCGTGATGGTGTTGTCCTCCTCTGCGGTCGACTCGCATTCCAACGGGGACAGCTTCTTCGCCAGGTTCCTCAACCAGGGGCTCTACGCCTTGATCGGCGTTCCGATCATGTTGCTGGCCTCGCGCATCCCGTCATCGTTCTGGAAGCGCATCGCCTGGCCCGCCCTGATGGTTGCTGCAGCACTTCAGCTCCTCGTGGTGGCGACCCCGCTCGGTTCGGACAACGGCACCGGCTACAACCAGAACTGGCTCAAGGTGGGCCCCGTCGTCTTCCAGCCTTCCGAGGCGATCAAGATCGCGATGATCCTGTGGATGGGGATGTTCATCGCGCGCAAGCAGGACCGTCTCGCCCAATGGAAGTACGGGCTTCTGCCCGTCGTGCTCGTGATGGCCATTGCCATCGGGCTGGTTCTGGCCGGCGGCGACCTGGGCACGACCTCGATCATGGTCGCCATCGTGCTCGGCGCACTCTTCTTCGCCGGCATCCCCCTGCGACAGCTGATCGTCACGGGCGTGATCGCGGTCGGCGCCGCCCTGCTGTTCGCGGTCACCCGCGCCAACCGTCTCGAGCGCATCCTCGGCTTCCTGCACCCGTCTACCACCGATCCGATGAGCACGGGCTGGCAGATCGAGCAGAGCAACTTCGCGCTCGCGCACGGCGGCTTCTTCGGGGTGGGGCTCGGCAACTCGGAGTCGAAGTGGAACTGGCTTCCCGCTGCGAGCACCGACTTCATCTTCTCGATCATCGGCGAGGAGCTGGGACTCCTCGGCGCTATCGTCGTGCTCCTGCTGTTCGTGCTCCTGGCCATCTGCTTCGTGCGCATCATGAGCGCGACGACCGATCCGTTCGCGCGCGTCGTCACAGGATCCGTGATGTTCTGGCTCGTCGGACAGGGCCTCGTCAACATCGGCGTCGTGCTCGGCCTGCTGCCGGTGCTTGGCGTGCCGCTGCCGCTCATATCGGCGGGAGGCACAGCCCTGATCAGTTCTCTGTTCGCCATCGGGGTCGTGCTCTCGTTCACTCGCACGCCTTCGAACTCGCTCGTCGCGTCGCCGTTCGGGAGACTGGGGCGGTGACCACCTACCTAATGGCCGGCGGGGGCACCGCCGGCCACGTCAACCCGCTGCTCGCCGTCTCTGACGCCCTTCGGGGCTCAGAGCCGGATGCCGAGATCATCGTTCTGGGCACGGCGGAGGGCCTCGAGTCGCGTCTGGTGCCCGCGCGCGGCTACGAGCTCGCAACCATCCCAAAACTGCCGTTCCCGCGCCGACCGGATGCCGCGGCGCTGCGTTTTCCCGGCAGGTTCCGCGCGAGCGTCGCGCTGGTGCGTGCCCTCATCCGAGAGCGCGAAGTGGATGTGGTCGCTGGCTTCGGGGGGTACGCGGCGGCTCCCGCGTACCGGGCGGCCCACCTGCAAGGCGTTCCTCTCGCGTTGCACGAGGCCAACGCGAAGCCTGGGCTGGCGAACCGCCTCGGCGCCAGATATACGCCTCAGGTGGGGGTTGCGTTCCAGAACACGCCGATCGCACACGCTCGGTTCGTCGGAATGCCGCTGAGGCACGAGATCGAGGTGCTCGACCGAGCAGAGGCACGCCCGACGGCCATCGAGTACTTCGGTCTCGGGGATCGCCCGACGGTTCTCGTCACGGGCGGTTCCCTCGGGGCCAGAAGCGTGAATGCCAGCGCCATCGCCTCCGCCTCCGCCTTGACGGGCGCCGGATACCAGGTGCTGCACATCCAAGGAGGCGCTGCGGAGTTCCAAGACCCGGGCGTGTCCGGATATCACCTCATCGACTACTGCGACCGCATGGACCTCGCCCTGGCGGTCGCGGATGTGGCGATCTCCCGCGCCGGCGCGGCCACCGTCAGCGAACTCTCAGCCCTCGGCATCCCCGCCGTCTACGTGCCATACCCGGTAGGCAACGGAGAACAGCGATTCAATGCAGCGGGCGTCGTGGAGGCGGGAGGCGCGGTTCTCGTCGCAGATGCGGCGTTCACGCCCGAGTGGGTGCAGGCATCCGTTGTGCCGTTGCTGCAGGATCGCGAACGGCTCAGTGCCATGTCGGCGGCAGCAGCGAAGGTGGGGGTCCGCGACGGCGCGGAGCGCATGGTCGCCCTCATCCGCGAGGCGCAGGCGACTCTGCCCAGAGCGGGTCGCGGCCGTCCATCAGGCCGCTGACGGCATACTGGAAAAGCAGCTCGCAGTAGACGCCGAACGTGGAGACGATTCCGCGGCATGACAGACAGGACACCCGAAGCACAGTGATCAAGCCCGATGTGAACCTGAGGCTTCCTGACACGATCAGGCGGGTCCACTTCGTCGGAATCGGCGGTTCGGGCATGAGCGGCATAGCCCGCCTCTTCCTCAAGGCGGGCATCCCCGTTACGGGGTCCGACCGAGTCGAGAGCGACTACACGCGCGCTCTGCAGGAGCTCGGCGCAGGCATCCGGATCGGGCACGACGCAGCGAACGTGGGCGACGCCGACACCCTCGTCGTGACGGGCGCGCTGTGGCAAGACAATCCCGAGTACCTGTATGCCCTCGAGCACGGCATTCCCGTGCTGCACCGGTCCCAGGCGCTCGCCTGGCTCACCCGGGAGAGCAGGCTCGTCGCCGTCGCGGGCGCGCACGGCAAGTCGGGCACGACCGGCATGATCGCGACGGCTCTCGTCGAGCTCCGCGCCGACCCCAGCTTCGTGAACGGAGCCGTCATCGAGGGGCTGGAGACCAACGCGAGGCATGGCGACTCGGGGCTGTTCGTCATCGAGGCCGACGAGTCCGACGGTTCGTTCCTCCTCTACGACACGGCCATCGCCCTCATCCTCAACATCGACGACGACCACCTCGACCACTACGGCTCGTACGAAGCGGTAGAAGACGCCTTCGTGACCTTCGCGGATCGTGCTCGCGAGCTCGTCGTCATCTCGGCCGATGATGAGGGAGCGGGCGAAGTCACCCCACGCATATCGAACCAGCGGGTCGTCACGTTCGGCGAGTCGGAGGGGGCTGACGTGCGCGTGAGCGAGGTAACGACCGATGGCCCCGTGTCGTTCACACTCAGTTGGAACGGACACGACTACCGGGGCCGGCTTCGAGTACCGGGCAGGCATCACGCGCACAACGCTGCAGGGGCTTTCGCCGTGCTGACCCACCTCGGCGTGGCTCCGGAGGCCGCGATCTCTGCGCTCCAGTCCTACGGCGGCACGCACCGGCGGTTCGAGCTGCACGGAACCATCGGGGGCGTGAGCGTGTACGACGACTACGCGCACCACCCCACGGAGGTGCGTGCGGTGCTGGAAGCGGCTCGCACCGTCGTCGGCGACGGGCGGCTCATCGCGGTGCATCAGCCACACACGTACAGCCGCACGCAGCGGCTGGCCGGAGAGTTCGCCGAGACCCTCGAGCAGTACGCAGACGAGACGGTCGTACTCGACGTGTTCGGAGCTCGCGAGGACCCGGTACCCGGCGTGACGGGGGAACTCGTCTCGGAACGGTTCCATGACCCGACGAAGGTGGAGTACATCCCGGACTGGCAGCGAGCAGCGGATTTCACGGCGGATTTCGCACGTGAAGGCGACTTCGTCATCACGCTCGGGTGCGGGAACGTGAATCTGATCGTGCCGCAGCTGCTCGAATCCCTGCGACGGTCGAACGGCTGACGCGTGAAGCGTCCTCAAGGATTCGAGAACGCGAGCGCGCGCGTCACGCCTCGCGTCCCACGAGCGCGAGGCGACGAACGCCAGAAGCGCGCCGCCGAGGAGCAGTCGAGCACGGCGGCGCCGGATGCCGTCTCCTCGCCTTCTCGTGCGCCCCGCCGGTCCGGCGGGTCGTCGGTGGATGGCCCGAGCCGATCGGACCCTGCAGTCGCGACCCTGGAGCCGGATGCCGACACCGCGCCGATCGCTATCGTCCCGCTGGCGCCCACGCGGTCCGGCCGCACGGAAGCGAAGGATCCGCCCGCTGCCTCGTCTCTTGGTTCGCCACCAGTGCGGTCGCTCGTGGGCGACAGCGATTCCCCGAGTGTGCGAGCTGCCGCGCGGAGGCGACGCAGATACGAACGAGCCGAGATCAAGCGGTTCACGAGGGCGACCAGGCGCCGCAGGCTGGCCTGGCTGATCGGAGTCGGGTCGCTCGTGCTCGTACTGCTGGCAGCCGTGCTCGTGTCGCTCTCACCCGCCATGGCGCTCCGCTCGGTACAGGTGGTCGGTGCGCAGCGCATCGACGCTGCTGCGGTGCGACGCGCGCTGAGCCCTCAGCTCGGCACGCCCCTTCCGCTCATCGACTACTCGAAGGTGCGCAAGGAGCTCGAAGGGTTCCCGCTCATACGCAGCTACAGCACAGAGGCGGATCCGCCGGGCACCTTGGTCGTGCGCATCGTCGAGCGCGTGCCGATCGCGCTCCTCAAGGTGCCTTCCGGATTCCAGCTCGTCGACCAGGCCGGGGTTGTGATGCAGACGACGGCGGAACGGCCGGGCGGGTACCCCGTCATCGCAATACCGGACGACGCATCCGAGACGTCCAAGCACGACGAATTCCGCGCTGCCGCCGACGTGCTCGCCGCACTCCCCACCGGCATGCTCAGCCAGGTCGACAGTGCGAGCGCGACGGGCGCACAAGACGTGACCCTGAAGCTCACCTCTGGCGTCACCGTGGTCTGGGGCGGCCCGGACGAGGCAGGGCAGAAGGCCTCAGTGCTGAGCGCGCTCATCAAAGCCGCGCCAGGGGCATCCGTGTACGACGTGTCGGCTCCCGAGAGCCCCGTCACGCGCTGATCGCCCGCGATCGAGCCGCCGTCCGGGCTCCCGGCATCGACATCGGTGCCCGGCGTCGGCGACACGCGGAGGATCTGCAGCCCAGGGGAGCCTGCGCCGCTTAGCGTCAGGCCTAGTAAATGCATACCGAGCATAACTTTAAGCCTCGACTTGAAGTTGAAGGTTGCCAGCGGAGGGCCATCGTGAGCGCAAACCAGAACTACCTCGCCGTGATCAAGGTCGTCGGCATCGGCGGTGGCGGCGTCAACGCCGTGAACCGCATGATCGAGCTCGGCCTGCGTGGCGTCGAGTTCATCGCCATCAATACCGACGCGCAGGCGCTGCTCATGAGCGACGCTGACGTGAAGCTCGACGTGGGTCGCGAGATCACTCGTGGGCTCGGGGCCGGCGCAGACCCCGAGGTCGGCAGGAGAGCGGCCGAAGACCACGCCGAGGAGATCGAAGAGGCCCTCACCGGCGCCGACATGGTCTTCGTCACCGCGGGTGAAGGCGGCGGCACGGGCACCGGCGGTGCACCCGTCGTGGCAAGGATCGCCAAGTCGATCGGAGCACTCACCATCGGTGTGGTGACCAAGCCGTTCGGCTTCGAGGGCAAGCGCAGGGCCGATCAGGCGGAGTCTGGCGTCGCGCGCCTGAAAGAAGAGGTCGACACCCTCATCGTGGTGCCCAACGACCGGCTGCTGGAGATCAGCGACCGCGGCATCAGCATGCTCGAGGCCTTCGCAACCGCCGACCAGGTGCTTCTCGCCGGTGTTCAGGGCATCACCGACCTCATCACGACCCCCGGTCTCATCAACCTCGACTTCGCCGACGTCAAGTCGGTCATGCACGGGGCCGGGTCCGCCCTCATGGGCATCGGCTCGTCCCGGGGCGCCGACAGAGCCATCAAGGCGGCCGAGCTCGCCGTCGCGTCACCGTTGCTCGAGGCGAGCATCGAGGGCGCGCGAGGCGTGCTGCTGTCCATTCAGGGCGGTTCGAACCTCGGAATCTTCGAGATCAACGACGCGGCTCGCCTCGTGCAGGAGGCCGTGCACCCGGAGGCGAACATCATCTTCGGTGCGGTCATCGACGACACCCTCGGCGACGAGGTGCGCGTCACGGTCATCGCTGCGGGATTCGATGGCGGCGAGCCCCAGGCGCAGAAGGCCGACGTGCGCCGTGCCACGTTCGTGTCGTCGACCTCGGCCACGGGCGGCGAGCTCACGGACACGCAGGCGCTGGAGGAGGAAGACATCCCCACTCAGGGCACCTGGTCGGATGCCGACTCCAAGCTCGTCGAGGCCGCGGTGAACGATCCGGCATTCGATGACGACGATGTGCTGGATGTGCCCGACTTCCTGAAGTGACAGACGGGATCGACGGCGTCGGCCTGCCCCTCGCCCAGCGGCTGGCGCACGTGCAGCAGAACGTGTCGGATGCCGCGCGCGCGGCGGGCAGGGATCCTGCGGAGATCACGACCATCGTGGTGACCAAGTTCCAGCCGGCATCGCTCGTGCGGGAACTCGTGGAGTTGGGTGTGCGCGATGTGGGTGAGAACCGGGCGCAGGAGGCGGCGATGAAGGCATCCGAATTGGCCGGCGCGAGCGGACCGCAAGATGTGCTGCGCTGGCACTTCATCGGCCAGTTGCAGAGAAACAAGGCGAAGCTCGTGCGCAGCTTCGCAAGCTCGGTGCACTCCGTCGACCGTCCCGCGGCGGTCGAGGCCCTGAGTGCGGTGGAGGACGGCTCCGACGAGGTTCGAGGGGACGGCGTGCTGGACTGCTTCATCCAGCTTGCCCTGAGTGACGAGCCGGGCAGGGGCGGCGTCGCGCCCGACGGGATGCTCGCCCTCGCTGAGCGCGTGCTGGCAGAGCCTCGCCTGCGGCTACGCGGCGTCATGGCCGTCGCGCCGCTGGGGGAGGAGCCGCGACGTGCGTTCGCCCGGGTGCGCGAGGCATCCGATCTGCTGCGTTCGGTGGCGCCGGATGCGCGCGCGATCTCGGCCGGAATGTCCGGCGATTATGTCGAAGCGATCGCAGAAGGGGCGACACACCTTCGCATCGGCACGGCAATAACGGGAAAGCGGCCCGAGCGTGCTTAGCCTGGCTTTGGAATGCGCCGGCGACCGGCCAGACCGCAAGACCTCAAGCAGCACACGGAGGACCCAATGGCTAACCCGCTCAAGAAGACGATGGCCTACCTCGGCCTCGTGGAAGACGAGCTCGAGTACGAAGAAGAACCGGTCGCCCCTGCGCATCCGGCACCTGTCGCGCCGGTCCAGCATGCTGCACCGGCCAAGGCGCCAGTCACGCCACTGCGCAAGCCGACCCCGGCCAGGAATGTGACGGTGCAAGAAGTGAATGAGATCCTGACAGTTCATCCCAGGCAGTACAGTGACGCGAAGATGATCGCGGAGTCCTTCCGCGACGGCATCCCGGTCATCCTGAACCTGTCCCAGATGAGCGAATCCGAAGCCCAGCGCATGATCGACTTCTCCAGCGGTCTCACTCAGGGCCTTCGCGGAAAGATCGAGAAGGTGACGAGCAAGGTCTTCCTGCTCTCGCCCGAGCACGTCATGGTGTCTGGGCCGACGGCGAGCGTCGGCAGCGACGCTGAGGCGTCGTTCTTCGCCGGCGCCTGACGCCTGGCGCTAAGGCACAGCTGACGTCACGCATACTTGATCTGTGCCCCTCGCCGTCTCGATCATCGCGACCGTCGCGTACTACGTGTTCCTGCTGTTCTTCGTGGTGCTCTGGGTGCGATTCGTACTCGACCTCGTGCGCACATTCGCGAGAAGCTGGCGGCCTCGGGGGGTCGGACTCGTGCTCGCCGAGGCGGCGTTCGCGGTCACGGATCCCCCTATCAAATTCTTCAGGCGGCTCCTGCCGCCACTGTCGTTGGGACCTGTCGCGCTCGACTTCGGTTGGACGTTGACGATGTTCGCGTGCATCATCGGCATGTACGTCGCGTCGTCCTTCGTCTGATGTCGCACGACGCGGCTCGACGATGGCAGGGTCCCAGCCGACTTTGCTAGCGTTAGCTGAACGTTATCCACTGTTCGAAATCAAGCTCTAAGGGTGGTAGGCCATGGCGCTAACTCCGGAAGATGTCGTCAACAAGCGGTTCCAACCGACCAAATTCCGTGAGGGCTACGACCAGGACGAGGTCGACGACTTTCTCGACGAGGTCGTGGTCGAGCTCCGCCGCCTTGGCCAGGAGAACGACGAGCTGAAACAGCGTCTGGCGGCTTCCGAGTCCCGCATTGCGGAGCTGCAGCGCAACGGCTCGTCCGAACAGACTCAGGCGATCCCCGCGCCCGCAGTTGCTCAGGCCGCGCCTCAGCCTGTTTCGACCGTCGACGAGACAGAGAGCACGAACAACCTGCTCCAGCTCGCTCGTCGTCTGCACGAGGAGCACGTGCGGGAGGGCGTCGAGAAGCGCGACGCGTTGATCGCAGAGGGCCACGCCACCGCCGCACGAGTGGTCGCGGAGGCCGAGGCCAAGCAGCGCGCGCAGATCACAGCCCTCGAGTCGGAGCGGTCCGGGATCGAGCGCCAGATCGAGGAGCTCCGCAACTTCGAGCGCGACTACCGCGCAAAGCTGAAGAGCTACATCGAGGGCCAGTTGCGCGACCTCGACAACGCAGGAGTGGGTACGGGCGGCTTCAAGCCGGCAGGTGCCGCGGCAGCGTCCGGCCAGTTCGCCGCCGTCAGCTCTGGCGACGGCGATCGTCAGAACCCTCCGACGTTCCAGAGCTTTGGAGGCTGAGAACCCTAGGGGGGTCAGCGTCCGCGCGATCGTCCTACTCGTCGCGGTCGCACTCTTCGTACTCGTCGTCGACCAGCTCGCCAAATGGTGGGTGGTCACGACGCTCCCGTATCGTGTCCCTCGCGAGGTGGTCGGGAATCTGCTGATCTTCGAGTACGACCGCAACCCGGGTGCAGCGTTCTCCATAGGCACGGGCTCGACGTGGATCTTCTCCATCGTGGGCATCGCCGTGCTCGTGTTCGTGATCTGGTACGCAAGGCGCATCCGGTCGGTCGTGTGGGCCATCGTGTTCGGGCTTGTGCTCGGCGGTCTGCTTGGCAACCTCAGCGACCGTCTGTTCCGGCCGCCGTCCTTCGGAGTGGGGGAGGTCGTCGACTTCCTGCGCATTCCACTGCTGCCCGCGATCTTCAACCTGGCGGACTCCGCGATCGTGGGGGCGATGATCCTCTTCCTGGTCCTCACGGTGCTGGGAATCGGGCTCGACGGCAAACGGGCCGGCAACCGAGCGGATGCCGCTTCCGTAGATGCGGATGCATCTGAGCCGGCCCCAGATACGGCGCCCGCCGCCGACGAGCGCCCCGGCGACGATGAGGCCTCTGGGGATGCCTCATCGAGCGACGACGAACGCCGCAGGGATGCACCGGACGGTCGAGAGCGCGCGGAATCGCGAGCGGTTCGCGCTGGTGAGACGGGACATCCTGCTCCCGGACATGTCTGAGCCGCTGGCACCCGGCTCGCCCACAGAGCACGCCGTCGCGCACTGCTCGGGCCGCCCCAGGTCGCTGCAGCCTCTGACGTCGGCGGCTTGCGCTGAGGGGCGTATCCGATGAGCGAGTATCGAAGCCTCCCGGTTCCAGACGGGCTGGAGGGGACGCGGGTCGACGCAGGGGTGGCCAAACTGCTCGGGTTCTCGCGCAGCTTCGCCGCGGACGTGGCAGAGGCCGGCGGAGTCCTCCTCGACGGTCGGGTGCTCGAGAAGTCGGACCGACTCACAGCAGGCGCGTGGCTCGAGATCAGCTGGACGCCGAAGCCCACGGTAGAGGTCGTGCCGGTTTCCGTGCCAGGCCTCGGAATCGTGTATGACGACGACGACATTGTGGTGGTCGACAAGCCGGCAGGGGTCGCGGCACATCCGTCCATCGGGTGGGAGGGGCCCACGGTGCTCGGAGCTCTCGCCGGCGCCGGCTATCGCATCTCCACATCTGGCGCGGCCGAACGAGCGGGGATCGTGCACCGCCTCGATGCGGGCACGAGCGGTCTGATGGTCGTGGCCAAGAGCGAGTCCGCTTACACGGCACTCAAGCGTGCCTTCCATGATCGAACGGTGGAAAAGATCTACCACGCGGTAGTGCAGGGCCATCCGGATCCCCTTGCGGGCACCATCGACGCGCCGATCGGCCGCCACCCTCGCGCAGATTGGAAGTTCGCCGTGACGGCCGCGGGCAAGCCCTCGGTCACCCACTACGAGACGCTCGAGGCGTTCCCCGCTGCCAGCCTTCTCGAGATCCACCTGGAGACGGGCCGCACCCACCAGATCCGGGTGCACATGGCCGCGCAACGGCATCCGTGCGTCGGGGACACGATGTACGGCGCCGACCCCACCCTGTCTACGCGCCTCGGGCTGACGCGTCAGTGGCTGCACGCTCGGCAACTGGCGTTCGACCATCCGAGCTCAGGGGAATGGGTCACGTTCGTCTCGGGATACCCGGCAGACCTGCAGGAAGCGCTCCACGTGTTGGAGCAGGGCTGAGGTCGAGCCCGACGGCCTTCTGCCGTCAGAAGCGTCGTGACATCTGGCGCGACGCGCCGAGGCTCTGCGCGACGGCGAATTAGGCTTGGTGATGTCGCAACCGGCCGGGAGGGTGACCACGCGTGTCCAGTGATTCCTTCGTGCACCTGCATGTTCACAGCGAGTACTCGATGCTTGACGGGGCAGCGAAGATCGGGCCGCTGATGGATGCCGCGGTGTCGCACGGAATGCCTGCGATAGCTGTGACCGACCACGGCAACATGTTCGCCGCGTTCGAGTTCTGGCGCGCGGCAACGGCAGCGGGCATCAAGCCGATCATCGGCACGGAGGCGTACATCACGCCTGGCACTCACCGCACCGATCGCACCCGTGTGCGGTGGGGAAACGGCGGCGAGGACGACGTGTCGGGCAGCGGCGCGTATACGCACATGACGATGCTCGCCGAGACGACGGAGGGCATGCACAACCTGTTCCGCATGTCCAGCTACGCGTCGATCGAGGGGTACTACTTCAAGCCGCGCATGGACCGCGAGCTGCTCGAGACGTACTCGAAGGGAATCATCGCCACCACTGGGTGTCCCAGCGGGGAGGTGCAGACCAGGCTGCGGCTGGGGCAGTACGACGAGGCGGTCAAGGCTGCGGCCGAATACCGGGACATCTTCGGCAAAGACAACTATTTCGTCGAGCTGATGGAGCACGGCCTCGGTCTCGAGTCGAGAGTGCGCCAGGACCTGCTCAGGCTCGCCAAGCAGCTCGGGCTGCGCACCGTGGCCACGAACGACCTGCACTACACGCACGCCGAGGATGCCAAGGCTCACGCAGCCCTGCTGTGCGTGCAGTCCGGCTCGACCCTGAGCGATCCGAAGCGCTTCCAGTTGGAACCGGAGGGCGAGTATTACCTCAAGTCGCCTCAGCAGATGCGCGACCTCTTCCGGGAGATCCCCGAGGCGTGCGACACGACTCTTGATATCGCGGAACGCTGCAACGTCGAGTTCGAGCTCAGCACGGGCAAGTACATGCCCAAGTTCCCCGTGCCGGAGGGCGAGAGCGAGGAGAGCTGGTTCATCAAGGAGGTCAACAGAGGCCTCCATCACCGGTACCCGGATGGCGTGCCTGAGAAGGCGCGGGCGCAGGCCGACTACGAGATCGGCATCATCACGCAGATGGGGTTCCCCGGCTACTTCCTGGTGGTGGCGGACTTCATCAACTGGTCGAAGAACAACGGAATCCGTGTCGGTCCCGGCCGCGGCTCTGGCGCAGGATCGATGGCCGCCTATGCCATGCGCATCACCGATCTCGACCCGCTCGAGCACGGTCTGATCTTCGAGCGCTTCCTCAACCCCGACCGGGTGTCGATGCCCGACTTCGACGTCGACTTCGACGACCGCCGGCGGCTCGAGGCCGTCAAGTACGTCACCGAGAAGTACGGGGCCGAACGCGTCTCGCAGATCGTGACCTACGGCACCATCAAGGCCAAGCAGGCGCTGAAGGATGCCGGCCGTGTGCTCGGCTTCCCGTTCTCCATGGGCGAGAAGCTGACGAAGGCGATGCCACCGGCCGTCATGGGGAAGGACATCCCCCTCTACCAGGTCTTCGACAGGGACAGCCCGAGGTACAAGGAAGCCGTCGAACTGCGCGCCGTGGTCGAAAGCGACCCCGAGGCGAAGACCGTCTTCGACACCGCGCTGGGGCTGGAGGGTCTGAAGCGGCAGTGGGGCGTGCACGCGGCGGGCGTGATCATGTCGTCGGACCCCATCATCGACGTCCTCCCGATCATGAAGCGGGAGCAGGACGGCCAGATCGTCACCCAGTTCGACTATCCGGCAGCCGAGTCGCTCGGCCTCATCAAGATGGACTTCCTGGGGCTGCGCAACCTGACGATCATCAGCGACGCGCTCGACAACATCAAGGCCAATCAGGGCTTCGAGCTCGATCTCGAAGGTCTTCCGCTCGACGATCGTCCCGCGTACGACCTGCTCTCCCGAGGAGACACACTCGGCGTCTTCCAGCTCGACGGCGGCCCCATGCGTTCGCTGCTCCGGCAGATGAGGCCCGACAACTTCGAGGACATCTCGGCGCTCATCGCCCTCTACCGGCCTGGTCCGATGGGCGCCAACTCGCACATCAACTACGCGTTGCGCAAGAACGGGCTGCAGCCCATCACGCCGATCCACCCCGAGCTCGAGGAGCCGCTCAAAGACATCCTCGACACCACCTACGGCCTGATCATCTATCAGGAGCAGGTGATGGCCATCGCGCAGAAGGTGGCGGGGTTCACGCTCGGTCAGGCAGACATCCTGCGTCGCGCGATGGGCAAGAAGAAGAAGTCGGAGCTCGACAAGCAGCAGGCCGGCTTCGTCGCCGGGATGCTCGAGCGCGGCTACTCCCAGCAAGCGATCGACATGCTGTGGGCGATTCTGCTGCCGTTCTCCGACTACGCGTTCAACAAGGCGCACTCCGCCGCGTACGGCGTCGTCTCGTACTGGACCGCTTACCTGAAGGCGCATTTCCCGGCCGAGTACATGGCGGCGCTGCTGACAAGCGTCGGTGACTCCAAAGACAAGATGGCCGTCTACCTCAATGAATGCCGGCGCATGGGCATCAAGGTGCTGCCGCCCGACGTGAACGAGTCCATCGGGTTCTTCGCGGCTGTCGGAAACGATGTTCGATTCGGCCTGGGCGCGGTGCGCAACGTCGGCGGGAACGTCGTCGACGGCATCCGCCAGGCACGTGAGCAGAAGGGACGCTTCGACTCGTTCCACGACTTTCTCAAGAAGGTTCCGCTGCACGTGGCGAACAAACGCACCATCGAGTCGTTGATCAAGGCCGGTGCATTCGACTCCTTCGGAAACTCCAGAAGGGCGCTGCTCGAGGTGCACGAGGCAGCCGTGGAATCGGTGGTGAACGACAAACGCGTCGAGGCAACGGGTCAGGCGGGATTCGACTTCGACACGCTGCTTGCCGATGCTCCAGACACCGGTCCGGTATCGCTCGTGCCCGACAAACCGGAGTGGGACAAGAGACAGAAGCTCGCATTCGAACGCGAGATGCTCGGTCTCTACGTCTCGGATCACCCGCTCGCCGGTCTTGAGCTGGAGCTGGCGAAGCAGGCGAGCACGTCCATCGCCGATCTCACGGGTTCCGAATCGACTCAAGACGGCGACACGGTCACGATCGCCGGTCTCGTGACGAGCGTGCAGCACCGGGTGGCGAAGGCGTCCGGCAACCAATACGGCATGATCACCGTCGAGGACTTCGGCGGCGAGATCACCGTGATGTTCATGGGCAAGGCGTATCAGGAGTTCGGGCCGGCGCTCACGCCGGACTCCATCGTCGTGGTGCGCGGACGGGTGAGCATGCGCGACGACGGCATGAACCTGCACGCCTACAGCCTCTTCTCTCCAGACTTCGGCTCAGCCGTGTCGGGACCGAGCGGGCCCCTCGTCATCACGATGCCCGACCAGCGCGCCACCACCGACGTGGTTCAGAGTCTTGGCGACATGCTGATCAGGCATGCGGGGGATGGCGAAGTGCGGTTGCGTCTGGTGAAGGGAAGCACGGCGAGGGTTTTCGAGCTGCCGTACCGGGTCTCCGTCTCGGCCGACCTCTACGGTGAGCTCAAGAGCCTGCTCGGGCCGGCCTGCCTCGTCTGACGAGGCCGAGCAAGCTCGGACTGCTCTCCCCTCAATCGTCAGTATCGCGATGCTCGCTCACTGACTCAATCGGGTCGGCAGCCCGAGCAAGCTCGGGCTGCTCTCCCCTCAATCGTCAGTATCGCGATGCTCGCTCACTGACTCAATCGGGTCGGCAGCCCGAGCAAGCTCGGGCTGCTCTCCCCTCAATCGTCAGTAGGCTTGCCGGGTGCGAATACTGGACCTGAGACGACAGCGGCTCGACGCGGCCGAGCTGCGTCGCGTCATGCCGCGCGCCGAGGTGGACGTGAGCGTTGCGACGGGCGCGGCCGCAGGGCTGATCTCGGATGTTCGCGAGCGCGGCGCCCGAGCCTTGCTCGACCAGGCGGAGCGCTTCGATCACGTGCGTCCGGCATCGTTGCGCGTCCCGGAGTCTGCCATCGCGGCGGCGATCGCCTCACTTCCCGCCGACGTACGCGCGGCACTGGAGCTCGCGATCAACCGCGTGCGCGAGGTGAGCTCCGCGCAAGTGCCTGCACCGGCATCCACAAGGCTGGGCGACGGCGCAATCGTGGAGCAGCGCTGGGAGCCCGTGGCACGCGCCGGACTTTATGTGCCCGGCGGTAAGGCCGTCTATCCCTCCAGCGTGATCATGAACGCCGTACCCGCCCAGGTGGCCGGGGTGGGCTCGATCGCACTGGCGAGCCCCGCCCAGCGAGACTTCGGCGGCTCGGTTCACCCGCTCATCCTCGGAGCGGCCGGCCTCGTCGGGGTCGACGAGGTGTACGCCATGGGCGGTGCCGGAGCTATCGGTGCCCTGGCATACGGAGTACGGGACATCCCGTTGCTTCCCGTGGACATCGTCACCGGGCCGGGCAACATCTATGTCGCCGCGGCCAAGCGCCTCGTACACGGTGTCGTCGGCATCGACGCTGAAGCAGGGACGACGGAGATCCTGATCATCGCGGACGCCGGCGCGGACCCCCGGCTCGTGGCATCCGACCTGCTCAGCCAGGCGGAGCACGACGAAGCGGCGGCCGCACTGCTCGTCACCGACTCCAAGCACCTTGCCGCCGACGTGGCACGGGAGCTTGAGGTGCTGGTCGAAGTGACTCAGAACGGCGCGAGAGCCGCCACCGCGCTCAACGGCCCGCAGTCCGCGATCGTCCTGGTGGACGACCAGGAGACCGCCGCGCGCTTCAGCGACGCGTACGCGCCCGAGCATCTCGAGGTGCACACCGCCGATCCGGGTGCCATGCTCGCGCGGCTCACGAACGCCGGCGCCATTTTCCTCGGCCAGTACTCACCCGTGAGCCTCGGCGACTACCTCGCCGGCTCCAACCACGTTCTGCCCACAGCCGGCACCGCGCGGTACTCGTCGGGGCTCGGCGCACACACGTTCCTGAGGGCGCAGCAGATCATCAGGTACGGAGAACAGGGACTGAGCGCGGTCGCCGAGCAGGTCGTGACCCTGTCTCGAGCCGAGCAACTGCCGGCCCACGGGGAGGCGGTCGCCGCCCGCTACGCCGTCCGCGAGGCACCGACAACCTAATCTGGAGCCACCATGTTCTGCCCGTTCTGCCGCCATCCAGACTCGCGCGTCGTCGATTCCCGCACATCGGACGACGGACTGTCCATCCGACGCCGTCGGCAGTGCCCGGAGTGCGGGCGACGGTTCTCGACGATCGAGACCGCAAGCCTCAACGTGATCAAACGAAGCGGCGTCGTCGAACCGTTCAGCCGGGAGAAGATCATGGCAGGCGTCCGCAAGGCCTGCCAGGGAAGACCGGTGACGGACTCGGACCTCGCGCTGCTCGCCCAGAAGGTGGAGGAGTCCGTGCGGGCCACTGGCGTGTCGCAGATCGACGCGAATGAGATCGGGCTCGCCGTGCTCCCTCCGCTGCGCGAACTCGACGAGGTGGCGTACCTGCGGTTCGCGAGCGTCTATCAGGCGTTCGACTCACTCGACGACTTCGATGCGGCGATCGGCGCGCTGCGCGAGGAGCACCACACTCGCCCGGCACCCGCCGAATGACGGCACCATCGGTGCGCGCCGCCCGGCATCCTCGCGACCGATAGGGTGACACAGGCATGTATCGCATCCTGTTCTCGCTCGTCTTCAGGCACATGGACCCTGAGCGCGCCCACCATCTCGCCTTCGCCGTGATACGGATGATCTCGGCACTCGGCCTGCGTCGCCTCGTTTCGAGATTCACGCTCCCGAAGACGAACCGGTCGGTGCGGGCGCTCGGTCTCGAGTTCCCTACTCCGTTCGGAGTCGCCGCCGGTTTCGACAAGAACGCGACGGCCATCCTCGGCCTCGGTTCGCTCGGATTCGGACACGTGGAGGTGGGAACCGTGACCGCCATCCCGCAGCCCGGAAACCCGAGACCGAGACTGTTCCGCCTCATCCCGGACCGGGCGATCGTCAACCGCATGGGCTTCAACAACGAGGGAGCGGCAGCCGCAGCCACGAGGGTCGCCAAAATCCGTTCGGCGCGTCGGCGACCCGTGGTGGGCGTGAACATCGGCAAGTCCCGTGTCGTCGAGGTGGCGGATGCCATCGCCGACTACCGCACGTCGGCTCGCGCTGCTGCCGCGGTCGCCGACTACCTCGTCGTCAACGTCAGCTCTCCGAACACCCCGGGTCTTCGCGATCTGCAGGCGGTTGACTCGCTGCGGCCACTGTTGCGCGCCGTCAAGGAGGAGGCCGGCGCAACACCGCTCCTCGTCAAGATCGCCCCCGACCTCGCCGACGCCGATGTGCTGGCCGTTGCCGAACTCGTCGGGGAACTCGGCCTGGACGGGATCATCGCCACCAACACGACCACCTCCCGGGAAGGTCTGCGTACGCCGCCAGAGGTCGTGCAAGCGGCAGGAGCCGGTGGTCTCTCCGGCGCACCGCTTGCGCCTCGTTCGCTCGAGGTACTGCGACTGCTGCGCGCGAACGTACCGCACGAGCTGTGCATCATCTCGGTGGGTGGAGTCGCGACAGCCAAGGACGTGACCGAGCGTCTGGCCGCCGGGGCCACCCTTGTCCAGGGCTATTCCGAGTTCATCTACCGCGGTCCGCTCTGGGCCAGGTCGATCAATCGCGGCCTCGACCGGATGCCTGTGCCAAGCACCGAAGGCGGCCGCGGCTGACGCGGCCGGGCTCCCGCTCAGTCCGCCGGCGTTCCCTGGTGGAATCTAAGCCGCCACCGACCGCCGTCGCGCACCCACAGCGAGCTGCGCAGAGTCGCACCGCGCTCGTCCCTGGTGCGGAACACCAGCAGGATGCTGTCGGCAGCGAGCCTGTCGAGCGTGATCACCTCATCGAAGATGCCGCCGTCGACCGTGGGGGAGAGGGCCACGTCGTCTCGGCTCCACGCCCGACCTGAGCGGCCGATCTCGAGGAATTCCGGGTGCAGCAGAGCGCCGAGAGCCGCGACGTCGCCACGCACGCGCGGCGTGAGCAGCGACCTTTCCTGGCGCAGCACGACCTCTTCGTCCGGCTCCTCGGCGGCGAGATCGTCGAAGAGGGAGAGTTGCGGCGCCGGCGCAGCAGGCTCCGCCGTCCGGGCCTCCAGTCCGCTTGCTCGTCCCGCCTCCGCTGTCTGCGTCGCAGGCGAAGCGGATGCCTGGGCAGCCGTGTCGCGCTCCGTTCCGGCACTCCGCCAGCCCGGTCCGCTGTCGACGCGTGAGCCGTTCTGAAACGCGGTCGCCACGGCCCGCGCCCGCGCGTCCGCTGCCTCGTTCAGCGCGTGGCCGTTGTGTCCGCGCACCCACTCGAACGCGTAGCTGCGCCCGCTCAGAGCCGCGTCGAGCCGCTTGAGCAGATCCTGGTTCTGAACAGGCGCACCGTCGGCCTTGCGCCAGCCTTTGCGCTTCCAGCCAGGCATCCACTTCGTTACCGCGTTGATGACGTACTGGCTATCGCACAGGATGCGAAGGTCGTCCGGTTCGCCTGCCGTGGACTCGAGCAGGTCGATGACGGCCATGAGCTCGCCCTGGTTGTTGGTGCCGTGCGGCCAGCCGCCGGCAGCCCACGTATCGTCGTCGACGTACCAGGCCCAGCCGGCAGGTCCTGGGTTGCCGAGGGCCGAGCCGTCCGCGGCAGCGGTGATCGTCATTGCGGCGCTGCTAGGCGGGGTACTGGCCGCGTCTGGTCTGCGGCTTGGGAACCCGGATCATACGGAACTGCAACGCACGCATGACGGCATACCAGGTCAGACCGCGCTCCAGAGTGTCGAACTTGGTGCGCAACCGGCGCTTCATGCTGAACACCATGATCGCCGAGTCGACGATGGCGAGCGCGAAGAAGGCCCAGAGAACGATGATGCCGTAGTACTGCAGCGCAGGCACCGGCACGAACGTGAAGACGATGATCACGAGCATGACCGGCATCAAGAACTCGGCGATGGTGTACCTGGCATCCACGTAGTCGCGCACGAACCTGCGCTGCGGACCGCGGTCACGCTGCGTCAGATAGCGTTCGTCGCCAGCCGCCATTCCGAGCCTTGCACGCTCCCTGGCCTCGGCGTTCTTCTGCCGTGCCTCGCGTGCCGCCGCCTTGCGGTCCGCGGGCACGAGCGGACGCTTGCGCGCTGCCTCGCGCTCTGCACGACTAGGAGTAGCTCGCCCCTTGCCGCTCTGGTGCGCCTCCTCTTCGGGAGCCGGCTGCGCGGTGGGTTCTGCTCGTCTGGCCACGGAAAGTCCTCGATCTCGGTCCCGTTAAGATTACCCGCATGAGCGACGCCGATCAGCCACGCGATGACCTGACAACCGCACTACGCGACACCGTTCAGGCGGGTGTGCCGCAAGCGGTAGCCGAACTGACCGAGCTCGTGCGCATCCCTTCGGTCTCGTGGTCGGCTTTCGAGCCCGCGAACGTCCAGCGGAGCGCGGAGGCGGTCGCCGGTCTGCTGCGGGGACTCGGCGTCTTCGAAACGGTCGAGGTGGCACGCGCCGCGATCGGCGAAAGCGGGGAGCAGGGCCAGCCCGCCGTGATAGCAAGGCGGTCGGCTCGCGGGGGAGCGCCGACCGTGCTGCTCTACGCACACCACGACGTGCAACCGCCTGGCAAAGACGAGGATTGGCAGTCCTCGCCGTTCGAGCCGGTCGTGCGAGGGGATCGCCTCTACGCAAGGGGTGCAGCGGACGACAAGGCGGGCGTCATGACGCACGTGGCGGCCATTCGCGCCGTCACGGAACTGCTCGGACAAGACTTCGACCTCGGCATCGCCGTCTTCATCGAGGGTGAGGAGGAGTACGGGTCGCGTTCGTTCGCGAACTTTCTCGCCGAGCACAGGGATGCCCTGGCGGCCGACGCGATCGTGGTGGCGGACTCCGACAACTGGAGCATCGACGTTCCTTCGCTCACGGTGGGTCTCAGAGGCAACGTCACCTTCCGGCTCACGGTCTCGACCTTGGAGCACGCTTCGCACTCCGGCATGTACGGAGGCGGGGTTCCCGACGCCATGATGCCGCTCGTGAGACTGCTCGCGTCGCTGCACGACGAATCGGGAGCCGTGGCGGTCGAGGGCATGACGAGCCACGAGGCACAGGTTCCCGAGTCCTCGGAAGGCGACCTGCGCCGCGACGCTGCCGTGCTCGACGGCGTCTCGCTGGTCGGTAGGGGTCCCGTGCTCTCCAGGCTCTGGAACCAGCCCACCATCACAGTGACCGGCATCGATGCGCCCAGCGTTGCGAATGCATCCAACACACTCCTACCGTCCGCAGCGGTGCGCATCAGCGCTCGCGTCGCGCCTGGCCAGCGGGCGGCCGATGCGTACGCAGCGCTCGAAGGGCACCTGCGCGCGCACGTTCCGTTCGGAGCGCACCTGCAGATCGACGACGTCGACCTCGGCGACCCGTTCCTCGTCGATACGAGCGGCTGGGCGGCCGTGGAGGCGAAAGCGGCCATGAGGGATGCGTGGGGCGCCGAACCAGTGGAAGCCGGTATCGGCGGCAGCATCCCCTTCATAGCCGACCTCGTTCGGGAGTTCCCGGAGGCGCAGATTCTCGTGACGGGAGTGGAAGACCCGGACACCAGGGCGCACAGCCCCAACGAATCGCTGCATCTCGGCGTCTTCCGGCGGGCCATCCTCACCGAGGCTCTGCTGCTCGCCAGACTGAATGCGCGGGCATCCTGACGGCCCTCACTCATCTCCAGGGCGCCTGACCTACACTGGTGCAACGTACGACTTGACAAGGAATGAGGCACTCGATGAGCGACACGATTCTCACCGGCGCCGGCACGCTGGCCGAGCCGAAGGCACACGGTGTGCTCCTGACGGATGCCGCCGCCGACAAGGTGCGCAGCCTGCTCGAACAGGAGGGCCGTGATGACCTCCGCCTGCGCCTCGCGGTGCAGCCCGGCGGATGCTCCGGTCTGATCTATCAGCTCTACTTCGACGAGCGGTATATGGACGGCGATGCCACGGTCGATTTCGACGGCGTCGAGGTCATCGTCGACAAGATGAGCGCCCCGTACCTCGACGGCGCGACGATCGATTTCGAAGACACGATCCAGAAGCAGGGCTTCACGATCGACAACCCGAATGCGACGGGAAGCTGCGCCTGCGGCGACAGCTTCCACTGACTCTTCCCCTCATCTGGGAATGAGAAGGACCGGCCGATCAGCCGGTCCTTTTCGCATTTCCGAAGGCTGGTTTCGGGCGTCGCGGGGGCGCGTGCGGCATACGAAGCACCGTTTGATGGCAGTAGGCTAGGACTGGTCATCGCAGGGGCGGACGCCGCTGCGCCCACGAATCATCGAAAGGTCACCGGTGCGTCACAATCGCCGTTTCCGATGGGCTGCAGTTCCGATCGCAGCAATGGTTGCGCTGGTATTGGCCGGTTGCACGCAGTCCCAGTTGAACGGATTCCTACCGGGATTCGACGGCAAGACACCGGTCACGAACCACACCGAACGGGTCTCCGGCCTGTGGGTGACCTCGTGGATCGTTCTTCTCCTCGTCGGGCTCGTGGTGTGGGGCCTGATCATCTGGTGCGTCATCGTCTACCGCCGCCGCAAGGGGCAGACGGGCATCCCGGCACAGCTGCGGTACAACATGCCGATCGAGATCTTCTACACGATCGTGCCGTTCGTGCTGATCATCGGCTTCTTCGCCTTCACGACTCGTGATCAGGATGCGATCGAGAAGCCGTATGCGCACCCGGACCTGACCGTGCAGGTCTACGGCAAGCAGTGGTCCTGGGACTTCAACTACCTCAGCGACGGTGTCTACGACCCAGGCATCCAGGCGCAGCCCGACGACAAGTCCGGGGCGCCGTCCGGGTCGGTCGTCGAGAGCCAGATTCCCACGCTGTACCTGCCCGTCGACAAGAAGGTGACGATCAAGCTCGACTCGCGCGACGTCATCCACTCGTTCTGGGTTCCGGCCTTCCTCTACAAGAAGGACGTCTTCCCCGGACACACGAATTACATGTACCTCGAGCCGACACGCGAGGGGACCTACGCGGGCAAGTGCGCGGAGCTCTGCGGCGAGTATCACTCGGCGATGCTCTTCAATGTGAAGGTCGTCTCCGAAGACGAGTACAAGCAGCACATCCAGGATCTGAAGGATCGCGGCTACACCGGACAGTTGGGATCCGGCGTCGACCGCAATAGAAACCTTCCTGGTACGAGCGCACCCAAGAACCCGGAGAAAGGGACCGGAGAATGAGCACGACCACAGCACCGGCTCCCGCCGCGGCGACGCCGTCGGCGACCGCCCAGATCCTCGGTGCCACGAACGTGCACCGCAAGGGCAACGTCCTGGTGAACTGGATCACGTCCACCGACCACAAGACCATCGGGTATCTGTACCTGATCACCTCGTTCGTGTACTTCTGCATCGGCGGGGTGATGGCCCTCATCATCCGCGCCCAGCTGTTCGAGCCGGGCCTCGAGGTGGTGCAGACCCGTGAGCAGTACAACCAGCTCTTCACGATGCACGGCACGATCATGCTGCTCATGTTCGCGACACCGCTCTTCGCCGGATTCACGAACGTGATCATGCCTCTGCAGATCGGCGCGCCCGATGTGGCGTTCCCGCGTCTGAACGCCTTGGCGTACTGGCTCTTCAACTTCGGTTCGCTGATCGCGGTGGCCGGCTTCCTCACGCCGCAGGGCGCGGCGTCCTTCGGTTGGTTCGCCTACCAGCCCCTGGCGTCGACTACGTTCTCGCCAGGTCTCGGCGGGAATATGTGGATGCTCGGTCTCGGCATCTCCGGTTTCGGCACGATCCTCGGCGGTGTCAACTTCATCACCACGATCATCACGCTGCGCGCCCCTGGCATGACCATGTTCCGCATGCCGATCTTCACCTGGAACGCGCTCGTCACCTCGATCCTGGTCTTGATGGCGTTCCCGGTGCTGGCCGCGGCCATCTTCGGGGCCTCGGCCGACCGCATTCTGGATGCGCACATCTTCGATGCCAGCACGGGCGGCGCGATTCTGTGGCAGCACCTGTTCTGGTTCTTCGGGCATCCCGAGGTGTACATCATCGCGTTGCCGTTCTTCGGCATCGTGAGCGAGGTGTTCCCGGTCTTCAGCCGAAAACCCATCTTCGGTTACAAGACGCTCATCTATGCGACGATCTCGATCGCGGCGCTGTCGGTGACCGTGTGGGCGCACCACATGTATGTCACGGGCATGGTTCTGTTGCCGTTCTTCTCGCTGATGACGATGCTGATCGCGGTACCGACCGGCGTGAAGATCTTCAACTGGATCGGCACCATGTGGCGCGGCTCGATCACGTTCGAGTCGCCGATGCTGTGGGCCATCGGCTTTCTGATCACGTTCACCTTCGGCGGGCTGACCGGTATCATCCTGGCCTCCCCTCCACTGGACTTCCATGTCTCCGACTCGTACTTCGTGGTGGCGCACTTCCACTACGTGGTGTTCGGAACGGTCGTGTTCGCCATGTTCTCCGGCTTCTACTTCTGGTGGCCGAAGTGGACGGGCAAGATGCTCAACGACCGGCTGGGCAAGTGGCATTTCTGGTTGTTGTTCATCGGCTTCCACACCACCTTCCTGATCCAGCACTGGCTGGGAGTTGTGGGTATGCCGCGCCGGTACTACACGTACCTTCCTCAGGACGGCTTCACCTGGATGAACCAGGTGTCCACGATCGGTGCCGGCATTCTGGCGATCTCGATGATCCCGTTCTTCCTCAACGTGTACATCACGGCCCGGTCGGGTGCGAGGGTGACCGTGAACGACCCGTGGGGCTACGGCAGGTCGCTGGAGTGGGCGACAAGCTGCCCGCCGCCGCGGCACAACTTCACGTCCATCCCGCGCATCCGCAGCGAGTCGCCCGCCTTCGACCTCAACCACCCCGAGGTCGGCATCCCGATCGGGGTGGGACCAGGCAAGGACGCTCCTGACGCCCCCGTCGTCGACGCCGATTCTGCAAAGGTGAAGTGACATGCGCACGAGTGCAACGCTGTTCTGGGTCATCACGGTCTTCTTCTTCGCGTCCGCGATCGCGTACACCGTGTGGTCCTGGTATTACTACCCGCACCACGCGCTCGAGCCGGTGGGCACGGTTGCGCTGACACTGACCGGCGTGCTCGGCGCTTTCATCGCCTTCTTCCTGGCGAGAACGCACGCCACGCAGAACGGCGTGGAGCTGCCCGAGGACCGTCTTGACGCGAACATCGATGATGGCGACCCTGAGCTCGGGCACTTCAGCCCGTGGAGCTGGTGGCCCTTCATGCTCGGGCTCTCCATTGCGATCGGTGCCCTCGGCATCGCCGTGGGATGGTGGATCGTCCCGATCGGCGGAGCGCTTGCGGCCGTGAGTCTTGTCGGTTGGGTCTACGAGTACTACCGGGGCTACTTCGCCCGCTGATAGCTCGACTGAGTCAGAGGAGCGGCTCCCACGGAACACTTCTTCCGGGGGAGCCGCTTTCTCGTGTGCTTCGATGCGTCACGCGCGTGGCGTAGACGAGTCGACGTCCACTGGCGCTGCGTGGGTGCGCGAACGGAACCTCAGCACGTCGACGGCCACGGTTACCTCGGGTGGCATCGCGGCGGGGGAGAGGACCGCTCCGTGGTGTGCGGACGGTCCCATCGAGCGCAGAGCCATCGCCGTCTCGTGTGAGACGGCCAGCGTGTAGCGCACGGGAGTCGACTGTTCGAGCACGAAATCGTCCGCGAAGTCTTCTGTGATGCGGAGCGACTTGTCTGCCGGTACGTCGAGCATGGGCAGGGCACGGCGCAGCTCGAGAAGGTGATCCTGCTGCGGCGTGACGATGACGAGGCATCCATCGGGTGCCAGGACCCGGCGGAACTCTCCCACGTTCCGGGGAGCGAACACGTTGATGATGGCGTCGGCGGCTCCGTCCCTGATGGGCAGAGGGCGCCAGGTATCGGCGACCAGCCCGTCCGCGCGTTCTCGTCCGAGCCGCCGCACGCTCCTGTGGACGGCGTCGGGCGCGATGTCCGTCGCCAGGGCTCGCCCGGTCATCTGTGTGCGACCAAGGATGGCTGAGGAGTAGTGCCCGGTGCCGCTGCCAGCATCCAATAGGCGCTGGGGGATGCCCGTGGACAGCACGCTGTCGGCCACGACTCGAACCACCGGGTCGTAGGCGCCGCCGCTGAGAAGCGCGCTGCGGGCGTCGAGCATGTCCGGGGTGTCGCCCGCGATGCGCGGTTGCGACGACAACAGGTTGACGTAGCCGTGCTTCTTGGCGTCGAACCGGTGGCCGGCGTCGCACCCCAAGACAAGAGGAGGAATGGGGGAGAGCGCGCCGGTACAGATCGGGCACCGAAGCCACTCCGACAGTGTCGTGAGTGTCATCGGTGCCCGATCGAGCGTCTACTGTGCAGACTCAGTGGTGACCGTGTCCTGATTCGAGTTCGTTCCTGGTAACCGGCTCGAGACGGTCCTCGAAGAACCAGCGCGACATACCGGCCCTGACCCGACTCCCGATCGTGATCTTGCCCCGCGCGTTGGGGCGAAGCATGAGCGGCTGGTAGGTGTCGTAGCTGATGAGGCGCCAGCGCTCGTATTCGTCGAGTGGCTGGTGAACCTCGATGTACTCACCACCAGGCAACTTCACGATGCGGCCGGACTCGTATCCGTGCAGGGCGATCGAGCGGTCCTTCTTCTGCAGTGCGATGCAGACGCGCTTCGTGATGAAGTACGCGATGATCGGTCCGAGAATCAGGGTCACCTGAAGTGCGTAGATGACCCCCTCCATCGTGAGCTTGAAGTGAGTCGCTATGAGGTCGGAACTCGCCGACGCCCACATGACCGCGTAGAACGTGACCCCCGCGGCACCGATCGCGGTGCGCGTCGCCTGGTTGCGCGGACGGTCGAGAATGTGGTGCTCACGCTTGTCTCCAGTGACCCATGCCTCGATGAAGGGGTAGATGGCCACCAGCACGATGAACACCACGAGCACGACCACCGGGATGAAGACGTTCAACGACCAGGTGCGGTCGAGCCACACGAACTCCCAGTGCGACGGCATGAGTCGAAGCATGCCGTCGGCGAAGCCGATGTACCAGTCGGGTTGCGTGCCCGCAGACACCGGTGATGGATCGTAAGGCCCGTACAGCCAGATCGGGTTGATCGTGAACAGCGAAGCGATCAGCGCGACGACACCGAAGACGATGAAGAAGAACCCACCGGCCTTCGCAGCGTAGACCGGCAGGATCGGGAAGCCGGAGACGTTCTGCTGGGTGCGCCCAGGCCCGGCGTACTGAGTGTGCTTGTGCACGACGACGAACACCAGGTGCAGTGCGATGAAGGCGACCACGAGCGCCGGCAGCAGGAGGATGTGCAGCGTGTAGAGCCGCCCCACGATGGCGGTCCCAGGGAACTCGCCGCCGAACAGCAGGAACGAGGTCCAGGTGCCGATCACAGGGACACCCTTGATCAGGCCATCGATGATCCGCAGGCCATTGCCGGAGAGCAGGTCGTCGGGGAGCGAGTATCCGGTGAATCCCTCGGCCATGGCGAGCACGAAGAGGGTGAAGCCGATCACCCAGTTCAGCTCGCGCGGCTTGCGGAACGCGCCCGTGAAGAAGATGCGCAGCATGTGCAGCCCGATCGAGGCCACGAACAGCAGAGCCGCCCAGTGGTGGATCTGGCGCACGAGGAGCCCGCCCCGTACGTCGAACGAGATGTTCAGTGTCGAGTTCATCGCTGCTGACATCTGGATGCCCTTCAGCGGCACCCATGAACCGTGGTAGATGACGTCGGCCTGCGAAGCCTGGAAGAAGAACGTCAGGAACGTTCCCGTGATCAGGATGACGATGAAGCTGTAGAGAGCGATCTCGCCGAGCAGGAACGACCAGTGGTCGGGGAAGATCTTGCGGCCGAACTCCTTGACGACACCGGAGATCGACGTGCGCTCGTCGATGTAGTTCGAAGCAACGGCGGTGAAACTACGCTTTTTGGCCGTGGTGTCAGCGGCGATCGTGGTGGTCAATGACGCTCCCAGAAACTCGGGCCCACGGGCTCATGGAAATCGCTCTGCGCGACGAGGTATCCGTCGGCATCCACGGTGATGGGCAGCTGCGGCAACGGCCGACTCGCCGGTCCGAAGATGACCCTCGCCTCGTGAGTGATGTCGAACTGGGATTGGTGGCACGGGCACAGCAGGTGGTGCGTCTGCTGCTCGTAGAGTGCCACGGGGCATCCGACGTGGGTGCAGATCTTGGAGTAGGCGACGATGCCGTCGTATGCCCAGCTCTCGCGGCCGTGGGTCGGGTGGAGGTCCTGAGGGTCGAGGCGCATCAGGAGCACGGCGGCCTTGGCCTTCTCGTTGAGCGCGTCCTCCTTGTCGTTGAGGCCCTCGGGAATGACGTGGAATACGGAACCGATGGTCACATCGGTCGCCTTGATCGGCGTCCCAGACGGGTCGCGCGTCAGGCGCGAGCCCTTCTTCCACATGGTGTGGGAGAGCGCCTTCACCGGGTCTTCGTTCATCGGCCCCAGGCCGCGGAACAGCACGATCGCGGGAAGCGGGAACGCCACGAGGGCGCCGATCAACGAGTTGCGGATCAGCGTGCGACGGCCGAACCCGGACTCCTCGTTCGCTTCCTTGAAGATCTCGACGGCGCGGTCACGGGTCTCGTCTGAACCCTGAACCGGGTGCCGCAGGTCGATGCCCTCCTTGTCCACCATGAGGGCCTTCGCCCAGTGGACGGCGCCGAAACCGATGGCGAGGAGCGCCAGCGCGATGCCGAGCCCGATCGCGAGCGTCGAGATGCGGAGGTCGGAGATCTTTCCCGACTCGATGGGGAACGCGACGTACGCCGCGATCGCCCAGATGCTGCCCACGATCGACAGGTAGAAGAGCGTGTAGACAGTGCGCTCGGCACGCCGCTGCTTGCGGGGATCCTTGTCGGTGATCCGCGCACGGTGCGGCGGGAAGCCGGGGTTCTCCACGGCGTCCTGCACGATGACCGCCGCTCCAGGGTCGCCCGGGCGGTGGTCGACGGCCGACGAGGCGGCAGGCGTGATCTCCGTGCCGCCGTTATCGTCCTGTGCCATTGCTCTCCTTCTTGCGCTCGTCCGCGATCCGCGCGCGCATCAGTTCGACTTAGCCGTGATCCAGACCGTCAGAGCGACGATCGAACCGAGGCCGAAGATCCAGATGAACAGGCCCTCGGCGACCGGGCCGAGTGAGCCCAGTTCGAATCCGCCGGGGGAAGGGTTGTCCTGGATGAATTTCAGGTAGGTGATGATGTCGCGCTTGCCCTCGGGCGAGATGTTCCGATCGTTGAACACGGGCATGTTCTGCGGGCCGGTGACCATCGCCTCGTAGACGTGCGTCGGAGTAACTCCACGCAGCGGCGGAGCGTACTTGCCCTCGGTCAGGGCGCCGCCGGCGCCGGCCACGTTGTGGCACATGGCGCAGTTCACGCGGAACAGCTCAGCGCCCTTGGCCGCGTCGCCGTTTCCGTCGGTGTACTCCGAATCGGGGATGCCAGGTCCGGGAGCCAGCGAGGCCACGTAGGCGGCGAGCTGGTCGATCTCGGCCTGCGTGAACTGCGGCGGCTTCTCCTGAGCCTGCGGTCCCTGCATCGCCATCGGCATGCGACCGGTGCCGACCTGGAAGTCGACCGCCGCTGCACCGACGCCGATCAGGCTGGGTGCAGCATCCGTTCCCTGCGCCTCGAGGCCGTGGCAGCTTGCGCAGTTGGCCTGGAACAGCTTCTTGCCCGACGCGACGTCGCTCTGGCTGGATGCCGCAGCGTCGGCACTGGAGCCCGTCGCGTTGAACGCGGCGTATGCGCCACCCGTGAGGCCGAGTCCGATCGCGATGAGCGCGACGGTTGCCAGGGGATGCCTGCGGCCGGCCTTGCGCTTGCGAGCGGTCTTGTGCGTTGTCTCGCGCATTGAGGTGCTCTGCTCCTGATTTCTATTTGAGGACGTAGATGACCAGGAAGAGCCCGATCCAGACGACGTCGACGAAGTGCCAGTAGTACGAGACGACGATGGAGCTGGTCGCCTCCTTGTCTCCGAACCTCCGCACCGCGAACGCGCGACCGATGACGAAGAGCATCGCGATGAGTCCGCCGGTGACGTGGAGCGCGTGGAACCCGGTGGTCAGGTAGAACGCCGAGCCGTATGCGTTTGCATTGATCGACACACCCTCGCCGATGAGGGTGGCGTACTCGACGACCTGGCCGGCGACGAAGATCGCGCCGAGGGCGTAGCTCAGGGTGAACCACTCGACCATGCCCCACTCGCGAGGACGCCAGCCCGTCGAGCGCGCCTGCAGGCGTTCGGCCGCGAATACTCCGAACTGGCAGGTGAAGGAGCTGGCGACCAGCACGAGCGTGTTCGTCAACGCGTATGGCACGTTCAGGTGTGCGGTCTCCGCCGCCCACAGCTGCGGCGACGTCGAACGCAGCGTGAAGTACATGGCGAAAAGGCCGGCGAAGAACATCACCTCGCTTCCCAGCCAGACGATGGTTCCGACGGCAACGACGTTCGGTCGGTTGATCGTCGGCGCCGGAGCCGATGGAGAAATCGAGGTGCTCGTCACGTGTCCCATTATGGCCGATTTCGTGGGTTCGTTTGCGCATTCGGGCTCCCGATGGGGCCGATAGGATCCCTCATATGGCGGAATCCCGGACCTGGCCGACGATCATCTCGACCGTGCTCGAGGGGGAACACCTCAGCGTGGCCGATGCGGCCTGGGCCATGGAACAGGTGATGACCGGCAAGGCGACGGATGCCCAGCTGGCCGCCTTCCTGGTCGCGTTGCGGTCCAAAGGCGAGACCGTCGACGAGATCGTGGGCTTCCGCGACGCGATCCTGGAGCACGCCGTGCCGCTCCCGCTCGACCCGATGGCCCTGGACATCGTGGGAACGGGTGGGGACCGCTTCGGAACGGTCAACGTCTCAACGACGGCATCGATAGTGGCCGCGGCATCCGGTGTTCCCGTCATCAAGCACGGCAACCGGGCGGC
The DNA here is from genome assembly GCF_049446075.1 of Rathayibacter sp. KR2-224. NCBI lineage: Bacteria > Bacillati > Actinomycetota > Actinomycetes > Micrococcales > Microbacteriaceae > Rathayibacter > Rathayibacter sp. KR2-224. Next base: position 146,136 of record NZ_JBMSEB010000001.1, read on the forward strand.
CAGCTCCCAGTCCGGTTCCTCGGATGTGCTCGCTGCGCTCGGGCTCGACCTCTCGATGCCGGCCGAGCGGGTCGCCGACGTGTTCGCGCGGGCGGGGATCACGTTCGCATTCGCCTCGCTTTTCCATCCCGGCTACGGGAACGCGGCCGCGGTGCGACGCGAGTTGGGCATCCCGACCGTCTTCAACATCCTGGGACCCCTCATCAACCCTGCCCGTCCGGAGGCGTCTGCGGTGGGCGTCGCCCAGCTGGATCGCGTGCCGCTCATCGTCGGCGTCTTCCAGACCCGTGGGGCCACCGCCCTCGTCTTCCGGGGTGACGATGGGCTCGATGAGCTCTCCACGACAGGGCACAGCCACGTGTGGGAGATCTCACGGGGCCTCGTGACCGAGCACGACATCGACCCGCGGGAGCTGGGCATCAAACGTGCCGACATCGCCGACCTCAAAGGTGGTGACGCGGCGCACAATGCGCAGATCTTGCGGGCCGTTCTGGCCGGCGAGAAGGGGCCGGTACGAGACATCGTGCTGCTCAACGCCGCTGCAGGCCTCGTGTCGTTCCAGCTGGCATCCGAGCCAGGGAGCGGACTGCGTTCCATCCTCGAACGGTTCGAAGAGAAGCTCGCGGTGGCGGCAGAGGCGATCGACTCCGGGGCGGCTGCCGCGAAGCTCGACGAATGGATCGCGGCCTCGCGATGACGTACGCCGCCCGCAGCTAGCGATTCAAGCCTGAGAGGCCGAGCATGAAGAAACTGGTGAACGACCCGCGGCGCTTCGTCGCCGAGTCGCTCGCGGGGTTCGCTAGGGCGCACGGCGATCTTGTGCGGGTGAGCACGTCTCCCGCCTTCGTGACACGAACCACTCTGGTCCCGGGAAAGGTGGGGATCGTCTCGGGCGGCGGAAGCGGACACGAACCGTTGCATGGCGGTTTCGTCGGCGTCGGGATGCTTGACGCCGCGGTGCCCGGGGAGGTCTTCACCTCGCCGACTCCCGACCGTATCCTCGCCGCCACACGTGAGGTGGACCAGGGTGCGGGCGTGCTGTACCTAGTGAAGAACTACACGGGCGACGTGCTCAACTTCGAGACGGCGGCCGAGTTCGCGGCCGCAGAAGGCATCCTGGTGCGCACGGTCGTCATCGACGACGATGTCGCAGTTCAGAACTCCGAGTTCACGGCGGGCAGGCGCGGGGTGGCGGGCACCGTTCTCATCGAGAAGATGGTGGGTGCCGCGGCCGAGCGTGGGGACGACATCGATTCGCTCGGGGCACTCGCAACGCGACTTGTGGCTTCCGCTCGGTCGATGGGTGTCGCGATCGGTGCCCCGACTGTTCCGCACTCCGGCAAGCAGAGCTTCGAGCTCGGGCCCGACGAGATCGAATTCGGGATCGGCATCCACGGTGAACCGGGACGGGCACGTGGCAGCATGCTGCAGGCCGACGAGCTGGCGGATCTGGTCCTCGATGCGGTGCTGCACGACCTCCAGCGCAGGCCAGGAGAGCGGGTGATCGCCATGGTCAACGGCATGGGCGCAACGCCGATCGCCGAGCTCTACGTCGTGTATCGGCGCGTCGCCGAGCGCATGGACGCGATCGGCGTCGAGATAGCGAGGTCACTGGTCGGTTCCTACGTGACATCACTCGACATGGCAGGGTTCTCGGTGACCCTGCTCACGGTCGACGATGAGCTCGTCGGGCTCTGGGATGCGCCCGTGCGCACGCCCGCCCTTCGCTGGGGCATGTGAAGCACCGGAACCGGTCGAACGGAAGTGAGTGAGGACGAGATGACTCTGGACACGAAGTGGGCCGTCGGCTGGCTCACCACGGCCGCGGATTCGATAGCGGCGCAGGCCGCTGCGCTGAGCGAGCTGGATCGCGCGATCGGCGACGGCGATCACGGCGAGAACATGAATCGCGGCTTCACAGCAGTGCGTGAGGCGCTGGTGGATGCACAGGGGACGACGCCGTCCGACGTGCTGCGCCTGGCCGCGATGAAGCTCATCTCGTCGGTCGGGGGAGCGGCGGGGCCCCTCTACGGCACAGCATTTCTGAGGGCTTCCGATGCAGTCACCGGTCGGAGCAGCCTCGGTCCGTCGGATGTCGCCGAACTGGTGCAGGCCGCGCTCGGTGGCATCGAGGAACGCGGCCACGCCGAGCCGGGCGACAAGACGATGGTGGATGCCTGGGCTGCTGCCGCACGGGCGGCACGCGACGCTGCTGCCCGGGGCGACGATGCGGCGGCAGTGCTGGCCGCGTCCGCAGACGGCGCCGAGGCCGGCGCAGAGTCCACGGACGAGCTCTTCCCCAGGAAGGGACGGGCGAGCTATCTGGGCGAGCGAGCGGTAGGTCATCGCGATCCGGGCGCAGCGTCGACGGCCCTCATCCTGCGGGCCGCGGTGGAGGCTGCGGCGTGAACGACGGACTCCAGAATCCCCGCGTCGGCATCGTCGTGGTCTCGCACAGCGATCTGATCGCGCGCGGAGTGGTCGAGCTGGTCGGAGAGATGGGCCCCGACGTGCGCGTCATCCCCGCCGGAGGTACCGCCGACGGGCGACTCGGTACCGACGTCGAGCGCGTGATGGCGGGCATCCAGCAGGCCGACGGCGGTGCAGGCGTCGTGGTGTTGTCCGACCTGGGATCGGCCGTGCTGAGCGCCGAGACCGCCGTAGAGCTTCTCGGCGCGGCCTGGAGCGGAAAGGCGATCGTCGCCCAGGGGCCCCTGGTGGAGGGAGCGGTGGCCGCGGCAGTCCTGGCCCAGACCGGGGCCGGTCTGCGCGATGTAGCCAGAGCGGCGACCGGCACCACGCCGGCGACCGGAGCCTTTCCCGCGGTTCGGGGTTACGCCCGCACGGCGACGCTGACCAACCCGGACGGACTGCACGCACGCCCCGCAGCCGAGTTCGTGAAGCTGGCTGTCAGCCTGGGGCACAAGGTGACCGTGAACGGCAAGGATGCCCGCAGCCTGCTGAGCATCCTCTCGCTCGGGCTTGCACAGGGCGCGACGGTGGAGATCGCGGCTGAGGACCCGATGGGCAAGGACGCCGTCGACCGACTCGTGGAGCTCGTCGAGTCGGGGTTCTCCAGCGGAGGTTCAGGTTCGGGCGGTGCCGGCTGAGAGGCGACCTCCGAGCGGGCATCAGAGTTCGATGACCTCGATAACGCGCCGCATGCCGGACCGGGCGTTTGGGCGCCTGTCGACGATCGCAACGTGATCGAGCACGACCGAGGTTCCGATCGGAAGAAGCTCACCGTGCCGGGCAGTGACGTGTGGCCGGTAGCCCTCTCGCACATGTCGTGAGTCGCCGGCGAATACTGCACCCGGTCCTAGCGGTTCGAGCAGTGCGTCCACCAATCGGAGGTGCAGCCCTAGGAGCTCAGGAGTGCGTTGCAGCGTCGCGACACTGACATCCTTCCTGCGACCGAAGCGGTCGTGGCCGGAGACCTGGGTCGGGATCCGGGCGACGTGGCCACAGGCATGCGCAACCGCCTCGACTATGTTCTCCAGACGCGCGGTTGTATCGAAGGGCGGCACGAGCGTGACGTGGGCGGGCCAGGAATCGGTGCGGAACTCGTGTCCCCGCTCGAGCGGCGACAGGAATGCGACGACGACGAGAGAAGCGACCTCGACATCGGCCGAGCGCCCGAGCGGTTCGCGTCCTGGCGCAATCACCGAGGGTGGGCTCCTCTCACGCTTTTGCTCGGATACTCTCACTCTCGCACGGAGGCGCTTGCCGTGGCGTTCCGAAAACGTGCAGGAGATGGCATCTCATGGGCGCCGCGAGGAGGCGCAGATAGCAGCCCGGAGGTGAACGTCGCCCCTTCGGTCCTTGCCGACAATCACCTCGACTTCTTGCCCGCTCGACGACGCGCGGCGCGATTCGGCAGGTCAGTCCTGAAGAGCCATTCGGGTGTCATGTGCTTGAACACAGTGTGATAGACGGGCGCAAGGGAGTTGTTGGGGGCGAGGCGCCGTGTCTCGACGATCATCTCGTGAGCGGCGCTCGAGAGACCGCGTGCCCACTGCACCCAGGCGTAAGCGCACCTGACCCATGCCACATCGGGGAGTGGGCAGTGCGCGATCGCTCGCCCGAGGAGGACGGCACCCGCGTGCAGCCGTTCGGGCGAGGGGATCTCGCGTGTCTGTCCGGTCAGGAGGTCTGACAGTCGCTCGTTGAGCTTGCTGTCGACTCCGCGAGCGTCCTGTTCCATCAGTATGTCGTTGGGTTCACAGCCGGCCTTGGCTGCCGCTTCACGCACCGCCAGTGTGCTGGACCAGGAGAGAGCACCCGTGGCAGGGCCGAATGCGATCTGCAGTATGGTCCGGTCCACGGCGCCCTCGGAGTCGATCTGGGCGATGAGCCGTGCCAATGTGCGTGCCGGTGTCTGCACCTGGTCGCGTTCCAGCGCCGTCTCGAGGAATTCCACTGGGTCAGGTGGTGCGACTTGTCGCAGGCGGCCGAACGAATCGCGCTCGGACTGATCGAAGCGTCGGGCGAGCACGAATTCGGTGACGCGTCGAGCGAGTCTCGGATCGGGCTCCGGCAACGTCACTGCCGGGTCGATGCGAGCCTCGTCTGGGATCTGTTTCGTGTGCGCCTCGATCTCGGATAACGAACGCGGAGTTGCGAGGTTGCCCTCGAAATACTGCATCCAGCCGTCACCGGCGACGATCGCAGCATCCTTGATGTGGTACCCGGATTGGTGCAGCCGCTCGAGAACGAGTCCGAAGGCGTCGTACCACTGCGGGCCGACTTCGCCGAACGGCTCATCTCGGTAGATGGCCACCGACACGCTCGTGCAATCGTCGAGCCGCGAGAGCGTTCCGAGCGCCGCCGTTGCGAGCAACCGTGCAGTGTCTGGCGAGGGCGACCGCTCTGTGCCGATTCGCAGTGCACGCGACGCTTGGTTACCAACGAATGGTGCGATGACGAGGCGATTGCGAACAGGCGCACCCGCTAGAACCGGCAGAAATGCGAGCAGCTCGGCCGTGGACAAGAGCTTGACGATGGGAATCGTGCTGGTGGACATGCGACCAATGGTGTGGCCGACGATGACCGCCGAGGAACGTGAGCACGCGATCTGGGGATAACTCCACCTGTGGATGATTCGACGCGCATATTGTCGTGCTCCGAGTCGGCGAAGGGCGCCGTCCAGGACAGCCCGCGGATGCTCGATTTGTTCAAGCGCTGGCCGGGCGGCATTTTGTACTTTCGCTCCATGGCTTCTCGGGAGCCCGGCTCCATGCACGGCTTCATCCGATTTCGTCCTCGACAGATCGCCTGCCGCCTACCGAGGAAACCTTGCTCGGCTGTCGGCGGCTAAGCCCAAGTACGACCCGGCCGGGTTCTTCCGCTTCCGGCAGCCGAGACCACCGGGCCTGTCCGACAGGCCCGACCGACTACCGACAGGGCGAAACGAAAGAGGTTCAAGCATGAGTAGTGTCATCTGCGGACTGGCCGTCTCCGTCGACGGCTTCATCACGGGCTGCGATACCGGCCCGGGACGCGGCCTCGGCGACGGCGGCGCTCTCTTCGACTGGTACGGCAGCGGGGACGTGCCCAGCAAGGTCTTCGACGGGTTCCACCTCACTGAGCCGAGCGCGCGGATCTTCGACGCGCTCGCCTCTCGAATCGGCGCATCGCTCGCCGGCCACACCACCTACACCGATTCGGAGAACTTCGCAGGAGGGGCGCCGCATCCCACGGCACCACTGGTCGTTCTGAGTCATAGTGCGTTCGCCCCGGCGAACGGTCGGCAGACGATTGTCACCACCGGCATCGGCGACGCCATCGAGGAGGCCAAACGGCTTGCAGCAGACAAGGACGTCGGTCTTATGGGCGGTGTCCCGGTGACAGAGGCGCTCAAAGCCGGGCTTGTGGACGAGCTGATCCTGCACCAGGTGCCGATTCTGCTTGGGGCGGGCAGGCGATTCTTCAACGCGCGTCCCGAACACATCCGGCTGCGCATCCGCGAAGTGGTCAGCGCGCCGGACGTCACTCACCTCCACTATGAGGTGCAGCGATGATCCTCGTCACCGGCGGCCTCGGCATGATCGGTGCACACACCGCAGGCGCCCTCGCCGATCGAGGTGAAGAGGTTGTCGTCACCGCCCACCGGAGCATGCAGGTGCCGTCGTTCCTCGTCGGCCGCGTCACGGTCGAAACCCTCGATCTCACCGACCGGGAAGCAATCCTTACCCTCGCCGACAGGTACGAGATCCGCGACATCGTGCACCTGGCCGGCAGCATCCCCGAGGCGAACCCCGTCGAATTCTTCCGCAGGGACCTCTCCGCACTGCTGAATGTGCTGGAAGCCGCCCGCGCCTGGGACGTGCGCCGGTTCGCCGTTGCGAGCAGTATCAGCGTCTACACCGGCCGACCAGAAGTCTCCTGGCGCGAGGAGATGGACTTGCCGCTTGCCAACCTCCCACACGCGATCGGCGCCTTCAAGAAGGCCGTCGAACCCCTCACAATGTCTGCGCTTGCTGGCACGCGAGTGCAGCCGCTCCTGCTCCGGATCGGGAGCACTTGGGGCCCACTGATGGATCCAGAATCGCCCTTCAACATCATCCCGCCTTACGTCGGAGCCCTGCGGCGCGGCGACGTGCCACCGGCCCTGCACGCCGACGACGGCGGCGACTTCGGCTACGCCCCCGACACCGGTCGTGCCATCGCGCTCCTGATGACCGCTGACCGGTTGTTCCACACTGCTTACAACGTCTCTAGCGGTCACCGTTACACGCATCGAGAGCTTGCGGATGCCCTGGCCGCGGCGGTCCCCGGCTGGCGCGTGGACGTGCTCGATGGCCGATCCGCTGGCCCGGGGGAGGACCCATACCTGGACATCTCCCGCTTGACTGCGGAAACCGGGTTCGCCCCTCACTTCGATGTCGCCGGTGCTGTTGGCCACTATGTCGCCTGGCGCACCGCCAATCCCCGCTGAGCACGCTCCGACGTGGCTGCAATCTCGTTCGCCCGCATCCGTCCGGGAGGAATCCGTATGGCATCATCCACAGCCGGCCGCTCGATGTCGGTTCGACTCTGCAGACCCTCAGACGCTTGTGGCTGTTGTGCGCTGCGGTCTCGCTGGTCGCTCTCGGCACTGCGGCGATCCTGGCCGCGGTCGATCCCAGCGACGTGAACTGGGTGGCTACCCCGTGTGGATGAAGGTCGAACAGGCGGTTGTCGGCATCATCATTGCCATCATCGCGGTGTACTTGCATAGGCGCGTAGTGCGGCTGGCGTTCTCCAGGAACCGCTGACAATCTGGTGCAGTGGGAGCGAACGTGGATTCGTATATCGAGCGGCCGCCGACGCCGGCGCTCGCCCACCTCGTGCGCACCGTCTGGGTCCACAGCACCGGCGCGGCGCCCTACCTGCAACGTCACCTGCCGACCGGCGGTGTCGAGATCGATGTTCCGCTCGGCGGCCGCCCGCGCCTCACTGGGCCGCTGACCGGCCCGCGCCTGGAGGTCATTCCGCCACACAGCACCATCATCGGCGTACGATTTCTGCCCGCGGCTGCGCCTCCGCTGCCCGTCATGCTCGACGAGCTGGTGGACCACCATGTCGACCTGGCGGACCTGTGGGGCGCCATGGCCGATCGACTCGGCGAAGCCATGGCCGAAGCGGACGGGGTCGAGGGCGCTGTGGCCGCCCTGGAGATGATTCTTCTGCGTGAATTCCGTACCGCGCAGAACGTGGACCGGCTTTTCCGGGAGGCGGTCTCCGTGCTCATGCCGTGGCGCCCAATGGAGGTCGGCGCGGTCGCCGCGCACATCTCGCTCTCAGAAAGTCAACTACGACGGCGTTCCCTCCAGGCGGCTGGGCTCAGCCCGAAGGTGCTTCAGCGAACGCTGCGCTTCCAAGGGTTCCTCGCCCTCGCTCAAGCCGGCAGCACGGCGACGGGCAGACGCGGCGCCGATGGAATCGCCGGCATCGCAGTCGATGCCGGGTACGCCGATCAGGCGCACTTGAACCGCGAATGCCTCCGTTTGACCGGCCTTACCCCCAGAGAACTGCTCCATGGCGATGTCGAACGGTGCGCTTGCGGTCACGATCACTCCGCGTCCTACCTGCCGTTTCTCGCCACTCGGACGGCGGGCGCACGGTAAGTGCAGTCGCCGGCGAATAGACGAAATCAGTCCCCGGCAAGGTACGCGTGCACCGAAGCCACCGCGACGGATCCTTCGCCCACGGCTGAGGCAACACGCTTCACGGAACCGGAACGACAGTCACCGACGGCGAAGACCCCGGGTACCGACGTCGCATACCGGCCGTCGGTGTTGACGAATCCACGGGCGTCGAGTTCGACGCCCGCTTCCCGAAGCCAGTCGGTGCGGGGGACAGCCCCGATCATGACAAACAGTCCACTCACCTCGACACGTACGTGGCTCGTTGGGCTCTCGTCGGACCAGACCACCTCGCGCAGGTGGTCATCGCCTTCCGCGGACAGCAGGTGCGACGCCGTATGAACGCTGATTCTGTCGTGGCTCAACAGACGCTGTGCGAGGTAGCTGGACATCGTCTCGGTCAGGCTGTCTCGCCGAACCAGGACATGCACATGCCGAGCATGCTGCGCCAGGAAAAGTGCGGCCTGCCCCGCGGAGTTGGCGCCACCGACCACCACGACGTCGCTGCCGAAGCACTCGCGAACCTCCAGCTCGGTTGCGGCATGGTAGACGCCTCGGCCCTCGAACTCAGGGATGCCCGGCACCTCCAGCTCGCGATACTGCACACCGGCAGCAACGACGACACTGCGCGTCGACACCTCGGTCTCGTCGTCCAACCTCGCCGCGAAGCCGTGCTGTGTGAGCCGGAGGGCGGTCACCGAGCGCGGAGCGACCAGCCGCGCCCCGAACTTCACAGCCTGCAGCGTTGCCGCTCGGGTCAACTCGCGGCCGGATATCCCACGCGCAAACCCGAGGTAGTTCTCGATCCTCGACGACGTACCCGCCTGACCACCGGGCGCCACCTCGTCGACGAGCGCCACCTGGAGCCCCTCGGATGCGCCGTACACCGCCGCTGCGAGCCCGGCCGGTCCAGCCCCGACGATGAGTAGATCAGTCGACTCGTTACCTTTGGGTGCGGCGAGATCGAGGCCAAACGCGATTGCCAGCTCCCGCGCGGTCGGCTGTGGAAGAACGCGCTGCCTGCCGGTCACCACCGCGGGCCCGGCCTCGGGCAGCTGGCAGGTTGCGATCAAAGCACGCCATGCCTCGCGGTCGCTCCGCAGAACCATCCGGTACGGCAGGTCGTTGCGCTCGACGAATGCCCGCATCGTGCGGAAGTCCCGGTCGCCCTCGTCTCCGGCCAGTACCAGTCCACCCTCGCCGCGCTGCACCAACAACCGCCGCCGCGCCTCGAAAGCGGCCATCAGGAAGTCGCCAACGACGATCGAGGAGGCCATCAGGCGTTTCACGTCCGAGGTCCGTACCCGAAGCAGGGCGCTGCCCTTCGCCGCAGCCCCCGCGAGGAACGCGGGCTGCCCCATCAGCATGCCTAGTTCGCCGACGAAGTCGCCGGTCTCGACCACGAATACCACTCGGCCGTCTCTGCGATCGATGAGGTGAATCACGCCGTTCAGCACAAGGTAGAGGTCGTAATCATCTCCGGCATCCCACAGCACCTCGTCCGCATCCAAGTGGAGTACCTCACCGACGGAAGACAAAGACTCCCGCACCTCCGGCTTGAGCTCCGGCCAGGAGTCATCGTCGAGCGGCAGCTCGTGGTGCGAAGAGAAGAACGTGCGGTCGTCTGGGGAAGGGCTAAGACTCACGGCATCCGACGGTAAGCACTGCGCCGTTCGAGGTCTTGAACGGATCGCGCACCGAGCGCGTACCCGGCGGCCCCGGCGACGGGCGGGCCACCTCTTCGCTCACCCAAGCGTCATGCGTGCGGTGTCGAGCTCGTAGGCTGCGCTCGCGAGGCGGGCGACGGCGGGCTTCACCGGGCGTAACGCCGCGGCAACGGCGCGGACCGCGATTCTCGGCACATGTCGCACGGAACCCGTGCGGCCCTGTTCCTGCCTGACGCGCTCGGCGAGCTGATTCATGGTTATGGGATCGCCGCCGAGTTCCGTGACGTGCCCCACAAGGAATGTCGGTGCCACTGCGCGAGTGATCTCGCGGGCGACGACGGCGACGCTGACGAAGCCGATCGGGTTCTCGCCTCGCCCGAGTACCACCGGGCCGCCCCGTCTTCCCGCGGAGGCGCCGAGGATCTCGATCCAGGTCTCCAAAAAGGGCAGCGCCCGCACGATGCTCCAGGGCGATCCGCTGGCCCGCAGGTACTGCTCAGCCGCCCATTTCGCTCTGGCGAGTTCGAGGGGACTGTCTGGATCCGCCCCCACCACGGACATCATCACGATCGATGCGCCGCTCGACTCAACGGCTTTCTGGAGATTCCTGTTGCCGAGCATGTCGACGGATTCAGGCGTCTCGCCATCATGCCCGATGAGTCCGCACGCCGCCGACACGACGACTCGGACCCCTTGGACGGCCGGCACGAGCGATTCTGGAGCTCGAAGGTCGCCAAGGACGTAGTCCGCGCCGTGCACTCGCGGGATGCGATCGGGGCGACGTGTGAGCACGCGGACCGACTCGCCCGTGGAGACAAGGCTCTCCACCAGGGTTGGGCCGAGAAAGCCGGTTCCACCGGTGACGAGGATCATGGGATGGCGGTTTCGCCGGTTGTCACGACACGGGCGGAGGTCGTCGCATCCATGCCGGAGCGATCGACCGGCTCCATGTAGAAGCGGCCAGCGGTGAATACTCCGTCTCGAACGCTGAACAGCACGGGACCGCCCATCTCGAACCGGATGCCGTCCCTGCGGGTGCCCTGCATGGACCACTCCGTCCACACGAGGTTGCCGGCAGGATCACTTCGCAGTACGCGCGCCCGCAAATCGGGTACCGCACCGAATATCTGCCGCCAGTTGCTCTCGACTTGATCGCGGCCCTTGAATCCCCGGGCGGGATGCGCCGGTGTCTCGTTGACGAAATCAGGAGCAAAGCAGGCGACAAGTCCAGCTATGTCGTGTCTGTCGGTCGCGTCGGCGAGCTTCTCGACAAGAGCCGTCGGCGAGGTGTGAGTCGTGGACATCTTCGTCACCTCATATTTGATACAGTCGATTGTATCTAAAATCAGTATGGGACCGAGGATGCCTGCCGTCAATAGCCGCCGACCGTACGACTCGACATCGCGACGTGAACGTGCCGCGCGTGCGCGCGCGAAAGTGCTCGAGGTGGCGCGTGTGCGCTTTCTGCGCGATGGTTACGCGGCCACGACGGTCTCCGCCATCGCAGCCGACGGGGGAGTGTCGCCCGAATTCGTCTACAAGGCATTCGGGAGCAAGGCAGGGCTCGCGCGTTCCCTTGCCGAGAATGCTCTCCTTGGGGAAGGGCCGATACCCGCTGAGCAGCGAAGCGACGAGCTGCAAGCCGCGGTCCACGATCCGCGCAGCATCATCACGGCCTGGGCCGCCCTGACTCTCGAGGTCGCGCCCCGCGTCGCCCCGATCCTTCTCTTACTGAAAGCCGCAGCGGCTTCGGACGATGAGGTGTCCAGGCTGGCCGCGTCCCTTGAGGAGGAACGGCTTGCGCGCATGGCTCACAACGCGATGGCGATCCGCCCCCATCTCCGAGTCGGGATGACGGATGCCGAATGCCGAGACATCCTGTGGACGTACAGTTCCCCCGAGTTGTACGACCTGCTTGTCATCCATAGGCAATGGCCTCTCGAGCGTTATGGGCGGTTCATCGAAGAAGGCATGGCTACGGCGATGCTGGGCTGATTGTCCATTCGGCGTGCGGTTGCCTCAGCCTCCGATCCGCCGCGCTCGAGCGAGGAGGTAATCGCGTTCAGGTTTCGAGCGAGTTCCACGCGCGGCTGCCCGGTACTCCGAGACGGCGGCCTCGATGTCGCCCAACCGCTCGAGAAGGTGCGCACGCACGGCTGCCACGCGTTGCGGGTCGACCGGCTTGCCGCTGCGGAGGAGCCGGTCGATGCTCGCCATTCCGACCTCCGGGCCACGCACCATCGCTTCCGCGACCGCGGCATTGAGCGTCGCCACGGGGTTCCCGGTCTCGCGCTCGAGAAGCCGGTACAGCACCAGGATCTGCCGCCAGTCCGTCGACTCGGTCGTCGGTGCTTCGTCATGGAGCGCGGCGATGGCGGCCTGCAACGCGTAGGGGCCGGCTCCGCCGCGGGGGAGTGTGCGCTCGAGGATGGCGACGCCCTCATCGATGAACTTTCGATTCCAGAGGGAACGGTCCTGCTCGTCAAGCGGCACAAGACGTCCGCTCGGCGTGCTCCGAGCCGGCCGACGAGCGTCCGTCAAAAGGAGCAGCGCCAGCATGCCTGCGACCTCGCCGTCGTCGGGGAGTGCGGCATACAGCATCCGGGCCAGGTGTATGGCTTCGTCCGTCAGCTCGACGTCGTTGATGCTGTCGCCCGAGGCGACCGTGTGGCCCTCCGAGAACATGACGTAAATGACCGCAAGCACGGCGTCGAGCCGGTCCCGTGAGCCGGCTGGCGCCGGGAACGCTGGGCCTGCTTCGCGGATTCGCGCCTTCGCTCTGCTGATGCGCTGTGCGACAGTGGCCTCCGGCAGCAGGTAGGCGTGCGCGATCTGGGCGGTGCTGAGGCCGGCGACCGCGCGCAGCGTGAGGGTTATCTGCGCCGAGACGGTCAGTGCCGGGTGGCAGCAGAGCTGCAGCAATTGCACGCTGTCGTCCGCGTGCGAAACGGATGCTCCGCTGAGCGGCTCATGCAACGTCACCTGCGCCTGTTCACGGTCACGTCTGCTGCTCTCGCTCCGGATCTGATCGATGAGCCGGCGCCGAGCAGCCGTGACAAGCCAGGCTCGTGGGTCGTCGGGCCGACCGGAGCGCGGCCACTGCTTGATTGCAGAGATGAGGGCTTCTTGCACCGCGTCCTCGCAGATGTCGAACTGGCCGGCACCATATCGTCGCAACAACGCCGCGAGGACCTGCGGCGCGAGTCCACGCAGCAGGTCCTCGATCGGTGCTTCGGTCACATGTCCGCCCCGGCGGAGTACATCACCGGCCGGATCTCGAGTGCCAGCCCGTCGATGCCGGCGTCGGGAATCTGCTTCGCGAGCTCGATGGCCCGCTCCTTCGATTCCACGTCGACGAGGTAGTAGCCGCCCATGAACTCTTTGGTCTCGGCGAACGGGCCGTCCACGACCTCCGGAACTCCGCCTCGGCTGCGCACGACCGTCGATTGGCTGGGATCGCCGAGAGCGTTGGTGCTCAACATCTCGCCCGTCTCGCTGATCGCGGAGATGAAGTTCTGGTGGCCCTCGCCGACTGCGGCCATCTGTTCCTCGCTCAGGGCGGCGAGCACATCAGGGTCGACCTGCATAAGGATGAGGTATTTCATGGCTTTTCCTCTCGTTCGGTCCGCCACCGATCGGGGCGGTCACAGACAGGTCGGAGCCGGTCGTCGATTTTCGACACTCTACTGACCGAAGGCGTCGATGTGACGAAGCCGGATCAGGCAGATCACTCCGAGGACAGCCATGGTCGCAGCGGCAACGAGCGACGCGGTTTGGATGCCCGAGCAGAACGCGTCCCCTGCTGCCGCCTGGAGCCGCAGGGCAATGGCGGGGGAGAGGTGCCGAGCGACGAGGTGTGCTCCGGACAGGCTCTCGCGCGCGGCATCCTGCTGATCCGGTGTCAGGAGTGCATCGACGGGAAGGCGCAGCCGGTACACGAACGTCACAAGGCTCCCGAGCACGGCGATGCCGAGCGCGTAGCCTAACTGACCACTCGTCTCAGAGGTCGATGCAGCTGAGGACGCCTTTTCGAGCGGCACCGACCCGACGATGATGGTCGTGCCCAACGTCGGGAGCGGCGCGGCGCCCAGGCTTACGAGTGCGAAGCCGACGACGAGAGGCCAGGGCCCCGTGTGCGGCGTCACCTGTGCGACGACGACGAGTGCGACGGCGACGAGCAGCAGGCCGGCGCCGATGATGACTCCCGGCCGCACGTACCGGCCGATCAGGGGCATCACGACGAACCCCAGCACGCTGACCAGTGCAGCGGGCACGGTGAGCAGTCCGGCTTGCAGCGGATCGGCGCCGGCGACCAGCTGGAAGTACTGGGCATTGAGCATCATGAGCGGACCGGTGAGGAGCGTCATCAACATCAGGCTGAGGAGCACGAGAGCGAAGCCGCGACTGCGGAACATGGTGAGGTCGAGGAGCGGGCGACGGCGAGCATCCACCATGAGGAGACGCTGGCGGCGAACGAACACGACCGCGCACGCGATGCCCACGGCGATTGCGCTGATCGAGGCGGCTTGGATGCCCGTGCGCGCGATCTCCTTCACGCCGTATACGAACGGCAGGATCGCGGCAAGCGAAAGGATGACGCTCCACCAGTCGGTGGAGCCGGCTCCGGTCGTGCCCGGCGTCTCGGGAAGCAGGATCGGGCACAGAACGAGGAGCACGACCATGACAGGCACACCGAGGAGGAAGATCGAACCCCAGGGGAGGCGGTCCAGGAGGACTCCGCCAACGAGCGGGCCGATGATCATCCCGCCCATGAAGCACGCCATGAACACGCCGATCGCGACGGAGCGCTGGCGGTTGCTTCGGAAGAGCCCGCTGAGCATGCCGTACAGGGCCGGGGTGAGGGCTGCAGCGCCGATGCCGCACAAGGCCCTCGCGAGGATGAGCGTTCCCGACGTGGGAGCGAACGCGGCCAGAAGGGAGGCTGCCCCGAAGACGGATGCCCCGACCATGACCATGCGCCGTCGCCCGAACCGATCGGCGAAGGATCCGAACGTGATCAGGAGTCCCGAGAGGAGGAAGCCGTACAGGTCGATGATCCAGAGTTGCTCGCTGCTGTTCGCACCCAAGTCCTGGGCGATGCGGGGGAGTGCGAGAAGCACCACTGATCCGTCGATCGATGTGATCAGGGCGCCGAGCGCCAGGACCGCGAGGCCGAGCCATTCACGGGGTCCCGCACGGTGCTCCGTGACCGGTTGTTCCGGTGCGGTTGAAACGGTGACGCTCATGGTCGGCCCCTTCGTGTCGATTGCGTTGACATAAAGGGGTCGGAGCCGGCGGCGGATTCTCTACACTGCGGGACTCGATCGGCGTGGAATGAAGTGAGTTGACATAATGTGCATTATCGGCCAACTACTGACCCGCTCGGATGGGTGGCCGGCAACGGCACTTTCTCTCATGCATCCTCTCGTCGGCCAGCGTTCTGCTGTCCCGGTTGATCGGAAGCTGGTACATACGATGGCGTCCGAGCCGCAGGGTCGCTGATGCCGAGGTCGTCGTTACGACATTGCGTCGTGAGCGTTCCTGTTGTGCGTCGGCTGAGCCTGCCTGCACGGGTCCGGGTGCCACATCGTCTGGACGCACCGCCTGTGTCGAGATGATCAGCGCAGTTCTGGCCGCGCTCCTGCGCCGCGTGGCACACCGGGAACACCACGCCGAGAAGCTGACATAACGTGTACGGCCCTGCTTCGATCGACGGAAAACGGCCCCATCGTCGCGTCACCGCCGCTGTGCGCCAATTCGTGAGTTTCAGTGCGATGAGTGCCGATATGCGACCGTCCGGCGTTAGGCTCAGCCGAAAGCACCCAGCTTTTTCACAGGAAAGGTTGCGTCATGTCCTCTGATACACCTGCAGCGAAGATGGCGGTGAACGGTATCCGCACGGCGCTCGGCCTTGGCGGCCTGATCGCCCTCATCGTCGGCATCATCATCCTCGCCTGGCCAGGCCACGCCGCCGTCGCGCTCACCGCGGTCGTCGCGGCGTACGCCATCGTCGGAGGCCTGGTCTACGCCGGTCTCGGCATCTTCTCGAAGTCGATGGGCGGGTGGGCGCGGGTGGGCCACATCGTTCTGGGCGTCCTGTTCGTGATCGCAGGCATCATCGCCTTCGCGGAGCTCGCCGTGGCCGCGGTGTCCCTCGCCGTGTTCATCGGCATCCTCGTCGGCATCATGTGGATCGTCGAAGGTGTTGTGGCTCTCACCACGATCGGCCTGTCCGGCTCGAAGGGATGGTCTGTCTTCTTCGCGATCCTGAGCATCGTCGCAGGCATCGTCCTGCTGTTCTCGCCGCTGTGGGGTGCGATCGTGCTGTGGTGGCTGCTCGGAATCTGGCTGGTGGTGCTCGGCATCATCCAGATCGTGCGGGCGTTCACCTTCAAGAACTAACGGCCTGAACTCAGATGGCGCCGGGCACAGTGATTGGTCCGGCGCCTTCTTGTTTCAGGGCAAGAACGACAAAACCCCGTTCACTCCGAAGCGGTATTGCGATCACTCGGCAGCTTGCGCGCCCACCAGTCGAGGATGATTTCGAAGCGCTGCACCCTGTGCCGAGGCCGGCCGGAGCGGCTCAACTCGTGATCCTCTCCGGGGAACACGACCAGTTCGGTGTCCACTCCCCCGCGCTTGAGCGACGAGTAGTACCGCTCGGCCTGAGAGAGCGGGCAGCGCAGGTCGTTCTCGGAGTGCATCACGAGCGTGGGCGTGCGCACGTTGTCCACGTGAGCCTGTGGGCTCTGCGTTGTGATCTGCTCCCGGTCGAGGCCGGTGTAGCCCTCGGAGAAGAACGAACCGATGTCGCTCGTACCTACGAAGAATTCGGGATCGAGAAAACCGCGCTCGACAATGGCGCCTGCGAA
The DNA here is from genome assembly GCF_049446075.1 of Rathayibacter sp. KR2-224. Taxonomy (NCBI): domain Bacteria; kingdom Bacillati; phylum Actinomycetota; class Actinomycetes; order Micrococcales; family Microbacteriaceae; genus Rathayibacter; species Rathayibacter sp. KR2-224. The sequence goes on from NZ_JBMSEB010000001.1 coordinate 162,801, forward strand.
ACGGTGATCGTGCGCGATCGTCCATGCCGTGAGGTACCCACCGTATGAGCCCCCGAGGATGCCCACGCGTGAACCGTCGAGCTGCTCGTGCGATGCCACAGCGGCATCCAGGAAGTCCAGCACGTCGTGCATGTCGACGGTGCCCATGCTGCCCTTGATCACGCGGCCGTGTTGCTGGCCGTACCCGGCAGATCCTCGCGGATTGCAGTAGACGACGGCGTAGCCGGCGTTCGCGTACACCTGCGATTCGTCGAAGAGATGCACGGAGTACTGCGCGTACGGACCTCCGTGGATGTTGAGCAGCACCGGATGCGGCCCGCTGCCCTCCGGCAGCACAACCCAGCCGTGCACGGGGTAGCCGTCGCGCCCCTGGGTCTCGAACTCGGTGGGGGTGCGGATGCCCGTTGCGCGCACGTCTGCGGAGAAATCGGTGAGCACGCGCGCGGCATCCTTCACGGCAAGGATGTCTTCGGCCTCGTCGTCGTCCGCAAGCGGCTCGTGTGTCTCGGCTCGCACCTCGAGCTTCGCGAGATCGACCACTGCGAGGTCGCCGAACGTCGACGGGGACTGGAACGAAAACGCCACGGTGTCGCCGGCAGCGGCGACGCCCGTCACCTCGCGGTCGCCGACGAGCACGGATGCCTCGCCTTGCTCGTTCACGCACAGCAGCGTCACCCGGCCGCGCTCGGTGTTCTGCACGAGGACACCTCGCGCCGACAGCGTCACGGTGCTGCCCGTCAGATCGACGGTCTCGGGGTCTGTGAGTCGTCGCGGAGCATCCCCGATCTCCTCGATCACGTACAGGCTCGAGTTGCGCGCGACGAAATCGAGCCCCGACTCCCCCATGTCCTGACCGAGGAAATACAGCGCACCGTCTGCTGCGAGCGCGACCGCACCCGGATTGCTGGAGATGGAGAGGTTGGCATCGGGCCCGATGACGCTCACGGCCTCCCCCTCCCCTACGGGAACCAGCGTGAGGATGTTGCGCAGATCCGAATCAGCGCTCGAGTGGCCGTCCGAAACCAGCGCCACGTAAGTGCCATCCGCCGTGAATGCGATGGCGCCGTGCTCGGCAACGTCGCTCGTGAGCTGTCGTGGCTCCGTCACGATGGGGCGAGCCTCGGCCGGCCCGTTCTCGGACGCGACAGGTTGCACGACGGGCGCTGCGGACAGATCAGGAGCCGCAACGATGTACACCTGCGCGTGCCGGTCGTGCAGCCAACCCAACCCGTTCGCCTTGTAATTGAACGTGGTGATCCGGCGTGGCGGCTCCGCCCCCGCGTCCACTCCATCCACGCTCCCGTAGCGGCCCCGTTCAGGTTTCCTGGATACGAAGGCCAGTGAGGCGCCGTCTGGCGACCACGCGAAGCTCGAGACGCCCAGCTTCCGGTCCGTCACCCTGATCGGTTCGCCCCCGGCCGTCGCCATCGCATACAGCTGCGCGGGTTTGCCCGGCTCGCTTCTGAGGAACGCGATGGCCGAGCCATCCGGCGAGAATTGCGGGTCCGTGTCATTGAAACCACGCGTGATGCGCCGCGGGGCCGTGCTCCCCTTCACATCGGCGGACCAGAGTTGTCCCACGTAGGCATCGGCGTCCAAGTCGGGGTTCGAGGCGGCCACGACCGCCGTTCCGCCGTCGGGGCTCAGCGTCGGCGACGAGAGGGAGACGAGGTGGGTGATGTCGGCGGGCCTCACGCGCTCAGGCCTCCACCTCGAAGTCGCTGATGTCGCCGATCAGCCTCGTGTGGTCATCCGGAATGGGGGCAACCACCGCCTGTGCCACCTCGGCCGCGAACTCGCTCACGTTGTAGAGCCGCCCTGCTGACTCTTTGCGGGCCTGGATCGCCCCCGGGTTCGCGCGCTCGAGCAGCGTGGCTGTGATGGTGCCCTCGATCATGTCGCCGGAGACGACGACGAAGCCGATGCCACGGGCATCCAGCTCGGGAATGAGTTCTCTAAGCGCGTCTTCGCCGGCTCTTTTGCTGATCGCGACGGCCTCGTATTCCGGCATGGTCGGCGTCGTGCGGATGAAGTGTGCCTGGTGGCTCGTCACGAACACCACGCGTGCACCATCGCCGAGCAACGGAAGTGCCGCATTCAGCACCCCGACCTGCGCGTCGCGGTTGAGCTTCATGGCGTAGTCCGGTTCCATGCCCGACTCCATGCCTCCCGATGCGTTCAGCACGAGGATGTCGAGCCCGCCCAGCTGTTCCCGCACCGTCTCGAACATTGCGGCCACGGACGCCTCATCGGTGAGATCCGCACCGACCAGCAGTGCAGTTCCGCCGGATGCCTCGATCGAGTCGGCGAGCTTGCGCGCCCTCGCCTCTTTGTTGCGGTAGTTGATCACCACGCTCGCGCCGGCCTCGGCGAGATACCGCACTGTGTCCGCGCCGATCCCTCTGGACGAGCCTGTGACCAGGGCACGCTTTCCGGTCAGCGACGACGGGGCGAGTGGGTTGCTCACGATCAGGTCTCCTTGGGTCTGGAGGGCGGGACTACGGCTGGAAAGGGCACCACGACAGTATCTCAAGGCCCGATCGTGGCTGCGATCTTGCCTGTAGACCGCGCCGTACAGGGGTGCGACCGGCATGCTGGTAGCGTCGGGGTGAGCGCGAAGGGAGCGTGAGCGGCATGGATGCCATATCGGCTTACGCGTGGATCGGCTGGCTCGTCCTCATCCTGGTTTTCGTGATCGTCGAGATGCTCTCGCTCGACTTCGTGTTCCTGATGCTCGCCGTCGGATCGCTCGGCGGTCTGATCAGCGGCCTGTTCGGGCTGCCGTGGTGGGCCCAGCTCATCGTCGCTGCAGTGCTCTCGATCCTGCTGCTCTTCCTACTGCGGCCACGTCTGCTGCACGCATTGCGCCGCGGCGGCGATCCGGCCAGGAGCAATGTCGACGCCCTGCTCGGCCAGGAAGGCCGGGTCGTTCAGTCGTTCGGCGGGCACGACAAGGGTCTGGTGAAGCTCTCGAACGGCGAGGTCTGGACATCCAGACTCGCAGCGGGAGAGGCATCCGCCGATGCTCAGCTCGAACCGGGCACGCGCGTGCTCGTGATGGCGATCGAGGGTGCGACTGCGGTCGTCACTCCAGCTGGAGGTCCGTCCTTGTGAACAATGTGGAGGTTCTGGTCGTGCAGATTGTCGTAGCGATCATCGTGGTGATCGTCGTCATCTTCGTGCTCGTCACGTTGTTCCGGGCGATCAGGATCATCCCGCAGGCCAGGGCCGGGGTCGTCGAGCGCCTGGGCCGCTACCACAAGACGCTCCTCCCTGGCCTGAATCTGCTGGTGCCGTTCGTCGACAGGCTGCGGCCGCTGATCGACCTGCGGGAGCAGGTGGTGAGCTTCCCGCCGCAACCCGTGATCACCGAGGACAACCTCGTGGTCTCCATCGACACGGTGGTGTACTTCCAGGTCACGGATGCCCGTGCCGCCACCTACGAGATCGCGAACTACCTAGGGGCAGTCGAACAGCTCACCACGACCACGTTGCGCAACGTCGTTGGCGGCATGAACCTCGAAGAGGCGCTGACCAGCCGGGACAACATCAACAATCAGCTGCGCGCAGTGCTCGACGAGGCCACGGGCAAGTGGGGAATCCGGGTCAGTCGTGTCGAGCTGAAGGCGATCGACCCGCCAGTGTCCATCCAGGACTCGATGGAGAAGCAGATGCGCGCCGAGCGCGACCGCCGTGCCCTCATCCTGACGGCAGAGGGCACGAAGCAGTCGGCGATCCTGACCGCAGAGGGCACGAAGCAGGCTGCCATCCTGAATGCCGAGGGCTCCGCGCGCGCGGCGGTGCTCGAGGCTGAGGGCCAGGCCAAGGCCATCCAGACCGTGTTCAACGCGATCCACGCCGGGCAGCCGGACAACCTGCTGCTCGCGTACCAGTACCTTCAGACTCTGCCCAAGATCGCGGCCGGCGCGTCGAACAAGCTATGGCTCATCCCCAGCGAGTTCAGCGAGGCGCTGCGTGGCATCGGTGAGGGCTTCGCGAGCAAGGGAGCGAATCCGTTCGGCTCGTTCTTCCCGCCTCCGGACACCGGAGCGTCGCCCTCCGGGGCGGCCGCATCAGGCGGCGCACCGGCAACGGTGGCCGACGGTTCTGTGTCCGACGGGTCCGTGTCCGACGGATCTGTGCCAGACGTAGGAGCGGGCGACTACTCCGGCCTGACCGACGAGTCGGCGGAAGCAGCAGTGGCCGCGGCCGAGAAGGAGGCAACGAGGGCCGAGGATGCCGCCCCCGCCGGAATGCTCTCGACCCCGGTCGCCGAGGCAACGGCACCCGCGCCGGCATCGACCGATCCATCCTCGCCCGGCCCCACGACTCCAGGAAGTGCCTCCGAGCCGGACACGACGCCGTAACCCGACGAATGCCCGGCCCGGTCGGCTTCTTCGATGGCGCTCCCCCTCGTGTCATCGCGCACCGCGGACTGGCATTGGAGTGCTCCGAGAACACGCTCGAGGCCTTCCGGGCCGCGCTCGACGCGGGTGCGGACATCCTCGAGACCGATGTGCAGGCCAGCGCCGACGGCGTCGCCGTGCTCTGCCATGACGACGACCTGCTGAGCCTGGCAGGAATCGACCAGCCGGTCGAAGCGCTGACGGCTAACAGATTGCTGGACGTAGCTCTGGTCGGAGGGGGCCGCTTGGCCACGCTGCGCGAGGCGCTGGAAGCGTTCCCCGAGGTACGGTTCAACATCGATGTGAAGACGGACGCCGCACTGCTGCCCACCATCGCTGCGATCAAGGATGCCCGCGCCGAGCAGCGCGTGCTCGTCAGCTCGTTCCGTCAACGCCGTCGTCGCCGCGCTGTGCGTGCGCTTGCCGGCTGTGCCACCTCGGCCTCCACCCCCGGCGTTGTGCTCTGTCTGGTGGCCGCTCGGCTCCGACTCCCTCCGCTCGTGCGGTTCGCGCTGCGCCGCGTGGACGCCGTACAGGTACCCCGCAGACGATCGGGGCTCACCGTCGTCTCCCCCGCTTTCGTGCGGGCCGTGCATCGGGCCGGCAGGGAGGTGCACGTGTGGACGATCAACGACCCGCACGAGATGCGTGAGCTTCTTTTGAATCTGAGAGTCGACGGCATAGTGACGGACCGTTGCGATCTTCTCCGAGACCTGCTCGAACCGCGTAAACGCGCGTAGCGTGAGGCTCGCACGGGAGAAAATCACCTGAAAGGCGGCTGAATCTCCTGGCGCGCCGGGCAGAGAATGCCCAGCTTGACGGTTTATAAGTGTGGAGGCATCGCGAGAAGGGGACCACACAATGGCAGATCGCAGCTTGCGCGGAATGAGACTCGGCGCTCAAAGCTTACAAAGCGAAGAGGGCGTCACGTTCTCGGCCCGCATCAACTACAACTACAAGTGCTCGAACTGCGACAGAGAGACCTCGGTCGTGTTCGCTGCAGACGCAGAGGCTCCCGAGACGTGGGAGTGCAAGTACTGCGGACACGAGGCCACGCTGCTCGTGAACGACGCACCCGTCGAGGTGGACCGCTCGGACGCCAAGGCTCCGCGCAGCCACTGGGACATGCTGCTCGAGCGCCGCACCCGCGCCGAGCTCGAGGAGTTGCTCGAAGAGCGCCTCGCCTACCTGCGCGCACGACGCGGGGAGCACAAGATCGGCGCCTGACACGCCGCAGGGGCTTTGCCCCGCACTGGTGATCACGCAGCCTGCCGCGGCAGGCTGCGTTTTCGTGTGTATGGGCGGCATGGGCGCAGACGGTGTCCGCTATCGGCGCTAGCCGGTTCGCTTCGCCGCGGCCTCGAGAGCAAGAACTCGGCGCCGCAGGGCGGCCTGCCCGGTCAGCGCCGACGCCGCAACGGGCGGCCCGTGATGCCCGCCACTGCGAGTGCGCCGAGACCGAGGCCGCACGCGAGCACGGTCAACGCGGGGCTCAGCAGGGTCGCGAGCGTCGTGGTGGTGCCGAGCGGCACATCCGCGAGCATGGCTCCCGGCCGGTAGGCGGGGATCTGCGCGATCGTGCGCCCGTCTGGCGCGATGATCTGGCTCGTTCCGACCGTGGAGATGTTGACGAGGCTGCGGCCGGTCTCGATGGCTCTCAGCCTCGCGATGGCCAACTGCTGCATGTTCTCTTTCGTGCGACCGAAGTCGGCGTTGTTGGTCTGCGCCAGGATGACCTGGGCACCGCCGTTCATCATGTCGGTCGTGAGACCGTCGTCGACGATATCGAAGCAGATCGAGATGCCGGCGCGGACTCCGTTCACGTCGAACACGTTGCCGCGTGTTCCCGGCGTGTACTGGCGCTGGATGAGGCCGAGCAGATCGGGCGCGAACGGCAGCCAGAACGATCTGTCGGGTACGTACTCGCCGAACGGCACGGGATGCCTCTTGTCGTACAGGTCGACGGCACCCTTTCCTTCCTTCCACAGCAGGGACGTGTTGAAGTACTCGCCGTGCCGGTGTGTGATCGTGCCGACGATCATCGGAGCGCCCAACTGAGTGCTCAGGTTGTCGAGCACGTCGGCGGATGACCAGTCTCGCGTGGGATCGATGTCGGCGCTTCCCTCCGGCCACACCACCATGTCGGGATGCCTGCCGATCAGGGGCCGGGTGGCTTCGATCTGCGCGTTCATCACGTCGCCAGGCTGTGCCCGGTCGAAGTACCCGGCGGGTCCGTTGCCCTGCACAGCCCCGACGCGGGTCGTGCCAGACGTCGGTGTCGGCCACGCCGGGATCGCCAGCACGAGCGCCACTGCGGCCACGGCGATGCCGGCGCGCACCCGGGGACGCGCGGCCGCGGCATCCTTGCGGTTCAGGGGCACCGGTTCGAAGGACCGCCTGCGGTATCGCACGCACTCGATCGCCAGTGCGACGAGCCACACGACGAGGAACGAGACGCCCGAGATGCCGAACCACGCGACGAGGTGGGCCAGCGGACTCTCGGACTGGGAAAGCGCGGCACGTCCCCAGGCGAAGCCGCCGTACGGCCAGTTGCCCGAGACCCACTCGCGCGCGGTCCACAGACCCGCCACCGACACCGGGAGCATGCCCAACCGGCCAGCGGCCGAGGGGAACGCACGCGGGATCCAGCGGTACGCGAGGGTGATGGAGATCGCGCCTGCTGCGAACAGGAGTGCCTCGAACACCGACAGCGCCAGCCACGGAATCGGTCCCAGATACAGGGCTGTCCACGAGACCTGCGTGAGATAGAACGTGAGTCCCGAGCAGAACCCGACCAGGGCGGCCGCCCCGATCGACCTGCCGACGAGGGCGACGAGCATGAGCGCAATGCCGGCGAACGCGAGCGGCCATACATCGAGCGCAGGGAACGCGCCGTCGTACACCACTCCCCCGCCTGCGCCGAGGATGACCGCGAGCCAGAGCGGGAGCGGTCGACGCGGCGGATTCACGATGTCCGAGCATATCCGTAGCACCGATGAACCTGCCGTGCCGGGTGCGTACGGCGAAATGGGCGCGTCTACGCCGGTCAGGCGACGCCGGAGTATGCGACGATGCCCCTCCGCACGGCGAGCAATGCGTCACGCGCGACGGGCGCCAGCCGACCGGTCGCGACGCCGGAGAGCTGGTCGAGCAGGTCGATCACCTGTTTGGCCCAGCGCACGAAGTCGCCGGCGGGCAGATCCGCCTCGGTGAGCACGGCGGCGAGTGAACGGCCGGATGCCCACTGGTGCATGGCGATGCAGAGTGCGGTGGAGAGCGGCTCACTACCTGGCAGGCGGTGTTCGCGTTCCAGATCGTCCAGCTTCGCCCACAGCTCCTCGGTCTTGGCCAGGGCCTCACGGAATGCACCGCGCGGGAGGAAGCGCTCTGCCGGATTCGGCTCCTCGCGCCGCGGCTCGAATACGAGCGCACACGCCATCGCCGCGAGCCCTGGCGCGTCGAGCTCGGCCCAGACGTTCCGCCGCAGACACTCGGCCACCAGGAGGTCGCGCTCTCCGTAGATGCGGCCGAGCACGCGGCCGTGCTGTGTCGGTGCCAGCGCCCCTTCCCGCTCGGAGAGGTACCCGAGTTCGACGAGCACGTCTGCGACGCGGTCGAAGACCGTGGCCACAGCGCCCGTGCGGGTGCGGATCTGGCGCGTGAGGGCATCCGTCTCCCGCTTGAGGCGCCACCAGCGCTCGGCCCAGCGGGCATGCTGCTCGCGCTCCGCGCATCCGTGACAAGGATGCTGCTTCATGCGCCTGCGCAGATCGGCAAGCTCCCTGCTCCGCGACTCCCGCGCAGCGGCGCTCTGCGAGCCTGCTCTGGCACTCTTGCGCTCGAGTTCGGTCAGTTGGCGGCGCAGCGCCGAGTACTCGGCGAAGTCTCCGAGGTGGCACTGCATGGCACGCTCATACCCTGCGAGCGATTCCTCCTGCTTGCGCACCGTGCGGGCAAGGTCGACGACCGCGCGATCGGCTTGGAACTGCGCGAACGAGGACTCGAGCACCTCGCGTGTGCGCTCCCTGCCGAACTGTGCGATGAGGTTGACCGCCATGTTGTAGGTGGGGCTGAAGCTCGAGTTCAACGGGTAGCTGCGTCGGGATGCGAGCGAAGCGACCGCCTGCGGATCCAGACCGTCGCGCCACTGGATGACGCAGTGGCCTTCGACATCGATGCCGCGGCGTCCGGCACGGCCCGTCAGCTGCGTGTACTCACCCGGCGTGATGGGAACTCGCGCCTCGCCGTTGAACTTCTCGAGCCGCTCCAGCACGACGGTTCGGGCAGGCATGTTGATGCCGAGGGCGAGGGTCTCGGTCGCGAACACGACTTTCACGAGCTTGCGGCGGAACAGCTCTTCCACGACCTCCTTGAAGGCGGGAAGCAGACCGGCATGGTGTGCGGCGACGCCGCGCTGCAGGCCCTCCAGCCACTCCCAGTACCCCAGCACGGCGAGGTCTTCGTCTGCGATGGTGCGGCAGCGTTCCTCTGCCACGCGCCTGATCTCCTCGCGTTCATGCGCCTCGGTGAGGCGGATGCCCGACCGCAGCGTCTGCGACACCGCCTGATCGCAGCCGGCGCGGCTGAAGACGAAAACGATCGCCGGGAGCAGATTGCGTTGGTCGAGCAACCGGATGACGTCGGCGCGGTCGAGGCGGTCGGAGTCGCCGCGGCCGTGCCCGCGCCGTCTGCCGCGGTCGCTGAACTGGCGCGACCCGGACGGTCTGCCGCCGAACCTCGCCATCTGCACCAGCTCGGGGTTCACCCGATTCGCTGCGCCCCTCGCCGCCGATTCGAAGAGGTCGACCAGGCGCTGTCGCACGAGCACGTGCTGCTCCAGGGGAACTGGTCGGCTTTCGGAGACGATCACATCAGTGTCGCCGCGCACCGCCTGCAACCAGTCGCCGAATTCCTCCGCATTCGAGACCGTCGCAGACAGGGAGACCAGTCGCACCTCGCTCGGGAGGTGGATGATGACCTCCTCCCATACGGCGCCTCTGAACCTGTCGGCGAGGTAGTGGACTTCGTCCATGACCACGTACGCGAGGTCTGCGAGCAGGTCTGAGTCCGCGTACAGCATGTTGCGCAGAACCTCGGTGGTCATGACCACGACGCGCGCGCCCGCATTCACGTTGGTGTCGCCGGTGAGCAGGCCGACGGCATCCGTTCCGTACTCGTCGGCGAACTCCTGGTACTTCTGGTTCGACAGCGCCTTCATCGGTGTCGTATAGAAGACCTTCGCGGTGGGATCCCTCATGGCCAACGCCACTGCGAACGCCGCGACGACGGTCTTGCCTGCTCCGGTCGGCGCCGCAACGAGAACGCTGTGGCCGTCCTCGAGGCTTGCGCACGCCTCCACCTGAAACGGATCGAGGTCGAATCGCTGGCTCCTGCGGAAGTCCTCGAGGCGTGGATGACCCGTCCTACCGCGGGATGCCGAATAACGTTCCGCGGGCGAGAGCTGCTCGGTCACCCGATCAGCCTAGGGTGCGTGGCGGAAGTCGGCTCAGCGAGCGGAGGCGGCGGCGTCGCCCGGCTGCGGATCGAAAGCGCAGCCGGTTTGCTGCGGGCCCCGCACTCGACGGTGAGCTCGGCTATCCGGCAGCGAGTTCGGCATCGATCTCGAGCGCGCGCTTGGCGACTCGGCGGTCGTGCAGCCAGGCCACGCACCACGCGAGGATGTAGAGCACGACGAGCGGCAGCGCCAGCAGGAACATGGAGATCACGTCTGCCGAGGGAGTCGCGATCGCCGTGAAGACCATGATCGTCAGGATGGCCCAACGCCATGACTTGATGATCGCCTTCGCGCTGATGACTCGCATGAAGTTCAGCAGGACCACGAACACCGGCAGAACGAAGGCTATGCCCACCACGATGATGAGCTTGAGCACGAAGTTGAAGTAGTCGGACGCGACGAGCAGGGTGGTCTCGCCGCTGGGCACGAAGCTCGTCAGCACGCTGACGATGTGCGGAACGACCCACCAACCGGCCGCGCAGCCGGCGAGGAACAGCGGAACGGCGGTGAAGAAGAATCCGAACGTGTAGCGCTTCTCTTTGCGGTTCAGCCCAGGGGTGAGAAACGCGAAGATCTGGTACAGCCACAGCGGTGACGTGATGATGACACCGATGTAGACGCTCAGTTGCAACTTCAGATCGAAAGCCGCCGTGACGTTGGGCCAGTTGATGCTTGCGTGTTGCGTCTTTGCAATCTCGTGCACCGGCAGGCTTATCGCATCCCACACGAACGGCTCGAGGAACCAGCCAGCTATCGCGCCGACCAGAATTCCGCCGGCGATCCACATGAGGCGGTTCTTGAGTTCCCGAAGGTGTTGCCCAAGGGACATCCTGCCGTCGGGGTTGCTACCGCGCTTGGTTCGAGCGGCAGTGCTCACGGCAGCTAGATCTTGTCGGCGGGCTTGTCAGCCGCGGCGGGCTCGGCCTTGGCCTCGTCCTTCGAACCCTTGGCCGTAGCGGCCGCCTCGTCTTCTTCCTGCCCCTCGCGGATCTCCTTCTTGAAGATTCGCGTCGACTGACCGATGCTCCGCGCCAGTGCGGGAAGTCGAGTCGCGCCGAACAGGAGCACGATAATGAGCAGGATGATCCAGATGTGCCATCCGCTGAACAGATCGCCAAGCATTTCAATGTCGCTTTCGCAGTAGGTGGGAGAACCGACTCGGGTCGGCACTCACGAGGAGTTTACCGCGTCGGATCCGTGCTTCCCGCCGAGTATGCCTGATCGTTGCACGGCGCACACGCCGGGCCTGCCATTCCTCGGCGAACTCACGGGCCGGGCGGAAGGCCGCCGGATGGAACGGCGGCTCGGCCGGCTCGTCGTCTGATCGCGCCGATAAGGCATCCGTCTTGTCGGCGAGATCGCCGAGAGCGGCCAGAGCGGCCATCGCCTTCACGAACAGCCGGTAGGCGAGCCACGCGACCATCGCAAGTAGCGCCAAGACCAGCACCACCCAGATGACGAGCCACGACCACCACGGCATGGTGTCCACCCTACGCGGCGCCCGCGGCGGCCGGCCGGGAGTCGTCGTAGCGTGCGCCGCCCGCGCGCACCCAGTCCGCCACCGCCTGTCTGGCATCCTCGGGCGCCGTCACCACGACCTGGCCCGCGAACCTCGCCACCATGCGCTTGAGACCGTGGTAATGCGCCACCCTGACCTTCGTGTGCACCACGTCTCCGTCTTGCACGCGAGCTGCGTCGTCTGGAATGTAGTCGGCGATCAGGGGCAGTGCCGCGGCCGAGACATCGACCGACACGGTCAGGTCTTCCGACGACCCTTGGAACAGCCGCTCGGGCAGCACGATGCGGTCGGCGTGCTCGCTGATCGGCTCTCCGGTGGAGGTGAGACCGTCGATGCGGTCGAGCCGGAATGTGCGAACCGCCTTGCGAAGGTGGCACCAGCCGCGCAGGTACCAGTCATCGTTCACGGACTCGATGCGCAACGGGTCGACCGTGCGACGTTCGGAATCGCCGCGGGCGCTGACGTAGTCGAAGACCAGCTGGGTGCGGCCCGCGATCGCCTCGCGCACTGTCGCGATGGTGTCTCGCAGCGCGGCGGGGGCGACGGCCACCTGTGCTGCGCCAGACGCCGTTCCGCGTTCCAGCTTCGCCATGAGGGATGCCATCGCGTCGCGATCTGCCACCTCTGGGAGTGAGCTGAGGTACTGGAGCCCGGCGATGAGCGCAGCGGCCTCGCGGGCCGACAGCCGCGGCGTGTCGTCGATCGCGACCGTATGCGTGAGCGCGATCCGGTCGTGCTGCTCGAGCTCGTCCCAGTCGATGTCGAACAGGTCGCCCGGAAGGTAGGCGTGCGATTCGCCGGGCAGCCCGGAGACGGCGATCAGGTGAACGGCGTCGCGGATCTGCTTCGGCGTGACGTCGAACGCTTCTGCCGCCTCGGCGACGGGCACGCTTTCGTGGTCCATCAGATACGGGATGAGCGACAGCAGCAGGGCGAGCTTGTCGCGGGCGTCGCGGGGCTGGGCCGAATCAGCCACGGGCATCCACCTCCTCGCTCTGCTGGGAGGTGTGCGCTGCGAGTGCGATGCGAAGACGCTCGCGCACAGCATCGAGGAGACGGGGCGGGGAGACGACACGCACCTCTGGCCCGTAACCGGCGAGTTCGTCCGCGAGCAGTGCCGTGTCGGAATAGTGCACCAGCAGGTGACCGTCTTCTGTGCGCCGGGTGTCCTCGCGTTTGCTCAGCCGCACCCAGGCATCCGTCGCGAGCACGACGTCGAGTTCGGCGAGATTGCGCTCCCAGATCTTCTGCAGCTCGTCGATGGCGTGCGATGCGTAGTCGGTGCCCCTTCTTATGAAGGAGATCTGCGTGACGCGGGGACGCCCGATCACGCGCGAAAGCAGGAACGTGCGCGGGGCATCCGCTCCCCTGTCGTGGGCGTGCAGCAGCCACCGCCCGTGGAACTGCACGAGCGCGAGGGGTTCGACGACGCGCTTGGTCGGCTCGCTCTCCCCCGGCTTCAGATAGTCGAAGTGCACGACCACCCCGCGCTCGAGCGCCACCTCGAACGGCTCGAACGCGGCCTCACGAGTGCGGACCCGCGGTGCGAAACCGACGAGCGGGTCATCGGCCTCCACGCCGAGCGTGCGCAGCTTCATAATGGCGCGACGGGAGTCGGCCGACAGCGATCCCTCCCGCCACACGGTTGCCGCGAGACGCAAGAGGGCCATCTCCTGCGGGGAGAACGTGATGTCGGCGGGTAAGTCGTATTCCGTCTTGGGAATGCGATACCGCAGGCCCTGATTGTTGCCAGGGTCCCCCGGGTCTTCCACGGTCTCCAGCGGAATGCCGAGCTCCCGGATGTCGTCTTTGTCGCGCTCGAACTGCCGCTCCAGGGCGCTGTTGTCGCCGCCCTCCCTGTACCGGGAGTTGTAGCCCTGCACGCTCGAGAGGATCTCGTTCTTCGTCAGCCCGGACTCGGTCGCGACGAGCGTGAGCACGAGTGAGAACAGGCGCTCCTCGACCGAAACCTTCTGTGGTGACACGCAGGCAATCCTAAGACTTCGGTGACGACGGGATGCCGCCGGCCAAGTATGCCACGGCCCGACGCCGCAGGATGCGGCGGCCGTCGGGTGCGCGGCGCTACTTCCAGATGCCCAGGATGTCGATCACGTACGCGGTCGCGTCGCTCCCCGGCGTGACGATCAGGAGCTGGCTGCCCACGTTCTTGCCCACGATCTGCTTGAGCACGCTCGCCGGCGGCGTGAAGCCCTGGAGAGCGCTGCTCGGCCAGACGGTCGGAGAACCGTTCAGCCAGCTCGATGATGCGACGCTGTCCGGGCTGTTCCATGCCACGGCCGTGTAGTTGACCAGCACGCCGCTGGAGCTGTCCAGCTTCTTCACCACCGGCCCGGACCCCTGCTTCAGGATCGCGGTGCGCAGCGCTGTCGGCGCGTCGTGGGATGGGATCTTGATGCCGGGCTGGCCGTTCGGCGCCAGTACGACGGTGGGCATTCCGGGCTGCGCGGGGCGCGGGTCGCCCGTCGCTCGGGACGGGTACGTCTTCTGCAGGTCGACCACGAAAATGGCCGTCGAACCACCCGAGAGGCCGGTCTGCGCCTGAGCGCCGAACAGCTGCGAGACGGTGCCCGTCACGGCGACCCGGGAGCCGATGGTGCTGCAGGCGAGTGCCTTCGCGAGACCGGGCGCCGAGCTGCCCCCGATAAGGAGGTTGAGCTCACCAGGGTCGCCGAGCGGCTTGCCCGTTGCCCCGTTGTAGTACGCGACCTGCCCGACCAGAAGGTCGCCCTTGGCCAGCGTCTGGCCAGAACCGGTCTTGAGGGTGCTCTTCTGGATCGACGACGATTGAAGCGGCTTCGGGAACGACCCGCTCGGCGATCCGAACTCCCCGGATGCCCGCACCAGCTTGGATGCATCGCCCGGCTGCACGCACGAGCTCGCCGACGCCGCGGAGCATCCAGTCAGCCCCACCGCAACCAGAGCTACTGCAGCTAGCGCGGTACCGATGCGGCGACCGCGCGTTCCAGGTGCGGCGGCCGGACGGGCTGGGGTTGTGCGTGGCAGGAGTGTGCGCACGATTCCTCTTTCGACGAGGGACGAAGGGGCTGGGGCGGGCTGGCGCTCCGGCATTCCATGCTAGTCGACGGCTTGATCGCCCTTTGCCGGTTCGGGCTGCTCCGCGACGCCTTCGGCGCCGTGGTCGTCGTGCGGTTCGCCGGCCGGCTCTGCTGCGGGCCCGGCGTCGCGTTCCTTGGCAAGACGCGCGGACTCGGATGCTTCGCGCGCCCTCTTGCGCAGGCTCTTCGGGCTGACGACGCGCTCGCCGAGTGCGCCGGGGGTCCAGGCCTCGACGTCGTCGTCGCTGTATTCGCTCTTGGATGCCCGGCGTTTGAGATCGGGGAGCACGACGCCGGGGGCCAGTCTCCGCGCCGTGATGAGGAATCCGGTGTGCGCGATCATCCGGTGGTCGGGCCGTACGGCCAGCCCCTCGACGTGCCAGCCGCGCACCATCGTCTCGTTCGAGACCGGATGCGTGTACTTCTCGCTTCCGCGGATGGCCTCGGCCACGCGCGACAACTGCGTGACGGTTGCCACGTAGCACAGGAGGACGCCACCGGGTTTGAGGGCCGCTGCGCAGGCATCCACGCACTCCCACGGTGCAAGCATGTCGAGCACGATGCGGTCGACGCTGCCGTCGGCGAGTGTTGCGGGCAGCGCTTCTTGCAGATCGCCCACCGTGAGCGACCATGTGGCAGGAACCTCGCCGAAGAACGTCTCGACATTGCCACGTGCCACGTCTGCGAACTCATCGCGCCGTTCGAACGATGCGAGCCGGCCCTGCGGTCCGATGGCACGCAGCAGCCACAATGACAGCGCGCCCGAACCGACGCCGGCCTCCACCACGGTCGCGCCCGGGAAGATGTCCGCCTGCGCGAGGATCTGGGCGGCATCCTTGGGGTACACGATGGCGGCGCCGCGAGGCATGGACATGACGAAGTCCGTGAGCAGCGGACGCAGCGCAAGATGCTCGACGCCGGCCTCGTTCACCACGACAGAGCCGTCCGGCTGCCCGATGATGGCGTCGTGCGGCAGCGGTCCCTTGTGCGTGTGGAACACCTTGCCGGGGACGAGCGTGATGGTGTGCAGGTGGCCCCGTGGACCCGTCAACTGCACGCGGTCACCGGCCCGGAACGGACCAGAGAATGCTGGCGACGGATGCTCCGTCACGCCGCGCGCTCCTCGAAGAGTGCGACGAGATCGGCGTAGCCCTTGCCTTCGAGCGTCGGCCACAGCGTGTGCTCGTCACTTGCCGGAAGCGGGATCATGTGCGGGACTCCGATCGCAACGGTCCCTGCTGCGACCGCCGAGGCGAGGCCGTTCATCGAGTCCTCGATGGCGACGCAGTCGCGTGGGTCGACACCGAGGATGCGTGCCGCGTCGAGATAGGCGTCGGGGAACGGCTTCGGACGCTCCACGCGGTCTCCGGTGACGAGGGTGTCGAAGGCCGGGAACGGGATCTGCGAGACGACCTGCTCGGCCATGCCGAGCACCGACATGGTCACGAGAGCCGTCTTGACGCCGTGCTCACGGACGTCGGCCAACAGTTCCTTCGCGCCGGGCCGCCACGGAACGCCCGTCGTTTCGAGCTGATACTGCACGCGCTCGGTGAGGGTTGCGACGATCGTGTCGGCGTCGAGGTCGACGCCGTGCTGCTGGAACACCCGTGCGGACTCCCAAAGACCGGACCCGACCAGGGTGAGGGCGTCGTCGTGCGTCCAGCTTCCACCGAACTCGGCAACGAGTACGGTCTCCGCCTCCATCCAGTACGGCTCGGTGTCGACGAGGGTGCCGTCCATGTCGAAAAGGACTGCGGCAGGAGCGGCGGAGATCACGAGCATCGAGTCTATTGC
The DNA here is from genome assembly GCF_049446075.1 of Rathayibacter sp. KR2-224. Classification (NCBI taxonomy): domain Bacteria; kingdom Bacillati; phylum Actinomycetota; class Actinomycetes; order Micrococcales; family Microbacteriaceae; genus Rathayibacter; species Rathayibacter sp. KR2-224. Next base: position 179,112 of record NZ_JBMSEB010000001.1, read on the forward strand.
CGCTGCGCGGCGCAAAGGCTCAATCGGGTCGGCCATACGAGCGAGCTCGTGCGGCTCTCCCCTCAATCGCCTCTATTGCCGCTGCGCGGCTCAAAGGCTCAATCGGGTCGGCCATTGAGCAAGCGACCGGCGGTGTAACCGAGTCGGCATAGCCGCGTCGGCGCTGGTGTCGCGGCGAAGGCCCACTGGGTCTTCGCTCCCAGCTCCAGCGCGCGTGCGGCCTATTCTGGGTAGACGCGCCCGCGAGGGCGAACAGCAGACGAAAGCGACAGCGTGAGCAACGACAGCGGGATCTTCGACGGACGCATCCTCGTGGTGGCGTTCGAGGGGTGGAACGACGCGGGCGAGGCCGCGAGCGGAGCCGTGCGCACCCTGAAGGAGGCGCTCGAGGTCGTTCCTGTCGCGAGCATCGACCCCGAGCTGTACTACGACTTCCAGTTCAACCGTCCGATGCTGGCTGCCGATGACGAGGGCAGGCGTCGTCTCGAGTGGCCGGGCGCCGTGGTGTACGCCCCGGTCTCGCCCGGCGTGCACATCGACCCGCTCGATGACGAGTCCGGCGAGCACGCCAGCGGCAGCGGGGTCGGCAAGCTTTACCTGCTGCTGGGCACAGAGCCGTCGCGAAGCTGGAAAGCGTTCACGACCGAACTCATCGACGCGGCGCTCACTGCCGGCATCGACGGGATCGTGCTGCTCGGTTCGATGCTCGCGGATGTTCCGCACACGCGTCCCATCTCGGTGTTCGCATCGAGCGACAACCCACAGGTGCGCACTGACCTGGGAGTCGAGCGGCCGACGTACGAGGGGCCCGTCGGCATCCTCAGCGTGCTTGCCGATGCTGCTGAGACGGTGGGCATTCCCACTCTCTCGCTGTGGGCATCCGTGCCGCATTACGTGCACAACTCGCCCAGCCCCAAGGCCATGCTCGCCCTCATCGAGAAGCTCGAGCAGCTCATCGACGTGACGGTTCCTCGTGGCGATCTCGTTGCGGATGCCGCGGCCTGGGAGAGCGGCATCGACGCGCTCGCCGCGGACGACGAGGACATGGCCGCGTACATCGAGCAGCTCGAGCAGGCCAGAGACACGGTCGACTCCCCGGAGGCGAGCGGTGAGGCGATCGCCCAGGAATTCGAGCGCTATCTGCGCCGAAGGGGCGACAAAGGCGATGGGCGGGCCGACGGTCGCGGAGAGGGCAAGGGTCCGGACGAGCCTTGGCGGCGCGAGTAGCCGCTACAGCGCGATGCCCAGCAGGGCGTCGACGAGCGATCGGATGAGGGCCGGATCGTCCACGCCGTCCCGCGCGGCCTGGTCTACGGCTGCGACCGCTCCGGGAGTGTCGAGATCGTCGGCGAGACGGTCGCGAACTCGCTGCAACACATCGAGGGCAGCCCAACCTCGCGGGTTCGGCTGGATGCCGCGCCAGGCATCCAGCCTGTTCAGGGCGTCTTGCAGACCCTGTTCCGTCCACTCCCACTCGTCGCGGTAGTGGTGCGCTAGAAGCGCGAGCCGGATGCCGTCAGCGGGCACGCCGCGCTCCCGCAGCTCCGATACGAGCACGAGGTTGCCCAGCGATTTGCTCATCTTCTCGCCCTGGTAGGCGACGAGGCCGGCGTGGCTGTACACCTTGGCGAGCGGATGTCTGCTGAGCGCCGCCGCATGACCCGCGCTCAGGTCGTGGTGGGGGAAGATCAGGTCCGCTCCCCCGCCCTGAACGGTGAAGTCGTGCCCGAGGTACTTGAGAGCGATGACGGAGCATTCGATGTGCCAGCCGGGTCTGCCGCTGCCCAGCACGGACGGCCAGCTCGGCTCACCGGCTCTCGCTGCACGCCACAGCAGCGGGTCGAGCGGATCACGTTTGCCGGCGCGGTCGGGATCCCCGCCTCGCTCGGCGGACAGTGTGAGCATCTGCTCGCGATCGAGGTTGCTTTCCTCACCGATGCGCCACGGGCTCGTATGCCCCGCCTCGGCCACGTCGAAGTACACGTCGTCGGTTTCCGCGTCGGCCGTGGGCACGCGGTACGCGGTGCCCCGTTCGAGGAGGGTGGCCACGGCATCCGCGATCTCATCGATCACCTCGGTGACCGCGACGTAGTCCTGCGGAGGCAGGATGCGCAGCGCCGCCATGTCGTCGCGGAACAGCTGAATCTGCCGGTCCGCGAGTTCGCGCCAGTCCACGCCGCTTTCCACCGCGCGCTCAAGGAGCGGGTCGTCGACGTCGGTGATGTTCTGCGCGTAGTGCACCTCGACGCCGGCATCAAGCCAGGCCCGCTGCAGCGTGTCGAACGCCAGATAGGTGTTGGCGTGACCGATGTGGGTGGCGTCGTACGGCGTGATGCCGCATACGTAGAGCCGGGCGACGACGTCGTTCGGCTCGGAGCACAGCAACCGGTTGGTCGCCGTGTCATGCAGATGCGGCGCATGGCCCGCGCCGGGCAGATCCGGCACCGACGGTCGGGACCAGGACTCAGGCATTGAGCGCACCCGTAGCGAGCAGGATCATCAGCAGCACCCCGAGAGCGATGCGGTAGACGACGAACGGCAGGAAGCTGCGGCGAGAGATGTAGCGCATGAAGAAGGCGATGACGAGCAGCCCGACAGCGAAGGCCACGATGGTTGCCCCGAACGTGTCGACTGCGTTGAAGACCTCCGGCGTGCACGCGTGCGCGACGGCTGCGTGAGAGCCTGCGGCGCAGGGATGCTTGACCGACTTGTACAGCTCGTACAGTCCGCTTCCGAAGACTGCGGGCATGGCCAGAAGGAAGGAGTATCGTGCGGCCGCGCTGCGCTGGTAGCCCATGAAAAGTCCGGCGGAGATCGTACCGCCCGAACGCGAGACACCAGGTACGAGAGCGAGGGACTGTGCGAGGCCGTACACGGCCGCGTGGCCCCAGGTGAGCTCCGAGATGCGGCGGGTGCGCGCGCCGTAGTGGTCCGCGATCCACAGGACGATGCCGAACAGCACGAGCATCGCCGCCACGATCCACAGCGACCGGAAGGTGGTCTCGATGGCGCTCTGGAACAACAGCCCGAGGATGACGATGGGAATGCTGCCCACGATGATCATCCAGCCGAGGCGGGCATCCGGGTCGTTTCTGGGGATGCGGCCGAACAGGGCGAGGAACCACCTGGAGACGATGTGCGTGACATCGCGCCAGAAGTAGACGAGCACGGCGACTTCGGTGCCCAGCTGGATGATCGCGGTGAACGCCGCGCCCGGGTCGGCTCCTGTGCCGATGAGCTCGCCGACGATACGGATGTGAGCACTCGAGGAGACGGGCAGGAACTCGGTGAGCCCCTGTACGAGCCCGAGGATCAGCGCGTTGACGAAGTCCATTGCAACTTTCGGTCGGTAGGGCGGCCAGAAGGCGGCTCGGTCAGTAGGTGGAGAGAAGATGCCGGAGCACGGTACGGCCGAACACAAGCGCGTCGAGCGGAACCCGCTCGTCGACGCCGTGGAACATCGCAGGGAAGTCCATGTCCGCGGGAAGCCTGAGCGGCGCGAAGCCGTAGCCCGTGATGCCGAGCTTGCTGAGGGCCTTGTTGTCCGTTCCGCCCGAGAGCAGGTACGGCAGCACGACGGCCTCGGGGTCGTTGTGCAGCAAAGCTCCCGTCATGGCGTCGACCAGCGGGCCCGCGAACGGAGCCTCCAACCCGATGTCGCGGTGCACTATCTCGATGTCGACGTCGTCGTCGACGAGTTCACGCACCTTCAGCAGAGCGTCGTCTTCTTCGCCGGCCAGCGTTCGGATGTCCACCAGTGCCTCAGCACGCTCCGGCACCACGTTGTGCTTGTAGCCCGCCTTCAGGAGCGTGGGATTGCTCGTGGTGCGCAACGTCGCCCTGATGAAGCCGGATGCCGTTCCGCTGCGAAGCACCACCTCGTCGGGTCCCAGCTCCACTGGGTCCACTTCGAGCAGTCGGGCGAGCTCCCCCACGAGCTGAGTCGTGGTGCCGGTGAGCCGGACCGGCCACTCATGAGCTCCGATCGCGACGACCGCCTTGGCGAGCGCCGTCACGGCGTTCTCCCGCACCATGCGGGATCCGTGAGCCGCCCTGCCGCGAGCGATGAGGCGGATCCAGACCAGCGACTTCTCTCCCGTCTGCAGCAGATAGGCACGCGTGCCGGCCACGTCGACGGAGTACCCGCCGACCTCGCTGATCGCCTCCGTTGCCCCGTCGAACACCTCAGGATGCTCGTCGACCATGAAATGCGAGCCGAACAGTCCGCCGTCTTCCTCGTCGGCGAAGAACGCGATCACGAGGTCGCGCTCTGGAGCCTCCCCCGCCCGCAGGATGTCGCCGAGCGCAGTGAGAATCATGGCGTCCATGTTCTTCATGTCGACGGCACCGCGACCCCAGAGCAGCCCGTCGTGGATCTCGCCCGCGAACGGGTCGAACGTCCAGTCCGACGGATCGGCGGGAACGACGTCGAGGTGCCCGTGCACCACGAGCGCCGGCTTGCTTCGGTCGCGCCCTTCCACGCGCGTCACTACCGTCGTGCGGCCGGGACGCGACTCGTAGGTGCGGGGGTTCAGCCCGAGTGACGTGAGGTGCTCGCTCACGTAGGCTGCGGCATCCGTTTCGCCTTTGGCCCTGCCCTCGCCCCAGTTGGTGGTGTCGAAGCGGATCAGGTCGCGAGCGATGCGCGCTGTCTCTTCTATGTCCTGCCCGGCTCCCGATCCGCGCGCGCTGACAGTGGCGTCGTCCGGGGTGGTCATGGTGCAACGCTACCCGGGACTGGCGAACGGCGACCAATCGGATGCCCGAGCGCACGCCGCGCGTCGCAGCTGTGTTGTGCACTTTCTGTCGGTCGAACGCGGTCTCCGACACCGCGAAGCGTCGCTCGACGGGAGCTGTTCCGAGAGCGGGTCGCAGGAGGTGAAGGACGGCCCATGCGGCCGTCTACAGGCGGGCGAGAGCGGTCCGGAATCGTGCTAATGTCTTACGTCGGCGGCTGATTCGTCAGCTTGCAGAAGTGCGCGCGGGTGGCGGAATAGGCAGACGCGCTAGCTTGAGGTGCTAGTGCCCGATTAAGGGCGTGGGGGTTCAAGTCCCCCCTCGCGCACAAAACGAAGAAGGCCGGTCCGAAAGGACCGGCCTTCTTCGTTTTGCACGCGTGCGGGTCGCCGCCAACGCCCTGGGTGGGCCCCAGGTGCTTAGGGGACCCGCGCGCCGCGTGTGTCTACCTCACCAGCCGAGTTCGCCGTCATCCTCCTGGAAGGTACCCGTGGGGCCGTCCTTGCCGATGTCGGCCATCGCGGCGACGATGCGTGCGCTCTCCGCCGCGGGACGACCCGGATGGTTGCCCGGGTCGCCACCGCCCAGCTCCGTCGCGGTGATGCCGGGTTCGACCGCGTTGAACTTGACCTCGGGAACTGCCTTCGAGTACTGGACCGTGATCATCGAGACGGCAGCCTTGCTCGATCCGTACACGACGGAGGGATAGCTCGACGCCGGCCTCGACGGCTCGTGCACTGCCCAGAACGACCCGAGGGCGCTCGATACGTTGACGACCACGGGGTTGTCCGACCTGCGCAGCAACGGCAGGGCAGCCTCGGTCGTGCGGATGATGCCGACGGCGTTGGTGTCGAACACCTCGAGGGCGCTCGGTCCGTCGAGGGCTTCGCCACGGCCATCCTTGGTGCGCTTCGCGATGCCGGCATTGTTGACCAGCACGTCGAGGCCACCCTCCGATTCGATCTTCGCGAACGCCGCGGCGACAGATGCGTCGTCGGTGACATCGAGTTGCACGAAGCGCGCGCCGAGTTCCTCGGCCGCCGCCCTGCCGCGTTCCTCGTCGCGTGCTCCGATGTACACCGTGTGCCCGAGCGCGATGAGCCTGCGAGCGGTTTCCTTGCCGAGGCTCTTGTTCGCCCCGGTGATGAGTGTTGTTGTCATGCTTCGAGGTTCGCGCCGTTGCGCCGAGGTAGGCAGTCGTCCCCTTGTCGTAGGAACGACAGGGCCAGGCAAGCGCGCGGTGATCGCAGCAGACTTGGGGAATGGACGATGAGGATTTCGGTCCGGCCCTGCGTCGCTGGCGTGATCGTGTGGAGCCGGACGCCGTCGGCATCCCCTCAGGCGGCCGTCGTCGCGCCGCGGGCCTTCGGCGTGAGGAGCTCGCTGGCCTCGCCGGAATCTCGGTCGACTATCTGACCCGGCTGGAACAGGGGCGTGCAACCTCACCATCAGTGCAGGTGATCGAAGCCCTCGCCCGGGCGCTTCGTCTCTCCGACCCCGAGCGGGAGCTGCTCTTCAGGCTCGGGCGTCAGGCGCTACCGGGGCGCGAGCTGGTGCCGTCAAAGGTGCCGGCAAGCGTTCAGCGGCTTTTGGATCGACTTGCCGGCAACCCGATCGCGGTCTACGACGCCATGTGGAACCTCATCGTCACGAACGCCGCCTACGAAGCGTTGACGGGGGCATCCGCATGGCGAGGCATCGAGCGCAACGGGGTGTGGCGCAATGTGGTCGGCCCCGGCCCCGTCGCCGAACTCAGCCGGGAGGAGGCGGCGGAGCAGCAGGAAGGGATCGTGGCAGACCTGCGCCTCACGGCGGCGAAGTACCCGAACGATCCGCGGCTGCAGCGACTCGTCGCCGAGCTGAGGAAGCAGAGCCGGCGGTTCGAGCAACTATGGGCTTCGGGTGAGCTGCGTGCGCACGAGGACGGATCCAGGCACAAGTTCGTCGAGCATCCCGAGGTGGGTCGCATCGGGCTGGACTGCGACACGTTCATCGTGGCCGGCGACGACCTGAGGGTCATGGTCTACTCGGCGGAACCGGGCACGGAGGATGCCGATCGCCTCGCCCTCGCCGTCGTGCTGGGAAGGCAGACGATCGCCGCCGAGCACTGAGCTGGTGCGATCAGGATGCGATGGGCTCGATCAGCGACGCGTCGTCGGGATCGGCCGTGCGGGAGTTGTTGACCTTGGGGTCGACCTCGTAGCCGCTGATCGTTGCGGCCATCCTTTCGGATTCGGCGGTCAACAGCTGCACCAGGTGCTGCTTGCCATCGTCATCGAGCTTGTCCGGGGTGAGGAACTCCTCCCAGACATCGCGCTCGAGGAAGACCGGCATGCGGTCGTGAACCTCCCCAGAGGCATCCCTGGCCGGTCGGGTGATGATCGCCGTGGAGACCTGCCAATCGTCGCCCACCTTGCGCACCGTGTAGATGCCGGCCGCCGCGAGAAGCCCACCGTCGGCCGAGTGCAGGAAGTGGGCGCGCTTGTGACCGGGCTCTCCCGTCCATTCGTAGTAGCCGCGCATCGGCACGATGGCTCGTGATGAGGCGAACGCGCCCTTCCACAGCCCGTTGCTCGTGACCGTCTCGATGCGGGCGTTGAAGTTGGGACGCTTGGATTCGCGCATGAAGGCCGGATGGAAATCCCAGACGGCTGCGTCGATGCTTCGTTTCAGCTCGCCCGTCTGCTTGTCGACGCGTTCTCTCACGATGGGCACGACGTCTGTCGGGGCAATGGAATAGCTCGGTCGCCAGTCCTGGTAGTCGCCGCCGGCGGCGACGAACTCCTGGATCAGTTCATCGACATGGTCGTCTAGAGCGAATCTTCCACACTGGTCCAGCCTCTCACCTGCCCCCGACAGTCGCATCGCCGCACTCCCCCGTCGCCGTGTCGGGGGCGTTGCCTACGGTTGGACCGGTCGGAACTCTCAATGTGGATCACGGCGGCGGATGCGCCGATCTCGGGATGCTTTCGTGCGGAGTTCCGGCAGCTTAGGCGGTGCCACCGACATAGCGTATCTTCGAAGAAGAAGTCGCGAACGACACGCCGATGGTGTTTGACAGTCTCGAACATGCGTTCGAAACTGTAGGGGTGACTCTTCTGCTTTCCGATCCCCCGGCGGAGTACCCGCCGTCGGTGAGGCGAGCGCGGGCATCCGTCTCGTACGAGGGCCGGAGTGCGAGAAACGCGGCTGCAGGAGACATCGCAGACCTCACGGCCGGAGACACCGCCGTCGAACGCGCACGAGCCGACCTCGAGCGTCTGCTCAGCCTGCGCTCGCGCATGGGCGAGCTGGAGAGCACCCGCGTCGACGATGCCGTGCTGCGCACCCATCCGGCGTTGGCGCAGCTGCTCCCCGGCGGTGGCCTGCAGCCTGGTGGCGTCTACTCGGTGCAGGGAGCGACCTCGCTGGTCATGGCGCTGCTTGCCGCACCGAGCGCCGAGGGCGCATGGTGCGCAGTGGTGGGGATGCCTGCATTCGGCACAGAGGCGGCAGCACGTCTCGGCATCGACCTCGACCGGTTGGTGCTGGTGCCGCAGCCAGGCGACCGCTGGTTCAGCGTGACCGCAGCGCTCGCCGATGCGGTGAGCGTGGTCGTCACCGTTCCCGGGTCGAGGGTCGGTGAGGCGGAGGCGGCCAGGCTGGCTGCCCGGCTGCGGCAACGTCGCACCGTGCTGCTCGTGTGCGGTGCATGGCCGCGGGTGGATGCCAGGCTCGGTGTGGCATCCAGCAGCTGGACCGGAGTCGGCGAGGGCCATGGGTACCTTGCCTCCCGTGAGCTCACCGTCGCCGCGCAGAGCAGATCGTGGGGGCGGGAGCGGAGGGCCAGGCTGGTGCTGACCCCGGATGGGCGGCTGGCGGAGACGTCTCAGCTAGATGGGATTCCCGTGCTGAAGGCGGTGGGGTGAGCATGCGTGCGGCCGACCGGGAAGCATCCTTCGCACGCGAGGACACGCGGCGGAGCATCGTGCTGTGGTGCCCGGACTGGCCCGTGCGTGCTGCGGTGGCCGCAGGACTTGCTGAGGACGGGCATCCGATCGCCCTCATCGACAAGGGTGTCGTGTTCGCGGCTTCTGTCGCCGCCAGGCGGGAGGGAGTGCGACGCGGCCTGCGGGTGCGCGAGGCGCAGGCCCGCTGCTCGGCGCTCACGGTGCTGCCGTACGACGGCGCCGTCGACCAGCGGGAGTTCGACCCCATGCTGACGGCGATCGAGCAGGCGATTCCCGGTGTGCAGCCGGTTCGGCCCGGGCTGTGCGCGCTTCGTGCTCGCGGACCTGCTCGGTTCTACGGTGGCGAAGATGCAGCGGCCGGCGAGCTGCTGCGCGTCGCCGCCGAGCACGGTTCCCCCGACGCATGCGTGGGGATCGCCGACGGCCCGTTCGCGGCAGAGCAAGCCGCGCGGGCCTGTCTCCGTGTCGCATCGGGAAGTCGCACACTGATCGTCGAACCAGGTCGCTCCGCCGAGTTCCTCGCTCCGCTGCCGGTCGACGTGCTCGGTGATGCCGAGTACGTCACGCTGCTGCACCGGCTGAGCCTGGACACGCTTGGCGACGTGGCGAGGCTCGATGCGCTGGAGCTCGAGGACAGATTCGGCGAATTCGGCATCCGCACCCACGCCCTGGCCAACGGCACCGAACGCGTCGCGGTCGTGCCGCGCGAGCCGCAGGCCGTGCTGGAGCGGACGATCGAGTTCGAACCCGGGCTGGAGCGCGTGGACGAGCTCACCTTCGCCTTCCGTCGCACGGCCGACGACTTCGTGGCGGCCCTGACCGCAGCGAAGCTCGTCGCCACCGCGATCACCGTGCTGGTGCTGGCGGAATCGGGGGCGGTCAGCGAACGCACGTGGCTGCATCCGCGGTGGTTCACGGCATCCGATGTCGTCGACCGGGTGCGATGGCAACTGCAGGGTGCAGGCATCGACAGCGGACTGGACTCCCCCGTCGTGCAGGTGACGGTGACGCCGGAGTCGGTCGACGCCGTGAGCAACCACGAGGACGGCCTCTTCGGCGGCGGCCCTGACGAAGGTGTGCACCACGCGCTCTCCCGGGTGCAGAGCATGCTCGGCCACGATGCCGTCGGCACTCCGGCGATCAGTGGCGGGCGCATGCTCGCAGATCGCTCCGTGCTCGTGCCGTGGGGCGACCGGGCGAAGGATGCCGTGGGTCGTGAAGCCGGGAAGCCGTGGCCTGGATCCCTCCCACCCCCGCTTCCGGCCACCGTCTACTCACCGCCGGTGCGATGTGCTGTGACCGCGGCATCGGGTGCATCCATCGACGTGGACGAGACGGGGGTGCTCACCGCGGCTCCGGCGGGCTTCTCCCCCGCGCTCGGCAAGGCTCCGACGCGGGTGACGGCGTGGACCGGACCGTGGCCGGTGGAGGAGCGCTGGTGGGATCCGGATGCCGCCCGCAGCCTGCACCGCCTGCAGCTCGTCGACGAGTCCGGTGGTGCCTGGCTGCTGCTGCTCGAGCACGGCGAATGGATGCTGGAGGCCCGCTATGACTGAAATGGCGCGCTGACATGGGGTGGAAGAACCCGCCGATCTCGTGGTCGGAGCTGGAACGGACACTCTCGGGGCGCAGACCCCCTGAGGGCAGCCTCGCCGAGCTCGACTCTCCCGCGCGCAGCGTGAAGCGCCGCAGCTATCATGGCGAGCCCATCGTTCCGATCGATGGGCCGTACGTGCCGTACGCCGAGCTGCACGCGCATTCCAACTTCAGCTTCCTCGACGGCGCGAGCGATCCGGAGCGGCTCATCGAAGAAGCGGCGCGGCTGCGGCTGACCGGACTGGCGCTCACCGACCATGACGGGTTGTACGGCGTGGTGCGGCTCGCCGAGGCAGCCGAGGCGCACACGAGCGTGAAGACGGTGTTCGGCGCCGAGTTGTCGCTGGGTCTCGGCAAACCGCAGAACGGCGAGCCCGACCCGCATGGTACACACCTCGTCGTGCTCGCCCGCGGTGAGGAGGGCTACCACCGGCTCGCGGGTGCGATCACCGACGCGCAGTTGCATCCGCACGCCGAGAAGGGGCGCCCGATCTACGACCTGCGGCAGCTGGCCGAGCAGGCAGGCGGTCACTGGACCGTCTTGACCGGATGCCGCAAGGGCGCGGTGCGGCAGGCGCTCGCCGGCAGCGCGGGCACAGGGTTGAACGCGGGCACAGGGTTGAACGCGGGCACAGGGTTGAACGCGGGCACAGGGTTGAACGCGGGCGCAGGATTGAATACGGGCGCAGAGTCCAACGTGAGCACAGAGCCGAATGTGGCCGCGGCATCCCGTGCGCTCGACGAGCTCGTCGAGCTGTTCGGGGCCGAGCACGTTGTCGTCGAGCTGTTCGACACCGGGTCACCGCTTGACACCGTGCACAACGATGCGTTGTACGAACTGGCGAAACGGAAGGGGCTGGCATCCGTGGCAACGGGCCTCGTGCACTATGCGACGAGGGCGGAACGCCCGCTCGCCACCGCGATGGCAGCGGTGCGCGCCAGACGAAGCCTGGACGAACTGGACGGCTGGCTGCCTGCGGCCGCCACGGCGCGTTTGCGCTCGGGAGCGGAGATGGCCGCCAGGTTCGCACGCTACCCGGGGGCCGTCGAGCGCACCGTGGAGATCGCAGAGAGCCACGCGTTCGAGCTGCGTTCGGCCAAGCCAAGGCTCCCGAAGCAGGACGTGCCAGAGGGCAGCACGCCCATGAGCCACCTGCGCGAGCTCGTGGCGCGTGGTGTGGCGAAGAAGTATCCGCCGAGCTATCCGCACGCGCGCGCCGACGCGGTCTCTGCGCGCATGGAGCAGGAGCTGAAGGTGATCGAGGAGAAGGACTTTCCCGGATACTTCCTCATCGTGCACGACATCGTGCAGTTCGCCCGCAGCCGCGGCATCCTCTGCCAGGGCCGCGGTTCCGCAGCAAACTCGGCGGTCTGCTACGCGCTGGACATCACCGCCGTCGACTCCATCCAGTTCAACCTGCCGTTCGAGCGCTTCCTCTCCAGCATGCGGCCGGAGGAGCCAGACATCGATGTGGACTTCGACGCCAGACGGCGCGAAGAGGTCATCCAGTACGTGTTCGACAAGTACGGCAGGCGCAACGCCGCACAGGTGGCCAACGTGATCAGCTACCGGCCGAAGAACGCAGTACGCGACATGGCCAAAGCGCTCGGCCACTCCACCGGGCAGCAGGATGCCTGGTCCAAGCAGGTGGAGAGGTACGGCCCAGACGTGTTCACCGGCGATCACGACATCCCGGATGCCGTCGTCGCGCTCTCCGAACAGCTGCTGCGCGCGCCTCGGCACCTGGGCATCCATTCGGGCGGCATGGTGCTCACCGACCGGCCGATCGGAGAGGTGTGCGCCATCGAGCACGCCCGCATGGAGAACCGCACTGTGCTGCAGTGGGACAAGAACGACTGCGAGTGGATGGGCCTGGTCAAGTTCGACCTGCTCGGCCTCGGCATGCTCGCCGCCGTGCAGTACATGTTCGACATGGTCGAGCAGCACCTCGGAGAGAAGTGGACGCTCTCGACGCTTCCCAAGGAGGAGCAGGCGGTCTACGACATGCTGTGCAGGGCGGATGCCATCGGCGTCTTCCAGGTGGAGAGCCGCGCCCAGCTCGGCACGCTCCCCCGCCTGCTGCCGCGCGAGTTCTATGACCTCGTCATCGAGGTGGCCCTCATCCGGCCCGGTCCCATCCAGGGCGGAGCCGTGCACCCGTACATCCGCAGGCGGGCGGGCAAAGAAGACGTCACGTACGCGCATCCGGATCTGCGGCCTGTGCTGGAGCGCACGCTGGGCATCCCCCTGTTCCAGGAGCAGGTGATGCAGATGGCGATGGCCGTCGGCGACTGCTCGGGGGAAGACGCCGACCTGCTGCGCCGCGCGATGGGGTCGAAACGCGGCATCGAGAAGATCGAGACGCTGCGCGACAAGGTGTTCGCAGGCATGGCCGAGCGAGGGCTTTCCGACGAGGAGGCGCAGAGCATCTGGGCGAAGATCGAGGCGTTCGCCGACTTCGGCTTCGCCGAGAGCCACGCACTGAGCTTCGCGCTCATCGTCTACGCCAGCTCCTGGCTCAAGCTGCACTATCCGGCGGCCTTCCTCGCCTCGCTCATCAAGGCGCAGCCGATGGGCTTCTATTCGCCGCAGACCCTGACCCAGGATGCCGTGCGTCACGGCGTCGTCGTGCGGCACGTCGACATCCTGCGCTCGGGCGTGCATCCCGACCTCGAACCCATTGACCAGAATGTCACCCTGACCGGGATGCCCGCGTGCCTACAGCAGAAGCAGCCACCTGTGCCCAAGCGCTTCGACCGCGAAGCTCCGGATGTCTCGGCCGACCACCGCAGAGACGGCGCGCTCGCCGTGCGGCTCGGCCTCGCAGGCGTGAACACGATCGGTGAGAAGCACGCCGAGCGCATCGTCGATGAGCGCGAAAGCGGTGGGCCTTTCACGAGCATGCACGACCTGGCCCGCAGAGTGGGTCTGACGGCACCCCAGCTGGAGGCGCTGTCGGCGGCAGGCGCGTTCGAATCGCTCGGCCTCACACGCAGGCAGGCTCTGTGGTCGGCCGGACCGGCATCCAGGGAGCGCAGGGGCTACCTGCCCTCCACCGCGGTCTTTGTACAGCCACCGTTGCTGCCCATGCTGACGGCGTCGGAGCAGACGGTGTACGACCTGTGGTCGACGGGGATCTCCCCGGGCGATCATCCGATGCGGCACGCTCGAGAGGCGCTGGCCGAACGCGGCATCCGCTCGATCACCGAGTTGCTGCGGGTGGAGGCGGGCACGCGCGTGGAGGTGGCAGGAGTCGTCACGCATCGGCAGCGTCCGGCGACGGCGAGCGGCATCACGTTCCTCAACATCGAAGATGAGACGGGCATGCTCAACGTGATCTGCAGCGTGGGCGTGTGGACGCGCTACCGAAGGGTCGCACGCGAGGCGGCTGCCATGGTGGTGCGGGGCATCCTCGAGCGTTCGGAAGAAGGCATCCTCAACATCGTTGCCGACCGGTTCGAGAATCTGGCGCTCAAGGCGCGCACCACCTCTCGCAACTTCCAGTAGTGCGAGATGGCCCCGCCGACTGGATCGGCGGGCGTCCGTCGCGTGAGGGGATCAGCCCGGCTTGACGCTGTTGTCCTTCGACTTGCCGGGAGCCCCTGCGCTGTTCGGGCCGGCCGGCTCGTCCATGAGATGCAGACCCTGAGTGCTGTTCGCCGACAGGGTGAGCAGCTCGATCCACTCCCGGTTGATGGCGGGAGACTTGCTGCCCGAGTAGCGGAAGTACAGCGGGATGGCGGGATCGATCCAGACCGCACTGCGGCCGTCGCCCACCGAGATGTCATCGCGCCAGGTGAAGAAGAAGCCTTCGCGGCGACGCAGCTTGGCCCCGATCACAACCTGAAGGTGGGCGAGAACACGGTCCTCGAACTTCACCTCGATGTCGGACCCGCCGTACAAAAGAGCACCCACGACAACCTCCGTATGGATCGGCCCCCGATCCGTCAGCATACCGTCGCCCCTGGCCCCACCGCTCTGCCGCGACACGGCTCAGGTTCGGCCCTGGCGCCCATCGTGCGGCCGCGGCACTGTCAAGCCCTTGTCCGTCGCCGGCTCGCTGCGTAGCGTTCAGGGCGCCTCGCAAGACCATCCGTGAAGGAGGAGTTATGGGCGACGAAGACAAGGTCGAGAACAAGAAGGACGAGCTCTGGGGTAAGGGCAAGGAGGCGGTCGGAAAGGCGACCGGCGACGACGAGCTCGAGTCGCAGGGCAAGTTCGATCAGTCCAAGGCGAACCTCAAGCAGGCGGGCGAAAAGGTGAAGGATGCCTTCACCGACGACTGAGTCGAGCGCCTGCGAGCTAGCTCGCAAGGCCGAGCCGATGGAGTCGGTCGAGCGGTGAAACCGCGAATACCGACGACGACTGAGGGCTAGCCGTAGAGGTAGCGAGGGCGGTCCCGCAGCGTCATGCGCGGGGCCGCCCTTCGTCATGTCGGGCTGCCCGCCCCCGGTACGCTCGGCCGGCCATACGGATCAGCGCAGCAGTTCCTGCCAGCCGTCGCCGACGGCATCCTCGAAGATCAGGCTCGTCTGAGTGTGTGCGACCGCCGGGTCGCCCGTGAGGTACTCCAGCACGAAGTCGCGCAACTCCCCCGCATCGCGTGCCGCCACGTGCAGCAGGTAGTCGTCTGCACCCGCGGTGTGGAAGAGGCGTAGCACGCCCGGCCAGTGCGGGGCGGCCGCACGGAACGCGTCGATCTGGGCTCGCGAGTGCTTGGCCAGTCGCACCGCGATCATGGCCTGCAACGGGATGCCTGCGGCCGGGAGATCGACATCCAGCCGGTATCCCGCGATCACGCCTCTGCGCCGCAACGACTTCAGACGAAGCGACACGGTGGACTCGGCGACGCCGAGTTGGGCGGCCAGGGCCGCGCCCGTGACGCGGGAGTTGCGGGACAGCGCGAGCACGAGTGCCCGGTCGATCGGGTCGAGTTCGGAAATCTTCGGATCTGGCATGGCGGCGTCCTCGTCGATGCAAGAGTATGCGGTCAAAGGCGTGACCCTCGAAGGATATTCGGTTCTTCTTCCTCTGCATCGCTGTATCTGCTGATCTGGAGGCATGGCAGCTTCTTCTTCGCCCTCCCGCCCGGCCCGGGCCCACCTGGAGACCGTGGCCGTGCACGCCGGAATGGAGGGGCTCACCGAGGCCGGATCACACGTTCCGCCGATCGACCTCTCGACGACCAACCCGCTGCCCGGCGTGGAGGCCGGGGGCGACTCCTACGAGAACCTGGCGACGGGCGGCGAACCGCAGCCGGGCGACTCGGCCGTCTATCAGCGGCTGTGGCAGCCGGGCGTCGCACGCTTCGAACGGGCGCTCGCCGAGCTCGAAGGAACCGAGGAATCAGTCGCGTTCGGCACAGGCATGGCGGCCCTCACCGCCTGCTTGATGGCCGCCGTGGCCGCAGGCACGCCGCACATCGTGGCCGTTCGCCCGCTCTACGGCGGAACCGACCACGTGCTGAAGACCGGCCTTCTGGGAACGAGCGTCACGTGGGCGAGCCAGAACGGCATCGCCTCCGCAGTCCGACCCGACACCGGTCTCGTCGTGCTCGAGACTCCGGCCAACCCGACGCTCGAGCTCGTCGACATCGCGGATGCCGTGGCGCAGGCAGGCTCGGTCCCCGTTCTCGTCGACAACACCTTCGCTTCGCCCGTTCTGCAGCGCCCCGCCGAGCACGGCGCCCGGCTCGTTCTGCACAGCGCCACCAAGTATCTCGGCGGCCACGGCGACGTGATGGGCGGCGTGGTGGCCACCGACGACGAGTGGGCGCGTCGGCTCAGGAGTCTGCGTGCCCTGACGGGCGCGCTCCTCCACCCGTTCGCCGCATATCTGCTGCACCGTGGGCTTCGGACCCTGCCCATCCGCGTTCGCGCCCAGCAGGCGACGGCATCCGAGCTTGCACACCGTCTGCAGGAGCATCCGGCAGTGCACCGCGTGCTGTACCCGGGATTGCCTGGGCAGGATCCGCTCGGCCTCCTAGGGCGCCAGCTCGACGGCCCGGGTTCTCTGATCTCGCTCGACCTGGGCGACCATGACAGTGCGGTGCGGTTCGCTGAAGCATGCACGCTGGTGACTCACGCGGTGTCGCTCGGTGGCGTGGATTCGCTCGTGCAGCACCCTGCGTCGCTCACGCACCGGCCGGTCGAAGCCGCCGCGAAACCCCATCAGGGTGTCGTGCGGCTCTCGATCGGTCTCGAGCACGTCGACGACCTGACCGACGATCTGATGCACGCTCTCGACGCGGCCGCGGGAAAGCGACCGTCGTCGAGGCGACCTGCGTCGGAGCGACCTACGGCGCGCCGGTCAGTGGTGGCCGAGTCGTTTGCGTAACAGGTCGATGCGCGCCTGAAGCTGTGTGACGCTGGCCTGTGCGACGGCCGGACCACCGCACAGCTTTCGGAGTTCGGCGTGGACGAGGCCGTGCGGCTCGCCGCTTTGCTTGGCATAGAGCCCGACGAGACTGTTCAGCAGGCTGCGCTGCTCCTTCAGGGTGCGGTAGACGGGTGCCGGTGCCTTCGGAGCGTCCGCCTGGGCTGGTGCACGATGCGCGGCGCGCTTCGCTTGACGCGCCTGGCGGGTGCGCAGCAAATCGTGCACCTGATCGGGTTCCAGCAGGCCGGGGATGCCGATGAAATCCCATTCCTCGTCGCTTCCCGGTTCCGCGTACCCGCCGAAGTCGGCGCCGTCGTAGAGCACCCGGTCGAAGGCGGCGTGCGAGTCGAGCGCTTCGAAGGCGAACTCCTGCTGCAAGGAGTCGGATGCCTTGTCCGACCGCTCGGCCGCCGCCATCATGGCGTCCTCCGGATTCCAGAGGTCGCCGTCGCCTTCGGCGGAGACGCGGTCGAGCGCATGGTCGCGCTCCAGTTCCATGTGACGTGCGAGGGCTACCAGCACGGGCACGTCCGGCAGGAAGACCGTCGCCGTCTCGCCTCGACGTCGGGCACGCACGAAGCGACCGATGGCCTGTGCGAAGAAGAGCGGGGTGGCGGCGCTCGTCGCGTACACGCCGACAGCGAGGCGCGGAACGTCGACGCCCTCCGAGACCATGCGAACCGCGACCATCCAGCGGGACGAGCCCTGCGAGAACTCTTCGATGCGGTCGCTTGACTCCTTCTCGTCGGAGAGGACGACGGTGACCTTCTCACTGCAGATACCCTCGAGGATCGCGGCATAGGAGCGTGCGGCCACCTGATCGGTGGCGATCACGAGACCGCCGGCATCCGGCACCTGCTGTCGTACCTCGCTCAGGCGACGATCCGCGGCGTGCAGCACCTGAGGGATCCACTCCCCTTTCGGGTCCAGCGCGGTGCGCCACGCCTGAGCGGTGATGTCTTTGGTGTTGCCTTCGCCGAGCCTGGCCTCCATCTGGTCGCCGGTCTTCGTGCGCCAGCGCATGTGCCCCGCGTAGACCATGAACAGCACGGGACGCACGACGCCATCGGAGAGAGCCCGGCCGTACCCGTAGTTGTAATCGGTGCGGGAGGTGCGGATGCCTTCTTCGTTCTGCAGGTACGTCACGAACGGGATGGGCGAGGTGTCGCTGCGGAACGGCGTTCCAGTCAGCGACAGGCGGCGCTCGGCGTGCTCGAAGGAGTCGCGGATGGCGTCGCCCCAGCTCAGCGCGTCGCCGCCGTGGTGCACCTCGTCGAGGATGACCAGGGTGCGTCGGTCCAGCGTGATGTCGCGGTGCAGCGCGGCGTTCACGGCCACCTGCGCGTAGGTCACGGCGATGCCGCGATAGTGCGACCCGTATCTGCCGTGCGCATTCTTGAAGGCCGGATCGATGGGGATGCCCACGCGCGCCGCCGCCTCCGCCCACTGCCTCTTGAGGTGTTCGGTCGGTGCCACGATCGTCACCCGTTCGACGGTTCGCCGCTTCAACAGCTCGACCGCGAGACGAAGCGCGAACGTCGTCTTTCCCGCTCCGGGCGTGGCCGCAGCGAGGAAGTCGCGTGGCTCGTAGCGGAAGTACGCCTCGAGCGCCTCCGCCTGCCAGGCACGGAGCTTGCTGGCGGTGCCCCATGGTGCGCGCGCCGGGAACGACGGCGAGAGGTGCTCGATCGCCCAGGTGCCGACGGTGTGATCTGCGTTCTGATCGGCATTCTCCTGGCCCGACGGCTGCTGACCGTCGTTGCTTTCGGCATCGGCGCGCGTCGACGCCGAATCGGAGGCCTGCGCGGGCTCGGACGCGGTCGGCTCGGCCATCGCATTCGGATCGGCCCTCGAGTCCGGATCCTGATCAGGGGTGTGGGCAGACGTCGAGACGGGTGCAGGGGTCGAGGCGCTCACTTCACTCAACGGTACCCAAACCGTGCGACGCTCGTGGCGCCATCCCCATCCATGAGTCGCCAAGGGGGACGAGAGCCGCCGAGGGGCCGCCAAACGCGCAGAGCAGAATGGAGGCATGACGGACCCGCTGCATCCTTTCCACCGGTACGTCGCTGTCGGTGACTCGTTCACCGAGGGGATCGGTGACCCCGACGCGAACGCCCCTGGCGGATATCGCGGATGGGCGGACCGTGTCGCCGAGGTGCTGGCACGAGGCACAGACGATTTCGCGTACGCGAACCTAGCCGTGCGGGGCAAGCTGATCCGGCAGATCGCTGCCGACCAGGTGGGCCCGGCGGTCGCGTTGCGACCCGACCTCGTCACCATCTCCGCCGGAGGCAACGACGTGCTCCGTCCGGGAAGCGACCCGGACGAGATCGCCGCGATCTTCGACGACGTCATCGCGAAGCTCTCGGGCACCGGAGCGGCCATCGTCGTCTTCACGGGCGTGGATGTCGGCTTCTCACCCGTCTTCAGGGCGATCCGCGGCAAGGTCGCGATCTATAACGAGAACGTACGTGTGATCGCTGAGCGATACGGATGCCTCGTCGCTGACCAGTGGGCGCTCAAAGACGTGCAGGACCAACGGCTCTGGTCGGTCGATCGCCTGCACATGAACCCGCTCGGCCACCACACGGTCGCGCGCATGGTGCTTGACACCCTCGGCGTGCCGCACGACCTGCAGCCCATGGAACCCGAGCCGCTTCCGGAGCGCTCCTGGCGTCAGGCGCGCGCGGAGGACCTCTCGTGGGCCAAGGAGTATTTCGTGCCATGGGTCGTTCGCCGCATCAAGGGCGTGTCAAGCGGCGACCACCTGCTGCCGAAGCGGCCCGAGCCGGCACCCGTCACAGTGCCGGGCGACGAAGAGACGGCGATGTAGACCGCGACCCGGTCACGGCAGGAGCAGCTGCGGGTGCGTCAACCGCCAGCCGAGGCCCGGATCTTCGACCGCCTTCGACACCGTGAGCGCGCTGCTGAAGCTCTGACCGCCGCCGGCGAACGTGACGGTTCCGACCTCGTCGCCCGGCTTCGCCACGGTGCCTGGGGTCGAACGCACCGTGACCTTGATGGGCGCGTTCGAGAAGACGAAGATGCCGCCCGTCTTCTGGCTCTTCAGTTGCGCAGTGTCGCCCCACACACTGCGGTACGTTCCGTAGTCGGCGCCGGCAGAGCCCACCGTCACCTCGTGGAAGCCGTCCTCCACGCTCTTGAGCAACGTCGGAACATCCGTCCAGAGGTTGGTGTAGTCCGGAGCGCCGGTGACGACCCCGACGAGCTTCAGCGGATGTCCGTGCACCGTCACCGAGGCGGCGAACAGCAGGCAGTGCCCTGCCTGGTCCGTCCATCCCGTCTTGATGCCGACGATCCCGTCGTGGCCGAGCAGCTCGTTGCCGTTCTGCACCGTGCCGGCACCCGGCAGGTCAGCCGTCGGTGTATCGACGATCTGCGCGAGCACAGGATTCGCGATCACGAGCTTGCCGACACTCACGAGATCCGGCGGGGTGCTCACGCTGCCAGGGTCGAGGCCGGACGGGTCGGTCAGGTGCGTCCCGGTGAAACCGTGCGAGCTCAACCACGAGTTGGCGTAGGTGAGGAACGCGTCGACGGAGCCGAAGCCCCAGATGGCCAGCGAGATGGCGTAATTGTTCGCGCTGGGCAGCAGCATGGCCGTCAGCGCCTGCTTCTCGGTGAGCTGCTCCCCCGCCTGCACGGGTGCCCACGAGCCGTCCTCTGCCCACACCTGGTGCAGGATGTCGACGTCAGCGCTCGTAAACGTGATGGTCGGTCCCTCGCTGCCCTGTGGGATCGGATGCTTGTCCAGCAGCACGAGCGCGGTGATCGTCTTCGTCATGCTCGCGATCGGCTCGCTCTGCATGCTGCCGTTCTGCACGAGCAGCCCGTCGCGGCCGACGAGACCGACCGCCGCGCTGCCCCACGCTGGGAAGGCGGGTTGCACGGCGTCTGCACGGAAGGTGGTGGAAGCGGATGCGGCCTCGGCCGCGGCAGGCAGCGGCGCGACCGCGGCCAGCGCGGTGTAGACGGCCGTGATGACGAGGACTGCGAGCACGGTGAGCGTCGCAAACCGCCTGCGTCGCACCCGACCCGCGCGCTTGCGCCCACGCCCTGACGCGGCGCGGGCGTCGGCAGCGGCGAGCGATGCGACGTCGTCGCTTTCTGTGCTCGGGGGTCGAGAGGCGTCAGGCACGGCTGCCATATTAAGGGCGCGCGCTATGTGCCGGTTTCAGGAATGCGCCGACGTGTTCGACTCTGCAGGGATGCGCAGCGCGTACAACGCCACTGCGGCGGCCGCAGCCACGTTGAGCGAGTCGACCCCGTGCGACATCGGAATCGTGACGACGCTGTCCGCTTCCGCGAGCGCCCGGCGGCTGAGGCCGTCTCCCTCCGAACCCATGACGAGTGCGACTCGGTCAGGCGGATTCGCGGCGAACGCATCGAGGCTCACCGCGTCTTCTGCGAGGGCGAGCGCTGCGAGGTGGAAGCCGGCGTCGTGCAGTCGCGGCACGGCATCCTGCCACTCCCCTATGCGTGTCCACGGCACCTGCAGCACGGTGCCCATGCTTACGCGAACGCTGCGCCGGTACAACGGATCGGCGCAGCGCGGGGTGACGAGAACTGCGTCTGCTCCGAGACCCGCCACCGCCCGGAACGCTGCGCCGACGTTTGTGTGGTCGACGATGTCCTCCAGCACAACGACGCGGCGTGCTCCGTCGAGCACCTCTTCCAGCGCCGGAAGAGCCGGCCGATGCATGGCGGCCAGCGCACCGCGGTGCAGGTGGAACCCGGTGAGCGCGGTGAGGGCATCCTCGCTGCCCACGTAGACCGGAAGGTCGGGGAAGCCCTGCAGGAGGGGCTCCAGATCGGGCAGCCAGCGCTCGTGCAGGAGCACCGAGCGAGGAATGTGCCCGGCGGCGAGGGCGCGCGCGATCACCTTGGTCGACTCCGCCAGGTACAACCCCCCTGCCGGCTCGAGCGCGCGTCGCAGCGCGACGTCGGTCAGGCGGGCGAAGTCGGCGAGTTCTGGGGCGTCGATCGTGTCGATGGGGATGATCTGCATGGCGTCCAGGGGGAGGAAACAAATCCGAAAACTGCGCTGTTTACACTGAAGTCGAATGAGGGGAAATCCGTGAGCACAGCCATGACGACGGATGCCGGGATCGACTCCGCCCTCGACATCCTCGCAGACCGCAAGATCGCTGTGCTCACAGGTGCCGGTATCTCCACCGACTCGGGAATCCCGGACTACCGCGGAGAGGGCGCGCCCCGCCGCACACCGATGTCGTTCTCCCAGTTCCTCGGCGATCCGCGATCGCGCAAGCGGTATTGGGCTGGGAGCCATCTGGGTTACGAGCGGTTCAGAGCCGCCGAGCCTAATGCTGGTCACTTCGCACTCGTGCGCATGGAAGTGGCCGGCGTCGTCCCCGGCGTGATCACCCAGAATGTCGACGGGCTCCACAGCCGTGCTGGGTCGCGGCGTGTCGTGCCGCTGCACGGCACTATGGACCGCGTGCTGTGCCTGAGATGCGGGCAGATGTTCGCGCGTGAAGACGTGGCGGCTCAGATCGACGCCTTGAACCCGTGGCTTGGCAGTCCGGATGCCGTGACCATTGCCCCGGACGGCGACGCCGAGGTGACCGACGTCGACTCGTTCGCCATTCCGTCGTGCAGCGTGTGCGGCGGACCGCTCAAGCCCGATGTGGTGTTCTTCGGCGAGTTCGTCCCTCCGTTGCGATTCGAGGCCGCCCGCGAGCTGGTCGACGGCGCAGAGGCGCTGCTGGTGGCCGGATCGTCGCTCGCGGTGAACTCTGGCATCCGTCTCGTGGAGCACGCTCGGCGCCGTAAGCTGCCCATCGTGGTGGTGAACCGTGGCGAGACAAAAGGCGACACCAGGGCGACTCTGAAGCTGGATGCCGGCACCTCGGAGACGCTGGTAGCGCTCGCCGACGCTCTGGCCGGGACTTCGGCCGCGTGAGCACGGCTCGCGCGAGGGCGCGGCGAGCCGGACCGCGGATGCCGCGTCGTGGCAGCGAAACGCTCCTCACGCTCGTGCGGCACGGCGAGACGGATTGGAACCGTGAGCGCCGAATCCAGGGCTCGTCCGATGTGCCACTGAATGAGGTGGGCGTTGCGCAGGCCGGTGCCGCCGGTGCCGCGCTCGCCGACGCGGGATACGCGGCGGTGTACGCGAGTCCGCAGTCGCGAGCGTTCGAGACCGCGCGCATCATCTCCGAAGCGATAGGCGTTCCGCTCTCCGGCACGTTCACGGAGCTGCGTGAACGGTCGTTCGGAGCGGCCGAAGGCATGACGGGCCCCGAGATCGGCGCGCGGTTTCCCCACGGCATCCCAGACGAGGAGGCCAGGGACGACGTGGTGCGCCGTTCACTGCCGGTGCTCCATCGCATCGCTCGTCGTCACCCGGGCGGCCAAGTGCTCGTCGTGACCCACGGCGCCGTCATCAGCTCGCTCGTTCGGCACCTCAGCGGCGGCACGCTGCCGAAGCCGGGCGAGGGCATCCTGAACCTATCGCTCACCCACCTCGTGCACACGCGGGAGGGGCTGGAGCTCGGCGAGTTCAACGTGCCGTCGCACGATGCGCAGCAGATCGCAGATTCCGTGCTGCTGGCATCGCAGCCCTCGGATCAGGACGTGGCGTCCAACGCCGCGCCCGACGCGACCTCTTCGAGCACGGCAAGCAGCGCGGCGGCGGATCCCGCCCAGGTGTAGCGGGCGGCGGCGCTCACGGAGAGCGCCGAGCGTGAGGCCCACTCCCCCGGCTCCTCGAGGCTGCGGACCGCCTGGGCGAAGGTTGCCGCATCCCGTGGGTCCGCGTAGACGGCGGCATCAGCCCCGATCTCCTTGAAGATCGGGATGTCGCTCGCCACGACGGGCGTGCCCACACGCATGGCCTCGACGACCGGGATGCCGAATCCCTCATCGAACGACGCGGTGACCAGCGCCGTTGCATTCAGCAGAGCCGCGAAGTAGTCCTCGTCGCTCGCCCCGTCGTGAAACACCAACCTGGCCTGGGGCGCGGCGGCCTCGAGACGTGCGCGTTGTGCGTCTGTCACGCGGCTCATCAGATGCAACTCGTAGTCAGGCAGGAGCGCAGCGGCCCGCACGAGCGTCTCGACGTTCTTGTACGGCATGAACGAACCCATGTAGACCAGCGACTTCGTCGCGGGCGCAATGCGGGGCCGGGCCGGCACACCGGCAGGCGCCTCTGCCGCGTTCGGTACGACGTGTACGGGTTTGCGGGTGAGGCGGTGCTGCGCGATGAGTGCCGCGGTGGTGTGCGAGACGGCAACGACGGCATCCGAGCGGTTGAGGAGCATCCGCTGAGGCCACCAGGCGAGGTGGTAGAGGCGCCACAGCCCGCGCACGAACGCGGGCAGATCGCGCGGCGGCGTGCGGTTGCGGTAGTAGATGAGGTCGTGCACGGTCTTGACGAGGCGGTAGCGGCGGCCGATGGACCCCATCGTCTGCATGGGCGTGAACACGACGTCCGGCCGCAGCCGGTTGACCTGCCGCGCGACCAACGGCTCGAGCACGCTCGTCGGCGACGAGACCTTCACCCAGGGCAAGGGCGGCAGCATGTCGAGCTGCGCCGTATCGCTGACCAGCATGGTCACCTCGTGCAGCTTGCCGAGCTCGGTGACGATGGATGCCGTGTAGCGGCTTATCCCGTCGTGCCGCCCGATGCGGGTGTACCGGCAGTCGAAGACGAGCTTCATGCCTGCTCGCGCACGAACCGGCGCACCTGGTCGGCGGCCTCGTCGGGCGCCTCGTAGTGCACGAGGTGCCCGACGCCGTGCACAACGTGCAGGCGAGCGTCGGGGAAGAGCGTCTGCAGCCTGCGCTGTGCCGCGATGGGCGTGATGTCGTCGCGGTCTGCGGCGACGAGCAGCACGGGTTCCGCGATGCTGGCCGCATATTCCGACACGTCGTGTCCGACGGATGCCCGGAACGCCTCGAGCACAACCGTGCGGTTGGCGAACGCACTGAAGTATCTGGCGTGCTGGACGTGGATCCACGCGCGCAACGGACGGTCCTTCGTCTTCGCCATCGCCTCGCTCATGACGCGAACGATGAGCCCGTTGCGGAGCAGCCCGAACCCGAGCGACTCGGGAAGCACTGCCGAGAGCCAGTAGTAGAAGATGGCCAGCCGCGTGAAGACCGCCCTCGGCCCCTTCAGCGCAGGCGCGCCGATGGGATTCACGAGCACGACGGCATCCGGACGCGGGCCCGGCCCGCCATCGGCCTCCCCTTGGAGCATGGCAGCGACCACAATCGAGCCGAACGAGTGGCCGAGAAGTACGAAGCGGCCGGTCAGCTCCACTGCCGAGAGGAATGCCAGCAGCCAGTCCGCGTAGCCGTCGACGTCATGCACGCGGGGCAACGGTTCGGACGTGCCGAAGCCCGGCAGGTCGGGAACCAGCACGCGGTACTCCGAAAGACGCGCCGCGATGGGTTCCAGACCGTGGTGGTCTCCGCGGAAACCGTGCACGAGCACCATCGTCGTGGCGGCATCCTGCGGCCCGTACTCCCAGAACGCGGTTTGCGCTCCTTGCACCTCGACGGAGCGTTCGCGCGGGCGCACTTCGGCCCGATCGGAGGGCGCGTTGTTGCTGGTCGGCGCTGCACGGTTGGACATCACGCCCCAGTGTAGGTGAGCGGTCGTGGAGGTCAGCCGGGCCCGGACAGACCCTAGACTCGATGGAAGCGCCGCGTGCGCCACGACGAGACTCTTTTGAACCATCGAGAACGCACTGCAGCCGCAGGAGGACCCGTACGTGACCTTCACAGCACCGATCCAGCTGCCTGGCCTCACCCTCGACCCGCAGTGGTATCGGCGGGCCGTGTTCTACGAGGTGATGGTGCGCTCGTTCGTCGACAGCAACGGCGACGGGACGGGTGACATCCAGGGCCTGATCTCGAAGCTCGACTACCTGCAGTGGCTGGGTGTCGATGCGCTGTGGCTGCCGCCGTTCTTCACCTCGCCGTTGCGTGACGGCGGATACGACGTCGCGGACTACCGCACGATCATGCCCGAGTTCGGCACCCTCGACGAGTTCCAAGACCTCGTCACGAAGGCGCACGAGCGCAACATGCGCATCGTCATCGACCTGCCCCTGAACCACACGAGCGATCAGCACGAGTGGTTCCAGGCGTCACGCAGCGATCCCGACGGGCCGTACGGCGACTTCTACGTGTGGAGCGACACGGACGAGAAGTGGCCCGACATCCGCATCATCTTCACCGACACGGAGGAGTCGAACTGGGCGTTCGACTCAGAGCGACGCCAGTTCTTCTTCCACAGGTTCTTCTCGCACCAGCCCGACCTCAACTTCAACAACCCGGCGGTGCACGACGCCGTCTTCGACGTGGTCAGGTTCTGGCTCGACATGGGCGTCGACGGGTTCCGGCTGGATGCCATCCCGTACCTCTACGAGTCCGACGAGGGCAACGGAGAGGGCGAGCCGCCCACGCACGAGTTCATCAAGCGCATGCGGGCGATGCTCGACAGGGACTACCCGGGCCGCGTCATGATCGCAGAGGCAAACCAGTGGCCGCGCGAGGTCGCAGCGTTCTTCGGGAGTGAGGAGGAGCCCGAGTGCCACATGGCGTTCGACTTCCCCGTGATGCCCCGCATCTTCTATTCGCTGCGCTCGCAGCGGGCTGACGAACTCGTGCGAGTGCTGTCGGAGACCACCGACATCCCGGAGGGCGCCGGCTGGGGCGTGTTCCTGCGCAACCACGACGAGCTCACGCTCGAGATGGTGAGCGAGGAATACCGGCAGGCGATGTACGGCTGGTACGCCTACGACCCGAGGATGCGCGCCAACGTCGGCATCAGACGTCGCCTCGCACCTCTGCTCGACAACTCACGAGCGGAACTCGAACTCGCCCATGCCCTGCTGTTCTCGCTCCCCGGCAGCCCGTTCCTCTACTACGGCGACGAAATCGGTATGGGCGACAACATCTGGCTGCCAGACAGGGACTCGTCGCGCACGCCCATGCAGTGGACGCCCGACCGCAACGCGGGCTTCTCGACGGCGGATCCAGGCAAGCTGTACCTGCCCATCGTTCAGTCGCTCGTCTACCACTTCAACCAGGTGAACGTCGAGGCGCAGCTCGCGCAGTCGCGCTCGCTGCTGCACTGGGTGCGCAACGTGATCTACGTGCGCAAGGCGCATCCGGTGTTCGGACTGGGATCGTTGGCAGTGCTGCCCTCCGACCACTCCTCCGTCCTCGCGTTCGTGCGGTCGTACGCCGGAACGGGCACGGTCTTCGGCGATCAGCCGGAGAACGTGCTGTGCGTGTTCTCGTTCTCCCACAACCCCATCTCGGTCACGCTCGACGCCCCCGAATTCGCCGGATGCTCGCTCTACGACCTGTTCGGCGGCGGGCAGTTTCCCACGATCGCCGAGGACGGGCGCTTCACACTGACGCTCGGCACGCAGAGCTTCTACTGGCTGCACATCGAACCCCCGCACTGAGCCGTCGTGCGCGCCGCCCAAGAGGCGACGACGTGGATCGGATCCCGCTGGTTGCACTGGCGCGCCGCCCGGCCTTTGACGGTGGCTGTTCCTAACGTTGCAGTCATGAAGCAATGGCACGACGAACTGGGCGTATTCGATCTCGAGACAACGGGCGTCGACGTCAATACGTCGCGCATCGTCTCCGCTCATGTCGGGCTGCTGGATGCCGATGGCAATGTCGTGGAGCGCATCGACTGGCTCGTGAACCCTGGCGTGCCCATACCTGAGGCTGCCACCGCCGTGCACGGCATCACGACGGAACGGGCCCGTACGGAAGGACGGGATGCCCGCGACGCCGTGCTCGAGATCGTGGCGGCGCTGCGCACGCTGTTGCGGCGGAACATCCCGATCGTCGCGTACAACGCGCCATACGACTTCTCGCTTCTGCAGCGCGAGGCTCTTCGGCACGGCATCGAGCCCCTGCGCGACCCTTCGCCCATCGTCGATCCGCTCGTGATCGACAAGGCTGTCGACAAGTACCGAAGGGGCAAGCGAACTCTCGCCATCACCGCAGACCACTACGGAGTCAGTCTCGTCGGTGCACATGACGCGGGAGCGGATGCCGTTGCCGCCGGCCGGGTGGCGCAGGCCATCGCGCGTGCCTACCCCGCCGAGCTCGGAGTGGACGTGACAGAACTGCACAGGCTCCAGGTGCAGTGGTGCCAGGAGCAGGCCAAGGACTTCCAGGCCTACATCCGCAGGGTGAAGGATCCGCTGTTCACGACGAGCGGCACCTGGCCCTGCCGCTGAACCGCGTCACCGGAACCACTTGTCCGCCACGCCGCTCCGTCGGCGCCAGGGGTCGAAGGACCGGTTCGAGCAGGGAGCGGGTACGCGAAAGGGCGGCCGGACGGACCGACCGCCCTCGCGGTGTGCTTGGCACGTCGCCGCAGCGCCGAGGGGCACCCATTGGTGCCGGCTGATGCTACTTGCCGAAGCCCTTGAAGCGCTGGTTGAACTTCTCGACGCGACCGGCGCTGTCGAGGATGCGCTGCTTGCCCGTGTAGAACGGGTGCGACGCGCTGGAGATCTCGACGTCGATCACGGGGTAGGAGTTGCCGTCCTCCCACTCGATCGTCTTGTCGCTCTTCACCGTGGAACGGGTCAGGAACGTGGCGCCCGAAGCGAGGTCACGGAAGACCACCGGAGCGTAAGCGGGGTGAATGTCGGACTTCATCAGGACTTCCTCGAAATGCTGGGGATGAAATGCTGGAAAGTGAAACTGCGTGCACAGGATGGGCACGAAAGCTTGACGGCCGGATCGAACGTCCGGGGCCGAAGATCAAGTTTAGCAGAGACCGGCGGTGGGCTACGACCTGCGGTCGACTCCCCCGGTTCAGTCCTGGCTCTGCGCGCGGGCGGCGCGTGCCGTGTACCGCCCGTCGTCCGACGACACCTCGATGGCGAGCCCGAACGTCTCGCTCAGCGTCTGAGAGGTGAGCGTCTCGTCGAGCGGACCCGCGGCGACGACCTTGCCGGCCGAGAGCAGCAGCACATGGGTGAACCCCGTCGGGATCTCTTCGGCGTGGTGCGTGACGATGATCATGGCCGGCGACCGGTCGTCGCTGGCGTACCCCCCGAGCAGAGTGACGAGCTCTTCGCGCGAACCGAGGTCGAGGCTGGCCGCGGGCTCGTCGAGGATCAGCAACTCGGGGTCGGTCATCACGGAGCGTGCGATCTGCACGCGCTTCTGCTCGCCGTCGCTGAGCGTGCCGAAGGCCCTGTCCGCAAGCGAATCCAGCTTCCACTCGGCAAGCACACGACGAGCCCGACGGGAGTCGATCTCTTCGTACTCCTCGTGCCACCGCCCGGTCACCGAATACGCCGCCGTCATCACGACGTCGAGCACGCTCTCCCGCTTCGGGATGCGCTTCGCAAGTGCGCTGGATGCATATCCGATGCGCGGCTTCAGCTCCGCCAGCTCGGCCTTGCCGAGCTCCTCGTCGAGCACCGTGACGGTGCCGGAGGTGGGGTGAGACGCGGCAGCGGCGAGCTGGACCAGCGTGGTCTTGCCCGCTCCGTTCGGGCCGAGAATGACCCACCGCTGATCGGCCGTGACCGTCCAATCCACCGAGTCGAGGATCGCGTTCCCGTCGCGCACCACAGACACGGAGTTGAACGAGAGCACGGTGTTCGACATGGCATCTAGCCTAGCGGCGCACCGCTGGACCTCGTGTGTGCCCGCACCCCGTGGACGGCCCCGCTGATGAGCTACTGCGCAGCGAGGCGGCGGTACAGAGCGAGGGTCTGCTCGGCGATCGCCGCCCAGCCGAACTGCGTCTGCGCCCGCAGCCGGCCGGCCCTGCCCTGCTCGTGTGCGCGATCAGGGTCGGACACGGCGTCGGTGAGCGCCTCGGCGAGATCGGCGACGAAACGGTCGGGGTCCAGAGGCGTTCCCGTGCCGTCGGATGCCTGCTCGATCGGCACCAGGCTCCCCGTCACGCCGTTCTCGACGACCTCAGGTATGCCGCCCGTCGCCGTCGCCACGACGGGTAGCCCGCATGCCATCGCCTCCAGGTTCACGATCCCGAGGGGTTCGTAGATGGACGGGCAGACGAAGACCGTTGCCGCGCTCAGCAGCGCAGCGAGCTCGTTCTGTGCGAGCATCCGATCGATCCACACGACGTCTGCTCGGGAGGCCTGGAGATCCCGGACGAGCCCTTCGACCTCTGCCATGATCTCGGCGGTATCCGGAGCACCCGCGCACAGCACGAGCTGCACGTCTTCCGGCAGCGCGGCGGCGGCCCGCAAGAAGTACGGAAGGCCCTTCTGCCTGGTGATGCGTCCGACGAAGATGACGGTGCGCTTGTCGGGGTCCACGCCAAGCGAGCGCACCAGGTCGGGCTCGTCGACGATCCGCCAACGCTCCAGGTCGATCCCGTTGTAGATGACGTGGGTTCTGGCCGCGTCCACCTTCGGGTAGACGCGCAGAATGTCACGGCGCATGCCCTCGCTCACCGCGATCACGGCATCCGCCGTCTCGTACGCCTCTCGCTCCACCCAGCTCGACACGCGGTAGCCGCCGCCGAGCTGCTCGGCCTTCCACGGCCTCAGCGGTTCGAGGCTGTGCGCCGTGACCACGTGAGGGATGCCATGCAGCATGCTCGCCAGCCGCCCGCCGTGATTCGCGTACCACGTGTGGGAGTGCACGAGGCTCGCGCCCCCGGCATCCTGTGCGAACTGCAGGTCCACTCCCAGCGTGGCGATCGCCGGATTCGCCTCCGCAAGTTCGGCGGGTACTGCGTAGCCCGTGGTGTCGGTCTCGTCGCGTGGACCACCGAAGCAGCGAACCTGCACCTCGATCGAGCGGCGGAGCGCTCGCACCAGCTCCGTGACGTGCACCCCGGCTCCACCGTAGATATCCGGAGGGTACTCCCGAGTCAAGACGTCCACGCGCATGCGGACGACGCTAGTACAGCGGTACCGGCGGCTCTACTGTTGACTCATGACGGGCAAGAAGATCTTCGGCATCGTTTTGGCTGGTGGCGAGGGCAAGCGCCTCATGCCGCTGACGGCGGACAGGGCCAAGCCGGCTGTGCCGTTCGGCGGACAATACCGGCTCATCGACTTCGCCCTCTCGAACCTGGTCAATTCGGGGCTGAGGCAGATCGTCGTGCTCACCCAGTACAAATCGCACAGCCTCGACCGCCACGTATCTCAGACCTGGCGCATGTCGGGGCTGCTCGGTTCCTACATCGCTTCCGTGCCGGCCCAGCAACGTCTGGGGAAACGCTGGTTCTCCGGATCAGCGGACGCGATCCTGCAGAGCCTCAACCTGATCAGGGACGAGAAGCCCGACATCGTCGTCGTGGTCGGCGCAGACCACGTGTACCGCATGGACTTCGCCCAGATGCTGGATGCCCACATGGCCTCTGGTGCGGGCGCAACGGTTGCCGCGATCCGCCAGCCGATCTCGCTCGCCGACCAGTTCGGCGTGATCGAAGTGGACCCGGCACGGCGCGACCGCATCGCGGCGTTCCGTGAGAAGCCACGGGACCCGGTCCCGCTTCCCGATGCGCCCGACGAGGTGCTGGCATCCATGGGCAACTACGTGTTCGACGCCCAGGCGCTCATCGAGGGCGTGCAGCGTGACGGTGAGCGGCCCGACTCGAACCACGACATGGGAGGCGACATCATCCCCGACTTCGTCTCGAGGGGAGATGCGGCCGTCTACGACTTCCAGCGCAACGATGTTCCCGGATCGACCGACCGCGACCGCTACTACTGGCGCGACGTGGGAACCATCGACTCGTTCTTCGAGGCGCACCAGGACCTCGTGGCAGCGCTACCGGTCTTCAACCTGTACAACGACCTCTGGCCGATCTTCAGTCAGCAGTTGAACTCTCCGCCGGCAAAGCTGGTGCGTGACGTGCGCGGCGCCATCGGCACCACCATCGACTCGATCGTGTCGCTCGGCTCCGTCATCAGCGGCGCCCACCTCGAGCGCAGCGTGCTCGGACCGTGGGCGAAGGTGGAGTCCGGCGCACACGTCGTCGACTCCGTCATCTTCGACCGAGCGATCATCGAACCTGGCTCGTTCGTGGGCAGGGCTATCCTCGACAAAGACGTCATCGTGAGCGAGGGGGCGAAGATCGGCGTCGACCCGGAGCGCGACCGCGCCCGCGGTTTCACCGTCACGCCGTCCGGGATCACCGTCGTCGGCAAGGGAGTTCACGTCCTTCCATGAGCATCGCCGAGTCCGCGTCCGCCCGCCTTCTCGTAGTGCTCGACGTGGACTCGACGCTCATCCACGATGAGGTGATCGAACTCCTCGCCGAGCATGCGGGCGCAGGCTCGCTGGTCGCAGACATCACGGAACGCGCCATGCGCGGCGAACTCGACTTCGCGCAAAGCCTCAGGGAACGGGTCGCGACGTTGCGCGGGCTGCGGGAGTCGGTCTTCGTCGACGTCGCGAGCCGGATCCGCATCACCGACGGCGTACCGGAGCTGGTGGATGCCGTGCATGCGGCAGGCGGGATCGTCGGCGTGGTCTCTGGCGGGTTCCACGAGCTCGTCGACGGGCTGGCCGAGCGGCTGCACCTGGACCTGTGGCGGGCGAACAGGCTCCAGGTGATCGACGGCATCCTCACCGGAGAGCTGGACGGACCCGTCGTGGACGCCGCGGCGAAGGAGAGCGCACTTCGCGAGTGGGCGAAGGATGCCGGTACGCCGCTGAGCAGAACCGTCGCGATCGGAGACGGGGCGAACGATCTGCGCATGATGCAGGCTGCAGCGCTTTCTGTGGCGTTCTGCGCCAAACCAGCGGTGCGGGAGCAGGCGAACGTGGCCGTGGAGACGCGGGATCTCGCGCAGGTGCTCCCCCTCCTCGGCCTGCGCGGCTAGGAGGAGCCCCGGCCCGAGCCGTCGGTGCCCGGGCCGTTCTTTCGGGAGCCCTCGCCGGCACGGTCTTCGGTATCTGAGACGTCCGTCGTCGGACGCGGAGCAGACGGGCTCGCATCCGGCGCGGTAGGCGTTTCCGGGCCGCCCGACGGGGCACCGAGCACGAGCACGTGCCCGTGTCCTGAGGGGGGAACCTCGGCCTCGTTCGAGACATCCTCGTCGTCGGAGGCCTCGAACGGTATCGGTGTGCCGGTCAGGGCTGGCTTGGCAGCCGCCGTCGTCGGCCCGAGTGCGGTGCGCGAGCGCCCGGTCCACCTGGTCAGCGGAAGGTATCCGTCGAGTGATTCGTCCTCGATCTCCTCGTCGGTGAACGCCTTGCGTGCCTGCTTGCGCACACGTTCCGCCTCACGCTGTTGCTCGGCCGGGTCGTCGGCGTTGAGCCTGCGGTATTCCCGGATCGCGCCGCGCCAGAGCAGGAAGAAGCCGATCAGGGCGAAGAGGATCCACTGGATCATGTACGAGTAGTGGTAGCCGACTCCCTCTGCTGGCGGGGTGACCTGGATGCGGCCGAGGCCCTGCCCCGACGACCGAGGCGACACGAGAACGCCCCACGCCTGCGAATACACCGACCCGCCCACGACGGGCGCGAGCTCCGAGAGGTCGACCGACTCGATCTGGTGGGCCTGCACGCCGCCCTCGCCGCGCTTCGCCTGGCTCGGCTGGAGGCGCGCCACGACGTCGATGTCACCGCCTGGCGGTGCGGGCCTGGACACGGGCTTCGACATGTCGGCCGAGGCTGCAACCCATCCCCTGTCGATGAGGAACGTCTCGCCGGATTCGACACGGAAGGCCGTGATGACGTCGAAGCCCGTTTCACCACTGCGCACGACGTTGCGCAGGTAGTACTGGTGCCGACTGTCCCACGTTCCATTCATGCTCACGGCACGCCAGACCTGCTGAGGCGAGTACGAGTCGAGCGCGGGCAGAGCCGACGACAGCGGCATGGTGGGTGCGGCGAAGTTCGACGAGTAGAGGCTGTTGTCCGCCGACGCTTCCCTGCCCCTGTCGTACTGCCACAGCGTGAGCCCTCCGCAAATCACCGCGAAGACGACGGCCGCTGCCATGTAGGCGATCCACCGCCCGGTGCGCAGGAACTGCCAACCGGTCAAGCCCTCTGTCACCGAGTCGTACACGGCAGCGGGTCGCGACAGGCCGCCGGCTGCGACCGGCCGTCGGGTCAGTTCCCCTGTTGCACGCGCTACTGCGTCAGCGCGTGCCCTGTCGGTAGACGTGCTCGATCCTCTCCAGCTGTTCGTGGCATCCAAGCCTCTCGGGTGTCGCTACCAGGCTAATGACCCATCCCCAGGCCGCCGTCGACCGGGATCAACGCGCCAGTGATGTATCCGGCGTCATCGGATGCCAGCCAGGCGACGGCCTTGGCGACGTCGGACGCCTCGCCGTACCGCCCAGCGGGGATGGCGCGCTTGTACTCGGCCTGCTGCTCGTCCGGCAGGGCGGCCGTCATGTCCGTCTCGATGAATCCGGGGGCGACGACGTTCGCGGTGATTCCGCGACCGGCCAGCTCACGGGTGAGCGATCGAGCCATGCCGACGAGGCCGGCCTTCGACGCCGCGTAGTTGACCTGCCCGGGCGAACCATACAAGCCGACCACGCTGGAGATGAGGATGAACCGGCCGAAGCGGGCTTTGAGCATCCCCTTCGATGCGCGCTTGACCACCCGGAATGCTCCACCGAGGTTGGTGTCGACCACCGAATCGAAGTCATCGTCGGTCATGCGCATCAGCAGCATGTCCCTGGTGATACCCGCGTTCGCAACCACCACCTCGACCGGGCCGAGCTCGGCCTCCACCGCCGAGAAGGCGGCATCGACCTGCTCGGTGTCCGTCACATCCGCCCGAACCGTCAGCGATCCGGCAGGGCCATCCCCGTTGCGTGCCGTCACCGCGACGCGGTGTCCCCGAGCGATGAACTCCTCGGCGATGGCGCGGCCGATGCCGCGATTACCTCCGGTGACTAGCACGGTGCGGGGTGTCGTCATGGGCAATCCTCGTGAAGTAGGCGGAACGCAAACGGGTCCCATTCTACGGGCGCCGGGCTGCGCCACGGCTCCGGCGCGGCCTCGCATCCGCGCGCTCTGGTCACGTTCGCACCGCGGCAACGCACGTAGGCTGGAGTTGCGGATCGCTCAGCTGATCCACTCGGGAGCCCACCATCATGAAGCGCGAATCGATCACGTCGCTGCCGGCCTCGCCGGCCGTCGACCGCAGTCATCGCATGATCGAGTACACGATCATGATGTCGATCCGTGTGCTGTGCCTGGTCTCGCTGATCTGGGTACGGGGCTGGTGGATCATGATCCCGGCGGCTGGCGCCATCTTTCTGCCCTACTTCGCCGTCGTGGTGGCCAACGTCGCCAAAGCCCGGCCGTCGGCTCCCGAGCGCCCCGGAAGCATCGTTCCCGTCGGCAGCATTCTGCCCCCGGCCGATGAGGAGCACCCTCAGGAAGGTGCGCCAGAGGATACTCATGGCCGGGCAGAAACTCCGGCCGACGATGACCTGCGCGATCACGCCGAGGAGCGGCAACACGGCCCGGATGCGTCAAGATGAGTCTGCTCGACTCGCTCGGGGGCGGCCCTGAGGTTCCGACCTGCTCGCGTGCCGGCTGTCGTGAACCGGCCACCTGGCGCATCGACTGGCGCAACCCGCGCATTCACACTCAGGACCGCCGCAAGACGTGGCTGGCGTGCGACGAGCACGTCGACTTCTTGCGCGGATTCCTCGACTCGCGCGACTTTCCGCTCGAGGTGACGTCTTTGACTGCCTCGGCGTGACTCAGGCCAGGGCGATCAGATCCGCGTAGTCCGCGTTCCAGTGGTCTTCGACGCCGTCGGGGAGGATGAGCACACGTTCCGGGTTCAACGCCTCGACAGCGCCTGGGTCGTGCGAGACCAGCACGACCGCTCCTTCGTAGTGCGCCAGGGCATCCAGAATCTGCTCCCGGCTGGCCGGGTCGAGGTTGTTCGTGGGCTCGTCGAGGAGCAGCACATTCGCGCCAGAAACCACGATCATCGCGAGTGCGAGCCTGGTCTTCTCCCCGCCGGAGAGCACGCCTGCCGGCTTGTGCACGTCGTCGCCGGTGAACAGGAACGAGCCGAGAACTCTGCGCGCCTCGGTCTCGGTGAGATTCGGCGAGCTCGAGACCATGTTCTGGAGCACCGTGCGGCCCACGTCGATGGTCTCGTGCTCCTGCGCGTAGTAGCCGATGCGCAGGCCGTGGCCGGGTTCGATGGCCCCGGTGTCGGGCACGTCGATGCCGCCGAGGATGCGTAACAGGGTGGTCTTCCCGGCGCCGTTGAGTCCGATGACCACGACCTTCGAGCCGCGGTCGATGGCCAGGTCGACAGCGGTGAAGATCTCCAGTGAGCCGTAGCTCTTGGAGAGATCGGATGCCATCAGCGGGGTTCGTCCGCACGGCGCGGGTGTGGGGAATCTCAGCTTCGCGACCCGATCGTCCTGTCGCGCCTCCTCGAGGCCCGAGAGCAGCTTCTCGGCGCGGGCGACCATCTGGTGGGCGGCTGCGGCCTTCGTCGCCTTCGCGCCGAACTTCGCGGCCTGCAACTGGAGGGCCGTCGCCTTCTTCTCGGCGTTGGCTCGTTCCTTCTTCCTGCGCTCCTCGTCGGCCGCGCGCTGGGCGAGGTAGTCCTTCCAGCCCATGTTGTAGACGTCGATGACCTGACGGTTGGCATCAAGGTAGAACACGCGGTTGACGGTCTCCCCCACGATCTCGACATCGTGGCTGATGACGATGAGGCCGCCCTTGTAGCCCTTGAGGAAGTCGCGCAGCCACACGACCGAGTCCGCATCGAGATGGTTTGTCGGCTCATCGAGGATCATCGTCTGCGCGTCCGAGTACAGGATGCGCGCGAGCTCGATGCGTCGTCGCTGGCCGCCTGACAGGGTCTTCAGCGGCTGATCGAGGATGCGATCGGGCAGCCCGAGATTGCTGGCGATCGATGCCGCCTCCGCTTCGGCGGCGTAACCGCCGAGCACGTGGAATCGTTCCTCGAGCCGGCCGTACTTCTTCATCGCAGCGGAGCTGATCGCCTCGTCGTCGCTCGCCATGTCGAGCGCGGCCTGCTGCATCTGCAGGGCAACCGTGCCGAGCCCCCTGGCGTCGAGGATGCGGGTGCGGGCGAGGTCTTCCGGGTTGCCGCTGCGCGGGTCCTGCGGCAGGTAGCCGATCTCGCCGCTGCGCTCGACCTTGCCGGCCGTTGGCAGGGTCTCCCCCGCCAGCACCTTGGTGAGGGTCGTCTTGCCCGCGCCGTTCCTCCCCACCAGTCCCACCTTGTCGCCCTCACCGACGCGGAACGACACGTTGGACATGAGGGTTCGCGCGCCGACGCGAATTTCGAGGTCGTGCACGGCGAGCACAGGCGTGTTCCAGTTCTGTCGGTCGGACGAGGGATGAGCGCGATCGCGCCATACAAGGGTACCGGAGCGCCCGATGCGTGTTTCCGGAGTACGAGAGTCCCCGCTCGCAAGACGCTCTACGAGGCGGCGGCCTGTACGCCGCCGTACGCAACCACGCGATCAGCCGACCGCGGCACGCCGCCGCTCGCGCGGCGTGCAAATGAATTCAGATCGCGAAGCCCAGGGCGCGCATCATGTCGCGGCCGTCTTCGGTGATGCGCTCCGGACCCCATGGCGGCATCCAGACCCAGTTGATGCGGAAGCGTTCCACGACGCCGTCGAGGGCCTCGGCCGTCTGCTCTTCGAGCACGTCGGTGAGCGGGCACCCTGCACTGGTCAGGGTCATGGAGATGACGAGTGCGTCGTTCTCGTCATCCCAGGCGAGGTCGTAGATGAGTCCGAGGTCGACGACGTTCACGCCGAGCTCGGGGTCCATCACGTCCTTGAGCGCCTCTTCGACCTGGTCGTAGAGGGAGGGAGCGAGCGTGGATGGCATGATTTCAGCCTACGCTTGCGTGCTCACCGGAGCAGGGTCTGCCTCGGGAAGCACGGCATCCGTGTCTGGCTCGCCCTCGGAGACGAAGCGCACGTAGCCCTCTTCCTCGAGGCTCTCGGCCAGTTCGGGGCCGCCCTCTTCCGCAACCCGTCCGGCGACGAAGACGTGCACGAAGTCGGGCTTGATGTAGCGCAGGATGCGCGTGTAGTGGGTGATGAGCAGAACGCCGAGGTTCGTGGTCTCGTGGGCGCGGTTGACACCCTCGGAGACGATCTTGAGCGCATCGATGTCGAGGCCGGAGTCAGTCTCGTCGAGCACTGCGAACTGCGGCTTCAGAAGCTCGAGCTGCAGGATCTCGTTGCGCTTCTTCTCACCGCCTGAGAAGCCCTCGTTGACGTTGCGGGAGGCGAAGGAGGAGTCCATCTTGAGGTTGGACATGGCCGTCTTGACGTCCTTGGTCCACGTTCGGATGGAGGGTGCCTCGCCGTCGATCGCCGTCTTCGCGGTACGCAGGAAGTTGGTGTTGGTGACACCCGGGATCTCGACCGGGTACTGCATGGCGAGGAAGAGCCCGGCACGTGCGCGCTCGTCCACAGTCATCGCGAGCACGTCCTGGCCGTCGAGCTCGATGGAACCCTGCGTGACCTTGTACTTCGGGTGTCCGGCGATGGTATAGGCCAGCGTCGATTTGCCGGAGCCGTTCGGCCCCATGATGGCGTGGATCTCGCCGGTGTTGATGGTGAGGTCGACGCCGCGCAGGATCTCTTTGGTGCCCTGGTCGGTCTCGACGGTGACGTGGAGGCCTCGGATGGCCAGCGTGGAAGCGGACTGGGTTGTCATGGATCAGAATGCTTTCGTGATGGTCGGGTCGATGAAGACGTTTCCGTCGATGAGCTCGACGGTGAAAACTGGGACCGGCTCATAGGCCGGGAGGTTCAGCGGCTTTCCGGAGAGCAGCGAGAACTGGGAGCCGTGCGCCCAGCACTCGATGGCCTCACCTTCGATGAATCCTTCGCTGAGCGAGATGTCGCCATGCGTGCAGGTGTCTCCGATGGCGTGGATGTCGCCGGCCGAGTCCTTCACGAGCGCGATCGGCACTCCGCCGACCACCACACGCTTCGCCTCGTTCTCGGCGAGATCCGCCTCGGAGCAGACGCGCTCGGCGCTCATGCCTGCGCTCCCGTGGCGACCGATCCCCCTGCCAGCTCCGCCTCGATGGCGGCCTGCAGGTGTTCCTCGAGCGCGGGCGATCCGATCTGCTGCACGACCTCGACGAGGAATCCGCGCACGACGAGGCGTCGCGCCTCGTCTTCTGGAATGCCTCGCGACTGCAGGTAGAACAGCTGCTCGTCGTCGAATCGGCCCGTCGCGCTGGCGTGGCCCGCGCCGACGATGTCGCCGATCTCGATCTCCAGGTTGGGCACGGAGTCTGCCCTTGCACCGTCGGTGAGCACGAGGTTGCGGTTCTGCTCGTAGCTGTCGGTGCCCACCGCGTTCTGCCCGATGAGAACGTCGCCGATCCATACCGTGTGAGCGGATGCCCCCTGCAGTGCGCCCTTGTAGGTCACGCGGCTGCGCTGGTGCTGCTCGTCGTGGAAGACGTAGACCTGATGCTCGATGTACTGGCCGGCATCCGCGAAGTACGCGCCGTACGCCTCGATCTCGGCTCCCGGGCCTGCGAGGTGCACCGCCGGGTTCAGTCGGATGAAGGATCCGCCGAGCGAGACGACGACGTGCTTGAGGCGCGCGTCGCGGCCGACAGAGGCGAAGTGAGTCGAGACGTGCCTGGAGGCATCCGTCCACTCCTGCACGCTCACCACCGTGAGCTTCGCACCGGCGTCGAGCACGAGTTCGATGTTCTCGGTGAGGCTGGCGTCTCCCATGTTGCGCAGCAGCAGAGTCGCGTTGCTGCCCTCGGTCGCGTGGATGACGGTGTGCGCTGCACGGTCGGAGAGCCCGAGCGATGCTCGCGTGAGGCTTGCCTCCCCCGCATCTCCCGAGATGGTCACGAGCAGGGCGTCGTCGAACGACGTCCACGCGTTCGCGGATGCCTTCTCCTCAGGGATGCCTGCGGCGCCGATGAGCGCGTGGTCGCGTCGCACCCATTGAGCGCTGACGCTGCCCGTGCCCGTCGCCGAGCTCAGCTCGTAGTCGTACCGTGATCCGTCAAGCCCCGGCTCGAACAGCCGCGCGATGCGCGCAACCGGCGTGTAGCGCCAGGTGGCCTCGCGGCCGGTCACGGCGCCGAAGTCCGCGACGTCTGTCGACGTGAAGCGCTCTGATCGAGTCTGTACCGGGATGAAGGTGGGTTCCGTCTCGGTGATGGTCATGCCTGGCGCACTCGCCTTTCAATCGTGATTGAAGGGTTCAACCCACACTGCCTTCCATGCCCATCTCGATGAGCTTGTTGAGCTCGAGCGCGTACTCCATGGGCAGCTCCCGGGCGATGGGCTCGATGAAGCCGCGCACGATCATCGCCATCGCCTCGTCCTCCGGCATGCCGCGGCTCATCAGGTAGAACAGCTGCTCTTCGCTCACGCGCGAGACGGTCGCCTCGTGGCCGAGCTGCACGTCGTCGACGCGGATGTCGATGGACGGGTAGGTGTCGCTTCGCGAGATGGTGTCGACCAGGAGCGCGTCGCAACGCACTGTGTTCGCCGCGTGGTGGGCATCTTTCTCCACGCGCACCTCTCCGCGGTAGCCGGCCCGGCCGCCACCTCGGGCGATCGACTTGGAGACGATCGACGACTGCGTGTACGGCGCCATGTGGATCATCTTGGCGCCGGCATCCTGGTGTTGCCCCGGTCCGGCGAACGCCACGGAGAGCGTCTCGCCCTTGGCGTGGGCACCCGCCAGGTAGATGGACGGGTACTTCATGGTCACCTTGGACCCGATGTTGCCGTCGATCCACTCCATGGTGGCGCCCTCATGCGCGATGGCACGCTTGGTCACGAGGTTGTACACGTTGTTCGACCAGTTCTGGATGGTCGTGTAGCGCACGCGTGCGCCCTTCTTCACGACGATCTCGACGACGGCCGAGTGCAGCGAGTCCGACTTGTAGATGGGCGCCGTGCAGCCCTCGATGTAGTGAACGTAGCTGTCTTCGTCGGCGATGATGAGCGTGCGCTCGAACTGGCCCATGTTCTCCGTGTTGATGCGGAAGTAGGCCTGAAGCGGGATCTCGACGTGCACGCCCTTCGGCACGTAGACGAACGATCCGCCCGACCACACGGCAGTGTTGAGCGACGCGAACTTGTTGTCGCCCGCAGGGATGACGGTGCCGAAGTACTCCTCGAAGAACTCCGGGTGCTCGCGGAGGGCCGTGTCGGTGTCCATGAAGATGACGCCCTGGGCCTCGAGGTCTTCGCGGATCTGGTGGTACACGACCTCCGACTCGTACTGAGCCGCGACGCCGCCGACCAGGCGCTGACGCTCCGCCTCGGGGATGCCGAGCTTCTCGTAGGTGTTCTTGATGTCTTCGGGAAGGTCGTCCCAGGTCTGCGCCTGCTTCTCCGTGGACCGGACGAAGTACTTGATGTTGTCGAAGTCGATCTCGGAGAGGTCTGCTCCCCACGTGGGCATCGGTTTGCGCTGGAAGAGCTGGAGCGCCTTGAGACGGCGCTGAAGCATCCATTCCGGCTCGTTCTTCAGAGCCGAGATGTCGCGCACGACCTGGTCTGAAAGCCCTCGCCTGGCGGTCGCGCCCGCCGCGTCTGAATCGGACCATCCGAATTCGTACTGGCCGAGACCGGCGAGTTCGGGACGGTCGATGAGAACGTCTGACATTGTGATTACCTCGTTTTCCTGCCGCCCGTGACCGGCTTCAGACCGGCTCCGACCTCGATCGCGTGTCGCCGCGGGTCGACGACACCGAGGATCGGATTGTGCGGATGGCTTGCGAGTGCCAACGGTGCACTCCTGAACCCCCCGATTCTACAGGGCGGGGCACGCCGCCGGTCGAATACGCAGCGGGCTCTACGGTTGGGCGTTCGCGTCTTGCCGTCTGGGACGCCGAATCAGTGCCCCGCGTAGGCGGCGGCGATCTCCTGAGGGGAAGCCCACTTGCCGTAGGTGGGCGACTTGGGCCAGCCGGTCGGGGAGTCCTGCCACTCCTCCTGCCGGCCGTACGGCAGTAGGTCGATGAGCGGGAAGGTGTGGCTGACCTGTTCGACGCCCCTGCCGTTCGTGTGCCACGTGCGGTAGACGTCGTCGCCGTCGCGCAGAAACACGTTGAGGGCGAATCCGCCGCCCTTGGGGGCGCCGACGTCTGCGCCGAACTCGCTGTTCGCGGTCGAATACCACGTCATGCGGTTGCCGACGCGCTCCTTGTATTCGAGCGCCTGGTCGATGGGGCCCTGGGTCACGATGACGAAGCGGGCGTCATATGCCTCGAGGAACTCGAGTCTCGTGAACTGCGACGTGAAGCCCGTGCAGCCCGGGCACTGCCACTCCTCATCGTCGAACCACATGTGGTTGTAGACGATCAGCTGTGGTGCCCCCTCGAAAACGTCGACGAGTCGCACGGGCCCATGCTCGCCCTCGAGCGTGTAGTCGGGCATCCGCACCATGGGCAGCCGTCTGCGCTGTGCCGCTATGGCATCCAGCTCTCTCGTCGCGGCCTTCTCGCGCACGCGAAGCGCTTCCAGTTCCCGCTGCCAGGTCTGTGCGTCGACCACTGGAGGTAGTGCGCTCATGAGATCTCCCCGGTTCGATTCGGAATGGGTATTCGATGCCGATGACCTCCACGCTATGCCGACCTGGTGACAACGACCAGGGGCAGATGCTCGATCAGCGGTCCGCGAGCGAGCCGGCGATCCCGCCAACCGAGAAGTACCTGTTCAGCACCGCGAACAGGATGAGCGGCGGCAGCACGATGACCAGGATGAGGCCGGGAGTTCGCGCCGCCTGAAGGCCGATGGGCAGCGTGTAGAGCGCATTCGATTTGATGAACACGAGCGCGACCAGGTAGTCGTTCCAGGTGAGCAGGAAGCAGTAGATCGCCGTCGAGACGATGCCTGGCCAGCAGCTCGGCAGCACGATGCGGAGGAACGAGCCGAAGACGCTGCAGCCGTCCAGCCAGGCCGACTCCTCCAGGCGAACGGGCACGGAGTCGATCGCGGAGGTGAGCATCCAGATCGCGACGGCGACGGAGAGGCCGATGTAGATGAGGGTGATCCCACCAAGGGAATCGACGAGCCCGGCACCGGCGAAGAGCACGAACAACGGGATCACGAGCACCACGACCGGCAGGGACTGAACGACGAAGAGCACGAGCGACGACACGGAGACGAATCGTCCCCGCGCCCGCGAAAGTGCGTAGGCCGCCGGCGCCGCAACGCCGATGGCGACAACCGTGGTCGTCACCGACACCATGAGGCTGTTGCCCAACCAGGTGAGCGCGGGAGTGAACCGGAACGTGGCGAGGATGCCTGCGAGCGGGCCGCCTGGACCGCCGGGCGGCCCAGGCTGGAACGCCGCCGTCAGGGTGGGCAGGAGCGGGGAGATCACAAGCAGCGTGATCAGTGCCAGGGCGAGCATCCGTGCTGCGGCCGCGGCGCGCCCCGCACGCCTCGGCCGATTGCGATGCACTCAGCTCGCCCGTTCGGCCAAAGGCCTCGTGCGTTGCGTTTCGGCGACAGGCTGCTGCGCCGTGTGCACCCGCGGGAACAGGCCGGGGTTCACATCAAGGAGCACCCGCAGCGCACCGACCCAGACGAGTGCTGCGAACACCAGGTGCACCGCGACGAGAAGAGCAGGCAACGCGGTCAGGGCCTGGATGAGCCCGATGGCGGCCTGCACCACGACGACCACGATGAAGCCCACTGTGCGGCGCAGGGGAACGACGGCTCTGGCGCGCGCAAGCGTCGCGGCGAGCACAACGGCGACAACGAGCGTTGCCGTGCCCAGCACGCCGTGCACCGCAGTGATGGCCACCCAGTCGAACGCCATACGCGGCACTTCTGCGGTGTCGCCCGAGTGCGGCCCGGAGCCGGAGACGAGCGTTCCCACAACGATGAGCACGGCCGTAAGGGTGGCGAGCACCCAGCTGAGCACCCGGGCCGGCCTCGTGATGCGGGAGAGGGCATCGCCAGATACTGGCGCCTCTCGCACCCGGTGCCACGTGAGCGTGGTCGTGGTGAGCAGGCCCATGGCCATCACGAAGTGGAAGGCGACGACGTAG
Source organism: Rathayibacter sp. KR2-224 (assembly GCF_049446075.1). Classification (NCBI taxonomy): domain Bacteria; kingdom Bacillati; phylum Actinomycetota; class Actinomycetes; order Micrococcales; family Microbacteriaceae; genus Rathayibacter; species Rathayibacter sp. KR2-224. The sequence goes on from NZ_JBMSEB010000001.1 coordinate 222,796, forward strand.
GGGTTCAGGCCCGTCCAGACGCTGATGCCTCCTGCGACGGCGTTGACCACGACAAGCCAGAACTGCGACCATGCCAGCCGCGTGATGCTGTGCACCCGCGGCTTCTGCAGCCGTGCCGCGATGATCACCCACGCAACGGCGAAGCACAGCACGACCGTGAGCATGCGGTTGGAGAACTCGATGACGGCGTGGATGCCCAGCTCGGGAGTCGGCGAGAGCGAGCCCGCTTCGCATGTCGGCCAGGTGGGGCATCCCAGTCCCGAACCGGTGACTCTGACGACTCCCCCGCCCAAGACGATGAGGATGCTCACCACGAGGGACGCGGTGGAGGCCCACCTGAGCGAACGCGGGGAGAGCGTGTAGCGGTCGGCGAGGGCGCCGAGGGGTGTCTTGAGCGCCACGATCAGAACGGCAGCAGGGGGTCGATGGCGATCGCCAGGAAGAGCACGGAGAGATAGGTGATGGAACCGTGGAACACGCGCATCGGCGACGGGTTCTCGTGGCGGATCGCCAACGCGTAGAGCCTGTGCGTCTCGTAGATGAACCACACGCCGGCCGCGAGGGCTGTGACCGTATAGACGACGCCCATGTGAGCGACGGGAATGAGCAGAAGCGAGCAGGCGATGGTCGCCCATGCGTACAGGATGACCTGGAGGCCGACCGCCGCGCGCCCTCGCGTGACGCCGAGCATGGGAACTCCGACCGACTTGTAGTCGTCGCGGTACTTCATCGACAGCGGCCAGTAGTGCGGAGGGGTCCAGAGGAACACGACCCCGAAGAGGATGAACGGAGCCCAGTCGAGCGAGCCGGTCACGGCGGCCCAGCCGATCAGCACAGGGAAGCACCCCGCGATGCCGCCCCAGATGATGTTCTGCTGGGTGCGCCGCTTCAGCCAGAGCGTGTAGACGAACACGTAGAAGACGATGGCGACGACCGAAAGCAATGCCGCCAGCCAGTTGGTGGTGAAGTACAGCCAGACAGTGGATGCGACGGCGAGCGCCCATGAGAAGACATACGCTTCGCGCGGCGTCAGCTCTCCCGTCACCAGAGGACGGTTCTTGGTGCGCGCCATGACCTTGTCGATGTCGCGGTCGATGTAACAGTTGAACGCCGCGGCAGAACCTGCACTCATTGCGCCGCCGATCACGGTGGCCGCGATGAGCCAGATGTCGGGTACGCCGCCTGCTGCAAGGAACATGACCGGGATGGTGGTCACGAGCAGCAGCTCCATCACCCGCGGTTTGGTGAGGGCGACGTATGCGGCGAACTTGCGCCGGAACCCGATTCTGGCCGGTGTTGCCCGGCTCTCAACGGCTACGTCCATCGCTCCTCAATCGCTTCTGACCCGTTCGTCGAGTCTAACGTGGCTGCGCGGCCGAAGACTCACCCCGGGTCTGCAGCACCAGCCGGTACGCCCGATTCTCTCCTCGATCCCGTGCTCCGCGCGGAGCGCAGGCGCCGCCGGATGCGGCCGATTCCGTTTTGTCGGGTCGCCACAGAAGGAGGCCGCTCAGGGCCGCCCCAATCTGGCAATCTCCCTATACTTGGGTGTGCTCGCCTATCGATGCGCGCCTGTTCCGCCAGCACCTCACTGGTTCGCGAACGCGCACGCATGGGTGCCGAAGATGTCAGGGCGCGCGCACTACCTCTCACTGGTGCGGGTCCGTTCGACGGGCCCGTCGTCGCACCGACCAACATAAGAAGGGTCAGTCTCAAAGTGGCAGCACTGCAATGGGATCCCATTGACAACAAGGCCGTCGACACCGCGCGCATCCTCGCAGCGGACGCCGTGGAGAAGGTGGGCAACGGGCATCCCGGCACTGCCATGAGCCTGGCTCCGGCCGCCTACCTCCTGTTCCAGCGCGTCATGCGCCGCGACCCGAAGGATCAGCACTGGCTGGGGCGTGACCGTTTCGTGCTCTCGGCCGGGCACAGCTCCCTGACCCAGTACGTTCAGCTCTACCTCGGCGGTTATGGTCTCGAGCTCGACGATCTCAAGGCGTTGCGCACGTGGGGCTCACTGACCCCCGGTCACCCGGAATACGGACACACCGACGGCGTGGAGATCACGACTGGCCCGCTGGGCCAGGGCCTCTCCTCCGCCGTCGGTTTCGCATATGCGGCCAGGTACGAGCGCGGGCTGTTCGACCCCGACGCCGCTCCCGGCACCAGCCCGTTCGACCACTTCGTCTACGTGATCGCCAGCGACGGCGACCTCGAAGAGGGCATCACGAGCGAGGCATCCTCGCTCGCCGGGCACCAGGAGCTCGGCAACCTGGTGGTGCTGTACGACAGCAACCAGATCTCCATCGAGGACGACACGAACATCGCCTTCACCGAAGACGTCAAGGCGCGCTACGAGGCGTACCACTGGCACGTGCAGGTCGTGGACTGGAAGAAGACCGGCCAGTACGTGGAAGACGTGCAGGAGCTCTTCGACGCCATCGAAGAGGCCAAGGCCGTCACCGACAAGCCGTCGATGATCATCCTCAAGACCATCATCGGATGGCCGAGCCCGAAGAAGCAGAACACGGGCAAGATCCACGGCTCCGCACTGGGTGCGGACGAACTGCGTGCCGTCAAGGAGGTGCTCGGATTCGACCCGGAGCAGACCTTCCAGGTGGCGGACGAGGTGCTCGAGCACACGCGCAAGGCCGTCGAGCGCGGTGCGGAGCAGCGCGAGCAGTGGCAGGCCGGCTTCGATGCGTGGGCGGAGGCGAACCCCGAGCGCAAGGCGCTGCTCGACCGGCTGCTGACCGGCGAACTCCCCGAGGGCGTCGAAGAGGCGCTCCCCGTGTTCGAGCCGGGCAAGGACGTCTCCACGCGCGCCGCAGGCGGAAAGGTGCTGAACGCCATCGCACCGCTGGTGCCCGAGCTGTGGGGCGGTTCGGCGGACCTGGCGGAGTCCAACAACACCACGATCGAGTCAGGTGCATCCTTCGTGCCGACCGAGCGTTCGACGCACGAGTGGAGCGGTAACCCCTACGGGCGCGTGCTGCACTTCGGCATCCGCGAGCACGCGATGGCCGCGATCCTCAATGGCATCGTGCTGCACGGTCCGACACGTCCGTTCGGCGGCACCTTCCTCATCTTCAGCGACTACCAGCGTCCGTCGCTGCGTCTTGCCGCGCTGATGAACATCCCGACGATCTTCGTCTGGACGCACGACTCCGTCGCGCTCGGCGAGGACGGCCCGACCCACCAGCCGATCGAGCAACTCGAGACCCTGCGGGCCATTCCCAACTTCACGCTCGTGCGCCCAGGCGACGCGAACGAGGTCGCATACGCGTGGCTCGAGTTGCTCAAGCGTCGAGGCGGCCCCACGGGAATCGCCCTCACACGCCAGAACATCGCGGTGTTCGAGCGCGGCGACGGCGAGGCATCCGGCGACACGTTCGCCTCGGCCGCGAACGTGTCGAAGGGCGGATACGTGCTGGCCGAGGCGCCGAACGGCACGCCAGACGTCATCATCATCGCGACAGGCTCCGAGGTGCAGCTTGCCGTGAATGCGCGCGAAGCACTCAAGGCCGACGGCGTCAACGCCCGTGTCGTCTCCATGCCGAGCCAGGAGTGGTTCGAGGAGCAGAGCGCCGAGTACAAGGAGTCGGTGCTGCCGGCATCCGTGACGGCCCGCGTCTCTGTGGAGGCCGGCCGGTCGCTCACCTGGCGTCCGTACGTCGGAGACAAGGGCAGGAGCGTCTCGATCGAGCACTTCGGCGCATCGGCCGACTACAAGACGCTGTTCCAGAAGTTCGGCATCACGACGGAGGCCGTCGTGAACGCTGCCAAGGAGACGCTCGCCGCCCAGTAGGCGCGAGCGGACGGCAGACGAGAAGAAAAGCCAGAGAAGAAGAGGCGAGAGAAATGACCGAATCCAGCACCGCACGTCTCGCGGCTGAGGGCGTGAGCATCTGGCTCGACGACCTGTCGCGCCAGCGCATCGCATCGGGTGGCCTGCAGAAGCTGATCGACACCCGCGACGTCGTCGGCGTCACGACGAACCCCACGATCTTCGCAACAGCGCTCTCCAAGGGTGAGGCGTACGACGAGCAGGTGCGCCAGCTCGCCGCCGAGGGCAAAGACGTGCACGACGCCGTCTTCGAGATCACGACAACGGATGTCCGCAACGCGGCAGACGTGTTCGCTCCCGTCTACGAGGCATCCGGCGGGCAGGACGGCCGGGTGTCGATCGAGGTCGAGCCCGGACTCGCGCACGATGCGGCCGGAACCACCGAGGAGGCCAAGCGCCTCTGGGCCAAGGTGGACAAGCCCAACGCGATGATAAAGATTCCGGCGACCGTCGAGGGTCTCGAGGCCATCGCGGCGGCCACGGCGGTGGGCATCAGCGTCAACGTCACGCTGATCTTCAGCCTCGAGCGCTACCGCCAGGTCATCAACGCGTACCTGACCGGTCTCGAGCAGGCGAAGTCGGCGGGCATCGACCTGTCGACGATCCGCTCCGTCGCTTCGTTCTTCGTCTCGCGTGTCGACACCGAGATCGACAAGCGACTCTCGGCGCTTGGCACGGAAGAGGCGAACACGCTCAAGGGCAGGGCCGCCGTCGCCAACGCCCGGCTGGCCTACCAGGCCTTCGAGCAGGCGTTCGACTCGGAGCGCGCCAAGGTGCTGCTGAACGCGGGCGCCAACAAGCAGCGCCCGTTGTGGGCGTCGACCGGTGTGAAGGACCCGTCGTACTCGGACACCATGTACGTCACCTCGCTCGTTGCGCCCGACGTCGTGAACACGATGCCTGAGAAGACTCTCGAGGCGACGTTCGACCATGGCGAGATCACGGGCAACACGATCGCCGGCACGTACGACGAGGCCAACGAGGTGCTCGACAAGATCGCCGCCGTCGGAATCTCGTACGACGACGTCACGCAGACGCTTGAAGACGAGGGCCTCGAGAAGTTCAACGTGTCGTGGAAGGAACTGCTCGACACCGTGACCACCGCGCTCGAACAGGCCGGCGCGAAGGAGACCGTGCAGTGAGCTTCAGGATCCACGTAACGGGCGAGGCGGAAGCAGCCGTCAAGGCGGTCGTTCCGGGCCTCGTCAAGGATCTCGTGGCCTCAGGCATCACCGCGCAGGACGCGGCGCTCTGGGGGCCAGACGCGGAGTCCGAGGCGGGCATCCGTCTCGGATGGACGGAAGCGGTCTCGATCTCGCGCCCGCTCGTTCCGCAGATCGTCGCACTTCGCGAGAAGTTCCTCGCCGCCGGCGTCGACCACTTCGTGCTCGGCGGCATGGGCGGTTCGTCGCTCGCCCCCGAGGTGATCACGCGCACCGGCAACCTCGAGCTGACCATTCTCGACACGACCGACCCCGGCCAGGTGCTCGCCGCACTGAACGACCGGCTCGAGACCAGCGTGCTCATCGTCTCGTCCAAGTCGGGTTCGACCGTGGAGACCGACAGCCACCGCCGCACCTACGAGAAGGCGTTCCGCGACGTCGGCATCGACCCCGCCGAGCGCATCGTTGTCGTCACCGACCCGGGCTCGCCGCTGGACAAGTCCGCTCGCGAAGCCGGTTACACGGTGTTCAACGCGGACCCGAATGTGGGCGGCCGCTATTCGGCCCTGACCGCGTTCGGACTCGTGCCTTCCGGGCTCGCCGGATTCGACATCGAGGAGCTGTTGCAGGAGGCCGAGACGATCTCGCTCGAGCTCGCCATCGACGACGAGACCAATCCCGGTCTCATCCTTGGTGCGGCAATCGCGGGCACCAAGCCGTTGCGCGACAAGCTCGGCATCATCGCCGACGGCACCCACATCGTCGGGTTCGCCGACTGGGCCGAGCAGCTGATCGCCGAATCGACGGGCAAGGAGGGTAAGGGACTCCTCCCCGTCGTGCTCGACACGACATCGCCCGAGCTGGAGGAGAAGCTCCCCGACCTGCAGGTCGTGCGCCTCGTGGACAACGCGGGCGCCCACCACCTCTTCCCTGCCGATCGCCACAAAGGCGAGATCCTGGTGTCCGGTTCGCTTGGGGCGATGTTCCTGGTGTGGGAGTACGCGGTAGCGGTCGCCGGCCGCGTCCTCGGGATCAACCCGTTCGACCAGCCCGACGTGGAGTCCGCGAAGAACGCGGCCCGTGGTCTGCTCGACGCCCGACCGGAGCCGACGGAGCCGGCATTCGTCGACGGAGGCATCGAGGTGCGCGGCGACGCAGCACTGCTCGGCGACGCGACGACGGTCGACGCCGCAATCGGGAAGCTCCTGGCGCAGCTGCCGAGCGACGGCTATGTGGCCGTGCAGGCCTACGTGAACCGGGTGGCGCTGCCGCAGCTTGCAGGCATCCGCGACCTTCTGGCGGCTCGCTCGAAGCGGCCCGTCACGTTCGGCTGGGGACCCCGCTTCCTGCACTCGACCGGCCAGTTCCACAAGGGCGGACCCGCCGTCGGCGTGTTCCTCCAGATTCTGGCGCGCGAGTCTGACGACCTCCAGGTACCCGACCGCCCATTCACGTTCGGCCAGCTGATCAATGCTCAGGCGAACGGGGATGCCGCGGTGCTCGCCGATCACGGACGTCCGGTTCTCACGCTCACGCTCACCGACCCCGCCGCGGACATCGAGACGCTGTTCGGCGACGTGGACGACTGAACCGACACGAGGAGATTCATGTCACCGGTGGAGATCACCAAAGACTCCAATCCGCTCAGGGTGCCGGAAGATCGCCGGCTCAACCGCATTGCCGGCCCGAGCAGCCTCATCATCTTCGGCGTAACGGGCGACCTGTCGCGCAAGAAGCTGATGCCGGCGGTCTACGACCTTGCCAACCGTGGCCTTCTTCCCCCCGGGTTCGCCCTCGTGGGCTTCGCCAGGCGCGACTGGGAGGACCAGGACTTCGAGAAGGTCGTCTACGACGCCGTGAAGGAGTACGCCCGCACTGAGTTCCGTGACGAGGTGTGGCGTCAGCTTGCGCAGGGCATCCGCTTCGTTCCGGGCGAGTTCGACGACGACGCTGCGTTCCAGCGGCTCAAGGACACGGTCGACACGCTCGACAAGGAACGCGGAACCATGGGAAACCACGCGTTCTACCTGTCGATCCCGCCGAAGGCCTTCCCGCTCGTGACCGAGCAGCTGCGTCGCTCGGGCCTGGCCGATCAGGACCACGGGTGGCGACGCGTCGTCATCGAGAAGCCATTCGGAAGCGACCTGAAGACGGCGCGCGAGCTGAACAAGGTGGTCGAGACGGTCTTCCCGGCCGACTCCGTGTTCCGCATCGACCACTATCTCGGCAAAGAGACGGTGCAGAACATCCTGGCGCTGCGCTTCGCCAACGAGCTTTACGAGCCGATCTGGAACGCGAACTACGTCGACCATGTGCAGATCACGATGGCCGAGGACATCGGCGTCGGCGGTCGGGCCGGCTACTACGACGGCATCGGAGCGGCCCGCGACGTCATCCAGAACCACCTGCTGCAGCTGCTCGCCCTGACCGCGATGGAGGAGCCGGTCTCGTTCGACGCCGCCGACCTTCGCGCCGAGAAGGAGAAGGTGCTGAAGGCCGTCCGCGTGCCGAAGGACCTGTCCACCGCCACTGCGCGCGGACAGTACTCCAGCGGTTGGCAGGGCGGTCAGAAGGTGGTCGGCTTCCTCCAGGAAGACGGCATGAACCCGCAGTCCACGACCGAGACGTATGCCGCCATCAAGCTGGGCATCGGAACGCGTCGCTGGGCAGGAGTTCCCTTCTACCTGCGGGCGGGCAAGCGACTGGGCCGTCGGGTCACCGAGATCGCGGTGGTGTTCAAGCGCGCACCCCAGCAGCTCTTCGCCGAGTCTCAGACGAGTGCACTGGGGCAGAACGCTCTGGTCATCCGCGTGCAGCCCGACGAGGGCGTGACGATCAGGTTCGGCTCGAAGGTGCCCGGCGCAGGCATGCAGGTGCGCGACGTGAGCATGGACTTCGGTTACGGCCACGCCTTCACCGAGGCGAGCCCCGAGGCGTACGAGCGACTTATCCTCGACGTGCTGCTCGGCGATCCGCCGCTGTTCCCGCGGCACGAAGAGGTGGAGTTGTCCTGGAAGATCCTCGATCCGATCGAGGAGTACTGGGCATCCCACGGCGCCCCGGAGCAGTACCGTCCGGGAACGTGGGGTCCGACATCCGCTGACGAACTACTCGCCCGCGACGGACGCACCTGGCGGCGCCCATGATCTGGAGAACACTGTGATCGTCGATCTTCCCGACACAACCACCAGCAACGTCTCGAAGACGCTCATCAAGATCCGCGAGGAAGGCGGGGCGGTGGCGCTCGGCCGCGTGCTGACGCTGATCATCGCCACCAGGCTCGGCCAGGAGGAAGAGGTCATCGAGGCGGCGAACGAGGCGTCGCGCGAGCATCCGATGCGCGTCATCGTCGTCTCGACGGCCGACCCCGATCATCCGCATGCTGACGCAGACAGCCGACTGGATGCACAGATCCGGGTCGGCGGCGACGCCGGTGCGAGCGAGGTCATCGTCTTGCGCGCCTACGGAGAGACGGCCAGCGACGAGGAGGGCCTGGTCACCGCGCTCCTCCTGCCGGATGCGCCCGTCGTGGTCTGGTGGCCGGGTACAGCGCCCGACGTGGTCTCGACCTCGGCGCTTGGCCGGATCGCCACGCGCCGCATCACCGACTCGTCGTCCGCCGGCGACCCTCACGAGGCACTTCTGCACCTCGCTGAGACGTACGCCCCTGGCGACACGGACTTCGCGTGGACACGTCTCACGCTGTGGCGCGCGCAGCTCGCCGCGGTGCTCGACCAGCCGCCGTATGAGTCCGTCGATTCCGTCGAGGTGTCAGGCGCTCCCGATTCGCCGTCGACCGTACTGCTCGCCGCCTGGCTGCGGCTGCAGCTGGATGCCCCCGTTCAGCACGATCTCACGGCACGTCAGCGGGCGCTGAGCGGCATTCACGGTGTGGAGCTGCGCAGGGCGACGGGCACCATCAAGCTCGTGCGCGACATGCCCGATCTGGCTACGCTGTCGCAGCCGAACCAGCCGATGCACGATCTCGCGCTGCCGCGCCGGAACCTCCGCGACTGTCTGGCGGAGGAGCTGCGCAGACTCGACCCGGACGAGCTGTACGGCAAGGTGCTGACGAAGGGACTCCCGCTGCTCGAGTCGGAGGAACGGGAAGCCGTTCGATGACCGGCGAACGACGGGTGCTCGTCTACCCGGAGCGTGACGCCCTGGTGGCATCGGTCGCGCGTCGCTTCCTCACCAAGACGGCCGATGTCGTCTCCGACAAGGGCCGCGCGCACGTGTGCCTGACCGGCGGCACGGTCGGGATCGCCGTGCTCGCCGCGGCGGGCCAGGCGGCCGGCCACGAGTCCATCGACTGGTCGAAGGTGCATTTCTGGTGGGGTGACGAGCGCTGGGTGCCGAGCGACTCGGACGACCGCAACGACAAGCCAGCTCGCGAGGCTCTTCTCGACCGCCTCGATCTCCCTGCATCGAACGTGCACGCATTCCCGGCATCCGATTCGGGCCTCGAGCTGGATGAGGCCGCGGATGCCTACGCCCGAGAGCTGGCACGCTTCCCGTCGAAGGAAACCGAGTTCCCGCGTTTCGACATCACGTTCCTCGGAGTGGGTCCTGACGGCCACATCGCCTCGCTGTTCCCGGATCGTGCGGGCATCAGGGAGAGCGAACGCACGGTGATCGCGGTGCGGGACTCCCCCAAGCCGCCTCCTGAGCGTCTGAGCCTCACCAGGCCGGTACTCAACGCGTCCGCTCGCATCTGGCTCGTGTTGGCCGGCGCCGATAAGGCGTCCGCACTCGGACTCGCCCTCGCCGGCGCCAGCTATACGGAGGTGCCGGCGGCGGGAGCCAAAGGCAGGAAGCGCACAGTGTTCTTCGTGGACCGCGACGCGTCGGCGGAAGTGCCGGAGAACCTCATCGCACCTGAGTACTGATCACGTGCTGCGCCGCCCCGGGAGCGAACGCGGAGGTAGCGGCACGAACAAAGGGCGGGACCGAACGATCGTGTTCGGTCCCGCCCTTTTCGCTTGGACTGTGGACGGCTCGGCCGCCTCTGTCGTCAGTTGGTGGCGGTGAGGCGGCCCCGGCGCTCCCGGAGCTGCCGCAGGGCCTCCTCGAGGAGCTGCGCTGCCTCCTCTTCGGTGCGGCGTTCCTTGACGTAGGCAAGGTGCGTCTTGTACGGCTCGAGCTTGGCCACCGCCGGCGGGTTCTCCTTGTCCCGGCCGGCGGGAAGACCCGACGTCGGGCAGTCGATGATATCCGGGATCTCCTCGTCGGGGAGGTTCGCCGCGAAGTAGCGAACGGTCTCGTTGCCGAGCGCATCCCAGTACCGCACCGCGATGCGGTCGGCGTGGTAGCCGTGATCCTGCTCCCCCATGGGGCCGGACCCGACGCGGGATCCCCTGATCGCGCTGCCGCCAGATGACATGAATCCTCCTAGATAGCGCCGCAGTGGCGACGGTGCGCTGCTACGCGCTGAACTTCGTGATGAGTCCGAGCACCACGATGCACGCGATCCAGATGAGACCGAGAATGATCGTGATGCGGTTGAGGTTGCGCTCGGCCACACCCGACGCCCCGAGGTTGGACGTCATGCCGCCTCCGAACATGTCGGAGAGGCCGCCGCCACGTCCCTTGTGCAGCAGGATGAGGAGGGTCAGCAGGAGGCTCGTGATGCCGAGCAGCACCTGGAGAACGACCGTGAGAATCTGCACGAGGTAGAAGCCTTTCGGGGTTGTTGTCCGGTAGGGCGAACGGGTCGCGGGACCGAGGATCAGTATATCGGTACCGCGCGGCCTGGCCACGAGTCGTGCTCACCGACCATCGCATCAGGTCGAAACGCTCCACGTCGCGGCGCGTGTACCGCGCGGCGGATGGCTTCAGAGGGGCAGGTTCAAACGCCGACGTGCTTCTGGTAGCGCACGATGGCCGAGAAGCCTTCCACGTCGAGGCTGGCGCCGCCCACGAGCGCGCCGTCGACATCCGGCTGGCGCATGAAGCTCGCGATGTTGTCCGCCTTCACCGAGCCCCCGTAGAGGATGCGTGTGGCCGCGGCCGCCTCATCGCCCAGCCGCGCAGCGATGGCGCCGCGCAGAGCGGCGGCGACCTGCTGCGCCTGATCCGGCGTCGCGGCCTGCCCCGACCCGATTGCCCACACGGGCTCGTATGCGACCACGAAGTCGGAACCCTTGGGAATGGACTCCAGCACCACGTTCAGCTGCGAAACGGGCACGGCGCTGGCGCCGTGCGTCTCAAGGTCTTCGGCGGTCTCGCCGACGCAGATCAACGGAACCAGTCCGGCAGCGATGGCGGTAGCGGTCTTCGCGGCCACGACGTCATCGCTCTCGGCGTGCAGCGTGCGGCGTTCGGAGTGACCGATGACCACGTACGAGCAGTCCAGCTGGGTGAGGAAGGAGGCCGCGATCTCGCCGGTGAACGCCCCGGGTGCGTGCGCGCTGACATCCTGTGCGCCGTAGACGATCGGCAGCTTGTCCCCAGCCACGAGCGTCTGCACGCTTCGCAGGTCGGTGAAGGGCGGGAAGACGGCGACCTCCACGGCGCCGAAGTCGTGACCGGCATCCTTCAAGCTCCAGGCGAGCTTCTGCACGAATGCGATGGCCTGCAGGTGGTCGAGGTTCATCTTCCAGTTGCCTGCGATGAGCGGGCGGCGTCCGGAAAGGGCCGCCCCGCCGTTCTTGGCCGTCATGCCTGCCATCCGAGTACCTCCAGGCCGGGTAGAGACTTTCCTTCAAGGAACTCGAGGCTCGCTCCCCCGCCGGTCGAGATGTGACCGAACTGGTCATCGTCGAAACCGAGGGCGCGCACTGCGGCAGCCGAGTCCCCACCGCCGACCACGCTCAGACCACGTGTTTCGGTGAGAGCCTCGGCGACGGCGCGCGTGCCCGCCGCGAACGGCGCAAGCTCGAACACGCCCATCGGACCGTTCCAGAACACCGTCACAGACTCCCTGATGACCTCGGCGAACTCGGCCGCGGTGTCCGGACCGATGTCGAGGCCGAGGCCCGACGATCCCCAGGGCGAATCCTCGATGGAGTCGGCTGGGCGCACCTCGTGCTCTGCGTCGGCGCCGAACTTGGACGCGACGACGACGTCGGTGGGCAGGATGATCTCAACTCCGAGTTCGTGCGCCTTCTGCAGGTAACCCTTGACGGTCTCGATCTGATCTTCCTCGAGCAGGCTGGAGCCCACCTTGTGGCCCTGTGCGGCGAGGAACGTGAACAGCATCCCGCCGCCGATCAGCAGCGTGTTGACGCGCGGAAGCAGGTGGCCGATGACACCCAGCTTGTCCGACACCTTCGAGCCGCCGAGTACCACGGTGTATGGCCGCTCGGGAGTGTCGGTGAGACGCTCGAGCACGTCGAGTTCGGCGGCGATCAGGAGGCCTGCGGCGCTGGGGAGCGCCTTGGCCAGCTCGTAGACGCTCGCCTGCTTGCGGTGCACGACGCCGAACCCGTCCGAGACGAACGCATCTCCGAGCGACGCGAGCTTCGCGGCGAACGCGGCACGCTCGTCCTCCGACTTGCTGGTCTCCTCCGGATTGAAGCGGAGGTTCTCGAGCACCGCCACGTCGCCGTCGGCGAGGGATGCTACGGCATCCTTCGCCTCGTCGCCGACCGTGTCGGCCGCGAAGCGCACCGGCTTGTCGAGCAGCTCGCCCAGCCTGGCGGCAACGGGCGCGAGACTGTACTTCGGGTCCGGAGCGCCGTCCGGGCGCCCGAGGTGCGAGACGACGACGATGCGGGCTCCCTGCTCGATGAGGGCGCGCAGGGTGGGCAGCGACGCGCGGACACGGCCGTCGTCGGTGATCTCGCCGTCCTTCAGGGGGACGTTGAGATCACAGCGGACGACGACCGTGCGACCGGCGAGCGAACCCAGTGAGTCGAGAGTGCGAAACGTCAACCGAGTTCCTCCGCCCGGGTCAGAGACGCTCGGCGACGTACTCGGCGAGGTCGACCAGGCGGTTCGAGTAGCCCCACTCGTTGTCGTACCAGCTCGACACCTTCACGAGGTTGCCGATGACGTTGGTCAGACCCGAGTCGAAGATCGACGAGTACGGGTTCTGCTTGATGTCGCTGGAGACGATCGGGTCTTCGGTGTACTGCAGGATGCCCTGGAGACGACCCTCTGAGGCGGCAGCCTTGTATGCGGCGTTGATCTCATCGACCGTCAGGCCTTCACGGGTGACGACGGTGAGGTCGACGATCGACCCGGTGGGAACCGGCACGCGGTACGAGGTGCCGTCGAGCTTGCCCTTGAGCTCCGGCAGCACGAGGCCGATCGCCTTCGCTGCGCCTGTGGACGTGGGCACGATGTTGATGGCGGCGGCGCGGGCGCGACGCAGGTCTTTGTGCGGGCCGTCCTGCAGGTTCTGATCTGCGGTGTAGGCGTGCGCGGTCATCATGAAGCCGCGCTCGATGCCGAACGTGTCGTTGAAGACCTTGGCCAGCGGTGCGAGGCAGTTCGTCGTGCACGACGCATTGGACAGGATGTCCATGGTCGCCGGGTCGTACGTGTCTTCGTTCACGCCGATCACGAACGTGCCGTCTTCGCCCGTGGCGGGAGCGGAGATGATGACCTTCTTGGCGCCGGCCTCGATGTGCTTGCGCGCGTCGTTGGCGTTGGTGAAGCGTCCGGTGGACTCGATGACGATGTCGACGCCCAGGTCGCCCCAGCCGAGGTTGGCCGGGTCGCGCTCCTCGAGAACCTTGATGGGCTTGCCGTTCACGACGATGCTGTCGCCCTCGAGCTCGACGGTCGCATCCAGCGGCCCGCCGACGGAGTCGTACTTCAGAAGCTGCGCGAGGCTCGCGTTGTCGGTGAGGTCGTTCACGGCGACGATCTCGAGGTCGCTGCCCTTGGCAAGCGCTGCGCGGAAGTAGTTGCGGCCGATGCGGCCGAACCCGTTGATGCCGATCTTCACGGACACGAAAGGACTCCTGTTACTGGGGCGCCGTTCGGCGCTGAATTGCGATGAAGGGAACGAACGGACGACGGTGTCCCGGGCGGATCCCGTCCGGGACACCGGCCCGATTACGACAGTAGCAGCAGGCCAGAGGTCTTCTCGCGCGCCCTCGTGAAGCGCTCCTGCACGTCTGCCCAGTTGGTGATGTTCCAGAACGCCTTGACGTAGTCGGCCTTCACATTCTGGTAGTCGAGGTAGAAGGCGTGCTCCCACATGTCGAGCAGCAGCACCGGGACCGTCGCGGCCGCCAGATTGCCCTGGTGGTCGTAGAGCTGCTCGATGATCAGCTTCTGCCCGAGCGAATCCCAGGCCAGAATCGACCAGCCGGAGCCCTGGATGCCCAGTGCCGAGGCGGTGAAGTGTGCGCGGAACTTGTCGAACGATCCGAAGAACTCGTCGATCGCGGCCGCCAGTTCGCCCGTGGGCTTGTCTCCCCCGTCCGGCGAGAGGTTGTTCCAGAAGACCGTGTGGTTCACGTGCCCGGCGAGGTTGAACGCCAGGTCCTTCTCGAGCTTGTTCACATAGGTCAGGTCGTCGGCGTCGCGCGCTTCCTGGAGCTTGGCGATGGCGGTGTTCGCCCCGTCGACGTATGCCTTGTGGTGCTTGTCGTGGTGGAGCTCCATGATCCTCCCGCTGATGCTCGGCTCGAGCGCCGAGTAATCGTAGGGAAGTTCAGCGAGCGTGTAGTCAGCCATTCACTCTCTCCTCGTGATCGAGCCGCGACGCGACGGCCGCACCGCGGTCTGAGCAACCCTTCCACTCTACTGAGGCGGCACGGGATGCGAGGCCGAGGACCTACAGGTCGAGGTCGGCGGGAAGGCTGGCCTCTGTACCGGGGATGCCGAGCTCGGAGGCGCGCTTGTCGGCCATGGCGAGGAGGCGGCGGATGCGCCCTGCGACGGCATCCTTCGTCATGGGCGGGTCTGCGTGGTGACCGAGCTCGTCGAGGCTGGCGTCCCGGTGAGCCAGTCGTAGCTCGCCTGCGTAGCGCAGGTGCTCGGGAATGGTGGGGCCGAGGATCTCCATCGCACGCTCGACTCTGGCGCACGCTGCGACGGCGGCCTGGGCGGATCTGCGCAGGTTGGCGTCGTCGAAGTTGACGAGGCGGTTCGCTGTGGCGCGCACCTCGCGGCGCTGCCGCAGCTCCTCCCAGGTGCGAACGGTGCCTGTGGCCCCCATGCGGCTGAGCATGGCACTGATGGCCTCGCCGTCGCGCACCACCACCCTGTGCACCCCGCGCACCTCGCGGGCTTTCGCCGGGATGCCGAGCCGGCCGGCGGCGCCGACCAAAGCCATCGCCGACTCGTTGCCAGGGCACGTGATCTCGAGTGCGGCCGAACGGCCGGGGTCTGTGAGCGATCCGTGAGCGAGGAACGCGCCGCGCCATACCGCAGCGAGGTCTTCCTTCGAGCCTGTGGTCAAGCGATTCGGCAGACCCCTGATGGGCCTGCGATGCTGGTCGAGGAGGCCGGTCTGGCGTGCCAGGGTCTCTCCACCGTCGACGACACGCACCGTGTAGACGGTGTTCTTGCGGATGCCGCCAGCCGACGTCACCGACACCTCGCTACGTACGCCGTAGAGCTCGGCGAGAGCCTTGCGCACGTGCCTTGCGAGTTCCGGCGAATCCAGCTCCGCCTCTACGGCGATCCGTCCCGAGATCAGGTGCAGTCCCCCGGCCAGGCGCAGGATCGTGGCCAGTTCGGCCGCGCGCACGGTGTTCTTGCCCGCCTCGACGCCGAGGAGCTCTTCTTTGACGTCAGCGGTCAGTGCCAATCCCGTTGTTCCGTTTCTGTGTCGATCGTGTGCTGCCCGACGGGGAAGCACAGCGGCAAGGAGCGCAATGCGTCATTCCCGACCGAGGTCACGGTGCTTGATCGCCACCGCAACGCCTGGAGCATCGCGAAGACGAGCGGCAAGCGCTTCCGCGATGGCCACTGAGCGATGCTTGCCCCCAGTGCAGCCTACCGCGATGGTGGCGTGGCGCTTGTTCTCGCGCCGGTAGCCCTCGAGCACCGGGCGCAGCGCTTTCGAGTATCCGTCGACGAATTCCGTTGCTCCCGGCTGGTCGAACACGAACTCCCGCACCTCGGGGTCGAGCCCGGTCAGCGGCCTCAGTTCAGGCTGCCAGAACGGATTCGGAAGGAACCGGGCGTCTGCGACCAGATCCGCGTCGGGCGGCAGGCCGTACTTGAAGCCGAAGCTCATCAGCGTGAGCTGGATGTCTGCAGAGTCTTCACCCGCGAAGATCTCGTTGATCTCGACGGCGAGCTGGTGGATGTTCAGGTCGGACGTGTCGATGATGATGTCGGCCGACTCGCGCAGCTCCCTCACGCGGCCCCGTTCGGCCGTGATGCCGTCGAGGATGGTGCCGGTGCCCTGCAGCGGGTGCGGCCGGCGCACGGATTCGAAGCGGCGCACGAGTGCGGCATCCGTTGCATCGAGGAAGATCACACGCACCTGCACGCCACTGCGGAGCGACTGGATCATCTCCTGCAGGTCGGAGAAGAGCCCGCGCCCGCGCACGTCGACGACGGCGGCGATCCGCGGCAGGCGGGATCCGGCGCGACCTGCGAGGTCGATCAGCGGCCGCAGCATCTGCGGCGGCAGGTTGTCGACGACGTACCAGTCCAGGTCTTCCAGAGCATTGGCGACGGTGGAGCGCCCGGCACCTGACATGCCAGTGACGATCAGCAGCTCCTGGTGCTGGTTGTCTTCCTCGGGTTGTGGGTCGGACATCCTTCGCCTCGGGTCGTGGGTGTGCTGAAACCCCAGCCTATGGGGTAGCCGGTTCTTCGGCCGTGTCTGCGCCCGCCTCTGCACTGCCGGCCTCTGCGCTCCCGGCTTCAGCAATGCCGGCTTCAGCGCCGCCGACTTCAGCTCCACCGGCCTCAGTGCCACCGGCCTCTGGGCTTCCCTCAGCGTGCAGCGCGGAGTAGACGGCTTCGGCCAGGGACGGCCCGATGCCCTTCACCTCAGCGATGACCGTGGGATCGGCCTGCCGCAGGCGGGCTACCGATCCGAAGTGCTTCAGCAGTTCTCGAACGCGTGCCGGACCCAGGCCAGGGATGTCCGCCAGCGTCGACGAGATGTCGCGGCGGCGCTTGGCGCGCTGGTAGGTGATCGCGAAGCGGTGCGCTTCGTCGCGGATGCGTTGCACGAGAAACAGCGCGTCGCTGTTGCGCGGCAGGATGACCGGGAAGTCGGAGTCGGGAAGCCACAGCTCCTCCAGGCGCTTGGCGATGCCTGCGAGTTGGATGCCCGTCACGCCCGATTCCTCGAGCGCTCTGCGTGCCGCCGCCACCTGCGGCTGCCCCCCGTCCACCAGCAGCAACTGCGGCGGGTAGGAGAACTTGCGCGGCCGCTGCGCCACCTCGATCTCGTCGCCCACGCCGTTCTGCGGCGCCGTGGCATCCGTACCGGCGTGGTCTTGGGAATGTGCGGCACGGTCCACGTCGGTGTCACCGACTGCTTCGTGGTCGCCTGTGCCTGAGCGGAGGTAGGCGAGGCGGCGGGTCAGAACCTGGTAGATCGACTCGGTGTCGTCTGTTGAGGCCGGGATGCTGAACCTGCGGTACTGGTCTTTGCGCGGCAGGCCGTCTTCGAACACCACCATCGAGGCGACGATGTTCGTGCCGGAGAGGTGCGAGACGTCGTAGCACTCCATGCGCAGCGGCGCCTCCGACATGCCCAGCGCGTCTCTGATGTCTTCGAGTGCCTGGGACCGCGCCACGAAGTCGGCGCTCCGCCTCGTCTTGTACAGCATGAGGGCGTTCTTGGCGTTGGTCTCGGCGGTCTGCGCCAGTGCAGCCTTCTCACCGCGCTGCGCGACGCGAAGGTGCACCCTTGACGGTGCCACTCCTCTGCTGCGGACTCCCTCGGCGCCCTGCGTACGGCGCGTGCCGAGCCAGCGCTCGAGCTCGGCGGCGTCCTCCGGCAGAACGGGAACGAGGATCTCGCGTGGCGGAGGGAACTCCCCGTCGTATGCGTTCTCGAGGACGGTCTCGATGAGCTCAGCCACGTCGACGTCGAGCTCCTTGTCGACCACCCAGCTGCGGGTTCCGCGGATGCGTCCGCCGCGCACGATGAACTGGTGAACGGCCGCGGCGAGTTCGTCATCCGCAATGCCGAAGACGTCTGTGTCGACGTCGTCGGAGAACACGACGGCCGTCTTCTCCATGACGGCTCGCATGGCCTGGATGCTGTCGCGGTAACGGGCCGCCGCCTCGTACTCCTGTGCCTCTGCTGCTTCGCGCATCCGTTGCTCGAGCGCACGGACGTACCTGGTGTCGTTGCCCGCCATGAACGACACGAAGTCGTCGGCGACCTGACGGTGCTCGTCGAGCGTCACCCTCCCGACGCACGGCGCGACGCACTTGCCGATGTCGCCGAGCAGACAGGGCCGGCCGGTCAGCTCGGCTCGGTGGTAGACCCCGTCCGAGCAGCTGCGCATCGGGAAGGCCTTGAGCATGAGGTCGAGCGTCTCGCGGATAGCCCAGACCTTCGTGTACGGGCCGAAGTAGCGGGCGCCCTTCATGGTGTGGTTGCGCGTCACCATGGCTCTCGGCACCTCGTCGGCCAGCGTTACCGCGAGATAGGGATACGTCTTGTCGTCGCGGAACTGCACGTTGAAGGGAGGGTTGAACTCCTTGATCCACGTGTACTCGAGCTGGAGCGCCTCGAACTCGTTCGCGACGACCGTCCACTCGACGCTCGCCGCCGTGGTGACCATGCGCCTCGTGCGTTCGTGCAGGTTGCGCAGCGGCTGGAAGTAGTTGCTCAGGCGGGCGCGCAGATTCTTCGCCTTGCCGACGTAGAGAACGCGCTTCTTCGCATCCCGGAATCGGTATACCCCTGGCCCGGTTGGGATCTCGCTGGTTTTCGGACGGTACGCGACGGTGTCGGCCATCGCGCGTCAGGCGCTCTTCTGCTCGGCGGGCGCCTCGGCATCCAGAATCTCACTCAGGAACACGCCCGTGTGGCTGCCCTTCACCCTGGCCACCTTCTCGGGAGTTCCCGTCGCGACGATCCGGCCGCCGCCCGAGCCGCCCTCGGGTCCGAGATCGATGATCCAGTCCGCCGATTTGACCACATCGAGGTTGTGCTCGATGACGATCACGGTGTTGCCCTTGTCGACCAGACCGTTCAGCACCTCGAGCAGCTTGCGCACGTCTTCGAAGTGCAGGCCGGTCGTCGGCTCATCGAGCACATAGACGCTGCGCCCGTTGCTGCGGCGCTGGAGCTCGGTCGCGAGCTTGACGCGCTGCGCCTCGCCGCCCGAGAGCGTGGTCGCGCTCTGTCCGAGCCGCACGTAGCCGAGGCCCACATCGACCAAGGTCTGCAGGTAGCGGTGGATCGCAGAGATGGGCCTGAAGAACTCGGCAGCCTCCTCGATCGGCATGTCGAGCACCTCGGCGATGTTCTTGCCCTTGTAGTGCACCTGAAGCGTGTCCCGGTTGTAGCGCGCTCCCCCGCACACCTCGCACGCGACGTAGACGTCTGGCAGGAAGTTCATCTCGATCTTGATCGTGCCGTCGCCTGAGCACGCCTCGCATCGACCGCCCTTGACGTTGAAGCTGAATCGTCCGGGCAGGTAGCCGCGAGCCTTCGCCTCTCCGGTCTCGGCGAACAGCGTGCGGATGCGGTCGAACACGCCGGTATACGTGGCGGGGTTGGACCGCGGAGTGCGGCCGATGGGCGCCTGGTCGACGTGCACCACCTTGTCGAGCTGCTCGGTTCCGGTAACGCGGCTGTGCTTGCCCGCGACCTTACGTGCACCGTTCAACCTGTTGGCGAGCACTCGGTAGAGGATGTCGTTGACCAGGGATGACTTGCCCGAGCCGCTCACACCCGTGACGGCCACGAACACCCCGAGCGGGAAGTCGACCGTGAGGTTGTGCAGGTTGTTGGCGTTCGCGCCCACCACGCGGAGCATGCGTTCCGGGTCGATCGCCCTGCGTCGCGCCGGCGTCTCGATCGCACGACGTCCCGCCAGGTAGTCACCGGTCAGCGACTCCCGATTGGCCAGGAGCTCGTCGTATGTGCCCGAGTGCACGACCCGGCCGCCGCCCTCGCCCGCGCCCGGGCCGATGTCGACGATCCAGTCTGCGGTACGAATCGTGTCTTCGTCGTGCTCGACGACGATCAGCGTGTTGCCCAGGTTACGCAGCGCCACGAGCGTGTCGATGAGGCGACGATTGTCGCGCTGATGCAGTCCGATGCTCGGCTCGTCGAGCACGTACAGTACGCCGGTGAGGCCGGAACCGATCTGGGTGGCCAGCCTGATGCGCTGCGCCTCGCCGCCGGAGAGCGTCGCCGCGGCCCGGCCCATGCTCAGGTAGTTGAGACCCACCTGGATGAGGAAGTCGAGGCGTACCTTGATCTCGCGCAGCACCTGAGCAGCGATGGTCTGCTCGCGATCGGTGAGCTCGAGTTTGTTCATGAAGGATCTCGCGTCGGCAAGGCTCAGGTCGGCGACGTCGGCGATGCTGTGCCCGTGGATCAGCACGGCGAGCACTTCGGGCTTGAGACGCTTGCCCTGGCACACCTGGCACGGAACCTCACGAAGATACTCGGACCAGCGCTGACGCTGCGTGTCGGACTCCGCTTGCAGATACTGGCGCTCGATGTACGGCACGACGCCCTCGAAGCCAGACGTGTAGCTGAGCTCGCGGCCGTACCTGTTGCGCCACTTGACCTTGACCTTGAAGTCCTTGCCGCGCAGGATCGCCTCCCGCACCGAACGTGGCAGCTCGTCCCAGGGCGTCTCGAGGTCGAAGTCGAGATCGCGTGAGAGACCGTCGAGCAGCTTGTCGTAGTACTGGTACAGGCCCTTGCCCTGGGTGCTCCAGGGCAGGATGACGCCCTCCGAGATGCTCTGCGAAGTGTCGCCGAGCAGCAGTTCCTCGTCCACCGACATGCGTGTTCCGAGGCCCGAGCACTCGGGGCATGCACCGAACGGGGCGTTGAAGGAGAAGGTGCGGGGCTCGATCTCGGTGAGCTGGATGGGATGCCCGTTCGGGCACGCGAGCTTCTCGCTGAAGTTGCGCGTGGCATCCGGTCCCGACTCGTCCACGAAGTTGATCGTGACGAGGCCGTCGGTGAGGCGCAACGCCGTCTCGAGCGAGTCGGTGAGGCGGGTGAGGATGTCGGGCCCGGCCACCAGCCTGTCGACGACGACGGAGATGTCGTGCTTGTACTGCTTCTTCAGGATGGGCGGGCTGGACAGCTGGATCTGCTCGCCGTCGACCTGCGCGCGGGAGTAGCCGGATGCCGAGAGTTCGGCGAAGAGGTCGACGAACTCGCCCTTCTTCTGCTTCACAACCGGGCTGAGCACCAGGTACCTGGTGCCGGGCTCGAGCTCCATGAGCTGGTCGGCGATCTGCTGCACCGTCTGACGTTGGATCATCTCGCCGCACACCGGACAGTGCGGAATGCCGATGCGTGCCCACAACAGACGCATGTAGTCGAAGATCTCCGTGATGGTGCCGACGGTCGACCGTGGGTTGCGGTTCGTGGACTTCTGATCGATGGAGACGGCGGGGCTAAGGCCCTCGATGAAATCGACGTCTGGACGATCGACCTGTCCGAGGAACTGCCTCGCATATGCGGACAGCGACTCGACGTAACGGCGCTGCCCTTCGGCGAAGATCGTGTCGAACGCGAGCGACGATTTGCCCGATCCGGAAAGGCCCGTGAACACGACGAGAGAGTCGCGAGGGATCTCCACGTCGACGTTGCGGAGGTTGTGCACGCGGGCACCGCGAACGCTCAGTTTGGAGTGGGCTTCCACTTTCGAGATCGACACCCGAAAAGTCTAGGTAAACCCCCTGACAAACGAGTGAGGTGAGAGCGATGGATGCTTGCATCCATCGCCGAGGCGATTGAGTTTGTCGCAGCGGCGAAGCCGCGACCACAAACGAGTGAGGTGAGAGCGATGGATGCGTGCATCCATCGCCGAGGCGATTGAGTTTGTCGCAGCGGCAGGGCCGCGACCACAAACGAGTGCGCCCAGAGCGATCAGGTCTCCGCCCCGCGATTCAGTGTCGGAGGGTCGCACTACCGTTGCCACATGGCAGCGATGGCGGATGACGGGTTGCGCATCGACGAGGATGCCTACGACGCAGAGGTGGAGCTCCACGGCGGCAACATGACGGCCGTGCATCGGCGGGGCGATGTCGTGCTCAGGCAAGCCGGCCCGTGGACCGAGACCGTGCAGGAGGTGATGCGGCGCGCACGCGAGGCGGGAGTCGCAGGCATCCCTGAGCCCCTCGGGTTGGCAGAGGACGGTCGTGAGGTCGTCGCCTTCGTTCCGGGCGAGGTGCCGCAGTATCCGATGCCGTCGTGGGTATGGCACGAGACAGTGCTGCGGCAGGCGGCTCGCCTGCTGAGGGCATGGCACGACGCGACGGCGGACGTGCGGCCGGTCGACCCGGTCTGGCGGCTCCCCGCACACGAGCCGGAGGAGGTGGTCTGCCACAACGACTTCGCGCCGTACAACCTCGTGTTCGACGCCGCGGCGGATCCGCCGCGCCTCCTCGGAGTCATCGACTTCGACACGATGTCGCCCGGCCCGCGCATCTGGGACCTCGCCTACCTCGCTTACCGCCTTGTGCCGTACCTCGACGAGAAGGATGATGAGGCGCCTGCGGCGGAACATCGGGATGCCAGGCTCGATCTGCTCATGGATGCCTACGGTGCGGACTTCGCGCGCCGCGACCTGTTCACGGCGATGTCGCGCAGGCTCGTGGAGCTGGCGGACGCGAGCGAGGAGCAGGCGGAGCGGATGGGAAGGAACGAACTCGTCTCAGACGCCCGGATGTATCGGGAGGACGCCGAGCGGGTGAGCGCACTCGCACTCACCTCCTCCGGATGACGAGCACGACGAGTGCCGCAACGCACAGCGCCGCGATCGCGGCGAAGATCCCGGGAAGCGGCAGGTGCGGCGCGCCCGATCCGGCGACGAGGAGCGCGGCGGCCAGCACGCACTGCGCGGGAAGCTGAATCGCCGCCCAGCGGAGCAGTGGCCTACGCAGCGCCCGCAACTGTAAGACGCCTCCTGGTTCGACCACGATTGCGAGAGCCCCGAGCACATGCAGCAGGTGTGCAACAGCGAGCATCAGATACGGGTGCCAGTCCGTGACGGACGGCGACCTGGCCAATTGCGCCAGCACGATCACGAGGGCGCAGCCCCACGCGCCCAGCGTGCCTGGGAAGAGCGCTCCGAGGATTGCCAGCGCAACGCCGACGTAGCCGAAGGGTCCTGGTACGAGCGTGAGCGCCGCGGAGCATCCGATCAGGGCGACGGCGAGTCGCGGCGCGAATCCCGGGATGCAGACACCGGCCGAAACTGTTGCGTGCAGGCGTTCGCTCATGGCCGCCTCACCCGGGTGAGCGAACGCAGATCGGCGGCGAGCTCCGACGGAGCGCGATGCCACGCCACGACGTCGGCTCCCACGGCGCGCAGATCCTGCAGCCGCTCTTCGCGGTGTCCGAGCACCACACGCAAAGCGAGTTGCTGACGGCGGTTCAGAGCGCCGCTGTCTGGCGCCGGGAGCGTGTCGACGACGAGCACGCGGTGGCCGGCCGCCCGCCACAGCGTTGCCAGGCGCACCGGGTCGGAATCAAGAAAGGCGGACAGCAGCACGATCATCGCGCCAGGTGCCACCAGGGGTGTGCGTGCCCGCGTGAGGAACCGCGGATGCGGTGCTGTCCGCGCGATGGCTGCACGCAAGCGCTCCCGCTGTCTGCCGCCCGAGCCGCGTGGCACAGCACCGCCCGCCCTCGACAGCACCTGGAACGACACCGAATCACCCGCGTCGAGATAGGCGGAAGCGAGGCTCCAAGCAGCGTCGCGGGCGACATCCATCGACGTGGTGCCGCTGAGCGTCGGATCGCCGAGGGGCCACTCCGCGACGGACTCGCCGACGTCGTCGGCGTCGTCGAACACGATGGCGACGTCGACGTCCGAGGTTGCGTACGTGCGCCGTACGTACAGGTCGCCGGGCTGCCTGGCCAGGCGTGCCGTAGCCTTCCAATCCACTCGGCGCAGCCGGTCGCCCGTCGCGAACGGGTGGATGTCCCTGAACTCACCGCCGTCTCCCGGCCGTGCCGACTGGTGCCCGCCGGTGAGGCCACGCAGGCGCCCCGGAACGGGAAGGTAACGGATGGGCGCGAGTTGCGGATCGACCATCACCCGCAAGGATGCCCGTGGCCCGGCGTCGGAGACGAACGAAGCGTCGCTCGCGACTCCGCGCTGCTCCACGGCGATGAGTTCCTGCTCGCCCGAGTGCGCCAGCGGCACGCGAACGGTCAACGTCGCAGGGGGACGGACCGCGAGCTGCTGCACCTCGAAACCCAGAGCCGTCACCCTCAGCAGAACGGCGTCGACGTCGTCGGCGGCCGTCACCGATAGGCGAACCGGTGCAGGCGAGCGGTCGCCTTCTTCCGCACGCTCTTCGGCCAGCGCCACCTGCACGGCATCACCGGCTTTCGGCCTCCTCATTCCCACGGCGACGGCGACGAAAAGTGCGACGCCGACGATGGCCACATCCGCGCGTCCGAACACCACCGCGGCCGCGCACACGATGAGCGCGAACAGTGTTCCTGCTGCCGGAACGGCGGTGCGGCGCCAGACTGTCACGGACGGGTCCCACTGCGCGCGACCGTTGGGGGTCCTGGCACGATGTCGACGAGCGCGGCGACGATGCGAGCCGCGTCCGTGCCCGCCGCCCAGGCGGCCGGTGTGAGCGTGAGCCGGTGTGCCAGTGCCGGAACGGCGACGCGCTTCACGTCGTCGGGCGTCACGTAGTCCCTGCCTTCCATCACCGCGAGGGAACGCGCCACGAGCATCAGAGCCTGGGAACCGCGAGGAGAAGCGCCCACTTCGACCGAGCGTTCGGCACGCGTGGAGGCCGCCAGGTCGACGCAGTAGCGCAGGATGTCGGCATCCACGTGCACGCGCTCAACGCCGGCCTGCATGGCCAGCAGACCAGCGGCATCCGTGACGGGGTCGACACTTGCCACCTCCGTGCGTCGTGCCAGCCGGTTGGCGAGCACGCGCTCCTCCTCTCCGCGATCCGGGTACCCGACGCTCAGACGCACCAGGAAGCGGTCGAGCTGCGCCTCTGGCAACGCATAGGTGCCCTCGTATTCGATCGGGTTGGCCGTAGCGATGACATGGAACGGCGCGGGCAGTGCGAAGCTCATGCCCTCGACGGTGACCTGGGCCTCTGCCATGGCCTCCAGGAGCGCCGACTGGGTCTTCGGAGCGGTGCGGTTGAGCTCGTCGGCGAGCAGGAGCCCGGTGAAGACGGGCCCGGGGCGGAACACGAAATCTCCACTGGAGGGCGCATAGACGTATGAGCCTGTGATGTCGGCAGGCAACAGGTCGGGCGTGCACTGCAGCCGCCGGAACGGCAGTCCCATGGCCGATGCGAGGCTCCGGGCGGCTAGCGTCTTTCCGAGCCCTGGTACGTCTTCGAAGAGCACGTGGCCGCCGGCGAGGATGCTCGCCATGGCGATGCGCAGCGGCTCCCCCTGGCCGATCACTACGCTCTCGACCGCCGAGAGCACAGCGGCCGATGTCTCAGCGATCGCCGAGATGCCAGCGGGCTCGACCGCCGCCCGTGCTGCGGCCGCGCGCTCGGCGCTCACTGAGCGGGGGGCGGGTTCGACGGAATCGCGGGGCGTTACGGCATCGTGTGTCACGTTCGGTCGCGTCCTTTCGGTTCTGCGGTGATCGGGGCGATGGTGGGGGCGGAGGAGATGGTGTGCGATTTCGGGAGCCGGTCGAGGGTATCCAGGCACAGTTGCAGCTGCTGCGACGACGGCAGGATGCCGCTGGCCGGGTTGAGCGCGGCGTACGCCTGCTCCCCGATCAGGGCGACGACCGAGGCTCTGTCGCCCGCGGACGAAAGATCGAGACCGAACCTGGCGAGGCGCAACACCGCCAGCTCGCGCACAGCCTTGAACGCCGGCTCCCGCACTGAGCCCCTGTGCATCTGGAAGGCCCACGCCAGTCGCGCCACGTCGGAGCGGGCTCCCGGACGTGGCGCAGGACGCTCAAGCGGCCAACGCACGGCGCTCGGGCCGCTGTAAGCGGCCCAGGCGAGGCCGATGGCGACCGCAAGCACACCGACCGCGCAGGCGAATCCGAGATCCACTCCGAAGTACCACAGGAGGGCCGCGATGATGACCCCGGCTACCGCCGATGCTGTTGCGCGCCCGCCCGTGACTCCACGTTGGCTGGCCGAGCTGCTCATCGGGTACTGCCTTGGTCTGTGCGCTGCGCTGCCTCGTCGTGCCAGGAATCGCGCAGCCTGGCCAGGCACGAGCGTGCGAGGTCGACGGTGTTGCGGTCGGCGGGATGCCCGCCGAAGCGCACTCCCTGATACAGGTCGAGGAGGGTTCTGGCCGCGTCACGATCGGTGCCGAACCTGGCGACGATCCTGGCCGTGTACTCACCTGGCGTCTCCGCGGGCCGTCTGCCTGCGCCCGAGGCCTGAGCCGCCTCTTGGAGGCCCAGCCACGCTCTCACGATCGCGTCGTGCGGTTCTCTGGCCTCGTCGAGAAGACGGATCGCCTTGGCGATCCCGCTCGCCATGACGGGCGCCACCGGGTCATCCGTGCGGGCAGGCGGGGCGGTGGCTCCGACGGCCGACATCGCGCCATCGCGCTCTTCGGACAGCAGCCGCGAACGTCGGAGCAGGCGGCGGAGCAGGTACACGAGGATGCCCGCGGCGACGACAGCGACGAGCGCGGCCCACAGCAACCATTGCTGCAGTTGCGCCGGAGAAAAGTGCTCCTGCGGGAGGGGCGCAGGCGTCGCGGTTTGGACCGGACCTGGCAGGGCCGGGCGCGGGATGCCTCTGCCTGCCGTAGGGAGCCAGAGCGGGCTTCCAGCGCGAAGCGGGCCGGAGACCATGGTGCCGACGACGAGCGCGAGCCCGAGCACCGCGACGGTGACGACCAGACCGACCGTCGACCGCCGACGAGCATCGCCGCCCTTGTCCATTGGTTCACGCTAGCGCCAAGGCGCGACAGGTGGTGACGACCCAACGGCACGCGAAGGACACGCTTTCCCGCGTCCCGCGGAGTCCCGGAGCACGAACGCCGCGGAGGTGCCGAGGCCGACCCTCAGGCGTGTCCGGCCTTCTCCATCTGACGAAGGTCGCGCTTCAGGTCTGCCAGTTCGTCGCGCAGACGGGCCGCCAGCTCGAACTTGAGCTCCCCGGCGGCAGCGAGCATCTGGTCGTTCAGGTCGGCGATGATCGATTCGAGTTCGGCAGCGCCCTCGGCGGCTATGCCATCGCGACGCAGGTTGGGTGTCGGCGACTTCTTCTTGGAGGAGGCGTCTCGCTTTGCCAGAAGCTTCTGGGTATCCGCGCCCTCTCTTGCCAGCACATCGGTGATGTCGGCGATGCGCTTGCGCAGCGGCTGAGGGTCGATGCCGTTCGCCGTGTTGTACTCGATCTGCCGATCGCGACGTCGGTTGGTCTCCTCGATCGCCTGCTTCATGGAGTCGGTGAGCACATCGGCGTACATATGCACCTCACCGGAGACGTTGCGGGCCGCGCGCCCGATGGTCTGGATGAGCGAGGTCGACGACCGCAGGAATCCTTCTTTGTCGGCGTCAAGGATGGCCACGAGCGATACCTCGGGCAGGTCGAGGCCCTCTCTCAGCAGGTTGATGCCCACGAGCACGTCGTAAACGCCCTGCCGGAGCTCGGTCAGCAGCTCCACGCGTCGCAGGGTGTCGACATCGGAGTGCAGGTAGCGAACACGCACCCCGGCCTCCGCGAGGTAGTCGGTGAGCTCCTCCGCCATCTTCTTGGTCAGCGTGGTCACGAGCACGCGCTCGTCCCGCTCGACCCGCACCCGGATCTCCTCCAGCAGATCGTCGATCTGGCCCTTCGTGGGCTTGACGACGACCTGCGGGTCGACGAGCCCGGTCGGGCGGATGATCTGCTCGACGATGCCGTCGGCGATCCCGAGTTCGTACCGCCCAGGCGTCGCGGACATGTAGACGGCCTGGCCGATGCGCTGCGTGAACTCCTCCCACTTGAGAGGACGGTTGTCGAGCGCGCTCGGCAGCCGGAAGCCGTGCTCCACGAGCGTGCGCTTTCGCGAGGCATCCCCCTCGTACATCGCGCCGATCTGCGGCACCGTCACGTGCGACTCGTCGATGATGAGCAGGAAGTCCTCTGGGAAGTAGTCGAGCAGGCAGTGCGGCGCCTCACCGGGTGCGCGTCCGTCGATGTGCCGCGAGTAGTTCTCGATGCCCGAGCAGAAGCCGATCTGTTCCATCATCTCGATGTCGAACGTGGTGCGCATGCGCAGACGCTGGGCCTCGAGCAGCTTGCCCTGGCGCTCGAGCTCTTCGAGTCTTTCTGCAAGCTCGATCTTGATCGTTCCGATGGCACGCTGCATGGTCGCCGGGCTCGCCGCGTAGTGGGTGGCAGGGAACACCGATACCGAGTCGAGCTGCTTGATGACCTCGCCCGTGAGCGGATGCAGTGAGTACAGCGCTTCGACCTCGTCGCCGAACAGCTCGATGCGGATGGCGTGCTCTTCGTACATCGGGATGATCTCGATGGTGTCGCCACGAACCCGGAACTTGCCACGCGAGAAGTCGATGTCGTTGCGCTGGTACTGCATGTTGACGAACATGCGGATGAGGTTGTCGCGCCCGATCTGCTGGCCGACCTGCACGGCGGCCATCGCATCCAGGTACTCCTCGGCGGCACCGAGGCCGTAGATGCACGAGACGGTGGACACCACGACCACGTCGCGGCGGCTCAGCAGGGAGTTGGTCGTGGAGTGCCGCAGCCGCTCGACCTCGGAGTTGATGGACGAGTCCTTCTCGATGAAGGTGTCCGTCTGCGGCACGTAGGCCTCTGGCTGGTAGTAGTCGTAGTACGAGACGAAGTACTCGACGGCGTTGTGGGGCATGAGCTCACGGAACTCGTTGGCGAGCTGTGCTGCGAGGGTCTTGTTGTGCGAGAGCACGAGCGTCGGCCGCTGCACCTGCTCGACGAGCCATGCGGCTGTTGCCGATTTTCCGGTGCCGGTGGCACCGAGCAGCACGACGTCGGTCTCCCCCGCGTTGATGCGTGCGGCCAGCTCCTTGATCGCCTGCGGCTGGTCGCCGCTTGGCACATACTCGCTGACGACCTGGAACGGCCGGACGACACGGGTGGGTTGCATGCGTTCAAGTGTAGGAACGGCGTACGACACTCGCGCGCCGACGACGAGCCCCCGACGCCAGATGGTCGGGTCTTCCAGTGGGCCGCGACCTCCGCCTGACCTCAGGCGACGCGGGCCATGGTCGTGACGCCCAGCTCGACGACATGCTCCGCACCTTCGGCTTCCGCGGCGTCGTGCGTGACCAGCACGGTCGTACGGTCGCGAAGAGCGACGCGCAGGTCGGCCATGAGCCGGGCGGATGCCTGCTCGTCGAGCTGCGCCGTCGGCTCGTCGAGCAGCACGACGTCGCCCCCGGCCAGAAGCGTTCGCGCAACCGCCACGCGCTGGCGCTGCCCACCCGAGAGCCGCTCCCCCGCCGAACCGATCCGGGTGTCCAGGCCGAGCGGGAGGGTGGCGACGAGAGGCGCGAGGCCGACGCGCGCGAGGGCATCCATCAGTTCGCCGTCCGTCGGAGCCGCCGAGCGTGGCCGGGCGATCACGAGGTTCGCGCGCAGCGTCGAGTCGAACAGGTGGCCCTCCTGAGGGCACCATGCCACGCGGGTGCGGAGGGCGTGCGGCGATATCTCGCGGGCATCCAGTGAACGACCGGACTCGTCGAGCAGATAGCGTCCCGAGTCCGGGTCGGTGAATCGCAGAAGAAGGGCGAGCAGCGTCGACTTACCGGATCCGCTCGGTCCGGTGACGGCGAGCCATTGCCCGCTGCGCACGTCGGCCTGGACCTGCGAGAACACCGGTCTTGGCGCATCCGGATACCTGAACGCGGCGTTCTCGAGTCGGAGCCCTACGATCGCGCCCGGCTCGTCGGGTCCCGGACCGGGGAGACCCTGCTCTGAGACTCCCGGAGCGATGTCCGTCGCAGCTCTCACATCGTCGAGCACCCCCAGCAGGGCCGGAGCCCGCGACGCTGCCGTGACGGCATCCAGAAGCGGCTCGGTGAGCGCAAGCGGTACGAGCGCGAGCACCGCGACCAGCTCGGGCCTCAGCGCGCCGGATGCCACGGCGCCGCCCGCGAGGGCGAGCATCGCGACGCTCGCGCAGCAGCACGCGAACACCACGAGTGCCGATGCCGCGCCCTCTGCGTACGAGGTGCGACGCTCCCCGCGCGCGGCCTCGGCTCCCGCCAGATCGATGCGACCGATGATCCGATGGGATGCCGCCGGGGTGAGATCGTCCCTGGCCACGAGCAGGTCGGTGAACGAGGTGAGCACGTCAGCCCGCGCCGTCTCCGAGCGCCGTGCGGCGCGGCGTCCGGCGAGGAAGGCGATCGCAGGGGCCAGAAGCAGTGCGATGGCGGCGATGCACGCCACGACGGCGGCAGCCTGCGGGCGGATGAGTTCGAGCGCTACCGTCGCTCCGGCGAGGAGTGTCGCTGCTACCGCGGGAGGCTGTACGACGCGGGGAACGAGATCGCGCACCCGGTCGGCCGAATGCACGAGCGTGGAGAGCGCGCTCGCCGGGGAGAGCGCATGTCGACCGGCGGGCCCCGCGTTCGAGAGCCCGCTCCAGAGCCGGAGCCTGAGTGACGTGGTCGCGCGGAACACCGCGTCGTGGGTCATGAGCCGTTCGGCATACCTGAGCACCGAACGACCGATGCCGAAGAACCGTACGCCCACGATCGCGACCAGCAGGTACATGATGGCCGGCTCCTGGCTGGCGCGCACGATGAGCCATCCCGACAACACCGTCAGGGCGATGGCGAACGAACTCGACAGCATTCCGAGGAGCACGGCCGCCGTCATCCGCCAGCGAATCGGCCGCAGGACGGCCCTCAGTTCGAGGAGTGGATGTCCGGCCGCCTGCGGTGAGTCTGCGCGCCGAGGCAGCGCCCGGGTTTCCGGCTGTCCGTCCGCGTCTGCGTCGGGAGTGCCGTCACCTGCCGATGTTCCCTGGCCCTGCACGACTCCGGGTCGGACGCGCCCGTCGTCGACGGGGCGCTCGAAAGGCTCCGACTGCGACCCGGCTGTCGTGACGGCGACGACCCGGTCGGCGAGCGTTCGCAGCTGCGCGTCGTGCGATGCCACCACGACGGTCACCCGCTCCCGCAGCCGTGCGATCTCGCGCCGGATGCCCGCGGCGGAGTCTGCATCGAGGTGCGCCGTCGGTTCGTCGAGGAGTACCAGCCGGGCACCCGCGTCGACCGCGGCGAGCACGCGAGCGAATGCCAAGCGGCGCGCTTCGCCCGGACTGAGCTCCGCTGGGTCGGTCATGGCGAGCCGCCTCAGGCCCACCCGATCGAGCACCGTGAGGACACGGCCGTGCGGCGATGTCGCTGACGTCGCCATCGACTGGTGCGGCGGCTCCTGCGGCGCTGCCGCGTCGTAGGTCTCCACCTCGTCGTGCACGGTGCGCGACGAGAAGTGCGGATGCTGCGGCATCCAAGCCACGTGCGGCGCTGGGGGTGTCACGATGCCCCCGGTACACGCGGCGTCGGCGTCGAGGAGGGCGCCGCGCCCGGCAAGCACGGCGAGGACGCTGGACTTGCCTGCACCGCTCTCGCCGGTGAGGAGCGTGACACCGCGTTCCGGTGCACGGAACGACAGTCCTGCCACGGCCGGCCGCGTGCGGCCCTGGTAGCGGATCGTCAGGTCGTGCACCACGACGCTCCTGCCCTCGCGTCGACGCAGGCCGGGCGCGACGGGGGCTCCCGCCAGCGCCCGTCTGACCCGCCGCAGCGCCTCCCTGCCGGTATCGGAGGCATGGAACGCCGCGCCCACCTCGCGCAGCGGCGCGTAGCATTCCGGCGCGAGGATGAGCGCCACCAGTCCGGCGTGCAGCCCCAGCTCTCCGTGCAACAAGCGGATCCCGATGATCACGGCGACGACGGCGACCGAGACGCTGGCGAGCAGATCGAGTGCGAGCGACGACAGGAAGGCGACGCGCAGCGCTGTCATGCTGCGCAGACGGTGGGCGTCGGAGATCTCCTCGAGCGCCTTTGCCTGCTCCCGGTCTCGGCCGAGGCCGACCAGCACGGGCAGTCCTCGTGCGAGTTCCACGAGATGGTCGGAAAGTCGGCCGAGTGCATCGAGCGACGCTGCGACGCGGCTCGATGTGTGCATGCCGATGAGCGCCATGAAGAACGGGATGAGCGGAACCGTCGCCACGATCACTGCCGCGCTGACCCAGTCGGCAGCAAGGATGCGCGCACCCACGAGCAGCGGAACCGTCGCGGCACTCACCAGTGACGGAAGGTACGACGTGTAGTACGCGTCGAGCTCGTCGAGTCCGGTGGCGGCGAGCGAGGCATCCGCACCCACCGCTCCGCCGGTTCGCCGCAGATAAGAACGGGCGAGACGGATCCGCAACTGCTGTTTGACCCCGGCCGCTGCGGACTGCGACCCGACGCGCAGCCCCCACACCGCCAGCGCCCGTACGAGGGCGCCCGCGAACCCCTCCGCGACGAACGGACCGGTGTCGGCATGTGCGATCACGGCGACGACACCCGCGGCCAAGGCATCTGCGACGAGCACGAGCCCAAGCGCCTTGAGCGCTCCGAAGAGTCCGAGCAGCATCAGTCGCCGCTTTCCGACCTCGCCGAGACCCTCCACCGTGCCTGCCCTCCGGACCGTGCGCACCTCGGCTTCACCGCCGCCCCTCACCTCGGCTTTACCGCCGCGCCTCACCTCGGCTTCACCGCCGCCGCGATGGGGTGCGCCGCGGGGATGCCGCTACTCGCGATCCGCTTGCGGAACACCCAGTACGTCCAGCCCTGATAGGCGAGCACGAGCGGTATGCCGAAAGCGGCGACCACGCTCATGACTCCGAGGGTGTACGGCGAGCTCGACGCGTTCGAGACCGTCAAGTCGAATGCGTGGTCGATCGTCGACGGCAGCACAACGGGGTACACATTGGCGAAGATCGACGCCGCGCAGAGCACGAGGAAGCACCCCAGGCCCGCGAAGGCGCGCCCTTCACTGCCACGCCTGGCGGCCCGCCAGCCCCACACTCCCGCCACGACGGCTGCGATGACGATGGGCCACGTGTATGCCTTGCCGTGCATGTACTGCACCGACACCGCCCATGCCAGGAGGGGAAGCAGGAGAACCGGCATCCAGTGCGACGCGAATCGCCCTGCGCGGTTCCTCACGTCGCCGTCGGTCTTGAGGGCGAGGAAGGCGGCGGCGTGTACCAGGCAGAATCCAACGACCGCCAGGCCGCCGACCACGGCCCAGCCCGTGAGCCAGCCGAACGCGCCCGCCGCACCGTCGCCGTTGGCGTCGAGGGGAAGCCCCGTGGTCGTGAGACCCAGCAGTGCGCCGACACCGAACGCGGTGACCAACGAGCCGAGAGCGAGGGCGAGGTCCCAGCCCCTCCTCCATCGGCGGGTGTGGCCCTTGCCCCGGTATTCGATGGCCACTGCGCGGAAGATGAGACCGAGCAGCACGACGATGAGCGGTAGGTACATCGTCGAGAGAAGCGATGCATACCAGAACGGGAATGCCGCGAACGTCGCGCCGGCGGCCGTGATGAGCCACACCTCGTTGCCGTCCCAGACGGGGCCGATGGTGTTGAGCATCACGCGGCGGTCGGTCTCCGAACGCGCCGAGACGAGCACGTGCATGCCCACGCCTAGATCGAAACCCTCGAGAAAGAGGTATCCCGTCCAGAGCACGGCGATCAGGATGAACCACAGTGTGGGAAGGAAGTCCATGGTCGTACCTCGGTTCTTACAACGACGGTGGGCGGGTCAGTAGGCGAACGCGAGCACGTCGTCATCAGCAGGGGCATCCGGGTCCTTCGGCTTCTCCGCCAGCTCGGGAACCGCGCTCGCCACTCCACCCCTGATGTACTTCGTCAGGAGCCGCACCTCGACCACCATGAGAGCGGCGTACACGAGCGTGAACGAGCAGAGCGAGAACAGGATCTCGCCGAAGCTCACACCTGGAGATACCGCGGCGGCGGTGAACATGAAGACGCCGTCGACGCCGCCGGGCGTCGGGTTGGGTGCCACCACGAACGGCTGACGTCCCATCTCGGTGAAGATCCAGCCGGCCGAGTTGGCGGCGAAGGGCGAAAGGATGCCTGCCACAGCGAGCCACATCACCCACCTGAACCTCGGAACGGTCCCCCGCCTGGTCAGCCACAGGGCGACAGCCGACGCGAAGGCGGCAAGCGACCCGAACAGGATCATGAGCCGGAAGCCCCAATAGGTGACGGCCATGATCGGCACGTAGTTGATCGCCTGACCGGCACGAGAACCGAGCTTGGGGTCGTCTGGAAGGTGCGTGCCGTACTTCTGCTGGTACTCGGGAACCAACTCGTTCACACCCTTGACGGGAGTGTTGAAGTCGCCATTGGCGAGGAATCCGAGTACGCCGGGCACCTCGAACACGCCGACGACGCCCTTGCAGTCCTTCGAGCCTGGATCGCCGATCGAGAGCACCGAGAAGCTCGTACCCGTGTGGCAGGCCGCCTCCGCGGCCGCCATCTTCATGGGCTGCTGCACGAACATGAGCCGGGCCTGCGCGTCGCCGGTGATCGCGACCCCGGCGAACGCGATCATGGCCGTGACCGCGCCGATCCGAAGCGAGGTCAGCCAGACCTTGTGGTCGGCCTTGTCCCGTCCCGGCAGCTCCGGTGCCTCGCCGACGATCACCCGCTTGTCGGCTCCCACCGTGTCGATGCCGTCACGGCGACGCTGCCACAGGTGGTACCAGGCGACGCCGAGCAGGATCGCGCCGCCGACCGACAGCGCGCCGAACATCGTGTGGCTGAAGGCGGCGACCGCCGTGTTGTTGCCGAGCACCGCCCAGACATCAGTCATGACCGGCCTGCCATGGAGGAGCTTCACCCCGACCGGATGCTGCATCCACGAGTTGGCAGCGATGATGAAGTACGCAGACACCACCGACCCGAGCACGGCGAGCCACAGACATGCGAGATGGATGCGCCGCGGCAGCTTGCCCCAGCCGAAGATCCAGGCGCCGAGGAACGTCGACTCGACGAAGAACGCGAGCAGCGCCTCCATTGCGAGCGGGGCTCCGAAGACATCCCCGACGAATCGGCTGTACTCGCTCCACGCCAGCCCGAACTGGAACTCCTGGACGATGCCGGTCGCAACGCCCATGATGAAGTTGATCAGGTAGATCTTTCCCCAGAACTTCGTCATGCGGTAATACCGGTCGTTGCCGGTGCGAAGCCACAGCGTCTGCATCAGCGCGACCAACGGGCCGAGGCCTATCGTGAGCGGGACCATCCAGAAGTGGTAGACGGTCGTGATGCCGAATTGCCAGCGGGCGATCAGGAGCGGATCCAGCTCGGTCGCGATATGCACGTCCCCTCGATTCCCTTCTACGCTGCGTAGAATTCTACGCGCTGTAGAAAGTTCTAGCACTGTCGCCCGAAGTTTTCTACACGCGGTAGAATCGGGTCATGGCAAGCCGCACTGTCGTCAAACTCGGGGAGCTCGAACGCGCGATCATGGACGTCGTGTGGGATGCTCCTGCCCCCATTGCGGCGACCGACCTGCGCGACGCGCTGAAGGCATCCGGACCCGCAGACAAGGATCCCGCGATCACAACCGTCATGACGGTGTTGTCGCGCCTGGAGGCCAAGGGCTTCGTCGTGCGCGACAGGGATGCCCGTCCGCACCTCTACAGGGCCGCCATGAGCCGCGAAGACCACGTGGCCGAACTGATGCACGAGGTGCTCGGATCGGCGTCGGACCGTGACGCCGTGCTGGCTCGCTTCGTCGGTCAGGTCACGCCGCACGATGCGGAGAGACTGCGCAAGCTACTGGAGGCGTAGGCGACATGCTCGCCGTCGCTGCATCGTTGGCGCTGCTGGCCTTCGCCCTGGCGTGGCCGGTGCCGGTGGCGCTGGCGAGGGCGGCGTGGCCTAGGCGGATGCCAGGTGCGGCCCTCGTTCTCTGGCAGGCCATTGCTCTGGCCGGCGGCCTTTCGATGATCGGTGCTCTGCTCGTTTTCGGGCTGATCCCGTTCGGAGAGGATCTGCCGCACGCTGCAGGCTCGTTCGGCGCGGACATCCTGGCCGGGCGGCTCCCACCGCACGCGAACTTCTTCCAGATGTTCGCCCTCGCAGGTGCTGTGCTGCTCGGCGTGCACCTGCTGCTGAACCTGGTGCGCACATCGTGGCGTGCCGAGCGTCAGCGCCGCCACCACGTGCAACTGCTGCGTCTGCTGTCCGATCCGATTCCGGAACGTCCGGACATGCGTCTGATCGACCACGCTATCCCTGTGGCGTACTGCCTGCCGGGAGCTCCTCGCGCCACGACGGTGTTGTCGGCCGGTTTGCTCGAGCTGCTCAGCGACGAGGAGCTCGCGGCCGTCGTGGCGCACGAGCGCGCCCACGTCACGCAGCGCCACCACGTGCTGCTCGTGGCGTTCAGCGCGTGGCGCAGCGCGCTTCCCTGGTTCCCCATCGCGACGAGGGCGTTCGAGGCCGTCGGGTTGCTCATCGAGCTGCTGGCGGACGATCAGGCCAGGCGCACGGTCTCCGAGCGCAACCTCTCCCGTGCTGTCGCACGTGTCGCCCTCGCGGGGGCCGCGTCGTCGGACGAACGCTCGGTGCAGCTGACCGCTGTCGGGCTGCCCGGCTCCCCCGGCCCATCGGCCGATTGGGCGGATGCCCGGCTCGCGCGCCTCACCGATCTCGCCGCCCCCGTCGCACCGGCCTTCCGCGTCGCGGTGCTCGGCGGTGCGCTGGCTCTCGTGGTCGTGCCGACGCTTCTGCTCCTCGGCCCCGGGTTTCACTGACGGAGCTTCGGCTCGACGGCCGGGCGCTACGTCTAACGCGACGAAGCGGCCGAAGCCGTCGATGCTCGCTAGGCCCACACGGTCATTGCGCGCGCAGGTTCTGCCAGAGCTCGTCGACCCGTCGAAGCAGGTCTTCTCTGCTGCCGTTGTTGTCGAGCACGACATCCGCGACCGCCCTGCGCTGGTCGTCGTGGGCCTGCGCACCGATCCTGCGAACGGCATCCTCTTCGCTCATGCCTCGCTCGGCGACGAGCCGCCGGATCCGCTCAGCCCTGTCGGCTTCCACGACGACCACGCGATCGAACTTCAACGGCCGATCGGCCGAGGCCTCGACCAGCAGCGGCACGTCGTAGACGACGATCGAGCCCGGGTCGGATGCCTGAGCCTGCCAGAACCGCTCCGTCGCCGCTCGCCAGACGGCGGGGTGGGTGATGGAGTTGAGGTCGGCGAGCGCGGCGCGGTCGCTGAAGACGATGCTGCCAAGCGCCTGACGGTCAAGTGATCCATCGTCCGCGATCACGGCGTCGCCGAACCGCTCCCGGATGGCAGCGAGGCCGGGGGTGCCAGGCTCGACCACTTCGCGAGCAAGCCTGTCGGCATCCACGATCACTGCGCCGAGCTCGGCAAGCCTGCTCGACACGGTCGACTTACCGGAGGCGATGCCTCCCGTGAGGGCGATGATCTGCACCGTGCGAGCCTATCGGCGCTGCTGGAACTCGGTGCCTCCGCGGCGGCAGTCCGCGGCGCGCCGGCATCGGTTGCTAGACCGGCTGAAGGCCGACCTGTTCTCCGCTTGGCAGCTCGACACGGATCGGGTCGCCTGGACGAACGGTTCCCCCTGCGATCACGACGGACATCACACCGGTCTTTCGCACGACCGTGCCGTCGGGCTTGCGCTGCACCATCTCCTTCAACAGCTGCGGGGCGAGGCCGTTGATCTGATCGCACGGATTCCGCAAGCCGGTCACGCGCACCTGCGCGCTCTCACCGATGTGCAGAACGGTGTCGGCAGGCAGCGTGAGAAGATCAAGGCCCGTCGTCGTGATGTTCTCCCCCAGCTCTCCTGGGCGCACCGTGAAGCCGTGCTCGTGCACGTCGTCGAACAACTCGGCGTGGATGAGATGCACCTGACGCAGGTTGGGCTGCGAGGGGTCGCGCGCCACCCGCGAACGGTGCTGCACGGTGACTCCGGCGTGAGAGTCTCCCTCGACGCCCCAGCCCTCGATCAGTCGGATCTCCTGGACGGGTGGCTTGCTGAACCGGTGTCCGTCGTCACGACTTACGGAGACCACTTTGGGGGTTTCGGTGGAACTGGCTCGACTCACGCTCACCATTCTGCATCGATGCCGCTGCAGATACGACGAAGCGGCCGGGCCCCCATGGACCCGGCCGCTTCGTGTTGCGACTTCAATCAGCTGTGTTCGCGCTTCGCGCTCAACAGCTTCAATCGGCTCGGCCGAGCGAGCTTTCTCGCTCTACCGAGGCTCAATCAGCTGTGTTCGCACTTCGCGCTCAACAGCTTCAATCGGCTCGGCCGAGCGAGCAAGCTCGCTCGGCTCTCGCCTCAATCAGCTGTTGCTGGAGAGCTTCTCGCGCAGAGCTGCGAGCGAAGCGTCGTCGGCGAGCGTGCCGCCGGCGTTCGAGTCGCTCGAGTAGGTCGGGGCGCCCTGAGCGGCGGCCTCGGTCTGCGTCGACTCCTCTTCGAGACCCTTGGCCACCTGGCGCTTGTGCGCCTCCCAGCGTGCCTGAGCCTCGGCGTACTCCTGCTCCCACTTCTCGCGCTGAGCGTCGGACCCCTCGGTCCACTCGCCCGTCTCGGGGTCGAAGCCCTCGGGGTACTTGTAGTTACCCTGCTCGTCGTACTCCGTGAGCATGCCGTAGAGGGCCGGGTCGAACTCGGTTCCCTCCGGGTCGACGCCCTCGTTCGCCTGCTTCAGCGAAAGCGAGATGCGGCGACGCTCGAGGTCGATGTCAATGACCTTGACGAACACCTCGTCGCCGACCGACACGACCTGCTCGGCGAGCTCGACGTGCTTGCCCGACAGCTCGGAGATGTGCACGAGCCCCTCGATGCCGTCTGCCACGCGCACGAACGCACCGAACGGCACGAGCTTCGTGACCTTGCCCGGCGCGAACTGGCCGATGGCATGCGTGCGGGCGAAGACCTGCCACGGGTCCTCCTGCGTCGCCTTGAGCGACAGGGAGACGCGCTCGCGGTCGAGCTCGACGGAGAGCACCTCGACGGTGACCTCCTGGCCGACCTCGACGACCTCGCTGGCGTGCTCGATGTGCTTCCAGGACAGCTCGGAGACGTGAACCAGACCGTCGACGCCACCGAGGTCGACGAACGCGCCGAAGTTGACGATGGACGAGACGACGCCCTTGCGCACCTGACCGGGGTGGAGGTTTGCGAGGAAGGTCGAACGGCTCTCGGACTGCGTCTGCTCGAGCAGTGCGCGACGCGACAGCACGACGTTGTTGCGGTTCTTGTCGAGCTCGAGGATCTTCGCCTCGATCTCCTGACCCAGGTAGGGCGTGAGGTCGCGCACACGGCGCAACTCGATCAGGGATGCCGGCAGGAAGCCGCGCAGTCCGATGTCGACGATCAGGCCGCCCTTGACGACCTCGATGACCGAACCGGTCACCACGCCATCGGCTTCCTTGATCTTCTCCACGTCGCCCCATGCGCGCTCGTACTGCGCACGCTTCTTGGACAGGATGAGGCGGCCTTCCTTGTCCTCCTTCTGGAGAACGAGCGCCTCGACGGTGTCGCCGACCTTGACGACCTCGCTGGGGTCGACATCGTGCTTGATGGAAAGTTCGCGGGAGGGGATAACACCCTCGGTCTTGTAACCGACGTCGAGGAGCACCTCGTCGCGGTCGATCTTCACCACGGTGCCTTCGATGAGGTCACCATCGTTGAAGAACTTCAGAGTCTTCTCGACCGCGGCAAGAAAGTCGTCAGCAGAGCCGATGTCGTTGATCGCGACCTGCTTGGGTGCCTTGTCGGTCGTTACGGTTGTCATTGAGTGGGTACTCCAGATATGGACATGAATCAGGCCCGGAGCTTTGCTTCAGTTGGATTTGCCGCCGGGCAGACGGATAGGAACGTCACAAAAGTGACTCTCCAGACTACCGTCGCACGGCAGCCTCATGCAACAACGCCAGGTGTGTGAGCGGTATTCCTGTCGCTGCCACACAAGGACCGGTCCTCCGCGCTCACTCGGCCTCTGCTGCAACGGGCAGCGCGGCGAGGGCATCCGGGCGCCGGGGCGGGTACACCCAGGTCACCAGAACGACCGAGATGATCATGAGCAGAAACCACGAGACGAGCTTCACGGGTGACACCGGATGCCACGCGGACACCTGGTCGGGATAGGTCCAGGCGTGCGAATACGTGGCGATGTTCTCCGCCAGCCAGATGAAGAACGCCACGAGCGCGAAGGCGGCGACGAGGGGCATCCGCAGGGTGTGCCGGAACACGCGGAAATGCATGCCGGTGGCACCGAAGGCGAGCAGCACGCCTGCCAGAAGCACCCACCGAAGGTCGACGATGAAGTGCTGTGTGAAGAAGTTGACGTAGATGGCGGTGGCGACGATCGCGGTCAGCCAGAGCGGCGGATAGCGGGTGAATCTCAGGTCGAACAGCCGGTAGACGCGCACCATGTAGGAGCCGACCGCGCCATACATGAAGCCAGTGAACAACGGCACGCTCAGGATGCGAAGCACGCCGCCCGGATCGTAACTCCACGAGCCCACATCGGTCTTGAACAGCTCCATGCCCGTGCCGACGACGTGGAAGACGACGATGACGCGAAGCTCGCTCCAGGTCTCCAGGCGCCCCCAGACCATGGCGATCTGGATGACGATGGCAGCGATGGTGAGCGCGTCGTTGCGTGCCAGCGCCGCATCCTGGGGATACCAGAGCCGTGCCGCGACGATGACGGCGAGCAGGGCGGCGCCGAAGACGCAGGCCCATGCCTGCTTGGCTCCGAACACGAGGAACTCGACGACGCCGCTCCAGATCCGGCTGCCTGGAGCTCGGTCCAGGAGCCGGCGGGCGGCGTCGTCGAGCCGGCGCTCGACCGACGTGAGGTCAGGACGGCGCGCCATCAGGAACGGGGCTTGTCCCTGCTCGGTTCGGCTGACACGGCTGGAAACGCTGCTAGCCGAGGAGCGCCGTCTTCAGCGTGTCGAGGCCGACGCCTCCGATGTCCAGTGCCTTCTTGTGGAACGCCTTGATATCGAATGCCTCACCCTCGCGACGCTTGTACTCGTCGCGGATCTGCTCCCAGATGCGCTGGCCGATCTTGTACGACGGCGCCTGTCCGGGCCAGCCGAGGTAGCGGTTCACCTCGAACCGCACGAAGGGCTCGTTCATGTTGACGTTCGACTTCAGGAAGTCGAATGCGTAGTCACCCGTCCACTGTCCCTGGCCGTCCGGGCGCTGCTTGCCGAGGTGCACGCCGATGTCGAGCACGACGCGGGCCGCGCGCATCCGCTGGCCGTCGAGCATCCCGAGCCGGTC
This sequence comes from Rathayibacter sp. KR2-224, assembly GCF_049446075.1. Classification (NCBI taxonomy): domain Bacteria; kingdom Bacillati; phylum Actinomycetota; class Actinomycetes; order Micrococcales; family Microbacteriaceae; genus Rathayibacter; species Rathayibacter sp. KR2-224. Next base: position 264,191 of record NZ_JBMSEB010000001.1, read on the forward strand.
CGCCGGGTCGTCGAGATAGCCGAGCTGCTCCATGAGCCGCTCCGCGTACAGCGCCCAGCCCTCGGCGTGACCGGACGTGCCCGCCACGCGCCGCCAGCTGTTCAGCTGCGCCTTGTTGTACGTGGCGGTGGCGATCTGCAGGTGGTGTCCTGGTACCCCCTCGTGGTAGACCGTGGTCAGTTCGCGCCACGTGTCGAACTCGGTCACGCCCTCCGGCACGCTCCACCACATGCGTCCCGGTCGCGAGAAGTCGTCAGCGGGGCCGGTGTAGTAGATGCCACCCTCCTGCGTGGGGGCGATCATGCACTGCAGCTGCCTGATGGGCTCTGGGATGTCGAAGTGCGTGCGACCGAGCTCTTCCACGGCACGATCACTGGTCTCCTGCATCCAGCGCTGCAAGGCATCGGTACCGTGCAGCTTGCGTGAGGCGTCGCCGTCGAGGAATTCGATCGCCTCGCCGACCGATGCGCCCGGCTTTATTTCGCGGGCGATGGCCTCCTGTTCGTCCACCATGCGCCGCAACTCCTCGACACCCCACTCGTAGGTCTCGTCGAGATCGACGGTGGCGCCGAGGAAGCTGCGGGACGCGAGCGCGTAGATTTCGCGGCCGACGGCATCCTGCTCCGAAGCGTGGGCGGCGAGTTCGTCTTCGAGGAAGACCGCCAACTCGCCGTACGCCGCTGCCGCTTCGGCTGCGCCCTTCTGCAGGTCGTTCTTCAGCGACTCCGGCAGCTCGCCGTTCTCGGCCTTCGCGTCGCGCGCCAGCCCGAAGAAGAAGCCGTTGCCGCCGACCTGCTTGTTCGCCTGAGCGACGCCTTCGCGCACCTGACGGATGGCAGGAACGTTGCCTGCCTGGATGCCCGTGCGCAGCGTGGCGATGTAGCCCCGCATCGCGTCTGGCAGGTTGTGGAGACGCTTGGCGATCGCCTCCCAGTTCTCGACGGTGGTCGTGGGCTCCAGATCGAAGATGTCGCGAAGCTCCTGCTCGGGCGATGCGATCACATTCAGGTTGCGCTGGGCGAACCCGGCCTCGTGCTTCTCCAACTCGAGCTCCAGCTCTCGGGCCAGGTCGAGCTTGGTGACCACGTCGACATCGTCGACGGGCTCGGTCGCCTGCACCCGGCGCAGCATGTCTGCCTGCGCTTCAGCGACGCGCTCGTGACCCTCGGGCGAGAGATCGCTGTATTCGCCTTCGCGACCCGGCCGTCCGAGCCAGACGTGCCACTCCGGCATGAGCTCGAGCTGCGTGTCGACCCACTCTTCGGCGAGTGCGTCGATGGGCGTTGGGGTTCTCTGCTGTTGCTGCTCAGTCATGCTCGCCAGCCTATGGGCGATTGAGGGTTGGAGACGCGAGCTCGCTCGCGTCTCCGAGCCGATTGAGCCCGTGAGCAGCGCCAGCCGCAAAGCGGCGGGTACGCGTCACCTTGCGCGCTAGTTTGGGCGCGTGGGTGAGTGTATCGAGAAGTTCCTCGACAATCTGGCGGCGCCGGGACCATTCGGCGGTGGGGGCAAGGATCTTCGAGCCCTATGGAACGCTGTCCCGCACGTCGAAGACCCGAAGCATTCCGAAGACAAGGACTGGTCCACGAGCGAACCGGATCCCGAAGCGCCGTAGCGACGAACGAGGCCCCGCCTCAGTGCGCGGCCGCGTCCCAGTTCTCGCCTCGGCCGAGCTGCACGGTGAGCGGAACGCGAAGTTCCGCGGCGGTGGACATACGACGCGAGACGATCTCGGCGACGGCATCCCACTCCCCCGAACTCACCTCGAAGATGAGTTCGTCGTGCACCTGCAACAGCATGCGGGAAGACAGCTGCTCGGCCCGCATGTCGGCATCGATGCCGATCATCGCGATCTTCATGATGTCGGCCGCAGACCCCTGGATCGGGGCGTTGAGCGCAGCGCGTTCCGCGTTGTCGCGCAGCACGCGGTTGGTGCTTGTGAGGTCGGGGAACGGGCGGCGGCGCCCGAAGATGGTCTCGGTGAAGCCGTCGACCCGCGCCTTCTCGACCACATCACGTAGGTAGTCGCGCACGGCACCGAACCTTGCGAAGTAGTCGGTCATCAGCTGACGGGCCTCTGCCGTTTCGATGCGAAGCTGCTTCGACAAGCCGAACGCGCTGAGACCGTATGCCAGACCGTACGACATGGCCTTCACCTTGGTGCGCATGATCGGAGTCACGTCTTCCGGTGCGACGCCGAAAATGCGGGCACCCACGAAGCGGTGCAGGTCTTCACCTGCGTTGAACGCCTCGATCAGGCCGGCGTCTTCGCTCAGGTGCGCCATGATGCGCATCTCGATCTGCGAGTAGTCCGCTGTGAGCAGCGTCTCGTAGCCTTCGCCGCGCACGAACGCCGAACGGATCTGCTTGCCCACCTCGGTGCGCACCGGGATGTTCTGCAGGTTCGGGTCGTTGGAGGAGATGCGACCCGTGGAGGTGCCGGTCTGGTCATAGGTGGTGTGGATGCGAGCATCCGCTCCCACAGACTTCTCCAGCGTCTCGATGATCTGCTTGAGCTTCGTGGCGTCGCGATGCTGCAGAAGCAGGTCGAGGAACGGATGCGGGTTCTTCTCCTGCAGGTCGGCGAGGGATCCGGCATCCGTCGAGTAGCCGGTCTTCGTCGACCTGGTCTTTGGCATGCCGAGCTCGTCGAAGAGCACCTGCTGCAGCTGTTTGGGTGAACCGAGGTTCACCTCGTGGCCGATCTCCGTGTAGGCGGCTTGGGCAAGGCCGTCAGCGCGCACCGTCAGCTCCTCGCGCTGGGTGCGGAGTATGTCTCGGTCGATCGCGACCCCGTTGCGCTCCATACGGGCGAGCACTCCGGTGATGGGCAACTCGATCGTCTCCAGCACCCGTCGCGTGTTCTCTTCCAGCGCGACGGACACCGCGTCGGCGACCCGGTGTACGTACCACGCCTCCGTGCCGGCGCCCACCGGCTCGACCTCGGGAACGAGTTGCGCGGGGTCCGACTGCGGCATCTGCTCGCCCAGCACCTCGTATACCTGGTCCGCGAGCCCGGAGGGTGTGCGGTTGGGGTTCACGAGCCAGATCGCCACGCGCGCATCGCAAGCGAGCCCGCCCACCTGGATGCCTGCGGCATGCAGGGCCTTGAGCTGATTCTTCGCGTCGTAGAACCACTTGGGCGATTCGGATGCCAACCACTCGGTGAGCGCGCCGTCGAGCGCGTGGTTCTCCCCGGCCTTGACGTACGCAGAGGCATCGTCGGTGGAAAGGCCGACGCCGGCAAGCCAAGGGCCCGCGAGGTCGAGCTGCACCGCGATGGCACGTGACCCATCCGCGGATGCTTGCGACAGCCATCCGCGCAGCTTCTCCCCCTCGAGCTCCTGCGGTTCGGGCGTCACGATCGTGCCCAGCTGTGCGCCGGTGACCGCTCCCGTGTCGGATCCGTCGCCCTCGATCAGCTTGAACACTCGCTCCAGCAGGGTTCGGAACTCGAGCCGCGCGAACACGTCTCGCACGGCTTGCTCGTTCATCGGACGACGGGCCAGATCGGAAGGGCCGACCGGAAGCTCCACGTCGCGCACCAGTTCGTTGAGTCGCCGGTTGCGCAGGGCGTTTTCTTTCTGGTCGCGGAGGTTCTGCCCGACGACGCCTTTGATCTCGTCCGCGTGCGCAAGAAGGTTCTCGACGTCGCCATACTGCAGCACCCATTTGACTGCGGTTTTCTCGCCGACCTTGTCGATGCCAGGCAGGTTGTCGCTCGTTTCGCCGACGAGGGCAGCGACCTCGGGATATTTCTCGGGTGGAATGCCGTACCTGTCGAACACGGCCTGCTTGTCGTACCGCTTCAGTTCGGAGACGCCCCGCACGTTGGGGTACAGCAGGGTGGTGTCGTCGTTGACGAGTTGGATCGTGTCGCGATCGCCGGAGACCACGAGCACTCGATAGCCCTGCGCAGCTCCCTGTGTCGCGAGCGTTGCGAGAATGTCGTCTGCCTCGTAGTCATCCTTCTCGAGAATCGGGATGTTCATGGCGACGAGCGCCTCCTGCAGGAGGGGCACCTGGCCGGAGAACTCGGGCGGCGTCACCCCGCGCGTTCCCTTGTAGTCGGCGTACTCCTTCGTGCGGAACGAGTATCTGGAGACGTCGAATGCGACGGCCAGGTGGCTCGGCCGCTCGTTCTGCAGAAGGAGGAGCAGCATCGAAAGGAAGCCGTGGATGGCGTTCGTGTGCTGGCCGTCACGCGTCGTGAAACTGTCCACGGGCAGCGCGTAGAAGGCCCGGAAAGCCAGCGAATGGCCGTCGACGATGAGAAGGGTAGGCTTTTCCGAGTCCGACACGCCTGCCAGCCTACAAGCGGCCACAGACACCCGATTGAGGCTCCGACACGGATGCTTGCATCCGCGGTGGGGCCGATTGAGGGTGTCGAGCGGCGCGACGCGAACACACCCGATTGAGGCTCCGACACGGATGCTTGCATCCGCGGTAGGGCCGATTGAGGGTGTCGAGCGGCGCGACGCGAACACACCCCTAGATCCCGCCGAGCATGACCAGGAGCATCATGTCGCAGACCCACGGAATGGATGCCGCAGCCGACGCTCTCGCCTACGTCACGGAGCGCGGAATGGGAGCCCTTGCCGCCAAGATGGGCATCGAGATGATCGAGTTCTCGATCGATCGGGCGGTGGCGACGATGCCGGTGGATGGCAACACGCAGCCGGCGAATCTCCTGCACGGCGGCGCCTACGTGGTGCTCGGCGAAAGTCTGGGATCCATGTCGGCGAACCTCTGGGCGGGCGAAGGCAGGCTGGCAGTGGGTATCGAGATCAACGCGACGCACACGCGGTCGGCGACGAGCGGCATCGTCACCGGTGTGTGCACGCCCATCCACCTCGGACGAACCCTCACGACCCACGAGATCGCCGTCTCGGATGACCGCGGTCGGCGCTGCTCGACCATCCGGATCACGAATCTGATCAAAGACCTGGGCTAAGCCTCAAGTCTCAACGCTTCGCATTGAGCTCTCCAGCGGAGATCTCGACCGCTGCACCTGCGGTGCGGCTGCTCGATCTGAGTCCTCCGAGCTCAACGCTTCGCATTGAGCTCTCCGGACTCACTTCTTGGGGGCGAGCTGGTCGATGATGGCTTTCGCGACGTCATGCATGGTGAGTCTGCGGTCCATGGATGCCTTCTGGATCCAGCGGAACGCCTCCGGCTCCGTGAGCCCCATCTTCTCGTTGAGCAGACCCTTGGCCCGGTCGACGAGCTTGCGTGTCTCGAAGCGTTCGTTCAGGTCGGCGACCTCGGACTCGAGGGCGATGATCTGCGCGTAACGTGCCAGCGCGATCTCGATCGCTGGCAACAGGTCGTTGGGCGTGAAGGGCTTCACCACGTAGGCGAGTGCGCCTGCCTCGGTCGCACGCTCGACGAGTTCCTTCTGGCTGAATGCCGTCAGCAGCACGACCGGCGCGATGTGGTTCTTGGAGAGGCGCTCGGCGGCGGAGATGCCATCGAGCTGCGGCATCTTGACGTCCATGATGACGAGGTCAGGGCGCAGCTCGGTGGCGAGGGCGACGGCCGTCTCGCCATCGCCGGCTTCGCCGACCACCTCGAACCCGTTGTCTCGCAGAATCTCCACGATGTCGAGACGGATCAGCGACTCGTCTTCCGCGACGACGACTCGGCGCGGTGCAGCGGTGTTCTCAGTGTCGGTCACGGTGAACAAGCCTACGGTATGGGCGATTGAGGTTCGGTGCTCCGGGCCCGCTCTCGTCTTCGAACGCAATGGGCCGATCAGCGGAGAAGCCGCGGTGTGGGCGATCGAGCGGATGAGCGGCGAAACCCGGACCGCGGCGGAGCGAGACGCTCGGGCTCACGTCGCGTCGCGCGAGAGCATCCACCTGCGCAATTCAGGAGGACAGGCGGTTCGACCGCATACTCGGGTCGAACCCGGGCTGGTCCTGAATTGCGTCGGAGGTGGCGCGGAGGTGGCGTTGCTGAACATCCCGGCCTCGGGGTGTTCGAGGCCATGGGGCTAGGATCATTGGCTCGATACGACAAGGGGCTGGGCCGCGATAAGGTGAACAACGGCAGTCGCGCCGGTGTGGCGGAATGGCAGACGCGGAGCACTCAAAATGCTTTGTCCGAAAGGGCGTGTGGGTTCGAGTCCCACCACCGGCACTGCGATGTGGGGAGCGCCTGAGGGCGCTCCCCACATCGCATATGCGACGGAGCGGGACTCGAACCGCGCGCGGCGCGCGCGAGTTCGATGCGGCGAGGTCGCGAACACGCGCGATTGAGGCGAGAGCGGCCCGAGCTCGCTCTGGTTGCTGCCAGACCCCTGCTCCCCCGCCGCCCGGCTCAGATGAGCAAAGCTGGCGAACGGTTCTGGCGATCGGCGCATCCCGTCGATACGGTGCACGGAGGCCCCCGTAAGGGGTGTATCAGCGGCAGAGGGCGGCCTTGCTGCACAAGGCCTGGCACGAGGGGTGTGCGATGCAATCCGATCACGACGTGATCACGACGAGGCGGCGCGGGAATCGCGTCGCAGGCAGGATGCTCGCGGGGGCGGCAGCGATCGCCGTTGCTGTCGGGGTGGCGCTGGCCGGAGCGGCTCCGGCGCAAGCATGGGACGGTGGCGGCTGGGGCAACGGCACCCAGCTCGCGCCTCGCACCCAGTTCACGATGGCGCCTGACGGGTCGAGCGGCGCGACACAGGGTGGCGACGGCATCCCGAACATCGATTCGGTGAAGAAGACCATCTACACCTACTACGGGGACCCAGGCGCTGGCATCGCGAACAAGAATGCCTCCCCCTACATCACCGAACTGCAGGGCATCGTCGCCAAGGCGACCGCCCAGTTGAAGCCCGCGTATGACGCCGCGGTTGCCAAGGGCGAGAAGCCCGCCGTCGTCTTCGACGCCGACGACACCACGCTGTGGACGTACGACATGGAAGTCGGCGACATGCACTTCAACTACAACCCTGCCGAGCAGGATGTCTGGGTGCAGGGCCAGCGCTTCCCCGCGGTTCCAGGCATGGTCGCTTTCGTGAACGCGGCGGCGGCCGTCGGATACACGGTGTTCGGCCTGACCGGACGCAACGACGACCAGAAGGCGGCGACGCTCGGCAACCTCGCCAAGGTCGGGTACACGGCCTTCACGTCCGACGACTCCTTCACCAAATGGACGGGCAAGGGCGCTTCGCAGCAGCCGCCGTACGTCACCTGTGCAACCACCAGTTGCACCACCGTCGAGTACAAGGCGCTCACGCGCAAGCACATCGAGCAGGACCTGGGCTACACGATCACGCTCAACGTGGGCGACCAGTGGTCCGACCTGCAGGGCGGATTCGCCGACAGCATCCTCAAGCTGCCCAACCCCACCTACTACCTGCCATCCCCCGACCTGCCAGGAGTCTCGGAGCCCAAGCTCGCGCCGCGCACGCACTTCACCATGAAGCCGGACGGCTCGAGCGGAGCAACGGAAGGCGGTGAAGGCATTCCGAACATCGACTCGGTGAAGAAGACCATCGCCACCTACTACGGCGACCCCGGAACGGGCATCGCGAACAAGGACTCCTCGCCGTACATCTCCGAGATGCGTCGCATCGTGGCTCTACAGACGCCTGTCGTGGCCGCGCAGTGCTTCATCGAGAAGAAGCTGCACAGGAACCCGGCCATCGTGCTCGACGCCGACGACACCACGCTGTGGACGTACGACATGGAAGTCGGCGACATGCACTTCAACTACAACCCCGCCGAACAGGATGTCTGGGTGCAGGGCCAGCGCTTCCCCGCCGTTCCAGGCATGGTCGCGCTGCAACGCGCCGCGCAGAAGGCCGGCTGCACGGTCATCGGCCTCACGGGTCGAAACGACAACCAGAAGGATGCAACGCTCGGCAACCTGGCGAAGGTGGGTTACACGGGCTTCACGGCCGCGAACTACTACACGAAGTGGACGGGGCAGGGCGCCTCGCAGCAGCCCTCGTACATCCATTGCGCCGCGGCGAGTTGCACGACCATCGAGTACAAGTCGCAGACCAGAGCGCACGTGGAGTCCTCGGCTGGCGGCAAGTACGACGTCGTCGCCAACTTCGGTGACCAGTTCAGCGACCTCATCGGTGGCCACGCCGACCGCACCATCAAGCTCCCGAACCCGACCTACTACCTGCCGTAAGGCACTCGCGGCGTGGAGGCCGCTACCCGAACCCGACGGCCCGGTGCATTCCTCGCACCGGGCCGTCGGCGTGTGCGCGGACGGGCGCGACGCCGATGCGTCACGCTGGTCGCGACCGACGACAAGGAGACCACGTGGACTGGCCAGTCTTAGCAGATTTCGGCACCGCGATCGGAACGCTCGTTCTGGCAGTGGCCACGTTCGTCTCGACGCGGTCGGCGAACCGGTCGGCACGGCTTGCGGAGCGGGCGCTTCTCGAGGGCCTGCGGCCACTACTGCTGCCCTCCAGCTTCACCGATGACCGGCAGAAGGTTCGTTTCATGGACGGACGGTGGCTCGTCGTCGAGGGCGGGCGCGCAAGCATGGAGGTCGACGCGTCGGTGGTCGCGCTCGTGATGTCGGTGCGCAACGTCGGCTCGGGCATCGCGGTGCTGCACGGCTGGAGCATTCCGGAAGGCCCGTCTGCGCCGCCCGCCTCGCCTTCGGACTTCCACCGGCTGACGCGCGACATCTACGTTCCCACGCAGTACGCGGGGTTCGTGCAGGTGGCCATCCGCGACCCGCAGTCGGAGGCGTATCGCCGCGTGGCCGAGCGCGTGCGGGCAGACGACTTCGTGCTGGTCGATGTGCTCTACGGCGATGCCGAAGGCACCCAGCGCGTCATCAGCAGGTTCAGTGTGATGAAAGGCCCGGCAGAGCACGATTCGTCACTGGAGGAGTACTTCGTCACGGTGTCGCGGCACTGGAACATCGATCTTCCCGCGCCGCGCTGACGAGCGCAGAGCCGGTACGGCTTCGGCGCCGCGATAGTCTGCCGAGCATGTCAGAAGTCCGCACTTCTTCCACCTCGCCTGCCCGGGTAGAGCCCGCGCAGGCATCCGCTCATCCGACCGCGAAACCGGCCAACCTGCCGCTGTCGAAGCGGCCGATCGACATCTTCTTCCTGGTCATCTTCTCCGCGTTCATCGTGACCTGCATCATCAGCGACTCGGTCGAGGGCCTCGGGCTGGACCAGGTGAAAGACTCCCCCAACATCCTCGTGCAGTGGAACTACTGGTATGCGTCGAACTTCGATCCGCTGTACCAATCGCATCCGGTGTGGCTGCGTTTCATCAGCGGCACCTCGGCGTTCATCTACGTCGCGTTCTATGTGCTGCTGATCATCGCCATCGCGCGCAGGTGGAACTGGATCCAGCTTCCGAGCGTCATCTACGCCACCATGATCATCTCGCTGACCGGCATCCCGATCTTCGGCGTGGAGTTCTTCGGCTCGGCGGCCGAGCGTACTCCCAACCCTGCGGTCTTCCTCGCGTTCAACCTCCCGTACATCGTGGTCCCGCTGCTTCTGCTCATCCGCATGCGCAAACCGCTGCCGTTCACCAGGCGCTTCTGACCGCACACGCCGCAGACGACACGACCCGGATGCCCACTGCAGGCACCCGGGTCGCTCGCGTTACGAGGCTGCGTATCAGGCGAAGACCTTCACACCGTTGGCCAGCTTGAACGTGGGAGCGATCAAGACGGCGAAGAACGGGACGGCGATGCGCAGGAAGTAGACGAGCGGCACGATGTGGCCGAAGTCTCCGAGCGCGAAGCCGGCTACGGCGATCAGCGCGAACAGGAGCGCAAGCCCGAACCCCTTCACCGTGCTCAGGAAGGGTGCCGCCACGCCGACGCTCGCTATCACGATGCCGATGTCGACGATGAACGGCTGCCACGCGCCCGCGTTGCCGAGGGCCGTGCCCGCGACGATCCAGGCCGCGATGGCGACGATCCAGAACAGCACGAACACAGCGCCGGCGATGCGCTTGTCGAGTTCACCCTTCGGGGGCCGAGCGATCATCTTCGAGTATTCCTTCCGAGGGCTTTGAGAAGCGGGTGGTCAGATGTTGGTCTACGGGCAGGGCCGGCCGGGCGAAAGCGTCCGCCCTGAGATCCTCTCGATAGTACCGCCGGGTGGCGCTCGTGCCGGTGGGTCCCATGAGCGCGGATACGGTTGAGACATGTTCACCAGCTTCGTCGCGATCGGAGACAGCTTCACCGAGGGTGTAGGGGACGAACTGCCGGACGGCAGGGTTCGCGGCTGGGCGGACCTCGTGGCTGCCGGCCTGGCTGAGGCTGCCGGAGAGCCCGTGCTCTACGCGAACCTCGCCATCCGCGGTCGCAAGCTCGACTCGATCGTCGGAGAGCAGCTGGATGCCGCGATCGGCATGCATCCACAACTCATCAGCATCAACGGGGGCGGGAACGACATCATGCGTCCCCGTGTCTCGGTCGATGACGTGGCGGCTCGCACAGCAGACGCGGTGCAGAAGGCCGCGGCGGCCGGGATCCACGTTCTTCTGCTGAGCGGAGCGAACCCGAGCGACAACCTGCCCGGCGGCCGCACGGTGCAGCGCAGGGGCGATCTGCTCGCAGAGCGCGTTCGCGCATTCGTGCACGACAGCGCGACGGATGACGCGCGGGTCACGTTCGTCGACAACTTCGCCGACCCCGTTCTGCGTGATCTACGCTACTGGTCGCTGGACCGTCTGCACCTCAACGCCTTCGGCCATGCCCGCGTCGCCTCGAATGTTCTGACGGCACTTCGCGCACCCGTCCCGCCCGAGTGGCGCGTCGACGAGGTCGCGTCGCAGCAGCCGATCGGGAGGCGCAGGCCGTCGCTCGGCTACTACCGGGAGTACGTACTGCCCTGGATCGGTCGCCGGCTCACGGGGAGGTCGTCGGGAGACGGTCGTACGGCCAAGTTCCCCACGCTGACCTCGGTGGCTCCCGACCTCGGATAGCACGACCTGGCCCGTTGCGGAAGCGCAGTGCAAGGGGTTGAAGTGCGCATTGCGCTGCTCGTAGCGTCACGGCTGTCTGCCGAGGAGGACGCATGACCGCACACGAGCTGAGAACGATCCGCACGAGCATCCCATCCAGAATGGACCGGCTGCCGTGGTCGAAGTGGCACTGGATGGTCGTGGTCGGCCTCGGCACGGTGTGGATCCTGGACGGACTGGAGGTGACCATAGTCGGTGCCATCGGCAGCCGGCTCACCGAGAAGTCCAGCGGCCTGGGTCTGACCCCGGGCGACATCGGACTCGCCGCAGCGATCTACGTCGCCGGGGCGTGCGTCGGAGCGCTGGTGTTCGGCTACCTGACGGACAGGTTCGGGCGCAAGAAGCTGTTCATGATCACGCTCGGCGTGTATCTGGTCGCCACCGTGGCGACGGCGTTCTCGTTTTCACCGGTGTGGTTCTTCGCCTGCCGCTTCTTCACGGGTGCCGGCATCGGCGGGGAGTATTCGGCGATCAACTCGGCGATCGACGAGCTGATCCCGGCGAAGCGGCGGGGCGTCGTCGATCTCGCCATCAACGGGTCGTACTGGCTGGGCACCGCGTTCGGTGCGATGCTCACGGTGCTCCTGTTGAACACCTCGATCTTCGCTCCCGAGCTGGGCTGGCGCCTCGCGTTCGGGCTCGGAGCCGTGCTGGGGCTCACCATCCTGCTGGTGCGGCGCAACGTTCCGGAATCGCCCAGATGGATGTTCATCCACGGGTTGGACCGCGAGGCCGACACCGAGGTGGCCGACATCGAGAAGCAGGTCGAAGAGGACACCGGCGAGAAGCTGCCCGACGTCGCCGGCGACGAGACGATCGAGATCAAACAACGCAAGTCGACCGGGTTCGGCGAGATCGCCCGCGTGGCGGCCACGAAGTATCCGAAGCGGTTCGTGCTCGGCCTTTCGTTGTTCATCGGACAAGCGTTCCTCTACAACGCGGTCTTCTTCACCTACGCGCTCGTTCTGACGAAGCTCTTGCACGTTCCCGACGATGTGGCACCGTGGGCTCTGGTACCGATCGCGGTCGGAAACTTCCTCGGACCGCTGTTGCTCGGCAGGCTGTTCGACTCCGTCGGCCGCAAGGTGATGATCTCGCTGTCGTACATCGGCAGCGGCGTGCTGCTCGTCGCCACGGGCATCCTGTTCGACGCCCGGATCCTGGATGCGACGTGGCTCACCGTCTGCTGGGTCGTCGTGTTCTTCTTCGCTTCGGCGGGCGCGAGCGCCGCCTACCTCACGGTGAGCGAGATCTTCCCGATGGAGACGAGGGCCATGGCGATCGCATTCTTCTACGCGGTCGGCACAGGCCTTGGCGGAATCGTAGGTCCGCTCTTGTTCGGCCAGTTCGTCTCTATGGGGATCAGCGCCGTCGCCCTTGGATACTTCATCGGCGCCGGACTCATGATCGCCGCTGGCCTCGTCGAAGTCTTCCTCGGGGTGAAAGCCGAGAACAGGTCTCTGGAGGACATCGCCGATCCGCTCTCCAAGACCGGATCGCCGCAAGAGGCTCGCGCTTCATGACCGTTGCCGTCCAGTCGGCGGCAACGCGAGGGAGTTGGCATGATCTTCCAGGACCGACTGGATGCCGGACGCAGGCTTGCGACTGCCTGCCTGCCGTACCGCGAGGCATGGCAGGGAACGGTCGTTCTCGGAATTCCCCGGGGAGGAGTTCCCGTCGCCGCGCCCGTTGCCGAGGCGCTAGGAGTTCCGCTGGACGTGATCCTGGTGCGCAAACTCGGCCTGCCACGCAACGAGGAAGTCGCGATGGGTGCGATCGGCGAGGGCGTTCGCGTACTCGACCAGACGCTCATCCGCGTCATGGGCGTGACGGACGAGCAGCTGGCTCGGGTCGAGCAGCGCGAGCGTGCCGAGCTGGAACGGCGCGTGCACAGGTACCGGGAGGGCAGGCATCCGGTCGAGCTGCGCGGCACCACGGCCGTCGTCGTCGACGACGGCCTGGCGACGGGAGCGACCGCCCGCGCTGCGTGCGCAGTCGCACGAGCGCACGGCGCGGCATCCGTCGTGCTTGCGGTTCCCGTCGCTCCCCCGGACTGGCAGCCGCGACCCGGCGTCGACGCGGACGCCGTCGTGTGCGTCGCACGGCCACCGGGCTTCTTCGCGATCGGCCAGTGGTACCGCGACTTCACTCAGACGACGGATGCCGAGGTGCGCAAGCTCCTCGGGCTGCCGAACGACTAAGCGGTTACCTCAGAGCGGCGTATGCCGGCGCGGCCTCGTTGTGCACGTCGCCGACGACATGCACGCGCACGTCGTTGGTCGAGCCGGAGATTCCGGGAGGCGAACCGGAGATCACCACGACCTTGTCGCCGACCTGTGCAAGGTTCTTGCCGATGAGCACGTCGTCGACCTGCCCCATCATCTGATCCGTGTGCGTCACCCGGTCGACGAGGAACGACTCGATTCCCCAGGTGAGTGCCAGCCGGCGGCGGATGCTCTCGTTGGTCGTGAACGCCTTCATGGGGATCTTCGAGCGCAGGCGTGACATGCGGCGCGCCGAGTCGCCGGACTCGGTGAAGACGCAGAGGTACTTGGCTCCGACGAAGTCGGCGACCTCGGCAGCGGCGAGCGTGATGGCGCCGCCCTGTGTGCGCGGAGTGGTGCCGAGCGGCGGGATGCGCTCCAGCCCGTGCTCCTCCGTCGACTCGATGATGCGTGCCATGGTCTGCACGGTCACCACCGGGTACTCCCCCACGCTGGTCTCGCCCGAGAGCATGACGGCGTCGGTGCCGTCGAGCACGGCGTTGGCGCAGTCGGATGCCTCAGCACGCGTCGGCCGCGGGCTCGTGATCATCGACTCGAGCACCTGCGTCGCGACGATGACCGGCTTGGCCATGCGGCGAGAGATCTCGACGGCGCGCTTCTGCACGATCGGCACGGCCTCGAGGGGAAGCTCCACACCGAGGTCGCCACGGGCCACCATGATGGCATCGAACGCGTCGACGATCTCTTCGAGCGCGTCGACCGCCTGCGGCTTCTCGATCTTGGCGATGACGGGCACGCGGCGGCCCTCCTCGTCCATGATCTCGTGCACGCGCTCGATGTCGCCCGCGTTGCGCACGAACGACAGAGCGATGTAGTCGGTTCCGAGTCGGAGTCCCCACCGCAGGTCGGCCTCGTCCTTGTCGCTGAGCGCGGGAACGTTCACGGCGACGCCAGGCAGGTTGATGCCCTTGTTGTTCGAGACGGGGCCGGGCACGACCACCTGGGTCTTCACGCGTGGCCCGTCCACCTCGAGCACGCGCAGCGTCACTTTGCCGTCGTCGATGAGGAGGGGGTCGCCCGCCTTCACGTCGTTCGGCAGGCCCTTGAACGTGGTCGACGAGGTCTGCTGGTCACCGACGATGTCGTCGGTCGTGATCGTGAAGATGTCGCCCTCTGCCAGCTCGTAGGGTCCCCCCTCGAACTTGCCGAGGCGGATCTTCGGACCCTGCAGGTCGACCATGACGGCCACAGCTCGCCCTGAGTCCTCCGCTGCCCGCCGCACGTTGGCGTAGACGGCCTCGTGCACGTCGTAGCTGCCGTGGCTGAGGTTCATGCGGGCGACGTCGACGCCGGCATCGATGATGGCACGGATGTTCTCGTAGCTGGATGTCGCAGGACCCAGCGTGGCGACGATCTTGGCTCGTCTCATTGGCTTTCTTCGTACTCCTGAGTTTTGTGCGCGTGCGTGAGTGATCACGCCCTGAAGGCAGGGAATGGACGCGAGCGCTAGATCGTGATGCCGCGGTCCGTCGGCCTGACGGGCGAAGGGAGCGCGGTCTCTCCTTCAAGATACCGGTCGACCGCGGCAGCCGCAGCCCGGCCCTCGGCGATCGCCCAGACGATGAGGGACTGGCCGCGGCCGGCGTCGCCCGCCACGAACACTCCAGGCTCCTGCGTCTGGTAGTCGCCGTCGCGACCCACATTGCCTCGCTGGTCGAACGGCACGGCGAGCTGGCCAGACAGCGTGTCCTGCTCGGGGCCGGTGAAACCCAGCGCAAGCAGCACGAGGTCCGCGGGGATCTCGCGCTCGGTGCCCGCCTTCGGCACGCGCCGGCCGTCGAGGTATTCGGTCTCGGCCACGCGGATCGCGATGACCTCGCCGACGTCGTTTCCGACGAACTCGACGGTGGAGGCGAGGTATTCGCGTCGCCCGCCCTCCTCGTGCGCCGTCTGCACCTCGAACAGCGTCGGGGTGGTCGGCCATGGCTGGTGCGCGGGCCGCTCGTTCGGCGGTTGCTTGCCGATCGCGAGGTTGGTGACGGATGCCGCCTTCTGCCTGTGCGCGGTACCGATGCAGTCCGCACCGGTGTCGCCTCCGCCCAAGACGACGACGTGCTTGCCCTCAGCGGAGATCTGCATGGGAACCGAGTCCCCGGCGCCGACACGGTTCTGCTGCACGAGATATTCCATGGCGAAGTGCACGCCGGCGAGATCGCGCCCAGGGATGGGGAGATCGCGCGGAACCATCGCACCCGTCGCGACGACGACGGCGTCGTACCGGGCCTTGAGGTCGGACCAGCTGATGTCGACACCGATGTTGACGCCGGCGCGGAATCTGGTTCCCTCCGCCGTCATCTGCGCCAAGCGCGCCTCGATGTGCTTCTTCTCCATCTTGAAGTCCGGGATGCCGTACCGCAGCAGACCGCCGATGCGGTCGTCGCGCTCGTACACCGCGACGGTGTGTCCGGCCCTGGTGAGCTGCTGGGCGGCGGCGAGACCGGCAGGGCCGGAGCCCACAACCGCGACGGTCTTGCCGGTCAGCCGCTGAGGCGGGTGCGGCTGCACCCAGCCGTTCGACCACGCTTGGTCGATGATGGTCTGCTCGACCTGCTTGATGGTCACGGCCGGCTGATTGATGCCCAGAACGCACGAGTCCTCGCAGGGCGCAGGGCACAGCCGCCCGGTGAACTCCGGGAAGTTGTTCGTGGCATGCAGCCGCTCGATCGCCTGGCGGCCCTCGCCGCGCCACATGAGGTCGTTCCACTCGGGAATGAGGTTGCCCAGCGGGCAGCCTTGGTGGCAGAACGGGATGCCGCAATCCATGCAGCGTCCAGCCTGCTTGCGCAGTGTCGCGGAGTCGCCGGCCTCGTAGACCTCTTTCCAGTCCATGAGGCGCACCGACACCGGCCGGCGCTTGGGCACTTCACGTTCCGTGACCTTGAGGAAGCCCTTGGGGTCAGCCACCGGTCACCTCCAAGATTCTGTTCCACACGATGTCGCCGTCGGGGTCGAGCCCCTCGTCGACGGCGTTCTTACGGGTCTCGAGCACTGCCGCGTAGTCCCGCGGCAGCACCTTGGTGAAGCGAGCGGATGCCGCTTCGAGGTCGGTCAACAGCCCCTTCGCCACGGCCGAGTCGGTCTCGGCGACGTGCTGTTCGAGTAGGTCGCGCACGATCTCGATGTCGCCACTGCCCAGGGCCGACAGCTCGAGCTCGCCGCTGGTCAGCGCGTCGCGGTTCACGCGCTCCTCTCGCAGGTCGAGCACATACGCGGTGCCGCCCGACATCCCGGCGCCGAGGTTGCGTCCCGTGGTGCCGAGAATGAGTGCGAGACCGCCCGTCATGTATTCGAGTGCGTGATCACCGACACCCTCGACGACGGCCGTTGCTCCCGAGTTGCGCACCAGGAAACGTTCACCCACTGTTCCGCGGATGAACATGCTGCCCTGCGTGGCTCCGTATCCGATGACGTTGCCCGCGATGACGTTGCGCTCCGCGGGGAACACGCTCGTGCGGTCGGGCCGAACGACGATGCGTCCGCCGGAGAGGCCCTTGCCGACGTAGTCGTTCGAGTCGCCCTCCAGTCGCAGGGTGATGCCGCTAGGCAGGAACGCACCGAGGGACTGGCCGGCCGAACCGGTCAGAGTCACGTCGATCGAGCCGTCAGGCAGCCCGTGCTCGCCGTGGCGCACCGTCACCTCGTGACCGAGCAGGGTGCCGACGGCACGCTCGGTGTTGCGGATCGGGAGGGAGATCTCCAGGCGCCCGCCGTGCTCGAGCACGCTCGCCGCACGCTCGATGAGCTGGTTGTCGAAGTGCTTCTCGATCTCGTGGTTCTGGTTTCTACGGTGGCTGCGCGGGGCATCCTCAGGGAACTCAGGTCCGTGCAGCACGGGCGCGAGGTCGAGCCCCGAGGCCTTCCAGTGCTCGATCGCACGGTCCGCATCGAGAAGCTCGGCGTGGCCGACGGCTTCTTCGATCGAACGGAATCCGAGTTCGGCCAGGTACTCTCGCACCTCTTCCGCGATGAATTCGAAGAAGTTGACGACGAACTCCGGCTTGCCGCTGAACCTGCTGCGCAGCACGGGGTTCTGGGTCGCCACGCCGACCGGGCACGTGTCGAGGTGGCAGAC
The DNA here is from genome assembly GCF_049446075.1 of Rathayibacter sp. KR2-224. NCBI lineage: Bacteria > Bacillati > Actinomycetota > Actinomycetes > Micrococcales > Microbacteriaceae > Rathayibacter > Rathayibacter sp. KR2-224. The sequence continues at coordinate 281,512 of NZ_JBMSEB010000001.1, forward strand.
GCGCATCATGACGCACCCAGAGACCACGAGTGGCGCCGTGGCGAAGCCGAACTCCTCTGCGCCAAGAAGAGCGCCGACGATCACGTCGCGTCCGGTCTTGAGCTGGCCGTCGACCTGCACGACGACCCGGTCGCGCATACCGTTGAGCATGAGCGTCTGCTGCGTCTCTGCGAGACCCAGCTCCCATGGCGTTCCGGCGTGCTTCAGCGAGTTGAGGGGGCTCGCGCCCGTTCCGCCGTCGTGTCCGGAGACCAGGATGACGTCGGCCAGAGCCTTCGCAGTACCCGCGGCGACCGCACCGATGCCCGTCTCGCTCACGAGCTTGACGTGCACCCGTGCTTCAGGGTTGGCCCGCTTGAGGTCGTAGATGAGCTGTTTCAGATCTTCGATCGAGTAGATGTCGTGGTGCGGGGGCGGCGAGATCAGTCCGACGCCCGCCGTCGCATGCCTGGTCCGCGCAACCCACGGGTACACCTTGGTGGGTGGCAGCTGGCCGCCCTCGCCGGGCTTCGCGCCCTGCGCGAGCTTGATCTGCAGGTCGGTCGCGTGCGTCAGGTACATGCTCGTCACACCGAAACGTCCAGACGCCACCTGCTTGATGGCGCTGCGTCGTTCGGGGTCGAGCAGGCGGTCGATGTCCTCGCCGCCCTCACCCGTGTTCGACTTGCCGCCGAGCCGGTTCATCGCGATGGCCAGCGTCTCGTGCGCCTCCCGCGAGATGGAGCCGTAGCTCATCGCACCCGTGGAGAACCGCTTCACGATCGATGAGACCGGCTCGACCTCGTCGAGCGGCACGGGCGGACGGATGCCCTTGCGCAGCGCGAACATGCCTCGCAGCGTCATGAGCTGCTCGGCCTGGTCGTCCACGAGCTTCGTGTACTGCCGGAAGACGTCGTACCTGCGCGTGCGCGTCGAATGCTGCAGCCGGAACACGGTCTCCGGGTTGAACAGGTGCGGTGCGCCGTCGCGACGGTACTGGTACTCGCCGCCCGTCGCCAGGCGCTCGTGCGCAAGTGCTGCGCCTTCCTCCGGGTACGCCGCACGGTGCCGAGCGCGGCTCTCGGCCGAGATGACCTCGATGCCGACGCCGCCCAGCTTCGAGCTGGTGCCCGTGAAGTACTTGTCGACGAATCCCTGCGACAGCCCGATCGCCTCGAACGCCTGAGCGCCCGCGTACGACGACACCGTCGAGATGCCCATCTTCGACATGATCTTCAGCACGCCCTTGCCGAGAGCCTTGATCAGATTCCGCACGGCCTTTTCGCTCGAGATGCCCGTGATCATGCCGCTGCGCACGAGGTCTTCGCACGTCTCCATGGCCAGGTACGGGTTCACGGCGCTCGCGCCGTAGCCGATCAGCAGCGCGACGTGGTGCACCTCGCGCACGTCGCCCGCCTCGACCACGATGCCGACCTTGAGGCGGTCCTCGGTGCGGATGAGGTGGTGGTGCACGGCTGAGAGCATCAGCAGAGAAGGAATGGGAGCGAGCTCGCGCGTCGAGTCCCTGTCGCTGAGCACGATGAACTTCGCACCCTCGGCGATCGCCTGGCTCACCTCGTCGCACATGGCTTCGAGGCGGCGCTCCATGGCGTCCTCGCCCGCATCGGCCCGGTACAGTCCGTGGACGGTCACGGTCGTACGGCTGCCTGGCAGCGGGTCGACGTGTTGGATCTTCGCCAGCTCGTCGTTGTCGATGACCGGAAAGTCCAGCACGACCTGATGCGTGTGCTCAGGCGTCGGCTCCAGGAGGTTGCGCTCAGGGCCCAGGCCCAGGCTCAAGGAGGTGACGACCTCCTCGCGGATGGAATCCAGCGGCGGGTTCGTCACCTGGGCGAACTGCTGGGTGAAGTAGTCGAAGAGCAGGCGCGGCCGCTTGGACAGCACCGCGATGGGCGTGTCCGATCCCATGGCTCCGAGCGGCTCAGCACCGGTCTTCGCCATCGGAGTGAGCAGGATGCGCACCTCTTCTTCCGTGTAGCCGAACGTGCGCTGACGCCTGGTCACGGAGGCCGGAGTGTGCACGATGTGCTCGCGCTCCGGGAGGTCCTTGAGGTTGATGCGGCCGGCATCCAGCCATTCGCCGTACGGCTCGGCGGCGGCCAGCGACGACTTGATCTCGTCGTCTTCGATGAGACGGCCCTCGACGGTGTCGACGAGGAACATCTTGCCTGGACGCAGCCGTCCCTTGCGCACGACATGGCTCGGGTCGATATCGAGCACTCCGGTCTCGCTGCCCAGTACAACGAGGCCGTCGTCGGTGATCAGGTAGCGGCCGGGGCGCAGGCCGTTGCGGTCCAGCGTGGCGCCGACGAGCGAGCCGTCGGTGAACACGAGTGCGGCCGGGCCGTCCCACGGCTCCATGAGCATCGAGTGGTACTCGTAGAACGCGCGCCTGGCCGGGTCGATCTCGGTCTGCTTCTCCCACGCCTCCGGCACCATCATCATGACGGCGTGCGGGAGCGACCGGCCGCTGAGCGTGAGCAACTCGACGACTTCGTCGAAGGATGCCGAGTCGCTGGCTCCGGGCGTGACGATCGGGTAGAGCGGCTTCAGGTCGCCGAGCAACTCGCTGTGCAACTGGGACTGCCGTGCGCGCATCCAGTTGCGGTTGCCCTGCACGGTGTTGATCTCGCCGTTGTGCGCGATCATGCGGAACGGCTGAGCGAGCGGCCACGACGGGAACGTGTTCGTCGAGTACCTGGAGTGCACGAGAGCGAGCTTCGAGGCGAACCGCTCGTCGGAGAGGTCCGGGTAGAACGGCTCGAGCTGGAGCGTCGTCACCATGCCCTTGTAGACGAGCGTGCGCGCGGACAGCGACGCGAAGTACACGTCGAGCTCCCGTTCGACACGCTTGCGCAGCCGGAACGTGAGCCGGTCGAGGGCGATACCCGAAAGGGGTGCTCCGTTCTCGCCTGTGCGCTCGGTGTCGACGTAGAGCTGCTCGATGGCGGGCATTGCGTCGCGTGCGAGCGTGCCGATCTCGTCCGGGCGCACCGGTACGGCGCGCCAACCGAGAACCCGGAGGCCTTCTTCATCAGCGATCTGCTCGATGACCGACTTCACGGATGCCCGCTGCGGCTCGTCGAGCGGAAGGAACGCGTTGCCGACGGCGTACCTTCCCACCTGCGGGAGCGGGAAGTCCACGACCTCGCGCAGGAAGGCATCCGGGATCTGGGTGAGGATGCCGGCACCGTCGCCTGTGCCTGCGTCGGAGCCGACCGCTCCCCTGTGCTCGAGATGACGGAGAGCGCCGAGCGCGTTGTCGATGATGTCGTGACCGGCGGTGCCGCGCAGCGTCGCCACCATGGCGAGACCGCACGCGTCGCGCTCGGCGCTCGGGTCATAGAGGCCCTGGGCTTGCGGAACGCTGCTGAAGCGGGAGAACGGAGAGCTGTTCTTGGCGCGCTCGGGCGCCACACCGCGCTGCGTCGTTCCAGCGCCCTGTGGTGACTTCGGGCTCGGTGCCATGGGTACCGTCCTCACATCGATCGGGGAGCGGGACGACGTCGGCCCGTGGACAGGGAGGGATTCTATTGTCGTCCGCCTGATGGTGGGGAGACGTACGAAGAACGTGAACTGCCGAGTGTGCCGTGATGCGGCGGGAGTCAGTTGCTGGACTGGTGTTCAGGCCCGGCCGGCAGAGCTTGTGGCTTCGGCCTCGGCTTCACTCGATTCGCTCGTCATGGAGGCGTCGTCATCGACGTTGCCCTCGTCATCCGAATCGGTGTCGAACGATTCTACCGCGTCATCCGAGCGCTTCCATTCACGGCCGGGGAGGTACACGCTCGTCTCGACGCCCGGGTGTCTGCGCGACTGAACGACGAACAGCACGACTCCGAGCACGAATGCCAGGATCGCCGCCCAGACGTTGAACGGGATGCCGACGATCGAGTACTCGCTCGGGTCGATTCGGATCGACTCGAGATAGCTGCGGCCGAGTCCGTACCACATGAGATATCCGGCGAACATCTTGCCCCAGCGCCAGCCGAACCGCTTCTCGAGCGTGACGAGCACGATCACGCCGATCACGTTCCAGATGATCTCGTAGAGGAAGAGCGGCTGGAACACGGTGCCGTCCGGAAGTCCCGTCGGATAGGCGGCGTTAGTGCTCTCGATCTGCAGGCCCCACGGCAGATTCGTCGGCAGGCCGTACAGCTCGTGGTTCACGTAGTTGCCGAGGCGGCCGATGGCCTGCGCGAGCAGGAGGCCGGGGGCCAGGGCATCGGCGAACGAGAGGAAGCGCACGCCCGTCTGCCTGCTGGCGAAGTAGGCACCGATCGCACCGCCGAGGAGCGACCCGAAGATGGCGTTGCCGCCCTCCCAGATGAACAGCACGCGCCACGGGTTCGCGCCCGGGTAGAAGAAGTCGTTCGGGTGCGTCACGACGTGGTACAGGCGCGCACCGATGAGGCCGAGAACGACACCCCAGATCAGGAAGTCGATGGCGACACCCGGCTCGCCCCCGCGCTTCGTGAGGCGGCGGGACGTCCACAGGGTGGCGATGATGATGCCGACCAGGATGATCAGCGCGTAGGTGCGGATGTCCCAGTGCAGACCGAAGAGGTCGATCGGGATCGACTGCCATGCCGGCGGCGGGCTCGGAATGCTGAGCGGTGCGATCACCTGTCGGGTTCCCTTTCGTTCAGACGACGTGCGTCGTCCGTTGCACATGCGCGCGGCCGCGCTCTGGGCGGCACGGCCAACCTAGTCTAAGAGATCGTGTGCCCTGCGCCGGTTCGCCGGCTCAGGCCGCAGCACCCTCGGCGAGGCTCCGCGCCGTGGCGGCGACTCCTGCCACTCCGCCGTCGGCGAGGGCGTGTACGAGCGCCGACCCGACGATGGCGCCGTCGGCGTAACCGAGCACCTCCTGCACCTGGTCACCGGTGGAAATGCCGATGCCGACGCACGCCACTTCCGCCCCCGCCGCGCGCAGCCGGGAGACGAGCGTGCGCGCCGCCGCGTCCACGTCGGCCCGCTCCCCCGTGATGCCCATGGTCGAAACCGCGTAGACGAAGCCGCGCGAGGCATCCGCTGCCATGCGCAGACGCTCGTCGGTGGACGTGGGAGCTGCGAGGAACACGCGGTCGAGACCTGTGCGATCGCTGGCGGTGATCCAGGCCGCCGCGGAGTCGGGCGTGATGTCGGGCGTGATGAGGCCGCTCCCACCCGCCGCGGCCAGCTCGTCTGCGAACCGGTCGACGCCGAACTGCACGACGGGGTTCCAGTAGGTCATGACGAGAGCAGGCACGTCGACCCGCGACCGGATCTCGCGCACGGCTGCGAAGACGTCGCGCACCCGGAATCCGTTCTGCAGCGCCGTCTGCGTCGCTGCCTGGATGACCGGCCCATCCATCACTGGATCGGAGTACGGCAGGCCGAGCTCGAGCACGTCGGCGCCGTTCTCGGCGAGAGCGACCGCCGCGTCGATGCTCGTCGCAAGGTCGGGGAAGCCGACCGGCAGGTATCCGATCAGGGCGCCTCGTCGTTGGGACGCGGCGGTCGCGATGGCCGTGCCGGCGTGCGGAACTGCCGACTCGTCGCTCACTTCTGCCGGCCGTTCTGCTCCAGCAGGCCGAAGTACGCGCCAGCGGTCTCGACGTCCTTGTCGCCGCGACCTGACAGGTTCACCAGGATGAGGGCATCCGGACCCAGGCGCTTGCCGAGGTCGAGCGCGCCGGCGAGGGCGTGCGCGGATTCGATGGCGGGCAGGATGCCTTCTGTGCGGCTGAGCAGCCGGAACGCCTGCATCGCTTCGTCGTCCGTAATCGGCAGGTAGGTGGCGCGCCCGATGTCGCGCAGCCAGGCGTGCTCCGGCCCGACCCCCGGGTAGTCCAGCCCCGCCGAGATCGAGTGCGACTCCATGGTCTGGCCGTCTTCGTCCTGCAGCACGTACGTCTTCGTGCCGTGCAGGATGCCCGGTGTGCCCTGGCTCAGCGTCGCCCCGTGCTCGCCGCTCGCGATGCCGTGACCGCCCGGTTCGAAACCGTAGAGTGCCACGTCGGTGTCGTCGAGGAATGCGTGGAAGATTCCGATGGCGTTCGAGCCGCCGCCCACGCACGCGGCGACGGCGTCCGGCAGGCGCCCGGTGAGGTCGAGCACCTGCTGCCTTGCCTCCTCGCCGATGACCTTGTGGAAGTTGCGCACCATGGTCGGGAACGGATGCGGACCGTTGACCGTGCCGAGGAGGTAGTGCGTGGTGTCTGCGTTGGCGACCCAGTCGCGGAATGCCTCGTTGATGGCATCCTTCAGCGTGCGCGAACCCGTGGGGACGGGAATGACCTCGGCGCCGAGCAACCGCATGCGAGCAACGTTGAGCGCCTGCCGCTTGGTGTCGACCTCGCCCATGTAGATGGTGCACTGCATGCCGAAGAGGGCAGCGGCGGTGGCCGTGGCGACGCCGTGCTGACCCGCCCCGGTCTCGGCGATCAGCCGCGTCTTGCCGAGCCTGCGAACCAGCAGCGCCTGCCCCAGCACGTTGTTGATCTTGTGGGATCCGGTGTGGTTGAGGTCCTCCCGCTTGAGGATGACGCGGGCGCCCCCCGCGTGCTCGGCGAAGCGCGGCACCTCGGTGATGATGGACGGCCTGCCGGTGTAGGTGGCGTGCAGGCTCGCGAGCTCCTCGGCGAAGCCCGGGTCCTGTTGTGCCGCCTCATACTCGGCAGACAGCTCGTCGAGCGTCGCGATGAGGGACTCCGGCATGTATCTGCCGCCGTAGTCGCCGAAGTCGGGACCGATCTGGTCGCGTAGGGCCATGGTCACTTCCCTTGTGGGATGGGCCGGTCTGACGACCGGCGGAATCGTTGTCTGGCCGTTCTCACACGGCGAGGAACTCGGCCAGCCGTGCCGTCGGATCGCCCGTGACGAGCGCCTCGCCGACGAGCACGACGTCTGCGCCGGCCTCGCGGTAGTGCGCGACGTCTGCTGGGCCGAGCACCGCGGACTCCGCCACCCGCGTAACGCCGGCGGGGATGCCGTCGGCAAGCGTGCCGAACAGGTCGCGGTCGAGCTCGAAGGTGTCGAGGTTGCGTGCGTTCACGCCCACGACGCTCGCCCCCGCATCGAGCGCCCGTGAGACTTCTTCTGCGGAGTGCGTCTCGACGAGGGCCGCCATGCCGAGTTGCGTGGCGAGCGTGTGCAGCGAGACGAGAGTCTGCTGGTCGAGCGCGGCGACGATGAGCAGCACGATGTCCGCTCCCGCCGCCCGTGCTTCGTACACCTGGTACGGATCGGCGATGAAGTCCTTGCGCAGCACCGGGATGCCGACGGCCTCCCGCACCGCGCGCAGATCGTCGAGAGACCCGAGGAACCTGCGCTGCTCGGTCAGCACGCTGATCGCACTTGCACCGCCCTGTTCGTACAGCGAAGCGAGCGCTGCCGGATCGGGGATCTCGGCAAGCCTGCCGCGCGACGGGCTTGCGCGCTTCACCTCCGCGATGATCTTCACTCGCTCGGCGGGCGCCAGTGCTGCGCGCGCAGCGAGCGGAGGCGCCGCCTGTTGCGCGGCCGCGGCGACGCGGTCGAGAGGCGTCGTCGCTGCGCGGGCACGGGCATCCTCGAGGGCGCCGCCGACGAGTTCGGCGAGCAGCACGCGCTCAGTGACCCTTCGGGCGGTACTTCGGGCCGTTGGCGCCGTAACCGGCCTTGGACATGATCGCGCCCACGATGGGTCCGATGATGACGACCACGGCACTGCCCACGACCACCCACGGCTGGTCGAACCAGAAGGCGAAAGCGCCGATGACGACGCCGATCAGCATGATGACCACAGCCGTCCATGCTGCAGGCGAATGACCGTGGCCCGGCTCCGAGGACTCAGCGCTCATGACTCTCTTTCGGTTCTTGCTGGTGGGATGCCTCAAGTCTATCTATCGCGCGGTCGGGTCGTCGCCGCGGCTCAGGTCGTCCCAGTCATCGATCGCGGCATCGCGCGCGCGTGCCCGCTCGTCCACGGCCGAGGCCTGCTCTTCGCCCGGCGCGGCCTCCGCATCTCCCGGGGCTCGCGCCGCCGGGTCCGCTGCCGTCGCATCGGCCGTCGCAGCGTAGCGACGGGACGTCGCGGGCCAGAGGTGCGACGTCGCAGCGACCAGCAACGCGGAGAGCGCGAGCGCGATGCCGCCGGCCAGCGCTATGTCGGGCCAAGGCGTGGCATCCGTGCGGGCGACGATGGCGCGCACACTGCTGTCGCCCGCGATGCCTGTCGCCTTGCTGATCACGGTGATGCCGGTGCCCACCGGGTCGGCGATGGCCGTGGCTGCAGAGCCGATGATGCCGATGGCCAGCACGAGCCCGAGAACGGCGAGTACGTAGCGCAACACCCGCCCAGCAAGGGCCAGGGCGCCGGCGAACGCAACTCCGGCCAGCGAGAGCGCCGCTATGGCCGGAGCGGCGGCTGAGCCGGTGACGGCAGGGGCTCCGGAGTGCCCTGCCGTCGTGGCGAGGTGCAGTGTGTACCAGGTCTGTGTGGATGCCGTCAGCACGAGGCCGCTCGCGAGCACCGCGAGAAGGATGGCCGAGTACTTGAGGCGGCCGCTGAGCGGGGAGGTGGTCGCCATGCTCAGACCACGCGTTCCAGTGCGTTGGCGATGGCGACGGCGCGCAATGGAGCGGCGGCCTTGTTCTGCGACTCGATAAACTCGCTCTCCGGCACCGAATCGGCCACCAGCCCGCCACCGGCTTGAACCCTCGCGACGCCGTCCATGATGGTGGCCGTGCGAATGGCGATGGCGAGGTCGGCGTCGCCACCGAATCCGAAGTAGCCCACCACTCCCCCGTACACGCCGCGCTGAGCCGGTTCGAGCTCGTCGATGATCTCGAGCGCACGCGGTTTCGGTGCTCCCGACAGTGTTCCGGCGGGGAACGTGGCACGGAACACATCGACGGCCGTGGCGTCGGGGCTGAGGTCGCCCTCGACCGACGAGACGATGTGCATGATGTGGCTGAACCGCTCGACGCGCATGAACTCGGTCACTTCTACGCTTCCGGCGACGCACACGCGTGCCAGGTCGTTGCGCGCGAGGTCGACGAGCATCAGGTGCTCTGCACGTTCCTTGTCGTCGGCGAGCAGCTCGGTCTCGAGCTCCGCGTCGTCCTCGGGCGTCGCGCCTCTCGGCCTCGAGCCGGCGATGGGATGCGTGTACGCACGCCTCTCCTGCACCTTCACGAGTGCCTCTGGGGACGACCCGACGACCGTGTACGGTTCGCCGTCTGCCCGCTCGAGTTGCAGCAGATACATGTACGGGCTCGGGTTGAGGCTGCGCAGCACCCGGTAGACGTCGAGAGGATCGGCCGTCGTCGGCAACTCGAAGCGCTGCGAGATGACGACCTGGAAGATGTCGCCCGCCCGGATGCGTTCCTTCGCCGTCTCGACCGACGCCAGGAAGTCCTCCCGCTTCGTGCGGGAGACCGCCGCAGGCTCCACCGTGAAGTCCGCTCGCTCGAGGTGGGCGTCTGCAGGCTTGGAGAGACCGGCCTGCATGCGATCCAGGCGCGCTTGGGCATCCGCCCACTGCGCGTCGGCATCAATCCCATTGCCGGAGAGCACATTGGCGATGAGCTGCACCGTGCCGAACCTGTGGTCGACGGCGACGAGGTCCGAGACGAAGCACAGGGCCTGGCCCGGCACGTCGAACTCGGCAGGCGGTTGATCGACCAGCCGCTCCAACTGCCTGATGGCCTCCCAGCCGATGAACCCGACGAGTCCTCCCGTGAGCGGCGGAAGGCCCTCGACCGGGTCGGAACGCCAGCGCTCGTACAAAAGTGCCAACAGGTCGAGCGAAGGCTTGGCGGCGAGCCGTGCTGCGGCATCCTGCCCGAACGCTCCCACCGCGTCCAGGCCGTAGTCGAGCCACAGCGACTCGTCGTGCCTCTGCGTCAGCACGCCGAACGCTGCGACCCCGACGAACGAATACCTGGAGAAGATGCCGCCCTGCTCTGCGGACTCGAGGAGGAACGTGCCAGGCCGGCCGCCGGCGAGTTTGCGGTAGATGCCGACCGGTGTCTCTCCGTCCGCGAAGAGCTCGCGAGCGACGGGGATGACCCTGCGTGTGCCGAGCAGCGCGTCGAACTGTTCTCGCGTGGTGGTTCCGGCGGTCACGTCGTTCCCCCGGCATCGATCACGACGGGGTTCAGCAGGTCGGCGTCGAAGCACGTGCGCGTGCCGGTGTGGCATGCTGCCCCGATCTGCTCGACGCGCACCAGCAGGGTGTCGCCGTCGCAGTCGAGGGCCGCGCCGCGCACGTACTGCACGTGGCCGGACGTGTCGCCCTTGCGCCAGTACTCCTGCCGCGAACGGGACCAGAACGTCACACGCCCCTCCGTCATGGTGCGAGTGAACGCCTCGGCGTCCATCCAGCCCACCATGAGCACCTCCTTGCTGTCCCACTCTTGGATGACAGCCGTGAGCAGACCCTTCTCGTCGAACCTCACCCGGTCGAGGATGCCGGATGCGGCTTCCCGGGTGAGCGCACCGCTCGCGAACGCACCGGTCGCGCCCGTCTGCGCAGGAGTCTTCGCATCGATGCCGTCACCGCTCGCACTCATCGCCTTACCTCCTCGCCCGCCGACTGGAGGGCATCCTTCACGTCGCCTATCGTCATCAACCCGTCATGGAACACGCTGGCCGCGAGCACGGCGTCCGCGCCGGCCTCGACGGCAGGTGCGAAGTGATCGAGCGCACCCGCACCGCCCGACGCGATGACCGGCACCGTTCCCGCCTCCCGCATCAGCCGGATGAGCTCGAGGTCGAAGCCCTGCTTGGTGCCGTCCGCGTCGATCGAGTTGACGAGGAGTTCTCCGGCACCGAGCTCGACCGCCTGTACCGCCCATGCGACGGCGTCGAGGTCGGTCTCGGTGCGGCCCCCGTGCGTCGTCACCACGAAACCGGACTCGGTGCGGGGCGACCGCTTGACGTCGAGTGAGAGCACGAGCACCTGGGCGCCGAAGCGGTCGGCGATCTCCGCAATGAGCGGTGGTCTGGCGATGGCTGCGCTGTTGACGCCCACCTTGTCCGCCCCGCTCGCGAGCAGCAGTGCGACATCGTCGACGCTGCGTACGCCTCCACCCACGGTGAGCGGGATGAAGACCTGCTCGGCAGTGCGCCGGACGACCTCGTAGGTCGTGGCGCGGCCCTCGACCGTGGCGGTCACGTCGAGGAAGGTGATTTCGTCTGCGCCCTGCTCGTAGTAGCAGGCGGCCAACTCGACCGGGTCACCTGCGTCGCGCAGATCGCGGAAGTTGACGCCCTTCACCACGCGGCCGGCGGCCACGTCGAGACACGGGATGACGCGGATCGCGAGCGACATGTCGGCTCCTCGTCCTCTCAGAGTCTCGCGGCGTGGATCGGCGTGACGAGGATGGCGCGGGCACCGAGCTCGTACAGGTCGTCCATGATGCGGTTCGTGCTCGTTCTCGGCACCATCGCCCGCACGGCGACCCACCCGGAGTCGCGCAGCGGAGAGATCGTGGGCGACTCGACACCCGGTGTCAACGCGACCGCCTGCTCGATGAGGTGCGAAGGAAGGTCATAGTCGATGAGCACGTACTGCCGTGCAACCATGACGCCCTGCAGCCTGCGGTGCAGGGTGCCGAGCCCCGGGTGACCGTCCCCGTCGCGGGCATCCGTCGGCGCGCCGATCAGCACGGCCTGGGACTGCAGGATGACGGGTCCGAAGATGTCCAGTCCCTGCTTGCGCAGAGTGGAGCCCGTCTCGACGACGTCGGCGACGGCATCCGCGACGCCGAGCCGCACGGCGGACTCAACGGCGCCGTCGAGCCTCACGAGCGTGACGGAGACACCCGCGTCGCGCAGGTACGCCCCGACGAGTCCGTCGTAGCTGGTGGCCACCCGGTGGCCCTCGAGGTCGCCGACCGCCGAGAACCGGCCGGCCGGGCCAGCGAAGCGAAAGGTCGATGCCGCGAAGCCGAGCTCGTCGATCTCCTCGGCGGGCGAGCCCGAGTCGAGCAGCAGGTCGCGTCCCGTGATGCCGACGTCGAGTGCGCCGCTTCCGACGTACGTGGCGATGTCGCGCGGGCGCAGGTAGAAGAACTCGACGTCGTTCGCGGGGTCGGCGACGATGAGTTCTTTGGGGTCTTTGCGCCCGTTGTAGCCGGCCTCTGCCAGCATCTGGGCTGCGGTCTCGGAGAGCGAGCCCTTGTTGGGCACGGCGATCTTCAGCATGGTGTGCAGGTCTTCCTCGTGGTGTCGTGACGTCGGTGCCGGTGGGTTCCGATCACAGATGTCGGTACACGTCCTGCAGCGCGATGCCCTTGGCGAGCATGAGCACCTGGAGGTGGTAGAGCAGCTGGGAGATCTCTTCAGCAGTCTCGTCGTCGCTCTGGTACTCGGCGGCCATCCACACCTCGGCGGCCTCTTCGACGATCTTCTTGCCGATGGCGTGGATGCCCGCATCGAGCTCGCCCACAGTGCCTGATCCCGCCGGACGGGTCTCGGCCTTCTGCTGCAGCTCGGCGAACAGGTCGTCGAAGGTCTTCACCCCACCAGGTTAGTGGCGATTGAGATGAGAGCCGCGCGAGCCTGCTCGCGGGGGCCGAGCCGATTGAGCCATTGAGTGGCGCGGCCGCGATAGTGGCAGCGATACGTGTGCTTGCTGCCGGTGCTCAGTGCACGTGACTGCTCGCCCTGTCGCGCAGCAACGCGATCTGGGCGGCAGGATCTTCGGCCTTGAACACACTGGAGCCGGCGACGAAGGTGTCCGCGCCGGCATCCGACGCCGTGACGATGGTCTCCTCGGTGATGCCGCCGTCCACCTGAAGCCAGACGTCCAGCCCCCGCGCGGTCACGGCATCCCTCAGCCGCCGGAGCTTCGGCATGGTCTCGTGCATGAAACTCTGCCCGCCGAAGCCCGGCTCCACCGTCATCACGAGCACCTGATCGAACTCCTCGAGAAGCTCGAGGTAGGCATCCGGCTGCGTCGCAGGCTTGAGTGCGATGCCTGCCCGTGCGCCCATGTCGCGCAACCGCCTAGCGAGCGAGACCGGGTCGGCCGCGGCCTCGGCGTGGAACGTCACCGAATAGGCGCCGAGTTCTGCGTAGCCGGGTGCCCATCGATCCGGGTCGTCGATCATGAGATGCACGTCGAGCGGGATCGGCGAAACGTCTTGGATGCGCCCCACCATCTGCGGCCCGAACGTGAGGTTCGGCACGAAATGGTTGTCCATCACGTCGACGTGCACCAGGTCGGCTGATGAGATGCGCTCGATGTCGCGCTGCATGTTCACGAAGTCTGCGGCGAGGATGCTCGGATTGATTCGTGGCATGCGTTCCACGGTATCGGTGCCGTCACACCTTCTCGAGCAGGGCGATGAACATGGCATCCGTGCCGTGCCTGTTCGGCCACAACTGAACCTGCGCGGGATCGCCCGCGAGTTCGAGCTGGTTCACGGCGAAGTCCTGCACGACGTCCTGGGTCGGCAGCTCCCGCAGTTCGCCGGGATGCCGCTTCAGCGCGTCGCTGACCTGCACGCGCGTCTCCGCCAGATGCGGCGAACACGTCACGTAGCACAGCAGTCCGCCGGGCCGCAGCGACTTCACCGCGGAGTCGATCAGCGCGGCCTGCAGCCTCGCGAGCTCTGGCACATCCCCTGGCATCTTGCGCCAGCGGGCCTCGGGTCGCCTCCGCAGGGCGCCGAGACCCGTGCACGGTGCGTCCAGGAGGACCCGGTCGTACCTGGCGGGCTGGGCGTCTCCGATGGTCGTGCCGTCGCGTTCGGTGAACTCGACCACGGATGCCGCCGCGACCACTGCGCGCCGCACGAGCTCCAGCCTCGCCGGCACGATCTCGTTCGCCACCAGCCGTGCACCGGATGACTTCGCCGCGGCCGCGAGGATGGCCGCCTTGCCGCCGGGGCCTGCGCACAGGTCGAGCCAGAGCTCACCCTCCGTCACCCGGCGCGCGTGCACCAGGGTCTGCGCGGCGAGCTGTGAGCCTTCGTCCTGCACGCGAACGGCGCCGTCCGTCGCCCTCACGATCGACGTGGGGTCGCCGCCTTTCCATGCGAATCCGATCGGCGAATACCTGTCGAGCTCGGAACCCTCCGGTCGCTGTGCGAGGCCGGGCAGTGCGGCGAGGTTCACCCTCGGGGCCTCGTTGTCGGCTTCGAGGAGGGCTTCGAGCTCGTCTTCGCGGTTCTCGGCCGCCAGTGCATGCCTGAACGCCCGCACGATCCATGCCGGGTGGGAGTGCAGTACGGACAGCCGCGCGTCTTCGGTCTTCGCGGTCTCGGCGACCCTCTGCTGCCAGACGTCTGGCCTGGTGCGGCCTATGGTGCGCAGCACGCCGTTGGCGAAGCCCACCGCGGAGCGCGAGGCCGATCGCCGCACGAGCTCGACGGTCTCGTTGACGGCGGCATGGCCTGGTGTGCGCAGGGTGAGCAGTTGGTGGCAGCCCAGGCGGAGGGCGTCGAGCACGGGGTCGTCGATGCGGTCGGTGGGTCTGCCGGCGGCGAGTTCGATCACGCGGTCGTAGTACCCGCGCATCCGCAACGTTCCGTAGGTCAGCTCGGTGGCCAGGGCCGCGTCGGAGTGCGAAAGGCGCGCGCGCTCGAGGCGGGTGGGGAGCAACAGGTTCGCGTAGGCATCCGACTCGGCGACCGCTCGCAGCACGTCGAATGCGACGGAGCGGGCGGATGCCTGCCCGCCCTGTGCGCGTTCGCTCACGACGCGCGCTCCGCGGTCTCGTCGTCCGCTGCTCGGCCGGTGTCTCCACTGGCTCCGGCCGGCAGCCCGCGCAGCCAGTCGGCGGCCGGCATCTGGCGCTTGCCCGCGGGCTGAACAGTGACGAGTTCGAGCGGGGCTGTTCCCGTTCCGAGGTAGGCGTGGGCGCCGTTGAGCCTGAGCGTGCCGGGCGGGACCGGTTCGGCGGCTGACCGAGCGGCCCGAAGCACCTTGACCCTTACCCCGCCGACGGTGATGAAGGCGCCCGGCTCCGGAGTGACGCCGCGCAGCCGCGCGTAGACGGTTCGTGCGGTCTGTGCGAGATCGAGACGGGCGTCCTCGATCGTCAGCTTCGGAGCGAGCGTGGGCTGCCCGTGCTGTGGCGAGGCGGCCGCCGTGCCGTTTGCTACGCCGTCGACGACCCTGGCAACCAGTTGCGAGCCCTCGACCGCGAGCGACTCCAGCAGCTCCCCGGCCGTCTCGTCCGGGCCGATCGCACGCTCGACGACGTCGTACACGTCTCCAGCGTCGAGCTCGGGCACGAGCCGGAACACCGCCGCGCCGGTTCGTTCGTCGCCGGCTATCAGCGCTCGTTGTACGGGCGCAGCTCCCCGCCACCTGGGCAGAAGAGAGAAGTGCAGGTTGATCCAGCCGTTCGCGGGGGCGGACAGGAGCGGCTCGCGCACGAGCGCACCGTACGCCACGACAACACCGAGTTCCGGTTCCGCGGCCAGGATGCGCTCTGTCGCCTCGTCATCGAGCCGCGCGGTCTTAAGCACCTCGATTCCCAGCTCGGTAGCAGCTTGCGCAACCGGAGACGGCGTCAGCACGCGCTTGCGACCGAGCGGGGCATCCGGTCTGGTCACAGCCATGACCACCTCGTGGGGTCCGTCGGCGAGTGCACGCAGTGTGGGCACCGCGGCGTTCGGCGTTCCGGCGAACACGATCCTCATGCGGCGCTCTCCTTCGCGGTTCGGCGTTGTGCTCCGGCGCCTTCTAGCGGAAGCCGCGGCCGGATCACGAGACTTCGGGGTCGTCGAGTCTGACTTTGAGTGTAGGCGGGGGCCGGTAGCCGCGATCGCCCCTCGGGCGCCTGCCCTTTGCGGCCGCGCGAACCACGGCGGAGCGCAGGGCGGAGGCGACCTGAGCTCCGTGGGCGTAGTCGAAGCGCACGATCGCGCGCACGGCATCGGGATGGATGCCGGCAGCGCGCCTTGCCCCAGACCGCTCGCCGTTCTGCGAAGCCTCGACGGGTGTGGGTCCGAGCACATCGATGAAGGCACCCGGCTCGAGCGATGCCGTCGCGTCGGCCACCGCCTTCGCGGTTCCCGTGACGGTTGCGATGCGCACGGCCGGCGGAAACCGCAGGGCACGGCGGTCGGCGAGCTGCTCGGCTGCGTAGGCCGGCTGACGCCACGTGGCCAGTGTCTGAGCCAGGTTGCCTGCGACGCCGACGAGCACGACCGGAGCGCCTGGCGCGGCAAGAGACGCCGCGTTCGACCACCAGCGGAGGCAGTCCTGCGCGACGTTGAGGGACTCGCGTGCGAGCATCCGGTCGCCGTCGAGCAGCAGCACCGCACGGTACCCGCCAGGGACGATCGGCTCGGCTCCCCTGGTGGCGACGACGAGCGCTGGCCTGTCGTCGAGGGAAGTGACTCTGCGCTCTCCGTCTGAGATGACGACTCGTGCACCGGGAAACGCCCTGCCGAGCTCTTCAGCCGTGCGGGAGCTCCCCCTGCTGACGAGCCGTACCTTGGTTCCGCCGCAGTGTGAGCACGCCCAGCCGGTGGCTATTGCGCCGCACCAGCGGCAGGACGGCGCGGCGCCGGCCCTGTCGAGCCCGAGCGGGCCTCCGCAGCGTGCACAGCGCGCGGCCTCCCGGCACGTGGCGCACGCGACAACCGGCGCATAGCCAGGGCGAGCCACCTGCACGAGCACAGGACCCTGAGCGAGGCCGTCCTTCGCCGCGCGCCACGCGCCCTCGGGAACACGGGAAGGCGCGCCGTCACCCGCTTGCGTGGCAGTCACGACGACCTTGGGCGTCACTCGCGGCTGCGGTGCGTGAGCGTCGAGCCAGCCCAGCTCGACCAGGCGCTGCACCTCCAGACTGCGAGTGTGAGACAGGAATGCCAGGCCGCAGTGTTCCTCCTCGGCCCGCACGAGCGCGACGTCGCGTGCGTGCGCATAGGGCGCGAGTGGCTCGGCGTGCAGCGGGTCGGAGTCGTCCCAGAGTGCGATCAGGCCGAGGCGATGCGCGGGGGCGTACACGGCAGAGCGGTTTCCGATCACCACGACTGGCCGGGGTTCGAGGCAGCGCAGGAAGGCCCGGTAACGGTCCTGGTTCGGCTGCGCCGCATCCAGCCGCGCGACGGCATCCGGGTCGACGACGCCGGCGAGTGCGGCCTGCAACTGGTCCAGGTCGCGATAGTCGGGAACGGCGATGATGCTGCTGCGCCCGGATGCCAGGCTGCGCGCCGCGAGCTCGGCCAGCGTCACGGCCCACGCACCGACCCATTCCCCGCCGGCCGTGCGAACGAGCCGCGGCACGGCATCCACGGCGACGCGCCCCCCGTCGTCCACTGCTCTTCCAAGGCTCTCGGGATAGCCGCCAACAGGCGAAGGCTCACGCTCGGTGGGCGCGGGAGCAGGATGCTCGGTGGGCGCGGGAGCCGGATGCTCGGCCGCGAGCCACGCCTTCTCCACCCGCACCATGCGTGGCGGTATCGCCAGGCGCAGCACGTCGCTCGCGCTGCCTGCAGCACGGTCGGCGACGCGCCTGGCCAGCCGCGCCACCTGGGGTGTGAGAATGCGGGCGGCGGAGACGACCGAGTCGAGTTCGCTGAGCTCTCCCTCGAAGTCGGCGTGGTCGGTGACCTCCACCAGGTAGCCGTCGGCCAGCCTGCCGACGGACCTGAGCGGAACGGTCACCCGCACGCCGGGAACCGCCGCGTCGCGCATGCGCTCCGGAATGGCGTAGTCGAACAGGCGGTCCAGCTGCGGGAGCGGCGTATCGACGATGATGCGTGCGATTCGTGCCTCGGCCATCAGCTAACCGAACCGATCATGGCCGGTACCGTCAGAGGCCGGCGGCAGACCGCAGGTCGTCGACGCGGTCCAGCCGCTCCCAGGTGAAGTCCGGCAACTCGCGGCCGAAGTGACCGTATGTGGCCGTCTTCGCGTAGATCGGTCGGAGCAGGTCGAGATCGCGGATGATCGCAGCAGGACGCAGATCGAACACCTCGCGTACCGCCGCGGTGATGCGCTCATCGGGCACGTGCCCAGTGCCGAACGTCTCGACGTACAGTCCAACGGGCGAGGCCGTTCCGATCGCGTACGCGACCTGCACCTCCAAGCGGTCGGCAAGCCCGGCCGCGACCGCATTCTTCGCGACCCAGCGCATGGCATAGGCGCCGGAGCGGTCGACCTTCGACGGATCCTTTCCGCTGAACGCTCCCCCGCCGTGCCGTGAAGCGCCGCCGTAGGTGTCGATGATGATCTTGCGCCCCGTGAGACCCGCGTCACCCTGCGGTCCGCCGATTTCGAACCGCCCCGTGGGATTGATGAGCAGTTTCACGTCGCGTGAGTCCAGTTCGACCCGCTCGAGCAACGGGCGGATGATGTGCTCGGCCACCTCGGCTCGCAACCGCTCGGTGGGGACGGCAGGAGAATGCTGCGTGGACAGCACGACCGTGTCGATGGTTCGCGGGGTGATGCCCTCGTATCCGATGGTCACCTGGGTCTTGCCGTCCGGACGCAGATAGTCGAGCTCGCCGTCTTTGCGTGCCTCGGCGAGGCGTTCGGCAAGGCGGTGGGCGATCCAGATCGGAACGGGCATGAGCTCAGGGGTCTCGGTCGTGGCGTAACCGAACATGATGCCCTGGTCGCCGGCCCCCTGACGGTCGAGCAGGTCGACGGATGCCCCTTCGCGCGTCTCGTATGCGGTGTCGACGCCCTGCGCGATGTCGGGCGACTGACCACCGATCGACACGGAGACGCCACAGGATCGCCCGTCGAACCACACGTCGGAAGAGGTGTATCCGATCGACGTGATGGTGTCACGCACGATCGCGGGGATCTCGACATAACCGCTCGTGCTCACCTCGCCGGCGACATGCACGAGGCCGGTCGTAACGAGCGTCTCCACGGCAACGCGACTGTACGGGTCGACCGTGAGCAGGGCATCCAGGATGCCATCGGAGACCTGGTCGCAGATCTTGTCCGGGTGTCCCTCTGTCACTGACTCGGACGTGAAAAGACGCAGAGAACTCAAGGATGCTCCATCGGTTGGAAGCCCGTTCCATGGGTGTCTGGCGCCGTTCGGGCCGGGCTCGGTGTGCTCGACGCGTGCCTCGTCAGGCGGGAGTGATGACGTCGAGAATACGGTCGGCCACCGACGCTTTCGTGCCTGAGGCCTCCATCACGATATCGCCGCCTCCGTCGAGCACGACGACCTCGTTGTCATCTGCGGAAAACCCGGTGTGCCATCCCACGTTGTTGATGACCAGGTAGTCGCATCCCTTGCGAGCGAGCTTCCGTCTGCCCAGCTCGATGAGTTCCTGGGGGTCGTTCTCGGTCTCGGCCGCGAAGCCCACCACGGTCTGGTCGGCTCGCTTGCCGGCAGAGAGTTCGGCGAGGATGTCTGGATTCGCGACGAGGGACAGCTCGAGAGCGTCGCCCACCTTCTCCTTCTTGATCTTCGCCTCGCTCGGGGCGGTCGGGCGGAAGTCGGCCACAGCCGCTGCCATGATCACGACGTCCGCCTCCGCGGCAGCTTCGGTCACGGCATGCTGCAGTTCGAGCGTGGTGGACGCCGTGCGCGTCTCGACGCCGTCGGGCGCCGGCACGTCGAGGTGCGCGGCGATGAGCACGACATCGGCACCGCGGTCACGGGCTGCGACCGCCAGGGCGACGCCCTGCTTGCCGCTCGACCGGTTGCCGAGGTACCGCACCGGATCGAGCGGCTCGCGTGTGCCGCCTGCCGTGATCACGAAGCGTCGCCCGGAGAGATCGCGGCGCGCGGCATCCCCTTGCGCGCGCGTGGAGGCGGGCCTGTCGCGTCGAGCGGTCTGGCGCGCAGCCAGGGCCAGCGCCGTCGTCACGATCTTGTCCGGCTCTTCCATGCGGCCGGGTCCGGAATCGGTGCCGGTGAGCGCTCCGACACCAGGACCCACGATCGCGACGCCGCGTGATCGCAGCGTCTGCACGTTGGCCCGCGTGGCTGGATGCTGCCACATCTCCGTGTGCATAGCCGGCGCGAGGAGTACGGGGGCCGTGGTCGCGAGCACGGTGTTGGTGAGCAGGTCGTCGGCCAGCCCGTTGGCGAGCTTGGCGATCGTGTTCGCCGTCGCCGGTGCGATCACCACGAGGTCGGCGCGCTTGCCGATGCCGACGTGTCGAACCTCGGAGACACCCTCATAAAGGTCTGTGTTGAGCGGGTTGCGGCTGATCGCCTCGAAGGTGGGCGCTCCCACGAAGCGCAGCGCGGCATCCGTCGCGATCACGTGCACATCGTGCCCTTGAAGCACGAGCGCGCGGATGACCGAAACGGCCTTGTACGCGGCAATGCCGCCGGTCACGCCCACGACGATCGTCATTGGCGTGCTCACGGCGGCACTCTCGCTGGTCGTCACTCGTCGATAGGACGGACGACGAGCTTGTCTTCGTTGATCTCGTGCAGGGCGACGGACAGCGGCTTGTCGTCGATGGTGGAGTCCACCAGCGGGCCGACGTTGTCGAAGAGGCTTCCTTCGTGCAGGTCTGCGTAGTAGTCGTTGATCTGGCGTGCTCGCTTGGACGCGAAGATCACGAGTGCGTACTTCGACTCGACTCGTGAAAGCAGCTCGTCGATCGGCGGGTCGATGATGCCCTTGGCTGCGGTTGACATGAATGCTCCTTATGTTGCGGCCGCCGGGCGCCTGGCCGTGCGAAATTGCTGCGTTCGCCGGCGGCGAGGAAGGCTGACCTCGACGTTCAGCGACCGGATGACGTGGCGGCGCGGCGCGGACGGCGCGCCTGCACCTCCATCAAGTCTACGACCTCGCGCGCAGCCTCGGCCACGGTGCTGTTCACCACGCGTGCATCGAACTCGTCCTGTGCCGCCAACTCCACCTTCGCGGTGGCCAGCCTGCGGTGCTGTTCCTCCTGCGACTCGGTACCGCGGCCGACGAGCCGTCTCACGAGTTCTTCCCAGCTCGGCGGTGCCAGGAACACGAGCACGGCGTCGGGCATTGCCGCGCGCACCTGCCGCGCGCCCTGCAGGTCGATCTCGAGCAGCACGTTCCTGCCTTCGGCGAGGGCGCGCTCGATGGGTGCGCGCGGCGTGCCGTAGCGATGGCTGTTGTGCACCTTCGCCCATTCGAGCAGCTCGTGGTCGGCGATCATGCGATCGAACTCCGCGTCGTCGACGAAGTAGTAGTCGACGCCGTGCACCTCGCCTGGCCGCGCGGGTCGCGTGGTGGCCGACACCGACAGCATCACTGCCGGGTAGTTCTCCCTGATGTACCGCGCGACAGTGCCCTTGCCAACGGCGGTCGGCCCTGCGAGCACGGTGAGCCTGGTGCGTCGGCCGCCCGCCGGACGCTCGAACCGTTCGATCAGGAATTCGCGCAGGCGGGTGCGCTGATGCTTGCCGAGCCCGCCGAGTCGCTTCACCGGCGCTATTTCGAGGCGCGACAGGATGTCAGCGGTCTTGGTCGCACCGATGGCCTTGAGACTCATGAGGAAGTCGGTGACGCGCAGGGTGCCTTCCGGCCCTGTGGGATCGGCGGCCGCGGCATCCAGAACCTCGACGGGTGAGCGTGCGCCGGCCGTGATGGCGGCCTTGACCGCTGCGCGGGCGCGCCTGGCGGCCACGGCCGCGCGGGATGCGGCGACGCGGTCGACTTCGGGCGGGCGGATGCTTTTGATACGAGTCTCTGAGTCGGGCATGGCGTCTAAGGGGGCGGCGGTGCGGGCGAGCCGCGCCGGATGATCAGACAAGGTCGGTTGATACCTCAGCGGTGCGAGAGGGAACGGTGTCGACGATATTCGTTTGCGCGCGCGGAGACGGCATCGGCGATCCCGTCTCGACCGGCCGACAGGATGCTGCGGCTCTCGCTGGCGACGACCCACGGCTCGGCCCGGCCGAAACGGCCGAGATCCGCGATGTCGGCGCCTTGGTGGCCGAACCCGGGGGCGAGGATGGGAGCGGGTGGCGAGTACGCCTCGAGGCCAGCATCCGCCAAGTCTACGGTCCCTCCGATGACGAATCCGAGACTCGCCCACTCGCCCGCAGGGGTGTGTTCGGCGTTGCGGGCGGATACCTCGGCCACGATGTGGGCCGAGACCGTGCTGCCGTCTGCGAGGCGGGCGCGCTGACCGGCCAGGGCATCCGGATTGCTCGTCGCGGCGAGCACGAAGACACCCTTGTCGTGGGCCTCGGCGAGCTCGAATGTGTGCGTCAGCGCGCCGGTGCCCAGGAACGGGTTGGCCGTCATGGCGTCCGCCTCGAGGGGCGAGCCGGGGGTGAGCCAGGCGTCGGCGTATGCATCCATCGTCGTGCCGATGTCGCCGCGTTTGGCGTCGGCGATCACGAGCAGCCCGGCGGCTCGGGCAGCCGCCAGCACCTCCTCGAGGGCCGCGTAGCCCGCCGATCCGTATCGCTCGTAGAAGGAGACCTGCGGTTTCACGATCCCCGTCGACGGTGCGACGGCTTCCACCACGCGCAGTCCGAACTCGCGGGCACCCGACGCGGAGGCATCCAGTCCCCATTGCCCGAGAAGGGCGACGTGCGGGTCGATGCCGACGCAGAGCGGCCCTCTGTCGTCGAGCACCGCCCTGACGCGTTCACCGAACCGTGTCACAGGCGCCCCGCCCGGTCGATGGCGTACTCCTGCAGCGACCTCACGTCGAAGCCCTCGCGAATCGCGTCGATGGATGCCACCGCCGCGCTGAGCTCGGCGATCGTGGTGAACAATGCGATGTCCGCAGCGACCGCCGCGGCCCTGATCTCGTACCCGTCGGCACGTGCCGAACGTCCGCTCGGCGTGTTCACGACGATGTCGATCTCACCCGCGTTGATCAGGTCGACGATGCTGGGCTCGTCGCCCGATGGCGCGTCGCTGTACTTGCGCACGGTCTCCGCCGCGATGCCGTTGCGTGCCAGCACCTCTGCGGTGCCCTCGGTGGCGACCAGCCGGTAGCCCTGCTGCGCGAGCCGGAGCGCCGGGAGCACAATGGACCTCTTGTCGCGGTCGCTGACCGACACGAAGACCGTGCCGGAGAGCGGCATGCCGCCGTACGCAGCGGTCTGGCTCTTCGCGAACGCGCGCGGGAAGTCGCGATCGATGCCCATGACCTCACCGGTCGAGCGCATCTCGGGGCCGAGCACCGAATCCACCATCTGCCCGTCCTTGGTGCGGAACCGCTTGAAGGGCAGCACCGCCTCCTTGACCGAGATGGGGGCGTCGAGCGGCACGACCGAGCCGTCGTCTGCTGGCAGCAGGCCGGCATCCTTGAGGTCGGCGATCGACTCGCCCACCATGATGCGGCTGGCAGCCTTGGCCAGGGGGATGCCGAGCGCCTTGGACACGAACGGAACCGTGCGGCTGGCCCGCGGGTTCGCCTCGAGCACGTAGAGCACGCCTGCGGCGACGGCGAACTGCACGTTGAGCAGTCCTCGAACGCCGATGCCCTCGGCGATCTTCACCGTGGCCACGCGCACGCGGTCGATCTCCGCCCTGCCGAGCGTCACGGGCGGCAGCGTGCAGCTGGAGTCGCCGGAGTGGATGCCAGCCTCCTCGATGTGCTCCATCACTCCGCCGATGTAGAGCTCCGTGCCGTCGTACAGCGCGTCGACGTCGATCTCGGTCGCGTCGTCGAGGAACCGGTCGACGAGCAGCGGATGCCCCGGCCCGATGATCGCCTGGTCTGCAACCCGCTCGAAGTAGTCCTCCAGAGACGGTGAGTCGTACACGATCTCCATGCCGCGCCCGCCGAGCACATAGCTCGGCCGCACGAGCACGGGGAAGCCGATCTCGGCCGCGACGGCCTGCGCTCCCGCCACGTCGTAGGCGGTCCCGTTACGCGGGGCGAGCAGCCCGGCGTTGTCGAGGATGCCGGCGAACAGCCCGCGCTCCTCCGCGAGGTCGATCGCACTCGGCGACGTGCCGAGGATGGGCACGCCCGCCGCCTCCAGGCCCTTGGCCAGGCCGAGCGCCGTCTGCCCGCCGAGCTGAACCACAACGCCGACGAGCTCGCCGGACTGCGATTCCGCATGGATCACCTCGAGAACGTCCTCGAGCGTGAGCGGCTCGAAGTAGAGCCGGTCGCTCGTGTCGTAGTCGGTGGAGACCGTCTCGGGGTTGCAGTTGATCATGATGGTCTCGAACCCCGCGTCGTGCAGGGCGAACGAGGCGTGCACGCACGAGTAGTCGAACTCGACGCCCTGTCCGATGCGGTTTGGTCCGGAACCGAGGATGACAACCTTGCGCTTGTCGCTCGGCTCGACCTCGGTCTCCGCGTCGTAGCTCGAGTAGTGGTACGGGGTGAGTGCCGGGAACTCCCCCGCGCACGTGTCGACGGTCTTGTACACCGGACGCACGCCGAGGATGTGGCGCACCTCGCGCACCTCCGCCTCGCCGAAGCCGCGCAGTTGGCCGATCTGGGCATCCGAGAACCCGTGGTCCTTGGCGAGCCGCATGGTCTCGGTGTCGAGCATGCCCGCATTCGCGATCTCGTCCGCCACCTCGTTGATGAGCACGATCTGGTCGAGGAACCAGGGGTCGATGCCTGTCGCCGTGTAGACGTCGTCGATGCTCGCACCCTTGCGCAGCGCCTGCTGCACCGTGACGATTCGGCCGTCGGTGGGCGTGACGGATGCCTGCACCAGCTCGTCGACGCTGCGCGCCTCGTCGCCCCAGTGGAACGACGAGCCGTTCTTCTCCAGCGATCGCAGAGCCTTCTGCAGGGCACTCGTGAAGCTGCGGCCGATCGCCATGGCCTCGCCGACGGACTTCATGGTCGTGGTCAGCGTGGGATCGGCTGCCGGGAACTTCTCGAACGCGAACCGCGGCACCTTCACGACGACGTAGTCGAGCGTCGGCTCGAAGCTCGCAGGCGTGACCTTGGTGATGTCGTTCGGGATCTCGTCGAGCCGGTACCCGATGGCCAGCTTCGCCGCGATCTTCGCGATCGGGAAGCCCGTGGCCTTGGACGCAAGCGCGCTCGATCGTGAGACGCGCGGGTTCATCTCGATCACGATCACCCTGCCGGTCTCCGGGTTCACGGCGAACTGGATGTTGCATCCGCCCGTGTCGACGCCGACGGCCCTGATGATGTCGATGCCGATGTCGCGCAGCCGCTGGTACTCGCGGTCGGTGAGAGTGAGCGCAGGGGCGACGGTGATCGAGTCGCCTGTGTGCACACCGACAGGGTCGACGTTCTCGATCGAGCAGACGACGACCGTGTTGTCGGCCGTGTCGCGCATCAGTTCGAGCTCGTACTCCTTCCAGCCCAGGATCGACTCCTCGAGCAGCACTTCGTGCGTCGGCGAATCGTGCAGGCCGGCACCGGCGATGCGACGCAGGTCGTTCTCGTCGTAGGCGAATCCGGAGCCGAGGCCGCCCATGGTGAAGCTGGGGCGCACGACGAGCGGGTAGCCGAGCTCGGCCGCGCCCGCCAGCACCTCGTCCATGGTGTGGCAGATGCGGGATGCCGCGACATCCGCTCCGCACTCGATGACGAGTTCCTTGAAGACCTGGCGGTTCTCGCCCTTCTCGATCGCCTCCACGTTCGCGCCGATGAGCTCGACGCCGTACTTGTCGAGCGTGCCCGCCTTGAACAGCGCCATCGCGGCGTTCAGCGCGGTCTGGCCGCCGAGCGTGGGCAGGATGGCATCCGGCCGCTCTTTCGCGATGATGGTCTCGATGACCTCTGGCGTGATCGGTTCGATGTAGGTGGCATCGGCGAAGTCGGGGTCGGTCATGATCGTCGCCGGGTTGGAGTTGACGAGGATGACCCGCACGCCGTCCTCGCGCAGCACTCGACACGCCTGCGTGCCCGAGTAGTCGAACTCGCACGCCTGGCCGATCACGATCGGACCGGACCCGATCACGAGAACGCTGGAGATGTCTTCTCTTTTCGGCATGACTCAGGCTTCTCCGCTCTCGTCGTTCTCGCTGTCTGGCCCCGGGTCTGAATTCGCGGCTTCACCGCCACCCGACGTGCGTCGCTCGTGCTCCCGCACGAGCTCGGCGAACCTGTCGAACAGGTAGTTCGCGTCGTGCGGTCCGGCAGCCGACTCTGGGTGGTACTGCACGCTGAACGCGGGGATGTCCAGGCAGTTCAGGCCCTCCACGACGTTGTCGTTGAGGTCGTAGTGGCTCACCTCGACGCGCCCGAAGCCTGCAGCGGACTCGCTCACCGAGTCGATCGGCGCGTCGACGGCGAACCCATGGTTGTGCGCCGTGATCTCCACCCTTCCGGTCGACCGGTCGAGCACGGGCTGGTTGATGCCCCGGTGCCCGAAGGGCAACTTGTAGGTCCCGTACCCGAGCGCACGGCCGAGCAGCTGGTTTCCGAAGCAGATGCCGAAGTACGGCACCTCGTTGCGCAGCACGGTGCGAAGCAGCTCGACGTGCTGATCTGACGCGGCGGGGTCGCCCGGCCCGTTCGAGTAGAACAGCGCGCTGGGCTTGAGGGCCATGATGTCGTCTGCGGTCGCCGTCTCCGGAACGACGATCACGTCGAAGCCCCGTTCCGCCAGGTAGTTCAGCGTGCTCGTCTTCACACCGAGGTCGAGAACCGCGACCGAGCCGACCCGCTCCCCGTTCGCCGGAATCGTATACTGCTCGGGCGTGGACACGACCGAGGACAGGTTCAGCCCGCGCATGTCCGCGCTGCCGCGCACGGCATCCAGCTGCTCGGAGTGGCTGAGCGAGGCATCCTGCCCGGAGAAGATGCCTGCGCGCATCGCGCCGGCCGAGCGCAGATGACGTGTCACGGCTCGCGTGTCGATGCCGCTGATCCCGACGACGCCGTTATCGGCCAGGTCGTCGTCGAGGCTGCGCTGCGAACGGAAGTTGGAGACGATCCGGGCTGGCTCGCGCACGGCGAAGCCTGCCACCCAGATTCGCTTCGATTCCATGTCGGTGTCGTTCATGCCCGTGTTGCCGATGTGCGGCGCCGTCATGAGCACGATCTGGCCGGCGTACGAGGGGTCGGTCAGCGTCTCCTGGTACCCCGTCATGCCCGTGGCGAAGACGGCCTCACCGAGCGTGTGGCCGAGCGCGCCGTAGCCGCGGCCCTCGTACCGTGTGCCGTCTTCCAGCACCAGAACGGCGGGCTCGCGGCGCGAGGCGATGGCACCGGCCGATGGAGTTGCGACCTCGACCCGCGGGGCGCTCGGGGCTTCGACGGGAGTGGTAGCGGCAGCCTGGTCCTGGGGCTCCTGCCCGGTGCCCTGGTCGCCGTTCTCCTGCTCGCCGTTCTCCTGCTGGCCGTGCTCCTGCTGGTCGTTCTCCTGCTGGTCTGGGGTCTGCTCCTGGGCGAATTCGTCGTCTGACATCTCAGGCCTCGCTTCCGGTGGTCGTATCGGTGGCGACGTCGTCGGCGCCGGTTGTGTCGTTGGGTGCTTGCGTCATCGAGCGGATGGCCGCAACGAGCCTGCCTTGCTCTGCGGCGTCGGCAAGGCGCAGGTAGGTGTCGAGTGCGGCGGCAGCGGGATCCGTGCCGCCTGCGGCTGCCTCGGTGTGCCAGGCGACGAGCACCAGTCCGTCGCGCTCCACCGAGCGATCGATGGTCCAGGTCGCGGTGCCCGCTCCGAGGATGGCGCATGCCGAGATCGCAACGCTGGTTTCGCCCGGAGCAGTGAGAGTCACTCCCCCGGTCGACACGGTGACAGTGGCGTTGGCCCGGAACGCCAGCCCGGGCACCACAACGCGATCGAGCGGTCGCTCGTGGTGCGTCGTGGCGACATGCACGGCCTGCGTCGTCAGGATCGTCTCACCGGGTGCCCGGAGCACCGACGGCACGACCAGCCCTGAGTCCCGTCTCGCACGTCGTCTCCAGCCCCACCACATGCCGACGAAGACGAGGGCGAGGATGACGATGATGAGCACGGTGGGCCAGAACTTATCCATTGAGCACCTGCTCTCTTACCGCCTCGGCGGCCAACGTCGCGGCCTCGTCGACAGCGATCAGCGCACCGTCGCGGAGCGTCGCGGTTCCGCTGTGGAACGTCCATGCAACACGCCCTGGCAGTTGGCGCCCCAGGTAGGGCGAATTCACACCCTTGCCCGCGAGGCGGTCCGCGTCGAACACGCCTTTCGTGTTCGCGTCGTAGAGCGCCAGGTCGGCGCGCGACCCCGTTCGTACCCCCGCACCGCGCGGTACGCGTCCGATCCTCGCGGGCGCCTCGCTCATCACGCGCGCGACGTCCGCCCAGTCAAGGAGACCAGTGGCGACGACGGCCTGGTGCACGACGCTCAGAGCCGATTCGAGGCCGACCATGCCATTGGCTGCCGCGTCCCACTCGCAGTCCTTGGCTTCGATCGGATGCGGCGCGTGATCGGTGGCGACGATGTCGATGGTGCCGTCCGCCAGCGCGGCGCGGAGCGCGAGCACATCCTCCTCGCGTCGCAGAGGCGGGTTGACCTTGAACCGCGCGTCGTAGCCGGAGACGAGCTCCTCGGTCAGGAGCAGATGGTGCGGGGTCACCTCCGCCGTCACGTCGATGCCGCGCGCCTTTGCCCACCTGATGATGTCGACGGACCCCGCGGTCGAGACGTGGCACACGTGCAGGCGGCTGCCGACGTGTTCTGCCAGCAGTACGTCTCGGGCGATGATCGACTCCTCCGCGACGGCCGGCCAGCCCGCAAGCCCGAGCGTTCCAGAGAGCGCACCCTCGTTCATCTGCGCTCCGACCGTGAGCCGCGGCTCCTGGGCGTGCTGTGCGATGACGCCGTCGAAGGCCTTGACGTACTCGAGTGCCCTGCGCATGAGCAGTGGGTCGGCGACGCACAGTCCGTCGTCGGAGAATACCCGGACCCGTGCGCGCGAGGATGCCATGGCGCCCAGCTCGGCGAGCCGCTCCCCCGCGAGACCCACGGTCACCGCACCGATGGGCTGCACGGTCGCGTAGCCCGCGATCTGGCCGAGAGTCAGTTCCTGTTCCACGACACCGGCTGTATCGGCCACCGGTGACGTGTTGGCCATGGCGAAGACGGTGGTGTAGCCGCCGGCCGCGGCCGCGCGCGTGCCGGTGAGCACGGTCTCGCTCTGCTCGTAGCCGGGCTCGCGCAGGTGGGTGTGCAGGTCGACCAGGCCGGGCAGGGCGATGAGTCCAGAGGCGTCGATGTGCGTGGCATCCTTGGCTCCGTCTCGCGCGTCATCGCCGACCGTAAGTCGGCCGTCGGCGACGAGGATGTCGGTTGCCGAGCCGTCGACGAGTGTCGCGCCCTCGATGAAGAAACGTTCGCTTGACACCTAACCGACCTCCCGATCGCCTGACAGCAGCAGATAGAGCGCAGCCATGCGCACGGAAACGCCGCTGGCGACCTGGTCGCGCACCAGCGAGCGCGGCGAATCGGCGGCTGCGGCGGAGATCTCCAGACCTCGGATCATCGGGCCCGGATGCATGACCATCGTATCCGGACGCAACCTGCTCGAACGCTCAGCGTCGAGCCCCCAGGTGCGGGAGTACTCTCGCGCGTTCGGGAAGAAGGCGGCGTTCATGCGTTCGGCCTGGATACGCAGCATCATGACCACGTCCGGGTCATCTGCGATGGCGGTGTCGAGGTCGTAGCCGATGGCAGCCGGCCATGACGTGGTGTCCACAGGCAGCAGGGTCGGTGGTGCGATGAGCGTGACGTTGGCACCGAGCGTGTCGAGAAGCCAGACGTTCGACCGGGCGACCCGAGAATGCAGGATGTCGCCCACGATCACGACGCGCAGACCGGAGAGATCCCTGCCGCGACTCGCGTCGCCGTGCAGGCGTTTCCGCATGGTGAACGCGTCGAGCAGCGCCTGCGTCGGGTGTTCGTGCGTGCCGTCGCCGGCGTTCAGGATGCCTGCGTCGATCCAGCCGCTGGAGGCTAGCGTGTGCGGGGCACCCGATGCCGAGTGGCGCACGACAACGGCGTCGGCGCCCATTGCGGCGAGCGTCTGTGCCGTGTCCTTGAGGCTCTCGCCCTTCGATACACTCGACCCCTTGGCGCTGAAGTTGATGACGTCGGCCGAGAGGCGCTTGGCCGCTGCTTCGAACGAGATGCGGGTGCGTGTCGAGTCTTCGAAGAACAGATTGACCACGGTCTTGCCGCGCAGGGTCGGGAGCTTCTTCACCTCGCGAGTGGCGACATCCGCCATGTCTTCGGCCACATCGAGAATGCCGACCGCGGTGGCGCGGTCCAGGTCACGAGTGGAGAGCAGGTGGCGCATCAGTTCTCGCCTCCGTCGATCGTGACGGCATCCTCGTCGTCGACCTCGGTCACGCGCACATTGATGCGTTCCCGCGTCGAGCTCGGCAGGTTCTTGCCGACGAAGTCGGCGCGGATCGGGAACTCGCGGTGCCCTCGATCCACGAGCACGGCGAGGCGCACAGCCCTCGCCCTCCCCAGGTCACTCAGAGCGTCGAGTGCGGCGCGGATGGTGCGTCCGGAGAACAGCACGTCGTCGACGAGCACCACGGTCTTCCCGTCGATCGACACGGGAACGCTCGTGGGCGAAGGCGCCCGAGTGGGATGCTTCGCGAGATCGTCGCGGTACATCGTCACGTCGAGCGATCCCACCGGCGGTGTTGCGCCGTCTTCGATGCGTGCGATCGCGGCTCCGATGCGGTGCGCGAGCGCGACTCCGCGTGTGGGGATGCCCAGGAGCACGAGATCGGCGGATCCCCGGTTGGACTCCAGGATCTCGTGAGAGATCCGAGTCAACGCCCGGGCGATGTCAGCCTGGTGCAGCACGGTGCGTGCCGTCATGCCGACCCCCTTCCCCGCCTCACAGGACGGCCCTTAAAGGTTGCCAAACTCGCACAAGCCTATCAGGCACGCGGATGTGCTCGTGTGCAGGGTGGCGGCTTCTCTCCGCTCGGTTCTCCGCGCCCATTTCCGTAACCAGCCTTCTCTACCGCTTCGGTTTCCGCAGTCGGCAGTTCTGGCCGCCTCGTTTCCATTCTTTCCGTCGCTGTCCCTCTTCTTGCGCTCGGTTCTTCCGCTGCTGCGTTTCTTCGCGGCCCGGTTGTGCATGGGGGCGCCGGTGTGTCGGTGGTGGGGCGTAGGTTCGAAGGTATGTACGAACCCGATGTGATTGTTTCCGCGGAGGTTGAGGAGGTGCCGTGGTGGGAGGATCCGGAGTTGCCGTCTTCGGCCGCGGAGATGGCGTGTTCTGCTGCGCTTGTGTCTGCGGAGGTGGTGTTGGGGTTCGTGTTGGGTGATGCGGTGGGGTCGCAGACGGTGGTGTATCAGCAGGCGGCCAGGCAGGTGTTCGCGATCCGGGACGCGTTTCAGATTGCCCGGCAGAATCCGCGCATTTATGTGCCGGTCGGCATGAGGGATCGGGATCCGCGGGTGGATGAGGTGGATTTCGCGCAACGGTCGGTCGCGTTCGATCTGGCGCAACGGTTGCAGGTGAGTGAGAACGTGGTGCGTTCGATGGCGTTCCAGGGCGAGGTGTTGTCGGCCTCTTTGCCCGGTCTGTGCGGGCTGTTCATGGCTGGTCTCATCTCGCCGCAGCATGCCAGGGCTGCGGTGGAAGCCTCGGTCGGGCTTCCGGATCGGGCGGCGTTTGAGGCGTTTGACGCGAAGCTGACCGGGATCGCGGAACGGGTAAGGGCAGGTGAGTTCGCCCGTCGCTGCCGGTTGTTGCGGGAACGGTTGTGTGCTGACACGGTGCAGGAACGGCATCAGGAAGCGGTGCGGTGCCGCCGGGTGGTGGTGGAGCCGGCCGAGGATGCCATGGCCTGGCTGCACCTGTACGGGCCGATCGTGCAGATCGCGCAAGCCGAAGCCGCACTCACCGCCGCAGCACGCCGCCTCCACGCGAGGGAGGGTGAGTCGCGCACCCTTGATCAGTTGCGGGCCGACCTCGCCCTGCACTTCCTCACCGCCAACGGCGGCGCAGGTGCCGGTAGCACGGGCGGCACGGGCAGCAGCGCTGGTGTCAGCGGCCGGAGCGGCACGGGCGGGTCTGCCGGTAACGGTGTGCAGCCGGTGGTGTTGATGGATGCTGACGGCCGGTTCGCGGAACTCCTCGGCTACGGGCCGATCCCAGCCCAGACCGCGGGTCGCGTGTTACGGGATGCTCCCGCGTTCCGCAAAGTGGTCGCTGATCCGGGCTCCCCGGCCGGGTTGAACCTGGATGCCAGACGGTACCGGCCAACCCCTGACCAGAAACGGTGGCTGACGATCAGGTACGGGCTCGACGACGACGCCGCACCCTACCTGGCTACCGGGGTCACCAGCGGGGGTGAGATCGACCATGTCGTCGAATGGCAACACGGTGGCACCACCGAGGTGACCAACCTGGTCCCACTGAAACCACGACTGCACCGACTCAAAACCGTCACCCGGATCCGCATCGACCCCAAACCCGACGGCGGCATCCGAGTGCGAACACCCACCGGCCACGACACCGACCCACCACCCTTCTAACAGCGGCCTACGCTGCACGCGCTCTTCGCTGCACGAGCTTTACGCTGGCCGAATGCATGCTGCAGTGAGACTGGCGGATTCCGGCGACCGAGACCTGCTCGATCGCATGATGCAGTCCTATCTGCGCGGCTTCTCCGCGGTCGATGGCCGAGTTCCCGACGCGGACGGGCGCTATCCATATCCGTGGCTGGATGCCTATTGGAGCGACGAAGACCGCCGCCCCTACCTCATCGACGTCGATGCGGTCCGCCGGATTCGCGCTCGTGCGTCTGACCCGTCCCATCGAGATGGCGGAATTCTTCATCGACCCGGCGCGGAGGCGGGAGGGCGTTGGCCGCTGTGCGGTAGAACGCTTGTTCGCGCTTCACCCCGGCGAATGGCGGGTGTCGCAGATGAGGGAGAACGAGGGCGCCGCTGCGTTCTGGCGGGCGGTCATCCCCGTCCCATTCGAGGAGAGCGTGCTATCGGATGGCAGGACCGAGCAGCGCTTCCGGGTGCCCGCTACTACTTGCCACCCGAGGCGATGAAGGCAAGCAGAGCCTTCGTGTCGGTGATGTCGCCCGAGTAGGAGTGCCCATTCACGAGAACCGTCGGAGTGCCCTTGATCGACTTGATGTCGGCTCCGGGAATCGGCCCGTTCAGCGCATTCTCCGTGTTCCTGGTCAGCCAGCCGGCATACTTATGCGACTTGATGCACGAGTCGACGGATGTCGCACCGACACCGTGCGCGAGCGAGACGAGCTTGGCGTCGGTGAGGCCGGACGACTGCTCCCCCGGCTGGTTCGCATAGAGCGCCGAGAGGTAGGTCAGCGTGGCCTTCGGATCGGATGCCGCCACGCACGTAAGCGCACTCCCGGCGCGCGACGAGTAGTTCGTGCCCTGCGAGTTGGGGTCGAGGAAGTTGAGCGGATGCACCCGCAGGGTGATGGTGCCGTCGTTCACCTTGCCGGCAAGCGCACGGCCGTTGGCACGCTCGAACTGTCCGCAGTACGGGCACATCGGGTCGATGTAGGTGTCGACCGTCGTCTTGCCGTCGCCGACGACGAGCGCGCCCTTGTCGAAGTCCGCGGCGCCCGTCACGCCCTTCGGAATCGCCGCCGAACCGTGGCCACCGCCCGTGGTGGTGGTCGGCGCGGCCGTGCAGGCGGCGAGGACCACCGCGACGGCTGCGGTGAGAAGGGCGGTGACGATGGTGCGCGTGAGGGGGCGTCTCATGACTGAAGGCTTCCAGGAGTCGAGGGTGGGGTGACCGTCTCGTCAGTGCGCGACAGCGGAGCCGATCTTCGCGAGCAGGCCGTTCACGAACTTCGCCGAATCATCCGTCGACAGGATCGTGGCCTGCTCGACGGCCTCCGAGATCGCGACACCGTCGGGGATCGCGGGGTTGAAGAGCAGCTCCCACACGCCCATCCGCAGGATCGCACGGTCCACCGCGGGCATCCGTTCCAGGGTCCAACCCTGCGCGTACGTCTGGATGAGCTCATCGATCTCGTCGCCGTTGTCGATGACACCGTCGACGATCTCGCGAGCGTAGAGCCAGGACGCCTCACGTGCAGGCTCGTTCGCCGCGCGCTGCGCCTCGTCCGCGAGAGCCCGCGCGAACGGGATGCCCCGCAGGTCGGCGCTGTAGAGGATGTCGATGGCGCGCTTGCGTGCCTTGCTTCTGGCGCTCACTAGTTGACGCGGCCGAGGTACTCGCCCGTGCGGGTGTCGACCTTGACCTTCGTACCGGTCTCGAGGAACAGCGGCACCTGGATCTGGTAGCCCGTCTCGACCGTTGCGGGCTTCGTTCCTCCGGTGGAGCGGTCGCCCTGCAGTCCCGGCTCGGTGTAGGTGATCTCCAGCACGACGGATGCCGGCAACTCCACGTAGAGCGGGTTGCCGTTGTTCATGGCGATGGTGACGTTCTGGTTCTCGAGCATGAAGTTCGCAGCATCGCCCACGATCGTTCCAGGCACGGTGAACTGGTCGTAGTCGCTCGTGTCCATGAACACGAACCCGTCGCCGTCGCTGTACAGGTACTGGTACTCGCGACGGTCGACGTTCTCGAACTCGAGCTTGGTGCCCGCGTTGTACGTGCGGTCGACGACCTTGCCGCTGACGACGTTCTTGAGCTTGGTGCGCACGAACGCGCCGCCCTTGCCCGGCTTGACGTGCTGGAACTCGATCACTGTCCAGAGCTGGCCGTCGATGTTGAGGACGGCGCCATTGCGAATGTCGGCGGTGTCGGATGCCATGCGTGAAGATCCTTAAGTAACGATGGGGAAGTCGAGTGGTCACCACGCGCCCGCGCGGACCATCGAGACATTCTACCGGGAGCGGGCGGTGAACTCGCAGAACGTCAGCCGTCTGTTCGACCGGCGATGACCTCGATCAGCTTCGATACGGCCGTCGCGTACCCCGCGACGCCTTCCCCGATCACGTGCACGACGGCGACGTCGCGCACGTAGGAGAAGTGCCTGAAGTCCTCGCGTTTCGTCACATCCGAGATGTGCACCTCCGCGACCGGCAGCGCGACGCCGGAGAGGGCATCCCGCAACACGACGGACGTGTGTGTGAGGCCGCCGGGGTTGATGACGATGCCCGCGCAGTCGAGCCTTGCCTCGTGGATGGCGTCGATGAGCACGCCTTCGTGGTTCGACTGCAGAGCGCGAACCTCGAACCCCCACACTGCCGCGGTCTTCGCGGTGAGGGCTTCCACGTCTGCGAGCGTCTCGTGTCCGTAGATCTCCGGTTCCCGCACGCCGAGCAGGTTGAGGTTCGGTCCGTTGACGAGGAGAAGCCGGCGAGATGGCGGCGGCTCGGTCACGATGCGACCTCCTGATAGGCGGCGAACAAGAGGCTGGGGTCGGGCGCAGGCATCACAGTGGGACGCGCGATGTCGTCGAGCACGATGAACCGCAACGTGTTTCCCCTCGTCTTCTTGTCGCGCTGCATCGCAGCGAGAAGGGTCTGCCACCTGCCGGCCGGGTAGCTGACGGGCAGCGTGAGCGACGTCAGGATGCTTCTGTGCCTGTCTGCGACGTCGTCGCGCAGACGCCCGCTCAGCCTGGCCAGCTCGGCCGCGAACACCATGCCAACCGAGACCGCCGCGCCGTGGCGCCACTGGTAGCGCTCGGTGTGCTCGATCGCGTGCCCGAGCGTATGGCCGTAGTTGAGGATCTCCCGAAGCCCGGCCTCACGGAAGTCCTCGCTCACCACCTTCGCCTTCATGTCGATGGCGAGTTCCATGTTGCGCCGGAACACCGGGCTGTGCGTGTCGGTGGCGGCCTCCTGGTCCGACTCGATGTTGTCGAGGATCTCGGGCGCCCAGATGAAGCCCGCCTTGACCACCTCCGCGTAGCCCGCGAGCAGGTCGTTGCGCGGCAGCGCGTCGAGCGTGTCGAGGTCGCAGAGCACTCCGGCCGGTGCATAGAAGGCTCCGACCAGGTTCTTGCCCTCAGCGGTGTTGATTCCGGTCTTGCCGCCGATGGCGGCATCCACCATGCCGAGCACGGTTGTGGGGATCTGCACCAGCTTCACTCCGCGCAACCACGTGGCCGCAACGAACCCGGCGAGGTCGGTCGCCGCTCCGCCGCCGAAGCCGATCACGGCATCGCTCCGGGTGAAGTCCGCCTGCCCCATGATCTGCCAGCAGAACGCAGCAACCTCGATGCGTTTGGCCGCCTCGGCGTCGGGTATCTCGGCCAGCAGCACCTCGTAGCGGTCGGTCAGGCTTTCTCGGAGCTCGGCGGCCGCCGCCGCCAGCGTGGGCTGATGAACGATGAGCACACGCCGCACCTCTGGGCCGAGCAGCTCGCCCGCATCGAAGCGGATGCCTCGCCCGACCCGGATGCCGTACGCGTTCGCCCCCGAGACCCGCAGCTCGGTCGTCTCCTCGCTCATGCATCCTCCTCTTCCTGCTGCTGCAGCCACTCCGCGATCTCTTCAACGATCGTGGAGATCGGACGCCGCGACGTGTCCGCACGGTAGTCGGCGAGCGACTCGTAGAGCGGCATCCGTTTCGCCACCAGCTGCAGCCACGATTCGATCCCCTGCACGAGCGGTCGTTTACCGTCGTCGATGCGAGCCGCAACGGCCTCAGGGCTCACGGTGAGCAGCACGACACGCGCGCGCTTCAGGTCCGCCTGGGTGCGCGGATCGAGCACGGCTCCCCCGCCGACCGAAACGATGCCGTGCGTCGCCAGCGCCGTCACGACGGCTTCCCGCTCCAGTGCCCGGAATGCGGGCTCGCCTTGTTCCGCGAAGATCTGGGAGATGGGTCCGTGGTCGCGCACGATGACCGCGTCAGTGTCGGTGAAGGGCAGGTCGAGCCGGCGCGCGAGACGCCTGCCGACCCTGCTCTTGCCTGCGGCGGGCGGCCCGATGAGCACGACCGTCACGCGCGCGCTGTCTCGGTGTGCAGCGCAGACGGCATGGCATCCAGGTAGCCGCGCAGATTGCGCTGCGTCTCGGCAAGCGAATCTCCACCGAACTTCTCCAGCACCGCGTCGGCGAGCACAAGCGCGACCATCGCTTCGGCGACGACACCCGCCGCGGGAACGGCGCAAACGTCCGAGCGCTGATGGTGGGCTGGTGCGACGTCGCCTGTTGCGACGTCGACGGTGCGCAGCGCGTGGGGAACCGTGGCGATGGGTTTCATGCCCGCCCGAACGCGAAGCAGTGAACCGGTCGTCATGCCGCCCTCCGTGCCGCCGGCCTTGTCACTCGTTCGCGAGATCGCGTCCCCGTCGATGACGAGCTCGTCGTGCGCCTCGGAGCCGCGCCTGCGGGTGGTCTC
Organism: Rathayibacter sp. KR2-224; assembly: GCF_049446075.1. Lineage (NCBI taxonomy): Bacteria > Bacillati > Actinomycetota > Actinomycetes > Micrococcales > Microbacteriaceae > Rathayibacter > Rathayibacter sp. KR2-224. The sequence continues at coordinate 318,587 of NZ_JBMSEB010000001.1, forward strand.
GAAGCCATCGCCGACCTCGACGCCCTTGATGGCCTGGATGCTCATGAGCGCTTGCGCAAGCCGCCCGTCGATCCGGCGGTCCCAGTGCACGTGCGAACCCAGGCCCACCGGCACCCCGTACGCGAGCACCTCGACCACGCCGCCGAGCGTGTCGCCGTCTTTGTGCGCGGCATCCACCTCGGCCACCATGAGCGCGGAGGTGGCAGCGTCGAAGCACCGGAGCGGGTCGGCGTCGAGCGCGTCGACATCCGATGGCCTCGGTAGCGCCGTCCCATCGGGGACGCGCACCGGCCCGATGGCAAGCGTGTGACTCACGAGCTCGACCCCGAGCTCTGCGAGGAAGGCCTTGGCGACCGCGCCGAGCGCGACCCGCGCCGCGGTCTCGCGCGCGCTGGCCCGCTCGAGCACGGGCCGTGCCTCATCGAAGCCGTATTTCTGCATGCCGACGAGGTCCGCGTGTCCCGGCCGCGGGCGAGTCAGCGGCGCTCCCCTTCCGGTGGCGAGCTTCTCGGGATCGACCGGCTCCGGATTCATCACTTCGACCCACTTGGGCCATTCCGTGTTTCCGATCCGCAGCGCGATCGGGCTGCCCATGCTGAACCCGTGGCGGACGCCGCCGGAGAGCGCCAGCTCGTCCTGCTCGAACTTCATTCGCGCCCCGCGGCCGTAGCCGAGCTTGCGGCGCGCGAGGTCCGCGCGCACGGCATCCAGTGAAACGGGGACCCCTGCGGGCAGCCCCTCCAGGATCGCCACGAGTTCAGGGCCGTGCGATTCCCCTGCGGTGAGCCAACGAAGCATGCGTCAATTCTGGCATGCAGCGACGGGGCGTCCCGATGCGTCGAGCCCGACGGCGGTGAGCATGGCGGCGAGTACGGACTCCTCGTGCGGCAGCTCCAGCTCCGGATCGCCGAAGACGAAGATCCGCACCTGCAAGAGAGCCTGATGCACAAGCATCGCGAGTCCGGAAAGCACGTTGGACCGTGCGCCTGCCTGCCCGGCCATGGCGCTCCATGCGCTCACGATCTCGGTCGGCCACGGGTCGTATGCGACGTCGAGCAGAAGGATGCCTTCGGCAGCGGCCCGCGCGACCCCCTCCCCCTGCAGAATGCCGCGGCTCGCGCCGGCGGCTAATGCCGTTCCGGGCAGCGTGCTGATGACGAGGTCGGGCCGGTCGACGACGGGTTCGCCGAACGTGCGGATGCCCACCCGCAGGCCGACCGCGTGCCCGAGTTCGGTCAGATGCGCTGCCCGAGAGGGCTCGCGCACCTGCACGATCACGTCGTGAGCGCCAAGCTCTGCCGCGGCGACCACGGCAGACGCTGCGGTGGCACCGCCGCCCCAGATCAGCACAGACCGCGCCGAGCCGGTTCCTGCGGCGGACAGGGCACGCACGATGCCAGGCACGTCCGTGTTGAACCCGCGCAGCACAGGCCCGCCCGCGCTGTCCGAGTCGAACAGGATCGTGTTCGCAGCTCCGGTCAACCGCGCGAGCTCGTCGAGAGTGGAGACCAGCGGCAGCACCGATTGTTTGAGCGGCATCGTCAAAGACAGACCGCGCCAGGCATCCGGTCTGCTGAGCACGAAGCCCTCTAGGGCATCCGGCGTCAGCTCTTGGCGCCCATAGCGCCACGGCAACCCGAGCACGGAGTACGCGGCCTCGTGCAGAACTGGCGATTTGGAGTGCGCAATGGGCGAGCCGAGCACGGCCAGCTCGCGCTCACCGTCACTTGCAGTAAGCATCGTTCTCGGGGCTCGCATTGCACCAGTCCTGCAACTGCTGAACGGCCTGGTCGTGTTCCTCAGCCGTCTGCGAGAACACGGTCGTGCCGTTCTTGAGGTCGACCGTCACGAAGTAGAGCCACCCACCTGGCGTGGGGTTGAGGGCTGCCTTGATGGCGTCGTCGCCAGGGTTCGAGATCGGGCCGACGGGCAGACCCTGGTGAACGTAGGTGTTGTAGGGATTCGACGCGTCTCCGCGCTGGGCGTCCGTCGTGAACACGGTCTTCACCCCTGCCCCGTACGCGACGGTGGCGTCAGACTGCAGGTCCATTCCCTGGTCGAGACGGTTCTGGAACACTCTCGCGACCTTGCCCATGTCGTCGACGCTGCCCGCCTCCTTCTGCACGATGGATGCCAGCACCACGGTGTTGTACCGCTTGTCGGCGGGCACGCCGGCCTGGTCGAGCGATTGGAACGCGCGGTCGACGAGCGTCTTGATCACCGTCTTGGCGTCGACGCCTGGGTCGAACGTGTAGGTGGCGGGGAATAGGAATCCCTCAAGGCTCGGCGCCTGGGCGGGCACGCCGTAGTCGGCCGGCTTCGCGGCAGCGGCCTGCAGGTCGGCCAGCGGAACGCCCGTGGTCTTGGCGAGCGCCTGCAGGATGTCCGCCTCGGTGTCACCCTCGGGGATCGTGAGCGTGCGCGCCAGCTTGTTCTTCGGATCCTGCAGCGCCGTCAGCGCAGACTTCGCGCTCATCTGCTTCTTCAGCTTGTACACGCCGGGCTGGAACACGGGGTCGGGCTTCGTCTGCAGCAGGAGTGTGTAGAACGCGTCGGAGGTCTTCACCACGCCGGCCTTCGCGAGCGTGGACGCGACGTCGGACCCGTTGTCGCCCTCGTGGATCGTGATGTCGACGGGAGTCGTGCCCGAGCCTGTGTAGTCGGTGGGTTCGTTGATGGCCAGCAGCTTGCGCACCTCCGGCTGGAACGCGTTCCAGACGTAGGCACCTGCACCACCGAGCAGGCCGAGGATGACCACGGTCACGATGGTGGCGACCAGCCAGCGGCGCCTTTTCCTCGGTCTCGGCTCGCGGCGCGGCGTCTCCTCCTGGAGAGTGGACCACGCGTGCGGTGGGCGGCGGCCGCCCGCCCTCTCCCCTGCACCGCGGTCAGCGGTTGCATCGTCAGCGGGTTCCCGGTCGGAGTTCAGCGCACCCCAGAACGATTCCTCGACGGAGGGTGCCTCGCCACCGTCGAGCGCCTCAGACGTGGGCTCGGAGTTCGGCGGCTGTCCGTTCGCCTGCTGCCCGTTGGTTCGTTCCCCTTCGGCCCTCTCCCGGGCCTCTCTCTCCCTGGCCTCTCTGCGGGTGAGTGGGGGTCGCTCGCCATCGAGCGAAGAGTCCGGTCGCGACGAACCGGGCGGGAAGGGCTGGGTCACGTGGGGGTCCTTATCAGGTGGCGAGCTCGCCGGGAGGCCTGCCGCTGGAGCGCTCGGCGTCGAGCGCGTGTTGCAAAATTACCGTGGCAGCCGCCTGATCCACGACAGAACGGGAGTTCCGAGTGGTTCGGCCCGAGGCGTGGAGGGCCGACTGCGCCGACACAGTCGACAGCCGTTCGTCCACGAGCCGCACGGGGATGCCGCACGTGGTCGCAATCCGGGAGGCGAATTCCACGGCGTCGTCCGTCGAGGCGGTATGCGCACCGGAAAGCGACAACGGGAGTCCGACGATAGCCTCGACGGCTCCGAATTCCGTGACAAGTGCCTGGATGCGAGCGATGTCGCTGCCGTCCTCCGCGCGTTGCACGGTCTCGACAGGCAGCGCGAGCATTCCGTCCGGGTCGCTGCGGCTCACGCCGATGCGCACTCGTCCGACGTCGACGCCGAGGCGGACCCCCGATCGCACGCGGGCTATCCGATCGCGGCGCGCACGGATGCCAGTGCGGCGTCGATTGCGGATGCGTCGGAGCCGCCGCCCTGGGCCAGGTCGTCCTTGCCGCCTCCTCCGCCGCCGAGCACGGATGCCGCACGCTTCGCCAGCGGGCCCGCCTTGACGCCCGCCTCACGCGCACGCTGGTTGGTTGCCACGATCACGACAGGCCGCTCGCCGACGACTGCGGCCAGGGCTACGACGGCAGGGTCGGAACCGAGGCGCTCGCGCAGGGTCGTTGCGAGCATCCTCACGTCGTCGGCCGAGCCGAGCGAGCCTGCGTTCTGAGCGAGGACCCGAACGTCGCCGACGCGTTCCGCGCTCTCCAGCAGCCCGGGCACGCGGTCGAGCACCGCGCGTGTTTCGAAAGCGGCGATCCTCTTCTCCGCGGCCTTGAGGCTGGACACCAGGTCGTCGATGCGCTGCGGCAACTGTTCCCTCGGGGTCTTCAGCATGCCGCTCAACTGCGAAACGATCGTGCGCTCGGCGGCTAGATCCTTGAATGCCTCCAAGCCCACCAGGGACTCGACACGGCGGTTCGTCGACCCGACCGATGACTCGCTGATCAGATTGATGAGGCCGATCTCGGAGCTCGACGAGACGTGGGTGCCCGCGCAGAGCTCACGAGACCAGGGGCCGCCGATGTCGACCATGCGCACCACGTCGCCGTACTTCTCGCCGAACAGCGCCATGGCGCCCATTTCGCGCGCCTGGTCGAGCGGCAGCTCGCGCGTGACCACCTCGAGGTCGTCGCGGATCGCGTTATTGGCGATCTCCTCGACCTCGGTGCGGGTCTCGGGCGACAACGCCTGATTCCAGGAGAAGTCAAGGCGCAGGTAGCCGGCCTTGTTGTACGAACCGGACTGGTGGGCGTTGGGGCCGAGCACCTGACGCAGAGCCGCGTGGATGATGTGCGTTCCGGAGTGCGCCTGACGCGCGCCGCGACGATAGTCGGCGTCCACGACACTCGTTGCCGGGGCATCCAGCCCCACCTCGCCGTTCGTGACCTGCACGGTGTGGCTGATGAGGCCCTTGACGGGCTTCTGCACGTCCAGAACCTCGAGTTCGTAACCGGGGCCGACGATGACGCCCTGGTCGGCGTCCTGACCGCCGGACTCGGCGTAGAGCGCGGTCTCGGCCAGGATGACCTCGGCGATCTGACCCTGCGACGCCCGCGGCACCGAGACCCCGTCGACGATGATGCCGAGCACTCGTGACTCGGTCTGCAGGTCGGTGTAGCCGGTGAAGACGGTCTCGCCCTTGCCGCGCAACTCGCTGTACACCGACAGATCGGCAAGCGCCCGCTTCTTCGCCTTGGCGTCGGCTTTCGCGCGCGCCTTCTGCTGGGCCATGAGCGAGTCGAACGCCGACCGGTCGACCGTGAGGCCGGCCTCCTCAGCCATCTCGAGGGTGAGGTCGATGGGGAACCCGTAGGTGTCGTGCAACAGGAACGCCGTGTCGCCGGCGAGCTGCTTCTTGCCAGAGGCGCGAGTGTTCTCGACGGCGGTGTCGAGGATCGTCGTTCCGCTCACAAGCGTGCGGAGGAAGGTGTCCTCCTCGGCGAACGCCAGGTGCGAGATGCGGTCGTAGTCCCTCTCCACCTCGGGATACGTGGACTTCATCGCGTCCCGCGACGCCGCGAACAGCGTGGGGAACGTCGCGGCCTCGACTCCGAGCAGCCGCATGGAGCGCACGGTGCGGCGCAGCAGCCTGCGCAGGATGTAGCCCCGCCCTTCGTTCGACGGCGTCACGCCGTCGGACATGAGCATGAGCGCGCTGCGTACGTGATCGGCGACCACGCGCATCCGCACGTCGTCCTCATGGTCTGCGCCATAGGTCTTGCCGGAGAGCTGCGCAGCCTGGTCGAGGACCGGCCGGATCTGATCGATCTCGTAGATGTTCTCGACGCCCTGCTTGAGGAAGGCGACGCGCTCGAGCCCCATCCCAGTGTCGATGTTCTTCTTCGGCAACTCACCGAGGATCTCGAAGTCCGCCTTGCCTGTGCCCTCGCCACGCAGGTACTGCATGAACACGAGGTTCCAGATCTCAACATACCTGTCGTCGTCGGTGGCAGGACCCCCGTCCACGCCGTAGGCGGGACCGCGGTCGAAGAAGATCTCAGAGCACGGTCCCGCCGGCCCCGGCACCCCGGTCGACCAGTAGTTGGTGTCCATGCCGAGGCCCTGGATGCGCTCGTCCGGAAGTCCGGCGACCTCTTTCCAATAGCCGCGCGCCTCGTCATCGTCTTTGTAGACGGTGACCCAGAGGTCTTCCGGGTCGAAGCCGAGGCCGCCCTGGTCCTCCGGGCTCGTGAGCAGTTCCCACGCGTACTGGATGGCCTCACGCTTGAAGTAGTCGCCGAAAGACCAGTTGCCGAGCATCTGGAAGAACGTTCCATGCCGAGGGGTCTTGCCGACCTCGTCGATGTCGAGCGTGCGGATGCACTTCTGGGAATCGGCGGCACGCGGGTACGGCGGCGGAACGAGACCGGTGAGGTACGGGACGAAGGGAACCATGCCGGCGATCGTGAACAGCAGAGTGGGGTCGTCGCTGACGAGCGAAGCCGACGGAACGATGGTGTGTCCGCGCGCGGCGAAGTAGTCGAGGAAGCGGCGGCGGATCTCCGCTGTCGTCATGGGGGCGGTCTGCATGGTTCCGTTCGTTCAGGGGTCGTGTGACGCCGCGATGGCGTTCGGCGGGTCGGTCAGGACAGGTCGGAGATGGTGTCTTCGGCCCGGTCGATCGCTTCACGCAGCTCGGCTTCGCGCTTGTGGTAGCCATCGCTGACGGCCGCGCCGAAGTCATGTGCCTTGCGGTCGAGTTCACCGAAGAACTGCTTGCCCTGCTCGGTCTTGTTCAACTGGTGAGCGATAGCGAAGCCGCCGACGATGCCTGCGACGAACCAGAGGAAGCTCTTCATGGCGGATCTCCTAATGGTCGTGAGCGTGGTGGATGGGGGGAGAGTTTAGTGCCGCATGCCGAGCCGCGTCTCCGCTCACTCGCTGTCTGAGGGCTTACGTGGCCGGCCGAAGCGGAAGGCCGCCCGAACGGCGGCACTGAAACCCGCGAGCTTGATGAGCGGGCCGCCTACCGTGGCGGCGAACAACGCCACGAGGGCCGAGACGTTTCCCGTGACGTCCTGCACGTTGCGGGTGATGGCATCCACTCGGCCGAGCTGCTTGTTCGTCTCGCGAAGTGTCTCGGTGGTCTCCTCCAGGATCGGCGTGATCCCGTCGCTCACCTCTTTGATCGACTCGGTCGTCTGATCGAACACTTTGCCCAGCTTGACGAGCGGAACCGCCAGCAGCGCGACGAGCACAGCGAAAACGCCTGCGGCGATCAGCCCGGCGATGTCTCCACCAGTCACGGCGCACCATCCATTCCTTGAGGGGAATACGTCGAAGGGCGGGCCGTTGAACGACCCGCCCTCCAGCGTATCGGTATGCCTACCGAGTGATGCTCTTTATCGAGCTGCGTAGGCTCTGCCCACGGCCGCTTCGCGGCTGTACTCCGCGGCGCTAGCGCGCTGCGTAGGCTCTGCCCACGGCCGCTTCGCGGCTGTACTCCGCGGCGCTAGCGCGCTGCGTAGGCTCTGCCCACGGCCGCTTCGCGGCTGTACTCCGCGGCGCTAGCGCGCTGCGTAGTACTCCACGACGAGCTGCACGTCACAGGTCACGGGGACCTCCGCGCGCTTCGGACGACGCACCAGGCGGGCCTGGAGCTTGTCGAGCTCGACGTCGAGGTAGACCGGAGTCTTGGCAAGCACATCGGAGTGCGCGCCGGCAGCCGCGACCTGGAAGGGCTCGCTGCCCTCGGAGCGCGCCTTGACGTGCACGAGCTGCCCGGGCTTCACCCGGAACGAGGGACGGTCGACGATCCTGCCGTCGACGAGGATGTGGCGGTGCACCACGAACTGGCGGGCCTGTGCCATGGTGCGGGCGAAGCCGGAGCGCAGCACGAGAGCGTCGAGACGCATCTCGAGCAGCTCGACCAGGTTCTCACCCGTCAGACCCTGCGTGCGGCGGGCCTCCGCGAACGCGATCCGGAGCTGCTTCTCGCGGATGCCGTACTGTGCGCGCAGGCGCTGCTTCTCACGCAGACGCACGGCGTAGTCGCTGTCGGCCTTGCGCTTGGTGCGGCCGTGCTCGCCGGGGGCGTACGGACGCTTCTCCATGATGCGAGCGGCCTTCGGGGTCAGTGCGACGCCGAGGGACCGCGAGAGGCGGGTCTTGCTGCGGGAACGTGAAGCCACGTCTTTCCTTTCGTAGGTTCTTCTCACTTGTGCTGCCCCTGCCCGTTGAACCCGGGTGGGCAGCCATTGACTGATCCGGCGACGCGCACCATGGGGGCACGCACGGTGTCTTGCCATTCGGCATGACACCGCCACTGTCGCTTTCGCAATGGGAGGGATTGGCCGGGGATGCTCGGCTAAAGAGCACTTCCCTCTCGATCGGATGCCCGCAGCCGCACGGAATCCAGATCTCGGCCCACCAATCCTAGCAGAGCGCGATGGCCGATCCTGCCGGCTACTCGCCCCTGGTGATCCGCCGCAGCTTCGCCAGCCGCGTTGCGATGTCTCGCTCGTTCCCGTGCTCAGTGGGCGTGTAGTACGTGGCCTTCTTGAGCGCGTCGGGCAGGTACTGCTGACGCACGACGCCCAGGTCGTCGTCGTGCGGATAGACGTACCCCTTGCCGTGCCCGAGGCGCTTGGCGCCCGGGTAATGCGCGTCGCGCAGGTGCTTGGGAACCCGGCCGATCTTGCCGGCCCGAACATCGGCGATCGCGGCATCGAGTGCCATGTACGCCGCATTCGACTTCGGAGCGGTGGCCAAGTGCACGACGGCCTGGGCGAGTGGGATGCGGCCCTCGGGCATCCCTATGTACTGCACGGCGTCCGCAGCGGCCACGGCAACGCCCAACGCCGTCGGATCCGCCATGCCGATGTCCTCGGAGGCCAGCACGATGATGCGTCTGGCGATGAACCGCGGGTCTTCGCCCGCCTCGATCATGCGTGCCAGATAGTGCAGTGCTGCGTCCACGTCCGAGCCGCGCACCGATTTGATGAAGGCGCTGATCACGTCGTAGTGCTCGTCACCGTTGCGGTCGTAGCGCAGCAGGGCGCGGTCGACGGCGGATGCCACGAGCTCGGCGGTCACGACCGGCTTCGCCTCGGCGCCGTCTGCCTCACGCTCTGCGTCCTCGCTCGCCAGCGCGTTGTCGAAAGCGGAGTTGGCGGCCGCCTCGAGCGCGGTGAGGGCACGCCGCGCGTCGCCGGACGCGAGTCGGATGAGAGCTGCGCGCGCTTCGGGCGCAACCGAGACGGCGTCCTTCAATCCGCGCTCGTCGTGCACGGCGCGATCGATGAGCGTGCCGAGATCGTCGTCCGACAGCGGCTCGAGGGTCAGCAGGAGCGACCGCGAAAGCAGCGGCGAGATCACCGAGAACGACGGGTTCTCGGTCGTCGCTGCCACGAGGATGACCCAGCCGTTCTCGACACCCGGCAGCAGGGCATCCTGTTGCGCCTTGGTGAAGCGATGGATCTCGTCGAGGAACAACACAGTCGAAAGGCCGTAAAGATCGCGGGTGGACTGCGCCTCCTCCATGACGGCGCGAACGTCTCTGACGCCCGCCGTCACCGCCGACAGTTCGACGAAGCGGCGACCGGAGGAATGCGCGATGACCTGGGCGAGCGTGGTCTTGCCCGTGCCAGGCGGACCCCACAGGATGACGGACACCGAGCCGCGCTCCCCCGTTTTGTCCGCCGCGAGCGTGACGAGCGGAGACCCCGGGGTCAGGAGATGACGCTGCCCTGCGATCTCGTCGAGCCGGCGAGGACGCATCCGCACAGCCAGCGGAGTGGCGCCCGCGCGCAGACCCTGCTGTGTGCTCGGCATGCCGTCCAGGATAGAAGGTAGGTCCGACACTAAGGGTGCTCGTCTCCGCTCGCTTTCGCGACCGAACCGGTTGAGCTTCTTAGCGGCGAAGCCGCGATAGAGTTCGTAGCTGGGATCGGCCCGGCCTCGGTCCCGGGCCCAGATCGGCCCCCGAACACCCTGACTCGGCGCATGCACGTGCCGAAGTGGAGGATGCCTGTGTCCGCGAAGAAGCAGAACGACCGAGAGGCGCGCGAAGCGCGCGAACGGCTCCGCGCCTACCAGGCGCGGCAGGCCGTGCACGAGCACGGCAAGAAGCGACGTGTTCGCGACAACGTGATCGCGGGAATCGTCGTGGCCGTTGTGCTTGCGCTTGCCGTCGTTCTGCAGCTCACGTACTTCACCGGCGGGCCGGGCAAGCCCGTCGCCTCGCCCAAAGCGTCCGCCACGGCGACACCGACCCCTGCTGCGACCGGTCAGAACCAGGGCGACGTGCCGTCGAAGTCGCTGGCAGGCGGGCGCACATGGACGGGTGCGCTGGACATCAACGGAATCTCCCTCGGCGTATCGCTCGACGGTGCGAAGGCGCCCCAGGCCGTCTCGTCCATGATCTCGTTGACCAAGAAGAAGTTCTTCGATGGCACGGCATGCCACCGTCTCACCACAGGGGCGACGTTCAAGGTGCTGCAGTGCGGCGATCCCAAGGGCGACGGAACGGGTGGACCGGGCTACAGCTTCGGTCCGATCGAGAACGCGCCTTCCGACGGCAAGTACGCAGCAGGAACCATCGCCATGGCCAGGCAGAGCGGAAACGCGTACAGCAACGGCAGCCAGTTCTTCATCGTCTACGGCGACACGACCATTCCGAACGACAGTGCGGGCGGCTACACGGTCATCGGCAAGGTCACGAGCGGGCTCGACAAGCTCGTGTCCGAGGTCGCCGACAAGGGGGTCCAGGGCGGCGCAGACGACGGCAAGCCCGTGGTGACGCCCAAGATCGAATCCTTCACCCTCAAGTGACCTGACGCCGCTGTCGGCCGAACGGGCGGCGGGCGGTGCAATAGGCTTTGTAGTCAGCAAACGACGGCCCTTCTCGGGGCGTCTTCGAACAGGTGAGGCTCGTGTCAACTACTGATCAGCATCCGTGGGGTCGTGTCGACGAAACCGGTGCCGTCTACGTCCGCACGCCGGACGGCGAGCGCGTCGTCGGCGAGTATCCGGATGCCACGCCCGAGGAGGCTCTCGCCTACTTCGAGCGCAAGTACGCGGACCTAGCCGGCCAGGTCGGCCTGCTCGAACAGCGTGTTCGCCGCGGCGCTCCGGCCGCCGATGTCGCCAAGGCTGTCGCGTCGTTGCGCCAGTCCGTGGCGTCAGCCAACGCCGTGGGCGATCTAGCTGCTCTCGACGCCAGGCTCGCGAAGCTCGGCGGAACGGTCGAGGAGCTCACCGAGCAGCAGGTCGCCGAGGCGAAAGCGGCGGTGGAGCAGGCCATCGCCGAGCGCACCGCCATCGTCGAGCAGGTCGAGGCGCTTGCGGCGGAGGACCCGGCCAAGACGCAGTGGAAGCAGGCGGGCGCCCGGCTCGACGAGTTGTTCTCTGCCTGGCAGAAGCACCAGCACGAGGGCCCCCGCATCCCGAAGAACGAGGCCAATGAGCTGTGGAAGCGGTTCAGGGCGGCGCGGACGACCATCGAGCGCAACCGCAAGGCCTTCTTCGCGGAGCTGGACTCGCAGCACAGAGACGTGCGCACGCGCAAGACGGAGCTGATCGAGCAGGCCGAGGCGCTCTCTTCGCTCGGAGCCGACGGCGTGCAGCAGTACCGTGCCCTTCTCGACGAGTGGAAGCGCGCGGGACGTGCAGGCAAGCGCACCGACGACGCCCTGTGGGCCAGGTTCAAGGCCGCCGGTGACGTGCTGTACGCGGCGAAGGCAGAGACCGACGCCGTGGAGAACGCGGAATACCAGCACAATCTCGAGCAGAAGCTGGCCCTTCTCGAGGAGGCCGAGCCTCTGCTGAAGGAGAAGGACCGCAACACGGCGCGTTCGGCACTGCTCTCGATCCAGACGAGGTGGGACGCGATCGGCAAGGTTCCGCGTGACCAGGTGAAGTTGATCGAGGAGCGCCTGCGCAAGGTGGAGACGGCAGTGCGCAGGCTCGATGACGAGCACTGGGAACGCAGCAATCCCGAGAAGAAGGCGCGTTCCGAAGGACTCGCGGCACAGCTGGCTGATGCCATCGCGAAGCTCGAGGACGAGCTCGAGGCGGCGAAGGCATCCGGCGACGCGAAGGCCATCAAACAGGCACAGGAAGCCCTGGACGCCCGAAAGGCGTGGCTGTCCGCCATCCGCTGACGCGCTTCGCTCTGCTCGGTTCCGGTTCCTGACCGAGTTGTCCACCGTTCGCCCTTCAGAGGTCTTGTCCACCGATCACGTCCATGCGAACGGATGCCGTCACCTTGCGCGCGACCATGGGGACATGACGCACGCGATGGCATCCGTACTCGGCCCGGGCGCGCTGGCGCTTGCCGAGCTGTACGCCGCGCGGCTCGATGGGGAACTGTTCAGCATCGACGAGCGCTTCTCCCCCGTCGACGAGGCCGATACGATCTGGCTGCGCGCGACCGCACTGCGCAGCATCGCCGGCATCCGGATGATCGCGGAACTCGACAGCGCGCTCTGGGTGCACGGCCTGTTCGCGTTTCCGCCCCGCGTGCACACCATGTGCGTCGCACGCTCCGATCGCGTGAAGTTCCCGCCATCACCGCGCTTCTCACTGAGGGAGGTCACGCACGCGGCGGGTGACACGGCTGAGATCGCGGGCCTGAGGGTCACGGCGCCCGCACGCATTCTGCATGACCTGGCCTTCCGCGAGCAGCGCGGGACGGCAGAGGCTGCACGGCGCATCCTTGCCAGGTGGCCGCAGCTTGCCGAGTCCTGCTCCCGGCGTATCGCCGACGCGGCCAACCTGCCCGGCAAAGGGCTGGCGTTGCAGAGGATCGCAACCTGGTCGTCGTCGGTCGGCGACGTGGATCCTCGGCCCTCGCCGGCGCTTGAGCCCGCGCTGGCGTCTCAGCCCGCGCCGACCCCTCAGCCCGCGCTGACGCGGTACACGTCGTAGACCGCGTCGATGCGGCGCACGGCGTTGAGCACGCGATCCAGGTGGGTGGTGTCCCCCATCTCGAACACGAACCGGCTCAAGGCCAGGCGGTCGCTCGAGGTCGACACGGTGGCGGAAAGGATGTTCACGTGGTGCTCGGAGAGCACGCGGGTGACGTCGGAGAGCAGGCCGGCCCGATCGAGCGCCTCGACCTGGATCTGCACCAGGAACACGCTCTTCGACGACGGCGCCCACTCCACGTCGATCATGCGCTCCGGCTCGCGCATGAGGTCTTGCACGTTATGGCAGGTGGCCTGGTGCACGCTCACGCCCGAACCGCGCGTGATGAAGCCGACGATCGGATCGCCGGGAACCGGTGTGCAGCACTTGGCGAGCTTGACCAGGATGTCTGGGGCGCCGCGCACGAGCACGCCCGAGTCGCTGTTGCTGAGGCGATGACCGCGTACGCGTGCGGGCGGCGGGAGCTCGGTGACGTCGCTCTCGGTCTCGGATTGCAGCGATGCGACGACCTTCTCCAGCACGGACTGCGTGCTGACGTGGCCCTCGCCGATCGCCGCATACAACGCCGAGACGTCGTCGTACTTCATCTGCGCCGCGACTTCGCCGAGGGAGTCCTGCGTCATCAGCCGCTGCAGCGGGAGGTTCTGCTTGCGCATGGCTCGAGCGATGGCATCCTTGCCCTGCTCGATCGCCTCGTCCCGACGTTCTTTCGTGAACCACTGCCGGATCTTGTTACGCGCCCTCGGGCTCTGGACGAAATTCAGCCAGTCCTGGCTTGGGCCCGAATCCGGGTTCTTCGAGGTGAAGACCTCGACCACATCGCCTGTCGACAATGGGGACTCCAGCGGCACCAGGCGGCCGTTGACCTTCGCTCCCATGGTGCGGTGTCCCACCTCGGTGTGCACCGCATATGCGAAGTCGACGGGCGTTGCCCCGGAGGGCAGGCCGATCACCCTTCCCTTCGGGGTGAAGACGTACACCTCTTTGGCGCCGATCTCGAACCGCAGCGAATCGAGGAACTCGCTGGGGTCGGCGGTCTCCGCCTGCCAATCCGAGATGTGGGCGAGCCACGCCATGTCGGTGTCGACCTTGCCGACATCGTCCGACTTACCACCCGCTACGCGTTCCTTGTACTTCCAGTGCGCCGCCACGCCGAACTCGGCCCGCTGGTGCATCTCGTCGGTGCGGATCTGGATCTCGACCGCGCGGCCCTCCGGCCCGATCACGGTGGTGTGGAGCGACTGGTACAGGTTGAACTTGGGCGTGGCGATGTAGTCCTTGAACCTGCCGGGCATAGGCGTCCACCTGGCGTGGATCTGCCCGAGCACCGCGTAACAGTCGCGCACCGAGTTCACGATCACCCGGATGCCCACCAGGTCGTAGATCTCGTCGAACTCACGTCCGCGCACGACCATCTTCTGGTAGATCGAGTAGTACTGCTTCGGTCGCCCGACGACCCTTCCGCGGATTTTGGCCGACTTCAGGTCGTCGTTGATGGCATCCGTCACCTGCTGCACGACGCGCTCGCGCTCCGGAGAGCGCTGCTTGACCAGGTTCTCGATCTCCACGTAGAGCTTCGGGTAGAGCACGGCGAACGAGAGGTCTTCCAGCTCCCATTTGATCGCCTGGATCCCGAGCCGGTGCGCGAGCGGCGCGTAGATCTCGAGGGTCTCCGTTGCCTTGCGGGTTGCTGTCGCGGCCGGGACGAAGCCCCAGGTGCGGGCGTTGTGCAGCCTGTCGGCGAGCTTGATGATGAGCACGCGGATGTCTTTCGACATCGCGACGATCATCTTGCGCACCGTTTCGGCCTGTGCGCTTTCGCCGTACTTGACCTTGTCGAGCTTGGTGACGCCGTCCACCAGCATGGCGATCTCGTCGCCGAAGTCCGCCCTGAGCTCGTCGAGCGAGTACTCCGTGTCTTCGACGGTGTCGTGCAGCAGCGCGGCCGCGATCGCCTTCGAACCGATCCCGAGATCGGCGAGGATCTGCGCGACGGCCACCGGATGGGTGATGTAGGGCTCGCCGCTGCGCCTCGTCTGGCCCGAGTGCGCCCGTTCGGCTGCCGCGTACGCGCGCTCGATCAGCGCCAGGTCGGCCTTGGGATGATGCATCCGCACGGTCTTCAAGAGGGTGTCGACGGCGCCGGCGGGCTGCTGGGCACGGGAGAAGATGCGCGGCACCAGTCGGCGCAGCGAAGCGGTCTGCTGTGTTGTGGTATCGACCATCAGCATCCCCTCCCGGATCTCATTATCGCGGTTGGGGTGCAGCCCCGTCGCGCGGTCCGCTCACAGCGCACCAGGCGGCTACCCGGCCCGGCCGGAGTCGTCCGGCACGACGACCATGCCGCCCGACGCCTGCCAAGCAACCATGCCGCCCGCAACATCGACCGCGTCGTATTCGGCACCGACGAGTGCATCGGTGACCATGCGCGATCGTTGCCCGAGGTGGCAGATCACAGCGATCCTGACGTCTTCGGGCAGCTCATGCTGCCGGAGCCCGAGTTCCCCGAGCGGTATGTGGTGTGCGGCCGGAGCGTGCCCGGTGTTCCACTCGTACGCCTCGCGCACATCGAGAAGCCAGAGCGCGCCGGACTCGACGAGCGGAACGGCTTCGCCCGCAGGAATCGACTGCCCTGGCTCGTGCGTCACTCGGCGGCGACCGCCTCGGCAGCCGGCGCCTTCGACCTGGCCGCAAGTACCTTTCTGTCGTGCTTGACGATCTCCTTCTCGCCGCGCCGGAAGTCCGCGTAGAGCGGGGCGGCGATGAAGATTGTCGAGTAGGTGCCGATCAGGATGCCGATGAACAGCGCGAGCGAGATGTCTCGCAGAGTGTCGGCGCCCAGCACGAAGGCTCCGATGAACAGGATGGCCGCGACGGGAAGCGCGGCGACCACCGCGGTGTTGATGGAGCGGACGAGCGTCTGGTTCACCGCGAGGTTCACGGACTCCGCGAAGGTGTGCTTGACGGCATCCTTGTCTTGGCGTGTGTTCTCGCGGATCTTGTCGAAGACCACGACGGTGTCGTAAAGCGAGTAGCCAAGGATCGTGAGGAATCCGATCATGGTCGCCGGGGTGATCTCGAAGCCGACCAGCGCGTACACGCCCGCGGTGATGATCAGGTCGTGGAAGAGCGAGACTATCGCTGCGGCGGACATCTTCCACGTGCGGAAGTACAACGCCATGGCGACGAACGCGAGCAGCAGGAAGACGACGAGACCCTGGATGGCCTGCCTCGAGACGTCGGCACCCCAGCTCGGGCCGATGTAGGTGGACGCCACGTTGCTCTGCGACACCCCGTATGCCGACGCGAGGTTTGCGGCAACGGTCTTGGTCTGGTCGGTGGTCAACTGATCCGTCTGCACGCGCACGCCCTGGCCGCCTGTGCCGTTGGTGACGCTGACCTGAACCACGGCGTTGGGCTTGGCGGCGTGCACTGCCTTCTCGGCCAGCGACTGGTCGGTCGTCTTGACGTCCGAGACCGTGAACTGCGATCCGCCGCGGAAGTCGATGCCGAAGTTGAAGCCGCCCTTGGCGATCGGGATGATCACGGCTGCGATGATGAGCACCGCAGCGATGATGTACCAGATGCGTCGCTTGCCGACGAAGTCGATCGATCGTGCACCGGTGTAGAGGTCGTTTCCGAACCTCTGGAAGCGTGTGGCGGCCATCAGGACTCCTTCTCGTCCTTCTCGGTCTTGCTGCCGCCGGCGGCGACGAGCTCCGCCTGCTTGCGCTCGGCGATGGTCTGGCGCTTGGCCGCCTCACGGCTGCTCGATGCTCGCTTCGACTCGCTGACGGATGCCGCCGTGCGGAACTGCGCGCCGCCTCGGTATACCGCGCCAAGCGCCTGAGGATCGAGCCCGGACCACGGGTTCCCACTGGAGAAGAATCGCGTGCGCGCCAGCAGTTGCAGCGTGGGATGCGTGAACATGATCACGATCAGCACGTCGAGCACTGTCGTGACACCCAGAGTGAAGGCGAAGCCCTGCACGTTTCCGACCGCGAGCACGTACAGCACGATCGCGGCGAGCAGGTTCGTCGACTTCGAGGCGTAGATGGTTCTGCGTGCTCGCTTCCAACCGGCCTCCACGGCGGATTCGAGACTCCTCCCGTCTCGCAGTTCGTCGCGTATTCGCTCGAAGTACACGATGAACGAGTCTGCGGTGAAGCCGATGGCCACGATGAGGCCGGCGACGCCGGCGAGCGACAGGCGGTAGTCGATGCGCCAGGACAGGATGGTGATCACCAGATAGGTGAGCAGCGCGGCGACGACGAGCGAGGTGATGGTGACGAATCCGAGCAGCCGGTACTGGAACAGGGTGTAGATCACCACGAGGAGCAGACCGATGGCACCCGCGATGAGTCCGCTCAGCAGCTGGGCGGATCCGAGGGTCGCCGAGATGGTGTCCGAACTCTGCACCTTGAAGCTGACCGGCAGCGCTCCGAACTTCAGCGAGTCGGCGAGCGATTGGGCGCTCTTCTGGTCGAAGTTACCCGTGATCTGCGGCTTGCCGTCCGTGATCGCGCCCTGCATCGCCGGAGCCGAGAGCACCTTGCCGTCGAGCACGAAGGCGAACCGCGCCTTCGGGTCGCTCGAGTCCTTGCTGTAGAGCCCGTAGAGCCGCTCGCTGACCTTGGCGAAGTCCTTGGTGCCCTGGCCGTTGAAGACCAGGTTGACGGCCCACTGTCCCGTCGAGTTTCCACTCGAGTCCGTGACGATGCCCGCTGTCGCGTTCGAGATGTCCGAGCCCTGGACCTCGACCGGGCCCAGCAGGTATTTGGCCGTCAGGCCGTCGTCGCACGTGATGAGCGGCTTGTCTGCTGCGGCGACGTTCGTCGTGCTGTTCTTCAGCGACGAGCAGTCGAAGGCGTTGTACTGCGCCTGCAGAGCAGGTGTGAGCCAGGCGCTGTCGCTGCCGTTCGACGGTTTCGCGGTGGGCGTGGACTGCAGCGTCGGTGCCGGCGACGGGTATGGCGTGGTCTTGCCGTTCGAACCGACGAAGGTGTTCGTCGGCGAGCCGGTGAGGAGCACCGGTCGCAGGTCCATTTTCGACGACGACTTGATGCGATTGAGGGTGGACTGGTCCGGCTGTCCCGGGATGGACACGACGATGTTGTCGCTGCCCTGCGTGCTCACCTGTGCCTCTGACACGCCAGAGGCGTCGACTCGCTCGCGGATGATCGACACGGCCTGGTTGAGCTCGTCGCTGCTGATCGTCTGGTTCCCCTGCAACTGCGGGGTGAGGATGATCTCCGTTCCGCCCTCGAGATCAAGACCGAGCTTGGGCACCCAGCTGGCATTCGAGAACAGCACGCCTCCGCCCAGAACGAGCACCAGCGCGACGACGATGACGCCGAGCCAGATCAGCGAGCGCGACGCACTCTGGGCGGGAGACGACTTTGCCACGGAAGAACTCAGCTTTCTATGCTCGTGGGGCGACCGTCATCGGTCACCCCACGGAGGGAATGACTACTCGTCTGTCTTCTTCGAGGGGGTGGTGTTCGAAGCCGGACCGGCATCCTCGATGCGCTCCCCGAACTGGGGCTTCTCGTCGACGGTGTCGGTCGTGGTCTCGGACGCGTCAGCCGTCGTGGTCGAGGGCTCCGCAACCTCGGGCGACGTCTCCACGCGGCCGATGGTCTGACGGTGCACGGTGAGGATGTGACCCGGGCTGGTCTCGAGCTCGACCTTGTTGGTCTCCTCGTCGATGGAGACGATGGTGCCGTAGACGCCGAAGTTCGTCATGACGGTCGCGCCAGGCACGACCTGCTTCTGGAGGTCTGCCTGCTGCTTCTGCCGGCGGCGGCTGCTGCGGAACATGAAGAAGATGAGGACCGCCAGAATGACGACCATGACGATGGTCAGGATGTTCTGATCCAAGGGGAAAGACCTTCCGAAATGAGGGGGTGTGACGACAACCACCTCATGGTGCATGGGGGCTGCAGGCTGAACAAGAATTATAAGTCATCCGAGAAGAGCGCTTGCTGCGCTGCAGCCGTGCTCTTCCTCGGTATTCCAAGGTGATCCCACGCCATCGGGGTGGCGACGCGTCCGCGCGGTGTGCGTGAGAGGAGTCCGATGCGCACGAGGAACGGCTCGACGACCGACTCGATGGTATCGGCCTCCTCCCCCACGGAGACGGCGAGGGTGTTGAGCCCGACTGGGCCGCCGTCGAACCTCGTGAGGATGGTCTGCATCACGGCGCGGTCGATGCGATCGAGCCCGAGCTCGTCTACGTCGTAGAGCTCGAGCGCGGCACGCACGGCTCTGCGATCCGCTCTGTCGCCGTGCACGAGCGCATAGTCGCGCACGCGGCGCAGCAGCCTGTTCGCGATGCGAGGAGTGCCGCGGCAGCGTCCTGCGATCTCGGCGATGGCATCCCTGTCGACCTCGAAATCGAGCAGCGCAGCTGCCCGCACGAGTACCTGTTCGAGCTCGGGCTCGTCGTAGAACTCCAGGTGCGCGGTGAAGCCGAAGCGGTCGCGCAGCGGGTTGGGCAGGAGACCCGAGCGGGTGGTGGCGCCCACGAGCGTGAAGGGCGCGAGATCGAGGGGAATGGAGGTGGCTCCAGCCCCCTTGCCCACCATGATGTCGATCCGGAAGTCCTCCATCGCGAGGTAGAGCATCTCCTCGGCCGAGCGGGCCATGCGGTGGATCTCGTCGATGAATAGCACTTCACCTGGCACCAGCGACGACAGCAGAGCCGCGAGATCCCCGGCGTGCTGGATGGCCGGTCCGCTCGACAGGCGCAACGTGCGGCCGCTTTCGTGCGCCACGATCATCGCCAGCGTGGTCTTGCCGAGCCCTGGAGGACCGGCGAGCAGGATGTGGTCGGGCGTGCGTTCCTGCATCCTGGCTGCGGTCAGCAGCAACTGCAACTGTCCGCGCACCTTGGACTGCCCGACGAACTCGGCGAGGGATTTCGGTCGCAACGCGCCCTCGAACGCGAGCTCCGCCTCCGACTGAGCATCCGGGGCGGTGAGGTCGTCGGTCATGCCTGCTGCCTCGCTGTGGGCCCGAGCCGGCCAAGCGCGAGCCGCAGCAGCGCCTGCACCGTCTCACGCTCGGATTCCGGATGCTCGTCCACCAGTTCCCGAACGACCTCCGTCGCGGTCTTCTCGGCCCAGCCGAGCCCGACGAGCGCAATGACGACGCTGTCGGAGACATCCGTGCGTGGGATCTGCGCCACCGTCTGCACTGGCTTGGCGGGCGCGAAGAGCTTGCCGGTGAGGGAGACGACGATGAGTTTCGCGGTCTTGGGCCCTATTCCGCTCACCTTGCGGAACGCCGCGTCGTCGTCGGATGCGACGGCGAGGGCGATCTCGTCGGGAGACAGCGCGGCAAGAACTCCGAGCGCCGACTTCGGGCCGACGCCGGACACACCGATCAGCGACTCAAAGACCCCGAGGTGTTCGCGACCGGGGAATCCGAACAGGGCGACCGATTCCTGGCGCACCACCATGGCGGTGTGCACCCTGGCCTCCTCTCCGACCCGCAGGCTGCGTGCGTGATCGGGTGTGACCTGCACCGCGTATCCGACGCCGCCGACATCGATGACGGCGAGGCCGTCGGATGCCTGCAGCACGGTTCCGCGGAGAGAAGAGATCACCTCGCAAGCCTAGGGGCGATTGAGGCGAGAGACGTTGAGGGCTTGCCCTCAACGGCCGAGCCGATTGAGTCCGTGAGCGGCGTGGCCGCGATAGGGGCGATTGAGGCGAGAGACGTTGAGGGCTTGCCCTCAACGGCCGAGCCGATTGAGTCCGTGAGCGGTGTTGGCGGCGATACGGGCGATGGGCGACGTACCCCTGGACTTCTCGGCGGCGCGCCACGCCTGCTGAGCGGGTGTGAGGGCGGATGAGTCGGCATCCTTCGATGCGAAGGGTGTGCGCCATGCGTGGCAGATCGCGATGGCGAGGGCATCTGCGGCGTCCGCGGGCTTCGGGATCTCTTCGAGACCCAGCACCCTGGCCACCATGTTCTGCACCTGGCGCTTCTCGGCAGTGCCGTAACCCGTTATGGCGGCCTTCACCTCGCTCGGGGTGTGCAGCCCGACCCGCAGCCCGCGCGAGGCGGCGGCGTGCAGAGCGACCCCGCTGATCTGGGCGACGCCCATCACGGTGCGGACGTTGTGTTGCGCGAAGACGCGTTCGATCGCGATCGCGTCCGGCCGGTGTTCGTCCATGAGCGCTGCGATGCCGTCCCCGATGGTCAGAAGTCTGCGCTCGAGCGCTACGTCGGGCTCCGTGCGGATGACGGTCACGGCCACGAGAGTCGCCCGCCTATCCGCGGCGACGTCGACGACACCCACGCCGCAGCGCGTCAGTCCTGGGTCTATCCCGAGTACCCGCACCGCGCCCCCGTTCCGAAGCCGCCTCGCGGCCCCGCTCTACTCGTCGTCTTCGAGTTCGGCCTGCACCTCAGGGCTGAGGTCGAGGTTGGTGTAGACGTTCTGCACGTCGTCGGAGTCTTCGAGCGCATCGATGAGTCGGAAGACCCTTCGTGCGGTCTCCGCCTCGACCTCGACCTTGACCTGCGGCACGAACTCGACGTCTGCCGAGTCGTAGTCGATGCCTGAGTCCTGGAGGGCCGTACGCGTTGCGACAAGGTCGCTCGGCTCGGTGAGCACCTCGAACGTGTCGCCCTGCTGGTTCACCTCTTCTGCGCCGGCGTCGAGTACGGCGGCGAGGACGTCGTCTTCGGTGGTGGACTCCGCCGGTACGACGATGACTCCCTTGCGGTGGAAGTTGTAGGACACCGAGCCAGGGTCGGCCATGGTGCCACCGTTACGCGTCATGGCTGTGCGAACGTCTGCCGCCGCCCGGTTCTTGTTGTCCGTGAGGCACTCGATGAGCAGGGCGACACCGTTCGGACCGTAGCCCTCGTACATGATCGTCGTGTACTCGACTGTCTCGCCGGTGAGTCCAGCACCGCGCTTGATCGCGCGGTCGATGTTGTCGTTCGGCACGGAGGTCTTCTTGGCCTTCTGAACCGCATCGACCAGGGTTGGATTGCCCGAGAGATCGGCACCGCCGATCTTTGCGGCGACCTCGATGTTCTTGATCAGCTTCGCGAACGACTTGGCACGGCGCGCATCGATGACCGCCTTCTTGTGCTTCGTGGTCGCCCACTTGGAATGCCCTGACACTGTGCTCCCTGCTTCGTGAAAAGATCCCGTTCATTCTAGAACAGGCGATCGGGCGGGCTCGGTCCGGCCGCCGACGCGCCGACACGGCCAGCCGCGCTCCCGGCGTAACACGTCGGCGTTTGCCATTGTTGGACCAGGCGCGCATCTCCGACCGGCGCACTGAGCGGGGTTCTGCGTGCAGCCTCCGGGCGACATGCGGGCGTGGAGGGGGAACAGGCGGACATGCAGGACGACCGATTCCGGGTGCTCGTGGTCGACGACGACCCTGATGTTGCGCTTTTCGTGACGACAGTCCTCAGGAAGCGGGGCGGACTCGAGGTCCTCTACGTCCCAGATCCTCTGTCCGTCGAGGAGACGGTCGGCCGGTTCTCGCCCGATGTCGTCGTCGCCGACATCGAGATGCCCGGTATGAGCGGTCTGGAGTTGGCAAGCAGACTCAAGCACGCACATCCCGAGCTGCCCGTCGTGATCATGACGGCTCACGTCTCCGTCGACTACGCGGTCGCGGCCCTGCGTAGGCAAGCGGACGAGTTCCTCACCAAACCCATCGCCTCCGCGGAGCTCGTCGCCGTTGTGACGCGCCTCGCCATGGCCCACCGTGAACGCGTCGCGGCCAGCAAGGCCTCCTGCGTGCTCGCCATCGGCGCTCACCCCGACGACGTCGAGATCGGGGTCGGCGGCACGCTGTCGGCGCACCGCTCCGCAGGAGACGACATCGTGATCCTCACGATGTCGCGCGGGTCGAGGGGCGGCGCAGCAGACGACCGCCAGAACGAGTCGCTGGCCGCCGCCGAACTGCTCGGCGCAAGGTTGTTCCTCGAAGATCTCACCGACACCGAGATCACGGCGACGGGCGACACCATCGGGATCATCGAGCGCGTCATCGGCGAAGTCGGCCCCTCCATCGTGTACACGCATAGCGCCAATGACCGGCACCAGGACCACCGCGCCGTGCACCAAGCCACCACGGTCGCGGCACGTGGCGTCGACATGGTCGCCTGCTACCAGAGCCCTTCCGCCACCATCGATTTCCGGCCGACCCGATTCGTATCGATCGACGGCTATCTCGAGGCCAAACTCGAGCTGCTGTCGCAGTTCCGCTCTCAGGCCGGCATCCGCCGTTATCTGGAGCCGGAGATCGTCGCCGCCACAGCCCGCTACTGGTCACGGTTCTCCTCGGCCAGCGATACGTGCGAGCCGTTGGAGATGGTCAGGGACGACGCTGATCTGACTCCGGGCGGCCGCAGAACGTCGACCGCCGCGGAAGACGACCGGATGAGGAGATCGCGATGACGAGAGTACTGGTGACCGGGGCCGGCGGACCGGCGGGAGTCGCGGTCATCAGATCGCTCTTGCGCAGGAGCGACGTCCAGCTCTTCGCGAGCGACATGGATGGGTGGGCGAGCGGCCTCTACCTGGTGCCGCAGAACCGCAGAAGGCTGGTGCCGCCCGCCGCCTCCGACGAGTTCTTCGACGAGGTCGACTCGCTCTGCAGGGCCGACGGCGTCGATGTGCTCATCTCGACCGTCGATGCCGAACTGCCGTCCCTGACGCGTCGGCGTTCCGAGCTCTCGGCCGTGCTCGCCGCGCCCGCGGCCGACACGATCGACGTCGCGCTCGACAAGTGGCAGCTGGTCCAACGCTGCGCCGGATCACTCGCCGTCCCGCGCACTCGCCTTCTCGACGCCGAGGTCGTCGACGCGGAGTGGGACTTCCCCGTGATCGTGAAGCCGCGCAGGGGCGCCGGCTCCCGTGGAGTCCGCGTCGTGACCTCCCGCGCTGCTCTGGCCGCTCTGGGTACCGATCACGACCTCATCGTTCAGGAGTTCTTGCCTGGAGACGAATACTCGGTCGATGTGCTTGCGGATGCCCGCGGGCACGTGGTCGCGGCCGTTCCGCGCACTCGCACCAGGGTCGACTCTGGCGTTTCGATCGCGGGTCGTACCGTGCGCGACGAGCACCTCGAGAGCGCGGCGGCCGCTGCTGCCGTGGCCATCGGCCTCACGGGCGTCGCCAACGTCCAGCTGCGCCGCGCGACCGACGGCACGCCGAGCCTGCTGGAGATCAATCCCCGTTTCCCTGGCGCGTTGCCCCTGACAATCGCAGCGGGAGTCGACATGCCGTCCCTCGTGCTCGATCTCGCGCTCGGCCTGCCGCTTCCCGACAGCGTTCCCTTCCGCGAGGTGGCGAACGTGCGCTTCCTCGAGGATGTCTTCATCGAACCCGCCGAGGTGCTTCAGTCCCCGTACGCTGCGCACCAGGACGAGGTCGTGAGCGCGTGAACGACCACCATCCGAGGCTCTCCGGCGACTTCCACGTGCACTCGACGTTCTCGGACGACGCCGTCAGTTCACTCGAGGAGAACGTCGCAGCTGCCGTCGCGGCCGGACTGACAGACATCCGCTTCTGCGACCACGTGCGCGTCGACACGGCCTGGGTGCCGGATTATCTCGACGCCTTGGCCGCCCTGCCGGTACCTGACGGGCTCTTGGTCACCAGGGCGGTGGAGACCAAGATGCTGGATGCCTCCGGTCGGCTGGACCTGCCGCCAGGGCTACATGTCGGCCCCGGCGGCCTGGACGCCGTCGTGATCGCCGATCATCGCTTTCCCGGCACCGACGGCGCTTGGACGCCAGACGAGACGAAGCAACGACTCGCCGATGGGCTCGGTACCGCCGACGCACTGGACCTGCTGATCGGAGCGCTTGTCGGTGCCATGAACTCCGTGGATGGCGGCCAGTTGGCGCACTGCTTCTCGATACTGCCCAAGGTCGGCCTCTCGGAAGACGATCTGACCGACGAGCAGCTGCGCGCGTGGGCGGGCGAGGCCGCCAGAACCGGTACGGTCGTCGAGGTCAATGAGAAATGGGGCTGCCCGGGGCCGCGTGCCGTACGGGCCGCGGTGGAGGCCGGTGCGCGAGTCGTGGCAGCCAGCGACAGCCATAGGGCAGCAGATGTCGGCCGTTACGAGCGCGTGGTGCGCATCCTGAAAGAGGCCGGAGTATGACGGGCGCAGACTGGTCCGCGACGTTCGAGACGGTGCTCATCGTTGTTCTCCTCGTCTTCTGCGCGACGGGCATCATCCCTGTGCTCGCGGCAGCGGTGTCGTTCCTCGCCATCCCCTTCCACGCCTTCTCTAATCACTACACGCAGGCGAAGCCGCACCTGCCACGTGTCGTCGTCGTCGTACCCGCGTGGAACGAGGCTGCGGTGATCGGGGCATCCGTCGACCGGCTCATGGCGCTCGACTATCCGGCCGATCGGCTGCGGATCTTCGTCGTGGACGACGCCAGCACGGATGCGACGCCCCTCGTCGTGCAGGAGAAGGAGCGCCAGTATCCGGGTGCAGTTCGCCATCTGCGGCGCGAGCAGGGCGGACAGGGAAAGGCGCACACGCTCAACCACGGCATCGATGAGGCCATGCGCGACGACTGGATGGAAGCGCTGCTCATCATGGATGCGGACGTCATCTACCGACCCGATTCGCTGCGGAAGATGACCCGTCATCTCGCCGATCCGGCCGTGGGCGCCGTCTCCGCCTACATCAGGGAGGGTAGTCGCGACAAGAACTACCTGACGCGCTTCATCGGACTCGAGTACGTGCTTTCGCAGCCGGCGGCGAGGCGGGCGCAGAACGTTCTGGGTGCTCAGGCCTGCCTGGCTGGGGGCGCTCAGCTGCACAGCCGGGAGAACCTTGACGCACTTGGAGGGCGGGTCGACACGTCGACTCTTGCCGAAGACACGATCACCACTTTCGAGACCCAGTTGCGCGGCAGAACGGTCATCTTCGAGCCGCACGCCGTGGTGCTGGCGGAGGAGCCACGCACGATCGATGCGCTCTGGAAGCAGCGTCTGCGGTGGGCGCGCGGGAACGTGTCGGTGACGGGCAGGTACGCCCGCATCTGGTTCCGCCCGTGGAAGAGCTCATCTCTCGGATCGCTCGCCTTCGGCATCGTCTGGTTCAGCCTCTGGCTGTTGCCCGTTGCGATGGTGCTGTCTTCGATCGGTCTGATCGGGCTGCTCCTTCTCGGGTCGCCGCTGGCGACGGACGCGTTCCGCGTGCTGTGGATCGCCGCCGCACTGACCTTCGTCTTCACGCTCGCACTCGGCGCGCAACTCGACGGCCCGCTCACCATCCGGGCCTGGCGTGAGCTCCTGACGTTTCCGGGCATCCTCTCGATGGTGGTGATGGTCACAGCGTTGTTCCCCCGGCTCGTCGAAGTCGACCTGCCTCGGCTGTTTGGAGCAACGCTTTCGGATACAGCCTTGTTCTGGCTGACGCTGGCGGTGTACCTATGGATTCCGGTATCCATGCTCGGTGCGTGGCTCGCAAGGAGCGTGGAGCGAACGTGGGCGGGACGAGTGCTCGCCCCCGCACTGCTCTACCTCGTCGGTTACGGCTCGCTTCTGTGCGCCATCACGTTCGACTCGTACGTGAAAGAGCTCAGACACGCGGAAGCGCGATGGGACAAGACGGTGAAAACGGGAAGGGTGTCGTCATGACGGATGCCGAGCACGCTCAGCTCGCTGAGCTGGAGGTCGACCGCGTCGTGCGGGATTCGGCGGCGGAGACCGAATTGGATCGTCGCTCGGAGTATCGGCTGATCTACAAGACCCTGATCGCGTTCGCGATCGTCGCGGCGATCGTGGTCGTCCGACAGGCGTTCTTCGCATGACAGGCACGAGCGAGCGTGCCCAGGTGCTGGTGGTCGAGGACGACGAGGACCAACTCGCCCTCATGACGGCGATGCTCGAGCGAGCCGGGTGCGACGTGCTTGGGCTGCGGACGGCCGAGGATGCCATCGAGGAGCTGCGCAGACGAGAACCGGATGTCGCCATCGTCGACTTGCTCCTGCCGGGGATCGACGGCTGGGAGCTGGTGAGCACCATGCGCGACGCGGTGCCGGAGTGCCCGGTCGTCATAGTGTCCGTGCTCGAAGAGCGGCGGTTCCCGCCCGGAGTGCCGAGCCTGCCGAAGCCCTTCACGCGCGACCAGTTGCTGGCCGCGCTCGAACAGGCTGTGCCCGGCCGGAGGTGGTCGTAGATGCGCGCCGTGATCGCCGACGATGATGACGACATCCGTACGCTCGTGCGGATCGCGGCAGGCAGGGCCGGAGTGGACGTCATCGCCGACGTCGCGGACGGCACCTCGGCATGGGAGGCCATGGAGTCCTTGACCCCGGACCTGGCGATCCTCGACGCCGCCATGCCGGGAATGAGCGGGCTGGAGCTGTGCCGCAAGGCTCGTCAGCACCCCGTCTTGCGCGACATTCGCCTCGTGCTGCTCACCGCTGCGGCCGAGGCGCCGGCGAGGGAACGCGGGCTTGCCGCCGGAGCCGACGAGTACCTCACAAAACCGTTCAGTCCTCGTGAACTCGTGAGCGCCATCGCGGCGCAGGAGTTCTCGCGATGACGGGCCATCCGAAGACGTGGTTGCGTAGCCTGGTCGCCGACGAGCCGTCACCGCTCGTGAAGCAGGCGCCAACGGGCGCGTTCTTCGTGCTCGCACTGCTCGTCGTTCTGTTGGTTCCGCCGCTCGAGTTCACGAACGACGTGCTCGCCGTAGTGAGCGGCGTGCTGTTCGCGGGTGCAACCGGGCTCGCGTGGGCGCTCGGACGACGACCGGCCGCGACCGGCTGGGTGATCGCCGTGCCCCTGCTCGATTTCGTCGCCATCGGAGCCTTCCGGACCGCGACCGGCGGCGGATCCTCCATCTTCGGCGCCATCATCGTTCTGCCCGTGCTCTGGGTCGCCGCGGAACCGGGTCGTATCCACATCCTGCTGGCGGCGGCCGGAACCTCTCTTGCGCTCTTCTTCCCGTATCTGCTCGGCGCAGGCGTCCCCGACTCGGGAGTGGAGGCGATCCGTGCGATCTTCGCTCCCCTGGTCTATGCCTGCGCTGCGGCGATCATCAACGAGCTTGCGAGGCAGTTGCGGTCGAGGCTGGCGGTGGTGAAGAAGATGGGTGAGGAGCAGCAGCGCATGCTCGACCTCTCGACCGAGCACACCGCGCAGCTGGAGGCCAGCGAGGCGGCATACCGTGAGGCGATTCGCATGTTCCGCGGCGTGTGGGATGCCGTGACCGAGCAGGCCGTCATCGGCACCGACGTTCACGGTCTGATCGACGCCTGGAATCCAGGAGCGCAACGGATGCTCGGGCGCAGCGCACACGAAACGGAGGACTCAGCGAAGGTTACGGACTTCCTGCTCGCAGAGGAGCTCGAGGCCAGAGCGGGTGCGATGGATATGGCGAGCGACGCGGCGGACCGCGGATTCATGGCCCTCGTCGCCCGAGCCAAGGACGGGGTCGCCGATACCGCGGAGTGGACGTATGTACGTCTCGACGGCAGCACGTTCCCGGGCGAGGTGACCGTGACCCCGCGCCTCGCGGAGGACGGCTCGATAGTCGGGTATCTCTTCGTGACCACCGACGCCACCAAGGCGCACGAGGCGGCACGGCTCAAGGATGAATTCGTCGGGTTGGTCTCGCATGAGCTGCGCACGCCGCTGTCGTCCATCCTCGGTTACCTGGAATTGATCAGGGACGACGAGGACGAGCCGCTCTCCGAGGAGAAGCTGCACTATCTGCAGGTTGCCGAACGCAACGCGCACCGTCTGCTGAGGCTCGTGGGTGAGCTGCTGTTCACGGCACAGGTCGAGTCGGGCAAGGTGCCCATCGAGGTTCGCGAGGTCGACCTCGAGGAGGTGGTCAGGGCATCCGTGGAATCCGCCAGGCCGGTGTCGTCGACGGCTGGCGTGCGGCTCGAGAGCAGCCTTCAGCACGGCGTGACGCTCAAGGGCGACGCGTCGAGGATCGGACAGGCGTGCGACAACTTGATCTCGAATGCCGTCAAGTTCACGCCTCGCGGTGGCACGGTGACCGTCGAACTCAGCATCGAGGCCGACCACGCAGTACTCGAGGTTCAGGACACGGGCATCGGCATTCCCGCTGCAGAGCTCGACCGCCTCTTCTCCCGGTTCTTCCGGGCGTCCAGCGCGACGCGCAACGCCGTGCCGGGCGTCGGTCTTGGGTTGACCATCACGCGTGCCATCGTCACAGCGCACGGCGGCAGCATGACGGTCGAAAGCGAAGAGGGGGTGGGCACCCGATTCGCGATGTCACTGCCTCTCGCCGGCCCCGAGGGCGGCCTTGTCCTGTCGAAGGGCCTCCCTGTGGACGTGGCAAGATCGAGCGGGTGAAGGTTCTCTCCATCCAGTCAGCCGTCGCGTATGGTCACGTCGGCAACTCGGCCGCCGTCTTCCCGCTCCAGCGCATCGGAGTCGAGGTGCTGCCCGTATACACGGTCAACTTCTCGAACCACACCGGGTACGGTGCATGGCGAGGTCCGCTCATCCCTCCCGTAGACGTTGCCGAGGTGATCACGGGCATCGAGGAACGCGGAGTCTTCTCCGAGATCGACGTCGTGCTCTCCGGCTACCAGGGAAGCGACGGAATCGGAGACGTCATCCTCGACGCCGTCGCTCGCGTCAAGGCCGCGAACCCCGACGCCGTGTATGCCTGCGACCCGGTCATGGGGAATGCGAAATCCGGATGCTTCGTCGCACCCGAGATTCCCGTACTGCTGCGCGATCGCGTGGTGCCATCGGCCGACATCGTCACGCCCAACCAGTTCGAGCTCGGCTATCTCACCGACACACAGCCCGACACGCTCGAGTCGACGCTGGCATCGGTCGATGCGCTGCGCGCCACCGGACCGGACATCGTACTCGTCACAAGCGTCGAGCGTCCCGATCGTGAGCCGGACAGCATCGAGATGCTGGCGGTCGATTCCGAGGGCGCATGGATCGTACAGACTCCCCTGCTGCCCATGAAGGCCAACGGGTCGGGCGACGTGACGGCCGCGCTCTTCACGGCCCACCGCCGCTTGAGCGGGAGTTCTTCTGACGCCCTTGCCCGCACCGTGTCGAGCGTCTACGACCTTCTCGCTCGCACGCACGAACTCGGTTCCCGCGAGCTACTGCTCGTGGAGTCGCAGGAGTTCTACGCCCACCCACGCCTGCAGTTCGCGGTGCAGCAGGTGCGCTGACGCGCACTTCGGCGGGAACGGGACTACCTGGGCCACGCATCCGCTATGGCCTGCCGTACCTCGCCGAGCAGCTGAGGCAGCGCTTTGGTCTTGGCGATGATGGGCAGGAAGTTGGCGTCGGCTCGCCACCTGGGAACGACGTGCTGATGCAGATGCGAGGCGATGCCAGCACCCGCGATCTCCCCCTGGTTCATGCCGATGTTGAATCCGTCGTTGCGTGAGACGGAACGGATGACGCGCATGGCCGTCTGCGTGATCGAGGCGATCTCGTCGGTCTCCTTCACCGTCGCTTCGTCGTACAGCGAGACGTGACGGTAGGGGCAGACCAGCAGGTGCCCGCTGTTGTACGGGAACAGGTTGAGCAGCGCGTAGGCGTCGGCGCCGCGATGCACGATGAGCGACTGCTCGTCGGAGAGTGTCGGCGCTATGCAGAACGGGCAGTCGTCGCCGTGCGGCGCCTGCTGGCCCTGTTCGATGTACACCATGCGGTGCGGCGTCCAGAGTCGCTGGAACTCATCGGGCACCCCGGCGAGGTGCGAGGGATCGTCGATCTCCACGCGCTGGGACTCAGGCCCGTCGACCGGGTCGTAGGAGTCCAGACTCAGGCGGGCCATGCCGTGTCGACCTGCTCGTGCTCGCGGATCGACACGAGGATGCGTTCCACGGCGTCGTCTATCGGCACTCCGTTGAGCTGCGAGCCATCGCGGAAGCGGAAGCTCACGGTGCCTGCCGTGCGGTCCTGCTCCCCCACGATCAGCTGGAACGGGACCTTCTGAGTCGTGGCGTTTCGGATCTTCTTCTGCATGCGGTCGTCCGACCGATCCACCTCGACCCGCACGTCATGACTGCGAAGCCGGCGTGCGACCTCTTCGAGGTACGGCGCGTACTCGTCGGCGACAGGGATGCCGACGACCTGCACGGGGGCGAGCCAAACCGGGAAGGCGCCGGCGTAGTGCTCGAGCAGGATGGCGAAGAACCGCTCGATGGAGCCAAGCAGCGCGCGGTGGATCATCACGGGACGCTTGCGGGTGCCGTCGGCGGCCGTGTACTCCAGCTCGAAGAGTTCCGGTTCGAAGAAATCGAGCTGAACCGTGGAAAGCTGCCAGGTGCGGCCGATGGCGTCCCTCGCCTGCACCGAGATCTTGGGGCCGTAGAACGCCGCCCCGCCCGGGTCGTCGACGAGCTCGAGACCCGACTCGAGGGCCACCTGACGCAGCGTTTCGGTCGCGTCCTCCCACACGTCGTCGTCGCCGACGTACTTCTCCGGGTCCTTGGTCGACAGCTCGAGGTAGAAGTCGCTGAGGCCGTAACCGCGCAGAGTCTCAAGCACGAGCTCGAGTTGCGTGGCGATCTCCGCCTTGACCTGCTCAGGGGTGACGTAGGCGTGCGCATCGTCCTGGGTCAGGCCGCGAACCCGGGTGAGGCCGGACAGGGTTCCGCTCTTCTCGTAGCGGTAGACCGTGCCGAACTCGGCGAGGCGAAGCGGCAGTTCCCGGTAGCTGCGTCCCCTGGCTCTGAAGATCAGGTTGTGCATGGGGCAGTTCATCGGCTTCAGGTAATAGTCCTGGCCGGCTCTGACCACATTGCCGTCGGCATCCGTCTCTTCGTCGACGTGCATGGGCGGGAACATGCCCTCGGCGTACCACTCGAGGTGCTTGCTGATCTCGTACAGGTGCGCCTTGGTGATGTGCGGCGTGTTGACAAGCTCGTACCCGTTGCGCAGCAGCTGCGAGCGGAGGTAGTCCTCGATCTCGTAGCGCACGATGCCGCCCTTGGGGTGGAACACCGCTAGCCCTGAGCCGATCTCATCGGGGAACGAGAACAGGTCGAGCTCTGCGCCGAGTTTTCTGTGGTCTCGCCTGGCTGCTTCGGCCATGCGCTCCTGGTAGGCGCGCAACTCGTCTTTGGTCGGCCACGCTGTGCCGTAGACGCGCTGCAGCTGAGGATTCTTCTCGCTGCCGCGCCAATAGGCGGCCGCGACCCTCGTGAGCGCGAACCCGTTGCCGATCAGACGCGTGTTCGGCAGGTGCGGGCCGCGGCAGAGGTCTTTCCAGACGACCTCGCCGGTCCTCGGGTCGACGTTGTCGTAGATGGTGAGCTCGCCGCCTCCGACCTCGACGTTCTCGTTGTCCTGCCCGAGAGCATCCGCCGACGCGGACCCGCCCTTGAGCCCGATCAGCTCGAGCTTGTACGGTTCGTCGGCCAGTTCTGCTCGTGCCTCCGCGTCGGTGACCACGCGTCGCACGAAGCGCTGTCCCTGGCGCACGATGCGGTCCATGGCCTTCTGCAGCGACTTAAGATCTTCAGGCGTGAACGGCTGCGCCACGTCGAAGTCGTAGTAAAAGCCGTCGGTCACCGGCGGGCCGATGCCCAGCTTCGCCTCCGGGTTGATCGACTGCACGGCCTGTGCGAGCACGTGCGCCGTTGAATGACGCAGGATGTTCAGCCCGTCCGGTGAATCGATGGTGATCGGCACGACATCGTCGTCGGCCGTGATCGTGGTCGCGAGGTCCTTCAACTCGCCGTTGACGCGCATGGCGACAACGGAACGCTCGGGGAAGAGCTCGAAACCGTCCGGCACTGTCCACTCCTGAGTCGGTGGGGGTGAAAGGGATGCCGTTCCACCTTAGTGCGCGCCGGAAGCGCTCACCGACGGGTGGGAGGTCGCGAGGCCGAGCACCTGGGCCAGCTGCGCGAAGCCTTCTGTCAGCCCCGCAGAGAGGTTCTTGCCGACGTGTGCGACGCCCGGGATGGTCAGCAACGACACGTGCATGCCCGCCGCCCTCGCCGCGCCGGCGAGAGACCTCGTCGCCGGCCCGAATGCGGTGTCGAGCGCGCCGGTCGTTATGACCGCGTTCACGCCGGAGTACGAACCGGAGTGGTCCGCGAGGATCGTTTCGGGCTTGTCCGCTTCCCAGGATGAGCGGTCGCCCCCGTAGACCGTCTGGATGACGGTCTGGGAGTAGTGCATGCCCGGGTATTGCTCGGGCGAGACCGAGAGCACGTTTCCGAAGGCTTTCGGGTCCTGCGCAGCGAACTTGACGGCGCACGTCGCGCCATTGGAATAGCCGGCGATCACGACGTAGCGCGGATCCCGGATGATATGCAGATGCGCTTTCGCCCAGTCGAGCACGTCCGTCTTGATGTAGGTGGCGGCGTGACCGAGCTTCGCGGAGTCCGCACACGCGGGGTCACCGTGCTGGCCTATCTGGTCCGCGACGACGACGATCGGGGCGAGACCTTGGTGCTCGCTCGCGAACTTGTTCATCACGGCGGAGATGGGCGCGGGGTTCGGTGTTCCGGGATATCCCATCATCATGATGACGAGCGGCAGCGCCGGTGGGTTCTTGACCAGGGCAGCAGGAGGCAGATACAGCCCGGCGGGCCGCGCCGAGAACTTCGAGACGGTGGCCGGGATGGTGACAGTGCCGACACGGCCGGTCGAGGGCATGTTGGCCGGGGCGACCCAGGTCGCCGCAAGGGGCTGCCCGTCCGTCGGCGCGGCCGTGGCATGCGCCTTCGGGAGTGTGATCGGATGCCGCACCACGACGCCCAGCAGGTCGCCCACGGTCGGATTCAGGTCGAACACCGCGTTGACCTGAACGACGCCGGTGATGGCGAAGACGACTATGCCGACCGCCGCCAGCAGCTTGCGCCGCCAGCGCGACTTCCACAGGCTCGCGATGGCAAGCCCGACGGCAGCGAAGGTTGCGATGCTCCACGCCGCCACCTCGATTGGCAGCGGGATCTCGAACATCGCGGTGGCATCCGCGATCAGCACGAACACGAGCGCCACCAGAGCGCCAGACAGGATGCCTGCCGCGGAGGCGATCATCCAGCGAGGGCTCGGCTTGCGCAGCAGGAGCAGCAGAGCGCACACGGCAGAGAGGGCGCAGAGTATCCACGGAACGGGGCCGCCGATGATCTGCATCGTCAGCAGTGCGTCCATGTGTCCCCCTCGTTGTTCCCGGTCACGCTATGCGATGAGGGTCAACCAGGGCTGCGCAGGCAGGGCTTCGCGGCTGAGAGTTCCATCATCGTGAGCCATGGGCCACCGGTGCGTGGGAGACGAGCAGCCGCAGCCGCTGAAGCAGAAAGCCCCCGGCGTTCACCGGGGGCTTTCGAGTGGTGCGCGATACTGGGATCGAACCAGTGACCTCTTCCGTGTCAGGGAAGCGCGCTACCGCTGCGCCAATCGCGCCTGTCAAGGCTGTTGCTTTATCCGACCGAGGTCGAGAGTGGAGGTGGCGACGGGATTCGAACCCGTGTATACGGCTTTGCAGGCCGCTGCCTCGCCTCTCGGCCACGCCACCGTGTGGGGTTCGAGTGTGGCTTCCCACATTCTGAGTTTTCCACAGCACAGCATCTGCATGCCGTGCGCCGGCTTTGCTGCCGACTCACACTCGAGCGGATGACGAGACTCGAACTCGCGACCCTCACCTTGGCAAGGTGATGCGCTACCAACTGCGCCACATCCGCATTTGCTTCGCATTTCTGCGTGCCTTGAAACTGTAGCCGATCATCCATCCGATGTTCAAACCGGCCTACTGCCGTGTCGGCACCCGCGCGTGTCGGCAAAATGGGACGCGCCCGGGCCCGCTCATCGATGTGCGTGGGGGCGCTCACGTCGGCTAGTATCGGTACCCGCGGTAGTCGAGCAATCGGATGCCCGCGGGCGATTGGCGCAGTTGGTAGCGCGCTTCCTTCACACGGAAGAGGTCATCAGTTCGAGTCTGGTATCGCCCACCAAGATCAGACGAAGCAAGACCTAACGAAGAAGGGGCGCCGCATTCGCGGCGCCCCTTCTTCGCTATAGGAGGTCAGGCGTTCTCGAGCGCGTAGCCTTCCTCGCCGTGAACAATCGTGTCGACGCCGGCGATCTCGTCCTCTGTCTTGATGCGGAAGCCGATGGTCTTCTGGATGACCCAGCCGATGGCGTATGCCAGCACGAACGAGTAGATCATTACGCCGAATGCTCCGACAGCCTGAGCACCCAGTTGCTGGAAGCTGCCGCCATACAGCAGGCTGGTGAACTTGCCGTCGACCTTCGTGAAGCCGAAGATGCCGATGTACAGGGTTCCAATGAGGCCGCCGATGAGGTGAATTCCCACCACGTCGAGCGAGTCGTCGAACCCGAGCTTGAACTTGAGATCGATGGCCACTGCACAGACGGCCCCGGTGATGAGCCCGAGCACGATAGCCCACCCGGGGGTGAGGATGTTACACGCCGGTGTGATGGCGACCAGGCCCGCGACTGCTCCGGAAGCCGCACCGATCGACGTCGGCTTGCCGTCTTTGATCCGCTCGACGACGAGCCAGCCGATGGTGGCAGCAGCGGGAGCGGCCAAGGTGTTGATCCATGCGATCGCCGCGACGCCGTCGACCGCAGCCTCGGAGCCGGCGTTGAAGCCGAACCAGCCGAACCAGAGCAGCGCGGCGCCGAGAAGGGTGAGCGGCACGTTGTGCGGCTTGCTCATCCCCTTCTGGAATCCGACGCGCTTGCCCAGCACCAGCGCGAGTGCGAGACCTGCTGCTCCTGCGTTGATGTGAACCGCCGTGCCGCCGGCGAAGTCATTGACGTGTAGAAGCGACGCCGACCATCCGTCGCTGAGGTTGAACACCCAGTACGCGACCGGGAAGTAGACGACAGTGACCCACACGGCGGCGAAGATCATCCAGGCGCCGAACCGTGCGCGGTCTGCGATTGCGCCGGAGATGAGCGCGACAGTGATGATGGCGAACGTGGCCTGGAAACCGGCGAACGCGAGACCGTTCAAGTCGGGCGTCATTCCGTCTTTGCCGAGAAGGCTTGAGAGCCCCCAGTCGGGCACGCCGAGCCAATGCGGGATCAACGGCTTGCCGAACGAAAGTCCGTAGCCGTACAACACCCACAGCACGGCGACGATGGCGATAGCGCCGAAGCTCATCATCATCATGCTGATGACGCTCTTCGCCTTGACCATTCCGCCGTAGAAGAACGCCACGCCGGGCGTCATGAGCAGTACGAGTGCCGCAGCGACGAGCAGCCACAGCGAGTTCACGCTGCCCTGTGCGTCGTAGGCGGCCGCTGCATGCAAGAACATAGGGGTCTCCCTCTCAGAGTGCCGGTGTCGCCATCACCGCCGGGCTCGGGTGCCGGATATCCAGGTGAGGTTCCGTCAGTCTGCTGCCGACAGATTTCGCCGGGGAGGTTCACGTGTTTCGCGACTGTTACAGGGATCCGCCTCGTGTAAACAGCGTGTTTCGAGCGGCGGGGAGGATGCCGTCGGTTCCTCAGCAGGATGCCGGGCACGGGCATCCCCCGCGGCTCAGTCGTGCGGCGGCAACTCGCCAGAGGTCAGCGCGATCAAGCGGGAAAGAGCTCTCAGGTATTTCTTGCGGTACCCGCCCTGCAGCATCTCGGCGTCGAAGACCTCGCTCAACGGCTCACCAGTCGCCACGATCGGAATCTCCGCGTCGTACACGCGGTCGACGAACGCGACGAATCGCAGCGCCTCCATCTGGTCGTGCAGCTGCTCGACGTCGACGAGGGCGATCACGTCGACGCCCGCGATGAGCTTGATGTACTTCGACGGGTGCACGGTGGCCAGGTGGTCGACGACGTCGCGGAACCGGTCGGCCGTGACGCGTTCACCCCTGGACTCCATGGCTTCGACGACCCGCTCGAGCGTCTGCTCGTCCACGGTTGCGGCGAGTCCGGACACATCGCGTCTGCGGTAGTCGAGGCCGTCGATCCGCAGCGTCTCGAAGTGCGACGACAACGACTGGATCTCCCGGAGAAAGTCTGATGCCGCGAACCTCCCCTCGCCGAGGGCTTGCGGCGGCGTGTTGGACGTGGCCGCGATGCGAGTGCCGCTGTCCACCAGGGCAGACAGCAGTCGGGTCATCATCATGGTGTCGCCCGGGTCGTCGAGTTCGAACTCGTCGATGCAGATGAGCTTCGACCCACGCAACAGGTCGATGGTGGGCTGAAAGCCGAGCGCGCCGACGAGCGCCGTGTACTCGATGAACGTGCCGAAGTACTTGGGCCCGGGTGCCACGTGCCACAACGCAGCGAGCAGGTGCGTCTTGCCGACTCCGAAGCCGCCGTCGAGGTACACCCCGGGCTTGTGCTCCGGCTGCTTCTTGCGTCCCCACCCGAAGAAGCCGCCGGGCTGCGGTGGTTCCCACGTCGTGGCGAATGAGCGGAGGGTCTGCACGGCAGACGCTTGCGAAGGGAAATCCCGATCGGGCCGATACGACTCGAACGTGGCAGTGTGGAACTGAGGCGGCGGAACGAGTTCGGCTGCGATCTCGCGACCCGTGATCGACGGCGTCACATCGGTGAGGCGATCGGCTGCAGGAAGCGCGTGCGCTGTCATGTGTTCCTTTGTGTCGAAGTCTTACAGTGCCCCTGCGATGGTCAGCAGGCCATGCGTAAGTTCGCGTGAGGGACAGGCGACAAGCCTAGAGGCGATTGAGGTGAGAGTGACGCGAGATTGCACGCATCACCCAGCCGATTGAGCCTTTGAGCGGCGCAGCCGCGATAGTCCGAGGGTCTTCCGCCCCAACCGCCGCGTAGTACCCAACCGAGGAGGAAACCATGAGCGTGGGATTCGATGATTCCGCGAAGTTCGCCGAGTACGCACATCCGGAAAAGTTGGTGAGCACGGAGTGGCTCGCCGAGCACCTCGGCGACGACGGTCTTGCCGTCGTGGAGTCCGACGAAGACGTGCTGCTCTACGAGACGGGACACATTCCCACGGCCGTCAAGATCGACTGGCACACGGATCTGAACGACCCCGTGCTTCGGGACTTCGTCTCGGGCGATCGCTTCGCGCGGCTTCTCGGGCAGAAGGGCATCTCGCGCGACACGACCGTGGTGATCTACGGCGACAAGAACAACTGGTGGGCCGCATACGCGCTGTGGGTGTTCACGCTCTTCGGCCACGAAGACGTTCGCCTGCTCGATGGCGGCCGCGACAAGTGGATTGCGGAGGGCCGCGAGGTGACCACCGATGTTCCCTCGCCCACGGCGGTCGAATATCCGGCGGTCGAGCGCGACGACTCGAAGGTCCGCGCGTTCAAGGAGGACGTGCTGACCCACCTCGGGCACGGACCGCTCATCGATGTGCGGTCGCCTGAGGAGTACAGCGGCGAGCGCACCGAGATCCCCGGCTACCCCACCGAGAGCGCCTTGCGCCCAGGACACATCCCTTCCGCAGCCTCCGTTCCCTGGGCTCGCGCGGCGGCACCGGATGCGACATTCAAGACGCGCGAGGAGCTCGAGGCCATCTACAAGGGCGAGGCCGGGCTGAAGGACGGCGACGACGTGATCGCCTACTGCCGCATCGGCGAGCGTTCCAGCCACACGTGGTTCGTGCTCACGCACCTGCTTGGTTTCGGGAACGTTCGCAACTACGACGGATCGTGGACAGAGTGGGGCAGCGCGGTGCGTGTGCCGATCGTAAAGGGATCTGAGCGCGGAGAGCTACCTGCTGCCTGAGCGGGTGAAGACGAGTTGCGCGGCCGCAGGGCTTTCGTCCTGCGGCCGCGGCCGTCTTGAGCGACCGCCGGCAAGGACCACGTGAGAAAATGGATGCCTGATGACGACAGACACACTCCCCGCCAACCTGCAGGAGATCAAGGACGAGTTCCTCGCTCTCGAGCTCCCCGATCGGCTGCAACTTCTTCTCGAGTTCTCCAACGAGCTGCCCGAGTTGCCTGAGCGCTACCTGGAGCATCCCGACCTGTTCGAACGTGTCGTGGAGTGCCAGTCCCCCGTCTTCATCTTCGTGGAGGTCGATGACGACGACATCGTGC
Organism: Rathayibacter sp. KR2-224; assembly: GCF_049446075.1. Lineage (NCBI taxonomy): Bacteria > Bacillati > Actinomycetota > Actinomycetes > Micrococcales > Microbacteriaceae > Rathayibacter > Rathayibacter sp. KR2-224. The sequence goes on from NZ_JBMSEB010000001.1 coordinate 357,219, forward strand.
ACCTCTACGCCACCGCACCGCGGGAGTCGCCCACCACGCGAGGATTCGCCTCCATCCTTGTCCAGGGCCTGGCCGGCTTGACCGCCGATGAGGTGCTTGCGGTTCCAGACGATTACCCGCAGGAGCTCGGGCTCACCGAGGCGGTGTCCCCGCTGCGGGTACGCGGCATGACCGCGCTGCTCGGACGCACCAAGCACCAGGTGACGCTCAAGCGACACTGAAGCGCTTGCTTCCGATCGCGTCGGCGAACTCGTGCATCCCGACGGCAGCGGTCTCTGCAGCGGGTCAGACCGATTCTGCTGGGACCGAGAAAGACGGTTCCAGCGCGTCGAGCCAGCCGCAGATCGCGGAGGTCCAACGCTCGGCGTCGAAGTTCCACAGCTTCGTGTGCTTCGCCTCGCGGAAGGGCACGAACGTGACGATGTCCGGTCGGCGGGCGGCAAGGCGATGGGATGCCCCCGCGGGCACATACCCATCGTCGTCGCTGTGCATGAGAAGGACGGGCGCGTTCAGTTCGTGGGCGCGCAGGGTGAAGTCGAGACCCGCGAATCCGATGGGCGCGTCCTGCCCGACCAGGCTCGTTGCCCATCCGGAGTCGAGCAGCATGAGCGCTCCCTCTGTGACGCGCCGCGGCAGTCGCAGCAGTCGGGCCTGGAAGTCGAGCGTCTCCTTCCAATCGATGACGGGAGAGTCGAGCACGACGCCGCACACGGCATCCGCACGAGGCGATCGCACCGCGGTCTGGAGCACGATCGCACCCCCCATGGACCACCCCACGAGAACGATGCGCCTGGCACCGTTGCGGAGCGCGTAGGCGATGGCGGCATCGACGTCGCGCCATTCCGTGGAGCCGAGTGCGTATCGGCCGTCCGAGCTGGCGGGTGCGTCGCCGTCGTTGCGATAGCTGGCGACGAGACTCGTGTAGCCCTTCTCGTGGAACGAAGGGATCGCCCTCAGCGCCTCCTGGCGCTTCGTTCCCCTGCCGTGCACGTGGATGGCCCACTTCTCGCTCGCCTCGGCTGCGGGGAAGAGCCAGGCGGGTGCACGCCCGCCGTCCACGGGCACGTCAACACTCTGAACCGGCAGGCCGAGGTCGCTCGGCGACGTGTAGTACCAGCCGCTGAGCCGACCGTGCCTCGCCGTCGAAAGGTCTCCCCACACGACACCCTCGACGGCCCTCGTCACGGCTCCGTCGCTTTCGACGCTGAGGATGTCCCCGATGCGTGCGTATCCCCGGTCCTCGGAGAACCAGAGGCCATAGTGCCCTGGAACGTGGAGTGCGTCGCCTTTGCCCGTGAGGGTGATGGCCGACAGGTCATCCGCAACCGATCGGATGTCGACATCTTGCCTCGTGCGTCTGGGCGGCGTCACGACCATCCTCGCGACGGTGGTGGCCGCCGCGGCGAAGCCCGCGGCCGCACTGGCGGCGACCGCGCCGACCACCGCGAGTGGAATCATTACCCTGGCGACGCGGCCCACCGCAACTCCCCTCGTGCCGAGGCACCATCCGGCGCGGCGTGCCTTCTGTGAACTCCCGAGCCGAAACTCTAGTCTGCCAACGTGTCCCCTACACCCGCGGCTCCCGGCATCCCTGCGGAGTTCGCGGCGGCGGCCGAATCCGTTCGGCGAGCCGCCATGCGCCAAGAGCTGAGCGTCGACGAGATTCCGGCGCCAACGGGTCTGGCCCCGTACGCGGTCGCCATGGCCGCGGACGTGACGCCCGCCAGGCACGGGCGAGACTCCGACCTCGGCACCGGCCGATTCGTTCTTCTGTACGATCCGTCGGCGCCAGAGGAATGGGGCGGTCGCTTCCGCGTCGTGTGCTTCGCCCAGGCTCCCCTCGAGACCGACATCGGCCTTGACCCCTTTCTCGCCGACGTCACCTGGTCATGGCTCGTCGACGCCCTGGATGAGCGCGGTGCCGAGTACGCATCCGCGTCGGGCACGGCCACGAAGGTGATCTCGACGGGCTTCGGGGAACTGGCACGTCAGGGCGACGGCGCGCAGATCGAACTCCGGGCCTCGTGGACGCCCACCGGCGCAGACCTGGGCGCGCACGTGGCGGCGTGGGGCGACCTCTTGTGCATGCTGGCAGGCATCCCACCTCTACCTGAGGGTGTTCGACTGCTCAGCCAGCGGAGAGCACCGCGTGACTGAGTACGAGGTAGTCGATTCCCTTTCCCAGTACACGGCCGCGGTCGATGCATTACGTGGCGGCACGGGGCCGGTGGGTGTCGATGCCGAGCGTGCTTCGGGCTTCCGCTATTCGCAGCGTGCATACCTCATTCAGATGTTCCGGCGCGATGCAGGCGTCTTCCTCTTCGACCCTCCCGCACTCGGGGGCGAGTTGCCGGCGCTTCAGGATGCCGTCGGCGACGTGCCATGGATCCTGCACGCCGCCAGCCAGGACCTCGCATGCCTACGCGAGGTGGGGTTGGAGCCGTCGACGATCTTCGACACCGAACTCGGCGCACGGCTGCTCGGCTTTCCGCGCGTCGGGCTGGCCACAATCGTGGAGGAGCTCCTCGGCATCCATCTGGCCAAGGAGCACTCAGCCGCCGACTGGTCGACCCGGCCGCTTCCCGCGTCGTGGCTCACCTATGCTGCGCTCGACGTCGAGCTGCTCGTCGACCTCATGGAGGCGGAGCAGAAGCTTCTCGCCGAGGCGGGAAAGCAGGAGATCGCGGCGCAGGAATTCGCATATGAACTCGCCCGTGAGCCGAAGCCCGCGAGGAGTGAGCCGTGGCGCCGCCTGTCGGGTGTGCACTCGATCCGCGGGCTGCGCAATCTTGCGGTCGCCAGGGAGCTCTGGGCGGCGAGGGACGAACTCGCTCGCAGCAGGGACGTGGCACCGGGGCGACTGCTTCCGGATGCCTCGATCACGGCCGTGGCGCGCGTCGTGCCGTCGAGCAAGCGGGACCTGGCGGCGCTCAAGGAGTTCACGGGACGCGCCAGCCGCACTGAACTCGACCGCTGGTGGGATGCCGTCAGCCGCGGTCGGACCACGGACGACCTGCCGGTTCTGCGCTCCTCGGGAGAGAGCATCCCTCCGCCCAGAGCGTGGGCCGACCGGAACCCCGAGGCGAGCGAGCGGCTTCGCGCGGCACGGGCGGCCCTCGCAGTGCAGGCGGAGGAACTGCGCATGCCGGTGGAGAACCTGCTCTCCCCCGAGACGCTGAGACGCCTTGCCTGGTCTCCGCCCGAGCCGTTCGATGAGGAGACGATAGCGGATGCCCTCCGCGAGGCCGATGCCCGCCCGTGGCAGGTCGAGGCCACGGCCTCCGTTGTCGCCGCAGCCTTTGTGGAGGCGGCCCAATCTCCCGTCGAGGGGCCGGAATCCGCTTCGTAGGTTCGCCCAATCGATTCTTCGCGGTCAGCGCCCATTTCTAGGATCGACGCGTAACACCTGATCATGGGAGGCGAAGTGGCCGAAAGAGCTGACGTTCTGTTCGTAGACGGGGTGCGTACCCCATTCGGACGTGCGGGCGAGAAGGGCATCTACTGGAACACCAGGGCCGATGACCTTGCGGTGAAGTCCATTGTGGGACTGCTCGAGCGCAATGCAGGACTGCCCAAGGACAGGGTCGACGATGTCGCCATCGCAGCCACCACCCAGCAGGGCGATCAGGGTCTCACGCTCGGCCGATCGGCGGCCATCCTCGCCGGACTGCCCACGACCGTGCCCGGGTTCGCCATCGACCGCATGTGTGCTGGTGCCATGACGGCCGTCACGACGACCGGGTCGGGAATCGCCTTCGGCCAATACGACGTCGTGATCGCCGGCGGAGTCGAGCACATGGGACACCACCCGATGGGCCAGGGCGTTGACCCGAACCCGCGGTTCGTCGCCGAAAAGCTCGTGGATCCGGCGGCGCTCAACATGGGAAACACGGCGGAGCGCCTTCACGACAGGTTCCCGGGCCTGACCAAGGAACGCTCCGATCGGTTCGGAATGCGCAGCCAGCAGAAGTTGGCAGCGGCATACGCGACGGGCGACATCCAGGCGGACCTCGTGCCGGTGGCATACCGCACAGAAGAGGGCTGGGGCCTGGCGACGGAAGACCAGGGCATGCGACCCGAGACGACCATGGAGGGGCTCGCCACCCTCAAGACCCCGTTCCGCCCGCACGGGCGTGTGACCGCCGGCAACTCGTCCCCGCTCACCGACGGGGCGACCGCATCACTGCTCGTGTCCTCTCGTGCCGCGAAGGAATTCGGGCTGAGGCCGAAGATGCGCATGGTGTCCTTCGGGTTCGCGGGTGTCGAACCCGAGGTGATGGGCATCGGACCCATCCCCTCCACCGAGCGCGCTCTGAAGAACGCCGGTCTGTCGATCGACGACATCGGCTTGTTCGAGTTGAACGAGGCGTTCGCGGTGCAGGTGCTGAGCTTCCTCGACCACTTCGGCATCGATGACGGCGATCCGCGAGTGAACCCTTGGGGAGGCGCTATCGCCATCGGGCATCCGCTTGCCGCGAGCGGCGTGCGGCTCATGATCCAGCTTGCGCGCCAGTTCGAGCAGCACCCCGACGTGCGATACGGCCTCACGGCGATGTGCGTCGGCCTCGGCCAGGGCGGCTCCGTGATCTGGGAGAACCCCCACCACGCGAAGTACGGAAAGTGAGCACGAGCGTGACCGACTATTCGAAGATCGACTTCTCCGACCTGCTGGCCTTCGCCGACGACGAGGTCGTGACGCACAACCATGTGCACGACGTTCGCCTGGCGTCCGGAAAGGTCCTTGCCCTCGTCACGCTGGACAACGGCCGGGATCACACACGCCCCAACACCTTCGGTCCGGTAGGACTGCTCGAGCTCGGCAAGACATTCGACGACCTGAAGCAGCGCGCCGGCCGGGGCGAGATCCACGCGGTGGCCACGACCGGCAAGCCCTTCATCCTCGCCGCAGGTGCCGACCTCTCGAAGGTCGCCGAGGTTCCGAGTCGTGACATCGCCAAGAAGCTCGCCCAGCTCGGCCATTTCGTGCTCAGCAAGCAAGCGACCTTCGGTGTGCCGAGCTTCGTGTTCATCAACGGCCTGGCCCTTGGCGGGGGGCTCGAGCTCCCGCTGAACGCCGACTACCGCACGATCGACGCATCCGCCGCAGGTATCGCGCTGCCCGAAGTGTTCCTCGGACTCGTGCCCGGATGGGGCGGCACGTTCCTGCTCCCCAACCTGATCGGCATCGAGAACGCGCTCAAGGTGGTGATCGAGAACCCGCTGAAGCAGAACCGCATGTTGAAGGCCCAGGATGCCTTCCAGCTTGGCATCGCGGACCGCATCTTCCCGCCGGTGAACTTCCTCGAGGACTCGATCAAGTTCGTGGACGGCGTGCTGAGTGGCACCGAGAAGGTCGATCGCAAGAACGCTCCGGGGAAGATCGAGCGGATGGCGAAGTGGGACATCGCGATCAAGATCGCGCGCGATCAGGTGGCGTCCAAGCTGGGCACGGTCCCGCTGTCTCCGTTCAAGGCGCTCGACCTGCTCAAGGCGGCGAAGGGCGGCGACAAGGAGGCGTGCTTCGCGCTCGAGGACGACGCCCTCGCTGACCTGATCGCGGGCGACCAGTTGCAGGCATCCATCTATGCATTCAATCTCGTGCAGAAGCGGGCCAAGCGGCCGGCGGGCGCACCGGACAAGGAGCTCGCCAAGAAGGTGACCAAGGTCGGCGTGCTCGGCGCCGGGTACATGGCCAGCCAGTTCGCCCTGCTGTTCCTGCGCCGCCTGCAGGTGCCGGTGGTCATCACCGACATCGACCAGGAGCGCGTGGACAAGGGTGTCGGGCACATCAACGACGAGATCGACAGTCTCCTCGCGAAGGGTCGCATCGGATCTGACGAAGCGAACCGGCTCAGGGCTCTCATCCGCGGCACAACCGACAAGAGCGAATTCGCGGACTGCGACTGGGTGATCGAGGCGGTCTTCGAGGAACTCGGCGTGAAACAGGATGTCTTCGCCGAGATCGAGAGGATCGTCTCCCCCGAGGCGGTGCTCGCCACGAACACCTCCAGCCTGTCGGTGGACCGGATCGGCGCGAAGCTGGAGCATCCCGAGCGTCTGGTCGGATTCCACTTCTTCACACCCGTGGCCGTCATGCCGCTCATCGAGGTGGTCAAAGCCCCCAAGACGGATGACGCCACCCTCTCGACCGCGATGGTCACCGCTGCCAAGCTGCGCAAGAACGCCGTCATCACTGCCGACACGCCGGGCTTCGTGGTCAACCGTGTGCTCGCCAAACTGCTCGGCGAGGCGATGTACGCGGTGGACAACGGCACACCGTTCGAGACGGTCGACAAGGCGATCGCACCGCTCGGCCTTCCGATGGCTCCCTCCGTGCTGCTCGACCTCGTGGGGCTCCGGGTGGGCGCGCACGTGCTCGACACACACCACGAGGCGTTCCCCGACCGCTTCTATCGCAGTGAGAACCTGCACAAGCTGGCGGACTACGGAAAGCTGCTCGACAAGGACGCCAAAGGCAACGTCAAGGGATTCGACAAGGGTGCACTCAAGGTGATCACCGTAGGAAGAAGCCCCATGACGGAGGAGCAGATCCTCGCGAGGGTTCAGGACGGGCTCGCCGACGAGGTGCACAGGATGCTCGCGGACGACCACGTGGTCGCAGCGGCCGAGGACATCGACTTGTGCATGATCCTCGGCGCCGGCTTCCCGTTCCAGATGGGCGGACTGACGCCGTACCTGGATCGAGTCGGGGCGAGCGAGCGCGTGTTCGGCGACACGTTCCACCACCCTGTGATCAAGGGCGTAGGAGCTTAGGGATTCCGCACCGGAACGCGGGCTCCCGACTCATGTCGGGGGCCCGCGTTAGCCTGCGCCGATGACACGGTTCAGGTACTACGTCGCTTCGAGTCTCGACGGGTTCATCGCTGATCGTCACAATGCGATCGACTGGCTCACGGCCTTCGGCTTCGACGAATTCACGGCCGACTACGAGCGGTTCACGGCCGACGTTGGCGCGATCGTGATGGGCTCGTCGACCTACGAATTCATCCTCGGCGAGGGCACCGAGGCGTACGGATACGACGTTCCCGCGTGGGTTCTTACGCACCGCGAGCTGCCTGTCGTGCCGGGCAAGGACATCCGTTTCTTCGCCGGCGACGTGGCGGAGATCGCCGACGAGCTCGTCTCCGTCGCAGGGTCGCGTGACGTCTGGCTGATGGGTGGCGGTGACGTCGTCGCGCAGTTCGCTCAATTGGGCAGGCTTGATGAACTCATCGTGACGGTCATGCCCGTTGTGCTGGGGGCCGGAGCACCGCTCCTGCCCGTCGAAGCCCAGCTCGACCTGCGGCTCACGGAGCGCAGCACCTTCCCCAGCGGGGCCGTCGGGCTGCGGTACGACGTGGTTCGGTGAGCGACGAGCTCAGTCCTCTGCGCGCGCCACGATGGGCTGAGCGCCGGTGTCCCCGCTCACGCCGCGGGCATACGGCAGCTTCGATCCGAGCACCATGCCCATGACGTCGTGCGCGATGTGCTGCGGGGTCATGCCGGCACGTTCCATGATGTCGTTGCGCGCGCCGTGTTCCAGGAACTCGTCGGGCAGTCCCACCTCTGTCACTGCAGTGTCCACGCCCGCTTCACGCAGGTCCTGCCTGATGCGTGTGCCGACGCCGCCGACGCGCACACCGTCTTCGATGCACACGACGATGCGGTGTCCTGCCGAGAACTCGATGACGCTCGCGGGAACGGGTACTACCCAGCGCGGATCGATGACGGAGCATCCGATTCCTTGCGCTGCCAGGCGCTCGGCCACCTCCAGCCCCGTCGAGGCCATCGCACCCACGGTGACGATGAGAACGTCACGTGCCTCGTCTTCGCGCAGCACGTCCACGCCGTCGGAGGTGCGCCGCACGGCTGTGATCGGTGCGGGAACTGACCCCTTCGGGTAGCGGACCACGGTCGGACCCGTCTGCACGGAGACGGCTTCACCGAGTTCTTCCCTCAGTCGCTCCCCGTCGCGGGGCGCCGCAATGCGGATGCCTGGCACGACCTGCAGGGTTGCGAGGTCCCAGATGCCGTGATGGCTGGGTCCGTCCGGCCCCGTGACCCCTGCACTGCTGAGCACGAACGTGACGCCCGCCCTGTGCAGGCCGACGTCCATCAGAACCTGGTCGAACGCGCGATTCATGAACGTGGCGTAGAGCGCGACCACGGGGTGGAGCCCGCCGAACGCCATGCCCGCGGCGCTCGTCGCCGCGTGCTGTTCGGCAATGCCGACGTCGATGACCCTCGAGGGGAAGCGCTCGGCGAACCGGTGCAGGCCGACCGGCCTGAGCATGGCGGCGGTGATGCCGACGAGGCGGTCGTCCTTCTCAGCGAGCCGAACGATCTCGTCCGCGAACACGGACGGCCACGACACGCCGCTCACGGGTTCGATCGGCTCCCCCGTCTCCGGATCGATGGGAGCGACGCTGTGGAACTGGTCTGCCACGTCGCGCAGCGCGGGCTCGTACCCGCGGCCCTTTTCGGTGATGGCGTGCACGATCACTGGGGCGTCGTAGTCCTTCGCCTGTTCCAGCGCCTCCGTGAGCGCGTCGAGGTCGTGTCCCTGTACCGGGCCGATGTACTTGATATCAAGGTTGGAGTACAGCGCCTCGTTGTTGGTGAAGCGGGACAGGAACCCGTGGACGCCGCCGCGGATGCCTCGATAGACGGCTCGGCCTGGCGCACCGAGCTTGTCGAATGCGGCGCGGCTCGTCAGGTAGAGGTTCTTGTACCCCCGACGGGTGCGCACACTGTTGAGGAAGCGCGCCATGCCGCCGATCGTGGGCGCATACGATCGCCCATTGTCGTTCACCACGATGATGAGGCGACGGTCGTTGTCGTCGCTGATGTTGTTCAGCGCCTCCCACGTCATGCCGCCCGTGAGCGCGCCGTCGCCGACCACGGCTATGACGTACCGTTCCCGCTGCCCCGTCATCGTGAAAGCTCTTGAGATGCCGTCTGCCCAGGAGAGCGAACTGGACGCATGGGACGACTCGACGATGTCGTGCTCCGACTCCGCGCGCTGCGGGTAGCCCGCGAGTCCGCCGGTCTGCCGCAGCGTCGAGAAGTCCTGCCTGCCGGTCAGGAGCTTGTGCACGTACGCCTGGTGTCCGGTGTCGAAGACGATGGCGTCGTGCGGCGAGTGGAACACCCGGTGAAGAGCGATCGTCAGCTCCACCACACCGAGGTTCGGCCCGAGATGCCCACCCGTCTTGGCGACGTTGGAGACGAGGAACTCGCGCACCTCGGCCGCCAGTTGCTCGAGCTGTTCCTTCGAGAGAGCGTCGAGGTCGCGGGGGCCCCGGATCGTCTCGAGAAGGGTCATGCGGACCGCCTTTCGTTCCTGACCCACGAGTCTACGCAACGCGACATCCGGGCATCCGGATGCCTGGGCAACCCCTCAGAGCGTGGCGGTGCGTGGCTCGTGTGCCCGGGATCCACGATCTCCGGCACACGAGCCGCCATGCCGCGCTGTGCGGCCGTCAGACGAGGCTGCGGAGCACGTACTGCAGGATGCCGCCGTTGCGGTAGTAGTCGGCCTCACCGGGCGTGTCGATGCGCACCAGGGCGTCGAATTCCACCGTGTCTTTTGCGGGTCCGGAGTGCTCGCTCGGCGTCGCCGTCACGTGGACGGTCTTCGGCGTCTCGCCCTCATTGAGTTCGGTGAGCCCGCTGATCGCGATCTCTTCGGTTCCGTCGAGGCCGAGGCTGGCCGACGACTCCCCTTCCGGGAACTGCAGCGGCACGACGCCCATGCCGATCAGGTTCGAGCGGTGGATGCGTTCGAAGCTCTCGGCGATCACCGCGCGCACGCCGAGGAGCGAGGTTCCCTTCGCGGCCCAGTCGCGGGACGATCCGGAGCCGTACTCCTTGCCGGCCAGGATCACCAGCGGCGTTCCGCTCTTCTGGTAGTTCACCGATGCGTCGTAGATGAACGACTTCGGACCTTCCTCCTGGGTGAAGTCACGCGTGAATCCGCCCTCGACGCCGTCCAGCAGCTGGTTGCGCAGCCGGATGTTGGCGAACGTTCCCCGGATCATGACCTCGTGGTTGCCGCGCCGCGAGCCGTAGGAGTTGAAGTCCTTGCGGTCCACGCCGTGCTCGGTGAGATAGCGGCCGGCGGGACTGTCCGCCTTGATCGACCCCGCGGGGCTGATGTGGTCGGTCGTAACGGAGTCGCCCAGCTTGGCGAGCACGCGTGCGCCCGTGATGTCGACCACGGGCGTCGTCTCGATCGTCATGCCGTCGAAGTACGGGGGCTTGCGCACGTACGTCGACTGCGAGTCCCATTCGAAGGTCGAGCCAGTGGGAGTGGGAAGCGAGCGCCAGCGCTCGTCGCCGTCGAACACGCTCGCGTACTCACGTGTGAACATGTCCTGATTGATGGACTCGTCGATGGTCTTCTGCACCTCAGAGGCCTCGGGCCAGATGTCCTGCAGGTAGACGTCGTTGCCGTCCTTGTCGGTGCCGAGGGAATCCTTCTGGAAGTCGAAGTTCATCGATCCGGCGAGGGCGTATGCGATGACCAGCGGCGGGCTGGCCAGATAGTTCATCTTGACGTCGGGGTTGATGCGCCCCTCGAAGTTGCGGTTGCCAGAGAGCACGGCCGTCACCGCGAGGTCGTTCTCGTTGACCGCAGCCGAGATCTCATCGGGCAGCGGACCGGAGTTGCCGATGCAGGTGGTGCAGCCGTAGCCGACCAGGTAGAACCCGAGGTCTTCGAGGTATCCGGTAAGGCCGGCCTTCTCGTAGTACTCGGTGACGACCTTGGACCCGGGGGCAAGCGTGGTCTTGACCCACGGCTTCGCCTTGAGGCCCTTCTGCGCAGCGTTCCGCGCCAGCAGCCCGGCCGCGAGCATGACCTCAGGGTTGGAGGTGTTGGTGCAGGACGTGATGGCGGCGATCGCCACGGCACCGTGGTCGATGACGAACTGCTTGCCGTCGTTCTCGACCTTGGTCGGCTGCGAAACCGTCGCGGGCGCCCGGCTGGCCAGCTCCGCGTCTGACTCGTGCTGGTGGCTGGCGCCATCGACCTTGCGGTGAGCGGTCTGCTCGTCTTGCGACGTGAACCCGAGCGGATCGGATGCCGGGAAGGTGCCCTCGACCGCCTCGTCAACGAGCGAGACCCCTGGGTCCACGTAGTCATTGAGATCGTGCTCGAACTGCTCCTTTGCGCGGCTCAACTCGATCTTGTCCTGGGGGCGACGTGGGCCGGCGATGGAGGGCACCACGGTGCCGAGGTCGAGTTCGAGGTACTCGCTGTACGCCGGCTCCGTGGACGGGTCGTGCCAGAGGTGCTGGACCTTCGAGTACTCCTCGACGAGCTTCACCTGGTCCTCGGAGCGTCCCGTGAGCCTGAGGTACTCGAGCGTGACGTCGTCGATGGGGAAGATCGCGGCGGTGGACCCGAACTCGGGGCTCATGTTTCCGATGGTGGCGCGGTTGGCGAGCGGCACCTGAGCGACACCGGCGCCGTAGAACTCGACGAACTTGCCCACCACGCCGTGCTTGCGCAGCATCTGAGTGATGGTGAGCACGACATCCGTCGCCGTGACTCCGGCAGGGATGGAGCCGGTCAGCTTGAAGCCGACGACCTTCGGGATCAGCATCGAGACGGGCTGGCCGAGCATTGCCGCCTCGGCCTCGATGCCGCCGACGCCCCAGCCGAGAACCCCGAGGCCGTTCACCATGGTGGTGTGCGAGTCGGTGCCGACGAGCGTGTCGGGGTATGCCTGTAGCGTTCCGTCGACCTCGCGCGTGAATGTCACTCTGGCCAGGTGCTCGATGTTGACCTGGTGCACGATGCCGGTGCCTGGCGGAACGACCTTGAAGTCGTCGAACGCCGTCTGGCCCCAACGCAGGAACTGGTATCGCTCCCCGTTGCGCTCGTACTCGAGTTCGACGTTGCGCTCGAAGGAGTCGAGCGTGCCGAACACATCCGCGATCACCGAGTGGTCGATCACGAGTTCCGCCGGTGCAAGCGGGTTGATCTTCTTCGGGTCTCCCCCGAGTGCACTGACCGCTTCACGCATCGTGGCGAGGTCGACGATGCAGGGAACTCCCGTGAAGTCCTGCATCACCACGCGCGCCGGTGTGAACTGGATCTCCGTGTTCGGCTCTGCCTTCGGCTCCCAATCACCGAGGGCGCTGATCTGGCTCTTCGTGACGTTGGCGCCGTCTTCGGTGCGCAACAGGTTCTCCAGCAGCACCTTGAGGCTGAACGGAAGCTTCTCGTAGCCGGGGACGGCCTCGATCTTGAAGATCTCGTAGTCCGTCGAACCCACCGTGATGGTGGACCGTGCTCCAAAGCTGTTTACCGCAGACACGCTGCCCTCTCCTTCGTCGGCACCGGGAGCGAGACGTCCCGTCTGATGTCCATTCTGCTGACCGGCCCCATAATCGCTCCAGCAAGGCGGGCCTTACCGAAGGAGTTCGACGGGCGTCCCGAACGAACGAATTTATCTTGATGTCGAGATAACTCTAACACCACGAAAGCCGGCTCGGACTGGTTCCGAGGACGTCGCCGGTCCCCTGCGCGACTCATGCAGCCGATGCGGCATCCGCCTTCTTCTGCGGGTAGACGGCGCGGGCGACGAGCCAGGACACCAGAACCAGCGAAGCGTAGAGCGGAACGCCCATCAGGAGCTTGGTGAAGCCGAGGGCGACCGTCGCACCAGTGAAGTAGAGCGGCAACTGCACCGCGAGCCGGGCCGCGAAGAGGGCGAACCAGCACGCCGACAGCACCTGCATCACGCGCAGCTTCGGCCGGCTGGAACGCCAGGCGATGCCGTCTCCCATGAGGTAACCGATCACCAGGCCGAGCAACGGCCAGCGAACCAGGATCGACACCAGGACGACGAGTCCGTAGGCGCCGTCGATCAGGAACCCGAGTATGAAGTTGTTCGCGGCGTTGCCTGTGACGATGGCGAGAATGGCGGATGCCCCGACGCCGATGAGGCCGGCGACGGCCTGAACGATCTGGGTTTTCGTGACGACGCGGATGAGCGTGAAGATCAGCGCCACGAGCACAGACGCGCCAAGCGAGAGCGGCATGGCCCATTGCTGCGCCCACGGATGATGGATGCTCGTCAGCACGGTGAACGGGACGAGGAAGACGAGGCCGGGAAGGACGGTTTCGCACAGGCCACGCAGCCCGCCCATCGCGTCGAACAGCGCGCGGCCGGTGGGAGCGTCGCCAGAGGCGATCGCCCCTAACCCCGATGCGCTTGCCGCCTCGGCGATCGACTTCGCTATGGCAGGTGCTGAGGCGTCAGTCTGCGGTGCCTGGCTGCTCGTTTCGGCTTCGTCGTCGCTTGCGGTCTGATCGCCCGAGCGAGCGGTGGCCGGCCGTGAATCTTTCTCGTTCGTCACGTGTCGCTCGGCGTCGCGGGCATCCGCAGTGGAATCAGGTCGCGCGGCGGCATGGGCTGATTGCCGCGGACCACGACGATGCTGCGGAACAGTTCCTCAATGTCGGCGGCGGCAGCGGGGTCGATGGCGGCGTCGCCGGCGATCACGCCGCGGAGGAACCACCTGGGCCCGTCCACGCCGATGAATCGCGCGATACGGGTCTCGCCAGGCACTCCCGGCTGGGCAACGGGTATCTCGGCGATGAGTTCGGGACCGAAGACGCCGTCACGCTCGCTGGTCCGTCCGCCCTGGCGCTGGATCTGATCAGCGATCTGCTCGCGGATCTCGTGCCAGAGTCCGCTCGAGCGCGGCGCGGCGAACGGCTGGACCTGGAGCGTGGATCCGGCGTAGTCGAGTCCTACAGCCACGACGCGCTGCGTCTCCTCTTCGACCTCGAGTCGCAGTTGCAGGCCGTCGCGTGGAAGCACCTTCACGCCACCGAGATCGATGTAGGGGCGAACCGGGTTGGCCTCGCTGTCGTCGAACGGACCCTCGGTCTCGCGATCCTCCGGAGCCGACTTCTCCCACTCGTCGGGTGCGATGTCGCCTGTGTCGCTCACGCGTTCTCTCCTGACTGAACTGGTGTGTGTGGGGTTGAGGCCGTGTACCCCGTCGACCCGAAGCCGTTCGCGCCGCGCACGCTCTCCGGCAACGCCTCCGTCTGGACGAACCGCGCCCTGACGACCGGCAGCACGACGAGTTGCGCTATGCGGTCGCCCGAGGCGATCGTGTAGGCGGCGCGGGCATCCGTGTTCAGCAGGGTGACTCGGATCTCGCCCCGGTAGCCGGCATCCACGGTTCCGGGGGCGTTCACGACCGTGATCCCGTGCTTGGCGGCGAGGCCGCTGCGAGGCACCACGAAGGCGGCGTATCCCTCGGGCAGTGCGATGGCCACCCCTGTGCCTACCGTCGCCCGCTCTCCCGGCTCGAGAGTCACGGCATCCGTCGAGCAAAGGTCGGCACCGGCGTCGTCGTGGTGCGCGTACCTGGGCGGCTCGAGCGCCGTGGTCAGCACGTCGACGGATTGGATCACGTGTCGAGGGTAGTGCAGAACTCTGGTCGAATAGACCCATGACCGTGTACCGAGAGCGGCTGTGGGCCGCCCCCTGGCTGTTCGTTGCGACTGCCCTCGTGATCCCCGCCTGCATCATCGTCTTCGCACCGATCAACATGTCGGTGGGGATCGTCTCAGCCGTCGTGATCTACGCGGCGTGCGTCGTCGGGCTGATCGTCGGATCGCCGACCATCGAGGTCACGGCCGACGAGTTCCTCGCGGGCAAGGCGCACATCGAACGCAGGTATCTGGGGCTCGCCGAGGGATTCGACGGCACCGAGGCGAGTTTGCAGCGCGGTCGATTGCTCGATGCCAGAGCGTGGCTGCTCATCCGCGGTTGGGTGGGCGGCGTGGTACGCGTGGTGGTCCTCGACGAGGATGACCCGGCGCCGTACTGGCTGGTGTCGACGCGGCATCCGAGCGAACTCGCCCGCGCATTGAACGACAGAGCCGGCGACACGATGCCGCCGGCTCCTCATTCCTGAAACGACGTCAGGCTGCGCACTCCACGCAGATCGGCCCGAGCTTCGTCTCGTGATCGATCTGTGAACGGTGCTTCACCAGGAAGCAGTTCACGCACGTGAACTCGTCGGCCTGCGGAGGCAGGACGACCACGTCGAGGTCGATATCGGAGAGGTCCGCGCCTGGCAGCTCGAATCCACCTGGGTTGTCGGCATCATCGACGTCGACCACCCCGGACATCTTGTCGGGTACCCGCTCTTTGAGGGCCTCGATCGACTCGGAGTCGTCGTCGGTCTTCCGCGGCGCGTCGTAATCGGTTGCCATTCCCATCCACTTCTCGTTGAGCTGTGCCGAAGAAATCGGCGGGCATAGTTTGCACCAGGAGTCCCTGAATAGCAAACAAGCCGCTTCGACTTCTTCAGCCTTCTGACCAGCGCTCCCATCAACTGACGGCGCGCCCCGGTTATTCCCGGGATATCGGCATGTCTCATGGCAGGGTTGGGACGAACGCAACGAGGTCGAAAGAGGCGTTTCGCATGCAGGATTTGAAAGTCATCGGCGTCGAGAACGGCGCACTGCTCGCCGCAAATGACAGCGGTGAGAAATTCCGCATCGCCATCGACGAGATGCTGCAGTCGAGGCTGCGCCAGCTCAAGCCCGACCCGGTCACCGGGCCGAAGGTGTCGCCGCGGGAGATCCAGGCACACATTCGCTCTGGTCTCTCGGCGGAGGAGGTGGCGTCGCTCACCGGCGCCGCCATCGGATACGTCGAACGTTTCGAGGGGCCGATCATCGCCGAGCGCGATCACATCGTCGCCTCGGCACTCGCCGTTCCGGTGCGAACGGGAGCCGACATCGACCCGCTGAGCGAGGGCGACACCTTCGGGTCGGTCATCCGCGACCGCCTGGCGGCGCTCGGCGCTTCCGGCGAGCGGTGGACCAGCTGGAAGGAACCGGAGGGCGGCTGGATCGTCAAGCTCACGTTCACGACCGACGAGGTCGAGCACGACGCACGCTGGACGTTCGAACCGCGCAAGCTCGCGCTCGCTCCGTCGAATGCCGACGCTCACACGCTGTCGCAACAGGGCGAGTTGCAGACGGGCCTCATCCCGCGGCTGCGCGCCGTCTCCCCCGTGCTGCCCGTGCCGGACGAATCGCGCTTCGACAGCGGCGCATTCGCCGTCGACGATGTCAACGCGACGGCCCCACGGCCGGAATCGCCTCTGAGCCGCGCTCCCCAGAATGCGAACAACGCCGTCACCATCCAAGCCATCAAGCGGGCGGATGACGAAGAGCCACGCGACGTGCACCAGACCGCCGACCTGCTGGAGGCTCTGCGCAAGCGTCGCGGGGAGCGCGAGGCGGCGGGCTTGCGGGACTCTCAGCCTCAGGCCGTCGACGTGCCTCTCGACACATTCGACACGCCTGACGTTCAAGGATCCGCCCAGCCGCCGATGATGTCTTCGTCGTCCGATCGTTCGGGAACCGGACCGGTGCGCGGCATGAAACGGGGCCGCAAGTCGATGCCCAGCTGGGACGAGATCGTGTTCGGCGCACGTACGGACGACGATCTGGCCTGACAAGGCGTTCCGCGAAGCCGCCCGCGCTTTGGCGTCAGTCGAAGGCGCCGAGTCGGATGAGTGGAACCTTTTGCTCCTCGGGTGTGAAGGATCCGTGCTGGCCGACCATGGTGCGCGCCTTCGCGCTCTCCGGCTTCGAGTCGTAGTACGCCACGCGGGCCCTCGCTGCCACCAGCACGTTGCCGATCCGCGGCGACACCTCTGCGTCGACCTGTGGACCGAACCACCCGGCCTCGATCGCCTCCGCACGCGTGGCCACCCATGCCCTGTGGCCCTCAGCGCTCTGCCAGGCGTCGGCCAGGCGGCGCTCGTCGGACTCCGTCGCCCGGTTGTGCAGGTAGAGCTGCAGCAGACGAGGGTCACCGCCGACGTGTGCGACGCCATCCGTGAGCTCCGGCACGGTGTCATACAGCACGTGCGAGGAGGCCGGGATGTCGAGGATGCCGTGGTCCGCCGTAACGAAAGCTCCCTCCCCGGCACGCAGCGATCGTGCGAGCGCGGACATGACCGAGTCCAGCTCCTCGAGCGCGACGAGCCAGGCATCCGACTCCCAGCCGGCCGCATGCGCCGCGACGTCGAGCTCCGGAACATAGAGGTAGACAAGACGTTTGCCGCCCTGGTCGAAGAGGTCGCGCACCAGCTCCACTCGTCGCTGCATGCTGCTCGCGCCCACGTACTCGGCGCCACGCAGCACCGCGGCCGTGTACGACGACGACCGGTACCTCTCGGGGCCGACGGCATACGAAGGGATGCCCTCGCGCGCGGCCGCCTCGAACACGGTCTCTGATCGTTGCCAGCGAGCGGGCTCGGGAACGCCTGCCCAGCCGCTGAGGTGGTTGAAGGTGCGGGCCGACGCCGGGTCGAACGCCCGGTAGCCCACGATGCCGTGCTCGCCAGGCATCCGTCCCGTGCACAGCGTCGCTATGGCCGATGCGGTCGTCGTCGGGGCGCCGCTGTCGATGGTGGACGCGCGCGTGAGGCGCGGCCCGAGGAAGCGGGCGTGACCGGCTCGAGCACGGAGGGCGTGGGCGCCCAGGCCGTCCGCCAGCACGACGACGGCTCGGGAGACGGGCGGAACGGAGATGGTGGGACGACCGCCGCAGACCGCGGCGAGGCAACTGGTCAGAACGTCGGCAAGGCTCGTGGCCGACGGGAATCCGGCCGGTAGCATTGTCCCCACTTGGCCAGTCTGACATACCCGAATGGACTGGGATCCGTCCACGGGGCGAGTGCGTCAGCACGTCTTCCGCCCCCACGAGATTGCACGAATGAGCGCAGCAGACAACCGCAGATCACCCCGTGCCTCCGCAGCGGAGAGCACGACTCCCGAGCGCATCGAAGACATCGACGTCTCGTCCGAGATGCAGAGCTCCTATCTGGAGTACGCGTACTCGGTCATCTACTCGCGCGCACTGCCCGACGCACGTGACGGGCTGAAGCCGGTTCAGCGACGCATCCTCTATCAGATGAGCGAGATGGGGCTGAGGCCCGAACGCGCCCACGTGAAGTCCGCCCGCGTAACGGGCGAGGTGATGGGCAAGCTGCACCCGCATGGCGACGCCGCGATCTACGACGCCCTGGTGCGCATGGCGCAGGACTTCACGTTGCGCCTGCCGCTGATCGACGGCCACGGCAACTTCGGTTCGCTCGACGACGGGCCGGCCGCGGCGCGCTACACCGAGGTGCGGCTCGCCCCCGTCGCGCTCACCATGACGGAGGGCATCGACGAAGACGAGGTCGACTTCGTCCCGAACTACGACAATCAGCTGATGCAGCCCGACGTGCTCCCGTCGGCCATCCCGAACCTCCTGGTGAACGGCGCGAGCGGCATCGCGGTGGGCATGGCCACCAACATGGCTCCGCACAACCTGGTCGAGGTTGTGGGCGCGGCACGTCACCTGCTCGAGAACCCCCAGACATCTCTTGACGAGTTGATGGAGTTCGTTCCGGGACCCGACCTGCCGGGAGGCGGCATCATCGTGGGGCTGGACGGCGTCAAGGATGCCTATGCCACCGGCCGAGGTGCATTCCGCACGCGCGCGAAGGTGTCAGTGGAGCAGATCACGGCGCGGAAGACCGGTCTGGTGGTCACCGAACTGCCCTATCTCGTCGGCCCTGAGAAGGTGATCGAGAAGATCAAGGACGGCGTCAACGCGAAGAAGCTGGCCGGCATCTCCGATGTCACCGACCTGAGTGACAGGAGCAGGGGTCTGCACCTCGTCATCGGCATCAAGACGGGATTCAGCCCTCAGGCCGTGCTCGAACAGCTGTACAGGTACACGCCGCTGGAAGACGGCTTCTCGATCAACAACGTCGCGCTCGTGGATGGCAGCCCGCGCACCCTCGGCCTGCGCGAGCTACTGCAGGTGTACCTCGACCACAGGGTCGAGGTCGTCACGCGCAGATCCAGGTACCGTCTGGCACGCAAGCGTGAACGGCTGCATCTGGTCGAGGGTCTGCTGGTGGCGATCCTCGACATCGACGAGGTCATCCAGGTCATCCGCACCAGCGATGACAGCGAACAGGCCCGCAGCCGCCTCATGCAGGTCTTCGATCTCAGCCAGGTGCAGTCCGAGTACATCCTCGAACTCCGCCTGCGCCGGCTGACGAAGTTCTCGCGCATCGAGCTCGAGGCGGAGCGCGACACGCTGCTGACGGAGATCGCCGAGCTGGAGGAGATCTTGGCCAGCGAGGACCGCATCAGGGGCGTGGTCTCGCAGGAGCTGAGCGACGTTGCGGAGAGGTTCGGCACGCCGCGGCGCACCATGCTGACCTCGGCTGCGCCCTCCCGGGCCACGATGGGTGCGAAGACGCAGGCCGTGCTCGAGGTCGCAGACGGGCCGTGCCGTGTATTCCTGTCGGCGACCGGACGTCTCGTTCGGGTGGACCTGCAACCGGATGCCGATGGCGCACCGCCGCGGATCACTCCCCCTTCCAGACGCAGCAAGCACGACGCCGTGCTGTCCTCCGTCTCCACCACGAGCCGCACCGAGGTCGGGGCGGTCACCAGCCGCGGCAGGATCGTGCGGTTCACACCCGTGGACCTGCCGGGCGTCCCGGCCAACTCGGTGCAGTTCGGAGCCGGAGTCCGGGCATCCGACTACGTAGGCCTCACCGACAAGAACGAACGCGTTCTCGCTCTCGTCTCTGCCGACTCCGAGCTTCCGCTCGCCCTCGGAACGGCACAGGGCGTCGTCAAGAGGCTCACCCCTGGTGACTGGGCGAACAAGCCCGAGTTCGAGGTGATAGCGCTGAAGGCGGGAGACGTCGTCGTCGGGGCGCGCGAGGCATCCGACTCCGACGAGCTGGTGTTCGTCACGACGGATGCCCAGCTGCTGCGTTTCGGAGCTTCCTCGGTGCGTCCTCAGGGGCGCGGAGCCGGCGGCATGGCAGGCGTCAAGCTCTCGCCGGGTGCAAGCGCGATCTCCTTCGACGTCGTGCCGGGTGACGCGCAGAACGCCGTCGTCGTCACCGTGGCGACAAGCGAGAGCACGCTGCCTGGGACGAACCCGGGAAGCGGCAAGGTGTCACCTTTCTCCGAGTTTCCGGCTAAGGGCAGGGCGACGGGCGGGGTGCGTGCTCAGCGATTCCTGAAGGGCGAAGACCAGCTTGCCGTCGCGTGGGTGGGCGAGGCGCCCGCACTCGCGGTGTCGGCCGACGGCACGCCGCGGAGCTTGCCGGAGGGCGGAGCCAAACGGGACGCATCGGGCACGCCGCTCGACGCCGTCATCGCAGCCGTCGGAACTCCCGTGGGCTGACGCCAGCCGCACGGTCGCGAGCACCCAAGGGACCCGCCTCAGGCGTCGATGCGTTCCCGGCTCAGCTGGTCACTGCTGGAGATGATGAACTCCTTGCGCGGTGCGACGTCGTTGCCCATCAGCATTTCGAACACGTCTGCCGCTCGCTCCGCATCGTCGAGACGAACCCGGCGCAGCAGCCTGTGCGTGCGGTCCATGGTGGTCGTCGCGAGTTGGTCGGCATCCATCTCGCCGAGCCCCTTGTAACGCTGCGGCGGCTCCTGCCAGCGCTTTCCCGCCTTCTTGAGGTTGCCCAACACAGCGTGCAGCTCCTGGTCGGAGTACGTGTAGACCGTCTCGTTCGGCTTCGAGCCCGGGTTCATCACGATCACACGATGCAGCGGAGGAACGGCGGCGAAGACGCGACCGGCCTCGATCATCGGGCGCATGTAGCGAAAGAACAGCGTCAGCAGGAGGGTGCGGATGTGTGCGCCGTCGACGTCCGCGTCGCTCATGATGATGACCTTGCCGTAACGGGCAGCGTCCAGGTCGAAGGTGCGACCGGACCCCGCTCCGATGACCTGGATGATCGACGCGCACTCCTGGTTGGAGAGCATGTCGGAGATGGATGCCTTCTGCACGTTGAGGATCTTGCCTCTGATGGGCAGCAGCGCCTGGTGCTCGCTGTCGCGGGCGCGGCGGGCGGTGCCGAGCGCCGAATCCCCCTCGACGATGAACAACTCGGTTGTGGCGACGTCTGTCGAGCGGCAATCCACAAGCTTGGCGGGCAGCGAAGATGTCTCGAGCGCATTCTTGCGCCGTTGCGTCTCTTTGTGCGCCCGCGCGGAGATGCGCGACTTCATCTCCGAGACGACCTTGTCGAGCAACTGGGCCGCCTGTGTCTTGTCGTCGCGCTTCGGCGAGGAGAACCGTGCCGTGAGGCCGTCTCCGACCACCTTGGCGACGATGGCGCGCACGGCAGGCGTTCCCAGCACCTCTTTCGTCTGACCCTCGAACTGCGGCTCGGGAAGCCGGACCGTCAGGACGCAGGTCAGCCCGGCGAGGATGTCGTCCTTCTCGAGTTTCTCGTTCGCGCCCACCTTGAGACGTCGGGCGTTCTGCTCCACCTGCTGGCGGAAGAACTTCATCAGGCCCTGATCGAAGCCGGCCTGGTGACTACCGCCCTTCGGAGTCGCGATGATGTTCACGAAGCTGCGGAACACCGTGTCGTAACCGGTCCCCCAGCGCAGTGCGATGTCGACCTCGCACTCGCGCTCCACCTCGCTGGGCAGCATTGCTCCCTTATCGTTCAGAACGGGCACCGTCTCGGTGAAGACTCCGGAACCGGTCAGCCGCCAGGTGTCGGTGATGGCCGTGTCCGGCGCGAGGTACTCGGCGAATTCACTGATGCCGCCCTCGTACGTGAAGTCAGTGCGTTCTGCGGCGTCGCCACGAGCATCCGTGATGCCGATCGTGAGGCCGGGAACGAGGAAGGCGGTCTGGCGCGCGCGGCCCACGAGATCGTCCACGCTGAACTCGACGTTCTTGCCGAAGATCTGCCGATCGGCCCAATAGCGGATACGCGTGCCCGTCACGCCCTTGGCGACCTTGCCGACGACCCGCAGCTCGCTGCCCGACTCGAACGGTGCGAAGGGCGAGTCGGGGGTCGGCTCGCCGGAGTCGGCGAACACCCCTGGCTCGCCCCGGTGGAACGACATCGCCCACGTCTTGCCGCCGCGGTCGACCTCGACGTCGAGGCGCTCGGACAGCGCGTTGACGACGGATGCACCCACGCCGTGCAGCCCGCCGGAGGACGAGTACGAGCCTGAGCCGAACTTGCCGCCGGCGTGCAGCTTGGTGAAGACGACCTCCACACCCGAGAGTCCCGTCTTCGGCTCGATGTCTACCGGGATGCCGCGGGCGCGGTCGCGCACCTCGACGCTCTCGTCGGCGTGCAGAATGACCTCGATGTCGGACCCGTACCCGGCAAGCGCCTCGTCGACGGAGTTGTCGATGATCTCCCAGAGACAGTGCATGAGACCCCGGGCATCGGTCGATCCGATGTACATGCCCGGGCGCTTGCGCACGGCCTCGAGGCCCTCGAGCACCGAAAGGTGTCTGGCGGAGTAATCGTTCGTCGCCACGGGGATCTCCAGTTGTCGGGTGACGGCCAAGTGCCCGTTCGATGGACGAGCGCTGCCGCTGATGGAACGCGGTCTGGCCGTCTTCCAGACTATCGAGCCGGCGGCACGTCCCAGGCGACCGACACCCCTACCCGGACACAGGGAGTCGTGGTGCCTACGCGCACAGCGAAATGCGGCGCCATAGAGCCTGCTCACGGTGCCGACGTGCTTGTATGGATGCGAAGCGCTCGTGAGACGTTCCGGCTTATCCAGAACGTTCGGGTTTTCGAGAAAGGAGCTCAGCATGTCGAACTACGCAGGCCATGTCGCCACCACCGGTGCGGACGAGCTCCCCACAGGCCCGGCACTCACGGCAGCGGACCGCTGCGACGCGTGCGGTGCGCAGGCTTATGTGCGGGTGACCGTGAACGACAGCGAACTACTGTTCTGCGCGCACCACGCGAAGAAGCACCAGGAGAAGCTGTCCAGCATCGCCACGAGCTGGCATGACGAGACCTCTCGGCTGTTCGAGGACCAGAAGGCCTGACGACAGACCGGAAACAGGGCGCCCCACCGCTGCTGCGGTGGGGCGCCGTTTCGTAACCGGAGTCAGTGATAGACGCGAGGGATGCGCCGATCGACCTTGAGCACGATCTCCTCGCCTATCGTGTCGATGGCTTCAGCCCATTCGGTGGCCGTCGGCTCGCCGTCATCGCCCGGGCCGAAGAGCACGACCTCGTCTCCGATCGTGGCGTTCCCGGCTGCCACGGTCATCCAGTCGCGTGCGATCCGGAGCACGTCATGCCGCTCGCCACGCAGGCCGACGCTGACCTTGCCTGCTGCGATGCTCGGCACACCGTTCCACGCTCCGAGTGGAAGCACGGCCTGTCCGTCGCGCACGTCCACGACACGCGTGCGCAGCGACATCACGGGGCTTATCCCAAGATCGTTCTCATGCGGGCCCCCGGCAGGCGAGATGCCGTAGACGAAGGCACCGACCCGCACCATGTCGTATCGGAACTCGGCGCGAAGGAACGACGCGGCGCTTGCGGCGAGGTGGCGGTACTCGGGCGAGAGTCCCGCGCCCTCCGCCGATGCCAGTGCAGCATCGAAACGCAGTCTTGCCGCGTCGTCTTCTTCGTCTGACGCCTCGGAAATGTGGCTCCACACGCCGTCGACGAGGATGCGGCCCTCCGACTGAAGCTGAGCGGCTCTCAGGACGAACGGCCGCCAGTCCTCTGCTCGAACGCCGTTGCGATTGAGCCCCGTGTCGATCTTGAGATGTACGTGCATGGGGCGGGCCGTCGCAGCCGAAGCGGCCGCTTCGAGGACCGCCTGGTCGCCCACGCCGAGGTCGACGCCTGCCTCGCGAGCAGCGGCCAGGTCGTCTCTCGGGCTGAGCAGCCAGGCGAAAACCCGGGTCGCCTCGCCCGCGAGGGAGCGCATCCTCAACGCCGATTCCACGTCGAGGGCGCCGATCCAGCGCACACCTGCGGAGGCTGCTCGCGGCACGAGCACATCGGCTCCATGACCGTACGCATCGTTCTTGACGACGAACATCGTCTCAGCCGGTGCCACTCGACGCCGTACCGCGCGGAGGTTGTCGTCGAACCGCGCGAGGTCCACTCGCGCGTGCGTTAGTCGCTCTGGCGTGCTCATCGCGTATAGCTCCGTACGACTCGGGGACCGATGGAAGTGGCGAGCTCGACAGGATCGAGCCCCGTGATGCTCGCCCACTCCGCCACGCTCGGCTCTCCCTCGCCCCGGTCGCCCAAGAACACCACTTCGTCGCCCGGCCTCGCGGAGGTTTCGCCGAGTTCGATGACGACGACGTCCATGGCGACTCGTCCGATGATGCGTGCGGATCGCCCGTTCACGACGACCGTGGCATGGTTGCCGAGGCTTCTCGGAACCCCGTCCGCGTACCCGCACGTGACCAGCGCGATGGTGCCGTCGCGCGGCGCGCGGTAGATGTAGCCGTACGAGACGCCCTCCCCCGCCCGAATGCTCTTCACGGTCACCACTTGCCCGCTGAGCCTCATGACGCAGACGCCGGTCGGAGTCCCATCGCTCATGGGGATGCCGTAGAGCCCGCGTCCGACTCGCACATACGCGTCGTGTTCGCCGAAACCGGCGAGCACCCCGGCCGTGCCGTGCAGATGTCGGGGCACACCTGGAGCGTTCTCTCCCGCCACATCGAGGGCCTTGGATGCCTCGGCATGCGGCGTCGAGGGATCCGCGACACCCATCAGCGCCGCGATGGGCAGAACCTTGCCGATGCGATGGACCTCCCCTGCGTCATCCGGACGGATGCCGCGCATGGCCGAGCCGCAATCGACGACGACGTGCGCACCGGATGCCCCGAGCCGGGCAGCCGTAAGCGCCTCACCCTCCGTCGCGACGGCCGCGTACACCGCGTCCATGGGGCCGTCGCCCGAGCCGATCAGGGCATGCGGTCGCAGCACCAGGAGCGGGATGGATATGCCCGACTCCCGCAGCCGGCACGCCTCGTCGAAATCGGCGACGGCCAGCATGGCGGCTCCGGCCTCGATGCATGTGCGCGCCACGGGCACGAGACCGTGCCCGAAGCCATCGTGGTCCACGCGGGCGATGAGCCCCGCGCCGGTGGAGGCGAAGGCGCGCACATTCGCAGCCAGTGCGTCGAGCCGCACGACGAGCCTTCTCGACTCGGCCGTCATCCCACCCACCCCGCCATCTCGTCGGTCACTGGATCGTTGTGAACACCGACGAGACGTTGGCCCGCATGCGTTCGGTCGCGCGGTCGGCGAGGCGATCGAAACCGGCCAGCGAGGCATCCGGTGTGTATGAGAGACCGGCGTGCTGGGCTGCGGCGCGAGCGAGATCGTCGGCCAGCCATGGATTCAGGGGTAGCAACGGACCTTGGAGCAGAGTGCCGGTGACGGTATCGGTCTGCACTCCATCCGGGCGAGAGACGTTCCCCGTGACGTCGCGCACGATCGTGGCGAACGGGGTCGAGACATCCGACAGCTCGGTGGCCTGGTCTTCGAAAGCGATCAATTCCCGCTCGCGACGCGTGCTCTGTGCGATGACGTAGCCGACCCGACGCTTGCGTCCGCGGTGGGCTACGGCGCTGAGGAGGCCTAGCCCGTCCAACGATCCGGACGGGTCCTCGACCCGAGTGCAGAGCAGTTCGAGTCCGGCGCCGACGGCGAAGAACGGAACCCGTGCGGACCAGTCGCCCAGCCGGCTGGCGTGCACCATGGCATCCGCGTGCACCCGCCGGAGCGCGGAGAATGGGCCGTTTCCGATCACGATGAGGTCGGGTTCGCATTCCAGCTGCTGGCCTGGACGGTGGAACTCGACGGTGGTGGGAACGCCGGAGCGCTCCAGACGGGTGCGCAGCACGGCAATGTTCCCGGCGTCACCGGTGACTCCGAGCTCGTCCGGGTACAGCTGAAGGATGCGCACTCCCACGGCGTCCGTCACAGGCGGGTCTCCAAATCAGGGAATCCGAGGTGCTTGCGTGCCAGCATCATCTGCTCGTAGTTCACGAACCACAGCTTGCGGTCTCGAGAGGGTGCCGGCAGCTTGCGCATGAGCTCGATGGCCTTCTCGAGGTCTGGCTCGACAGTGGTCACGGGCACGCCGGCGTACGCCAGGCACAGCGCTACCTGCCAGGCCTTCTCCCCCGTCACCACGTCGACGTGGTCGAGTGCTTCGAAGCTGACGTCGTAGATCCACGAGATGTCGGGTGTTCCCTCATCGAGGGCGAACATCACCTGCTCCGGTGGCATCGAGAGCGAATCGAGGTTGAGTTGCAGGCTCGGCCCGTTCTTGAACATGACGAATTCGACCGACTCGTCTCCGAACGGGATCACCTCGCCCCTGCCGTAGGCGGGGCGCATGCCGGCGAAGGCGGCCACCACCCGCTCCGGCTGGAACGAGGCGCCCAGCACGAGGCGTGCGACAGCGGATGCCGCCGCCGCGTCGACCGCATAGTGCAGTCCGCGCGCAGGCAGCTCCACCGTCATGAGATCGTCCGCCACGGCGATGGTCGCCTCACGCCCGCCGAATGCTCGCACCTCCCCCAAGGCGTCGGGCCGGACGGACGCGACGTCGTCACGGAAGTCCGGCGCGTTCAGCAGGCCGTGCTTGCTCGAGGCGAGCACGGCATCCGTTGCTCCGAAGTACGACACATCCGGTACCTGGCGTGAGCCGAGTCGGCTCCCCACCTGGCTCAGAAGGGGGTCCTCGCGGTTCGTGACGATGTGTTCGCTCGCGAGCAGCGAAGCATCAAGCATCATGTCGGCGACGCGCTCGGTCTCATAGAACCTGTAGAGCTGATCGACCTGACAGTTCAGCATGAGTATCGTGCGGGGGCTCAGCAGACGTGCGAGCTCGACTGCGAACGCCTCGTCGACTTCCAACACGGCCACGTCGGCCGGGAGCTTGCCCGACAGGGACACCTCGGACAGCAAGGCCGAGGCGATGCCCTGGGGCAGGTTGGCTCCCGTCGGATTCGTGAAGACCCGCAGGCCGTGGCCGCGCAGCAGCTCAGAGAGCATGTGAGTGGTCGTCGACTTGCCGTTGGAACCCAGCACGAACACGACGCCGTGGCCCCATTGGGCCGAGACATCCTCGATGAAGCGCGGCCACACCTTGCGCACCAGGTAGCCGGGGAAGGCGGAGCCTCCGCCTCGCAAGCGCGTGGCGAACCGCGCGAGGCGGCCGAGCAGGATCGCGAAGAAGCGCCTCACGCGGCCTACTCGAGGTAGTCGCGCAACGACTGCGAGCGGGACGGGTGGCGAAGCTTGGCCATCGTCTTCGACTCGATCTGCCTGATGCGTTCGCGCGTCACTCCGAAGGTGTCGCCGATCTGGTCGAGTGTCTTCGGCATCCCGTCGCCGAGGCCGAATCGCATGCGGATCACGCCCGCCTCACGTTCGGAGAGCGAGTCCAGCAGGCTCTCCAGCTGCTTCTGCAGCATGGTGAAGCCCACGGCGTCGGCGGGAACGACGGCCTCGGTGTCCTCGATGAGGTCACCGAACTCGCTGTCACCATCCTCGCCGAGCGGGGTGTGCAGCGAGATCGGCTCGCGGCCGTACTTCTGCACCTCCACGACCTTCTCCGGCGTCATGTCGAGCTCCTTGGAGAGCTCCTCGGGTGTGGGCTCACGGCCCAGGTCCTGCAGCATCTGACGCTGAACGCGGGCCAGCTTGTTGATGACCTCGACCATGTGCACCGGGATGCGTATCGTGCGGGCCTGGTCGGCCATTGCACGGGTGATCGCCTGGCGGATCCACCACGTGGCGTACGTGGAGAACTTGAAGCCCTTCGTGTAGTCGAACTTCTCGACGGCGCGGATGAGGCCCAGGTTGCCTTCCTGGATGAGGTCGAGGAACTGCATGCCTCGTCCGGTGTAGCGCTTGGCCAGGGAGACCACCAGGCGCAGGTTCGCGCCGAGCAGGTGGCTCTTGGCCCGTTGGCCGTCCCGAGCGACCCAGGAGAGGTCGCGGCCCAGCTGCGATCGCTTCTCCTGCTCGGTCATCTGTCCGAGCTTCTCTTCCGCGAACAGACCGGCCTCGATGCGCATGGCGAGCTCGACCTCTTCGGCCGCGTTCAGCAGCGCGACCTTTCCGATCTGCTTGAGGTAGTCCTTCACCGGGTCGGCAGTCGCACCGGTGATCTGAGCGGAGTAGACAGGGATGTCGTCCTCCTCGTCGGCAGCACGCAACACGATCGCACCGGTCGGAAGCGCTTCTTCTGCCTCCTCGGCAGCGTCGGTCGTCACCTCGGGCTTGGCGTCGTCGTCGGCCGATTCCTCGGCGTCGGCGGGCGCCTCGACGGTCTCGACTTCGGCCTCGTCGACGACCTCGGTGTCATCGAGTTCGGCGGGCTCGACCTCGTCGGGCTCTTCTTCATCGAGCTCGTCCTCGTCTGCTGCCTTCGCCGGCGAGGCCTTGCTGGATGCCTTCGCGGGCGACGCCTTCTTGGCCGTGCTCTTGGACGCAGTGGACTTTGCCGCCGGCTTGGCGGATGCAGTCTTCGAAGCCGCGGACTTCGTCCCGGCCTTGGGCGCGGCGGTCTTCGACGCAGTGCGCGTCGAACTCTTCGCCGTCGTCGTAGTCGTGGGCTCCTCTACCGTGGGGGTCTCAGCGGTTTTGGTTGCCATGGAGTTCACCTTCCAGCCCTCTCGAATGGCACGCGCAGGGGTGCTTGACGAGGGGGTGCGGGTCGCTTGCGGACACTATGAGGACCCATGTCAAGTCCGGCGACGATCCACGCTGCTCGCAGTCGGCCGCTGGCCGATCGTGCTGAGGGTGTTGTGACGGAGATGAACGGGTCCAATCATCGATTATTGCACGATTAGGGCTGCCGGCCGCGCAGCGCCGCGCAGTCCATGACTCAGCGGCGACTCCGGTTCCATCGTGCTATAAGTGCAACCCACAACGGGCCCACATCTATTCCCTCGTCGTCGAGAAGGCGCCTGCGGGTGCGCCGCCGTGCGCGCACGAGGAAGATCACACCGATGCCCACGACGAGGTACTGCACGGCGAATGCTATGCGGAACCCGTCGACGGTGTACGTGGCTGCGCCCGTCAGCCGGCTCCACCAGTCCAGGAGCACGCCCATCAGGTAGATCATCACGAAGCTCGCGGCGAATCCCCCCACGTTGACGAAGCCGTTTGCGGAGCCCAAGGCATGCAGCGGGTTGGACGTGCGTGCGAAGTCGAATCCGATGAGCGACCCCGGTCCGCCTGCTCCGATGACGATGAGCAACAACACGACGAGCCAGGTCGGCGCGGGCCCGGGCCAGAGAAGCAGGATCGTCCAGACGACGGCCATGGCGGCCACGATCGCGAGCACGAGATTGCTCCTGCGGAACGGAAAGCGTGCTGTGAGTATGCCGAGTACGGGTCCGACCACCAGCGCTGCGCCCACGATGACGGTGAGCATCCAGGATGCCTCGCCCGGCGAGTACCCGAGCGCATACACCATGTACGGAAAGCCCCACATGAGGGCGAAGACCGTACCTGAGGATTGCGTCACGAAGTGGGACCAGAAGCCCAGCTGGGTGCCCGGTCGAGCGATGGTGATGCCGAGCTGCCGCAGGGATTGCCGCCAGCTGGCAGGACGAGGCCCCTCGTCGGCATCCGCCGGTCGGTTGCGCACCGTGAGCATGATCGCGACGAGCGCTACGACGGCGACCCCGGCGGCCGAGAGGAACGCGACGGTCCAACCTGCTTCGTGGAGCAGCAGCGCGAACGGCACGGCCGACAGGACCTGACCGAGTTGACCGATGTTGCCGACCCACTGCGAAAGCTGAGGAACCATGCGTCCGGTGAACCAGGAGTTCACCAGGCGGATGAGAGAGGTGAAGACCATGGCGTCGCCCGCACCGACGAGAACACGCCCAGCGATGGCGAATCCGATGACACCCGAGAATCCGACGGTGACCTGGCCGAGCGCCATGAGCGCCGTGCCGGTGAGCATCAGGGCGCGCGGGCCCACCCTGTCGATGAGCACGCCCACCGGGATCTGCATGCCGGCGTACACGATCAACTGCAGCACGGCGAGCGTCGAGAGCAGCGAGGCCGAAGAGTGGAAGCGCTCCGTCGCCGCGACACCCGCCACACCGATCGTGGTGCGCTGCATCACGGCTATGAGATATCCGAAAACGCCCGCGGCGAAGATCAGCCACGAGCGTGCGGAATTCATCCCCACAACATTACGCGCGGCCGGCCGCCGGGTTCGTCGGCGAACGGTCGAGGAAGAGGATGCAGGTCAGCGGCCGGGCGTGTCCTCGTCGCCCCTTCGGCGATAAGCGAGGAAGTTCTCCAACTCGGCCGCTATCTCGTCGGCCGACGGAAGGGCGCCGTCCAGGTGAGTCAGCGGAGACTTCACCGGGCTGTCCTGCATGTAGGCGTCGTGCCGCTGTTCGAGCGCCCCGACAAGCCGTTCAAGTTCGGGGTTGCCTGCGACCTGCTCATCGATGTTGGCGACGAACTCGCGATCGGATTCCCGCAGCTTGTCCGTCGGGAAGATCAAGCCGGTGGCGGAGCTGATGCATTCGATGGCTGCGACCGCGGCAGCCGGGTACTCGGTGTCGCCGAGGTAATGCGGAACCAGCAGCACGAACCCGATGGTGGATGCGCCCACCTCCTGCAGGCGGTACTCGATCAGGTGCATGGCAGTCGCCGGCGCCTGGGTGGTCGGCCGCCATACCGACATGGCGTCGGCGAGCCCCTCGCGGTTGCCGCTCACGGTCACGCCGATCGGGCGGGTGTGCGGCACGGGCATCGGAATGGCATGTACCCAGATGGTCGAACGAACCTTGAGCAAAGCGACGAGGTCGAGAACGGCGCTGCTGAATCGCTCCCATTGGAAATCCGGCTCATATCCGGTCAGCAGTAGGAACTGCTGGCCGAGTTCGTCGCGCATCAGATACAGGCTCAGCTGAGCCGGCCGGTAGTCGGTCAGGTGGTCCTGGTCGAACGTGATGACGGGTCGGCGTGCTCGGTAATCGAGCAGGGCATCCGCGTCGAATCGCACGATCTCCTGCGCCTCGAGCGTCTCCAGCATGTACGCATTCAGCTGGGACACAGCGCTTCCGGCATCCGCGAAACCGGTGAGCGCAGCGACGAGGTACAGCCCTTCCGGCACCGTGTCGAGCGCCGTGTGGACGTCGTAGAGCTCCCGCGGATCCTGCATCATTCCATGCTAGTCAGGGGCCCCCGGCGCGCCCCGCGGGTCGCGCAAGCCCTCAGCGAACACCTGACAACGGCCACCGTACGATTCCTTCATGCCATCCTCGAGCCGTCAGCCCGCCTCCACTCATCCTTCGGTGCCGTTCAATCTCAGCGTCGTCCCCGACCGTCCGGCGCCAGAGACCGGCGACGTGGTCGTGCTCTTCGTGCGTGGCGGCGACGGCGGTCCTGTGGCGCTCGGGCGCGACGCGGGCGACGTGCTCGCTCAGGTGAAGGCGAAGGGCGGTGCTGATCAGGTGGTTCGGCTCCCCGCCGGAGTACTCGACGACTCCCCCGTCCTCCTCGTCGGCATCGGTCCCGAGGCCAGCGCTCCT
This sequence comes from Rathayibacter sp. KR2-224, assembly GCF_049446075.1. NCBI lineage: Bacteria > Bacillati > Actinomycetota > Actinomycetes > Micrococcales > Microbacteriaceae > Rathayibacter > Rathayibacter sp. KR2-224. The sequence goes on from NZ_JBMSEB010000001.1 coordinate 388,649, forward strand.
GCGCTCCGTGCCGCGGCCGGAACGGCGGCCCGCTTCTCTGGCGGCGACCAGCGTTTGATCCTCCAAGTTCCTGACGAGGGGCAGATGGCATCCGAAGCGTCCGGATGGGAATCCGACGACCTGCTTTCCGCGATCCTCGAAGGCGCCGCGATCGGCGGTTACGTCTATGAAGGCAGGCCACGCAGCGAGGACGACACCGCGCCGGCCCCCGAGATCGTCGTCGTCGGTCGCTCGCAGTCTTCGGCCGACCTCGTGCATCGTGCCACGGTCATGGCAAGTGCGGTGCGGCTGACGCGCGACCTGGTCAATACGCCGCCATCGGCACAGGGACCGGACGAGCTCGCACGTGCCGCAGTCGAGGCCGTCGCCGGCCTGCCCGTTCAAGTGCTGGTGTGGGAGGAGGCCGAGCTCGAGAAGGACGGATTCGGCGGGATACTCGGGGTCGGCAACGGCTCGGCCCGCCCCCCTCGACTCGTGCGACTCGACTACGCGCCCGAGGGCGCAGCTGCGCATGTCGCGTTCGTCGGCAAAGGCATCACCTTCGACTCCGGCGGTCTCTCGTTGAAGCCCCCGGCTGGAATGGTCGGGATGAAGTACGACATGGCGGGCGCGGCATCCGTGCTGGCCGTGGTGGTGGCATCCGCTCGACTCGGCTTGCCTGTGCACGTCACCGGCTGGATGTGCATCGCCGAGAACATGCCGTCCGGGTCGGCCATCCGGCCCAACGACGTGCTCACCATCAGGGGCGGCACGCGGGTCGAGGTGCTCAATACCGACGCCGAGGGCCGGCTGGTTCTTGCCGACGGCCTCCGCGCCGCCACAGAGGAGCATCCGGATGCCGTGATCGACATCGCCACTCTCACCGGCGCCCAGGTCGTGGCGCTCGGCACACGCTACTCGGCCGCGATGGGCGACGACGACCTGGTCGGGAGGATCACCGATGCCGCTGATCGCACGGGTGAGCTGGTCTGGCCCATGCCGCTCCCTTCGGAGTTGCGTGCCAGATTGCGCTCGGAGGTGGCGGACCTCACGAACGCCACGCCGGGCAACACGGCAGCCGGAATGCTGCTCGCCGGAGTCTTTCTGCGGGAGTTCGTGGGGCGCGCTTCCGATGAGCCAGGTGCGCCCGCGGTTCCGTGGGCCCACCTCGACATCGCCGGGTCGGCCCAGAACGACGGCGCACCGTATGGATACACCGGCAAGGGGGCGACCGGTGTGCTCGTGCGCACGCTCGTGGCCCTGGCCGAGGACTTCGGAGCTCGGTAGTAAGGTCGTATGGGCAGGAAACGCCTGCCAACATGACGGCCTCCTGCGTACGAAGACACACACTCGCTCGCAGTTGGTGACGTCCCACCGTCGGCCAACCCGAGGAGTGAATGGGTGTCTGAGCAGAACTTCGACGTCGTTGTTCTGGGAGGCGGGAGTGGGGGTTACGCTGCGGCATTGCGCGCGAGCGAACTCGGCTTCTCCGTCGCCCTGATCGAGAAGGACAAGGTCGGAGGCACCTGTCTCCACCGGGGATGCATCCCGACGAAGGCGCTGCTCCACTCGGCAGAGGTGGCCGACGCGGCGCGGGACTCGGCGAAGTTCGGGGTCACGACGACCCTCGAGGGCATCGACATCGCTGCCGTTACCGCATACCGAGAGGGTGTCGTCGCCAAGAAGTACAAGGGCCTGCAGGGTCTGGTCAAAGCCAGGGGCGTGACCACGGTCGAGGGCGAAGGGCGCCTGGTCGCGCCCAAGACCGTCCGGGTCGGCGACGTCGACTACGTCGGTAAGAACGTGGTGCTGGCGACGGGCTCGTACTCGCGCTCCCTGCCCGGTCTGGAGGTCGGCGGCCGGGTCATCACGAGCGAACAGGCACTGCAGCTCGATTTCGTGCCCAAGCGTGTCGCGGTGCTCGGCGGCGGCGTCATCGGCGTGGAGTTCGCCAGCGTCTGGAAGTCGTTCGGTGCTGAGGTGACGATCATCGAGGCGCTCCCGCACCTCGTGCCCAACGAGGACGAGTCGATCAGCAAGTCCCTCGAGCGCGCGTTCCGTCGCAGGGGCATCGACTTCCGTCTCGGCGTGCGCTTCCAGGGCGTCACGCAGAACGACGATGGAGTCGTGATCACGCTCGAGAACGGCGACACCGTGGATGCCGAGCTGCTCCTGGTGGCCGTCGGTCGCGGTCCGCTGACTGCCGGGCTCGGTTACGAGGAAGCCGGGATCACCATCGACCGGGGCTTCGTGATCACCGACGAACGTCTTCGCACCGGGGTCGATGGCGTGTACGCCGTTGGCGACATCGTGCCAGGTGTTCAACTGGCGCACCGCGGATTCCAGCAGGGCATCTTCGTCGCAGAGGAGATCGCCGGTCTCAACCCGATCGTGGTCGACGACGTGAACATTCCGAAGGTCACGTACTGCGATCCAGAGGTCGCCTCCATAGGGCTGAGCCAGGCGAAGGCAGAGGCGCAGTACGGCGAAGAGAACGTGAGCGCCTACGACTACAGCCTTGCCGGGAACGGCAAGAGCGAGATCATCGGCACCACGGGATCTGTGAAGGTCGTGCGGGTGAACGACGGCCCGATCGTCGGTGTGCACATGATCGGTGCGCGAGTAGGCGAACTCATCGGCGAGGCGCAGCTCGCGGTGAATTGGGAGGCCTACCCGGAGGACATCGCACCGTTCATCCATGCCCACCCCACGCAGAACGAGTCGCTGGGCGAGGCCTTCCTGTACCTGGCGGGCAAGCCGCTTCACACCCTCTGACGCACGGCACCGCCGTAGTCACTGCAATAAGCTTTCGTAACGAATCGCATTCTTGAAGGAGACATGGTCATGAGCGAATCCGTCAGCCTCCCGGCACTCGGCGAGAGTGTCACGGAAGGCACGGTAACCCGCTGGCTGAAGCAGGTGGGAGACCGCGTCGAGGTAGACGAGCCTCTGCTCGAGGTGTCGACCGACAAGGTCGACACGGAGATCCCGTCGCCGGTTGCCGGCGTCGTGGAGCAGATCCTCGTGCAGGAGGACGAGACGGTCGAGGTGGGCACACCGCTCGTGACGATCGGCGACGGCTCAAGCGCTGGCGCCGCCGCCCCTGCGCCGGCCGCCGAGCAGCAGGCTGCACCCACGGAGGCTCCCGCGGAGCAGCAGCCCGCGCCTGCGCAGCCGGCAGAGCAGCAGTCGACACCCGCCCCGGCGCCGGCACCCGTGCAGCAGCAGGATGTCTCGCAGCAGGCTGAGGTTCCTTCGACAGCCGCTGAGACCCCGGAGCAGGCACCCGCCCCGGCAGCGCCCGTGGACCAGCCACCTGCCGCCTCCGAGCAGCCTCAGCAGGCTCAGGCTCCAGCCGCTCCGCAGGCGCCCGCGCCGAGTGCACCCGCGCCGGCAGCAGCGCCCGCGGCCCCTGCGCCCACGACGTCCGAGCCCGCGGCCCCTGCTGCAGGCGGCCAGCAGGCATCCGGTTCGCACGCCGGATCCGGTTACGTCACCCCGATCGTGCGCAAGTTGGCCAACGAACAGGGCGTCGATCTTTCGACCCTGACGGGCACCGGCGTCGGCGGACGCATCCGCAAGGAGGACGTGCTGAACGCGGGTGCCACCGCGAGTGCACCCGCCGCTCCCGCAGCGGCGAGCACGAAGCTGGAGACGTCGCCTCTGCGCGGCACAGTTCAGCCGATGTCGCGTCTGCGCAAGGTGGTGGCTGATCGCGCCGTCGTCTCGATGCAGAACTCCGCACAGCTCACGACCGTCGTCGAGGTGGACGTCACCAAGATCGCCTCGTTCCGCAACCAGGTGAAGGGCGACTTCGAGAAGGCGACAGGCACGAAGCTCTCGTTCCTGCCGTTCTTCACGCTTGCAGCCGCCGAGGCCTTGAAGGCCTACCCCGTCATCAATGCCACGGTCGACGGCGACAACATCGTGTATCCCGACCACGAGCACATCTCGATCGCGGTCGACACCGAGCGGGGCCTCCTCACCCCGGTGGTGCGGGATGCCAGCAGCCTCAATCTCGCCCAGCTCTCGCAGCAGATCGCAGACCTGGCGCAGCGCACGCGGGACAACAAGCTGAAGCCGGACGAGCTCGCAGGCGGAACCTTCACGGTGACCAACACCGGGTCTCGTGGTGCTCTCTTCGACACGCCGCTCGTGTTCCTGCCGCAGGTGGCGATTCTCGGCACCGGCATCGTGACGAAGAAGCCTGTCGTCGTGCAGGCCGACGGCACGGACTCTATCGCCATCCGCTCCACGGTCTACCTCGCACTGTCGTACGACCACCGCATCGTCGACGGTGCGGATGCCGCCCGCTTCCTCGTAGCGGTCAAGAACCGTCTCGAGGAGGGCGCCTTCGCCGGCGATCTGGGCATCTGACCCGAGGGGCTTGGCCTCAGCTCTCGTAGAGGGCACGAAGACGCCAGCCGGCTTCGGTCTTGATCAGCAGGACCGAAGCCGGTTTCGTCGTCTCCGGGCTTCGCGAGTTGGCACCCGCGTCGCCAGTTGTCGCGCCATCGGTGGTGTTCGTCTCTGGGGCGACCGCGATCAGGGCCGCGTCACCGATGGTCTCGGCCAATGACAGTCGCGACAAATCGGGAGCCGGTGCCAGCTTGCCGCCGGCGACGATGAGAGCGCCGTCGGCGGTGAGAAGCGGCGAGCCAGCCTGCTCCACTGCCGTGAGGCACGCGGCGTCTCGGTCCGCCAGGCACTCGGACCTCGCTTTCAGTAGGCGGAAGGCCGCACTGACCGGATCCTCGGCTCCCGAAGTCGCAGATCCCCGCGGAGCGGGTGTGGACGGTGGGCTGGTGATGGGCCCCGTGGGTCTTGCGTCGCCTGACTCGCGCGTGATCGTCGGCGTGGCCGGTGCCGTCGCCTCGGCGTGCCCGGCAGGTGCGCTGGGCGTTGCCATTAGTGCCACGACCGTAAGCACGGCGGCGGCAGCGATTCCCACGGCGACGGCTCGTCTCCGACCGGAAACCAGGCCGCGCACGCGCTGCGCTACCTGGGCACCGACCCCGTGCTCCATTGCAATCGCCGCCGCCTTCAGAAACCGGGCTCGCGAGGAGTGCCGACGTCGGTCGGATTCTCGAGACGTTTGATCGCCTTCCCCTCCGCCCGAACTCCAGTCCGCGTCCGTGGAGGAGCGCACGGGTGGGCGGGTGAGCGCCCCGCGTTCTGCCGGCCGCATTGCGAGTGGCGAAGGAGGACCGAGCGCGAACAGGGCGAGTTCCACTTCGTCCACCACGGATCCCTCGTGCGCGTAGCGCTCGGCCAACAGCGATAGGACAGCCGAGACGGCTCGCACCTCGTCGGGTTCGAGGGTCTCCGCGCGGGCCAGGATCGCGTCGACGACGTTCGCACACCTGGACCAGTCGGCTGCCAGCCCCTCGGGAGTCGCGGCCCGCGCGTGCCCAAACGAGAGCAACACAGGGCGGCCAACTTCGTCGAAGCGGATGCTCGTGGCGGAGAGGTCTCCGTGCACCCATCCCGCAGCGTGCACGGCCCGTACCGCTCGCAGCGCGGATACCGAGGCCGTGATGATCTCTCCCGTGTCCAGGACCTCCCGGCTTCGAAGCCAGTCCGCAAGGGTGCCGCCGGAGAGGCGCTCAAGTACGAGGCATGGGGGCCGACCGGGGGTCAGCGATGTGTCGATCAGCCGCACCACATGGGGAGAGCGGATGCTCGCCAGCACGCCGACCTCATTCCCGATTCGCTGACGGTCGACGTCCTCGTGGTACGCCTTCACGACCACCTGTTCGCCTTCGTCCGCCCCCAGGTACACATCGCTGTGGTCGCCTCGGCCGATCACGCGCAACAGCCGGTATCCGCCGAGTTCATCCCACACGACGGCGGGGCGGACGGCATCGGGCCGGGCGGCCGTCTCCCGCCCGGCCTTGCCCTTGTGCAACCCACCGGATCTTCTGCGCACCATGCAACCAAGCGTCCTGCGCGGAAGAGCTCTTCCGAGGCCGTGCCGTCCGAGGTGTGCACGCGTGGTCGTTTGCGCCGACTGTGGAGGGACGGAACCCGTAGACTCGGCGGGTGATCGACTACGTCGTCACGGGGCTAAGCGCCAACTCCGTGCCGTATCTCGACGCCCTCGAACAGCAACGTGCAGTGCACGCTGCCGTGGTCGACGGGCGGGCGCCAGACACCGTCATCCTTCTCGAGCACGAGCCCGTGTACACGGCGGGCAAACGCACAGAACCCGATGAGCGACCCAGCGACGGAACGCCGGTGATCGACGTCGACCGGGGAGGCAAGATCACCTGGCATGGTCCTGGCCAGCTCGTGGGGTACCCCATCCTGCGGCTTCCTGAGCCGATCGACGTCGTCGGGTACGTGCGCAGGCTCGAGGCCATGCTGATCGAGGTGCTCACCGAGGTCGGTGTCGACTGTCATCGTGTCGAGGGCCGCAGCGGGGTGTGGGTGTCCACAGACGGGCCCGACGCGAAGATCGCGGCCATCGGCATCCGGGTCGCCTCCGGAGTCACCATGCACGGATTCGCATTGAACTGCAGCAACGACCTGCGGCCGTACGACGACATCGTGGCGTGCGGCATCCGCGACGCCGGGGTGACGACGATCTCCAAGGTTCTCGGCCGTACGGTGACGCCGCAGGATGTCGCGCCTATCGTGCAGGCGCATTTCGACTCGGTGGTAGGAGTAGCGGCATGAGCGCAGCGCCTGACGGACGCAAGATGCTGCGGCTGGAGGCTCGCAACGCGGAGACTCCGATCGAACGCAAGCCGGAATGGATCAAGACCCGCGCCCGAATGGGACCGGAGTACACACAGCTACAGGGCCTGGTGAAGGACGAGGGACTGCACACCGTCTGCCAGGAGGCCGGCTGCCCGAACATCTACGAGTGCTGGGAGGATCGCGAGGCGACCTTCCTCATCGGCGGAAGTCAGTGCACGAGACGTTGCGACTTCTGCCAGATCGACACCGGCCGACCGGCCGACTTCGACGCGGACGAGCCGAGGAGGGTCGGCGACTCGGTGTCCCGGATGGGGCTGCGCTACGCCACCGTCACCGGAGTCGCGAGGGACGACCTGCCCGATGAGGGCGCGTGGCTGTACGCAGAGACGATCAGGCAGATCCACCTGCAGGCACCAGGGACCGGCGTCGAGATCCTCGTTCCCGACTTCTCCGGCCGCCCCGAGCATCTGCGCCAGGTCTTCGACGCGCAGCCCGAGGTGTTCGCGCACAATGTGGAGACGGTCCCCCGGCTGTTCAAGCGCATCCGGCCGGCGTTCCGCTACGAGCGGTCGCTCGATGTCATCACCCAGGCGCGCGATGCTGGCATGATCACCAAGTCGAACCTGATCCTCGGTATGGGCGAGGAGCGAAGCGAGGTGAGCGAGGCGCTGCGCGATCTGCACGACGCGGGCACCGACATCCTCACCATCACGCAGTACCTTCGTCCCAGTCCCCGTCACCTTCCTGTTGCCAGATGGGTGAGGCCCGAGGAGTTCGTCGAGCTCAAGGCGGAGGCGGAGGCCGTCGGATTCCTCGGCGTGCTCGCCGGCCCGCTCGTGCGTTCTTCGTACCGCGCGGGCCGACTGTGGGCGCAGTCGATGACCGCAAAAGGCCGAACGATCCCCGACGAATTCCGAGCTCTGGCGGATGCCTCGCTCGGCTTCGCGCAGGCCGTCTGATGACGGTCGGCGCGCCTCGTCGGCGCCCGCCGTCCGGGCGCTGCTGAGCCGGTATCCTGGTGACCATGGCACGCAAGGACACCGCAGCGACGAAGGAACCCGGCCGCATCAAGCAGATGTGGCAGGTGTTCCAGATGACTCGCCGCTACGACTCCAGGGCGACCTGGTACATGCTGGGCACCCTCTTGCTCGGTGTCGTGCTCGGCGTGGTTCTCGCCTTGACGATCACCGGCGGAAACGTGTTCTCGATCGTCCTGTGGATCGTCGCCGGTGTACTTGCCGGCGCCCTTGGCGCGATCCTCGTACTCGGCCGTCGGGCGGAGCGCGCCGCATACTCGCAGATCGAGGGCCAGCCCGGTGCCGTCGGGGCGGTCCTGCGCAGCTCGCTGAAACGCTCGTGGCGTGGCAGCGAGATGCCCGTCGCCGTGAATGGCCGCACCCGCGACGCGGTGTACCGCGCCGTCGGACGTGGCGGGGTCGTCTTGATCGGCGAGGGACCGGAGTCCCGCACCAGGAGGATGGTGGAAGACGAGCGACGCAAGGTCGCTCGCATCGTTCCCAACGTTCCGATCACCGTCTTCAACGTCGGGCCCGATGCGGATGCCGTGCCCCTGCACAAGCTGGCCGGCCGTATGGCGAAGATCAAGGTCGCGCTGACGAAGCCGGAGGTTCTGGCAGTGGACAACAGGCTGACCTCGCTCGGCACGCAGATGCCCATTCCGAAGGGCGTCGACCCGCTCAAGGTTCGCCCCCAGCGCGCTCGCTGAGTCGCAGCGCGCGAAGGGTCGGGCACAGCGCGAAGAGTCGGGCCGCTCGCAGAGCTGGCTCAGGCGCGCATCAGCACGGTTCCGGCAACCTTGTCGTGGAACCCGCGCTGGTCGGAGTCCCAGACCAGCGCCGGGATGACGATGCACAACAGCACGGTGCGCACGAGCGGGCGCCACAGGCCGACCCATCCGCCGTTCAGAGCGACGATCCGAAGTCCCACTACACGGTGCCCGATGCTCCCCCCGATGGTCGGGATGAAAATGTACTGCAGCAGCGCGAAGAGGCCGAGCGTGGCCCAACTGTCGTAGCGGAAGAACGCGAACGACAACAGGCTCGCGATCGCCCAGTCGATGAGCAGCCCGAGGATGCGCCGTCCGGGGCGTGCCACCGAGCCAGAGCCGGTCTCGGGCATCCCCAGTCGTTCGCCCGGGTATCGACTTGGAGCGAGGTCGCCGAATCGGGGCGGCGTCGTGGAGCTGGGCACCGGCCGAGTCTATCCGGGCGGTCCGCGTAACCTGCCGGAAACAATTGCGATACGGCCGGGAAATGGCCGGAGCCTAGCCTGACCTCGGCTGCTTGCGCAGTCCTACCGACTCCCCGTCACTCGCTTGGAGAAACCACATGTTCAGTGATTCTTCCGAGGTGCTGAAGTTCATCAAGGACACGGACGTCAAGTTCCTCGACATCCGATTCACCGATCTCCCCGGTGTGCAGCAGCACTTCAACATTCCCGCATCCACCGTCGACGAGGAGTTCTTCTCCGTCGGGCAGCTCTTCGATGGATCCTCGATCCGCGGCTTCGCCTCGATCCACGAGTCGGACATGCAGCTCATCCCCGACGTCTCCACCGCATACGTCGACCCGTTCCGGGCCGAGCGCACGCTTGTGATGGTCTTCGACATCTTCAACCCTCGCAACGGCGAGGTGTATGGCAAGGACCCGCGCCAGGTCGCCAAGAAGGCCGAGAAGTACCTCGCCTCCACCGGTATCGCCGACACCGCGTTCTTCGCCCCAGAGGCCGAGTTCTACATCTTCGACGACGTGCGCTACGAGGTGAAGCAGAACACCGCATACCACTTCGTCGACTCGGAAGAGGCGGCCTGGAACTCCGGCCGTGAAGAAGAGGGCGGCAACCTGGCGAACAAGACCCCGTACAAGGGCGGTTACTTCCCGGTCTCCCCCGTCGACAAGCAAGCGGATCTGCGCGACGACATCTCCCTGAAGCTCATCGACGCCGGACTCATTCTCGAGCGTGCGCACCACGAGGTCGGCACCGGCGGCCAAGCGGAGATCAACTACCGCTTCGACACGATGGTGCACGCGGCCGACGACATCCTGAAGTTCAAATACATCGTCAAGAACACTGCGGCGGAATGGGGCAAGACGGCGACGTTCATGCCGAAGCCCCTGTTCGGCGACAACGGTTCGGGCATGCACACGCACCAGTCGCTGTGGAACGACGGCAAGCCGCTGTTCTACGACGAGGCAGGCTACGGCGGACTGTCGGACCTCGCACGCTGGTACATCGGCGGGCTGCTGAAGCACGCGGCGAGCGTGCTCGCCTTCACCAACCCGACGGTGAACTCCTACCACCGTCTGGTTCCGGGCTTCGAGGCCCCCGTCAACCTGGTGTACTCGGCCGGAAACCGCTCGGCGGCGATCCGCATCCCCATTACGGGAACGAACCCCAAGGCCAAGCGCATCGAGTTCCGGGCGCCGGATGCCTCGGGCAACCCGTACCTGGCCTTCGCAGCCCAGCTGATGGCGGGCATCGACGGCATCCGCAACCGCATCGAGCCGCACGAGCCGGTCGACAAGGACCTCTACGAGCTCCCGCCCGAGGAAGCGAAGTCCATTCCGCAGGTCCCCGGAACCCTGGAGGCCGTGCTCGACGCTCTCGAAGCCGACCACGACTTCCTCACCGCGGGCAACGTGTTCACGCCCGAGCTGATCGAGACGTGGATCGACTACAAGCGCGAGAAGGAGATCAAGCCCCTCGCGCAGCGTCCTCACCCGTTCGAGTTCGAGCTCTACTACGGCGTGTGACACGCGTCTGAAGCGCATGAAGAAGCGGGCCGCCCCTTGGGGCGGCCCGCTTCTTTCGTCTTCGCGGCTACGAAATGAGCGCCGCGGTCGCTTCTTCGGGACGTGCGGTGATGCCGGCGTCTTCAGCGTCGGGGATCATGGTGGCGACGAACTCCTCGAGCCACGGAATCAGGTCGGGACCGAGGTCTGGGCGATCGGCCGCCAGCTGAATGATCGCCTTGATGTAGTCCAGGCGATCGCCCGTGTCGTAGCGGCGCCCGCTGAAGATCACCCCGTGCACGCCTCCTGCCCAGGGGGGTCCGTCGGCGAGCCCCTGGAGGGCATCCGTCAGCTGAACCTCGCCACCCTTACCCGGTGCCGTCGTCTCCAAGATGTCGAAGATCTCCGGCCTCAGCACGTACCTGCCGATGACGGCGTAGCACGAGGGCGCGTGCTCGCGATCGGGCTTCTCGACGAGTCCGACGATGCGCACGACATCCGGCTCATCTGTCGCCTCCACTGCCGCGGCGCCGTAGAGATGTATCTGGCTGGGATCGACCTCGAGGAGGGCGACGACGCTCGTGTTGCGCTCCTGCTGAACGTCGAGCATCCTTCCGAGCAGCTTGTCTCTGCTGTCGATGATGTCGTCGCCAAGCAGCACGGCGAAAGGCTCATGGCCTACGTGCATCTTGGCGCGGAGAACAGCGTGGCCGAGGCCTTTGGGATCTCCCTGGCGCACGTAGTGCATGTCGGCGAGCCCCGTCGACTGGTTGATCTTCTCCAGTCGGTCGACGTCTCCCTTGCGCGCCAGCGTGTCCTCGAGCTCGGTCGCGCGATCGAAGTGATTCTCGAGCGCGTTCTTGTTGCGGCCGGTGACCATGAGGACGTCGCGAAGGCCGGAGGCCACTGCCTCCTCTACGACATATTGGATCGCCGGCTTGTCGACGACGGGAAGCATCTCCTTCGGCATGGCCTTGGTCGCAGGCAGGAACCTGGTGCCGAGTCCCGCTGCGGGAATGACGGCCTTTGTTACGCGTGGTCGTGTGCTCACTGGAATTCCTCCTGGTGCTCTGGTCGTCAACGTGCCGATGCGAAGTCGGCGAACTCTTCGGGATAGGCGGCCGCCTCCGGAAGCCTGCCCATGCCCCTCACCGACCAGCCGGCACTCGCCCACACGCGACTGTCGAGGCAGTTGCGGGCATCGATCACGGTGCGCCTGCGAACGATGCGTGCGGCGGCAACCGGGTCGATGGCGACGAACTCCGGCCATTCCGTCAGGACGACCGTGAGGTCTGCGTCGCGGATCGCGGCATCCACCGAGTCCTCGAACGCGAGGGTCGGGAACATGCGTCGCGCCGTGCCTTCGGCCTGCGGATCGTAGACGACGACCTGTGCACCGCGCAGGTGCAGCGCAGCGGCGACGTTCAGCGCCGGGGAATCGCGCACGTCGTCGGTGTGCGGCTTGAAGGCCGCGCCCAGGACGCCGATCTTGCGATTCAGAACGGAGCCGCCGCACGCAGCGAGGGCGAGGTCGATGACCCTCTGGCGGCGTCCCATGTTAATCTCGTCGACCTGCTGGAGCAGCCCGACAGCAGAGTGCACACCGAGCTCGCCCGCTCGGTGCATGAGCGCACGGATGTCCTTCGGCAGGCATCCACCGCCGAACCCGAGCCCCGCATCGAGGAACCGCCGCCCGATGCGTGCGTCGTGGCCGAGGGCATCCGCGAGCAGTGTCACGTCTGCGCCGGCGGCGTCGCAGACCTCGGCGATGGCATTGATGAACGAGATCTTCGTGGCCAGGAACGCGTTGGCGCTGACCTTGACGAGTTCCGCGGTGGGCAGGTCGGCCACCAGTACAGGTGTCCCAGCCGAAATCGGCTTCTCGTACACGCGGCGCAGGATGGCCTCGGACCGGGGCGATGTGCCGCCGAACACCAGTCTGTCGGGCGACAGAGTGTCTTCGACCGCCTTGCCTTCCCGCAGGAATTCCGGGTTCCACACCACCTCGGCGGTGATGCCGCCCCGTACCGCGTCGGCGACGATGGCACGCAGTCGCGCTCCTGTTCCCACGGGCACCGTCGACTTGCCCACGATCAGGCCGTCGTGCGTGAGGTTCTCGGCGATCGAACGCGCCGCGCCCTCCACATAGCTGAGATTCGCCGCGAAGCTTCCCGACTGCTGCGGAGTACCGACGCAGATGAAGTGAACATCGGAGAGGGCGGTCGCCTCCGCGATGTCGCTCGTGAAGCGCAGGCGGCCGGATGCCACGTGTCGCATGATCAATTCGGGCAGGCCTGGCTCGAAGAACGGGGTGCGTCCCTCGCTCAGCTCCTGGATCTTCCGCGGATCGACGTCGACGCCGATGACGTCGAATCCGAGCTCGGCCATCGCCGCTGCGTGCGTCGCCCCGAGATATCCGGTGCCGATCACGCTGATGCGGGGTGCCGGCGTCGGGCGTGAAGATGTCTTCATCACGGTTCCTTTCATGATGCTGGGATGAGATCGAAGCGGTCTTCGGGTCTGGTCAGACCTGCGATGAACGCGGCCAGGGTGTCTGCTCGTGAGTCGATGCGCCAGTCGTTGGTGGCTCTCACGCCCTCGACGTAGGAGGTGACCGCGGTGTTGAACCACGCGAAGCCGAGGATGTCGTCGTTCTTCGGATCTCCGAACGCTTGGAAGAGCGAGGTGATCCACGTCGCCTTGTGCCCGCCCGTTTCGGATGCGCCGATCTCGGAGAGCATGATCGGCTTCTTCGTCAGAGCGCGCAGCTGGTCGAGGCTGGTGCCGAACGTGTAGTCGAACGTGAAGTCGTTGTCGGCCTTGTAAGGCGGCCGCAGGTACCCGGACAAGCCCACCCAGTCCACGTAGTCGTCGCCCGGATAGAGCGAAGCCAGATATCCGGGGCCCTTGTGAGCCGCGGGCAGGTTGTTCACGATGTTCGGCGACCAATCCCAGATGACGAGGTCATTGGCGCCCTCTTGCTGGAAGATGTCGTGCACGTGGCGCCACATCTTCACGTAGTCGCCCACGTTGTTTCCGTTGATCGACGCCCCGGATCCGTCGGTCTCGGCCCATGGGTACCAGATTCCGTTCATCTCGTGGTCGAGCCTGATCACGAGGGGCAATCCAGTGGAGACGATGTCGCGCGCGTACTGGTGCAGGTAGGGGTCGAAATCGCCCGCGATGATCTTCGGGAGTGAATAGTCCGGAGCCGACGTCGTGTCATTGCCCGCGTCGATCGGCCTGGACTCCCAGGTCATCATGGGCAGGCGTCCCTTCTCCCACGAGCGCGTCACCGCGTTGGCCCTGAACGATTGGTCCCAGCCGCTGAAGTAGCCGACGAGATCGGGTTGCACCCCGATGTTCGCGCTCGTCGCGTCGAGGGTGGCCCAGTTGAACGGAGCCTGATCGGTGTACATGCCGAAGTATCTCGACGCCGGTTGCAGAAGCTCGCTCTTCGTGGGCGCCGTGATCGAGACCGCTGCCTCGCCATCCCCGGAGGCGGATCCCCCTGATGGCGCAGGAACGCCGACCTTGACCGTCGAGCTCCCCCGCTTCGATGCCGAAGCCGCGGTCGCTGCTGCGAGGGCGGACTCGGCCGCTTTCGCCTTCTGCTGCGCGTCGGCGAGCTGCTTTGCGGCAGCCGCCTGTGCCGTCGCCGACGCACTCTTCGTGTTGCTGAGCAGCTGCTTCTGCTGCTGCAGTGCGGCCTGGGCCGTCGCAAGACGCTGCTTCAGTTTGGCGTTCTGCGCTGCGACCGGATCGATGGCTGTGACGGCCGAACCCACCGCCTGGGTGACGGGGTTGCTCGGCGACGACCACACATAGAACGAGATGCCGCTCAAGACGACGACCAGGGCGAGGAAAGCCGCGATCGTGCCCTTCGAGCGCGTGGTGCTTTCTGCCCACCAGGTGGCTGCTTTGTCAGACAAGGAAGATCGCCTCCAGGGTCAGGATCGCGAAGCCGACGAGATACGGGATGGCAGCGAGCGGGTTGAGCCTGCGACGCGCCGGCCTGGACGCCGTCGCGGTCTGGGCGACCCGGCCCTGCACCTGGGCTCGCGTAAGGGTCTGCGTCTGGAGGGCCGTGTTCGTGGACACGCCCCCGACGGCATCCGGGAGCAGATTCGGCGCGGGCTGCGCACCGATCAGGTCGTCAGCGGTGCTCTCGGTCGGACCTCCCGCGTACGCGCCGGCACGTGTGCCCCACCCGCTCGCGTGTGCCATTCGGAAGAAGCCGAGCAGTCGGATCGGCATGAGGAAGAACGTCGACACGATGATAAATACCGGCAGTCGGAAGAAGTCCGTCGGTTTCTCCGAGAGGTGCCTGATCTGGCGGATGGCCATACTGATGACGGACGACACCACCATGAGCACGACGATCGTCACGACTCCGGTCTTCACTCCGTAGGCGTGAAGGAAGCCCTGGTAGAGGTTCTCGCCCTGGCCGGTCAGCCCTCGGTAGACCCAGCCTGCGATGACGCCGAACAGCACGAACGGCAACAGGATGTCCGTCACGAAGAAGAACGCAAGGAGAGGGGCGTGGCCGAGCATCCAGGGCAGCATGCGGAGCGTGTTGTACTGACTGCCTCGCGCCCACCTCAGTTGCTGCTTGAACAGCTTCTTCACCTTCAGCGGGGCGTCGGTGTAGACGAGGCTCGTGTGCTGGTAGACGGTGCGGTAACCCTCCTTGAGGGTGAGGTTCGTCAGCGTGCGGTCGTCGGACACCTCGAGAAAGACGCCGAGGAACTTCTCGGTCATGAACTTGTCCATGACGCGCATCAGGATCGAGCGGCGGAAGGCGATCGTGCGTCCTGGAAGGCATCCGATCTGACCGACCACACTCTGCGCGGGCATGGAGTACAAGGCTCTGGAGTTCTCCAGCCAGTCGGCCCATCGCGTGATCCAGCTGCGCGTCGGTTCGAGGATGCGCTGCCTGGTGGTCACGCCACCGACGCGCTGGTCGGCGAAGGGCTTGACGAGCTCGCTGAGGGCTTCGGGCGTCCACACGGTGTCGGAATCGACGAGCACGGTGATCTCGCCCTTCGACAACTTCGTGCCGATCATCACCGCGTTTCGCTTGCCGGGGATGGGCGTGTGCACCCACCGCACAAGCGGTGCGAACTCCTCGCAGACTTCAACGAGGGCCGGATTGGGTGCGCCGTTGATGACGACGATGATTTCACCTGGCCGCTGCTCGACCATTCGGCCGAGCACGTCGCGGAACAGGTCGACGGGCTCGTCGACGACCGGTACGACGACGCTTGTCCCTACCTCGTACGGCTCGGCGTACGGCCGGTATCGCCGTGACAACAGCACCTTGATCAGCCAGATCAACCAAATGAAGGCCGAGTACACGGCGAACAGATAGACCTCTGCATGCCCTTCGAGCATGTGGCGGATCTGAAGGATGAAGATGAACACGAATGACCTTTCGCGATCTACGGGGATGGCATCCGCGACGCTGGGGATTCGGATTCATTCGGGCTGTGCTTGTTTCTAGCGCCGGAGGTGAACCGAGCACAAGACAGCGCCCGCCGGCGCGTCGGCCTGGTGCAACGTGTGTCGGAGCCCGCGTCGAATGAGCGCGAAACCGTTCTGTCCCCCAGTCCGCCGACATCCGCCTCTCCCCTGTGCGAGGCCGCTTAGGCGACGGGATCGGTGCACCGAATTCCCGATCAGAGCGGGAAACGGTCCTGCACCGATTCGTCCGAGTCGTCCACGTAGGGGTACAGCGTCACCGTGGACGCGCATGGTCGATGGCGACCTGAGAATGGCCCCGAAAACGGGGGCCACGCAGGGTGAGAAACCTCTGAGATTTTACTCGGCGGACATGGGCCGGTTACCGCCCGGGGTCGACTCGGTCGCCACGTCGAAGACGAACGACACAGGCTGCGAGCACTACTGCTCGCCGTAGAAGAGGCGCTCGAATACCGCTCGAGCTCGCCTCGTGACGCCCAGGTAATCCTCTTCGAGCCGGGTGGCGGATCCTGGCGGGTACTCGAGCAGACGTGCGACTCCGTCGAGCGCCTTTCGGTCCGAGGGCAGGAGGTCCGAGGTCTTGTTGGTCCAGAGAGTCGCGGCACTGCGCGCCCTGGACGCGAGGATCCACGCTTCGCGGAGGCGTTCGGCATCCGCCTCATCGAGCAGGCTGAGGTCGACGCATGCGGCAAGGGCGCCGAGTGTCGATGTCGTGCGCAGAGCCGGTGACTTCGCGGCGTGCTTGAGCTGCTGGAGCTGCACGAGCCACTCCACGTCGCTCAGTGAGCCGCGGCCGAGCTTGAGGTGCCTCGTGGGGTCTGCTCCTTGCGGAAGCCGTTCGTTCTCGACTCGAGCCTTGATGCGCTTCACCTCGCGCACGTCCCGGTCGGAGATGGACGCTGGGTACCGCACCGAATCGGCCAGCTCCGTGAAGTCGGCGAGGAGCCGTTCGTCGCCGGCCACTCCCCTGGCTCGCAGCAACGCCTGCGCCTCCCACGTCAGCGACCACCGTTCGTAGTAGGCCCGATACGACTCGAGCGAACGCGCGGGTGTGCCGTTCTTGCCCTCGGGTCGCAGATCCATGTCGAGCTCGAAGGGCAGGCGCGCGTCATCTGTGAGCCGATTGAGCTCGGCAACGATCGACAGGGCCGCCCGATGCGCCGCGTTCGTGTCGACGCCGTTGAGGGGCCGGAAGACGTAGATCACGTCGGCATCCGATCCGAAGCCCAGCTCTCGACCACCGAACCGCCCCATGGCGACGACGGCGAACTCGAGTTGTCGCGGCTCGCCCTCGCGGATGGCGGCCAGGATGCCCGCGATCGCCGCCTCGGAGATGTCGCTCAGGCCTTCGGCGAGCTCCCCGACGGTCGCCACGCCCAGGATGCCTGCGAAGGCCAGCCGCAGAATCTCGCGTCTACGCACGCCGCGGATCGCCTTGGCGGCGGCGTCCCGGCTCTTGTGCCGGTCCAGGATGGCGGCCATCTCGTCGTCGAGTGCCGCACGGGGCCGCGCTCTGAGCTCGGCATCGTCGTCGAGCCACGCGACGCTCTCCGGGATCAGCCCGAGCAGCTCGCCTGCGAAGCGCGAGCCGGACAGCACCCGAGTCAGCCGTTCGGCAGCGCCAGACGAGTCACGGAGCATCCGCAGGAACCAGTGCGTGCTGCCCAGGTCCTCGCTCAGCCGCCTGAAGGTGAGCAGCCCGTAGTCGGGGTCCGCGCCGTCTGCGAACCACTGCAGCATGACGGGCAAGAGGGTTCGCTGGATCGCCGCGCGTCGTGACACTCCCGCGGTGAGAGCGGCGATGTGGCGAAGGGCGCCGTGCGGATCCACGAATCCGATAGCCGCGAGCCGAGCCTCCGCCTGCTCGCCCGTGAGCGTGGCGTCCGCCCCGGGAAGCGCGGCAACAGCGGCGAGCAGGGGGCGGTAGAAGAGGCGTTCGTGCAGACCACGAACCCTGCGTTTGATGTCAGCCCATACGCTCAACAGCTCTTGGGCGCTGTTCGCGAGGCCAGTCGCCCGGGCGAGCACTCGTAGGCGTTGCTCGTCTCTCGGCATCAGGTGGGTGCGCCTCAGCTCCGACAGCTGGATGCGATGCTCGAGCAGGCGCAGAATCCGGTAGTCACGGGCGAATTCCGCGGCCTCCGCTCTACCGATGTACCCAGCGGCCGCCAGCGCATCGAGCGCAGGGAGCGTGCCCGCGACCCGTACCGCTGGATCGCTGTGACCGTGCACGAGCTGAAGCAGCTGCACGGTGAACTCGATGTCTCGCAGCCCGCCCGGGCCGAGCTTGAGCTGCTGGTCGACCTCGTCTGAGGGGATGTTCTCGGTCACCCGCTCGCGCATGCGCTGCACCGACTCGACGAAGTTGGCCCTTCCCGCGCTGGCCCACACGTACGGCGCTATCGCCTCGGCATAGCGGCGCCCGAGGTCCAGGTCGCCGGCGATGGGCCGCGCCTTGAGCAGCGCCTGGAATTCCCAGCCCTGGGCCCAGCGGTCGTAGTACGCAATATGCGACTCGAGCGTGCGAACAAGCGCGCCGTCCTTGCCCTCGGGCCGAAGGTTGGCGTCGACCTCCCACAGGGGCGGCTCGATGGTGAAGGAGTCGATGCCCCGCATCATCAGGTTGGCCAGCCTTGTGCCGATGGCGACGGCCTTCGCCGGGGTGACCCCGGCGTCATCGTCTCCTTCGACGACGAAGATCACGTCGACGTCGCTGAGATAGTTGAGCTCCTCGGCGCCCGTCTTGCCCATGCCGATGACGGCCAGCCGGGTTCCCGCGACATCTGAAGCCGGAAACGTTCCCGGCCCGCTCGCGGAGGCGGTGGCCCTGGCAACCGCCAGCGAGGCATCCATGGCCGCCCCGGCAAGCGCAGCGAGGGCTCCGGCCACCTCCGAAACACCGGCTACCGGATCCGGCTGTTGCAGGTCGTATGCCGCGATCTCGGTGAGCCGCACGCGGTAGCGGGCGCGCAGCTCGATCCAGGCATCCTCTCCAGCCAAGGACGCCACGCCTCCTCGAGCCCCGACGGCATCGAGCAGGTCCTCCCGCAGCTCCTTCTCGCGCGGTAAAGCGACCGTCGGCCGGCGCAGCACGTCAAGCGCCTCCGGTCGGCGCATCAGGAACTCGGCAAGCCCGCTGGACGCTCCGAGCACGAGCAGCAGGCGATGCAACGCCGCCGAATCCGCGCAGAGCGCGACCGTCTCTTCCGGCCGACGTCGGATCAGGGCGAGCATGCGCTCCAGGGCGGCGTCCGGATCGGCGACGTCTGCGACCAGCTCGAGCGTGAGCTCAGGTGTTGGCCCGCCCAGCCCGGCAAGTTCGTCGAGGCGGGCGCGAGCATCCGACAGCCCGACGAAGCCCGACCTGGCGAGGGCGGTCAGGGTGATGGGCGGCATACGTACGAGTGGGACGGGTGGCGGAAGCTAGAGGATCTCGAGGTTGGTGCGCAACTCGTACGGCGTCACCTGAGCACGGTACTCGCGGTAGTCACGCTGCTTGTTGGCGAGCACGTAGTTGAAGACCTGCTCCCCGAGCGTCTCGGCGACCAGTTCGGACTCCTCCATGCGCTGTACCGCCTGCTCGAGACTGGCCGGCAGCGGGTTGTAGCCGAGTGCGCGGCGCTCGGCATCGCTGAGCGCCCAGACGTCGTCTTCGGCCTCGGGCGGAAGCTCGTACTCCTGCTCGATGCCTTTGAGCCCTGCCGCGAGGAGCAGCGAGAACGCCAGGTATGGGTTAGCGGCCGAGTCGATGCCGCGGTACTCGACACGGGCGCTCTGCCCCTTGCCCGGCTTGTACAGGGGCACGCGTACGAGCGCCGAGCGGTTGTTGTGCCCCCAGCACACGTAGCTCGGCGCCTCGTCTCCACCCCAGAGACGCTTGTACGAGTTCACGAACTGGTTCGTGACGGCCGTGATCTCCGGGGCGTGCTGCAGTACTCCGGCGATGAACTGACGAGCGACCTTCGAGAGCTGGTACTGCGCGCCTGGCTCGAAGAACGCGTTCGTGTCGCCCTCGAAGAGCGACAGGTGCGTGTGCATTCCGCTGCCCGGATGCCCCGTGAGCGGCTTGGGCATGAACGTCGCGTACACACCCTGCTCGATCGCGACCTCCTTCACCACGGTGCGGAACGTCATGATGTTGTCCGCCGTGGTGAGTGCGTCTGCATACCTCAGGTCGATCTCGTTCTGACCGGGACCCACCTCGTGATGGCTGAACTCGACGGAGATGCCGAGATCCTCGAGCATGCGCACCGAGCGACGACGGAAGTCGTGCGCTGTGCCACCCGGCACGTTGTCGAAGTACCCTGCCGAGTCCACGGGCACCGGTCCGCCTTCGCCGAACTGCGACGACTTCAGGAGATAGAACTCGATCTCCGGATGCGTGTAGAACGTGAACCCGCGGTCGGCGGCCTTCTCGAGCGTGCGCTTGAGCACGTTCCGGGGGTCTGCCACTGCGGGTTCGCCATCTGGTGTGGTGATATCGCAGAACATACGTGCGGTCGGGTCTATCTCACCGCGCCATGGCAGGATCTGGAATGTGGTGGGGTCGGGGTGGGCAAGAAGATCGGACTCGAAAGTGCGCGTCAGGCCCTCGATCGCCGACCCGTCGAAACCGAGCCCCTCGGTGAATGCACCCTCCACCTCTGCGGGTGCGATCGCCACCGATTTCAGCGTCCCCACGACGTCGGTGAACCATAGCCGCACGAACTTCACTCCACGTTCTTCGATGGTGCGGAGCACGAAGTCACGCTGCTTGTCCATCTGATCCCTTTCCCCGTGCCCGATCACGTCCCGGCTGGCGTTCCGCTCGGTTCTTAGGCTAGTGGTTCCCGTGCGCTGACGGCTTCGGACGGCGCCGTGTGAAGCCCGTGAGAATACCGGTGTGACGGTACAGCCATAGACTGGCCGGCATGGCTGACGACGCAAGCGAACCGACACCCGCGGCGGCCGAGGAACGGCCATACGGCGGTTCCTCGGAGGGCGGACCGAGACGGGTCCGCACGCGTCACTTCCAGAATGCGAAGGCCGACGGCATCAAGATCACAGGCCTCACGAGCTATGACATGCTCAGCGCCCAGATCTTCGACGAGGCAGGGATCGACTTCCTGCTCGTCGGTGACTCGGCAGGAAACAACGTCTTCGGATACGACACGACGCTGCCCGTGCGCGTCGACGACCTCATCCCGTTGACGCGGGCGGTGGCCCACGCCGTCAGGCGAGCGTTCGTCGTCGCAGACATGCCCTTCGGTTCGTACGAGACCGACGTGCAAGACGCTTTGCACACGGCGGTGCGGTTCATGAAGGAGACCGGAGCGCACGCCGTGAAGCTGGAGGGCGGCCGACGTAGCGCCAAGCAGATCAGGCGCATCGTGGATGCGGGCATCCCCGTGATGGCGCACATCGGCTACACGCCGCAGAGTGAGCACCAGCTGGGCGGGCACATCATCCAGGGCCGTGGCGAGTCGGGCGTCGAGGCGCTGCTGGCCGACGCGCATGCCGTCGAAGAAGCCGGCGCCTTCGCCGTCGTGCTCGAGATGGTGCCCGCGGATGCCGCGGCGCAGGTCACGCAGGAGCTGTCAATTCCGACCATCGGCGTGGGCGCCGGGCCGCACGTCGACGGTCAGTTGCTGGTCTGGACCGACTGGGCGGGCTTCACGACCGGCCGCATTCCCCGTTTTGTGAGGCAGTACGCCGATCTGAAGGGTGTGTTGGGCGACGCAGCACGGCGCTACAAGAGCGACGTCGAAGATGGCGAATACCCCGGCCCCGAGCACAGCTACTGACGCACGGCTCCTGACGCGGTTCAGCGCGCAGGGTCAGCCGAGCCGAGGGCGATAAAGCCAGACCTCAACGATCGGCTTCGTCGTCCGCCGCCCACTTGGCGCTGTTCTCGCGGAGCTTTTCGAGGGCGTGCTCGGCTTCTTCGTGCGTGTCGAATGGTCCGACCCTGCTGGGGGCGGGCGAGCGGAAGCCCTGCTCCACCTGACCGGTCTTGACGTTGTACCAGTACTTGTGCTCGATGTCGTTCTCGTACGGCTCCGCCATAAGGTTGATTCTATGCCCAAGGACCCTGCCGGCCACCTGCTCGCCGGTCGCATCAGCCCGCGACGCCCCGTTCCCGACTCCATTCCCCGACCGGAATATGTCGGCAAGCCCGGCCCGGCCCGGGACGGCCGCGGCGACGTGTACACGCCAGACGAGATCGAGGCGATCAGGGAATCCGGACGAATCGCGGCGATGGCTATCGCACTCGTGGGTGAGCATGTCGCGGCAGGGGTCACGACCGACGAATTGGATGCCATCGCGCACGAATTCCTGATCGGTGAGGGCGCATATCCCTCGACACTGGGCTATCGCGGCTATCCGAAGTCGAGCTGCACCTCGGTCAACGAGGTGATCTGCCACGGCATCCCCGACGACACGGTGCTCGACGACGGCGACATCGTGAACATCGACATCACGGCGTACAAGAACGGCTTCCACGGCGACAGCAACCAGACGTTCTTCGTCGGCCAGGCATCCGAAGACGTCGCGTTGCTTGTGGAGCGCACTCGCGAGGCCATGAACCGCGGCATCAAGGCGGTTGCGCCTGGTCGCCAGGTGAACGTGATCGGCAGGGCCATCGAGTCCTACGCAAAGCGGTTCGGCTACGGGGTGGTGCGCGACTTCACCGGCCACGGTGTCGGGCGATCGTTCCACTCGGGCCTGATCATCCCGCACTACGACTCGGCACCCGCTTACGACACCGAGATGGTTCCCGGCATGGTCTTCACCATCGAGCCGATGCTCACGCTCGGCTCGCCCGACTGGGACATGTGGGCCGACGACTGGACCGTGACCACCAAAGACAAATCGATCACAGCCCAGTTCGAGCACACGCTCGTCGTGACCGAGGCCGGCGCAGAGATCCTCACCTTGCCGTGACCCGCCCGGCCGGTATTCGTTCGCAGCCGGGGGCGCGACACGTTCGGCTACGCGTGGCAGGTAGATTTCCCTCATGACCTCCACGACGGCAATCGGCATCGACATCGGCGGAACGGGGATCAAGGGCGGCATCGTCGACCTCGAATCCGGCGAGCTGGTCAGCGAGCGCGTCAAGCTCGCGACGCCGAAGGGCGGCAAGCCGGACGACATCGTGGAGACCGCGCGGGAGGTGCTCGATTCCCTGCCAGGGCACGACCCGAACACGGCGGTGGGCGTCTGCTTCCCGGCCATCATCAAGAACGGCCGCACAATGTCGGCCGCCAACGTTTCGAAGAAGTGGATAGGTCTCGAGGCCGAGAAGCTCTTCGAGAACGTTCTGAAGCGAGACATCCTCTTCGTCAACGACGCGGATGCCGCCGGATACGCCGAGACCGAGTTCGGCGCCGCGAAAGACGTAGGAGGCCTCGTCATCCTGACGACGCTCGGCACCGGCATCGGCTCCGCCTTGATCTACGACGGCGTGCTCGTGCCGAACGCGGAGCTCGGCCATCTTGAGATCGACGGCCACGACGCGGAGAGCAAGGCCGCATACTCCGCCAAGGAGCGCGACGACCTCGACTGGGAGCACTGGTGCAAGCGGCTGACCAAGTACTACCGCACCGTCGAGTTCTTGTTCTCCCCTGACCTGTTCGTCGTGGGCGGCGGAGTGTCGAAACACTGGGACGAGTTCGGCTCCCTGATCGACATCGACACGAAGATCGTGCCTGCCGTGCACCGCAACAACGCAGGAATCCTCGGCGCCGCCGCGCTGGCCGCTCGAGGGCACCACAAGCGGCCGGTGGCCACGGCCTGACTTCGGACTGGTCGCAGCGTGTCGCGACTCTGGTGGGAACGGGCCGGCTGATACGCCGGGTTCTGTCCAGACGACGAAGCGTCCTGGACGGCCATCTATCTCGGGACCGCGTTGCCACGGCCCTCTAGCGGTCTACCCGGAAACGAGGCGAGCAGCCTCATGGTTCCCTGTCTGACCTTGCTCCGGACGAGGTTTGCCTAGCCGGCCGGGTCACCCCGGCCGCTGGTGGTCTCTTACACCGCCGTTTCACCCTTACCCCTGCTTGCGCAGAGGCGGTCTGTTTTCTGTGGCACTGTCTCGCGGGTTACCCCGGGTGGGCGTTACCCACCGTCCTGCTCTGCGGAGCCCGGACGTTCCTCGGCGGCGTCCCCCGGAGAGGATGCCGACGCGACCGTCTTGCCGACCCGTTCCGTCGTCAAGGCTACAGCCGCATCGCCGCGGCCCGGTTCACGAGTTCTCGTCGCGGATGAGGATGGCTCCGCTGTCCGGGCACAGCACGACCTCGTCGTCGGCGGCAGAGTGCACGTCGGCGAGATCGGAAGGAGAAAGCTTCATGTTGGAGGCGAGAGAGACGCCGCCGACCAGCCTTGCTGCGCCCACACCGTAGCGCGCGCGCTGCTTCTCGTACAGCGCGACGAGGTCTTCGGGGAGGGCCGCGACGATAGCGGCGCGATCGGCGACGGCATCCGACCGCTTGCGCTCCCATGCCTTCACCTCGGCCGCTCGCTCCGCCTCCAGGCCGGCGACCCTTTCGCCCACTTCGGAAGCCTCGGCGTCGATTCCGGCCAGCGTCGCCTCGAGCGTCTCGACGCGCTCCATGATCGCCAGTTCGATGTCTTCGAGGTCGCTGCGGCGCTTGCGCAGAGCGTTGAGTTCCGCTTCGAGGGCGGCGACATCCTTCACAGACGCCGTGTGCTGTGCCCGGTCGGCGTCGCGCTCCATGCGCGCTTCGACGACCTTGACATCCGACTCGAGCCTGGCCAGCTCCGCCTTGGCATCCTCCAGCTCTCCGGAGACCGCGAGTCTCCTGCTGCGGATCTCGGCCGCCTGCGGCTCCAACTGCGCCAACTGCTTGGCTTGCGTCGGGCTGGCGATCGAACGCGTCGCCTTGGCGATCGCGTCGTCCAGCTCCTGAACTCGGAGCAGCTCGCGTTGAACCCCTGGATCAGCCTTCACAGCACTCTTTTCTCGCCAATATTCGTGTCTTTCGGGCGGCCGTCTTCAGCGCTGCCGTGTCGGTCTACGTTATTCCACCGCGTCCGTACGGGTCGGCCTCATTGCACGACGACGAAGTCCCATGGGTCGGTGCGCAGGTCGCTCACTTCCACGGTGAGGGCGGGAAGCGCTTCGCGCAGTTGCGCGGCCGCGGTATCGAGCCATAGCCATTCAGAAGCCCAGTGCGACACATCGATGAGGGCGGGACCACCAGACAGGCGCGCCTGCTCGAGCGCTTCCGACGCCGGGTGGTGACGCAGATCGGACGTGATGTAGACATCCGCCTCCCGCACCGCGGGTTCGCTGAGGAATGCGTCGCCAGCTCCGCCGCACAGCGCCACCGTCGAAACGGCCCGGGTGTACTCGCCTGCTGCGCGGATGCCGCTGGCGGTCGCAGGGAGAAGAACGGCGAGTTCGCGAGCGAGCGCGCCGAGGGTCGTGGGCTCCGGCAACCGGCCGACCCTTCCCAGGCCCGAACGGGCATCCACACCCGGAACGAGCGGCCGCGTGTCCACCAGGCCGAGCCGTTCGGCGAAGACGTCGGAAACGCCAGTCGGCACGACGTCTGCGTTCGTATGTGCGGTGAGAAGGGCGCACCCTCCCCGAATGAGGTGCGTGACCAAAGCGCCCTTGTAGCGATCCTCGGCCAGGCTCGTGACACCGCGCAGCAACAGAGGGTGGTGGGCGAGCATCAAGTCGAATCCGCCCGACACGGCCTCGTCGACCGTCTCGGCGACGGCATCCACCGTGAGCAGTACGCGTGTCACCGATGCCGCAGGATCCCCCGTCACGAGGCCGGGGGCATCCCATTGCTCCGCTCCCGAAACCGGCCAGAGCCGCTCGACAACGGAGAGGATTTCGGCGATCGTCGGCACCCGTCGAGCCTACCCGGCACTGGGTTCTCGAGGTGCCCGCCATGCTCCCGTGACGATGCCGACGCAGAGCGGGATGAAGCCGAGCACGATGACGACGACCACGGCGATGAGCATCGGAACCGGATCGAACCCCGCCATGACGAGGCCGACACCGGAAACGATCGCCAGCACTGTCAACGCGAGGGCGAACCACAGCCAGAAGAGCCGTCGGCGGCGACGTGGGCGCTCCGGCTGGTCTATGGCCTGCGCCACCGGGGTCCGTTCGCTCTGGCTGTCGGGCGCGTACGGGATCGGGGCCGTCTCGGTTGGCGGGTTCGTCGCTGAACCGATCGCCGCGGGAAGTGTCGAAGCGTGTTGCGCGGCGAGCAGCGCCTCAAGCCGCTCTATCGCGGCCAGGGTGTTGCCTGTGTCGGCCTCGTGCGCTATCTCCAGCTCTGCTTCGCTGCCGGAGTGGGTTGCCTGCACGGGCGCGGGTGTCGCGCCGAAAAGCGATGCCGGAACGATCGGGAGCGATGCCGTGAGCAGCGAGATCTCGTTCTCCAGCGCGATGGCGAGCTCTTCGTCATCGTGCACGTCTGCCGCATCGTGTTCGAGAGCTTCGTCGTGTACGAGGCTGCTCCTGGCGGTCGTCGACGGGCGGGAACGCGACAGGTAGGTGGACCGGCGCCTGACCGGTTCGGGCGCGTCGAGTTCGTCGGGCTCGGCTGCACCCGTTGCGCCCTCGTCGGTCCCCATAGCCGGAGCCTATTCCGTGCGCAGAGCGGGCGACCATTGTCCACAGGTCACGTGGAGCCGAGGTGCGGCGGGGCATCGTCGCAGACGGCGGCGACCACGTACGATCTTCACATCATGGATGCGGCGATCCCCACCCCATACGAAGACCTGCTCCGCGACGTTCTCGAGCATGGAACGCCCAAATCCGATCGCACGGGAACCGGTACACGCAGCGTCTTCGGACGCCAGCTGCGGTTCGACCTTTCCAAGGGCTTCCCGCTCATCACGACCAAGCGCGTGCATTTCCGCTCCGTCGCGTACGAACTGCTGTGGTTTCTTCGCGGGGAATCCAACGTGCGCTGGTTGCAGGATCACGGGGTCAGCATCTGGGACGAGTGGGCCAACGAGAACGGCGATCTTGGGCCGGTCTACGGGGTGCAGTGGCGGTCGTGGCCGGCTCCAGACGGCCAGCACATCGATCAGATCTCGGCGCTCCTCACCACGTTGCGGGAGGATCCCGACTCGCGCCGCATGATCGTCTCGGCATGGAACGTCGCTGAGATCCCAGGCATGGCACTCGCTCCCTGCCACGCGCTGTTCCAGTTCTATGTTGCCGACGGCAAGCTCTCATGTCAGCTCTACCAGCGCAGCGCAGACATGTTCCTCGGGGTGCCCTTCAACATCGCCAGCTACGCGCTGCTCACGCACATGATCGCCGACCAGGTCGGCCTCGGCGTCGGTGAATTCGTGTGGACCGGCGGCGACTGCCACATCTACGACAATCACGTCGACCAGGTGGTCGAACAGCTGTCGCGCACGCCGTTCCCTGCGCCGCGCCTGGCGATCACGAGGCACCCGGAGAGCATCTTCGACTACCGGTTCGAGGACTTCGAGGTGGTCGGGTACCAGCATCACCCTGCCATTCGCGCGGCTGTCGCCGTATGACCGTCGCACTCATCTGGGCGCAGACGCGCTCGGGTGTGATCGGCGCGGGCGGGGGCATCCCCTGGCGCCTCCCAGAGGACGGCAGAAGGTTCCGTCAGCTCACGTTGGGCGGTGACGTGGTGATGGGACGGAAGACCTGGGATTCCCTGCCGGAACGGTTCCGCCCTCTGCCGGGTCGCCGGAACATCGTGATCACGCGCGACCCTGCATGGGCCGCAGACGGGGCCGACCGCTCCGAGTCCTTGGACGATGCGTTGCGAAAGGCGGGCGACGAGGTCTGGGTGATCGGCGGGGGTCAGGTCTACGCGGCGGCCATGGAGCGAGCCGACCGCATAGAGGTCACCGAGATCGATTCCGACCTCCCAGGCGACACTCTGGCCCCGCCCGTAGGCGAGGAGTGGATGCTCGCGAGTACCGACCCGCACAACGGCTGGGCGACATCCGAGTCCGGCCTTCGTTACCGGTTCCTCACCTACCTGCGGCGCTGACTACCACGCTGGGCGACTGTCCAGCCGGCGAGGGCCGGCCGTAACGCTTCAGCGCGAACGGTAGGGCGAGCGGGCCATCTGGATGGCTGCTGCAACCCCGAGAATCACGCCGACAGTGCCGACGAGACCGATGAACCCCCAGAGCAGCGCTTCAACCATGTGGTCCATTATCCCATCACGATGGGCAGCCTTCGTCGCTCTCAACCGGTAACCCGGAATTCACCGGGCTCCGTTGCCGCCCACAGGGCACCGGTGACAGACTCAAAGCGGGGCCGTGCGGCTCCGGGCACGGTGGCATACATGGGACACGCGGAAGCAACCGATGAACGGTCTGCTACGCCTGTGCGCCGATGGCGCATTCGGCGCACCGCCATAGCCTGCGTCCTGCTCCTCGCTGCAGGAACGTCGGGCATCGGGGCGGTTCGCACAGACGACTGCGGCACCGGCTGCCAGACGGGCACGCCTTCGCCCACTTCCACCCCGGATCCGACGCCGTCTCCCACGACTACTCCCGATCCGACGCCCACCCCCGTACCGACGGACACGGGCACGCCCGGTCCCAGCGGCACGCCCACTCCGCCCGTCACGCCTCCGCCCGACGATGGGTCGACGCAGGCACCAGCGCCGGATGGAACTGCCGCCGACGGTGATACCACCGGAGCGGCGACCGGCGATTCGCAGGTGAGCGATGACGCGATGGCGAACCTGCAGACCGCCATCGACAAGGCGCAGAACGCCGTCGACGCGGCTCAGTCGCTCCTCGACGCGGCCGGCAGCGACTACGACGCAACGAAGACCGCGTACGCGAACGCCAAGGCTCTCGCAGCTTCTGCCGAGGCGATTGCCGAGGCGGCGTCGAGTGCAGCGAAAGCCGCGGCTGCCAAGCTCATGGTCGCTCTGCATCAGACGCACACTGACGACGCGACCACCACGTTGGGTGCGCTGCTAGGCGACGACGCAGGCGGGAACGCGAACCTGCTGCAGCGCCTGACTGCCGCCCATGAGCTCGGCAGCCTCCACGGGCCTCTCGGGACGCTGACCAGCAGGGCCGAATCCACCGCAAAGCGAGCCCAGAACACGAAGGATGCCGCGGCCAAGGCGAAAGACGCAGTGGCCGCCATTCCGCTGGCCGAGAAGCGTGCTGCGAAGAACACGGCACAATCGGCCGTCGACGCGGCACAGGCATCCCTCGACGCAGCGACCAACGCCATGGTGGCGGCCTCAAGCGGCGGCGCCGACCAGAGCTTCACGGACAACTTCACGCTGGCACCCGGCACCTGGGTCGATCCGGTGAAGGGACCGATCACCGATGTCTTCGGGCCGCGGCCCTCGCAGCCGGCCGGCACACCGGTGTTCCACCCTGGAGTCGACATCGGAGCGTCCTGCATGACGGTGATCGTCGCCTCCGCGGACGGCACCGTGAGCTACGCCGCTCCGTACAGCGGTTACGGCAACTTCATCCTCATCGATCACGGGGATGGCGTGCAGACGGCGTACGGCCACATCTCGGACGGCACCATCATGGTCTCCCCTGGGGACCACGTGACAGCTGGCCAACCCATCGCCCGCGTGGGGAGCACCGGGGAATCGACCGGATGCCATCTGCACATCGAGGTGCGAGTGAACGGCACCGCCGTCGATCCCATGCCGTTCTTCTTCGATCGCGGGGTGGCGCTGGGACAGTGACGCGCGGCGCACCCACACGCGTTGAGCCCATGGCAGTCGAGCTAAGCCTGAGAGCATCAGGCGCGATCCGCAAGCCCGCCCCGTATCCGTCGTCGACGTGAAAACTGGCACGCATCCAGCAGGAGCATCGGAAGCACAACCGCCGGCTGAGACCGTGACCGGTCCTGCCGTGAGCCAGGAAAGGGGGCGCTGAATTGGGATCGATGATCTACGAAGTCGCGCCGGCACTCGCTATTCGAGACCGTGCGTTGCGACACCTCCAAGCGGTGATCGTGGGGAGGCTGCGGCGGCACGAGTCGTGCTGCTTCGCCTGGGACGACGAACCCGACATCGGAGGAGACGACAGCGACAAGGCAGCAGGGCCCGGGCTCCATGGCGCGGTCTGGATCTCGCCCAGCTCGTCGCTCTACTTCAGCTACGAGTCGCCCATGACCGAGCCGCTCAAGAGGGAATGGCTCGAGGCGCTCGGCGGTGCCGCGGCATCCGGCACCCTTCGTATGCTTCCCGAACCCTGACCATCGGCCAACGTAGAGGAGATTCGCATGCCAGGACGGGAACAGATTCCCTCGACCATCCGACGCTCTGACCAGCATGCTCAGGACCTGTGGGCCAAGACCCACGACTCGGCCGTTGACGAGTACGGCGAAGGGCAACGAGCGCACCGGACCGCCTTTGCCGCCCTCAAGAACGAGTACGAGAAGGTCGGCGATTACTGGGAACGCAAGAAGGAAAGCGGACCCTCCGATCGGCAAGCGGCAGGCGGGCGCGACACCGACCGGCCCACCGCGGGCGGAGTCGACGCAAACGCTTCGAAGCAGCATCTGCTCGAGCTCGCTCGTCGCCTGAACATTCCTGGCCGCAGCTCGATGAACAAGCACGAGCTGGTCGCGGCGATCGAGAAGGCCAACGATCGGGCCACGGCCAGAAGCAGATCCTGAGCGGCCGGCGCGCGGCAATTGGGTCAACCGCTCACCCGAAGGTCGAACCACGACACTCGCAGTGTGAACGTGGTTGCGCGATGGTCTCGGACCGGCCGCACTTTCGGGCACTTGCCTGTAAACCGCTGGCATCCGGGCGGGCCCTCATGATGTCAGATGCAAGAGTTGCGGTGCCGAGTTATGTGCCGTCGCCGTGGTCTGCGAACGGGTCGGTGAGGAGTTCGAGGTGGCCCATGTGGCATGCGGTCTCCTCGAGCATGTGCACGAGCACCCAGCGCAGCGTGACTGGCCCCTTGCCGAAAGACGAGCGGGATGCCTTCGTATCCAGACTGAGAATCGACGCGGCCACAGCACGGCTGCGCTGACACGCCGCCACGTATAGCGCAGTGATCTGCTCGACGGTGTCGTCGACAGCGGAGTCGAAGTCCCAGTCGGGCGATGCAGCGAACGGTGCTGACGCCCAGGGCTCTGGAAGCTCGCCTGGACCCATCCGCGCGGTGAACCAGTGATCCTCCATGTGCGCGAGGTGCTTGACGACCCCGCCCGCCGTCAGCTTCGTGGCCGGCAAGCTCACCATTCGCGCCTCGGCAGCGGACAATGCGGAGAACCTCGTCATCACGCGCTTGCGATAGAGGTCAAGAAATTGCGTAAGGGTCGTGCGCTCGTCGCCATCAAGATCCGGATAGCTCGACGGTTGGGCAACCTGACTCATGGCCGAACACTAAACTCCAGTCGCGCGACATGCACCATAGAAGGCCGGACCGCTGTCAGACGGCGGCCCATGCAGTCCGCGCCATCGGGCGACGTTCCGCCAGACCCAGGATCCAGCCCACCCAACGCCGCTTCGCACTCCGGCTGTCGTAAAACCGGCCCGCACCCCAAGAGGCGGCGTATCGCGGGTGGGCATCAGGCGCACGGCGCCACCGAGGTCATCGGGCCGCCTGAGCTCGCAGAAGCGTTCGCGCAGCTCGAAGCGGCCATCACGAACGTTCTCTACGAGATGAAGGGTTGATCGTCGACGGCGTCACCCCGAGCAATCGCACTCTTCGATATGGATGAGGCATCGTCTCAGTGCCAGCCGCGGAGGACGCCCTGGCCATAGCGTGTCGCGACCAGGGTTCTCTATCGGGTGGGCCCTGCCGGGATCGAACCGACGACATCCACGGTGTAAACGTGGCGCTCTACCAGCTGAGCTAAAGGCCCTCGGCTGTGAAGTCTACCGAGGCCTGGCGGGCGGCCAAGGTCAGGCGGCCTTCAGTTCCTCCAGCGCAATGCGGTACGCCTCCAGCGTTCGGGCCTCGCCTGGAGCGGTGATGAAGCTCTCGCGGATGATGCCGTCAGCGTCGATGAGGAACGTCGCGCGGTTCGCGAACCCCTTCTCCTCCAGGAACACGCCGTACTGCTTGGCGGTGTCGCCGTGGGGCCAGAAGTCGCTGAGCAGCCGGAACTTGTAACCCTCCTGCTCGGCCCAGGCGCGCAGAGTGAACTTCGAATCTACGGAGATGCCGAGCAACTCCACATCGTCCGCACGGAACAGCTCGAGGTTGTCTCGCAACTCGCAGAGTTCTCCGGTGCAGGTGCCCGAGAAGGCGAGCGGGAAGAAGACGAGAGCGACGGCGCTCTTGCCTCGGTAGTCGCTGAGCCGGACGTGCTCGCCGAACTGGTCGGGCAGTTCGAAATCGGGCGCCTGGGTGTCGTTCTCCAGAGCCACCGTCTTCTCCTTCCACGTGGGCGAAGCCCGCTTGAATGCGCCGTGCCCGCGAGGCAGCGCGCACGGTACGACAGCATAGACCGCGGGTCGCTGAAGCGGACCGCAGCGGCACGACAAGACGGCTATCGTGACTAGGCTTGCCTACGGTGCCCAGACTGTCGCAACCCGACAGCATCGGACGCCGCCCACGATCGATACACACAAAGAAAGAGGTCGCGGTGACTGTCAACGACCAGGACCCGTATTCGGTGAACTACATCGACTCGGACCCTGACGAGACCGCCGAGTGGCAGGAGTCCCTCGACGCGCTCGTAGCGGCGGAGGGCCGCGAGCGTGCTCGCGAGATCATGCTGAACCTGCTGAAGCGGTCGAAGGAACTCCACCTCGGCGTGCCGATGGTTCCCACGACGGACTACATCAACACCATTGCGCCCGAGAACGAGCCCGACTTCCCCGGCGACGAAGAGATCGAGCGGCGCTACCGGGCGTGGATCCGTTGGAACGCAGCCATCCTCGTGCACCGCGCCCAGCGGCCGGGCATCGCGGTCGGCGGTCACATCTCCACGTACGCGTCGAGTGCGGCGCTCTACGAGGTCGGCTTCAACCACTTCTTCCGTGGGCAGGACCACCCGGGCGGCGGGGACCAGATCTTCATCCAGGGGCATGCATCCCCCGGGCCCTACGCACGCGCTTTCCTCGAGGGCCGGCTCACCGCCGAACAGCTCGACGGCTTCCGCCAGGAGAAGTCGCACGCCCCGAACGGGCTCTCCTCATACCCCCACCCGCGCCTGATGCCCGAGTTCTGGCAGTTCCCGACGGTCTCGATGGGGCTCGGCCCGATCAATGCCATCTATCAGGCGCAGCTCAACAGGTACCTGACGAACCGCGGCATCAAGGATGCATCGGACCAGCACGTCTGGGCGTTCCTCGGCGACGGCGAGATGGACGAGGTCGAGAGCCGCGGACAGCTCCAGGTGGCGGCGAACGAGGGCCTCGACAACCTCACCTTCGTGATCAATGCCAACCTGCAGCGCCTCGACGGCCCGGTACGCGGAAACGGCAAGATCATCCAGGAGCTGGAGAGCTTCTTCCGCGGTGCCGGCTGGAACGTGATCAAGGTCATTTGGGGCCGTGAGTGGGACGACCTCCTCGCCCGCGACGTCGACGGCGCGCTGCTCAACATCATGAACACCACGCCGGACGGCGACTACCAGACCTACAAGGCCGAGAGTGGCGCATACGTGCGTGAGCACTTCTTCGGCAAGGACCCTCGGGCGCTCGAGCTCGTCAAGGACTACTCGGACGAGCAGATCTGGAACCTCAAGCGCGGTGGCCACGACTACCGCAAGGTGTACGCGGCGTTCAAGGCAGCCGTCGAGCACAAGGGCCAGCCCACCGTCATCATCGCGAAGACCATCAAGGGATACGGGCTAGGCCCGCACTTCGAGGGCCGCAACGCGACCCACCAGATGAAGAAGATGACGCTGGACGACCTCAAGAAGTTCCGCGACGCCATGCACATCCCCATCACTGACGACCAGCTCGCGGAGAACCCGTACCTTCCGCCGTACTACAACCCCGGCGAGAACGACGAGGCCATTCAGTACATGCTGGAGCGCCGTCGTGCTCTGGGC
This sequence comes from Rathayibacter sp. KR2-224, assembly GCF_049446075.1. NCBI lineage: Bacteria > Bacillati > Actinomycetota > Actinomycetes > Micrococcales > Microbacteriaceae > Rathayibacter > Rathayibacter sp. KR2-224. The sequence goes on from NZ_JBMSEB010000001.1 coordinate 422,546, forward strand.
GGCTTCCTGCCGGAACGGCGTTCGAAGTACACGCAGATCCCGCTGCCAGACGACTCGGCCTACGCCATCTCGAAGAAGGGCTCGGGTACGCAGGAGATCGCAACGACCATGGCGTTCGTGCGCCTGCTGAAAGATCTGCTGCGGGCCAAGGACTTCGGTCACCGCATCGTGCCGATCATCCCTGATGAGGCGCGCACCTTCGGCATCGACGCCTTCTTCCCTAACGCGAAGATCTACAACCCCAACGGCCAGCACTACACGTCGGTCGACCGGGAGCTGCTGCTGTCGTACAAGGAGAGTCCGCAGGGTCAGATCATCCACGTCGGAATCAACGAGGCCGGCGCTATGGCGGCTTTCACCAACGTGGGCACCTCGTACGCCACGCAGGGCGAGCCTCTGATCCCGGTCTACGTGTTCTACTCGATGTTCGGGTTCCAGCGCACGGGCGACGCGATGTGGGCCGCCGGCGACCAGATGGCGCGCGGCTTCATCATGGGCGCCACCGCGGGCCGCACCACGCTCACGGGCGAAGGCCTGCAGCACGCCGACGGTCACTCCCCCATGCTGGCCGCCACCAACCCTGCGGTGGTCACCTACGATCCGGCGTACGCCTACGAGATCGGGCACATCGTTCGCGCCGGCATCGAGCGAATGTACGGCGGCTCGCACCCAGACCCGAATGTCATGTACTACCTCACGGTGTACAACGAGCCAATGGTGCAGCCGGCCGAGCCCGAGAACCTCGATGTCGAAGGGGTGCTGCGCGGCATCTACAAGCTGCGCAGCGCAGAAGGTGACGGACCGCGTGCGCAACTGCTGGCATCCGGCGTCGCTGTCCCGTGGGCACTCGAGGCGCAGGAGCTTCTTGCGAACGACTGGGGCGTACGAGCGGATGTCTGGAGCGTGACGAGCTGGAACGAGCTTCGCAGAGACGGGCTGGCCGCGGACGAGCACAACTTCCTGCATCCTCAGGAGGAGAAGCGCGTTCCATACCTGACGACCAAACTGGCCCAGGCACAGGGCCCGTTCATCGCGACGACCGACTACGCGCACGCGGTACCCGACCAGATCCGCGCCTACGTTCCCGGCGAGTTCGCCACGCTCGGCGCCGATGACTTCGGCTTCTCCGACACGCGCGCAGCCGCCCGCCGGTTCTTCAAGATCGACGGACCTTCGATGGTCGTGCGTACGCTCGAGCTGCTGGCGGGCCGGGGCGAGGTCGATCCCGGCGCTCCCGCGCAGGCGATCGAACGCTACCGGCTTTACGACGTGAACGCCGGCACGACCGGGGTCGCCGGCGGAGAGAGCTAGGCAGCGCGAGCGTGGCGAAGCCGAGGACCAAAGAGGAGACGCTCGCCTGGCTGCGCAAGATCTCGGGTGAGCTCGCGACTGCAACGCTGAAAAGGCTCGAGGACACGCTGCCGTGGTACAGCGACATGCCGCCTGGGCGGCGGTCGGCCGTGGGTCTCGTCGCGCAAGCGGGCATCACGTCGTTCATCTCGTGGTTCGACGACCCCCGCTCCACGCCGTGGATCGCTGCCGACGTGTTCGGCGCGGCGCCGCGGGAGTTGCTGCGTTCGGTTTCGTTGCAGCAGACGCTCCAGCTCATCCGCGTCACCGTCGAGGTGGTCGAAGATCGGGTGCGTACCGGAGGCAATGAGGAGCTGCGCGAGGCCATCCTGCTCTATTCACGTGAGATCGCCTTCGCGGCAGCGGACGTGTACGCGAGGGCAGCCGAGGCTCGCGGCCTCTGGGACGCCCGCCTCGAGGCGCTCGTTGTCGACTCGATTCTCACCGGCGAGTACGACGATGAGCTCCCCAGCAGGATCGCGGCCCTCGGATGGCACGGACACGGCGAGGTCAGCGTGCTCGTCGGCACGGCTCCGAAGCAGCTCGATGTCGACCAACTGCGCCGGATCGCCAGGCACATGAGTGCCGACGTGCTCATCGGCGTGCAGGGCTCTCGGCTCGTTCTGGTCATCGGTCGCGCGCAGCCGCGTGCCACCGAGCAGGAGGAGATGGGGCCCTCCAGCACAACGAGCTTCATGGAGATCGCTCGGCAACTTGAGCCGGGATTCGGACCCGGCCATCTCGTGCTCGGCCATGAAGTACCAGGGCTGGTGGACGCATCCAAGAGTGCCAGGGCGGCCCTCGCCGGTTTCGCTGTCGCGAAAGCGTGGCGCAACTGCCCCCGGCCCGTGCATGCCGACGACCTGCTGCCCGAGCGCGCCTTCGCCGGAGACGCGCTTGCCAGGAGCACCCTCGTGAACCGCATCTACCGCCCGCTCCAGGCGCACTCACCCGAACTCCTCAACACGCTGTGGAGCTACCTCGACAACGGCCGGTCTCTGGAGGCCACCGCCCGAGAGCTCTTCGTGCACCCCAATACCGTGCGCTACCGGTTGAAGCGTGTGACGGATGTCATCGGCTGGGATGCCACGGGAGCCCGGGAGGCCCTTATTCTGCAGGCCGCACTCATCGTGGGCTCGATCAACGAGCCGGATGCGCCGGCCCGGCGCCGCTGAGGTGGAACGATGTACGACACCGACAAACGATTACGCAGTAGTTCATCGACTATCGACACGGGGGCCCTCGAGAGCATTGGCAGACTAGAACGGTGATTGTCGTCGCCTGCCCCGGTCAGGGCTCGCAAACCCCTGGTTTCCTCGAGCCGTGGCTCGCCGACGACGCCTCCCGCCGTCTCGTCGGGCGCTATTCCGAGGTCACTGGCGTCGACCTGGTGAAGCACGGCACGGTTTCGGATGCCGAGACCATCCGTGACACGGCACTCGCCCAGCCGCTCATCGTCGCCGCGAGCCTCCTCGCACTCCGTGCACTACGCCAGGCGATGCCCGAAGCCGCGATCGGCGGAATCGCCGGGCATTCGGTCGGCGAGGCAGCGGCGGCGGCCGGAGCGGGCATTCTTTCGGACGACGACGCACTCCGTTTCGTCCGTTCAAGGGCTCTACTCATGGCCGAGGCCGCAGCGGCGACCCCGACGGGCATGAGCGCTGTGCTCGGCGGAGATCAGGATGCCGTCGTCGAGCACGTCACGGAACTCGGGCTCGAGCCAGCGAACTACAACGGAGGCGGTCAGATCGTCGTCGCAGGTGCCCTGGATGCCCTCGCCCGCCTTTCCGACGAACCGCTGCGTGGCACGAGGGTCGTGCCCCTTCAGGTGGCGGGCGCGTTCCACACCCGGTACATGCAGCAGGCACGGGACAGCCTCGCCAAGGAGGCCGGCGGGTTCACGGCGAACGATCCGGCACTGACGATCTGGAGCAACCGGGACGGCTCCGTCGTCGAATCGGGCGCTCGATTCCTCGAACTGATGGTCGGCCAGGTTGCGTCGCCGGTGCGGTGGGACCTGTGCATGGAGTCGTTCCAGAACGCAGGCATCACCGGTCTCATCGAGCTCACCCCAGGCGGAGCGCTGACCGGGCTCGCGAAGCGTGCCATGAGGGGCGTTCCCACCGTGGCCATCAAGACGCCTGACGACCTTTCCGCGGCGGTCGAGTTGCTGACGTCCGTCGCGGTGGGCGACGCCTCATGAGCACCCTCCGTCTGAAGCAAGCGACCGGTCCGCAGTACACGCGAATCCTGTCCCTTGGTGCTGCCAGAGGAAGCATCGCTGTTCCGAACGACGACCTCATCGGGCCGATCAACTCCTCCGATGAGTGGATCCGGCAGCGCACCGGCATCGTCACGCGCGCCCGGGCTCCGCGCGACGTACTCGCCCTCGATCTCGCAACGGATGCTGCCCGCGAGGCCGTCGAGAAGTCGGGTGTGGCGCCCGCCGAGATCGACCTCGTGCTCATCGCGACTATCAGCAATGTGCAGCAGACGCCGTCGATGGCGGCGGTCGTGGCGGACCGTGTCGGTGCAAATCCCGCCGCGGCATACGATCTCAACGCCGCGTGTGCGGGTTATGCGTATGCCATCGCTCAAGCCGATGCTCTGATCCGGGCGGGCGCCGGCCACTACGCGCTGGTCGTCGGCGCCGAGAAGCTCTCCGATGTCGTCGACCCAGCCGATCGGAGCATCTCGTTCCTGCTCGGCGACGGTGCGGGTGCGGCTGTGATCGGCCCGAGCGACGTGCCGGGGATAGGCCCGACCGTGTGGGGCTCTGACGGCTCGAAGGCCGACACGGTGGGCATGGACCACACTCTCATCGAGTATCGCGAGGGCGAGGCATCCTGGCCGACGCTGCGCCAGGATGGGCCGTCCGTCTTCCGCTGGGCGGTGTGGGAGATGGCCAAGGTAGCGCGACGGGCCATCGAAGCCGCCGGCATCACGCCCGCCGACCTCTCGGCCTTCGTTCCGCACCAGGCGAACATGCGCATCATCGACGAGTTCGCCAAGCAGCTGAAGCTGTCGGACAGCGTCGTGATCGCGCGCGACATCGAGACGACGGGCAACACGTCTGCCGCCTCGATCCCGTTGGCAGCGCATCGGCTGCTGACGGAACATCCCGAGCTGAGCGGCACTCTCGCTCTGCAAATCGGCTTCGGCGCCGGCCTCGTCTTCGGAGCGCAGGTCGTCGTGTTGCCCTGAACGACACCCTTCGCCGGGCGAGCACGCCCGCCCGGCCATTCCCTCAATCGCACCTAGACTGTTCTGCTGTCACCTGACACCCCAAGGAGAAACGAACCAATGGCACTTTCCCGCGAAGAGGTCCTGGCCGGTCTGGCCGAGCTCATCAACGACGAGACCGGCATCGCGACCGACACGGTCGAGCTGGACAAGTCCTTCACTGACGACCTCGACATCGACTCGATCTCGATGATGACGATCGTGGTCAACGCCGAGGACAAGTTCGACGTCAAGATCCCCGACGACGAGGTCAAGAACCTCAAGACCGTCGGCGACGCCGTCGACTTCATCGTCAACGCCGCCCAGGCGTAGCGTCTCGTCGGCGCGGCGTTCCGCGTCGCGCCGACACCCGTTCTGTTCCCATCTGCATCCAACGGCGCCCAGGCGCGCTCGGAGTTCGGAATCACATGAGCAAGAAGATCGTCGTCACCGGTATCGGTGCGAGCTCGCCGATCGGCGGAACCGCCACGGACAGCTGGAACGCTCTCCTGGCCGGGGAATCCGGCACGCACACTCTGACGCACGAGTGGGTTGAGAAATACCAGCTGCCGATCAGGTTCGCCGCTGAGGCGTTGGTGCGCCCGGAAACCGTGCTTGAGCGGCCGGTGGCCAAGCGTCTGGACCCCGCCTCGCAGTTCGCGCTGGTCTCCGCCAAGGAAGCGTGGGAGGATGCCGGTTCGCCCGAGGTAGACCCGGACCGCCTCGGCGTCGACTATGCGACCGGCATCGGTGGTGTGTGGACGCTGCTGGATGCCTGGGACACGCTTCGCGAGCGCGGACCGCGCCGCGTGATGCCGCTGACGGTGCCGATGCTCATGCCGAACGCGCCGGCGGCGGCCGTGTCGATGCACTTCGAGGCACGCGCATTCGCTCGCACGACGGCATCCGCCTGCGCCTCGAGCACCGAGTCGATCGTCAACGCGTACGAGCACCTGCAGCTCGGACTCGCCGACGTCGTCATCGCGGGCGGCACCGAGTCCGCGATCCACCCCATCACCATGGCCGCGTTCGCATCGGCCCAGGCGATGTCGAAGCGCAACGACGACCCGGAGCATGCGTCACGTCCGTACAGCATCGACCGCGACGGCTTCGTGATGGGCGAAGGCGCAGCGAGCCTCGTGCTCGAGACCGAAGAGCACGCGCTGGCTCGCGGTGCCCGAATCTACGCGGAACTCGCGGGCGGCGGCGTGACGGCGGATGCCTACCACATCACCGCCAACGACCCAGAGGGTAAGGGAGCACGACGTGCTCTGCTGGCCGCACTGGAGCGCGCGCAGGCGACGCCAGACGACGTGACGCACATCAACGCCCACGCCACCAGCACGCCCGTCGGCGACATCGCTGAGTACGTGGCACTCCGGTCGGTCTTCGGAGACCGGGTGGACAGCATCCCAACCTCGGCGACCAAGGCGGCCACGGGGCACCTCCTCGGCGGCACAGGGGGGCTCGAGGCGATATTCAGCGTGCTTGCACTCCGAGATCACGTCGCTCCACCGACGATCAACATCACGACACAGGATCCGGACATCCCGCTGTCGGTTTCCGGCGAGCCCCAACCGTTGGGTGACGGTCCGCAGCTGGCAGTCTCGAACTCGTTCGGATTCGGCGGCCACAACGCCGTTGTGGCGTTCCGCAGCATCGACTGATCGCCGGCCTGGGCTCGTTCGGACTCGGGCCACCTCGCTCCCGTTAGTGGGAACTGAGAGCGAGGGAGTTCAGCCGACCTTGTGCAGCCAGATGACGGGCGCGTCGTCGCTTGCGTGCCGGAACGGCTCCAGCTCGTCGTCCCAGGCCTGACCGAGTGCGAGACGGAGTTCGTGCTGCAGGTCGAGGGCGCTGGAACCGGCCAGCTCCATCGCATACCTGACGCGATCTTCCGGGATGACCGTGTTTCCTGCCGTGTCGGTCTGGGCGTGGAAGATTCCGAGCGACGGCGTGTGGATCCAACGGCCCCCGTCCGTGCCGAGGCCGGCATCCTCTGTCACCTCGAATCGCAGGTGCTGCCAGCCGAGCAGCGCCGACGCGATGCGTGCGGCCGAGCCTCGGTCGCCCTCCCAGTAGAACTCGGTGCGAAGGGCGCCGGGCAGAACCGGCTGATCCTGCCATTGAAAGTTCACGGCACGCTGAAGCGCACGTCCCACCGACCATTCGAGATGGGGGCAGAGCGCGCGAGGAGAGGAGTGCACATACAGCACCCCTCGAGCCTTTATTGACGCCATGAGGTTCTCCGTTCGGTGTGGTGCGTCTTCCCCTACGACCACTGAACGGAAACCACGTAACCGCGATACCGCTGACATCTCGGCGCCGAAACGCCGACGGGAGCATTATCTCCCGATGAGCTGTGGAATAACAAGAGTGTCATTCCCCGGCGCGCCCTTTTGACAGCTAGGCCTGCCGCAGCGGAGTCCCGACTCGAACCGCAGCTGCCCCTTCGCGGACCGCCGCGGTCTGAAAGAGCATTGCAGATATTGGACTGCTCCCCTATTCTGAAATGGTCTTTCAGAAAGGATCAGCGTGGAAGAGAAGCGCGTCGCGCTCGACGATCCCCGCACGGTTGCCGCGCTCGCGCATCCGGTGCGCCTCGACCTGCTCGGCTACCTGATGAGCGAGGGGCCCGCGACGGCATCGGAATGCGCACGCGCAATCGGAGACAATCCGTCGAACTGCAGCTATCACCTCCGAGTTCTCGGCGGGCTCGGACTCGTCGAAGACAGTCCTTCGGATGACGGGCGTGAGAGGCGCTGGCGAGCGACGATCACGGGCTTCACGACGGACCCTGCAACGGCTGGATCGGACGAGCTGTTCGCCGCGTCGATCCAGTCCGATTACCAGGCCGCGCGACAGTACCTTCGAGAACGTGCCCGGCTGGATGAGAGGTGGCGCGAGGCAGACGCACACGCTCACTACGGGCTCCGCGTGACCCCGGACGAGCTCTCGGCAATCACCCGTCGCATCGACGCCATTGTGCGTCCCTACATCGCTGCGGTGCGAGACGATGCCCCGCCGGACGCGGAGACGGTGAACCTCTCGCTGCTGGCGCTGCCTCGCCCGCGGCCCGGTGCGCAGGGCTCAGGCGCCGAGCCAATGGACGAGCGGAAGACAGATACGCGCTCGCCGAACGCGTGGCAGTCAGGCGGCGCGCGATCGTGAGCTCGGCACTGCGCTCCCCCGTCTTCGTGCGGGTGCTGTTCGCCGGATTCGTCTCAGACACGGGCGACTGGATGCTGTTCGTGGCTCTCCCGCTCGTGGTCTACCGGCTGACGGGCTCAGCGCTCGGAACGTCGGTGGCTTTCCTGCTCGAGCTGATCCCTGCCGTGGTACTCGCACCGCTCACGGCACGGCTCATCGCCAAGATCGACCGACGCAGACTCCTCGTCGCCGTGTCGCTGGTGCAGGCCGTCGCCGTTGCGCCCCTCTTGCTCGTGCGGAGCGCGGACGCCGTGATCGTGCTCTACGTCGTGATCGTGCTGCAGGCATCCTGCTCCGCGATCTTCGAACCGGCCAAGGACTCATGGATGCCCGAGCTCGTGCCTGCCGAGCGACTGGTGAGCGCCAACGCACTTATCGGCCTGGCGCAGAACGTTGGACGACTGGTCGGAGGCCCGCTCGGCGGCGCGCTGCTCGCGTTCGGCAGATTGGACGTCGTCGTCGTGGCCGACGTCGCAAGCTTTCTGATCGCGGCGGCGCTGCTCTGGAGCGCACCGCACGACAGGAGGAAGGTGCACGAGGCCGCCGGCAATGGAGCACGGCCCATCGCCGACCGACGGAGATCCGGTGTGATTCGCGCGCTTCGGCAGCCCGGCCTGCGTGCGACGTTCGTCTCGGTGGGGCTCGCGGCCGTGTCGCAGGGACTCTTCCTCGTGCTGTTCGTGCTGTTCGTGACGGGGAGCCTGCACGGCTCGGACGCGGAGGTCGGGCTTCTGCGGGGCATCCAGGCCGTGGGGTCCATCGCCGCAGGAGCGGCGCTCGGGCTGTTCGCCGTCGCCACGCGCCCTCGTCGTCTTGTGATGCTCGGAGCCGTCGCGTTCGGCGTCATCTCGCTTGTCGTGTGGAACCTGCCTGTGCTCACGATTGCGTCATGGCCGTACGTGCTGCTCTTCGTGCTCGTCGGCGCGCCCGGCGTTCTGCTGAGTACCGGCTACATCAGCCTCATCCAGACCGCCGCCGGCGATAGAGGTTCGGCGTTCGCCGCGTTCGGGCTCGTGAACGCCGTCGGGCAGGGCATCGGGCTGCTCGCCGCCGGTCTCGTGCAGCCCGGTGCGGGACTCCTCGCGCTTCTCGAAGTGCAGGGCGTGCTCTATCTGCTCGCCGGCGTCGTGATGTTCCAGTGGCGGCGACCGAAAGGCGTGTTGAGAACGGCGGCTCCTCCCATTGGTGCTACGGATGCTTCTGCGCATGTCGAAAGCGGTCCGCTCCGTTCGACGTCATGACGAGAGCGCGGATGAAGCGCACTACAACGCCGCAAAGGCGAGCCGACGTGCATGCTGGTGGTGCGGCATCCGAGAAGGGGCGGTTGTCGTGAACAGGAGCGAGTTGAGAAGAGGATGGCGTGACGAACTCGGACGTGGCGGCCGTCTCGCGTGAGATCGACGTCGTGTGGCGCATGGAGGCCGCGAAGGTCATTGCGACGCTGGCGAGGATGGTCGGGGACCTCGGCAAGGCCGAGGATCTGGCTCAGGACGCGCTCGTGGAAGCCATGCGGTCGTGGCCTCGCTCCGGCGTGCCACGAAATCCAGCCGCATGGCTCACGGCGGTCGGCAAGCGCCGAGCCATCGACGCATGGCGCCGCGACGAACGCGCCGCTGAGAAGTACGCCTTGATCGCCTCTGCCGATTCCGGAGACGACGACGCGCTCGAACCCGACGAGACTCGCATCGACGACGACCTGCTCCGCCTGGTGTTCGTGTGCTGCCATCCCGTGCTCACACCCGCTTCGCGGGTCGCACTCGCACTTCGAGTGCTGTGCCGCCTCTCCACTGAGGAGATCGCGCATGCTTACCTCGTGCCACCCGCGACCATCGGACAGCGCATCACGCGCGCGAAGCGCACCCTCGCTGCGGCGAACGTGCGCTTCGAGGTGCCGGATCGCAGCGAGTTCGACGAACGGCTTGGTTCGGTGCTCGAGGTCGTGTACCTCGTGTTCAACGAGGGCTACGCGGCGACGTTCGGCGAGGAATGGATGCGACCAACCCTCGCGGACGAGGCCATGCGGCTCGGCCGTGTGCTCGCCGAGCTGGTGCCAGACCACGCCGAGGCCCACGCATTGGTAGCGCTCATGGAACTGCACGCCTCCCGGTTCTCGGCCCGCCGTGCACCCGACGGCGCTGCAATTCCCCTGACCTACCAAGACCGCGGTCGCTGGGATCGGCTGCTGATCGCGCACGGGCTCTCGGCGCTGCAGCGGGCGGACGCCCTTGGTGCCGAACGGGGACCGTACGCATTGCAAGCAGCGATCGCCGCGTGCCATGCCCGTGCCGCCACGGCCGACGACACCGACTGGACCGAGATCGCCGGACTCTACGACGCGCTCGTCGCGCACACGCCCTCGCCCGTCGTCCAACTCAATCGCGCCGTGGCGGTCGGCATGGCATACGGGCCGGAGGCCGGCCTGGAGGCACTGGAACCACTCGAGGCGGAGAAGTCGCTTGCCACGTACGCGCTGCTGCCCGCGGTACGCGGAGACCTCCTGGAACGGATCGGACGGTTCTCGGAGGCGCGAGAGGCATTCCTGATCGCGGCCGGGCTCTCCGCCAACGAACGCGAGCGCGACGAACTGTTGCGCCGCGCGACGGCCGCCGACCCGCTCTGAACCGGCACTGGCATCCTCGCAAGAAGCCCGCGGGGCGTCAGACCTCGTGCAGAAGCGATCCGTCTTTCTTCAGCACGTTCTTCTCGCCCGCCTCGATGCGAACCGCGAAACGGTTCTGCTTGGGAGGCATCGGGCAGTTGAACGCGTAGCTGAAAGCGCACGGCGGGAGAATCGCGCGGTTGAAGTCGAGCGTGATCGTGCCGTCGGGGTTCGGCGCGACGAACAAGAACCGGCCGACCGAATACGTGTCATCGCCGCTCGTCGCGTCGGAGAACACGAGCTGGAGGGCTCGCCCGGCTTTGAAGGCGGCGAGGTTATAGTGCAGGCCCTCCTTGCTGAACGTGATCTCTCCCGGGATGGCGAGCTCGCGCGTCGCGCCTTCGTCTTTGATGTGTTCGAAGCCAACCGAAAGCCCCTCGACCGGTGTGAAAGCGGCCTGGATGACCCACTCCGGGTTGTACGGGAAGACATCGATCGAGCCGAACTCCTGGATGCCCTCCGACTGCGCATCCCACACCCGGAGCGCGTACTCGCCCGCCTCGTTCCCGATCACGGTGCCGGTGACCGTTTCGGAAAAGGCGATCGTGCTCGGATCGTCGGTGTCCTTGCCTCGTGCGATCGCTTCGCCGTCGACCAGTTCGCCGTCCACGATCACGCCGTCTGCAGCCGACGCCGTCACCTTGAGCCCGGACTCGCCTGCAGGCAGGGGGGACCACAGGCCGGCCGCACCCCACACGGGTTGCGGTGCGGCATCCGTGATCCATTGCGTGTTCACCAGCGCGAGGCCGCCATTCGCCTGCACGACCGAGTACTCCCTGCGACGGTGGAACGTCTCCAGGAGCTCGGCAGGGTCGGTCGTGGATGCTGCAGCGGTGTCGGTCATGCGTCTATCCTCCGATACTGCGCCGCAGGTTCGCAGCGCGTCGCCAGGGTGTCACCGTCTCACTTCGCCTGGTCGTAGCTGTCGACGATCGCAACGCTGAGCGGGAACTCGCCGGGAAAGCCTCCGAACAGCAGTCGTCCCGCAGCGGCTGCCGACTCCCTCACCGCATTTGCTGCCTCTTCCGCCACTGCCGCCGGGGTGTGCACGACCACCTCATCGTGGAGGAAGTAGACCAGGTGGGGACTCACGTCGAACGGCGGTGCCGCACGGGACGGCTGCTCACCGGCAAGGGAGACGAGGCGGTTGCGAAGCTCTGCCATCCAGCACAGCGCCCATTCGGCCGCCGTGCCCTGCACCACGAAGTTGCGGGTGAACCTGCCCCAGTCGCGGGCTCTTCCCCGCGCGCGTCGCTCCTGGTCGGCTGTGGCCCCTGGCAGGGATGCCTCGTGCTGCCCCTCGAACCACTCGTGAGACGGGAGCGGCGACGTGCGGCCGAGCAGTGTGCTCACTGTCTCGCCGCGCTCCCCCGCGGCAGCGGCGTCGGAGACGAGAGAGAGCGCGAGCGGGAACGCGCGTGCCAGCCGCGGAAGAACCCGCGCCCCGTCGCCCGTGGTGCCGCCGTACATCGCCGCCAACATCCCCACCTTCGCGTGCTGCCTGCTGTCCACGACGCCCGACGACACCAAGCCGTCGTACAAGTCCCGCCCTCGTCCGGCAGCTGCCATGCGTTCGTCGTGCGAGAGCCCCGCCAGGATGCGCGGCTCCAGTTGCGCGGCATCCGCGACGATGAGCTTCCATCCCGGATCCGCGACCACCGCTCCCCTGATCTGCTTCGGCAGCTGCAGCGCGCCGCCTCCGCTGGTTGCCCAGCGTCCCGTGACCACGCCACCCGGCAGGTAGTCGGGACGGAACCGGCCGTCGTGCACCCAGGCATCCAGCCATGCCCAGCCGTTCGCTGTGTAGAGCCGAGAGAGCTTCTTGTATTCGAGCACTGCCGGCATGGCAGGATGCTTCACCTCGCGCAACTCCCACGCCCGTGTGCTCGACGCGTTCACGCCCGCGCGTTGGAGCGCCTTCATGAGTTCACCCGGCGAGTCGGGATTCAGCGTCGGCGCATCGAGCTCGCTGCGGATCTGCGCGACGAGCTGCTCCATGCGCTGCGGCCGGCCGCCGAGCGGATCGCGTGGGCCGAGCAGTTGCGTGAGCAGCCGGTCGTGCACGTCGCCACGCCACGGAAGGCCTGCGTGTCTCAGCTCCGCGGCCACGAGGGATCCTGCGGATTCGGCGGCAAGGAGCAGGCGAAGGCGGGATGCCGTGCCTGCATCGGAGACAGCTGCGACGGCGTGGACCTGGGCACGCAGCTCCTGCACCTCGTCGGCGTCGGTCGATGCGGCGGCCGGTTCATCGAGGCTGAACAACACTGCGTCGTCGGATTGTTGCCCTGATGGGACGTGTTCGGCCCACGGCGGTGGCGCGCCGTGCAGCCGGGTGTGAGCGGTAGCGGCTGCCCCGCGCAGGATCGTGCCGCAGAGCGCTAGATCGACGCAGCGCTCGACACGGATGCCGTCCGCAAGCAAGCGCGGATACCACGCTCGGGTGCTGCGCCAGGCCCAGCGCGGATGCTTCCGCTCCGCACCCGTCACGTACTCCGGCCACTCCCCTGAGTCGACGCGGGTGTCGGCGGTCGTTTCACCGTTCCTGTCGACCGCGGTCACGACCACGTCGTGCGAGTCGCGCCGCACGACCAGATTCCCGCTCGTCGGGCCGGCTTGCGGCGCCGCGGGTGCGGACTCGGACATCGCTCCCCTCGCCTGCTCCCGAGCTCCTGGCATCTCAGCCGAGGCAGCCCTCCTGATCGAAACTGTCTTCGATCCTACTTGGCCGCGACGGGCTCCCCGCGCTGGCGACCGAGCAGAGTCATGGCGTCGCGCACCGTTAGGCCGGGGAGGTAGGCGCGGAGCAGAGCAAGCCCGATGACGGGGAGCGAGACGGGATCCGGATACGCCAGCAGCAGCGGACGCAACTCCGGCTGGAACTTGCGCTTGAACGCCAGCAGAGACCGGAATCCGTACATCGCCTCGAGGGAAGAGGCGAGCAGCGCGAGCACGGCCTCGATCGCGCTTTCGGGGGCATCCGCTGTCGTCGTGCGTGCCAGCGGAGCGGCGGAGAGGCTGAGGTATTCCATGCCGTCGTCGCGGGCACGCTCCGCGGCGCCGGCTATGACGTACTCCATGACCCCGTTCGGTCCGTCGATGCGGCGTCGCATGAAGTCCAGCGTCCAGCCGCGTACTCGGCCGCCGCCGAAGCCAGGCATCCAGCTTGTGACGGCCTGGATCGCCCCTTCGCCGTCCCTGGCGAGCAGGAGCGCCACATCGCGATCGCGAAGTTCGTCGAGCCCGCCGAGCGTGAACCCCATCTCCGGAAGCTCCTTCTGCGCGACCCACTGCTCTGACAGATCCGCGATCTGGGCGGCGGTCTCCCTCGGCAGGTCGGCGTACCTGGTCCACTCGAGGCTGAACCCGTCGCGCTTCGCCCGGTTGATTGCGGTGCGGATGTCTTGCCACTTCTTGCCCGTGGTGCTCCACGACTGCGGATCGATCACGGCCTCTTCTGCGACGACCAAACGGTCCCATCCGATGCCGTCGAAGTAGGCATCCCACTCCCCCGCGTCAACACTGTAGAAGACGGGTAGCCACCCGCGCTCGTCGCAGAACCTCGCGAAGCCGGCCATGGCATCCGCTATCTGCTCACGGGCGCCGAACGCAGCACCGATCGTGATGGCCACACCGCCCACCACCCGGTACCCGACGGCGGTTCGCCCATCCGGTCCGAACCAGTAGGAGGTCATGGGCCACGTGGTCATGAACGAAAGGTGGTCGCCGCCATGCGTGCGAAGGATTCTCCTCGCACGTTCGGCGTCGTGCGCCGAGGACGCGGGGCGGGTCAGCAGCGGTGGCACGGCTGCGATGATCGCTACGAGCCAGAACAGGGGGCCAACGCCGTGGTAGAGGATGCGGCCGGCAGGCGATGACGGCAGGAAGTCCGGTATCTCTCTGTGCAGGAACTCGACGGGGACGAATCGTTCCACCGCATCCAGCAGAAGGTCCGCGATGGTGATCGGCCGGTCGAAGGCGACCCCACGAAGAGCCCAGCCGACGCCCACGTAGAGCACGATGAGCGCGACCACGCCGACCGCGACGATGGTCAGATACCGCATAACCGAACGCCGCGTGGGCATCACTGTGAAATTGCGCCTAGTCGCGAAGAGCAGGACCGCCGTCGCCACTGGCGCGATCACCGTGGCGCCTAGCGTGGCCACGACCCCCCACGATCCGTGGTCGGGTAGGCGCTGAACACCTGAGATGCCGGTGCGCGGCAGGAAGCCCAGGTAGTAAGCGGCGCAGAACGCGAGCAGCGCGTTCATGGCGATGCCGAGGCCGACCGCGAAGCGCCGGCCACGAGCGAGGCCCCAGCTCACGAGAATGAGCATCAGGAGCGGCAGAACGCTGAGCACGATGGGCCCGAACGACCCGATGCGCTCCAGTGTTATCGCCTGCACGCAGGAGTGGCTGACCGCGTACACGCTGCAGGCTCGTAGGCCCTGGGGATCCGCTGACGACCCGTTGTCGAGCAGCAGCGAGATCGGGGCGAGGAGCCCGTGCGGATTCCTGGACAGCGCAGCGATGATCGGCCCGATGGCTCCCGTGGCGACGACGGACGCCATGAAGACGCGCACCTCGTGGTGGGAACTCCAACCCCACGTGCGCGCGCGGCCGGACGGCGCCAGTACGAGACCGAGCGCGAAGCCGACAAGTACAGCGAGTGAGCGGTAGATGTCCTCAGGTCCGCCTCGATAGAGCAGGAACATCAGGACCATGACCGTGGTGAGCACGCGGATGCGCCGTCGAGTGCGTACCGAAGTGAACGCGCTGGCGGCCATCACAGCGCCCGCGACGCCGGTCAGCGGGTCGAGCACGAGTGTGTCGCGCACCGACTCGCTCCAGATGCCGCCGGCCGATCCGACCACGGCCTGGAACGTGGCGCCGAGAACATCGGCGGCCGCCGCGGTCACGAAGAATGCGAAGACGGTTCGCAGCGTGCCCATGCTCCGCTCACTGATCACCAAGCCGATCCCGCCGAGCACGAGCGCGAAGGCCAGCGCGAGGTAGTCCGGAGCGATGAACAGGGAGGTGAAGGGACTCCACCAATGGCCGGACAGCCCGAGAGGGTCGAAGCCGGTGGCGAGCATCCGCTTCACGGGCATCCCTACGCCCGACGGGGTGCTGACGAGGACTGTGCCGAGAGTCACGACGACGAGGAAGACGATCGTGAACGGCACGTGCGCTGCCGCGTCGACGACGCCGTTCATCATGGGTCGCCGTGGCTTGGTAGCGGTGTCGGCGGGGGAAGCGGTCATGCTGGCGCCCTCCGTTGACGATTTCTCTAGCGGCCGAAAGCGATTCTGCTCTATTCGGGATCGGGCGGTGGGCGGCTGAGTGCCCCATTCAGGAAGGTGACAGCCGCTCCACATGACGCCGACGGGCAACACACGGGCTTTGCCTGCCTTGTGAAGGGGCTCACAGGTTGCCTCGAACCTGGCTCGTCGTTCGTCAGCGACGCCCCTGAGGTCGAAGACCGTCGAGGAGGATGTCGAGTAGCCGGTCGGCTGCGACCGCGTGACCGGGCTGGTGCGCCACTGTGAAGATGCCGATGAGGCTGGCCGAGACCTCCTCGGCCGTGACGTCGGAACGAAGGTCTCCTGCTGTGCTGCCCGCATCGAGGATGGCAGAGATCGCGTTCAGGAGTTCATCCCGCGTCTGCGCGTGGGCGAGATCGCCGGACTCGACCATCGACAGCAGAGTGGCGAGCATTCCGTGCTTCGTGGCGATCCAGTCGCCGAAGAGGTCCATCCATCGCCGCAGCGCCACGGCCGGCGTTTCACGATCGAGCAACTCGTGAGCACCGTTCGTGAGCCGGATGACCTGGTCTCGGTAGACCGCCTCCACAAGGGATTCGCGGGTTGGGAAATGGCGGTAGAGCGTTCCGATGCCAACACCGGCTTCCCGCGCGATCGCGCGCATCGAAGGCTCGGCGTCTGCCGATGCGAGCACCCGGGTGGCGACGGCGAGCAGTTGCTCCCGGTTGCGCGCGGCATCCGATCGTGTTGCTCGGGATTCAGGAATTGGCAAGCGGATCACGCTCCGGTTAGGCTGAGTGGATAACCGGAGCATAGTCCGGATCGGGACGGCTCGTCATGACGACAGATGAGGAAGTATGCAGGAGTACAGCCGGGCGGTACTGCTCGAGACATTCGGCGGGCCGGAACACCTCAGCGTTCGGAACGTGGCAGAGCCACACGCGGGGCCGGGACAGATCAGGGTTCGGGTCACCGCCGCCGGTTTGAACCCGATGGACTGGTTCATGACGTCGGATGCCGCCACGGCGGCGAGGTTCGGCCTGACACTGCCGTCCGGCTTCGGAACGGACTACGCGGGTGTCGTCGATGAGGTCGCCTCCGACGTCACCGGCTACGCCGTGGGCGATCGAGTATTCGGCGCGGCGCTCTCCCGAGCGATAGCAGACCACGTCGTGGTCGACGCGAATGGCGACATCTCGACCGGAGTCGCCCACCGCACGCCCGATGGCGTCGGTGACCGGGTCGCCGCGACGCTGTCCATCGCTGGCAGCACCGCGGCCGCGGCTCTCGCGGTGCTGGATCTCGGACCGGACGACACGGTGCTGATCGGCGGCGCCGGCGGCGGGGTCGGGGTTTTCGCGGTCCAGCTGGCGCGCATCGCAGGCTCCCGCGTCATCGGCACCGGCTCTGCCTCGTCGGCGGACTACCTCCGGAGCCTCGGCGCCGAACCCGTGACATACGGCGACGGTCTGGCCGGTCGGATCCGCAATCTGCACGGGGAGCCGGTGACCGCGGCGCTGGACCTACACGGGACGGACACGGTTCAGGTCGCGCGTGAGCTAGAAGTCCCCGACAATCGCATCTGCACCATCGCGGCTCTCGTCGAAGGCGTGACCGCGGCCAACGGCGCCAATGCCGGGCCCGAAGCCCTCGACAACATCGCACGTCTCGTCGCAGCCGGTCGAATCCAGGTGCCGATCGCGGCGAGTTTCCCGATCGACGAGATCCGAACGGCGGTGGAACTACAGGCGAGCCGACACGTCCGGGGCAAAGTCGTCATCGACCTCTAGCCAACGGTCTTCATCTCATCACCGGCGGCCAGCGATGAGCGATCCATTCGTACCAGTCGCCGAAGCCGACGGGTGGATCACCGATCGGATCACTCCCGTCGAGCTCGCCTGGCGTTGGGGTATCGAACTTCGCGGCATACTCGGCAAGCTCGTCGTCAGACATGGGCCACGTGGCGTGGGGCCGTTCTTCCAGGCGGGCGTCGAGGCGCTTGCGCTGCTCGTCCGGGGTGAGCGTGAAGTACAGGATCGTGACGGCGGCTCCAACATCTGCAGCTGCTTGTCGTAACGCCGACCGTTCGTCCCGACTCCAGAGGCCGAAGTCGATGATGACGTTGATGCCGAGCTCAAGTGCTCGTAGGCCGATGTGGACCAGCCGGCCTTCGATGACGTCTGAGGCCAGCTCCGGGTGCTCGAGGCCATAGAGAGCCTTCATCCACTCGTCCTTGGTCAGACGAAGTGCGCTGTGCTCGACCTCGAGACGTCGAGCCGTCGTGGTCTTGCCGGTACCCGGCAATCCGACCGTCAGGAAAAGCGTTGGTCTTGTCATTCAGTGCCCTCGCTGCGAAAGTACGGCGGTGCTAGCTGTCACCGGGCTGCCCACGACCATCTGCCGTCGGTCGGCGTCCAAAACCGCTGGTATGCCGAGCGGGGTGGTGACCAGGTCCTCGACGTGACCGAGTGCGAGCCCACCAACGATCGGCACGTTCAGGCCATCGAGATGGTGGTGAAGTACGTCGAGGATGCTCCACCCGCGGTCCTCGAAGCCCCGAAACTGATCGATGCTTCCAATTGCGAGACCGGTGATGCCGTCCAACGCTCCTGAATAGATCAGCTGCGTCAAGGCTCGATCGACCATCCCGAGGCCGGCCGCCTTGTTGATCTCGAGGAGCAGGATGCAGCCGGCAAGGTCGAAGGGTACGACTCCTACGGCACGCGCGAGCATTTCCAAGTTTCCCCCGAAGACGATGCCCTCCGAACGTCCTCGTGTAGTCAGGTCCGCGGAAAGGGCGCCAGGCTCGCTGGTCACCGTTGTCGTCCCGCCGTCCATGAGAATTCGGCGCACATCGTCCCTGTGCTTGCCCGAGATTGCTCCGTGCAGCGACGGCACCTGCACCGTGTGCCACAGGTGGTGCAGAGCAGTAATGTCGCTGAACCCTACGATGGGTTTCGGATCCTTGACGAGCGCGACCAGGTCCACTCCTTTGGTGAGGCGGAAGCTCCCGCATCCTCCCCGAGTCGCTACGATCGCCCTGATCTCCGGATTTCGGATCGCCGCATTCAGGTCCTCAAGCCGGTCTTCATCAGTACCGGCGAGGTAGCCGTGGTGATCCAAGACGTGTTCACCAACGGACACGCGCAAACCCCATGATTCGAGTTCCTTCGCCATCGCCGCGGCCTCGGAGTCGTGCGGCCAGCTCGCGGGTGAAACCAAGGCGACTCCATCACCAGGAGAGAGCCGAGCGGGCATGAGGGCGTTGGCATCCACGAGAACTGACCATAACTCGAGGCACCGTCTCGACGACGGAAGCCGTCTCCACTTGAGTCGATCCGACTGAGTCGGGAACGCGCCGGTGGTTCGTCGCAGTTGCGGAGCGGCTGATACTGAGCCGCGCACGAGCCCTTCCAGCTGCAGGATGAGCCGCTAGCGCGGGGAATACGCGGTTCCAGCCGATCTGTACGCTACGGTGGGCCGACATTCCCCGATGCGCGGGGACACTTCATGGAGACAAAGAGTGTCCGACTTTCCACCTCCCGTTGCCCCACCCCCAGTACCTGCACCACTACATGACCAGCCCGCATCGGTGCCTTTGTTGGACAAGCCGTATTACGGCGCATCGTTGCGCGTTTCGTTCACGAGGTTTTGGAAGAAGTACGTCACGTTTACTGGCCGTGCGAGTCGTTCCGAATTCTGGTGGTGGACGCTCGCCTGGGTCGTGGTGTCCGCTCTACTTGGCACCGGTGCCCTCGGGGCCGGCCCGCTGGCCGTGCTCTCGGGCATCCTCCACTATGCGTGGCTGGCCGCCACTATCGTTCCGTTCGTCGCGCTGACGTGGCGTCGCCTGCACGACTCCAACTTGAAGGGGTGGTGGGCGCTTCCCTTCCTGATCGCAACCGTCTACATGAACGCTGCGACAGCTCTCGGTTGGGAGACACTCGCATCGAGGGCGCACCCCATGAACCCCGGAACCGTTGTCGCCGATCTCATCAGCGCCGCCGTTAGCATCTACTTTCTGGTTCTCGTGCTCCGGGCATCGAACCCGAACGGAGCGCGCTTCGACGTGTGACCATTGCCCGGTCGAAGGCGATCGGGGTTTGGCCAGCGCTTCAGGCGATCTTCTGCAACGTCCGCGGGCGGGGCTCCGTACTCGTGCAGGCATGCCCCGCGAGTCTCGCGTTCAGTTCACACACGGGATCGATGCCGAGGACATCACTCCATTGGTTCCGAACGTGTTCGACGGCGCCGGGGTCGCCGCGGGCGAAGCATCAGAGCGACCAGATGATGGCTTTGACGACCCCGAGGGATCCGACGATGGCTTGGGGCTCGGTGTCGACGAGGCGTCCGAGGCGGCAATCAACTGCGCTGTGGTCGTGCGCACCTGGCCAAGGTCGACGACGTTGACGTCCTGACCTTCTTCGACCCCGAACGATGAGATCGGCAGGGTCTCGAAGCTCACTCCGCCTCCACCGAACCTCTTCGCATCGGAGGCGAGGCTGAGCAGATCGAGGTTGGAGTCCACAGCGATGTCGTTCTTCACTGTGCCGAGCATCTTCTCCATCACACTGAAGTCGTCGAACACGTTCTGGTGCTCCAACTTGTTGGCCAGGGAGATGATGAACGCCTGCTGTCGCCGTTCCCGGTCCAAGTCGGTCAGATTCACATCGGAAGTTGTCGTGTCGCGCCTCTGACGCACGAACGCGACCGCCTGCTCTGCCGTGAGCTGCTGAAGTCCCTTGACGAAGTTCGCGCCCGAGTACGTATCCGCGGTCGCCGCGTTGAGGCAGACCTGAATCGGCTGCACCGCTTCGGCAAGTTGATAGAACGCGCCCATCGTCACCTCCACGAAATGGTTGATCTTCACGTTCAGGAACTGGGAGACGGTATTCACCTCCTCCACTCGGGCGGCCGAGCGTGCCTGCTGGTACGCATCCGCGTGCGAGAGGTTGGGCTGCGTCTGTGTCAGGCGAGTGAGCGTTTGATCGAGTTGCAGGCCGTATGCCTGTTTGATCTTGCCCATCGACGCGCCGTCCGGCGCCCCGGGGAGGCTCACCCAATCGTCGCGGGGAATGGAGATGCCCACTGGATGCCCGGCACCGGCAGGTATGTGCAACAGCATCAGAACGTTCGAGTTGTATCCGCCGTCGTCGGCGGTGCCGGCGTGCAAGGCGTTGTACACGTCCGCAGGTAACGCGTCCCCGTTCTCATCCACGCGGCTGTCCAGCCCCATGACAAGGATGTTCGTCTCCTCCGTGTTCTGAGTGGGCCCCAAGCTCGTGCGGTGGATACCGCTCGACAACTGCTGGTACTGCGCGAACACGACGACCCCGCCGGCGACAAGCATGAGCACCACCGCTACAGCCAGTCCTGCGATAATCCGTCTGCGCCGATACTTGCGGTTTCGCCCGACTGCTGACGGCCGAATGGCTGGGTGGTCCGGCATCCGCGACGGTGCGCGATCGTCGGAACCGACCGGCTTATTCGCCGCAGTCTGCTTCGACGTGTCGACGCGTGCGATCTTGCGCGGGTCGATCGGCCTGCCGTTCTTGTAGTAGGTCACGCGCCACCTCTCTTGCCACAGCTCGCTGCAGCATCCGTGCGGAGGATCCGACCGTAGGCATCCGTTCTGAAGGAGCGATGAACCAGCATGAGCGAACTCGCAGCGACACGCTGTCCGAACCGCTGCGTGCTTGTATGGCTGCCGAGGTAGCCTCCTCGTGGCTCACTTCACGGAGCACAAGAGGGGGATGCGCCTATCGGGGCGCCTCGCCAGGTTCGATTTCCTGGATCCTCCACTGGCGTCCTAGATGCATTCCAACGTCGGCCTCTGGGCGTGACTCCCTAGGCTCCAGCCGCACTGATGATGAAGTCGGTGGCGAAGCCGGCGACCAGTCCGACCAAGATGCCGATATAGAGCACGTACCCGCGATTCATCTTGAGGGCGACGCCGACCAACTGCACGAGCACGTAAACGATGGATCCCGCGGCGAGAGCGAGGAAGACGAGACCGAGGGCGTCGTTGACCACGACGCTGCCGAGCAACGTTCCGATGAGCGTAGGTCCGCCACCGATCACGCCTAGGACTGCCAGCTGCCGCCATTTCGGCCGTGTTGCCGAGGCGGCCATCGGAGCGGTGATGCCGAAACCTTCGGTCGCGTTGTGCAGGGCGAAGCCGACTACGAGCGTGACCGCCAACTGGAGTTGGCCCGCCGCCGCCGATTGCCCGATCGCGAGCCCCTCCGAGAAGTTGTGCATGCCGATTCCGACCGCGATGAGAAAGGCGAGCCGGCTCGCCGGTGCGCCGAGCCTGAGCACGCCATGGACGGGCCTGTGCTCGTCGGTGGGCCTGCCCGCGATCCAGCGGTCGTACGCCACAAGGCCGAGAAGACCGACGGCGAGCCCGATGAACAACAGCGCTGAGAGCCCGGCGAACGGCCACCAGGATCGGCCGCCGCTCGAGGCTGCCGTGAGCGCGGCATCCACAGGTTCGACCGCGTGCGCCAAGACGTCCCAGAGCAAGAAGAGCAGAACACCCACCGTGATGGCGTTGAGCAGAGCCCTTAGGCCCGCACCGCGTGCTCGAAGCCGGCCGATCGGCAAGCCGATGAAGATCGTGCCACCCGCGATGATGCCCATCACGATGACGGTTCCTGTGGTCACGCACGCTCACTCTCGACTCGGATACTTAGGCATACCTAACCTAATGGACGGAATGAGCCACTCCCGACGCCCTGTTGAATCATGAAGTGCGGCGCGCGTGCCGTCGTGCATTTCCCTCGCTTAGGAGCCGCCTTGGAGTCGGTTATGGACCCTCCTCCGGGCGTCGAATCTTGACGGTTCCTGGGTGGTGGAGGCGTGCGATCGAAGCATGACGGTTCTCGTCCCTGGCAGCACTCGGTCGCCGGTCAGTGGCCCGGAGAGCGCCCCGGAAGCGCCGGTTCGCAGGCTGTGGGATCGCGCACTCCTGCGTCTTTCGGTGTTCGGCGCGGCTACCGTCTGTGCGGCCCTGCTGGGGTGGTTTCGTCTTCCTTCGGCGGCTCGCGATACGGTCTGGGCCGAAGACGGCAGGCTGTTCCTTGTCGGCGCGGAGCAGCATGGGCTCTTCGGCGCGGCGTTTCTCCCGTACGCGGGTTATCTGCAGTTCGTGCCCCGCTTGATCGCCGGCGCTGTGGTGCAGGTGCTTCCGGCGTCCCAGTGGGCGCTTGGGATGACCGCTGGCGCCTGCCTCGCTGCCGGCATGATTGCGTGCGTCGTGTTCGTCGCCTCGCGCGACGTGCTGGCGAGCCGCATAGTTCGAGCGGTTCTTGCGTCAGTCGTCGTGCTGATTCCGCTCGGTCCCCGCGACGTGCTGGGTACGCCGACGAACCTGCACTCCATACTCATGTGGATGCTGTTCTGGCTGCTCTTGTTCTCGCCGCGCAGTCGACGGTCCGCAACAGCGATGAGCATGATCGGTCTCGTCGCCGCACTGAGCGAGATCCAGGCCGTCTTCCTCGTACCGCTTCTGATCCCCGCGGCCCGCAGACGACATGGCTGGCTTCTCGTCGCCGGTCCAGCCATCGGCATGGCGGCGCAGCTCGTGGTCACCGCCCTTGCACCACGAAGCCTGCCATCAGCACCCCAGGACTCACCCCTTTCGATCGCCGAGGGATACCTCATCAACGCGGTCGTGTCGAACGCGCTGCCGCAGAGCCTGGTCGGCCCGTTCGTCGCGAACGGCGGTCTTGCCGGCGCCATCGTCGTCCTCGCCCTGCTCGCCGGGCTGCTGGCCATCGCCTGGGGTCACACCACCGCACGGCAACGCCTTGGCATCCTGGCTGCGACCGCGCTCTCGACGCTGATCTGGACAGCATCCGTCGTTGACAACCCCGCGTCGTTCTACGACTACGCCACCCTGACGCACAGCGAGGCGATGCACCTTTGGCTCACCAGATACGGGGTCGTCCCGGCGATGCTTCTCTTCGGTGCCGCTCTGCTCGCCGCGGATGCCCTGCTCCGGGCAGGCGGCCCGCGGTTCCGGCGAGCGCTGGCGATCGTGACGATCCTCTGCGTCGCCACCTGCCTGACGATCAACTACATGCCGACCTGGACGCGACGATCATCGGGGCCGAGCTGGTCGCAGCAGATCCCCGCGGCACAGGATGCCTGTGCCGACGCACCCGATTTGAGAACGGTCGCCCTGCACGAGACCCTCGGGTGGCAAGTGCCCGTCCTGTGCAGATACCTCCACGACGCCGAGTGAAGAGCCTGGCGGTGGCAACGCCGAGACCAGCGGTACCAGGAGTGCGCGGCGCGGTCGTGCCGCGCAATCGAGGACCTCAGCTGCCGACTCTTGTGGTCTCAGGGACCTCCGCCGCGGCAGGCTCTGCTGGGACGCGCCCGCGCCGGTTCTTCAGGCGTCGGAGTAGTGCGGTCACGACGATGGGCAGTACCGACACCACCACGACAAGCACCATGAGCACGTCGATATTGCTTACGACGAACGGTATGCCGCCGAGGAGAAGTCCCAGGACCACCATGACGATGCACCACGCAGCAGCACCTGTCACGTTCCAGAGCAGGAATCTGCGGTACGGCATCCTCGCCACGCCTGCCGCCAGCGGCACGTACGTGCGCACGATTGGCACGAACCGGCCTAGAAGCAGGGACGGAGCCCCGTATCTGGCGAAAAACGCTTCCGCACTCTCGAGATGCTCCGGTTTCAAGATGCGCGCGCCCGGCTTGAAGAGACGCCTGCCGAAGCGCTTACCCAACCAATACCCGGCCTGATCGCCCGCTATGGCCGCCACGATCCCCACGACCGCGACCATCCACGCCTGGATGCCCAACTGAGGAGCCAGGATCGCTGCGGTGATCAAAAGCGAGTCACCGGGCAGGAACGGAAACAGCAGCCCCGACTCCACGAATACCAGCACCCCGATGCCCAGCAGCACCCAGGGGCCGAAGGCGTGCAGCCAACCGGAAGCATCCAATAGCGGGATGCCGGCGTGAAGAATCATCTGGTGCCTTTCGAACTCGTGAACCGTCTCTCTCCACCGTGGCTGGAGGCCACCAAGAACCCGCACAGTTCAGCGCCGGCGAGCATGTGGATCGGCGGTGAATTCGCCGAGAGCTCCGTCGGGTGGCCAACGGCTAGGCCGCTTCAAACCCCGTGCGCGGCCCCGCTGGTGAATGGCGGCAGCTCTAGGTGCGCGCGGCCGACTACCCGCGATGCGCTCGTGAGCGCGGCGTGTGGTTCAGGACGAACGTACGAGGATGGTGCTGCGTGCACCGGTGATGTCGGATGTGATCGACTTGGCCATCGGCTGCGCTGGCGGCATGACGAGATCGGCCAGGCGGCACTTGCGTGTCCGCAATCCTCGAGTGAGATCGTCCTCACCACCCAATTGCCGGCTGAGCCGAACTGGCTTGTCCGTGACGCCGTTGCCGCTGCAAAGGAGATCGAAGCGGCGGGTGGCCGGATCATCGAGCCGAGCATCCCGATCCCCGTTGGCCATGTCTCGATCGCGGAAGATCCTTTCGGAAACAGGCTCGTACTGGTCGACCTCGGCAACGGCCTCTATCAGACCGACGAATCCGGGCTAGTCACCGGAGTCCAGCACAAAGACTGAACGATTGCGGATCCGCCAGCGGTCGAAGTCTGGCGTCACGCTCTCGGGATTTTGTCGCCTTCTCGAGGATCGCGAAGGATTGTGTGTGTGGACATGATCCCGCTGCGGGCATCGACTTCGAGCGCCGCGGTACTGTGCACCTGTCGATGGTGAGCCTGGACTGCCATGCCGGACCTTGGGTCTTCGATCTTGATGTCAGCATCGGCCGGCGTCACGCGAATGGTCGGGCCTAGGGTGAGTGGCGTGGAATACGCCCCGCGCACTGACCCTGCTGCGATCGAAGATCTGCGTCGCCGGCTGCGCGCGACGCGTTGGCCGGCGTTGCCCGGCGACCCCGAGTGGAAGCTTGGCGTCGACCCGGCCTATCTTCGTGAGCTCGTCAGCTATTGGGCTGACGGCTTCGACTGGGAAGCGCGCGAGGTGGAGTTGAACCGTTTTCCGCGCAGGTTCGTCGAGATCGACGGGCAGGGCATCCATGTGGTTCATTCCGTTGCTGGCCCTGAGGCGCCTGCGTTGCTTTTGGCTCACGGCTGGCCCGACTCGTTCTGGCGCTACCTGAAGGTCATTCCG
Organism: Rathayibacter sp. KR2-224; assembly: GCF_049446075.1. Lineage (NCBI taxonomy): Bacteria > Bacillati > Actinomycetota > Actinomycetes > Micrococcales > Microbacteriaceae > Rathayibacter > Rathayibacter sp. KR2-224. The sequence continues at coordinate 448,435 of NZ_JBMSEB010000001.1, forward strand.
CTGCTGGCCGCCGATTTCAATCTCGTCGTCCCCGACATGCCGGGCTACGGGTATTCGGATGCCCCGGTCGGCGAGCCGTTGGACGCACGTCAGGTCGCGGCGCTGTGGGCCGGTCTCATGACCAGGCTCGGCTACGAGAAGTTCTTCGTTGCCGGCGGCGACATCGGATCCGGCGTCGCCGGGTTCCTCGCGCTTGATAACCCGGAACGGGTCATCGCTGTGCACCGTATGAGTGCCGGGTTGCCCGCGCCCGGGATCGATCCGACGACGCTTAGCGCTGCCGAGCGCGAATGGCTTGCCTCAGTCTTCGCATGGAATGCGGCCGAGGGCGCCTACGCGCAACTGCACCGCACCAAGCCGGACACGCCCTCGTTCGCGCTGACGGATTCGCCAGCCGGTCTTGCCGCGTGGATCGTCGAGAAGCTCAACGGCTGGAGCGAACGGGGCATCAGCGCGTACACGATGGACGAGGTGCTCACCAACGTTTCGATCTACTGGTTCACAGGCACGATCGCCACCTCGATGCGCATGTACCAGGCGATGGCGCAGACCTCGCCGGAGCAGGCCGCGCGTCGCATCGAGGTTCCCACCGGCTACTCAATCTTTCCCGGCGACATCAACCAGCCGCCGCGCGAGTGGGCCGAGCACACCAGCAACCTCACCCGATACACCCGGCCGGAACGCGGCGGCCACTTCGCCCCATTCGAAGTGCCCGAGCTCTACGCGCAGGAACTGCGGGACTTTTTCGGCATGTTCTCGTAACGCGACGTGCCCGCTGTGCTGGGCAGTGCAACGCATGCTCGGTCACGCCTCCCCGGCCATGGCTCTCGACGCCTACAGCGACCTCTTCGACGAGGACCTCGACGTGCTCAAGACGTCCGGCAAGCTAATGCGGCCAAACCGCTTCTGAAACGCACGAACGGCAGCCATCCAATGACTGCCGTCCCCAGTGTTTACAAGGGAAGTAGGGCGGACGGGACTTGAACCCGTGACCGGCGGATTATGAGTCCGATGCTCTAACCAGCTGAGCTACCGCCCCTCGAGCGCCCCCGCGATCATTCCGTCGCAGCAGCAGGCGCGACATCGTCATCGACGAGATCGGGCACCGGTTCCCCACGATACAGGCACTCGAACGTGTTCAACGTGCGCTGGATGTCGTGGGCTGCGATGAGGCGCAACGACTCCTTCTTCATCGCCGTGAGGTCGTCGTCGGACATGCGGAAGATCCTCGCCAGCTTGTCAGCGAGGTCCTGCGCGTTGCCCGGCTCGAACAGGTAGCCGTTCTGGCCGTCGTGGACGAGATGCGGGAGAGCCATCGCGTTCGCCGCCACGACCGGCAGAGCGGATGCCATGGCCTCCATCGTCACGATGGACTGCAATTCTGCGATCGAAGGCATCGCAAGAACGGTCGAGCGTGTGTAGGTGGTTCGGAGATCGTCTTCGGAGACGTACCCGGTGAACGTGACGTTGCCGGATGTCCCGAGCTGCTCGGCAAGCTGCTCGAGATTCTTGCGCTGATCGCCGTCACCGACGATCTCGAGCTTCGCGTCGAGATCGGGCGGGAGCAGAGCATGCGCGCGCAACAGCACGTCGATGCGCTTCTCGCCCGTGATGCGCCCGACGAACACGATGCGATTCTCGGTGCGGGGCGCGAACGACGGCTTGTACTCGTGCGCGTCGATGCCGCAGGACACTGCGTAGACGTCGCGCAAGCCCGTGTGCGCCTCGAGAAATTCGGCGGCTCGATGCGTCGGCGTGGTCACGGCCTCGGCGCGCTCGAACGTGCGCCGAACCGACTTCCACGCGATGCGCACAGACCAGTCCTGAAGCCGTTCGGGGATGAGCGAGAACTCGAGCATGTTCTCCGGCATCAGGTGGTTCGTGCCGATGACGCGGATGCCCCGCTTCTCGGCTTCGATCGTCAGACCGCGCCCCACGATGACCGGAGACTGGAAATGCACGACGTCGGGCTTCACTTCGTCGAGAACGCGAGCGCTGTTGCGCTTGATGCGCCACGGCAGAGCGAAACGAAGCCAAGGGTGTGGTGGCCAGCGCCAGCTGTGCAGCCGGTGCATGACCATCCGCTGACCGTCATGCTCCTCGATCCAGGTGCCATACCGTCGCCCAGCCGATGGCGCCATCACGTGCACCTCGTGACCGCGAGCGACGAGACCGGCTGCCAGCCGCTCCGCGAAGCGTGCAGCGCCGTTCACGTCGGGGGTGAAAGTGTCAGCGCCGATCAGAACCTTCAGGGGCTTGCGCTGCGCCGCAGGGGGAAGCGGAGGTTCCGCAGCCGCGTCGCGTGAGTCCGTCAAGGAGCCGTCCTTTTCATATTGGGGCTGGCACGATCATCGCACCGGGAGCCGAGCCCGGGCGGGGTACAACGCCCTAGTCTATGCAGCCCCTTCACCGGCCGGCCGCTCAGAAGTGCTCGCGTCGCCATTTGACGGGAGCCCCGGATGCACACGAGCGAGCAGGAACACCCCGACGATGGCCACGGCCCCGGAGACAAGGAACGCGATCACCTGCCACAGCTCAGCGCCTGCCGCCTCGTTCAAGATGACGATACCGACGGTGACCGCGACGAGAGGATCGATCACCGTCAGACCGGCGATCACCAGGTCCGGCGGCCCGGAAGCGTAGGCGTTCTGCACGAAGTACGCGCCCAAGCCGACCGCCGCGAGGAGTGCGATCACGCAGAACAGCGTCAGGGCGTCGAACTCCTGCTGCTCGAGGCGCGAGATGACCGACTTGGCCAGGGTTGCGACGAACCCGTAGAGCACGCCAGCGCCCACCACGTAGCTGATGGCCGGCAACTTCTTGCGAAAGAAGCCGAACGCGAGCCCGAAGAGCACGAGCACTACGCCGAGCACGATGAGGATCTCGATCAGATCTCCCTCGGTCACCGGCACTTCCCGTGCAGCGAAAGCCGCGATGAGCACGAAGGCGCCCACTCCCCCAACGCAGAGGCAGATCGCGAGGATGGAACGCTTGTTCAACCGGTTGCCGCTCACCCTGACATTGATGATCGACGTGATGACGAGCGAGACGGCGCCGAGCGGTTGCACGACGATCAAGGGAGAGAACGCGAGGCTGGTGAGCTGCAGGGCGATGGCCAGACCGAGCAAAGCGGTGCCGAGCATCCATGACGGCCGTGCGAGCAACAGGGTCAGCTGTCGCACCTGGAGCCCTCCACGACGCCCGTCGTGGTCGGTGCTCCGCTCCACCTTGGTGACGCCCCTGTGCTGCAGTTGAGCGCCGAGTGAGAGGAACACAGCGCCGAGCAGTGCGATCGGGATGCCGATGAACTGCCGGGGCTGGAGGGCCGTGAGGTCGTTCGACGATGCGGCAAGGTCGAAGATCACGCAACGACACTAACGGCAATGCGCGCCGATACCCTGGTCGAATGGCCGTTCTTCCGATCCGCATCTGTGGTGATCCCGTGCTGCACTCCCCCGCCGCGGAGGTCACGGAGTTCGACTCCGGATTGGGCGACCTGGTGCAAGACATGTACGAGACCATGGCTGCGGCTCCCGGTGTCGGACTCGCCGGCCCCCAGGTCGGAGTTGCCAGACGCCTGTTCGTGTACGACTGGACGGACGAGTCCGAGGCCAGGCACCGCGGCGTCGCGATCAACCCGGTGCTCTGGATAGCACCGGTGCCCGCGGGCGATGCCGACCCCGAGACCGAGTCGGAAGGATGCCTTTCCTTCCCTGGCGAGCGTTTCCCGCTCCGCCGCTCCGCGGGCGCCATCCTGCAGGCCGTCGATCTGGACGGCAACCCGTTCGAGGCGCGAGCGGACGGATGGCTCGCCCGCATCTTCCAGCACGAGTACGACCATCTCGACGGCCTGCTCTACGTCGACCGCCTCACGGACGGATACGCGAGGACTGCAGCGAAGGTGGAACGGAAGCGGGGCTGGGGCATTCCCGGACAGAGCTGGCTTCCCGGGGTCGACGACCTCGACGCCTGACGCGGGTCATCGCGGACTCGGGCCAGGACGATTGGCACGAAGCACCTCGAGGCGCTTGCGGTACTCCACCTCGTCGATGTCACCTTGCGCGAACCGCTCGGCCAACGTCGCCTCCGCATTATTGCTCGCCGCCCATGGTCCGTACTGACCGTACCCGCCGTGCTCACGCCAGAAAGCGCGCCGACGGCGTCCGACGAGGAACACGATCAGACCGATCACGAGGATCCAGAAGATCGGAATGAAGAACAAGAACGGAAAGAACCCGAATCCCCACGGGCCACCCCAGTGGGCGACGACCGCGGCTGACGACAATGCTGCCGTACTGACTGCACCGAACATGATGCTGAACCTTTCTCTGCTGACGACTCGCTTCGAGCCGATTCCAGGTTCGCGCTGGCCGATCGTGCGCGCGTCCGCCGCCGGGAGGCATCCGACTGCTCCCTGGGGAGCAGTGCGTGCGGTGGGCGTGCTCTCGTCTGATCAACGATGCGGACGCCGTTGCGCGTTATCGCGTGGCGAGGTCAGAACCGACCGGGTGTGACGAGGCCGGACTCGTAGGCGATGACGACCAGATGTACGCGATCGCGCGCCCCGAGCTTGGTGAGGATGCGCGACACGTGCGTCTTGGCCGTGAGGGGGCTCATGAACAGCCGCAGCCCGATCTCCGAGTTGCTCAGGCCCTCTGCAACGAGCACGAGCACTTCGCGCTCTCGCTCCGTCAGCGGTTCGAGCACGGATGCCTTCACCTCAGGCCGCGGAGTTGCCGCCAGTCGCGAGAGCAGTCGCCTGGTGACTCCTGGCGAAAGCAGCGCGTCGCCCGCCGCGGCGACGCGGACCGACCTGATGAGTTCGACCGGCTCGGTGTCTTTGACCAGAAAGCCGCTCGCGCCCGCCCTGATGGCCTCAGAGACGTACTCGTCGAGCTCGAAGGTGGTCACGATGACGACGTGGACGCCTTTCAAAGCGTCGTCGCCGACGATGCGCGCCGTGGCCTCCAGTCCGTCGCCGTCCGGCATACGGATGTCCATGAGCACGACATCGGGACGCTCCCGTCGCACAAGGGCAACCGCTTCGTTGCCGGTGGAAGCCTCGCCTACCACGGTGATGTCCGGCTCGTGATCCAGCAGCGCACGGAACCCCGCACGCACGAGTTGCTGATCGTCTGCAAGCGCGACCCTGATCACGACATCTCCCTCCCGGCCGCGAGCGGCAGTATGGCCAGCACCACGAATCCACCCCGAATGGTCGGGTGAGCCTCGAGCGTGCCGCCGAGTGCCGCGGCTCGCTCTGTCATGCCGAGAATGCCGCGGCCGCCTGTCTCGCGCGACCCACTACCGGCGATCGTTGTCTCGGGCACCTGCGTCGTTCCAGGGCCGCCTCCGCTGGGTACCGGGCCGTTTTCGACCCGGATGGTCACGGCATCCGATCCCAGGTCGACCTCCACGGCGACGGCGGCCGAAGCCGCGTGCCTGAGCACGTTCGTCAGCGCCTCCTGAACGATGCGGTACGAGGCGGCGTGCACTGCCGCGGAGACGGTGCCGTCGTCGTACCACGTGCCCGTCGCGACGTTTCCGGTCACGGTGATCTCCAGCCCGTCGCGCCGTGCATCGTCGAGCAGAGCCGGGATGGTCTCCAGGGTCGGCTCCGGTCTGCGGGGAGCCACGTCGGCGTTCGGATCATCCGGACTTCGAAGCATGCCGAGGACTCCGCGCACCTCGTCGAGGGCGGTCGCGCTGGTTTCCCGGATGGAGCGCAGGCTGCGTCGCGCGCTCTCCGGGTCGTCGTCGAACAGGTGAAGCCCGACGCCCGCCTGCACGCTGATCTGGGACAGCGAGTGCGCGAGCACGTCGTGCAGCTCTCGCGCGATGCGCAGGCGTTCCTCTTCGGCGGCTGAGCGTCGACGGGATGCCGCCTCCCGCGCCGCAGCCCGGAAGCGCTCCCTCCGAGTGCTGGCACCGTTGACGGCCGCAGCGACGACACTCGAGAACAGGGTCGCGACGAGCAATCGGATGCCCGACCCAGCTCCGCCTGGTACGAGCACCCACACGACGCCGGCCACGCCCATAACGGCGATCGTGCACCACGCCCAGACGGTCGTGCCGCTCACCACGGCCCGCGCGACCGCGAACGCGACGGCGAGGGCCGCTGTTGGCGGCCCAGGGGCCAGCGCGATCGCGGGGATCGCCAGCGCGGCCACCGTGACGACCGATGCCTTCGGCCACGGCAACAGCAGCAAACAGGCGCCGGCGATGCCCAGCAGCACCGCCCCCACCGACCAGAGATCGACGCCGGTTTTCGCTCTATGCCAAGCGCCGGCCGTGGCGAACGCGAGCCCTGGCAGCTGCACCGCGATGCTCAACACGGTAGTGAAGAGGCGCATCCGCCAGGAGCGGCGCGCGTATCGCCCCGGCTCGGGGTCTGGCCCGGTGCGCAGCCAGGGCGGGTACGGCATCCCCTCATGCTAGCCAGGCACCGGTCCGCGGCCATCGGCCGGGGAGCGCGCCCGCCTACTCCGCGAGGAGTACGACCCAGGACCGGCGAAGGGTGCGACTGCTGTCGTCACGACGACGAAGGCTCCCACCGCGAACGATGGGAGCCTTCTGCTGCTCCCCCACTTGGACTCGAACCAAGAACCTGCCGGTTAACAGCCGGCTGCTCTGCCAATTGAGCTATGGAGGAATACCCCCTGCGGGGCTCACCTACTTTACCAAAGCGCCGCCCCTGGACAAATCGAGCGACGGCGCCCGAGGCCGCTTGCCACGCGCATCACTCGCTCAGCCGCAAAGCCTCGGCCAGTTGAGCGACATACGGATGTGTGGGGTCGGTGAAGACGTCTTCCATCGTGCCGTAACCGACGAGCGAGCCGGACTGCAGAACCGCGACGGTCGCCGTTGCATTGCGCAGGACGCGGGCGTCATGGCTCACGATCACGGCGGCGAAGTCGTGCTCACCGTGCAGCTGTGCGAGGAGGTCCACGACCGAATCCCGCACCGTCACGTCGATGCCGGCCGTCGGCTCGTCTGCGACGAGCACGCTCGGGCCGAGCACGAGGGCCTGTGCGATGGCCACCCGCTGACGCTGTCCACTGCTGAGCTCGTACGGGTACTTGTCGAGCACGCCGAGCGGCAGTTGCACCGAGTCGAGCATGGATGCCACGCGCACGCCAGCCTCGCGCCTGCTGAACCGCTTGTCGCGCTCGTAAATGGGGGCAGCGACCAGGTCGGAGACCGTCATGCCGCGGTCGAGGCGGGCACCGGCATCCTGTCTCAGATATCCGACATGGAATGTGAGCACGCCGCGTTCTCGTGAGCGCAGCTTGCGTATCGAGTGGCCCATCACAGTCGCGTCGCCGCCCGTGATGCGAGGGGCGGGACTGCCCTCCGATCCCGTTCGGGCGGAGATGATGCGGGCCAGGGTGCTCTTGCCCGAACCGCTCTCGCCCAGGATGCCGAGGACTTCGTCAGGTCTCACGTGCAGGCTGATGCCGCGCAGCGCGACGCATCCTGACGAGGCGCCGTGCGGCGGGTACTCGGCCGACAAGTCGTCGAGCACGATGGGGTCACGGTAGTCCTGGGCGGTCATGCTGCGACTCCGCTGGGTGTGCGGCTGGCTCCGGCGGGCATGACGTTCAGCCTATTAGCCGGGTCACGGCGAGTAGCGGTCACTCGCCGCGAAGCGCAGCCCGCTGGGAATCGATCTGCACGAGCTCGCGCTGGATGCCGGCAACCGCCTCGCGATCGGACGGATCCGTTCGCTGCAGCCGGCCCAGCGCATTCGCCTTGCGCCGCAACAGGTCGCGATCGAGCACGGATGCCGTCACCGACGTTGCGAATGCGGCGGCGCCCTCCTCGTCTCGTGCCGGGATCGGCGCGACGCTGAGTTGCCGCACCAGGCTCGCGAAAGGGGCAGGCACGTCGTCTGCCACGTGTTCCGCCCAGCCCTGACCACCGTACGACTGGATGTTCGCGGCGACCGCGTCGCGCACGACGGCGAGCGACGCGTTGGCGAATGCCGCGTGCGCGACCGCCGTCGCCCGCTCCTGGCCGACGTGCTGCGGGTATTGCAGCACCGCCATCAGTGCTTCGCGTTCGAGCCGTGTCGCCGGGTCGGATCCGATGCCGGCCAGCGTCACGTCAGGCTGTTGCGGAGCCTGCTGCTGCGGTTCGCCACGCCGATCTCGCTGGCTCTGTTCTTCCCCGCGTGCACCGCGTGCGTTCTGACCTGAGGATGCCGCGCGCACTGCCGCCTGCACCTCGCCGAGCTCGAGGCCGAGCATCCGCGCCAGCTGCCGGGTGTATCCAGGGCGCAGTGCCGGATCGCGGATTCCGGCAACGATGGGCGAGCACTCCCGCAACGCTGCCGCCCTGCCCTCGACGGTTTCGAGGTCGTACTTGCTGAGCGCCTGGCGAATCACGAACTCGAACATGGGCCGCTTGGCATCCACCATGCGGCGGACGGCGGCGTCACCCTGTCTGAGCCGCAGGTCGCACGGGTCGAGACCCTCCGGTCCAACGGCGACGTAGGTCTGAGCCGCGAAGCGCTGCTCCTCGCCGAACGCGCGAAGCGCGGCCTTCTGCCCTGCCTCGTCAGGGTCGAACGTGAAGACCACCTCGCCGAGCCCGCTGTCGTCTCCCAGCACCCGCCGCAGCACCTTGATGTGATCGACGCCGAACGACGTGCCGCAGGTGGCAACGGCGGTGTCGATGCCGGCGAGGTGGCACGCCATGACGTCTGTGTAGCCCTCGACCACGACGACCTGATGCGATCGGGAGATCTCTCGCTTTGCGAGGTCGAGCCCGTACAGCACCTGCGCCTTGTGGTAGATCGGCGTCTCCGGGGTGTTCAGGTACTTGGGGCCCTTGTCGTCGTCGAACAGACGCCTCGCGCCGAAGCCGACGGTCTGCCCGGTCACGTCGCGGATCGGCCAGATCACCCGGCCACGGAACCTGTCGTAGCTGCTCCCCCGGTCGCCCGTGGAGACGAGGCCGGATGCCGCCAGCTCTTCGGGCGTGAACCCGCGGCCGCGCAGATGCGTGCCAAGGGCATCCCAGGTGTTGGGGGCGAAGCCGACCCCGAACCGTTCGGCCGCGATCGGGTCGAAGCCGCGCTCGCCGAGGAAGCGGCGCGCGGCATCCGCATCTGGGGCGCCCAGACGCTCGCGGAAGAACTCCTCGGCGGCGGCGTTCGCTGCGATGAGGCGTGCCCGGTTGCCGGTCTCGGCCGCGGCCGGCCCACCGTCTTCGTAGTGGAGGCTCAGGCCGACGCGCGCAGCGAGGCGCTCGACGGCTTCGGCGAACGTGACGTGATCGATCTTCTGCAGGAAGCTGTACACGTCGCCGCTCTCGCCGCAACCGAAGCAGTGATAGAAGCCGACCTGGGGTCGAACGTGGAAGCTCGGGCTGCGCTCATCGTGAAAGGGGCAGAGACCCTTCAGCGAACCGACGCCAGCGGACTTGAGGGCGACGTAGTCGCCCACGATGTCGGCGATGTTCGTTCTGGCTTTGACCTCTTCGACGTCGCTCTGTCGAATTCGGCCCGCCATGGGCTTGATTCTAGAGGCGATGGCACGAGAGCCATCGCGTGGCGGGCGCCATTGTGGAGTCTCGAACCGAGCGCTCGCCTACGCTGTGCTGCGCGGACCGTGCGCGAGCCGCTCGAACCAGGCGATCGCGGATTGATCCGTGAGGCTGGCCACCTGGTCGACGATGACACGCTTGCGCGCCGCGTCGTCGGATGCCTGCCTCCAGTCCTCGGCGAAACCGGCATCGAGATTCGCATCTCCTGTGGCAAGAAGCACGTCGGCCAGCTCTGCCAGCATCGTGCGCTGTCGCGCGTAGATGGGCTGCCGCGTGTTCTTCGACATCACGAACGTGGCCACGATGCCTTTGAGCACCGCGATCTCGGCCTGGATACCGCGCGGAACCACCACGTCTGCCCCGAAGCGGATGAGGCTCGATTCGGGGTGCGCCGCTCGTGTCGCCCGCGCGGACGAGACGGCGAACCTGCCGATGAGTTGGCTCGTGAGGTTCTTCAGCCGAGCCTGCGACCGACGCGAGCCGTCCCAGTCGTCGAGCCAGACATCCAGGCTGTCGAGCCTGTCGAACGCCTCGATCAGCTCGTCGTGTCCCACTTCGCCGCCGATCCACTCGTACATCGAGCTGACGAGGGCGTCGTGATCCACGCGCCTTCCCAGGGCTGCGACGTCGATGTAACCGTTCACCACGGCGTCCTCGAAGTCGTGCACTGAGTAGGCGATGTCGTCCGACAGATCCATCACCTGCGCCTCGATACAGCGCACACGTTCGGGTGCACCCTCGCGCAACCAGTGGAAGGCGGGCTCGTCGTCGGCATAGAAGCCGAACTTCGCGCGTCCGCTCGGATCGGCGACCGACGATGATGCCGACCACGGATACTTGCAGCTGGCGTCGAGGCTCGCCCTGGTGAGGTTCAGACCGTACGGGTGATCGTCTGCGTCGAAAACCTTGGGCTCCAGGCGGGTGAGCAGCCTGAGGGTCTGCGCGTTGCCCTCAAACCCGCCGACGTCCGCGGCCCATTCGGCGAGGGCGCGCTCGCCGTTGTGCCCGAACGGCGGATGCCCGATGTCGTGCGCAAGGCACGCCGTGTCGACGACATCGGGGTCGAGGCCTAGGCTGGATGCCAGTTCGCGGCCCACCTGCGCCACCTCGAGTGAGTGCGTCAGCCGGTTTCGTGCGAAGTCGAGGCCCGCTGTCGGGCTGAGCACCTGGGTTTTCGCGGCCAGCCTGCGCAGGGCGCTGGAGTGCAGGAGCCTCGCCCTGTCCCGCGCGAAGTCGCTGCGCCTTGTGGAATGCTCCTCCGGCAGTCGCCGCTCGCGGTCGAATTCGGAATAGCCGGCCTGCTCGGCGGTGCGGTTGTGGTGTTCGGCGATGCCAGGGGTTTCCTGCGCGGTGCCGGCCTCAGCCGCCACTCGTGTTCACCTCTGCCTCGGCCAACTGCGCGTGCTGCTCGGCTGCGATCGACCGGGACTCGAGCCAGCGGTCAGGCAATGCGGGCACCTTCGGGGTGCCGGCGCGGCCCCGCGGTCCCTCGGCGTCTTCACCCGGATAGGGCAGCATCGGGTCAAGCGTTGCGAGCAGGTCGTCGAGCTGCTGAAGGGACTCGACGGTTGCGAGCCTGGCACGCAGCTCGCCTCCGACCGGGTACCCCTTGAAGTACCAGGCGACGTGCTTGCGGATGTCGCGGCATCCGCGCTCCTCGCTCTCGAAGAACTCGACGAGCAGTTCCGCGTGCCGCCTGAATGCGGCCATGACCTGTCCGAGACTCGGGTGAGCCGTAGCGGCCTCCGCGTCTTCCATCGTGATCTCGCCCGCGCGTGCCCTGAACGCCGCAGTCAGGTCTCCGAACAGCCAGGGACGTCCGAGACAGCCGCGCCCGACCACGACACCGTCGCAACCTGTCTGCTCGACCATGCTGACGGCATCCTGAGCGGTCCAGATGTCGCCGTTGCCGAGCACAGGAACGCTGGTCACGGTCTCTTTGAGCTTGCCGATGGCCGACCAGTCGGAGTGACCGGAGTAGAACTCGGATGCTGTGCGGGCATGCAGGGCGATGGACGAGACGCCTGCGTCCTCGGCGATGCGACCGGCCTCGAGGTAGGTGAGGTGGTCGGCGTCGATGCCCTTGCGCATCTTGATGGTGAGCGGCAGGCCGCCGGATGCCTGCACAGCGCTGGTCACGATGTCGCGGAAGAGGTCGAGCTTCCACGGCAGCGCGGCGCCGCCGCCTTTGCGGGTCACCTTGGGCACTGGGCATCCGAAGTTCAGGTCGATGTGGTCGGCCCGGTCTTCGGCGACGAGCATCGTGACGGCCTCGCGCACGGTCTTCGGATCGACACCGTAGAGCTGGATCGACCGCGGCATCTCGCTCTCGTGGTGCCTGATGAGTCGCATCGACTCCGGGGTGCGCTCCACGAGGGCCCGTGACGTGATCATCTCGCTCACGTAGAGGCCCGCACCGAACTCCCGGCAGAGCCGGCGGAATGCGGTGTTGGTGATCCCCGCCATCGGGGCGAGCACAACGGGCACGTCGAGTCGCAACGGCCCGATCGCGAGTCGAGTGGCACTCGAGGGCGCTGCGCTTAGGGTTGCGGAGGGAGACATCGCCCCCGATTCTCTCAGATTCCGCCTGAAAGGAAGGGCCCATCGGATGCCTGATGGACGCGAGCGGGTGCTGCGCGACGCCGAGGCACGCGGCGTCGACGTGCGCATCGTGGAACGCCCGGCGGCGCGATCGTTGCACGAGGCTGCTGAGCTGCTCGGCATCCAGCCTTCGGACATCGTCAAGACACTGGTCGTCAAACGGCACGACGGCGACTACCTGTTCGCGCTCGTCCCGGGTGGCCGCAAGATCTCGTGGGCGAAGCTGAGGTCACTCGTGGGCGTGAACAAGCTGTCGTTGCCGGATGCCTCCCTCGCCCTTGCGGCGACGGGCTACGAGCGCGGCACCATCACCCCGTTCGGCTCGACGACGGCGTGGCCGGTCATTGCCGACGCCGGCATCGCCGGGCACACCGTCGCGATGGGTGCGGGCGAGCACGGCTACAGCGCGTTCGTCGATGGAGATGCCTTGATCCGCGCGTTCGACGCCACGGTCGCCGACATCACCGACCCGGAGTAGACCCGCACGGCCGGCAACACCGCCGGCCGAGTGATCGGAGTACTCGAGCAGGCGCCTACCCGTCGAGCTGGTCTTCGTGGAGGAATACGACGACATCGGGTCTGCCTACAGGCGTGAGCAGCAGATCCAGGGGTGGTCTCGCACGAAACGCGAAGCGCTCATAGCCGGTGACTATTCGGCGCTCCGCAGGTTGAGCTTGAAGAAGTGGAACGGCCGAGGCGACGCGGTAGCTCTGGGCTTGGGTTTCGATACGCGCCGCCATTCGGCGGCGCTACTCAACCCGCGGTGTTTCGCCGTCGACGGAAGGCAGGATGCAGACGTCGCCGTCGCAGATCACTGCGTTCGGATCGCCGAGGGGCTTCAGTTGCGTCACGCGGAAACCTCCTCCGGCTCCGTTTCGTCGGAGCGTTCCTGCCAAACCTGTTCGAGTACCTGGGCGAAGGTTGCCGACTCCTGCGCGCCCGAGACGCCGTACTTGCCATCGATCACGAAGAACGGGACGCCGTTGATGCCGTACTCCTGCGCGGTCGCCTGGTCCTCACGCACCGCTGACAGGTAGTCGCCGCGCTCGAGCGCCGCGCGCGCATCCTCTCGGTCGAGGCCGACCTCGGCGGCGAAGTCCGCGAGGTCGTCGATGCGACCGACATGGCCGCCCTCGATGAAGTACGCCTTCAGCAGTCGTTCCTTCATCTGCAGCTGCTTGCCGTGCGCCTTGGCGTAGTGGATGAGCTCGTGCGCCTTCACGGTGTTGGTGTGTTGGAGCGCCGGAAAGTCGTACTCAAGCCCGACCTGTCCGGCGATGCCCTTCACTCGGTCGAGCATCTCCTGTGCCTGTCCGCGGCTGACGCCCTTGTGCTGAGCGAGGTAGTCCGCCTCGTTCCCCTCGAAGTCGGTGGGAGTGTCGGGTGACAGTTCGAAGGAGTGGTACTCCACCTCGACGTCCCTGCCGTCGCCTGCGCCGGCGAAGAGGCCGGAACCCGCCTCGAACTTGCGCTTTCCGATGTAGCACCACGGGCAGGCCACGTCGGACCAGATGTCAACCTTGATGGGATCACTCACGACGCATGCAACGGGATGGGCGAGAACGGTATTCCTCGGTCGGGTTTCTCTACGGGGCGCTACTCAACCCGCGGGAGCCGCGCCCTCGAACCCAACGGCAGTCAGCCCTTGGAGCTTGGTGCGTCCACGGCCCCGCCGAACCGACGGGCTCGCATCGCGTAGAGCTCGATCGCGTGCCACAGGTCTTTGCGTGAGAAGTCGGGCCAGAGCGTGTCGAGGAAGACCATCTCTGCGTAGGCGCTCTGCCACAGCATGAAGTTGCTGGTGCGCTGCTCGCCCGAACTGCGCACGAACAGGTCGACGTCGGGCAGATCCGGCGCATACAGATGGCGCTGAATGGACCGCTCGCTGACCGCAGAGGGCCTGAGCCTGCCGGAGGCGACCTCCGTGGCGATCTCGCGCACGGCATCCGCGATCTCCGTTCGGCCTCCGTAGTTGACGCACATGGTCAGCGTCAGTACGTCGTTGCCGGCGGTGAGCCGCTCTGCGAACTCGAGCTCCTTGATCACGGATGCCCACAGTCGCGGCCGCCTGCCCGCCCACCGCACACGCACACCCCACTCGTTGAGCTGGTCGCGCCGTCGATGCAGCACGTCGCGGTTGAAGCCCATCAGAAAACGCACCTCTTCTGGCGACCGCCGCCAGTTCTCGGTGGAGAACGCGTACACGCTCAGCTGCTTGACCCCGACCTGGATGGCTCCGGCCACCACGTCGAGCAGTGAGGCTTCACCGGCTTTGTGACCCTCGATGCGGGTGAGGCCGCGCCGGTTCGCCCAGCGTCCGTTGCCGTCCATGACGAGTGCGACATGGCCGGGCACGGCGGATGCCGGCAGTTGCGGCGGATACTCCCCCGTCCAGTCCACGGGACGGTACGCGACCGCGTCTTTGTGCGTGTACGGCTTGGGCTCCCCGGCCTTCTCCGCACGCGGCTTCGGGCTCACGCGATCTCCCCAGCCGCTCTCGACACGTACGGGAGCGAGCGCAGGCCGCGTTCCAGGTGCCACTGCGTGTACGCGGAGACGATGCCGCTCGCCTTCGCGCGGGTCGCGACATCCGTGGCCTCCGCTGTCTGCCATTCGCCCCTGAGCAGCGCGGACAGCAGGTCGATCACTTCTCTGCCGACCCGCGGCGCCCCGGGCGGCGCGCAGTCGTCGCACACGACACCGCCCAACTGCACGACGACGCTGGTGTGCTCGCCTGGACGCCCGCAACGCGCACACGCGTCGAAGCTCGGCGCCCAACCGGCAAGAGACAGTGACCGCAGCAGATAGGAGTCCAGCGTCAGCGATGCATCGTGCTCGTGGCGCGAAAGCGACCTGAGAGCACCGACCAGCAGCAGGTACTGCTGCTGAGCCCCTTCGGACTCGGTCAGCCTGTCTGCGGTCTCCACCATGGCGTTCGCGGCCGTGAAGCTGGAGTAGTCGCCCGCGATGTCGGCACCATAGGCGCCCAGGGATTCGGCTTGGTTCACGATATCGAGGTTGCGGCCCTCGTAGAGCTGCACGTCCGCGACCATGAAAGGTTCGAGCCTGGCACCGAATTTCGATGCCGTTCGGCGAACGCCCTTCGCCACCGCGCGCACCTTGCCGTGCGCCCTTGTCAACATCGTGACGATGCGGTCGGCTTCGCCCAGCTTGTGGGTTCGGAGCACGACGGCTTCATCACGGTAGGTGGGCACCGCTCCATTATCGTCGCGGTGCTCCGCGAAGCCCCGTGCGACGCAGCTGCACGCGAACACCGCGGCCCGCTGCGCAGCAGAATGGATCGGTGACCGAGCCGATCTTCACCATTCCGCTGTGGGCCGACCTCACCGCCGTCGCGCTTGGCGGCATCCAGGGCGCCCTCTTCGCCTCGGGCTTCCGCGGCCAGAGACGACTCGACCTGCTCGGCGTCGCCATCATCGGGACGGTCGTCGGCCTCGGCGGCGGCCTCATCAGAGACCTGCTGCTCGTGGTGCGTCCGAGTATGTTCTCCAACAACTGGTATCTGATCACCGTGCTCGCGGCTTCACTGCTCGGGATGCTGCTGGCTGCGCCCCTGCGCAGGCTCAACTCGCTCATCGTGGTACTCGACGCGCTCGTGATCGGCATGTTCGGTGCGTTCGGCACAGCCAAAGCGCTTGGCCTCGGAGTGCCGGTGGTGCCCGCGGTCTTCGTCGGCGTGTTCGCCGCCGTGGGTGGAGGCGTTCTGCGCGACGTGATCATGGGACTTCCGGTGGCGATCATGCACGTGGGGTCGCTCTACGCAGTCGCCGCGGCGGCCGGATGCGTGCTCCTCGTCGTGCTGCACGCGCTCGGCACGAACCTCTTCATCGCGGGTGTCGCCGGGTTCGCACTGACCGCCGTCATCCGCATTCTCGCGGTCGTCTTCGACCTGTCGCTGCCGGAGCAACGAATGCTCTACCGGCGCAAGGTGGCCGCAGAGACGGCCGCCATTCGCGTCGTGAAGCGCGACTGAGCGTCAGGTGGCGTCCCACAAAGCCCGGTAGAACGCGACGCGCTCCTCGTCGGGTTCCACGCCGTACGCCTCGTAGTAGAGCCCCTCGTAACCCGCACCATAGTTCCATTCGGTGCTCCATGCGCCGATCGCGATGTCGGCCCAGCGCTCGGCCAGTCCCATGCGTCCCAGGTCGACGTAACCCACGAGGGCGCCGTCGGCTGCCAGCAACGTGTTGGGCGCGCACGCGTCGCCGTGGCAGACCACCAACGTTTCGACCGCGGGCGGCTCACCGAGCCGGTCGAGCACGGCGACGCGCTCTGGGATGCCCTCCCCTCTGCTGCGAGAAATGCGCGCGTCGACGGACCAGTCGAATGGGCATTCTTCGACGGGAAGTGCCTCATGAAGCGCGCGAAGGGCCTCCCCCAACGCGATGACCGCGCGGCGGGGTTCCGAGCGCCAACGCTCGGTAACGGCGTTAGTGCCGTTAAGCGCACGCGTGATGAGAAGATCACCGTCGTCTTCGGATGAGAGCTCCAGAACCTCGGGAACGGCCACATATCGGGCGGCCCACCGCAGCCGCTCAGCCTCGGCGCCCAGGTCGAGCTCTGCGACGCTTTCCGGCGGCGCCCACTTGGCGAACACGCGTTCCCCGTGCAGCAGTCCACTCACTGTGACGCCGCCGACCTCGTTCACCCATTCGACGGAATCGATGTCGTGCCCGAGCCGCCTTCTGAGCGGCTCGGGCACGACGAACAACGCGTCGGGCATCCCGGAGAACACTCGAGCGTCGTACGACCCGACCGCCCGGCCGCTGTCGGGCGCGGGCCGGTCGGGAAGCACAGGATTGGTCATCGAGGGGCGTTGCCTCACACGGAGGCGAGCTGGCGGGAGCCCGGACCAGCGACGCGCACGGCCCGGTTCACCGCCGACACGATGGCCTTGAGCGAAGCAGAGACGGTGTCGGAGTCGATTCCGACACCCCACAGCCGGCGGTCGCCGACCTGAAGCTCCACGTAGGACGCCGCTTGGGCGTCGCCGCCCTCGGACATCGTGTGCTCCACGTAGTCGTACAGCGATACCTCGATGCCACGTGCGGCCAGCAGCGCGAGGAAGGCGTCTATCGGACCGTTGCCGGTCGCCTCCGTCCATTCGATGCCGTCACCGTCGCGCAGCTTCACGCGAAGCGAGACGGTTCCCGACTCGTCCTTGGTCGTCGCCGTGGACTGCACTTCGAAACGGCCCCACTTCTCCGTCTCGTCGTCGCTCGGCAGGTACTCGTCGCTGAAGATCTTCCAGAGGTGCTCGCTCGTGACCTCGCCGCCCTCGGCATCCGTCGTCGCCTGCACGACACCCGAGAACTCGATCTGAAGCTTGCGTGGCAGGTCGAGCGCGTGGTCGGTCTTGAGCAGGTAGGCCACCCCGCCCTTGCCGGACTGCGAATTCACCCGGATGACGGCCTCGTAGCTGCGTCCCAGATCCTTGGGATCGACTGGCAGGTAAGGCACCGCCCACAGAAGTTCGTCGACGTCGACTCCGCGCTCCTCGGCGTTCTCGGCCATCGCCTCGAAGCCCTTCTTGATGGCGTCCTGGTGCGATCCGCTGAACGCCGTGAACACGAGGTCGCCTGCCCACGGGTGCCGTTCGTTCACCGGCAACTGGTTGCAGTACTCGACGGTGCGCTTGATCTCGTCGATGTCACTGAAGTCGATCTGCGGGTCGATGCCCTGAGTGAACAGGTTGATGCCGAGGGCGACGATGTCGACGTTGCCCGTGCGCTCACCGTTGCCGAACAGGCATCCCTCGATGCGGTCGGCGCCCGCCATGTAGCCGAGCTCGGCTGCCGCGATGGCCGTTCCGCGGTCGTTGTGAGGGTGCAGCGACAGGATGACGTTCTCGCGGTAGCGCAGGTGGCGCGACATCCACTCGATCGAGTCGGCGTAGACATTGGGGGTCGCCATCTCGACGGTTGCCGGGAGGTTGATGATCACCTTTCGTTCCGCCGTCGGCTCGAGCACGTCGAGCACCTGGTTGCAGATGTCGGCGGCGAACTCGAGTTCCGTTCCCGTGTAGCTCTCCGGCGAGTACTCGTAGTACACGGTGGTGCCGGGAACGGATGCCTCCATCGCCTTGCACTTGCGCGCCCCGTGCAGCGCGATGTCGACGATGCCCTGCTGGTCCGTGCGGAACACCACGGCCCGTTGCAGCACACTCGTCGAGTTGTACAGGTGCACGATGGCCTGCTTCGCGCCCCTGATCGCCTCGTAGGTGCGCTCGATGAGGTGGTCGCGAGCCTGCGTCAACACCTGGATCGTGACGTCATCGGGGATGGCACCATCGTCGATGAGGCTGCGCACGAAGTCGAAGTCCGTCTGGCTGGCGCTGGGGAACCCGACCTCGATCTCCTTGTAGCCCATGCGCACGAGCAGGTCGAACATGATGCGCTTGCGCTCCGGGCTCATGGGGTCGATGAGCGCCTGGTTGCCGTCGCGAAGGTCGACGGCGCACCAGCGGGGAGCCTCGGTGATGCGGGCATCCGGCCAGGTGCGGTCCGGCAGGTCTACGCGCAGCTGCTCGTGGTACGGCCGATATTTATGAATCGGCATGGCAGAAGGCTGCTGGGTGTTCTGCATGGTTCTCTTCTTCTCGTTCTCGCGATGTGATCAGCCGACGACGAACTCCGCGACGAGGAAGGCCGAGAGACTAGGCCTCGTCGCGGCAGCTAAGAAGGAGCATGCCGAAGCGCACGACAACAGGTTACACCCGGGTGCTGTTCAGGACTTCGCGACGAAGTGCTGCCTGATGCTCCCGAGTCCCTCGATCTCGCTCGTCACGGTCTGTCCCGCCTCGAGATAGACCCGGGGCGTGCGTCCCAGTCCTACTCCCTCCGGAGTTCCCGTGAAGATCACGTCGCCAGGCAGCAGCTCGACCAGCGACGACAGCCGGGCGACGAGCTCGGGGATCGGGAAGATCATGTCGCTTGTGCGACCGTTCTGAAGCACCTCGGTCGTACCGTCGGCGCGCGTGAGCGTGCAGCCGATGGAAAGGTCGGAGCGATCGGCGATCGCCTCCACCTCGTCGATAGTGACGACGGCCGGACCGATCGGCGCGAACCCCTTGAGCGACTTCCCGATGGAGAACTGGGGTGGCTCGCCCCAGAACTGCACCGTGCGGTCGCTGATGTCTTGGCCGACGGTGAGTCCGGCGACGTGGCTCCAGGCGTCCTCTTCTCGGATGTCGCGCCCACCTCGCCCGATGACGGCCACCAGTTCGACCTCCCAGTCGACGGTTGCTCCTGAGAGTTCGACCTCGACCTCGGCACCCGCGAAGCTCGAGACGAACTTGGTGAACACCATGGGATTCTCCGGCACGTTCAGGCCTGATTCGCCCGCGTGGCTCGCATAGTTGAGACCGATCGCGAACACCTGCGGCGGACGCGGAACGGCAGGGCCGAGCTCACGGGGCTCGAACGGGTCCCCGGATGCCGCGTCCTGTCCCGTGGCCCACTCCGTGAATTCGTCCCAGCGCTCGTACACCGCCTGAGGACTGGAGGTGAACCGGCCATCGCTCGCCTGTTCCACGTCGAGAGCACGGTCGCCCGAGACGAGAACGAGGCGTCCTGAGAGGTTCGCAATACGCAACTGTGCCTGCTTTCATTCAATCCTGGACGCATGAGGATGGGCCGACGAATGCGACAAACATCCGACCATTCCTCGTTTGAACTCTATCCGAGGCAATCAGCGCAGGAGGAAATCGCGGATGACGACACCCAGCGCCGGCTGCGTGACGGCGCTCATGTGATTGCCCGGAATCTCGACGAAGCGGGCGAGTGGCATGGCGTCGGCGAGGTCTGCACCCGATCCGAGACCGTGGTCCTCCTCTCCCATCACGACCAGCGTCGGTGTCGAGATTCCGGCGAGCTCTTCGGTGCTGGCTCCGACCGAGGTCTCGAGGACGAGGCGCAAAGCGACCGGATCCCCTCCATTCGTACGGAGGAAAGCCTCGGACCTCCACTCCGCGCTCCCCCGTTCGTGAGTGCCGAGGCCGTCGAAGACACCGCGGAAGAACTCATTGCGCTTGTCCACCTCGGTGATGCCGGAAAGCCCCATGCCTGCGACCACCGCACGGCCCGCCTGGGCGCCGCGCACGAGCATCCGCACCGTGGTACGGGCGCCGAGCGAATAGCCACCGAGGTCGTAGTCGGTGAGCTCGAGCTGGTCGATGAGCGCGAACGCGTCGTCGGCCAGCACATCGCGTGGATAGGCGGCCGGGTCGTGGGATCCGTCGCTGGCGCCATGCGCGCGCAGGTCGGGCATGATGACGCGGAACCCCGCGTCTGCGAGCACGTTGGCGTGCCCGTAGCGGATCCAGTTGACGTACGCCGTCGAGAAGAAGCCGTGGATCAGGACGACCGGGCGCCCCTCGCCGACCTCGCGGTACGCGAGCGAGGCTCCGTCGCGCCCGCGATAGCTGTGCACTGGTACGTCGGGAATGCGCGGCATCCCTCCAGCCTACGGATGCCGCGCACACTCTCGCCCGTCCCGCGTCAGTCCACGGCGAGAGCCGCCACAGGCGAGACCGCGGCCGCGCGACGCGAGGCGAGGATGCTGCACACGGCGGTGAGCAGCATCCCGCCACCGATCACCACGGCCACGACGAGCCACGGGACCGAGGGCGCGAGCACGCCTCCGACCAGGCTCCCCATCAGGGACTGCGCAGCCACCCAGCCGTAGAACGCGCCGAGCAGAAGGCCGAAGACGATCGCTCCGACGGTGAGCTGAGCACCCTCGACGAGGATCATCGCGCGCAACTGGCCCTTTCCGAAGCCGAGTGCCCGAAGCAGACCCAGTTCGCGCATGCGCTGCAGCATGCCGACCGTCAGCGTGTTCACCAGACCGACCGCTGCGATCAGCGCGGAGAAGCCGACGAGCACTGAGAAGATGCCGATGGTGAGCGAGATGGTGTCGTGCATCGCATGCCGTTCGCTCGCGGTCATGTGCAGATGGTTGGTCACGGCGTCGCTGTACGTCGTGAGGGCGACGGCGAAGGTCGTGACGAGGGTGACACCGATGACGAGCGCCATCGTCGCCCGGGTGCTGCGTTCTGGGTATCGTGCGGCGTTCGCCGTTGCGATGCGGGCGGCGGGCGAGCCGCCGAACCACCGGCCCACGAACCGAAGCACACCGGGCATGATGCGTCCGGCCGCCGCGATGATCCCGGAGAAAGACAGGACTCCCCCGATGAACGCGATGAAGAGCCCGACGGGAGTGAGCATTCCGGCCAGGATCCCGAATGCCAGCAGAGCTGCGCCGAGCACCTCGAGCACTACGGCTGCCGCGACACGGGCCACCGAACTGTTACCCGTCGCCGCCGGGTCGGCGGCCGCCGCCGTCGCTTCCAACGGCGAGACAGCCGTGACGCTGCGGCATCCGATCCAGGCGGCGAGCCACGTCGTCAG
This sequence comes from Rathayibacter sp. KR2-224, assembly GCF_049446075.1. Classification (NCBI taxonomy): domain Bacteria; kingdom Bacillati; phylum Actinomycetota; class Actinomycetes; order Micrococcales; family Microbacteriaceae; genus Rathayibacter; species Rathayibacter sp. KR2-224. The sequence goes on from NZ_JBMSEB010000001.1 coordinate 470,016, forward strand.
AACGACGATCACGACGGGCGCGACCAGAACAGGAGTGAGCAGGCCGTAGCGGGTCGCCGGAAGCCAGCCCTGCGCCAAGCCGAGCGAGGTGACCCCCCACGCCGCCAGAATTCCAACCCCCGCTCCGATCACGGCCCCGAGGGCACCCACCCAGAGACCCTCGGTTGCGAGCGATCGGCGAACGCTCGACGCCTCAGCACCGAGCACGCGTAGCAGGGCGATCGCGCGGCGTCTGCCGGCCACGATGGTCGCGAACGTGTTCGACGTCACGACCGCCGCCACGTAGACGGCCAGCAGCAGGAACACCGCAGACACCGTGTCCAAACCGATCGCCAGCTTTGCAGACGACGCCTCCGCCGACACGCTGACGACACCGGCGACGATGGCGGTCGCCTCGATCAAGACGACTCCGAACAACGCGCTCACGCCCGCCACGAGCAGAGTCGCGACGTTGTCGCGCAGTCCGTGCCCTGTGCGAACGCCTTTGCTCCTGCTCCCTGTCGTGCTCATCGTGCCGGCTCCGCGGAGAGCATCAGCTCGGCGACGTCTGCAGCCGCGAGTCGGCCCCCGTCGTGAACGATGCGGCCATCCGCGAGCATGATGATGCGGTCGGCGTGGCTCGCCGCCACGGGATCATGCGTGACCATCGCGACGCTTTGCCCGTACTCGACGGATGCCTGCGCGAGCAACGCGAGCACCTCGCGTCCGGTGCGCGAGTCGAGATTGCCCGTCGGCTCGTCGGCGAAGATCACGTGCGGGCGGGTAGCGAGCGCGCGAGCGATGGCGACCCGTTGCTGCTGGCCTCCGGAGAGCTCGTACGGCCGATGGCCGGTTCGTGCCGACAGGCCGAGCGCTCCGATGAGGTGGTCGATCCAGCCCAGTTCCTCCCGGTTCGGATGGCGTCCGTCGAGCTCGAACGGAAGCAGGACATTCGCGCGCACGTCGAGCACGGGCACGAGGTTGAACGACTGGAACACGAATCCGGCCGATCGTCGCCGCACTCGGGTGAGTTCGCGGTCGCCGAGACCCGTCAGTTCACGGTCGCCGAGCCATACCCGGCCGGTCGTCGGGGTGTCGAGGCCGGCCATGATGTGCATGAGTGTGGACTTGCCCGAGCCGCTCGCGCCGATCACCGCGGTGAACTCGCCGCTGCGGATGCCGACGGACACGTCGTCGAGAGCCGTCACAGCCCCGCTGCCCGTCCCGTACGTCTTCGTCAGTCCTGCGACGCGGGCGGCAAGGCCCAGTTCGGAAGAAGTTATCTGCATGTCTTCGACGCTAGGGATCGAGCCCAACTGTCTCGTCGGCCCAGCGGGCCATTCCGATGCGACCCGAGGATGATCCGCTCGGGCCCGTGCGCTACGAGGACTCCACCAAGCCGTTCTCGTAGGCGTACGCCACCAGCTGGACTCTGTCGCGCAGGCCGAGCTTGGCAAGTACGCGCGAGATGTGCGTCTTGACGGTGGCCTCCGACAGGTACTCGTGCTCTGCGATCTCGGAGTTGCTCAACGCCTTCGCGGCGAGGTCGAAGATCTGCCGCTCACGCGCGGTGAGCGTTCCCAGCTCGGTGGGCATCCTTCGCACTTGCCGGGTCGTGAACTGCTCGAGGAGCCTGCGAGTGGCGGAAGCCGCGATGACGGCGTTGCCGGCGTGCACGGTTCGGATAGCGGCGAGCAGGAACTCCGGGTCGGCATCCTTGAGCAGAAAACCGCTCGCCCCGGCCTGGATGGCGCGCGCTGCACCCTCGTCGACGTCGAAGGTCGTGAGCACGAGAACGCGTGGCGACGGAGTTGTATTCGCCGCGACGATGCGCGCGGTCGCCGCGACGCCGTCGAGTTCGGGCATCCGAACATCCATCAGCATCACGTCTGGCCGCACTGAGGCCGCCAGAGCGACCGCTTCGTTGCCGTTGGATGCTTCGCCGGTGAACTCGAGATCGGCTTGCGACTCGATGAGCATGCGCACGCCGGCACGGAACAGTGCTTGGTCGTCGACGAGTGCCACTCGGATGCGTTCGCTCACTTGGCCATCTTTCCCTCGAGCGCCGTCGGCAGAACCGCGACGACTTCGTATGTCCCGGCCGAGAGGCCTGCCGTGAGGCTTCCACCCGCGAGAGCAGCCCGCTCGCGCATGCCCGGGATGCCGTGCCCAGCGGTCGGGACGGTATCGAGCTGCCCTGAGCCCGGATTCGCGGGCCTCACCGCATTGCGCACCCTGAGGTGCACTGCATCGGCGTCCCAGAACACGTCGACGCTCACGTCGCGCGCCGGGTCACCATGCCGCAGCGCGTTGGTGAGCGCCTCCTGAAGTATGCGGTAGGCGGCAAGCCCGGTGCCGCGCAGCAACGCCACAGGCGTTCCGCTCGTGGACTCCACGATGTGCAAGCCAGCGTTGCGCATCCCCTCGATCAGCCCTGGCAGATCGTCGAGCGAGGGCTGCGGGCCCTCCGGCACCTCTCGGCGAAGCTGCGTCAGTAGCAGGCGTACCTCGGTGAGGGCCGACCTCGCCGTGGCGGAGATGGTGCCGAGCGCGTCCGTCTGCACCTCTGGGCTCCCCGTGTAACGCGCGCCGTCCGCCTGAGCGATGACGACCGCGAGGGAATGTGCGACGACGTCGTGCATGTCCCGTGCGATGCGGGTGCGCTCCTGCTCGATCGCGGACTCGTAGGCGGCGCGTTGTGCCGCTGCGGCCGCCTGCACCTTGGCCTCTCGCGACTGCCGCACGGTACGCACGAGAAGGCCGAGCGTCCAGCTCAACCCGAAGAGCGTGATCATGCCGATTGTGAGAACGACGAGCGACAGCAGCGTGTGCGTCGCCGAGAAGACCGGGTTGAAGTAGCCGTCGCGCGACGAGAACGTCAGGTACGCGGCCGACAGGATGCCGCCGCCTACTGCGGATGCGAGCCCCAGCATGCGCACGGTGCGTCCGCCGTACGCCGCGGTTGCGTATGCCACTCCCAGCACCGCCACATCCACACCTGTCGCGGGGATGAGGGTCGCCATCTGGAGCAGCGCGGCCGCCCACACCCCGGCCAGCGCGAGTGCAGGGGCCAGCCTGCGCACGGCCAGCGACGCACACATGAGTACCGCCACGATCGGCCCGACCAAAGGCGATTCCGCTGAGGCAGCCCAGATCGCAAGCAGCAGAAGCACCGCGGCGACGATGACGTCGGCGATGAGCTGCGCGCGGCTGATGGAACGGATCACCTGTCAACGTTACTCAGGCCGGGGCCGCCGTCAGCGACCCGCGAGCCCCAATCATCCTTCAGACGGATGCCCATGCATCCGTAGATCGAGGTCCCGTTCCGACCGCCGCGTGGCGAACACCGAGAGGGCAGCCGGTCAGAACCCGAGCCGGCCGAGCTGTTTGGGGTCGCGCTGCCATTCCTTCGCGACCTTCACCCGAATCGAGAGGAACACCTTTCCGCCAACGAGCGGCTCGATCTGCCTGCGGGCGGTCTCGCCGATGGCCCTGAGGCGCGATCCGCCCTTTCCGATCACGATCGCCTTCTGGCTGTCGCGCTCGACGAAGAGATTGGCGTAGATGTCGGTGATGGGCTTGTCGTCGCGCTCCACGATGTCGTCGATCGTCACCGCCAGCGAGTGCGGCAACTCATCGCGCACGTCTTCGAGAACGGCCTCTCTGATGTACTCGGCGATGCGGTCCACCAACTGCTCGTCTGTGACGGTGTCGTCCGGATAGAGCTGCGGCGAGACAGGCAGAAGGCGGATGAGCTCCTCGACCAGCAGATCGAGCTGGTCATGGCGAACCGCGGAGAGCGGAATGATCGTGTCCCACTCTCGCAATGCCGACACGGCCATCAGCTGATCGGCGACCGCCGACTTCGACGCGGCATCCGTCTTCGTGACGATGGCCACCTTCTTCGCACGTGGGAATTCGTCGAGGCGCTCGTTGATGAACCGATCGCCGGGCCCGACCTTCTCGTCGGCGGGCACGCAGAAGCCGATGACGTCGACGTCGCCCAACGTCGACTGGACGAGCGAGTTCAGCCGCTCACCGAGGAGCGTGCGAGGCCGGTGGATGCCTGGCGTGTCCACGACGATGAGCTGGCCGTTTCCGCGATTCACGATGCCCCTGATGGCCTTGCGCGTGGTCTGCGGCTTGGAGCTCGTGATCGCCACCTTCTCCCCCACGAGCGCGTTCATCAAGGTGGACTTGCCCACGTTCGGTCGCCCGACGAACGAGACGAACCCGGCCCGATAGTCGTCGCCGCCATCGGCCTCCGGCCCGGCACTGGCATCCTGATCCGGCGTTCGCTGTGTGGCCTTCTTGTCGCGGCTCATGCGTCGTGCCCTCTCGTGTTCGCCGTGGTGGGTGCGGCGTGCGGTGCGCCGGCCTGTGCCGGGATGGGTCGGGTCGTCGTCTTCGTCTTCGACGCGTCGTGTGAAGCATCCTCTACTGAGCCCGCGCCGCCGCCCGTTGCCTCGTCGAGGCCGAACAACGCCGTGTCGCGCTCGGCGAGCACCGTGCTGATGCGACGGCGGCGTCCTTCCGACCGATCGGCCGTCAGGCGCAGGCCGCCGACGGTCGCGACCGAGCCTTCGACCGGGAGCCGTCCGAGTGCCTTGGCGAGCAGTCCCCCGACGGAGTCGACATCGTCGTCGTCCAACTCGATGCCGAACAGATCGCCGAGCTCGTCGACAGGCAGTCGCGCGCTCACGCGGAACCGGTCGTCGCCGAGGGGTTCGACGAGCGGCACATCGTGGTCGTATTCGTCGGAGATGTCACCGACGAGCTCCTCGATCAGGTCCTCGAGGGTGACCAGCCCTGCGATGCCCCCGTACTCGTCGACCACCATGGCGAGATGGTTCGACTCGAGCTGCATCTGGCGCAGCAGCGCGTCCACCTTCTTCGACTCGGGCACGAACAGCGCCGGCCGCGCGAGTGGGCCGACGGTCGCGACGTCGACGTCGAGGGGCCGCTCGTACGCCACCTGTGCGACATCGCGCAGATAGAGCACGCCAGAGACCTCGTCGACATCGTCGCCCACCACAGGCATGCGCGAAACGCCCTTCGCCAGGAACAGGCTCATCGCGGCGGACACAGTGGCATCTGCGTCGACCGTGACCATGTCGGTGCGCGGGATCATGACCTCACGCACGAAGGTGTCGTTGAACTCGAAGATGGAGTGGATCAGTTCCCTGTCGTCCTCCTCGAGCACGTCGAGCTCCGCGGCCTCGTCGACGATGCTGAGCAGCTGTTCCTCATTCGCCACGGCCGCAGAACGTGCTCGCGACGGTGTCACCCGGTTCCCAAGCACCACGAGCCCCCTGGCGATGGGTCCGATCAGCACCCGGATGCCGTGCACGAGCGGAGCGGTCACGATCAGCAGCCGCTTCGCGTGGGCCCGCCCGACGCTGCGCGGGCTGGTGCCCACGAGCACGAAGGACGCGCCGGTCATCAGCGCGGCGGAGAGGATGAGCGTGAGCCACCACTGCGAGAACACACTGGCGAACGCGAGCGTCACGAGCACAGCGGCAGTGGTCTCCGCGATGATGCGCGCGAAGCTCACGGCGTTGAGGTGAGCACCCGGGTCCGAGGCGATGGCCTCGAGCGAGCCGCGGAACCTGGACGTCTGCGCCAGCTCGGCGATGTCTGCCCGCGATTGCACCGAGATCGCGGCGTCCACGGCGGCCATGAGACCGCCGAATGCCACCAGCAGCACTGCGATGACGAAGAACAGAGCGATCACCGGCGCACCGCCTATCGTCGTCGTTCCGCGACCGCGAAGCCCACCAGAATGTCGCGTTGGATCGCGAACATCTCGCGCTCCTCGTCGGGTTCGGCATGATCGAACCCGAGTAGGTGCAGGATTCCGTGTGCGGTCAGCAGCTTGAGCTCGTCCATGAGCCCGTGACCAGCGGCCTCGGCCTGTGCGCCCGCCACCTGCGGGCACAGCACCACGTCACCGAGCAGCCCAGCAGGTGCCGGCTCCTCCTCGGTACCCGGTCGCAACTCGTCCATCGGAAAGCTCAAGACATCGGTCGGCCCCGGCTCGTCCATCCACTGCACGTGCAACTGCTCCATGGCGGCCTCGTCCACGAGCAGGATGGCGAGCTCGGCCTCGGTGGACACGTGCATCGTGTCGAGCGCGTAGGCGGCGAGACGCTGCAGGGCTGCCTCGTCGACCTCGACGGCCGACTCGTTGTTCACTTCGATGCTCACGGTGTCCTCTTCACGTCTCTTCAGCGGATGGGGCGCCGAGCCCGCTCTGCCGACTACTGGGCGCCGGAGTCCTCACCGGCGCTTCGGCGGCAGGTGGTCGCGCGGGATCGCGGAACGCCGTTCTGCGCGGTTCGCGAACTCCCTCGCCTGTTCGCGCTCGAAATGGTCGGCCTGTTTGCGCGCGTCGTACTCGGTGTAGGCATCCACTATCCGGCCTACGAGCGTGTGGCGAACGACGTCGTCACTCGTCAGGCGGGAGAAATGGATGTCGTCGATCCCGTCGAGCACGCGCGTCACGAGGCGCAGACCGCTCGCCGAGGTCGGCAGGTCGATCTGCGTGATGTCGCCGGTGACGACCATCTTCGAGCCGAAGCCCAGTCGTGTCAGGAACATCTTCATCTGCTCAGGCGTGGTGTTCTGCGCCTCATCGAGAACGATGAACGAGTCGTTCAGTGTGCGGCCGCGCATGTACGCAAGGGGCGCGACCTCGATGGTCCCGCTCGCCAGCAGCTTGGGCACGAGTTCTGGGTCCATCATCTCGTTGAGGGCGTCGTACAGCGGCCGGAGATAGGGATCGATCTTGTCGGTCAGCGTGCCTGGGAGGTATCCGAGCCGTTCGCCTGCCTCGATCGCAGGACGCGACAGGATGATGCGGTCGACCTCCTTGCGCTGCAGCGCTTGCACGGCCTTGGCCATCGCAAGATAGGTCTTGCCGGTTCCTGCCGGACCGATGCCGAACACGATGGTGTTCTGGTCGATCGCGTCGACGTACTGCTTCTGTCCAAGCGTCTTCGGGCGGATGGTCTTGCCACGCGAGGTGAGGATGGCCTGGCCGAAGACGTCGGCCGGGCTCGATCCCTTCTGGATGATGCGCGCTGAACTCGCCACTTCGACGGGGCTCAGGTCCTGCCCCTCGCGCACCATGACGAGCAGCTCCTCGACGAGTCTGCGTGCGGCCTCCACCTGGGCGGCATCGCCGGTTATGGAGATGTCGTTGCCCCTCACGTGCACGCTGACAAGGGGGTACTGCTTCTCGATCGTGGTCAGCAGACGATCCTGTGCCCCGAGAAGCCGCACCATGGCGACGCCGTCGACGTGCAGCCGGGCTTCCGCGTTGTCGCGGGTGACGTCGGCAGCGGCCGACGTCTCATCACTTCGAGCCAAGTGTTCCTTCCGGTAGGTCTCCGGCGAGCACGTGCGCGTGCACGTGGAAGATGGTCTGGCCGGCTGATTCGCCGTTGTTGAAGACCAGCCTGAACTCGCCGTTGGCGTGTTCCTCTGCCACCTTCTTCGCCACTTCGACCATGTGAGCCATGAGCTGCGGGTCGCCTGCCGCAAGCTCGACTACGTTCCGATATTCGGCCGTCTTCGGCACGATCACGACGTGCACGGGCGCCTGAGGCGCGATGTCGTTGAACGCGATCACCGTGTCGTCCTCGTGCACGACATCGGCCGGGATCTCCCTGTCGATGATGCGCGTGAAGATGCTCGGCTCGGTCATGCCACTCATTCTACGAAGAACTGCCCGAGCCCGGCCGCCGTCTTCCGCACGCGTGGTCGCGTCACCAGCGTCCGAGCGTGGCATTCAGCACCGCGATGGCCGCCGGGCCCGCGCTGGAGGTGCGCAACACCGAGTCGCCGAGGCGCACCGAGCCGGCCCCTGCCCCGACCAACCGCTCGGACTCCTCTGGCGAGATGCCCCCTTCCGGTCCGACCACCACGACGATGTCACGATCGTCTCCTTCGTCGAACCGGCTGCTCACGAGACGCAGGGGCGCACCCGGCTCGAGCACCAGCATCCTCGAATGCTGTGCACGATCGGCCAGGCGGGCGGTCGTCACGGGCTCTGTTACCTCGGCCAACCACGGCCGCATGGACTGTTTCGTGGCCTCCCGCACCACTGCGCGCCAGCGCAGCACACCCTTGCTCACCTTCTCGCCCTGCCATCGAGAGACGGACCTGGATGCCTGCCACGGCACAATCGCGTCGACGCCGAGTTCAACTGCGGCCTGCACGGCGAGTTCGTCCCTGTCGCCCTTGGCGAGTGCTTGCACCAACACGAGTCGTGGAGCGCTGCGCTCGACCCTGTACACGGCATCCGCCCGCACGACCACCGTGGACGGCTCCGCCACCTCCACGACGCCCTCGACCACGAGGCCACGGCCGTTACTCACCCGCAGTCGGTCGCCCACGCGTGTGCGGCTGACCGCGACCGCGTGCCTTGCCTCCTGGCCCTCCAGCACCACCTCGGCGCCCTGGGCTGCGTCGTCGAGGTCTTCGCGAAGGTAGAGGTTCGCCATCGCTCTACAGGAACCTGTCGCGCAGCTTCGCGAACAGCCCCTGCTGGAATCGTGCGAGCGACGGCTCCTCTGTCTTGTGGTGCTTGGCGAACTGCTCGATGAGCTCGCGCTCCTTGCGGTCCAGCTTTGTCGGCGTCACGACCTGAACGCCCACGCGCAGGTCGCCTCGGCCGGTGCCGCGCAGATGGGTGATGCCCCTGCTCTTCACCGTCATCACATCGCCGCTCTGCACGCCTGACTTGAGCTCGAGTTCGATGTCGCCGTCGAGGGCCTTGATCTTCGTGTGCGTGCCGAGCACGGCATCCGCCATCGACACCGTCAGCGTGCAGAGGAGGTCGTCCCCGTCGCGAGTGAACACGTCGTGGTGCCTCACCTTGATCTCGAGGTACAGGTCGCCGTTCGGGCCGCCGGCCGGGCCGGCCTCGCCGCTTCCCGGCATCTGCAGGCGCAGGCCGGTGTCGACACCGGCGGGGATGTCGACGGGAACCGTGCGGCGCGCGCGCACGCGACCCTGGCCCTGGCAGGTGACGCAAGGGGTCGCGATGACCGTTCCATACCCGCGGCACGTGCCGCAGGGAGACGAGGTCATCACGTTTCCGAGCAGGGACCGCACGGTGCGCTGGATCGACCCGGTGCCGTGGCAGATGTCGCACGTGACGGGAGCAGTTCCGGGCTGGCAGCACGAGCCGCCGCACGTTTCGCACACGACCGCGGTGTCGACCTCGAGGTCGCGGTGGGCGCCGAAGATGACCTCGTCGAGGTCCACCTCAACGCGCAACAGGGCATCCTGGCCGCGCTCACGACGGGAACGAGGGCCGCGCTGGCCGCCAGCTGTGGCACCCCCGAAGAACGTCTCGAAGATGTCGCCGAACCCGAAGCCGCCGCCGTCGAAGCCGGCCTGGGGACCGATGTCGTACTGCTGGCGCTGCTGCGGATCGCTCAGCACGTCGTACGCGTGGGTGACGAGCTTGAACCGCTCGGCGGCATCCGGACTCGGGTTCACGTCAGGATGCAACTCCCGGGCGAGACGCCGATACGCCTTCTTGATCTCGTCGGGGCTGGCGTCGCGGGAGACGCCCAGGACTTCATAGTGGTCGGCCACTGAAGGGGGTTTTCCTTACCTGATCGTGATGATGAACGCTGTTAGCTGCTGAACCGGCTCACTCGCCCAGCAGACGGGAAAGGTACCTGGCGACGGCGCGCACGGCCGCCATGTTGTTGGAGTAGTCCATGCGCGTAGGACCGAGCACGCCCAGCCTTGCCACGTCCATTCCCGATCCGGAATACCCGCTGGTCACAACTGATGCCTCAGAGAACGGCGGCACCGCGGTCTCGCGTCCGATCCTCACCGACACGCCGTGCTGCTCCTGCGCCATCTCGCTGAACAGTTTGAGTAGTTCGACCTGTTCCTCGATGGCCTCCAGAACAGGCGTGACGCTCCCGCTGAAGTCGATCTCGGTTCGTACGAGGTTGGCGGCGCCCGCCATGATGAGTCGCTCCTGCCGAGTGGCCTCGATCTGCTCCACGATGACCTGGCAGAGGGCAGCCGCGACGTCACGAGTCTGGGTCGTCCAGCGTTCGGAAGGGAGCGTGGCGGGAAGGCTGCGCAGTTCGGATGCGGCGTCCGCCAACCGCATGCCGGCCGTCTTCGCGTTCACCTGCGCTCGCAGCTCGGCGAGGGCATCCTCTCCCAGGTCGCCTTCGGGCTCAGCGACGCCCTGTTCGACGACACCGGAATCGGCGATCAGCACGCAGAGCACGCGCCTCGGAGCCAGCGGAACGAACTCGATGTGCCGAACCCGCGCTCGAGACACCGACGGGTACTGCACCAGAGCGACCTGGTGCGTGAGCTGTGCGAGAAGTCGTACGGTTCGGGCGAGCACGTCGTCCACGTCGACCGATTGGCCTAGGAAGAGTTCGATGGCCTGGCGTTGCGCGCTGGACAGAGGCCGGAGCTCCGACATCCTGTCGACGAAGAGCCGGTAGCCCTTGTCAGTCGGCACGCGCCCGGAAGATGTGTGAGGGGCCGCGATGAGCTCCTCTTCTTCCAGCGATGCCATGTCGTTGCGGATGGTCGCCGCGGAGACGTCGAAACCGTGGCGCTCGACGATGCTCTTCGAGCCCACCGGCTCACGGGATGCGACATAGTCCTGCACGATCACGCGGAGGACCTCGAGGCTGCGTTCTGTGACCATGCGCCCACTCCTCCCCGATCGTTCACGGATGCGACCGCGGTTGGCACTCGCTGCGGTCGAGTGCCAATCATATCGCGCAGTCCTCGGCAGGGGCGCTGCGACTCGGTCAGCGCCCAGCAATGGAATGGCGGATATGACAAGAGGATCCATCCAGCGTCACGACGTCGACTCGGCACCGCTTCGGGGCCGGAATCGCCCGTCTGCGGCGCGGAAGCATTGCAGCGCGACATGCCGGGCAGTACTTTTAGCGCAAGCTCGCACGGTGCCGTGAGTGCGTTCCACGTGCCGCCCACACAGAGCGAGCCTGTGAATCCGCCCAACCCAAGCAAGGCCCGCCCCAGAAAGGCACAGTGCCATGAGCGATCCGAACGTCCCAGAACAGCCGCCGCAAGAACCTCCGCAGCACGGGCAGCAGCCACCGCAACAGCCGCCTTACGGGCAGCCGGCACCGCCGCCACCGAGCGGCCAGCAGCCTCCCCAGTACGGACAGCAACCCCAATACGGCCAGCAGCAGCCGTACGGGCAACAGCCGCCGTCCGGTCAGCAGCCGCAGTACGGCCAGCAGCAGTACGCGCCGGCCGCGCAACCGCTGTCGCCAGAGTCGGACAAGACCGCGGCGATGTGGGCTCACATCGGCGGCATCGTCGGATTCCTTCCATCGCTCATCATCTGGCTCGTGCTGAAGGACCGGGGCCCGCGCACGAACGTCGAGGCGAAAGAAGCCCTCAACTGGCAGATCACCTTCACGATCATCTACGTCGGCCTCTACATCGTCTTCAGCGTCATCCTCGCCATCGTGTTCTGGCCGCTCGCCTTCCTCGGCTGGCTGCTCCCGTTCGCCTGGTGGGTTCTGAACGTCGTCTTCTCCATCATGGGCGGCGTGCGCGTGAACGCGGGCGGGAGCTACCGTTACCCGTTCAACTTCCGTTTCATCAAGTAGACGCCGCCATCAAATAGACGCAGCTGGAGAAGGCGGGTACGCCACGCCGCACCCGTCCCTCGTCCAGGCATCCGGCTCCCCTAGCCTGGATGGCCGTACCTCACGACAGCATTCACATCTAGGAGCGACATGACCGACGTCCCACCCCCTCCTCCGCAGAATCCGTATCCCCAGAGCGGGCAGCGCCAGATGCAACCCGCCGACGAGAAGCTGTGGTCGATGCTCATCCACCTCGGTGGCGCCATCGTTTCGTTCCTCAGCTATGCGAGCCTTGCGTTCCTGCCGGCGCTCATCGGTTTCCTCGTGCTGAAGGACCGCGGCCCCTTCGTGCGGGAGAACACCAGGAACGCGCTGAACTTCCAGCTGACCATGCTGATCGGAGTGATCGTCGGCTGGATGACGACGTTCATCCTCATCGGGTTCCTCATCCTGCTCGCCGTTTGGGTGGTCAACATCGTCTTCAGCATCATCGCGGCGGTGCGTTCCAATCGCGGCGAGGTCTACCAGTACCCGTTGACGATCCAGTTCATCAAGTAGCGCCGTCAGGCCACGAGCCGACGCACTACCGCGTCGGCCAGCAGCCGCCCCGTGCGGGTCAGTTCCACCGACCCGTGCAGGGCGGCTTTTGCGTCGACGAGCCCGTCAGCGATGAGCCCGGCGACCGCGGACCTGCCCGATACCGGCAGTGAAGCGGTTGGCATGCCATCACGGATACGTACGCGCAGCAAGACGTCCTCGACCTGCCTGGTTACGGCATCCAACGTCTCCCTGCCTGCTGCAGGCGACCGACCGGAGAGCATCCGTTCGGCGTACGCGGCAGGATGCTTCACGTTCCACCAGCGCACTCCGCCGACGTGGCTGTGCGCGCCAGGACCTACGCCCCACCAATCGTTGCCAAGCCAGTAGCCCAGGTTGTGTCGTGAGCGGCGCGACGCATCCTTGGCCCAGTTGCTGACCTCGTACCATCCGAAGCCCGCAGCCTCCAGGCGGTCGTCGACCAGTTCGTACATGTCGGCCTGCAGGTCGTCGTCCGGCTGCGGCACCTCGCCCCTGCGGATCTGCCGAGCGAGCTTGGTGCCGTCCTCGACGATGAGCGCGTATGCCGAGATGTGGTCGGGATCGCACTCCAGGGCGGCGTCGACGGATGCCTGCCAGTCGGTGAGCGACTCCCCGGGCGTCCCGTAGATCAGATCGAGGCTGACCTGCAGGCCGGCATCCCGCGCCCAGCGCACGACCTGCGGCACGCGTGCCGGGTCGTGCGTGCGCTCCAGCACGCGAAGCACGTGAGGGACGGCGGATTGCATGCCGAACGACACGCGGGTGAAGCCGGCTGCCGCGAGGTCGTGCAGGTAGCGCTCGTCGACGCTGTCGGGATTCGCCTCGGTCGTGACCTCGGCACCCGCGACGAGTCCGAATGTCTGGCGTACCTGGTGCAGCATCTCCACCAGCTGGTCCGAAGGGAGAAGGGTCGGAGTTCCACCGCCGAAGAACACGGTCGCCGCTCGGCGGGCGGGTACGCCCGACGCCTCCAGAACATCGGCCGCGAGGCGCACCTCGGTCGCCGCCTGCTCCGGGTAGTCCGCCTGACGGACACCGCGAAGCTCCGTGGCCGTGTACGTGTTGAAGTCGCAGTAGCCGCAGCGAACACGGCAGAACGGGACGTGCACATACACCCCGAAGTCACGCGCCAGCGCGCCCTCGGCTGCGGTGCCCGGTAGCAGCCCGTCCGCGGGAGCGGGATCAGCGATCGGAAGTGTGCTCGGCACTGGACCCGCCGTCATCGCCATCGGAAAGGGCCTGCGTGCGCGAGGCGCCACCCACCGGGCGTTCGTCGTGCACGGTCACGTCGGTCACCTGCACCTCGGTTGGGCCGCCGTTCGCCTTGCCCGGCGTCGAAGCCTGACCAGCTGCGAGGCTTCCCGTCGCGGGATGCAGAGCCCTCAGGTAACGCTTGGTCAGCCGCGTCTGCGATGCGCGCGCGACAGGCGAAACGATGGCCCGAATGCCGCCAGCAGACCGGGAGAACGACCGCATTGTGAGCCAAACGGAGTCGTCATCGCGTTGCTCGAGCACGAACGACTCCTCGCCCGAGAGCGGATGCCCCTTCATCGTGCCGTAGCCGAAGCCGACGCGGTGCTGTTCCTCGATGACGTACACCACGCGAACCGGCGCTTTCACGTGGAAAGGTCCGAACGGCACGCGGAGCACGGCGGTCATGCCGTTGGCGATATACGGATGCCCGTCCTCATCGAAAACGGCTTCGGTGCCGTGATGCGGCTCGAGGCGCTCCGGGGTGCCGTCGGCGGCGAACCGTACTCCCGCGTATTGCTCCCCTGTGCCAGGGTCAACGCTCGTGACTTCGACACCGCCTCCGCGCTGAACACCCCACGTCATGAGAGCTCTGGCCGAACTGGCGAAGCGGTCGTCGCCGGAGCCGAGCCTGATGGAACGGGACATCGCCCGATAGCCCTTTGGCGGATGCATCGTCAGATCGTGGGCGAGGGTTGCGCCGACAGCAGCGTAGGTCACCGGCTGATCGGTGAAGGTACTGCGTCGCATGGCCTATGAACCCGTCTGTCGTTTCAGTGTCCTGGCGGAACCCGAATCCGAGCCGCGCCGCCGCCTGGCTCCTTTTCGCGCAGGCAGTCTAACGCGCCCCTGCCGCTACTTCGCCTTGTCCTTGCTCTCCACGTCACCCGAGAGCGCGGCGATGAACGCCTCCTGCGGAACCTCGACTCGGCCGACCATCTTCATGCGCTTCTTGCCCTCTTTCTGCTTCTCGAGCAGTTTGCGCTTGCGAGTGATGTCACCGCCGTAACACTTGGCCAGAACGTCCTTGCGCATGGCCCGGATGGACTCCCGCGCGATGATGCGGGCACCGATGGCAGCCTGCACCGGCACCTCGAACTGCTGGCGCGGGATCAGCTTCTTCAGACGTTCGGTCATCATGACGCCGTACGCGTAGGCCTTGTCGCGGTGCACGATCGCACTGAAGGCATCTACCTGCTCGCCTTGCAGCAGAATGTCCACCTTCACCAGGTCGGCCTCCTGCTCCCCGTGCGGCTCGTAGTCGAGGCTCGCATAGCCCTGGGTCCTGCTCTTCAGCTGGTCGAAGAAGTCGAAGACGATCTCGCCGAGCGGCATCGTGTAACGGATCTCGACACGGTCCTCGCCCAGGTAGTCCATGCCGAGCATCGTTCCTCGGCGGGACTGGCACAGCTCCATGACGGTGCCCACGTAGTCCTTCGGCGTGAGGATCGCGGCCTTCACTACCGGCTCCCGCACCGACCGCACCTTGCCGGTCGGGTATTCGCTCGGGTTCGTGACGGTGACCTGGTGGCCGTCCTCGGTCGTGACCTCGTAGATGACGCTGGGGGCCGTAGTGATGAGGTCGAGGCCGAACTCCCGCTCCAGACGCTCGGTGACGATCTCCAGGTGCAGCAGCCCAAGGAAGCCGCAGCGAAAACCGAAGCCAAGCGCGACCGAGGTCTCTGGCTCGTACACGAGCGCGGCGTCCGAGAGCTTGAGCTTGTCGAGCGCTTCACGCAGGTCGGGGTAATCGCTGCCGTCGATCGGGTAGAGGCCGGAGAACACCATCGGCTTCGGGTCGGTGTAGCCCGCGAGCGCCTCGGATGCCGGGCGCACGGCATTCGTGACCGTGTCGCCGACCCTGGACTGCCGCACGTCCTTCACGCCCGTGATGAGATAGCCCACCTCACCGACGCCCAGCCCGCGGGTCGGAACCGGCTCTGGGGAGCTGACGCCGATCTCGAGAAGTTCGTGCGTCGCCTTCGTGGACATCATCTGGATGCGCTCACGCGGCGTCAGCTGTCCGTCCACCATGCGCACATAGGTGACGACACCCCGGTAGCTGTCGTAGACGGAATCGAAGATCATGGCGCGCGCAGGCGCATCTTTCTTGCCGACCGGGGCGGGCACGAGCTCGGTGACGCGGTCGAGCAGCACGTCGACACCGATGCCGGTCTTGCCGCTGACGCGCAGCACGTCTTCCGGACTTCCGCCGATCAGGTCGGCGAGCTCGCGAGCGTACTTGTCAGGCTCTGCCGCCGGTAGGTCGATCTTGTTGAGCACAGGGATGATCGCGAGGTCGTTCTCCAGCGCCAGGTAGAGGTTCGCGAGGGTCTGCGCCTCGATTCCCTGAGCGGCATCTACGAGCAGGATCGCACCCTCGCACGCGGCCAGCGATCGTGAGACCTCGTAGGTGAAGTCGACGTGCCCTGGCGTGTCGATCATGTTCAGCGCATACGTGTCGTCCCGGTACTGCCACGGCATGCGCACTGCCTGGCTCTTGATCGTGATACCGCGCTCGCGCTCGATGTCCATTCGGTCGAGGTACTGCGCACGCATCGCGCGCTCCTCCACCACCCCGGTCAACTGGAGCATGCGGTCGGCGAGCGTGGACTTGCCGTGGTCGATGTGCGCGATGATGCAGAAATTGCGGATGCGCGCAGGATCGGTCGCGGCAGGCTCGAGGGCCTTTGTGGCACGTGGGGACATCGTTCGGCAATTCTCCCATGAACCGCCCGGCGCTCAGCGCGGCCCGGACCGCTCACTCTGGCGACTACGCCCCTACCCTCGCCTCGCCTATGCCCCGAAGCGCTCGGAACGCTCGACCACCACACCGCGGCCGTGCTCCCAGCGGTACACCTCGGCTCCCGAGATGAACACCTGCTCGGCTCGGCTCATGACGTCGAGCGGATCGCCCGACCACAACACCAGGTCGCCATCGAGGCCGGGACGGATGGCACCCACCCTGTTGTCCAGCCCGAGGAACGAGGCCGGGTTCACGGTGAGTGCCTCGAGAGCCACCTTCGGGTCGAGACCCTCCTTGACGGCGAGGGATGCCTGGTGCACGAGGAAGTTGATGGGAACGACGGGGTGGTCGGTCGTGATCGCCACCCGCACGCCCGCCGTCGCGAGGCGAGACAGGTTGACGATGGCGCGATCGCGAAGCTCCACTTTCGAGCGCGACGTGAACATGGGACCGAAGATGACAGGGATGTCGCGCTCGGCGAGAACGTCGGCGAGCTTCGCACCGTCGGTTCCGTGGTTGATCACGAGTCGGTATCCGAACTCGTCCGCGAGCCGTATCGCCGTCGCGATGTCGTCGTGCCTGTGAACGTGCTGATCCCAGACCAGCTCGCCGTCGAGCACGCGCGCGAGGGTCTCCTTGGCGAGGTCGCGTGCGAACGGTTCGCCCTTGGCGGCTGCGGCATCCCTCGCGGCAGCGTAGTTCTGCGCGTCCACGAACGCCTGCCGCAGCACGTATGCCACGCCCAGGCGGGTGCTCGGCAGTTGCTTCTTCTCGCCGTAGACGCGCTTGGGATTCTCACCGAGCGCGGACTTGACGCTCACGCCCTCCCTGATGACCTGTTCGTCGATGGTTCGGCCGCCCCAGGTCTTGATCGCCACGGTCTGCCCGCCGATCACGTTGCCGCTTCCCGGCTTCACGACGACGGAGGTGATGCCGCCGCTCAGAGCGTCTCGGAATCCCTCGTCCTCGATGTCGATCGCGTCGATGGCCCGCACCCCTGCCGTGTTGGGGTCGGTCATCTCGTTCGTGTCGTTGCCGGCGTTGCCGTTGGCCTCCTCGTGGATGCCTACGTGACCATGCGCCTCGATGAAGCCCGGAAGCAGCCACCGGCCGCCGGCATCAACCACCCTCACGTTCTCGGGCGGGACGACGTCGGACCCGACGGCTGTGATGACGCCGTTCTCGACGACGACGGTTCCGTTCTCGATCGGGTCCGCCGCGACGGGGACGATCCGTGCCCCAATGACGGCGACGGATGCTGCGCTTCGACTCATGTCCTCCAGACTATTGAGGTGGGCTTCACGTGAAAGGGTGATCACGCTGAGGCCCAGGGGTCAAGGAGCGCACCGCCACCTTCGCTTGTGGACGACCGATTCGGATGCCGACCCGCCGTCTGGTATCGTGGTCTGTTGGCTTGCGTGTGGTCTCAGCCGCACGAATGTCGCGAGATGCCCTCTCTCGTCTCTCGGCACATCCCACCTCAACACTTCGAACGAAAGACATAACCACTCGTGGCAAACATCAAGTCGCAGATGAAGCGCATTCGCACCAACGAGAAGGCGCACGAGCGCAACAAGGCGGTCAAGAGCGAGCTCAAGACCGTCATCCGCTCTGCCCGCGAAGCCGTCGTGGCCGGTGACAAGGACAAGGCGGCAGCCGCCCTGACCGTGGCGACCAAGAAGCTCGACAAGGCCGTCAGCAAGGGCGTCATCCACAAGAACCAGGCCGCGAACCGCAAGTCGGCGATCGCCAAGCAGGTTGCTTCACTCTGAGCTGCATATCGCGTTGAGAACCCCGTCTCCGGACGGGGTTCTTTCGTTTCGGGCGGAGTGCTCTGACCGAATCAGCCGCGCACGTTCTCCCCACGAGCGCTGAGCACGGCGATCATTCGCTCGAGAGCGAACTCGGGATCGCGCCCAGCTCCCTTCACATTCGAATCTGCGTCAGCGACGACCTCGATGCTGTGCGCTAGTCCTTCTTCCGACCAACCCTGAAGGTCGCGACGGGCGCGGTCCACTTGCCACGGGGCGAGGCCGAACTGGGACGCGAGTTGAGCGGAACTCCCCCTCGCGCCATAGAGACGAGCCATGGTGCGTAGCTTGCTCGCGAAAGCGGCGACCATCGGCACCGGGTCCGCTCCCGATGCCAGAGCGTGCCGCATCGTGATCAGTGCTTCGCCGTAACGGCCCGCGAGTGCGGCATCCGCCACCTTGAACGCGTTCGCCTCGACCCGTCCGCCGTAGTAGCGGTCCACCGTGGACTCTGTGACCTCTTGGCCCGCGTCCGCGATGAGCTGCTGGCACGCCGCAGCGAGTTCGGCAAGATCGTCGGCGAACGCGCTCGTCACTGCGCGCAGGGCACCGGGTGTCACCCGCTTTCCCGCCATGCGGAACTCCGCCTGCGCGAAGTCGTACTTGTCGGAGTCCCGCTTCAGCTCCGCGCACACCACCTCGACGCCGCTGCCGGCGCCCGATCGGATGGCGTCGAGGAACCGCTTGCCGCGCTGTCCGCCGCCGTGTCGCACGAGCACCGTCGTGTCGTCGGCCGGCGCCTGAAGGTAGGAGACGAGATCGTCGACGAACGCGTCGCTGGCGCGCTCCGAACCCGTCACCCGGATGAGGCGGGGTTCCCCGAACAATGAAGGGCTCGCGAGCGATGCCAACTCGCCCGGCAGATACTCCGCCGCATCGAGGTCGGTGACTTCGAGACTCGGGTCGGCGCTACGAAGCGCGTCGCGGAGGATGCGCGTGGCACGGTCGGCGAGCACGGTCGCCGTGCCACTGACCAGAACGACCGGCGCCGACCGGACCTCGTGCCAGGCCAGTTGCGGGATGACCACTTTCGCGGAACTGCCCCTGGAGGCTGACGATCCTGAGGCCGACCGGGAACTCGATGCCCTCGATGCCGGCGACCTCGATCCGGACGACCGAGATCCGGACCCGCTTGCTCTCGCCGCCACCGCATCGACTCCGTTCCTTGTGCCTGTCGCCACCTCAGCCTATTCGTGACAAGCGACACATCAGCCCGGTCGCGCGAGCTGAGGCGCTGTCGCAGCGCGTTGCGTCCACGTGGTGAGACGGCCGTGCCCGTCGGAGGCGACCATGAGCATCCCCTCGACGTCGGTGCGCATCACGACGGTTCCCGTGCTCTTCAGGATGCCAAGGGCGGTTGCCGTGGGATGCCCGTAGTCGTTGTCGGCTCCGACCGAGATCAAGCCGATCGCGGCCCCCATGTGGGCGTACAGCGGCTCCGCTTGATCGCCGGAGCCGTGGTGCGCCACCTTCACGACATCGACGCGAGGCACGCGACCGGTCTCGAGCAGAGCATCCTGAGCCCGTTCGTCCAGATCGCCGAGGAACAGCGAACGGATGCCGTCACCCGTGAAGAGGACCGTCACACTGCGCTCGTTGCCAGGCTCCATGCCGT
Source organism: Rathayibacter sp. KR2-224 (assembly GCF_049446075.1). NCBI lineage: Bacteria > Bacillati > Actinomycetota > Actinomycetes > Micrococcales > Microbacteriaceae > Rathayibacter > Rathayibacter sp. KR2-224. The sequence goes on from NZ_JBMSEB010000001.1 coordinate 489,618, forward strand.
GGGACTCCCGGTCGGGCCACAGTACCCGCCACGCCAGGTCGCCGAGTCGTCCCGCGTCGCCGGTCTGCGCGACCTGCACCTGTGCCCCTCCGCGCTCGAGCTGCTCGTTGATCCGCCTCCCGCGCTCGTCCGATGGCGGCCCCACCATGGCGACTCCCACCTTTCCGATCACGGACTGTGTGCCCCCGACGTGGTCCATGTCGTAGTGGGTGAGTACGAGAAGATCGATGCGGCCTATCCCCAACTCGCTCAAGCACGAGGTGAGCCGGTCGGGATCCGGGCCCGTATCGACCAGGGCGTGCGCGTCCCCGCTCCTGAGCAGCACAGCATCCCCCTGGCCGATGTCGCAGGCCGCGATGCTCCACGACTGCGGCCTGTCGAGCGCCTCCGCAACCTTGGCACCTGCAACACCGGCGAGCGAGCACACCGACACGGTGACGGCAGCGCACAGTGCGATCAGGCGCGCAGCCCGGGCCATGCGATGCCTCGGCCGGGCCACGGCGAACACGATCGCGACCGTCAGCACGAGCATGAGCACGAACCCGAGCGCACCGTCGATCCAGCCCAGCCCGCTCCCCGGCAGAGCAGAACTCACCCTGGCCACGGCCGCGATCCACGCGGACGGCACCCAGGCGAGCTGGGCGAGGAGTCCGCCAGCGGCAGGCCACAGCGGGATCACCAGGCACGACAACAGCCCGAGCACGGTGGCGATCGGGGCAGCCGGTTCCGCGACGAGGTTGGCGATGATGCCGTATAGCGGCACCGTGGGATTGAGCAGCAGCAGTACCGGCTGGCAAGCGACCTGGGCGGAGATCGGCACGGCAAGCAGCATGGCGACGCGGTGGGGCATCCACGCTGCCAGGCGTTGCGACAACGGCGGCGCGAGCAACAGCAGTGCGCCGGTGGCCAGCACCGACAACACGAACCCATAGCTCAGCGACAACCACGGATCGATCGCGAGCAGTGCGACCACGGCGAGCGACAGCGCGGGGACCGCTCTCCCCCGACGACCCGTCCAGCCGGCGAAGACGATGACCGCGGCCATCACGGATGCACGGAGCACGCTCGGCTGCGGCGTCACGAGAACGACGAACCCGGTGAGCGCGGCAAGCGACGCCAGGACCCGGATGCCTCGCCCGAGACCGAGCGCGCCTGCAGCAGCGCCGACGAGCGAGACGACGACTGCGCAGTTCGCGCCGGAGACCGCCGTCAGATGCGTCAGGGAGGCCTGCTTCATGTCATCGGACAACGACTCGGGCAGGCCGTGTACATCACCGATCGCCAGGCCCGGGAGAAGCGCTCCGCCGTCGCCAGGCAACTGCGACGCACGAGCGGTGAACGCAGCGCGAACGGAATCGGCGGTCTCGAGGAGCGCCGGTGGAGCAGCAACTGCACGGGGCCGGGCCGATGCGTACACGAGCGCCGCAGTCTCGGACGACGAGGGCAGCATGGTGACCGTTCCGTTCACCTCCACCACCTGGCCGATGCGCACGCTCGTGCCCTGTGGGCTGAAGACGAGTACGGGCATCCGCACTCGGTGCCGTTCCGCACCAGCGGTCACGGTCTCTACGGTCGCCGAGAATCGAACACCTGCCGCACCCGAGCCGGTGGCAGACGACGCCTGCCCCTGTGACGTCACCTGCGCGCGCAGCACCACGGAGTGGTGCGCCAATGCGGCGACGACGTCCGGGTGTCGTGCAGGCATGGCAGACGCCGCGGCGGTCGCGACGAGCGCTGCCGCCGCCGTCGCCACGCAGAGTGCCGCGACCACCACGGGAAGCGTTGGATGCCCCGACCGGCCAGCAGCGTGGCGCGCCGCGACGCGGAGCGCTACTGCCGTTCCCGCGGCGGCAATCGCAACCGTCCAGAGTGCGATGGCGAACCACCAGCCGTTCGGCAGCGAGATGGCGGCGGCCGCGCCGACCCACGCGGCGATGGCGGGGACGGCCAGCCTCAGATCGATCATCAGACCGTCACCAGGTCTTTCAGGCCGTCGAACGTCTTCTGTCCGATGCCGCTCACGTTCATGAGGTCGTCGACCGAGGTGAAGCGGCCATTCTGCGTGCGCCAGGCGACGATCTTCGCTGCCATTGCCGGCCCGACCCGCGGCAACGTATCGAGTTGCTCCTCGGTCGCCGTGTTGAGGTTGATCTTGCCGCCGACGCCGCCGGTCGCCGACGAAGCGCCTGGAACCACGGCGGGACCCTGGCCAGGCTGAACCGGATCTCCCACGTGCGGAACGACGAGTTGCTCGCCGTCGGCCAGGGGCCTGGCCAGATTGACCCCCGACGGCTCGGCGTCGTCGGTCATGCCGCCCGCCGCCGACACTGCGTCGACGACGCGTGAGTCCGACGGAAGCGTGTACAGCCCGGGGCGCGGCACGGCACCGAGCACATGCACGTACACGAGGGGCCGTGGCGTGGGCGTTCCCGCGGACGCCGTCGAGCCTTGCGCCGTCACCGACACCTTCGGGACCCGCTGCGAGTCGCCCTTCGGTGAGAGCAGCCCGACGAGTACTGCGGTCGCGAAGGCGCCGATCAACAACACCGCGGCGGCGCCGACCCCGAGCCGCACCTTGACGGAGCGCGGCATCGAGCGTGACCCGGCGGCGAGCTGGTCGAAGGGGTCATCGGCATCCACTTGCGAGACGCTATGGCGTCATGCCTGCTGCATCATCCCCGTCCACACGGTTCGGGGACGAAACGCCAGTCGCCCGCGCTGTGGACGACGACCTTGCCTACCTCTTCGTCGCGATGTTGACCACGCGAGGCGGACGCGCGATAACGGCAGCGACCTCGCGATCGCCCAGCGCTCGCTTGACCGCATCGGATTCCCGTGCAAGCGCTTCGAGCTCTTCCGCGCCGATTCGCGGCGACACGTCGATGCGGTCGCGCACTTTGCCGTCCACCTGAACGACCGCGGTCACCGACTCCTCGACCAGCAGGCTCGGGTCGGCTTTGCGCCACGTCTGCGCCGCGATCGTGGGCTCGTAACCGAGCGCATGCCACATGTCTTCGGCGGTATACGGCGCGAACAGGTTCAGTATCAACGCGACCGTCTCGGCGGCCTCGCGCACGGCTGCATCCTTCGGCCCAGGGCCGGAGTCGATGGCCTTGCGCGTTGCGTTGACCAGCTCCATGAGCCGGGCGACGACGACGTTGAACTTGAACGACTCGATCAGCACGGGTGCGTCGGCCAACAGCCTGTGCGTGACCCGACGAAGCGCAACATCGCCGCTGCGCCACTCGACGTCTGGATCGCTCGTGACGTCGTGCGCGATGCGCCAGGCACGCGCGAGGAACTTGGCGCTGCCCGCTGCCGACACGTCGGCCCAGTCGATGTCGTCTTCGGGCGGACCTGCGAAAGCCAGGGTCACTCGAAGCGCGTCGGCCCCATGCTGGCGAAGCTCGTCGGCGAACTCGACGAGGTTGCCCTTCGACTTGCTCATCGCGGAGCCGTTCAGGATCACCTGACCCTGGTTCAGGAGCGACGTGAACGGCTCGGTGAAGGTCACGTAACCGAGATCGAACAGCACCTTCGTGATGAACCGCGAATAGAGCAGGTGCAGGATGGCATGCTCCACGCCGCCGACGTACTGGTCGACGGGCGCCCACTTCTCCACCTCGGCGGGGTCGAACGCCTGGCTGTCGTCCTTGGCCGACAGGTAGCGCAGGTAATACCAGGAGCTGTCGACGAACGTGTCCATGGTGTCGCTGTCCCGCGTGGCGGTGCCCCCGCACTTCGGGCACTCCACGGTCGCCCACTCGGTCGCCGCCCCGAGGGGGCTCGTGCCCTTGGGCTTGAGGTCGAGTCCGTGCGCGTCGGGCAACAGCACGGGCAGCTGCTCCTCGGGCACGGGCACCTCCCCGCAGCCCGGGCAGTGGATGATCGGGATGGGCGTGCCCCAGTACCTCTGTCGCGAGATGAGCCAGTCGCGCAGCCTGAAGTTGCGCGATGCGCGGCCGATCGACGCGGAGTTCAGCGCCTCGGTAATGCGCTGGATGGCGTTGTTCTTGCTCAGTCCGTTGAATGGTCCTGAGTTGATCAGCCGGCCGTCGCCGGTGAGGGCGACCCCCGTGGATGCCGGATCCAGGGGCGGCAGGTCTTCGGGCAGAAGCGCCTCGCCGGTCTCCGGGTCGGTGGGGATGACCGGGATGGCGCCGGTGACTGGCGCGTTCGTGTCGACGACGACCCTGACCGGCAGCCCGAAGGCGCGCGCGAAGTCGAGGTCGCGCTGGTCGTGCGCTGGTACGGCCATGATGGCGCCGTGTCCGTACTCGGCCAGCACGTAGTCGGCCGCCCAGATCGGCAAGCGCTCCCCGCTCAGGGGGTTGATCGCGTACCGCTCGAGGAAGACGCCGGTCTTCTCGCGCTCACTGCTCAATCGTTCGATGTCGGTGGTGGATTGCGTCTGCTTCAGATAAACGTCGAAGCGTTCGCGCACCTCGGGCGAGGCATCCTCGACCAGCTCAGCAGCCAGGTCGGAGTCGGGGGCGACCACCATGAACGTGACCCCATAGAGGGTGTCCGGCCTCGTGGTGTAGACGCTGACCGGCTCGTCGCGACCTTCGATCTTGAAGTCCACGTCTGCACCGATCGAGCGTCCGATCCAGTTGCGCTGCATCGTGAGCACGCGGGGCGGCCAGGCGCCCTCCAGCTGGTTGAGGTCGTCCAGCAACCGGTCGGCGTAGTCGGTGACCCGGAAGTACCACTGGGTGAGCTTCTTCTTCTCGACCAAGAAGCCGCAGCGTTCGCAGTGCCCGTCGATGACCTGCTCGTTGGCCAGCACGGTCTGGTCGTTCGGGCACCAGTTCACATTGCCCGCCTTGCGGTAGGCGAGACCCTTCTCGTACAGCTTCAGGAAGAGCCACTGGTTCCACCTGTAGTACTCCGGGTCGCTCGTGTGCAGTTCCCGGCTCCAGTCGAAGGAGGGCGCGTAGATGCGGAAGCTGCGCTTCTGCTGCGCGATGTTGTCGTAGGTCCAGCCACGGGGGTCGATGCCGCGCTTGATCGCGGCGTTCTCGGCCGGCAGACCGAACGAGTCCCACCCGATCGGATGCAGAACGTTGAAACCCTGCTGTCGCCAGTACCGCGCCACAATATCGCCGAAGCCGAACGCCTCGGCATGACCCATGTGCAGGTCCCCCGAGGGGTAGGGGAACATGTCAAGCACGTACTTGCGCGGGCGCTTGTCGCCCGGAGCGTCCGTGCGGAACGGCTGAAGCTCCTCCCACACCGGCAACCACTTGGCCTGAATGGCGGCGAAGTCGTAGCGGGCGTCGGGAGCCTCTCGCTCGTCGTGTTGTGACACGTCGCTCTCAATCTCTGTACGGATCGGGGGTGCGGACCACCGGCGTCCGCAGGAAAAAGGGGGCGTGCAAAAGATTACCCGTTCGTGTCGGCCCGGTTGCGGCCGCGCATCAGGCACCGAGCGCGGCCAAGGGCGCGGCGGCCTTCAGCCTGGTTTCGGCCAACTCGTCGGCCGGCACGGAAAGCGCCGTGATGCCGCCGCCCGTGCCGATGGATGCCGTCCCACCGCGCATCACGATGGTGCGGATGACCATGCCGAGCTCGGCCGAACCGTCCAGTCCCAGCCGGCCGAGGCATCCGCTGTAGATGCCGCGCGGAGCGCCTTCCAGGTGCTGCAGGATGCGCATCGCGGCGAGCTTCGGCGTACCCGTCATCGACCCAGCGGGGAAGCAGAGACCGATCACATCGAGCGCGTCCACACCGTCGGCGAGCTCCGCGCTAACCGTGCTCACCAACTGGTGCACGTGCTCGTGCGTCTCCACGGCGAGCAGTTCGGGCACGGAAACGCCACCCAGCCTCGCCACGCGACCCAGATCGTTGCGCATCAGGTCCACGATCATCAGGTTCTCGGCGCGTTCCTTCTCGTCGCCTGCGAGTTCGCGGCGCAGCACGAGATCCTCGACCGGATCGGACCCGCGGCGTCGCGTTCCCTTCACCGGCCGGGTGACGGCGATCCCGTCGCCAACGCTCAGGAAGAGCTCGGGCGACGCGCTGAGAACCGCAACGTCGTCCACGCGGATGAATGCGCCGTGAGCGGCCCGCGAGATCCGTCGCAGCCTGCGATACACATCCAGCGGTTCGGCAGCAGTTTCGACCTGCACATTGTTCGTCAGGCACAACTGGTAGGCGTCACCTGCATGGATGAACGCCTGGCACGCCCCGATCATCCGCAGGTAGTCGGCCGCAGCATGGCCCCACGACGGGGATGCCTCCGGCGTCGGGATCTGGGGCAGATCGAGGCCGCCCGGCGCCTGCGGTGATGACTCCGCGAGCTCGATCAGCGACTCTCGCGTGGCATCCGCCCACTCTCGGCCATCTGCGTCGTCGAGGAACCACAACGACGCCCGACCTGTCGCGTGGTCCACCTCGATGACTCGGTCGGCCGCAAGCATTGCCGCATCGGGATATGGCGACGGGTAGGCAGAGCCACCCACCAGGCCGGCCCCGTACTCGTACCCGAACCACCCGACCCAACCGAGTGGCGCCCCCGCTGCGGAGCCGTCCTCCGGTGCTGCCCAGGAGCGGAGCGCGTCGGCGAACGACCGGTGCAACTGCTCAGCTGAGGCTGGAGAGCCGTCGCCGCTGCGCCCCTCCCCCGGTTCGCCGATCAGGCCAACGCGGTCGTCACCCAGCAGGCGTACGAGGCGTCCGTGTTCGAGGAGGTAGCCGGACCTGACAGGTGAGGAGGCACCCAGATAGCTGGATCCTCCGGCCGAACGGATGCCCCCGTCGAGCCAGAACGCGTACCTCTCGTCGCCGAACAGCCTCAGGTACACCCGCTCTGGGTCGACGACGACGGCGAGCCGCTCCCGGCGTACCGACGGTCCTGTCCGGTACTCGGAAAGCGGCTCTCCGTCGTTTCGACCGGAGTCCGGCTTCACGCGAAGCTTCCACGGAGGGGTTCGGGGTGGCGGGAAAGGCGCGTCGCCGTTCTCTGATTGGCGACGGCCGGCCGCCGCCACCCGGTCCCGCCTACTTGAACAGGTTCTTCGACGAGAGCCATTCCTTCGCGATCTGCGCCGCGGACTCCTTAGCCGACCCGGAGCTCTTGTCGTTCATGCTCACGAGGTCGTCGGTCGTCAGCGTGCTGGACACCTTGTTGAGCACGCTCTTCACCTTGTCGGTCACCTTGCCGTCATTGATGATCGGCACGACGTTCTCGGCGATGATGATGTTCTTCGGGTCTTTCAGTGTGACCAGGTTGTTGTTCTTGATCGCCGAGCTCGTGGTGTAGATGTCGGCGAGTTGAACCGTGCCGTCGAGCAGTGCCTTGACGGTCAGCGGTCCCCCGCTGTCACTGATGGGATCCAGCGTTGCGGTGACCCCGTAGGCAGACTGCAGACCCTTGATGCCGTATGGACGCTCGGCGAACTCGGGGTTGGCGCCCACCGTGAGAGGCACGGTGACCTTCTTCAGATCGGCAAGGCTCGTGACACTGTACTTCTCCGAGAACTCCTTGGTGACGTTGTACGAGTCCTTGTCTTCGGCCTTGGACTGGTCGAGCACCTCGAAGCCCTTGGGAAGGGCGTCGCTCAGCGCTGCGTACACGTCGCCGCTGGACTGCGCGGTGCTCTTCGCGTTGTAGTACTGCAGAAGGCTTCCGGAGTACTCCGGCACCAGGTCGATCGACCCGTCCTGCAACGCCTTGAGGTACGCCTCACGGGCGCCGATGTTGGGCTTGATGCTCGCATCCACCCCGTTGCTCTTCAGCGCCTGCGTGTAGATCTGGGCGATGATCTCGGACTCGGGAAAGTTGGCCGAGCCGACGACGATCGCGCCGCCCGCTTTCGACGAGGATGTCGACGAGGAATCGAGGGGGTTGCTCGAGGAGCAGCCGGCGAGAGCGAGGGCGCTCACCGCCGCAACGGCTGCCAGTGCGAGACCGCGTGTTCTAAGTGACATGGTGTTTTGCTTCCTTCTGATGGGCGTGGGCTCGCGAACGGCCTCAGCCTGCTGTGGTGGATTGCGAGGTGGTGAGCCTCTTGGATGACCGCACGCGCACGTCGGACGCCCGCCCGACGACGACCCCGCGCGGAACGACGAGACGTTGAACGACGACGAAGATGCTGTCGGCGACCAGTGCGAGCACTATGACGATCACTGATGCGCCCAGCATCTCCGCATAGTTCTGTACGGCCAGGCCGTCATAGATGAATCGCCCGAGACCGCCGAGCGGCAGGTAGGCCGCCACGGTCCAGGTCGCGATCACCTGGAGGCACGCGGAGCGCACACCGCCGATGATGATCGGCATGGCCAGCGGGAGCTCTACCTTGAAGAGCACCTGCCAGCCCGTCATGCCGATCGAGCGGGCCGCATCGATCGTCTCGCGGTCGACGGCATCCACTCCGGCGTAGGCGCCTGCGAGCAACGGCGGTAGGGCCAGTACGACCATGACGATCAGCGGCGGACCGAATCCAAGGCCAAGCCAGAGGGCAAGGAGCAACAGCACACCGAGAGTCGGCAGCGCGCGCAGGGCGCCCGACAACTGCACTGCGACGGCGCGCCCCTTACCGGTGTGGCTCACCGCGACCCCGATCGGGACGGCGATCGCAGCCGCGATCACGAGCGTGATGAGCGAGTACAGCACGTGCTCGCCCAGGCGCGTGGAGATCCCGGCGGGCCCGCTCCAATTGGCGGGATCGACGAGCCACGCGAACGTCGAGTTCCACAGGTTCATGCCGCGCTCACCACCTCGAGCTCGGAGTCGGCCCTCGTGCTGCGCGCGCGCCGATTTCGGCGAGTCCATGGCAGCAGGAGCCGACCCAGCACCGCGAGGATCACGTCGAAGATCACGGCGATCACGATCGTTCCGACGATGCCGACGATGATCTCAAGCGGAAAGTCACGCTGGAACCCATCGAGGAAAAGATAGCCGAGACTCGTGACCCCGATGACGGAGCCGACACTCAGAAGGCTGATCGTGCTCACCGAAACGACCCGGATTCCGGAGAGCAGCACGGGTCCTGCCAGTGGGAGCTCCACCGACCAGAACCGTCGCCAGGTGGAGAAGCCGACGGCGGTCGCCGACAGCTTGACGTCGATGTCGACGGAGGCGAAGGCGTCCGACGCCGTGCGCACCATGATGGCAAGTGCGTACAGGCTCAGCGCGACGACGATGTTGACCGGATCGAGGATGCGCGTGCCCAGGATGCCCGGCAGCACGATGAAGAGCGGAAGCGACGGAATCGCGTACAGCACGCCGACGATCGAGAGCACGGTACCTCGGCTCGCGCGGTACCGATTGGCGAGCCAGCCGACCGGGATGGCCAGTATGAAGCCGATCACGATCGGCAGGGCGGACAGACCTGCGTGAACCAGGGTCAGTTGCCAGATCTGACCCGCGTTCTCGACCAGCCAGCTCACGGCTGCCGATCACCCTGCGCCGAAGCACCCGAAGCGGCGGCGGCCGCTCCGGCCTCATCGATGATCACGTCTGGGACTCCGGATGCGCCGTCTCGCGCGAGCACGCCGGCGGGGCGGCCGTCGCCGTCGACGACTACGTCGCGCCCGGACTCCGACCTCAGATGGAGTACGCGCTTGCCACGGTCGGCACCGACGAAACGCGCCACGAATTCGTCTGCGGGCTCCGCCAGGATCTGATCAGGGGTGCCGATCTGGGCGACGATCCCGCCCGGCTTGAAGATGACGATCTGGTCGCCGAGCAAGAACGCTTCGTCGATGTCATGAGTCACGAACACGACCGTCTTGTCCAACTCTCGCTGCAGCCGAACGAGTTCGTGCTGCAGCTCCGCCCGAACGAGGGGGTCCACGGCGCCGAACGGCTCGTCCATCAGCAGGATGTTCGGGTCGACTGCCAACCCTCGCGCTACGCCGACACGCTGTTGCTGACCACCCGACAACTGGCTCGGATACCTGTCCGCGAGTGATCGGTCGAGCCCGACGGTGTCCATGAGTTCGAGCGCTCGCGCGCGAGCATCCTTGCGGCGAACCCCGCGAAGCAGAGGGACCGTCGCGATGTTGTCCGCGACCTTTCGGTGCGGCAGCAGCCCTGAGTTCTGCATCACGTAGCCGATGCTGCGCCGCAGTGCGACGGGCTCCAGCGTGGAGATGTCGTCGCCGTCGATCTCGATGGTGCCGCTGGTCGGATCGACCATACGGTTGATCATTCGGAGGATGGTGGTCTTGCCACTACCGGACGAGCCCACGAGCACCGTGGTCTTGCGCGAGGGGATGACGAGGCTGAAGTCGCGCACGGCGACGGTACCGTCCGGGAACTGCTTGGTCACCGATCGGAATTCGATCATGGTGCTTGGCTCATTCCTGCAGGTGGAGGCCGGGAGCGGCCGCCGGTCGAGTTTGCGTCACCCGCCGATGGCTTGCGTGCTATTCGGCGGGAAGGGGTGAATCCGTCTCCCACTATGTCGCAAGCCGCCGACATTCACTCCGATGCTCAGGAAATACGCCGTAATCCGGGGCCTGCGGAATCAGTTGTAGTAGGTCTCCAGGTAGGCGACGGCGACGACTCCGGCCTCGGCCAGCAAGCGATCGTCGCCGCGCGGATTGCGGAGATATGCACGCTCAACGAGGGACTCGGCCATCTGCGTCGCAATGTCCAGCCGAAAAACGAGCTCGTCGCTGTAGGCGAACCCGTACCTGGCGACCAGGATCTCCGCCACGCGCTCGGCGAACTCTCGGACGTGGTCGGGTGTCCCTTGCCCATAGTCGAGGCCCCGAACCTCCTCGAACCGCATGATGCGGAAACCGGGTTCGGTTCGGAACATCGTCGCGAACCTGTCGGTGAGTGCCACGATCGCGCCCTGCCAGGTGGATGGCTGGTTCTGTTCGAGCTCCTCCGATGCCGCAAGCCGGTATCTGAGGATGGCGCGGTCCCTCAATGCGACCAGCAGGGCGATGCGATCGGGGAAGTAGCGATAGACGGTACCGATGGATGCCCCGCTCAGCTCGGCCACCTGCGCCGTGGTCAGCCGATCGAAACCGACCTCGTCGACCACGGTCGCCGCGGCGTCAAGAAGAGCGTCGATGCGTGCAAGGCTGCGCTCCTGCGCCGGTTCGACTCGCAGAGCCCCAGCAGCACTCGCCGCCTCCTGCGCCCCGACCAGGATCTCCTCGATCATCTACGGCTGACTCCCTTCCGCGTGCGCACTGCAACTCCCGAATGCGCACTGCCCGATTGGTACGATGCGACGCTACCCGACAGATCTTCAGGTTCCCAGGTGTGCGGCTCCAACGCGCCGATCCACCCCTTCCATGGAATGGCAACAGCCGCGGCCGGCACGGAGCGCGTGAAAGACTGTATCGATGGCCACACGTCCCGACTCCGTTGAGCGGATGCACCGCGCAGCGCGCGTCGAAGACGCCTTCCACGCGTTCCGCGCCCGCCGGGCCCTCAAGCGCGGGTTCCTGCCCACCGTGCTGTCGTACACGGGCTACGGCACGACGGAGTGGATTCGTGTGCTCGGCCGCGTCGTGCTGGCGAAGGATCCCCGCCCCGGGTCGCGAGCCGAACGGAAGAACCGCAGACGCGAGGAACGCGTGCGGGGCTGGCGGAGCTTCATCAGCGTGCCATACAGCGACGTCGACGTCGTCGTCGAGGTGGACGGCACGACGCACACCGTGCGTCCTGACCGTGGGGGCGTCATCGACACGGTGATCCCGGTGCACCTCGAGCCAGGCATCCATCCGGTCTCACTGCGTCCCGGGAGTACGGGCAACGCGGCCGTCGCACCGATTCAAGTGGTGGCGGTCGACGCATCCTTCGGCATCATCTCCGATGTGGACGACACCGTCATGGTCACCGCCCTCCCCCGCCCACTTCTTGCGGCGTGGAACACGTTCGTGCTCGACGAGCACGCGAGGGTCCCAACACCCGGTATGGCGGTGCTGCTCGAACGTCTTGCGGCCTCGCATCCGAACGCGCCCGTGCTCTACCTGTCGACCGGCGCCTGGAACGTGGCACCGGCCGTGACCCGGTTCTTGTCGCGCAACCTCTTTCCGCCCGGCGCACTGCTGCTGACCGACTGGGGCCCGACGCACGACAGATGGTTCCGAAGCGGCCGTGAGCACAAGGAACTGAGTCTGCGCCGCCTCGCGCACGAGTTCCCCGAGGTGCAGTGGCTGCTCGTCGGCGACGACGGGCAGCACGACGAGGAGATCTACGCGGCGTTCGTCAACGAGCACCCGCAGAATGTGGCCGCCGTCGCCATCCGACAGCTGTCGAACACCGAATCCGTACTCGCCGGCGGTCGCTCGACGGCCGAGAAGCCCATCGAGACGAGTGGCGTTCCTTGGGTATACGGAGCCGACGGGGCAGACCTGCTCGCCCAGCTGAAGGAGCTCGGCATCCAGGTGTGACCGGCGACGGTGGCACGTGGCAGCATGAGCTCATGATCGCGACGCCGCCTCCCGCATGGTTGCGAGCCGGGCGGCTCAGGTCGCAGGTGCTCGACGGCCGAGCAGCATCGCCTCTCGAGGTGGTCACCCGACTGGGTGCGGTACAGGCGCAGAACGCCACCGCCGCGCGATGGGCCATCGGGGTTCGTTCGCGAGGGGCCGCTCAGGCGGACATCGACCGCCTCTTCGACTCGGGAGAACTGCTCCGCTCCTGGACGATGCGCGGCACCCTGCACATCGTCGCTTCCGAAGACCTCGGCTGGATGCTCTCTCTCACCTCAGCAAGGCAACGGGCCTCGGCCGCGCGCGAGGCGCGGGTACGCGGCATCGAGGAGCGCGACTTCGAAAAGTCAGTCGAGGTGATCGCCGACGACGTCGCCGAAAACGGGCCCCGCACCAGGGCCGAAGCGCTTGCGGCACTGGAACGAGCCGGGCTCGACGTCGGCAGCGAGCGCGGGTACCGCTTCATCAGGGATGCCGCCTTCCGCGGCGCCGTCGCGTGGGGACCGATGCGTGGCAAGCAGCCCCAACTCGTCCCAGTACCGAAGTCGGCAGAGTACGAGCGCGACGAGGTGCTCGCTCGGTACCTCACCAGGTACGTCGAGGGCCACGGTCCAGTCCGCCTGCGCGACTTCGCCTGGTGGTCGGGTCTCACGATCACGGATGCTCGCCGCGCGCTCGATTCTGCAGGCCCGGCCATCGAGACCGTCGGCGACGACGACGAGCCATGGCTCATGGCCGCCGGATGGCAGGCCGACGAGAAGGGGGACGCGCGCCCTGGCGTCGAGGCGGTAGCGGCATGGGACGAGTACGTGCTCGGATACGCGGATCGCAGCCCGGTGCTCGATCCGGAGTTCGCGCCAAGGGTGTCCCCCACAGGCAACGGCATCTTTCTGCCCACGATCGTGTCGGATGGACGCATCGCCGGAACGTGGCGTCAGAGCGTCGAGAACGGGCACCTCGTCGCTGAACCGGAGCCGTTCACGCGGCTGACGGCATCCGAGCGCCGGGGGTTCGAAGCATCGATAGCCCGGCTGTCCGGCTTCTTGAACATTCCCCTCGCCTAGCCGCCGCCCCGATCGCGCCCCGCCCCGATCGGAACAGAACCGACGGCGTGCCTGGCAGGCGCCGTCGGAGCGGTCACCCTAGATTCGGCGTATGGCCGACGATCTCACGGGTGTCGACGCGCCCGCCGACGACGAGGCGGGCAAGACGCTCTCGTCACGTCGACTCGAGGCGTATTCGGACGGCGTCTTCGCCATCGCCGCGACACTGCTCGTGCTCGATCTCAGCGTTGCTTCACTCCATCTGCCGTCGAATCCGACGTCGGCGGCGCTGTGGGGCGCCCTCGGTGCCGGCTGGGGCAAGTTCCTGAGCTTCGGCGTCAGCTTTCTGATCCTCGGCATTCTCTGGTCGGTGCACGTTCGCCAGTTCGAGTTCGTGGAGCGTGTGGACCAGACGGTGCTCACACTCAACACCTTCCGGCTGCTCGGCGTCGTGATCGTGCCGTTCACCACAACCCTCACCGACACCTACAGCGACACCGTGCCCGGGCGTTTTCTGCTGCCACTGAACTTCTTCTACGTCGTCGCCCTCGGCTACCTGCAGTGGTTGTATTCGACGTCCCCTCACCGCAACCTGGCACCCCGCATCTCCGACTACTACCGACGGATTTCCCGGAGGAACGGGCTGATCGCAACCGTCATGGCGGCCGTGGTCGCCATCGCCTCGATCTGGATCGGGTCGGTGGCATTCCTTCTGTTCCTGCTGAACAACGTGTTCGATGCCTTCGATCGTCGTGCGGCCATGAAGGAACCAGGCAGGCGCGGCAGAACCGAGCGCCGCGCCGCGCCCTGACAAGGAGCGTCCGGTATCAAGACCAGGGTCCCTGCCACCTAGCATTGCCCCATGCCGAAAGCCCTGAGAGGTCTCGTGCTCGCGTGCCACCCTGGGCCGACGCTCGTCGTGACCGTGGTGACGGCCGTGCTTGCGGTATCCGTCTCGTATCCTCCTGGCCGGGTGGCGCTCATTGCCGTCGCCATGCTCGCCGGTCAGCTCTCGGTGGGCTGGTCGAACGACTGGATCGACGCGCAGCGCGATCGCGCTGTTGCGCGCTCAGACAAGCCCGTGGCCACAGGCATGGTGTCCGCTCGTGCGGTGGCCGTGGCAGCCGGGATCGCCCTTGCGCTGGCAGTGCTGCTCACGGCACCCCTGGGTTTTGCCGCACTGCTCGTGCACGTCGTCACACTTGCCAGCGCCTGGTCGTACAACGCCCGGCTCAAACGAACGCTGTTCTCGGTGCTGCCCTACGTGGTCAGCTTCGGACTTCTGCCGGCCATCGTGACGCTTGGCGCCGAGGACCCGGCCTGGCCCACGTGGTGGGTGGTCGTAGCAGGTGGGTTGCTGGGAGCCGCCGCGCACTTCACGAACGTGTTGCCCGACCTGGCGCAAGATCGAGCGACCGGTGTGCGCGGACTCGGGCATCTGCTCGGCCCCCTGGTCGGCGGACTGCTCTCGTTCTGCCTGCTTGCGCTCGTGGGGGTCACGATCGCCGCGGGCGCCATCGCCGCCTCCGGCCTGCTGGGCTGGCCCGCCGCGCTGGTAATCGGCGGATGCATTCTGACGATCGTCATCGCGGCCGCAGGCGTGCTCCTCGCGGTCCGCGGTTCCCGTTCCCGCTGGCTCATGCGGCTGGTCATGACGGCGGCGATCATCGACGTCATCGCTCTGGTTGCTGCTGGCCCCGTGATTTCGGCGTGATTGGTGTCTGGTTCTCCGTGCGGTCGGGTGTTGCGAGGGCCCCGGTCGGCGTTGGCGCAGCGGTCGGCGGGACGGACCGGGCCAAGCCTTCGGCGTCGGTCCCTGTGGTCTTCTTGTTCTGGATGCCGATGGCCGAGACTATTCCGCCCACAACCAGCAGGATCATGCAGACGAGGAGCACACGCCGAAGCCCGGCCTGCGAGAGAGGGCCGGCGACGATGAGTCCGGCGCACGCGACGGCGATGAGTCCCGCGATGCGCGCGATGGCGTTGTTGATGGCCGATCCGATTCCGGCATGCTCCTGCGGAACGGCTCCGAGAATGGCCGCGGTGAGCGGGGCGACGGTGATCGAGAGCCCCAGCCCGAAGATCAGGATGCCGGGAAGAAGCTCGAGCCAGTAGTTGACGTGCGTCCCGATCATCAGCATCAAGCCGAACCCGCACGCGGCCACGACCGGACCGACCGTCATGAAGAGTCGGGGCCCGTACTTTCCGGACAGCGATCCGAACCTGCCGGAGAGCAGGAGCATGATGACCGTCGGCGGGATGAGCGCGAGGCCGGCGAGGGTGGCCGGGTATCGGGCGATCTCCTGCAGGTATATGCCGATCATCATGGTGCCGAGCGACAGCGCCCCATAGACCACGAACGTCGCAAGGTTGCCCACCCCGAAGTTGCGGATCCGGAACAGCGAGAACGGCAACATGGGCGCGCGCGACCGCAGCTCGACGACGGTGAAGGCCGCGAGGGACAGGCATCCGATCAACCCGATCGCCCAGACGAGCGGACTCGACCAGCCGACCTGCCCCTGCTCGATGAGGGCGAACACGACACCGCCGAGTCCGACAGCGCCGAGCACGGCGCCCGCGTAGTCGATGTGGTCGTGGGCGTGCTTGTGGTCGAGTTTTACTCGCCACAGGATGATGATGGTCGCGGCGATCGGCAGGGGGTTGATCCAGAACACCAGTCGCCACGACAGCGTGTCGACGAACAGGCCGCCGAGCAGCGGCCCTGCCAGGAGGGCGGCGGAGGTCCACGCGGTCCACCGGCCGATGGCCTTCGGCTGGTCGTTCTCGTCGAACACCTGGATGATGATGGCCAGCGAGCTGGGCACCAGGAGGGCTCCAGCGAGGCCCTGGAGCGCGCGGAACACGACGAGCGAGACGCCGTCTGGAGCGAGCGCGCACGCGACGGACACGATGCCGAAACCGAACAATCCGATCATGAGGATGCGTTTGCGTCCGAACGCGTCGGACAACGAGCCGGCGAGCAGGATGAGCGCGCCGAGCGTGATGAGGTAGGCATCTACGACCCACTGCTGCAGCACGAGTCCGCCCCCGAGCTCGCGTTCGATCGCGGGGAGTGCAACGTTCACCACCGACCCGTCGAGGAACGCCACGAGGGACGCCAGAACGGCCACCGTAAGAACGGACCGCTGCAAGGAACTCATCTCGTCAGTCAAGCACTCACCACCGTCGCCGGGGAGAGAACTTGCGCTCCGATCCTGGCAGGGCGCGACGCGGCATGCCGATGAATGGCGACGGATCCCTGTAATCGCGTGCCTATGGTGGGGGGCATGGCTGTGCGCAGGGACTGGACACTCGCCGACCGGTCGTCGGTCGGCGCTCGCGTTCGTCTTCTCGTCCTCGGAGCGGTGGTCGCTGTAGCCATCCCCCTCCTGGCGGCCGCACCCGCCCACGCGGACGACTACCCCAGCTGGGACGAGGTCCAGGCCGCGAAGGCGAACGCCGCCGCGGCTCAGGCCGAGTACAACAAGATCACCGGACTCATCACCCAGCTGCAGCAGGCCGCGGACGCTGCAGCCACTGACCAGCTGAAGAAGGAATTCGAATACACAGAGGCCAAGAACGCCCTCGACGCGCAGACCACCCGGCTCGGCTCGATTAATCAACAGGTTGCGACCGCACAGAAGGATGCCACGCAGGCCAAGAACCAGTACGGCAAGATCGCCTCACAGCTCTACATCTCGGGAGGCGGAAGTCTCACCGCCAAACTCTTTCTGAGCCAGGGCCGAAACGACGATCTCCTGGATCAGCTCGGCTCGATGAGCCAACTCACGGGCCACATCTCGCAGCTGCAGAGCTATGCCCAGCAGAAGCAGAACGTCGTGACCTCCTTGCAGGCGCAGGCGAAGCAGGCAGAGGACATTCGCACGACGCTAGAACAGGATGCCGACGCAAAGTACAAGGCGGCCCAGGCCGCCAAGGCCGCCGCCGATGCTGCACTCGCGGCCCAGCAGGCGCAGGGCGCGGTCCTCCAAGCGCAGGCCGCCAGCCTGAACGCGTCAGCAGCCGCTGAGGAACAGCAGTACTGGGTGGGATACAACATCCGCCAGAACCAAGCGAAGACAAGCAACGCAAGCAGCGGCAGCAACTCGACCATCGACACGTCTGCTGGCTGCTCGGCCGGATGCAGCCCGAGCGCGGCTCAGGCGTATGCCCGCGGTGCCATCGGCGCGTACGGCTGGGGAGACGACCAATTCTCGTGCCTCGTGCAGCTGTGGACGATGGAGTCGGGCTGGCGCTGGAATGCGTACAACTCAGACAGCGCCGCCTACGGCATCCCACAATCGTGGCCGGGAAGCAAAATGTCATCGGCGGGCGCCGACTGGCAGACGAATGGCGACACCCAGATCAACTGGGGGCTCCGCTATATCGCCGGCTCCTACGGCACTCCGTGCGGGGCATGGACATTCGAGATGTCACACACACCTCACTGGTACTGATCGACGAGGAATAGCGCGACCCAACTAAGTGCTGAAGTTGTAGTGAAACGCATAGGTTTTCTCTCGTTCGGCCACTGGTCGCGCGCGCACGGATCGGTGGTGCGATCGGCATCCGATGCCCTACTGCAGACGATCGAGCTCGCACAGGCGGCCGAAGATGTCGGCGCGGACGGCGCGTTCGTGCGGGTGCATCACTTCGCCCCGCAGCTGGCGTCCCCGTTCCCACTGCTGGCCGCGATAGGTGCGCGAACCTCGCGCATCGAGATCGGCACCGCCGTGATCGACATGAGGTACGAGAACCCGCTGTACGCCGCCGAATCCGCAGCGGCCGCCGACCTCATCGCCGGGGGCAGACTGCAGCTGGGCATCAGCCGTGGGTCACCCGAGACCGCGGACAAGGGTTATGAGTCGTTCGGCTTCGTCCCCGAGGAAGGCGAGACGGACGCCGACATGGCTCGCAACCACACGGAACTGTTCCGCGCCGCGATTGCGGGCGCCGGCCTCGCGTACTCCAACCCCCAGATGACCGGGCAGCACGTGCCGCTTGCCATCGAGCCGCGCTCGGAAACGCTTGCAGAGCGCATCTGGTGGGGCGCCGGCAGCCGCGCAACGGCCGCCTGGACGGCAGAACAGGGTATGAACCTGATGAGCTCCACGCTGCTCACGGAAGACACCGGGGTGCCGTTGTCAGAACTGCAGGCGGAGCAGGTGAGACTCTTCCGCGATACCTGGAAGCAGGCCGGGCACGAACGCGAGCCGCGCGTTTCGGTCTCGCGGAGCATCCTGCCGATCATCGACGACGAGACCCGTCGCTACTTCGGACTTCGAGCCCAGGCGGATGCTCACGACCAGGTCGGGTACATCGGCGACGAGTTGGCGCGCTTCGGCCGGAGCTACATCGGAGAGCCAGATGTCATCGCGGCTGAGCTGGCTCAGGATGCCGCGGTGCAGGAAGCGGACACGATTCTGGTGACGGTGCCCAACCAGCTCGGTGTCGACTTCAATGCGCGGATTCTCGAGTCCATCGTGCGCGACGTCAAGCCTGCGATCTGAGCACGTTCGCCGGGCCTGCGACTCACGCGAAGTAGTGGCCGGACTCCAGATCGGCGATGAGCCCTGGCCCCGTCGGCTGCCAGCCGAGCAGCTGGCGGGTGAACTGCGACGAGGCGGGGCCGTCGATCGCCCACAGGCGGGCGAGCCAGCCGACGTATTCCGCGGCCTGCTCGGGCGTGACGGAGACCATGGGAACATCCAGGCCAGCCGAGATGACCTGCGCTACTAGGCGGATCGGCACGCCCTCGTCGCCGACGGCGTGCAGCACAGAACCGGGAGGAGCCGCCTCCAAGGCCAGACGGAACACGCGGGCGGCGTCGTCCCTGTGCACAGCGGGCCAACGGTTGGCGCCGTCTCCGACGTAGGCGATGGCGGCCTTGTCGCGCGCGAAACCGATCGCGGTCGCGATGAATCCGTTGTCGCCTTCGCCATGCGTTGCCGGTGGCAGCCGCACGACCGATGAGCGCACGCCGCTCTCGGCGAGAGCGAGCGTGTAATTGGCGTTGTCCAGACGCCCGTTCGCTCCGCTGACCGGCGCGTCTCGGTCCGCGTCGGCCACCAGGCCGTCACGCTCTGTGGCGACGGCACCGGGCGCAAGCCCAAGAACGCCAAGGATGCCTGAGGCGATGACGAACGGCTTCTCCGAGCCGGCCAGCGCCTCACCGAAGGCGACTATGGCCGAGCGATCCGCATCATTGGCCGCCTCGTAGTCGCCGGAGAACGCGATGTCGTGCTTGAACGCCAGGTGGATGACGCCATCGGATGCCTCAGCAGCTTCCCGAAGCACGTCGAGCTCGTCGAGGGAGCCGCGGCGCACCTCGGCCCCGGCCATCCGCAATGCCTGGGCTGCAGCATCCGATCGCGCGAGTCCAGTGACGGTGTGCCCCGCGGCGATCAGCTCGGGCACCAGACCTCGACCGACCCAGCCGGACGCACCTGTGACGAAAACATGCATGGCAAACCTCCAGGCCGCGGATCGGCACACCAGAGCCGAGCCGTTCGGAATCAGTCATTACTAATACACTCGTACTAATAACATTGCTAGTACAGTCGTGTTACGAATGTCAAATGGGCAGGCAAGGGAGCGACGGCGATGGTTGGGAGACCGATCGACCACCAACGACGAGCACAACTCCTCGATGCCGTCGTCGAATACACGATCGCGAACGGACTCGCCGAGCTCTCGCTCCGGCCGGCCGCCAGCGCACTCGGCGTGTCGACCGCCACTCTTGTGCATCACTTCGGAACGAAAGAACAGCTCCTCCAGGCGGTGCTGGCACGCCTACGGGAGCGCATCCTTCAATCCACGACCCACGCATTGGGCGAACAGCACGACCTCGCGACCGCTGCTCGGGCGGTGTGGAAGCGCACCTCTGATCGGAGCCGAGCGGACGAATTCCGCCTCTTCTTCGCCGTCTACGGACGAGCTCTCCAGGCCCCCGATGAGTTCGAGGTCTTCCTCGAGCATGTCGTCGCCGATTGGAGAAGCGCGCTCGAAACGGCTCAACCGCCCACAACAGACCGGGCAACCGCGACTCGAAGGGCCACCCTTGTCATTGCGACGATCCGCGGCCTCCTGCTCGATCTGCTCGCGACCGGCGACCATGAGCGGGTGCAGGAGGCGGCCGAGGGCTTCTTCCAAACGCTCGAGAGCCGTCGCCGATCCGACTCGGCGTGACCCGGACCGAAGGTGACGCCGCCCGGATTCGGGTTGATTCACGGCTGGATCTTCGCCAAGAGTGCCGCGAGTTGCCGCCGGTCGTCGAGACTAAGCCCGGCCAGGGTCGGCGTGCGATGAAGTCGTGTGCTCAGTGCCACCCACAACTCCTCGCCCCGGGCGGTCAACGCAAGCACCCGTTTGCGGCCATCGTCGGGATGGCGTTGCCTCGCCACGAGCCGGCTGCTCTCCAGCTTGTCCGCGAGCAGGCTGATCGTCGACGGATCGCAACCCAGCCGGGCAGCGATCTCCCGCATCGTGGCGGACTTCGCGAGGGGGTCTAGCGCCCAGAGCACTCCTGCCACCGACGGACTCACCTCGAACTCGGCCAACACATCATCGACGACGGACCCGACCGTCGTCGCACTTTGCATCAGGAGCTTCACCAGTCCCATGGTCAGCTCGACATCGGCATTGCGCGCACCGTCGGAGGCAAAGCCCTGTTCGGGTTTGAACGCATTCACCGTCCCATGCTACCGTCCAAATATCAATGAATACTTCAATGACTTTGAGGACGGGTACGTGAGCAACGACAGCGCAACGCAGGAGACCGTTCTGGTCACCGGGGGCACGGGCTTCCTCGCGTCGTGGGTGATCGCGCGACTATTGAGCAAAGGTTTCCGGGTGCGCACCACCATTCGCGACGAGGCGAACGCCGACCGAGTACGCGCAGCGGTGGCGGAAGAGGTCGGGACTGAAAGGGCGGCCGGCGTCGAGTTCGCAGTAGCCGACCTCATGTCCGACGAGGGCTGGGACGCAGCAGTCGGCGGCGTCGACTATGTGATGCACACGGCCTCTCCGCTCGGCACCGCCCGCGACCAGGATCTGATCCGCACTGCGCGCCAGGGAACTCGACGCATCTTGGAAGCGGCCGACCGCGCGCGCGTGAAGCGAGTCGTCCTGACGTCGTCTGGAGTCACGGCAGTACCGGCCGATCGCACCAAGAGCGCCGATACATCCGTGTGGGCGGCCCCGTCAGGGGATCCGGCACGGGCCTATGACGACTCCAAGATCCTTGCCGAGCGCGACGCGTGGGCCATTGCCGCTCATTCCGGATTCGAACTGGTCGTCGTGCTCCCCACGTTCCTGCAGGGACCCGTGCTCGGCCGACCCGACCCCAACGGATCCTCGCAGATCATCCGACTCTTGCTCACCGGCGGATTGCCCGCCATCCCGAACCTCGGGTGGGACGTCGTCGACGTTCGCGATGTCGCCGACCTGCACGTTCTTGCGGTGACGACGCCTGAAGCTGCCGGCCAGCGCCTGCTGGGCGGTTCGGGCAGGTTCCTCTGGTGGAAAGACATGGCCGAGATATTGCGTACGAGCATGCCCGAATACGCAAAGAAGATCCCCGCACGCACCATGCCCGACCTCGTCGTTCGTGTTCTCGCGATATTCAACGGCCAGATGAAGCTGATGCGTCCGCGGGTCGGGCGCAGAACGAACGTCGACACAAGCAGAACGCGCGCACTCGTCGCGTGGGAAGCCAGGCGAACCGCGCAGGAGACCATCCTCGACACGGCAATGTCGCTCATCAGCAAGGGCGCAGTCGGCTAGGAAGCTGGTCAGGAATCGCCGCCGCTCGCCACGGCGAACACGGGCTGCGGGCTACTCGAGCTTGAGTATCGTCTCGGCGGCCGTGATGCCCGAGAGTTCGATGCTGGTGCGCCACAGATCTTTTCGGTTCTCCACGTCGTAGGACAAGTCCGAGGACGCCTTCTGCTCCGTGCCGTCGAAGTACTTGCCTGTTACGCCCGCGAAGGCGGGGCTGGTTGCCAGAGCGGCAAGCGCTCGTGCGGATTGAGACGGTGTATGGACGCCTCGGCGGAATGGGACGGAGACGTAGTTCACATACTTTGCGAAGAGTCGCATTGGTGCCGGAAAACTGCGCGAGAAGCCCGTGCCGGGCATCTCGCCCGGGTCGAAGACATTCACGTCGATGTGCTTGCCGACGCGTTGGACTTGCTCGGCCAACTGGCCACCCGCGTGCATCAGCGCGCTGCAGCCCACGACGTCCAGTCGTTGTTGCCCGATAGCGACATGCGCCCCACCAGCGCCCTTGAGAGTCAAGAGCGTTCAACTCTCGTATCGCCAGGGAGAGGCCGCGGCGAACGTTGTGGAAGCTCGGACCGCCCTACCGCGTCGAAATCCGCCAGCGCACCGAAGATCGGTACGAGGTGGCGCAGCTTTTCGGGGTTTATCACTCCGTGGATCGCCGCAATGCGTTCCTCACGCACGTCGAGCGACATGACCGCAATAAGGCCGCCGCCCACCGGCAGATCAGCGATGATGACGACACCGGGTCCGCCGTTGACCGCGTGCTGCTCCATGTGCACGGGCACGACCGCGCGCCGAGCGAACGACGCGAAGAGCTTGGCTACCGCCTCACGCCCCTGCACGCTCCGCGTGATGGCGAAGCCCGGAGGCACCCGCCCGCCGCCGTCGCTCATGGCAGTGACGTCGTTCGTCAGCAGTGACACAAACCCGTCGACGGCCCCGGACTCAACGGCAGCGATGAAGCGCGTCACGAGCTCCTTCTGCTCGGCCGCGGGTGCGGGATACCTGGGCACCCGCCCTGAGACCCGTGCCCGTGCCCGCGAGACCAGTTGTCGTGCTGCTGCCTGCGACGGGCGGTCGAGCACCGACGCCACCTCGTCATACGAATAGTCCAGAACGTCGTGCAGCAGGAATGCGGCCCTCTCGCTGGGCGTCAGGGTCTCCAGAAGAACGAGGAACGCGAATGACAGTTCATCCGCCAACTCCGCGTGGCTGGAGGCATCCGATGCAGTGTCTCCGCTCACGAGCGGTTCCGGAAGCCATTCACCGACGTACTCCTCGCGGCGGGCACGCGCCGAGCGCAGCTGATCGAGCGCGAGCCGAGTGGACACGGTCGTGAGCCACGCCTGCGGGTTCTCCGGCTTCTTTTCCGGAGCGAGCCGGAGCATTCGTTCGATCGCGGATTGGGCGACGTCGTCGGCGTCGGCGACCGAGCCAAGCATCCGGTATGCCGCGCCGAATGCGACACGACGTAGAGCCTCAGAGTCCTCGATCATGTCCCGATCATCTCGCGGCGGCTCCCCGTCGTCGGGGGTACATGAGCCCGACGCACAGGAGCATATGGGCCAGGGTGGCGGGCCACGAACCGGTTGCCCCAGTGCACGTACTCCTTGATCAGCAACGCCGGACGACCCGTGATCACATGGTCGACCGCCGTCCCATCACGCGTGAGCCACTGCAGCAGCGCATCGTGACGCCCGAGGCTGATGCACTCCGCGAAGTAGCGGCCTGCGAACGGCTTCGCGGCGCCGCCGGCCAGTCCATTCACAACATTCCTCGGCACGGCGAAAGCCATGAACGCCCCAGTTCGGCAGCCCATCTTCAGGGGTGACCCGTCTGGACCGGGCACCCGGGCTGCATCTCCGATCACCCAGACATCCGGATCCGAGACCGAGCGGAAAGTGTCATCGACGTAGGCACGATCGAGCTCATCAACCGAGATTCCGGATGCCTTCAGCAGCGGGTTCGCGCGGAATCCGCCCGCCCAGAACGTGAGCGCTGACGACAGTTCACGTCCGTCGTCGAGGGCGATAGTTTCCGGGCCGATCTGCGTCACGTTGCCCCGGATTCGTTCGATGTGGAGCCGGTCGAGAGCGCGATCGAGATGACGCAGACCGGGCTCGCTGAGCCAGTCCCCCGGAGGCCGCCGGCTCACGATGGCTACTCGGAGTCGCGGGTGCGATTCGGCGAGCTCTGTCGCGAGCTCGATTCCCGTAAGCCCCCCGCCCACCACGGTGACTCCGGCACCGTCGGGCAGGGCGCTGAGGCTTCGTGCCGCCGCCTGAATGGATGCCACATTGGTGAGCCCGTGCGCGTTCTCACGCGCGCCCGACACGGCCCCGAAGTCGATGACGCTACCGAGCGCGACCACCAGCGAGTCATAGGGCAATGATTCGCCACCAGCGAGCCGCACCATGTGGCAGTGGGCGTCGATGCGTTCCGCTGTCTCGACTCGCAGCTCTGCGCCCGACCCTTTCAGCGCGGCTGCGATCGGTAGCAGGGGGTACCGCTGCCCTGCCGCCAACTGATGCCAGCGCATGCGCTCGTTGCGCGTCGCCCGCTCTGTCACCAGCGTGACGGATACATCCTCCGAACGCATCCGCCTCGCGAGCTGTCCGGCGACTGCGACTCCGGTGTAGCCGCCACCCAACACAATGATTCGATGCCTGCTCATACCAGTACGACGCGGTGGCCCGGCCGGCTGTGACATCTACTCCGTCAGGTCACTGCCCATACGGTGCGTCTCGAATACAAAGAATCCGCGTGATTCACGAGGAAGTCACGCGGATTTCGGTGGATCTGAGGGGACTCGAACCCCTGACCCCCTGCATGCCATGCAGGTGCGCTACCAGCTGCGCCACAGACCCGTACACGTTGTTCCGCGGGCGGAACAACCTCACCAGACTACTACATGAGCAGGTCGCTCATCGAATCCGGCGGCGTCACGCCTCCCGGGCGACCGGCAGCTCGAATGGCACGGTCGGGCAGTCCTTCCACAGCCTCTCGAGCGAGTAGAAGGCGCGATCCTCCTGGTGGAAGACGTGCACGACGAGGTCCCCGAAGTCGAGGAGGATCCATCGCCCCTCGGAGCGGCCCTCCCTTCGCAGAGTCCTCGCACCCGCCTCGTTCAGCTTGTCTTCAACCTCTGCCGCGATCGCGATCACGTTTCGTTCCGAGTTGCCGGACGCGAGCAGAAACGCATCGACGAGGGGTAGTGGCCCTGAGACGTCGAGCCCGACCAGATCGGTCGCGGCCTTCGAATCGGCCGCCTCGGCGGCCAGCTGGAGCAGTTCGCGCGCACGCGCGGACGCGGTCATACGGATAACACCTCGTGGAGTGGAAGAAGGATCGCACCGGCGTCAGGCCCGAACAATCCGCGGAAGGAAGATCGATGGAAATCAGAATGCATGAAAGTAGAAGCCGGCGGCCAGCAGGGCCCCGACACCGGCCGCGAGGACCGCGGCGGTCGCGGCCAAGATGACCGGAAGCTTGTTGCCCCTTGCCCTGGGCGGAGTGATCATGCCTCGCGTCGACGTGTGCGTCGCGATCGCCTTGCTCGCGCGCACCGGGGCCACCGCCGAGGTGGCGGGCGATGCATCCGATTCCTCGAAGAGGCGATCGATGTCCGACGAATCGAAGTGGTCAGGGTGCTGTCCCGTGGCGCCGAACGACTTGGGCAAGTCGATCGACCCGGTCACGATAACCTCGCCCGTGCTCGTGAGCGGCGAGGTCGTGAGCCCTGCAGAAGGGATGGACGGGAGGATCAACGCGTTCGTCGTCGTGACGCTGCCCGTGGAAACGGCCGATCGCGAGGTCTCCCCCGTCGCGTTCTCTTCGTCCATGTTCGACCAGTGTCCGGCCGCACGCGCCGTCAGCTGGGGGTTCGCGGCCGGATCAGTGCCAGCGTCGTGCGAGTCCGATTCGGTCGTCGCCGCCTGGGCTCCCGCATCGGGGAACGCTTCGGGAATGACGAGCGGCGACACTGGAGTCGTCGGAGACGCTGCACGAGCGGCGGCCGGCGCCGACACCGCGGTGACCGGCGTCTGGGGCTTCGCTTCTTCTTCCTCGCTCACTAGCGGGGTGGCAGGCGGCACCACCCTGTGCGTGGTTTCGCCGGAAGCGCCCTCTGCACTGTCACCTGTGCCCTCTACCGGCACCGCAGTAACGCCGCCGGAAACGGAGCCCGGCTGTGCCGCCTGGTTCGCAGCCTGCGCCTGCAGCATCGCTCGGAGTTCGCGTCTGGTCAGCGGATGCCCGTCGACGGGAGACACTGTCGGCAGCGGGGGCATCTGCTGCGCGGCGGCTGCTTCACCCGACGCATCGCTCTGCTCGCCGGCTCCCGGCTGCGCATCCGGGGCGGACGAATCGTTCGAGCCATGACCCTCGCCCCCGGCTGCCGCATCGGCGGGTCCGCCGGCATGCGAAGCTGCAAGGAGGTTGTCGAAGGAGAGGTCGTCGTAGCGAGGTGCACGGGGTCGCGCGGGCGGGGCATCCGTCGCGACCGACCGCTTCTCGGAAGCGCTCTGCTGTTCGTCGGCTTCTTGCACGGCCGTCTGCTGTGCGCTGCTCTTCTGAGCTGCGGCACCGCGCTGTGCGGATGCGAACGAATAGGGGGTGGCGACGTCTGGGACCTCGCCTGCGGTAGTGGGTGCGATGGTGGCTGCGCGACGCGAGACGGGCACCTGTTGCTGGGGTGGCGTGGCGCCCTGCTCGCGCTCCGCGGCGCGCTGGTGCTCCCTAGCTTGTCGCCGCGTCTGTGGCGGCTGGTCTGGCCACGACGTCATGCCACACTCCGGTAAAGGTGATGCTTGGAGATGTACTGGACAACTCCATCGGGTACGAGATACCAGACAGGGAATCCCCTGCTGACTCGGTCCCTACAGTCGGTGGAAGAGATCGCCAATGCGGGAACCTCCAACAAGCTTACGTCGCCGTTGGGTAAACCCGTCACTTCGAGTAGATGTCCCGGTCGACTCACAGCGACGAAATGAGCCAATTTCCACAGCTCTTCGACATTCCGCCAGCTCAGGATCTGGGCGATCGCGTCGGCTCCTGTGATGAAGTAGAGGTCGGAGTCTGGGCGCGCCTTCTGCAGGTCGCGCAGCGTATCGATCGTGTAGGTGAGGCCCGCACGATCGATGTCCACCCGGCTCACCGTGAAGCGCGGATTGGATGCCGTCGCGATCACGGTCATGAGGTAGCGGTGTTCGGCCTCGGTGACGTTGCCCTTCTGCCACGGCTGACCCGTCGGGACGAAGATGACCTCGTCGAGGTCGAACGACTGCGCCACCTCGCTTGCGGCGACAAGGTGGCCGTGATGGATCGGGTCGAAGGTGCCACCCATCACACCTACGCGCCGACGACGCTGCCCCGACGGTCC
The DNA here is from genome assembly GCF_049446075.1 of Rathayibacter sp. KR2-224. NCBI lineage: Bacteria > Bacillati > Actinomycetota > Actinomycetes > Micrococcales > Microbacteriaceae > Rathayibacter > Rathayibacter sp. KR2-224. The sequence continues at coordinate 517,230 of NZ_JBMSEB010000001.1, forward strand.
GGTGGACGGTGACGGCCGCATTCAGATCCGCCGGTCAGTGGTCCTGCGGGGTGGGGTGGCCGCTTCCGTGGTGGTAGGCACCCGGCGCGCCCGCATGCTGCGCGGCATCCGCTTCTGCCTTGTGGCTGTGGCGGTTGGCGACGTCGCGGTACGTCCACGTCACGAAAGCCAGCGCTGCGAACACGCACAGCACGACAACCCCCAGAACCCAAGGCTGCACGGTGGCGCCTGCTGAGGATGCCTGGGCGGCGGCTACTGCGACGATCGACATGCGTAACGTTTCCTTTCGGGCGGATGCCGGAACTCAAGTCTACCCACGAAGCGTGCAGGGACCGGCGCTCACGCCCGCACGTGTCCTGTGCCGCGCACAATCCACTTGGTGCTGGTCAATTCGGGAAGCCCCATCGGCCCTCTGGCGTGAAGCTTCTGCGTCGAGATCCCGACCTCGGCGCCGAATCCGAACTCACCGCCGTCGGTGAACCTCGTCGATGCGTTCACCATGACGACGGCCGAGTCGACCTCGGCGAGGAATCGCTCGGCATTGACCAGATCATCGGTGATGATCGACTCGGTGTGGTGCGTCGAGTACCGGCGGATGTGCTCGATCGCTTCGTCGAGTGAATCGACGACCCCCACGGAGATGTCGAGGCTCATGTGCTCGGTCGCCCAGTCCTCCTCGGTCACGGGCACGGAGTCGGGGAAGATCTCGCGGGCACGCGCGTCGGCGTGCACCGTCACGCCCTCCTCACGAAGCGCCGTCAGTACGGGAGGGAGCAGCCTGGATGCCGCGTCCGCGTGCACGAGGACGGTCTCGACCGCATTGCAGACGCTGGGTCTCTGCACCTTCGCGTTGCGGACGATGTCGACGGCCCACTGTTCCCTGGCGCTCTCGTCCAGCACGATGTGCACGACGCCTGCTCCCGTTTCGATCACCGGGACCAGGGACGACTCGACGACGGTACGGATGAGCTCTGCACTCCCCCTCGGGATGAGGACGTCCACGAGGCCGCGCCCGCGCATGAGCATGGTGCCGCCTTCGCGACCGAACTCATCGACCGTCTGTACGGCACCCGCTGGTATGCCCGCTGCACCGACGGCCTTCTGGATCAGCTCGACGAGAACCCTATTGCTGGATTCGGCGGCTCGACCGCCTCGCAGCACGACCGCGTTGCCGCTCTTGAGCGCAAGTGCTGCGATGTCGACCGTGACGTTGGGACGCGCCTCATAGATGGCGCCGACCACGCCGAACGGCACACGGACCTGCTGGATGTGCACGCCGTTGGGGAGGCGGCTGCCTCGCAGCGACGTTCCGATCGGGTCGGGAAGCGCCGCGATTTCACCCACGGCCGCGGCCAGGGCGGCGATGCGGCGCTCGTCGAGGGCTAGCCGGTCGAGAAGCGCCTCCGCGAGCCCGTTCTCACGCCCCCTTGCGAGATCCTCGGCATTCGCCTCGATGATGAGCGACTCGTTATCGGTCAGCGCGCCGGCGATGCGTCCAAGGGCGTCGTTCTTCTGAGTCGTTGTAGCGGTAGCGAGAGGAATCGACGCGGCCCGCGCTGCCTCGAGCTTTCGGGTGAAAGCGGCGAAGTCTGTCGACGCGGGTGCCGAATCGAGCGTGCTGAGGGGCATCCCGCAAGTTTACCGGCCGAGCCCCGCCCGTCCCGCTGCAGGCTCAGTCAGGAAGTACCTGCGTCGCCCGGGAGACATCGGGTAGTCGCACGCCATCCTTGCGGGGCTCGAACCAGGTGCCGACCGGCCGGCCGGCCAGGGCGTCTGACACCAGTCGCGTCGACGTCAACAGCACGGCACTGCCGGCGTCGGCAGCGTGACGCGCCGCCGAGACCTTCGTGATCGCTCCGCCTGTGCCGACCCCGGCGGATCCGGTCGATCCGATCTCGACGCCCTGGAGCGGATCGCCCGAGGGAACGAGGTCGATTCGTTCGGCGCCTTGCTCGTGCGGAGGACGCGTGTACAGGGCATCCACATCCGACAGCAGCACCAGCAGGTCTGCGCCGATGAGCGTCGCCACGAGGGCCGCAAGCCGGTCGTTGTCGCCGAACCGGATCTCGTGTGTCGCCACGGTGTCGTTCTCGTTGACAACGGGAAGGATGCGCAGCTCGAGCAGGCGCTCCATCGCACGCTTGGCGTTGGAGCGGTGCGTCGGGTTCTCGAGGTCTCCGGCCGTGAGGAGCACCTGCCCGGCCACGATGCCGTACCGGTCGAGGCTGTCTTGATAGCGGTAGATGAGCACGTTCTGCCCAACCGCCGCCGCCGCTTGCTGAGTGGCGAGGTCGGTCGGGCGCCCATCGAGTGACAGATATGGGATGCCCGTCGCGATCGCTCCAGACGACACCAGAACCACCTGCACACCTCTGCCGTGTGCTGCGGCCAGCGCGTCGACGAGCGGTCCGATCTGGTGGGCGTTATCACCGCTGATGGACGACGATCCCACCTTCACAACGACGCGCTTGGCTTGCGGCACAAGCGAACGGTCGGTGATCACCATCTGTCTACGAGTCCTCCTCGTCGTCACGCCACAGTCCGGCGTCCCGTTCGCGCACCAACTCTGCCCGGGCCTCGGCCTTGGCGTCCATGCGCTCGTGGTACTCCTCGCGCCGCTGGTCACGCGTCGGACGGTGGACGCCGTCCAGACGCGGGTCGGTGCCACGTGGTGCTGTCACAAGTTCGGCCGTCGAAGTGAGCGTCGGCTCCCAGTCGAAGACGACCGCGTTGTTAGCACCGATGACCACTGTCGAGCCGGCCACGGCCCCCGCCTTCACCAACTCGTCCTCGACGCCCAGCTTTGCAAGGCGATCGGCGAGGAAACCGACTGCCTCGTCGTTAGCGAAGTCCGTCTGCGCAACCCACCGCTCCGGCTTGGCACCGAGGATGCGGTACAGGGGCCCGTCCGTGCCGCCTTCGACCCGTACCGTGAACCCCGCGTCGTCGACCGCCCGCGGCCGAATGACGATGCGCGGCTTCGACTCGGCGTTCGCCACGGACTCGGCGCGGGCATCCTCGACCACCTGGGCAAGGGCGAAGGACAGCTGGCGCAGACCTTGATGGCTGACCGTGGAGATCTCGAACACGCGGTAGCCGCGTGCCTCGAGCTCGGGCCGCACGAATTCGGCGAGCTCCGCGGCCTCCGGAACATCGATCTTGTTGAGCGCGATGAGCTGCGGACGCTGCAGCAGCGGAACCTGTCCGTCTGGGACCGGATAGGCCGCCAATTCGCCCAGGATGACGTCGAGGTCGCTGATCGGGTCACGCCCGGGATCGAGCGTTGCGCAGTCCAGAACGTGCAGGAGCGCGCTGCAGCGCTCGACGTGGCGGAGGAACTCGAGGCCGAGCCCCTTGCCCTCGCTGGCACCTTCGATGAGCCCTGGCACGTCGGCGATCGTGTATCGCACCTCGCCGGCCTGTACGACGCCGAGATTGGGGTGCAGGGTCGTGAACGGATAGTCGGCGATCTTCGGCTTGGCGGCCGACAGCGCCGCGACGAGGCTGGACTTGCCGGCCGAGGGATAGCCGACAAGTGCCACGTCTGCCACCGTCTTCAGCTCGAGGACGACGTCGCCCTCCCAGCCCGGGGTTCCGAGCAGGGCGAATCCGGGCGCCTTGCGCTTGGTCGAGGCGAGGGCGGCATTGCCCAGGCCGCCGAGGCCGCCGGGCGCGACGACGAAGCGCATGCCCGGCTGGTCGAGGTCGACGAGCAACTGCCCGTCGGCATCCTTCACCACGGTGCCGACGGGCACGGGAAGCTCCAGATCTCCGCCGGAGGCGCCGCTGCGGTTGTCGCCCATCCCGAAGCCGCCGTTCTCGGAGGAACGGTGCGGATGCCTGTGGTACGCAAGCAGCGTCGTCACGCCGGCATCGCTGACCAGCACGATGTCGCCGCCGTGGCCGCCGTTGCCGCCGTCAGGGCCGGCAAGCGGCTTGAACTTCTCACGGCGCACGGACACGCATCCGTTGCCCCCGTGGCCCGCTCGCAAGTGCAGCGTCACGGTGTCCACGAACGTCGCCATGATGCTCCTCTCCCCCGCATGCGGGCCGTCGATGATCGGTTGCCGGCCGCGACGTCAGCCTCGGTCGGCGATGCAAACACAGATGGGCGGGCACGAGGCCCGCCCATCGGCTGTGTTCGTCACAGGAATGGTCAGTCGACCGCCACCACGTTGACGACCTTGCGGCCGCCCTTGGTGCCGAACTGAACGGCGCCGGGTTCGAGGGCGAACAGCGTGTCGTCGCCGCCTCGTCCCACGTTCGAGCCCGGGTGGAAATGAGTGCCGCGCTGGCGGACGATGATCTCGCCTGCGCTGACGACCTGGCCGCCGAAGCGCTTCACGCCGAGACGCTGTGCATTCGAGTCGCGGCCGTTGCGAGTGGAGCTCGCTCCCTTTTTGTGTGCCATGAGTGTCTCTCCTCGCGCTGCTTACTTGATGCCGGTGACCTTGACGCGCGTGAGCTCCTGGCGGTGGCCCTGGCGCTTCTTGTAGCCGGTCTTGTTCTTGAACTTCTGGATCACGATCTTCGGACCGCGGAGGTCACCGAGAATCTCGGCCGTGACCTTCACCTTGGCCAGAGACTCGGCGTCGCTGGTGATCTTGTCACCGTCGACGAGGAGCACCGCGGGGAGCTCGATGGTGCCGTTCTGACCGGCCTTCACGCGGTCCATCGTCACGATGGTGCCGACCTCGACCTTCTCCTGCCGACCGCCGGCGCGCACAACTGCGTAAACCACTACTCGTACCTATCTGATGAGGGGCCTGACGGCCCCAGACTGACGTTGATTTTCGCTGGTCACGCCCCCAGTGGGAGAAGGGTTCGAGCCAGAAAACGAAAGAGTGTTGGCCGCGATAAGTCGGCGCACACCAACGGTCAACCTTACCAGACGCCTGCTGAGCCCTCAAACCGAGGCGGCCGTAGACTCGCGGGCATGGCGATCCTCATCGACACTCCGATGTGGCCGAACCACGGCACGCTGTGGGCCCATCTCGTCAGCGACGCCTCCGTCGACGAGCTCCATGCGTTCGCACGGGCCAACGGCGTACCCGAGCGGGCTTTCGATCTCGACCATTACGACGTTCCGGCCGCCAGACACGCCGATCTCGTACGAGCGGGCGCCATTCCGGTTTCGAACCGCGACCTGGTCCAGCGACTTGTGGCGAGCGGATTGCGGGTCAGACAGGCGCAGCGCCGCGATCGTTGACCGCGGCGCCCCCGCCGAAACGCTTCCGAACGCCCGAGGTCGAGCTCTTCAGACCAGCGCCCGCTCAGCTCGCCGCAGAGTCGTCCTGCTGCCCCGCAACCACGCCTCCCGTGAGTCCCGCTGTGGTCACGCGCCGACGCGATCGGCCCTGCCCCGGCTGCTTGGGTTCGGGAAGCGCGTCGAGCACGGATCCGAGGAGTTCCTGCGCTTGCACCAGATCCACCTTGGGCTTCTTGGGCTCTGGATGCGTCGCCACGGGGATATCGAGAATCGACAGCGGACCCGCGGCCTCCTGGGCTACCGGCTCAGGGGCGGCCGACGGCGCAGTCTGCGACAGGGCGGCATCCTCGCTCGGCTGCTCTTCAGCCCTCTCATCCGCAGGCGCACCCGACTGGCGGCGGGAGTCGCGGCCGCGGTTCCCGCGCCTGCTGCGCGGCGCATCCTGGCGCTGCCTCGAGTCGCTTTCGCCCGACTCCGCACCGACCGGAGGAGTGGTTTCGGTCTCATCGGCACTCTCGCCGTCGCCGAGTAGATGCTTCGGACCCGCATCGCCGTGCTCCGCCGCCTCGTGGTGGTTGTGCAGAGTGCTGGCCGCGATCTGGGCGAGCGCGTTCTTCGCGTCGTCTGTGATGGCGTGCGTCACGACATGGCTGCCCGTCGAAGTGCTGCCGTTGCCATTGCCGTTGCCGTTGCCGTTGCCGGAAGAGGATGCGCCACCTTTGGACCCGCGGCGCCGCTCGGGCGGCTGGGGCGAGCGGTGGCGCGTGACGGGGTCGTGGTGAACGATGACGCCACGGCCTGCGCAGACCTCGCACGGCTCGCTGAAGGTCTCGAGCAGGCCGAGTCCGAGCTTCTTGCGGGTCATCTGCACCAGGCCGAGTGAGGTGACTTCTGCGACCTGGTGCTTCGTGCGGTCCCGGCTCAGGCACTCGACGAGGCGGCGAAGCACGAGGTCTCGATTCGACTCGAGCACCATGTCGATGAAGTCGACGACGATGATGCCGCCGATGTCGCGCAGCCGCAGCTGGCGCACGATCTCCTCGGCCGCTTCAAGGTTGTTCTTGGTCACGGTCTCTTCGAGATTGCCGCCCGAGCCCACGAACTTGCCCGTGTTCACGTCGATCACGGTCATCGCCTCTGTGCGGTCGATGACCAGGGAACCGCCCGAGGGCAGCCAAACCTTGCGGTCGAGCGCCTTCTCGATCTGCTCGGTGATGCGGTACTCGTCGAACGCGTCGCGAGAGCCCTCGTACGGTTCGACTCGTTCGAGCAGGTCGGGCGCGACCTGGCGCAGGTAGCTCTCGATGGTCTGCCTCGCGTCGTCTCCCGCGATGACCATCTTCTGGAAGTCCTCGTTGAAGACATCCCTGACGATCTTGATCAGCAGGTCCGGCTCGCTGTGCAGCAGGGCTGGGGCCTGGACAGTCGCCGTCTGCTTCGAGATGTCGGCCCATTGCGACGTGAGCCGGTTGACGTCGACCGTCAACTGCTCCTGCGTCGCTCCCTCTGCCGCCGTGCGCACGATCACGCCGGTGTTCTCGGGAAGTACTTCCTTGAGAATCTTCTTCAGCCGCGCCCGCTCCGTGTCGGGAAGCTTGCGGCTGATGCCGTTCATGGAGCCATTGGGCACGTACACGAGGTAGCGGCCAGGAAGGCTCACCTGGCTCGTCAGACGCGCACCTTTGTGTCCGACCGGGTCTTTCGTCACCTGCACGAGCACCTTGTCGCCCGGCTTCAGCGCCAACTCGATGCGTCGCGGCTGGTTTCCCGTCTCGGCGGCTTCCCAATCGACCTCACCTGAGTAGAGCACCGCGTTGCGGCCGCGCCCGATGTCGACGAAAGCCGCCTCCATGCTGGGCAGCACGTTCTGCACGCGCCCGAGGTAGACGTTGCCGATGAGGGACGCCTCCTGCGAACGAGCGACGTAGTGCTCGACGAGCACGCCGTCTTCGAGCACGCCGATCTGGATGCGGCCGTCTTTCGAGCGCACCACCATCTGACGGTCGACTGCCTCACGGCGGGCGAGGAACTCGGCTTCGGTGATGACGGGGCGTCGCCTGCCGGCATCGCGGCCGTCGCGACGTCGCTGCTTCTTTGCCTCGAGCCGGGTCGACCCCTTCACCCTCTGCGGCTCCGTGATGAGCTCCGGCTCGCGCTGACGCCTGCCGGCCTCATCTTCTCGAGGGGTGTCGCCCGATGTGCCGCGACGACGAGTGCGGCGACGGGACGTCGCGCTCTCCTCGCGCTCGTCCTCGTCTTCGTCGTTCGGGGCCGCGGGAAGCGGCGGGAGCACTGGCGGCGCCTGGAAGAACAGCGCCGTGCTCGGAAGGCCGGGAGCCTGGGCGGCGTGCGCCGGGGAGCCAGGTGTTGTCGGCTCGTCGGTTTGCACACCTACCGACGCCGCACCGGAAGGCTCACCTTCCGGTGCCGACATGGCATCCGCACCGGCATCTGATTCGGACGCTTGCTTCGGCGCGGCCGTGTCAGCCACGTCTGTTGTCTCGGTCACCGGTTCTGGGATGGCTGGCGCCTGGAGCTCGGGCTGAGCGGCGTCCTCGGGGGCAGGCGAAGCACCGGCCGAGGCCTGCGCCGATCCCGCCTTGCGGCTTACACGACGGCTTCCGAAGAGCCGACCGCGCCTACGCTGCGATCCGCCGTCTCCGCCCCGTGCTCCTGATTCGTCCCATGCATTCTGATCGTTCTCCACCATCGCTGGTGCACTCCTCGACCGCACGGCGCACGCGCGCGCCCGGTACGGATGTACTCATGCGGACGGCGCGTTGTGCGCTCGTTCGCCAATCCTCGGTTCGACGTACGAAACGGTGCGCGATGGTTCCGGCGCTTCGTGGTGCCGGCCTCCCGTCGTCGATTCCGAGGGAGCCGCTACGCGGGCCCGCCGGTCGTGCGATCGGGATCGCTGCTCTCGCTTTCGTTCGCCTGTCCCCTGTCTCGTCTGCACTGTCTTCTCGTCCGATCGCGCGCGACCGGACCACCCGGCATCCGCCGTTGTGGCGCTGCCTGGAAAAGCTTCTTCGACGCCTTCCGGATGCTCTCCGGACGGCTGGGCACCATTATCGCACGGCAGCCTGCGAGACCCGTTCAGCACCCGCGGACGTCATCAGGCGCTCTGCCATAATGCGATGGTGTCGCTCGACTCCCCCACCGAAACCAGGCGCCCGATCGGGCTCGCGATCTTCCTCATCGTCGCAGGGATCATCGGCTGGCTAGCCGCATTCGCGCTGACGCTCGACAAGTTCACCTTGCTCGAGCATCCAGCCGCCCAGCTGACCTGCAACATCAATCCTTTGGTGGGGTGCGGCAAGAACCTGGGTTCCTGGCAGGGGGCGGTACTCGGTTTCCCGAACCCACTCATCGGCATCGCCTGCTGGGCCGCACCGATAGCGGTGGGCGTGGGCATCCTGGCGGGCGCGCGCTTCCGGCGGTGGTTCTGGATGCTTTTCAACTTGGGCGTGCTCGGCGCGATGGTGCTCGTGGTCTTCCTGATCTACTCGAGCCTGTACGACCTGTACGTGTTGTGCCCGTACTGCATGATCACGTGGGTAGCGACCATCCCCACGTTCTGGACAGTGACGTTCTACAACCTCAAAGAGGGCAACATCCCGACGAACGCCCGCGTTCGCGGCCTCTTCGAGACGCTCTACAGCTGGATCCCGCTCATCACGCTGATCTCCTACGTGATCGTCGCCGTGCTTGCCCAGGTCCAGGTGCAGTGGATTCCCAACGCCTTCCGCTGATCCGGCGACGCGGTGCTGATGACGGCCCGAGCCCAGCCCGAATGCTGAGGCGCGGATCTCATCGACGATCGGCCGGAAACGCACGATGCGCCGGACGGAACTCAGGTCTCCGTCCGGCGCATCGCCGAATCGCCGGCGATCATGCCGATGTGGTCGAGGTCAGGTCAAAACCACAGGGCGAGCTCGCGAACAGCGCTTTCTGGCGAGTCGGAGCCGTGCACGAGGTTCTGCTGTACGGCCAGACCCCAGTCCCGGGCGAGATCGCCGCGGATCGTGCCGGGAGCGGCGGTCGTCGGATCCGTCGCACCGGCGAGTGAACGGAACCCCTCGATGACCCGGTTGCCCGCGACGCGGATGGCGACGATGGGCCCGGACTCCATGAATTCCACCAGCGGCTCGTAGAACGGCTTGCCCTGGTGTTCGGCGTAGTGCTGCGCAAGCAACTCCCTATCGGGCTCCACCAGCTTGATATCGACGAGCGCGTAGCCCTTCGCCTCGATGCGGCGGAGTATTTCGCCGGTCAGTCCTCTGGCGACGCCGTCGGGCTTCACGAGCACCAGGGTCTCTTGGATGGTGGTCATTCGTTCTCCTTGCGAGTTGGGTCAGGGCTTTGGGAATCGGATGATCGGTCGAACTCGTCTGTCTGAGCCCGGTATGCGGCACTCCTTCGGTCCAGGCGCGCGCCCGCGATCATCGCGTATGCCCAGATCGCCGTGAAGATCACGCCGACGATGAACAGCATGCCGACCAGGAACCCGGACGCGACAACGACCAGTTGCGCGAACCAGCCGAGCCAGTAGCCGACTCGGAAACGCAGGAGCGGGATCGCCACGATCATGAGCACGATGAGAACGGCTCCACCGCCCAGTGCCTGAACCGGCGTGAGCGCGTGAAGCCCGAACACCACGAGCGCCCCGAGGAAGACGACGACCAGTTCGAAACCGAGGACGATGGCGCCGAGGCTCTCTTGCGCCGTTCTTGCCCGGCGGGGACGTGCCCCACGGCTCGGCGCTTCCTCGCTCATCGCTCGAACCTCGAAGTACCGCCCTGGAACCTCATTGCGTGCCGGCCTTCCAGTCGCGTTCCTGCGCGAGTGCGAGTGTTTCGCCGATGAGCGCGATCGAGCCGGTGACCACGACCGCCCGCTTCGGGTCGGATTCCGCCCATTCACGGGCCGCCTCGATCGCCTCCGAGAGATCCTCATGCGCCTCGGCGTGCTCGTGCGTCCACTCCTCGACGTGGTCGGCCAGCTCTGCAGACGACGTGGAGCGTTCCGAATGGGACTGGGTCACGAAGATGCGGGCGGCCAAGGGGGCGAGAGCGTCGACGATGCCGTGAGCATCCTTATCGCGCAAGATGCCGAGCACGAATGCGATTTCGTTGAAGTCGAAGAACTCAGGCAGAGCCTTCGCGAGGGTGAGTGCCCCGGCCGGATTGTGCGCCGCATCGACGAGAACAGTCGGCTCGGTGCCGATGAGCTGCAGCCTGCCCGGCGAGGTGACTGTTGCGAAAGCCTCCTCCAGAAGCGGACCGCGCAGCGGTTCGACGCCGTCGCCGAGGAACGTCTCGACGGCCGCCACGGCCACCGCCGCGTTCTGCGCCTGGTGTGCGCCGTACAGCGGAAGGAACAGGTCGCTGTACGTTCCCGCGCGCCCGCGGATCGTGACCAGTTGCCCGCCGACTGCGACGGCGTCGCTCTGCACGTCGAATTCCGCGGGCTGGAAAGTGATGGATGCCTCGCGCAACTCAGCGGCTCTCTGCAGTTCCTGCGTCGCGGCATCCACCTGCGCGGCGCTGACCACGGATGCCGCCGGCTTGATGATGCCGCTCTTGGTGCGCGCGATCTCGGCGATGGTCGAGCCCAGCCGATCCGTGTGGTCGAGCGAGATCGGCGTGAAGACGGCGACCTGTCCGTCGCCGACATTCGTCGAGTCCCACTCGCCGCCCATGCCGACCTCGATGACGGCGACGTCGACTGGCGCGTCGGCGAAGCAGGCGAACGCGAGCACGGTGATCACCTCGAAGAACGTGAGCCGTTGCTCCCCCTGCTCGGCCAGTTCCGCGTCAGCCATCTGAACGTACGGCGCGATGTCGTCCCAGTTCCGGGCAAGGGCTTCGTCGGTGATCGGCTCGCCATCGATCATGAACCGTTCGTTGAAGCGAAGCAGGTGCGGGCTGGTGAACAGACCCACTCGCAGCCCGTAGGCACGCAGGATGCTCTCGATGATGCGGCTCGTGGACGTCTTGCCGTTCGTACCCGTCACATGAATGATCGGGTACGCGCGCTGCGGGTCGCCCAGGAGCTCCACTGCGCGACGCGTCGGGGCGAGCCTTGGCCGCGGGCTCCCCTCGCCCAACCTGGTCAGGAGTGTCTCGTAGACCGCGTCGGCTGCTTCGCGGAACTCGTCGTCTATCGCGTCTGTCACTGCACCCTCTCCAGGCTCACCAGAAGTGCCGAGCCGGCACCGACCGGCGTGGATCCCGCGGCATCGGCGACCGCGTCGTCCACATCCACATCCAGCTCGACTGCAAGCGTCTCAGAACTCACGAGGTCCGAGTGCGCGCGCACCGCGTCGGCACCGGCACGATCGAGCACGAGGCGCAGACGGATGCGGTCGCTCACCTCGAGCCCTGCCTGCTTGCGGCTCTCCTGCACGACTCGAACGGCGTCCCTGGCCAGACCCTCCGCTTCGAGCGCTTCATCGGTGTTCGTGTCGAGCAGAACGAATCCCTCGTCCGGCAGTAGTGCCAGTGCGCGTCCGGTCTCGTCGGCGTCTGCCGCCTCGAGCACCAGGTCGTACTCGCCCTCCTGCAGCTCGATGCCGCCGGCCACGACGACGCCACCCGACTCGCTCCAGTCGCCCTCGCGAGCCGCACGGATGGCCAGCTGCACGTTCTTGCCAAGGCGCGGGCCGGCGGCGCGTGCGTTCACGGTGAGTCGTTTGCTCACGCCGTACTCGGACGGACTCTCGGCGGTCAGCTCGACGAACCGCACCCTCTTCACGTTGAGCTCGTCGCGCAGGATGCCCTCGAACCGTTCGAGCGCCTCGGCGCCGCGCGCGACCACGGTCAGCTCGGCAAGCGGCAGACGCACCCGCAGGCCAGCGGCCTTGCGCAACGACAGTGCGACCGAACTCACCTGACGCACGCGGTCCATCGCTGCGACCAGCGGCTCGTCAAGCGGATAGTCGGATGCCCGCGGCCAGTCGGTGAGGTGCACGCTGCGACCTCCGGTGAGGTCCTTCCAGATGCGCTCGGTGACGAGCGGCAGGAGCGGCGCGGCCACCCTTGCCACGGTCTCCAGCACGGTGAAGAGCGTGTCGAACGCCTCCGCATTTCCGCCATCGGGTGTGACGCCCTCCCAGAACCTGTCGCGAGAGCGTCGCACGTACCAGTTCGTGAGCACATCGGCGAAGTCGCGGATCTTGGCCGCAGCGAGGGTGGAGTCGAGGTTCTCGAGGTCGAGCGTCACTGCGTCAACGAGTTCCCTCGTCTTGGCAAGAAGATATCTGTCGAGAACGTCGACCGAGTCCGTGCGCCACCTGGCGTCGTACCCGCATGCGTTGGCGTAGAGCGAGAAGAAATACCACGTGCTCCACAGCGGAAGCAGCGCCTCGCGCACACCCTGCCTGATGCCCTCCTCGGTCACCACCAGGTTGCCGCCGCGCAGCACGGAGGACGACATCAGGAACCAGCGCATGGCATCCGATCCGTCTCTGTCGAACACCTCCGCGACGTCTGGGTAGTTGCGCAGCGATTTCGACATCTTCTGCCCGTCGCTGCCGAGCACGATCCCGTGGCTCACCACGCGCTTGAACGCGGGCCGGTCGAACAACGCGGTGCCCAGTACGTGCATCAGGTAGAACCAGCCGCGCGTCTGCCCGATGTATTCCACGATGAAGTCGGCCGGATTGTGGTTGTCGAACCACTCTCGGTTCTCGAACGGGTAGTGCACCTGGGCGAACGGCATCGAGCCGGAGTCGAACCACACATCGAGCACGTCCGAGATGCGGCGCATTCTCGACCGTCCGGTCGGGTCGTCCGGGTTGGGCCGAGTGAGTTCGTCGATGTAGGGACGGTGCAGGTCGGGTTCGCCGTCCGCGTTCACGGGAAGGCGCCCGAAGTCGCGCTCGAGTTCCTCCAGCGAGCCGTACACGTCCACGCGGGGATACGCGGCGTCGTCGCTCTTCCACACCGGGATGGGCGAGCCGAAGTAGCGGTTGCGACTGATCGACCAGTCCCGCGCACCCGCGATCCACTTGCCGAACTGCCCGTCCTTGACGTTGTCTGGCACCCAGTCGATCTGCTGGTTCAGCTCCACCATGCGGTCACGGAACTCGGGAACGCGCACGAACCAGCTCGACACGGCCTTGTAGATCAGCGGGTTGCGGCACCGCCAGCAGTGCGGGTAGCTGTGCTCGTAGGATGCCTGCCGCAGCAGTCGCCCCATCGCCTTCAGCGCCTGCGTGAGCGGCTTGTTGGCCTCGAAGACCTGCAGCCCAGCCACATCCGAGACCTCCGGCAGGAACCGGCCGCCTTCGTCGACGGAGATGACGACAGGGATGCCCGCGGCGGCACACACACGCTGGTCGTCCTCACCATAGGCGGGAGCCTGGTGCACGATCCCGGTGCCCTCCTCGGTCGAGACGTAGTCGTCGACGAGGATCTGCCAGGCGTTCTGCGTTCCGTACTTCTCGGCATCCGCGTAGTAGTCCCACAGGCGGTCGTAGCGCACACCGGCGAGCTCTGAGCCGATGACCGTGCGCGAAACCGCCGCGCGGGCATCCTCAGCGGACTCGTACCCGAGATCCTTGGCGTACGAGCCGACCAGGTCGAGCGCGAGGAGGTACTCGGCGCCGAGTACCTCGCCGCCCGCTCCTGGCGATCCGAGGTCCTCCCTCGCCACCTCGGCGTCCGGCGTTCCGTTCGGGCCGGCGGGCACCACGGCGTACACGATCGCCGGGCCGACGGCCAACGCCGCGTTGGTGGGAAGGGTCCACGGTGTGGTGGTCCAGGCGAGCGCGCGCACGGCCGTGAGACCCATCGATTCGGCCTTCTCGCCCACGAGCGGGAATGTCACGGTGACGGTCTGGTCCTGCCGCGGCTTGTAGACGTCATCGTCCATGCGCAGCTCATGGTTCGACAGTGGCGTCTGGTCGCGCCAGCAGTAGGGCAGCACTCGATAGCCCTCGTACGCGAGGCCCTTCTCGTGCAGCTGCTTGAACGCCCAGATCACGGACTCCATGAACGTCACGTCGAGCGTCTTGTAGTCGTTGTCGAAGTCGACCCAACGCGCCTGCCGGGTGACGTACTCACGCCATTCGCGTGTGTACTTGAGCACGGATGCCCGCGCCGCCTCATTGAACGCGGCGATGCCCATCTGCTCGATCTGGCTTTTGTCCGTGATGCCGAGTTGGCGCTCGGCCTCCAGCTCGGCGGGCAGTCCGTGGGTGTCCCAGCCGAACCTGCGGTGCACCTGCTTGCCGCGCATCGTCTGGAAACGCGGGAAGACATCCTTCGCATAGCCGGTGAGCAGGTGTCCGTAGTGCGGAAGGCCGTTCGCAAAAGGCGGCCCGTCGTAGAACACCCATTCCTGGGCGCCCTCGCGTGCCTCGACCGACGCCCGGAAGGTGTCGTCGTCCTTCCAGAACGCGAGAACCTCCTCCTCGATCTGAGGGAAGCGTGGAGAGGGCGTAACGCGCTGTGCTTCAGCCGCTGCCGCGTCGTGTGTAGACGGCAAGCCGCCCGAGGGGCGGGAGTCATCGGACTTGGGGTACGGCATGTTTCTCCTGGGCAGCTGCGGACTTCTGCTCGAGGACGCCACCAGCCGGGTCTTTGACGACCCAACGCCGGAAACGCGGTACCACCCCGTTTGCCGTGCCCCGGCATCCATCGGCGAGGCGCGACCGCTCATTCTGACAGGCTGTGACGGGCCCGCCCGCCCGGTTCTACTGAGTGCTCCGCACCTCGCCTGAACGAGAGCGACGCTCCGTTCTTCCGGAGACTCCCCGGTGATGGCCGGATCGTTGTCGTTGCGCCCATTCTATAGGCGGAGCCGCCCCGGTCGGGTGGGGATAACCCACCGCCAGCTTGGGGAACCGGCCGGATGGAATACCCCGTGCGCCGCAGCGAGGCTCGAGGCATGACAGTGAGCACTGAATCGGCCGACCAGACTGTGGGTATGAGCGCGAGCACGTCTGGCATGGCCCGGGCATCCGGCACGCCCCGACGCGCAGGCGGGTTCTGGGCCTTCTACGGTCGCCTCTGGCGCCGCGTTCCCGCCGAGGCGGGAGTGTTGTTCGTCGCGTTCCCGCTCGCGGTGCTCGGTACCGCAGTGCTGTGGCCCGTCTTCTTCACGGGCGTGGGGATGCTCGTGCTCATAGCCGGGTTCTTCCTCGTGCTCGCCGCCCTGTACATGGCCCGTGCCTACGGGAACGTGACGCTCGCCCTGCTGGAGGCTGCGGGGCAGCCCAGAATCCCAAGACCGGCGTGGAACAGAAAGGTGGGGACCGGCTATCTCGGCCGGGTGTTCGGGCCGTTCGCCAACGGCCACTACTGGCTGTATCTGCTCGACGCCATGCTGGTGCAGATCGGGTTGGCCACGGTGACCTGGGGCATCCTCATCGCGTGGGTGTCGACGGCGTTCGGAGGTGTCACGTACTGGATCTGGGCCCCGTTCATCCCCCGGGACGGCCAGACCGTGTGGACCTCGCGGGTCGTGTGGGAATGGGCCACGCACTCCAACCCGACGTTCGACCCTATCCTCGGCGACGCCGTGCTGTACGGCGTGACCGGCATCGTCTTCCTGTTCACGCTCCCGTTCGTCACGCGCGGCCTGGTGAGCGTGCACTGGGTTGTCGCCAGGGGATTCCTCGGGTCATGGCAGACCGATCGGCTTCGACGCGAGGTCGATGAGTTGTCCCTGTCCCGCGCGGCCGCCGTGGCCGCGGAGGATCGCGAGCTCCGACGACTCGAACGAGACATCCACGACGGGCCGCAGCAGCAGCTCATCAGGCTGCGCATGGACATCGCTGCGGCCCAGCGACGACTGCACGACGACCCGGACGCGACCAACCGGCTGCTCGGCGAAGCCGGGCTCCGCGCCCAAGACGCTCTTGACGAGCTTCGCGCCCTGTCGCGCGGATTCGCCCCTCCCATCCTGCAGGACCGAGGACTGGCCGCCGCGCTCGACTCCCTCGCCTCGCGCAGCGTCGTTCCGGTGACCGTGGTCAACCGGCTGTCGAAGCGAGCGATTCCGTCAGAGGTTGAACGCAACCTCTACTTCGTGGCGGCCGAGCTGCTGACGAACGTGGGCAAGCACGCGAATGCGACCTCCGCTCGGCTCGAGCTGACCGCCGACGGCGACCAACTCGTGCTCACCGTCGAAGACGACGGCAACGGCGGGGCGAGTGAGACGGCCGGGCACGGGCTCGCGGGAATCAGGGAACGCATCACCGCGATGCGTGGCACGACGCAGTTCACGTCTGGCGCGTCCGGAACGACGGCGAGGATCTGCGTGCCGTTATCGTGAGAGCGTGACCGGGCCTCTTCGCGTGCTGTTGGCCGACGATTCGGTGCTTCTCAGAGAGGGACTTGTCCGGGTGCTCGAGGAGGCCGGGTTCGAAACGGTCGGAGCGTTCGGCGACGCCGAGTCTCTCCTCGCCGCCGCGGCCACAACGGGCTTCGATGTCGCAATCCTCGACGTGCGAATGCCGCCGACGTTCCGCGACGAGGGCGTTCGTGCCGCGCTCGAGCTGCACGGTAGGCATCCTTCCTGCGGAGTGCTGCTGCTCAGCCAGTACGTCGAAACCACGTACGCGCGAGAACTGCTCGGCGGCGGTGCCGGAGGCATGGGCTACCTGCTGAAGGACCGGGTCGCCAGTCTCGACGAGTTGGCGGATGCCGTGACGCGGGTGGCTGCAGGTGGAACGGTGCTGGACCCGGAGGTCGTCGCCCAACTCGTGGGCCGCCGCACAGACCCATTGAGCGCTTTGACCCCCCGCGAACGCGAGACGCTCCAGCTCATGGCCGAGGGTCGCACGAACGCGGCCATCGCCGAACGCCTGCACGTGGGGGTTGGCGCCGTGGAGAAGAACGTGACTGCAATCTTCGCCAAGCTTGGCCTCGAGGACTCCGGGGCCGACCACCGGAGAGTGCTCGCCGTGCTCACCTGGCTCGACATAGCGGGCTGAGCCCGAGCCCGCTGAGAGATCGGACACAACTCGGGGGCTCGGACGCTGGAGGAAACAATCGCCACGGCCCCGTTTCCAGGCACCACACTTGGAGCCCGTGACCGATTCCACAGCCATCGCCGCACGCAACGCCGACCGCAACGCCTGGCGGGTGACCCTCGCCTCCGTCGTCGGCACCTCGCTCGAGTCGTACGACTTCTATGTCTTCAGCTATTTCAGCGCGTTATTCAGCGCCTCGGTGTTCTTCCCCGAGCAGGACCGCGTCGTGGGCACCCTGGCCGCGTTCCTCACGCTCGCCACCTCCTACTTCGTGCGTCCGATCGGAGCGATCATCTTCGGCCACCTGGGTGACCGCCTGGGCCGCCGCACAACGCTCATCTGGACCATCGGCATCATGGGCGTCTCCACGGCCCTGATCGGCGTGCTGCCCGGATACGCGACGATCGGCGTTGCGGCGCCGGTGCTGCTCGTGCTGCTGCGCGTCATCCAGGGCATCTCGCTCGGCGGCGAGTGGGGCGGATCGATCCTCGTCGGCGTCGAACACTCGACCGAGAAACGCCGCGGCTTCTACGCCGCCCTGCCGCAGCTGGGCTCTCCGATCGGCACGATCGTCACCGCAGTCCTGTTCCTCGTACTCAGCTTCAACATGTCAGCCGCGGCTCTCGCGTCGTGGGGTTGGCGCATCCCGTTCCTGCTCGCGCTCCCCCTGCTCGCGGTCTCGCTCTACCTGCGACTCTCCATCGACGAGACACCGGTCTTCTCGCACCTGGTCGAGAAGAACCGCCGCACGAGGATGCCCGTGTTCGACGTGTTCCGCAGGCAGCCGGTCGCTCTCGTGGTCGCCGTCGGCGCTGCCCTTCTGGGCATCGGCTCGTACTCGCTGATGAACACGTACACCATCAGCTACGGCGTGTCGGCTCTGCACTTCGACTACACCCAGCTCTTCGTCGCGACGACGATCGGGAGCCTGCTCCAGCTCGTGACGATTCCGCTGTTCGGGCTTCTCGCCACGCGCATCGGCTCGGCTCGCGTTGTGCTGATCGGCGCGGTGACGACGCTGGTCATCGCCTTCCCGATGTACTTCCTCCTGCAGTTCGCGACGTTCCCGATTCTCGTCGGCACCATGATCGTCGGCGGCATCTTCCCCACGCTCAGCTGGGCAGGACTGGGTGGGCTGATGGCGGACATCTTCGGCCAGTCCATCCGCTACAGCGCGCTCTCGATCGCCTATGCGGTGGCTGCAGCACTGTCGGGTCTCATCCCGCTCGTGACCGAGTCGCTGGGCGCCGCGACGCACAACGCGTGGTGGCATCCGGGAATCGTGCTCGGCCTGCTTTCGGCCATCACCCTGGTGGCTGCGATCGCCGCGGTGTCCATTGCGCGCCGGCGCCGTGAAGACGTCGTCGACACGAAGGACGTGCTCGAGTCCGAGGAGTCTCTCGCCACCGCAGAGTGAGCATCGTCCTCCGGTAGAATGGCGGGAATCCCACACTCAGGCACCAGTTGACGCGGTGCCGCACATAGCGACCACGGAGACCCGCCATGACCGACGCTGCCAAGCCCCAAGCATCCGCAACCGGAGCGTTCGGAGCCATCCCAGACAAGCCGGCGCTCGAGGGTCTCGAGCGTGCATGGGACGAGAAATGGCGAGCGGCCGCCACCTACCACTTCGACAGGGATGCCGCGCTGGCAGCAGGCAGAACCGCCATCTATTCGGTGGACACGCCACCTCCCACGGCATCGGGTTCGCTGCACATCGGACACGTTTTCAGCTACACCCACACCGATATCGCCGCACGCTACCAGCGCATGCGGGGCAAGCACGTGTTCTATCCGATGGGGTGGGACGACAACGGCCTGCCCACCGAGCGCCGTGTGCAGAACTACTACGGGGTGCGCTGCGACCCGTCGCTTCCATACGACCCGGACTTCGTGCCCCCTTACGAGGGCGGCGACAACAAGAGCTCTCGCGCCGCCGACCAGAAGCCCATCTCACGCCGCAACTTCATCGAGCTCTGCGCGAAGCTGACGGTTGAAGACGAGAAGCAGTTCGAAGCGTTGTGGCGAGGCCTCGGCCTGTCCGTCGACTGGCGCCAGACGTACCGCACCATCGGCGACGAGTCACTCTTCGTCTCCCAGCTCGCCTTCCTGCGCAATATCGAGCGCGGCGAGGCGTACCAGGCCATGGCACCCACCCTGTGGGACGTCACGTTCCGCAGCGCCGTCGCGCAGGCCGAACTGGAGGACCGGGAGCAGCCTGGTGCGTTCCACACCGTGTCGTTCCACGGCGAAGCCGGCCCCGTCGTCATAGCCACGACCCGTCCCGAGCTGATCCCCGCCTGCGTCGCCCTCGTGGCACACCCCAGCGACGAACGGTACAAGCCGTTGTTCGGCAAGACCGTACGCACTCCGGTATTCGGCGTCGAGGTGCCGGTGCTGGCGCACCACCTGGCCGAGCCGGACAAGGGCACCGGCATCGCCATGGTGTGCACGTTCGGAGACATCACCGATGTCACGTGGTGGCGCGAACTCGATCTGCCCACTCGCGCGGTCATCGGCTTCGACGGCCGCATCCTGCCCGAACCGCCGGAAGCAATCGCGACGCAGGAGGGAAAGGATGCCTACGCACAGCTCGCGGGCAAGACCGTCTTCTCCGCGAAGCAGGCGATGGTCGAGCTGCTCAAGGCATCCGGCGACCTGCTCGAAGACCCCAAGCCCATCACCCACCCCGTCAAGTTCTACGAGAAGGGCGATCGCCCGCTCGAAATCGTCTCGACCAGGCAGTGGTACATCTCCAACGGTGCGCGTGACGAGAAGCTCTCCTCGCGCCTGATCGAGCTCGGGCGCGAGATCGACTGGCATCCGGAGTTCATGCGGGTGCGTTACGAGAACTGGGTGGGCGGGCTCTCGGGCGACTGGCTCGTGTCACGCCAGCGGTTCTTCGGCGTGCCCATCCCCGTGTGGTACCCCGTCGGGGACGACGGCGAGACCGTCTTCGACCGCCCCATCCTGCCGACGCGGGAGCAGCTTCCGGTCGACCCGACCACCGATACCGCACCCGGCTACGACGAGTCTCAACGAGGCAAGCCGGGCGGATTCGTCGGTGAGGTCGACATCCTCGACACGTGGGCGACGTCATCCCTCACTCCGCAGATCGCCGGAGGCTGGGAACGGGATTCTGGACTGTTCGACGCAGTGTTCCCGTTCGACCTGCGTCCGCAGGGTCAGGACATCATCCGCACCTGGCTGTTCTCGACGCTTCTGCGCGCTCAACTCGAGCAAGGCGTGTCGCCATGGGCGCACGCTGCCATCTCGGGCTTCATCGTCGATCCGGATCGCAAGAAGATGTCCAAGTCGAAGGGCAACGTCGTGACGCCCGCCGACATCCTCGAGCAGCACGGTTCGGACGCCGTGCGCTACTGGGCCGCATCCAGCCGCCTCGGTACGGACGCCGCCTTCGACCCGCAGAATCCCACTCAGATCAAGATCGGGCGCCGCCTGGCGATCAAGGTGCTCAACGCCGCCAAGTTCATCCTGGGCTTCCCCGCCGGAAGCTCGGCGGTGACCGAGCCCCTCGACCGCAGCATGCTCGCCGGGCTGGCCGAGGTGGTCGCCGAGGCGACCAAGGCGCTCGACACGTATGACCACGCTCGGGCGCTCGAAGTGACGGAATCGTTCTTCTGGGCGTTCTGCGACGACTACCTGGAACTCGTGAAGGAACGCGCGTATGGCGAGGGCACCGGAGCCGGTTCTGCTGCCGCCGCACTGCGCATCGCGCTGACGACGTTGCTGCGTCTGTTCGCGCCGTTCATCCCCTTCGCCACGGAGGAGTCCTGGTCGTGGTTCCAGCAGGGGTCGGTGCACCTGGCGGCGTGGCCCGACGCCGAGGAGGTGCGTACCGCTGCGGGTGACGCGGTTCCGCTCGTCCTGACGGCGACCTCTGGCGTGCTGACCGGCATCCGCAGGGCCAAGACCTCCGCCAAGGCGTCGCAGAAGGCTCCGGTGCGCCGGGCCGTGGTGAGCGCTCCCGAGCACGAGCTGAGGGCCATCGAGCAGGCGGCCGCCGACATCCGTGCAGTCGGCCGGGTGGTCGAGCTGGAGTTCCAGGTGGGCGACGAACTGACGGTCGAGGTCGAACTCGGCGATGAATCCGCGGCGTAGCAGATGTAGCCGTAAGGGCCGCCGGACAATAGGTTGTACAACACAGTGCGCTCTCTACAACGGAGTGGTGCAGAGGGGGACCGATGGGAATCACGATCCGCGAACCGGCAGAAGGCGATTTCTTCTCCTGGCTCGGACTGTATGAGGATTACGCGGCGCTCTTCGACCGGGAGCTGGACGACCAGGGTGCGCTCCTGGTGTGGAGCTGGCTGACGGATGCCTCGCACACGGAGCGCGGGCTGGTAGCGGTGGGCGACGACGGCGCACTCGTCGGTCTCGTTCACTACCACGACGTGCCCCGCCCCCTTGAGGGCGTCCACGCATTGCACATCGACGACCTCTTCGTGCTACAGGAGCACAGGGAGCAGGGATACGGGCGCGCCCTGATCGAAGCGGTCGCCGCGCAGGGCGCCGCTTCCGGCATCCGCATCGTCGAGTGGGTCTTCGACTCCACCGACTCCGACGCACGTGAGCTGTACGACGAGATCGCCGACGCGTCAGAGGTGACCGTGTACCGGCTGCGTTCGCAGGAGGCCTGACGATGCAGCTGGGCACACGCTGGCCGGTCGGCGGCAAGGCGCCTGAGCGGCTCCCCGCCGTCGTAGTATCGGCCGTCAAGGCGGTCGAGGACGAGCTCGAGGCAGTCGACGTCGATGCCTCGACCTGGCGTTGGACGTTGACCTGGCTGGAGGGCAAGCCTTTCGTCGAACTCGACGACGGCACCCTGATCAGCTACCACCCGGAAGAAGACACCGCGACCGTATCGCAGCCCGGGGAGTCGGAGGAGGCGCAGGCCTAGTCCTGTTCCGCGCCGGGTGCCGACGCAGGGCGCTACGGGAGCAGACCCGTTCGAACGGAAGCCGCACGAGTCGCCGCGGCGTTCTGCGCCTCGGCCTGACGCAGGTAGAGCCCACGTCGTTCGTCCTCCACCTGCTCCCGCCGCTCTCCCCATGACACGAGCGCACGGCCGATTCTGATCACGGCACGCTCCACGCCGAAGCCCCGTGCACCGACTGCACCGATGGTGCTCATGATTCCTGCTCCACTCCCCCGATGATCGGGAACGCATTGAACTGCACTTGCACCGGGCGTGCGCCCGCCGGTGTCTCCCTGTCGCGGAACGTGAGGATGGCGTCGTCGAGTGCCGTGAACACCCGTTTCGACAGTTCGGCGAGCTCCTCGACCGTCATCCGTAGATTCGCCGTAGAGATCGTGCTCGATTGCAGCCAGGCCTCCGACAGTGCGTCGCTCCCCCGCACCATGAATTCGTTGAGAGCGTTCTCCTGGTTCCTTCGGAACTCCCGGTTCACGAGGTCGTAGGCCTCGCGTCCCGCAGCGGTGTCGCCGAGTTCGGTCGGATCCATCGAAAGGCCGACGGGTGCACGCCGCCACCAGCGCTCTCGCGCGCTGCCCTTACCCTCGACCTCGAGCACGAAGTCGTGCTTGGCGAGCTGTCTCAGGTGATAACTGGTCGCGCCGCTCGATTCCCCGAGGCGATCGGCGAGGCCGCTCGCAGTCAGCGGACCGAACTTCGAAAGCTCGTCGAGGATGCGCACCCGCAGCGGATGCGCCATCACCTTCAACGCAGCGAGATCGACGTGTCGGTCAACGGGTCGCAGGGGCGCCGCAGCTTCGGAAGCCTCACCCGTCACCCGCTGCGCCTTGGGGTCGCGCTCTTCGCTCATGACTCGAGGATAACAATGCAAACACTTCTTTGCAAGCAGTTCTTTGCAATAGTTCGTTTGCACCAGTTCGTTTGCGAGCCGACCGCCGACTGGGCACCGGTGCCGACCGGTGACGCGGCGCAGACCGTGTTTGGCGCGCTCAGGCCGTGGCGATGATCTCGCCGTGGGTGAGCGCGAACCAGCCGTCGGGCGCCGAGGACCACTCGCGCCAGGCATCCGCTATTTCCCGCAGCTCGGCGACCGTCGCGTGTCCAGCCTCGATGGCACGAACGGCGAAGTGGGACTCGGTCACGCGTTCGGCCCAGGACGATCCCCACCACTCTCGATCGGCGTCCGAGGTGAAGCACCACACCGAGGCAGAGCCTGCCACGTCGTCGAACCCGGCCTGGATGGCCCAGGCCTTGAGCCGCCGGCCGGCGTGCGGCTCTCCCCCGCTGGTGTGCGCGGCCTCGACGTATACGCTCAGCCACTCGGCCAATCCGGGAAGCTGAGGATGCCATATGGTCGCCCCGTAGTCGACGTCGCGCGCTGCAACCACCCCGCCAGGTTTCAGCACGCGACGGAACTCCCGAAGGGCTGCGACCGGGTCCGAGAGGTGCTGCAGCACCTGATGGGCGTGCACAACGTCGAACGTGGCGTCGGGAAAGTCGAGCGAATAGGCATCACCGGTCTGGAATGAGACGTTGTGCAGATCGTTGTCGCGCGCGAGCGCGTTGGCATCGACCACCACCTGCGCTGACGCGTCGATCCCGATCACCGGTCCAGGGCTCACGAACCTCGCGAGATCGAGAGTGATGGTGCCCGGCCCACTGCCGACATCGAGTACGTGAAATCCCGTCTTCAGGTGGGGAAGCAGGTACCCGGCCGAGTTCTCGGCCGTGCGCCAGGAATGTGAGCGCAGCACGCTCTCGTGATGCCCGTGCAGGTAGCGCTCGTTGTCGTGGGATGCCATTTGCCCAGCCTAGAAAGGGGCGCGCCTAGGCTGAAGGATTATGACGACGAACCCGCTCCTCACCGCTAGCACGCTGCCCCATGGACTCCCGCGCTTCGCTGAGATCGAAGACGAGCACTACGTCCCGGCGTTCGAACAGGGCATGACCGAGCAGCGCGCCGAGGTATCCGCCATTGTCGAGGATCCCGCGGAGCCGACGTTCGAGAACACCTTCGTGCCCCTGGAACGGTCGGGGCAGGTGCTGCGCCGCGTCGGCCAGGTGTTCTTCAACAAGAGCTCTGCCGACTCGAGCGATGCGATCAGTGCCATCGAGGAGCAGCTGGCTCCGAGGCTGGCGGCGCACGAGGATGCGATCCGCCTGGATCCGCGTCTCTATCGACGCATCTCCGCCGTCTACGCCCACCTCGACGACAACGAGCTCGACCCGGAGTCCCGCTATCTCGTCGAGCGATATCACGAGGAGTTCACACTGGCCGGTGCGGGCCTCGAAGACGCAGAGAAAGAGCGCCTCAAGCAGCTGAATGCCGAGCTCTCCACCCTCTCCACGCGGTTCGAGAAGAATCTCCTCGCCGACACGAACGACCTCGCCGTGCTCATCGAGGATGCCTCCCAGCTGGACGGACTGACCTCTGCAGAGATCTCGGCCGCGGAGCAGGCCGCACACGAACGAGGACTCAGCGGATACCTCATCACCCTCGTGCTTCCCACGGGTCACCCATACCTCGGCCGCCTGAACGACCGAACCGTGCGGGAGCGCATCATGCGCGCATCCCGGGCTCGAGGCATCCGCGGCGGCGACCACGACACCCGAGAGCTGGTGCTTCGCATCACTGCGTTGCGCGCCGAGCGTGCACGGCTGCTGGGCTTCGAGAATCATGCCGCCTACATCACTGCTTCGCAGACGGCACGCACTCCTGATGCCGTGGCGGGCATGCTCGGCCGTCTCGCCCCGGCGGCAGCCAGGAATGCCGCGGCGGAGAAGGCCGACCTTCGTGCGTCGGCCGGCTTCGACATCGAGGCCTGGGACTGGGCGTACTTCGCAGAGAAGGTGCGCGCCGAGAAGTACGACGTAGACACCGCTGCCATGCGTCCGTACTTCGAGGCGGAGCGTGTACTGCACGATGGTGTCTTCTTCGCGGCGAACCGGCTGTACGGCATCCGCTTCGAAGAGCGATCCGACCTGCAGGCATACCACCCCGACGCGCGAGTGTTCGAGGTGTTCGACGAAGACGGCTCCGCCCTTGGCCTCTACATCAACGACCTCTACACTCGCGACTCGAAGCGCGGCGGCGCCTGGATGAACGAACTGGGCGAGCGCACGTCTTTGCTCGGCGGCTCCCCTGTCGTGGTGAACAACCTGAACGTTCCGAAGCCGGGCGACGGAGAGCCGACTCTGCTCACGTACGACGAGGTGGGCACGCTCTTCCACGAGTTCGGACACGCGCTCCATGGGCTGTTCGGGGCAACGAGGTATCCGAAGTTCGCAGGCACGAACGTGTTCCGGGACTTCGTCGAGTTCCCGAGCCAGGTCAACGAGATGTGGTTGCTGTGGCCGGAGGTGCTCGACAACTACGCGCGCCACCACGAGACCGGCGAGCGGATGCCTGCGGAGCTGGTGGAGCGCATCCGCGCGTCCGAAGCATTCAACCAGGGTTTCGCGACGAGCGAGTACCTCGCTGCGGCGATGCTCGACCAGGCATGGCACCGCCTCGGCGCCGGGGAACACGTCGAGTCGGTGGAGGTGTTCGAAGCGGACGCCCTGGCGAACGCCGGTCTCGACGACGCCGCGGTGCCACCGAGGTACTCGAGCACCTACTTCGCGCACACGTTCTCCGGCGGGTACGACGCGGGCTATTACTCCTACATTTGGAGCGAGGTGTTGGATGCCGACACCGTCGAGTGGTTCAAGGAGAACGGTGGACTCTCGCGCGAGGCGGGTGAGCGGTTCCGCCGACGTTTGCTCGGCGTCGGGGGCTCGAAAGACCCGTTGGAGGCGTACCGCGACTTCCGTGGAAGGGATGCCGTCATCGAGCCCCTGCTGCGCCGCCGCGGTCTCGACTGAGTC
Organism: Rathayibacter sp. KR2-224; assembly: GCF_049446075.1. Lineage (NCBI taxonomy): Bacteria > Bacillati > Actinomycetota > Actinomycetes > Micrococcales > Microbacteriaceae > Rathayibacter > Rathayibacter sp. KR2-224. Next base: position 543,249 of record NZ_JBMSEB010000001.1, read on the forward strand.
ACCTTGTCTCGGGCGGCGCGTTGCGCCGTCACCGTGCAAGCGACGCGAAGGTGACCACCACGAGAAGCGTGCCGACGATTCCGGTTGTCAGTCCGATGCAGAACCAGCGCAGCCGGAGGCCGACCCGTTCGGGAGCGGCGGGAAGACCGGGCGTCGGGCCGCCCCCGCTCTTCATCGTCACGGGTCCCATCGAGCCTGGTCCGAGTCCGTTGCTCATGCCTCGACCCTACGTCTGGCAGAGCGGCCCGCGACGCGTTCCATGTGCGGTTCCGAGTCTTGATCCGGGCTATGTTGCGCGACGTGACGGTGTGGCGTGCGGCGGCTGGCGACATTTCGTACGGTGATCGGGTCGTCTAGATCGTCGACGACTCCATCAAGGCACAGGAAGAAGCCCATGGCACACCTCCCCGAACTCGGCAACACGGCACTCTGCTCGTGCGAGTCGGGTGCGATGTGCGTCGACATCCGCCCGGGGCACGGACTGCACGCGCTTCAACTGCGCTTGGCCGCGGCAACGCCCTCCCAATGGCGCGACGCCCTGGTCGTGCGGGTGCGCGAGGACGGCTGGGTCGACGCCATGACCCTGGAAGGTGCCGAGGTCACGCTCTGGAACCACGGAGACCTGGCCCACGTGGTCAAACCCGGCGAGCCGGTCGCCGTGCACTCGGTCTACAACGTGCTTTCTGCCGGGTCGCGCCGATTCAACGTGTTAGCGGCCTGAGAGCAGGTCACGCCATCTGGGCGTCGCTCATCATCGTGAGCATCGCCTGGCACGCCTTCATGCACTCGTCGCATGCCATCGCGCACATGTGGCAGGTCTCGCTCATCTCGGAGTGATTTCCGCACTCGTCAGAGCATGCCGAGCACATGGCCATGCACGCCTTCAGCATCGCCTCCATGGCAGCCATGTCGAAGCCTGCAGGACGCATCATCATGCGCATCATGGTGTTGCAGACATCCGCGCAGTCCATGCACATCGACGCGCACTTGATCATGCCGTCGGCCATGGCGTTGTCGGCGCACATCGTGCATGCCTGCTCACACGCGGAACACGCTTCGATACACTCCTGCATCGTCATGGTGTCCATTGCAGGCATCCCGATGGCGTCCATCGACATGTTCTGCATCATCTCTGCGGTCATCTTCGTGTCCATGGGGAACCTTCCGCTACGCGATCTGCTGTCAATCGCGATGCTACGCTCGCCCGGCGCCGGTAGCCATGGACGGTTCTCACCCGGCGGCCGCCAAGGGCAGGCGATGCCGCGCGGACGATGCTGCTTCGGCAGCACCGACTGCTGACCGAAGCCCTCAGGCCTCGGTGATCAGGCGGACTTCTCTTCGCGGCGGGTGCGACGGTGCGGCACGATGGTCGGGGCCGCGTTGTCGAGCACGGCTTCGCGCGTGACGACGACCCTGGCTACCTCTTCGCTCGAAGGGACCTCGAACATGATGGGCCCGAGAACCTCTTCGAGGATGGCCCTCAGCCCCCGTGCTCCCGTCTGGCGAAGAACTGCCAGGTCGGCGATGGCATCGAGCGCTGCGGAGTCGAACTCGAGCTCGACGCCGTCGATCTCGAACATGCGCTGGTATTGCTTCACGAGCGCGTTCTTCGGCTCGGTGAGGATCTGGATGAGGGCTTCCCTGTCGAGTTGCGTGACAGTGGTCACGACGGGAAGCCGGCCGATGAATTCGGGGATCAGCCCGAACTTGTGCAGGTCTTCCGGCAGAACCTCGCTGAACAGGTTCACGTCGTCGCCCTTGCTGTGCAACGGAGCACCGAAACCGATGCCCTTCTTGCCTGCACGGGACGAGATGATGTCTTCCAGTCCGGCGAACGCCCCCGCGACGATAAACAACACATTCGTGGTGTCGATCTGGATGAATTCCTGGTGCGGATGCTTGCGCCCGCCCTGCGGAGGAACCGATGCGACGGTGCCCTCCAGGATCTTCAGCAGCGCCTGCTGCACGCCCTCGCCGGAGACATCCCTCGTGATGGAAGGGTTCTCCGCCTTGCGGGCGATCTTGTCGACCTCGTCGATGTAGATGATTCCGGTCTCTGCGCGCTTGACGTCGTAGTCGGCCGCCTGGATGAGCTTGAGCAGGATGTTCTCGACATCCTCCCCGACGTATCCCGCCTCGGTCAGCGCCGTTGCGTCGGCGAACGCGAACGGCACGTTGAGCCGCTTCGCGAGTGTCTGCGCGAGATAGGTCTTACCGCAGCCAGTCGGACCGATGAGCAGGATGTTCGACTTGGCTATCTCTATGTCGTCGCCCACCGCCTCGGCCGGGCCGAGCGTGGTGCGGGCACGCACGCGCTTGTAGTGGTTGTACACCGCTACCGACAACGCCTTCTTCGCCGGCTCCTGGCCGATCACGTACTCCTCGAGGAAGGCGAAGATCTCCTTCGGCTTCGGAAGGTCGAACTGCCCGGCGTTCTCTTCGCCGGACTCAGCCATCCGCTCTTCGATGATCTCGTTGCACAGCTCGACGCACTCGTCGCAGATGTACACGCCCGGGCCCGCGATGAGCTGCTGAACCTGCTTTTGGCTCTTTCCACAGAATGAACACTTGAGCAGGTCGGCGCTTTCTCCGATGCGAGCCATGGAACCTCCCGAGTGGGCTGCTTCTTACGAGCCTAACCTGTGGTGCGGACATTGACCGGTAGGTCTGAAGTCGGTGTGGCAATCTCGTGCCGGGTGAGGAAAGCGGCGGAGAACTGGGTGTTCCCCGCCGCCTTCTTGTGCTGATTCGCCTACTTGGCGCTGAGCGCCGGCAGGTTCTTGCGGCTGGTCAGAACCTGGTCGATGAGGCCGTATTCGCGTGCCTCCTCGGCGGACAGGATCTTGTCGCGGTCGATGTCTTTGTTGACCTGCGAGACCTCCTTGCCGGTGTGCCTCGCGAGCGTCTCTTCGAGCCACGTGCGCATGCGCATGATCTCGTTGGCCTGGATCTCGATGTCGGACGCCTGTCCCTGGCCGGCCTCGCCGACCGCGGGCTGGTGGATGAGGATGCGCGCGTTGGGCAGCGCGAGCCTCTTGCCCGGCGTGCCCGCCGCGGTCAGCACAGCGGCCGCGGATGCAGCCTGACCAAGCACTACCGTCTGGATCTGCGGACGGATGTACTGCATCGTGTCGTAGATCGCCGTCATGGCCGTGAACGACCCACCAGGCGAGTTGATGTACATCACGATGTCGCGGTCGGGGTCCTGGCTCTCCAGCACGAGGAGCTGGGCCATGATGTCGTCGGCCGATGCGTCGTCGACCTGCACACCGAGGAAGATGATGCGGTCCTCGAAGAGCTTCGCGTAGGGATCCTGGCGCTTGTAGCCGTAGGCCGTGCGCTCCTCGAAGCTCGGCAGGATGTAGCGGGCGCCTGGCATGGCGACGCGCTGGCCGCCGGCGAGTCCGGAGAAGTTCGGGGTTTCCATCTGATTCGTGTCCTTCGCTCTCTCGCCTACTCCTGGGTTCCGCCGCCGCCGACGACGTCGGTCGCCGACTCGCGGATGTGATCGACGAAGCCGTACTCCAGCGCTTCCTGGGCGTTGAACCAGCGGTCGCGGTCGCCGTCTGCGTTGATCTGCTCGACGGTCTTCCCGGTCTGGGCCGCTGTGATCTCCGCCAGACGCTTCTTCATGTCGAGGATGAGCTGCGCCTGAGTCTGAATATCGCTGGCCGTTCCGCCGAATCCACCGTGCGGCTGGTGCAGCAGCACACGCGCGTTCGGTGTGATGTAACGCTTGCCCTTGGTGCCCGCCGTGAGCAGCAGCTGCCCCATGGACGCCGCCATGCCGATTCCGACGGTGACGATGTCGTTGGGAACGAACTGCATGGTGTCGTAGATCGCCATGCCCGCGGTGATCGAGCCACCCGGCGAGTTGATGTACAGGTAGATGTCGCGCTTCGGGTCTTCCGCCGCCAGGAGCAGCAGCTTCGCAGCGATCTCGTTGGCGTTGTCGTCGCGCACCTCCGAGCCGAGCCAGATGATGCGGTCCTTCAGCAGTCGGTCAAAAACACTGGGTTGCAGTGTCGGTTCGGCCATGAACGTGCTCCTTTTCGTACGTGCTCTCGAATCTATCGAAGCGGTCGCGAGGGCAAGGCCATGTTCGCCCTCGGCAGAGGCGAGGGCGAAGACGCTGCCGTCAGGCCGAGAGCTCGGCCGCGTACGCCGTCACAGATCTCGTGTATCGCGAAAGGTGAGGTGCAAGGGCCGTGAGGGCGACGGATGTCGCGCGCTGCGCATTCCCGCCCGTCGCGAGAGCAAGCGCGTAGAACGCCGCTACCTCGTCGCGGTAAGAGGATGCCTGGTGGTTGGCGTACTCGTCGGCCAGCATCTCGAGCGCCTCGTCGACGGATCCCAGGTTGCGCAGTGTGCTTGCAAGCTGCACAACGGCCTGCACCCGGTGTTCGTCGTCGAGCCCGAGGGCGAGGGCACGGCGATACAGGGGTTCGGCCTCTTCTTCGCGCCCCGCGGCATCCCGCGCGCCGGCCCGGTGGAACAACACGACGGCGTTGTCGCCCCACGCGAAGGCGAGCGAATCGATGCGCTCGACGCGCTCGTCATCTGTGAGCTCCTCATCGGCCCAGATCACGGCGAACTGCTCGTCCCAGTCGGTCATTCGACCCTCCCTTCTTGTCATTCCGCCGGTGTGTCGCGCGCCGAAGTCACGCGACACGACAGCGCCTATCGAACGCGCCTATAGAAAAGGGGACGGATGCCGCGCGGCATCCGTCCCCCTTTTTGCAAGCACAGGCTCGGCGACTACGCCTTGCTCTTGCTCGACTTCTTCTTCGGCTTCTCGTCGCCCGCTGGCGCCTCTTCGGTCGCGGGCTCAGCCTCGCCAGCGTCCGCCTCGTCAGCGTCCGCCTCGTCTGCGTTCTCGTCGACTGCGGCGAACTCCGAGAGGTCGACAGGGTTGCCCTTGCTGTCTTTCACGGACGCGCGTCCGAGCAGCACGGCGATGGTCTTGTTGCGGGCGACCTCGCCGAACATCTGCTGCAGCTGGCCGTTCTCCCCCAGGACCTGCACGAACTCGTTCGGGTCCATGCCGTACTGGCCGGCGGCCTGAACGAGGTAGTTGCTCAGCTCGTCCTGGGTGACCTGCACGTTCTCCTTCTGTGCGATCTCGTCGAGCAGCACCTGGGTGCGGAAGGCCTTCTCGCTGGCCTCCTTCACCTCGGCGCGGTGCTCGTCGTCTTCCAGGCGGTTCTCCGACTCGAGGTGACGGTGCACCTCGTCTTCGACCAGAGCCTCGGGAACCGGGATCTCGGTGAGTTCGAGCAAGCGGTCGACCAGGAGCGTCCGCGCCTCGTTGCCCTGCGCAAAGGTCTTGCCGCGGGCGGCCTCGCCTCGCAGGCTCTCGCGGAGCTCGTCGATGGTGTCGAACTCGCTCGCGATCTGCGCGAAGTCGTCGTCGGCATCCGGGAGCTCACGCTCCTTGACCGCGTTCAGCGTGACGGTGATCTCGGCGTCCTCGCCCTCGTGGTCGCCGCCGAGCAGCTTGGACGTGAACGTCGTGGTCTCACCTGCGGAGAGCGAGTCGAGCGCCTCGTCGATGCCCTCGACCAGTTCGCCCGTGCCGATCTCGTACGACACGTTGGCTGCCGTGTCGACCTGTTCGTCGCCGATCGTGGCAACCAGGTCGAGCTGAGCGAAGTCGCCCTTCTTGGCCGGGCGGTCCACGGTGACGAGCGTGCCGAAACGGCTGCGCAGGCGTTCCAGCTCGGCGTCGACGTCTTCGTCGGTCACCTCGGCGGCGTCGACCGTCAGCTCCAGGCCGTTGTACTCGGGAAGCGTGATCTCGGGGCGAACGTCGACCTCGATGGCGACGACGAGGTCGCCCGAGTAGTCCTTGTCGCTTGGCCACTCGGTGATGTCGGCCTCGGGGCGTCCGACCGGCTTGACGTCGTTCTCCTCCACTGCGGTGCGGTAGAAGCCCTCGATGCCCTCGTTGACGGCGTGCTCGAGCACGGCAGCCTTGCCGACTCGCTGATCGATGATGGGCGGCGGCACCTTGCCCTTGCGGAAGCCCGGGATGTTCACCTCTTGCGCGATGTGCTCGTAAGCGTGCTTGATGCTGGGCTGCAACTCGTCAGGGGTGACAGCGATGGTGAGCTTCGCGCGCGTGGGGCTCAGCTTCTCGACCGTGGTCTTCACGTGGGAGATCTCCTGTGTTCGAAGGTGGTTCGGTCAGAGTCGACCTTGTCGGGGCGACAGGATTCGAACCTGCGGCCTCCCGCTCCCAAAGCGGGCGCTCTACCAAGCTGAGCTACGCCCCGGATCATGGTGGACCCTTACGTGCGACCGGCCGGGCACGCGCCAGGGCGTTCAGCAAGCCGAAATGACCTCGCACAGTCTAGCGAAGAATAAAGGATGCCCGTTGCCGCTGATTCCAGACCCCCAGTCGGCATGCACTACACTTTCACAGCGGTGCACGTAGCGCCTCGGGGATGTAGCTCAATGGTAGAGCCTCAGTCTTCCAAACTGATGGTGCGGGTTCGATTCCCGTCATCCCCTCTCCATGGTCCTGACGCCGCTTTCGAGCGGTGGCAGGACCATCCGCGCGTGCAGCGAATCGAACCCTCGGGTAGGCCCACGCCGCCGGAGGCTCCGCGCGCCGCGAAGCGGTGCGTGGAGGGGCGGTGGGGACGATTCCCGTCATCCCCTCCGTAAGCCATACGGCTGACCCGGATGGGCATGCAGGCCAGGAAATCAACCCTGGACGCCGCGTTCCATCGATCTGTCAGGATGGGCGGATGCCGACGCGCCAGCCAGCAACATTCCGCGCCGTGTCCGTCATCGTCGCGGGGATCCTCGCGCTCGGACTGGCCGGCTGCACGGCTGTTGCAGCGCCGGTGCATGACCCGGCCCACTACTCGACCGGGGGTACGCACACGTGCGTGCACGGCGCATCCATCGAGCTAGATGGGGATTCCGTCGCGTTCATCATCGAGGGAGCGTGCAGTTCCGTCGTCGTTCATGGCGACGGCATGACGGTGCGCCTGCAACGGGCATTGGCACTCAGCGTGAACGGGCAGTCCGATTCCGTCACCGTGAACGACAGGATCGGCTCCGCCGTGCTCAAGGGGAACGGCATCTCGATCATGGCCGACTCGATCGGCTCGGTCCAGGTGACCGGTCAGAACAACTCGATAGCGGCGCCCGCGCTCGGATCGGTCATGGTGCAGGGCGATTTCAACGCCGTGACGACCCACCTCAAACCGAGCGACTACCGGGCGATCGGGCTCGACGACACCCTCGTGGTGCAGTAGCAGCGTGACGAGGCGTAACCCGCAGGTTCGCGCCAGAGCAACCATCGCGTTCGTGCGCGTCAACGAACGGCCACAAGGTTTGGGAGAATGGCCCCGTCTCAAGACGACTCTCTCCGACCGCCGACGAAAAGGCCCTCGAATGACACCAGATGAAGCAGCTGCCATCCTCGACGTCTCGAAGGATGCGACGGCCGCCGAGATCCTCGCCGCCTACTCCAAGAAGGCGCAGGCCGCGGGCGGAGCCAATGCGGGCAACCTGGAAGCAGAGAAGGCCGAAGTGGAGGTGCTCGGCGAGGCGCGCATCACGTTGATGACGCACAGACAGAAGACGCAAGGTACGCAACAGCGCACAGCCGTCGCGCAGCAGGCATCCGGAAAGGTACAGGCGGGCGGCGCTCAGCCGGAGTACGGCGAGCGCGCAGCCTCAGAGGCGGTGTGGCCGGAGGACGCGCCAGCCAAGGGCAAGGTGCGAACGCCGGAGGAGGAGCAGCTGCGAAAGCAGCGATCGTTCATCATCGCCGTTATCGGGCTCGTTCTGTCGCTGACCGCATGGGTGTGGTGGCTGCTCGAGCCGCTCTCGCTGTTCGGAATCGGTCTCAGCATCTGGGCGCTCGTGCGAGTGCGCGGATATGGCAGCGGCATGTACACGGGCACGCGCATCGTGGTGTGGATCTCCATTGTGCTCGGCGTGCTCGCGCTCCTCGGGAACATCCTGCTCATCGTCAACGGAATCGGCGCATCCCGGGGCTGAACGGGACTCTTGCGAATGGATGCTCTCGCGCAAGTCGGGCGGGACGTGAGAAAGGGCTTAGCCCAGCCTTTGCTTCCTTGCGGAATGACACCAGCCGCGTAGCGTTGAACACGATAACGAGCGAAGGGACGACCGATCCATGAGCAACACCGAAACGACCCCCAAGGCCACCACCAACCCCGACGTCGCCGCGGGCACTGCACAGTTCTTGACGCCTGTGGTGATCGAGCTCGAGGCGCTCGTGGTGAACGGCAAGCAGGCCCACTGGAACCTCCGCGGAGCCAACTTCATCGGCGTGCACGAGTTGCTCGACCTCTTCGTAACGCACGCCCAGGAGTGGGCAGATCTCGCAGCCGAGCGCATTGTCGCTCTGGGGCTGCCCATCGATGCTCGCATCGCGACTGTCGCGGCCATCACGAAGGCCGAGCCGCTCAGCGATGGCTTCGTGCAGTCCGATAAGTCGATCGCAGAGGTCATCGGCCAGATCGACGTCGCATTGGAAGCAGTGAACACCGCGGTGCGCGAGCTCGACGAGCTGGACCAGACGAGCCAGGACATCGCGATCGAGATCGCTCGCGGACTCGACAAAGACCGCTGGCTGCTGTTCGCGCACATCGCGAAGTAGCTTCAGGAATGGGAAGAGGGTCGCGGCCGCGAGGCTGCGGCCCTCTTCGGCGTGGGGGGCGGTTTCGACACGCGTCGGGATTCGCCCGGCGCTGCTCAACCGGCGGTAGGAGTCACGTCCAGTAGCCCGGCGCTGCTCAATCGGTGGCGAGCCTCAAGCCTGGCAATTCGGGCACCAGTACAGCTTGCGCGCGCCCATGACCTCCATCACGATGTGCGTACCGCACACCCGGCACGGCAGGCCCTCGCGCTTGTAGACCCAGTGCCGGTCCTCGCGACTGGCCATGGCACGTGTCCAGTCCTCGGGCGTCAGGTCGTCCATAGTCATCATCTGTCCGGTACGCACGCCGATGTCGAGCAGGTGCGCCCAGTCGCGCCACAGCGCTTTCGCCGTCTCACGCGGCACCTTCTTGCCAGGCGTGTGCGGGTTCAGCCGGGCCCGGAAGAGCATCTCGGCCCGGTAGACGTTGCCGATACCACTCATGACGGACTGGTCCATGAGCAGCATTCCCACGGGCGTCTGCTTCGAGGTGATCACGTCTGCGACGCGGTCTTCCACCTCAGGGCCGTCGTCGACGAGGGGGTCGGGACCGAGGCCCGCAATCACCTCCGCCACCTGCGCCTCGTCGATCACCTGGCACGCGGTCGGACCGCGAAGGTCGGCCACCGCGGTCTCTGTCAGCAATCGGGCCCGCACTGCACCCACGGGTTCGGGCGGAAAAGCGAAGGCGCTGTCGTCTTCCTTCTCGGATTCCGACATGCGCAGGCGGGCGCGCCTCGGCGCACCCATGCTCGCGATGGAGTCCTCCCCGCGTGAGTCGAGCAGCGTTGCGGCGCGGAGCCCGTCCTCCCGCTGCGCCTGCTCCGCGGGATCGAAAACCGTGCCGTGCTGGTTGGTCTGCCCCATGCGCCCGCGGGCCGACCGGATCGTGTCGTCGACCGTGATCTCGCCCGCGAAGTCCCAAGCACCATAGAGGCCGAGGTGCACACGCAACCAGAGGCCGTTGTCGAACGCGAGGAAGAGCTGCTTTCCGATGGCACGTGCATCCGTCATGATGTGGCCGTCGATGAGCGCGGCGTCGGCGCTGAACCGGCCTTGGGGTGAACTGACCGCGACGCGTTCGCCGACGAAGTTGCGCCGGAACTGCAGGGCGATGCGGTGGACGGAATGTCCTTCTGGCATACGGGCCTACCGGTCGACGCCTTTGCCGGCAATGTCGCCGGTGGCTTCGAACTCGGCGAGCTGCGCGATACGACGCACGTGACGCTCCTCGAACGAGAACGGCTCTGCGATGAACGTGTCGATGAACGAGATCGCTTCCTCCACCGTGTGCTGACGGGCGCCGATCGCGATGACATTGGCGTCGTTGTGCTGTCGTGCAAGCAGCGCCGTGCTCTCGTTCCAGACCAGAGCGGCACGGATGCCCAGTACCTTGTTCGCCGCGATCTGCTCGCCATTGCCTGAGCCGCCAAACACGACGCCGAACGCCTGCACACCGGCCTGCTGATCCGCCACCACACCCTTCGCCGCATTGATGCAGAACGCCGGGTAGTCGTCGAGCGGGTCGAATTCCTGAGGGCCGTGGTCGATCACCTCGTGGCCGGTCTCTCGCAGGTGCTGTTGCAGCGTCTGGGAGAACTCGAGGCCGGCATGGTCGGTACCGATGTGGATGCGCATGGCCACCAGTCTAGGGACGCGCTACGACTCGTTCGCGGCGTCAGGCGCCGGCCGAACCGGGCGATATCAGTCGAAGATCGGATCGCGAGTGCGGCTGCGTTTGAGCTCGAAGAATCCGTCGTAGGAGGCGGCCGCCACGATGCCGTCCCACAGCGTGAGAGCCTGCTCGCCGCGCGGCGTGGGAGAGATGACAGGGCCGAAGAAGGCCGTGCCGGCCACCGCGATGACGGGCGTGCCGACATCCTGGCCCACGCGCTCGATGCCGTCGGCGTGGCTCGCGCGAAGCTGCACGTCGTACTCGTCAGAGTCCGCATACCCGGCATAGTCCGCGGGCAGCCCGACCTCCTCGAGCGCCTCGGCGATCACGGCGTCGGAGTCTTTGCGCCTCCCGGGATGGATGCGCGAGCCCAGGGCGTCGTACAACGGCTTCACCGCCTGCTGCCCCTGCAACTCTCCCACCGCGGTCACGAGCCGTGCGTATCGCAAGGTGCGTGGCAGCGTCGCACGGTAAGAGTCCGACACGTCTTTGCCCTCATTAAGGACGTACAGGCTCATGATGTGCCAGGTCACGTTCAGGTCGCGGTGCGGTGACACCTCGTCGACCCAACGCGATGTCATCCAGGCCCATGGGCACGACGGGTCGAACCAGAAATCAACGTCGGTCATGCGTCCATCCAACCGGCTGCGCCTCGGGATCGCAGCGGATGCGCCGCCGATAGGCTTGTTCGTCGGGCGCCGTACACGACATGGCGGCCCGATCCAGCGCTGCGCAGGACTGCGCAGAATGCCATGCGCCGCCATCGCCAGCGCCGACGGCCAGAGACAGGAGAACCATGCCAGGAGAGAACCTCATGCGCATCGAGGCAGCAGAGCGACGCGCCATCGTCGACACCCACAGCTACGACGTCACGCTCAATCTCACGACGGGCGACGAGACCTTCCTCAGCGTCACGACGGTGAAGTTCGCGGCTGAGGAAGGCGCCTCCACGTTCATCGACGCGATCACGGAGTCCGTCGAGTCGATCCTGCTCAACGGGGAGCACCTCGACGTCGCCGAGGTCAACGACGGCGTGCGCATCCAACTGCGGAATCTCAAGGCCGAGAACGAGCTCACCGTGGTGTCGCACCCGCGCTACACCAACACGGGTGAGGGCCTCCACCGCTTCGTCGACCCGGTCGACGGCGAGGTGTACCTCTACACGCAGTTCGAGGTTCCCGATTCCCGCCGCGTGTTCGCGGTCTTCGAGCAGCCCGATCTCAAGGCACGGTTCACATTCACGGTCACGACACCGGAAAAGTGGGCCGTCGTGAGCAACTCCCCCGTGGCATCCGTCGAGTACGCAGGCCCGCTGAAGACGACGGTCTTCGAGGAGACCCCGGTCATCTCGTCGTACGTCACCGCACTCATCGCGGGGCCGTACTCCTCCTGGCACTCCGAGTTGACGAGCAGCGACGGGCGCACCATACCGCTCGGCGTCTACGCCCGCGCCTCGCTCGCGGTGTACATGGACGCGGACTACATCTTCGAGAAGACGCGCCAGGGGTTCGCCTTCTACGAGAAGCGCTTCGACGTTCCCTACCCGTTCGCCAAGTACGACCAGCTCTTCGTACCCGAGTTCAATGCCGGCGCCATGGAGAACGCGGGCGCGATCACGTTCACCGAGACGTACGTGTTCCGCTCCAAAGTGACCGACGCGATCAAGGAACGCCGCGTCGTGACCATCCTTCACGAGCTTGCGCACATGTGGTTCGGCGACCTCGTCACCATGAAGTGGTGGAACGATCTCTGGCTCAACGAGTCGTTCGCCGAGTACGCCTCCACGCTTGCGACAGCAGAAGCCACCGAGTGGCGCGAGGCGTGGACGACGTTCGCTGCGATGGAGAAGAGCTGGGCCTACCGGCAGGATCAGCTGCCATCCACGCATCCCATCGTCGCGACCATCAACGATCTCGAAGACGTCCAGGTCAACTTCGACGGCATCACATACGCCAAGGGCGCCTCTGTGCTCAAGCAGCTCGTGGCCTGGGTCGGGCAAGACGACTTCCTCGCCGGCGTCTCGAACTACTTCAAGAAGCACGCACACTCCAACACCGAGTTGCGCGACCTGCTCGTTGAGCTCGAGGCGACAAGCGGACGCGATCTCACCACCTGGTCGAAGCTCTGGCTCGAGACCGCTGGCGTGAACACACTCCGTCCCGAGATCCAGACGGATGCCCGCGGCACCATCACAGCGTTCGCAGTGCTGCAGAGCGCGCACCCCGACTATCCGACGCTTCGCCCGCACCGCCTGGCCATCGGCCTCTACAGCCTTCACGAGAGCTCGGACGGCACGAAGAAGCTCGTCCGCGACCGCAGGCTGGAGCTCGACGTCGACGGCGAGCGCACCGAGGTGGCGGAGCTCATCGGCGAGCAGCGGCCCGACCTGGTGTTGATCAACGACGACGACCTCGCCTACGCGAAGATCCGCCTCGACGAGCAGTCGCTGGCATTCGCGATCGAGCATCTCTCGAAGATCGAGTCACCACTGGCTCGCTCCCTCGTCTGGGGATCCGTGTGGGATGCCACGCGCGACGCCGAGACCGCGGCGAGCGACTTCGTGCGGCTCGTGCTGGGCAACATCGGCTCTGAAACGGAGTCGACGACGCTGCGCACCACCCTGAACCAGCTCGTGCTGAGCGTGAACACATACGTGGCGCCCGAGCGCCGCGTGTCCATCGCGCAACAGGCGGCCAGTGGGCTCTGGGACCTGGCGTCGTCGGCCGAGGCCGGCAGCGACGCTCAGTTCCAGTTCGTGAAGTTCTTCGCCGTACTGGCCTCCACCGCTGACCAGTTGGACAAGGTAGCCGGACTGCGCGATGGGTCCATCGTGCTCGAGGGCCTGACCACCGACACGGACCTCTCCTGGGAACTGCTCACCTCGCTGGTCACGGGCGGACGAGCAGGCTCGGCCGAGATCGACGCCGCACTCACCGCCGACAACACGGCGACGGGCGCACAGGCGGCGGCTCAGGCTCGCGCCGCGATTCCCACCGCCGAGGGCAAGGCGGCCGCCTGGTCGAGCGTGTTCGACTCCGACGACTTGCCGAACACGATCGTCAGAATGACCGGCGTCGGCTTCCAGCGCGTACACGACACCTCGCTGCTCGAGCCGTACGTCTCCAGGTACTTCGACTCGCTGCAGTCGGTGTGGGCATCCCGCACCTACAAGATCGCCGAATACCTCGTGGAGGGCATGTACCCGTTCCCGCTGGTCGACTCTCGTTTGGCCGAGGCGACCCGCGCGTGGCTGGATGCCAACCAGGAGCCTGCGGCCCTGCGACGTCTTGTGTCGGAGAACCTCGCGTCAGTGGAGCGCGCCCTGAAGGCGCAGGAGCGCGACGCGCAGGTCTGACGGCGGCAACGCTGGTTGAGTAGCGGCTCGCGGGCCTGAACCCATCGCTACCTGGGGCGCGAAGCAGCGTATCGAAACCACAACGAGTTGGGGTGGTTTCGATACGCGGCGCTTCGCGTCGCTACTCAACCAGCGATCTGGGCTCCCCATGGCACGGCGGTGTTACACCCTGGGGTGCAGGGCGCTCATCCTCCAGGCGGATGCCCGCACGCACGTCCGGGCCGTAGCGTGAAGCCATGATCGAAATCACTGGCCTCACCAAGAGGTATGGCCCCAAGCTGGCAGTCGACAATGTCAGCTTCACGGTGCGTCCGGGCATCGTCACCGGATTCCTCGGACCCAACGGCGCAGGCAAGTCCACGACCATGCGCATGATCATGGGGCTCGACAAGCCGACTGCGGGGACGGCGCTCGTGGACGGCCGGCTGTACGCGCAGCATCCCGCTCCGCTTCACGAGGTAGGGGCGCTCTTGGAGGCCAAGGCCGTGCACACCGGCCGGAGCGCGTTCAACCATCTGCTCGCGCTCGCGGCGACGCATGGCATCCCTAAGAAGCGGGTGCACGAGGTCATCGGAATGACCGGCCTCGAGACCGTGGCGAACAAGCGCGTCGCCGGCTTCTCCCTCGGCATGGGACAGCGACTCGGAATCGCCGCTGCGCTGCTCGGCGACCCCCACACCCTGATCTTGGATGAGCCCGTCAACGGGCTCGACCCAGAGGGCGTCCGATGGGTGCGCGAATTCAGCCGCTACCTCGCTTCCCAGGGCCGCACGGTTTTCATCTCCTCTCACCTCATGAGCGAGATGGCTCAGACTGCGGATCACCTGATCGTGCTCGGCCGCGGCCGGGTGCTGGCCGACGCGCCCATCGCAGACGTGATCGCGGGCGCCACGCGCCGCGTCGTGCGCGTGCGGACCCCCGACGTGCGCGGCCTCACTGGCGCCCTCTCGGGCCCCGACGTGACAGTGACCTCATTCGACGACGGAGCCCTGGAGGTCTCGGGGCTCGACGCCGCGCAGATCGGCGACGCCGCGGCAGCACACGGGGTCGCACTGCACGAGTTGACCCCCGTCGACGCCTCCCTCGAAGAGGCATACCTCGAACTCACGCAAGACCAGGTCGAGTACCACTCGGAGGTGACCCGATGACCACGGCAACCGACACCCTGCGCCCGCGGGACTCCGCGCCCGCCTCGCTCGACGGCATCCGTCTCAGTTTCATCGGCCTTCTGCGGTCCGAGTGGATCAAGCTGCGAAGCCTCCGCTCGACTGTCTGGTGCCTGGCCCTCGTTATCCTGCTCTCGGTCGGGTTCTCCGCGCTCATCGCCGGCGTGCGAACCCTTCAGCACGCGTCCGCCATCTCGGCAGCGGACGCGGCACCCACGCTCGTTTCGGCCACCACCATCGGCGTCAACTTCACGCAGCTCGTCGCAGCAGTGCTCGGCGTGCTCGTGATCAGCGGTGAGTACGGCACCGGGATGATCCGGTCGACCTTCACGGCGGCCCCCGGCCGACTCGGCGCCTACTTCGCCAAGCTCATCGTGCTCGCGGTCGTGGTCTTCGTGGTCGGAGTCGTCTCGCTCGGCATCTCCGGCATCGTCGCGACGGTCCTCTTCAACGCGCGCGGCTTGAACGCCGACCTTGCTTCATGGGACGTGATACTCCCCATCATCGGCGGCGCGGCGTACCTCGCCCTGGTGGCGATGCTCGCGTTCACCTTCGGTGCGATCATCCGCAGCTCGGCCGGAGGCATCGCCGCGGCTCTCGGAACGCTGCTCGTGCTTCCGGTCGCGCTGCGGATCGTCGCCGGCCTCACGAGCGCCCAATGGGTGTCGAACGTCGCGAGCTTCCTGCCGTCCGAGGCGGGCGGTCAGATCTATGCATACACACCGGCGCACCCGGCACCCGTGCCAAGCGGTGCGGTCGCGCTGGACGCACTCCAGGGCGGGCTCGTGCTCGTCGCGTGGGTTGTCATCGGGCTCGTCGTCGGAGCCGTGCTGGTGAAGCGCCGAGACGTGTAACGACTGCAGGGACCGCCGGGTGCGACACCACCCGGCATCGGATGCCCGCGAGCGGCTGGAATCAGTCAGCTCGCGGGCATCCTGTCGTCGGCGGGGCACTCAGGTTCGACCAAGTCCTCACCCAGGATGCCCGGATTCGGCTCAGTAGACTCGACGGCGATGATCTTCTCCGCAGCGCTCCCCCTCGCGAACGACATCACCGACCCCACGTTCTGGACCCAGGTGCTCTCGACCCTCGTCATGGTCGGGTGGAAGTTGGTCGGAGTCGCCGTCATCATCGTGCTGGCGTTCCTGGCCGCGTGGGTGCTCCGCGTCGTCATCCGCAAGGTCGTGCACCGCATCGTCTCGGGCGTCAAGAACAAGCAGAACGTCGAGGACACCCAAGCCCTCACGGCATCCCCCATCGCCGCGGTGCGCCTCGTTCAGCGCACCCGCACCCTGGGCACCGTGCTCAGCAATATCGTCAACGTCGTGATCGCGATCATCGCGATCATCCTGACCGTGAACTTCATCGACCAGACGATCATCGGGTCTTTCGCCCTCCTCACCGCCGCCATAGGTGCAGGCCTCGGTTTCGGCGCGCAGAACATTGTGAAAGACGTGCTGAACGGCCTCTTCATGGTGATCGAAGACCAGCTCGGTGTCGGCGATGTCGTCGACCTCGGGCCGGCAACGGGCATCGTCGAGGTGGTCGGCATCCGCGTCACTCAGATCCGCGATGTGAACGGGACCTTGTGGTTCGTGCGCAACGGCGAGATCCTTCGGGTCGGCAACATGTCGCAGGGCTGGGCGCGCGTCATCACCGACCTCGCCGTGCCGTACGACAGCGACGTCGAGGCGATCGAGGAGCGCATGCTGCAGGTCGCCAACGAGCTCGCGACCGCACCTAGGTGGCGCACTCGCATCGTGGAGAAGCCCGAGCTCTGGGGCATCGAATCCGTCTCGGCAGATGCGATCGTGCTGCGCATCGTGATGAAGACGCGCACGACGGCGAAAGATGACGTCGCGCGCGAGCTGCGCAAGCGCCTGAAGTCCGCGCTCGACGACATGGGAGTGGCGCTCCCGTCGCTCTCGAGCGTCGTGCTGACCGGCTTCGACGGCGCAGCGAGCGTCACGGGCGCGCATCCGCCGCGCACGCGGCCCAATCCCGTCGTCACCACGCAGGAGGCGAAGCCCAAGCGGCGAGGCCGAGCCCGCGACACTGCGGCTGACGCCGCGAAGGGGAACGCACCCGCGCCCGCACCCGCGCGAGGGGCAGGCGGCCGTGCTTCCGCTGGATCGGAAACGGCCAGGCATCCGCTTGCCATCACCAAGCCGCAGCAGACTCCCGACTCCACCGCCGCACCGCGCAACCCGTCTCCCGGCGAGCACGGCCTGCAGAGCGACCATCACGACGAAGGGCAGCCGTGACGGACCCGATGCTTCCAGCCTCGACGGGCGGTGCCGCGTCGCCGGGTGAATCCGCCGGCGCGCCTGCCGCACGACTCGTTCTGCGCTCCTCCCAGAACGGCGAGGCCGTCGCCGGCAACTTCTATGAGCAGGTCGGTGGCCATGAGACCTTCCAGCGCCTCGTGAGCACCTTCTACCGAGGTGTTGCCGACGACCCCGTTCTCCGGCCGATGTATCCGGAGCAAGACCTCGGACCGGCGTCCGAACGGCTCCTGCTGTTCCTGGAGCAGTACTGGGGCGGTCCGACGACGTACAGCGCAGAGCGCGGGCATCCGCGGCTGCGCATGCGACACGCGCCGTTCAAGGTCAACCCTCACGCTCGCGACCGCTGGCTGGCTCACATGCGAGCTGCTCTCGACGAGCTCGAGTTGCCGCCGCTGCAGGATGCCACGCTCTGGTCGTACCTGGAGCGCGCGGCACACGCGATGGTGAACACGTTCGACGACTGACTCCGGGCTTCCGATCGATCGACGCCTTGTCGATCGTCAACTTGGTCAATTGACCAACTTTTTACGGGAAGGCACTGACTCAGGGCCATCAGCGGGCGATACTGAGACGACGTGATCCGATCGAAGGAGACCCGGATGCCCGCATCACCCGCCGCCTCGTCCCCCGACTCCGACGCCGACAGCGGGGCATCACCACGGCTCGCGGCCGAGAGCGTCGACGCCATCGTCGTCGGCGGCGGCCTCGCCGGGCTTGTGACGGCGTCGGAGCTCCTCGAGCACGGCAAGCGCGTCGCCATCCTCGAGCAGGAGCCGCCGCAGAGCCTCGGTGGGCAGGCCTTCTGGTCGTTCGGCGGCCTCTTCCTCATCGACTCTCCCGAGCAGCGGCGCATGGGCATCCACGACTCGCTGGAGCTTGCGAGGCAGGACTGGTTCGGCACCGCAGGTTTCGACCGTGAAGAGGACGCTTGGCCTCGCAAGTGGGCGGAGGCCTACCTGGCGTTCGCGGCCGGAGAGAAGCGCGCCTGGCTGCGCTCGAAGGGTGTGAAGCTCTTCCCGATCGTCGGATGGGCCGAGCGGGGCAGCGGCACAGCCGGCGGACACGGCAACTCGGTGCCGCGCTTTCACATCACCTGGGGCACCGGCCCGGGGCTGTTGCAGCCGTTCGTCGAGCGCGTGCGGCGGGGTGAGGTGGAGGGGAACGCAGTGCTCCTGCATCGCCAGCGCGTCGACGGCCTGATCGTCGAGAACGGAGCGGTGGTTGGCGTGCGGGGCAGTGTTCTGGCCCATGACGACATGGAGCGTGGGGTGGCGAGCAACCGCGAGGTCGTCGGCGAGTTCGAAGTACGGGCGCCCGCCGTCGTCGTGACGTCAGGCGGGATCGGCGGCAATCACGACCTCGTGCGCAAGAACTGGCCGGAACGCCTCGGCACTCCCCCAGCCAACATGCTCGCCGGCGTCCCCGCTCACGTGGACGGCCGGATGATCCCGATCGCACAGGATGCCGGGGCGCGCGTCATCAACGCGGACCGCATGTGGCACTACACGGAGGGCATCCAGAACTGGAATCCCGTCTGGCAGAACCACGGCATCCGCATCCTTCCCGGGCCGTCCTCGCTGTGGTTCGACGCCGAGGGGAATCGGCTGCCCGCTCCCCTGTTCCCCGGCTTCGACACGCTCGGCACGCTCGAGCACATTCAGAAGACGGGGCACGACCACACCTGGTTCGTGCTCACGCAGAAGATCATCGAGAAGGAGTTCACCCTCTCCGGAAGCGAGCAGAACCCCGATCTCACCGGGCGCGACGTCCGCCTGCTCCTGCAACGCGTACGGCCGGGGGCGACGGAGCCGGTTGAGGCGTTCAAAGAACACGGCGCGGACTTCGTGGTGGCATCCTCGCTACCGGAGCTCTTCGCAGGCATGCACGCCATCAGCGACGTCCCGTTCGACGAGACGGCCATCGAACGCAGCGTGTTCGAACACGACCGAGAGCTCGACAACCGCTTCTCCAAGGATGCCCAACTCGCCGCCATCACCTCGGCTCGCCGATACCGCGGCGACAAACTCATCCGCGTAGCTGCCCCGCACAAGTTTCTCGACCCCAAGTCGGGACCCCTCATCGCGGTGAAACTGCACATCCTCACACGCAAGACGCTCGGCGGAATCGAGACGGATCTGCAGGGCAGAGCGCAGAACGCGCAGGGTACCGCCGTGCCCGGGCTGTACGCCGCAGGCGAGGTCAGCGGGTTCGGGGGCGGAGGCGTGCACGGCTACCGCTCGCTGGAGGGCACATTCCTCGGCGGATGCCTGTTCTCCGGCAGACAGGCCGCCCGCGGCGTGCTTGCCGACCTGACCTGAACGTCGGGCGCCGCGGGGCTATCGCTCCGCGGTACCGACTGCCTCGGATCAGCCCCGGAGCGACCAGGCGGGACGCTTCACCAGAACGTGACCACGGCGGAGCGTGAGGCGGGTCCACGGCCCGGTCTCGTGCACCGACACCGGCTCGTCATGTTCGACGATGAAGCCGAGCGAGTGGGCAGCGAACCCGGCACCCGAGGCGACGTATTCCAGTTCGGGTATGGGCCTGCTCCACACCTCGCCGCGCACGCGTTGCACCAGTTGTTCTCCGGCCTCGTGCGGGATGGTCTCCGCCACCTCGGCGATTCCCTCGGCGGCCGACCGTTCCAGCACGCCGGCCGTCGTCTCTCCAACGCGGTGCCATCCTCCACGAGGGGGCGTGATTCCCGCCCACGTGACGGTGCTCACCTGGAGTGGAAGCCGGATGCCGATGGGCGCAGGCTCACCGTCGGGCTGCTGCGGGGCATCCGCTGCTCTCGCGAGCCTGTCGAGCAGCGACCTGGTGGGAACGACCGCGTCGAACGTGACATCGCGATCGGTTGCGAATGTGCGCAGGCCGAGCACCGTGGGGATGCGGTCGAGCAGGCTGCGCGGGTACAGGATCGCGGTGTATGCCGCGAGTACACCTGAGCCCGCGACGAGGCGCACCGAGCCGTCTTCGACGCGTCCGGCGCGCGACAGATACACCTGGAGGTCGGAGACGGCGAGGGTGTCGACCAGGGAGAAGAACTCACTCATGTGCTGTCTAAACTAACGGAATACGGCCGCCGACACGGCCGCGCTGCACGTTCGCCGCGGCATCCCGTTCGATGACCCGAGAGGCACCATGACGAACCCCCTCGACGGCCTGCTCGCCGCCCTCGACCTGACCGACACGGGCGCCCGCACCGACGAGGACATCTTCACGGGCGTCAGCCAGTGGATGCCGCATGGCCGCGTCTTCGGCGGACAGGTACTGGCGCAGTCCCTCGTGGCCGCCATGCGGACCACGCAAGAGGGTAGAGCCGTTCACTCGATGCACGGCTACTTCCTGCGGCCAGGCGATGTGAACCAGCCGATAACGTTCTCCGTCGACCGCATCCACGACGGACGCTCGTTCTCGGCCAGGCGCACGCAGGCGTATCAGAACGGACTGCCCATCCTGTCGATGATCGCCTCCTTCCAGGAACCAGGCGAGGGCCTCGACCACCAGATCGACATGCCGTCCGACGTGCCGGGGCCCGAAGAGCTGAAGAGCGACACGGAGCATCTGACCGACTTCGATCATCCTGTTGGACGGCACTGGCGCGACGAGCGCCCGTTCGACCTTCGGCACTTGCCGTCACCCGTGTACTTCAGCGTCGAAGGCGAGCACGTGGCGCACCAGGCCGTGTGGTTCAAGACCTTCGGCAAACTGCCGGATGACCCGGACCTGCACCGTGCGGCCCTCGCCTATGCAAGCGACTATTCGATCCTGGAGCCCGTCATGAGACGTCACGGTGTGAGCTGGGCGACACCTGGGCTCAAGATCGCCAGTCTCGACCACGCCATGTGGTGGCACAGGTTCAGCAGGGTGGACGAGTGGCTGCTCTACGTTCAGGAGTCGCCGAGTGCCACCGGCGGGCGCGGTCTATCGCTCGCCCGCATCTATACCCAAGATGGGATGCTCGTGGCGAACGTCGCGCAGGAGGGCATGCTCCGGCTCCCCTCAGGCGCGGCCTGACTCCGGGTTACAAGAGGAACGTCAAGGAGACGGATGTCCGCAACAGCAGAGAACGCACGGGCCGTCGTGCTCACCCGCCGGACCGCGCTGGCGACGGCCGTCGGAACCGTAGGAGCGTGCGCTCTGGCGGCGTGCACATCGACCGGTTCGCCCTCTGGCAGCGGCTCCGAGAACTCCTCGGGGAAGAACGCCGCCGAGGGCATACCGCTCAGCGACATTCCCGTAGGCGGCGCGATCTCCGCGACGTTCAAGGGCGGCCCCATCCTGCTGGCGCAGCCGAAAGCCGGCACCGTTCTGGCGTTCTCCGCCGTGTGCACGCACATGGGCTGTGTGGTCGCTCCGTCGGGCAAGCAGTTCGACTGCCCGTGTCACGGATCCGAGTTCAGCGCCAGCACGGGTGATGTGCTCAGAGGACCGGCTACCAAGCCGCTGCCGAAGCTTACCGCCACGGTGTCGGGCGACAAGGTGACCGTCACGTCTTGAGCGCTGGCACGCACGGCACTCGTTGCCGATCCTTGTGCAAGCAAGCTGGCCCCATGATGTGGCCGTCCCCGATCAGCGGCGGTGGAACCTGATGGGCGGCTCCTCGTACGGGGACCAGGCCGCGCGTTCGCGCTCGTTGATGCGGCGAGGCCGGCCGGACTCGCGGTCCACGAGCACCAGCGTCGTGGCTGCACGTGCGTAGAGGACCGCGGGCTCGACGCCAGCAGGCGACCACACCTCGTAGCAGAGCTCCATGCTCGCTCCCCCCATCGCGGCCACCCAGAGTTGCACGTTCAGGGGCTGGCGCATGTACGGAATCGGCGCAAGGTATTCGATCTCTTGGCGCGCGATGAGGCTCAGGGTGTCGGCTCCCGGCCGGCTGTCGAGCACGGCCGTGGACGCCCCGACGGCTTCGCCTGCATCAACCTCGGCACCCTCGTCGTCCGGCGCCCAGAAGGCGATGATGCGCGCCTCTTCGAGCAGGCGAAGCATCTCGGCGTTGTTGACGTGCCCGTAGGCATCCAAGTCGCTCCAGCGCAGCCGGATCGGAACGCTCAGCCGCATTTGTCAGCCTCGCGCGTTCGGTTCGAACCTCGACCCGGCCGAATGGGCTGGGCACTGCGAGCAAGTTCGCATCGCGCTCACCTCAGTCGCGGGTCAGCTTGCGGTACGCGGACCGGTGGGGCTTGGCCGCGTCCGGGCCCAGCCGCTCGATCTTGTTCTCCTCGTATGCCTCGAAGTTGCCCTCGAACCAGTACCAGTCCGCCGGGTTCTCCTCTGTGCCCTCGTAGGCGAGGATGTGCGTGGCTATGCGGTCGAGGAACCACCTGTCGTGCGTGATCACCACGGCGCATCCGGGGAACTCGAGCAGCGCGTTCTCGAGGCTCGAGAGCGTCTCGACGTCGAGGTCGTTGGTCGGCTCGTCCAGCAGCAGCAGGTTTCCGCCTTGCTTGAGGGTGAGGGCAAGGTTCAGCCGGTTGCGCTCGCCGCCGGAGAGTACGCCCGCCTTCTTCTGCTGGTCAGGTCCCTTGAAGCCGAAGGTGGACACGTAGGCACGGCTGGGCACCTCGGTCTTGCCCACCTGGATGTAATCCAACCCGTCGGACACGACCTCCCACAGGCTCTTGTTGGGGTCGATGCCGCCGCGCGACTGGTCGACGTAGGAGATCTCGACCGTCTCGCCGATCTTCAGGTCGCCGGCGTCCAGCGGTTCGAGGCCGACGATGGTCTTGAACAGCGTCGTCTTGCCCACGCCGTTCGGTCCGATGACCCCGACGATGCCGTTGCGCGGCAGCGTGAAGCTCAGGCCGTCGATGAGCGTTCGCTCGCCGAAGCCCTTCTGCAGGTTCTTGGCATCGATGACGACCTGGCCGAGACGTGGACCCGGCGGAATCTGAATCTCTTCGAAGTCGAGCTTGCGCGTGCGCTCTGCCTCCGCCGCCATCTCCTCGTAGCGCGCCAGTCGCGCCTTGGACTTCGCCTGACGGCCCTTGGCGTTGCTTCGCACCCAATCGAGTTCGTCGGAGAGCCGCTTGGCGAGCTTGGCGTCCTTCTTGCCCTGCACCTGGAGGCGCTCGCGCTTCTTCTCGAGGTAGGTCGAGTAGTTGCCCTCGTACGGGTACAGGTGCCCGCGGTCCACTTCGGCGATCCACTCGGCGACGTGGTCGAGGAAGTACCTGTCGTGGGTGACGGCGAGCACCGCGCCCTGGTACTTCTGCAGGTGCTGCTCGAGCCAGAGCACGCTCTCCGCGTCCAGGTGGTTTGTGGGCTCGTCGAGCAGCAGCAGGTCGGGCTTCTGCAGGAGCAGCTTGCACAGGGCGACCCGGCGCTTCTCACCGCCGGACAGCACCGAGACCGGGGTGTCGGACGGCGGGCAGCGCAGGGCATCCATGGCCTGCTCCAGCTGGGAGTCGAGGTCCCAGGCATCCGCGGCGTCGATCTCTTCCTGCAGTGTGCCCATTTCAGCCAGGAGCTTGTCGAAGTCGGCATCGGGCTCGGCCATGGCTGCGGAGATCTCGTTGAACCGATCCACCTTGCCCTTGATCTCGCCGACACCCTCCTGGACGTTCTCGAGCACGGTCTTCGACTCGTCGAGCTCCGGCTCCTGCATGAGGATGCCCACGCTGTAGCCGGGTGAGAGCTTCGCGTCGCCGTTCGACGGTGTATCGAGCCCGGCCATGATCTTCAGGATCGTCGACTTGCCTGCGCCGTTCGGGCCGACCACGCCGATCTTCGCGCCCGGCAGGAACGCCATGGTGACGTCGTCGAGGATGAGCTTGTCGCCCACCGCCTTTCGGGCGCGGACCATCGAGTAGATATATTCGGCCATGCGTTCCAGTCTATGGGCGCCGACCGGCTCGCCCCGCCGTCCCGTCGGGCCGTCCATGCCTCGCCGTCGCCCCTGTCGGCGCGAGCTCCCTCGGCGCTCGTCAGCGAATCGGAACAGTGTCGCCGATGAGGCATTTGCCGGTAGCGAGTACGGGCGCGACGACGCTGTGGTAGCCGCCGATGTCCTGTCCGAACTGGCCGATCAGGCAGCCGCCGTTGATCAGCACCGAGAACTGCACCGAACCGGGCGTGAGGTTGACCGTAGTGGTGTCGGCGGTCATCTGCATGTTCGCCTTCGAAAAGCCCGCGGCGGCGAGCGCGTCGACGAACTGCTGTGCGCTCGGATTCTTGTTCGACGCGATCGTGTGGTTGTTGACGTAGTCGAAGTACCCGAGGTTCTCCTTCGCGGTGCCCTTCGGGGCGAAGGTCGGCAGCACATCGGGTACCGGAGCCGAACTATGTGCGGAGGGCGTCGCGCTCCCGGTGTGGACGGGCGAAGGAGCACTGCAACCCGCCAGCGCGACAGTCAGCGCGACGGCCACCGATAGTCCACCCAACGCGAATGCCGACGCGCGGCGAACTCGGCGGCGCGATCTGCGATCCCCCACTGGTCAGATCCCCTTCCACCGCGGTGCACCTGTGCGACGGAGTGCGATCGGCGAGCCGCGGCCTGAAGAGTCTACGGGCGCGTTGCCCTGTGGTCGCTGTGGCGCGGGCTGCCAGTGCGGAATCAGAACGGTGGCTCGGCGGAGGCGAACTCGAGCTGCGCGAGCTCCGCCGTCGGATCGTCCGCGTCGTCTGCGGTGCTGCGGCTCGGCTCGGCCGAATCGCCGCCCGTCTCAGCCGAACCTCCGGGGAGCGCCCAGCCGTCTGCATCCACCTTCGCCTGGGCAGAGGACGCATCGGAACTCGGACCGTCGGCGGATTGTTCGTTCTGTGCAGGCGCCGCAGACGGGTTCTTGCTGTACCGGCTGGTGCCGAAGAGCAGGTCATGGCCTATGCCCTCGGCGAGGATGTCGACGGAGGTGCCGTGGCGTCCGTCACGTTCCCACTCGCTCACTCTGAGGCGTCCCGTGACAACCACCCGGTCGCCCTTGGCGAGCGAGCGAGACGCGTTCTCGGCCAGTCTTCGGAACGCGACGACCGTGTACCAGTTCGTCTCACCGTTTTCCCACCCGCTCGCCTCACGGTTGAACTTGCGCTGGGTCGAAGCCAGCCGGAATGTCAGGCGAGCAAGTCCGTTGCCCACGACCGCCATGGCCGGTTGCGTTCCCACGACTCCCGTCGCGGAGATGATGTCAGGCATCCTCGTGCCCTCCTTCGGTCGATGTGTCTTCTGCAAGGAATGCGGTCGATCGCTGAGGAAGGGCCGCCACACCACTGTGCGGGAGAGGGCGACCGCGGGCGGGGTGGTGCCGGTCGAATGTGGAGAGCCGTGTACCGTGCACTGCTGGGGACGGCGAGAGGATCCGGGTACAGGAAGCGGGTACTCGGTCAGGTGCCGCGGAATGGCTGCGCAGACGCGCAGGGATGCCGTTGCGTCATCGCCAATAGCATTCTGGGATGCCCTACGTTCCCGCTGACGACCGCTACGACACCATGACCTACCGCCGCACTGGACGCAGCGGCCTAGACCTTCCCGCCGTCTCGCTCGGTTTCTGGCACAACTTCGGTGACGGCCGGCCCATCGACGTGCAGCGTTCGATCGTGCGCCGCGCCTTCGACCTCGGCATCACCCACTTCGACCTGGCGAACAACTACGGCCCGCCTGCCGGTTCCGCCGAGCGTAACGTCGGCCGCATCCTCGCCGAGGACTTCGCAGCGCATCGCGACGAACTCATCGTCTCGACAAAGGCCGGGTACCACATGCACGCGGGACCCTATGGAGAGTGGGGTTCGCGCAAGTACATGCTGTCGTCGCTGGATGCCTCGCTGCAGCGACTCGGACTCGATTACGTCGACATCTACTACTCGCACCGGCCGGGCCCGGACACGCCTATCGAGGAGACCATGGGCGCGCTCGCCACGGCGGTTCGGCAGGGCAAGGCTCTGTACGTCGGCGTGTCGAACTACAGCCCGGAGCAGACCCGCGCGGCCGCGGCGGCGCTGGAGGCCGAGGGTGTTCGGCTACTGATCCACCAGCCCAGCTACTCGATGTTCAACCGCCACGTGGAGCATGGCCTGCTCGAGGCGCTCGACGACCTCGGCGTCGGGTCGATCGTGTTCTCGCCTCTGCAGCAGGGGCTGCTCACGGATCGCTACCTGGGTGGCGAGGTACCGGATGACTCGCGTGCGGCCACCAGCGTGTTCCTACGACCCGAGAACATCACGGACGAATACCTCGGCCGCGCTCGCGCCCTCAACGAGATCGCGGCGGGCCGCGGGCAGTCGCTCGCGCAACTCGCACTGACCTGGGTGCTCAGGCATCCTCAGGTCACGAGCGCGCTGATCGGCGCATCGAGCGTCGCCCAGCTCGAGCAGAACGTGGCCGCAGTGCACGCTGCTCCACTCACCCCAGATGAGCTGGCGGCGATCGAGCCCTTCGCCGTGGACGGTACGGGCAGGCGGTAGCAGCCCCTTTGGGGGGTGAACGGCGCTTTGCGACGACGCCCGGCACGCCTGCGCCGAGATCCGTTCGGCCGCAGGTAGTCTCCGCAGCATGCAGTGGTGGAATGACTTCTGGGAATGGCTCACGTCGCAGGACGCGCAGCCGGTGATCTTCGCCGCGGTCGTGTTGCTCGTGTCCATCATCGTCTCCGGGCTCCTGTCGGCATGGATCGCGCGTGGCGCGGTTCGCGGGCTTCTCTTGCGTGCAGAGCGCGAGCAGAAGGCCGGTGCCGTCGCGGCCCTCGTGGATGCCGCAGTCGAGGCATCCGTCTGGAATTCGCTGACGCCTGGAGAGCAGGTGTTGTCGGATCGCTCGGTCGGCCAGGCCGACATCCTCGTTCGGCTTCTGCCCGTAAAGGGCGCTGCGATCACGGCCGACTGGGCCGCTCACCAGCTCGGTGAGCTCAAGCGAAACTCGGCTACCTACGGCTACAGCCTCGAGCCGGCGATCATCGAGTTCCGCGACCGTCTCGTCGAATGGCAGAACAAGCCCCGCCGTGCGCGCCGGCTGTTCCTCGAAGACCTCGAGCGGTGGCGTTTCGAACGCACCTCGAGCGAGGAGACGGCGAACTCGGATCAGGATGCCTGGGTCGCCCGGCGCCATCACGAGCGTCATACCTCGGCTGCGAGCACCGAATCGGGTGCGTCGACGGTCGCTGACACCGCAAGCCAGGGGCCCGCATCCGAACCGTCCGCTTTGGATGACACGGCGGCGCTCGACGACTACGTCGCGGCGCCCGTGGGAGCCTATGCCGCGCGCAAACCGACGGGACTAGAACAAGACTGATCGCCCGACCGCGATGCGAGAGTGAGGGGGCCGCCACACCACGTGGCGGCCCCCTCACTCTTCGTCATCGGTCGGTGCAGTACTCCGGCTACACACGCTCGCCCGCGCGCTGCCACCACATGTCGAACGGTGTCGCCGGCGTGTGGCGCTTGTGCTCGGTCGCCAGGTACTTCGCCTCGATACCGCTGGCAACGGCATCCTCGACGTCCTGCCCTTGCAGGTAGGCGTCGATGTCGCGATAGCTGATGCCCAGATTGTCTTCGTCGGTCTGCCCTGGCGTGTCGTCGAGAAGGTCGGCGGTCGGCGACTTCTCGTACAGCCGCGCAGGGGACCCCAAGTGCTCGAGCAGCTGTCGCCCCTGGCTCTTCGTCAGACCCGTCAGCGGTGTCAGATCCACTCCCCCGTCGCCATACTTGGTGAAGAAGCCCGTCACCGCCTCGGCGGCATGGTCGGTGCCCACCACGATCAGTCCGCGTTGCCCCGCTATGGCGTATTGGGCGACCATGCGCATCCTCGCCTTGACGTTGCCCTTCGTGAAGTCGAGGATGCGCTCGCTCACCGCGTCGCCGAACTCGTCCGCAACACCGTCGACACCGCGCTGCACGTTGAACGTGAGCACCTCGTCTGGACCGATGAACTCGAGCGCGAGTCGGGCGTCGTCTTCGTCGGCCTGCACCGCGTAGGGAAGCCGCACTGCGACGAATCGGGCATCGGCCCCTGATGCGCTCAGCCGCTCCGCCGCGAGCTGACACAGCTTGCCTGCGAGCGACGAGTCCTGTCCTCCGCTGATGCCAAGAACAAAGCCCCGAGCCTTCGAGGTACGGGCGTAGTCGACGAGGAACGAGACCCGCGCCTCGACCTCCGCGTCCGGATCGATCGACGGTTTCACATTGAGCTCGCGGATGATCTCCGCCTGAAGTTCACGCATACTTTGCACTTTATGCCCGACGTGTTTCGGGCACGCAACGGGTGGACACGGCCATCACCTGTATGCGGAGTCGTCGATCTGAACGGGGTAACCGGCCCTCAAGACGGCGAGCGTCGAAGGAGGCGTGATGACGTCGGCCGTTCCGTCACTAGGACGCGGAACCGCGCCGCCGTATCCTCTCGGTGTCCACGCCACGAGCGAGTCGCCGAGCACCAACCGTTGCCGGCCATCGTAGAGAACGTACCCGCCGTCGGGGAGCTGCCGATAAGGCAGCTCATGCATCCGCCTGCGATGGCTTCGCGGATACAAGCGTTCCGAGTG
The DNA here is from genome assembly GCF_049446075.1 of Rathayibacter sp. KR2-224. Classification (NCBI taxonomy): domain Bacteria; kingdom Bacillati; phylum Actinomycetota; class Actinomycetes; order Micrococcales; family Microbacteriaceae; genus Rathayibacter; species Rathayibacter sp. KR2-224. The sequence continues at coordinate 571,890 of NZ_JBMSEB010000001.1, forward strand.
GAGCTCCGAGTTCACGACGGATGCCGTGGGCCGCCCGCCGCCGGCAGCTTCAGCCCACGCATCCACGTAGGCCAGATAGGCGCCATGGCGGCACTCCGAACACGGCCGGTGACCGGCGGCGAACGCGACCGCCTCGTCGTGGAAGAACAGGAAGGTGTAGTGATTCGGCTGCCAAAGCGGATGCCAGCGCTCGCGGAATCGGAGAGCGCATATGATCCACAGCTTGCCGGAATGGAAGCGGACGATCTCGTGGCCCTCGTGCACCTTGCCCCGGTTGCCCGTCCAGGCGCCACGCAACGGTGCCGCGACGATGTCGCCCATGGGCGTGACCCGGTTGCGCGCGGGCATCCGTACCGCCTCTCCTCGATGGGCAGATACTCACCCATGCCACCGACATATTGGCGGCAGACGCGGATCGCACGATGCGGTCAGGCGTAGAAGCCCTGACGCAGCAACGACCGCCATCGCGCGCGCGGCGGCGAAAGCGAGGCCGAGACCACGAGCCGAGAAGGCTCGGAGCCCTGGCGGTCGACGCCTGTCATGCCGATCCTTCCGAGTGCGCATGAGAATTCGGCACTGTCGCCGGACGGCGCGACGCCTCAGCGACAGCGAGTGCGAGGGCGGCCGCCAAGACGACGATCGCTGCCGGTATCGGCAGCATCATCGGTCCACCGGCGCCGACCAAGCCGGAGGCTGCACCGGCGCCGAGCGCGATGCCCGCGTTGAACAGCACCGGGATGAGTGCTCCGGCGAAGTCGCGATGTTCAGGGCCGGCGACGCGAAGGATCAGGGTCTGTGCCAGAGGCGGGAAGGCACCGGAGCCCAGGCCCCAGACCGCGACGCCGAGAACCGAGAAGGTGGGGACGGATGCCAGGCCGAGAGCCGCCAGGGCCAGTGACGTCACCTGATGTCCCAGGGCGGAGTGCGCTTGTGCGTTGGTGCCCCCGGCAGGAATCGAACCTGCGACCAAGAGATTAGAAGGCTCCTGCTCTATCCGCTGAGCTACGGGGGCTCCGGTCTTGCCTTGAGGCGGCGCGACCGTCTCTCAGGCTACCGCAGGGCGCGGATTAGACCGCCTTGGCCGCCGCCACGAGCACCTGGGCGATGCTCGGAACGCCCTCGGCTCGGAACACCTCGGCGCCCTCGGCGTTCAGCACGATGACTGTGGGCGTGGAACGGATGCCCGCAGCCTGCGCGCGCTCCTCGTGGGCCACGACGTCGAACTCTCTCACCCGCGCATCGGGTATCAGCCGTTCGGCCTCATGGAGCACGCCCCGCGTCTGCAGGCATGGTTCGCAGAACGCCGACGTATACAGGTGCAATTCCACGTCGAAGAGTCTAGGTGGGACGCCGGGAGTCGGAGCGGCAGCTCTCGAAACGAGGGTCGCGGGCCGCCGATAGACTTCACCGCATGCCGACAGCGAACGACGCCCTCGTGTGGATCGACTGCGAAATGACGGGGCTCGACCTCGAGAAGGACGAACTCGTCGAGATCGCGGTGGTGATCACGGACTTCGACCTGGTGCCGCTCGACCCCGGAATCGACATCGTCATCAAGCCCGATCAGAGCGCTCTGGACGGCATGGGCGAGTTCGTGCGCCAGATGCACACGACAAGCGGGCTCATCGAGGAGATCCCGAACGGCAAGAGCCTCGCCGAGGCCGAGTACGAGGTGATGGAGTACATCCTCGGCTTCGTGCCGAACGAGCAGAAGGCGCCGCTGGCCGGCAATTCGATCGGCACCGACCGGATGTTCCTGGCCAAGTTCATGCCCCGGCTCGACGCCCATCTGCACTACCGCAACGTCGACGTGTCGTCCGTCAAGGAGTTAGCCAGACGGTGGTTCCCCCGCGTCTACTACAACGCTCCGGAGAAGAACGGGGGCCACCGTGCGCTTGCCGACATCCGCGAGTCCATCAGGGAGCTCGAATACTACCGGCGTGCGGTCTTCACCCCTGAGCCTGGCCTGTCCTCGGACGAGTGCCAGAAGATCGCGCAGGACGTGGTGAAAATCTGGGCCCCGCGCATGTAATACAATCGTCTGGTTGCCCGCACGCGGGCGGCATGGTGGGTGTAGCTCAGTTGGTAGAGCGCCTGGTTGTGGTCCAGGAGGTCGCGGGTTCAAAACCCGTCACTCACCCCAAAGAGAGCGAGGTCGAGAATGCTTGCATTCTCGGGCCGAGCGAACAAGGGTTGAGGCGCGCAGCGCCGAGCATCCGTAGAGAAGGCCCGAAAACGTTCCGGCGTTTCGGGCCTTCGCCATGCACGGGCGGGTTGCGGTCGCAGATCGAAGGGCGCGCTCAGGCGAGTGCGGGGATCCGTTGCGCTTCGGCGTCCCAGCCCAGCACGAGGGCGGCGAGGCCGACCAGATCGTGCAGCGTGTCCACCTGGTCGCTGCTGATCGAGCGCACGATCGAATCGGCTACGCACAGCGTGCCGACCACGGATCCCTGGGCCGAGCGGATGGGCACGCCCGCGTAGAAGCGCAGCCCCGCCTCTCCTGTCACGAGTTCGTGGTTCCTCAAGCGCTCGTCGGCCGCGGCGTCTTCGACGAGTAGCGGGCCGGCTATGGATGGCTCCGCCGAGCAGACCTGCTCCCACCTGCTCGCGTTCTCCCGGCTCACACCTCGGTGCGAGAGGAATCGCACGGACTCGTCGACTGTCACGCTGAGCACCGACACCCTCGCCCCGAACGTGCGGGCCGCGATGCTCGTGATGCGATCGAAAGCGTGCTCGAGCGACAGTTCGGGAATGGTGTCCACCGGCTTCGCCCTGTGCCTGCTGCTCTCCCCCAGCTGCAGTTGCCTCATCGACTCCACGAGCTCGCGGCCAACCGGCCGCTCCTGTGGCTCACGTGCCGTCATGGCACGGAGGAGCACGCGCCATTCCTCGGGCAGATCGTCAGGAATCGGCGGGTCGGAGGTCAGTCGTGCCAGAGCCGACTGCACGGGCGTGCCGGGGAACGTGAGCGTACGGGTGTGGCACTCCAGCAACACGAGGCCGAGCGCATAGACATCGCTCGCTGCCGTCAGTGTGTCGCCTCGTGCCTGCTCGGGGCTCAGATAGGCGGCGGTGCCCGTCGTGACGCCTTCCATCGTGGCGCGCTCGGCGCCCGTTGCCAACGCGATGCCGAAGTCGGTGAGGCGCGCGCGCAGGTGACCGCTGTCATCCGTCACGACGAGCACGTTGCCCGGCGTGAGGTCGCGGTGGATGACCCCGCGAGCGTGCACGTACTCGAGCGCCTCTGCCAGGTCTGCGCCGATTTCGGCGATGTGCCGCAGGGACGGCTGCGCGGTCTCGAGATGGCGGCGGAGGTCGGTGCCCTCCACGCGTTCCAGCACGAGGTAGCGGTGCGGAACGCCCTGTGGGTCCGGTGCTATCCCTGCGTCGATGAGCGTGACGATCGCATGATGGCTCAGCCCGGCGAGCACGTCGATCTCCGCTTCCTGGCGGGCGGAGTCGTCCCCCGAGATAGCGTGCTTGAAGACCTTCACGGCCACCTCGCGGCCGAGGTGTTCGTCGATCGCCGAGTAGACGACCGACATTCCGCCCTCGCCGAGGGTTCCCATGATCGTGTACCGCGAAGGAGGCCTGCCACGCGTGGCTCCGGGCACCGCGTCGAGGCCACCGTCGGTCGATGGATCCGTGATCGCCGACATTTTGGCCGCGCCGGTGCGGAGATCCCCTGTTCCTCGAGGATCGGCGAAGGTCATCCGGTCCGCCGTGTGGCGTCCGTCGGTGTGTCGCGGCGGGCTGGGCTCTCGCGCAGGCGCACCGGCCGACACCGCAACGCCGGAAGGCGCCGCGGATTGCGGGTCGATCATCAGGTCCTCGAGTCGGGCTGGTCCGAGGGCGAGTCGGACACGGTCAGTCGGAGTCGTTGGGGAAGGGACGGTCGGGGCGGTGCAACCGGTCAGGCAAGCGTACCCCGTTCGGGGCACGAGTTCCTGAGCAGAAGCCGGACGGTTGCCACGGCTGAGTGCGCCATGGTATGCGCCGTGGTTCGCCGCCGAGCACGGATGCGTGGCGTTGCCGTGCGACGCTGGCATCGTGATGAACATGGATGCGGATGCCTTCGAGCGTCTGGTCGTCGACGAACTCGACGCGCTCCCCGACGACATGGTCGACGGTCTCGAGAACGTGGCGTTCGTCGTCGAAGACCGGCCTGCCGACGGGTCGCTCGACCTCCTGGGCGAGTACGACGGCGTCTCGCTCACCGAACGCGACAGGTACGGATTCGGCGAGCTGCCTGACCGCATCGTGGTCTACCGGGAACCGCTCCTGAATATCTGTTCCGACGAAGGCGGCCTACGCGACGAGGTGCACATCACCCTCGTTCACGAGATCGCGCACTACTACGGCATCGACGATGCGCAACTGCACGAACTCGGCTGGGCGTGACCTCCTGCGGCTTAGCCCACCGTCAGACCGGCTCTGCGAGCCCCTCTCACAGAGCGGGGTCGTCCTCCGGGTCGCTCTGGTAGGGGTCGCTGTCGGGCGCATCGAACGCGTAGCGCACGTGTAATTGCCCGTGAACTTCGCGGCTCTCGAGAGCCTTGTATTCGAACTGGGACTCGATTCCGTCGATCGCGGCATACGCGCTCACCGTCTCGTCGTACCGGCCGCCCACGAGGTAGCGGCGGTCCGCGGTACCGGCAAGCGGCCCGTCGACGTACTCGACGATGTACTCAGTAGGCGTATCGCTCATCCCCCAACGTTACCGCGAGCCCGTCCCCGCATCGCAGCCGCCTGCTCTGTCATGCGGTCGTGTCCACGATGATGTCGGCCAGCTCTTCAGGAGTCTCTTGCGCGATGAATCGCTCCCACTGACGTTGCCAGCCATCCCAGTGCGCGTCGAACGTGCCGCCGTCACGAGCGAGGGCTCTGACCTTTCGCACGTCGTCGGATGCCGTGAGCCACACCCGCAGGTCGGCCAGCGGCGCGCTCTGCCGAGTGAGGCATCCGCATCCCTCGATGATGAGCGGATGGCCGCCGACGACCCGATTCCAGCCGGCCGGGCGCGAACTCGTCCAGTCCCAACGCTGCCAACTACCCGATCCAGAGGATCTCAGCGGGGCGAGCAGGTTCTCGTACACGTGGCTGGATGCCCGCAGGAGTCCCTCCCAGCCCGGATACACGTCATCCATTCGCACGATGTTCGGAGCGCCGCCGGGCCACGCTGCGACGAGCCCATCGGCGAACGTGGACTTTCCGGCCCCACTCGGGCCGTCGATGAGCACGACGGGAGACCTCGAGCTCCGCATGGCACGCCTGAGTACCTCCATGACCGATGCCGCGGTGGCCGCGCCGTCAGGCGATGACAAAGCGCCAGCTTCCAGCAGCGATCGACACCCCGACCGCGAGCGCCGCGACCAGCACGCCTAAGGCCAGCACAACCCAGTCGCGCGAGCGGAAACGGGAGGGTCTCGCCCAGGTGCGCGTCGTGGTTCCGCCAAATCCGCGTGCCTCCATGGCAGTGGCCAGCGAACTGGCTCGCCTGATGGAGAGCACGAACAGAGTGAAAGCCTGGCCAAGGGCACGCCGAGCGGCGCCGCGACCGGCTATCCCACGCGCACGCCTGGCATAGCCGAGCGCAGACCAGTCTTCGGCGAAGAGGCCGAGCAACCGGAATGCCGCGAGGGCGCCGAGCACGAACCGGGCGGGCAGTCGGAGCACCTGGGCAAGGCTGTCGGCAAGGTCGGTGGGATCCACGGTGAGGAACAGCAGCACCGCGGGGATGCCTACCGCCAGGATGCGCAGTGCGGTCGCGAGGGCGAGCGACGCCGATCCGTCGCTGACCTCGATCAGCCACCACCGCGCGTACACATGGCCCGACGACTGTCCGTAGAGCAACGTGGTGACGCCTGCCAGTGCCGCCGTGACGAGGATCGGGGAGATGCGCAGCATGGTGGCTCGCGCCGGGAATCGCATGGGCGCCAAGATGGCGCATTCCGCGACCAGTGCCACGGCGGCCGAGACCCAGTCGATGCTCGCCAACAGCGCGACAGCGACGATGAAGGCCGCGCCCAGCTTCGCGGCCGGGTTGACGCCCGACAGGCGGGTTGCGCGAAGTGGTTCGGCGAATGTCATGCTGCGTCCACCAGCTGCGTGGCCAGTTCGTGACGATCGGCAGCGAGCGCCCGGATCAGCTCCGCATCGTGCGTCGCGAACACGAGCGCGCTTCCCCCGTCCCTGACCGCTGCGAGCAGGGCGACGAGTTCGCGCCACGTTGCGGCATCCTGTCCGAACGTCGGCTCGTCGAGCACAAGCACCCGGGGGGCGGTGACGATGGCCGTGGCGACGGAAAGACGCCGCTTCTGCCCACCGGAGAGCGTGAACGGGTTCGCTGCGGCAAGTGCATCCAACCGGAGCCTTTCCATCACGTCATCGATGCTCGCCTCGACCGCCGGCCCACGCATGCCGGCAGCTCTCGGCCCGATGGCGAGTTCTTCACGCACGGTGGGCGCAAGGAACTGGTGCTCCGGATTCTGGAATACCGAGCCGATGCGGGTGACGAGTGCCGACGACCGCCATGCGATAGGTGCCGGGCCCAACCCGGCGCGCAACTCGTCTGAGGCGACGACGCTTCCCGCCGAGGGTGGAACCAGCCCGCCGAGGGTCAGCGCGAGGGTGCTCTTGCCCGATCCGTTCGCCCCGGTGAGCGCAAGCGACGCACCCGCTCTCAGGGCCAACTCGCCGATCGGGATGCCTGCGCCTCGTCGCCGGGCGACCACGAGATCCCGCGCGGTCAGCATCTCAGAACCAGGATCGCCCGGCGTGTGCGCGGCCGCAGGCTGGGCATCCGGCAGCCACACTCCGGCCTCGGCCAGTTGTTCCCGCTTCTGCTCGAACACCTGCGCCGGAACACCGTCGGCGAGGACACCGCCGGCTCCGTCGAGCACAACCACCCGGTCGACGACGTCGATCCACACGTCGACCCGGTGCTCCACCACGAGGAGCGTCGCCCCTGTGCGCTCCAGGACGGCCGCGACCGCGTCACGCACCTCGGTCACGCCCTCCGGATCGAGATTCGCGGTCGGTTCGTCGAGCAGCAGGATCCCGGGCTGCATGGCAAGGAGGCCCGCCAGTGCAAGGCGCTGCTTCTGCCCCCCGCTCAGTGCAGACGTGGGATGACGGATGCCGACATGCAGGCCGACCGCATCAAGCGACTGTTGAACCCTCGGCCAGATGGCTTCCCGCGGCACCGCCAGGTTTTCGCAGGCGAAAGCCACGTCGTCTCCGACTCGCGCGAGCACGGTCTGCGACTCGGGGTCTTGCAGCAAGAGACCCGCACGTCCCCTGTTCGAGGCGGGCTCGGCTCCGTCGATGAAGAGCCGCCCTTCGCTCTCGCCGTCGTCGTCACCGCCGAGCACGCCTGCGATGCCCGCCAGCAACGTGCTCTTGCCCGAGCCGGAAGCGCCGAGCAGCAGGATGCGCTCCCCCGCGTTCACGTGCAGGTCCAGGCCGCGTACGGCCCAGGCGTTGCGACCCGCGTGCCGCCAACCCCACTGATCGGCGCGCACCGCGGCCGGCCCGCCGGCCGGACCGCGAGGACGCGACGACTTCATACCCTTCCCGTCGCCTCACGGCCGGCGCCGAACCTGCTCAGAGCACCCGTGCGGGCCAGGCCCTTGACGATCGCCCACGAGCCGAGCCCACCGATGACGGCGCCGGAGATCACGGTGGTCACCGCATACAGCACGGCGAACGATGTCTTCGCTCCCGGGTACCACACGAGTAGGTCGAGTACCGACTCGCCCACGCCGGCGCCCGCGCCCGCCAGCAGCGCCACCAGCCAATTCCATCTGGCGTACAGCACGATCAGGAACACCAGTTCGGCGCCGGCGCCCTGCACCACCCCGGAGAGCAGGGTGAGCGGCCCCCACTGCGTTCCGATCAGCGCTGAGACGCTCGCAGCGACGATCTCGGTGAACAGCGCAGCCCCCGGCTTGCGCACGACGAGGCCGCCGAGCACGCCAGCGAACAGCCACGGACCGTTGATGATGCCCTGAAGTCCGGGGAGAGCCGCGGTGATCGGCGCTCCGACCGGGTTGGATGCCTGGTCCCATACCCAGAAGACGAGTCCCGCTACGACGGCGATGACTGCTGCGACGACGATGTCGACGACCCGCCAGCGGGCGACGCGGCGAGCGGTGCCGGTTGCTGTGATGGTTGCGTGCACGATTCGTGCCCTTTCGTTCCATGAAACGTGGGCACGGGTGGAGCTCCGCACGGTGCGGAGCCTCCCAGAGACGGCCTCCCTGCGCTGGCATGATCCAGATCAGGTTCGACGGTCGAAGGTTTGAGAACCTTCCTCTCAGCCCGGCTCACCGGACTCCCGTGTTCGACGACGATTATAGCCAGCGGCGTGCACTCCATCGATGAAAGGTGCGCAGCAGGATGAAGCCGCATCCGCGTAGTCTGGCCTTCTGCCTGCAGGGAGCTTCTCCGTCGGGCCGGCGCAGCGAGGAGGCGACTGATGGTCATCATGTGGGTTCTGCTCGTCGTCGCCCTGGCATTCGTCGTGATGCTGCGACTGCTCGTGATGCGTCAACGCAAGTTCGAGCGCATCCTCGCCGAACGCAGGGCGGAGGCGGCCAAGCTGACCGCGGCCCGCGCGGCGCGCGAGTCGGCCGCCCGCAGAGCACGCGAACTCGACGCTGCCGACGACATCGAAGCCGGCTGAGCCGGCTTCAGAGCCAGCGGCGGCGCCTGCGCAGGGACTTGAAGATCAGCCCGAGTCCACGCGTCGTCACCCACACGAACGGGATGGCCACCGCGAGCAGCGCTATCGGATTCGGTTCGAACCGCACTCCGCTCTCGTCCCTGATGTGAACGCCGATGGGGATGCTCGCGCCTCCGCCTCCCCCACCCCCGCCGAGCCGGGTGTCGTCCGGCGCCTCGCCGGCGCCGAACCCGAACCACGCGAGCGCGACGGGAATCACCGTGACTCCGTCTAGCGTCACGGGCTCGCCATATGCAGTGCGAACGCCGGCGGTCGATTTCACGGATTCGGCGAGTTTCAGTACGAGGTCAGCCATGGCCCAACGCTAGCGGCGGGGATGCCCGCCCGAGAAGGTGTCGAGACAACTCACACGTTGCGCCTCCCACGTCAGGCCATAATCGACGGGTGCCGAATCCCCGACGCCGTTCCCGAGGCGGCGGTCTGGCGGTCGGAGTGCTCGGTGTGCTGACAACCGCCGTTCTGATCTGGCACTCGGCCATTCCGGACGTCGGAGGCTACGTCTCTCTACTCGAGACCTTCCTCCCCTGGCTGTGGGTTGCGATCGCAATGCTCGTCCTCGCGGCTCTGATCGTGCGCCGATCCGCCTTCGCGTGGCTCGGTGCCATCGCCGCGGCGGCGGCATGGCTCGTGATCTTCGTTCCCGCGTTGCTGCCTCACCCAAGCACGGGACAGACCTCGCTGCGTGTCGTGAGCGAGAACATCGACGCCGACAATCGCAGCCCCGCAACCACGATCGAAACCCTCATGCAGCGCGGCGCCGACCTGGTCGCACTTCAGGAGCTCGACGCCGACTCTCGACCGATCGCGGAACGGGTGCTCGCAAGCGAATACCCGCACAGCTACGTGGTCGGCACGATCGGGTTGTGGAGCAAGACGCCGCTCAGCGCGGCAAAGCCCTTGGATCTCGGCCTCGGCTGGAACCGTGCTCTGAGCATCCAGGTGTCCACGCAGCAGGGACCTGTGCGCGTTTTCGAAGTGCACATGGCATCCGTGCGTCCCGGCGAGTACGAGCAACGGGACGGCATGCTCACGTCATTGGCCACCCAGCTGAAGCAGGCGACCGATCAGCGGGTGATCGTGGTGGGAGACTTCAACTCGGCGTCCTCCGACAGGGAGTTCCGTCAGCTGGAGAGCACCGTGGAGGAATCCCCTACCTCGACCTTCGGTTTCGGGTACACATGGCCGGCGTCGTTTCCGTTCGCGCGCGTCGACCACGTGCTCACGAGAGGATTCTCGACGGTGTCCAGCACGGTGTTGCCGGCCAACGGCAGCGACCACCTCGCGCTCGACATTGGCCTGCGCTGAGACTCAGCCTTCCTGGTCGTCGCGTTCTCGCAGCACGCGTGCGTTCCCCGTGTCTCCGACGCGCCGCGGTTGAGTGCCGACGAGCGCCGCAGAGGTGACAGCGCCTGCACCGAATCTGGCTGCGACCCGATCGATCGCGCTCTCGGCGTCGCGCCACTCCTCGTCCGGATCCCAGAGCACCGTCGGAGCGCTGCCGTCGGCGATGAGCTGTTCGCAGCGCACGCCCAGCAGACGGATGGCGTCGCCAGGACGCAGCGTCGCATCCAAGAGTGCTACCGCCTCCTCGAACACGCGGCGCCCGACATTCGACGGATCGCCGAGGGTTCGCGAGCGGGAGACGGTACGGAAGTCGGCGTACCTCAGCTTCAGGGAGACGGTGCGTGCCGCGAGCGCGTGCGAACGCAGCCTTGCCGCTACCTGGGTGGAGAGCCTGAGCAGTTCCCGGCGCAGCACCTCGGCGTCGGTGACGTCGTGTTCGAACGTCTGCTCGTGGCCGATGCTCTTCTCGTACGACTCCGGCTCGACGGCACGAACATCGATGCCGTTCGCCAGCTGATGCAGCTTTGTCCCCGCCGCGTCTCCCACCCACCCCCGCAGCACGTCGATGGGCGTCGCAGCGACATCGCCCACGGTTCGCAAGCCGTAGCGGTGCAGCGTCTCCTGCGTCGACGGCCCGACCCCCCACAGGGCCCCGATCGGCAGCGGATGCAGGAACGCAATCGTCTCTGCGACCGGGACCACGAGCATTCCGTCCGGCTTCGCACGCGTTGAAGCGAGCTTCGCCATGAACTTCGTTCCCGCCACACCGACCGAGCAGGTCAGCCCGGTCTCCTGGTAGACGCGTCTGCGGATGTTTGCGCCGATGGTCGAGGGAGCACCGAGCAGTCGCACCGCACCCGCCACGTCAAGGAAGGCCTCGTCGATGCTCACCTGCTCGACCAGGGGCGTGACGTCGCCGAAGATGCGCAGAACCTGCTGCGAGTAGTGCGTGTACTTCTCGAAATGCGGCTCGAGGACGACCGCGTCCGGACACAGGCGAAGCGCCTGACTCACCGGCATGGCACTGCGCACACCCATGCGACGAGCCTCGTACGTGGCGCTGGAGACCACGGAACGACCGGATGCGTGACCCACGATGGCGGGACGGCCGCGCAGCTCGGGACGATCGAGCAGCTCGACCGAGGCGTAGAAGGCATCCATGTCGACGTGCAGCTTCGTGGCGCCTACGTCGTCGACGGGTCCGACGGTGACCTGCCGTTCCCTTCCGTCGCCACGTCCCACGCAGCAAGTGTCGCACCGGGGACCGACAACGGGAGCGGCCGTGCCGGACGCCCCGACGATCTCGTGACACTGCCGATAACGTGGATGCCATGCATTTCAGGTACCTGGGCAACAGCGGACTCAAGATCTCCGAGATCATCTACGGCAACTGGCTCACCCACGGCTCGCAGGTGGAGAACGAGACGGCGACGGCATCCGTTCGCGCCGCGCTCGATGCTGGGATCACCACGTTCGACACGGCGGATGCCTACGCGAACACGGCTGCGGAGACCGTGCTCGGCGAAGCGTTGAAGGATCAGCGCCGCCAGTCGCTGGAGATCTTCACGAAGGTGTACTGGCCGACCGGACCTGGTGGTCACAACGACACCGGGCTCAGCCGCAAGCACATCATGGAGTCGATCGAAGGCTCGCTCACCCGTCTGGGCACGGACTATGTCGACCTGTACCAGGCGCACCGCTACGACTACGAGACGCCGCTTGAAGAGACCATGCAGGCGTTCGCCGATCTCGTTCGTGCCGGCAAGGTGCTGTACGTGGGCGTCAGCGAGTGGACGGCCGACCAGTTGCGCGCTGGGCATGCACTCGCGAAGGAGCTCGGTTTCCAGCTCATCTCCAACCAGCCGCAGTATTCGATGCTGTGGCGAGTGATCGAGGCCGAGGTCGTTCCCGCCTCGCAAGACCTCGGTATCTCCCAGATCGTCTGGTCCCCCGTCGCCCAGGGTGTGCTGACCGGAAAGTACAAGCCGGGCGCCGAGCTTCCGCCGGGAAGCCGGGCCACCGACGACAAGGGTGGGGCGAGCGCCATCAAGCGCTTCCTGAACGACGACGTGCTCACCGCCGTGCAGCGCCTGCAGCCCATCGCCGACGAGGCCGGACTCACTCTCGCCCAGCTCGCCGTCGCCTGGGTGCTCCAGAACCCCAACGTGGCGGGGGCGATCGTCGGCGCCTCGCGCCCCGAGCAGGTGGAGTCGAACGCGCAAGCGGCGGGCGTGAAGCTCGACTCCGAGGTGCTCGCGCGCATCGACGAGGTCATCCTGCCCGTCGCAGAGACGGACCCTTCGCACACCAAGTCGCCCGAAACGCGCGTCGTCTAGGAGACGCGCGGCAGTCAGACGACGGCTGCGGCAATCACACGAGTGCCGCGACCAACGGCTGGAACCAGCGGCGAAAGGCCGCGTGATCCTCGCGCAGACTCCAGCTGATCACTACCGTGTCGGGTGCGACGACCCAGGCGCCCTTCTCAGCGAGCGGCAGCGCCTCGATGTCGAGCCGGAACGATCCGGCCTGCCTGCGGAGTTCGTGCTCGCGTCCCCGCACGATGTCGACGATGTCGGCCGCGTGCGCTGCACGATGCACCCGATCGTCGGCCACGTACTCCGCGCGGCGTTCCAGTGCCCAGGCGGCGGCATCCTCGAAGCGCTCGATCACCAGGTCTTGCAGCGCCAATTCACGATCGAAGGCGGCGAAATGCGGCGGGACGAAAGCTGTACGCCAGGATGCCATCGCGTTGGCTCGCACCACGGCACGCCGCCACCACTGCTCCCACTCCTCCGCCAGTTGCGCGGACGACTCTCCCCGCGACGCATCCCATGCCGCTGACGCCGTCGACGGGGCGCTCGCGAGGATCCGGCCCGACACCGGCTGCCGCTGTACTGCAGGGACAACACTCGGCAGCACCGGATCGCCTACATGTTGCAGCCCTGCAATATCTCTCAAGCACAGACCGATCAGCAGGTCGAACGGGCAGTCTTCCGTGACCCGCCATCGAAGTGTGCCCTCGACGAGCATGCTGCAAGCCTAATTTCAGCTCCCCGATCCGGCGCACGAATTCCGGGCGATCACGCTTCGGGTTCGCCTGCGGCGTCTGGGAGGCTCGAGCGGTCGACATACAGCCACGCCGTCTCGCCGCTGGACAGCGCGACGGCCACGCGCGCGTAGTCATCCACTTCGTACTCGTCGGCCGCGGTGAGATCGTCGTCGCTCAGCTCCAGCACCACGCCCTCCACCACGTCGGCTGGGTCTCCGGTCGCGCGCGCGAAGGGGTGCTCGGCGCTTCCACTCACCTGGACGACGTGCTCGTCGGCGATCGCGACCGTGTCGAGCACGTAACCGGGAAGCGTTGCCGCTCGCATGGGCATCCGTCTACCGAACGTCGCCTCCTGCACGGCCGGCAACTGCAGAGTTCCGTAGGAGAACAAGAGGTGCACGCGTCGTCAGCCTTCCTGGTCGTCCCGGCCACCAGAGTCCGGCCGAGCAGCCGGATCGCTGTCGTCGCTCTGATCGCCCGCCTCCTCGGCAGCCGGTGCCGTGATCAGCAGGTATTCGGGGATGTTGGCGTGCGAGACCGGCCCGGTCCCGTCCGCCCGGTACTGGGGCTCGTCGAACGCAACGGTCCACATGCGGCCGGAGAGCGCCTCCACCTCGAACGCGCCGTGCGCCAGCGTCGACGCGCTCGCGACGATGACGCCCGTCGGGTCGCCGACCCAGCCCTTCGAGCCCTGCCGCTCATCGTCGACGACGTGCACCTGCACGCCGACGCCGAAGGATTCCTCGGTCCGTGCCGGCTCGCTCTTCTGACGTCGCCACCACACGAAGGCCATTGTCCCATCACTACGCGTCCACGCCCGGCCGCCAGGGCGAGCATGATGGAACACATGACACGCGTGGCGATCATCGGTGCACATGGCAAGGTCGCACAGCAGCTCATGCGGGTGCTGTACGACGACGGGGACGATTTCATCGGAATCGTGCGGAACGAGGATCATGCCGACGACATCTATCGCTTCGGCGGCGAAGGCGTTCTGCTCGACATCGAAAGGTCCGACTCGGATGCCATCGCGCACGCCATCGAAGGAGCGGACGCTGTGGTCTTCGCCGCCGGCGCTGGGCCTGGGTCGGGCGCCGAGCGGAAGAGGACCGTGGACTTCGAGGGCTCGGTGAAGTCGCAGCGCGCGGCCCAGACGGCAGGCATCCGGAGGTTCGTGCAGGTCTCCGCGATCGGAGTCGATGATCCGGTCGAGACTGGAGACGACACCTGGCGTGCCTACGTCGCAGCCAAGCGGGACGCGGATGCCGAGCTGCGGAGCAGCTCGCTCGACTGGACCATCGTGCGCCCGGGCGGCCTCACTCTCGACGACGGCACGGGGCTGGTGGAGATAGCCCATCGGGTGCAGCGGGGGCCGGTCCCGCGTGAAGACGTTGCTCGGGTGATCGCCGAAGCGCTGCGCAACCCTGGCACGATCCACACCCAGTTCGAAGTCGTCGCAGGCTCCACACCGGTGCCCGAGGCCGTCGCGAGCATCGCCTCGACGAGGAACGGCTGAACACGATGTCGGACGCAGGAATGAACGAACGCGACCCCAGGTTCTGGAATACACACGACGATGCCGACACGGGCAAGAAGGGTCACCACCACATGTCATTTGCCGACTGGCTCAACGTGCAGCAGCAGGCGCACCTCTCGTTCGGGGAGCGGCTCTCGCTTGTGACGGACTGGCACGCGCCCACCCCAGACGTCGAGTGGGATGTCACGGCGCTTGTGATGCACGTGATCGAGGAGCAGCAGTGGGTGCCGCTCCTCTTGGCCGGTCGCACCGTCGGGGAGGCCCGGTCGCGTCTGGAACCCATCGGAGACGACCTCGTCTCGGAGTGGCAGCGATACTCGCGGGCGGCGACGAATGCGTGGGCGTCCGTCGACCCGGATGCGATGGTGAACCTCTCGTACGACACGGTGCGGGCCAGCGCATATCTGCGGGAACAGGCATCCGACGTCATCGTGCACACGTGGGATCTGGCAAGGGCGGTTGGTGCCGACGAGGAACTCGGCGAGGCGCTCGTCGAGGCCGCCTGGACGGTCTTCGAGCCGCAGAAGGACACGCTGGAGGCAAGTGGCCTGTTCGCCTCTCCCGTGCCGATCGACGAGAACGCGTCGCTTCAGTCCCGGCTGCTCGCGCTCACCGGGAGAGACGACAGAATCGCCGCCTGACGCACCCGCCGACACGGCGGCGGTCGTCAATAGGCTGCAATCATGACTGATCCACGCGAGCGACCCTGGCTGTCGAGCTACGCGGAGGGGGTTCCCGCAGAGATCGATCCGGTCGAGGGATCGCTGCCGCATCTCATCGAGGACTCGGTCGCGGCCTACGCCGACCACGTCGCCCTGGAGTTCTTCGGCGTCACGACCACGTACCGACATCTCGGTGAGGCGATCGATCGCGTGGCAGGCGGTCTCGCCCTGCTCGGAGTCGCGGCCGGGGACCGTGTGGCGCTCGTGCTGCCGAACTGCCCGCAGCACGTCGTCGCCTTCTACGCCGTGTTACGCCTCGGGGCCGTCGTCGTCGAGCACAACCCGCTGTACACGCCTCGCGAGATGCGTCACCAGTTCGAGGATCACGGCGCAACCGTGGCGATCGCGTGGACCAACGTCGTCGGCACCCTGCAAGGCATGCCGGACGACATCGGGCTGAAGCACATCGTGGCCGTCGACATCGTCGAGGCCATGCCTGCCAGGATGCGCTTGGCGCTTCGCCTGCCCGTCAAGAAGGCCAGGGAGTCGCGCGAGCGGCTCACGACCAGGGTCACGGGCGTGACCAGTTGGAGGTCGCTATCGAAGGCCGATCCGGTATCGGCAACGGTTCCGCGTCCGCAGGTCGACGATCTCGCCATCATCCAGTACACGAGCGGCACGACCGGCACACCTAAGGGCGTCATGCTCACCCACGGCAACCTGGTGGCCAACGCCGCGCAGGCTCGCGCGTGGGTCCCCGGCGTGCCGCGCGGAACATCCGTCGTCTACGCGGTGCTGCCGCTGTTCCACGCCTACGGGCTAACGCTGTGCCTGACGTTCGCGATGAGCATGGGCGCACGGCTGGTGCTGTTCCCCTCGTTCGATCCCGACATGGTGTTGCAGGTCGTGCGCAAGAGGCCCCCGACGTTCTTGCCGGCCGTGCCACCCATCTACGAGCGACTCGTCGCCGCTGCGAAGACGCGAGGTGTGTCGCTGGCCGGAATCGACATCGCCATCTCGGGCGCGATGAGCCTGCCGTGGAGCATCGTCGAGCTGTGGGAGAAGGAGACCGGCGGCTACCTGGTCGAGGGCTACGGCCTGACCGAGGCGTCCCCCGTGCTCATGGCGAATCCGGTGGGAACGACCCGCAAGGCCGGAACGGTCGGGCTGCCACTGCCGAGCACCGACCTCAGGGTCGTGGACCCCGACGATCCAGCGCGGGTGCTCCCGATCGGCGAAGCCGGCGAACTCGAAGCCCGCGGGCCACAGGTGTTCGCCGGCTACTGGCGCAAGCCGGAGGAGACGGCCGCCGTGCTGGATGCCGACGGCTGGCTTCGCACCGGAGATGTCGTGACCATGGACGAGCAGGGATTCGTGCGCATCATCGACCGCATCAAAGAGCTCATCATCACCGGCGGCTTCAACGTCTCCCCCACCGAGGTGGAGGACGAGTTGCGGGCATGCGAGGGCGTGGCGGATGTCTCTGTCGTCGGTCTGCCGCACTCGCGCGGTGGGGAAGACGTGATCGCCGCCGTGATCATGAATCCGGGAGCCACGTTCGACGAGGAAGCCATCCGCGCCTTCGCACGTTCTGCGATGACGCCGTACAAGGTTCCGCGGCGGGTGTTCCAGGTGGACGAGCTGCCGAGGTCGATCGTGGGCAAGGTGCTGCGCAGGCAGGTCGTCGAAGAGTTGACGAAGCGGTCGGCGGAAGACTGAGCGTCGCAACGGTGACTGCTCGTCGTCTGGGCGCGATCCCGCTCTGTGGTGCCGCGGCGGGCTGGCGCGGCCTACGGCGAGTCCGGCGAGCACGGGCATCCGTGCGTGTCAGCATCGAGCCGTGAAGATCGCATTGACTCCCGACGGTCGCAACCGCTCGCGACTGCGGCTCATCGCGATGCTCGTCATCGGGGTTCTCGTGGGGGTTGCGATCGGCATCACGGGATCGTGGTGGTACGCGGCGGTCGGCGGGTGGGCGGCTGCCTGCGCCGTCTACATCGCCTGGGTGTGGTTCGTGGTCGGCCGGTTCGACGGCGCGAGCACCCGTCTGCACGCCACGAGGGAGGACCCCGGACGCACGACCATCGAGGTGCTCATCGTGTTCATCACGGTGGCGAGCCTCGGTGCCGTGGCCATCCTGCTGCTGCACACAAGTCATGCCCACGGGGCAGCACAGGGCGTCGGCGCCGCCACGGCCCTGCTCAGCGTCGCGCTGTCGTGGACCCTTTTGCACACCCTGTACACACTCCGCTACGCCCGCATCTACTACCAAGAACCCGTGGGCGGGATCGACTTCAACGACGACGAGGATCCGCGTTACGTCGACTTCGCGTACCTGGCCTTCGACCTCGGCATGACGTTCCAGGTCTCCGACACGAATGTGCGCACGTCGCAGCTGCGAGCGGTCATCCTCAGACACACCCTGTTGTCGTACGTCTTCAGCACGGTGATCCTCGCAACGACGGTCAACCTCGTTGCGGGGCTGGCCTGAGGCAGGACCCGACCAACCCTGCCGTCGCACGTGCACGCATCCTGAATCCTGCGTTCAAGGCGCCCTGACGATGGCCGCAACCGTCGAGGGGACCCAGGTTGTGGCGTCCGCCTCGCTCAGCCGGCCGTTGCGCAGTTCGTCCGCTGCGCCGTGCACCACGAAGAGGTAGCACGAGGTGAGCCAGCTCGCCGACTGATCGGTGCGGAAGACGCCGGATGCCTGCCCGCGCTCGATGACGCCGCGCACGCGGCCGAGAGGGTGCTCCATGTGCTCGCGCACGGCATCCTCACCCAGCTCGTCTCGAGCAGTGCCGAGCAGCGAATGGAGCCCGGCGACTACGCGCCAGGAAGACCGCGTGAGGTGGTCGAGCACCTCGGCAGGGTCACCGTCGAGCGGCAGCGAGCCGAGAGATTCGTGAGAGGCCTGCACGGCGCGTTCGAACAGCGCCTCGACCAGGGCACGACGCGTGTCGAAGTGCGCGTACAGCGTCACCCGCCCGACGCCCGCCGCCTCGGCGATCGTCGCCATCGACGCCCCCTGGTCGGCAGCGAGGCACTCCCACGCGGCCTGCAGGATGCGCTCCCGATTCCGTGCCGAGTCAGACCGCACTGCGCGCTGCCGTGTCACGCCATCGCCGTTTCTCGTTGCACGTCACTCCTTTAATGCTTGTTTTTCCCGTACAGCAGTGTTTAGTTTAACTGATCTACATCGAACACCATTGTACAAGCTAGGAGAAGCCATGTCCCATCATTCCTCAGCCGGGCCGCTGTCCGACCGTGCGTTGCCCGATCCCGGCACGTCCTCGTCGGGTCGCGCCCGCTGGTGGCTGCTCGCCCTTGTCTGCGTGGCGCAACTGATGCTCATCCTCGACGTCACAGTGGTCAACGTGGCGTTGCCAACGATCGACCGCGACCTCGGGCGCGGCGGGGCACTCGGCTGGGTCATCGCCGCGTACTCCGTGACGTTCGGCCTGCTTCTGATCGCCGGAGGCATCCTCGGGGACAGGATCGGGCTGCGCCTCGCCTTCCTGATCGGACTGCTTGTCTTCACCGCGGCATCGCTCGGTGCTTCTGCGGCCACCACCCCGGCATCACTCATCGTCTTCCGCGTCGCCCAGGGCATCGGAGCGGCCGTGCTCTCCCCTGCTGCGCTCGGTCTGGTGCTTGCGACGTTCACGGGCCGAGATCGCACGAAGGCGCTTGCCGTGTGGGCGGGAATAGGAGGTGCCGGCTCCGCGATCGGTGCCGTGCTGGGCGGCGTGCTCACTCAGGCCGGTGGTTGGCGCATGGTGTTCCTCGTCAACGTTCCCGTTGGCGTCATCGTCGGGGTCCTCATGATGATCACCGCATACCGAGCGGTTCCCTCCATGGCGCGGAACGCGGCGCGGGTGACGGTCAGGCGGCCGGCGGCAACGGCGCGCGCACTGAGCACGCGCACCGTGAGCAGCGGCGCGATCACCTTGGTGCTGGCCAGCCTGCTGCTGGTGGGTTCATTCTTCGCCCTGACGATCTCGTTGCAGGACGCCGCAGGACTCGACCCGCTCGCCGCGGGACTCGCGTTCCTTCCGGCAGCGATCGCGGTCGTGATCGGCGCCCAGCTCGGCGCCCATCTTCTCGGCAGGATGCCCGCGCGAACAGTAGGCGGCGCGGCTTTCGTCATCGTCGTGGCCGGCTTCGGCACAGCGTGGCTCGTGCCGCACAGCGTGCCGGCCATGATCGCCGGTGTCGCCGTGGCCGCATTCGGCCTCGGGCCGGCCTTGGTGACGGCCACGGCTACCGCCACCTCGGAGGTGTCGCCTGGCGACTCGGGTGCGGCATCGGGTTTGGTGAACACGGTGCACGAAGTCGGCGGCGGTCTGGGCGTGCTCCTTGCCTCGGTTCCGGCGTTCATGTCCCTGACGGCTTCCGGATCCACGCTGATCTTCGGAGCGGCGGCCGGATGCGCCGTCGTCGCCGGAGCGATCGCCGCGCTGGTGCTGCCGCGCCGGCCCCTGGCCGCATCCGGCGGATTTCACCACTGATCATGAGGCGACCGCACCGCGGGAGCAGTCACGCTCCGAGGGTCTGCAGACGCGCCCTTGCCGCCTTCTCTCCCGCGGTCTGCGGGCCGAGGAGCGCACCGGCGCCGCGGAGCATCACGCCGGTCGTGGACCGCACGGGGAGGGGAACCGGGCCGAGGTGCGGCATCTCGAGGCCGAGCATCCGGCGGAACCGAGGCTCGAGCGATGCCACGGCTCCACCGAACAGCACGGCGTACGACGGCCGCAGCAGTCGACGCACCGGCGCCCGGCGCACGAACCGCACCACCTCGCTCGTGCGGTCGTCGCAGCGCAGCTCGCCGGCATCCGCGTAGGCGTTCAGCGACGACTTCAGCTCCGCCCGTGAACGCGGCGGCCGAGGAACGCCCATCAGTTCGCCGGCGATCGCCCACTGCGCGACGTAGGCGTCCGCGCCGCCGGGTATGGGGCCGCCCCAGTACTCGTGCGCGGTCAGGAATGCGTCGGTGAAGGCGAGATGCACCCAACTTGCGAGTTCCGGGTCGTTGGCGGCGTACCTGCGCGCCCGTCCGTGACCGTCCACGTAGTCGCCGACCACGCGCTCGTGCAGGCGCTTGACCCACTCCGATCCGCCGACGGCTTGTGCCGTGTCGCCGTAGCTCACCGTGAAGATCCACCTGATCGTGCCATTCAGCCTGCCAAGGGGATCGTCGCGGAACCGCGACCAGTCGTAGACACCGGCCAACGCCCCCGGATGCAGTGCCTGCATGAGCAGGGCGCGGATGCCTGCGACGAGCGTGGGCATGCCGCCGTGCACCGCCCATACCGCGGACTCCGGGCCGAAGAAGCCGCCGTCGGTTCCCGACTCGAACTCTCTCACCCAGGCCGGCACGCCCGTCGGCTGGCCGCTCAGCGTCTCCTGCAAGCGGGCGCGAAAGGGTTCAGACAAGCGGGACACGGGTCTATGAGACAAGACGTGCTCAGCGGGACGACAGCTGACGATCGTCGACGTCGCTTGCGCCTCGTGCACCGCGGCGTCGCGCACGAATGGATGCCGCACCACGAGCGATTGCACGCCATCCGATCAGGAAGACCGCGAGGACGACGGCCGCGACGATCACGAACGAGACGGCCACTCCCTGCGAGCTCACCACGCGCAAGAGCATGCCGACCACCAGGGTGGCCGCCCACACAATCACGCCGGTTGGCCAGACGGCCGAGGGACGGCGCCAGGCCAGCGATGCCAGCCAGCCGACGACAAGGCCCACCAGGAACGGCCAGAACGTGACGACTGCTCCGGCGACCACGTTCTCGCCGTGGCTGCCACGTCCGATCAGCACGAAGCCGAGCACGAGCACGACATCGAGCACCGCCGCCAGCCAGATGGGCACGCCTGCCTGCTGTTGGCGATGGTCTGTGGAGGCGGAAGCGCGTGAAGAAGGCACGATTCCGAGTGTAGGCGCGGGTTTACAAGCGCAGGCCGCGCTCAGTCCACGCCGAGGGGTTCGAGCACACCCACAAAGACCAGTTCGCGCACGCGCGGCAGCAGGTCCGCGGCAAGCGCAACAGCATCCACGTCGAGCAGGTCGGCAAGCGCGCCGACGATCACGCCGACCGGTAGGTCGCCATCGCAGGCGCCGACGAACGCCGCAAGCGCGGTGTCCATGGCGATGCGCCTGCCGAAGCCGCCGCCTTGTGCCAGGGCGAGCATGGTGGGGTCGTCGTCACCCGGCCAGAAATGCCGCTCCTCTGTGACATCGGGAGAGGTGGTCAGGGTCGCGAGCCTCAGCTGCTCGTCATCGACGGACTTCAACCACTGCGCGATGCGCAGCCCACGAGCCAGGTGCGGGCCGAGACCACCCTCCGCGCCGCCCATCGATTCGATGCACTCCAGTCGGCGCAGAGTGACTTCGCCCAGTCGGTGCCGACGCAACGTGACGTAGCCGAAGCCCACATAGCGCACGTCGCGGGCGGCGAAGTCGTCGAGCCAGGCATCCGTGAGCCGTTCGAACTCGTCTGTGCCGGCTCGGGTGCCGCCGTCGCGGATCCAGGTCTCGGCGTACTGCGGC
The DNA here is from genome assembly GCF_049446075.1 of Rathayibacter sp. KR2-224. NCBI lineage: Bacteria > Bacillati > Actinomycetota > Actinomycetes > Micrococcales > Microbacteriaceae > Rathayibacter > Rathayibacter sp. KR2-224. Next base: position 593,784 of record NZ_JBMSEB010000001.1, read on the forward strand.
GCATCCTGTACTTCGCGTTCGACTATCCACGCATCGAGCGCTTCCTGTTCGTTCGTGTCGCCGAGCCAGGCACGCACCCGGTCGAAGGCTTCGCCTTCACCGTGGTACTCCCAGTTGCCCAGGAACTGCGCGATGCCACCGGGGTTGAGGTGCTCGCGCACCCCTCGGAACACCGCTTCGACGATGGCGTCGCCCGCAAGGCCACCATCGCGGTACTCGTACTCCGGAACGCCTGCGACGCGGGGCGTGATGACGAACGGAGGGTTGGAGACGATCTGATCGAAGCGCTCCCCCGCCACAGGCTCGAACATGCTGCCGAGGCGGAACTCGATGTTTTGCACCTCGTTGAGCACGGCGTTGAACTCGGCGAACAGCAGTGCTCGGCGGGAGATGTCCGTCGCGATCACGCGGTCGGCGTGACGGGACGCGTGCAACGCCTGGATGCCGCATCCGGTTCCCAGGTCGAGCGCTGTGCCCACGTGGTCCCGGATCATGATGGCGCTGAGCGTGTTGGATGCTCCACCGACGCCGAGCACGTGATCCTCCCGCAGCGCGCGCCCGAGCGCGAGTTCGCCGAGGTCGGAGCAGATCCACCATGAACCCGAGGCTTCGCCGTCCGAGAACGAGTACGGCCGCAGATCGACGAGCGGCCGCGCTGCCGAGCGGGTTTCGGATCGCCCTTCGACCGTGATCAGGCCCAGACACTCAGCTCCGGTGACGCCGAGCGACGGGAGCGCCGCGGCCATGGCGTCCTCGGCCACCGGCAGGCCCAATACGAACGCCGTCGCCAGTACGGCAAGCGGCTCGTGTTTCGCGACACCGGGTGCAGCGGCCCGCCTGGCCGCGACGCGTTGCCCTCGAAACAGAGCCGCCGACGCCTCATCGCCCCACAGCTCGTCAAGCGCTCGCACTCCGAAGCCTGCGGCTGACAGGTCGTCGCGGAGTCGCGAGATGAGTCCGGCATCGATGCATACCGGCTGCGAAGAGTCGACGGCGACCGTGACGGAGAGGCTGGCAGCTTCTTCCGGCATCCCGCCATTCAATCACGCGCGCGCCGCGCGAAGGAGCGGAGACGGTTTCATCGCCTCCGCTCCTTCGCGCGCCACGCGCGGCGGCACGCCTACTCGGTATAGAACTGCCGCACCTCGACCAGGCCACCACGGGCCATCGGATGCCTCGCCGCGATCTCGAGCGCACGGTCGAGCGACTCCGCCTCGATCAGGTCGAATCCGGCGATCTGCTCCTTCGACTCGGCGAACGGGCCATCGGTGATCAGCACGCGATCACCGCGACGGCGCACGACCTTCGCCGTCTCCGCGGGAAGCCGCTCCCCCATGATGCGTTCGCCCGAGCCGTCGGTCTCTGCCACCCAGTCGTCGATGGGCAGGTCGCCTGGCGCTTCGGGCTCGGCGGTCGGGTCGGTGCAGATCAACAGCATGTATCGCATGAGCGTTCCTTTCGTCGTTCACTCATACACACGTCGCACGCCCATGGGGCAATCCGACATTTCGCGCGTGGACGTTTTTCGACGCCTACTGCGCGGCGCGCTCCAGCACGAGTTCACGCACGCGTGCCGCATCCGCCTGGCCCTTCATCGCCTTCATGACGGCGCCGATAACGGCTCCTGCTGCCTGCACCTTGCCGTCGCGGATCTTCTGCAGCACGTCGGGCTGCGCAGCGAGCGCGTCGTCGATGGCCGCGATGAGCGGGCCGTCGTCGGAGACGACCTTGAGGCCGCGCGCCTCGACCACGTCGGTGGGCGAGCCTTCACCGTCGATGACGCCTTCGAGTACCTGGCGAGCGAGACGGTCTGTCAGATCACCGTTCTCGACGAGCGCGACGAGCTCGGACACGTGCAACGGAGACACCAGGGTCGGTGCCGACGCTCCTCGTGCGTTCGCGATGCGGCTGATCTCGCCGGTCCACCACTTGCGGGCGGCAGCGGGCGCCGCTCCCTCCGTCACGGTCGCTTCGACGACGTCGAGCAGGTCGCCATTGACGACGTCTTGGAACTCGAGCGCGGTGAAGCCCCATGCCTCCCGCAGCCTTGCGCGGCGCTCCGACGGCGGCTCAGGCAGGGTGGTACGCAACTCCTCCACCCATGCCCTGCTGGGCGCGACGGGAACCAGGTCGGGCTCCGGGAAGTACCGGTAGTCGTCGGCGTCGCTCTTCGGACGGCCCGCCGACGTCGTGCCGGTGTCTTCGTGCCAGTGCCGCGTCTCCTGCGTGATGGTGCCGCCGGCATCCAGGATGGCGGCCTGCCGCTGGATCTCGTACCGAACCGCCCGCTCGACCGAACGCAGCGAGTTGACGTTCTTGGTCTCGGTGCGCGTGCCGAGCCGGCTCGAGCCGCGGGGGCGCAGCGACACGTTGGCGTCGCAGCGCACGTTGCCCTCCTCCATGCGCGCGTTCGAGACGCCGAGCGCCTTCACGAGCTCACGGATGTGCGCGACGTACGCCCGCCCGACCTCCGGCGCATCGGCGTCGACGCCCTCGATGATCTTCGTGACGATCTCGACGAGCGGGACTCCGCCGCGGTTGTAGTCGACGAGCGAGTACTCCGCGCCCTGGATGCGCCCCGAGATACCGGCATGCGTGAGCTTGCCTGCATCCTCTTCCATGTGCGCTCGCTCGATGAGCACGGTCACCTGACGACCGCTCTCCAGCTCGATCGTCACCTGCCCGTCGTGCGCGATGGGCTCGTCGTACTGAGACGTCTGGAAGTTCTTCGAGGTATCTGGGTAGAAGTAGTTCTTGCGCGCGAACCTCGAGCTTTCCGCGATGTCGCAGCCCAGCGCGAGGCCCAGCCGGATGCTCGATTCGACCGCCTTGTGGTTCACCTGCGGCAGTCCTCCCGGGAGTCCGAGGCAGGTCGGGCAGGTGTTTGCGTTGGGGCCCGAGCCGAACTCGTTGGCGCATCCGCAGAACATCTTCGTCTTCGTGTTCAACTCGACGTGCACCTCGAAGCCGAGCACGGGTTCGAACAGTTCGAGAGCCTTCTCGTAGTCCATCAGAGCGTCTTTCGCCATCAGACAGCTCCCTCCTCGCTCGCGAACATCTCGGTCTCGGCAAGTTGCGGGGCCTGAGCGAGCAACGGATGCCCCCAACCGGCCTCGAGCAGCTGCTCGAGTGCGGCGCCCACCGTGTACAGCCTGGCGTCCTGCCGTGCGGGTGCCATGATCTGCAGGCCGACGGGCAACCCGTCTTCAGGGGCGAGCCCGACCGGAAGAGACAGGCCGGGAACGCCTGCGAGGTTCGCCGGGATCGTCGTGATGTCGTTGAGGTACATCGCCAGCGGATCGTCGATCTTCTCCCCGAGCTTGAACGCGGTGGTCGGAGCGGCGGGACTGATCAGCACGTCCGCCTTCTGGAAGGCCGAGGAGAAGTCGCGCTGGATGAGCGTGCGCACCTTCTGAGCGCTGCCGTAGTACGCGTCGTAGTAGCCGGCGCTCAGTGCGTAGGTTCCGAGGATGATGCGGCGCTTCACCTCCGCGCCGAAACCAGCGTCGCGCGTGGCCGACATCACGCGTTCGGTCGTCACCGGCGCGCCATCTGGCGTCACCCGGAGGCCGAAGCGCACCGAGTCGAAGCGCGCCAGGTTGCTGGATGCCTCGGCGGGCAGGATCAGGTAGTACGCGGCCACCGCGTACTCGAAACTCGGCGCCGAAACCTCGACGACCTCGGCGCCCGCAGCGGTCAGGAGCTGCACCGTCTCGTCGAAGCGCTGCTTGACACCTGGCTGGAAGCCCTCGCCGCTGCCGGCGATCTGCTTGACGACGCCGACGCGCAGGCCCTTGAGCGCGTTGCCGCGCAGCCCGGCCCGCGCCGCCTCCGCCATCGAGGGCCACTCCTCCTCGAGCGAGGTGGAGTCCAGCGGGTCGTGGCCGGCGATCACGTCGTGCAGCAGGGCTGCATCCAGCACGCTTCGCGACACCGGACCCACCTGATCGAGCGAACTGGCGAGCGCGATGGCGCCGTAACGACTCACCCCGCCGTACGTGGGCTTCACCCCGACGGAACCCGTCACGGCAGCCGGCTGGCGGATCGAGCCGCCGGTGTCGCTCCCCAACGCGAGTGGCGCCTCGAAAGCAGCGACCGCCGCGGCGGAACCGCCGCCCGAGCCTCCCGGGATCCGCTCCAGGTCCCAGGGGTTGCGGGTCGGGCCGAACGCGGAGTGCTCGGTCGATGAGCCCATCGCGAACTCGTCCATATTGGTCTTGCCGAGCGGCACGAGGTCCGCCTCGCGCAGCTTGCGCACCACGGTGGCGTCGTACGGCGGAACCCAGCCCTCAAGAATCTTCGAACCAGACGTCGAAGGCATGTCGTATGTGCACAGCACGTCTTTGATCGCGATCGGCACGCCCGCGAGCGGGCCGAGCCTCTCACCTGCCGCGCGCCGGGCATCCACCGCATCGGCCGTCGCGAGAGCCCGCTCGGACGCCACGTGCAAGAACGCATGCACGTCGGGGTCGACAGCCTCGATGCGCTCGAGGTGCGCACGCGTGGCCTCGACACTTGAGATCTCGGATGCCTGCAGCTTGCTCGCGAGTTCGGCCGCACTGAGCCTGGTCAGGTCGCTCATCAGGCCTCCTCGTCCAGGATCGGCGGCACGCGGAAGTAGTCGCCCTCGCGGTCCGGCGCGCCGGACAATGCCTGCTCGACGCTCAGCCCAGGCCGCACCTCGTCTTCGCGGAACACATTCGTCATCGGGATGGGATGGCTCGTGGCCGGCACATCGGGCGTCGCCACCTCGCTCACCTTCGCCACGGATTCGACGATGTGGCCGAGCTCGGCCGTGAGGCTCCTCAACTCGGCTTCGCTCAGGTCGATGCGGGCCAGTTCGGCCAGATGCCTGACCTGGTCGGCAGTGATCTGAACAGCACTGATGTCGGGCATGCGTCTCCGTCGCTTGATTTCGGTTCGAGGGATGGCATCCAGTCTATTCGGCACGCATGCCCGCCTCGGCGTGCGGGAAGGTCACCCTTGCGTCGGCCGGGGTCCGGTTGGCGCGGCACTGGGTGACGACGGCGTGGACCGGGCGTCCGTTCCGAACAGCCCCTTCCCTGAGACGCCGATGAGCTCGTAGGCCTCCCGGTAGGTACGCGGAACTTTGGTCTCGTCGCCTCCGTAGTGCGCGATGAGCATGCCGAGCAGCCCGACGCCAGGGGGCCCGAGCGGGCGGTCGCCGTCCGGTCCCTCCACCGGTGGGCCGGCCTCCGGGTTGGGTGGAATCCACTGCGGATGGGTCTGGGGCCAGGTGCCGGGTTGACGCGGCGTGCCGAGCGTGACGGCGTTGTCGATGGTCGGCGCACCCGCATCGCGCCTGGTCATCGCCTTGAGGTCGTACTTCTTCTCCAGGGTCGCCGCAACACTGGAGTGGTGCATGGTCTCGCCTATGACGTGGCCCTTAGCTGTCCAGGCCGAGATCGCCAAAGCGGGCACTCGCACGCCGAGCCGATCGAAGCCGAAGCCCATCTCGGTCTCGCCAATGCGCGCCGAGGGAGGCGTGGCCGCCGGCGGTGGCACGTGGTCGTAGAGGCCGCCGTGCTCGTCGAAGGTGACGAACAGCATTGTGTTCATGGCGTTCGAGCCCTTCACCGAAGCGCTCTCTCTGATTGACGAGTAGACGTGGTGCAGAAGTGCCTCCCCGGCGCGCACGTCGGAGATGGCGCCGCTCTCGATCAGGTGGCCGTCGACATCCGTCGCCGTCAGGGGCCCGACGGGCGGATGCATGTCATTGTGGTCGTACGTCATGCGCGGCTCCACGAATGAATACGCAGGCAGCATGCCGTGCTTCACGTCGTCGTAGAACCGGGTCATGGTGCGGAAGTGCTCGGTCTTCCAGAAGGGCTGCAGAGCTGGCGCGTGGATGAAGCCGGTCAACGACAGGAACTGGTTGTCGTCGAAGTACACCGCCCAGTCGACGCCCGCGTCCTCAAGCCGATTGAAGATGGTGGGTGCGTCGCGCGGCACCTCGAACCATTTGCGGAAGCCTCCGCTGCCGTTGTTGGTCACGAACCCGTGCGAGGTAGCAGCGTGGAAGAACGAGCGGTTGCAGAACGTCTGCGACGGTACGGCGCAGTGCCAGTGGTCGTAGACGGCGAACTCGCGTGCCAGCGTGGAGAACACGGGAAGCATCGTCGGATCGAACGCGCCCATGATGTGCCGGTATTCGTCGATCGTCGGCGTCGCCCCGCCCCGATCGATGCGCAGATGGTTGATGTAGTCGGCGAGGAAGCCGCTCATGTCGGCGCGCCGGCCGTCCGGCGGTGCATTGAACGGCGGCTTCATCTCCCAGAAGAACTTGCCCTCGTTGTCGGGTGGGTCGACGGTGCCGAAGAGCTGCTGGTTGACGAAGGGATATTCCTCACCCGGGTCGGGGTGCGGCTGACTCATGACGAAGTCAGTGGTGCCGTTGTACACATGCACCGGGATGTCCTGCCCTGTGAGGGGATCGCGGTTGCTGTCCCGTCGCACATCGAGGCCCTCGAAGCGCTGGCCTCGTGCCGGGCGTTCGTCTGCGTACAGGAACCCCAGAATGTTGTCGAACGACCGGTTCTCGAACATGATCACGACCAGATGGTCGAACCCCGCCTTGGACGGAACGGGAAGCGCAGCGAGTTCCGGCCCCACCTCCGAGCGCACGCTGGCACGCCCAACGGATGCTCCGACGACGCCGCCCACCACCCCGCCTACGATGCCTCCCGCTGCCGCCCCGGCAGCCGCAATGCCGGCGCCACGCAGGAACGAGCGACGAGAAGTAGCTGATGCGTCTTCCGAGCGCTCCGGTTCCCCCTCCGATTCGTTCGGCGCGTTCACGGGCCCATCTGAGCGTTCCGCAACACCCTCGGGCTCCTCAGTTGCGCCCCGCGACCGGGCTTCGTCGCCCGTCAACTATTCGCGGCCTCATCCGCGGAGCCTGTACGCGTCGTGCCGGCAAGCGCGGCAGGACCCCCTTCGAGCAGCAGCCTGAACTGCTCGGCGTCGATGATCGGGATCCCCAGCTCTTCCGCCTTCGCCAGCTTCGAGCCGGCACCCGGCCCCGCGGCAACGTAGTCGGTCTTCTTGGAGACGCTCGAGGCCGCCTTGCCGCCAGCGGCGATGATCGCCTCGGTGGCACCCTCCCTGCTGAAGCCCTCGAGTGAACCGGTCGCCACCACGGTCAGGCCGGCGAGCGGGCCGGATGCCTCGCCTGCTCTGCCCGGCCCTGGATGCCCAGGCACTGCGAACGGCACGCCCGATGCCGTCCATTGCTCGACGATCTCCCGGTGCCAGTCGGCCTCGAACCAGTCCAGCACGGCATCCGCGATGATGCCCCCTACGCCGTCGACGGCTGCCAGCTCGTCCCTGCTCGCCGAGCGGATGGCGTCGAGGGACCCGAACCACGACGCGAGGGCACGCGCCGCGACCGGTCCGACGTGCCGGATGTTGAGTGCGACCAGAAAGCGCCACAGCTCGCGCTGCTTCGCCGCCTCGATGTTCGCCAGCATCTCGTGGGCGAGCTTTGACGGCACGTATCGCTCGTCGCCCCTGAACCCCATTGAGCTCGGATCGAAGGGACCGTCGGCATCCCTTCCCGTCGCCCGGCGCTGCCGCCTGAACGGCGTGTCAGTGCGCACCCTGATGGTGACTCCGTCGGCCGTCACCAGCTCGCGACCCGGCTCGTCGTCGTCGACCTGCCGCGGCAGCCCGGTCTCCGGGTCGCGCACGATCACCTCGATGGGGAAGATGCGCTCGAGCGTGAGGTCGAAGAGACCGGCCTCGGTCGGCAGCGGCGGAATCGGCGGATGCAGCGGCTGAGTCAGCGCGGCAGCCGCAACCTCGCCCAACGCCTCGATGTCGAGAGCTCCCCTGCCCCCGATGTGCTCGACCCGTCCTCGCACCTGCGCAGGACAGGCGCGCGCGTTCGGGCACCGCAGGTCGATGTCGCCCTCTTTCGCGGGCCTGAGCTCGGTTCCGCACTCCGGGCAGTTGCGGGGCATCGCGAACTCGCGCTCGGAGCCGTCGCGCCGTTCCAGAACCGGACCGAGCACCTCAGGGATGACGTCGCCCGCCTTGCGCAGAACCACGGTGTCCCCGATGAGCACGCCCTTGGCCTTCACGACCTGTTGATTGTGCAGCGTTGCCTGCCGAACCGTGCTGCCTGCCACCTTGACCGGCTCCATGACCGCATACGGCGTGGCCCGGCCCGTTCGGCCGATGCCCACAAGGATGTCCACCAGTTTCGTGAAGACCTCCTCCGGCGGGTACTTGTACGCGATCGCCCACCTCGGCGCCCGGCTTGTTGCGCCCAACTCATCGTGCGTGGCCAGGTCGTCGACCTTGATCACGACACCGTCGATCTCGTGCTCGAGCGAGTGCCGCTTCTCCCCCATCTCGCCGATATAGGCGGCGACCTCGTCGACATCGTCGAGAACCCGGTTGTGCGGCGACACGGGCAATCCCCATGCGCGCAGCAGGTCGTAGATCTCCGACTGCGTCGTCACCGGAGGGTTGTCCCATGCCCCGATGCCGTGCAGATAGAGCGACAGGCGGCCCTGGCGTTCCTGCATGAGCGCGATCTCCTGCTGCGACTTGTTCTCCCGTCGCTGCCTGAGGCTTCCGGCCGCCGTGTTGCGCGCATTCGCGAACTCCGGGTAGCGGGTCTTGATCTCCTCGTCCGACCTGCCCTTGGCCCGCTGCTCGGCGGCGTACTGCTCCTGCAACTGATGCTGACGTTCGTTCAGGTACTCGAAGTCAGCGGTCTTCAGGAAGACCTCTCCACGCACCTCGAAGAAGGCCGGCCATCCACTGCCCTGCAGCCGCGGCGGGATGACAGGTATCCAGTCCACGTTCTCGGTGATGTCCTCGCCCACCGTGCCGTCGCCACGCGTGGTCGCGGTTTCGAGCACCCCGTCCCGGTACGCAAGGCTTATCGCGAGACCGTCGATCTTCACCTCGGTGAGCCAGCGGACCGGGTGACCCGCGGCATCCTGCGTCTTCGTCGCCCAGTCCCGCAACTCGTCGACGCTGAAGACGTTGTCGAGGCTGAGCATGCGCTCGGCGTGCTGGTGCGGGGGGAAACCGGCCGATGCGATGTCGGCCCCCACCGTCTGGGTCGGGCTGTCTTGCCCAGCAAGCTCGGGATATTCGCGCTCGACGGCCTCGAGCCGATGGATGTCGGCGTCGTACTCGGCGTCGCTGACCAGGCTCCCACCCTCGTAGTACGCAACCCTGTTGCGCTCGATGCGTTCGCGGAGCGTCTCGGATTCGGCGCGGGCGGAGTCGAAGTCTGCGGGGATGTCCGTCACGTCGCCATACTAGGAGCCGCCGCCGACGCTGCCGAGTAATCCGGCAGAATGCGTTATGGCCGGTCTGCCTGTGAGGAGAGTGTCATGCGCATCGTGATCGTGCCGGGCATCGACGACTCTCCGCATGATCACTGGCAGTCCATCTGGCAGCACTCTCTGGGCAGTACCGCGGTGCGGATCGCCCCCGCCTCGTTCACCGAGCCGGGGAGCGAAGACTGGATGGCGGCGATCGAACGCATCACGCGTCACGACGACGTGCTCGTCGCTCACAGCCTCGGATGCCTCGCGGTCGCGTCGTGGATCGTCGGCGGCGGGCGCGCAGCCGGTGCGTTCCTCGTGGCCCCTCCCGACGAGGAGGCGCCCGCGTTCCCGTCGGCAGCCACAGGTTTCAGCGCCCCACGAACGAGGCTCGGTGTGCCCTCCGTCATCGTCGCGTCGGAGGACGACCCGTACTCCTCGCTCGAACACCTCGCTCAGCTGAGCTCGTGGTGGGGGTCACCCGTCGTGAACGTGGGTCCGCACGGGCATCTCAACAGAGCAAGCCGCCTTGGCGAGTGGGACGAGGGACGCAGGCTGCTGACGGCCTTCGTCGCGGGAATGGGCTCAGCCCTGCCGATCTGAGCGAGAACGTACCCATCACGTCGCGCGATGCTCGATGCGAGGACGAGCACGACGGACGATCGGTTCTGGACGGCTACGCGTTCACCGGAACCGCACTGACGGTGCGGTCGATGGTGCACTGCCCGAGCACACGGGTTCCGACGTACACCACGGCGCTCTGGCCCGTCGCCACGCCGTTGATCGGGGTCTGCGGTCTGATGACGAGCTCACCGTCGCGCAGGAAGGCGGTGGCGGGAACCGGGTCGGCGTGGGCGCGGATCTGCACCTCGCACGCGAACGGAGTGCCGGCATCCTCGGGAGCGAGCCCGGCCCACGTGATGCGGGCGCCGGCGAGTTCGGCGATGTCGAGAGCTTCCTTCGGTCCGACGACCACCGTGTTCTCCTTCGGCCGGACCTCGAGCACGAACCGGGGACGCCCGTCCGGCGCTGGAACGGTGATGCCGAGGCCCCGCCGCTGACCGACGGTGTACGCGGTCGCCCCTTCGTGATTGCCGACGACCGCGCCCTCGCGATCGACGATGTTCCCCGGCGCCGCTCCCACGTGCTCCGCGAGCCAGCCCCTGGTGTCGCCGTCCGGGATGAAGCAGATGTCGTGCGAATCCGGCTTCGAGGCGACCGTGAAGCCGCGCTCGGCGGCCTCTGCGCGAACAAGATCCTTCGAGGGCGTCGCGCCGAGCGGGAACATGGCGTGCGCCAGCTGGTCGGCCGTCAGGACGCCGAGAACGTACGACTGGTCCTTCGCCCACGCTGCCGCACGGTGCAGCTCGCGGTTTCCGTGGGCATCCGTCACGACACTGGCGTAGTGGCCCGTGCACACGGCGTCGAAGCCGAGCGCGAGCGCCTTTTCGAGCAGCGCGGCGAACTTGATCTTCTCGTTGCAGCGCAAGCACGGGTTGGGAGTTCGCCCCGCGGAGTACTCGGCGATGAAGTCGTCGACCACGTCGAGCTTGAACCGCTCGGAGAAATCCCACACGTAGTAGGGGATGCCGATCAGGTTCGCCACCCGCTGCGCGTCCATCGAATCCTCGATGGTGCAGCATCCACGGCTACCGGTGCGCAGAGTGCCAGGCATTCGGCTCAGCGCCAGGTGCACCCCGACCACGTCATGTCCGGCGTCCACAGCACGGGCAGCCGCCACCGCGGAGTCGACTCCCCCGCTCATCGCCGCAAGAACACGCATGCGCCTCAGTCTACGAAACCGCGCCTGAGTGCCGAGTGGCGCCCGTCAACGCGCTCCGAAGGACGATTCCCTGGCTGCCAGGCCGGCGAGGGATGCCTGCGCGTACGCCCCAGGGAGTGCCGCGAGCAGTGCGTCCACGTCGGCATCGGTCGAGGTGCGTCCGAGGGTGATGCGCAGAGCCCCTCGGGCCTCGTCCTCGCTTCGCCCCATGGCACGCAGCACGTGCGACGGCTCCGGGATGCCCGCCTGGCACGCCGAACCTGTGGACACTTCGACGCCCGCTGCATCGAGCAGGAACAGCAGGGAGTCTCCCTCGCAACCCGGGAACGTGAAGTGCGCGTTGGACACGAGCCGGGCATCCGAGCCCCCCTCGTGGGCGGAGAGCGGATCCGGACCGCTGAGCACAGCACCAGGAACAAGGGTGCGCACGCCGCGGATGAGCCTGTCGCGAAGCGCCGCCAGACGCCGCGTCTCCGCCGGCCGGTTCTCCTCTGCGGCCGCTGCTGCAACGGCGAAGGCCGCGGCAGCAGCCACGTCCTGTGTACCGCTGCGCACCTGCCTCTGCTGCCCGCCCCCGTGGATGAGCGGGACGATGCTGGCGTCCCTCGAGAGCACGAGCGCCCCAGCACCCACGGGGCCACCGACCTTGTGCGCCGACACGCTGAGGGCCACGAGCCCGGCGTTGCCCTTGGAACCCGTGCGGGAACGCATCGTGGCGAAATCGATGGGGAGATGGCCGAACGCCGACACGGCATCCACATGCACCGGAACACCTGCGGATGCCGCTGCTGCGATCAACTGCTCGGCCGGCTGCACGGTGCCGACTTCGTTGTTCGCCCAGAGGAAGGTGAGCAGCGCGATGGTCTCCGGGTCGCGCGCGAGGGCATCCTCGAGCGCGTCCAGACGAACGAAGCCCTGTTCGTCGAGCGGGATCCACTCAACCTCGGCGCCCTCGTAAGCGTGAAGCCACTCCACGGTGTCTAGGGTGGCGTGATGCTCGCCCTCCGGCACCAGGATGCGCATGGCACGGCGCGCCTCTCCCGCCCAGTACAGCCCCTTCACAGCGGAGTTGATCGCCTCCGTGCCGCCTGAGGTGAACACCACCTCGATGCTCTCGGATCCGAGGGCGTGGGCGACGCGCTCACGGGCATCCTCGAGCGTGCGTTTGGCCGTCTGACCGGCCGTGTGGATGCTCGACGGGTTGCCGACCTCCTTCAGCGCGCGTGTGTACGCCTCGATCGCCTCTGGCAGAACGGGGGTGGTGGCGGCGTGGTCAAGGTAGACCGGCATACGAATTACTGTAGGACGCATGCCCAGCGACGATCCCCTGTCAGAGCTCGGTGTGCGCGCCACCGGGGAAGGCGGGCGCATCGGGGTGTACTCGAAGAACGCGACGGCGATCGAACTGCTCATCTTCGATGACTCGGATCAGCATTGGATGGTCGAGAGCGTGCCGTTCGAACGGGGCAACGGTGACGTGTGGACCACCCAGTCCCCGCATCTGAAGCCGGGTACGCGGTACAACATCAGATGTTCCGGCCCCCGCGGGCCCGAGCACCACTTCAATGAACGCAAGGTGCTCATCGACCCGTACTCACGCGGTCTGCTGCGTTCTGGGACCAAGGAGTGGCGCTCGGTCGTCGTCGACGGAACGTTCGACTGGGCAGGAACGTCGAAGCCTCGCGTCCCTCGTGACCACACCGTGGTCTACGAGGCGCACGTCAAGGGCCTCACCGCCCTGAATGAAGCAGTGCCTGTCGAGCTGCGCGGCACGTATGCAGGCCTCGCGCACCCGTCGACCATCGAGCACCTGACGCGTCTGGGTGTGACGAGCGTTGAGCTCCTGCCGGTTCACGCATTCGTGACGGAGCAGCGGTTGGCGCGACTGGGTCTCACCAACTACTGGGGCTACAACACTCTTGGCTTCTTCGCGCCGCACGCGCCCTACGCGACGAGGCAGGCGCAGGCATCCGGTGCCGAGGCCGTGCTGCGCGAGTTCAAGGGCATGGTCCGGCTGCTGCACGAGGCGGGCCTCGAGGTCATTCTCGACGTCGTCTACAACCACACCGCAGAAGAGGGCCTGGGCGGGCCCACCACGAGCCTGCGCGGCATCGACAACGCCACGTACTACCGGCAGAACGCCGACGGCTCCTACATCGACACGACCGGTGTCGGCAACACCATCGACTACGGCAACACCATCGCGCGGCGACTCGTGCTCGACTCGCTGCGGTACTGGGCCGACGACGTGCAGATCGACGGGTTCCGATTCGATCTCGCCGCCACGCTAGGACGTGACGAGACCGGTGAGTTCGACAACGACCATTCACTCCTCAACGCGATCGTCGACGACCCCTACCTCGAGGGCGTCAAGCTCATCGCGGAGCCGTGGGATGTCGGTCCAGGCGGCTGGCAGACCGGCGGGTTCCCGAACGGCTGGCACGAGTGGAACGATCGCTATCGGAACCGGGTGCGCTCGTTCTGGCTGCCCGACATCGCCGATGCACGAGCCCAGGGTGCGGCACCGACGGGTATCGGTTCGTTCGCCACCCGTCTCGCCGGCTCGTCCAACCTGTTCAGTCCCGAACGGGGTCCGCTGGCGTCGGTGAACTTCGTCACCGCCCACGACGGATTCACGCTCGCCGACCTCGTCTCCTACGACGAGAAGCACAACCTCGGCAACGGGGAGAACAACAGGGACGGCACCGACGACAACCGTTCGTTCAACCACGGGGTGGAGGGGCCGACCGACGACGAGACAATCCTCTCGGTGCGGCGCAAGGCGGCTCGCAATCTGATGGGAACGCTGCTGCTGTCGGCAGGCATCCCGATGCTCACGGCCGGCGACGAGTACGGCAGGACGCAGTCGGGGAACAACAACGCGTACTGCCACGACGACGAGCTCACCTGGTTCCGATGGGACTGGGACGAGCGCCAGCGTGATTTCGCGGCGATCACGGCCGAGTTGATCCGGCTCCGCCGTGAGAACCCCGCACTCCGGCCCGTGCGATTCGGCAAATTCGGCGAGACCGTGCCGAGCGCGAGCCAGCTGGACTGGTACGACGCGGCGGGAAGCACCATGGCCCAAGAGGACTGGGACTCGCCGGAGAACCGCACTCTGCAGTACCTCGCGGCCTCGACGCCGGAGTTCGAAGAGTTCAACCGCATTCTCCTGGTCGTGCACGGCCTTGAGACGGAGACGACGGTCACGCTTCCCGCGCACGAAGGCGTCGCCTGCTACACGCTGTTGTGGGACAGCGCCGAAGAGACGGTGTCGGATATGGGGGCCGAGTTCGCCCCGGGCCAGACGGTGCGGCTGGAACCGACCTCGATGAAGCTGTTCCGGGCTCACGACTGATCGCGCTGTGGCGAGACGGTCGGCCGGGTCGAAGCAGTCGGCGGGAACTCCCGCGACCGTCGCTCTGACGCGCGCAGGCATCCCCTTCGCCTCGCACACGTACGAGCACGATCCGCTGGTCACGTCGTTCGGCGTCGAAGCCGCCCGCGAGCTGGGTGTGGAAGCCGACCGCGTCTTCAAGACCCTTCTGGCGGATGCCGATTCTCGCCTGGTCGTGGGAATCCTGCCGGTCACCCGGCAGCTCGACCTGAAGGCCCTCGCATCGGCGGTCGGCGCCAAGCGAGCCTCGCTCGCCGACCCGGCGCTGGCCGAACGCAAGACCGGCTATGTCGTGGGCGGCATCTCTCCGATCGGAGCGAAGACACGGCTCACAACGGTGCTCGACGCCTCGGCCACCGCCTTCGAGACGATCTACGTCTCGGGCGGTCGCCGCGGTTTCGACGTCGAGTTGACGCCGGCCGACCTGCTCCTCGTCACGCAGGGTCGGTCGGCAGCCATCGCGCGGTGAGCCATGCCCTCGGCGTCACTCCGCCGTCGCGATCAAACCCAATTCGGCGGGATTCGCCATCGCCGGGTGGTTCGGCACGACCCGGACCGTATACCCGAAAGAGCCTGAGCGGTCCAGCGGCACGACACCAACGAACGCAACAGTCGATCCGGAGCCGCCGTCGTTCGGCTCCAGTCGCTCCCGTCGTGCATCCGCGAGCTGCTCGTCCTCGCCTGTTCGGCCATAGACGACCTCGACAGTGACGTCGGAAGGCGTCAGAGTCCCAAGCTCCACATGGGCGCGCAGGCGCAGCAGATCACCCACCTGCGGCACGGCGTCGACTCCGCCCGACTCCACGTGCACGACAGCGACGCCGGGCCACGCCTTGACCACCCGTTCCTTCCAGGAGGCGAAGTCGCGGGCGCCCTGGTACCGATCGGCCACGAGCGCGGTCGCCTCCCTGAACGCCGGAACGTACAGCTCGTCGACGTACTGACCCACCATGCGGTCGGCGCTGAGCTCGGGAGACAGCGTCTTCAGTGTGTGCCGCACCTGCTGCATCCAGGTGATGGGCACCCCCTCGTCGTTGCGGTCGTAGAAGCGCGGCGCGATCTGATTCTCGATCAGGTCGTAGAGCGCATTCGCCTCGAGGGCGTCGCGCTCCGCAGCATCGCCCGCCGCGTCTGCGGAGGGTATGGCCCAGCCGTTCTCACCGTCGAAGTACTCCGCCCACCATCCGTCGAGGATGGAGAGGTTGAGCGTGCCGTTGAGCGCTGCCTTCATGCCGCTGGTGCCGCACGCCTCGAGCGGACGCAACGGGTTGTTGAGCCAGATGTCGCAACCGGGGTAGAGCGTCTGCGCCATGTTGATGTCGTAGTCGGGCAGGAAGACGAGGCGCTTGCGCACCTCGGGTGCCGACGCAAACTCGACGAGCTCCTGGATGAGGCGCTTGCCTCCGTCGTCCGCCGGATGCGCCTTGCCCGCGATGACGAGCTGCACCGGATGGTCCGGGTCGTTCAGCAGGCGTGTGAGGCGCGCCTTGTCGTGCAGCATGAGCGTCAGACGCTTGTAGGTGGCCACGCGTCTCGCGAAGCCGATGGTGAGCACGCTCGGGTCGAGCACCTGCGAAACCCAGGCTGGTGCCATCGCGCTGCGGCTCGCGCGGCGCCACTCGGAGTCGAGCCGCGCACGGGCATCCTTCACGAGGTTCTCGCGCATCCTGCCCCGCACGCTCCACAGCTCGTGGTCGCTCAACCCGGGCGAGAGCCAGTCAGCATGCGTGGTGTCGGATGTACCCAGCCTGTTCTGCGCCAGTTCCAGCAGGAGGGGGTCGGTCCAGGTGGGCGCGTGCACTCCGTTCGTCACCGAACCGATGGGCACATCGTCGTAGTCGAAACCCGGCCAGAGGCCCGAGAACATGTGCCTCGAGACGTTGCCGTGCAGCTTCGACACGCCGTTCGCACGCTGTCCCAGGCGCAGTCCCATGACCGCCATGTTGAAGACGTCCGTCGAGCCGCCGGCGTAGTCCTCCTTGCCCAACCGCAGCACGTCGTCAACGCCGACGCCGGGCAGCAACTCGTGCGCCTCGAAATACCGACGCACGAGGGATGCCTCGAACCTGTCGATTCCCGCTGCCACAGGCGTGTGCGTGGTGAACACCGTGCTGGCGCGAACGGCCTCGAGCGCTTGGTCGAACGTGAGGCCGTCGCCGATGAGTTCAGCGATGCGCTCGAGTCCCTGGAAGCCCGCGTGGCCCTCGTTGGTGTGGAAGACGGCGGGAGCCGGTCCGCCGAGCAGGCCGGCGGCAACGCGAAGGGCTCGCACCCCTCCTATGCCGAGCAACAGCTCCTGCAGGAGGCGGTGCTCGCCCCCGCCGCCGTACAGCCTGTCTGTGACGGTACGCAGGTCGTCGTCGTTGTCGGGGATGTTCGTGTCGAGCAGCAGCAGTCGCACGCGTCCGACGAGCGTGGTCCAGATGCGCGCGCTCAGCGTGCGTCCGTCGGGCATCGCCAGCGCGACGATGGCCGGTGTGCGGTCGGCGTGGCGCAGAACGGACAGGGGCATGCCGTCCGGGTCGAGCACCGGATAGCTCTCCTGCTGCCATCCGTCGGTCGTCAGCGACTGCTCGAAATAGCCGTGCGCGTAGAACAGGCCAACCCCGATGAGCGGAACCCCAAGGTCGGACGCGCTTTTCAGGTGGTCGCCCGCGAGGATGCCGAGGCCGCCCGAGTACTGCGGCAGCGCTGCTGCGATGCCGAACTCGGGCGAGAAGTAGGCGATCGCCGGCGGGGCATCCTGTAGCGATTGGTACCAACGCGGCTCGCCGATGTACCTGCGCAGCTCGTCACGAAGGCCGTTCGCCCACCCCACGAACCCCTCATCTGCCGCAAGCTCGGCTAGGCGCTCAGGACTCACGGCCCCCAGCAGCGCTATCGGGTCGTGCTTGGTCGTTCGCCACAGGTCGTCTGAAATGTGCCGGAAAAGATCCCTGGTCGGCTCGTGCCACGACCAACGCAAATTGGAAGCGAGTTCGTCGAGTGCTTGCAGGGAGTCCGGGATGACAGCGCGGACAGTGAATCGTCGGATGGCCTTCACTCGCGCCACCCTACCCATCGCTCATGTCCGTAGTGTGAACTCGCACTCAGCCGGCGCCCTTATGCGCCACTCGCCGCCGAAAGCAAGGAGGCGATTTCACCGATCGGGCACGCTACGGTCGGAGCATGCCGGCCACGTCGTCACGCCCGTCCCGTTCCCGCAGCAGGACAGCGACCCCAGTACGGAGCGAGTACCGACCGGTGCTCGGCCGCCTGCCCATCCTCGATGTCACTCCCGTCGTCGAGAACGACGCATGGCCGGCGAAGGCTTACGTCGGCGAGGTGGTGCCGTTCTCGGCGGTCGCGTTCAGGGAGGGGCATGACCTCATCGGGGTGGAGCTCGTGCTGGTCGCGCCATCCGGAGTGACGGTGAAGCGCAGGATGCACGAGCTCACGCCTGGCATGGATCGCTGGGGAACCACGGCCCTCCTGAACGAGCAGGGTCTGTGGCGCTTCCGCATCGAGGCATGGGCGGACGACGTCGCCACGTGGTGGCACGCGGCGGGCATCAAGGTGCCGGCCGGCATCGACGTGGATCTGATGCTCACCATGGGAGCCGAGCTCGTGAATCGCGCAGCGGTCGACCCGGAAAACACAACGGATCCTGCCCCCGACGGCGAAGGCGACGTGCGCTCGTGGCTCGCCCGGGAGGTCGCGGCCCTCGTCGACGACAGCACGCCCGCGATCGAGCGACTGGACGCTCTCGCCGAGCACGGAGTCATCGACTACCTCACGCGGAATCCGGTGCGGAGCCTCGTGACGGCATCCCGCGAGCACGAACTCCTCGTCGAACGGGAAGCAGCGGGCGTCGGCGCGTGGTACGAGTACTTCCCACGCTCGGTCGGAGCGGTGCGCAACGCCGACGGCTCATGGCGCTCCGGCACCTTCCGCACGGCCGAGTCTCGTCTACCCGACATCGCGGCGATGGGCTTCGATGTGGTCTACCTGCCGCCGATCCATCCGATCGGGCGGTACTTCAGGAAGGGCCCCAACAACACCCTGCACGCCGGTGACCACGATCCCGGCTCGCCATGGGCCATCGGCGGCGCCGAAGGGGGCCACGACGCCATCCACCCCGACCTCGGCACCGAGGCCGACTTCAAACGCTTCCTGACCAAGGCGAGGAAGGCAGGGCTCGAGGTCGCGCTCGACCTCGCACTGCAGGCCTCACCCGACCATCCGTGGGTGCGTGAGCATCCGGAATGGTTCACCACGCTGCCCGACGGCTCGATCGCCTACGCGGAGAACCCGCCGAAGAAGTACCAGGACATCTACCCGGTCAACTTCGACAACGATCCGGAGGGCATTCGCGCCGAAGTGCTGCGCATCGTGCGGCACTGGATGCGCCTCGGCATCCGCATCTTCCGGGTGGACAATCCGCACACGAAACCCGTGGTGTTCTGGGAATGGCTGATCCACACGATCAACGCAGAGGAGCCGGATGCCGTGTTCCTCGCCGAGGCCTTCACCCGCCCGGCGATGATGCGAACGCTCGCCAAGGCGGGGTTCCAGCAGTCGTACTCGTACTACACGTGGCGCAACACGAAGGAGGAGCTCGAGGAGTTCCTCGCCTCCATCTCCCATGAGACGAGCGACTACCTGCGGCCGAACCTGTTCGTGAACACGCCGGACATCCTCACCGAGTATCTGCAGTTCGGGGGAAGGCCTGCGTTCAAGGTGCGCGCGGCGATCGCTGCGACGGGTGCGCCGCTGTGGGGGGTCTACTCCGGTTACGAGCTCTTCGAGTCGGTGGCCAGGAGCGGCGCCGAGGAGTACATCGACAACGAGAAGTACGAGTATCGGCCGCGCGACTTCGCGGGCGCGGAGGCGAGAGGCGACTCGCTCGCGCCGTACCTGACCATGCTGAACAACGCCAGGCGGAAGCATCCTGCGCTGCGTCAACTCCGCAACCTCACCGTGCACGCCAGCGAAGACGACGCGGTTCTCGTGTACAGCAAGCACCTGCCCGCGGAATTCACGGGAACGGGTGCCGCGGACACGGTCATCGTGGTCGCCAACGTCGACCCGCACTCGGTGCGGGAGACGACCGTGCATCTCGACCTCCAGGCGCTCGACCTGCCTCCGGACGGGGAGTTCGAGGTCACGGATGCCGTCACCGGGCAGACGTGGACCTGGGGCGCGGCGAACTACGTGCGGCTGGATGCCTTCTACGAGCCCGTGCACATCCTCACCGTGAAGAACCCAGCGTGAAGGCGGTCTGATGTCTGACAACGAGAACCCCACCGCTCCCGCAACCGGGCTGGAACCGGAAGCGCGGGCGGATGCCGCTCCTCAGCCACGCGGAGTGGAACCGGTGCCACCGGCGAAACCGGAATCGGCGGCGGCTGCCACCGCGGGCAAGGGCGGGGAGAATCAGCATGCCGACGGCTCGTCAGCCATCCAGGCCCCAGCGCTCGACGATGCGCTGCTCGCAGCCCTTGCGGAAGGTCGCCACCACGCACCCCACGAGGTCCTCGGGCAGCACCTCGTGGCCGCGCCGGGTGTCGCGGACAGAGTGACGGTGATCCGCGCGTTGCGTCCCCTGGCCGATGCGGTCACGGCTGTGCTCTCGACCGGTGCAAAGGTCTCGTTGGCCCACGTCGGCTACGGCATCTGGCAGGGCGTGAGCGTGCTCGGCCCTCAGCCCTACCTGGTCGAGGCCCGCTACGACGACGGCTCCGTCTGGACAGCCGACGATCCGTATCGGTTCACCCCGACCATCGGAGAGCTCGACCTGCATCTGATCGGCGAAGGCCGGCACGAAAGATTGTGGGACGCGCTCGGCGCTCACTACGGGGAGCACGAGGGTGCCAGCGGCACGGCGTTCCGGGTGTGGGCGCCGAATGCCACAGCTGTTCGCGTCGTCGGCGACTTCAACGGCTGGAACGGCGTCGGCCACGCGATGCGCTCGATGGGCGGCAGCGGGGTATGGGAGCTGTTCGCGCCAGGCGTGTCCCCTGGCACGGTATACAAGTTCGAGCTGCGCGACAGGCACGGCCACTGGAACATGAAGGCCGACCCGGTTGCCCGGTTCACGGAGGTGCCGCCCGCCACCGGTTCGGTTGTCGGCGTCAGCGGCTACGAGTGGACCGACGGCGAATGGATGCGCGAGCGTGCCTCACGCAACCCGCACACGGGTCCTATGAGCGTGTACGAACTGCACCTCGGCTCGTGGCGGCCCGGCCTCGGCTATCGAGACGCAGCGGATGCTCTGATCGACTACCTGCTCCCCCTCGGCTACACGCACGTCGAGTTCCTGCCGTTGTCCGAGCATCCGTTCGGTGGATCGTGGGGCTACCAGGTGACGGGGTACTACGCGCCGACGAGCCGGTTCGGGCATCCGGACGACCTGCGGTACCTCATCGACCGTCTGCACCAAGTCGGCATCGGCGTGCTCATGGACTGGGTGCCAGGGCACTTCCCGAAGGATGCCTGGGCGCTCGCCCGCTTCGACGGGGAGGCGCTGTACGAGCATCCGGATCCGCGGCGGGGCGAACAGATGGACTGGGGCACGTACGTGTTCGACTTCGGCAGGCCCGAGGTGCGCAACTTCCTGGTCGCCAATGCGCTGTACTGGCTCGAGGAGTTCCACGTCGACGGTCTGCGGGTCGACGCCGTGGCATCCATGCTGTACCTCGACTACTCGCGGGCAGAGGGCGAGTGGATGCCGAACATCCACGGTGGCAGGGAGAACCTCGAAGCGATCGCGTTTCTGCAGGAGGCGACGGCCACGGCGTACAAGCGCAACCCGGGCATCGTGATGATCGCGGAGGAGTCGACGGCATATCCAGGGGTCACGGCCCCGACGAGCGCCGGCGGGCTCGGGTTCGGCCTGAAGTGGAACATGGGCTGGATGCACGACTCGCTGCAGTACATGCACGAGGATCCGATGTATCGCTCGTACCACCACGGCGAGATCACGTTCTCGTTCGTGTACGCGTTCAGCGAGCACTTCCTGCTTCCGATCAGTCACGACGAGGTCGTGCACGGCAAGGGATCGTTGCTTTCGAAAATGCCCGGCGACCACTGGCAGCAGCTGGCGAATGTGCGCGCGTACCTGGCGTTTATGTGGGCGCACCCCGGCAAGCAGTTGCTGTTCATGGGGCAGGAGTTCGGGCAGCCGTCCGAATGGAGCGAGGAGCGCGGACTCGACTGGTGGATCCTCGACCAGCCGGCGCATCGCGGCCTGTGGGACCTCGTCTCCCGGCTCAACGCCATTTACCGGGCTGAGCCTGCGCTATGGCTCTACGACCATGACCCGCGTGGCTTCCAATGGCTGGACGGCGGCGACGCCCAGGGCAACGTCGTGGCGTTCGCCAGGCGCGGCGACGGCGATCCCCTGGTCTGCGTGATGAACTTCGCAGGAGTGCCGCACCCCGGCTACCGGCTGCCCATGCCGCTCGCGGGTGAGTGGGAGGAACTGCTCAACACCGACGCTCTCGAGTACGGGGGCTCGGGCGTCGGCAACATGGGCGTCGTTCAGGCGACGGATGCCCCGTGGGGCGGCCTGCAGGCATCCGCGGTGCTCGACCTGCCCCCGCTCGGCGCGCTCTGGCTGCGGCCGAAGCACTAAGGGGTCGTCGGGGTCAGTAGAGGAGCGAGGCGAGCCGTCCACGAGCGCGGATGACACGCGGGTCGGTGACGCCGACGATCTCGAAGTAGTCGACCAGGCGGGCGCGGATGAGGTCTCGAGTGTCCGCGTCGGCGGTGGCGAAGAGGTCGAGGAGCCGACCGAACGCGTCGTCCACGTGTCCGCCAGACAGGTCGAGATCGGCGACCGCGAGCGCGGCCTCCGGGTTCTTCGGATCGGATGCGGCTTCAGCCCTCGCCTGCACCGCATCGGCACCGGCCAGTCGCTTCAGCAGGCTCACCTGGGCGAGGCCGGCGACCGCGAGATCGTCGGCGGGATTCTGAGCGATCGCGAGGCGGTATTCGGCGATTGCGGTGTCGTAGTCGCCGCGCTCGATTGCGTCGTACGCCTCCTGGTGATGCGGCGGCAGCGGCTCCTGCTGCGGCTCGGATTCCTCCGCGTCTTCCGCGGCTTCCCCGGCCTCATCGACGTTCACACGACCCGTTACGCCGTTCTGCTCGGCGATCTGAAGCACCTGCTCGAAGACCTCGCGCACCTGCGCCTCTGGAAGCGCGCCGACGAACAGCGGGGCCGGGCGGCCACCGATGATGGCAACGACCGTGGGGATGGACTGCGCCTGGAACGCCTGAGCGAGTTGCGGGTTCGCGTCGACGTCGACCTTCACAAGCACGAAGCGGCCCGCGTAGTCGTTCACCACGCGCTCAAGGGCGGGCGAGAGCTGCTTGCACGGCCCACACCACTCGGCCCAGAGGTCCACGATGACCGGCACGGTGTTGGACAGCTCGATGAACTGGGTGAAGTTCTGATCCGTGCCGTCGTAGATCAGGCCGGGCAGAGCCTGCTCGGGAGCCTCATCCGTTCCGGCGTGCTGCTGAGCAGGCCGGTTGGCCAGGGTGGACAGGTCGACAGCGCCGCGGAACGACGCGGCGTCAGGAGTGTTGGTCATCCGAGTTCCTTCGCACCGAGCAGCGCCTGCGTGAAGCCGAGCATTTCGATCTTGTGCTTCGACTCCGCCGGCGGCACGTAAAACAGTAACTGGTAGCCGTAGGTGGTTTCGAGACCCTTCGTGCTGTCGGTGACGCCCGTGAGCGCCTGCACGTTGGGATTGCTGGTCGACACCGTGGCACCGGCCTCGACGGGTTTCAGGGTCGACACCTCGTTCAGGCTCACGGCGACGATGGCGCCTGAGTCGTTCGTCGCCATCGCGATCGGGCCGTCTGAGCCAGGTTGGCTCGCGAAGGTGAGCGATGCGGTCTTCGGCAGATTCGAGATCTGCGAAGCCTTGTACGCGGCGCCCACCTGCGGCGCCAGCTTGTCGACCTTCGCATCGAACAGGGAGTAGAACTTGCTCTTCTCACCGTTCTGCAGCACGTCGCCGTAGTACTCGGCGAGCTTGTTCGGCGGGACGGACAGAAGCTTCGAGTCGGGCGGGACGATCGAGGTTCCGATGTTCGCAGGCGGGAGGCCAGGCACATCCGCGTTCGCTTCGAGCGCGATCGCGTACTGCACCGTGTAGTTCTCCCGCGGCGAGTTCTGCACCAGAACAAGATCCAGTGGCGCAGCCTTTGAGTCCTTCTGGTCGTGCACCACGGCGCTGACCACCCGCGGCCAGCTGTCGGTGGCTTCGGGCAATGCGAGTGAGACCGAGTTGCTCGGGATCGCCTGCTCGGCCTGCGCATCAGACTTCTTCGACCGGAGGGCGTAGTCACCCTCCCGCGCCGCCAGTGCCGGTCCGCTGAACCGCGTCGCGATCAGTGTCTTGTCGAGGGACGCGTCGGCTTTGGCCGCGGTCTTCGCGATCGAGTTCAGGATGTTGTCGAGCTGCGGGCCCGTCACCGCGGGGGGCGGCGTGTCCTTGCCCTGCCCTGGAAGGTCCGTTGCGATGGGCGTCGAGCTGGAGGTGGGGGCCGCCGTCTGGCCGCCGAACTGCGGCCAGTAGTCCGACGAGCATCCGGCAAGCACGAGCGTTCCCGCAAGCATCACGGGAACGGCCACGAACGCCCGGCCGATCGACCTTCTCGGCCTCTGCCGCGACTCCAACTCCGGCTGGCCCTCGTCTCCGAGCTGCGCCTTCTTCGAGCCCCTCGGCAGCTTCGGCGGCTTGCCTCCGCCCCGGCGAGGTCCGCGCGACCGGCGCAGGTGACGGATGGCGAGCACGTACATCACGATGCCGAAGAGCGCGAAAACCATGCCGCCGACGATCAGCGGCCCCGCGAACGGTGTGCGTGAATCGAGCGGCCAATTGATCCCGACCGTGTTGGGCGCCGGCTTCGTTCCGTCGCTCGCGATGATGACGCTGACCGTGTCAGGCACGTTCATCTTGGTGATCGAGGCATCGGCTCCGGTGAACTCCTCGAGCCAGAGATCCGAGCCAGCGGGATTCGGCCCCTTGGCGGCGCTCGATCCGGACGTCGAACCAGAGGAGCTCTGGTCGGCTGGACCCGCGCTCGCTGCGGGTGTGGGGGTCGGCGTGGGCGTCGCCGTCTGGGTCGAAGGGGTCGATGTCTTGGCCGGCTTGGGTGTCACCACGCGCGAGGCGAGCTTGTTCGTCGCCGCGTTGTACGTGACCTTCGCATACTTGTGGTTGCCGAGCCAGGCGAGCACGTCAGCCGTGCGGCCGTACGCGACGAACGGAGAGCTGGAGCCCGAGACTGTGAGGGTCTGCTGCCCTGGGCGGGCGCGCAGCACGGATCCGTCGATGACCGTGTACGGCTCTCCGCCTTTCACCACGGTGGCGGTGACGACGTTGGCCGGGGGGATCCAGACGGTGCGCTGGGCTATCCCCAGGCCGATCAGCACGGCCGCGGCGATGAACGCCAGAATGGCGATCAGGAATCGCACGAACTCTCCTTCGTTGTCGCACTCTGCACGTTGGATGCATGGTGCGCGACGGACGCAACCGGCGCCCATCTCGGCCGGCGCCCGCAACTCATTTCGGGTAACCACCGCCGCGCGCGGCGCCCGGCAGCCCTCCCACGATACCGAAACCGCCCTGAGAAGCGGCTCCCAGCGGACTGTACGGCGGGTCGGCCCGCCCTGTCCTGATCAGGTGAGACATGCCATCGGATGCCTGGCCCGGCTACACTCGAAACGCCCGGCGCGTCGTCGCCCGGGCTTCGCGCCGCCTGCCGGCTCCCCCGCACGACAGCGCCGCGCGACCATTCACTCGCACACCACCCCGGAGAGAAGAAGCCCGTGGCCCCCGAAGAGACCGAGTTCACTCAAGTCTTCCGCGGTTATGACAAAGACGAAGTCGACAAGGCGATTCAGGAACTGCGACGCGAGCTGATCCAGGCCAACGCGCAGAACACCGACTCCGTCAAGGAGATCAAGCGCCTGTCGGCTCGCATCGACGAGCTGAACGCAGAGATAGAAGAGGTCGGCAGCCCGACCTTCTCCGGCCTCGGCACCAAGCTGGAGAACACCCTGCGCGTGGCGGAGGAGCAGTCCACCCGCATGATCGCGCAGGCGGACATCGACGCCGAGAAACTGCGCGCTGCCGTCGCTGCCGAGGTGGAGAAGACCAGGCACACGGCGGAGGAGCAGGCGCAGCGCATCCTCGCTGAAGCGCACGCCCTTGCCGACACCACGCTGCAGGACGCCACCATCGAAGCCAACGAACTGGTCAACGACGCCAGGGTCAAGGCGGAAACGCTCAGCGCCGAGTCGCAGCGCGAAGCGGCGGCCATGCGCACTTCGATCGCTACCGAGGTCGCGGAGTTGCGTGCCACCGCGAAGCGCGAAGCGGCAGCCGTGCGCGCCGAGGCCGAGCATGAGGCCGCCGAGCTCAAGGCTGCGGCCGCTCGCGACGTCGCTGCGGCACGGGCGGAGTCCGAAGGCCTCACACGCGAGGTCGACGAGACCCGGGCCGCGCTGGCACGTGAGGTCGAGGCGCGTCGCGCCGAGGTCGAAGCGGAGCTCGCGGACCGCAGGGCCGTCGTCGATGAGGAGATCGCCCAGGCGCGACGGGATCTCGCCGCCGACACGCAGCAAGCCCGCATCGACCTTGCCAATGAGATCGAGCAGGGCAGGGCTGCGCTGAACAGGGAGCTGGAGCAGCGCAGGGCGGAGGCGGATGCCGAGGCCGACAAGGAGCGCAAGGCGTTCGAGCGCGCAGCCGAGCGGGCGCGCAACGAGCTCGACGAGGAGCTCGCGGGCATCCGTTCCGAGATCGCCGCGGAGACCGAGCGGCTCGGTCACGAGGCCGAGAATGCGCGCCTCGAGCTTGAAGTGGAGCTCAAGGCTCGCCGAGACGACTCCGAGAAGGAGCACCTCGCGCGTCATCAGGAGGCCGTCGCTCAGACGCAGAAGTACCTGGACGACGCCAACGCCGAACTCGCCGAGGTCACCCGTCGCACCAACGAGGTGCGCTCGGAGGGTGAGGCCATCGAGAAGGAAATGCGGTCGGAGGTGAAGACGGCTCGCAAGGAGGCAGAGAACTCTGCTCGCGAGATCGTGCGCACCGCGGAGGACCGCGCCGCCGCCATCATCGAAGACGCCGAGGAACGCACCCGCCGGCTTGTCGCCGACGCGGAGGAGCGACTGTCGCAGATTAGGATCGAGCGTGAAGCCGTCGCGGGGTATTTCGAGAGCCTGCGCAGCGTGCTCACGCAGGTGGAGCAGGTGACGGCCGACACGGAGTGACGATCACACCGAGGGGGCATGGGTGAAGATCCAGAACGCGTTCAGAGCCGGGCTCGTCGGAACACTGGGCGTTGGACTGGGTTTCCTCATCCTCACCTCGATCGTCTCGCTGTCGACGATCCTCACCTACATAGGAGCCGCGCTCTTCCTTGCGCTGGGCATCGAGCCCATCGTCGCGTTCCTTGAACGCAGGAGGGTTCCGCGCTGGGCGGCGATCCTGATCGTGCTGATCGTGCTGCTCGTTCTGTTCGCACTGTTGATCTGGGCGATCGTGCCGATCATCGTGAGCCAGGGCACGAGTCTCGTGAAGCAGATCTCCACCTTCGTGGAGAAGGGTACGTACCAGGACTGGTACGAGGCTCTGAAGCACCAGTTCCCTGCCATCAATTTCGATCAATCGCTGCAGCAGGTCTGGGCTTACATCCAGAAGTCGGCTGGCAGCATCGGCGCGGGCTTGCTGTCGGTGGGAATCGGCATCATCTCCGGATTCTTCGGAACACTCATCGTCATCATCCTGACCATCTACTTCACGGCTTCACTGCCCAATATCAAGCGATCGGCGTACGAACTCGTGCCGGCAAGCAAGCGGGGCCGATTCGCCGACATCGCCGAGCAGATCACCGATTCCGTCGGGAAGTACGTGATGGGACAGGTCGGACTGGCGCTCGTCAACGGCATTCTGAGTGCCATCTTCCTCAGCATCATCGGCGCCCCTTTCCCGATGCTGCTCGCCGTCATCGCCTTCCTCTTCTCGTTGATCCCTTTGATCGGAACCCTCTCCGGGTCGGTGATCATCGTGCTGCTGTCGCTACTGCTGGCATCCCCGCTCACGGCGCTCGTCGCAGCCATCTACTACGTCGTCTACATGCAGGTAGAGGCATACGTGCTGAGCCCGCGCATCATGAACCGAGCCGTCTCGGTGCCTGGGGCCGTCGTCGTCATCGCGGCGCTGGCGGGCGGCTCGCTGCTCGGCATTCTCGGCGCCCTGATCGCGATCCCGGTAGCGGCGTCGATCCTGCTCGTCATCAAGCAGGTAGTCATCCCCCGCCAGAATGAATTGTGATTACCGACGCAGTGCGTCGGCCATCACAATTCAGATCGAGTAGCCGTGCGCTAACGCGCGGCGTATCGGTTCGTGACACCGCATCTCCGTGGGTCAGGCGATGCGCCAGCATCCGCTGTGCCAGTGTCGTCGGCTGTCGAGATCTGCCGCGTCGCCGAGCACGCCGTCCGCTCGCCACACGACCAGGTGTGCGACACCCGGCGTGATGAGGCCGCCGCAGCCAGGACACGTGTAGCTCTTCGTAGCGGATGCCTCCCCCACCGGCTGAACGTTCCAGTCGCGACCCCTGCGTGTCTCGGTGCGGCGCCACCCGGTCGTGAGCCTGCTCAGGTCGTCGTGTTCCGCGTTGTCCGTTCGATGGTGGGCGAGGCCGCGCCGGCGGGATCGATTGTTGCGCGGCATCCTCTGATTCTACGATTCGCGAAGCGGGAAGAACCGGTCTCGGCCGACGCGGCGCAGGACTTGGAGGCCGTCATGACCCGTCCAGGCGGCGCTCCAGGCGGGCCTCCTCCTGGTCGAGGAGCATCTGCGCCCGGCGCAGTACGCGGGAAGGATACGAGCCCTTGGACCGGGCGGCGAGCAGTGCCTGACGTTCGGCCTCGATGGCGACACGCAGAAGCATGCCGTATTGCGCATGCGGTCCTACCGGGCTCGCGCCCTCGTGCAAGGCGGCGCGTTCCCAGGCCGACTCCGCGAGCAGGCTGATGTCGTCTCGGAGCCTCTGCACCACCTGCGGGTCCACTTCCTGTCCATCAGGCAGATCGACGTCTGGTTCCTCCAGCGCCTGATCTGCTGCGTCGGCTATCTCGTCGAGGAGCGAAGCCAGCTCGCGCGTGTCGGTGGCGGCATCCGTTCCGCGGATGCCCGTCATGCGGATGATCCACGGCAGCGTGCCGCCTTGTGCAACGAGCGAGACGATTGCCACGACGAAGGCGATCAGCACCAGTTGGGCTCGGTATGGCGTTCCGCCGGGAAGCGACTGAGCTGCAGCGAGGGTGACGACTCCGCGCATCCCCGCCCAGGTGAGCACGATTCCGTCGCGCCAGCCGACCCGGTTCTTCTGCAGATCGACCGCATCGGCCTCGCGCTGATCGATGCGTTGCTCTGCGCGCTCCGCCCTTTGCTGCACCCTGCGGTCGTCGAAGCGTTCCCGCCACACCTTCATGCGTTCTCGCATGCTCGACAGGCGTTCCCTGTCGTCGTCGGCCTTTCCTGCTGCCCTGCGAATGCGCCACAGCACAGGGGCGACGAACGCGGCGCGCACCGCAAGCAGCACAACGACGACGAGCAGGCCGAGCGCGATGGTGTCGACCAGCCCGATTTCTGGATGCCGGACCGACTCGAGCACGAAGCGCGTGAGCTGGCCTCCCATGACGAGGAAGACACCGTTCTCGATGACGAAGGCGATCAGGCGCCAGTTCAGCTGCTCGCTGAGCCGCGACTGCGCGGTGAACTTACTCGCCGCCTGGTGACCGGAGTAGAGCCCTGCGACGACGACCGAAAGGGCCCCGGATGCCCCGAGCAACTCTGACGGGATGAACGCGACGAACGGCACCACGAACGACACTGCTGTGTCGAGCACTGGCTCCGAGAACTTGGATCGAATCGACACCGTCACGAACCCGACGACGACCCCGACGAGCACGGCGACCAGAACCGACCTGGCGAAGTCGCCGGCGACGCCGACGACGCTCACGGACGCCCCTGTGGCGGCGATTGCGGCCTTCAAGAGAACGAGCGCGGTCGCATCGTTGACCAGGCTTTCGCCTTCGAGCAGGGTGACGTCTCTGGCAGGCAGTCCCAGCCGTTTGGCCACGGCGGTCGCCGCGACCGCATCGGTCGGGCTCACGACGGCTCCCAGCGCCATCGCCGAGGCCAAATTCAGTTGGGGCAGCAGCGCATACAAGATGAAGCCGATGACCGCCGTGGAGGCCACAACGAGCACGACGGAGAGCATGGTGATGCCGCTGAGGTTGCGCCGGAAGTCGACGATCGGCACCTGCACTGCCGCCGCGTAGAGCAGCAGGGGCAACAGCAGGTCGAGCACGAGCTCGGGGTTGAGGGTCAGATGGGGCGCACCTGGGATGAAGGAGTACCCGATGCCGATGAGCACCAACAGGATCGGCGTCGCGATACCGAGTCGCTTCGAGAACGCCGCGGCCGCCACCAGCACCAGGATGCCGGCGATGACGAGAAGCGCGTACTCCACGGGGCAAGCCTATTGAGCCCGTGAGCCAGGCGGCGGCGAGATGGGCGGTTGAACCGGCTCTGCCGCTCGGCTCAGCCGCGAACGAGAGCCGACCGGATCAGTACCAGCCGGTCGATTCGGAGTGATCCCACGCTCCGCACGGAGTGCTGTATCGGCCCTCGATGTAGCCGAGGCCCCAGTTCACCTGGGTTGCGAAGCTGGTCGCCCAATCGGACCCGGCCGAGGCCATCTTGCTGCCGGGCAGCGCCTGCGGGATGCCGTAAGCGCCGGTGCTCGAGTTGTAGGCGTAGACGTTCCAGTGCGATTCACGGTTCCACAGCGCGACGAGGCAGTTGAACTGGTCGTCTCCCATGCCCTGCGACGCGAGCACGCCCTGCGCGTACGCCTGGGCACTGCCCGGGTCGGGCGTGCCGGCGGCCGGGGCACTCGACCCGCCGCCTGACGACGAGGAAGACGATGAAGTCACCTTCGTGACAACGGGCACCGGCTTGGGCGCTTCTTTCGAGCTGAACGTGTCGACGCTCACCGTGGCGGCATCAGCCTTGCCTGAGACGGCCAGTTTCTGAACGGGCTGGTCAAGGAAGCGCGAATGCGCCGAGGCGAACTCGGGAGAGGCTGTTGCGCCGGAGTAAGGGTCGACGATGTTCACGAGAAAGAAGCCGATGGCCGCGAGGAAGGCGACACCGACGACGACGGGTCGGGCGCCCCGGCGCATCCGCTCCCTCGACCCGGCCTGGGGTCGACGAACAGACGCCTCCACCGCGTTTCGGGTCGGTGCCGGAGACTCTGCTAGGTGTCGTACTCGCCTGCCCACGATCACACAACGATAACGAAGATCGGTCGAAGCGCCAAAGCTTCGAGTATGCGATTCAGCGAAAAGCCAGGCTGAACCGTCATCGCACGGCGAGCATGACGTCGACGACGGCGTCGAGAAGCAGGTCCACCTGAGCCTCGCGATACCCGTGCCTCTGCTGTCGGAACACCACGGTTCGCACCTCTTCCACCGACATCGGCATGCCGTCGCGGAAGTACCTGATGAGTCGTTTCGCGAATCTGTCGACTTCGCGTCGGTTGTACCCGATCGTGAAGACGCTGGAGCGGTCGAAGCGTCTGCCGTCCGGCCGTCCGAGCCGGTTCAGGACCACCTGCGCGGTCTCTCGCGCCTGTTCGAGCCAGCGGGCCTCGCCGAGCTCCCGCCGTGCCTCGGATCGCTCGCGCGCGGCGAAGGCATCCTCGAGGCGCTCGAGAGCGCCGTCCACGACGTCGGGCTCGTAACCGCCGCGCTGCAGGGCGAATCCGGTGCGACGGATGTCCTCGGCCGTGATGGCGACGTCTGGATCGCCTTCGTATGAGCGGCGAGCGAGTCGTAGGAAGCGGTCGACCTCTTCGGGGTCGTACCCGCGTTTGCTGCGCTTGACGGTCGGAAACGTGGCCACTGGGTCATTCTCTCAAACGAGGTGGGGTGCGCCGCACAGCACCTCCGGACACGGCGAGTCAGGCATCCACTGGGCGGCCGAGCTCGCCCTGCTCACCTGAAGAGCG
Organism: Rathayibacter sp. KR2-224; assembly: GCF_049446075.1. NCBI lineage: Bacteria > Bacillati > Actinomycetota > Actinomycetes > Micrococcales > Microbacteriaceae > Rathayibacter > Rathayibacter sp. KR2-224. The sequence goes on from NZ_JBMSEB010000001.1 coordinate 625,363, forward strand.
GATCGAAGATCACGTAGAGCACATAGGCCAGCGCCACCGACGGCAGTATGGAGTCGAGACGGTCGAGGAATCCGCCGTGCCCTGGCAGCCATGAACTCATGTCTTTGATGCCGATGTCGCGCTTGATCAGCGATTCCGTCAGGTCTCCCACCGTGGCTGTGACCAGCAACAGGGCCCCGAAGACGAGGCCGAACCACCACGGCACGTGCAGCATGAAGACCGCGAGCAGCACACCTGCAACGAGCGCCGTGACGGCTGCGCCCGCGAACCCTTCCCAGGTCTTCTTCGGGCTGATCGTCGGAGCCATCGGATGCTTGCCGAACGACAGCCCGACCGCGTACGCCCCGGTGTCGACCACGACCACGAGGATGAGCGCGGCCAGCGTCCACCACTGGCCGTCGGGCTGCGCGACCAGCAGCACGGAGAAGCAGGCGAGGAAGGGCACGTACAGCGTCGCCAACGCCGTGGCCACAAGGTCCCGCACCAGAGCTCGCCCAGAGGTGCGGCGCGAAGGTGCGAGGCCTTCGAGCAGGCGCCACAGCCACAGCACCAGGAGGCCCGCGATCGCCACGACCCACTCCCCCGAAGCGTGCAGGTAGTAGGCAGCGGGAACCAGCACGACACCGACGACCGACAGCGCCACCCTCGGTACGCGCAGGCCGGCGATGCGCAGAGCGGTGGCGAACTCGAATCCGGCGAATCCCGCGAGGGTCGCCGCGAACACCATGAAGATCTCTTTGACGACGATCAGGCTGACCAGGAGCAGAGCGCCGCCCACGAGGCCGATGAAGACCGCGAACACCAGGTTGCGTCCCGTGCGCTGCTGGATCTTCTCGTTGGTGGCATCAAGCTGCGCCTTGGTCGCTTGCAGCTGGGCCTGCACCTGACGTTCCAGGTCGCTCCTGCGGTCACGCATGCGCCGCCCGAGGGGCGCGTCCGCTTGGCGCGCTTCATCGTCCGGCGGGCCGGATGATGCTTCGGGCGGCTGGGTCATCTCGGGCTCAAACCTCGAGGAGTTCCGCTTCCTTGCGAGCGAGCGCCTCGTCGACCTGGTCGATGTGCTTCTTCGTGAGCGACTCGAGTTCCTTCTCGGCGCGTGCGACCTCGTCGTCGCCTACCTCGGATTTGAGCGCGTCGAGCTCGTCCTTGGCCCTGCGACGGATGTTGCGGATGGACACGCGGGCCTCCTCGGCCTTGCCGCGCACCAGCTTCACATACTCCTTGCGTCGCTCCTCGTTGAGCTCCGGCATCGTGATCCGGATGATCTGCCCGTCGTTGTTCGGCGTCGCGCCGAGGTTCGGCGCGTTCACGATCGCCTTCTCGATGTCCTTCAGGGCGGACTTGTCGTACGGCGTGATTACGAGCGTGCGGGCCTCTGGGTTCTGCAGCGCCGCAAGCTGAGCGAGGGGCGTCGGGGTTCCGTAGTAGTCCACCAGGATGCGCTGGAACAACTGCGGGTTCGCGCGTCCCGTGCGGACGGTCGAGAAGTCGTCCTTGGCCACGTCGACGGCCTTGGTCATGCGCTCCGTCGCGGTGGCGAGTGAGTCAGCGATCACCTGTCGCTCCTTCGTTCGTTGGGTCAGATCAAGCTTAGGGCCGCCGCAAGCGTCGACCCGACCGGCTTTCGCCCGGGCGGTCTCGCCGTTCGGATGGCGACGCCCTTCCCTCCCTGAGCACACGCGAACGACGGATCGCGCGCTTTCAGTTGCCGACGATCGTGCCGATCTCCTTGCCGAGGATGGCCGCCGTCACGCTGCCTTCCGGCTCGATGCCGAAGATCTGCATGGGCATCCCGTTGTCGCGGCACAGGCTCAGCGCCGTCGCGTCGATCGCCTTGAGATCGCGCACGAGCGCATCCTGGTAGGTGATGCGCTCCAGCTTCACGGCATCCGGATTCTTGCGCGGGTCGTCGCTGTACAGGCCGTCGACGCCGTTCTTCGCCATGAGCACTGTGTTGGCCCCGATCTCCAGCGCGCGTTGCACCGCGACCGTGTCAGTGGAGAAGTACGGCAGCCCGGCTCCTGCGCCGAAGATGACCACGCGCCCCTTCTCGAGGTGACGTTCGGCGCGACGCGGGATATACGGCTCCGCCACCTGCGTCATGCTGATCGCGGACTGCACTCGTGTCTCGGCTCCCGCCTGCTCGAGGAAGTCCTGCAGCGCCAGCGCATTCATCACGGTGCCCAGCATGCCCATGTAGTCGGCGCGCGCCCGGTCCATGCCGCGTTGGCTCAGTTCGGCGCCGCGGAAGAAGTTGCCGCCGCCGACGACCACCGCCACCTCGACGTCTTCTGCCGCCTTGGCGATCTCGCGTGCCAGGGAGCTGACGATGTCGGGGTTGACGCCGAGTGCCCCTCCGCCGAACGCCTCGCCGGACAGTTTGAGAAGGACTCTCCGTCTCGTGGCAATGGGCATGTGGCGAGTCCTTCCTTAAGGTGTACGGAATCTAACGTAGCGGTGGCCGGCTCCCCCGAGCCACGACGGGCTCCCCGCCCGGGGACCTCGGCTCGGACTGCGGGATGACCGTCGCCTGGCGCAGAAAAGGAGCCCGGATCGTGCACGATCCGGGCTCCTCTCTGTACCGCGGCGGGCGCCCCGCAGCTCAAAGGCTCAAGCGCCCTCAGGCACCGACCTTGAAGCGCGCGAAGCCGGTGATCGTGATGCCCGCGTCGGACGCCACCTTGGCCACCGTCAGCTTGTTGTCCTTCGCGTACTCCTGGTCGAGCAGGGAGACCTGCTTGAAATAAGCGCCAAGACGGCCCTCGATGATCTTCGGCAACGCCGCCTCCGGCTTGCCCTCGTTGCGCGAGATCTCCTCGACGATGCGACGCTCGTTCTCGACCGCCTCTGCCGGAACGTCCTCACGGGTGAGGTACTCCGGGTTCGCGAACGAGATGTGCTGAGCGATGCTCCTGGCCGTCTCCGCGTCGTCGCCGCTGTAGGCGAGGACGACTCCGACCTGCGGCGGGAGGTCTTTCGACGTCCGGTGCAGGTAGATCGAGAAGTTGTCGCCGTCGAGGCTGACGAAGCGACGGAACTCGACCTTCTCGCCCAGAACGGCGGCCTCGTCGCTGATGAGCTCGGCGACGGTCTTGGTCGCCGCGGGCGCAGCGAGTGCCTCATCGAGGGTGGTGGCGCCGGCCTCGATGACCGCCTCTTCCACTCCCCCGGCCAGAGCGATGAACTTGTCGCTCTTGGCGACGAAGTCGGTCTCGCAGTTGAGCTCGAGCATGTAGGCGCGACCGCCGTGCTCACGAGCCGTGACGAGGCCCTCGCTCGTTGAGCGGTCGGCGCGCTTCGCGTTGCCCTTGGCGCCCTTCAGGCGCAGGATCTCGGTGGCCTTCTCGAGGTCGCCGTCGGCCTCCTCGAGCGCCTTCTTTGTGTCGACCATCCCGGTGCCGAGCTGCTCGCGCAGCGCCTTGATGTCGGCGATGCTGACGTTTGCCATTGTGGTGTGAACTCCTGAAGAAGAATCGGGTGGTTTACGCGGACGGGAGCTACTCGGCCGGCGCAGCCTCGGCTGCGTCGCCCTCCGCGGCCTGGTCCGCCTCGATGACGGCCTCCGGCTCGGCCTCAGCGCCCTCGGCGTCGGCGGCGGACTCGGTGGCCTCGATCTGCTCGGCAGCCTCGTCGACGACCACGGCGGCCTCCGCCTTGCCTTCTGCCAGATCGGCGTCCGCACGCTTGGCGGTTTCCGCGCCCGACTGCACGCCGTCACCGGTCTCCAGCAGCTCGCGCTCCCACTCGGCGAGCGGCTCCGCGCCTTCTTCGCCCTCCTCGGGCTTTTGGTGGCGCTGGATCAAGCCCTCGGCCGCGGCGTCGGCGACGATGCGGGTCAGCAGGCTGACCGAGCGGATGGCGTCGTCGTTGCCCGGGATGGGGTACTGGACCTCGTCGGGGTCGCAGTTGGTGTCGAGGATCGCGATCACTGGGATCCCGAGCTTCTGCGCCTCGTCGATGGCGAGGTGCTCCTTCTTGGTGTCGACAACCCAGAGCGCGCTCGGCGTCTTGCTGAGGTTGCGGATTCCGCCGAGCGACTTGTGCAGCTTGTCGAGCTCGCGCTTCTTGATCAGCAGTTCCTTCTTGGTGAAGCCGCTGGTCGTGCCCTCGAAGTCGAGCTCCTCGAGCTCCTTCATGCGCGCAAGGCGCTTCGACACCGTCTGGAAGTTGGTCAGCAGACCACCGAGCCAACGCTGGTTCACGTACGGCTGGCCGACACGCTGCGCCTGCTCGGCGATCGCGTTCTGGGCCTGCTTCTTCGTGCCGACGAACAGGATCGTTCCGCCGTGTGCCACGGTCTCCTTCACGAAGTCGTATGCCTTGTCGATGTAGGCCAGCGACTGCTGAAGGTCGATGATGTAGCTGCCGGAGCGCTCGGTGAGGATGAATCGCTTCATCTTCGGGTTCCAGCGCCTGGTCTGGTGTCCGAAGTGCACGCCGCTGTCGAGCAGCTGGCGCATGGTTACAACGGCCATGGCCGTTCTCCTTTTCTCGGCATCACGACGTCGACGACGAAGGATGCCTGGTCGGTTGCTCTGCGAGAGCCGGACGGCCTCGCACCTGGCGCTCGACAGGCATCCGCCTCAGCCGAAGCCGGGGACCGAATGGATTCCTGTGCCCATTGCGGAGTTCCGAAGTATCGGAACATCCACGGGCGAACGGGCGCGCGTAGTCACCCCGACGGGCGGGGTGCTCGACCATCATAACAGCCGGGCGCGGGGCACGCCGCGGCCGGAGCTCAACACGAGAGCTCTGGCCGCAGGCGGTGCTTCGTCAGGCCCTCGCGTGCTCGCGATGCAGCCTTTGGAGCTTCGACTTGTCCTCGAGCTCGAGTCCGGTGACCTCCGGCAGCGCCGAGAAGACGAACCAGAACGATAGAGCGGCGAAGAATGCGAACCCCGCGTATACCCAGCCGAGGCCGACGGCCTGGCTGAGCACCGGGAAGAGCAGCGTGACCAAGAAGTTGAACACCCAGTTGAAAGCAGCCGCGATGCCCAAGCCGAGTCCGCGGATCTTGTTGGGGAACACCTCGCCGAGGACGACCCACATCACGGGGCCCCAGGTGGCCGCGAAGAAGATCACGAACAGGTTCGCGCCGATCAGGGCGATGACGCCCCAGGGCTGGGGCAGGGTGACGGTGCCGCCTGAGGTGTGTGCCTGCGAGAACGAGATCGCCGCGAGCACGAGCCCCACGAACATTCCGGCGGAGCCCCACAGCAGCAGCGCCTTGCGCCCGACGCGGTCGACGAAGAGGATCGCGACGAACGTCAGCACGACGTTGATGATGGACGTGATCACCGAGGTGACGAACGAGTCGCTGGAACTGAATCCGACCGACTTCCAGAGCGTCGTCGAGTAGTAGAAGATCGCGTTGATGCCGACGAGCTGCTGGAACGCCGCCATGCCGATGCCGACCCACATGATCGGTTGCAGGCCGAGCGCCTTGCCGCGCAGGTCGCGGTAGTGGGCCCGCTTCTCGTTCTCCAGGCTGTCTTCGATCTCGTCGATGCGCTGGTCGATGTTGATGGCTCCCGTGACGTCACGCACCACGGTCCTGGCATCCTGTCTCCTGCCTTTGCGTAGCAGGTATTGCGGCGACTCTGGTATGGACAGCGAGAGGATGCCGTACACCACCGCAGGGACCACGCCGACGAGCAGCATCCACCGCCAGGCGGGTAGCCCGAACCAGAGGTTCCGCATGGGGTCGCCGTTGGAGCCCGCCAAAGCGGCATCCGAGAGCAGCGCGAGGAAGATGCCCAAGGTGATGGCGAGCTGCTGCAGCGAGCTCAGGCCGCCGCGCAGCTTCGCCGGCGCTATCTCGCCGATGTAGGCGGGTGCGATGACGGAAGCGATGCCGATGGCCAAACCGCCGATGAATCGCCAGAGCATGAGGAACCAGTCCGCGAACGCGAGCCCGGATGCGATCGAGCTCGCCACGAACAGCACTGCAGCGAGCAGCATGACGCCTTTGCGGCCCCATGCGTCGGCTAGCTGGCCCGCGAACCATGCGCCCACCGCACAGCCGATCAGCGTGATGGCCACCGTGAATCCGATGGCGGCTGAGCCGAGCGAGAAGGTCTTCTGAATCGAGTCGACCGCCCCGTTGATGACGGAGGTGTCGAATCCGAACAGGAGGCCGCCAAGTGCGGCGGAGATAGTGATTCCCAGTACTTTGCCGCGGTGCGCCGTGCCCACGCTGTCGTTCTCGGTTTCGGCGTTCGCGTCTTCGTGCGTCTTCGAGTGCCTATCAGACATTGAGATCGCCCCCTCGATTTCTCACGGTAACACCAGGCAGGAGCGATCGCGCCGATGGAACCGCAACCGGATCCCGGGCTTTCGCGAAGCGGTCCACGCGTGGTATGCGGGGCAGGCGGCGCCTGGCGTGCAGGTGCGGCAATGGTGCCCCCCGCTGACTTCTCCTCCCCCGCCGCGGCTGCAGGGCCGCTCTGCACATCGGCCGTCTCGGCAGCATTTTCGCCGGATCGCCCTGTCAAGATCGCCGCATGCCGTCGCCGCGTCGTCCCACCGTTACCCGAGCGGTTGCTGCGGTCGCGGCGGCGGCGCTGGCGCTCGCGCTCACCGGTGCCCCCGAACCGGTGGGCGCGAGCCCTTCCCGAATGCCAGCCCTATGGGCGAGCAACGCCCTATCGGCGAGCATCGCCGCATCGGGCCCCTCTACATCTGGCGCCTCTGCTTCTGGTGCCTCCGCATCTGACGCCTCTGCATCTGACGCCTCTGCATCTGACGCCTCTGCATCTGACGCCTCAGGGATGAGTACCGCTTCACCGAACGCGACTTCGAGGCGCATCGGCTCGCAGAACCAAGGTGGCCGCAGCGTGGTTCCCGTACCCGGAACTCGCTCCGGCCCCTCACCTGACTCGGGCGCCTGGACATGGCCCGTGGCAGGTCGCCGCACCGTGAGCCGGGGATACGAGGCGCCGCCATCGCGCTATACCGCCGGACACCGCGGGGTGGACATTCCCGCCGTAGAGGGTGCTGCGGTCGTGTCCCCCGCAGCGGGATCTGTGCGGTTCGCCGGTGTGGTCGTCGATCGCCCGACCGTCACCGTGCAGACGGGGAGCGGCATCCTCATCAGCATCGAGCCGGTAAGCACGCCCTACTCGGTCGGAGACGTCGTGATGCAGGACGCTCCGCTAGGTGTCGTTTCGCGTGGCGGGCACTGCGACGGCGTGTGCATTCACCTCGGAGTCCGCATCAAGGGCGACTACGTGTCACCCATGCGCTTCTTCGGAGGTATTCCGCGAGCCGTGCTGCTCCCGATCCGCTGAGCACCTCACCCCACGCCCCGGCTGACGCGGGTATGGAGACGAGGGTTCAGGCTTTCGGGCGTAGAGAGGAGCGTTCAGGCTTCTGGCGTGGAGACGAGCGTTCAGGCCTCGGGCGTGGAGACGAGCGTTCAGGCCCTGGGATGTGCGCGTTGATAACTCTCCTTGAGTCGTTCAGCAGACACGTGCGTGTAGATCTGGGTCGTGCCGAGGCTGGCATGGCCGAGGAGCTCTTGCACTGCCCTGAGGTCGGCGCCGCCATCCAGCAGATGCGTTGCGGCAGTATGCCGCAGGGTGTGCGGCCCGGACGGCCCCGATCCCGGCAGTTCCTGAAGCAGCGTGGAGACCAGACGGTGCACCGTACGAGTGTTGACGCGCCGCCCTCGTGCCCCGAGAAACAGAGCCGCCGCGTCGTTCGCCGCCGGCCCCGCGCGTCCCGAGCCCGAGCCCCCGGGGCCCGCACCGCCGAAGCCTGCTCCGCTCGAGCCCACACCGCCGAAGCCCGCACCGGTGGAGCCCGCAACGCCCGAGCCCACACGCCCAGAGCCCGCTCCGCCCGAACCCACACTGCCTTGGTTGCCAGTGGAGGCGCGAGCGAGAAGCTCGGGGCGAGCCATGCGCAGGTAGTCCACGATGGCGTTGAGAGCCGGCACGCCGAACGGAACGACCCGTTCCTTGGAACCCTTGCCGGTTACGCGCACGGTGAGGCGGTCGAGGTCCAGGTCGTCGACGTCGATGCCGGCGAGTTCCGAGACTCGAAGCCCGGAGGCGTACAGCAGTTCGACGATGGCGAGGTCGCGCAGACCGATGGGGTCTCCGCCAGCCGCGTGCTCCTGTAGACGGTCGAGCAGCGCGGATACTTGGTCCCTGGTCACCACACGCGGAAGCCGCCGGTCCGACTTCGGCGCACGGAGTCGGCGACCGGCATCCGTGGCCGCCGCTCCCGTTCTCTCCAGCCAGGCGGTGAAGCCTCGAGCGGCCGCAGCCTTGCGAGCGATGGATGCTTTGGCGAGGCCGCCCTGTTGGGAGTGCCACAGCCAGTCGCGCAACAGCGGGAGACCGATGTCGGCTGGTTCGCCCGTTCCCTCGTGCTCTGCGAAGTCGGCAAGCGCGCGAAGGTCGGATCCGTAGGCGCGAACGGTGGCAGCCGAGTATCCCCGATCGGCTCGCAGATGCGACTCGAATCGGCTGATCGCTTCGTCCCAGGGCACGTGCCCAGCTTGCCGCGGGAGAGGAACAGATGGCCGGCGACACCCTGGCGACATGACGGGCGATCGCCCTCGGATCACCGCTTACGGGGTACGGCTCGCCAGCCCGTGGCATCCTCTCGCGCCCTCCCCTCGATCTGGAGGACGCCGAGCGCGCCGAGTACGGCGCCGATCGCCAATCCGGAACGTGCAGCGATCTCGTCGGGTGCGTGAGCGTTCCTGGTCGTCAGCGCGTCGAGCACCCGCAGCGTGTCGGGGCTGTCACGGTCGGCCTCTGTTGCACGCGTCGCAGCGTTCTCGGTCGACGCAAGCGGCGTGACGAGCTCGGCCACCTCGCGAGCGTCGGTCACGCACACCGCGTCGTACTCACGAAGCAGACGGTGACACCCGGCAGAGGCCGGCGAGGTCACCGGGCCGGGAACAGCACCCAATGGGCGCCCAAGGGCTGATGCGTGACCTGCGGTGTTGAGCGATCCCGACCGTGCACCGGCCTCGACCACCACCGTTGCCGCGCTGCTGGCGGCGATGAGCCTGTTCCGCTGCAAAAACCGCCATTTCGTCGGGGCAGCGCCGCATGGCAGTTCCGATAACACGAGCCCGCGCTCCGTTATGCGCCGCAGCAGTTCGTCATGTCCCGCCGGATAGAACCGGTCGACGCCGCCTGCGAGGAATGCAAGCGTCAGTCCGTCGGCGGCGAGCGCCGCTCGATGCGCCATGCCGTCGATTCCGTAAGCAGCGCCCGAGACGACGGAATAGCCGAGCTCCACGAGCCCCGCGGAGAGCTCACCCGCCACGTGTTCGCCGTACCCCGTCGCCGCTCGTGCACCCACCAGCGCGATGCCGGTAGGCGCATCTGCGAGGAGCCGGGGCGATCCGCGCATCCACAGAGCGATCGGCGCGTGCGGGCCGAGGTCTTCAACGCCCGCCGGCCATGGCTCGCCTGGCGCATTGGGCACGAGCATCCGAGCGCCGACCCGCGCCGCAAGTGAGAGCGCGCGTTCCACGTCGGCCGAGCGCAGTCTTGGGCGCCAGCGTTCCAATCCTGAGCGAAGGTCGGAGTGGACCGCGACGGTCTCGGCGACTGCCGCCTGTGGGTCTCCGGTCGGCTCTTGCACGCGGTCGGATCGCCCGGAGTGGTGAAGCACGAGCTGAAGGGCCTCTGCCGCTCCCATGGATTGGATGATGGCTCCTGCTGTTCCGTCGCCTGGCTCGGTGACGACAGACCACGCAGCGCGCGCGAAACGATCGGCCAGCTCGCGTTCGTCGAGGTCGGCCCGGCCGCTCACCGCAGTGACAAGGCGGCGTACGTGAGATTCATCCAGCCCGAACAGCGTCACGCTCCGACTCCCTTTCTCAGGTACAGCGCCGTGCTGACGTGCTCGCTCGTCGGATGCGCTGCTCCCTCGACGTCGGCGATCGACCAGGCGAGGCGCAGGGACCTGTCGTACCCCCGCATCGTGATGGCGCCCCGCTCCAACGCCCGGTCGAGCGTTGAGGTGGTGCCGCGCGGAAGCATCCGTACGCGTTCCCTGAGCCATGACCCCGGCACGTCGGCATTCGTGCGCCACGGCGTCTCTGCGAGGCGCTCGGCGGCGGCCTCGCGGGCGTGCGCTACTCGGGCCCGTGCCTCTGCCGTGGTAGTTCTGGCTTTCCCCTCCGCGAGCTTGAGGTGCGCTGCCGTGACCCGACGTACGGTCAGCCTGATGTCTACTCGATCGAGGAGAGGACCGGAGATCTTGGCGAGGTAGCGGCGGCGTGCGGAGGGTGCACAGGTGCACTCCGTGTCGCCGACGTTGTACTGCCCGCAGGGACACGGGTTGGCGGCCATCACGAGTTGAAAGCGCCCGGGGAAGGTCGCCATGGCGTTCGCGCGATGGATGCGGATCTCCCCCGACTCCAATGGCTGACGCAACACGTCGAGTACCGAGCCTGGGAACTCCGGCGCCTCGTCGAGGAACAGCACGCCGTGCGCGGCCCGTACGGCCGCGCCCGGACGGATCTGGCCGCTTCCGCCGCCGACAATGGCAGCTGCCGTCGCCGTGTGGTGAGGGGATTCGAACGGTGGCCTCGTGACCAAACCGGTCACCGGTGCACCGGCGAGGGATCTGATCGAGGTGGCCTCGAGGGAGGCATCCGTCTCCAAGTCGGGCAGCAAGCCGGGCAGCCGCTCGGCCAACATGGTCTTGCCTGCACCCGGTGGTCCGAGCAGGAACATGTGGTGGCCGCCGGCTGCTGCAACGATGAGTGCCTCGATGGCCTCCTCGTTTCCGACCACTTCGGCGAGGTCGGCTTGCCGCTCGTTGCTGTCGTCTCGTTCGACCGGCGCCGGCCACGGCTCAACCGGCAGCGGGTCGAGTTCGGCTCCGTGCCGAATCGCTGCCTCGCTCAGCGACGCGACCGGCACGACCTCGATGCCTGGCACGAGACGTGCCTCCTCCGCGTTCGCAGTCGGGACCATCACCCTGGTCAGCCCGGCCTTGACCGCGCCGATCACCGAGGGAAGAACCCCCGGTGTTGGTCGGAGGCGCCCATCGAGGCCCAACTCGCCGATATGCACGGTGGATGCCACGGACTCAGCAGGCACATCTCCAGCGGCGGCCAGCGCCGCGAGGGCGATCGCGAGATCGAATCCGCCCCCGTGCTTGGGCAGCGCGGCAGGCGAGAGGCTCACGGTGAGCTTGCGCGACGTGATGGGCAGGCCGGAGTTCGAGGCCGCGGCGCGAACGCGCCCGCGGGACTCGCCCAGCGCGGTGTCAGGCAGCCCGATCAGCCAGAAGCCGGGAAGCCCCGGGGAGATGTCGGCTTCGACATCGATGACGTGCGGCGTCAGCCCGACGAGCGCTATGCCGCTGGTGCGCGCTATGGCCATCAGCACACCCCCAAGAGATGCTCGACGACCGCGTCGCGATCCGCGATCCCCGCCGGCGCGAGCACGGATATCGCGTCGATGCGGAGCGAGCGGTGCGACTGCTGCGTCGCCTCGCACCACAGCACCGCCAACCGGCGCAGTCTGGCGGCCTTCGACGGCGTTATGGCGTCGAGCGGATGCCCGAACATCGTCGACGAGCGCGTCTTCACCTCCACGACGGCGAACACTCCGCCGCGCTCTGCCACGATGTCTATCTCGCCCTGCTGGCATCGCCAATTGCGCGCGACGATGCGGTACCCGCGTGTCGTCAGGTAGCGCGCGGCGAGCTCTTCGCCGCGCCTGCCCAGGTCGTCTTTCTTCGCCATCTGATGCCTCCCCCGCCAGCGTGCCGGGAGACGGAGGGGCGAAAGCGCAACGGCTGCGCCGATCGGGACGATTCGCGTGTTCGCCCGGCTGGGGAGGACAGGTGCCGGGCTGGGGCTGTGGAGAATCGCGAAGACGACCTGGCGCGGAGGACGACAACACCGGTCCCCATGCAGCCGGCCGGCATTCCGACCCGATCTGGCTCACTCACCCGGTCGGCATGCCGACCGGAACAGGCTCACTCGTCGAGCGCGAGTTCCTTGGGCAGCTCGAACTCCTTGCTGGAGAGCTCCTCGATGTTGACGTCTTTGAACGTCAACACGCGAACGGACTTGACGAAACGGTCGGCGCGATACACATCCCAGACCCACACATCGTGCATGGTGATCTCGAAATAGAAGTCGTTCGCCGTGTCGCGACGCACGAATTCCACCTCATTGGCCAGGTAGAACCTGCGCTCGGTCTCGATCACGTATTTGAACTGCGAGACGATGTCGCGGTACTCGCGGTACAGGGCCAGCTCGACCTCGCGGTCGTAGTCGTCGAATTCGTCCTCGTCCATTTCAGCCAAGTCTACGCTGCGGGCTCATCGACTCGGTGCCGCTCGGCCGCCTCGTCGATGGCGACGGATCCCGCATCCGCGAGATCGTCCGACCGTCCCACGCTCTCCTCGACCAGGTCCTCGACGAGCCCGAGGTCCAATTCGACCTGCGTACTGTCGAGCTCCGCACGGATGCGCTTGAGCCAGGTACGCCTGTGCAGAGCGCTGGGGCCGAGCCGGTCGATGGCGCCGAAATGCGCCTCGCTCGAGTAACCCTTGTTGCTCGCCCAGGAGTAGCCGGGGAACACGGCATCCTGTTCGATCATGATTGCGTCGCGGTGCACCTTCGCGATCACGGATGCCGCGGCGACCGATGCGCACGACTGGTCGGCCTTGATGCGCGGCACAACGGGCATCCGCACCGGAAGCACCTTGCTGAGGTAGTCGTAGTTGCCGTCGAGGATGATCGTGCCGGCTTCCAGCGGCGCTCCTGCGGCCTGCAGCGATGCGAACGCACGAGCGCCCGCCATGCCGAGGCAGGCCATGATTCCGTATGCATCGATCTCTGCGGCAGTTGCGAGACCGACGGCGTGGTACCGAGCCCACTTGATGCACAACGGTGCGAGCTCCTCGCGTTTCGGCTCGAGCAGCAGCTTCGAGTCGCGCAGGCCTTTCGGCCAGCGCCCGACCTCGGCGTCGACGACGACCATGCCGACGGCGACCGGACCGGCAAGAGCCCCACGACCGACCTCGTCGCAGCCGATCACGGTCAGGTTGCCTGCCGCATGAAGCTCGGACTCGAACTTGTAGTTCGGCACGACGGGACGCTTGCGTCTGCGCGCGGGCGTCGCCGGCTTGGGCGCCGGCGACGAGGTCTCGCGAGCACGAGTATCCACTTCGTTCACTGCCACGCCTTCGACGTTACTGCTTGTCGTCCTCTGCGCCACGGAACACTTCCGGGTAGTTGGAGAGCCAGCTCCAGCGGCTGATCGGCCAGCTGATCAGGATGGCTCGACCCACGACATCCTTCTCGGGCACGAACCCCTTGCCCGGCAGATTCTGATTGCGCGATGAGTCCTGCGAGTCCCACCGGTTGTCGCCCATGACCCAGAGGTCACCCTTGGGCACCACGACGTCGAAGTGCAGCGAAGCCGCTTCTTCTTCACCGGGTGCGAGCTTGATGTACGGCTCGTCGAGCGGCGATCCATTGACGCTCAACTGCCCGAGGGCGTTGCAGCACGAGACGTGGTCGCCGGGAAGGCCGATGACGCGTTTGACGAGGTGATCGTCGCTGTCCGGGGCCGCGAGGCCGATCAGTGACAGGGCCCATTCGATGGGGTTCGTGTTCGACTTCGTCGTGGAGGGCTGAAGCCAGCCGCCCGGGTCGGTGAACACGACCACGTCGCCTCGGCTGATCGGCATCAGATTGGGTTCGAGCTCGTTCACGATGATCAGATCGTTGATCTGCAGCGTGTTCTCCATCGAACCCGACGGGATGTAGAACGACCGGACGATGAAGGTCTTGATCAGGAACGAGACGAGGATGGCGACCAGGAAGATGATGACCAGGTCGCGGAGGAAGAGTTTGACGCTGCGCTGCTTCGTCTTCTTCTCCGACGCCACGCGGCTCGACCGGCTGGGCAGAGATTCATCTGTCATCTGTGTATGAGATCCCGCCCCTTGAACCGCCGAAGCCCGCCCCTTAACGCCTGAGCTCCCGCCCCATACTAAGGGGTCGGGAGCTCAGAGTCGGACGTGTGCCGAGAGGGCCCAGCGCTGCTTACGCGTCGCGCTTCTCCTTGATCTTGGCCTTCTTGCCACGCAGTTCGCGCAGGTAGTAGAGCTTGGCGCGACGCACATCGCCTCGCGTGACGACCTCGATGTGGTCGATAACGGGCGAGTGCACCGGGAAGGTGCGCTCGACGCCGACCTGGAAGCTGACCTTGCGAACCGTGAACGTCTCGCGCACGCCCTCGCCGGCGCGTGAGATGACGACGCCCTGGAAGACCTGGATACGGGAGCGGTTGCCCTCGGTGATGTTGACGTGCACCTTGACGGTGTCACCCGCGCGGAAGTCTGGGATGTCGCTGCGCAGCGATGCTGCGTCGACGGCGTCGAGGATGTGCATGATGATTCGCTCTCTGCGCCCGCCACCGGTCGAACGCGGATCAAGTGGATGAAGAATTGGATGCTGTGCCGTTCGCGCTCTAGGGCGCAGTGCGTGACTCCCCGGAGGCAGAGCACGTGCCGCGGCACAGTCTTCTATTCTGCCATGAAGCGCAGGTCGGGCCAAAACGGCCTGGAGGCGTGCGATCAGTGGCCGTTCTCGCGCACGATGATGACGTCGCCGTCGTCGGGGCGGCGCCCGCGCACGGGACGGCCGGCGCCGGCTTCCGCACGGTCTGGCCAACTGGATGCCCGTGCGACGGCATCCGACACCCGGTCACGCCATTCCCGCAGCAACTCCCACACGGCGAGCCAGAAGGTTGCAAGGCCAAGCACCGCAGAAACGATGCCGAAGGCCGCGCCCGTCGCACCGAAGAAGCCGAGGCCGACGAGCGCGAGGTGGAAGGCGACGGTTGCGGCGGCATCCCATCTGCCCAGCGCACGCGTGGTGCGCACGGACGGTCGAAGCCTCGTGACACCGGCCAGCACCGCGAGGAACACGAGGAGGATGGCTGCGCCGAGGAAGAGCAGGAAGAACGCGCCTGCGCCGCCGCCGAAGAACCCGAACCCGACCAGAAGCCACAGCGGCAGCACCGGGACGGCGAACAACTGCCATCTCAGAAGGGCCCGCATGAGCGTCATGGCGTCAGGCTATGCGCGTGCCATGCAGAACGGCTGAGAGCAGCCGAGGGTTCGCTGAGGGCGTGACCGCTCCGAGTCCGGACGACGCTGTCAGTCCTCGCCCAGGAGGTCGGGGCGCACCCGGCGCGTGCGTTCCAGTTGCTGTTCCCGACGCCATTGCGCGATGGCACCATGGTTGCCGCTCAGCAGCACGGGCGGTACCTCGCGCCCGCGCCACACCGGCGGCTTGGTGTACGACGGATACTCCAGCAGGCCGTCTTCGTGCGATTCCTCCACGAGGCTCTGCGGGTTTCCCACGACACCCGGGATGAGCCGCGCGATGGCCTCGACCATGGCCATCGCGGCCACCTCTCCCCCATTGAGCACGTAGTCGCCCAGGCTGACCAGCCGCACCCTCGCCCGCGATGCCGTCTCGTCGAAGACGCGCTGGTCGATGCCCTCGTACCGCCCGCATCCGAACACCAGATGGCTCTCCCGCGAGAGCTGCCGTGCCAAGTGCTGCGTGAAGACCTCTCCCGCCGGCGAAGGGAAGACGACGACGGCGTCGTCGGATGCCTCGAGCGCGGCATCCAGCGCCTCTCCCCACGGCTCGGGTTTCATGACCATGCCTGCGCCGCCGCCGTACGGAGTGTCATCGACCGTGCGGTGCCGATCGTGCGTGAAGGCGCGCAGGTCGCCGACGTGCAGGTCGATGATGCCGTTCTGCCTGGCCTTGCCGAGGAGCGAGATGTCGAGCGCGTCGAAGATCGCGGGAAAGATCGTCACGATGTCGATGCGCACACCGCGAGTTTAGATGGCGTCCAGATACCGTTCCCGCACGAGATCGATGAGCTGCTGGGGTGCACGACGACCGGCGACGAGCAACGGTTCGGTCGTGACGTCGCCGCCCGCGGATGCCGCAAGATCGGCGAAGAAGCCGGGTGCGAGCAGGTAGCTGCTCACGATGACCCGGGACTTGGGGTGCAGCCGGCGCGTGGTCTCGATGGCCGACGAAAGGCGAGGCACGGCTGCCGAGATGAAGCCGACCGTCACGGGCCTGGCCAGGGTCGTGGCCAGGCGTCGCCCCATCTCGAGGCAATCCCGGACGGCGCGATGGTCGCTCGACCCTGCCGCGGCGAGCACGATGGCGTCGCTCGGCGCAAGGCCCCGTTCGGCCACACGGGAGGCCAGGATCTGCACGAGGCGGTCGTCCGGCCCGAGGGCTGCGGCCAGACTCACGTCGCGGCCCTCGGCAGCAGCGAGTTCGTTGGCGAGGTCGACATGCACGTGGTAACCGGCCGAGAGCAGCAGTGGCACGACCACGGCAGACTCGTGCGGTGCCAGACGTTGCAGCACAGAGGAGACGTCAGGTTGCTGCACGTCGACGAAGCCGTTGCCGACGCGCACACCACCCAGTGTCTCGCCGACCGCTCGGACCAGGTCGCCTATGGCTCGCTGTCCGTCGAGGGAACTCGTGCCGTGCGAGATCGCGAGCAGCGCCGGGCGTCTTCCCCTCTCCTGGCCATCCCTGTCGGTGCGATTGTCTGCGGCGGGGCCGGTCAAGGTCACACCGGTACCTCGACCTCGACGAACCCGTCGACGACGCGGGCGCGGAACGGCCGAAGGAAGAGCGAGGGGTCGGTGAAGCACTCACCCGTCTCGAGGTCGTAGACCTCCTTGTGCAAGGGCGACGCGATGGTCGCGCGGTCGCCCTTGGATCCCACGATGCCGCGTGCCATCACATGCGAACCGGTACGCGGGTCTTGGTGCGACACCGCATACACCTCGTCGGGAGAAAGCCTGAACAGCGCGATCTGGTGGGAACCGATCAGTGCGGCTTCTCCCCAGGCGGGCTCGAGATCATCGATGAGGCAGGCGCGCTGCCATGTCGGATTCGCCGTTTCGACCAGTCCAACCAGGTCCGTGATCGTCATCTCAAATCCCCTCGTGACGTGCATCTGCCTGTTACTGGTGTCGAAGGTAGGCCCGCCGTGTTTCGACGGTGTCGGCCGCAGGTTTCGCCGGGATGAAAACGGACTCACAGCGGCCGGCCCGGTCGGTGGGTGCGATGTTAATCCGGAGTTACGCCGAGGTAACGCGGCCGAAATCCCCCCGCTCCTATGCTCGATCAACGCCGATGGAGCCGCGCAGGACGACCGAACCGTGTCGGTCCTCGCCAGCAGGAAGAGGCAGATCCCATGACAGAAAACGACCAGCACGCACGCTCCGTCGTGATCATCGGGGGCGGCCCGGCAGCGCACCGGCTCGTGGAGGCCATCGTGGCCAGGGACGACGCGCACTCGCTGAAGGTCGCGGTCATCGCGGACGAATCCCACCTTCCCTACGACCGCGTCGCCCTCAGCCGTCGTCTCGTCGAGGCCGAGGACCTGACGCTGGATCCCGCGGTGTGGGCGGCGGGAAATGTCACCCTGTTCTCCGGCGAACTCGCCACAATGATCGACCGCTCCGCTCGTACCGTCACCACCAGCGTCGGGCGGGTGCTCTCGTATGACGACCTCGTGCTGGCGACCGGCTCCCGTGCACCCGTGCCCGACATCCCGGGTGCCGGGCTCGCCAGGGTGTACCGCACGATCGACGATGTCGACGCGCTGGTCGGCGAGGTGGAAGCTCTGCGCGTCACGCTGGGACGGGCGCCGAGGGTCGTCGTGGCCGGTGGCGGACTGCTCGGGCTTGAGGCGGCGGGCGGTGTGCAGAAGCTCGGAGCGGAATCGGCGATCGTGCACTCCGGATCGTGGCTCATGTCTGCACAGCTCGACGAGGGAGCCGGGCAGGCGCTCGGTCGCCTGATCAAGGCTCAGGGCATCGACCTGCACCTGGGAACGCGCCCGCGCGCGATCGTTCACGACGGGGACGTGGTCACAGCCGTCACCCTGACCAACGGGCACACCGTCGCGGCCGACATCGTCGTCTTCGCCATCGGCATCCGCGCACGGGACGAACTCGCCAGGGACACCGGCATCGAGGTGCACGACCGCGGAGGAGTCGTCGTCGGGTCGGACTGCCGAAGCTCCGACGAGCGCATCTGGGCCATCGGCGAGGTCGCGAACGTGCACGGCTGGTGCATAGGTCTCGTCGCACCCGCCAACGCGATGGCAGAGGTGGTCGCTGACCGGTTGCTCGGCGGTTCGGCCGAATTCACGACCATCGACGACGCGACGAAGCTCAAGCTTTCGGGAGTGGACGTGGCGAGCTTCGGCGACGCCTTCGCCACGGATGAGGGCGCCCTGGAGATCGTGTACGCCGACCCCGCCCGCGGCATGTATCAGAAGCTCGTGGTGACGGACGACGCCCGCACACTGCTCGGCGGCGTCTTCGTCGGCGATGCCGCACCCTACTCGTCGCTGCGCCCCATGCTGGGCAGGGAGCTCTCAGCCGAGCCCGCGGCGTACCTCTCCGCTGCGGGAGCCGAGGCTCCGGCGGGCGTGGAGCTGCCTGACGACGCGCTCGTCTGCTCGTGCAACAACGTCACGGCCGGCACGCTGCGCTCTGTCATCCACGGCGACGACGGGGAGCCGTGCACCGATCTCGGCGAGCTGAAGACGTGCTCGCGTGCCGGAACACAGTGCGGATCGTGCGTGCCGCTCGTCAAGAAGCTGCTCGAAGGCGAGCTGCAAGCGGCCGGGATCGCGGTCTCGCGCGCGCTGTGCGAGCACTTCCCCATCTCGCGCCAGGAGCTGTTCGAGTCGATCAAGGTCGTCGGCCTCACGAGCTTCGACGACATCATCGCCAGATTCGGCACGGGCAGAGGCTGCGACATCTGCAAGCCGGCGGTGGCATCCATCCTCGCCAGCCAGAACGTCGGGTACATCCTCGACTCGGGCAGGGGGACCCTTCAGGACACCAACGACCGCGCACTGGCGAACATGCAGAAGGACGGGACCTACTCGGTGGTGCCGCGCATTCCGGGGGGCGAGATCACGCCGGCGAAGCTTGCGGTGATCGCATCCGTCGCCACCGACTTCGGCCTCTACACGAAGATCACAGGCGGACAGCGCATCGACCTGTTCGGCGCAAGGCTCGAGCAGCTTCCGGAGATCTGGAAGCGCCTGGTGGAGGCCGGGTTCGAGTCGGGCCATGCCTACGGCAAGGCGTTGCGGAACGTGAAGAGCTGCGTGGGTTCGACCTGGTGCAGATTCGGGGTGCAGGACTCGGTGGGCATGGCCATCCGGGTGGAGCTGCGGTATCGCGGCCTGCGCGCCCCCCACAAGCTCAAGATCGGCGTGTCGGGCTGCGCACGTGAGTGCGCCGAGGCCAGAGGCAAGGACGTCGGCGTCATCGCCACCGACAAGGGCTGGAACATGTACGTCGGTGGCAACGGCGGATTCCAGCCGGCACACGCCCAGTTGCTCGCCTCCGACCTCGACGATGAGACGCTCATCAGGTACATCGACCGCTACCTCATGTACTACATCCGCACGGCTGATCGCCTGCAGCGCACGGCTCGTTGGATCGAGGATCTCGACGGCGGCATCGACCACGTCCGGGAAGTGGTCGTCGACGACTCTCTCGGGCTTGCCGCCGAGCTGGAGGCCGCGATGGCGGCGCACGTCGACACGTACGAAGACGAGTGGGCGGCGACGCTCGCCGACCCCGACCGCCTTCGCAGGTTCCGGTCGTTCGTGAACGCCCCGGCAGAAAGCGACCCGAGCATCGCCTACGTCGAGGAACGCGGGCAGATCAGGCCGGCCAACGACGACGACCGCTCGGCGGGACGCGTTCTGCTTGCCGGCGATCGCATCCCGGTGCGGGGGCGCGACTCGTGAACGGCTCAGTGCGGTCGCGCAGGGAGCATGGCCTCGGAAGTGTCTACCTCGTCGGCGGTGGTCCCGGGCGGCGCGATCTGCTCACCCTGGCCGCGCTCGAGGCGCTCGCGCAGGCGGATGTCGTGCTGTACGACCGCCTCGCACCTCACGACGATCTCGCCGAGCTCGCACCGAACGCGACGCTGATCGACGTCGGGAAGAAGCCGGGCCACCATCCGGTCGACCAGGGCGAGATCGACAGGATGCTCGTCGAGCACGCGCAAGCCGGCGCCGTCGTCGTTCGACTCAAAGGCGGCGACCCGTTCGTGTTCGGCCGCGGAGGCGAAGAGGCCGAGGCATGCAGGGCGGCGCGCATCCCTGTGACCGTTGTTCCCGGGGTCTCGAGTGCGATCGCCGTTCCGGCTGCGGCGGGCATCCCGCTCACCCACAGGGGAGTCAGCCACCTCTTCACGGTTGTCTCCGGCCACGCTCCGCTGAGCCCGGCCGAGCATGAACACCTCGCAGGGCTCGGCGGCACCATCGTGGTGCTGATGGGCATCGGGACCTTCCCGTCGTTGAGCCAGGGCCTGCTGAGGCACGGCATGTCACCGGACACGCCCGTGGCCATCGTCGAGCGGGGCTACACGGCTCAGCAGCGAACGACGATCGCCGACCTCGGGTCCATCCTCGAGCTCTCGGCGAGCGTGGGCGTCTCCTCCCCCGCCGTGATCGTGATCGGCGAGGTCGTGCGCCTTGCGCAGGCCGAGCCTGCAGCGCTTGCTGCCGTCGCCGGGCTGGCGGGGGCGTGATGAGCATGACATTCGTGGTGGAGCCGGACCTTCCCGAGCAGGTGCCCGGATTCCGGCCGACGCAGCTCGAGGGATTCCGCATCGGCGTAACGAGCGATAGGCGCAGCAAAGACCTGATCGAGGCGCTCGAGCGGCGCGGCGCTTACGTTCTGCACGCGCCCACCCTGCGCATTGCGCATGCCGAACGCGACGAGCCGCTCATCGAGGACACCAGGCGCGTGATCGCGGCCGCGCCCGACGTGCTGCTCGCCACGACGAGCTACGGGATCCGTCGCTGGTTCGAGGTTGCGGACGCGGCGGGGCTTGGCGGCGAGCTGATCCGCACCCTTGAGGCTACGGACATCCTCGTGCGCGGCCCGAAAGCGCGAGGGGCTGTGCGTGCCGCCGGCCTCGATGACGCGGGCATGAGCGACAAGGAGACGACGGCCTCGCTCGTGGATGCCGTGCTGGCCGACCATCCGTCCGCTTCGACGGTCGTCGTGCAACTGCACGGATACCCGGACGAGCAGCAGTTGCAGCGCCTGCGCGACGCCGGGCGCACTGTGCTGACCGTCGCACCGTATCGCTGGACCGACCCCGAAGGCGGCGACGAGCGCACCGCGAGGCTCATCGACGCGATCTGCACGCGGCAGCTCGATTGTGTGACATTCACGAGCGCCCCTGCCGTCGAGGCGCTGTTCGCCGCGGCGGATGCCACCGGGCACCTTTCCGAGGTGCTTGCCGCGATGACGAGCGACGTGCTTGCGGCAGCGGTCGGGCCCGTCACCGCTGCCCCGCTGGTCGCCGTGGGTGTGCATCCGATCCAGCCGGAGCGATACCGGATGGGAGCACTCATCCGGCTGGTCTGCGAGCACCTGGAACAGCACAGGGTGGAACGCGTGCAGACCGTGCACGGCATGGTTGAGCTCCGCGGCTCGATCGCCGTGATCGACGGAGCACGGCTGCGTCTGCCGCCCTCGTCGCTCGCACTGCTTCGCACCCTCGTTCGCGCCGGTGGAGCCGTCGTCACGCGCGGAGACCTCGCTGCAGCGCTTCCCGGCCAGCCGGACGACCATGCAGTGGAAGTCGCGCTCAGCAGGCTGAGGCAGGCGATCGGTTCGCCGCGCATCGTCGCCACCGTCGTCAAGCGCGGATACCGGCTCGCGGTCTAGCCGGTGGCCGGCGCTCGGCAGCGTGAAGGCATCGTCTTCGGCTCACCGCTCGCCGCCGATCCTGTGAGACGAGTGTTTCCCCGCGGTAACCGTGAGCGTCGGCGGCGGAAACACGGCGCACCTAGCGTCTGAGCACAGACGCTCATGAGCGACCAGGATCGCTCGGCAACGGCATCCGACCACCATCACCGATGAGCACCCGGAGCGACATGACAACTACCGCGGCAGACACGGCGCCCTCGGAAGAGCGGCAAGCGTGACCGAGATGGGCCCGCTCCGTGCACTGAGGGTCGTCGTCGTGGGCTATGGCCCCGTAGGCGCCCGCTTCGCAGACGAGCTGCTGCCTTCTGTGCGTGCCGGTGTCGTCGAACTGACCGTCGTGGGCGCAGAGGGCGCGGATGCCTACAATCGCGTGCTCGTCGCCGAGTACGCCGTGGGGAACTCCGAGTGGGACGACATGGTGCTGCACACGGCCGACGACGTGCGCGCGGCCGGCGGGCGCGTCGAGACCGGGACCCGCGTCGTGCTCATCGACCGCGATACGTCGTGCGTAGTCCTGGAGAGCGGCGAGCGGATTCCATACGACCGCTTGGTGCTGGCGACCGGTGCGAGGGCGAACGTCCCGACCCTCGACGGCATCGAACGCGTGGTGCGCGACCTGCGGACTCTTCAGCGGTCGGGTTCCCGTCTGATCGGGGCGGATGACGAGCTGCCGCAGGGGGTCACCGTGCTGCGCGACCTCGCGGACGCCGCACGCGTACGCGAGGCGGCACGAGCGGGCGGTCGCGTCGTCGTGCTCGGTGCCGGTGTGCTCGGTCTGGAGTTCGCGCTTCTCGCGGCGCGTGCCGGCGCGCAGGCCTGCGTCGTGCACCACGGTCCCGTTCCCATGCCCCGCAACCTCGACACGGGCGGCGGCACCGTGCTCGCCGCTTCGCTGCGCAAGGCGGGCGTCACGGTCATCGCGCACAGCCGGGCCGAAGCAATCGTCTTCCGCACGGACGAGGACGGCGAGCGGCGATTCAGCGCGCTCGCGACGGCCGACGGCAAGCACATCCACGGCGATCTGCTCGTGCTCTCCTGCGGCGTCGGCGCCCGGTCCGAGCTCGCAGCGACAGCGGGCCTGCGCACCGCCGCCGGCATCGTGGTCACGCCCGAGCTGCGCTCCTGGACCGACCCGGCCGTCTACGCGATCGGCGACTGCGCGCACGTCGTCGACCCGGCGGGGCAGGATCACGGCGCCCGGCTTTCGGGGGGACCGTCGGGGCTGATCGGCCCGGGCTGGCGGCAGGCCGAATGGCTGGCCGGGCGGTTCGCGACGGAGGCCGTGGGCAGCGAGCACGAGGCTGAGCCGCCGGCAGAGCGCCCATCAGTCGTGATGCTCAAGGGTGAGGACGTCGACGTCGTCGCCGTCGGAGATGTCTCCCCCGAACCGTGGGACGCTCAGCCATGGGATGCCGACCCGGCCGACGCGCCGCGCGCCGTTGCGCAGTGGGCCGATCCCGAGCACGGCAGGTACGTGAAGATGATCACGCGCGAAGGCATCCTCGAGGGCTTCGTGAGCGTTGGGATGCCTAAGACATCGGCAGAGCTGACGCTGCTGTTCGAACGCGGTGGCGAGCTGCCGGCCGACCGGTCGCTGCTGCTGCGCTTCGACGGCCCCGATTACACGCCGGAGTCGAACGCCTCGGCGTTCGCCCCCGACGCCACCGTGTGCTGGTGCAACGGGGTCTCAGTTGCGCAGATCCAATCGGCGGCATCCGACGGCAACGACACAGTCGCATGCATCGGCAAGGCGACACGAGCCGGCACGGGTTGCGGCGGCTGCAAAGGGCGCATCGCGGAGCTGCTCGAGCGACTGGCCGACCCGGACGAGGTCGCTGTCTGAGTTCTGGAGCCGACCTGGGCCGCACGCGTCATGCGCGGGCCAGGATGCCACTCAGATCGCTTCCCGTCGGAAGCGCGCCGTACTGCCACCGCCGGTCGTCGCCGAGGCGCGAAGCCACGAAGGCGTCGGAGACCGCCGCGGGCGCATACCTGAGCAGCAGCGAGGCCTGCAGCACGAGCGCCAGGTCTTCGGTGATCCGCCTTGCATCTGTCGCGGCGTCGTCGGGCTCCTGCTCGGCGAGGGTGCGCACCTCTTCGCGCACAAGCCTCAGGTGCGTGTCGAACTCGCGGTGGACGCCCCCCGCCTGCGACACCTCGGCGTCGAACGCTTCGAAAACACCGGGTGCCGCCAGTGCGCGCAACGTGTCGAGGGCTATGACGTTGCCCGACCCCTCCCACACCGCCATCACGGGTTGCTCCCGGTAGCGCATGGCGAGCGGAAAGTCTTCGGTATAGCCGTTGCCGCCGAGGCACTCCAGCGCCTCTGCGGCGTGCGCTGGACCACGTTTGCACACCCAGTACTTGCTCACGGCCGTGGCCAGCCGACGGAATGCGACCTCCTCGTGCGAGGCGTCATCGTCGTGCGCCCTGGCCAGACGCAGCGCCGTGGCCGTCGCCGCCTCGGACTCGAGGGCGAGGTCGGCGACGACGCTGCGCATGGCGGGCTGATCGACGAGCAGGCGGCCGAACGCCGCTCGTCCTCGCACATGCCACGCCGCCTCCGCCACCGACTGCCTCATGCCGGCAGCGGATCCGAGCACACAGTCCAGCCGCGTGCGCGCAACCATCTCGATGATGGTGCGGATGCCTGCCCCCGGTTCACCCACCAGGTGACCCACCGTGCCGTCGAACTCGACCTCGCACGACGCGTTCGAGCGGTTGCCCAGCTTGTTCTTGAGCCGTTGGATGCGGAACACATTGCGGGAGCCGCCGTCGAGCACTCGCGGAACCAGGAAGCATCCGATTCCCTCGGGAGTCTGGGCGAGCACGAGGAAGGCATCCGACATGGGTGCCGAGCAGAACCACTTGTGGCCGGTGATCAGGTAACCATCGGCCGTCCGCATGGCGACGGTGCGGTTCGCGCGAACGTCGCTGCCGCCCTGCTTCTCCGTCATCGCCATGCCGAAGAGTGCGCCCGGCTTGTTCGCGGCGTCCACGAGCCGCCCGTCGTATCCCCTGCCGAACACGCGAGGCAACCAGACGTCCGCGAGCTCTGGCTGCTGGCGAAGCGCTGGCACGACAGCGTGCGTCATCGAGATCGGACACGCATGCCCCGGCTCGACCTGCGCGAACAGCATGAATGCCGCCGCTCTTGCCACGTTGGCACCTGCACGAGGATGCGCCCATGCGGAGGTGTGCGCGCCGTGCTCGACCGCGGAGGCGATGACCTCGTGGTACGCGGGGTGGTATTCGATCTCGTCGACCCTGTTGCCCTGCCTGTCGTGCGTGTGCAGCACGGGCGGGTACCGGTGTGCGAGGTCGGCCGCGTGCTGGAATTCCGCGGTTCCGACGTGCCGCCCGATCGCCGACAGGTCGTCGAGCGCCCAGGCGGCGTCGTGGCGGCGCACCCCTTCGACGAGCGGGAGATTCGCCTCGAATTCGTCGACACCCACACGCGCGGCCGGCTGGTTCGTCACCTCGTGGGTGCTGTGTGGTTCTGGCATCGTCATCGAAGGCCTCCTCTGCACGTTCCTGCGCGGATCACGATCTCACAGTCGGCCGGATTCACTGTGATGCCGCCGTGACACGCCCCTTACTCCCAGGGCACGGGCGACGTAACACACCCTCAATATGGTCGACCCATGTCATCGGTCGCCGCAGCAGAGCACGGCACGGACACGCACTGTCCATATTGCGCACTGCAGTGCGGCATGACACTCACACGCAACGACGGCGAGACGGCGAGTACGGAGCCGGTCACGGTGTCGGGCCGGTTCTTCCCGACCAATCGCGGTGGTCTGTGCAAGAAGGGCTGGACCTCGGCCACGCTCCTGAACTCGCCGCAGCGCATCCTCCAGCCCCTCATCCGTCGTGCAGACGGCGAGCTCTCTCCCGCCTCGTGGGAGGAAGCGCTCGACCTCATCGCCTCTCGACTGGCCGAGTGCCGCCGAGAGCACGGTGCGGACGCCGTCGGAGTCTTCGGCGGAGGCGGACTGACGAACGAGAAGGCCTACCAGCTGGGCAAGTTCGCAAGGATCGCCCTGGGCACGTCCCGAATCGACTACAACGGCAGATTCTGCATGTCGTCGGCGGCGGCCGCCACAAATCGGGCCTTCGGGCTCGACAGGGGCCTGCCGTTCCCGGTGGCCGACCTCGATGAGGCGAGCACGATCCTGCTGCTCGGTTCGAACATGGCCGACACGATGCCGCCCATCCTGTCGCACCTGGAGAACGCCAGGAAGGCCGGCGGTCTCATCGTCGTCGACCCGCGCGAGAGCTCGACCGCGAAACTGACCGCCGACGGTGCAGGCATCCATGTTCAGCCGATCCCCGGCTCGGACCTCGCCCTGCTGCTCGGGCTGATCCACATCGTCATCGCCGAACGCCTCTACGACGCCGAGTACATCGAAGCACGCACGAGCGGCTTCGCCGCGCTCAGGCGAAGCGTCTCATCATGGTGGCCGGAGCGCACTCAGGCCGCCACCGGCGTGCCAGCTGCGCAACTGCGCGAGGTCGCGCGCCGCTTGGCAGGCGGCGGAACCTACATTCTGACCGGCCGTGGCGTCGAGCAGCACGTGAACGGCACGGACACCGCGACCGCGGCGATCAATCTTGCGCTCATCCTCGGACTGCCCGGATCGGAGACGGGCGGCTACGGAACCGTGACCGGTCAGGGCAACGGTCAAGGCGGCAGGGAGCATGGCCAGAAGTGTGATCAGCTCCCTGGCTACCGCAAGATCACCGACCCGGATGCCCGCAGGCACGTCGCCGCCGTGTGGGGCGTCGACGAAGCGGACATCCCCGGTCCCGGGCTGCCGGCCGTTCAACTGCTTGCCTCGCTGGGGCAGCCGGGGGGCGTGCGCACGCTGCTCGTGCACGGCGCGAACGTCGTGGTCTCCGCACCGAACGCATCCGAGGTCATGGCGGCACTGGAACGACTCGACTTCCTCGTGGTGTGCGACTTCTTCCTCTCTGAGACGGCACGGTTCGCCGACGTCGTGCTTCCGGTCACGCAGTGGGCCGAGGAGGAGGGCACCATGACCAATCTCGAGGGAAGGGTCATCCGCAGGAAGCGCGCGCTCGACCCGCCCCCCGGCGTTCGGAGCGAGCTCTGGGTGTTCGCCGAACTCGCGGCCCGGCTCGGTGCGCCAGGGGTCTACGACACAGACGCGTCCGCCGTCTTCGACGAACTCGCGAGGGCCTCGGAAGGCGGTATCGCGGACTACTCGGGACTCAGCTACTCCGTGCTCGATGCCGGCAGACCCGCGTACTGGCCCTATCCCAAGGGGCGCAGGGGCACCCCCCGCTTGTTCGCCGACCGCTTCGCCACACCCGACGGGCTGGCGAACATCGTGCCCGTCACCGTTCGCCCGGGCGCAGAACCCCGCCCCGTCGGAGATGAACTGGCGCTCATCACGGGACGCCTGCTCGAGCACTACCAGTCGGGCAGCCAGACGAGACGCGTTCCTGAACTGAGCACGGCACAGCCCGAACTGAGAGCGCAACTGCACCCCGCAACGGCGGCCGACCGTGGGCTGGCAGACGGCGATCGCATCGAGCTTCGCAACCGGCGGGGCGTGGTGAGAGCCGTTGTGCAGACGACGCGCGGCATCCGGCACGACACGGTCTTCCTGCCGTTCCACTTCGCCGGCGATCAGAGCGCCAACATTCTGGTGTCAGACGCCACAGACCCCATCTCGTCCATGCCCGAGTTCAAGACGAGCGTCGTGACGATTCACGCGATCGACGCGGCGGCCCATCAAGATATGTGAGGAGAGCACCATGTCCATCTACGAGGAGATCGGCGGAGCCGACGCGCTCACCGCAGTGGTCGACGACTTCTACGACCGGGTACTTGCCGACGATGAGCTGGCCGACTTCTTCATCGGCGTCAACATGACACGGCTGAAGCGACTGCAGGTCGAGTTCTTCACGGTGGCGCTCGGCGGTCCGCAGGATGCCTACACGGGCGCCGCCATGGACGAGGTGCACCGCGGCCTTGAGATCGGTGCGCACCATTTCGGCCTCGTGGCGGGCCATCTGACCGATGCGCTGACGGATGCCGGCGTTCCGCCAGAGACCGTGTCGACCATCATCGGCGCAATCGCACCGCTGCAGTCGGACATCGTCACGGCGTGAACGTCTCGGGGGCCGGTCGAGTACTACTCGGCTCGCTCCTGGGCGTCCGCCTCCGACTCGTCATCGTCTGACCCAGCTGGCTCGTCCGACTCGGCGCGCTCGGTCGACTCGTCCGATTCGCCTGCCTCGGTCGAATCGTCCGGCTCATCCGGGGTCTCCTCGAAGAGTCCGAGCGGTGGTGTCACGGTGACGGTTCCCGCCTTGACATCGACCTCCGGCACGATCGCGGAGACGAACGGAACAAGCACTTCGCCCTGCTTCGTCGACACGGCGAGAAGGTCTTGAGCGGGAAGATGGTCGACGCGGGCGACGGTCCCGACCGGTTCGCCGTCCCGCAGCACGGTCAGTCCGACGAGCTGGTGGTCGTACCAGGCATCCTCTTCGACCTCATCGTCCTGATCGACCCACAGAATGGCCTTGATCAGCGTCTCGGCCTCCGAGCGGTCGCTCACGCCTTCGAAGAATCCGACGGCATGCCCGTTGTACCAGCGCAGTTCGGACAGCGTGATCGTCTTGCCGTGCCACTTCGAACCGCTTGGCACCTGCAGCGAGAACTCGGCGCCCGGTGTGAATCGGCGCTCGGGGTCATCGGTGAAAAGCTCGAGCTTGATGGCGCCCTTGAGACCGTGCGCCTTGGTCAGTCTGCCGACGCGAAGCTGCTGCTTCGGCTGTTTCGGCTCGGTTCTCTTCCCGCTCACCGTTCGTCAGTCGACGAGATCGACACGAACGCGCTTGCCGTCGGCAAGTGCGTTCACGACAGTGCGAAGCGCTTTCGCCGTGCGACCGGAGCGGCCGATCACGCGGCCGAGATCCTCGGGGTTCACGTGAACCTCGAGGACCTCGCCGCGCGAGGACTCCTTCGCCACGACGCGAACGTCGTCAGGATGGTCGACGATTCCCTCGACCAGGTGCTGCAGAGCGGGAGCGAGCAAGGTTTTACGCCTCGGTCGTCTCGTCGGCCGACTCGGAGGCCGCTGCCTCCGGCTCGGCCTTGGGGGCCGGCCTGTCTGCCTTGGGCTTGAGGACCGGCTTCTTCTTCTCGTCTGCGACGAACGCGACCTTGGCCTCAGCCGTCTTGACGGTGCTCACCGCGTTCTTGTCGCCCTTGAACTTGCCCCAGTCTCCGGTGAGCTTGAGGATGGCCTGCACCTGCTCGGTCGGCTGTGCGCCGACGCCGAGCCAGTACTGGGCGCGCTCCGAGTCGACCTCGATGAACGAGGGCTCCTCGGTGGGGTGGTACTTGCCGATCTCCTCGATCACACGACCATCGCGCTTGGTGCGCGAGTCGGCGACGACGATGCGGTAGTAAGGGGCACGGATCTTTCCGAGCCTCTTGAGGCGGATCTTGACAGCCACGGTTCTCCTGAGTGTGTTTTGACGTGTTTCGCGAACTGACTGCCGAGGGCGTGGGGGCACACAGGGCAGGAGGTCTGATGGAGAGTTTTCCCACGGGCTGATAGAGGGTCGTTCCGTGAGAACTCGACTGACCATTCTTGCAGATTCTGGCGCCCGACCGATAATCGCAGTCTTGCGCTCGGCGGCCGGCGGTCCAGGGCCGAGCCCATCATCGCACCGCGGCTGCTATGCGGCTATGCGCCTTGCCGCAGCGAGGCCCTCCGACGTCGCACGCACGGCATCCACTCCGCTGGCGTCCCTGGCTCCACCGACGAGCTCGAAGCGGATGCCCGCGACGCCCAGCTCCGCCGTGAGTGGCGCATGCGGTTCCTGCCCGGCGCACACGATGACCGCAGCGGCGGGCAGCAGCGTGGTCGCCCCGTCCTCGCGCTCGATGACCAGGCCTTCCGACGTGATCTCCCGGTATCGCACGCCGGAGATCATGGTGACGCCGGCGTCCCGGAGCGCACCGACCACGACCCAGCGCGCCGTGATGCCGATGCCTGCGCCGAACTTGCCGCTGCGGCGCAGCACCGTCACCTGGGAACCCGGGCGCGGCGCGCGCCCGCCTTGCCGATTGGCCCACGGACGCCGCTCGGACTCCAGCAGATCGGCGGGCCACGACAGGCCGAAGCGCGGCGCGAAGCGTTCGGCGCGGGTCAGGGCATCCGCGGGTTCGACGAGCATGGTGGCGACGTCGACGCCTATGCCACCGCCGCCGATGATGACGACCGGGCCATCGGGCACGCCGCCGCGGATCGCCGTCTCGTAGTCGATCACGTTCGCGCCGTCGGCACCTGGCAGGTCGACGGTCCGCGGTCGCACGCCCGACGCGAGCACGACACCGTCGAAGACGCCGAGGTCGTCTGCCGTTGCCGTCGTGTCCAGCAGCACGCGTGCGCCGAGGCGCTCGAGCTCGAGTGCGGCGGCTCTCGGCGTGGCGGCATAGTCGTCTTTGCCGGGGATGCGCGCGGCGAGCCCGAACTGTCCGCCGAGTTCTCCTGCCGCCTCGTACACCGTTACCTCGTGCCCTCTGCGTGCCAGGTCGACTGCCGCAGCCATGCCTGCCGGGCCTCCCCCGACGACGGCGACGCTGGAGCGCGACCTGGTCGGTCCCAGCGGATGCGCCGCCTCGCGTCCGGCGCGCGGATTCACCAGACATGAGACGGGCGCAGACACCAGGGACCTGTCGATGCACGCCTGGTCGCACCCGATGCAGGTGTTGACGGCGGCGAAATCGCCTGCCATGGAGCGGGCGACGATGAGCGGGTCGGCGAGAAAGGGCCTGGCCAGGGCGACAGCGTCCACCAAGCCCCGTTCCAGCGCCGACTCGGCATCGCGCAGGTCGGTGAACCTGTTGCTGGCGATGACCGCGGCCGTCGAGCCCGCGGACTTCAGCTCGGCTGCGATCCGCTCAGCAGCAGCGAGCCAGGCGCCATGCGGAACGGGCGCCTGCACCGTCGGCACACGCGACTCGTGCCATCCGATGCCGACGCTGATCGCGTCGGCTCCCTCGGCCGCAAGCGACGCCGCGAGGCGCGCGTACTCGTCTGGACGCGGTCCCCCTGGCATGAGGTCGTCGCCCGAGAGCCGAACCACGACAGGCAGGTCGACGGCCGCTCGCACCGCTCGCACGACCTCCATCGCGAACCTGTTCCGGCGCGGGGCGTCGCCGCCCCACTCGTCGTCCCGAAGGTTCGTGATGGGTGAGCAGAACTGGTTGATCAGGTAGCCCTCCGACGCCATGACCTCTACCGCGTCGAATCCGAGCCCCTGCGCGACCGCTGCGGCCTCCGCGAACTCCGTGACGGTGCGAGCGATCTCGTCGCCGGTGAGCTGCCTCGGAACGACGCCCCGGGCGGCGGACCACGGCACAGGCGAAGGTGCGACGGGATGCTCCGGCCGGCCGTCGGCATCCGTCATCCCCTCCAGCACGGCGTAGCGGCCTGCGTGGAAGAGCTGAGCGCAGATGTGGCCGCCGGCGTCGTGCACGGCGTCGACCACCGTTCGGAGCCTGTGCTGTGCTGCCGGGTCGGTGAGCACGGCGTAATCGGGTCCGGCTCGTCCTGCCGAGGTGACGGCGAGCCCGCCCGTGATGATGAGGGATGCGCCGCCCTCCACGCGCTCGCGGTAGAACGCGGCGAGGGCCTCTCCCCCGTCGTCGTGTGCTTCGAGCCCGGTGTGCATGCTGCCGACCACCACTCGGTGCGGCAGCCGCAGGGAGCCCAGCGACCAGGGCGAGAAGGTGCGGTCGAGAGTGGTGGCTGGCATCCGGCTGTCGTCTCAGGTGGTGCGCGTCTAGTCGCCGTAGACGGCGGCCCGCAGCTCCCCGCTCGTGTCCGACCAGAACGGCGGAGCCACGACGGTGAGTCCGCCATCGACCGTGATGGTCTGACCTGTGATGTACCCCGCGCCGGACCCGAGCAGGAACTCGACGGCCGACGCCATGTCGTCCGCCGTTCCCGGGTGGCCGAGCGGCACCTTCTCGATCACGCTGTTCATGGGGGCCATGCCCGGCACCCGCTCGTAGAAGTACGCGAGCGAGTCGGTGTCGATGAGGCCGCCGTTGACGGCGTTGACGGTGATGTTCCGGGGCCCGAACTCGGTCGCCATGAACTTCACGTACGTCTCTACCGCCGCCTTCGCCGCACCGAGCGAGGCGTAGGTGGGGAAGGCGCGCAGGGAGCCATAGCTCGTGACGGCGACGATGCGGCCGCCTTGCTCGCCCATCAGTGCAACGGCACGTTGGGCGCCGAGCACGAAGGAGCGCACGTTCATCGCCCAGTTGCGGTCGAGGTGGTGCAGCTTGAGCGCCGAGATCGGCTTGAAGGCGCTCGCGGCAGCATTGGCCACGAAGGCATCCAGCCTGCCGTACTCGGAGCGGATGGTCTCGAACATCGCATCGATGTCGTCCGGCTCCTCGATGTCCGCCTGCACCGTTATGCCGTCTCCACCGGCCTCGCGCAGCTCGCGCACGACGTCATCGGCCAGCTCCGCGTTCTTCTTGTAGTTGACCACCACGTGCTCGCCCTTGGCAGCGAGCTTCAGCGCCAACACGCGACCGATGCCGCGCGAGCTGCCGGTGATCAGGGTGACGCGGGGGGAATCGGACGTCATGGGGGTGTGTGCTCCTGTCGTTGTCATCGGATGCCCGTGGCCGGCTCTGCCTCGCCTCGTGCCTCAGTTTTGGTGCGCCTGTTCGCGGCCTAGCTCAGACCCGCCCGGTGAGCACAGCGCGGCTCACCACCAGCTTCTGGATCTCGTTCGTGCCCTCCTCGAATCGCTGCGCGCGGGCATCCCGGTAGACGCGCTCGATGGCGTTGCGCTTCCAGTAGCCCTGGCCGCCGTGCACCTGAAGGGCCTTGTCCGTGACCCGGGTGAGCATGTCGACGGCGATCATCTTGGAGGCGCTGGAGAGCACGTCTGCGTTCGGCGCCCCGTTCTCGTAGGCGCGAGCCGCCTCGAGCACGAGCGCCCTCGCGGCCTGGATGTCGGCGTAGTTCTCGGCGAGCATGAACTGGATCGCCTGGCGTTCCGCGATCTTCTTGCCGAACGTCTCCCTGCGCTGCGAGTACTGCACCGCGAGTTCCTGAGCGCGTTCCGCAAGTCCGACGCAGCTCATCGCCACGGACACTCGGCTGGGCAGCAGGAATCCGCCGAGCAGCACGTCGAGACCCTGACCCTCTTCGCCTACCCGGTTCGCCACAGGCACCGGGGTGTCGTGGAACCTGAGGATGGCGTGGTCGGTGCCGTGCACGCCCATGGTCTGCGAGTCATCGATCACCTCGGCGCCTGGGAGCCCCGTGTTCGGCAGCATGATGGCAACGGTGCCGTCTTTGCCGCTCGTTCCCTCGAGCCTGGCCCCCAGCAGCCACCAGTCGCACTTCACCCCGAAGGTGATGAGGTGCTTCTCGCCGTTCAGGTAGTAGGTGTCGCCCTCGCGGCGCACCGTCGTGCGCAGGTCGGCGCCGCTGCCTGCGGTGGACTCGGTGAGGGTGAACGCGACGAGCTTCTCACCCTTGACGGACGGCACGATGAACGTCTCGCGCTGCTCGTCGGTCATGAACGGGTCCATCGCCCGCCACGTGCCGTTGACGACGTGCACGAGCATGCGGATGGAGGCGTGTGAGCGGGAGAAGATCTCCATCAACTCCAGGTACTGGGGAAACGGGATGCCGCGTCCGCCGAGCCGCGCAGGGGCTGCCAGGCCGAGGTATCCGAGGTCACGCAGCTCGGCGAAGAGCTCGTCCGGCACCGAGCCGGTGCTCTCGATCCGCTCCGCGTACTCCTCGCCAGGTCCGGTCACCCAGTCGGTGATCTGCCTTTTGAGCGCCTCGAACTCCTCGTCGACGACGGTCATGCCTTCTCCTTCTTGTCCACGGGGTCGTTACCGGCCGAGCCGGACTCCACCAGCGCCGCGGCACGCTCACGCAGGATGTTCTTCTGGATCTTGCCGACGACGTTGCGCGGGAGCGCGTCCACGAGTTCGACGCGCTCAGGCCAGTAGTACTTGGAGGTGCCGTGGCGGCCGAGATAATCCTGCACCTCCTTCAGCGTCAGGGCCGAATCGACGGCCGCGGGAACCACGAAAGCGCACGCGCGCTCCCCGAGCCTCTTGTCGGGCATGGCCACGATGGCCACGTCGGTGACCTTGGGATGCTGGTAGAGCAGGTTCTCGATCTCGACGACCGGGATCTTCTCGCCGCCGCGATTGATGACGTCCTTGACCCGGCCCGTGATGTGCAGGAATTCGGCCTCGTCGAGGTAGGCCAGGTCGCCCGTGCGGTACCAGCCGTCGTCGGTGAAGACATCCGCCGTGAGGTCGGGTCGCTGCAGGTAGCCACCGAAGACCGTGGGTGAGCGCAGTTCGTAGTTGCCTTCGGCACCTGCCGGCAGCTCGGCGCCCTCGTCGTCCACGATGCGGATGTCGACGCCCGGCAGCGCGCGCCCGTCGCTTCCCCAGGCATCCTCAGGCTTGTCCTCGGGCGAGGCCAGCGTGCCCAGGCATGTCTCGGTCGTGCCGAAAGCGCCGAGCACCGATGTGCCGAGCACCGCGGTGGCACGCTCGGCCAGCGCTCTTGGCACCGCAGCGCCCGTGGCCACGAAGATGCGGAGGCTCTCCGGAACGGCGGCCCCCGCCTCGACGCGTGAGACGAGGTCGGAGAGGAACGGCGTTGCCGCCTGCACGAAGGTCGCTCCGGCCTGGCCGAACGCGCGCTTCAGCGACACGTCGGCATCCCACACCGGCTGAATGACGACGGCAACGCCGAGACGCCATGCCAGCAGCATCCCGTACAGGAAACCGGTCTGATGCGCCAAGGGCGACGGCACGTAGATACGGTCGTCCGGTCCAAGACCCAGGTGGCGCACCTCCATCGCAGTGGCCAACCCGAGGCTGCGATAGGTGTGCTGCACACCCTTCGGCTCGCCGGTCGTGCCAGAGGTGAACAGCAACTGGCAGTAGTCGTCAAGGCCGGGCGCGGCCGCCGCGATGGCATCCTTGTCCACGGTCACCGCGGCCAGTGCCGTGTCGTAGTAGCGCCAGGTCCACTCGGTGGTCCTCGCGTTCGCGACGGCATCGTTCGGAATGGGCGGGATCTGCACGGAGGCGTCCGCGCCGTGCCTGTGATCGCTGCGGATGACCACGACGTGCTCGACCGCGAGACGCCTGCCCTGGGCGTCCGCCTCGTCGATCGCGGACAGCAACTCGACGACCGGCTGCCTGCCCCTGAAGTAGTTGGGCAGGAACATGACCCGGGCGCGCGATCTCGCAAGTGTCATCGCCGTCTCGCGCGGGCCGAACACCGGCATGATGGGGGTCACCACCCCGCCGACCTGCATGATGCCGAGCGCGATGGCGACGAACTCGCTCCAATTCGGCAACTGCACCGCAACCGGCTCGCCGCGGCGAACGCCGAGGTCGAGCAGCAGTGCAGCCACCTTGTCGGCCTCGTCTCCGAGCTCACGCCAGGTGAGGCTGCTCGAGGCGTGCCCGTCCACCTCCATGACCGCCGCTTCGTCTGGCGCCTCGAGCACCTTGGCGGCGACCGCCTCGGTGAGCATGAGCGGCTCGGCAAGGGCGCCGAGCGACGCCTGCACCTGTTCGGCGGTGGATGCCGGCACCTCGGTCTCCTCCTCGGCCACGGGCTGGCCGATGTTCAGGTTCAGCCCGATGCTGTTCATCTCGTCGAGGAACATCGGGTACGAGATGCGGTAGGCGCGCGGATACGTGAGCGTCGAGACACCGGATGCGCGCGACGCAGCCACGGCGAGCGCCATCAGCACCCGGTGGTCGTTGAACGACGACATCGTGGCGCCCGCAAGCGACTTCACTCCCGTGATGCGCAGCTCGTCCGGATCCTGCTCGAGCCGGCCGCCCATGCGGTTCAGCTGGAGCATGGCTGCGACCCGGTCGGACTCCTTGAGCCGGATGTGCCGCACGTTGTAGAGCCTGGAGGTGCCCTCGGCGAACGTGGCAAGGGTGGACAGCGCAGGCAGCAGGTCGGGGATGGGTCCGCAGTCCACATCGATGGGCTGCAGCTTCAGGCCGTCGTGTGAGATGCGCACGAAGCCCGTCTCCTCGTCCGTGGTCATCGGCACACCCATGGCTGCCGCGAGGTCGAGGAACTCCGCCTCCGGGTGATCGGTCTCTGCCGCGCGGGTGGCGGACATGCCCCTGAAGAGCACGTCGCCCGGATGGACGGCTGCCGCAACGATGCCGAACGCGGCCGAGCCGATGTCGGGCGGAATGCTGTAGTCGGCGGCGCGCGCGATCTGACCGGCAGGTACGCGGTACGTCAGCCAGTCGTCCGAGACATCGACGCGCAGGCCGAACATGCGCATCATGCGCACCGTGAGGTCGACGTAGGGCTGCTCGTTCAGTGCACCGCCGGTGACGTGGATCGTGGTGTCGGTCTCGGCGAACGGTGCGAGCAGGAGCAGACCGCTCAACCACTGGGAGAGCGTGCCCGCGATGGAGACGTCGCCGCCACGGGGGCGTAACGGTTGCACGGTGATCGGCGGGCAGTCGTCCGTGCTCTCCAGCCGCACTCCCATCTGCTGCAGCGAGTCCAGCAGCGCTTTGATGGGCCGGCGCCTGAAGTACTTCATGCCCGTGAGCGTGATCGGCTTGTCGGCGAGGGCGGCGAGCCCCGTCATGAAGTAGAGCGTGGTGCCGCTCGATCCGACGTTGAGGAGGCCCTCCGGTCCGCTCGATCCGCGTTCGACGACGTCGGAGGCCCGGTAGTGCCCGCTGACCC
Source organism: Rathayibacter sp. KR2-224 (assembly GCF_049446075.1). Taxonomy (NCBI): domain Bacteria; kingdom Bacillati; phylum Actinomycetota; class Actinomycetes; order Micrococcales; family Microbacteriaceae; genus Rathayibacter; species Rathayibacter sp. KR2-224. The sequence continues at coordinate 661,977 of NZ_JBMSEB010000001.1, forward strand.
CCTTGATGACGTAGCGATCATCCGCCACGTCGATCTGCGCACCCAGCGCGCGCAGAACGCTCACGGTCCACTCGATCTGTCGCGTCGTCGAGAGTCCGGTGATCACACTCGTGCCCTCGGCGAGCGAGGCCAGCACCAGCGCGCGATGCGCGTGGTATTTCGAGACCGGCACGTCGAGCTCGTCGTGCAGTCGGTTGCGGGTTCCCCTAACGATCAGTCGCATATTCACCTTCGCGTGTTCTCGCCAGAACCGGTCCCGGCGATCGCATGCGACGCTGAGGGAACGGTCGTGGCGCCTGTGCCTTGTACGAGGAAAGTCAGCCGACTGCGCCCGACGCTCATGCGACGTGCCGTCATCGCGACCCCACGGCGAACGCTAGGCTATCGGGCGAGTCCCGATTAGGTGGCCGTTTCCGCGGAGTTCCGCCACCGCCGAGCCGGGTGAGGCACATAAGAGGGGCGTCGCATGCGCATCGACTTCTCGGCATCCGAACGCTCCAGCGTGGGCATCGAGTGGGAGATCGCGCTCGTCGACCGCGATACGGGCGACCTGGTGCAGGCCGCCGATGACGTGCTTCCCGCACTGGGTCCAGGCGACGGCAGTGAGCATCCGCAGATCACGCACGAGCTGCTGCTGAACACGATCGAACTCGTCAGCGGCGTGCACAAGAGCGTGCCGCATGCCGTCGCCGACCTCGAGCGCCTCATCGAACGCGTACGAACGGTCACCGACCGACTCGATGTCGAGCTGATGTGTGCAGGAACGCATCCGTTCGCGCAGTGGTTCGACCAGAAACCGACGCCGTCGGAGCGATACGAGCACCTGCTCGAGCGCACGCAGTGGTGGGGGCGCCAGATGCTCATCTGGGGCGTGCACGTGCACGTCGGCATCGAGCGCCGCGACAAGGTGCTGCCCATTCTCAACGGACTGCTCACGTTCTACCCGCACCTGCAGGCGCTCAGCGCGTCCAGCCCGTTCTGGGGCGGCGTGGCCACCGGCTACGCCTCGAACAGGGCGCTCATGTTCCAGCAGCTGCCGACTGCGGGCTTGCCGTGGCAGATGACGCAGTGGGCCGACTACGAGGACTACGTGAGCGACCTGATCACCACCGACGTGATCAGGGACTACACCGAGGTGCGCTGGGACATCCGCCCGTCGCCGCACTGGGGCACCGTGGAGATGCGCGCGTGCGACGGTGTCTCGACCGCCACGGAACTCGGTGCGCTGGCCGCAGTCATCCATTGCCTCGTCGAGCGGATGTCCACCCAGCTCGACGACGGCGAGGTTCCGCTCGTGCTGCAGCCGTGGTTCGTGCGCGAGAACAAGTGGCGAGCCGCGAGGTACGGCATCGACGCCGACATCATCCTCGACCCAGGCGGCGCACAGGGCGGAGTCGCCGAGGGCATCCGCTCGCTCGTCACCGAGCTGGCCCCCACGGCCGACAAGCTCGGCTGCGCGAAGGAGCTCGCCGACGTCGAGCGCATCCTGGAGCGCGGCGTGAGTTACCAGCGGCAGCTTGCGGTCGCCGAGGCCAACGGCGGCAGTCTTCCCGCCGTGGTCTCTTCACTCACGCGCGAGCTACGGAACGGCCTTCGCTGACCGCAGGGCCGCGAGTCAGCCGCGGCCGAACAGCTTCTGCACGGCTGCGAGTTCCTCGCCCGTCGGCGCCTGCTGAGCGGCTTCCTGCCCTGCGCCGAGACCGAATCCGGACCCGCCTGCCGAGCCACCGGGTTTCGCCCCGGAGGCGAGCGCCGCATTCTCCGCAGCACGCTTTGCCGGGTTGCCTGAGCGCGACGACTTGCCCTTCTTCTTCTGCGACTTGCGTCCGGCGAAGCCGCCGCCGGCCATCGGTCCCATGCCCGGCACGTTCGGCACACCGCCCCTTGCGACGGTCTTCATCATCTTGGCCGCCTGCTCGAACCGGGTGACGAGCTGATTGATGTCGGTCACCGTCATGCCGGAGCCCTTGGCGATGCGCAGCCTGCGCGAACCGTTCAGCAGCTTGGGGTTCGCCCGCTCCGCCGGCGTCATCGACTGGATGATCGCCTCCGTGCGCACGATCTCCTTCTCGTCGAACTGATCGAGTTGCTGTCGCATCTGCCCTGCGCCAGGGAGCATCCCGATCATCTTCTTGATCGAGCCCATGTTGCGCAGCTGCTGCATCTGCTTCAGGAAGTCGTCGAGCGTGAACGTCTCGGTCGCGAACTTCTCCGCGACCTTGCGCGCCTCTTCTTCGTCGAATGCTTGCTGCGCCTGCTCGATGAGCGTCAGCACGTCACCGAGATCGAGGATGCGGCTGGCCATGCGATCGGGATGGAACGGCTCGAAATCGTCGAGCGACTCACCCGTCGAGGCGAAGATGATGGGCCGACCTGTGATGGATGCCACGGACAGCGCGGCTCCGCCTCGTGCGTCGCCGTCGAGCTTGGTGAGCACAACGCCGGTGAAATCGACGCCCTCCTGGAACGCCTTGGCCGTGTTCACGGCGTCTTGTCCGATCATGGCGTCGATGACGAACAGGACTTCGTCGGGGTTCGTCGCCTTGCGGATGTCCGACGCCTGCTTCATGAGTTCGGCATCGATGCCGAGACGACCGGCGGTGTCGATCACGACGACGTCGTACTGCTGGCGCTCTGCCTGTTTCACGGCGTCTTTGGCCACGCGCACCGGGTCGCCGACGCCATTGCCCGGCTCGGGAGCGAACACCGTGACGCCCGCCTGCTCGCCGACGACCTGAAGCTGGGTGACGGCGTTAGGACGCTGGAGGTCTGCTGCCACCAGCATCGGGGTGTGCCCGTCCTTCTTGAGCCACTTCGCGAGCTTCCCGGCCAGCGTCGTCTTGCCGGCGCCCTGAAGGCCGGCGAGCATGATGACCGTCGGAGGGTTCTTGGCGAACTCCAGGCGGCGCTGCTGACCACCGAGGATGCCAACGAGTTCCTCGTTGACGATCTGCACCACCTGCTGCGCGGGGTTCAGCGCCTTGTTGACCTCGTCGCCGAGTGCACGCTCACGAACGGTGGCAGTGAACTGCCTGACAACGTCGAGTGATACGTCCGCGTCGAGCAGAGCGCGGCGGATCTCGCGGACTGTGCCGTCGACATCCGATGCCGAGAGCTTGCCCTTGGTGCGGAGGTTCTTGAAGGTCTCGGTGAGCCGGTCGGAGAGCGTGCCGAAGGTAGCCATGGTGGGGTCAATGGTACTGGAGCGGGCTGACTGCTCCCCCACTGCTCGGCGTCGTCACTGCTCGCCGTCGTCCACCGTCACGACGTCGCCCTGGTCGTCGAAGCCGACCTGCAGCACGGCATCCGTTTCGTCCGGGTCGATGGAGTAGGTGAAGACCGCGAATGCGTCGTCGTCGGCCGTGTTGCCCGGCCGGAGCGACACGCTGAGCAGCTGCAGGGAGCGCAGCACATCCATGGGGATGTCGCCCGAGTTGTGCACCAGGAGATCCAGGAGCGATTGGCCCAGGTCGTCGACGCGTTGGTCGATGTACTGGGTCGTCACGGACCCGCGCTCGCTGAGGTCGGCGATGAGCGCGTCGCGGGCGCGGGCGTCCAGTCCTTCGAGGGCATTGATGACGGCCGCGGCGGTGTCGAGTGCGCTCTCCGACACCTCTGCCGCGTCCGCGGCGGTGAGCACCACCTCCACCGGTTGCTCGGCGACCTCGACGGTCTCGCTCCAGTACAGTCCGCCCGACGAATCCTCGTCGATGATGCCGAAGAAGTCGTGCTCGATGGCCATGTCGCCTCCTCCGCTCAGCCGACCAGTTGCTGTGCGAAGACGTGCGGCGTGAATCCCGTGAGGTCGCCGATGCCTTCGCCCTGGCCGATGAGTTTGATGGGCAAGCGCGTGCGCTCCTGAACCGACAGCACGAAACCGCCCTTGGCCGAGCCGTCGAGCTTCGTGAGCACCAGCCCGGTTACGCCGGCGTGCTCGATGAACGCCTGCGCCTGAGCTAGTCCGTTCTGGCCAGTCGTCGCGTCGAGCACCAGGAGCACCTCGGAGATCGGCGCCTGCTTCTCCACCACGCGTTTGATCTTCGACAGCTCGTCCATGAGCCCGCCCTTTGTGTGCAGCCGTCCGGCCGTGTCGATGATGACGATCTCGGTGCCCGTGTTCTTCGCGTACTCGACGGTCTGGAACGCGACGGATGCCGGGTCCTGCCGTTCCTGCTGCGGCCGCACGATCTCCGCTCCCGCGCGTGCAGCCCACGTCGCCAGCTGCTCGACCGCGGCCGCACGGAACGTGTCGGCAGCGCCCACGACCACGGAGCGGTCGAAGTTGCGCAGGAACTTCGCGAACTTGCCGATCGTGGTGGTCTTGCCCACGCCGTTCACACCGACCACCAGCACCACTGCTGGGCGCTCGGTCAGGTGCAGTGTCGGGTCGAAGTCCGCGAGCCGTTCCTCGATGGTCTCGCGGAGCATCCTCTGCAGGTCGGCGGGATCGGTCGTACGGTAGCGGTCGACCTTCTGACGCAGCTCGTCGACGATGTCCTCGGTGACGGCCGGTCCGAAATCGGCGGTGATGAGCGCCGCCTCAAGGTCGTCCCACGTCTGCTCGTCGATCGTGCGCTTCGCGAACATGCCGCGCAGCGCGCCAGCCAGCGACCAGGAGCGTTCTGCCATGCCTCAAGAGTAGAGGCGATTGAGGTTTGGTCATGCGAGCTCGCTCGCATGACCAAACCGATTGAGCCTTTGAGCGGCGTCAGCCGCGATAGAGGCGATTGAGGGACAGCACCGTCGTCGCGAACCTGGCCCTGGAAGCGCTCGGGTGGGAGCATGAGCGCATGGCGCAGATGAACGGCTGGCTCGGCGTGGTGTCTCGTTCGCACGTGCTTCACGGCGTGCAGCTGGGGATCGCCCAGTTCAATCACGGCAAGCGTGCGGCGGTCGCGCGCCCTCACGCTGGAGACGTCGTGGTCTACTACTCGCCGCGTACGGACTATCCGGACGGCGAACCGCTCAAGGCGTTCACTGCGATAGGCACGGTGGTCGACGACGAGGTCTGGCAGGCGGACGAGGGCGACTTCACGCCGTGGCGCCGCCGGGTCGAGTATCGCGAAAGCGTCGAGGTGCCGATCGCAGACCTCGCAGGACGGCTGGAGTTCACCTCCAGTCCCAACTGGGGCTATCTGCTGAGGCGCGGACTGCTGCCTCTTGCGCCGGGCGACGTCGCGGTCATCGAGAGCGCGATGTGCGGTCCGGCGAACGGCGGCGAACGGCAATCCGAGCTCTGAACGGGGCTCTGTCGGAGGCCTGGAATAGGTTCGTGGCATGCAGATGTCATCCGCATTCGAAGACCTTCGCTCACGTCTCTCTGGCTCGCTGTTCCTTCCGGGCGACGACGGCTACGACCACGAGCGGTTCGGCTGGAACCTGGCCATCGATCAGCGGCCTGCGGCCATCGTCGTTCCGTCCGGCGTTTCCGATGTGCAGCATGCCGTCAGGGCTGCCGCGGCGGCTGGCCTTGGCGTCCTCACCCAGCCGAACGGTCACGCGGCCGGCCGTGACCTGTCCGACATCGTCCTGATCCGTCCGCGCTCGTTCGACGACGTCTCCGTCGACGTTCAGCGGCGAACGGCGCGGGTGGGTGCAGGGGTCAACTGGGGCCGCGTACTGGCGGCGCTGGACGACACGGGCCTCGTCGCCCTGGCCGGCAGCAATCCCGAAGTGAACGTCGTGGCGTATTCGCTGGGAGGCGGGCACTCGATGTTCGGACGCGCATACGGTCTTCAGGCACCGGCCATCACTGCGGTGGAGCTGGTCGATGCGACAGGCGAGGCTCGCCGCATCGACGACGAAACAGACCCCGAGCTGATGTGGGCCATGCGGGGGGCAGGCGGTCTGTTCGGTGTGGTCACCGCGATCGAGTTCTCACTGTTCCCAGGCGCCCGGCTCTACGGCGGAAAGCTCGCGTTCACTCCGGACAGGGCCGCCGACCTGCTCCCCGTCGTGTTCGAACTCGCAGAGGCCCAGCCAGCACTCGGCCTCTCGTTCGGCATGATGACCTTCCCCAACGCTCCCGCCATCCCCGATCCGTTGCGCGGCAAGACGCTCGCCTCCGTCGACGCGTTGCACATCGGAGACGCGGAGTCGGGTTCACAGCTGATCGAGCCGCTCAGGGCGGTCGGATCGGCCGTCACTGACAGCATGCAGCCGTTCGGCATCGGTTCGCTCGCCGCCGTCGCTGCCGAACCGGTCGCCCCGATGGCGTTCATGGACTGGAGCAGCGCCGTCGGCGACTACGGCCAAGAGTCCGCCGCGGGCCTCATCGAAGCGTTCCACGACGCATCGGCCAAAGGGCTGAGCAGGATGGAGGTGCGTCCCTTCGGCGGTTCCCTGCGCTCGGGTGACCCCGCCCGGTCGGTCGCCTCGTATGTCGCGGCGCCTGCGTACCTGGGTGCCAACTTCATCGCCCCTAACCCGGAGGCGCTGGCGGGAGCGGATGCGGCGTTCGCACCCTTGGCCGCAGCGGCCGCCTCGACTCCGGCCACCGGGAATGTGGCGACTCTGCTCGACGACCGCGCGACGCTTGCGGATGCCTATGGTGCGGAGTCCATCGAGCGGTTGCGTCGCCTCAAGACGGAGCGCGATCCGAGCGGAGTCATCCGGGCTGCCAGGGAGCTCCCGCGGTAGCCGGCCCGAAACGCGGTCAGGCCGACTGGCGCTCGTCCTCTACGCCGTTCGCACCGGCATCCCGTTGTGCAACCCTCTGCCCGACGACGGCCGATACCCCGTCCTGCCGCATGGAAACGCCGTAGAGCGCGTCCGCGATCTCCATGGTGCGCTTCTGGTGGGTGATGACGATGAGCTGGCTGTCGCCACGAAGGTCTTCGAACGTCGTCAGCAGTCGGCCCAGGTTGGCGTCGTCGAGCGCGGCCTCCACCTCGTCCATGATGTAGAACGGGCTTGGGCGCGCCTTGAAGATGGCGAGAAGGAACGCGACCGCCGCGAGCGACCGCTCGCCGCCGGAGAGCAGCGACAGCCGTTCGATCTTCTTCCCGGCCGGCCGCACCGACACCTCGATGCCGGTGGCCAGCAGATCGTCGGGATCGGTGAGCCGGATGCTTCCGCTCCCACCGGGGAACAGCACAGGGAAGACCTCAGCGAATGCCTGCCTGGTGTCTTCGAATGCATCCGAGAAGATGCCCTGCATGCGCTCGTCGATGTCGGCGATGATCGTCAGGAGGTCTTTGCGCGTGTTCGTGAGGTCGGTCAGCTGCTCGGTGAGGAACTTGTGCCGCTGTTCGAGCGCTGCGAACTCCTCGAGCGCGAGCGGGTTCACGCGTCCAAGTCGCGCAAGCTTTCGCTCCGCGTCCTGCAGCCGCTTCTCCTGCTCGGCGCGCAGGAACGGCCGCTCGTCGTCGTCCTCCGTCTCGGCCGGGATGGCCGCCTCGGGCCCGTACTCGGCGACCAGCACGTCTTCGACCAGCCCCAATTCGCTTCCCGCACGCTCCAGCAACGACGACAGGTGCAGCTTCTTCTCGTAGATCTGCAGCTCGAGACCGTGGACACTCTCGCTCACGGCCTGCAGCCGATCGCGAAGGGATGCCTCGTCTCGCCGAAGCGCGACGAGCTCCTCGTTCTGCCCGGCACGTGCGGCTTCGGCCGCCGCGAGTTCCGTACGAGCCTGGCTCACCGATCGATCCGCCGAGTCCAGCACGCGCGGGAGCGCGGCGATGACGCGTTCGGCCGCGTCGACCTGGTGCCTGCGCACCACCTCGCGACGCGCCGCCTCGGCGGCAGCGGCACGCTCGGCCTCGAGGCGCCTCGCCAACGAGACTGCACGAGCCTCCTCGGCACGCACTCGCTCGCGCGCAGTCTCGGCAGCGAGCCTCGCCTGTACCTCGGCCTCGCGACACGCTTCGAGTTCGGCAAGGAGTCCGTCTCGCGCGGAGACATCGAGGATGGGGCGCGGCCGTGCCTGCGCCTCCTCCAGAGCCTGCTTGGCGCGCTCGGAATCCGCCTCGGCGACGGCGACCTGCTCCGCCGAGGTCGCCCTCGCAGCCGCGAGACGCTGGAGTTCCGCCGCAGACGCTTCGGCCTGCACGCGCAGCCTGTTCAGCGCCTCGGTGCGCTCGGCAGCGCGCGCATCCTGCTCGCGGAGCCGGTTCAGGGCATCCGTCGAGCGTTGCTTGGCCGCCTGCGCCTCAGCGCGTGCGTCGGCGAGCGCGGCTCTCGCCGTCTGCAGTTCGCCGGTGACGATCTCTGCTCTCGTCGCGGCGGCGTCGCGGTCGGCGACCAGTTCGAGCTTGCTTTGAGTGCGGGCCGATCCGCCGCGCAGCACCTGCGTGCCGAGCACGTCCCCCTCTCGCGTGATGACCGTCACACCGGCGCCGTCCCGGTCGGCTGCGAGTGCCGGCCACGCCTGCCGCGCCGCCTCGAGATCGTCGGCGATGACCGTGGCCTCCAGCAGCGTGAGGATGCCGGCCGGCCCCCGCACGACGGCGGCCGCTGCCACAATTCCGGCGGGAAGCTCCCGACGCCGGTCGGCGCCAGACGCCGCGGCCGCTCCGGAGGCTGCGATCGCCAGTTCGACGCGACCGAGCTCGGACTGCTTGGCATACAGGAGAGCGTGGATGGCGGCATCCCTGTCGTCAGCGACGACCGCGTCGGCGAGCGACCCGAGGGCTGCGGCCACAGCCGTCTCGTAGCCGGGCTCGACGCGCACGTTGTCGGCGACGAGTCCGCGCAGCCCGTCGAGCTTGGCGGCGACGAGGGCCGTCGAGCCGTCCTTCTGATCGAGTGCGAGCGACAAGGCGCCCACTCGTGCCTGCAGGGCGTCGCGCTCCCGCTCCAGGGTGTGCACCGCTTCACGGAGCCGGTCGATGTCACCCTCGCGCTCGAAGACCGCCGACTGTGCCAGCTCGTATTCTTCCGTGAGGTCGACGTCTGGCGCATCCTCCTCGGCCTGTGCCTCCGCCGCCTGCAGGGCGAGCGTCGCCTCGTCGCGCCTGGCAGTCGCGGCATCGATCGCATTCTGCTGCCGCAGCGCCTCGCCCCTCGCCGCAGCCAGCCGGGAGGCGGCGACGTCTGCCGCGCCGCGGAGCTTCGAGAGCTCCAGGTCGTGCTTGGAGACGAGCGCGCTCTGCGCCGCGATCTGCTCGTCGAGCGCATCCAGCCTGGCACGCGCCGCACGGGTTGCGGACTGCGCCGCGGTCACGGCGGCATCGGCCGCCCCGACGCCGTCACGCAGCATCGCGGCTTCGGCCTTCGACGCCTCGATCATGTCGGGCGTGACGGTGCGCGCCGACTCGGACATGTCGGCCTGCGAGCCGAGCAGCGCGAGACGCTGGTTGGCCAGCGTGAACAGCGATCGCAGCCGCTCCTGCGCGGACTCGAGCGCGAACGCCGTGCGCCGGGCAGCGTCGACCGCGTCGCCCACCTGCTCCTGCTCGATCCGCGCGATGCGCAACTGCTTCTGCTCGAGCTGCTCCTGGAGCACGATGCGCTCGCTGTGCCGCTGCGACTCGTCGCGCGAGTAGTCGTCGAGCGCCGCACGCAGGGTGACCACCTCGTCCGCCAGCAATCGCGCCCTTGCGTCGCGCACGATGGCGGCGATGGTCTGCGCCTCCCTCGCGACCTCGGCCTGAGCCCCGAGCGGCTTCAGCTGGCGGCGGATCTCACCCGCCAGATCGCTCAGCCGCGTGAGATTCGTCTGCATCGCCTCGAGCTTGCGCAGGGTCTTCTCCTTGCGCCTTCGATGCTTCAGGATGCCCGCGGCTTCTTCGATGAATCCGCGACGATCATCCGGGCTTGCGTGCAGCACGGCATCCAGCTGCCCCTGCCCCACGATGACGTGCATCTCGCGGCCGAGCCCTGAGTCGCTCAGCAGCTCCTGCACGTCGAGCAGCCGGCATTGTTTGCCGTTGATCGCGTATTCGCTGCCTCCGTTGCGGAACAGCGTGCGGCTGATCGTGACCTCGGAGTACTCGATCGGCAGCACGCCGTCGGAGTTGTCGATGGTGAGGGTGACCTCGGCGCGGCCGAGCGGACCCCTCGTCGACGTGCCGGCGAAGATGACGTCTTCCATCTTGCCGCCGCGCAGGGTCTTCACGCCCTGCTCCCCCATCACCCAGGCGAGCGCATCGACCACGTTGGACTTGCCCGAACCGTTCGGTCCCACGATGCAGGTGACGCCTGGCTCGAACGCGAAAGTGGTCGGCTGGGCGAAGGACTTGAAGCCCTTGAGCGTCAAGCTCTTCAGATGCAACCGACGCCCCCTTCTGACTGGCTGGCCATGCCGACCGGCCTGCCGGCCGGCACTCAACACTTGTGCGGCCGGCGCGGCCCGGGCGGCGACCCGTCTCTAAGGTACCCGACGGGCGACGCGCAACCCCGCACGCGCGTAGGCTGGTCGGCTGATTGCCTCGTCGGAGGGAGCGCGCGTGCGGGTGACCATCGAGCGGGTGGCGGTGCCCGAGACCATGGCTGACGACACGAACGGCGATTTCGCCGGATTCGTCGACGTGGAGAACGCCTGCGCCCTGCACCTGTGGCACAACGACGACTTCGTGTACGACCCGGCCGACCAGCTCGCGTGGTACCTGCCGAGCCCGTTCGGAATGCGGATGCTCTACCTCGCGCGCCTGGACGGCGAACCCACCGGACGGCTCCTGGTCACCGTGCCGCTCGAGGAAGACGCGACGACGGCAGAAGTAGAGGTGCGGGTCATCCCCGCAGCCCGACGGCACGGCATAGGGGCCGCGCTGCTGCGTCAGGGCGAGGAACTCGTGGCCGAGGCCGGCCGCATCGACATCTCGGCGTTCACGGAACACCTGCTCTCGGACATCCCGCCCGAAGCGGAGACGATCGCACCCGAGGCGGGGCCGCGCGGCATCCCGGCGGACGAGGGCACGCGGTTCGCGCTGTCGGCGGGTTACCGGCTCGGACAGGTCGAGCTCGTGAGCCGGTTGGCGGTACCGCTACCCGACGCGGTCGGCTCTCGCCTTCAACGGGAGGCGGACGATCACGCAGCGGGCTACCGCATCGTGACCTGGTGGCAGCACTGTCCTGATGACCTCGTCGCCGGGTATGCAGCTGCACGCGCACGCATGGTGCAAGAGGTTCCCCACGACGGCATCGTTTTGGATGCCGAGCACTGGGATGCCCAGCGCGTGCGCGAGGAGGAACGTCGCTGGATCGATGCGGGCGAGCCTCCGCTCGTCGCCGTCGCGGTGCACGAGGCGACGGGCGACGTCGCCGCATACACGATCCTGCTCGTCGCGGTCGGCTCGAAGAAGGTCGAGCAGTGGGACACGCTCGTCGTCCCCGCGCACCGGGGGCACCGACTCGGGATCGCGGTGAAGCTCGCGAACCTTGCTGCTTTGGCCCGTGTGGCGCCGCAGGTGGAGCGTGTGCTCACCTGGAACGCCGCGGAGAACGGTCCGATGCTCGCCATCAATGAGGCCTTCGGCTTCGAACCGCTCGCCCTCAACGGCACCTGGCAGAAGCACCTCGAGTGAGACTCACGCTCCGGTCGTCGGCGTAGGGGTGGGCTTCGGCGTACTCGGCGATGGGGTGCTTGTCGACGGCGTGCCGGCCGATGGAGCGGACGGCGTGCTCGTCGCCCCTCCGACCCGTGAAATGCACTTGTCGAGCCGCGTCTTGACCTTGCCGATCGCGTCTTTCACCCGGTCGCCGTAGCCGCCGGACTCGGCCTTGCTTGCAATCGTCTTGAGGTCGGACTCCCGGTTGGCACCACTGGCCGCCTTCGCGTTCTTGAGGTCGCTGCGGAGCGAGGAGGGAAGACGGTCCCACGCTGCCTTGAAGCCCGCAAGCGTCTTCTTGTCCTTCGCCGCCGATTGCACTGCCGAGCCATAGCCACCCGATTGTGCCTTCTTCAGCACGTTCTGCAGGGCCTCGTGCTTCGCGGATGTCGAGGACTGGTGCTGCGCGGACGACACGTCCATGCGCAGGGCGTCGGGCACACGGTCGTAGTCGTGCTTGAGCACGAGCAGCACCGGCCCGCAGAGGCGACTCCCCGGGTTCGCTGCCGACGTGGCGGCGACCAGCGACGTGGACGCGATGCTGCTCACCGGAACCGTGGCCGTCGCGGAGGCGGGGATGGCTGTCAGCGCGAGCCCCCCGGCGACGGTGGCGACTGCGGCAGCGGCCGCAACCGTGATCACGAGGTGTTCGCGCCGGATGCGCCGCTTCAGACGGGTGGCGATCCCTTCCCCTTGCCGTACCTCGCCTTCGGCGGAGTGCCCGCTCGCGTCGTCCCCTGTGACGTTGGATCTGCCCGGTGCCGGGTTCCTCGGTGTCTGCATGGTGTTCCCTTCGGTTCTCCTGCCATGCCAACGGCATGGCGCGCTGATCTGCCGCGTACTGGTGTGCCAGCGACACGGCCACGACTCCACGAGACTCGCAAAGCCGTGTGCGGTACGCGTGGGATGCGTGTTCGGGGAATGTAAGGGTTCGCTGGGATGCCTGGCTTCCAGGGTGCGCCCGCCTCGGCACGGGCTTGAATGGGAGGCATGGAAGCGCCCTCCGGTCTCGTCGTCGTGGTCGAAGACGAGCGCACCATTGCCGACCTGGAGCGGCTGTACCTGACGCGCGCCGGCTTCGGAGTGGAGATCGTGGATGACGGGGACGTCGCCCTCGCGGTCATCCGGGCCAGGCGCCCTGTCGCGATCGTGCTCGACGTGGCGCTGCCCGGGGTCGATGGGATCGAGCTGTGCCGAAGGCTGCGAGCCGAGGACGACTGGACGCCGATCATCTTCGTGACGGCCCGTGACGACGAGGTAGAGCGTCTAGTCGCGCTCGAGCTCGGCGGCGACGACTACCTCACGAAGCCCTTCTCACCGCGCGAACTCGTCACCCGGCTCAAGGTCGTGCTGCGGCGCACGCACGGTACGCAGAGCATCCGCGAGGTGCGGCTTGGCACGCTCGTCCTCGACCAGGACACACGCTCGGCGACTCTGGACGGCGTCGAGCTCACCCTCACGGCAACGGAGTTCGATCTGCTGTCCTACCTCGCACGCTCCCCCGGCCGGGTCTTCACCAGGGAGCAGCTCCTGTCCGCGGTGTGGGGACATGCCGACTACGCGTCGGGCAGAACCGTGGACGTGCACATCGCCCAGCTGAGGGCGAAGCTGGGGCCGGGTTCGGGCATCCGAACCGTGCGCGGCGTCGGCTACGCCATCGACGCGCAGCAGGCGGTGCTCGACGACGCACAGGATGCCCGCACGGGCGTCCGCAGAACGGCGGGCTGACATGCGCGTCCTCCCCCGCACCCTCGCAGGACGCATCGTCTTCACCACCGTCGCCGTCGCTGTGGTCGCTGCGGTCGTCGCGGGCGCAGTCTCGCTCGGCCTCGTGCATTCGGCGTCGGTGGGCGACGCACGCTCGGAGGCGTCAGCGCTGGCCGACCAGTTGGCGGCACTGCCTCAGGACCGGCTCGAGCAGCGAGTCGCCGACGAGCCGACGGGAGCAGGCGAGCCGAAGGTCGCCGTCATCAATGCGGACGGCACGGTCACCGGCTCGCTCGGCGTCGTGCTGCGGCCGAAAGTGCGTCAGAGGCTGGCCGTGGGTTCGACGCTGTCCACGACTGTCGAGCTGGCCGGCCGACGCTTCATCGTCGAAGCACGCCAGAGCGCCGACGACGGAACGGTCGTGGTGGCGCGCTCCCTCACGTCGGTCGACGCATCCGTTTCCAGGGTGCTCGGTCAGCTCGTGCTCGCCCTCGCGATCGGGCTGGCGGTCGCGATCGGCGCAGGCGTCCTGCTCGCCCGCGTCGTCTCCCGGCCCCTGTCGAAGACCGCAGCTGCCGCTCGACGCTTGGCAAGGGGCGACCGCAACGTTGAGCTGCCGCATGCCGGAACCGCCGAGGTCTCTGATGTCGTCACAGCACTCGACGAGCTGGACGACGCGCTGACCGTCAGCGAGGCACGGCAACGCGAATTCCTGCTCTCCATCTCGCACGATCTGCGCACGCCGCTGACCGCCTTGCGCGGCTATGCCGAAGCACTCGCCGACGGCGTCGTCGGCGCCGAGGATGCCCGCGACGTGGGTTCGACGATGCTCACCGAGACCCGGCGGCTGGATCGTTTCGTGGCCGACCTGCTCGAGCTGGCGAGGCTCGAGGCGCACGACTTCGCCATGGAGCCGGCCCCGGTCGACGTCGGATCGCTGCTGGCGGAGGCCCAGGCCGCGTGGCGCGCCGTGGCCGAGGCGAGCGGTGTGGAGTTTCGATGCACGGTCCCGGCCGGCGTCAGCGCCATGACGGATGCTCATCGCGTGCGTCAGATCGTCGACGGGTTGCTCGAGAACGCCCTGCGCGCGACTCCGTCTGGAGGCGTCGTCGCGATGGAGGCGAACGTGGACGCACGCGTCGACGGCCACGATCGGGTGGTGCTCGTCGTGAGCGACAGCGGGGCCGGTCTCACCGCGGATGACCGCGAGACCGCCTTCGTGCGAGGCGCACTGCGCGACAAGTACCGCCAGACCAGGGCCGTCGGCACCGGGCTCGGCCTCTCGATAGCGCAGCGACTGACCACCAGAATGGGCGGAACTTTGCGGGCGGTCGACACGACGGGAACGCCATGGGGCGCCTCGTTCCGGCTGGAACTGCCCGCCGCGCACCCTGGGCCGTCCCTCGACACGGCGACGCGCGAGGTAGAGGCCGGCGACCATGCCCGCTCCGGCGACGAGGCGACCACGCTGTAGCCGGTCGGTAGATTGGCGACATGGGCATCTCGACCATGCGAGCGGCCGTCATCCACGAGATCGGGCCGGCCGACTCGATCTCCATCGAACAGGTTCCCGTACCGCGTCCATCGCAAGGGGAGGTGCTCGTCCGCGTCACGGCAACGACCGTGAACCACGTCGACACCTTCGTGCGCAGCGGCGCCTACCGCACCCCCTTGAGGTTCCCGTTCGTGATCGGACGCGACCTGGTGGGGGTCGTGGAGGCGACGGCATCCGACGTGACCCGGTTCCACCAGGGCGACGAGGTGTGGTGCAACAGTCTCGGCCACCACGGCAGGCAGGGCTCGGCGGCCGAATTCGCGTGCGTGCCTCAGGATCGCCTGTATCGCATGCCACACGGAGTGGACCCCGTCGAGTTCGTCGCCGTCGTGCATCCTGCCGCGACGGCGTGGCTTGGACTCGTCGAGCACGGTCGCCTGGCGGCAGGTGACACCGCGTTCGTAGGCGGTGGCGCGGGAAACGTGGGCGCATGCGCCGTCGCCTTCGCGCTCTCGCTTGGCTCGCGCGTCGTCACCACGGTAAGCGGCCGCGACCTCGAGCAGTTCACCGCATCGGGCGCGGTTGCGATCGACTACAACTCCCCCGATGTCGATGCCGTTCTGACGGACGCTCTCATCGATCACGACCGGCGGCCAGTCGAGGCCTCACCTCACAGCGGAGCGGATGTCTGGCTCGACACGTCGGGAACGCTCGCGCTGCCGCAGGCGATACCGCTCCTGGCCGAACGCGGTCGCATCGTGTTGATCTCCGGCATCGCCAGGCATGACGTGCTGCGATTCGGCGACCTGTACACGCACGACAGGGCGATCGTGGGCTTCGCGATCAGCAACGCCACGACCGACGAGCTGACTCGTGCGGCGGACGCGATCGGGAACGCCGCAGCATCGGGAACGCTGCCCACGCTCAGCGTGGCCCGGCACTCGCTCGAGTACGCCGCTGAGGCCCACGCCGATCTGGAGGCGGGCAGGACGCACAGGAGTCGCCTGGTGCTCGTGCCGTGAGGTTCGCGACAGCGCTCACCGCGACCGATGCGTTCAGCCGAGGCGCGTAGGCCTGCGGATGCGCTGGCAACGCGGGCAGTAGTGCGACGACCGGTTCATGAACGATGCCCGAACCATGGGAGTACCGCAACGCGGGCAGGGCAGACCGTCGCGTCCATAGGCGTTGAGGCTCCGCGAGAAGTAGCCGGATACGCCGTTCACATTCACGTACTGCGCGTCGAAGCTCGTCCCACCCTCCGCAAGCGCCCTGCTCAACACGGCGCGCACCTCGAAGAGCAATTCGGTGGCCTTGCGGCGCGAAAGCTCCGCAGTCGGTTGATCGAAGTGGATGCGCGCGGCCCACAACGCCTCGTCGGCGTAGATGTTGCCGACCCCGCTGATGAGCGTCTGATCGAGCAGAGCCCGCTTCACGGTCGTACGCCTCGCCGCCAGCGCACGAAGGAACCGCTCGTCGTCGAATGCCGGGTCGAGAGGGTCTCGAGCGATGTGCGCGACCTGGCTCGGCACGAGAGCCTGATCGACGCCGAACCCGCCGGGCGCGCCGTCAGGAGTCGCGAGCATCCTGTCGACGGCAAGCGATCCGAACGTGCGCTGATCGACGAAATGCACGGCCAGTTCACGGTGATCCGGATGCTCCACCGTCAGCCGTACCCGCGCATGGCGCTCGAGAGGGTCTCCCGCCTGGCGCAGCAGTACCTGCCCGCTCATTCCCAGGTGCAGCAGCAGAGCGTCGTTCTCGTCCTGCGCGGCATCGGCGCCCGAAGGCGCTGTGGGATCCGAACCGGGATGACGTCTGGATTCGAGGGGCAGCCACATGAACTTGCCGCGGCGGGCTGCGCCCAGCACGCGTCTGCCGGTGAGCAATCCGGCGAGGTCGCCGCGCACCCTGTCGTGGCGCGTGATGGCACGTTCGTCGAACACTTCGACCGAGGAGACTATTGCCCCGCTGACCACCGGTTCGAGTCCGGCGCGCACCACCTCAACCTCGGGGAGTTCTGGCACTGCTCTCGCGTTCGGTGGCCGCCGCCCAGGCCTGCAATGCTGCAGCCATCTCGGCGTTCTTCTTGCTGGTTCCCTCGCCGGTCGCGCTAACGAGGCCGTCGATCGTGACGGTGGCGTGGAAGGTCTTGTTGTGGTCGGGGCCGGTGTCGGTCACCACATACTGCGGCGGCGGGGCGGAGTGCCTGGCCGCGAGTTCCTGCAGGCTCGTCTTCGGGTCCATCGCGGCACCGAAGCGGTCCGGATTCTCGAGCAACGGCTCGATGAGGCGAAGCACAAGGGCGGTCGCCACGTCGCCGCCCGCGTCGAGATACACGGCTCCGATGATCGCTTCGACGGTGTCGGCGAGGATCGAGGACTTGTCCGCGCCCCCGCTCGAGGTCTCTCCTCTGCCGAGGAGAACGAACTCGCCGAGACCGATGGATCTAGCGACCTCGGCGAGCGCGACGCTGCTCACCAGCGATGCCCTGCGTTTGGCGAGCCCGCCCTCGTCGAGTTCCGGATGCTCGCGATACAGCTTCACCGTGACGGCCTGCCCGAGGATCGAGTCGCCGAGGAACTCCAGTCGCTCGTTGTTGGGGATGCCGCCGTGCTCGTAGGCGTACGACCGGTGAGTGAGCGCCAACGTGAGCAGCCTCGGATCGATCTGCACCCCGAGGCGCGCCGGAAGCTCCGCCGGATCGGCTGTGCCGTCGACAGCAGGACTCAGGCGCGCATCCTTGACGGTGCGCGCCTGAGTTTCCGCACGTTCCACGTGCGAAGCCTGACTAGACGTCGGCGACCTTGCGGCCCTTGTACTCCAGGAACAGCGGGGTACCGGCCGAGTCTTCGACTACCTTCGCGTGGTGCGGGAGGCTGTAGGTCACCTTGCCGTTCTCGACGGTCTTGACGAGGTTGGGAACCTCTGCCTTCCACTGCGAACGGCGCGCGTGGGTGTTGGCGCGCGACTTCTTCCGCTTGGGAACAGCCATGTCTCTACTCTTCTCTGTCTGGGGAGCCGGCTCGTTCAGACGAACTGCTCCGGCCGGCGGCGTCATCGGAAGCGGGGAACTCTGCGAGCGCAGCCCACCGAGGGTCGATGTTCTGCGAGACTTCGCGATCCGGCAGATCGGCCAACCGCTCGCCGGTCTCGGGGTCGAGACCGGGGCAATCCGGTCGGCACACCGGCTGGAACGGCAGTGACAACACCACCGCATCCCTGACAAGAGGTTCAAGATCCACGTGGTCGTCGTGAACCTCAAAGTCGAAAGCTTCCCCAGAAGAATACGCGAAAAGCTCCTGGAAGTCGACTTGGACAGGCTCGGCGATGTCGATCAGACACCGCCCGCAGACACCCGTCGCGACCGTCGTGGCTTCACCGGAAACGAGGATGCCCTCGTGCACGGATTCGAGCCGCACGTCGAGTTCGAGGTGCGAGCCGGCCTCCACGCTGAGCAGGCCTTCCCCGAGTTTGTCGGGCAGGTCGAGGCTCAGAGACTCTTCTCGCATCTCGCCTGGACGATGGATGAGGTCGCGCACACCTATGGAGTACGGATTGCGAACGGCGGGAGACACGAACGACGATTCTACGCGTCGTTCCCCTGCCGCATGCGCACCTGCCGTTCAGGCGCTGGGCACGGCTGCGGCCCTCAGCCGGCCTTCGAGCAACGAGACAGGAACAAGCATCGCTCGCACGCGTCTGGCCCATCCGGCGGTTGCCGCAATGGCTCCCACCACGGTCACGACATCGTCGGCGAGCACGGGGTCTGCCCATCGTCCCCCGGGCGGCCCGTACCTCTCCTGCTCGATCGCCTCGACGAGTTCGGCAAGGGCGACGGATGCCGCATCGCTTGTTTCGGCGTCGGGCGCCGATCCCGCGGCCCCCTGCCACGTGCGGCTCAGCCGCTCCGCGAAGGCGCGTGGAGTCTCCGTCGGTGGCGCGGCGAGTCCCAGGTCGAGCGCAGACGAGCGGAGCTCCGCCCAAGCAGCCGCTGCCGTGCCTCCTCCCTGGCGAAGGGTGTCCAGCCGTTTGGTGCGCATGCGGCGACGTATCACGGCGGGTGTCAGAAGCAGCGCGATGACGAGGAGCCCGACGGCAGCCACGCTGCTGCTCGACGAGAACGCCGCGCTTGCCGTGTCGGCCGAACCCGCCGCGGGTGCGGGCTTGTCGGTGGGCACTTGGCGCCTCGCGCCGTTCGCAGCGTCCGCGCTCGCTGTGTCGCTCGGCACGGGTGTCGCGGCAGTGGCCGTGCTGTAGTCCGGAACCGTGCCTCGGCCGACGGTGGGCTCGAATGGCACCCAGCCGACGCCGGGGAAGTACAGCTCGGGCCATGCGTGCAGGTCGTCGGAGGTCACCTGGTACTGGGTCACCTTGTTCCCTGTTCCGGTCACCTCACCGGGCAGGTAGCCGACGGCGATCCGCGCTGGGATGCCGAGCTCCCTCGCCATGAAGGTCATGGCAGCCGCGAAGTGCACGCAGTAGCCGGACTTCTGCTTCAGGAACGTGGCGATCGTGCCAGGGGTGTCGCCGTCGTACCCGCCGTTCTTCGGCGCATCAAGGGAGTAGCGGAAGTCGCCGTCGTGGAAGTACGCCTGCAACGCGACAGCCATGTCGTACGGCGTCGTCGCGCCCGCGGTCACCGACAGGGCGGTGGTGCGGATGACGCCTGGTGCGTTCTTCGGCACACTCAGGTCGTCCTGCACCGATTGCGGGTAGTCGGTTCCGGCCGAGCGCAGCTGCTTGGCCGTCGGCTCCAGGGTGCTGGATGTCACGCGATACTGCTGTCCGATCGTCGTGGCTGTGAGCCCCGAGATGGTCAGGTCGTCGCGTTCCCAGGCCCAGCTGCCGTCGAGTCCCTCGACCTTCGACGCCGGGTATGGCACGGGCAGCCACTTGCTCGTCATGTTGTGAACGTCGACGTCTGTGACGACGTCGGTGGTATGGACGTGGCTGCTCAGGCCTGGCACGCGATCGATGGACGTGGATGAGCTGAAGAACGTCGACTGCGAGCGGGTGTGACGCCAGACCTCGCCCGAGAATGCGTCGAGCGTTGTCATCTGCAGGTAACCGGGCGAGGATGCCGTGGTCGTGTAATCGATGACGGGCACCGCAACGGGACGCCGCAGGTCGGCGCCGAGGTCGATGAGCGGGCTGACGCCTTGGCCGAAGAGCACGCCCGCCGCCGGAATCGACTGCCTGCCGACCTGCTGGAATCCGGGGGCCGTCGTTCCGATGACGAGGGCGACGACGATCGCGCCAACAGCGATGGAGAGCGATGCGGCGATCTCGCGCCCCGTGCCGCGCTTGGCCCGCACGTCGACCCTGAGCAGGAGCAGATAGGCGGCAAGACACAGGATGAGCGCCATCGGCGATATGCCGGTGTCGAGCAGCGATCCCGGCGCCAGAAGTGCAGCCGCGACGACCAGCCCGACCAGGGCGGGCCTGTGACAGACGACGGCGAGAAAGTCGCAGACCCAGGCGATTCCGCCGCCGGCTGCGACGAGCAGGAAGAGGAATTCGGGCAGCGGATCGGCCGGGACCCCCTGGTCATAGAACGAGACGCCGGATCGGGCGATGAGGTCGGCGAACTGCGAGAACGTCCCCGGCGTCGGGATGAAGCCGAACAGTGACTGCCGGGGAGCGAACATCGCCGAGAGGAGCAGTAACAATGCGACGAAGGAGAGCAACGGCGCGAGCCACCTCGGGAGGGCGGCCGCGCGGGATCCGGCAGCGACCCCGAGCACCACGACAACGGCGAGAAGGAGCTGCCACCACCACTGCGCGCCCGAGATCAGCCCGACCAGAGCGACGGCGAGCGCGACCATGACCGCCAGCAGAGCGGCGCTCAGTCGCAGGTCGGCGACACGCGCGGAGAGGCCTTGCGCGGCATCCTCGAACCGAGCCCGAACCGACGCAGCGGCGGGCTTTTCGTTGCCGGGGGCCCGTCCCGGTTCTCGGTCGCGTCGAGGCGGGGCGGCAGGAGGACCTGGTGCGATGTCAAGCATGACGAACCGCCGGCGAGCCGATGCTCGAGCGGATGCCCGCACGCTGCCACGCTGCTCCTGGCGTGTCCCCGGGCGCGACGTCGACGCACGTCCACCCACGCCGTTCGAAATGCTCGCGCAACTCCGGGCGCCGACCGACGAAGAAGGCGACCGCCGGATCGCACAGCGTTCGCAACGAGGCCAGCGCGGCGAGCTCGTCGCGGTCCCCGTCGACGAGGATCGCGAAGGTGGGCACGGCCTGCGGATTGCGACGCAGAGCCGAGCCGAGCACGCCTGCAGGGTCGGTCTTGTCTCTTCGCCGTTGCTCGAGTCCGGCCAGGCCGATGAGCAGCGAGTTGGCGCCGCCAGGGGGGTCGTACGCCGATGCCGCCAGGCCGGCAAGGCCCGCGCGCCCGGTTCCCGCTCTGCCCTGCAGCTGCAGGGGCGCGGACTCCACGACGCCGAGCACGTAACCCTGCTCGATGAGGTGCGCGCCGACGGACGCCGCGAGGTCGACGGCGGTTTCGAAGGCAGGGCTCGCTCCGTGCCCATGCAGGTGACGGTGGTCGAGCCGTGCGCCGCCGTCAGTGTCGAGCAGGACCCAGGCCTCTGGGTTGCTGCGCGGCTCCTCCTGCCTGACCATGAGCTTGCCGTGCCTGGCGGTCGCGCGCCAATGCACACGGCGCATGGGGTCGCCCGGTCGGTAATCGCGGGCGATGAGCTCGTCCGCGTTGGGAATGCTGTGCTTCACCAGCTCGTGTTCGTATCCCTCGCTGCGAGACACGTCGAGTTCACCGTCGCCGAGTTCGGCGATGCGCGGAACGACGATGAGCGGCTTTGCGGAACCCGCCGCGTAGACGCAGCGCACCAGGCCGAACGGGTCCGTGCGTTCCAGCAGCAACGGTCCGACCTCGAAGACGCCGCGGCCACTGGTGGCGACGGTGTAGCGAACCGTGGCACTGTCGGAGCGGTCGCGACTGGAACGGCTGTGCTCCTCGAGCTGCGGAAGCGGGGCGAGGCCGGATGCCGTGAGCCTGGGCGGGCAGGCATCCCGCCATCGCAGGCTCGGCGTACGGCGGCTCGCTTCGTTGCGCACGGTCACGGCGACGCGTGCCGACTCACCCGCCGTGACGACGTCGGATTCGAAGACCCGGTTGACGCTGATCCATGGTCGGTCGACGGTGACGGCGATCGCGGCCGCGAGAGGGAGAAGCAGGAGAACCAACCCGAGCACGAGGAGATCGACCCTGCCGTACAGGGCGGCTCCCGTCAAAGCGAGCGCGCCGGCCGCAGCCAGGCCGGCACCTCGCCAGGTCGGTCGAGGCCGCTGCGCTGCTGGCCTGCCACGTGTGGCCGTCATGCGGCACAGGCTACTTCGGTTGCCCCGTTGGCACGGGGGTGGCCGCCACGATGCGGGCGACCACGTCGGCCAGCACTGCGGCGCGTTCGTGGTGTTGTCCCATCGCCCGGCTCGTCGGCAACAGCCTGTGCGCCAGAACCGGCACCGCGAGCGCGTCGACGTCGTCGGGAAGCACGAAGTCCCTGCCCTCCAGAGCCGCTCGAGCCTTGGCCGCCCTCACGAGCTGGAGCGTGGCCCGGGGGCTTGCGCCGAGGCGGAGGTCGGCGTCGTCGCGCGTGCCGTGCGCGATCGCAACGGCGTACTGCTTCAAGGCGTCGGAGGCGAAGACGCGTCTGGCCAGCGCCATCATCTCGCGCAGCCGTTCGCTCGTGACGACCGCACCGATGAGCGATAGCGGACTCGAGGTGTCACGGCCGGTCAGCATCTCGATCTCGGCCTGTTCGTCTGGGTACCCCATGGCGATGCGCGCCATGAAGCGGTCGCGCTGCGCCTCTGGCAGTTCGTACGTTCCCTCCATCTCCACCGGGTTCTGCGTCGCGATGACGATGAATGGATCCGGAAGGGGGTAGGTGGAACCGTCGACTGTGACGTGCCGCTCTTCCATGCATTCCAGCAGCGCGGACTGCGTCTTCGGGCTGGCTCGGTTGATCTCGTCGCCGATGACGATGTTGGCGAACACCGCACCCGGCTTGAACTCGAACCGGCGTTCCGGCTGGTTGTAGACGGACACGCCAGTGACGTCGGAGGGAAGGAGGTCGGGCGTGAACTGGATGCGGCTGACGCTGCAGTCCACCGACTTCGCCAGCGCCTTCGCGAGCATCGTCTTGCCGACACCAGGCACGTCCTCGATGAGCAGGTGTCCCTCGGCCAGCAGCACGGTCAGCGCGACCTGCACCGCCTCGTGCTTTCCGTCGATGACCGCTTCGACGTTCGCCGCAATCCGCTCGGCAGCCTCGCGTAGCTCGTCGGGTGTGATGCCTGGCTCCGCTTCGGATGCCTCGGCCGAGGCATCCGTCGGTTGTTTAGTGGGCAGACTGTTCATATCTCCTGCAGGTAGTCGTATACCGCACGGGGCACGTACGGGCTGACGTCGCCGCCCAGCGCGGCGACCTGACGCACCAGCGAACTCGACACATGAGCGTTCGCCGGGTTGGGCAGCATGAAGACGGTCTCGACACCGGCCAGATCGCGGTTCACGATGGCCATCGGCGTCTCATACGCGACATCTACCTGCGAACGGATGCCCTTCACGAGCGCGTGGGCACCCACATCCGTGCAGTAGTCCACGAGCAGGCCGACGCTCCACGCTGCGACCACGATGTTGCCTGGGAGGCGCTCGTCTGCAATGGACCGCTCGAGCAGCGCCACCCGCTGCGCGATCGGAAGCATCGCGCTCTTGTCGGGGTTGTGCACCACCAGCACGTGGATCTCGTCGAACAGGCGCGCCGAACGCGCGATCACATCGAGGTGACCCAATGTGACCGGGTCGAACGAACCAGGGACAACGGCGATCCTGCTCATAGGGCTCCAGAATAGCCGTGCGGGTTTACCTGATCGTTATCGTTCAGCGGATGCTCGGCGTGCCTTCCGGATGCCGTCATGCGCGCGCCAGGAAGTCCCGCGATCGGTCGGTCAACCGGTCGGCGATGGCGGACGCAAGTGCGCGGTGACCCGTGAGCCGCGGGTCGTGCTCGAGCACAGCCGAGGCATCCGCTCGTGCCCTCTCGATGACATCGCCGTCGCGAGCCACGCGTAGGAGGCGCAGTGATGAACGCCCGCCCGACTGGTCGCTGCCCAGCACATCGCCCTCGCGCCGTAGGTCGAGGTCGGCCTCGGCCAGCGCGAATCCGTCGAGGGTCGCAGCCACGGCGTCCACACGCTCGCGGGCGAGGGTGCCGTTCTCGGCCGCTGTCACGAACAGGCAGAGCCCTGGGACGCTGCCGCGACCGACGCGGCCGCGCAGCTGGTGCAGTTGCGAAACGCCGAACCTGTCGGCGTCGAGCACGATCATGGCAGAGGCGTTGGGCACATCCACCCCGACCTCGATCACCGTGGTCGCCACAATGAGGTCGATCGCGCCGGCCGCGAAGGCGCGCATGACGGCATCCTTCTCGTCCGCAGGCATCCGTCCGTGCAGTTCCGCCACCCTGGCTCCGGCCAGCAGCGGGTTGGCGCGAACGTCGGCAATCGTCTGCTCGACGGAGGCGACCGTGTCTGTGCGCGCATCGCCGTCGACGTCCTCTGGTACGGCCAGCTCGGCGTCTTCGACCTCCTTCTGGCTGATGGCCGGACACACCACGAACACCTGATGCCCGGCAGTGATCTCCTCGGATGCCCGTTCCCAGATGCGCTGCTCCCAGCGCGGATGCTCGGCCAACGGTACGACGAAGCTCTCGATCTTCTGCCGACCGGCAGGCAACTGGGCGATGGTGGAGACGTCGAGGTCGCCGAACACCGTCATCGCGACGGTACGCGGGATGGGCGTGGCCGTGAGCACGAGCTGGTGCGGCGGCGACGACGCCTTGCCGCGGAGCGCGTCGCGCTGCTCCACTCCGAATCGGTGCTGCTCGTCGACGACCACGAGACCGAGATCGTAGAACGACACGTTCTCGTTCAGCAGCGCGTGCGTTCCCACCACGATCTGCGCCTGCCCGCTCACGGCGCGCAGCAGAGCCTTCTTGCGCTCGGCCGCCGTGAGGCGCCCTGTCACCAGGGTGGGCATGAGTTCGGCCGAGAGATCGGGCCCGAGCGCGGAGACGATGGAACGCAGGTGTTGTGAGGCGAGAACCTCCGTCGGAGCGAGGAACGCTGACTGCCCGCCGTTGTCGGCCACCTGCAGCATGGCCCGCAGCGCGACCACGGTCTTGCCGCTTCCGACCTCGCCCTGCACGAGGCGGTTCATCGGGACGGGCTCCGCCAGGTCGTGCGCGATCTGCTCGCCGACGGTGCGCTGGTCGTCGGTGAGCTCGAACCGAAGCTGCGCGTCGAAGCGGGCGGCGTATCCGTTCGCCACGGGCATCCGCGCCATTGCTGCGGTCTCGCGGAGCCTGGCGCGTTCCTGCAGCAGGGCCGCCTGCAGCACGAACGCCTCCTGGTAACGAAGGGTGTCTCGCGCGCTGCGCCAGTCCGCGTCGTCCTTCGGCAAGTGGATGCCGCGCAGGGCATCCCCGAACGCCCTCAGTCCGTGGGCGGCGGCGATCTCAGGGGGCACGGGATCGTCGACCTCGGCAAGCACCGGAAGCACGGTCTCCCTGATCACCCGAGCGATTTTCCAGCTGGCGAGCGTGGACGTGGCCGGGTAGATCGGGATCGGGCGCAGCTGCCACGCCTCGGCGACGGCATCGGTGCCCTCGTCGAAGAGCTCGTAGTCGGGATGAGTGAGCTGCGGCGCGCCCTTGTACCTGTTCACCTTGCCCGCGAAGATGCCTCGCCGCCCCGGCACGAGCTCGTTCGCTCGCCATGCCTGGTTGAAGAACGTCAACGACATGCTGCCCGTGCCGTCGGAGATGATGACTTCGAGGATGGACCCGCGTCTCTGCCGCATTGGTCGCGACGTGCAGCGTTGCACCTCGGCGACGATGGTCACGTCTTCGTCGGTCGGAAGATCGGCGAGTTTCGTGAGCTCCCCGCGGTGCGCATACCGGCGCGGGTAGTGCATGAGCAGGTCGCCCACCGTTCGGTGTCCGAAAGCGCGAGCGAACATCGCAGCCTGACGCTGGCCGAGTGCCGCGGCGAGCGACGTGTGCAGGTCGACGGGTCCGCGGTGAGCCGGCTCGACGGGCGGGAGCGCATCGTTCAAGGCCGCGACGGTCTCGTTCGAGGGCTCCGATCGCGACCGCGGCATGTCACAAGGCTAGAACAGGCGCCCGACCAGCCGAGCGACGCCTCGACCGGCAGGGCCGAAAGCCGAAGACTGCGACACCCAATACCCTCGAAGGCATGACGCGCATCGTCTCCGGGTTCGCCGGCTCGTTGAACCTCGCGGTGCCTCGCTCAGGCACGAGACCGACCAGCGATCGGGTGCGAGAGGCGATCTTCTCGTCATTGGAGGCGATGGATGCCATCCGCGGCATGAACGTGCTCGACCTGTATGCCGGTTCTGGCGCGCTCGCGCTCGAAGCGGTCAGCCGGGGAGCGGCGTCCGCCGTGCTGGTCGAGCAGAACTCGCAGGCGGCGGGCGTGTGCCGGGCCAACACCGCTGCGGTGCTGAAGGCGGCCGACCGCGCGCGTGCGGGCATCCGCATACGCGTTGACGTGCGGCAGAGCTCGGTGCGCGCCTTCCTGAGCCAATCGGCTGCCGGTCGATTCGACCTCGTCTTCCTCGACCCCCCTTACGACGTCTCCGACGGAGAGCTTGCGGCCGTGTTGTCTGTACTCGTGCCGCACCTCAGCGAGGATGCCGTGGTCGTGGTCGAGCGCAGCACGCGCTCGCCCGAGCCCGAATGGCCGCACCCGCTCGAACCGCTGCGCTCGAAATCGTACGGAGAGACGGCCGTGTGGTTCGCTCAGCCGGAGGCGCCGTCCCATCCCGAGTAGGGGTCCCAGCCGCTCCCGCGCTGGTACGGCTGGCCGTCCACGCTCACCCGTGAGCCCTCTTCCTCCCTGTCAGGCGAGGCCGGGAGCACGGCGCCGATTGCGCGGAAGTGCTCAGGCAGCAGGGCCTCCGGTGGAAAGCAGGCCAGAAGCGCGTGGTCCTCTCCCCCTGCCAGCGCCCATTCCGGCTCGGACCCGAGGTCGCGCGAGTGCACGTCGATGACCACGCCGGATGCCTCCGCCACCCGCCCGGCATCGAGCGCGAGTCCGTCGCTCACGTCGAGCATCGCGGTCGCTCCCGCCAGCGCCGCTGCCACGCCCGCCGCTATGGGTGGGTTGGGCCGACGCTGAACGGCCACCTCGGGAACGCGAACGGCGACGTCGGCTGCGCGGGCCGCGTCTGGCACGCCGTCGGCGTCCACCGCCTTGGCGAACAAGGCGTTGAGACCCTTCGCCGCAAGCCCCAGGGTGCCTGCCACCGCGACGACATCACCGGGGCGGGCACCGGATCGCAGCACGGGTTCACGGCCCTGCAGGTCGCCGAAAGCCGTCACGGCGACGGTGAAGACGTCAGAGACGGAGAGGTCGCCGCCCACCACACCGCATCCGGGCGCCAGCGCTTCGCAGCCCTGCCGCAGTCCGTCGGCCACCTGCTCGAGCACCGTCACGGGCGTGCCGGGGGGTGCGGCGATCGCAACGACCAAAGCGGTCGGCACCGCGCCCATGGCCGCCACGTCTGCAAGGTTGGTCGCTGCCGCCTTCCACCCGATGTCCGCGGGGCTCGACCAGGCCCAGCGAAAATCGGGTCCCGCGATCATCATGTCCGTCGTTACGACGTACCGGCCGTCGGGTGCCGCCAGCACGGCGGCGTCGTCCCCCGGGCCGATGATCGCGACCGAAGACTGCGGCAGCCGGGGGAAGATGCGGCGCAGGGTGGCGAGCTCGCCTTCGGAGGCCAGAGTTGCGGCATCCGTTGCGCGCCCAGAATCCACCATGCCTCTCACGCTATCGCGGCCGCCGGATCGGCTCGGCCACGGTCCGACTGTCAGGGTCGCTCACGACAAGGCCCGATATCGTGATCGGGATGCCTGCCCGTGCCCGCCGTGTCGCCTCCGTCCTAGCGGTGTGCGCCTGCGCCCTGCTGCTCACGGCGTGCGCCCCGGCCGTCGCGCTGAAGCCCGCTCCTGACGCCAACGATCCACGCTGCGCCGACGTTACCGTGCACCTGCCGGACACCATCGCCGGCAAGGCCAAGCGCGAGACGAACGCGCAGGCGACCGGCGCGTGGGGCAACCCCGCCGCGGTACTGCTGCGGTGCGGCGTCTCCCCCATCGGCCCGACCACCAAGCCGTGCATCACCGTGAACGGCATCGACTGGGTGCTCGAGAACGACCCGGCCGCCTCTGCCCTGCGGTACATCACGTTCGGCCGCGTGCCCGCGACAGAGGTGGTGATCGGGCACGGCAAGAACGGTGTGCCCGACGCCTCGGTGCTTCCTGCCCTCGCGGATGCCATCGGCCAGATCCCGCAGCAGAAGCAGGAGAAGTGCCGCAGCACCTCCGACATCACCTCGCCTTCGGGTACGCCGACGACGACGCCCGAGCCGAGCTCGACCGCCACCCCGGCGGGCTGAACCAGACCGTTACGGTGTAGGCCTACCGCTCGAGCGCCAGCTCGATCAGCTCGTCTACCAGCTTGGGATAGCTGAACCCCGAGGCCTGCCACACCTTCGGGAACATCGAGATGGGTGTGAACCCCGGCATGGTGTTCACCTCGTTGATCACCCACCCGTCATCGGTGAGGAAGAAGTCGACGCGGGCCAGGCCTGCACAGTCGATGGCCCGGAACGCCTGCACCGCGAGCCTCTGCATCTCAGCCAATTGCTCGGCGGTGAGGTCTGCCGGGCAGACGAGGTCGATTCCGGGGGCATCCAGATACTTCGCCTCGAAGTCGTAGAACCCTCGGCCGGTCACCACGATCTCGCCGGCGACGGATGCCCGTGGCGGCTCTCCCGCACGCCCGCCGAGCACGCCGATCTCCACCTCGCGTCCGACGACGGCGGATTCCACGATGGCCTTGTCGTCTTCGGCGAAGGCCACGTCGAGTGCATCCGAGAGACCTTCGGCCGACGCGATCTTGGTCACGCCGACGCTGGACCCCGCACGCGCGGGCTTCACGAACAGGGGCGAGCCGAGCCCACGCACTCGCTCGGCGACGGCATCCTGCGCGCGCTCCCATTCGTTCCTGGTGACCGTGACCCATGGTGCGACGCCGATGCCTTCGGCCTGCAGCACGACCTTCGTGAAGTGCTTGTCCATGCCGAGCGCGCTGCCGAGAACGCCAGACCCGGCGTAGGGGATGCCCGTCAGCTCCAGGAGACCCTGAATGGTGCCGTCCTCGCCCCACAGCCCGTGCAGGATGGGCAGCACGACGTCGACCTCGCCGAGCGAGGTGACGATTCCGTCGCGCTCGACGGTCAGCTCCCTCGACCGGGTAGAGTCCGGCCAACGCACCCGGCTGCCGTCGTCGCGAACGCTGGGCAGGGCATCCGGGTCGAGCGCGAATGCTGCTGGGTCGTCGCGCTCCAAGACGAACGCGCCGTCGCGCGTGATACCGACCGGAATGACGTCGTAACGGTCGCGGTCAAGCGCCCCGAGCACCCCGCCCGCCGTGGCGCAACTGATCGAATGCTCGCTCGAACGCCCGCCGAAAAGAAGCACGAGGACGCGCTTGTGAGTCATCCGTAGTCCTTTCACCCCGCGGGGTGTCGTCGGTGGTGAGGTGGGGGGCCAGATCCTTGGGTTCGAGCGTACCGGCTAGCACCTGACCCACTTGCTCGACGATCGGCATCTCGACCCCCTTCGCCCTAGCCAGAGCCAGGATCGGAGCGACGGATGCCAGTCCCTCCGCGGTCTGATTCATCTGCTTAACGACCTCGGCGAACGCGTACCCCTGGCCGAGCAGGCGGCCGGCCGTGTTGTTGCGCGAGAGCGGCGATTGGCAGGTCGCGATAAGGTCGCCGAGGCCGGCCAGTCCCGCCAGCGTCTCGCGCTCTGCGCCGTGCGCGACGGCGAAGTCCGTCATCTCGACGAGGCCTCGCGTGATGATGGAGGCCTTCGTGTTCTCGCCGTATCCAACGCCGTCGACGATGCCGATCGCCACGGCGATGAGGTTCTTCAGAACGCCGCCGAACTCCGTACCGACGACATCCGTGTTGACGAACGAACGGAAGTAGGGGTTGCGGGCAGCGAGCGCGACCTCGTGCGCCGTCTCCATGCTCGCCGACGACACGACCGCAGCTGTCGGCTGCTTCTTCGCGATCTCCAGCGCCAGGTTCGGGCCGGATGCCACGGCGATGCGCTCCGGCTCGATGCCGAGCACCTCGGCGATGACCTCGCTCATGCGCAGGCCGCTGCCCTTCTCGACGCCCTTCATCAGGCTGACGACAGGGATGTCTGCGGGCAACAGCGGCTCGATGGCCAGCAGGTTCTCGCGAAGGCTCTGGCTTGGCACCGAGACGAACAGCTGGTCAGGCCTGGCCAGCGCCTCGGAGAGGTCGGAGGTCGCCGTGACGTTGCGCGGCAGGTTGATGCCTGGCAGGTACTGGCTGTTGCGTCTCGCCTCGCGAATCTCGCGTGCCGCCTCGGGACGCCGTGCCCACAGGGTCACGTCTGATCCTCCGTCGGCCAGCACCTTGGCGAAGGTGGTTCCCCAGCTGCCGGCGCCAAGCACGGTGACGCGCCTCGCCGGCGCGGGCTTAGCCCTCAAAACGCCCCGTCTCGCTCTGCGCGTGGTCCGCGGGATCCCATCTCGTCGCAGGCGCCTTCTCGCCGCGCAGCTTCTCCAGCTCGTGACTGATCGCCTGCATGATCTTCTCGGTCGCGGCCGTCAGCACACTCGCGGTGCGGGGCGCGTCTCGGAACTCGGAGAGGTCGACTGGGGTTCCGATCGAGAACGTGATGGTCTTGCGCGGGAACAGGCTGACCTTCTTCGAGTACCTGCCCATGAGCTCCTGCGTTCCCCAGTGCGCGACGGGGATCACAGGGATGCCGTAGTCGAGCGCGAGCCGAGCGGCCCCCGTCTTGCCGCGCATGGGCCACAGGTCCGGGTCACGCGTGAGCGTGCCCTCCGGGTAGACGATGACGACGTTGCCGTCGTCGACGATGTGCTGCGCCTGCGCGATCGGAGCACCACGGCCGCCATGGCTGCGACTCACCGGAACCTGGCCGGAGCGCTTCAGGAACCAGCCGACGACCGGGACCGAGAAGAGGCTCTCCTTGGCAAGGAAGTGCGGAGCGCGCCCCGCCCGCCAGATCATCGAGCCGACCACCAGTGGGTCGATCTCGCTGTAGTGGTTCGGCGCGATCACGTACGCACCGGCGAGCGGAAGGTTCTCGCGGCCGTGCACCTTGAAGCGGGCCACCGTGCCGATCAGCGGAACGACAACGCCTGCCATGGCCCAGAAGACGCTGGGACGCATCGTCTCTTTGCGAATGCGGTGCGGCTTCTGCACCTCTGTGGAAGCTTGGGCGTTCCCGCCGAGCACGGGTGAGGCATCCGGTTCTTCGGGTGATGTCGGCACCCGCCCATTATCCGCCATCGCGTATTCCGGGCCACGCCACCGGTTCCCGCAGTGCTTCGTCACTCGAACGCACCCCAACGAGACTTGGCGCACGCGACGAGGCTCGGCGCACAGGCACACGCCTCGTCGTGTACACCAAGCCTCGCTCGGCCGGCGGCCCAGGCCGCCGGCGGCTTACGCCTCGAAGACGAAGTCGGCGCCCAGCTGCTCGAGCTTGCCGATGAAGTTCTCGTACCCGCGGCTGATGATGCCCACGTTGCTCACCGTCGATGTTCCGTTGGCCGTGAGCGCGGCGATCAGGTGGCTGAATCCGCCACGCAGGTCGGGCACCTCGATGTCCGCACCGTGCAGCTCGGTCGGCCCAGAGATCACGGCGGAGTGGTTGAAGTTGCGCTGACCGAAACGGCAAGGATGCCCGCCGAGGCACTCCTTGTGGATCTCGATCGTTGCGCCCATCTCCACCAGGGCGTCCACGAAGCCGAAGCGCTGCTCGTACACCGTCTCGTGCACGATCGAGACGCCCTTCGCCTTGGTGAGCGCGACCACGAGCGGCTGCTGCCAGTCCGTCATGAAGCCGGGGTGGACATCCGTCTCGATGATGACCGGCTTGAGCGGTGCACCCGTGTGGTAGAACCGGATGCCGTCGTCGTGGATGTCGAACGCACCGCCCACCTTGCGAAACACGTTGAGGAACGTGAGCATCTCCGGCTGGCGTGCGCCGCCGACGAAGATGTCACCCTCGGTCGCCAGCGCTGCCGCCGCCCAGCTCGCGGCCTCGTTGCGATCGAACAGGGCTGTGTGGCTGTATCCGGTGAGGCGCGAGACGCCCTCGATGCGGATGACGCGGTCGGTGTCGACCGTGATGATCGCGCCCATCTTCTGCAGGATGTTGACGAGATCCATGATCTCGGGCTCGATCGCCGCTCCGCGCAACTCGGTGATGCCGTCCGCCTTGACAGCCGTGAGCAGCACCTGCTCGGTGGCGCCCACGCTGGGGTACGGCAGCTCGACCTTCGCCCCGTGCAGGCCGTTGGGCGCGGTCATGCGAATGCCGCTCGGCAGCTTCTCGACGACCGCACCGAATCGGCGCAGCACCTCCAGGTGATAGTCGATGGGCCGGTCTCCGATGCGGCACCCGCCGAGGTCGGGGATGAACGCCTCGCCGAGTGCGTGCAGCAGAGGCCCGCAGAACAGGATCGGGATGCGGCTCGACCCGGCATGCGCGTCGATGTCCGCCATGTGCGCACTTTCGACGCCCGTCGGATCGAGAAGCAGCACGCCCTCTTCCGGCCCGTCTGTGACCTTCACTCCATGGATGTCGAGCAGACCACGCACGACGCGTACGTCGCTGATGTCGGGCACGTCCCGCAGTTCGCTCGGACCGTCGGCGAGAAGGGCGGCGACCATCGCCTTCGTGACGAGGTTCTTCGCCCCCTTCAGCTGGATGCGTCCCCTGAGCGGTCGTCCACCGTTGATGGTGATCTTTTCTGCAGCCAATCCCATTCGGGCACCCGCCGCCTGCGCATCCTGAAGAAGTGAGTTCACTAGATTTTCACCGGCAATGTCTTGGGCCGCCACGACTCGCGGCGCGCTTCGAATTCTGTGATCTGCGCCTCATCACGCAAGGTGAGGCCGATGTCGTCCAGCCCCTCGAGCAACCGCCACCTAGTGTAATCGTCGATATCGAAATCGACGGTCAGGCCCGCGATGCTCGCCTTTCGCTCAACCAGGTCGACCGTCGCCTCTATTCCCGGGTTGGCGTCGATGGCGGCCCAGATCTTCTCCAGGTCGTCTTCGCTGATGGTTCCGGTCAGCAGCCCCTGCTTGCCCGAGTTGCCTCGGAAGATGTCGCCGAACCTCGGGCTCAACACGGCCGTGAAACCGTAGTCGCGCAGCGCCCACACGGCGTGTTCCCGGGAGGACCCGGTGCCGAAATCGGGGCCGGCGATCAGGATGCCGCCGTTCCGATATGGCTCCTGGTTGAGCACGAAGTCGGGGTCCTGCCGCCATGCGTAGAACAGGGCATCCTCGAAGCCGGTCTTGGTGACCCGCTTCAGAAACACCGCTGGGATGATCTGGTCGGTGTCGACGTTGGACCGCTTCAGCGGCACCGCGACGCCTGTCAGCGTTGAGATCTTGTCCATGTCAGCGCACCTCCGCCTGAGCCCCGGGTTGAGAAGTAGCCGACGGGTCCGCCTGCGGATCGAGGTCCCACGGGCTGGAGAGCGTGCCGCGGATGGCTGTGGCCGCGGCGACGACGGGCGACACCAGGTGGGTGCGCCCGCCTTTCCCCTGCCTGCCTTCGAAGTTGCGGTTGCTCGTCGACGCGCACCTCTCGCCCGGCGCCAGCTGGTCTGGGTTCATGCCGAGGCACATGGAGCATCCCGCGAAGCGCCATTCGGCGCCGAACTCCTCGACGATCTTGTCGATGCCCTCCGCCTCGGCCTCCAGCCGCACGCGTGCCGAGCCAGGCACGACCATGACGCGCACGCCGTCGGCCTTCTTCTTGCCCTTGATGACGGAAGCGAATGCGCGGAGGTCTTCGATGCGCGAGTTGGTGCACGAGCCCATGAAGACGGCATCTACCTTGATGTCCTTGAGCGGGGTGCCCGCCTTCAGGTCCATGTACTCGAGCGCGCGTTGCGCCGCTGTGCGGGCATTCGGGTCATCGAAGCTCTCCGGAGACGGAATGACGTCGCTCAGCGAGACGCCCTGCCCGGGGTTCGTGCCCCACGTGACGAACGGCTCGAGCGTGTCGGCGTCGATGAAGACCTCGGCGTCGAACACCGCGTCGTCGTCGGTGGTGAGCGTCTTCCAGTACTCGACCGCGGCGTCCCAGTCCTCCCCCTGCGGCGCGTGCGGACGCCCCTTCAGGTAGGCGAACGTGGTCTCGTCCGGTGCCACCATGCCTGCCCGTGCGCCTGCCTCGATGGACATGTTGCAGATGGTCATTCGGCCTTCCATCGACAGTGCCCGGATGGCGCTGCCGCGGTACTCCAGCACGTAGCCCTGCCCGCCGCCCGTGCCGATCTTGGCGATCACGGCCAGGATGATGTCCTTGGCCGTGACGCCGGGACGCAGCGCGCCCTCGACGTTGACGGCCATCGTCTTGAACGGCTTCAGCGGCAGAGTCTGCGTGGCCAGAACGTGCTCGACCTCGCTCGTGCCGATGCCGAACGCCATGGCCCCGAACGCACCATGCGTCGAGGTGTGCGAGTCGCCGCACACGACGGTGATGCCGGGCATCGTCAGTCCCAGCTGCGGTCCGACGACGTGCACGATGCCCTGCTCGACATCGCCAAGCGAGTGCAGTCGGATGCCGAATTCCTCGGCATTCCTGCGCAGCGTCTCGATTTGCGTGCGGCTCGTCAGGTCGGCGATGGGCTTGTCGATGGCGAGCGTCGGAGTGTTGTGGTCTTCCGTGGCGATCGTCAGATCGGGCCTGCGCACGGGGCGGCCCGCCATCCGCAGCCCGTCGAACGCCTGCGGGCTCGTGACCTCGTGCACCAGGTGCAGGTCGATGTAGATGAGGTCGGGACTGCCGTTCTCGCCCTTGACGACGAGGTGGTCGTCCCAGACCTTCTCGGCCAAGGTACGGGCGCGTGCCGTGGGTGGCTCGACGTCGGCTGCTGCCTCGTCAGAGCGCACGGCATCGGATGCTGTGCTCATGCTGTCGAATTCTCCTTGCGTGTTTTCCGGACGAGCGCCCGGGGTTTCAGCCACGAAAGATCTCCGCGACGAGGGAGGCCTGAAAGGAACTAGGACTCGTCGCGGCGGCTAAGGAGGAGGGAGACGACCAGCACGTCTTCAGGTTAGCATCCATGCCGGCCGCGTTCCTGAGTAGCGAGGTGCGTTCACGCCATGATGACCTGCACGCGGTAGCTGCCGAGCAGAAGCGTGCTGCCCGCCGCGAGCTCCGTCGCAGCGCCTGGGACGAGCGGGGTCGCCGCGCCTGAGACATCGAGCACGCTGACGCCGTTCGTGGAGTGCAGGTCGGTGGCGCGGATGCCGTCGCCTGCCACCTCGATCGCGGCGTGCGTCTTCGAGACGCTCCTGGCCGGGTCGTCCACCGGGAGCAGATCTGCGGTGTTCCACGGCTCGAATCGCACGGGGTTGCGCCCGACGAGCAGCGCTCCGTTCACCGGGACCCGTGCGCCGGTGGGAAGCACCACGAGCCACGCCGGTGCGGCGTTCGCCTGCGCATCGCCGGAAGCGGGCCCGGGCGGGTTGAACGCGGGAAGAGACGGACCGGGGCGAGGCATCCGCTCGGTGCGGGTGTCGGTGTCGTGCCTGGGCGGAACAAGCCCGGGCGGCGGCGTGATGAAACCCGGCGTGTCCACGGGCGTCACTATACCGGCGCGCCCGATTTCGACATCGTCGAACGAGGCGACACCCGGGCCCGGGTCCGTCGTCTGGCGAAACGGTACGAGGCGAGACGACGGCGCAGCCATCCTGCGGACTCGGAGACCGTGTTCAGCGTGGCATCCACCTTTTGCCAGAGCCGTGCGCTGCGCTCCTCCGACACGTCCGATCCGTCGAACACCGCGGCATCCGCTTCGGCCGCGAGGTCCGTCAGGCTGCCTGCCTCGACGGGGATGCCCTGCTCGGCCGACTGCGCCTGCAGCGAGGCCGCGGTCTGCTGCCTGGTCGCCACCTCGGGCACGGCGTACCCGAGCTCGCCGAAGCCGTCGACGAGTTCGTCCCATGCTCCTGCCGCGCGCAGATCCCCTGGACCTCGTGCGCGCCGCAGCCTTCGACGCCGCTTGCGGATGGCGACGACGAGCATCGGCAGGAAGAGGGCCAGCGCGACCAGCACGATCGCGCCGAGCACGTAGTACGCCCACACCGGGAGCGCGAAAGCGTGCTGCTCCTTGGGCGGCTTGTTGTCCTTCGTCTTGACGGGCGTCAGCAGATCATCTGCCTTCGGCGGCGAATCCGGCGGCTGCCGCACCTGCGGTTGCGGTTGCAGCTTCGGCTTGACGGTCTGGTCTTTCGGCGCGTCCGTCTTCGTCGGGGTCGGGAAGAACGGCACCCAGCCGACCCCCTGGAATGCGACCTCGTCCCACGCCGTCACGTCGTTGCCGGTGAACGTCACGGTGCCCGTGCCCGTGCCGTGCGCCTTGAAGCCCATCACGATACGAACCGGGTAGCCCAGATGCCTTGCCATGAGTGCGAACGCCGAGGTGTACTGCTCCTGGTCGCCGACCATGGGCGTCTTCTGCAGCAGGTCGTTCATGCGGTCGGCACCCTCGCCCGCCCGCGACGGCACCGGGTCGGATGCGCGACCGTGGCTCAGGTATCCGAGCTTCTTCAGTGACCGCTCGATGTTGCGCAGCTTCTGGATGGCGCTGGCGGAGCCGCCCGCGTACTGCTCGGCCTTCGTTGCGATCACGTCTGGCACGTTGGTCACGCTCGGCATCGCCGTCATGGCGACCGGCACGTTCTTGAGCGCCTTGTCGTTGGGGATCTTCTGTGCTGTGGCCTGCACCGTGTAGGCCATGCCGCGGGAGACGCCGCTGGTGACCGCCGTCGTTCCGGTCGCCGTGTTCACCCGGACCGTGTCGCGCGGGTCGGCGTCGCCGGGATGGGAGCCGAACCGGAGGGCATCCATGTAGCCGAGCGTGGGCAGCCACACGTTGTCGTACCCGAGCACGCTGAACTTCGAGGTGGTCTTCGATCCGGGCGTGAAGAGCGGTGGTGCAGGAATGCTGCTGCCGAGGAGTTCGAAGCTGCCGGATGCCGCGGTCTGCTCCCCCGGGCCGGTCACGCTCCACACGACGCCGTCGTAGCTGTCCATCGTGGCGAGTCGCACGAGCGCACCGTTCGGCAGGTCGCTCGCCGAGAACAGCTTGGTCGTGCGCATGTCGTTCGTGTACTTGCGGAACCCTGCCAAGGGCGCCGGGTAGTCCAGCGGGTTGAACGGGGGCTGCACGGCCTCGCGCACGACGAAGCGCGAGGACGACGAGGGCGACGCGACAGCTCCGAGCACACCACCGGCGACCACGGCGACGAGCACCACAACGGCCGATCCGGCGATCGCACGACGCGTGAGCCCAGGGTCGACGGCGATCGAGCGCTTCGAGGTGCGGATGCGCCAGCCCAGCCAACCGAGCGCGATGGCGACGAACGCGACGCCTCGCACACCCGCGAAGTAGGCATCCTGCGTGCCGAGGAGGATCGCGGTGAGGAACAGCAGCGTGGGCCCGGCGACGAGAAGCGCGGCGCGCAACGTCGCGTGCCTGCCTGCTGAGGGCATCCGCATGGCGAGGGTGACGCAGGCAAGCGAGACGGCGAGGGTTGCGGCATATGGGACGACGGCCAGGTACGGCGGCGCCTCGAGCGGGGCGCGCAGCGTGACGGCATCCGTCCACCCGAAGACGGCGCCCGTCGCGAGGTCGCCGAGCGAGGTGAGCGTGGGCACGACCGCGAGGACTCCCTCGCCGGGCAGCGCCAATGCCGTGCCGAAGACGAAGTACGCGGCGATGCCGACGAGCACGGTCGTCACGACCGGCAGCCGGAAGGCGACGCCGGCAATGGCCACGGCGGAGCCGACCACGAGTCCGCCCACACCTGCGACCAGGTAACCCAGTCGGCCGAACGCCGGTGCGAAGCCGAGCAGAGCGATGATCGCGAGCGTCCCGTACACCGCCACGTCGGCCCACACGGATGCCCGCACGCGCGTCAGCGTCGCGATCCAGCGTTCCGCGGTCGCTTGCTTCTGCGTTCGCCGTCCGGGGATCGGGGGCGCGGCTGCGGTCATCGCCCTGCCCTCTGCAACAGGCCGGCGAGTTCCGGCAGCTTCGTGATCGTCGCGACCATGGCGTTGCCCACTCTGCGCAGGCCCGGGTCGCCGTCGACGGCGGCGCGCACGATGATCACCGGAGTGTCGGCAGGGTAGAGCGTGGAGAGCCCGTGCAGTTCACGGAGCTCGACGTTGCTGCCGACCACTGCGATCACAAGGCTCGGCTCAGGTAAGCGCGCGCCGACCGTGCGGGCGAACTCGCGCAGCGTGGAGTAACGGCTGGCGATCTGCTCTATGCGGCAGGTGTCATCGAGCAGCGTCATGGGCGTTCGCTCGCGCAGTCGCGCGTTCTCCCAGAGCACGTCGAGCTGCGACTCCTCGGAGATGACCTCGACACCGACCGACGCCAGCGCCGAGACCGCGAGCTCGAATTCGTCGTCGGAGGAGTAGAGCCTGCTGTCCGCGCTCATCAGGAGCAGCAGC
Source organism: Rathayibacter sp. KR2-224 (assembly GCF_049446075.1). Taxonomy (NCBI): domain Bacteria; kingdom Bacillati; phylum Actinomycetota; class Actinomycetes; order Micrococcales; family Microbacteriaceae; genus Rathayibacter; species Rathayibacter sp. KR2-224. Next base: position 700,355 of record NZ_JBMSEB010000001.1, read on the forward strand.
TGCGACCGTCTGGTCTCCTGGTACTGCCGCACCATCAACTGTCCCGTGCGTGCGGAGCTGCGCCAGTGCACGTTTCGGATGTCGTCGCCCGGCTCGTACGACCGCAGCGCGTGGAAAGCGAGGTCGCTGTCGGTGATGGCCTTCGTGGTCTGGCCCTCGAGGTCTTTCACCAGGCCACGGGCGGTCGCGGCGATGCGGGTGACCTTGGGGTGAACGAACAACTCCACCTGGTCGGTCCACCTGGTCGTGCGCCTCAGCAGACCCAGCTGGTCGCCGCGCACGCTGATAGCCGGGCCCGCCACGATCAGCGCTCGGCGCTCGGTGGGGATCGCGAACAGGCTCTCGTCGTCGGCGCCTGGGGCCAGCCGCGGCACCACGAACTCCGCGAGGCCCTCCCCCACAGGCAGCTCCATACGGGTCGGGAGCGCCGGCCTGCCTCCTGTGTTGATGACCTCCATGCGGCCCATGGCTCGGTCGCCGGCCGTGACGCGACGCGGATTGAGCTCGATGGCGACCCGGTACGTGCCGCGACCGAACAGGTAGCCGCAGGCGGCGAGCATCCCACCGGCGAGGGCGAAGCCGATGTAGCCGAACTCGGTCCACCCGAGCACGAATGCGAGCAGGAACGAGACGACGGCGGCGCACACGACGATCCAGCCGAGCGGAGTCACCGTCCGACCGCCGCGCGCGACCGCCGACAGCGGCGTCTCGATCACGAGCAGCAGGCGACGCCAAAGCGCCGACGATCCGTCACGCAGGGCACGTAAAAGCCCTCGCAGGGCGAAGGATGCCTGCGAGCGCGTTTGCCGCTCTGCCGTCGTCACCGTCTGATCACGCCGCCCGGTACACGGGCGGGTTCACGGTCGCCACCGCGCGGTCGACGATGTCCTCGGCCTTGACCCCGGCGAACTCCGCCTCCGGGTCGACGATCACGCGGTGTGCAAGCACCGGAACGGCGAGCTCACGCACGTCGTCGGGAGTCACGTAGGTGCGGCCCGAGGCGATGGCCCACGTCTTCGCGGCGCGAGCGAGCGCGAGGGCACCGCGGATGCTCACGCCGAGCGCGGCATCCTTGTCGCTGCGGGTAGCGCTCACGAGCTCGCTCAGGTAGCCCATGACAGCACCGTCGGTGTGCACGTCTGCGGCCAACTGTGACATCGTCGTGACCGACTCGGAGGCGATGATCGCCGAGACGGATGCCGCACGCGCCCGATTCGACGACTCCATGAGCAGCTGCACCGTCGTCTCGTGGTCGGGGTAGCCGAGCGACGTCTTGATCAAGAATCGGTCGAGCTGTGCCTCCGGCAGCGTGTACGTTCCGGCCTGCTCGATGGGGTTCTGCGTGGCGATCACCATGAACGGCGTGCCGACGGGATGGCTCACGCCGTCGACCGTGACGATGCCTTCCTCCATCACCTCGAGCAGCGCGGACTGCGTCTTCGGTGATGCACGGTTGATCTCGTCGGCGAGCACAACGGAGGCGAAGATCGGGCCCGGGTGGAACTCGAAGTGCCCGCTGGACTGGTCGTAGATCGTGACGCCGGTCACATCCGAGGGCAGCAGGTCGGGCGTGAACTGGATGCGCGACTGGGTGCCCTGGATGGTGTTCGCGAGTGCTTTGGCCAACACGGTCTTACCCGTGCCCGGCACGTCTTCGAGCAGCACGTGACCGCCGGAGAGCATGGCAGCGACGACCAGCTTGATGGCGTGCTCCTTGCCCAGGATCGCCTTGTCGACGTTGGCCACCAGCTGCCCGAAGGCGCCCGCGAACCAGGTCGCCTGTTCTTGCGTTACTGCCATGGGTGTCTCCTGATCAGTTGCCGAAATCCACGGATGGACTCGAAGTGCCGTTGACGTCGGCGCGAGCGCTGAACCCGCAATACGTCTTGTACTGGGTGTTCTGAGTGTTGATGTGGAGCGATCCGCTTGCGTCGGTCGTGTAATCGTGATGGTTCAGTTCGTTCGGGCAGTACAGCGTCAACGTCACGGTCGTATTGGCCGGGAAGTGCGCTGCATCGACGATGTAGTAATAGCAATTGCCTGAACCGCAGGTGGACGTCGCGCCCGGAATGCGGGCGCCGCGGGACAGTGAAACGGACTTCGCCGGCGGCGGCGGGTTGGGAACGTTGACCGTACTGCTCGGCGCAGACCAGTCGCTCCACTTGCTGCCCAGATTCTCGACGCGTACCTGCACGTAGTAGTTCCCAGTGCTGAGTCCGTTGACCGAATCACTTGTCGACTGCGTCTGGCCGGTCTGCCCATTGCTGAGCTTCCATTCGTAGGTCTTCAAGCCACCCTTGGTGTCCGGCTGGCTCCAGCTGAAACTGACCTTCCCATTGGGGTCGTTGCCGCTCTCTGAGATCGACGGTCTTGCTGGCGTCGCAGGCGTCCCGTACGTCGTCACCGAATTGCTTGCAGGTGAGGACTGACTCGGCCCGTCGTCGTTCTCGGCCACGACCGTGAACGTGTAAGCCTTTCCGTTCGTAACGGGGATGGCATAGGTGCCGAGGCTCATCTCGGTCGCTACCTTGCTGCCGTTCGCGTAGATGACGTAGTCGTTGATCGGCTTGCCGTTATTCGTCGGCTCCCTGCTCAGGGTGACCTTGATGGATCCGTCACCGTTTTCTGCCGCCGTCGGCGCCGAGGGCTGGGCGGGCACGTCGTGGATCGCGACCTGGAGTCGGCCGATCGTGGCATTCGTGCGCGCCGGGTCTTTCGTGGCATCCTCGACGGTGTACTGGACATTCACCGTCCCGATGTCTGCGCCGCTTGCAGCGCTCACGGTGATCGAGTTGTCGGTGAAGGTAATTGTGGCCCCCTTGGGTCCGCTCACCTGCTTGGCACTCCTGATCGTCAACGGGTGCCCAGGGAACGGATTGACCCAGTACGTATCGCTGGTCGCACTGGCGAGGGTCTTGGACTGCCCGCGCTTCATGTCCATGGTCTGCGGAGCGCTTTTCTGCTGCGCAAGCGGCCGCGTCGAGCTCACGACCTTGACGTTGACCGATCCGTCGATCGACGTCGTCGGCGAGTTCACCTTGAAGCGGATGGTCGCCGTCGTGCCGGGCTGCACACCGAACGCCGCCGACACCGCCAGTGTCGAACCGCTCGGGTTCGCGATGATTCCGCCTGATGCACCGGAGAAGTCCGTGTAGGTGAGCTTGTTCAGGATCTCGGGATTCGGGTGGTAGCTCGACGCACGAAGGTCGACGTTCGTGGCGTTCTCGCCCGCCTCGATGGTGATGTTCGGCGGCGTGAAGGTGGGAGGAACATCCGACTGGTCAGGGTTTCCAACCGTGATCGGCAGAACGAGCGAGGTCACGCGGTCACTGGAGGCGCCCGGTTCGCGCCCGTCGTCCACTTTGAAGGTGATCGCCGCCGGACCGCGATAGTCCTTCTGGGCAGTGAACGTCAGCGTCTGATCGTCGACGAATCCGGCCGAGCTCGAGTGCGTGACCGTGACGCCGCCCCGTCCCGTGATCTTGGCCGGGCGGCCGGACGGCACGTCGATGACGTCGGACAGCTTCCAGGTCTTCGTGGCGTTCATCGCCACGATCTGCTGCGGCACCTTGACGGTGGGCGGCGGCGTTCCGTCCGATGCCGGCGGCACGATGATGAAAGCCTCGCCCGCCAGGCCAGTGGCGGGGTCGGTCAGCGTGTAAGCGACGGCCACGCGCTCGTGCTGCGGCTTGACGACCACGTCGCCGTCCGAGCCGACCGAACCGTACTTCGCGTTCGGGCCCGTCAGCCCGATCTTCAGCTTCTCCACGAGGTCGGAGGGGTTCACTGCGCCGTCGAGCACGTTCACCTTCACCGAGCTCTTGCCCACTGCCTGCGCCGGCTCCACGACCTGGTCGATCGCCGTGGGGTACACGGGCTTCGCGTTATCGGTGACGATCACCTGAACGTAAGCGCTGTCCTGGCCGCCCTGGCCGTTGGTGATCGTGTACCTCGCGACGTAGACACCCTCTTTGTCGGGCGCCTGCACGAGCACGATCTTGCCGTGCACGGATGCCTTCAGCGCGGCATCGACGTCCGACAGCTTCTTCTGCACCGAGATGGTGTAACCGTTCGGGTCGGAGTCGTTGGCGAGCACGGGAACGGATGCCGTCTTGCCCGGCTTGACCTCGACGGTGTCGTTCACGGCCACCGGCGGCTGCAGGCTGCTCGGCCGAGGCACCACGCCGACGCGCACGGTTCCGGTTGCGCTCTTGCCGTACGTGTCGGTCACCTTGTACGTGAACGTGTCAGTGCCCCCCGAACCCGGGTACGCCTCATAGGTGAACGAGTCGGATGTCGAGCTGGCGATGCGTCCCAGGCTCGGCTGGCTCACGATGCCGTCGAGGGTGACCGAGTCGCCGTCCGGATCGATTCCGTCGAGCGGAACCGTCACGGGGATACTCGACCCTGCGAAGGCGCGCGCCGTGAGCGTCGACGGAGCGGGCTGCTGGTCCTTGCCGTCTTTGCCGGTCACGATGAACGTCACCGTGGCGACTGCCGCCTGTTGCCACTTGTCGCTGATGCTGTACGTGACGGAGTACTGTCCGGGCTCGGTCGGCGCCTGGTAGCGCACGGTCTTGCCGCTCACGAAGGCCGTAGCGCCCGCTCCCTCGTTGGAGGCATCCTTCAGCTTGGCATCGAGGTTGAACGGCTCGTTGTCTGGCGAGTAGTCGTTGTCGAGCACGTTCACAGTCGTGACATCGCCCACCCGAACGGTGGCCGTGTCGTCAACGGCGACGGGCGGCTGGTGAACGACGAGCGGCGGGATCGGGACGACCGTGATGGTCGAGGTCGCCTCCTTCACGCCGTCGGAGACCACGTAGTTGAGCTGCACCTGCTGTGGCAGCACCGACGGCGACGTGATCTTGACCACCTGGTTGTCGAGCAGCTCGACGTTCAGGTCGGCGGAGGCATCCGTCTTCTGCACGGTGCGCACGGCGAGCACGCGGCCCGACGGCGAGGTGTCGTTCGCGAGCGGATTGACGGTCGTGGTCTCTCCTGGCCGCACGTAGGCGTCGTCTGCCACAGCGATCGGGCCCGCGTCGCCTCCGCCGTCCTCGACATCCACGCGGATGAGTCCGCTCGTCGTCTTGGCCCCGGCGCCCAGCGTGTACTTCAGGTAGAACTCACCGGCCGTCGAGGCGGTGACGGTAACGGTCCCCTTCTGCGGGTCCGTCACGACGGACGGCTCTGAGGGGCCGCTGTCGTTGTTCGCGCCCACCAGAGTGAGTTCATCGCCGGAAGGAGACAGGTCATTCCCGAGCGGGTCGACCTTGATGCCTTCGCCGATCACTCCGGAGGCGAAGTCCGGCGTTGCAACCGGATCGAGCGAGCCCTGCGGCTTCACGGTGACCATCAGCGACCCGGTCGCGGTGGCATGCCCGTCGGTCACTGTGTAGCGAACCTCTTTGACACCCGTCTGGCCGTTCTTGCTCAGGAACGTGATCTTGCCGTCCGGCTGGAACTGCACCTGGTCGTCCGTTGTCGACTGAGCCGACGACAGCGAGATGTCGTCGCCGTCGGGGTCGCTCCAATCGTTCAGCACGTCGTACGTGACGGCCTGACCCACCTCGACGGATGCGTCGCTCTCGCGCTTGGACGCCGGCGCCGCGTTCTGCGTGGCCGGATGCACCGTCGCATTCACTTGGGCGGTGGCAGTGCCGCCCCTGCCGTCGTCGATCGTGTATCTGAACGAGACGCTGCCTGTGACGTCCGGTGGAACCGTCAGTTGCACGGCCCTGCCGCCTTGGATGATGTCGAGGCCCCCCTCCGCAGCAGGAACAGGCGTCACCTGCGTCACGGTCAGCACATCGCCGTCTTGATCCGTGTCGTTGTCGAGCACCGGCAACACGGTGGACCGGCCCGCGCGCACTCCGAAGCCGTCATCCACAGCGGTCGGCGGGTGGTTCACCTGGGTGCGATGGGCGAGCGTGTCCTGGAACGACTGCAGCACGGGCTTCTCCTGCCCGGTGTCGCCATTCACCTGCGAATCGTTGGGCTTCAACGTCGCCCAGTTCTGCACGAGGCGCATATGGTTGGAGACCACCCAGGCGTCGCCGTTGCGCAGGTTGTTGAGCGCGATCACGCTGTGGTTCACCCGGAACTCGAGATCATCGCCACTGACCTGCTGCGCGATGTCGATGCCGACGGATGCCTTGCCATCGCACGCATAGAGGTAACGGCCCGCGCCCGCCCACGCTCCGTACGAGCATCCGTTCAACCAGACGGGTGCCGAGACCTGATCTGCCCTGACGACGGCGTGCCTGATGCCCGCACCCACGACATCGACGTGACCGCCTCCGAGCGGAACCTTCATGAGCGCGCTGCCTGAAGCCAGCAGGACGTAGCCGTTGGCGGCGCCGGGCTGCTGCAGCTGAACAGCCTTGGACGGCAGGTTCACACTCGTACCCGTGCCGATCAGCACCCTGTTGGTCTTCGTGTCGAGCACGACTGGCTGGTCGCCGACCGACGAGAGCTGGAATGCGGACGAGACCGTGAGGTTCGACGACTGCGCTTCGGCACCAGGGTGATCGAACCGCACAAGGACGTGCTTGGCCGGCGAGACGCTGTACGCGATGCCGGTCTTCGTCACGACGGTCTGCGTGCCCGCCCCGAGCTTGGCCGACGGCTTCGTCTTCGACGGATCGAACGCCAGGCGGGAGGATGCGTCGAGCACCCAGACCTTGCCGTCGGGCGACGTGATCGAGACGGTGCTGCCGCCGTACGAGACCTTCGATCCTGCGGGAATGCTCACCCTGTCCACGAGCGAGACGAAGGCGGGGTCGATGCGTTCGAGGGTGCCGTTCTTGGAGTCGGTGAGGAAGTATGCCGAGCCGTCCTGCAGAACGTCGAGGCTGCTCGACGCTGCCGTGACGGCGGCATCGAGCTCGTCGATCTGATGATTGAGTCGGCCGCCCATGAGCTTGTCGCCGTTGGTGACCCAGACGTCCCTGGCGTCCAGGTTCACATCGTCTGTCGGGAAGCCCTTGTGCAGAACGGCGAAGGTGACCGGAACGGAGGCCACGAGCGCTATGGCGATGGCCGACGCGATGGTCTTGTGCGAGCGGATCCAGGTAGCGAGAGACCTGAGCACGATGACGTCGTTCTCCCGGTTCCGTCCTGGCGTTCACGAAGCCCGGGACGCACCGCTCCCCCAAGCCGCGTACAAGCTAGCACACCCCTGTTTACGGGGAGAAACTACTGCTGCAGCGGCTCGGATGCCTGGTCGCGCTCGAGCAGCGAAAGGTCCTCCTGCCCCACCAGATGCGTCGCCACCGCGTACTCCACGAGCCGCGTGCGCCTGCTGGTCGCCAACTTGCCGGCCCCGCCGCGGAGCCCCGCGACACCGAGCTTGTCGAGCTTGTCGCACACGTTGTCGAGCTTGCGGTTGAAGGTGGTGAGCGACCAGCCGAGGCGAGCGGCGGCATCCGCAGAGGTGGGCACCTCGGCTCTGCCCGGGATCTGCTGCCGCAGCACGCCCTCGGCGAGAGCGACGATGAGCTGTCGTTGGCTCGTGGTCAGCGTGACGGGCAGGATGGTCGTCGAGCCGCCCGACTCCTGCAGGACGCGGGAGGTGGTGAAGACGTCGTCCGCGTTGCGCACGGTGAAGTCGTAGGTGGTCGGACCGGCGCTGAACATGACATGCATGGTCTCGAACACGATGGGCAAGCGCGCACCGGGAGAGAGCCACGCCTGCACGGCCCCCGTGCCGTCGGTGACGGTGGCCGTGAGCAACGTTCCGACGTTCGCGAGCCACCACATGCCGTGCTCGTCGAACACACGGAGAAAACGGCGATGAAGGTACGGGTTGTCGTCGAGGGACAGATCCGACTCGCGTCCGATGGAGAAGTCTCCCGGGCTCTCGACGCGGTACTCCTCCCCGCAGAAGTCGATGGTCAGCGGCTTCACGGCGAACACGCCTTCAACGGGTTGGGCGACGTGCGCCCGCCGCGAACGATGGCGACGTCGATGCACACGCTCGAACCCGGAGTGAGACCCGCGACGACCGCTTTCGGCTGATCCGATTGCGTCGGTCCCTGCGTGGTTCCCTCCTGCTGCCACTGGTAGGAGTCGCCCGTCTTAGGCTTGGGGTTCTTCCAGGTGAAGGTCACGGTCGTCCCGTCCGTGCTCCGCACTGCCGACGCTTCCGTGGGATCGGGAACCGAGGAGACGGCGATCTGTCCGTCATCGCTGCCCGGAGCATCCGTCGTCGATGGGGACGCGCCACCGTGCGGGATCAGGAGCGCCGCTGCCGTAATTCCGCCTGCGAGCACGAGCACGCAGGCAGCAGCGACGCCGGCGGCGATGACGCCGCGCCGTCGCGACGCACTGCTCCGCTCGTGGTCGTCGGCCACCTCTCCCGAGTGTCCTCTTACCGCCCGCTGGGCCTCCGGCCGCTCGGCGTCGGCGACAGCGTGCGACTCAGGGGTCTGGTCCTCCGGGCCGGCGGGCGCTTGCCGTATGGGCGCACGACGGATCACGGTGCGATCCCGGCCGAGGATGCTCGCGCTCTCGTCGTCGTGCTTCTCGCCGACTTCGTCGCGCGCGGCCACCCGCTGCGCCTCCACGGCGGGTATGTCGCGCAGGCGCGTGGCGTCTGCGTTCACCGCCGCTGCTTCGGCCTCGGCCTGCGCCGGCTGCTGCCCGGTCGAGGGCGGTGCGGCGTGGGGGCGAGCATCCGGCGGTTGCGCAACGATCGTTGCGACCTGACGCACCCGTGTCTCGTCCTCCGAATCGGCGCCGGGTGCAGAAGCTTGCCGCGAGGATGCGATGGCGAGGTTGGGCACCTCGATGCCGGTGGGGGTGTACCCCAGCTCGAGCTCCACGCGCTGCAGCGCCCGAGCGAAGTCGACGGCCGAGTCGAAGCGGTCTTCGCGACGCGATGCCATTCCCTTGGCGAGCACCGCGACCAGCGTGCGCGGGGCATCCGGCCTGTTCAGCGGGGCAATCGCTCCCCGCTCGATGCGGCCGATGAGATCGAGCGTCCCATTGGGCCTGCCAGGGATCTCGAAGGGCGTGTGCCCGGCCAGGAGCGTGTAGATGGTCGCCGCGAGCGAGAAGACATCGCTGCGCACGTCAGGTTTGGGGTCGTCTTCGAACATCTCGGGCGGCGACCACGGAACCGAGAGCCCGACCGACTGCTTGCTGGTCGTGTCGGCGCTGCCCGCGGAGGGCAGTCTCGACAGCGTGGTCGTCGTGTGAATCGGCAGCTCGTCTTCGAGGGTCGACGAGATGCCGAAGTCGGTCAACGCAGGCCAGCCGAAATCGTTGGTAAGCACGTTCCCGGGCTTGATATCGCGGTGCAGGATGCCTGCTGCGTGCGCCGTTGCGACGGCGCTCGCCACTCGCACGCCGATGCGCAGGGCGTCCGCCACCTCGAAGCGCTCGCGCTTGTACCGTTCGGAGAGCGACGGCCCCGAGCAGTACTCCATGACGAAGTAAGGCCGGTCGTCGGCCGAGACGTCGGCGTGGTAGATCGTGACGATGTACGGATGGGCCGACAACTGCGCCATCACGTTCGCCTCCGACACGAAGTGCGTGCGCGACTGCTGGTCGAGCTGGTCGGTCAGCAGGACCTTCACCGCGACCTTGCGCCGCGGAAGCTTCTGCTCGTAGAGGAACACATCCGAGAAGCCGCCAGAGCCGAGCAGGCGCTCGAACGCGTACCCGGGCAGCTCGGGTGCCTCAGACGGGGCGCGCCTCGTCATGCCTGCGCGACGCCCAGAGTGACTCCGCTGCCGAGGTCGATGACGGTTCCGGCGATCACGGAGGTCGGTTCACCCGCTCGCAGCTTCTGCGGTGACTTTCCGGGAAGCGCGATGAGGGTGCCGTTGCGGGAGTGCAGATCGGTCACCACGACCGTGCCGCCCTCGACGGTCAGCTGCACGTGATTGCGCGAGATGTCGTGCTCGAGGCTGTCGACGGTGACGAGGCGCGGGATGCGCCCTCCTCCCATCTTGCTGACGCTCGGGGCCCGGCCTACGACGACCATGCCGTCGATCGGCTCGGAACGACCGTCCGGGAGCTGCAACGTGAAGCCGGGTTCTTCGTCCGCGCCCACGACGTGTTCTGAGGCTCCAGGGACGTTCTCGACGTTCTCGGATGCCGTCGACTCGCGCAACGCGCGCAGGTCGCCGCTCAGCACGGTGAGTCCATCGTGATCGCCAAGCGACTGCGGGCCGGCGAGCGGCGCTGGCGGGATCGCGATGCCCGCTGACTGGTCTGCCTCGGCGTCCTCCTGCACGGGCCGCGCAGCCGCCTCTTCGACGGGACGCATGAGCGTTGCGCCGAACAAGTGGTCGTAGCCCGTGGTCTCGTGCGGCACGTCCAGATCAGGATCACGGGTAGCGCGGTCGTAGCTGCCCGCTGCGGCTTCTGCCGCTATCGAAGGTGCGTCGTCGGGGGCAAGGCCACCAATGGTGCCCTCAAGGTCGGCGATCGTACGGTCGAAATCGTCGACGATGGGAGCGGCGACCTCGTTCGGCAGGCTGGTGAAGTCACCGGCGGAGGAGCCGAACGAGAGCGCCTCCACCCAGGCGCAGCCTGCAACGAGAGGCAGAGCGGTTCCCCGCGTGCCCGGCCGGCACTCGATGCGGAATCCGAGAACGCCCCCGACCGGACGCTCCACCCAGGTCGACACGCCTCGGGCGGAGAGGTCTTCGCGGCCCGCCTCCGAGTCGATGGCGATGCCCGCCTCGCCGCGGACGATGAATCTGGCGTCGGATGAGCGGCCCTCTGCGTCCCATTCGACAAGCACGAACGCCGGAGTGGCGGCCAGGCCCTTTCCGGCGAGTTGATCGAGCACGCCGCGCAGACCGTCGTCTCCAGCCAGCGCGCCCCACAGCCGGGACGCGAACGCGGCATCCTGCTGAGGCTGTTGTACAACCGCGAGACGCCCGGGGATCACGGCGGCGAGCCAGCCGCCGGGGGCCGTGAGTTCGGCTGTCAGCACGTTGCGCATCCTTCGGTCAGGTTCTGTGACGGGACGTGTGGTCGGGCCCCGAAGTCATACCCGCGGGCGGGTGTCCTCGAGGTATTGCCGGTGTTCGAGTCGATCAACGGTATCCTGCTCGGCTTCCTGCGCCGCGGGCCAGGATGAGACGATCAGGGCAGTCACGTTGTCTCGACCGCCGGCGGCGATGGCCGCGTCCGCGAGCACGTCGGCGAGGCGCTCGTCGTTGGGGTGCTCGCGCAGGATGGCCGCGATCTGGTCATCAGCGAGTTCCTTGCTGAGCCCGTCTGAGCAGATCAGGAAGGTCTGCTCTCCCCCGGCAGGGAGCATCCACACGTCGACATCGACGTCGTCGGATGCCCCGAGCGCGCGGGTGATGACGTTTCGCTCCGGGTGCAGTCCGGCCTCGGCCGGGCTGATGGCCCCGGCGTCGAGAAGCTCCTGAACCGCGGAGTGGTCGACGCTGAGCTGGGTCAGTCTCGCGCCATCCCAGCTGTACACGCGAGAGTCTCCGATGTTGACGATCATCCAGTAGCGAGCGCCGCCTCCGCTCCCCTTCACGGCGACGACACCCGCGAGCGTCGTCCCGGCGACGGACACACCGGAGTCCTCCGCACTGGACAGCGCCCGGACCGCCTCGTTCGCTGCGGCGATCGCGTCGAGCACGTCGCTCGGCGTGACCTCGGCGCCGGCGGGGATGCGCTCGGCCATCACACGCACAGCCGACGTGCTGGCGAGGTCGCCCCGAGCGTGGCCGCCCATGCCGTCGGCCACCACGAACAGTGGGTCTCGCGCGAGCACGGCATCCTCGTTGACCGCGCGCACCGCACCGGCGTCAGTGCGGGCGCTCACCGCCAGCGTCAGCTTCACCGATCGGGTTCTCCTGCCCAGTTCTCCTGTTGACCGTCGCGGCATCGTCTCCGTCCGCGACGACGGGGTAGCTCGTGTCGGACGTCACGCGTGCGCCCGACCGATCTTCTGGGGAAGTCACAAGGGGCACGGGCGCGTCGGCTAGGCGTCCGCTTCTGTGGTCCACCCACATTCTGATCAGACTTGCCATGGTAGCGACAACCATCGCGAGTGCGATGAATGCCAGGGACGTCCACGTGCCGATCTCCGGTGCCCACTCCACGTGGTGGCCTCCGTTGATGAACGGCACCTCGTTCTCGTGCAGGGCGTGCAGCACGAGCTTGACGCCGATGAAGACGAGGATGGCCGCGATTCCGTACTTGAGGTACACGAGCCGTTCGACGAGGTGACCGAGCAGGAAATAGAGCTGGCGCAGGCCCATCAGAGCAAAGATGTTCGCAGCGAACACCAGGAACGGGCTCGTCGTGATGCCGAAGATCGCGGGAATGGAATCGAGGGCGAACAGCAGGTCCGTCGTGCCCAGGGCCAGGAACACGAGGATCATGGGCGTGAACATCCGCTTGCCGCGCACCGTCGTGCGCACCTTGGCACCGTCGAACGCGTCGTGAACGCGCAGGTGCTTGCGCGCGAACCGCACGAAGCGGGTATCGGTTCCGTCCTCTTGTTCGGGGTGCCCGAATGCCTGGGTGTACGCGGTGTAGAGCAGGAACGCACCGAAGAGGTAGAAGATCCAGCTGAAGCTGTCGATGAGACCGGCGCCGACCAGGATGAAGACGCCGCGCAGAACCAGGGCGATCAGGATGCCCACCATCAGCGCTTCCTGCTGGTAGCGCTGAGGGACGGCGAACCGACCCATGATCACGATGAACACGAAGAGGTTGTCGATGCTCAGGCTGTACTCCGTGAGCCAGCCCGCCAGGAACTGGCCGCCGTGCTCGGCGTCGCCCATCCAGAACAGCAGCAGGGCGAACAGCACAGCGAGCATCGAGTAGAAGGCGATCCAGATGCCCGCCTCGGCGGGCTTGGGAACGTGTGGCCGCTTCACGGCGAGCAGAAGGTCGGCGGCGAGGATCAGGCAGAGCACGACTATGGACGTGATCTCGAACCAGGTCGGAAGAGCGGTCATGAATCGCTTTCGGAGGTCTCGTCACGAAGCGGGTACGCCTCGCGACGAGAGTCTCTCCCGCGCATGTTGCGCTGCACGACCGGAGCCTTCGATGATGCTGGATGCTCGTGATGACGACCGTGCGCACGACCGCTCGGCGGCCGCTGGGATACTCCCCCTCGCACCGTCAAGCCTAGCCGACGAAGGGTGGGGCGAGGCGAAGGAAGCCCGCTTTGTGCAACCCGTAGCGCGTTTCCGGAGGCGGCATAACGTAGTCGCGTATGGGTTGGTTCGACGCCACGGAGTATGAGTGCGCGCGGCAGGTGCTCGAACGGGGCATCGCCGCCGTCTACCTGGTCGCGTTCCTGTCGACCATGGCACAGTTCCCCGTGCTCCTGGGCGAACACGGTCTTCAGCCGGCACCCACGTTCATCCGCCGGATGGGCGACCGGCTTTCGCCCACGCTGTTCCGTCGGCGGTATTCGGATCGCCTGCTGCTTACGGTGGCGGGTGCAGGCGCGCTCCTGTCGGCATCCCTCGTCGCCGGTCTGCCCCAGCTGGCTCCCTCATGGGCCACCATGATCGCGTTCCTGCTCTGCTGGCCGGCGTATCTCTCCATCGTCGACATCGGACAGACGTTCTACTCGTTCGGGTGGGAGAGCCTTCTGCTCGAGTCCGGATTCGCGGCCGCGTTCCTCGGTTCGAACGACCAGGCGCCGCCCGTCGTGATGATCGTGTTCTTCCGCTGGCTCGTGTTCCGGCTCGAGTTCGGCGCAGGCATGATCAAGCTCCGCGGCGACAGGTCGTGGCGCGACCTCACTGCGCTGTTCTACCACCACGAGACGCAGCCCATGCCTGGGCCCCTCAGCTGGTTCTTCCACCATCTGCCGCGCTGGGCGCATCGCGTCGAGGTGCTCGGCAACCACTTCGCACAGCTCGTCGTGCCGTTCTTCCTGTTCGCGCCTCAGCCCGTGGCGAGCATCGCGGCGGCGATCGTGATTCTCACGCAGCTGTGGCTCGTGGCATCCGGCAACTTCGCCTGGCTCAACGTGCTGACCGTGGTCCTGGCGTTCGCGGCCGTCTCGGACCCCGTCGCACACTTCGTTATTCCCGCGATGCCGGCGCACACCGATCACCTTGTGACGCCGATCTGGTTCTTCGTCGTCATCTGCGTTGTGGGCCTGCTGCTCCTCGCGCTCAGCTGGCAACCGCTGAGGAATCTGTTCTCGCGGCATCAGCTCATGAACGCGAGCTTCAACAGATGGCACCTCGTGAACGCGTACGGTGCGTTCGGCTCCGTGACCACGGAGCGCTACGAGGTCGTCATCGAGGCGACCGATTCCACGGATGCCTCCACGGCGGTCTGGCGCGAGTACGAGTTCAAAGGCAAGCCCGGCGACCCGCATCGCTGGCCGCGGCAGTTCGCGCCATATCATCTGCGGCTCGATTGGCTGATGTGGTTCCTCGCTCTCGGAGCTCGCGGCGAGAGCTGGTTCTATCCGCTGCTGCAGAAGCTGCTCGAGGCCGACCCGGCAACACTGCGGATGCTTCGCAGCGCTCCGTTCGGAAAAGAGCGGCCGGCGATGGTGCGAGCCACGATGTACCTCTACCGCTTCTCCACCTGGAGCGAGCTCCGACGCGACCACGTGTGGTGGGTGCGCGAACGCGTCGCCGAACTCGTACCGCCCGTCACGCTGACCGGCCCGAAACGCTGAGGAGAGGGGCGCTGGCTCAGGCGTCCACGTCGTTCGGCGGCTCGGTGAGCTCGGTCTCGTGGGCCGGAGCGCCCTCGATATCGCCGTGCTCGTCGACCGCCGCCGGCGCGCTACGAGAGTGCAGCATGGCGGTGATCATCGCGTTGGCCACGGCGAGGAACGGAACGGCGAACAACGCCCCCGGAACGCCCGCCAGACCTGTTCCCGCGGCCACGCCCACCACCACGGCGAGCGGATGCACCTTCACCGCGCCTCCCACCAAGAGGGGCTGCATGACGTGCGCCTCGAGCAGATGAACGCCGAGCACGCCGGCCAGCATGACGATCGCCTGCAGCGGGCCGGCGAAGATCAGGGCGATCGCCACGGCGACGATTCCCGAGACGATGGCACCGATCACCGGGATGAAGGATGCCAGCAGCACGATCACCGCGATCGGCACGGCGAGCGGCAACCCGAGGAAGAACGCGACGAGTCCGATCCCGATGCCGTTCACGAGCGCGACCAGGATCTGCACGCGCACGAAGCTGGTCAGGGTGCGCCACCCGGCAGTGGCCGCCGCGTCGAGCCCGGGCGCCGCAGGCTTAGGGAAGAGGCGCACGATCCAGCGCCAGATGCCGCCGCCGTCGATGAGCATGAAGATCGTTGCGAACAGCGCGATCAGGGTGCCGGTGAGCACATGACCGGTTGCCGTGCCCACCTTCAGAGCGCCGCCGAGAATAGTCGCCGAGTCCTTCTGGAGCAGAGCTCCGAGCTGGGAGACGTAGCCGGCCAGCTGGTGGTCGCTGATGCTGAACGGCGGCTGGCGGAGGGCATCCCTGACCCTGTCGTACGCCGAGGTCCACTCCCTCTCCAGCTGCGGCAGCCCGACACGAACCTGCCACACAACCAGCAGAACAAGGCCCCCGACGACGGCCGCGAGCACCACAAGGCACACCACGATGGCCAGCCACTTCGGCCAATGGTGCTTACGCAGGTTCCCGACGGTGGGAGCCACGAGGGCGGTCACGAGGATGGCCACCAGCAGAGGCACGACGATGTCTTGGAACACGCCGACGAGGTAGACACCGACGCCGGCGAGCGCAACGATCGCGAGCAGTCGCCACGCCCACTCCGAGGCCACGCGAACGCCCCGTGGCAGCGCCGAGGCGACGCGGGTCTCCGGCCGCTCGCCCACCGTCTTGTCGTCCACCGCGTTCTCCCCTCGGTCGCCGTGTTCGGCGACTGCACGTGCTGCAGGCTACGTGGATTTCGTCGTCAGCGGCGGGCATGCCGCGCGCGCACCACGGCAAATGCAGGAAGCCCGGTCCTCTTGCATGAAGAGACCGGGCTTCCGATGTGACCCCAGCGGGATTTGAACCCGCGTTACCGCCGTGAGAGGGCGACGTCCTAGGCCGCTAAACGATGGGGCCATCGGTGCCGAAAAGCACCTCATCGAGTATGCCACAGGGCTGATCCCTCGCCCAAATCGCTCGAGGCCCCCGCAGCTTGAATTCGCCGCTCCGCCGCGACCGGCAAAACCACGAGACCAGAATGGAGCCATGAAACTCACCAAGCTCGAGCATGCGGCACTGGTTCTCGAAGACGACGGCTCCAGGCTGTTCATCGACCCCGGATCGTTCACCACGCCGATCACGGAGGCGACGCGAACCGTCGTGATCGTCATCACGCACGAGCACGCCGACCATTGGACTCCCGAGCAGTTGAAGCGCATCCTCGATCAGAGCCCTGAGGCGGTCATCCTCGGTCCGGAAGGCGTTGCGAAGGCCGCGTCCGATTTCGCGGTCCGGGTCGTTCGGCCCGGCGAAACGGTGGAGATAGCGCCGTTCACGCTGCGCTTCTTCGGCGGCAAGCACGCACAGATCCACTCCTCCATTCCCATCGTCGACAACGTCGGTGTCATCGTCGACGACGTGCTGGTCTACCCGGGAGACTCGTTCGAGGCGCCCGATCTGCCCGAGATCGAGGTGCTCGCGGTGCCGTCGTCTGCGCCGTGGCTGAAGGCATCCGAGTTCATCGACTACGTGCTCAGGCTGAAGCCGAAGCGCTCGTTCTCCACTCACGAGATGGTCAACTCCGTCATCGGCAAGCAGATGTCGGATGCCCGCATCAAGTGGGCGACGGAACAAGGCGGCGGCCGTTTCCTCGACCTGCAGCCGGGCGACACGTACGACATCTGAGTCGCAATACCACGCTTCCGTCCCGTCTGCACAGGATTGCGGCCACGCCTGAAAGGCGTTCAATGGCGAACATCCAACAAGTGATCGGACGGGACGGAGATGCAACTCGAAAGCAAGGTCGCCATCGTCACGGGTGGCAACAGCGGAATCGGCGAGGCCATCGTCAAGCGCCTCGCACAAGAGGGCGCAAGCGTGGTCATCGACTATGTGGCGCACCCAGACGATGCGGCCGACCTGGTCAAAGACATCACGTCGGCCGGTGGCAAGGCCATCGGAGTCGAAGCCGATGTGTCGAAACCGAGCGACATCCAGATGCTGATCGACTCTGCGGTGCGCGAGTTCGGGCGGCTGGACATCATGGTCAACAACGCCGGCATCGAGAAGCGGAACAGTCTGCTCGAGGCCGACGAGGAGAGCTTCGACGCCGTGGTCGCCATCGATCTGAAGAGCGCGTTCTTCGGCACGCAGCTCGCGGCCAAACGCTTCGTCGAACAAGGCGGTGGTGGCGTCATCGTCAACGTGTCGTCGGTTCACGAGGACTGGCCGATGCCGGGAAACATCTCGTACTGCGTCGCGAAGGGCGGCATGCGGATGCTCACGCGCACCGCAGGCGTGGAGCTCGGCCCCCAGAACATCCGCGTCGTGAACGTCGCACCCGGTGCGGTGGCGACCCCGATCAACACGGAGACGCTCGAGGATCCGGAACAGAAGAAGAAGCTCGAGCAAGCCATCCCGCTCGGAAAGGTTGCCGAGCCTGCGGAGATCGGCGATGCCGTGCTCTTCCTCGCATCGGATGCCGCGAGGTACGTGACGGCGACGACGGTCTTCGTCGACGGCGGAATCATGCAGTCGAGCGTGGGTCTGTGACCGTGCCGGCCATCGAGGACTATGCGATCGTCGGTGACCTGCACACCGCAGCCCTCGTGAGCGTCGACGGTTCGATCGACTGGCTCTGCCTGCCGCGATTCGACTCGCCCGCATGCTTCGCGAAGCTGCTCGGCACCGAAGACAACGGCATGTGGCGCATCTCCCCGACGGGTGCGACGCGGTGCACCAGCAGGAGGTATCGGCCAGACACGTTGATCCTCGAAACCGAGTGGGACACCGACACGGGCAGGGTCCGGGTGACCGACTTCATGCCGGTGCGTGACGAGGCGGCCGATCTGGTGCGCATCGTCGAGGGTCTGAGCGGCACGGTTCGCATGGAGTCAAACCTTGCCCTGCGGTTCGACTACGGCCACGTCATGCCGTGGGTCACCCGCAACGAGCGAGGCATCCGCGCGATCGGGGGGCCGGACGCCGTGCTCGTGAGCAGCCCGGCCCCGCTGGCCGGTCGCGACATGCGCACCGTGAGCGAGTTCACGATCGACGAGGGTGAACGCATCCCGTTCGTCATGACGTGGTACCCGAGCCACATGCCGGCGCCGACGCCTGCCGACGCCATCGACACCCTGGACTCGACGGAGGCGTTCTGGAAGAAGTGGTCGCGCTCGAGCAGGGCACATGGGCCGCACCGCGACGCGATTCAGCGGTCGCTGATCACGTTGAAGGCCCTCACCTACGTTCCGACCGGCGGAATCGTGGCGGCTGCCACGACGTCGCTGCCCGAACAGCTCGGGGGACCGCGCAACTGGGATTACCGGTACTGCTGGCTTCGCGACGCCACGCTCGCCCTGCAGTCTCTTCTGACCGCGGGCTACACCAGCGAAGCGACTGCGTGGCGAGACTGGCTCGTGCGGGCCGTCGCAGGCGATCCGTCGAAACTGCAGATCATGTACGGCTTGAACGGGCGCCGAAGGCTTCCCGAAGACACCCTTGACTGGCTGCCCGGCTACGCCGACTCGAAACCGGTTCGCGTTGGCAATGCAGCGGCCGATCAGCTGCAACTGGACGTCTGGGGCGAGGTGCTCGACGGCCTCGCTCTCACGCGCGCCGCGCTGCACAACGGCAAGGACGCATCCTGGAGTCTGCAGTGCGCGCTCATCGCCCATGCCGCCAAGATCTGGAAGGAACCCGACAACGGACTCTGGGAGATGAGGGGCCCAAGAAGGCACTTCACGCATTCGAAGCTCATGGTGTGGGTGGCGGCGGACCGCATGGTGCGTGCCGCTGAACGCTACGGCTTCAACGGTCCTGTCGACAGCTGGAAGCAGTTGCGCGAGCAGGTGCGGGCCGACATCCTCAAACACGGCTACGACGCGCAGCGGAACACGTTCGTGCAGTCGTACGGAAGCACGGAATTGGATGCCGCGCTGCTGCAGATTCCGCGCGTCGGCTTCCTCCCGGGCGACGACCCCAGGGTGATCGGAACGATCGAGGCGATCCAGCGCGAGCTCACGGAAGACGGCTTCGTGCTCCGGTACCGCCCCCAGGCTGCCGATGACGGCCTTCCAGGAGGTGAGGGCGTCTTTCTGGCCTGCTCGTTCTGGATGGTCGACGCACTCATCAGCGCCGGACGCCGCGACGAGGCCGGGCAGCTGTTCGAACGACTCCTCACGCTGCGCAACGACGTCGGCCTGCTCAGCGAGGAATGGGACACGAAACACAATCGGCAGCTAGGCAACACGCCGCAGGCGTTCAGTCACTTCGCGCTCGTGCGCAGCGGCTTCCACCTGCTCGCCGAAGAAGCTGCGACGAGCGATGCCCCCATGTCGATCGCCTCGTCGTCGAACTCCACCGAACCGATGTCGACCGACACCGTCCCCGTCCGTTAGGTGTCCCCATTCGCTAGGTACGAATGGGATCGAGGTTCATCCGTCAGAAGGAGGCCGGAACCATGACCAGTCAGGAGCACATCCTCATCCTTGGCGGCGGCTACGCGGGCTTCAATCTCGCCCGCGGGCTCCGCGGCGGCGTCAAAGCAGGGCGCGTACGCGTCACCCTCGTCGAGCCGCTCCCCTACCTCACATACAAACCCCTGCTGCCCGAGGTCGCCGGCGGAGAGACGCAGCCGCGCGACGCGACCGTGACGCTTCAGGACTCCCTTAAGCACGTCAGGATCATCCCTGGCGATGCGCTGGCGGTCGATCTCGATGCGCACACGGCCGTAGTGCGTGCCGAAGACGGCGTGGAGCGACCGCTGTCGTACGACCATGTCGTCTTCGCTCTCGGCTCCATCACGAAGGCCCTCCCCATTCCCGGGTTGGAGGACAACGCGGTGGGGTTCGGCACGCTCGAGGAAGCCGTGTTCCTGCGCAACCACGTGCTCGATCGCATCCGGTACGCGGCAGCCACGAGGGATGCCGCCGAACGAGAACGCGCACTCACCTTCGTCTTCATCGGCGGCGGCTACACGGGCGTGGAGGCGATCGCCGAACTGTATGAACTGGCACGCCACGAGTTCGCCGCCTTCCCCTCGTTACGCGGCAGGCACATGACCTGGCTCCTCGTGGAGGTCGCGGATCGCATCGCCGTCGAGGTCGGCCCGGAGCTCTCGCAGTGGACGCTGAAGACGCTCAGGCAGCGCGGCATCCGCGTGCTGCTGAAGACCGAGCTGCAATCGTGCGAAGACGGCATAGTGCAACTCAGCGACGGCAGCAGGCATCCTGCCGACACGATCGTGTGGTCGGCGGGCGTCACACCGAACCCGCTGCTGGGTCGGCTCGGCGTTCCCACCGGCCCGAAGGGCCACGTGCTGGCCAACGAGTGCCTCCAGGTCACGCGCGACGACGGCACGGTCGTGAAAGGAGCGTGGGCGCTCGGCGACAACGCGCAGGTGCCACAGCCCAATTCCGGTTCAAAGCCCAGCTATTACCCGCCCAATGCGCAGAACGCGCTGCGGCAGGCGAAGCTCCTCGCGCAGAACCTGCTCGGGGCGCAGCTGAACGAGCCTGCCTTGCCGTACCGGCACCAATCCCTCGGCACGCTGGCGAGCTACGGGCGTCACCAGGGCGCCGCCGTGATCAAAGGGATCAAGCTCAGGGGCTGGCCGGCGTGGGTCGTCGACAAGGCATACCACGCCATGGCCATTCCGAGCATGAGCAGGCGAATTCGTCTGGCGACAGGATGGTTGGCGAACGCACTGGCTCGCAGGGATCTCACCTCGACGTCGGCAGCCATGTCACCCCGCAGGCCGTTCCATGAGGCGATAGCGGCCGCGAAGGAGCATCAGTCGCAAGCCAAGCACTGACGGCTCAGTAGCGGAGTCCATGGCCGAACCGGAACACCGGGTCTTCGGTGTCGAACGCGACGTCCGAACGGCTGGCGATCACGGCATCCATCGATCTGGGCAGGTCGAAGGGCAACGAACCCTGCGGGGAGCGCTCGCCGAACAGCACGGGCAGCACGGCGGCATCCGATGCCCCGTAGTCGGCCACGATCGCTCGTGCCGCAGTCTCGAGTCCGCCGAGCACCGCCGGCCGGTCCAGGTAGATGTCGATGACCGTCGGGACGGCGCGGGCGATCACCGTGAGGCGTTCCAACTCGTCGGCGGGGAACTCGAGCGATCCGGAGTGGAAGAGCGCAGCGAATCCGCCACGGCCCGTCTCGTAGGGCGCTTTGACCCGTAGGATCGCGGCGTCCGCGTCATCGGGCGACGCGACCACCGTTGCGTACTCGGCCAGTTCGCCGGCCTGCACTCCCTCCGCGTAGACCTTGATGCCCCTGGTGAGCGGCAACATCGAGTCGCTGTTGGTGAGCAGTGTGAGCGAGTCGCCTTGCGCGGCGAGGCCCTCAGCGACGAAGTCCGCCCTGCCGACCACGGCCTCTGCGTGGTCCTCGTCCGCGTAGGGCGAGTCGAAGAGTCCGAGGCGGAACTTCTCGCGCAGCAGGCGCCGCACCGAGACGTCCATCCGTTCCTCGGTGACGCTCCCCTCCGCCACCAGGTCGAGCAGAACGTCCGTGCACAGCTCACCGCCGAACTGGTCGATCCCGGCGTCCAGAGCTTTCACCATGCGCTCGGGCCTGCTCAGCTGCTCGACGCCCCACGCGCGTGCCGGCATGTCCGCGCCCATGATCGAGACGTCGGTGAGCAGACCCCAGTCCGTGCAGACGATGCCGTCGAAGCCGAGCTTCTCACGCAGCAGCTCGGTGATGACGCTCTTGTTGAAGCCGAAGCCGACCTCCTCCCATTGGGTGCCGACCGGCATCCCGTAGTAGGGCATGATCTGGCTTGCGCCGGCTGCGATGGCCGCGAGGAAGGGCTTGAGGTGGTAGTCCTGTGCGCCACCTGGATAGATCTGTTCGCGACCCCATTCGAAGTGTGGATCTTCGCCATCCTTCTGGGGGCCGCCGCCCGGGAAGTGCTTCACCATGGTGGCCACGGAGTCGGATCCAAGCGCGTCGCCCTGGAAGCCGCGGATGTACCCGACGACGAGACGCGATGTCAGGTCGGCGTCTTCTCCGAAGGTTCCGCTGACGCGTGGCCAGCGCGGCTCGGTCGCGAGATCGATCTGAGGATGCAGCGCAACCCGCAGGCCCACTGCCAGATACTCCTGCCTGGCGATGTCGGCGAACCGCTCCAGGCGATCGGGCGAACCGATCGCCGCGAAGCCGAGGGTCTCTGGCCACTGCGAGAACGGACCGGCCAGCATCGAGGTGAGCGGATTGTCGTTGAACGCGTGGCGGGGATCCGTGGAGAAGGTGATCGGGATGCCGAGCGGGGCTTCGAGCGCGAGCCTCTGCATCGCGTTGTGCCACGCAGCGAATTCCCGTCCGCCTGGCGCGGCGCCGAGCAGGTTGAAGTGGTTCATCCGCCGGTTGCGCACCATCGCCACCGCGGACGGCAGCCCGAAAGTGGGGTTGGCGGCCGCGGGATCGCCGAACGAGACCATCGTGTGGAACAGCATGCCTGCCTTGTCGGCGAGCTCCATGCGGGCCAGCAGGTCTTCGACCCGCTGGTCGATCGACAGTGCCTGGTCCTGGTAGGGGAACCGCGCCTCGACGCGAGTTTCGGTGTCGGTCACATCACTCCTTGATTCGTGCCTGGAACTGCTTGTGCTCGAGCTGCTTCGTCATTTGCTGGACTTGATGAACCAGACGCACACTGCCCCGAGGATGCTCAGAACGATGCCGACCGGGAACAGCGCGGCATATCCGTGGAACGCGAGCACGATGGCTCCGGCAACGCCAGGGGCCAGCGTCTGGGGCAGGGTGGCGGCGATGTTGACCACCCCGAGGTCCTTCGCAAACGACTTCGCCGAGGGGAGCACCTGGCTCATCAGAGCCGTGTCGACGGCCTGGAACGCGCCGAAGCCGAAGCCCATGATGAACGTCATGACCAGCCATGCGGTGAACGACGGCCAGACCCAGGGCAGCACGAGCGCGATGGCGACGAGGACCGAGGAGCCGAACACGAACGGCTTCCGCCTGCCGAGCCGGTCGGAAAGGGGGCCGGCCACCACCGTCATGATCACCGTGCCGAGGATGCTCACGATGCCCAGCAGCGGAATGACGTTCTGCGGCGCCTTCACGTGCAGGTAGTCGGTGAGGATGAACAGCTGGAAGCCGGTGATCCCGAAGTATCCCGTGTAGAGCAGCAACCGACCGGTGAAGGCCCAGAAGAAGTCCGGGTACTTGACCGGATTCACCCAGAACGTGCGCAGGAAGTCGGCCAGCTTGAACGGCTCCAGCGGCGCCTTCTCACTCGGGTAGTCGGGGTTGAAGACGCAGAACAGCGTGAGCACGACGAGGGCGAAGACGGCGAAGACCACGTAGCCGACCGCGATGCTGTTGAAGAACAACGCGCCGATGATCTGCCCGCCGAGCGCACCGACCATCAGTCCGATGCCGGACAGCGCAGAGAACGTTCCGCGACGCTTGAGGGGCACCCGGTCGGGTAGCACCGCACTGAGCGGTCCCTGGGCGAAGTTGTACGTGATCTGCACGAGCAGCCAGGCGATCAGGATGCCCCAGAACGAGCCGGCGAAAGCCAGGCCGACGAGAGACAGCCCACCTGCAAGGGCACCGAGCACGATCCAGGGAGCGCGGCGTCCGAACCTCGAGCGTGTGCGGTCCGATATCTGACCGGCGATCGGCTGCGCGATCATCGCGGCGAACGCGCCGATCGTCGCGACGAGCGCAAGGTTGCCGACCTTCGCCGCCGGATCGAGCACGGTGATCTGCTGTGGCAGAAGGATGCCTGGCACCGCACCCCAGATGAGGAAGATCGCGAAGTTCGCTGGGATTATCCAGCCCAGCAGCCGGCCCACGCCCTTGATGGGAGCGGGCGGATCGTCACTCCCGTCCGCAACCGCGATGAACGTTCCCTCGGTCATGGGAGGTGCTGGGTCGATCGATTTCTCGGACGTCATTGTCAATCAGATCCTTGGTATCGGGTTCGCCGGCCGTCGTCATCGAGCGAGCCGGAACGACGGGAGTGCTCCGCCGATCACACGCACGCTAGCACGAGAAACCGGCATGTCTGCCGGTTTTATGAACAAATTCTGCAAATGTGCCGGTTTTGTACCGAATGGACGCCGGCCCGCCGCGATGCGAGGGCAGAATGATGGGGATGCCATCCGTTGAACAGGGTTACGCCAGCGGCCGTGCGCGCCGCGAGAAGATCATCGCCGTCGCCACGTCGCTCTTCGGACGCGTCGGCTTTCACGGCGCGACCATGCTCGAGATCGCGGCCGAATGCGACATCTCACGCGCGGGCCTCTCACACCATTTCCCAACGAAGGAGTCACTGCTGGAGGCGGTGCTCGAAACCCGTGACCGGGAAGACCTCGAGCGATTCAGACGTAACGGATCGGCGGGAACCGACGGTTTGGGCATCCTTCGCGGCATGGTCGATCTGGCCACGCACAACACCGCCGTACCTGGCATCATCGGGCTCTACGCGGTTCTGTCCGCCGAGGCCGGCGCCCCGACGCACCCGGCGCACGAGTACTTCGTCGCTCGATACGAGCGCATCCGCAAGGGAACGGCGACGGCCCTTGGCCGCGCCAGAGACGCCGGATATCTCGCCGACGGCGTCGACGTCGACGACACCGCCATCGAACTGACCGCCCTGATGGACGGCCTTCAGGTGCAGTGGCTGCTCGACCCGGACTCCGTCGATATGCCGGCCGTCGTACGACGACGCATCGAGCAGGTGCTCACCGTGCCGCTGTTCGACGCCGAGGACGATCGAGCGGTCAGTTGACGAGCGTCCACCGCGACCGGCATCTCAGACCGATCAGCTGAAATCCGTGCGAGGATCGGGCGGGCAGTTCCAGCGCAGAACGGCCTGTCGCTCATGCTCGTAGCCGAGCTCGCAGACGCTTCCCGTGTCGAGCCGGATGACCGCTCCTGCCTCCACGGGCAGACCGGCCCACGTCACCGCGAGCATGCGCAGAAAGTGGCCGTGCGAGACAAGCAGCACATCCTCGCCGCTCTGCAGGCATTCGATGCATTTGTCGATGACCCGCTGTGCTCGCGTCTGCACCTGCTCGGCGGTCTCGCCGGGTGTTTCACCCGGGATCACGCCGTCGTGCCAGAGATCCCACGGCTTACCACCGCGTGAGGCCACGATCTGCGGGGTCGTGATGCCCTCGTACCCGCCGTAGTCCCATTCGACGAGGTCGTCGTCGAGCGTTGGATGCGCATACCCGGCGAGTGCAGACGTGCGTCTTGACCGAGCGCGTGGGCTGCACAGCACCATGGCGAACCGGTGCCCTCTCAGCATGGATCCCTGGTCGCGCGCCTGCTGCTCTCCGCGCTCAGTGAGGGTGAGGTCGGTAACGCCGGTGTGCCTGCCGACGCGGCTCCATGGCGTCTCGCCGTGCCGGATGAGCACCAGCCGTCCGTTCCGATCGGTTTCGCCGTCAGACATCCACACTCCCGCGCTCGAGGCTCTCACTCAGCTTGTCAGATGTGGCACGAGCAGACCACGGGTCGGCTGGATGCCCGTCCACCACGGCTACCCAGGATCGTGCCTCCGCCGTGGCCAGCTATTCTCGTTCTCGTCCGGTTCACGGCGAGCACTTCGCCCTAGGCAACCGGTGCTCGAAAAAGGGGCACGCAGCCGCCGCACCGATGGTGGGCGAGACACACACGGAAGTTCAGCATCCGTTCCGTCTCGAAAGGCTTCGCCATGCCATCCGTCTCAGCCCATGTCGCTATCACGCTTGCCTCGCACCTCGACAACGTCTTCGGTGTCATGGGCAACGGCAACGCCTACTTTCTCGACGCACTCGAGCGGGAGACCCTCGCGCGCTACACGCCGATGCGACACGAGGCTGGCGCCGTTGTGGCGGCGGATGCCCACTTCCGCGCTTCCGGCCGCATCGCGGCCGCGACTGCAACATACGGCGCCGGATTCACGAACACGGTCACCGCACTCGCCGAGGCGGTGCAGGCGCATGTGCCGCTCATCCTCGTGGTGGGAGACGAGCCGACATCGGGTCCGCGCCCATGGGGCGTGGATCAGATCGGGATGGCGGCAGCCGTGGGAGCGCGCACGTACACGGTCGGCAGGGCGGATGCCGCGGCTACGACGGCTATCGCGGTCGAGCATGCGCTTGCCTACAACGTGCCAACGGTGCTCGCCATCCCGTACGACGTCGCCCGCCTGGACGCCGGCCCGGTTCCCCAGGCTCCTCGGCCCCAGCTGCCACCGCCTCTCGCACCGCGCGACGACTTCTCGCGCGGTCAGATCGCCCGACTCGCCCGCACGTTGGCGGCCTCCGAGCGCCCCTTCCTGCTCGCGGGCCGCGGCGCCTGGCTCGCCTCTGCGGCCGAGGCTCTCGGGCGACTGGCAGAGGCGACCGGCGCGGTCACGGCCTCCACTGCTCTGGGACGCGGGATCTTCGCCGATAGTCGATACGACCTGGGCGTGACCGGCGGATTCGGTGCCGACGGAGCCATGGAGCTCGTCAGGCAGGCCGACGTCGCCGTCGTGTTCGGGGCATCCCTCAATCAGTTCACCATGCGCTTCGGCCAGCTCTTCGCGCCGGGCACGCAGGTGGTACAGGTCGACACTGCCGAGGCGGCGACGCATCCGCACGTTGGAGGATTCATCAGGGGCGACGCTCGCATCGTGGCCGGCGAACTCGTCGTTGCGCTGAAGCAGCTGGGCGCGGCCCCGAGCCGATGGCGAGAGTCCATCGATGCGGCGGCGCTGACCACGAGGCCCGAGGGCGACGCCCTCGCCGCAGACGGCCGCCTCGATCCCCGAAGCGTTGCAAAGCGCATCGGCGAGCTGCTGCCGCCAGACCGCGTCGTCGTCTCCGACGGCGGTCATTTCATCGGATGGGCGAACATGTACTGGCCCGTGGCATCGCCCGACCGCATGATCATGGTCGGCACGGCCTTCCAGGCGATCGGACTGGGGATGCCGTCTGTCGCCGGCGCCGCTCTTGCCAGGCCGCACTCCACCGTCGTGCTCACCACGGGTGACGGCGGCGGGCTGATGGCCCTTGCCGACCTGGAGACGGCCGTGCGCGTCGCGGCAGGACGCGGTATGGCGGTGGTCTGGAACGATGCGGCCTACGGCGCCGAGGTGAACCTCTACGGGCTCATGGGTCTGGCGCGGGGGCCGATGCTCATCCCCGAGGTGGACTTCGCCGCCTTGGCGCGTGCGGTCGGCGCCGAGGGCGTGGTTGTGCGCACGATCGACGACCTTGAACGGCTGAGAACCTGGGCGGCCGCACCGCCGCACGAGCGACCATTCCTGCTGCTGGACTGCCGCATCAGCCGTGATGTGATCTCGCCGTACCAGCAGGAGGTCATCCGCGTGAACTCGTAGCCGGGCGAGGGCGAGAAGCGCCGGGACCGTCCCACTCTGCCGACATGAGGGCCGGCCTTTGTCACGTCAGGCGCCACATCGCCACCCGTTGTCTCGAAATGGTGCCAGGTGTAACTCTCGGGGGTGCACCGCATCGCGCCCAACGAGCGCTGGTCAACGGGTGCACGGACGAGGAGGACACGATGGGGATTCTCGAGCAGAACCCGACGCTGATGAGGTCGGCCGCAGCCGCCACCTCGAACGCGGCACAGCAACCGTGGAGCGGACACGACACCCTGGTGATCGTCGTAGCGGCGATCGGAATCGCGATCGTCGTCGTGCTCATCGTCTTGGCGAAGTTCCACGCCTTCCTCGCCTTGACCATCGCAGCTCTGTTCGTCGGGCTGGCATCCGGCATACCGATCGCGAAGGTGACTACTTCGTACGAGACCGGCGTCGGGGGCGTGCTCGGCTACGTCGGGGTGCTGATAGCGCTGGGTGCCATGCTCGGCAAGCTCCTTGCTGACTCCGGCGGCGCCGATCGTGTGGTCGACACCTTGCTTCGCGGTCGTCCGGCCACGCTGCCGTGGAAGATGGCACTCATCGCGGGGATCATCGGCATTCCGATGTTCTTCGAGATCGGCCTTGTGCTGCTCATTCCCGTCGTCATGCTCGCCGTGCGGCGGGCCAGGAGCAAGGCGATGCTTCTGGGCATCCCGGCTCTGGCCGGGCTCTCCGTGCTGCACGGGTTCATCCCTCCGCACCCCGGCCCCCTCGCCGCGATCGCGGTGCTTCGCGCCAACGTCGGCGTCACGTTGGCGTTCGGCCTGCTGATCGCGATACCCGTCGTCGTCATTGCAGGTCCTCTGTTCGGCCGCCTTGCTGCACGCTGGGTGCCGGTGGAGGCTGCGGGTGCAGCGCTCGCCGTCACGGCCGGCGTGCGCGGCGAAGCCGTCGGCCGTCGCGAGGGCACGGAGAACGCCGGCGGAACAACATCACTGCCAGGGCGCGCCCGCGTCGTCGATGCCGACACCGGCACCCGTGCCAGCGACACCGGTGGCGAGCGCCGTGCTCAGGATCCGGACGCCACCCGCACGCCGAGCTTCGCCTGGACGCTGGTCACGATCCTTTCGCCTGTTGTGCTGATGCTGGCGAAGGCCGCCTCGGACATCTGGCTTCCTGCCGGCTCCCCGACGCGCAACGTGCTCGACTTCATCGGCGACCCTGTCACGGCCTTGCTGATCGCGGTCCTGCTGGCCATGGTCACCTTCGGCACGACCGTGGGATTCTCCCTGCCCACCCTGACAAAGAAGATCGGCGCCAGCCTGCTGCCGATCGTCGGCGTGATGCTCATCGTGGGCGCGGGCGGCGGATTCAAGCAGGTTCTGGTCGACGGCGGAACGGGAACCGCGATCGCCAAGATCGCCGTCGCAACGAACCTCTCGATCATCGTGCTCGCCTGGATGGTCGCGGTGCTCATCCGGCTGGCAACCGGTTCGGCGACCGTCGCGACGGTCACCGCCGCCGGCATCGTGGCGCCGCTGGCCACACACCTCTCCCCCGCTCAACTCGCGCTCGTGGTACTCGCGATCGGGGCTGGCTCCCTGTTCTTCTCACACGTGAACGACGCCGGCTTCTGGCTCGTGAAGGAGTACTTCGGACTCACCGTGGGGCAGACCATCAAGACCTGGTCGGTGATGGAGACCATCATCTCCGTCCTCGGTCTCATCTTCGTTCTGCTGCTCTGGGTCGTCGTGTGATGGGGAGGATTCTGCGCGCCGACTCCGTCGCACTCCTCACGCACGGCTACGACTTCGGCGCCCACATCTGGCGCCGAGCTCGTGCGGGAGCGCGTTCCGTGCCCATGCGACTTCTGGGCGACGACGCCCTGCTCGTTCGCGGCACGGAGGGAGTATCCCTCTTCTACGACGAAGGCCACATCGCCCGTCACGGCGCGATGCCCGCCATTGTGCAGAAGACGCTCTTCGGCACAGGCTCGGTGCACAGCCTCGACGGCGCGGAGCACCGTCACCGCAAAGCCACCTTCGTCGAGGTCGCATACGAGGGTGCACAGGTCGAGAGGATGGCCCCGCTGCTCGAGCAGGAATGGCGGCGCGAACTCGATGCGTGGCTGGCCGGCGGGCGGCGCTCGGCCTACGATGCCGCCGTGGGCGCGTTCGGCCGTGCGAGCATGAGCTGGGCCGGACTGCCAGGAACGCGGAGCGCGAAGACGCGATGGGCGCGGCGGCTCGCGCAGATCGTCGATGGCTTCGGCGTCCCCTACTCACCGGAGTATCTCCTGGCCTCCGCGAACCGTCTGTGGTCGGACCGTCATGCGCAGCGCCTCGTCGAGGCAGTGCGCGCCGGAACTCTCACAGGAGACGAGGGCACGGCGCTGGCCGCGTGGGCTTGGCACCGCGATAGAAGAGGCGACCTGCTGCCTGCACGACTCGCGGGAGTCGAGCTGCAGAACAGCATCCGTCCGATGATCGCCGTCGCTCGCTTCGTCGCTTTCGCAGCCAAAGAGCTGCACGACGGACCGGGATGGCGTGCTCGCATCGCAGCGGAGACGGTCGAGCGCGGGCGACTGACCGGTGGTCCGCTGGCTACAGCGTTCGCCCAGGAGATCCGGCGAACTGCGCCTTTCGTGCCCATGCTGCCCGGCTGGGCAGTCGCGGACGTCGAGCTCGACGGACAGAAGCTGGCAGCGGGCGGCCGCGTCGTGCTCGACATCCTCGGAACGAACACCGACGAACGTTCATGGGAGCGTCCGGAAGAGTTCGACCCGGAGCGATTCGTCGGTGTCGAGGACTACGAAGACCTTCGGGCGTTCATACCGCACGGCGGCGCAAGCGTGGCGGATGGCCACCGCTGCCCCGGTGAGAAGCTCGCAATCGCCGGGCTGGCCTCGGCCATCGCGACGCTCAGCGATCCACGCCTGACCATCGTGGAGAAGGGTCTCAAGGTGAACCGTCGGCGGCTGCCAACCAAACCCGCCTCTGGTGGGCGAGTGTGTGCGGCCGGAGCGGCATCCCGCTGCCCGTTCCACTGACATCGCGTCACGGGAGCCGGGACCCGGCGGCCCCGAACGGTTATGCTCCGCGGGTGGATGCCGACGCAATGCCCGCTGCAGATGCCTCGAGCCTGCGCCGCGCCGGCCTCGCTCTCGAGGCGGTGACCCTCGCCTGGAACGTGGTGGGCGTCGTGCTGCTCGCGTTTTTGGCCGCCGCAAGCTCGTCGGTTGCCCTGCTCGGCTTCGGTCTGGACTCGGTGATCGAGATCGGCGCGAGCATCGTCGTCATCTGGGAACTCACGGGAACCGGCGAAGAGCGACAGCGCCTGGGACTTCGGCTCATCGGCTGGGCATTCGTCGCGCTTGCCGCATACCTGCTCGTCCAGTCGGCGACGGCACTGATCTCCGGCCACCACGCGACCCCTTTGCTCGGCGGCATCGGATGGACGGCGCTGACCGCCGTCGCCATGTTCGCGCTTGCGTTTGGAAAGACGCGAGTCGGGCGCAAGCTGATCAACCCGGTGCTGGTCACCGAGGGCAAGGTCACCATGATCGACGGCATCCTCGCGACGAGCGTGCTCGTCGGCATTCTGCTGGACTACCTTCTCGGGTGGTGGTGGGCAGATCCCCTCGCCGGGCTCGTGATCGTGTTCTACGCCGCGCGAGAGGCACTCGCGGTCTTCCGCGGTTGAGACGAGTTCTCGTGTCCGGAACGACCGGCCGAGAGACCCGTTTCGACTCGCGCCGCCCGTCGCGCAGTGAAAGATCGCGTTCCTCGTCCGCCTTCTGATCCCGCAATAAACTCGATCCACATCGACTCCCCGGCGCCCTCGTGCCAGACCGCAGGAGTGTTTCGCGGATTCGGTCGGGTAAGGGCCGCCAATGCACGCATCACCGAGCTTCGGCGCCGTCCAAGAGCGTCTCCCCGTGCCGCATGCTTGATGGTGGGAAGGATGGTCATGGCGACGGTCATCGCGCAGCTGGTGTCGATCGCCCTCGCTGTGGCTTTGAGTTCCGTTCCGATCTTGACGGTTCTTGTCATAATCCTCGAAGCTCCGCGAGCCGTCGTCCCCGCACTTTTCGTGTCTGGGTATGTCACGGGGCTGCTCGTCATAACAGCGCTCTTCGCGCTGGGCGCGCAGGCGATGCCGGACAGGACCCTCCAGTCGAATCCGCTGGTCGCAATGCTCCAGGTCACTGTCGGTATCGCCCTTGTCGTGTATGCGGCAGTGGTCGGCACGACGCGCAGACGACGAACCGCTCCACGTGAGGAGTTGCCTAGTTGGATGCGTGGGCTCGGCAGGTTGAAGCCGCTTCCGGCGTTCGGACTCGGGCTCGCGCTCAACGCGAGACCGAAGTCGATCCTCCTGGCCGCGGCAGCCGGTCTCGCGATCAGCACACTGCAATTGACTCCCTCGACTGGCGTCGTTGTCATCGCCATCTACCTGATCATCGGCGCAAGCACAGTGGCGGGGCCGGCAATCTTCGCCGTTCTACGGCCAGTGAAAGCGCGCTTCCAGCTTGAATCCGCCGAGAAATGGTTGCTGCGTCACAGTCGTGCTGTCGCGGTCATCGTTGCGATTGCAATCGGCGCAGTAATCACCGGAAACGGCCTTACACGTCTTTGAGCCATGCCGACCCGGCAGGTGTGCCGTCTGATCAAACCGTCAGATGCCCGAAATGCACAGTGGAGCGGCTTTCATGCGACGAAAGTGCGCTCGCTAATGTCGCCGGCATTTCCCGAAACAGGCGATGGCCAGCGGTATTCGTCAGTACCCGACCCTTATCCAGACGACAAGGTTTGCTAGACACTGTGCGCCAGGTGGACGTACGCTCCAATCGTCCAAGCCTCATCGACGAGGCGGGACAAAGGGGGTCCACCATGGACTGGAGCAACTTCTGGAGCGTGATCTGGCTCTTCTTCTGGAGTTTTGCGCTGATCTCGTATCTGTTCGCCTTGTTCGCGATCATCGGAGACCTGTTCCGCGATGGCAAGTTGAACGGCTGGTGGAAGGCACTATGGGTCATCTTCCTTGTCTTCGTGCCATTTCTCACCGCCCTCGTCTACCTGATCGCACGAGGGCCCGGAATGGCTGAGCGAAGCCAGAAGGAGGCGAGGCAGGTTCAGCGGGCCACCGACTCGTACATTCGCGAGGTCGCGTCCTCGAGTCCGACCGACGAGATCGCCAAGGCCAAAGCACTGCTCGATGCCGGCGCCATAACGCCCGAGGAGTTCGCGCACCTGAAGAGTGTTGCTCTCGGCCACCAGGCGGCGAACGGAGCGCACGTGGCACCGGCAGCACCCGCGGCATGACGGCGCGGGTTCGGTGACGCCCGTGGCCGACCTCAGCGGCTGGTGGCCATTCCGGCGGCGACGCCCGGAGCCGACACCGCCCGCCGAGCCCGATCAGAGTCAGGAAAGCCGAGTGGCCGCCGGTCGTGGCGTGCGCATCCTGCTCGGTCTTGCGAGCGCCGTGCTGATCGCGTTCGGAATGCATGCCATCGGCAACATCCTCGCGCCGACGCTGCTCGCGCTCGTGCTCACGATCTGCGCGCAACCCGTTCGAGTCTGGCTGATCCGGCACCGCGTGCCGGATGGAGTGGCGACCGGCGCCGTCGCCATCACGACCTTCGCTCTTCTCGCAGGCTTCGTGGGCCTCCTCATCGTGGCGTCGGCCCAGTTCGTCTCGATGCTGCCCCACTACGAGGCGCAGTTCGAACAGCTGCGGGCGAACCTCGCCTCGTGGCTGGAAAGTGTCGGCATCGGGCCCGATCAGGTCAAGGCTGCGGCAGCCACCTTCGACCCTACGAAGTTCATCGGCTTCTTCACCGGGCTGCTCGGCGGCGCCTTCGGACTCGTTGCCCTAGGCGTAGTCGTTCTGACGATGCTCATCCTGATGCCAGCCGATGCTGCTTACACACCCACGCTGCTACGGCAGCTCGAGCCGACGAAGCCGAATCTCGTGTATGCGGTCTCGGCATTCGCACGCAGCGTTCGCCGTTACATGGTCGTCACCACGGGTCTCGGCATCGTGCAGGGGGTCCTGAACGGCGTCGCCTTGGCGCTCCTGGGCGTCCCGGCCGCGCTGCTGTGGGCCATCCTCTCGTTCTTGTGCAGCTTCATCCCGAATGTCGGCTACTTCATCGCCATCGTGCCTCCGCTGGTCTTCGGCTACCTCACCGGCGGCTGGGGCACCGTCGTCGCGATCATCGTCATCTATGGACTCGTCAATGCAGTGGTGCAATCGATCGTGCAGCCGAAGGTCGTCGGCAACGCCGTGGCGCTGAGCCAGACCCTCACCTTCTTCTCCGTGCTGTTCTGGGCGGTCGTGCTCGGTCCGATCGGCGCGATTCTCGCGGTCCCGCTCACCCTCCTCGCCAGGGCGGTCCTCGTCGATGCGGATCCTCAGGCTCGCGTTTGGCGCGCGGCCCTCGGCGATCTGCGGGAAACGAAACTCCTGATGCGAGCAGAGGCTGACCTCCGCAAGTCGGTTAGCAAGGAACGCCGCACTCACGGCCGGTTCGCACAACCCGAGGAGAAGTGAACATGGGTTCGGCAATCGGCGACACGCTCCCGTTGGCGCTCGGGATCGCCGTCAGCCCCATCCCGATCATCGCGACGATCCTGATGCTCCTGTCGCCTAAGGCGAAGGCTGCGAGCGTCGCATTCCTACTGGGCTGGCTCCTGGGAATCGTGGTGGCGGTCGTCGTCTTCACCGTGCTCGCCGGGCTGCTTCCGCATGGCGATCCGGATCAGCCGAAGCCGGTCGTCGGCACGATCAAGATCGTTCTTGCTCTGCTCCTTCTACTGCTCGCCGTGATGCAGTGGCGCAGGCGCCCGAACGCGGGCGAATCCCAAGCTCTCCCCAAGTGGATGAGCGCTATTGATTCGATGACGGCGGGGCGAGGCTTCGGGTTGGGATTCGTTCTCGCCGCCGTCAACCCGAAGAATCTCTTACTCGCAGCAGCGGCGGGCGTCTCCTTCGGGCTGGCTGGACTGCCGTTTGGTCAACTCGTGGTCGTCGTTGCGATCTTCGTGATCGTCGCCTCGCTCTCCATCGCGATTCCCGTCGTTGCGTACCTCATCGCGGCAGAGAGGATCCGCGGCGCACTCGATTCCCTTCGCACGTGGTTGGTGCACAACAATGCGGCAGTGATGGCCGTTCTCCTGCTTGTGATCGGTGTCGCGCTTCTCGGCAATGGCATCGCCAGCTTCTGAACGGCTCTACCCATGTTGCCCGCAGTACCAAGCCGGGTGGAGAAAGTCGGTCTAGCTGAATCCCTCGACTGCGCGTAACGTCACGCTCGTATGCCGACAGCAACGATGCGGGGGCTCTTGTGGCTGATTTCGAGTACGGACCGGCGGAACTGATCGTCGCCCAATTCGAAAACGACAGACCGTCGCCAGGTGTTGTGCAGGCCATCCTCGACCTCGTCGAAGGCGGTACCGTACGTCTGCTCGACTTGCTGTTCGTGGAGCGGCACGAAGATGGCAGCGTCGAAATCATCGAGCTCGAGCAGATCGGCGACGAGATCGGGATGAGCGACGTCGAGCTCGAAGCGAGTGGTCTGGCAGGCGACGAGGATGTTCAGGAAGTCGCGGAACTCCTCGCCCCGGGCTCGTCGGGCGCGGTCCTGGTGATCGAACACGTCTGGGCGAAAGACCTCGCCAGCAAGTTCTTCCAGGCCGGCGGCTTGGTCGTGCACAGCGAGCGCATCCCAGCACCTGTCGTCAACTCGGTGATCGCCGGCGACGTGCAGTCGAACGCCGGTCCGGCCGGCGAATAGCAATTCTTCAGTCGAGTTCTTAGGAGGAGCGATGCCCTTACGACGAGTGGGACGCCCTGGATTGATCGGAATGGCGGCTCGAACCGCCGTCGTAGCCGGCACGGCTACTGCCGTCTCCGGCAACGTCGCGCGCAATCAGCAGCAGCGGGCCCAGGCCGAATACGAGCAGCAACAACAAGCACAGCAGCAACCGGAGCCGACGGTCCAGCAACAGGCTCCGCAACCCGCGGCGCCCGCCGCAGGGAACGACATGATGGCCCAACTGCAACAGTTGGCGACCATGCATACTCAGGGCATCCTCACCGACGACGAGTTCGCCGCCGCAAAGGCCAAATTGCTCGCCTGAACGTCAACCGCTACCTCGGCCGCCGGCCGCTTTGTGCCCATTCAACGACGACTCAGAGGACAGCGCGGGACAGGGCTGCGACGACCGCTTTGCCGCGATCCCAGTCCCCCAGCTGATTGGTGACGTACGCGAACCCGATGCCCGTGTACGGGTCGGCGAAGGCCACCTGGCCGCCCGCCCCGTCGTGCCCGAGCGAGGTCTCGCTGAGGTACCACTGCCAGTGTGACGGGACCATCACTCCCGCTCCCCAGGACTGATACGGAGGCGGCCCCGCGAAGACGCTCGGGCCAGCGCTCCGCGGCCGGCGCAGGTCGCACACCGCCTCGTCGGACAAAAGCCGTATGCCGCGGGTGGGAACCACGACTGACGACCAGATCGTGGCCAGGGCAGCCGCGGATGCGATGCCGTTCACCCCCGGAAGCTCGGCACGTCGACCGCCCTCGCTGGAAAGCAGAGAGACCAGGTCCAGACCCGCCCCGAGGTCCATCGCACGATCGACCCAAAAGCCTGGACTGCCGAACTCGGGTGGTTGCGAGGGTTGGCCTTCCGTGCCCGAATCAGGATCGCGGATCAGCGCTGCAACCCTCTCGTCCCGCTCGGAGGGCAGACCGATCCAGGCGTCGACGGCAAGCGGTCCGGTCACCTCCTCGGCAAACAGCGCACCGAGCGTGCGCCCGGTTGCCATCTGTGCGAGCTTCGAGGTCAACGCTCCATGCGTGAACGCGTGGTACTGGTGCCCGGTTCCCGGCGCCCACAGCGGCTCTTGCGCCGCCAGCACGTCCGCGGTCGCCAACGAGTCGAGGTAGACATCCTTCGACAGCGCCTCACGAGGCGCCGATACACCGGCACGATGAGCAAGCAGGTCTCCCATCGTGATCTTGCCCTTACCGTGGGCCGCGAACTCGGGCCAGACATCCTCGATCTTCGTGTCGTAGGAGGGGAGCCTGCCGGACTCGACCAGACGCGCGATCACCACCGATGCCAGACCCTTCGTCACCGACGCGACGGGCACCAGCGTGCCCGTCGTGAACGGGGCACCGGTGACGGGGTCTGCGGTGCCGGCCGCCAACGACACCACCAGCCGGCCATTCATGAGCACGCACACCGCCGCGCCTGCCGTGCCGCCGTCGGCGATCGTGGCATAGAACGCACTCGCGACCGGTTCGTATCCTCGTTCCACAACGCCGGTTTCAAAGCCCATCTTTCACCTCGATTCGAAGCATTGACGTTTGGACTGTCACCGGTGGACGACCACTCGGACCCGGTCGATGTTCTGTACCAGGCCGAAGGGCGTCGCCGGGTCGGCCTCCCGTTGTTCCGTCACACGCACCCCCACGATGTAGGTGCCCGGGCTGGCGAACCGGTGGGTGGCACCCGTGACCACGAACGGTCTGATCGGTGCGGGCGTGGCAGCAAAGTCTCCCGTACCGGCAAAGTCCCACTCGATCTTGGTGATCGCGCCCATGCCATGGGGCACCTGTGCCTTGACCTGGAAGTGCACCGGCTGGCCGACGCGCACGTCCACGCGATCGCCGCCTGCGACCGAGAGGTCGACGGTGGGCTGAATGCCACCACGCGTTGGGCTGTCCCCGACCGAGATCTGCGAATCCTGGGTGACGGCGTACTTCGTGGATGCCGCTGGCGCCACTCCCCCTTCGACCCACGCGCTCAGATCGCGGAGTGCCTGCTGCACGAAGCCGTTGTACGAGACGTTGCGGCTTGGATCCGCCCCCACGTGGTCTGCACTTTGGAAGTACCACAGACGGACGGTCGCATCATACGAAGCGCCGAGCGCCTGTTTCGCACGCTCGCTGTACCACGAGGCATCCCAGGGGTAGGCATCGACATCGTTCAGGTCGTCTACGAGGATCACCTTGCCCTTGACCTTGCCTGAGTACGCTGCGTTTCCCGAAACGCTGCCGGCAACGGCGGCCCCAATGTTGATGGCGCGAACCGGGTAGATCGGGCTGCCGTCCGGATTGCGGAACTGGTCCGAGGCGTGGAAGTCGAGCGCCGTCGGCGTTTGGTAGCGGTGATACACGAGCAAAGCGAGGTACCACGAGTCGTCCACGTGCAGCGTCGCTCCCGGCTGGAGCAATGCCGCCGTGGCCGAGTCGATCGCACCCGGTGTGAACACTCCCGTCGTCCCATCCAGCATCCCCGCCACCGGCATGTGGCTTCCCTGGCCACTCGCAATCGTGACGTCGAATTGCACGCCCGCCGCAGCGGCCGGGACACCCGAAAGGGCGAGAGAGCTCACGGTGCCGCCCGCAGCTTTGGTGACCTTTGTAATGGTCGCGTCGGTCACGACGCGTGAAGCGCGGAACAGATTCCCGAGCGCGGACTGCTCGGTTCCGAGATAGCCCGGCTTGCTCCAGAAGTCCTGGGCATAGTTCGGATCGAGGGCACGGACAGTGCCGGCGAATCCGAGCAGACCGCCCGGCTGATCCAGCCCCAGCAGGTATGTCGGATCTTCCCAACCGCTCAGCGGCACTCCGAGCCGCGTCACCTCTTGCAGCACGGATGCCTGCACGCTCGTCAGCCCCAAGTACGGATCACCTGAGCCGCCCGGCCGCACCGCACCTGCGATCTGCTGCGCCTTGTCTTGGAGGACGAAACGGGCGTACTCACGAATGAAGAAGTTGTTCGGGATGGAGGTCGGGGTCCCCATGACGATCGGCACGGCCCCATCCCACACACCCGTGGTGTTCTCCATCGCGCCGATGGTCGGATATGAACCGCCGCTCGCGCCATACAGATACCCGTAGATGCGCCCCGAGTAGTGGTAATAGCTCGCCGCAACCGTCTTCGCGAATTTCGCTACCGCGGCTTCGAGCCGGTATCCACCGCTGCCCGCAACATTGACCGTGTACCCGCCACTCGCCGAACCGAACGATACGACATCGGAGGGCGCATCCGCCGACTGCAGGGGGTACGTCTGCTGGAAGAACCTTCCTTTCCACTGGGCGGGAGGCGGCAGGTAGATGTTGAAGGCGGAGTTGCCGAACTTTCCGCTGATCTCGTGGTACGGCACCGGCGAGGTTGCGTCCGACTCGCCCGTGATCACCGGGTTCGTGTAGTTCGGATCCGTACAGGATGCGGTGATCTGCCACGCACCGTTGAGAGAAATGCAGGTGTCGGCGGCAGCAGCGGAGGTAGCCGGAACGACCGCCGCGATGATGGCCGCGGCGGCAGGTAGGCCGAGCCAGCGATACCAACTGCGAGTACGACTGCGTCGTTGGAGATGCCAAGTGTGGAACTGGGGCGTGTACATCGCGCTCGCTTTCAACATCGTCGTTGAGGCTTGTTTTTCAGCAGCTGGAAGATAGATCCAGTAATCGACGTCACCGTATCGTCGCTTCTCTCGTCATGTAAAGCCGGCGACCACGTTCCGGGCCCGTCTTGCGCAATACAGGCGACGGCGATTGCCTGCTCGCGAACGACTCCCTATCGTCACGGCTCAGCGACCGTGTTCGTCGCCATCAGCGAGATGAGGAAGCGCAAATGCCAGTAGTTGCAGCCGGAGAAGGCGACGGCTTCGGGCGAGCGGCAGCGTGACCGACTCGAGCACCGGTGCGGGCGCAATTGCGCTGGGCGCCCTCCAGAGCGCCCTTGCACGCGGGGCCACCGAACCAATCATCCCGGGGTTCTTCCCGGATCCCACGATCTGTCGTGTCGGCAACAAGTTCTACCTGGCGACCTCCTCGTTCGAGTACTTCCCCGGCGCACCTCTTTTCCACAGCACCGATCTGCTCTCGTGGACCCAACTGGGGCACATCCTCGACAGGCGTAGTCAGTTCCGGCCCGGTAGCGGCGGGGATTCCGCGGGAATCTACGGCTCGACCTTGCGATTCCACGATGGGCGGTTCTGGTTCATCACCACGAATCTGAACGAGTTCGAACGTGGACAGCTCATCGTGACGGCGACCGATCCGGCCGGCACGTGGAGCGAACCCGTCTATGTTCCTGAAGCCTTGGGAATCGACGCGGATCTGGCGTGGGATGACGACGGCACGTGCTATCTGACGTGGAACGCACTCAGCTTCGTGGATGTCGGCCGCGGCATCCGTCAAGCGGTTCTCGACCCCGCTACCGGCCGTTTGCTCTGCGAGGACTATCCCGTCTGGCAAGGCAGCGGAATGCTCGCACCCGAGGGGCTCCACCTTTATCGCATCGGCGAATATTGGTACCTGCTCCTCGCCGAGGGTGGAACGGAACGGGGACACGCGGTGACAGCTGCTCGGGCGCCGACACCCTCTGGCCCGTTCGAGCCGTGTCCGTGGAATCCTGTCTTCACGCACAGGAGCAGCGCTCACCCGGTACAGAATGCCGGCCACGCCGACCTTTTACAGCTGCCTGGAGGCGAGTGGGCCGCTGTCTACCTGGGAGCAAGGCCGAGGGGCTCCACCCCTGGATTCCACGTATTAGGACGAGAGACGTTCCTGGCCGGCGTCAGCTGGCTAGACGGGTGGCCGGTGTGCGACGAGGAACGATTCGATCCGCCGCCTGTGGACACGGCGTTCGTCGACTCCTTTGCGGGAAGCGCGCTGAACCACCGGTGGGTCGTTCCGTGCGGAACCCCCGAGGAAGTGGCAACGCCGCTGCCGGACGGCGGTGTGGCCCTGGCCGCTGACGGGCTGCTGTGCTTTCGCGTGCGCGACCACACCTGGTCCGCCTCTGCGGTCGTGGAGAAGAGCGGCGCGATCGTTCTCCGACTGGACAGCAGGCACTGGTGCCGGGTCGATTACGAGGGCGACATGGTGCGAGCCATCGTCTGCATCGGCGGCATCCGGCACGAGGTCGGCGTCGGCGCGGTGAGAGGAGGCAGGGCCACCATCGCTCTGCGCAGCGCCCCACCCGCGTCACCTCCTGTGCCCGTGGGCCACGGCGGTCCCGACGACCTCATCATGTATGTCGACACCGTCGACGGCCAGGTCGAGCTCGCCCGGATCGACGGCCGCTACTTCTCCACCGAGGTGGCGGCCGGCTTCACCGGGCGCATGCTCGGCGTCTCGGCGTCCGGCGCCCGCTCGATCGTGCGACGAGTGAAGTACGCCCCAGCACCTAGTCCGCGCGCTCTGTGAGCGGGAGCGTCGAAGACCGGACCACGAGCCGAGACGGCAGCTCCACGCGTTCGAACGTTTCCCGCGGCTTCAGACGCAAATCGCGAACGGTCAGGACCGCGCGAGCAGCCATGGCCTCCAACGGCTGCCTCACGCTCGTGAGGGGTGGCGCGGCCGACGCGGCACGCGGCTCGTCGTTGAAGCCGATGACGCTGACATCCTCCGGTATCCGCAGTCCCAATTCCTCGGCTGCACGGTATACGGCAAGCGCCATCTCGTCATTGCAACCGAACACCCCGATGGGAGCGGGGCTGCGCTTGATCGCTCCGGCGAACTCCTTGGTGACATCGGCGTTCGACCACCCGGAGTCGATCCGTTGGACCGGTGCATCACCGAGCTCATCTGCGATCGCAGCGCGGAATCCCTCCTCCCGAGCCTTGCCGAACCGGTAGTGCGGCACGCCGGTGATGATGACGAATCGCCGCAGTCCGGCCCGGGCCAGATGGCTGCCGGCGTCGTAGCCGCCCTGCCAATCCGTCGTTCCGATGCTCGCCAGCTCCCCGTGCGGATCGGAACGCGGATCGACGAGGACGATGGGGATGCGTGCAGCCGTGAGATCGTGCAGTTGCTTCCTAGTGGGTCTGATGATGCCGAGGATGACACCGGATGGCCTGCGCCGGGCCACGCGCGCGGGCCAATCGTCAGCCGGTTCATCCCGTTCCAGCGTGAGAACCAGGTCGTATCCGTTGGCGAACGCCGCCTTACGGGCACCCGAGACGATTGCTGCGGTCCACGAGTCGTCGAACGTCCCAAGGACAAGCTCGATCAGTCGCAGATCGAGAGCGGCCGGGCGCCCACGCGCTTTCCCCGACGGGTCATAGCCCAGTTCGGCTGCGACGCGGAGCACCTCGTTCCTCGTCTCCGACTTCAGGTCGCCTCGGCCGGCGAGGGCCCGGGATGCCGTCGAGATCGAGACGCGGGCAGCATCCGCCACGTCTTGCAACGTCACCATCGACGCTGACAGAGCCATGCTTCCCTCCACGTCGGTTGGCGCCTGCAGTGGGACGCGCTCACCGTTTCAGCAGGATACGGCCGGGGCGTCCGCGATTCCCAGCCGTGAATCTCACTATCCTCTTTCCATCTTTCGGAAACTTCATCTGCATATCGAAACCTCTGGCTAGCATAGCGACGACCGAACGAATTCAACCAACAGCGCGGGCCGCAGTTGTCTGAGTTGCGCAAAAGTGCGCAAGCGAGTGCTGGAGCGGCAAACCGCACGGCAAGCTGACTGGGTGAGGAGAGGGAATCGCTGTGAAACTACTACGGATCGGAGACATCGGGGCTGAGAGGCCGGCTGTCCTGGTGGATGCCGACACGGTTGTCGACGTCTCCGACGTCGTGGCCGATTTCGATGAAGCCTTTTTCGGTGGGGATGGGATCGAAAGCCTCCGCCCTCTCGTCGCCGAACGGGTCAAGCAGAGGCAGCTCACAGCGATCGGCACCACTCGCGTCGGCGCCCCCATCGCGCGTCCGCACCAGGTCATTTGCGTCGGCCTGAACTTCTCGGACCACGCGGCCGAGACTGGTCAGACGGTGCCAGACGAGCCCATACTCTTCACCAAGTCACCGAATACGCTCGTCGGCCCAAATGACGACGTTCGCATGCCGCGAGGAGCCACCAAACTTGACTGGGAGGTTGAGCTTGGCGTTGTGATCGGCAGGCGCACGAGCTACCTCGACTCGGTCGACGATGCCCGCGATCACATCGCCGGCTGGACCCTCGTGAACGACATCAGCGAGCGGTCCTTCCAGCTGGAGCGGAATGGCCAGTGGCTCAAAGGCAAGTCAGCGGAGACGTTCAATCCTGCCGGGCCATGGCTCGTCACGCCGGATGAGGTCCCCGACGTGCGGCAGCTATCTATGTGGCTCGACGTGAACGGTGTTCGTCGACAGAACGGTTCGACGACCACGATGGTCTTCGATCCGTACTTCATCGTGCATTACGTCAGCCAATTCCTCGTGCTCGAGCCCGGCGACCTCATCAACACGGGAACGCCACCGGGAGTGGGGATGGGTTTCACACCTCCCATCTGGTTGAACGTCGGCGACGCGATGGAGCTCGGAATCGACGGGTTGGGCATTCAGCGCCAGCTGGTGATCGGACCGAGATGAGAGCCTTCGTCGTACGCACGGCAGGACGGGCCGGCGTCGAGACCGTCCCCGACCCCGTTCCGAGTTCCGACGAAGTGCTCATCGAAGTGCGCAGGGCGGGTGTCTGCGGCACCGACGTCGAGTTCTACACAGGCGAGATGCAATACCTCAGGGATGGTCAGTCGCGGTACCCGATCCGGCTCGGACACGAGTGGATGGGCGTCGTCGAGGCCATCGGCGACCGGGTCGACCCCGCCTGGCTCGGTCGGCGCGTGACCGGGGACACGATGATCGGCTGCGGGGACTGCGCCAGGTGTGCCGATGGGCGTCATCATGTCTGCGCCGATCGCTTCGAAGTGGGCATCCGCGGCGGGATGCCGGGCGCACTCGCAGAACGGCT
The DNA here is from genome assembly GCF_049446075.1 of Rathayibacter sp. KR2-224. NCBI lineage: Bacteria > Bacillati > Actinomycetota > Actinomycetes > Micrococcales > Microbacteriaceae > Rathayibacter > Rathayibacter sp. KR2-224. The sequence continues at coordinate 743,582 of NZ_JBMSEB010000001.1, forward strand.
CGTTTTTCCGGCTGCATATCTCCACGCCCTTCCCGATTCGGTCGATGACGCCTCCGGTGCGCTCGTCGAACCTGCGGGAAACGCCCTGCGCTCGGTCCGTGCCGCCGGCCTCGTCCGGGGCGAACGAGTCTTGATCCTGGGCACAGGCACGATCGGTCTGCTCGCGGCTATGTTCGCTCGAGCGGACGGCGACGAGGTGCATCTCCTTGGCCGCAGCGCGCGCTCGCTCGCGTTCGCACGTTCGCTCGGGTTCGACCATGTGTGGACCGAAGACACGCTTCCTCGCCTCGCGTGGCCCGCTGTGATCGACGCGTCCAATGCATCGCCGCTTCCAGCGGAAGCCGTGCGTTTGGTCGAACCCGGAAAGCGGGTGGTCTATGTAGGCCTGGCCGGTTCGCCGAGCATGCTCGACACCCGGGCACTCGCCCTCGCAGACGTGACCGCCGTGGGCATCCTCGGAGGCAGCCAGGGGCTCGATGGTGCTATCGAGGCATTCGCGACCGGCTCCGTCGACGCGCGTCCGCTCGTAGCGGCGGTCGTTGCCCTCGAAGACCTCGCCTCCGTGTTGGCCGGGCGACGCCCCGCCGGCGCAGGTGCCGGACCGAAGACCCAGATCGTCCCGACGAAGGGCAAACACTCATGAGGACAGCTGTCGTGACAGGGGGCGCCAGAGGACTCGGCGCCGCAACGGCAACCCGGCTGAGGTGCGACGGCGTGCGGGTAGTGACCGTCGACATCGCCGGCGATGCCGATGTTCTTGCCGACGTTACTGACGACGGCCAGCTCGCGGCCGCGAGCGAGTCCATCGGGCCGGTGGACATCCTCGTCAACTCGGCCGGGATCGTCGGCCCGAACAAGCCACTGCTTGAGACCACCAGCGGTGAGTGGCGGCAGGTCTTGGAGGTCAATGTTCTGGGCATCGGAGCGTCGATGCGCACATTCGTTCCAGGGATGGTCGAACGCGGCTGGGGCCGCGTCGTCAACTTCGCCAGCATGGCCGGAAAAGACGGCAACCCGAACCTTTCCGCCTACTCGGCGTCCAAGGCCGCCGTCATCGCTCTGACGAAGTCGGCGGGCAAGGAGTTGGCGACGACTGGCGTTCTCGTGAACGCCATCGCCCCAGCGGTGTTCGCGACGCCGATGAACGACGAGACGACTCCCGATGTGCTGGCGCACATCACCAGCCTCATTCCGATGCGCCGGGTAGGACGGCCTGAAGAGGTCGCATCACTCGTCTCGTGGCTCTGCTCGGATGCAGTGAGCTTCTCAACCGGTGCCGTCTACGACATCAGCGGTGGTCGAGCGACGTATTGAGGCCTCGAGGATTCGCTCGCCAGTCTCGGGATGCTCGGCTTCTCGCAAACGCCCTAAGCCGTCCGGACACCGGAAGGCGGGGGGCCGCTTGCGCAGCACCCCCAACCTCTAGGTGAAACCTACTTCGTGATTGCCGCCTGCATCTTCTCGGCGACGCTCTTCGGTGTGTCGTTGCCCAGGAGCATCGACTGGACTCCCTGGTTGAGGGCAGACTGCACCTGAGACTGAAGGCTCTCCAGCGGTGCGAACTTCTTGTCGGCGACAAGCGCCGCGAAGTCCTTCAGCGACTCCGGTGCCGTGTACTGATTGTTGGAGATGACGGGCACCGAAGCGTAGCCGTTCGCGTACGTGTCGGCTTGCTCCGGCGTCCCCATGAACTCGAGGAAAGCCTGCGCAGTCGCGGCATTCTTCGCCTTCGCGTTGATGGTCGTCACGTATCCCGGCAGCGCCGTGATGTAGGACTTGCCGTCGTTCGTCGCCGGAATGGAAGCGATCACGAACGATGACTTCGGGGCGGCCGTCTGAAGCGATGCGAGCACCGCGCCCACATCCACTATCCCGAGTGCTTGGCCTGCGGCCACGGCGGTAGAACCTTGCTCACGGGTTCGCCCAAGAGCACCGTCGCCGAAGCATCCGAGGTTGAACATCTTCTGGTAGATGCCGAACTGCTTGACCCAGGGCGAATCGGGGTACGTCGCCTTGCCGGATGCGATCTGGTCGCCGAAGCCCGGGTTGGGTCCGTCTATGAGCGTCGCGTTCTGCCCGAAGGAGAGCATCTGCGGCCCGGCGGCCGCGTCTCCGAGGCCCTGTGCGAAGGCATAGACGCCTTTGGACTTGGCATCGGTGCACAGCTTGTAGACCTCGTCGAGCGTCGTCGGGACCTTCAAGCCCATTTCGTCGAGCTTGGTCTTGTTGTAGATGGCGGCGAGCGGCTGCAGCGCTCCGGGATAAGCGTAGGTCTTGCCCTTGTAATTGAAGGAGCTCTTCCACACCTCGGGGATCTTGGCGGCCCAGCTGGCGGTCAACGGCAGAATTCGCTTCTGCGCGGCCAGCGGCTGAACGTTGTCCGCATTGTCTGTGGCGACTCCCCCGGGAAACGAGGTCAGGACGTCGGGAGCGGTACCGGCCTGCAGTTGCGTCATGACCAGCTGGTTCATGTCGCCGCCTTGGTAGTTGAATTTCAGGTGCACGCTCGGGTACTTCTTCTCGAAGGCCGCCCCGATCTTGTCGTACGTGCTCTTGAACTGGCTCGGAAGGAGCGCCGTCAGGGTTCCTCCTACCTTGCCGGCGGCATTCGCATTCGAAGCGCCGCCCCCCGAACATGCGGTGAGGGAGATGGCGGCAACAGCGATGACCGCTGTCGCCACGACTCGATGTCTGATCTTCATCGATCTTGTCCTTGTCTGTGTCAAGTGGTGCTGTGAGGGGAGGCCCGGCCAAGAGGGGCGCCGGACGATGTTCCGCGGTCAGCCCTTGAGTCCGCCCGCGAAGCCTTGGATCACGTATCTCTGGAAGATCAGGTACAGCGCTAACACCGGCACCATCGAGATGATCAGCGACGCGAAGATCAGGGGCCAGTTGCTGACGTACTGTCCGACGAACTGGTAGATGGCCATCGGGATGGTCTGCTGGTCGCTTCCCGCCAAATAGATCAACGGCGTGAAGAAGTCGTTCCAGATGCCAACAGCGTTGAGGATCAAGCAGGTACCGAGCACGGGGCGAAGCAGCGGAACGACGACGTAGAGGAAGGTGCGGAACGGGCTCGCGCCGTCAATCTGCGCGGCCTCCTCGAACTCCACCGGAACGCTCGACCTTACGAACGTGGTGATCAAGAAGATCGAGAACGGCATCTGCGCGCCGGCGTAGACAATGATGAGGGCCCAGATGGTGCCCAGCAATCCCAGGTCCTTCATCTGCACGTACAGCGGGATGAGCGCCAACTGGAACGGCAGGAGCAGTCCGATCAGGAATCCGTAGAAGGCCGCGTTCGAGAGCCGGGAAGTGGAGCGCGCGAGGGGGTACGCCGCCATGGTGGCGAGGGCGAGCACAACGACGCACGACAGGCTCGTCACCAGGAGACTGGTGATGATGGAGCCCGGAAGAGGAGAACTCGTCCAGGCAGTCGCGAAGTTGTCGAAGGTCGGACGCGTCGTCGGGAAGATCGCGGGTGTGAGGTCGTCCGGGCGTTTGATGGCCAGGTTGACCAGGATGTACACGGGAATCAGGAAGACGAGCGTCACACCGTATGCGAGAACGTGCGACCCGATGCGGTTGCCGAGGTGGGCTTTCATGACTTGCGCTCCTGCCGGCGGAGAACGGTGAACTGGATGAACGAGAGCACGCCGACCGCCACAGCCAGGACGAGCGCGAACGCGGCGGACTCGCCCCATTCGCCGAACTGGGAGAAGATCTGATAGATCTCGGTGGAGATGGTCTGGGTCTGCCCGCCCGGCCCACCCCCGGTGATTGCGAAGATCTGGTCGAAGATCTTCAGACCGCCGATCAGTCCGATCATCAGGTTGATCGTGAAAGCGGGAGCTAGCAGGGGTCGCGTGACATACCAGAAGCGCTTCCAATACCCGGCTCCGTCGAGGGATGCCGCCTCGATCAATTCGCCTGGCACTCCCTGTAGTCCCGCCAGGTAGATGATCATGGTCGAGCCGGTGAACTGCCAGATCACTGTCACGATGATGATCCAGATGGCCGATGTGGGGTTACCGAGGAAGTCGACCTGCGGCAGCCCGAACGCATGCAGGGCAACGTTCATGCCGCCCGTTCCAGGGGGCCCGAAGATGTATTTGAAGAGGTAGCCGACCACCAGCGCCGAGACAACCATCGGCGCGAAGATGATCGTTCTCAGAACGTTCCTTCCCACGATCCTGGCGCTCAGAAGCAGCGCCAGCCCGAGACCGAGGATGTTCTGAGCAACGACCGTGACCAGCGCGATGAAGAGGGTGCGGAGAGCGGCCGGTCCGGCCTCCCCGCCGAAGATCTTCACGAAGTTCTGGAACCCTGTGAAGTCTGCGGCGGGCTTGGAGAAGGACCAGTCGGTGAAGGCGGACCCGATGCCCTGCACGGTGGGAACCAGGATCACGTACGTGTAGATCGCTGCCGCGGGAAGCACCAGCCACCAGAGCTTCGTGCCGACGCTGCCGCGCAGCCTTCGGCGTCGACGTTCTTGCGGTGCTGGCGAAGCCGCGGCTGGTCGACCGCGCTCTCCGTCGTCGCCCGTCCGCGCGCCCCTTGGGATCTCACGGTGGGTGGCTGTTGTCATCTTCGACTTCTCTCCGGTCAAAACGCTGAGGCCGGTATTCCAGATACTGGAATGCAATTCGACTCCGTGGTGCTCCGCCGAGTCTAACTCAAGCTTCAAGCGCGATACGGATGCGCACTAGAAGACGGTCGGCTTTTGCGCAAAACGGATGCCGGCGTGCAGAGAACGCCGAGTGTTCACGAGGACTAGTCGGGAGAGCCGAGGGTGATCCAGGAACGTGGGCCCGCGAATGGGCGGCTTGCGGGCTGTGGACGAGCCGTCAGGATGCGGGAAGACGCTCCCCGACCGGAGTTGCTGCGCCCCGACCGTCGACGATCCGTCGGATTTCGTCGACGTGGTCCACCAGGGAAGTCAGCGGAAGGCGGAAGGCGATGGCGCTGATGCTCACCGCTCCGACAGGAGGCAGACCGGGATCGAGCCGGACCGGCACCGCGACGCAATTCACGCCGACCTCGTTCTCCTGGTCGTCGATGGCGTAATCACGCTCACGTGTGCGCTGCAGCTCCTGCCATAGGGCGGGCGTCGACACGATGGAGTTCGGCGTGCGCGAGGGGATGCTCTCGCTGCCCACCCATTCCTCCAGCTCGCGCTCGCTCGAAACGGCGTAGCTGAGCAGTAGCTTCCCGACGGCGGTGAACTGCGCTGGGTTGCGACCGCCGATAACCGAAGTGAGGCGGAAGGCTCCCTGCGGCGGGTCGAGCTTCGCGCGATACACGATGTCGCGTCCGTCGAGCACGCCGTAGTGCGCCGTCTCCCCGAATCGGTCTACGAGGGCCTCGAGGACGGGCATCATCAGGGGCCCGTCCGGGCGAGCTGCGTAGTTGAGGAACGCTAGTCGGAAGAACTCGTCGCCGAGCACGTACGTGCCGCGCTGCACCTGCGTGGCAAGACCAGCGCGACGAAGCGTGGCAAGGGCACGGTGGATCGTAGGCTTCGACCCGCCGAGGCGGTTGGCCATGTCATCCAAGGTGACTCCGCCCGGCTCTTGGGCCAGCTCGATGAGCACGGCGAGAACGCGGTCGGCCCCGACCAGGCGTTCCTCCGCTCCCGATGCACTCACTGCACGGCCCCTTCGAACGTGACGTCCGCTCCATCATCTCATCTCGGCACGAGCGCCCCTCATCCGGTGATCCTGTGGATGCAGCTGTCTGATCATGGGAGGGCTTCTGGCACGCCGGGCCAGCCGGTCACGCGCTGCGACTCAACGTATGGACTGCGAAGCCGGACAGCGAGAGCACAGTGAGGTTTTGCGCAAGCCCCATCGTCAGCGCAGCAGCGCCGTCATTGGCGGCGCAGCCGCGTCCTGCCCGGTCAGCGGGGCAAGTCCCAACTGGTCCTCGATGGTGCGCAGAAGCGAGTAGTGCGTGAACGCGCTCGTCGAGACGGCGTGCGGGCGGGCGGCCGGCCCGGCGAATATGCACGGGATCACGTTGTCCGAGGCATCCCCTTCGTCGAAGGTGACGATGAGAAGCGAGCGCTGCTTCGTGAACGCGGGCGATGCGAGGATGCGCGGCACGGCTGCTGCCAGCCACGCGTCGCCGGTGGCGATGGAGCAGTCGTGCATGTCGTTGCAGAGGTTCGGGCTGATGAACGAATACGTGGGAAGTGTCGCCTCGGACGCCAGGTCTGCCGCGAACTGTGTGTATGGCACGTCGTGGGACGAGCAGTAGCGCGCATCGCCGGTCACGCTCGGAAAGTAGAGGAACGGGTTGTGCTTGACGGCGTAGAGGGAGGTGTTCGCCGTGGTGCACGGTGCCGGCATGCTCTCCGCGTACATCTTCCACGTAAGACCGGCGTGGTCGATGGCCTGGGCGATGTTCGGTCCGGTGACGAGGCAGGAACCACCCGGCGGATTGCAGTCGCTCGTGATTCCCGCCGTCGTCCCGCTGGTGAGCGCCAGGTAGTTCGGAAGGCTTGGATGCGTGATCGCTGAGTACTGCCTAGCCAGCGCGTAGGCGTGCGCGAGGCTGTTGAGATAGGGCGCGGCCGAGTTGCCGACCACCGACGTCGCGGGCTTGTTCTCGTCCACGATGACGACGACGTGCTGCAGCCGATCGGAGGCAGAGGGTGCCGAGGGTGCCGTACTCGCGGTACCGGGCCGGGCAGCCGAGCCCGACGAAGGGGCTGTTTCGGCCGTGTGGTGGCCACCGGTGCATCCTGCGAGCATGACGGCGAGAAGTATGGCCAGCGCGGCCGCACCTGTTCGGCGGCTCATACGCGCAACCTACCCCTCGGCCCTCGGCACCTCTATCGCTGCTCAGTGCAGGAGTGGGGTGAGAGTCTCTCCGAGCGCGGCCACTATGCCGGGGATGTGTCCGTTGCGCGGAGCGTTGATGATGACGCCATCGACGCCTGCATCGAGGATCTGGGTCTGGATGCGTTCGGCGAGCACCTCGGCCGTGCCGACGAAGGCACGGTTGCGGCGCTCCTCTGGAATGCTCTGCAGGATCGTGTCGACCTCTGCCTGGCTCTCCACCAGCGCGACGCTGGCAAGGTAGCTCGTCTTCAGCGTCGCCGGGTCGCGGTCGATTTCCTCGGCCCGCTGCTTTACGACCTGCACCTTGTGCGGAAGGTCTTCGATCGCGCAGATGATGTTCATGTGGTCGGCGTAACGCGCCGCGAGCCGGAACGTCTTCCTCTCACCCTGGCCCCCGAGCATGATCGGGATGCTCTCTCGGAACCGTGGCACGTTCATCGCGCCGTGCGCTCGATACCACGTGCCCACGAATTCGGGCCGCTCGTCTCTGAGCATCGGATGGATGATCTGCAACGCCTCGTCGAGCTTCTCGAACCGCTCGGTGAAGGTGTCGAAATCGAAGCCGAGCTGCTCATGCTCGAGTTCGAACCAACCCGCGCCGATGCCGAGGATCGCGCGGCCGTGACTGATCACATCCAGAGTCGTGACCGTCTTGGCCAGCAGGGTCGGGTTGCGATACGTGTTGCCCGTCACGAGCGCCGAGAGTTGAACGGTGCTTGTCGAGGCAGCGAGCGCCGCGAGGGTGGAGTATGCCTCCATCATCGGCTGGTCGGGCGTGCCGATGCCGGGCAGCTGGTAGAAGTGGTCCATCACGAGCACGGTGTCGAAGCCGCTGCCCTCGGCTTCGCTTGCCTGCGCCACGACGGTGTCGAACAGCGTCTCAGCGCCGCCCGGGTAGGTGAAGTTCGGTATCTGGTATCCGAGGGAAATCGTCACAAGTCACGACGCTACGGCAAACGGCACCCGGGCGGGGTCACCGATCGGTGCCCACTCGGGCGGCCGTCGCGAGCGCCGCGATGGCCAGTGCCGTTCCGAGCAGGAAGCACGCCGTGAACGGCCATGAACCGCCGGCCCCCGCGAGCGACGCGAACACGAGGCCGGCGATTGCCACTCCGGATGCGCCACCCACGGCATCCGCGATCGCCTGCGCCGAACTGTTGAAACCCTGGTCGGTGGGCGTCGAGTAGGCGATCATCACCACGGACAGCCGCGGGGTTGCGATGCCCATGCCGAGGCCGGCGAAGATCCACACGCCGAACACGACGAACGGCGAGAGACCCAGTGCCGAGATCACGGTTGTCCCGACCAGCCCGAGCGCGATGGAGCAGACGCCGAGCACGATCCAGCCGCGGTTCGACATGCGCGGGCCGAGCCTGCCCTGCAGCCAAGAGCCTCCCGACCATGCGATCGCACCGCCCGTCAGCGCGAGCCCGGCAATCGCAGGGCTCATGCCGTAACGACTGATCAGCAGGTAGGGAACGTAGACCTCGCACGCTAGCTCCGCACCGGTGATGAAGATGCGGGTGCTCATCACCGAGGGCAGACCGCGGCGCAACCGCAGCGTTCCGCGGGGCAACAGAGGCCGCACGGCCACGGCAAGCACGGCGACGGCCAGGGCGAACACGGTCCACCGCCAGAACACGTCGAGCTCGGTTGCGGTGCCGAGTGCGAGCACGGCGAGGGCCGCGACGATCGACCACCCGATGCGGGCCGGCCGCCATGACGCGGCGTCGTCCTCGACATTGCCGGATGCGCCCAGCACGCGCCGGATCATCACGAGACCTACGACTGCGACCGCGATCACGCCGAGGAAGATCCAGCGCCAGCCCACCGTCTCGGCGAGAAGTCCGGCCAGAAAGGGTCCGATCAGCGAAGGCACGACCCAGGCCGTTGAGAAGCCCACGAAGATGTGAGGCTGCAGCCGCGGAGGATACTGCCGCGCCACGACGACGTACACCGCAACGGTCAGGGCGCCGCCGCCGAGCCCCTGCACCAGGCGTCCGAGCACGAAGACGACCATGTTCGGCGCGAGGCCGGCGATCGCGAGTCCGATCACGAAGAGCACCACGGCGAGCACCAGCGGCGCGGATGGTCCGCGCCGATCGCACCACGCGCCGGCCACGACCATGCCGACCACGCTGATGGCGGTCGACCCGGAGAACGCCAGTGTGTAGAGCGATGTCCCGTGCAAGTCGCGTGCGATCACCGGCATCACGGTCGTGACGGCCATCGCCTCGAACGCCACGAACAGCACGAGTGCGCACATGCCGATGGTGATCCAGCGGAAGTGCGGGCCGAGCACGCCGTCGAGTGGCTCGGTAGACGCCGGAGGCGCGGTGTCTGGGGCGGTGTCCGTGTCGTCCGTCATGATCCTCAACCCTAAAACCTCAACTAAAGTTGAGGTCAATTGCGCGATCGGCGCGCGATGGCGGACGCATCCGAGGAGACCTAGTGCCCCAGCTGAACGGCGGCGCGCGCCGCATGCTCACCGTCGGCGAGGTGGCCGAGCGCAGCGGGCTCGCCGTCTCCGCGCTGCGCTTCTATGAACGCAAAGGGCTGCTGGCGAGCGAACGAACGACGGGCAATCAGCGTCGGTATCGCCGAGACGTGCTGCGTAGGGTGGCGTTCATCAGGGTCTCGCAACGCGTAGGCATACCGCTGGCAGACATCCGAGCCGCCCTGGAGTCGCTTCCCGAGGGCCGCACCCCCACCAAGCGCGACTGGGCCCGCCTGTCGTCGGTATGGCGGAAGGCTCTCGACGTCCGCATCACGGCGCTCGAGCACCTGCGCAACGATCTGACAGGCTGCATCGGTTGCGGATGCCTGAGCCTGCGCACCTGCAGCCTGCAAAACCCAGACGACACCCTCGGCGACACCGGCGACGGCACGGGACCGCGTCGCTGGGATGCTTGACGGGGATGCAGTTCCGTCACCGACAGCAGCAGATCGACGCCGAGGGGTGACATCAGGGTCCACCCGGGGACGAGCAGGTCGCGCCGATATGCTCAGAGCACATTCGCGAGCATCCGCAAGGACGAGTGGACGAGCAAGGAGCGCGCGTGGCGAAGCCGGTCACACTGAGCGACGTCGCAGCTGCGGCAAAGGTCGACCTGTCGACGGCGTCGCGAGTGCTTCGAGGCGGTGGGCGGGTCTCGGCGGAAACCCGGAAGCGCATCCTGCAGGCGGCGGAAAGCCTCGACTTCCGTCCGAACGCGCAGGCGCAGTTTCTCGCACAGGGGATCAGCAAGACGGTCGGGGTGCTCACCGTGAACGCGCCCGCCGTTTTCGCCATGCCAGTGCTGACAGGCGTGACGAGCACGCTCGGCAAGATGGACGTGGCAACGCTCCTGTACGACGCGCGTGCCGAAGAATCCGTCGTCAAAGAAAGCGTGCGCAAGCTCCACGCCCGTCGCATCGACGGGCTGCTGGTGCTCGGCGACGGTCAGCTCGGCTCGCCGCTGCGGTCCATCAGCGAGGGCTTCGATGTGCCGGTCGCCTACGCCTACGCGGTCTCAGACAACCCGGCCGACGCCTGGTTCATGCCCGACAACAAGATGGCGGGCCGCATCGCGACCGAGCACCTGGTCGAGATCGGGCGCACGAAAATCGCGCACATCAGCTCGAAGCACGACATCGGCGCGGAGGACCGCGCTCGCGGGTACCGCGAGGTGCTCGACGCGGCTGCTCTCCCCGTCGCGCTCGGTGAGCCTATGGTGGGCAACTGGACAAGGCGCTGGGGAGCGGAAGCGGCGACCCACATGCTGGAACGCGCCGGTGAGTTCGACGCCATCTTCTGCGGCAACGACCAGATCGCGCTGGGCGCATATGGCGTGCTCCGCGCCGCCGGGCTACGCGTACCAGATGACGTGGCCCTCGTGGGGGTCGACAACTGGGAGGGGCTCGTGGGCAATCACGACAATCTGCTCACGACGGTCGAGCTGAACCTCAATGCGGTCGGTAGCAGGGCTGCCGAGTTCCTGCTCAGCGCGAGTGATGGCTCCTACGAGTCCGGCGGTCACTATGAGCCGGTCTCGCTCGTGGTCGGCGAGACAACAGTTGCACTCGGCGAGCGCACGGCGACGGACCGAGAGGGTCGCATCTGACCCAACCGCGAACGCGGTGGCGGCCCTCTCTGTCTCGGAATGCCGTGGACAAGCGCTTGCTCAGGGTGTCACAATGGCTCCGACATCCGCCCCGGGGCGCCCCGCTGCCTATCCGGTTCACACCGAGCGCGCCGACTTCATCGCCGAGAATCGAGAGCAGCACATGCAGACAGAGACGTCGTCTAACGGGCGAGCGCCCAGCCACGAGCAGGGCCTGAGCGTCGCCGTCGTGGGCCTGGAGTTCGGAAAGGAATTCGTACCGATCTACCGGGACCACCCTTCGGTTTCGCACGTCGCGATCGCCGATCTGCGGCCGTCATTGCGCGAGGCCGCGGCAGAACGGTTCGGCATCGACTCCGTTCACGAGAGCCTCGATGCGGTTCTCGGCGATCCGACCATCGACGCCGTCCACATCCTGAGCGGGCTTGCCGACCACGCCGAGCACGTCATCACAGCGTTGGATGCCGGAAAGCACGTCGCCTGTACGGTTCCGATGGCGCTGACCTTCGACGACATCCAACGCATCATCGACGCGCAGGCACGCTCCGGCAAGGTCTACATGATGATGGAGACGGCCGTTTACACCAGGGAGTACCTGTTCGCGGAGGAACTGCTTCGGTCGGGATCGATGGGCGAGATCGGCTACGCCAGGGGGACGCACTTTCAAGACATGACCGACTGGCCGCCATACTGGACCGGCCTGCCGCCCATGTTCTACGCGACCCACGCTGTGTCACCGATCCTGCGAGTGCTCGACGCCCGCGCTTCCACCGTGCAAGCGATCGGCGGCGGCCGGCTCCGGCCCGAGAATCGGGGCGAATACGGGAATCCGTTCGCCGTCGAGTCCGCGCTGGTTCAGCTCGAGGGGCGCGACACCGTCGTGGAGATCACCCGCTCGCTGTTCCAACTCGCCCGCTCGTATACCGAGTCGTTCTCGATCTACGGCGACCGGCAGGGCTTCGAGTGGCCGCAGGACGAGTCAGAGTCCCCGTTGCTGTACACGATGGGAGCCGAGACCACGGGGCGGGGCCGCACGATCACGGCCGAACGGATCGAGGCACCCGATCGCGCTGACCTTCTGCCCGAGCCGATCCGACGCTACACGCGCCAGTTCACCGACAGTAGCCATCGTTCCTTCGTCCAGGGTGGCGGCCACGGTGGTTCGCACCCGCACCTCGTCAACGAGTTCGTCTCGAGCATCGTCGAAGGGCGAGCGCCGGCAATCGATCAGGTGCGCGCGGCCAACTGGACAGCGACCGGCATCGCGGCGCATGAGTCGGCGCTGGCCGGCGGCGCTCTCGTGGAGGTACCAAGATTCTGACCCACCGACCTGGATGCTCGCCGCCCGATCCCATCAGCGGGAACTCGGCGTTGCACGGCCCTAGGTCGAGAGTCGAACCGGATCGCACGACAGATCTCGGTTCAGTGCGGCGGCTTGTCAACCTCGTCGCGACCGGTTGCCACGTGCGGAGCGGGCGCGTATTCCTGGGTGAATGGCGTTGGGGATCGAAGACTACGGACTGATCAGTGACTGCTACTCGGCGGCACTCGTGGGTCGCGACGGAAGTATCGACTGGCTGTGCCTGCCGCATTACGACTCGCCGTCGATGTTCGGCGCCCTGCTGGGCACGGAGGAGCATGGCCGCTGGCTATTGGCCCCCGCCGAGCCGCGCGCCACGTCGGCGAGACGTTACGAGGGCGAGACACTGGTCCTGATCACGCGCTGGCTCACCAGCGACGGTGAGGTCGAGGTCACCGACTTCATGCCTGCCGCGGACGACCGGTCCACCATCATCCGACGTGTTCGCGGCATTTCGGGCACGGTCGACATGCACGCTGAGATCCGCATCCGGTTCGGTTACGCGGATGCGCTGCCGTGGGTGCGCATGGAGAAGGAGGGCTCTCGTAAGGCACTGTTGGCGGTGGCCGGCGGTGATTCCGCGATCGTTCGCGGGCCAGAGCTCGCGGTACAGGGGAACTCGCACGTCGCCGACTTCTCGGTCTCCGAGGGTGAGGTGGTGGACCTGAGCCTGTCGTGGTTCGCCTCCCACACCTCGCCTCCGGCACCTCCGAAGGTGGATCCCCTGCTCAAGGGAACGAAGACCTGGTGGACTGAATGGTCCGAACGGTGCGAGTACAAGGGGCCGTACCGGGAAGCGGTCGTGCGGTCCCTGATCATGCTCCGGGCATTGACCTTCACCGAGACGGGCGGCATCGTCGCCGCGGCCACGACGAGCCTGCCGGAGGAGTTCGGAGGCGAACGCAACTGGGACTACCGGTTCGTGTGGCTTCGCGATGCGTCCATGACGATCTCCGTGCTGATCCGGCATGGCTACAAGGGGGCCGTGGTTCACTGGCGCGACTGGCTGCTACGTGCCATCGCCGGAGACCCAGCGGACGTGCAGATCATGTACGGGCTGAAGGGCGAACGCTACCTGGCCGAGCGGGAGCTGACGAGCCTGCCCGGATATCAGGGCTCTGCACCGGTGCGCGTCGGCAACGCCGCCTACAAGCAATTCCAGGCCGGTGTGGTCGGGCAGGTCATGCTCGCCCTTCAGGAGGCGAGGCAGGCCGGCATCAAGGAGACGGAGTTCTCCTGGGAGCTGCAGAAGGCCCTCGTGACGTTCCTGGAGAAGCACGGCGACCGGCCCGACAAGGGAATCTGGGAGATCCGCGGCAACCCACGTTATTTCACGCAATCGCGCGCCATGGTCTGGGCCGCGTACGAGTGCGCGGTGCGCGGGGCGCGCGACTTCGGTCTGGACGGTCCCGTGGAGCATTGGGAGGAGTTGCGCGATCAGACGCGGCAAGAGATCGAGACCAAGGGGTACGACGGCAAGAAGAAGTCGTACACCCAGTACTTCGGCACGAGTGAGGTGGATTCCGCTCTGCTCCAGTTGCCTCAGGTGGGCTACTGCGCCCCCGACGACCCGAAGATGCTCGGAACGGTTGCGGCCATCGAGAAGGACCTGATGCACAACGGTCTGCCGCTGCGTTACCGGACGCGGAAGAGTGTCGACGGTCTGCCGCCGGGTGAGCATCCGTTCCTGGCCTGCTCATTCTGGCTCGTTGAGCAGTACGCGCGCTCCGGACGGCTCGTTGATGCCCACGAGTTGATGAGCCGCCTGCTCGGATACGCGAACGACCTCGGACTCCTCAGTGAGGAATACGATCCGGTAGTGCACCGGCAAGTGGGCAACACTCCGCAGGCGCTGACCCATCTGACCCTTGTGCGCGCCGCTGAGGCCATCGCGAAGGCGACTGAGCCGGCAGCCCCATCGCCACAGCGCGTCGGCAAACCGAAGTCCACGTCCAAGACGCGAGCCCGGACGCGGGGCAAGGACACAACGAAAGGCAAGAGCACCTCCGGAGGAAAGCCCGAGCACAGGTCGAAGTGACCGTGCGCTGAGGACGAGATCCACAACTAGTCATCGGCGCAGGCTTCGGGATCGTCTGTCTCATCGGCTGGGTGTACGAGTACTACCGCGGGTACTTCGCACGATGACGCATTCGTCGCGGTCGGGGGTCGGCAGCGGCCGCCGGCGAGGTACCGATTCGCGCGTTGGTGTCAGTATCGATATGTGGGATTTCTCGTGTACAACAACGCGGCGCAGTACTCCTTCGACGACCGAACTCTCGCGCACCTGAAGATCGCAATCACGTCGAAACTGCGTCTACAGGAGGGCTTTCTCCTCAGCTGGAGGGTGCCGTTAGATCAGGGCAGCGGCCGGGTCAGCATCTGGCTCAGCCCAGCCATTCCCATCCAGTTCCTGTTTCAGCAGCCGGAGCCACGAGCGCTGAACCGCAAGTGGCTGGAAGCGTTGGCTCGCTACTCACACGGATCACGCGGAATGATCGTGATGAGCGAAGACGAAGCCGAGGCGATCGCCACAGATGACCCGATGGACGCCCGCGCTTACGCAGAGGTTCAGAAAGCTTTCGATGCAGTCACGGCCCGGCTGCCTCAGGGAAGAGGCTAGGGCGCAACTCGGCGGAACAACCCGATCGCCCGCACGGCGGAAGTTCCTGTCTATCTTTACAGGATTGTCTACTGCGCGTAGCCTGCGACTGTTGCCCTAGATCCAGGTGACGGACTATCCGCACAGAGCATCGGGGCTCCAGTGTCTTCAGCACAGTTCACTCATACCGCACGTACGTCGACTGCTGAATTCCGCCCCAGGCGACTGGTTCTACCCGCCACGGTGGCTGTGGGGATCACGGCGCTCATCATCCTCGGGGCGGCGGGTCCCGCCTACGCCGCCGGGTCAGTCCAGGCGACCGTCCGACTGGGGACAGCAGACAGCTACGAGGTCCTCGCCGGGACCACCGTCACCAACACGGGCGCTACCACGGTCACCAACGGTGACGTCGGCCTCAGCCCGGGGATTGCCGTCACTGGCTTTCCGCCTGGCGTCATCTCCAATGGCGTGATCCACGCCACGGACGCACAAGCTCAAAAGGCGCAGGCCGACCTCACCACCGCCTACGATGACACGGCAGGCCGTCCGCCCGACGCGTCGGGCATCACGGACCTCGCCAGCCAAACCCTCGTACCCGGCGTGTACTCGAGTAACGCATTGGCCCTCAATGGAACAGTGACCCTGAACGGCTCTGCCAGCTCGGTCTTCATCTTCCAGTCAGCCAGCACCCTGATCACCAGCTCCGCCAGTACGGTCGCCTTCACCGGGGGCGCGAACTCCTGCAACGTGTTCTGGCAGATCGGATCCTCCGCCACGCTCGGCACCGGCTCAACGTTCGCGGGAACCGTCATGGCCCTAACGTCGATCACCGCCGACACCGGCGCTACCATCTCGGGTCGGCTCCTGGCACGCAACGGCGCCGTGACCCTCGACTCCGACGTGATCAACCGCCCGACCGACTGCGCCACGCGATCGGCGATCGGCGCCAGCACACCCACTCCCGAGCAGATCGCAGCGGCACAAGCTGCGCAAGCAGCAGCCGCGGCGCAGGCGGCCGCCCAAGCCGCAGCGGCGCAGGCAGCCGCACAAGCTGCAGCCGCGTCGCAAACGGGCTCTGGAGCATTGGCCGAGAGCGGCTCCAACGCACTGCCGTGGGCGTTCGCAGCACTACTTCTCCTCGGCGCAGGCGCACTCATCTGCCTCCGGTCGCGAATCGCCGGATCCACGTCCTTCGCCAGGCTCACTCGCCGGCGATAGCAAGGCACGCGTCGGACTGCCGCTTCGGGTGCGGCAGTCCCCCACGTGTCCGGGCCACAGACTCGGCTTTGACTTCGCCCGGGCCGTGGACCACCCGCAAGGCAGCCTTGACAAGCGAAAAGCCCCGGAAAACCCGGGGCTTGAAAGCTGGGGTACCTGGACTCGAACCAAGAACAACTGAACCAGAATCAGCCGTGTTGCCAATTACACCATACCCCACCGGTCTACCCCTGAGGGCGGAACCGAGTGCCGGGAATAAGAGCCCGGAACGCGCCGCCCGAAAGCGGCACGAATGATCACTTTACCGGACGTGGGCCGCGGCGGCCAAAACGGCGGCGTGCTCGCGATTCGAGACGCGCAAGGGGTGCTACGCGCCCCTGTCGCAACGGCTCCCGCATGGCCGCGTCGAGGCGAGCGCCTTGAGGGCACGAGCCGCGGCAGCTACGGTGAGCGCGTGACGAAGCCGGATGCCTCAGCCGACGACCACGCTGTCGCACGGTTCGATGACCTCGTCGCGTTGTTCCTCGATCGGGAAGGCGTGGTGCCTCCTGGGGCGACAGCCGGGTTCGGATCCAGCGCTCTGCGCGTGAACGGACGCATCTTTGCGATGCTCGTTCGCGGACGGCTGGTCGTCAAGTTGCCGTCCGCGCGCGTGACGTCTCTCGTGGAGTCGGGCGCGGGCATCCGATTCGACGCGAACAAGGGCACCCCGATGAAGGAGTGGTTCTCGCTCGATCCAGTCTCGAATCTCGAGTGGGAGCGGCTGGCAGACGAGGCCGACGCCTTTGTCTCGGCCGCCGGCTGAGGCTCAGTCCGCCGCACTCACGTGCTCGAGCAGGCGCTGCAGCCTCGCGAGGGTCTCCACTTTGCCGAGAATCTCCATCGACTCGAACAGCGGCGGCGAGACACGGCGTCCGCTCACCGCCACTCGGAGCGGGCCGAACGCTACGCGCGGCTTCAGGCCGAGCACCTCGATGAGAGCAGCACGCAACGTGACCTCGATGCCGTCGTGCGTCCATAGATGCTCGCCCAAACGGTCGAGCGCCGCGATGGAGTCGCGCAGCACCTCGTCGACGTTGGCCGGCAGCGTAGCCAGCGCGTCGTCGTCGTGATGGAGTGCGGCGGCATCTGTGAACAAGAAGCCGAGCATCCCCGGGGTCTCCCCCAGCAGTTGCACGCGCTCCTGCACGAGCGGTGCCGCGGCATCCAGCACTGCCTTCTGCCTGTCGGTCAGCGGTTCGGTCAGGATGCCTGCTTCGACCAGGTAGGGAATCGTGCGCTTCGTGAAGTCGGCGACGTCGAGCATGCGGATGTGGTCGGCATTGATGGCCTCCGCCTTCTTGAGGTCGAACCTCGCCGGGTTGGGATTGACGTCTTCGACGTCGAACTTCTCCACCATCTCGTCCAGGGTGAAGACGTCGCGGTCGTGGGAGTATCCCCAGCCCAGCAGCGCCAGGTAGTTGTCGAGACCCTCCGGGATGAACCCGCGCTCCCGGTGATGGAAGAGGTTGGATTCGGGGTCACGCTTGGACAGCTTCTTGTTGCTCTCGCCCAGCACCGACGGCAGATGGCCGAACTGCGGGATGAATTCGGCGAGTCCCACGTCGATCAGTGCCCGGTAGAGCGCGATCTGGCGCGGAGTCGACGGCAGCAGGTCCTCGCCGCGCAGCACGTGGGTCACGCGCATGAGCGCATCGTCGACCGGATTCACGAACGTGTACAGCGGCTGGCCGTTCGGCCGCACCACGACGAAGTCGCTGAACGAACCGGCGGGGAAGGTGATGGCGCCGCGCACCAGGTCATCGAATCCGAGATCGGTGTCGGGAACCCGCAACCTCAGGGCCGGCTGACGGCCCTCTGCGCGGAACGCTGCACGCTGTTCCTCGGTGAGGTCTCGGTCGCCGTTGTCGTAGCCGTGCTGCTTGGGGCGCCCGGCTTCGATGTTGCGCTGCTCGATCTCCTCGGGAGTGGAGTAGCTCTCGTAGACGTGACCCGAATCGATCAGCCGATCGAGCACTGCCGCGTAGACCTCGCTGCGCTGGGACTGCCGGTACGGGCCGTCCGGGCCGCCCTTCACGACGCCCTCGTCCCAGTCGATGTTGAGCCAGGTGAGCGCGTCGAGGAGCTGCTCGTAGCTCTCCTCGGAGTCGCGCGCGGCATCCGTGTCTTCGATGCGGAAGATGAGCTTTCCACCGGTGTGCCTGGCGTACGCCCAGTTGAACAGCGCCGTGCGGATCAGCCCCACGTGCGGAGTGCCGGTGGGCGATGGGCAGAAGCGCACGCGCACGTCACGACCCGTGGCGGTGCTGAACGAATACGCGGCCGGCGAAGAGGTCTCAGACATCGCCACCAAGTCTACGGGCGGCCAGGGCGGGCTTCGTCGGGAGCGGAGGTTTCGACACGCCCGCTAGGCGGGCTGCTCAACCAGCGGAGGGACGCCCGCTAGGCGGGCTGCTCAACCAGCGGAGGCGACGGGCGCGAGCGACCAGGCCTTGGCATCCAGTTCGAGGATGGCCGTTGCCGTTGCCGCGATCGCTGGCACCTGATCGCTTCCCCTGGCTGCCACTAGGTGGAGGGTGCGATAGTCGTGATTCGCCGTCGGGCGCACCACGACGTCGGCGGGCAGCGCGGACACGGCCAGCGCAAGGGACGGGATGAGGGCGACGCCGAGGCCGGCGGAGACCATTCCGAGCATCGCGGTGAAGTTGTCGGTCTCGTACGCGATATCAGGCCGGAAGCCGGAGCCGTCGGCAAGCTCGAGAAGGTGTGTCCGGCACCTGGGGCATCCCGCAATCCAGCTGTCGCGACTCAGCCCGGCAAGGTCGACCGAATCGGATGCCGCCCCAGCATGTCCGGCAGGAACCGCCACCATCATCTCGTCTCGCCACAGCGGCACGACGGCCAGTCCCCGGGCGCCGTCTGCGTGCGGATCGACCCGGTCGCCTGGATAGCTGAACGTGATGGCGAGGTCCGCCCGCTGAGTTCGCACGGCCTCCACCGCCTCGGGCGGCTCGGCCTCCAGGTAGCCGACCCCGATCCCTGGATGCGCCGCCTGCAGCCTACGCAGCACTTGCGGCACGAGCGTGGACGATGCGGTGGGGAACGCAGCGAGCCGAACGCGTCCCGACCGCAGCCCGGAGAGCTCCGCGAGCTCGCCTGCCGCGGCATCCAATGCCGTCGTGATCGTGCGGGCATGCCTGGCCAGCACGCGACCGGCCTCGGTGAGTCGAACGCCGCGCCCTGATCTGGCGACCAACGGCATCCCGATGCGCAGCTCCGCTCTGCGCAGGTGCTGGCTCACGGCCGGTTGACTGAACCCGAGGGATGCCGCCGCAGCCGTGATCGACCCGTGTTCGGCGACGGCCCTGATGATGCGGAGTGTGTGCGCATCGAGTTCGAGCGGGGGCCGGTCCTGCTGCAGAGTCATGCGCGAAGCATAACTTGCCGTTATGGCTGTGATCGAACACCTGCGATTGTGCAATGGAAAGCCGAGGCGCACGCTCGAAACATGAGCATCGGACTGGCACCCCTCCGCGAAGAGTTCGCGGGCACGGGCGCCTGCTATCTCGCCGCATGCACCGGCGGCCTGCCGCCCGCGTCAGCTGCGGATGCCATGCGCCGCGACCTCGACCTCTGGCGGTCGGGCGGCACCAGCCCTGCATACTACGACGAGGCGGTCTCGCGGTCGCGAGAAGCGTTCGCTCGGCTCGCCGGCGTCGAGACGGACCGCGTCGCGATCGGCTCGCAGAGCTCCGTCTTCGCCGGCATGATCGCGGCATCCGTTCCAGACGGCGCGGAGGTGATCTGCGTCGACGGCGACTTCAGCTCCGTGGTCTTCCCGTTCCTGCAACACGAACGCAGGGGCGTGCGGGTGCGGCACGTTCCGCTGCGTGGTCTTGCCGATGCGGTGAACGATGCCACCTGGCTCGTCGTCTACTCGCTCGTGCAGTCCGCGACGGGCGAGGTGGCGGATGCCGCAGGCATCCGTGCCGCTGCCGCCCGCGTAGGCGCGCGGGTGCTGTGCGATGCCACGCAGGCGGCCGGATGGATGCCGCTTCGTCCCGAGCTCGCGGATGCCTTCGTCTGCCACGCATACAAGTGGCTGTGCTCGCCGCGCGGCGTCTGTTTCCTCACCGTCACGCCGGACTTCGCGGCGGAGCTGACGCCGATCAATGCCGGTTGGTATGCGGGCGAGGACCCGTGGGTGTCGTGCTACGGCCCGTCCGCTCCCCTGGCATCGTCCGCCAGACGGTTTGATGTGTCGCCCGCATGGCAGGCAGCGGCCGGCGCTGCTCCCGCGCTCGAGCTGTTCGCATCGGCCGACATCGCGTCGGTGCAGCAGCACGATGTCGGGCTCGCCGACGCGCTGGCCGAGGCACTCGGGCTGCCGACGAGGGGCAGCGCGATCGTCACGTGGCCGGATGCGCGCGGCGACGACCTGCGCGCGCTGAGCGCAGCAGGGATCGTCGCGTCCGGCCGGGCAGGGCGCGCCCGTGTCGCCTTCCACGTGTGGAACGACGCGGGGGACGTCGAGAACGCGCTCCGCGTCCTCGGTCGCTCAAGCGAGCGGCTCAGCCCGACGGTCAGCGCTGGATCTCGACGAGGAGCACCCACACGTTGAGCATGGCCGTCGGTAGAACAGCCACGATCGCGGCGGCCAGAAATGCCATGCCGGCAGACGCACCGACCATGATCAGGATGCCCCCGACCAGGGCGAGCGCCACCGGCACGACCCCGATCAGGCCGATCAACGTCCGCGACAACGCCGACCGCTGATACGACGAGTCGCGGGCCATGCGACGAACCATGACCGCCGGTGGGACGAGGCCCACCGCGCTGGCGAGCACGACCTCCGTGCCGAAGGCAAGGTCCGGCTGGTGCGGGATCAGCGCAAGCACCGAGACCACGAGGATCAGCACCATGGAGCTCACGGTCGATGCCGCTCGTGACGGAAGGGCGGGCGAGGCGAGGATCTGTTTGATCGTCACGCTCATCGCCACGATGATCAGGCCGGCCAGCGCAGCAGCCGCGCCGGCCACGGCGACGAAGAACTCTCCCCAGCCATCCGTCATGCCCGAAGTCTATTGACGCCTGCCGCCCGGCCGACCGTACGCGTGCCGCAGTCCCGGTCTCAGCCCTTGGCGCGCACCGGGTTGGAGAGCGTTCCGATACCGCTCACGGTGACGTCGACCCGGTCGCCCGGAGCGAGCGGCCCGACTCCTGCTGGCGTCCCCGTCATGATGACGTCACCAGGCAGCAGCGTCCAAGCGCTGGATGCGTAGGAGACGAGCTCGGGGATCCCATGGATCAGATCCGCCACGTGCCCGGACTGCCGCACCTCCCCGTTCACCCGGGTCTCGATGCTCGCGGATGCCGCGTCGAACTCGGTCTCGATCACCGGTCCGAGCGGGCAGAACGTGTCGAATCCCTTGGCACGCGCCCACTGCCCGTCAGAGCGCTGCAGGTCGCGAGCCGTCACGTCATTGCCGACCGTGTACCCGAACACGTAGTCGAGTGCGTTCTCGGCCGTCACGTCCTTGGCGATCCTGCCGATCACGACGACGAGTTCGCCCTCGTGCTCGACCCGCTGCGACTGGCGCGGCAAGACGATCGCGTCATCCGGGCCGATCACAGCCGTATTCGGCTTGAGGAACATGAGGGGTTCGGCAGGTGCCTCCGAGCCCATCTCCTCGGCGTGCTCCCGGTAGTTGCGGCCTATGCCGATCACCTTGGAACGCGGAAGAACGGGAGCCAGGAGCGTGGCATCCGTGAGCTTCACACGTTCGCCTGTCGTCTCGTATCCGGAGTACATGGGGTCGCCGCTGAGCACGACCCACTCTCGTTCTTCCTCGTCGAGGACGCCGAACGCGAGCGCGCCCTCGCGACTGAAGCGTGCGATCTTCATGCGGCCTCAGGCATCCATGCGCGTGAGCCAGCTGTGCCGGTCCTCGATGCGCCCGTACTGGATGTCGGTGAGCTCTTGACGCAACGACGTCGTCAGCTCGCCTGCGGGGGCGTCGGCCGAGCCGATCGTGAAGTCGCGGGACTTCAGCTGCGCGATGGGCGTGATGACGGCGGCCGTTCCGCACGCGAATACCTCGACGATGTCGCCGGATGCCTCGCCCGCGCGCCACTCGTCGATGGAGACGGGTCGCTGTTCGATTCGGTGCCCCCGATCGCGCGCCAGCTGCAGGATCGACTCGAGCGTGATGCCCTCGAGGATGGAGTCCGACGCCGGAGTCACGAGCGTGCCGTCGCGGTAGACGAGCACGACGTTCATGCCGCCGAGTTCTTCGATGAACTTGCCCTCGACGGAATCGAGGAACAGCACCTGGGCGCAGCCGTGCTCGTACGCCTCCGCCTGGGGAAGCAGGCTTGCGGCGTAGTTGCCGCCGGTCTTCGCAGCGCCGGTGCCTCCGACTCCGGCCCGGGAGTACTCCTCGGACAGCCAGATCGACACGGGCGCCACGCCCCCCTTGAAGTACGCGCCCGCGGGGCTGGCGATCACATAGAACGCGACCTTGTTCGCGGGCCGCACCCCGAGGAACGCCTCCTTGGCGAACATGAACGGGCGGATGTAGAGGCTCGTCTCTGGCGCAGACGGCACCCAGTCGCCGTCGACGGCGATCAGCCGGCGGATCGCCTCGACGAAGTACTCGCTTGGGAGCTCGGGCAGGGCGAGCCGATGCGCCGACCGCTGCATGCGCCGTGCGTTCGCCTCGGGCCGGAACGCCCAGATGGAGCCGTCCTGGTGACGGTATGCCTTGAGCCCTTCGAAGACCTCTTGCGCGTAGTGCAGCACGGCGGCAGACGGCTCGAGCTGAATGGGGCCGTATGGGCTCACCCGCGGTCGGTGCCACCCGCCCTTCGCCGACCAGCAGATGTCGACCATATGGTCGGTGAAGTGCTGCCCGAAGCCCGGGTCGGCCAGAATCTGCTCCCGCTCCGCCGGGCTGAGCGGCGCCGGGTTCGGCGTCACCTGCCACGTGAGCGGCGTGATGTCAGTGAGCGGAATGGTCATCGGTGATCCCCTTTGAGGTCGGACGACGCGCCGAGCTCGGCAGCGCGTCGAGAACAGATTACGTCAGCCGCCTGAGGCGCCGAGGGGCGCGGTCAGCCGGCCAGCCGAGCGGCGATCGCGTCGCCGATCTCGGATGTGCTCCGCTGGGTCGAACGCTCGGCGAGGTCGGAGGTGACGGCTGCGCGAACGCGGCCGGCGGCATCCTCGAGGCCGAGGTGGTCGAGCAGCAGAGCGACGGAGAGGATGGCGGCGGTGGGGTCTGCCTTTTCCTCTCCGGCGATGTCGGGTGCCGAACCGTGGACCGGCTCGAACATGCTCGGGAACGCGCCGTCCGGGTTGATGTTGCCGGATGCCGCGAGACCGATGCCGCCGCTGATCGCGGCCGCGAGATCGGTCAGGATGTCGCCGAAGAGGTTATCCGTGACGATGACATCGAATCTAGCAGGATCCGTGACGAGGAAGATGGTCACCGCGTCGACGTGCAGGTAGTCGACCGTGACATCCGGATGCTCCGCCGCCACCGCATCGACGATGCGCTTCCACAGACCCCCGGCGTGCACCAGAACGTTGGTCTTGTGCACGAGCGTGAGCCTCTTGCGGCGACGCTGCGCCTGGCCGAACGCATAGCGCACCACGCGCTCGACTCCGAACGCCGTGTTCACCGAGACCTCGTTCGCGATCTCGTGCGGTGTTCCGACGCGGATGGCACCGCCGTTGCCCACGTACGGACCTTCCGTGCCCTCGCGCACCACCACGAAGTCGACCTCGCCCGGGTCGCTCAGCGGGCTGGTGACACCCGGCAGAATGGCCGTCGGGCGCAGGTTCACGTAGTGGTCCAGCGCGAAGCGCAGCTTCAGCAGGAGCCCGCGCTCGATGTTCGCGCCGGCGAGCCTCGGGTCACCCGGCTTGCCGCCGACGGCTCCGAGCAGGATCGCATCGTGGCTCGCTATGGCCTGCAGGTCGTCGTCGGTCAGCACATCGCCGGTGGCCAGGTAGCGCGCTGCGCCCAGCTCGAAGTAGGTCTTCTCGAACGCGACCTCAGCAGGATCGACGACGGCGTCGAGCACCTTCACCGCCTCGGCGACGACCTCGGGACCGATGCCATCACCTGGGATGACGGCGAGCCTGACGTGGCGGGACATTGGACTCCTTCGCGGTGCTCTGGCGTGGGATACCAGGCTATCGGTAGCCCCCGCGCGCCCGCCTACACCAACTGCGAGCATCGGTCGAGCCCTGCTGCTCGGCCGCCGGAAGCGCCTAGCCTTCCACTGTTGCGACCCGTGGCCGGATCATCCGGTCACGACCGGCGCGACGCATCGCCCGAGCGAAGGAGGAGCACATGAGCCTCGGAGGCGGAATCTTCCTGATCGTGGTGGGAGCCATCCTGGCCTTCGCCCTGAACATCAACCTGGGCTGGATCGACCTGCACATGGTCGGCTACATCTGCCTGATCGCAGGCATAGTGGTCACGATCATCGGCATCGTGCTGCTCACGCGCAAGCGCACATCGCGTATCACGCGAAGCACCACGGTCGATCCGAACACCGGACAGCAGGTCGACAGCACGCGACGGGACGACCCGGGCGCGTACTGAGTTCGAGCGCTGCTGTTCGAAAGCTACTGTTCGAACGCTCTGAGTTGCGTCGCGAGAGCGGCGCAACTCAGAGGTTGACCGCGCCCCCAATCACGGTCGAGGTGTTCCCGCCGATCCAGAATCGGCCGGACTCGCGCTGCACGTGGATGCGGCCGGCGCGCCCGAGGGCTGTTCCCTGGGCGGCGACGTAGCTCTGCGGCGCCCGCCCGGTTCCGATGAGCCAGACCGCGAGGCCGGCGTTGAGGCTTCCGGTGACCGGGTCCTCGGGAATGCCGAGCGTTGGCACGAATGCGCGCACCTCGAAATGCGCGGGCGCATCGTCGTCGTGAGGAGCGACCACTCCCACCTTCAGGTCACCCATGACGGCGAAGTCGGGGTGCAGGTCGAGCACGTCGCGAGCCGAGTGAAGCAGCACGGCCAGCCATCCTGGTCCGTTGTCCACCCATTCGGCCGACACGACCTCGTCACGCGTGATGCCGAGCGACGCCACGACCTGGTTCAGTGTCGGGTCATCGACCGTGCCTTCCCGCACGAGAGGCGGCGCTGCGAAGGCCAGCCGGTCGCCGTCGCGGCGCAGTTCGACGAGGCCGACACCGCACTCCTGCACGACGGATCCCCGCTGCTTCGGCTCACCGCCGACCTCGAGCCAGGCATGCGCGCTGCCCAGCGTGGGATGCCCGGCGAACGGGAGCTCGCCGCCGGGCGTGAAGATGCGCAGACGATAGTCGGCAGCAGGATCGGTCGGCGGGAGAAGGAACGTTGTCTCGGAGAGATTCGTCCACTTGGCGAACGACGCCATCGCGTCGTCGGTGAGCCCGTCGGCATCAATGACGACGGCGACCGGATTTCCGAGCAGCGGCGCTGCGCCGAACACGTCGACCTGTGCGAACCGCCGCTCAACGATGTCCGTCACGGGTGCTTTCCCTACGACTCGGTGATGTCGATCGCCTGCAGCACGTCAGCGTCGATCGCCCCACGCACCGACTCCAGGATGCCCTCTGGCACCGGCGAGTCGACCGTGAGCACGCTGAGGGCCTTGCCGCCGGCCGTCGTTCGCGCGATCTGCATGCCTGCGATGTTGATGCCCGCTTCGCCGAACTCGCGACCGTAGACGGCGACGATGCCAGGGCGGTCGTCGTACACCATGACGATGAGGTGCTGGGCGAGCGGAACCTCGACGTCGTAGCCGTCGATGCCGACGATCTTCTCGATCTGCTTAGGTCCCGTGAGGGTTCCCGACACCGAGACCTGGGAGCCGTCGGCGAGGGCGCCGCGCAGGGTCAGGACATTGCGGTAGTCCTCGCTCGCCGCATCCGTCAGCAGCCGAACCTCGATGCCGCGCTGCTCGGCGAGAAGGGGCGCGTTCACGTACGAGACGTTCTCGCTCACGATGTTGGTGAAGATGCCCTTGAGCGCGGCCAGCTTGAGCACGCTGACGTCGTACTCCACGAGTTCTCCGCGGATCTCGACGTCGACGCTCGTGATCGGGCTGTTCTTCGCCAGTCCGCTGAAGACCTGACCGAGCTTCTCGAGCAGTGGGATGCCGGGGCGCACGTAGGGGTCGATGACTCCGCCCGCCACGTTCACCGCGTCGGGCACGAGCTCGCCGGACAGTGCTAGGCGCACCGAACGCGCCACCGAGACGCCGGCCTTCTCCTGCGCCTCCGCCGTCGACGCGCCGAGGTGCGGGGTGACCACGACGTTGTCGAGCTTCAGGAGCGGGGACTCGAGCGGCGGTTCCGTGCTGAACACGTCGAGGCCGGCTCCGGCGATCGTGCCGCTTGCCAGGGCGCGGTAGAGGGCATCCTCATCGATCAGTCCGCCGCGGGCGACGTTGACGATGTATGCCGTGTTCTTCATCAGCGCCAACTGGTCGTCGCTGATCATCCCGATCGTCTCTGGCGTCTTCGGCATGTGGATGGTGATGAAGTCGGAGCGCTGCAGCAGCTCGTCGAGGCTCACAAGCTGAACGCCCAGCTGCTGCGCCCTCGCCGAGGTGACGTACGGGTCATAGGCGACGATGGTGGTGCCGAACGCCTGAAGCCGCGCCGTGATCAGTGCACCGATACGGCCGAGCCCTATGATGCCGATGGTCTTCTCGTACAGCTCGGTGCCCGTGTACTTCGAGCGCTTCCACTCTCCAGCGGCCAGCGACGCGTGGCCTGCCGGGATGTGACGGGCGAGCGACAGGATGTGCCCGATGGTCAGCTCAGCTGCCGAGATGATGTTCGACGTCGGTGCATTGACCACCATGACCCCGGCCGCGGTGGATGCCTTGATGTCGACGTTGTCGAGACCGACACCCGCACGGGCCACGACCTTCAACTTCGGCGCTGCCGCGACCGCCTCCGAGTCGATCTTGGTCGCGGAGCGGACGAGCACGGCGTCGGCGTCGGAAAGAGCCTCGAGCAGTGCCGGACGGTCGGTGCCGTCGACGTTGCGGATCTCGAAGTCTGGGCCGAGAGCCTCGACGGTGGCGGGCGAGAGTTCTTCGGCGATCAGAACGACCGGTTTCGGCACAGAAGTGACCCTTCGACGAGAGTGATCGGTGGGAGGCGTGGGCAGAGGCGCCCGCATGCCACGGCCATCGGGGCGCGGTCATCTCAACCTTAGTAGGCCGAAAAGCCGCCTCCGCGCACATGAGCAGGCAGCCCGGAGGCGCCCTCGCGTGTGAATGGCAAGCGGCCCGCCGAGCCGTGGCCGGATTGGCCCGGTGCCGCTGCGTACCCGCTCCGTATCCTGGCGCCGAACATGACGAATTGTGAAAGGAACGGCATGCGCATCCTCCTCGCCGGTGCAACCGGCGCAATCGGACGACAGCTCACCCCCGCCCTCGTCGCAGCGGGTCACGAGGTCTGGGGAACGACTCGATCCGCGGCGAAAGCGCACGTGATCGAGACGGAAGGCGGGCATCCGGTCGTGATGGATGCCTACGATCCTCGATCCGTCGAGGCAGCGTTCGAGACGTCGGGCCCTGACGCCGTGATCCATCAGCTGACCGACCTCGCCGAGTACGACCTGGCCGCGAACGCCCGAATTCGAATCGAAGGAACACGCACACTCGTCGACGCGGCTGTTCGTCACGGTGTCGAGCGCATGCTCGCACAGAGCATCAGTTGGGTCGTGCCAGACGGGGATTCGCTTGCGACCGAGGACGAGCCATACCGAAGCGGCGTGACGCCCGGCGTACCCGAACTCGAGCAGGCGGTGCTGGAACTTCCGCTCGGGGTCGTGCTGCGCTACGGGCAGTTCTACGGACCGGGAACCTGGCGCAGCTCGAGTGCCGCCGAATCCCAGTCAGCTCTCGAGCGGGCGCTCACGCCCATGTCCGAAGTGGGCAGCTTCGTGCACGTGGCCGACGCGGCATGGGCCGCCGTCCTTGCCTTGGACTGGCCGAGCGGGGTGGTGCAGATCGTCGACGACGAGCCGGCCGCCGTCGCAGAATGGATGCCAGTGCTCGCCGCCGCTCTCGGCACACGTGCGACGGCACTCCCCTCGGGCCTGCCACTCGGCCGCCCGATCTCGAACGCCTTGGCACGTAGCCGCGGATGGAACCCGCGCTTCGCCTCCTGGCGTAGGGGGTTCGTCGATCCGGAGGGCGGCGTTGCCCTCGCAGCCGAGGCGACCGACGCGGTCTCCGCATCGAAGGGAGCAGAAGCATGACCGAATGGACCGTGCGAAGTGTGGAGCCCGGGGATCGCGAACGATGGAAGCAGCTGTTCGCGTCGTACCGCGCCTTCTACGAACTCGAACCGGACGACCACGTGCTCGACACCGTGTGGACGTGGCTCATGGATGCCTCGCACGAGGTACGCGGTCTTGTCGCGGAGAACCCGGCCGACGGCATCCTTTACGGAATCGCGCATTACCGCACGTTCGCGCGGCCGAGCTCCGCGGCGACAGGCGTCTTTCTGGACGACCTGTTCACGGATTCGGAGGTGCGTGGCGGGGGCGCGGGACGGGCGCTGATCGAGGGTGTCGCCGCTGTCGCCGCTCGTGAGGGCTCGACGAAGGTGCGGTGGATCACCGCACCGGGCAACGCCAGGGCCCGCGCGCTCTACGACAGCGTCGCAAGTGTGCAGTGGGTGGTCTACGACCTCGACCCGGTAGGCAGGTAGCAATCCATGGGTGCCGGCGTGCTCGAGAGGTCCGAGGCACGCCGCACCGCACAGCATCAGAAGACGGGCGTGCCGCCCCGCACGAGGCGCCAGTTCTCCACGTGGAACTGGGCAGGGTCGATCGTGCCCTGGGCCGTCGCGTATGCGACGATGGCCTCGCGGATCGCGACCTGGGCGTTGTAGACCACCGGTGCAGCCGCGATGTGGGGGAAACCGCCTCCGCCGGACTGGCGGTAGTTGTTCACCGCGACGACGAACTGCTGGTCGTCGGCGACGGGAGTTCCGTCGTAGGTGAGAGCACCGATGCGCGACCCCTCCGGTTGCGAGATGTCGATCTCGTATTCGACGCCGGAGAACTGGTCGTAGTTGTAGTCGGGGAGGTTGTGGTTGTTGGTCCACGACGCGGGATCGACCGGAGCGCCTGCGGCCACCTGGTTGTAGTAGCGGGCGGAGTATTCGAGGTAGTCCTTGATCTGGGCACCCGTGAGCACGGATCCGAGCAGCGTGTTGTCGTAGATGTAGAGCCCGGCGACGTCCTTGATCGTGACCGAGCCTGCAGGGAACGTCGCCGCCCGGTTGAACGGTGCAGCGATCGACACGACGGGAAGCGACGCGTACGACGTTCCGGCGATCGCCTCCGTCACCTTGGCCGTCTGCACCACATTGATGTAGTCCAGGATCGCGGTGTCCTTCCAGCATGCCTCTGCCGCGGACATCGCTTCGGTCGAGGTGGCCACTGGGGTATTGACATAGGCCACGACCGCGTCGTGCTGCGGCTTGACCAGGGCCACGAGCTTCGGGTCGTCCTCCACGGTGTTCGTGTTCACCGTCACAGCAGAACTCGAGTCCACCTTCCACTGCCCTCGCACGAACGACAACGAGAGGTCGAACACGCTGAGGCGCTCACCCCAGCACTTGGGTTCGCTCATCACGACCTGCTTGCCGGTCGCTTTGTTGGTGACGAATCGCTGCGGCACGTCGATGTGCGCGTGACCGAACAGGATCGCATCGATGCCGGGCACCTGCTCCGCGAGCATCGCTGCCGCGTTCTCCACCGGGATGTCTCCGCTGTACGACGACAGCCCGCTGTCGCCCGCGTGCACGCTCACGACCACGACATCGACGCCGTCCCTGCGCATGCGCGGCACCCAGCTCTGCGCGGTCTCGACGACGTCGAGAACGTCGAGCTTGCCGCTGACGTTCGCCTTGTCCCAGATGACGACGCCCGGGTTGGTGAGTCCGAGCACGCCGACACGGAGGGGCGGCATGCCCTTGAACTTCATGGTCTTGACGACATACGGCTTGTACTTGGGCACCTTCGTTCCCGGATGCACCGCGTTCGCGGCGAGCACGGGCGCCTGCATCTGAGAGATCCAGTGATCGAGGAAGTCGAGGCCGTAGTTGAACTCGTGGTTACCCAGAACAACCGCGTCGTAGTCGAGCGCGTTCATCTGCAGGGCCATGGGATGCACCGCGCCGGTCTTCGTGGTCGGCTCGACGGTTGCGTAGTAGAACCCCAGCGGCGTGCCCTGGATGGTGTCGCCTGCGTCGAAGAGGAGGGTGTTGTCGCGGCCTCGGTCGGCCCTGATCTGGTTCACGACGCTCGACACGCGCGCGAGTCCCACCACGTCGCCGGCGGCATCCGTGAACGGCGCGTCTTTGTAGTAGTCCCAGTTGACGGCGTTGCTGTGGATGTCCGACGTGCCCATGATCGTAATGGTCACGTTCTTGCCGCTGCGGCCCTTGCCGTCGGCATCCGCTGCCATTGCGGCGCCGGGCCATCCTGCGGCCGCGAGCACGCTCGCTGCTGAGACACCGGCGATCACACCTCGACGGCTGATCCCCTGCTTCGATGCCACCTCGTCGGGGACTGCGCAAGAACACCAGCGCGGGCTGGGCTCGTGGAAATGGGCTTCGTCGTGTCGGTTCGTGGATTCGCTCATGGCACCCTATGCGACCACAGCGGTGCCCCCCGGACAAGGGACCATTCGGTGAACTTCTGGTACTTGCTCGTCTGCGCGAAATGCGGATGTCGCCGCCCTGGGACACAGCGAGCCAGACGCAGAAACCGCCCCCTGAGCGAGCGAAGCGAGTCGAAGGGCCATCCAAACCGACCCTTCGACTCGCCCTCGGCTCGCTCAGGGAGCGGTAGGCGGTACAACGACGCCCACGAGCGTCAGCGAGCTACTTCGCCGTCGACGTAGTCGTCATCGTCGGAGGAGTTCCACGCGAAGAGCTTGCGGAGCTCGCGGCCCGTCGACTCGATCGGGTGGTCCTCCCCCTCCTTGCGGAGCTTGAGGAACTCGGGGGCTCCTGCGTCCTGATCACCGATGAAGCGCTCGGCGAATGCACCGGTCTGGATGTCGGAGAGAATGGCCTTCATCGACTCCTTGGTGCGGTCGTCGATGACGCGAGGCCCCGAGACGTAGTCGCCGTACTCGGCCGTGTCTGAGACGCTCCAGCGCATCTTGGAGATGCCGCCCTCCCAGATGAGGTCGACGATGAGCTTCATCTCGTGCAGCACCTCGAAGTAGGCGATCTCCGGCTGGTAGCCCGCAGCCGTGAGCGTCTCGAAGCCGGCCTGGATGAGGTGCGACACGCCGCCGCACAGCACCGCCTGCTCACCGAACAGGTCGGTCTCGGTCTCCTCGGTGAAGGTGGTCTTGATGCCGCCTGCACGCAGACCGCCGATGCCCTTGGCGTAGCTGAGCGCGAGCTGCCAGGCGTTGCCCGTGGCGTCGTTCTCCACGGCCACGATCACAGGCACGCCGCGGCCGGCGACGTATTCGCGACGCACGGTGTGTCCCGGTCCCTTGGGAGCGATCATGACGACGTCGACGCCCTCAGGGGCCTTGATGTAGCCGAAGCGGATGTTGAACCCGTGACCGAACACGAGCGCCTTGCCATCGCTGATGTTCGGGGCGATGTCGTTGGCGTACAGGTGACGCTGCACCTGGTCGGGCGCGAGGATGACGATGACGTCGGCCCACGAGGTGCCCTCGGCCGGGGTTACGACCTGGAAGCCGGCCTCCTGCGCGCGCTGCGTTGACTTCGAACCCTCCTGGAGGCCGATGCGCACCTCCACGCCCGAGTCGCGCAGGTTCTGCGCGTGCGCGTGGCCCTGCGAGCCGTAGCCGACGACGAGCACCTTCTTGCCCTGGATGATCGTGAGGTCGGCGTCGTTGTCGTAGTAGATCTCAGCCATTGCTTTGCTTTCTCCTTCGGGACCGTCCCGGAACATGTCGCGAGCTCGGTTCGTGGTTCTTCGCCGCCGCTTGGCGCGGTCAGGCGAGCGGTTTGTCAGTTCTTGAAGACCCGGTCGGTGATCGACTTGGAGCCGCGCCCGATGGCGAGCAGACCGGACTGCGCCATCTCTTTGATGCCGTACGGCTCCAACACCCGCAGCAGCGCCTCCGTCTTGCCCGTGTCACCGGTGACCTCGATCACCAGAGCGTCGGTGGCGACGTCGACGACCCGAGCACGGAAAAGGTTCACGGCCTCCAGCACCTGCGACCGAGTGGTGTTGTCGACGCGCACCTTGATGAGCAGGTGCTCGCGCTGCACGGACTGGTCGGGGTCGAGCTCGACGATCTTGATCACATTGATCAGCTTGTTGAGCTGCTTGGTGACCTGCTCGAGCGGTGCATCCTCGACGTCGACCACCACGGTGATGCGGGAGAGGCCGGGGACCTCGCTCACACCCACCGCCAGCGAGGAGATGTTGAACCCGCGGCGGGAGAACAGGCCGGCGACCCGGGTGAGCAGACCCGCCTTGTCTTCGACGAGCAGCGACAGAACGTGTGTCGACATGGCTTACTCCTCCCCCCAGGTCGGCGCATGATCCTTCGCGTACTGCACGTTCGAGTTGCTCACACCTTGCGGCACCATCGGCCACACCATAGCGTCGCGGCTGACGATGAAGTCGATGACGACGGGACGATCGTTCGTCTCGAGCGCAAGCTTGATCGCGTCGTCGATCTCGTCTTCCTTCGTCACGCGGATGCCGAGGGCTCCGTATGCCTCGGCGAGCTTGAGGAAGTCCGGGATCATGCGCGTCTCGTGCCCGGTGTCGAGATCGGTGAAGGAGTGCCGGCCCTCGTAGAACAGTGTCTGCCACTGGCGCACCATGCCGAGGGAGGAGTTGTTGATGATCGCGACCTTGATCGGGATGTCGTTGATCGTGCAGGTGGCGAGCTCCTGATTGGTCATCTGGAAGCATCCGTCGCCGTCGATCGCCCACACCGCGCGGTCGGGCTGAGCGACCTTCGCGCCCATGGCAGCCGGCACGGCGAAGCCCATGGTGCCCGCGCCGCCCGAGTTGATGAATGCGTTGGGACGCTCGTACTTGATGAACTGCGCGGTCCACATCTGGTGCTGTCCGACGCCGGCGACGTACACGCCCTCTGGGCCGGTCAGATCGCCGATGCGCTGGATGACCGCCTGCGGCGCGAGCAGACCGTCACTGGTCGGCGTGAACCCCAGCGGGAACTCCGTGCGCAGCCCATCGAGCTTGGCCCACCAGTCGCTGATGTCCGGCTTGCCTGCGCCTGCGACCTCGTGCTCGTAGGCAGATGTCAGATCGGCGATGACGTCCTTGGCATCGCCGACGATGGGGACGTCGGCATGCCGGATCTTCGAGATCTCGGCCGGGTCGACGTCGACGTGAACGACCTTCGCGTGGGGAGCGAACTCAGACACCTTCCCTGTGACGCGGTCATCGAACCGCGCCCCGAGCGAGACGATGAGGTCGGCGTCCTGCAGTGCGAGCACGGCGGCAACCGTGCCGTGCATACCGGGCATGCCAAGGTGCTGTTTGTTCGAGTCCGGGAATGCCCCGCGGGCCATCAGGGTGGTGACCACCGGAGCACCGGTCGCCTCGGCAAGCCTCAGCAGCTCTTCGGATGCCTGGCCGCGCACGACCCCGCCGCCCACGTACAGCACGGGCCTGCTGGCCTCCGCGAACAACCGCGCCGCTGCGTGCACCTGCTTGCCGTGCGCCTTCGTCACGGGACGGTATCCGGGCAGGTCGACGACGGGCGGCCAGGAGAACTCCATCAGGTTCTGCTGCGCGTCCTTGGTGATGTCCACGAGAACCGGTCCGGGGCGGCCGGTCGAGGCGATGTGGTACGCGGCGGCGATGGTGGAAGGGATCTCCTCCGGCGTCGTCACAAGGAAAGAGTGCTTGGTGATCGGCATGGTGATGCCGACGATGTCCGCCTCCTGGAAGGCATCCGTTCCCATCAGGTTGGAGAAGACCTGACCGGTGATGAAGAGCGTCGGCACCGAGTCCATGTGCGCGTCTGCGATGGCCGTCACCAGGTTGGTTGCCCCGGGGCCCGACGTCGCGATGGCGACTCCGACGCCGCGGCCGGCCGTTGCGTAGCCCTCGGCCGCGTGGCCGGCGCCCTGCTCGTGTCGGACGAGGATGTGCCTGATGGCGTCCTGTGCCATCAGCTCGTCGTAGAACGGGATGACCGCGCCGCCGGGGATGCCGAAGACATCCTTGACGCCGAGGTGGGCAAGCGACCGCAGGATCGCGGCCGATCCGGTGATGAGGTCTCGTCTCTCAGTTGTGCCGCCGGCAGCGCGCGCTGCCGAGCCCGGCACGGCTCGAGGTTCCGTAGTCATGGGGGGAGGGATTTCCTTCGATGCGTCGAGGAGGATGCTAACGAACGCGAGAGTTACCCAGTGACCGCGCCCTCGGCAGCCGAGTGCACGAGCTTGGAGTACTTCGCGAGAACGCCACGGGTATAGCGCGGGGGAAGCGGCTCCCAGCCTTCCCGGCGGGAGACCAGCTCGGACTCGTCGACAAGTAGGTCGAGGGAGCGAGCGGCGATATCGACCCGTATCAGATCACCATCGCGCACGAAGGCAATAGGACCACCGTCCACTGCTTCGGGTGCTATGTGGCCGATGCACAGTCCGGTTGTGCCGCCTGAGAATCGACCGTCTGTCAATAGTAGTACATCCTTGCCGAGCCCTGCGCCCTTGATGGCGGCGGTGATGGCGAGCATCTCGCGCATTCCAGGGCCGCCCTTCGGCCCCTCGTAACGGATCACCACGACGTCTCCGTGGTCGATCGCGCCGTTGGTGAGGGCATCCATGGCCTCACGCTCGCGCTCGAAGACGCGCGCCGGGCCTTCGAACACGGCGGCGTCGAATCCCGCCGTCTTCACCACAGCACCGTCCGGCGCCAGCGTGCCCTTGAGGATGGTGAGCCCACCGGTCGGGTGCAGCGGGTCGTCGAGCGTGTGCAGCACCTCGCCGTCGAGTGGCGCCGGGTTGATCTCGGCGAGGTTCTCGGCGATGGTCTTGCCCGTGACCGTGATGCAGTCGCCGTGCAGCAGGCCGGCGTCGAGCAGCGCCTTCATGAGCACCGGGATGCCGCCGTGCCGGTCGACGTCGTTCATCACGTACTTGCCGAACGGCTTCATGTCGGCGATGTGGGGAACCTTGTCGCCGATGCGGTTGAAGTCGTCGAGCGTGAGGTCTACCTCGGCCTCGCGAGCGATGGCGAGCAGATGCAGCACCACGTTGGTCGAGCCGCCCAGTGCCATCGCGACCGTGATCGCGTTCTCGAACGCCTCCTTGGTGAGGATGTCCCGCGACGTGAGGCCCAGCCGCAGCATGTTGACGACCGCCTCGCCCGACCGGTGCGCGTAGTAGTCGCGGCGGCGGTCGGCCGAAGGAGGGGCCGCGGATCCCGGGTAGCTCATCCCCAGCGCCTCGGCCACCGACGCCATGGTGTTCGCGGTGTACATACCGCCGCACGCGCCCTCGCCCGGGGCGATCGCGCACTCGATGCGCTTGAGGTCTTCGAGGCTCATGGTGCCCGCCTTGCAGGCGCCGACGGCCTCGAAGGAGTCGATGATGGTGACATCCTTCTCGGTCCCGTCGCTGAGCTTCACCCAGCCGGGGGCGATGGAGCCGGCATAGAGGAAGACGGATGCCAGGTTCAGGCGAGCGGCGGCCATGAGCATGCCAGGGATGGACTTGTCGCATCCGGCGAGCAGCACCGAGCCGTCGAGACGCTCGGCCATCATCACGGTCTCTACCGAGTCGCAGATGACCTCACGCGACACGAGCGAGAAGTGCATGCCCTCGTGCCCCATGGAAATGCCGTCGGAGACCGAGACGGTGCCGAACTGGAGCGGGTAGCCGCCCCCGGAGTGCACACCCTCTTTCGCCCCCTGCGCGAGCCTGTCGAGGGAGAGGTTGCAGGGCGTGATCTCGTTCCATGAGCTCGCGATTCCGATCTGAGGCTTGTCCCAGTCCGCGTCTCCCATACCGACCGCCCGAAGCATCCCGCGGCTCGTCGTGGCTTCGATTCCGTCGGTGACCACGCGGCTGCGCGGCTTGATGTCGATCTCTGGCATGACCTCGAGTCTAGAGCCGTGCAGACAGCGCCCCAGGCCGTCTGCCTGGTGCCCGTACTACCGGCCACACCGCCGATCCGCGATCGGATCTCGGGTCGGATGAGCTCAGTTGTGAGCCCTCGCAGCGGCCAATCGCGCGAGCACGGCCGCAACGGCGTCCGGGTCGGAGACACGATACGACGCCCTCGTCTCCCCCGGCCCGACCTTCAGGCCCACGTCGCCCTCGTGCAGCACCGCGAATGCGTCTTCGTCGGTCACGTCGTCGCCTGCATACAGCACACCCGTGGCGTGCACGTGCTCCCGCAAGCGCTCGATGCTGTCACCCTTGGTCGCGTCTCGGACGGCGAACTCGAGGATGTCTTTGCCCGCCCTCTCCAGGAATCCCCCACCGAGGGCCGCCGCCGCATTCCGTGCCGCGTCGTCCGCCTCACGTGCCGCAGCCTTGGGCACACCGCGGGTGTGCAGGCCGAGGCCGACGGGCTTGCGCTCGAGGTGGGATCCGGGCGTGGCCGCCACGATGCGCTCCAGCTCGGATGCCAGGGCGTTCAGGCGTGAGCTCTCCTCATCGGTGAGTCCGACGTCTACCGATCCCCCGGTCAGCCGCACCTCGACGCCGTGGGAGGCGATGAGCATGGCGTGCTCGTCCGCCTCGGTCACCCGCGCGAGGCCGTCGAGCGGGCGACCGGAGACGAAGGCGACCCACGTGTTCGGCATAGTGTCGAACTCCGTGAGTGCTGCGCGCGCTCCAGGCAGCACCCGTGACTCCGACGGGTTGTCAACGAGTGGGCTCACGGTGCCGTCGAAGTCGAGCGCGACGAGGAGGCGCGGCGTCTGCGCCAGCCGGTCGAGCGCCTCGGCGAGCGCCTGATGGATGCCCGTCTCCTGCGCATTGACGTCTTCGTTGTGGTTCTGGCTCACGACTCGGACGGCTCCACAGATCCGGGGACCGACGAAGCGGTCTGGGCATCCTCGTGGCGGCCATAGTCGTCTTGGGCCGTCACGTGCTTGAGCGCGTCGAAGAAGGTCGCGGACCAGCGTCTGACGTCGTAGGTCAGCACCCGCTTGCGCAGCGCTCGCATGCGGCGTGCCCGCTCGCGCTTCGGCATGTCGATGGCGCGGATCATGGCATCCTTCAGGCCCTCGATGTCGTGCGGGTTCACCAGCAGCGCCTGTTTCAACTCGTCGGAGGCGCCCGTGAACTCGCTCAGCACCAGCACGCCGTCGTTGTCGATGCGGCTTGCGACGTATTCCTTGGCGACGAGGTTCATGCCGTCCCGAAGCGCGGTCACGAGCATCACGTCTGCTGCCAGGTAGAGCGCGACCATCTCCTCGCGCGGATACCCCTGGTGCAGATAGCTGATCGCCGTGTGGCTGATGGTGGAGAAATCGCCGTTGATGCGACTGACCGTGAGCTCGACCTCGTCGCGCAACAGCTTGTAGGTCTCGACACGTTCGCGCGACGGACTGGCGACCTGGACGAGAGTGATGTCGTCGATGTCGACGGAGTGGTCGAGCAACAGCTCACCGTAGGCCTTGAGCCGGTGTCCGATGCCCTTCGTATAGTCCAGCCGGTCCACACCCAGCATGATCGTCTTCGGGCTGCCCAGCTCCTCACGGATCTGGCGCGCTCTTGCCTGGATCTCCGGCCGGGAGGCCAGTTCCTCGTATCGCTCGGCGTCGATCGAGATCGGGAACTGCTTGGCGAGCACGGTTCGCACGCGGGCACCGCGCCGATTGGTCTTCACGTGACGGTGACCGACAGCCTCGCCATCGCTGAGCGGTACGTCGATGACAGACCCGCGCGTCTCGTATCCGAGAAGCCGTCGCGCGGCCCTCGCGAAGTTGCCTGCGTCGGCAAGCCGCTGGAATCCGATCACGTCGGCGCCCAGCAGCCCCTCGATGACCTGTTTGCGCCACGGCAGTTGCGCGTAGATGCCGTATGCCGGGAACGGGATGTGATCGAAGAAGCCGATCACGAGATCGGGCCGTGCATCCCGCAGCATCTTCGGCACGAGCTGCAGCTGGTAGTCGTGCACCCACACGATGGCGCCCGGCGCGGCCGCCTCGAGCGCTGCATCCGCGAATCGGCGGTTGACCTGAACGTATGCATCCCACCACTCGCGGTGGTAGCTGGGCTGGGCGATCACGTCGTGATACAGCGGCCAGAGCGTGTCGTTCGAGAAGCCCTCGTAGTAGTACTCGACGTCCTGGGCGCTCAGCGCGACCGGCTTGATGTCGATTCCGTCGGCCTCGAACGGCTCGAACTCGACGTCGGGGATGCCCACCCAACCGATCCAGACACCGTCTTCGCTCTTCATCATCGGCTCGAGCGCAGCCACAAGGCCGCCTGGTGATGGACGCCAGACGGCGTCAGCGCCTTCGCCCGAGACATGGTCGACCGGAAGACGGTTCGACACGATCACGAGATCGAAGGTTCGAGAACCGATGGACGAGGAGCGTTCGGCTCCCGAGGTCGTCTGCGCGGCTCCCCCGCCGGATTCTGCACCGTCGTGTGCGGACTTCGGAAGAATGAGCGCCTCCTTGCCTGAATGCCTGGTCGGCGTCAAGAACGTTACCAGGAGGGGTCAGGCGCGCCGAAGAGCGCGGTGCCGGTTGACACCGGCAATGATGCTCGACTACCGGCGCGCCGTCGTGCAACCCCCTTGCTCCACGAGCCGCCGCGAGTAGCGTGACCGTGGACATGGCGAGAGGGGCGCGATGCGCAAGTACCTTTTGAACTGGGGCGTGGTGAGCACCGCGCTCGGCGTGGTGTCGGTGATCCAGACCACCCGCAACGGACCGCGTGACTGGCGCCTACTGCTGGCCTGGGCAAGCTGGGCCCTGTCGCTGGTCGTCGTGATCACCGCCGTGCGCGACCATTCGAAGGACCTCGAGCGGCACTCCTGACGACACAACGGGCGTAACACCCGCCGTGAAGACCCGCAATGGGCGGGGCGCCCGGCGGCGTGTCCCAGCCTGCCCATCGCGGGTATCCGTCAGACTGAGAAAGCGGTTCGCCGCCACTCACAAAGGAGATACCCGTGATGTTCGGTCGTCGGAGGCATGCCGCCGTACCGGTGGCCCCCATCGCCGCGGTCGCTCCGGCCGCGGCCCCACTCCCCCGCCTCGCGGAGGAACAGATCTTCGAGCTCGTGCACACGCGCATCGCAGCTGCCATCGGCGAGGGCGGCGAATGGGTCGTTCGACGACGCACTCCTGAAGACACCGACGAGCTGTTCCGCACCGTGCTGGCTCACCAGGTCGCCCTCGACGTGACCAACGCCCTGCGCAATGCACAGTCTCAGCTCGAAGCCGGTGAACAGCTGACGGTGGCCACTCGCGCGGGCACCGTCCCGCTCGCGTCGGGAGCGGGCGGGGAGGCATCCGATGCACTCGCTGCCGCCGGCGATGCTGCCGAGCAGCCCGAGATCTCGGCGAACGTCGGCGAGGGCATGGTCATCGGATCCTCGGCCGAGGGTGCGGCCGAGGACGACTCCGAGCAGGGACCGGCGCACCGACAACACGAGCCGCAGGGCGACGACGCCGCCGAGCTCGACGAAGACGCCATCGCATTGCAGTGGGAGCCAGCGCCGATCACGGTGTGGACCGACCTGAAGAGGCCCGTCACGGGGCCCGTGGCCACTCAGCAGACTGCAGCGGACGCGGTCGCAGCCGTCGGCTGACCAGCCAGTAGCCGTTGCTTCACCGAGCCGCGCATTGATGTGCAGCTGGGCGAGTGTCGCAGAGCGGGCGACGATCCTCCCTGCATAGGGATTTCTTGGAGGCTGGCGACCCGGCGGTGAAGCATCACGCGGACGCGGCGGTAGTGGATCGATCAGGGGAATCTCCGTCCTCGTCCGTCGTCGCTGATGCCCGGGATTCCGTACTAGTCCACAAACCGAATTCGGCGATCGGCGGTTCCCATAGGACGGGGAACCGCTGACTCGGCGTTTCAGCGGCCGGGTGCGGCCAGTCGTCGTGCTGCCTCGACGGTGAACTGCCGACGTCGAGCACGTTCGACCCCGTCCTCGGGACCTGCGCCGGTGATCATCTCGGCCAGCTGCGGGACCGTCTGCCACCACGCGGCCAGCGCGATCAGCGCGAACACCAGGTGAGCCGGGTCCAAACTGGGATCGAGTACCCCCTGTCGTTGCGCGTCAGCGAACCGCTCCACTTTCTCCCGATAGTGAGCGGTCCGCTCGTCGACGTTCGCGGGCGGACCCGGCTGCAGGCCCTCCCACTGCAGCAAACGACCCAGCTCGGGATGCGCGGCGTGGTAGTCAAACGTTGCTCCGGCAAACTCGCCGATCTCGTCCAGGCCTGCACCGGTGAGCTGTACAGCCGCCGCCAGCCTTTCCAGTTCCGATGAGAGCACGAAGTCCCAGAGCGCCTCTTTGTCGCCGTAATAGGAGTACAAGCGTTCGCGGTTGACGCCGGCGCGGTCGGCGATCGCCGCGACACTCGTTCCGTCCAAACCATGGGCGGCGAACTCGACGAGGGCGGCGTCGCGCAATCGCCGACGCGTCGCATCCGTATCCCAGGCCATCCGGCAACGTTACCCGTCCAGCGACCGGGAACATGGGCGAGGGCTCATCTCCCGCGTCCCCTGTAAGGCGATCTCAACGTCAATTGCCAACACTACTGTTGGAGATCGTTTAAGCTGGATGTGTGCGAGCAATCTTGATTTCATCCCCCGGCGATCACAACGTCCTCGAGGTCGGCGAGCGGCCACGGCCAGCCGCGGCAGAAGGCGACGTGGTGATCCGTATGCGGGCCGCAACGGTGAACCCCACAGACCTCCTGTTCCGTGCGCGGGGCACAGCCGACTACCCGCCGCCGTGGACCCCCGGCACCGAAATCGCCGGCACCGTCGAATCAGCCGGAACCCGTACCTCGTTCCGGACCGGGGAGCGCGTCTTCGCGATCGTCAACCCGTGGCGCCCGGAGGGCGGGGCACAAGCTGAGCTGGTAGTCGTCCCTGCCGCGTCGGTCGCTCGGACCCCCGAGAACGTCACCGACGTGGAGGCCGCGACTGTACCCATGAACGGCTTGACTGTCTCGCAGGCGCTACGTCGCCTAAACCTGCCCGGCGGCGCCACGCTCGGGGTGATTGGCGCCGCCGGCGCGGTCGGCCAGTATGCGGTCCAGCTCGGCGTCGCTGCCGGCCTCCGAGTGATCGCGGATGCGAAGCCGGAGGACGAAGACCTCGTGCGCGGGTTCGGTGCCCACGAGGTCGTCCCGCGCTCCGACAATCCGGCAGCCGCATTCCGGGCAATGGCTCCGGGAGGAGTCGACGGCCTCGTCGACGCGGCCGTGATCGACGAGGCCGCGCTCGGCGCTATCCGGGACGGAGGCGCGCTGGCCACCGTTCGACTGTGGGACGGTCCCACCGACCGCGACATTCGGATCGAACCGGTCTGGGTGCAATCCGACAACCGCAACACGCAAGCGCTCGAGGAGCTGGCCGAACACCTTCGAACCGGACGCCTGACCACCCGCGTCGGCGCCACCTTCCCTCTCGACAAAGTTCAAGAGGCGCACCGCCGGTTGGATGCCGGCGGTGTCCGGGGCCGCATCGTTCTCACAGCGTGACCAGCGAGGAATAATCGCGGCATTCCCCAACACCTGGACGTTGATCGCCTGGCTGTCCTCGTCGGTGGCACGAACCGAACCGCTACCAGGGCACGGTCCCTGTGGCAT
Organism: Rathayibacter sp. KR2-224; assembly: GCF_049446075.1. Classification (NCBI taxonomy): domain Bacteria; kingdom Bacillati; phylum Actinomycetota; class Actinomycetes; order Micrococcales; family Microbacteriaceae; genus Rathayibacter; species Rathayibacter sp. KR2-224. The sequence goes on from NZ_JBMSEB010000001.1 coordinate 785,516, forward strand.
CGACGAACGATCCGGTCGGACCGTCGGGCCCGATCTGCGCCATTCGCACGAGGATGTCCGCACCCTCCTGCACCGAGTGGCCGCTCGCCACGGCCGGAGCGAACTCCGTCGCGGTCGGCCCCGGCGTGACTGAGTTGACCCGCCACCTCGGGTACGCGCGCGCGTATTGAACAGTCAGCATGTTCAGCGCCGCCTTGGACATCGGGTAGGCCAGCATCGACCACGGCGAGTCCGGCGCAGCGTTGAGGGTGAGCGACCCCACGGCGCTGCTCACGTTCACAACAACGGGCGCATCAGAGGCATCCAGAAGGGGCGCGAAACGAGACAGCACGCGAGTCGCACCGATCACGTTGGTCTCCAGCACCGTGCGCAATCCATCGATCGTTGCATCGCGAGGCGATTCCTGCCGTCCGGCGATCCCGGCATTGTTGACCAGGACGTCAAGCCGGCCGACTTCTTCACGGATCCGCTGCACCGCGGCGCGCACCGTCGCATCGTCCGTGACGTCCAGTGCGATCGCGGTGGCCCCGATTGCAGTGGCTGCCGTGCTGCCTCGTACCAGATCGCGCGCGCCGGCGAACACCGTGTGGCCGGCCTCAACTAGTCTGCGGGCTGTCTCGTGGCCCAGTCCGCGGGTGGCTCCCGTGATCAATGTCGTCGTCATAGGTCAAGGCTGGATTACAGACGTTCGGGTACCCAGGGCACGGGTTGTCCTGGGAAAAGGCATACCAGGCATCGGTGCGCAGACGGGAACAGGGAAAGGGAGAATACCAACATGAACGAGCTAGGTCGTTCGCTGCGGGAATGGCGCGATCGCCTCTCGGCCACCGACGCTGGGCTACCCGTCGCCACGCGGCGGCGGGCGGCGGGTCTGCGCCGGGAGGAGCTTGCCCAACTCGCCGGGATATCGGTGGACTACGTCATCCGCCTCGAACAGGGTCGCACGGGTACACCGTCGGCACAGGTGCTGGAGTCGCTTTCCAGGGCGCTTCGGCTCTCACCGGAAGAGCACGACCACCTGTTCATGCTGGGCGGCATGGCACCGCGTCGGAGCAGGATGCGCACCGACCTCACGCCGAGCGTGACCAGGTTGATGAGCCAGTTGCAGACGCCGGTGATCGTCTACGACGCGCTGTGGAACCAGCTCGCCTGGAATCGCGCTTACGCCGTGCTGTTCGGTGATCCGGCCGAGTGGCGTGGTGTCGAAACCAATCTGGTCTGGCGCTACCTCACCGGTGCACCGACGCGGGTCGTGCGCGAGGCAGGAGATCAGAGCGCCTACGTCAAGGCATACGTGTCCGACCTGCGGGGTGCTGTCGCCCGGTTCCCGGAGGACCCGAGGGTGCGACGACTGATCATCGCGCTCCGCGCCACCGGTCCACGATTCGATGAGCTCTGGAACACCGACGTCGTCGGCGTCGTGCACGAGACCCGCAAGACGATCGCACATCCGGAACTCGGACGATTCGACCTCGACTGCGATGTGCTGTCAGTCGAGGGGTCAGATCTGAAAGTCGTGGTGTTCACCGCCGCGCCGGGCACGCCCACCGCCGACTCCCTGGCCCTGCTGTCTTCTCTCGAAGTACGACGGACCTAGGGTGGATGCTCACTCGGCACGTGTCACGGCGAACACGATCCGGACCGGTAGCCAGCGTCGGAAGATGAGGTCGAACACCCACAGTTCCAGCACGGGCAAGGCGATGAAGATCACAAAGCTGACTTGCCCACGGCGTGATCGTCGAAGAATGGATCTGCCCTGACATGGCATCCCTCCTCCGACAACTCAGCTGGTACCGGTCCGCAACTCGCTCCGTGCCGCTCCGCCCGGCTTGCGGGCTGCCGAAGACGGGGCGCTGGGCCAGATACTGCAGCGCCAAAGTTCGATTCCTGCCCCTCCCTTCTGTGCTTTGTCGAGTGTCGGCGCTACTGCCATGTGGTGCTCAAGCTCACTCGACGCACGCGGCCTGGCGGAGGTCGCCTGGCACGACCCCCAGGCCGGCTACGGGGCCCTGCGGGGTTCACCGACGAGCAGCGCGTGATCCAGCAAGGGAACGGACGCACGATGGCCATCATCGCAGGGACGGGCATGAGCGATCCCACCCTGCTGGGTCGCCTCGACGCCGTGAATATCCCCGCCTTGATGGTCTGGGGCGCCAGCGACGGTGTCGTCACCTGGCGCACGGGCGGCCTGTTGCGGAGGCCGTGCCCGGCGCGGAGTTCGCGGAGATCACGGCCGCCGGCCACCACACGCACCTCGAAGCCCCCAAGGCCACCTGGGCGGCGATCGACCCGTTCCTGGCCCGGATCTAGAAGGTACGGCCTGCCCCTCACGCGTCGTTGTCGGGCCGGTAGGAGCTGACGTCGCAGGTGTGGACGGCTGAAGTATCCATCACGGTACGGAGGTTGTACGCCGCGGTGTCCTCGAACGTGGCCATGCTGATCTTCTTCTGCGACCTCTGGAGGATGCCTTTGGAGGGCCCGTTTCCGGCGATGGCCGCACGGTGGACCACCCACTCGACGTCGCCGGCCTCGTCGGTCAGGTATCGCATGACCGCCTCGTTGTCCTGGTGCTGTCCGAGATGCCTGCGGGCGATCGTCGAGCGGGCCACCCGGAGCCCGGCAGGAAGTGACCGACCCGGCGCTGCGCTCAGCCCGCCCGCCTGATAGAGGAAGCGCGTCACGCCGTTCCGACGCATGGCTGGGATCAGCTGCCGCGTGAACTCCGTATTGATGCACCGTTCGCGTTGGGCCGCGGCGTCGCCGAGCATCGCGACAACGAAGTCCGCCCCGGGGAGAAGCGCGTCCAGAGGCGGGTCATCAGTGATCGAGGCACGGATCACCTGCAGGTCAGGATGGGTGGTCGCGAGTTTCTGGGGGCTCCGAGCCAGTACTCGCACGCGGTGGCCCTGCTCGAGCGCGAGGCGGACGAAGTGCTGACCGGTCTGCCCGGTGCCGCCGAACACAAGAAGGGTCTTCTGCAGATTCATGGCTTTAATCTAGACAGTGCCTAGTAACTAGTCAATGCCTAGTAGTTGGCTAGGATGGCGCCATGACGACGCAGCCCTTCCATCATGGGACCCTGCGGACCGTGCTCCTCGAAGAGGCCGAGGCGATGTTGCGAGACGGTGGGGTCGATGGTCTCTCCCTGCGCGAACTGGCGCGCCGCGCCGGGGTGAGCCACGGGGCTCCCAGGAGTCACTTCATCGACCGTCAGGCGCTCCTCGACGCCGTTGCTGAACGCGGCTTCGCCCGGCTGACCGAGGTAGTGCGGCGTGCCCTGGAGGGGCCGGGCTCCTTCCGCGATCGATTTGGACGCGTCGGGCAGGCCTACGTCGACTTCGCTGTCGACGACGCGGCCCTGATGGAGCTGATGTTCACTGCCAAGGGCACTGCTCAGGCCGGCCCGGTCCACGACGCGGCCATGCGCATGTTCCGCGTGCTCGACGAGGCGATGGGCGCGCCGTCGCGTGCGAACTCCGGGGACGGCTCACGCGAGCGCTTCAAGCTTCTGTTCGCCGCCACGATGCAGGGGATCGCTGCGCTCATGGCTTCGCAGCGCATCACGCGGGAGCAGGGGAACGCACTGGTGCAGGAGGCGATGGATGCGCTGCTGGAGTCCCGCCTCGGCACGCGAGTCGTGAAGCAGCGCTGAGGCGATCAGCCTCAGCGGGGCTCTCCTCGGATTCGAGGTCCTCGTCCGCGTCGAACCGTCGGTTTCGAGCAGCTCGGCATGCTCCGTCGATCACCGGCGCGGAGCCAGGCGGGCGCCGATTACGCATACTCCGGCTTGGCTCGACCGCCACCACATCCAACCCAACCGGCTCATAGGAGCCGGCGCCAGCCCCACGAGCAATCCAGGCAATCGCGAACGTATCGGACATGAGCTGAGCATGGAGCTGCTCGAGAACGCTGACCGCAATCCCCGCGCTTAGACGTGCTCGAGGGTGGCCAGGATGTCTCCGGCTGCGTTGCCGACGATTCCTGGCAAGGTCACCTGCCACATCTTGAGAACCCAATCGGTGAGGGCTTCGCCGTATCCCAGCGTGGTGGCGATCTCTTGGGTACCGAAGAATGCGGCGACCAGGACTCGTGCGGCTGAGGTCACGTCGAGATCGGGCACGAGTTGTCCCTTGCGTTGGGCGTCAACGAGCGCGGTCTCGGTCAGTGCCAGCCAGCTCACGTACGGGATAGGCAGCGGTGCTTCGACCATGTCGGCATCGCGTTGCAGCCGCACCGCTGCCCTCACCATGACGTCGTCGCGGAAACGCCCCGCCACGTTCAGCGACAGCTGCACCAGGGCGCGCACATCCATACCGTCGTCCCCGGTCGACGCTTGAACGTAGAAGCGTTCCACGATCGCAGCCGCGATGGACGCCTTGCTCTGGAAGTGGTACCCCAGAGCACCCTTGGACTGGCCGATCCGGTCAGCGATCCCCCGCATACTCCCGCCGGCATACCCGTGCTCATCGAACTCATGGGCCGCCGCCAGAAGAATCCTCTCCCTTGTCGCCGCCGCTTTACGGTGCACCGCTGCCCCCTGACTCCTCTTACGCCTCGTGCGTTATCCAGTGCTTGATCCTCGCGGCCGCTCGACGGCGCTAGATCCTCCCCCGCGTTGGGGACTTTGCACCACTCCAGACGCCCGTCTAGATTGTACCGATCGGAGTCGAGGGGGGAAGCGATTGCTTGGGCACGCAGACGTGGCCGCTACTGGGACCAACCCCCGGAATCGGGAGCTTCGGACTCCACGCGCCCACCGGTACCAGGTGAGCCCGGGTATGGGCCGGAGTGCGGTCGTGATCGAAGATCACGACGACCTCCGCACCCTCATCCACGCCGTACTCGAACGGGCCGGTCTCTCTGTCCTGACGGCAGCCAACGGCCTCGACGGTCTCGCCGCGGTGCGCTCCGCAGACCCGGCTGTCGTCACCGTCGACCTGCGGATGCCCGGCATCGGCGGGCTCGAGACCATCAAACGCATTCGAGCGATCAGTGACGCGCTGATCGTGGTGCTCTCCGCGGTCACAGCACAGCACGAAGAAGACGCCAGCCTGCACGCCGGCGCCGACCTCTACATCGTCAAACCGTTCCGTCCCCGGCATCTCCAGCGCCATGTCGACAAACGACTCCGCGACCTCGACTCTGCCTCGAGCGAGAACCGGTCGAGGCCTTAGCTGTCAGGACACGTGTCGCAGCTCCACATATGCGGCAAAGGTTTCACGTACGATGTCGGACTCGATGAGGGCACGCTGTGCGTCGGCGCCTACCTCGGCGCCACGTCGGATGCTGCCCGGCTGCAAAGTCAGCTCTCCGCGCTCGGCACGAGGTGCAAGCTCGTCGTACTTGTCTGTGGTCATCGGCCGTCTCGCACTGCTCAGGAGCGCAACAGCGACCTGAGCGTCTGAATGGTGTCCGCCTCCTGCGGCACCTTGTCGTCGCGATAGCGTTTGACCCGCGCGAACCGCAGCGCGATGCCGCCCGGATACCGGGAGGATGCCTGCACGCCGTCGATCGCGATCTCCACGACCGTGACGGGTGCGACCCACACCGTGCCCGCCGTTCTGCGTACCTCGATCTGCTGGAATCGCTCGGTCTGCCAGCGCAGCAGTTGGTCGGTGAGTCCCTTGAACGTCTTGCCGACCATCACGAACCCGCCCGGCTCGCCGTACTCGCCGAGGGGGTCGTATGCGCCGAGATGGAGATTGGACAGCCAGCCGTGCCTTCGCCCCGAACCCCATTCGCAAGCGAGCACGACCAGATCGTAGGTGTGGACGGGCTTCACCTTGACCCAGCCGGATCCTCGCCTGCCCGCCGTGTAGGCGGAATCCACAGCCTTGACCACGACGCCCTCGTGCCCCTTGCCGAGCGCTTCCTCGGAGAACGCCTCCGCGACTTCCGGGTCGGACGTCGTCACGCCGGGAATGACCAGGTGCGGTGCCACCTCGCGCAGCGCGGCACGACGCGCCGACAACGGCTCGTCGATGAGGTCCCGCCCGTTCAGGTGCAGCACGTCGAAGAACCATGGGCTGAGAAGCGCCTCGCGCGACGCATCCGCTCCGAACCTCGACATGGTCTGCTGGAACGGCCGGGGCGCGCCCTCCTCATCGAGAGTGAGCGTCTCGCCGTCGAAGATGGCGTCGGTGATGGGCAGCCGCAACACGGACTCGACCACCTCGGGCAGTCGATGCGTGACCTCCGCGAGGCTTCTGGTGAAAACCCGCACCTCGTCGCCCTTTCGATGCACCTGGATGCGCGCCCCGTCGAGCTTGTACTCGACGGATGCCTCACCTGTCGCCTCCAGCGCCTCGGCCACCGTCGACGCGGAGGCAGCCAACATGGGTCGCAGCGGCCGGCCAACCGCGAGCGTGACACCGGCGAGCGCTTCCTCGCCTCCCGATAACGCCAGCAGCGCCGTTTCACCCAGGCTTCCCGAGAGCATCACCGCCCGTCGCACCACCTCGCCGGGGGCATCGGCGGCTCTGGCTATTGCGTCGACGAGAACACCCTCCAGGGCGCCCGTGCGCATCTCACCGAGCAGCGCCCTCACGAGGAAATCCTGCTCGGATGCCGTGGCCCGCCCCATCAACTCGGCGAGTACCTGGGCGCGCCCTGCGCTCGATCCGGCGCCTTCGCTGGCGGCCAGCCGATCGAGCAGCTCATCGACCTCGGCGACGGTCAACGTCGGCGTAGTCGCCGGCTCCCTGTTCAGGCCCGTGACGGAGCGCCACCCGACGCCCAGCCTCCCCTGTACGGGCGAGCCGATCAGAAGCCCGATGGCGGCAGCGGTCTCGTCTGGTTTCAGTCTCCTCAGCAGCGCAGCGAGGGCATCCACCTTGGCCAGGCGCGACCTGGTCGCCCCGACAGCGGCCGTCGTGGAGACGAGTTCGTTCAGCAGCACGGGTTCAGTCTCTACGCGACGACCGACATGGAGGCACGGTTTCTCGCCGCTACTCGCAGCCGCGAGGGCTCACGGGATGGCGGGCCACGACTCGGGACCGTCCGAACCCGCCGCGTAGTCGTCAAGCGGCACCTCTCCGTCGCCCCACGCCTTCACCACAGGCGCCATGATGCGCCAGCACTCCTCCGCCGTATCGCCCCGCACCGAAAGCGCGGGATCGCCGTCGAACAGATCAGCCAGCACCTCGCCGTATGCCAGCAGGCTTCCCGGGCCGAACTCGGCCTCCAGCACCGAGCGACTCAGATACTTCGGGTCGCCGGGGCCGTTGGTGTTGAGCTCGAGCCGCATCTGGTCCGGACCGAGCCGGATGCGCAGCCTGGTCGGAAGTGCGGCACCGCGCAGGCCCTTCGGCACGCGTGGCGCGTCGCGGAACGTCAACACAATCTCGTGACGCTGATTTCCGATGGCCTTCCCGGACCGCAGCGTGAACGGCACGCCGGCCCACCGCCAGGTGTCGATCGCGAAGACCACCTGAGCGAGAGTCTCGGTCTTCAGCTTCGGATCCACACCCTTCTCGTCGATGTACGACGGAAGCTCCCGACCCTGGATGCGCCCCTTCGTGTAGCGACCCCGGTGGCTGTTCGCCACAGCGTCGTCGTCCCACACGTGAGTCGCGCGCAAGACGATGCCCTTGGCATCCCTGATGTCCGCGGCGCTCATGGTCGAAGGCGGCTCCATAGCTGTGACGGCGAGCACCTGGAGAAGGTGGCTCTGCAGCATGTCGACGAGCGCACCGGCGTGGTCGTAGTACCCGGCCCTGCCCTCGAGCCCGAGGGTCTCGTCGAACACGATGTCAACCCGGGCGACATGCCGGCCGTTCCAGAGCGGTTCGAAGATGCGGTTGGCGAACCTCAGGCCGAACAGGTTCTGCACCGTCGAATTGCCCAGGAAGTGGTCGATGCGGTGCACCTGGTCCTCGGGCACCAGGCTCGTCAGGCGACGGTTGAGGGCGGCCGCGCTGCGTTTGTCGGTGCCGAAGGGCTTCTCGAGCGCCAGGCGTAGCCCGTCGGGCAGGTCGAGCTCGCCGAGGGCCGAGCACACCTCTTTCGTCACAGCGGGTGGAAGCGCGAAGTACAGCGCTGGCGTGCCATCGGCTCGCTCGAACAGCGAGGCGAGCACATCTGTCTTCGTCACGTCGGCGCTGAAGAACTCGGTGCTCTTCAGCACGGCGTCGACGGCCGGACCCTTGGCGCCCACGGTTGCGAAGGATGCCTCGACGACCCCGCGCCAGTGCTCGGTGTCCCACTCGTGCATGCCAGCGCCGAGGAGTGTGACGCGACGCTTCTCATCCCGCGTGAGCAACTGGCCGAGCGCCGGGAGCAGCAACCGGGACGCCAAGTCGCCGTCTGCGCCCAAGATGATGAGAGTACGTGCCGCCTCAGCCATGTGCTCACGCTACCTGCGAGGATGTGCAAATGGCGCTCGGTATCGAAGACTACGCACTGATCAGCGATTGCCACACCGGCGCCATGGTGGGCACAGACGGCAGCATCGACTGGCTCTGCCTGCCGAGGTACGACTCGGCATCCGTCTTCGGTGCGCTGCTCGGCACACAGGATCATGGCCGCTGGCTGGTCGCGCCGACCGATGCTGAGGCGACCATGGAGCGGCACTATCGCGGGGCATCCTTCGTGTTGGTCACGACCTGGACCACGGCCACGGGCGTCGTCGAGGTGATCGACGCCATGCCGAAGACCGAGGACAGCACGAACGTGGTGCGATGCATCCGTGGCATCTCAGGCGAGGTCGAGATGCAGGTCGATCTGCGCATGCGCTTCGGGTACGCCTCGAGCGTTCCCTGGGTGCGGCAGCTGCGCGACGACGCACATACGCTGCTCGCCGTCGCCGGCCCGGACGCGCTCGTGGTCACCGGCGTGGAGCTGCACGCGGCCGACCATTCGCACGAGGGAACCTTCACGGTTGGCGAAGGCGAAGTGATCGAGCACGTGCTCGCCTGGTATCCGTCGCACAAACCGCAGCCGGGCGCGATCGACGCGGTCGAGCGCATCCGCGAGACCGAGAAGTGGTGGAACGACTGGGCCGCGACCTTCGTGCACCGCGGTGCATACGCCGATGAGGTGCTGAGGTCGCTGCTGGTGCTGCGGGCGCTCACCCACTCCGACACCGGCGGTGTGGCGGCGGCGGCAACGACCTCGCTGCCCGAGGCGTTCGGCGGAACGCGGAACTGGGACTACAGGTACGTCTGGCTGCGGGATGCCTCGCAGACGCTGAGCGCCCTGCTCGGCCACGGATACAGAGACGAGGTCGATCACTGGAGGTGGTGGCTCCTGCGGTCGATCGCCGGCGATCCGGCAGACGTGCAGATCATGTACGGACTGGGCGGCGAGCGCTTCCTTCCCGAGTACGAGATCGACTCGCTACCCGGTTACCACGGCGCATCCCCCGTTCGCATCGGGAATGCAGCCGCGAAGCAGTTCCAGGCGGACGTGATCGGCGAGGTCATGATCGCGCTGCACGACGCACGACTTGCGGGGATCACCGAGACCGACTTCTCGTGGTCTCTCCAGCAAGCGCTGATCGGCAGGCTCAACGAGGTGGAGCACCGGCCGGACCAGGGCATCTGGGAGATCCGTGGCCCCGCCCGGCACTTCACGCACTCCCGGGTGATGGTGTGGGCGGCCTACGATCGGGCCATCCGTGCCGCAGAGGAGTTCGGGCTGGAGGGCGACCTGCAGGACTGGAGACGCCGCAGGGCGACGGTGCGCAACGAGATCGAGCACAAGGGCTTCGATCGGCGTCGCAACACCTTCACCCAGCACTTCGAGACAGCAGAGGTGGATGCCTCCCTGTTGCAGCTCTCGCAGGTGGGCTTCATCGCGCCGGACGACCCACGGATGCTCGGCACGGTCGAGGCGATCGAGAGCGATCTGATGCATCGCGGATTCCTGCTGCGCTACCGTTCGCGAACCGATCTGGACGGCCTGCCACAAGGCGAGTATCCGTTCCTGGCGTGCTCGTTCTGGCTCGTCGAGCAGTACGCACGCTCCGGTCGGCTCGACGCAGCGCATGAGCTCATGCAGCGGGTGTGCGGAGTCGCAGGCGATGTCGGCCTGCTGAGCGAGGAGTACTCGACGGCATCCGGCCGGCAAGCGGGCAACACCCCGCAGGCTCTATCGCACCTGGCTCTGGTGCGTGCGGCGGATGCCATCGCGCGCGCCGAGGGACACGGCGACAGCCTGGTGGGCGGCGGAAGCCCGTCACGGGCGCTCGACACATCGGACGACTAAGGTATTGCGGTGCCCGATCCGCTGATCCCGCCCTTCCGCAACCCGCACGACTACGACCATCGCCACTCCGATGTCTCGGGCGGTTGGCTGCGTGCCGCCGTCTTCGGCGCCATGGACGGTCTCGTGACGAACATCGCGCTCATCGCGGGAATCGCGGCGGCCCAGGCATCCCGCGGAACGATCATCCTCACGGGTCTCGCCGGCCTCGTCGCCGGTGCCTTCTCCATGGCGTTGGGCGAGTACACGTCGGTCACCACTCAGAACGAGCAGGTGGACAAGGAAGCTGCCGTCGAGCGCAAAGCCCTGGATCGCAATCCGGAGGGCGAGATGTACGAGCTATCCGGCACGTTCCAGGAGATGGGGATGTCTGCGGACACCGCACACCGCGCTGCCGCCGAGGTGCACGACAACCCAGACAGGGCATTGCGCGTGCACGTGACGCAGGAGCTCGGCGTCGACCCGGAGGCCAAACCGTCCCCGTGGATCGCTGCGGTCTCATCGTTCGTCATGTTCTCGGTCGGGGCCGTCATCCCGCTGCTGTCGTTCCTGTTCGGTTCGGACGAGCTCGCGCTGGGTCTGGCGATCGGCGGAGTCGGACTTCTGATCGCCGGCGGACTGGCCGCGTACTTCACGGGAAAGGCCTGGTGGCGCGGCGCCGCAAGGCAGCTTCTGTTCGGCGCGATCGCAGTGGCAGCGACCTACGTGGTCGGTCGCCTGCTGGGTGTGCAGGCCGGCTGAGTCCTGCTAGCGTCGGAACATGCTTCGCTCGGGTCTCCTTCTTCTTCACCGCCACGGCGGGGCCTGATCGACGACCGGCCTCCCGTCGTGGAGGTCGGTGCGTGCCGGTCGATCAGACCATGAAGAAGAAGGATGATCATGTCCGGCACCGCTTTTCCCACCATCTCCACTCCGGCAGGCGACGTCCCAACTGACGCCCCGACGTGGAACCGCCAGCGGCATTCGCAGATGCCGTCGCACCGCTACACGGATGTCTACAGCCGCGTTCCGGTGCCGCTCACCGACCGTGCGTGGCCGTCCCGCCGCATCGCACAGGCGCCGCTCTGGGTGCCCGTGGACCTGCGGGACGGCAACCAGGCGCTCGCCGAGCCCATGGATCCGTCGCGCAAGCGCAGGTTCTTCGAACTGCTTGTTGCCATGGGATACAAGGAGATCGAGGTCGGGTACCCGTCCGCCTCGCAGACCGACTTCGATTTCGTCCGCCTCATCGCCGATACCGCCAATGCCGGAGAGCCGATAGCGCTAGATGATGTCACGATCGTGGTGTTCACCCCGGCCAGACGCGAACTGATTGAGCGCACGGTCGAGTCCGTGCGGGGCATCCGCAATCCGGTCGTCATCCACATGTACGCCGCCACCGCGCCCACCTGGCGCGACGTCGTGCTCGGACACGACCGCGCGGCGCTGAAGCGGATCATCCTCGGGGGTGCCGCGGACATCCTGCGGCTCACAGGCGACGGCGCGGGCGTGCGGTACGAGTTCTCCCCCGAGGTGTTCAACCTGACAGAACCGGACTACGCGCTCGAGGTGTGCGACGAGGTGACGCAGTTCTGGGATGCCTCCCCCGAGCGCCCGGTCATCCTGAACCTGCCCGCCACCGTCGAGGTGGCCACGCCGAATGTGTACGCCGACCAGATCGAGTACATGCACCGCAACCTGGCGAGACGCGACGCGGTCATCTTGTCGGTGCATCCGCACAACGACAGAGGAACGGGGATCGCCTGCGCCGAGCTCGCGGTACTGGCCGGGGCGCAGCGAGTCGAGGGCTGCGTCTTCGGCAACGGCGAACGAACGGGCAACGTCGACCTGGCAACCCTTGCACTCAATCTGCACGCGCAGGGAGTCGACCCGATGGTCGACTTCAGCGACATCGACGAGATCAGACGCACCGTCGAGTACTGCACGAGGATGCCCGTGCACGATCGCCACCCCTACGTCGGCGACCTCGTGCACACCGCGTTCAGCGGCACGCACCAGGACGCGATACGCAAGGGCTTCGCCGAGCACAAGGCCCGGGCGGAGGCGAGCGGGCTCTCCGAGCGCGACGTGGAATGGCGCGTGCCGTACCTGCCCATCGACCCCGCCGACATCGGACGCAGTTACGACGCGGTCGTTCGGGTGAATTCGCAGTCGGGCAAGGGCGGGATCGCCTATCTGCTGGAGACGGAGTACGGCCTCTCCCTTCCGCGCCGGCTGCAGATCGACTTCGCGCGCCACGTGCAGCGGCACACTGACGCGACCGGCGACGAGGTCACGGCGCAGCAGCTCTGGCGACTGTTCGAGGATGCCTACCTGCAGGCCACCGGCGGGGCCAGCGGCATCGAGCTGGTCTCGTTCGACGTCAGCGAAGGCGAAGACGGCGACGGTGGACAACGAGAACGCACGCGCATCCGCTTGCGAGTCGACGGCGCGGAACGCGACAGCGAACACGCGGGCGTCGGGCCGGTCGAGGCTCTCGCTCAGGCGCTGGCAGAGCACGGCGTGCACGTCGAGGTGCTCTCGCTGACCCAGGCATCGATGACCGAGGGTGCGTCCAGCGACGCTGTGACGATGCTGGAGTTCCGTGGCGGAGACGGCACGCGCTGGGTCGCCGGGCGTGACAGGTCGGTGCTCAAAGCGACCGCCGCGGCAGTGCTCGCGGCGGCGCGAACCGTGGAGGCGGCGCCAGCGATGGCGTAGCCGCTGCGTGCCGGCTGCGGTCGGCCGGCCGCCCGGACGGGTCCTCGATCGAAGGCCGTCCGGGTGCCGCGCCGATTCGCCCCCGGTGCGCGACGGATGCTATCGTTGTGCTTCGGTTCGGCAGTTTCGATGCAGTCGCACCATGCACCTCTAGCTCAATCGGCAGAGCAACTGACTCTTAATCAGTGGGTTCAGGGTTCAAGTCCCTGGGGGTGCACTCTTTTGTGCCCGACGTCGGCAAGGCGAAGATCCTTGATATTCCGCGGAAGTCGGGCTGTTCACTAGGGTTCGGGAACCTCGCCGGAACGGCGGTTTGCCCGTTACGTTGTTCGTGCTCCTTGGGGCAGGCTCTGAGGGGTAGTGGCCTGTCGCGTCCGGCATGACGTATTTGCCCTGTCGGTGGATGATCCTTTGTGTGTTGTCACCGGGCGCGGCGTGGTCGTGAGTGATCGCTGATAAGGACCCGGCCGGGCTGATGCTGAGGGCCATCCGTAACGTGGCTGCCGAGACTTGCGACCGTGAGGCCACTGTCGATGAGGACGGAGCGGTCATGATCGAGAACCACGAATCGGTGGATGTGTTCCTCGGCGTCGATGTCGGCAAGTCCGCACATCACGCGGTCGCGTTGGGGCGCGACGGGAGTGTGTTGCTGGATCGGCCGCTGCCGAACGACGAGGGCGAGCTGCGGGAGATCATCCGGGGTCTGAGACAGGCCGGGACGGTGCTGCTGGTGGTGGATCAGCCGGCCACCATCGGGGCGCTGCCGGTCGCGGTCGCTCAAGCGGAAGAGATCCTGGTCGGCTATCTGCCGGGGCTGGCGATGCGGCGGATTGCGGATCTGCATGCCGGGCATGCGAAAACCGACCCGAGGGATGCGTTCATCATCGCCCAGGCCGCCCGCACCCTCCCGCACGCGCTGCGCTCGATCAGCGTCGAGGCCGAATCGGTCGCGGAGTTGGGGATGCTCTGCGGGTTCGACGAGGACATCGTCAAGCAGATCAACGCCACCGCCAACCGGCTACGCGGGCTGCTCACCCAGATCCATCCCGGCCTGGAGCGCGTCATCGGGCCCCGTCTGGATCATCCGGCGGTGCTTCAGCTGTTGCAGCGTTACCCGTCTCCGGACGCGTTGGCTGCGGCAGGGAAGGCCCGGATCGGGAACCTGCTGGTCAAGCGGGCGCCGAGGATCGGCCGCGATTTGGCTGAGCAGATCATGACCGCCCTGGGCCAGCAGACGGTGACCGTTGCCGGCACCTCCGCGGCCCGGTTGGTGATCCCACGGCTGGCTGAACAACTGCAGACCCTCCGACGACAGCGAGCCGAGATCGCCGCCGAGGTCGAACGTCTCGTGGAGGCCCACCCTCTTCACCGGGTCCTGACCAGCATGCCCGGAGTCGGGGTCGGGACCTGCGCCAGACTCCTCACCGAAGTCTCGGGACGACACTTCGACACCGCCGCACACCTGGCCGCCTATGCTGGCTTGGCACCGATCACCCGCCGCTCCGGCACCTCGATCCGCGGCGAACGCCCCTCCTCACGCGGGAACCGAGCGCTGAAACGGGCACTGTTCCTCTCCGCGTTCGCGGCCCTGCGCGACCCCGTCTCCCGCGCCTACTACGACCGCAAGATCGCCCAAGGCAAACGACACAACCAAGCCCTCATCGCCCTTGCCCGACGCCGCATCGACGTCCTCTACGCCATGCTCCGCGACGGCGCCCTCTACGACCCCCACCACGCCCTCGCCGCTTGACAACGACATAAGGACACACACTTGATTTGGCGGCGACGTCATCCAATCGGCGTGCAACGTCGTCCAGGTCATCGTCGAAGAGGTCGGCGTATGTGTCCAAGGTCATGGCCGCGGACTTGTGCCCGAGCATCTTCTGAAGGGCCTTGATGTTCGCGCCGGAGCTGACCGCGAGGCTCGCCGCCGTGTGGCGCAGGTCGTGGGGTGTCATGTAGTCGAGCCCTGCTGCCGCCACCGCCGTGCTGAACCAGGAGGGCTGGGTTTCGCGTGTGTGCGGGCGGACGAGGAATCCGCCGCGCGGCCGCTCGAAGACCAGCGCGTCGGGGTCCCGTCCAGCAATCTGTTCCGCCAGTGGTTCGCTGATCAGTTTCGGCATCGGAACCGATCGCCGCTCCCAGCTCTTGGGCGTGCCCAGCACGACATATCCATCGATCTGAGTCGCCGATCGTTCCACACGGATTCGTCGCCTTTTGAAGTCCACGTCGCGCGTGCGTAGCGCGATGGCTTCGCCCCACCGCAACCCCGTGTAGGACAGCAGCATGACAAGTAGCGCGAGGTCGTCGTCGGGCACCTTGGCGACGAGCGCCGCCACCTCGTCGTGGGAGAGGTAGCGCCGGGCCTTCCGGGAGTCCTTGCGCGGAAGGTTGTCGACGCCGCGTGCCGGATTCCTCGGCAGACGTCCGTCCCTCACCGCCGCGTCGAGAATGCCGGCGAGTACCCCTACGGCCCGGATGACGACGGTTCCCGACCTCGGTGTTCCTTCCGGGATTCGTCGCCTACTCGCGTTGATGGCGATACCTTGGCCGACTTGGCGGATCCACTCCTCGACGTCGGAGGGCAGGATCTCGCGGATCGCCACGTTTCCCCAGCGCGGCTCGACATAGACCTTCCACGCGGTCTCAAGGGGTGCGTAGGCGGATGGCTTCAGAGCGTGCGCCTTCTTCGCGAGGAATGGCGCCGCGAGCGTCGTGACCGTCACACGGCCGCGCGAGGGATCGATGAAGTCTCCGGTCACCTTCTTGAGCTCCACGGATGCCAGGTAGAGCTCGGCGTCCCGTTTGGTGCGGAACCCGCGCTTGTCGGTTTGCGAGTGGTCGGGCTTGCGATAACGCACCCGATACCGCCGGCCTGCGGCTGTCTCGTAGGCGCTGATGCTTCCCACGGGCTTCTACTCCCCCTCGAGGTCGCTAACGCGTTTGCTGAGCGCCTGACGGCTTAGGCCGGTGCGGGACGCCAAGGAGTTCCAGCTCTCCCCCACCTCGCGAAGGTGCGCGATCAACTGGTCGCGCTCGTCACGTAGGCGGTCCTCCTCAAGGCGGAGTCGACCGAGGGCCCGCCCAACCTGCCCCAGCCTGCCGAGGGCGTCGGCGCGCGTGCCCCATCTGGCTTCCAGATCGTTCATCGCGGCGGCGGCGTGCCGCTCCGCGGCCTGCCGATCGCGTTCCTCCGCGAGTCGAGCTGCGGCCGCATCGTGTTGTTCTCGCTGCCTCGCATACGAGTCAGCACGTCGCTTCGGTGTGCTCAAAATCCCCCGATTTGCCATGCAACCGGGTTTACCCCGAACCCCTGTCATTGCGGATGCAATGACAGGGACCCACTGAAAGTGCCTGCGTGCATTACCAAATCGTCTATTCCTGGATTCCCTCGACTCTCCTCGTCTCGTATCCCTGTCGTGCTTTGCCTTGATCGATCTGCCCGTCGCTTGTTCCTCGTCGATTCGTCGTCTTGGTTTCGAGGAACGCTTCGCCAACCGATCCTCTGAACGACTTCGCGAACGCTTCGTGCGATTGCAGTTCACGCACCCTCGGGACGGTCGTCGGTAGAATCGCGCCATGGCTACACCGCTCACCCTCGACCGCGAGGCGATCGCGGCGGTCTCTCGATCGCACGGCGTCGCACGGTTGCGTGTGTTTGGTTCGGCGCTGACGGATCGGTTCGATCCCGAGCGCAGCGATGTCGACTTCCTCGTGGACTTCCTGCCGAACAATGACAACCTCTTCCACGATTACTTCGACCTCAAGGACGAGCTGGAGCGAATCGTCGGCCGGCCGGTGGATCTCGTTGATGCGAGCGCGGTACGGAACCCATACTTCAAGGCTTCCGCCTTTGCCAGCGCGCAGGACCTCTATGCGGCCTGAGACCGAAGTCGCCGGTCTCCTCTGGGACGCGGTGGAGTTCGCCCAGAACGCCCGGCTTGCGGTCGGCGATACGCCCCTCGACGAGTACCTTGCTGGAGGTCCGGTGGCCTGGGCCACAGAGAGGCAGATGGAGCTGATCGGCGAAGCACTGAGCAAGCTTCGACGGATCGACCCGGCTCTTGCAGAACGTGTCCCGAATGTCCACCAGATCATCGCGATGCGGAATGTCCTGATCCACGGTTACCTGATCGTGAATGGCCGCGTCGTGTGGCTCGCAGCAACCCAGTTGATTCCGGGGTTGATCCCCATCCTGAAAGCGCTCCTGGCCGAAGTGGATCCCGAGAATTCTGGTAGCGCCGACGAGTAGGGCTACCGCCGGGTAGGCACCCCGTTTGCCCACATTTTGCCCGTTACGTTGTTCGTGCTCCTTGGGGCAGGCTCTGAGGGGTAGTGGCCTGTCGCGTCCGGCATGACGTATTTGCCCTGTCGGTGGATGATCCTTTGTGTGTTGTCACCGGGCGCGGCGTGGTCGTGAGTGATCGCTGATAAGGACCCGGCCGGGCTGATGCTGAGGGCCATCCGTAACGTGGCTGCCGAGACTTGCGACCGTGAGGCCACTGTCGATGAGGACGGAGCGGTCATGATCGAGAACCACGAATCGGTGGATGTGTTCCTCGGCGTCGATGTCGGCAAGTCCGCACATCACGCGGTCGCGTTGGGGCGCGACGGGAGTGTGTTGCTGGATCGGCCGCTGCCGAACGACGAGGGCGAGCTGCGGGAGATCATCCGGGGTCTGAGACAGGCCGGGACGGTGCTGCTGGTGGTGGATCAGCCGGCCACCATCGGGGCGCTGCCGGTCGCGGTCGCTCAAGCGGAAGAGATCCTGGTCGGCTATCTGCCGGGGCTGGCGATGCGGCGGATTGCGGATCTGCATGCCGGGCATGCGAAAACCGACCCGAGGGATGCGTTCATCATCGCCCAGGCCGCCCGCACCCTCCCGCACGCGCTGCGCTCGATCAGCGTCGAGGCCGAATCGGTCGCGGAGTTGGGGATGCTCTGCGGGTTCGACGAGGACATCGTCAAGCAGATCAACGCCACCGCCAACCGGCTACGCGGGCTGCTCACCCAGATCCATCCCGGCCTGGAGCGCGTCATCGGGCCCCGTCTGGATCATCCGGCGGTGCTTCAGCTGTTGCAGCGTTACCCGTCTCCGGACGCGTTGGCTGCGGCAGGGAAGGCCCGGATCGGGAACCTGCTGGTCAAGCGGGCGCCGAGGATCGGCCGCGATTTGGCTGAGCAGATCATGACCGCCCTGGGCCAGCAGACGGTGACCGTTGCCGGCACCTCCGCGGCCCGGTTGGTGATCCCACGGCTGGCTGAACAACTGCAGACCCTCCGACGACAGCGAGCCGAGATCGCCGCCGAGGTCGAACGTCTCGTGGAGGCCCACCCTCTTCACCGGGTCCTGACCAGCATGCCCGGAGTCGGGGTCGGGACCTGCGCCAGACTCCTCACCGAAGTCTCGGGA
The DNA here is from genome assembly GCF_049446075.1 of Rathayibacter sp. KR2-224. Taxonomy (NCBI): domain Bacteria; kingdom Bacillati; phylum Actinomycetota; class Actinomycetes; order Micrococcales; family Microbacteriaceae; genus Rathayibacter; species Rathayibacter sp. KR2-224. Next base: position 803,832 of record NZ_JBMSEB010000001.1, read on the forward strand.
CGACACTTCGACACCGCCGCACACCTGGCCGCCTATGCTGGCTTGGCACCGATCACCCGCCGCTCCGGCACCTCGATCCGCGGCGAACGCCCCTCCTCACGCGGGAACCGAGCGCTGAAACGGGCACTGTTCCTCTCCGCGTTCGCGGCCCTGCGCGACCCCGTCTCCCGCGCCTACTACGACCGCAAGATCGCCCAAGGCAAACGACACAACCAAGCCCTCATCGCCCTTGCCCGACGCCGCATCGACGTCCTCTACGCCATGCTCCGCGACGGCGCCCTCTACGACCCCCACCACGCCCTCGCCGCTTGACAACGACATAAGGACACACACTTGAACGAAAACGCCCCGATTCGTGGTCACCGAACGGAACTCAAAATCATTGATTTTCCGCGGTTTTTCGGCCACGCAACCGTGTCTCAGAACCCTTGATCAGACTTCAAGTCCCTGGGGGTGCACCACATCGTTTTCTTCCCGCGCACGCTCGGATCCTTGTCGTCCCGTGTGACGTTGTGCTGTACTTTCCGGCCGCTCCGATGTTCGTGCTGCCACCTCAGCCCGAGTGCGGCTGCCGTTCGAGTAGTTCCTTCAGGGCGCCGAGATTCTCTTGCATACCGTGCTTGAAGAGACGCTCGGCCGCGGGTCCCAGTAGGCGGGCGAGTCCGGGTAGGCCGGCCGCGCTGATCGCGCCCTCCAACTCAAGGCGCGTGCCTGAGGATGTCGGCTCCACGCGATACCGGTAGGTGAACGGGGTAGGGCCCTCGACCGAGGTGAAGGCGACTTCCTTGCCTTGCGTGTAGCCGATCACCTCCACGACATTGACAACCGGACCGCTGGGAAGGCGACGGTAGACGGAGTAGCGGGTTCCCATTTCGCCGTCTCCGTGTACATGCTCAACGCGTTGAACCGCCGAATACCATCTGGGTGTGCTGGCGAAGTCCGCGACGAAGTCGAAGACGTGTGAGGGGCTTGCCGTGATGCCTAGTTCGAGTGTGAATGTCATTTGGCCCTCGCGGAATGTGCGGATGGTGACGTCGGCGACTGTTCTGCGGCGAGCCTGTTTTCGAGCGCGGTTCCGGCGGGCGAACCGTTCGTGAGTGACAGGAGTACTCGCAGCAGAACCCGCGTGTCGGAGTCGTTCATCGCGCCGTCGATGGCGTCGTAGAGCTGATCTTCGATGGCCCGTACCTGCGCCGACTTCTCTGCTCCAAGTTGGGTTACGGCGAGGCGAACCTGCCTGCGATCGTGCTCGCCGGCATCCCGGTGCACGAGGCCGGCGGCGACGAGTCGGTCGACGATGCGGCTCGGGCTCGTGCCGGTGTCGCACACCAGCATGTCGCCGAGTTGTTTGAGAGCCAGCGGACCGTGATCCTCGAGAATGCGCAGCGCCTCCGATTGGGCGGGCGTGAGGCCGAGCTGAGCCAGAGCGGCGGACAGTTGCCGGTTGCCCTCTCGCTGTGCCGCGAGGATGAGGTAGCGAATCTGTTCGGCGCGCCTCATTTCGCCGCTCCCGCTACTCCAGCGAGGGCGGACGCGAGACGAGCGGCTGCGCCGGGATCGTGGGCCGCGAGTACGGGCATCCCTGGATGACTGGACCTCAACTCGTTCACGAGCCTGGTCGTCTCGTGCAGTCCTGCTCTGTTGCCGACGCCGGGCACGCGGTCGACGGCGAGAAGTTCGGCATCGTAGGTGAGGTCGCCGACGAACAGCATTGCCGGCAGGCCGGCACTACGCAGGAGCAGTGACATCGACCCGGGCGTGTGCCCAGGGGTCGGCAACAGCAGCAGCGAGCCGTCGCCCATGACATCGTGCGCGCTGGTGAAGGGAGCGATGGAGACGTCCCGCAGCGGTTGCGGGGTAACAGGAACCCAGTCGATGCTGGGGATCAGTATGTGTTCGCGCATGAGGCCGTTGACCACAGCGAAACGCTTGTGCACGGAGGCCAGTTCCGCGGAGCCCACCAGCACGCGCGCCGTCTTCGGCAGTTCGCGTAGGCCGCCGATGTGGTCTTGATGGAGGTGCGACAGAATGGCGACCCGAACGTCGGCGATGTCGTACCCGTCGGCCTTCAGCTGCTCGGTGAGTGTGCCCTGCTCGGGGATATCGAAGCTGGCGAGGCGGCGGTAGCTGTGGCCGATGAGTCCGCGGGGGAAGTATTCGCCATCGGTGACCGACCGCCGATCCTGACCCGTGTCGAACAGCACCAGCCCACGCTCGTGCTCGATCACGTACACGTTGATGGGGCGAGGGGCCGTCCAAGTGCGAGACGTGTTCAGCCACCACAGCAGGGGTGTTCCGTTCGTCTCGACGTGTTGTGGCCGAATGCGAACGGTTCCCGTACTGATGACCGAGACCCGGGCGATGCGTTTCATCATCCCCACACTATACATGTCGTGACAGCTAATGTCGCAGCATGTAATGAGCGAAAACAGCCCAGCGGCACCGGTCGGTGCCACGGGCCCTCGATTGCCTGAACCCGCTCCGCGCTGTTGACTCGGACCATGTTCACTCGTGCGGGACGTGATGAAATCCGAGCGGCACTTGTACAGAGGGCGAGGGAGGACCCGGCCGTCGTGGGCGCCGCCTTGGTCGGCTCGGCCGCACGCGACGCCGAGGATGAGTGGTCCGACATCGATCTCGCCCTGCAACTGGCCGCAGACGCCAATGAACGTACCCTGGCAGACGCCTGGACCGGTCATCTCAGCAAGCTCTCCGCCGTCGCCGACACCTTCGACATCTTCGCCAGTGGGGTCCGTTACCGTGTCCATCTCCTCGAGTCGTCGCTGCAGGTCGATGTGTCGTTCTGGCCACGTGACCAGTTCCGCGCCACTGGGGCGCCGTTCCGCCTTCTCTTCGGAACGGCGGGCAATCCGGAGAAAGCCCGGCACCCCGACCTGAAGGGGACGGTCGGAATGGGCTGGCTATGCGCGTTGCATGCCCGGTCGGCCATTGCTCGCGGCAAGGTGTGGCAAGCGGCGATGATGCTCGATCGTCTTCGCGACGAGCTCGTGACCCTCATGTGCATCCGGAGCGGATTGCCCTATTGGGAAGGTCGCGGCGCAGACGAGCTTTCCAGTCATGACCGATCGAACCTCGAACTGAGCAGAGCGGTTCGGGTGAGCCACTCCGCTCTCGACGCAAGTCGATGCACGCTGGTCCGGCTGTTCCTCGACGAGGTCAGCAGACTCGACGGCGCACATGCCGCACGGCTACAGCCGGCCTTCGAACAACTCTCAACACCGCTCCCTACCGCGCAGTAGCAGCGGCGCTCGCCGGCCACGCGCCGGGTAAAAGCAACGTGGAGCCGCTGTTGTCGGAAGCGATCCGATCGTCGGGGCGGCGCGCATGCACCCCGATACGCTGCCCCTGTGAGCGAGATGAAGCCGCGGAGGCGCCCGAAGAACGAAGTGGCGCCGAGGCACATTCCGCAACTGGTCGTGCCTGTGCCCTTCGATCAGGCCCCCGAATTCGTACGCCAAGCCCTGAAGGGTACGAGTCTCACGAACCCCGTCCTGCAGGCGGCCTCCGGCTGGGTGTTCTTCCAGCCACACCTGCGTTTTACCGAGGTGGACGCAGCGCATACCCGCATCGAGCTCGACGTCGCCGGGCTATTTCGGGGTGCCGAGACACTGCTGTTCGTACAACGCCGTGGCGAGATCGACCGCTTCTTCGTCGCGATTCAAGACGAATTGGATCGGCGAGAACTCCGGCCCTCCGCGCCCACCGACAGCCCGTCGATCGACCGCGCCGACTGAACAGCAGCACGTCAGACTCGAGCCTGAAAAGCTTCTGCTCAGCGACGATGAGAACCCCAAGCGTATGGTGAGGATTGCTCATGCTCGATTTCCAACGGAAGGACGAGCAGATGCCTCTTTATCTGGATATTCACAACCTCGACGGCGTCACAGCGGATGCCGTGGCCGACGCCCATGCGAAAGACCTCGCTGAGCAGGATCAGCACGACGTGCACTACCTGCGGTACTGGGTCGACGAGGACAAAGGCAAAGTGTTCTGCCTCGTCGACGCACCAACGCCGGAGGCCGCCGCTGACGTGCACCGAACAGCACACGGCCTCGTCGCCGACGAGATCTTCGAGGTCTCAGAAGGAAGCTGACGCCCGCGTCGCGCACGCGCTGAGGTGACCGCCACTCGCTAGGCTTGCGGGCGTGCCCGATCTCGAAGACGACCTCCAGCTCGCCCTTCGTCTCGCTGACGCCGCCGATGCCATCTCAGGCGCGCGCTTCCGCGCAAATGACCTTCATGTGACGACCAAGCCCGATCGCACCCATGTAACGGATGCCGACCAGGCCGTCGAGCGCGCCATTCGAGAGCTGATCGCGGCAGAGCGTCCAGGCGACGCCGTACTCGGCGAGGAGTACGGCAGCGCAGCCGACTCGGACCCGCGCACCGCAGACCGCCTGTGGATCGTCGACCCCATCGACGGCACGCACAGCTACGAGCGCGGGCTGGCCATGTGGGGCACCCTCGTCGCACTCGCCGTCGATGGCGAGCCGGTCGTCGGCGTCGCCAGCTCGCCGGCGATGGGCAAACGCTGGTGGGCATCCGCCGGTCAGGGTGCCTGGACGAGCGAACGCGCGGGCGAGCCGCAACGACTCCAGGTGTCGGGCATCCGCAGGCTCGCGGACGCCGCCATCAGCAACCAGAGCATCCAGCAATGGGATGCTGCCGGCCGCCTCGACCAGCTCGTCACGCTCAGCCGGAGCGTGTGGCGAGACCGGGCGTACGGTGACGTCTGGGCCTACACGCTCCTCGCCGAGGGGATGATCGAGGCCGTCGCCGAGTTCGGGTTGCACCCGTACGACATCGCTGCGCTCATTCCGATCATCCAGGAGGCCGGCGGACGCGTGAGCGGTGCAGGCGGCGGGCCGGCACTCTGGGACGGCAGTGCTGTGGCGTCCAACGGCTCGATCCACGAAGAACTGCTCGCGCTCCTCCGCAGTTGACAGATTCCGCTGCGCAACCCCTTTAGCCATACTGACCAAAAGAGTTAGGCTGGTCTAACTTTCACACGGCGGGTTCGCGAGGCGGGTGACGATGGCGCAGGATGTGTCGACGGTTCCCGCGGGCACCCGCACGACGCCGCCTGCCGAGCGTCGTCTCCTGTGGCTGATCGGCCCCGCGTTCGTCGCATCCATCGCCTACGTCGACCCGGGCAATGTCGCGGCAAACCTCACGGCCGGCGCGCAGTTCCAGTACCTGCTGGTGTGGGTGCTGGTCGCCGCGAACATCATGGCCGTCATCGTGCAATACCTCTCGGCGAAGCTCGGCATCGTCACGGGGAGGAGCCTCCCTGAGCTGCTCGGCAAGCGGATGCCCCGCACCGGACGCCTGCTGTTCTGGGCTCAGGCCGAGATCATCGCCGCTGCCACGGACATGGCCGAGGTCATCGGCGGCGCCATCGCCCTCCAGATCCTCTTCGGATTGCCGCTGCTCTACGGCGGTGTGGTCGTCGGGGTCGTCTCCATGGGCATCCTCGCCCTGCAATCGCGGCGCGGTCAGCGCACGTTCGAGTTCGTCATGATGTCGCTGCTGGCCGTGATCACCATCGGCTTCGTTACATCGCTCGTTGTGAGTCCCGTCGACTGGGGCGCGGCCGCGGCGGGCATCCTGCCTCGATTCGAGGGCTCCAGATCGGTGCTGCTGGCCGCCAGCATGCTCGGGGCGACCGTCATGCCGCACGCCGTCTACCTGCACTCCACGCTCGCTCTGGACAGGCACGGGGCTTCCGACGATCCCGACAGGGTTCGGCACCTACTGCGCGCCAACAGATGGGACGTGATCTTCGCGCTCGCCATCGCCGGCTCCGTGAACATAGCCATGCTGCTCCTTGCGGCTGCGAGCCTCCCCGGGGTGTCTGGAACCGACAGCATCGAGGGGGCGCACAATGCCATCACGAATGCCCTCGGTCCGGCCGTCGGCGTCGTGTTCGGGATCGGCCTGCTCGCCTCCGGACTCGCCTCGACCTCGGTCGGATGCTACGCGGGGGCATCCGTCATGTCCGGGCTGCTTCACGTGCGCGTTCCGCTCCTCCTGCGGCGGCCCATCACTCTCGCTCCCGCGCTCGTCGTGCTCGGCCTCGGGATCGACCCGACCTGGGCGCTCGTCGTCAGTCAGGTCGTGCTGAGCGTCGGCATCCCGTTCGCAGTCATCCCGCTCGTGATGTTCACCTCTCAGAAGGCGACGATGGGGGCCTTCGTCAACCGCGCGGCCCTCCGAGTGGCGGGAATCATCACCGTGGTCGCCATCGTGACGTTGAACGGCGCGCTGATCGCACTTACCGCCACAGGCGCGGTCTAGGACTACGATCAGCGCGTGCCTTCTGAGCAACGAAGCCTGACGGACCCGCAGCGACGCGAATTCCACGCAGCGCTCGATGCTCGACGCCTCGAGGTGCTCGAACGGCAGGGCAGGCTGGATGCCTCGCTCAGCGACGCACGCGAGGCTCGCTCGGGCGGGCAGGCCGATGACGAGCACGACCCGGAAGGCCCGACCATGGCCGCGACTTGGTCGCAGCTGACCGGAATGCACGACGATCTCGAAGTGGAGCTGGCCGAGATCGACCATGCCCTCGCGCGCATCAACGCGGGCACTTACGGAGTCTGCGAGAACTGCGGCAAGCCCATCGGCGTCGCACGGCTGCGTGCGAGGCCGTATGCGCAGCGCTGCATCGACTGTGCAAGGGCGCTCGAGGCGCACTGAGTCGAGCGCGCGATCGCCCGCCCCAAGAACGGCGCCGGCGAGCCGCAATGCCGGGCGAGCCGAACCCGTCAGGTCCCGATCGACAGGTCTGGCTCGCGTGTGATGCCGAACTCCCGCCGTAGCGCAGTGATCGCCGCGTTCCAGCCGCCCATACCGTGCACGCCCGGCCCCGGAACCGTGGAGGCCGAGCACAGATACACCCCAGGCAGTGGCGTTCGCCAGGGCAGCGGGCCGAAGGTGGGTCGTGCGACGAGCTGCCAGAAGCTCACGGCTCCGGCAGCGATGTCGCCGGCAACATCGTTGGGGTTCCGCTCGCCCAGTTGCTGGGCGCTCTGAGCGTTTGCCGCCACGATCGTGTCTCTGAACCCGGGAGCGAACTGCTCGATACGGGCAACGATCGACTCGGTGGGATCCTCGACCGATCCGGCAGGCACGTGCGTGTATGCCCAGAGCACGTGACGACCTGGTGCGCGCTCGGCATCCAGAAGCGTGGGTTGGGCGGTGAGCACAAAGGGGGTGCTCGCGTGGCCGCCGGCGGCCACCGCATCCTCTGCCCGGGCAAGCTGCGATCTCGGCCCGCCCACGTGTACGGTCACGGCGCTCCGCAATTCCTCATTCCGCCAAGGCACTGGATCGGACAGCACGAAGTCCGCCTTCGCGGCGGCGTTCCCGTACCGGAACGTGCGGTACGGGCGCGGGTTGCCCACCCGGTCGCCGGTCAGCTGCAAGAAAGCGCGGGGCGTGACATCCAGCAGCGTCGCGCGGGCGGGCGGCAACTCATCGAGGCTTCGCACCCAGACGCCGGTTTCGATGCGCCCGCCGTGGGCCACGAGGTCTGCGGCGAGGGCGGCCGTTATCGTGCCGCTGCCGCCGCGCGCGATCGGCCATCCACCGCCGTGCGCCAACGCAGCGAGGACCAATCCGGGAGCGGCCGAACCGAGCGACGGCATCCGCTGAATGGTGTGTGCGAACACTCCGGTCAGGAGCGCGGCGGCCGCTTCCGTCTCGAAGGCGCCGTTCCACAACCGGCTGCCGTGCCGGAGCGCGCCGATACCCAACCGCGCGAGGGTGAACGGATGCCGCGGCACCCGCAGAAGGGACCCCCCGATCACCTCGGCGAGGGCGTGCCCGCCATCCCTGACGAACGGCTCGAACATTCGACGCCAGGTGGCGCCGTCCGACGCCAGGCCTTCGGCGGTGCGATCGAGGTCGCGATACGCGATCGCCGCCCGTCCCCCCTCGAGCGGGTGGCCGTACGAGATCTCGGGCACGAGCAAGTCGATACGCCGTTCCAGCTCGAAATGCTTGAAGAACGGGCTGGCGAGTGCCATCGGATGCACGGCAGAACACACATCGTGGAGGACGCCCGGCTCCGTCAGCTCGGCGGTTGCGCTGCCGCCCCCGATGCGGTGATCCCCCTCGTACACGGTCACCTCGAGACCGGCCCTGGCAAGGGTCACGGCAGCGGCGAGCCCATTCGGCCCCGAACCCACGACCACGACGTCTTGCACGGCATGTCCTCCCAGGCGGTCCGGCTGCGGCGCACGGTGGCCGAGACCGGAGCATCTGTTTCCGTTCTAGCCGAACGGGCGGAATCTGTCTGCCGCCGGATCGGCTGGGCGTAAACGCCGCCTAGCCGAGTTCGGGAGGCGCTCCCTCGTACCACTCGTCCGCGAACGATGTGACCCATTCTTCGCGCAGTGCTTTGATGCGTTCGCGCAGCTCCATGGCGGCACCGGCTGAACCGGGAATCCGGCGACCCGAGGTGTTCGGGAGAGCGAGCGACCCCGTAACGGCGCCGCGACCGAGGATGAGATCGCAATACGAGTCGCCCTCATTGACGAAGACGGGCACAACGACCCGCTCCGCTCGGTGGTGCTGGGCGAGCACCAGCTCGTACTCGAGCACGGCATCGGCGACCGCGTCTTCGGCACAGATCCGTGTCGACGCGACGAGCAGCTGCTTCATCGCCCCTCCCTTCATGGCTGCCCGGGCGCCGTCGGGTGCCCACGCTGACCATCGACCCCATTCAATCGGTGCTGGTGCAACGTCATAAGGGCCTGGCGATCATCGCGTTCACGTGGCATGCTTGCCGACTGTTGCCGTCGTGCGCCACCGATGAGGCTCACCGCGCCCAGGGTGCCTCGTCGAGCTCGCGGAACAGGCTCTGCGTGGCAAGAGCACGATCGATGGCTCGTTCCACCTGTGCCACGACCGGATGCGCCGACTCTCCCGTCCCCTGCCATTCCGCGTGCGAATCGTCGATGCGGTAGACGGGAGTGGCCGCCACCTGCTCGATGACGGACACGAATGCGCCGGTGTTCGCCAGCGGTGAAAGAAGGCTCGCGCGACCCACGCGCGCGTCTATGAGGTTCTCCATGAGATCCAGCCGACCGAATCGGCGCGTGCCCGTTCCCGGCGCGGTCAGAACGTCTTCCGTGTAGTGAAGCACGGCCACACCCTCCGAACCCCGAACCTCGATGAAGGGATCGGCCTCCTCCGGTCCGGCAAGGGTGAAAGCACACATGAGTACGCCGTCGAACGTGCGCTTGGCCGCTTCGCTCGGGTGTATCCGCAGGGCGGACGTGTCGTCGACCTCGATCTCGTTGATTCGGTAGAGGTCCGTCTCGATGTTGCGGATGTCTGCTGCATCGTTCCAGCCTGCGATCCGCAGGGCCGTCATGACGGCGTGCGCGAACGGGTTCGAGACCGCACCGTCCGACACCCGTATACCGTCCATCTCGCGACGACCGGCCCATCGGGCGCGTTTCCAGTAGCGCAGATCCCTCGTCCACGACCCCGCAGCACCGATTGCCTGGATGCGGCCGAGTCCACCGTTCGAGATGAGGTTTCGAAGCTCCACCAGGGCGAGGGACCCGAGGCTCTGGAACCCGACCTGCACCAGCCCTCCCGTGGCTTCCTGCACCTCCGTGAGTTCGCTGAGCGACGCCAGGTCGACCACAGGTGGTTTCTCCAGCAGCACGTCGGCTCCCGCTCGCAGCGCGCGGGACGCAAGCTCTGCGTGGGTGTGCAGGGGGGTCGCGATCACGACGATATCCGCGATCGTGTCGTCGAAGATCGCGTCGATGCTCGGAACGATGGGCGGCAGATCGCCTTCCACCACACGGCCGTCTCGCACGATCGGACCGTCGACCGGGTCAACCAATGCGACGAGTTCGGCTTTCCCCTGACGCTGCAGCTCCTGAGCCTTCAGAACGTGTGCTGCACCGTAGCCGTGCACGCCCACGATCGCCACGCGGGGCGGCCGGCCGGCGCGATCCGCGCTCGTGCGAGCATCCTCGGCCGTTGTTTCGGTCATCTGGCGTCCTCGCGATCGGAGCGGATGCGCACGGCGAAGGCGGCAGGCGTGGTACCGCCCACCCTGAGGCGCACGCCGCCGACAGCATCCGTGGCGCCGAGAAAGCCGTAGTCCTGCCCGGGCTGGTAGGTCAGCGGATGCCGAGATGTCGGCGCTCCCTCGACCTCGATGGCGATGCCGGAATCGCCCGTGCGGTAGGTGCCTCGACCGTCCGGGAGCACCCACGACCCGTCGTCGTCACGAACGCCGTCCTCCACCGTGCCGCCATCGCGGAAGCCGAATTCGAGGGCCCAGGCCGTGGCGGGCGCGTCGATCTGGAACTCGAGATCGATTCCGTCAGAAAGCAGTGTTGCTCTGACTTTCGTCGACATGGTCAGCACGTCGTGCGGACGAAGCGGGAACGACATCGACGCGCTGAACCGTCCGTCGTCCGCGAGGTCGTACCGGCCGTCTGCCCTCCGCGAACCGGACGGAAGCGGCTGGTAGTAGGCGGCCTCGACGACCTCCTCGAGCTCGTACCTGTTCTCAGCGACACGACGCATGGCGGACGCCCTGAACGGCCCAAGGTCGAAGAACTCGCGTGACAGCCGGATGGAGTCGAGAACGGCGTCCCCTGCGAAGAAGCGACAGAACGTCGGATTGTTGGCGAGCCCTGAGCGGATGCGGCGCGCGGCCGAGTAGTCCGAGCCCCCGTAGAGCACCGACTCGCAGGAGGGCGATCGTCGGCCTGCGAGCGAGACGTCTGCGAAGAAGTATGAGCCGGCCAGCGAGGCGTCAGACGATTGCGGCAGCGGCTCGAGCAATGCCGGGTGGAGCAGGGTCTCCGCGAGGAGCTCGGGGTCGCGCACACCGGCCGAGGCAGCCAGACGTGCGGCGAGTGCGAAGTCGGCACGGCCGGTTTCGACCGCTGCCGCCCGGAACGCGGCAAGGTACGGCTTGAGGGAAAAGTGCGCGGCCTGATCCTGCCGACGCGACTGGACGGTTTCGACGGTGTCGTCGGGTCGAAGAAGCGAGAGGGTCGCCTCGAGGTTGCGGATCACGACCGCCCGCAGGTCGGGCCGGCCCAGGACCTGCGCCAACACCGTCAGGGATGGATTGGAGACGAAGACGGCATAGTTCGGGCTCCGCTCCGAATACAAGCCGTCCCGGTCGACATCCACGCCCTCTGCCAGCCACTCGTCGACGCGCTGCAGCAGACGAGAATCCGGGAAGGAACGATGAATCCGGGCGAGAGCGGCACTGATCTCCCAGCGGTGGTTCGGCGTGTGCACTCCCCCACGTCGAAGTGCATCGCTTGAATCTCGGATGATGGCGGCGAGGCGCGAGCGAAGACCGGCTATCGATTCGTCGTCCTGGTATGCGCCGAGGAACTCGTACGTGTCGCATGCGTCGTTGATGGTGAAGGCGCTGTCCGGCGGAGACTGCAGGTTGTCGCCTCCCGTGAACAGGCCGGAGTCGGCCTGCAGCGAGCGAAGGATGTCGATGCGCGCCGCCGCGGATTCGAGGGCACGAGCGCGCTCCTGCGCTCCCAACTCGCCCGCTGCCACAGCGGACAGCAGTACCTTGGCGTCACACATCAGCTGTCGGTGCGAGACGTCCTTCGCCTCCGTCGAGCGTGAGTCGGCGACGAGCTCCCGAACGCGTTCGAGTGCTGCATGCACGACGGCGTCATGGAATTGCTGGTCGACCACCTGGGGCCCTTTCAAGAGTGCGGAGTGCCGATGCGGCTGGATGATTCACAGCTTGGTGTCCGGCTGGCCGTGCACGAACTCCTCGATCGTGAACGGAAGAAGGCCGATCGCTGCTGCCACGAGGTGTTGCCCGGCGACCACTTCGGCGGCGACCCGGGCGAAACCGTGGGTGTCGCCTACATCGAAATGCGGTTCCCGGCCGGCGGACCGACTGCCGATCACCACGAATCCGGCTCCGCTCGATTGGAGCGACTCCGGGATTTCGCGCTCGCGACCGTCCCCGATGACGATCACGGTCGTACCGGGCCCGACCGATTCCATTGGGCCGTGCAGATACTGCTTGGTCTCGAACGCGGCCGAAGGGATCCTCAAACACTCTCGGGCGAGAAGCGCGATCTCGGCGGCGGCAGCGAACGATGCACCCGAACCCACGACATCGATCGCCGAGGCATGGGCGATCGAGGTCGCCAGCCCCGCCGCCGGGCTCGCGAACTCGTCGAGGGCCGTGACGACGGCTTCGGTGACACCGCCGCGCTCATCGGCGTTCAGCGCGAGAGCGGCGGCCAATCTGTCGTAAGCCAGCAGCATCGCGGTGAATCCGACTGTATATGCACGCGAGTCCGCGAAGCCGCCAAGCCCCACCACCGCGTCAGCCACCTGTCTCACCGGCGCATTCGGCTCATTGGTGATCACCAGTCGGTGGCCGACCGGGAAGCGCCGTGCCGCCTCGATCGGTTCCGGGCTACGCCCCGACTCCGTCACGACGACCACGTGGTCGCCGAGCGCGGCCGGTTCCGCCCCTTCGATCTCCGATGCCGGCGTGTTCAGCACCCGGAAGCCGGTCTGACGCAGAACCTGCGCCAGAGCATGCGTGGAGTGATGGGCCGCGCCCATCCCGAGCAACGCAACCGTGTCGCCCTTTCGCCACCGCGCAACACCTGCGGGAAACTCGCGCAGTTCTCCGCGCAGTCGGCTCTCCAGGTGCGCCAAGGCGGCCGGCTGCGAGCGCATGGCCTCCTCGAACGCGATGACTCGCATCAGTCCTTGAGTCCCGCGTTGATGTTGACGTTCATGACGTACTTCTGGAACACGAGGTAGATGAGGACCAGCGGGATCATGGAGATCACGGATGCGCCGAGAAGCACCGACCAGTTGATGTTCTGTGCGCCGACGATGCTCTCGATTCCGATCTGCAGGGTGAACTTGCTCGGATCGTTGAGCACGAGCAGGGGCCAGATGTAGTCGTTCCACCTCCATTGGAACGAGAAGATCGCCAAAGTCAGCATGATGGGGCGCGAGAGCGGCACCATGATCCTGAAGAAGATGGAGAGCTCACGGGCTCCATCGATGCGGGCGGCCTCGACGATGTCGTCCGGGACGGTGAGGAAGAAGCCCCTGAACATCAGCACGCCCGTGGCCGTCAAGATCGACGGCACGATGATGCCCGCGAGCGAGTTGTAGAGCCCAAGATCGCGGATGACCAGGAACGACGGCGCGAGCATGACCTCGGTTGGAAGCATGGTCGTCGCCAGGATGCACACGAAGAACACCTTCAGCCAACGGTTCGAGTACTTGGCCAGGGCGTATCCGGTGGCGCAGCTGGCAGCGACCGTGAGAACCGTGGTCACGCACGCAACCACGATCGTGTTGAGAAAGTACTGCGCGAAGTCGAAGCTCTGCCAGGCCGTCCCGAAACCGCTCAGCGTCCATTGCTTCGGAAACAACGTCAGCGGATAGGAGAACAGATCTCCCGAGGGTTTGAACGAACTGAGAATGAACCACAACAGCGGAAAGGCGAATCCGATCGCGAAGACCCACAACAGCGTGGTGCTCGAGAGGTGCCTGCCGAATTCTCCAGGCGCCATCCTCTTGCGCTGGCGAGAGGTGCCGGCCTTGCGCGTGGGAGCCGAAGCCTTTCCGGCGATCTCTGTCGATGTCGTCATCGTGAGGATGCCTTCCTGTTCACGAGAAGCTGGATGACCGCGACCGCCATGAGGATGATCATCAGCACGAAGCTCGCGGCGCTCGCATAGCCGATCTGCCCTCGTTGGAAACCCGTCTGATAGATGTACTGAACGAGCAGGTTGTTGTCGGTGCCCGGTCCGCCGTTGTTCAGCGACACGAAGAGGGCGTACTCCTTCATGGTTCCGATCGTGGTGAGCAGGATCACGATGAACGAGGTCGGCGCGATGTTGGGCAAGGTGATCGAGAAGAACAGTCGTACGGGGCCGGCCCCGTCGAGAGACGCTGCCTCGTAGTACGACGTCGGCACGTTCTTGATCGCCGCGATGAACAGCAGCATCGAGAACGCCATGCCCGCCCATGTCGCGGCGAACACGACGACGAGCAATGAGAGGTTCGCGTTCGACTGCCACGGCACCGCCTTGCCGCCGAGCGATTCGATCACGAAGTTGATCAGACCGAAGTTCTCGCCGAACAGCCACCGCCAGATCACACCCGTGATGATCGGAGAGACGAGCCAAGGCAGGAAGAAGATGACGCGCGCGACGAGCTTGCCCTTTGCGTAGTCGCTCACCATCAGGTTGGCGATGAAGAGCGACACCACGTAACTGAGCGGCACCACGACGACGGTGAACTCGACGGTGCGCAGCAGCGCAGCGTAGAAGCTCGGGTCGCCGATCAGCTGCGCGTAGTTGCTGACACCGACGAACTGCGGATCGCCCACTCCGGTGTAGTTCGTGAACGAGTAGCCGAGCCCGATGATGGCCGGCCACACGAAGAACAGGGCGAAGAGCACCACATTGGCGGCAATGAGAATGAGAGGCGCGGCCGTGTAGCGATTGACCTTCGATCGTCCACGACGGGGCTTCGGGGCGGGAGCGGAATCCCTCCGCCCCGAAGCCGTCGTGGTCGCCGGCGCTCCGGTGACTGTCATCGTGTTATCCGTTGACGCTCGTCGGCTACTTGCCGACCTGCTGGTTGTATCCCGCGACGATGTTCTTCAGAGCCGCGTCGACGGTCTCCTGGCCGTTGATGGCCTTGCCGATCTCCGTGACGCTCGGATCGGTCGTGAGCGACTTGCCGCCGAGCACCCACTGCGTCTGGGCCTGGTTGAAGTAGCCGGAGATGGGTGCGTAGAGCGGGAGCTCGTTGTTGTACAGCTTGAAGGCATCCTGCGCGGCGCTCGAGGTGAACGGGTACTTCGGGTTGAGGCCGCTCTCCACTGGGAGGTAACCGTTGATCTCCGTCAGCTGCTTGTACTGCGCCGGCTGGTACATCCACGTGAGGAATGCCTTAGCCGCTGTCGCTTCACTCGAGTTGTTCTTGAACCCGACGACGAGGCCGCCCGAGTTCACGTCACTGGCCTGAACCGGTTGTGCAGGCGTCGGAACGCTGGCCCAATCGAACTTCGTGATGCTCTCGGCGAACGCCGCAACCTGCCACACACCCGACCAGTAGGCGACCACCTGGCCGCTCTGGAACAGGGCGGACGGGTCGGCACCACTCGTCCATACGGACTTGGGGATGACGGTGTCATTGTTCAGGCCGACGAAGTACTGCACGGCCTTCTGCGTCTTGGCATCGGTCGAGAAGGTGCCGCTGGAGTCGGCGTGTACGTACTTGCCGCCCATCTCGTACACCATCGCGCGGAGACGCGAGGGCGACGGGTCGAACGTCAGGTCGTACTTCGCTCCGGTCGCCTCGCGCACCTTGTCGGCAGCCTTGATGAAGTCCGTCCACGTCCACGTCTTGTCCGGAGAGGTCGGGTAGGAGACACCGGCTTTGTCGAACAGGCTCTTGTTGATGAAGAGCCCAGACGCCGTCACGTCGGAGGGGATTGCGAGAACCTGACCACTCGAGGTCTTCGCGACGAAGTTCTGATTGATGTGATTGGACTGCGTCTTCACGATCGAGGAGAGATCGATGAGCTTGTTCGTCCAGATCGGATCCAGCGAGGGCACGCTGGCGATGTCGGGAAGCGCGTTCGCCTGCGCCGCATCGTGCAGCTTCGTGGCATAGCCGCTGTACGGGATGTTGACGATCTTGACCGCGACGCCGGTCTTCTTCTTGTACGCCGCCACGATCTTGTCGTAGCCCGCCTGTTGCGCGGCGCTCGAGGAGAGCCACAGCGTGAGCTTCTTGGTGCTGCTCGTTGGGCTGGAACCGGAAGCCGAGCATCCGGCGAGCACCAGAGCCGCGGCAGACACGACAGCGACGGACGCCAGCACGCGGCGTAGCCGCGACGTCCCCGCCTGCGAGTTCTTGAGGGTCATCGTTGATTCCTTCAGTGGGGGGCAGAACGTGTCCGCGAAGGACGAGCCGGAAACGACCTGCGGGGTTGGTTTAGCCATTCATATCACTATGATGGGTAACTGGCAATGGGAACGACCATCATCGACCATTGGGTGCTTGATTCCTCAGGGATGGCGGCTCGCCTCGATCTGATGCCAAACCCTCAACGCGGAAGGTGTCGACGGCATGAAGCCGACCGATGTACTGATCATCGAGAGAGCACAGCGCGTGCTCGAGGAACGCATTCGCCCCGCGGTCGCAGCGCACATGGTGCCACTCGAACTGCGCTCCACCACCCTCGAAGGCGAGCCGATCGCTCCCGAAGAGGCACTCAGGCGCGAGTACCAGCCTTACCGCCTCGGTACGCCGTGGGGATCGGCATGGTCGACCGTATGGTTCCGGGCGGAGGGCACGGTTCCCGAAGAGTGGAACGGGTTGCGCGTCGAGGCCGTCCTGGACCTCGGCTTCGACAGCACGCTGCCCGGGTTCCAGTGCGAGGGGCTCGCGTACAGCCCGTCTGGCGCGCCCATCAAGGCCGTCAACCCGCGCAACCAATGGGTCCCGATCCTGGACCAGGCAAGGGGAGGCGAGTCGATCGAGTTCTTCATCGAGGCGGCAGCGAACCCCAACCTGCTGGATCACCTCCCGCTCTTCCCCACGTGGCAGGGCGACCGGTTGACGGCGTCGGATGAACCTCTCTACGCCGTTCGACGCGCAGAACTGACAGCGTTCGACGAGGAGTGCTACGAACTCGCTCTCGATATCGAGGTGCTCCTCGAGCTGCAGGCCGAACTCGAGGACGGGCCGCGGCGGGCATCCCTGCTGCAGACCATCGACCGCGCAATGGATGCCATCGACCTGCACCGCGTAGCCGAGACGGCTCCGGATGCCCGCACCCTGCTCCGGCCTGCCCTGGAGAGCCCGGCCTCGCCGAGCGAGCACAGGATCTCGGCCATAGGTCACGCACACATCGACTCGGCATGGCTCTGGCCGGTGCGCGAGACCGTGCGCAAGGTGGCGAGAACCACCTCGTCGATGACCCAGCTGCTCGCGGACGAGCCGGAGTTCATCTACGGAATGTCGAGCGCCCAGCAGTACGAATGGCTACGAGACCACCGCCCGGAGGTCTACGAGCGGGTGGTCGAGGCGGTGCACGGCGGCCGCTTCATCCCCCTCGGCGGAATGTGGGTCGAGAGCGACGCCGTCATGCCGTCCGGGGAGTCGCTCGTGCGCCAGTTCCTTTATGGTCAGGCGTTCTTCCGCAAAGAGTTCGGCGTCACCTGCAAGGGCGTCTGGCTCCCCGACAGCTTCGGCTACTCGGGCGCCCTCCCCCAACTTCTCCGGCGCGCTGGCTTCGAATGGTTCCTCAGCCAGAAGCTGTCGTGGAATCAGGTGAACACC
Source organism: Rathayibacter sp. KR2-224 (assembly GCF_049446075.1). NCBI lineage: Bacteria > Bacillati > Actinomycetota > Actinomycetes > Micrococcales > Microbacteriaceae > Rathayibacter > Rathayibacter sp. KR2-224. Next base: position 821,217 of record NZ_JBMSEB010000001.1, read on the forward strand.
TTCCCGCACCACACCTTCCAGTGGGAGGGCATCGACGGCTCGCGGGTTCTCAGCCACTTTCCTCCGATCGACACGTACAACGCTCGGCTCACAGTGGGCGAACTGGCCGGCGCCCGTCGTCGATTCGCCGAAGCCGGTCGGGCATCCGGATCGATCGCCGCCGTCGGATGGGGCGACGGCGGAGGAGGTACCACGCGAGAGATGGTCGGCCGCGCTCGGCGCCTCGCATCTCTCGAGGGCAGTCCTCGCGTCGTGTGGGAGCGGCCCGACGACTTCTTCGATCGGGCGCGCAGCGAGCTGCCGGACGCCCCCGTGTGGGTCGGTGAACTCGTTCTCGAAGCCCACAGGGGAACCCTGACGAGCCAGCACCGCACGAAACAGGGCAACAGGCGCGGCGAACAGCTTCTCGTCGAAGCGGAGCTCTGGGCGACGACCGCATGGGCGAGGGCCGGCCTGGAGTACCCGTACGACGAGCTCGACGACCTCTGGAAGACGCTGCTGCTGCATCAGTTCCACGACATCTTGCCTGGCACCTCGATCGCGTGGGTGCACCGCGAAGCCCTCGCCTCGTACGAACGACTCGCGGAACGAGCCGAGGCTCTCATCGCGCGATCGCTCGACGCGCTGGCCGGGCCGGCTGAGACGAACGCAGATGACAGGAACCCGGCCCACGCGAAGCTGGTGGTGAACGGGTCTCCGTTCACGCGTGCCGGCGTGCCGCCCTTCGCCGTGGCGACGCGCGATGACGGCGACGCACAGCCCCCTCTCGTGGATGACTCGGGCGAGGGAGTGATCATCGACAACGGCGTTCTCCGCGTCGCCATATCAGCCGACGGGCTCATCACCTCTGCCATCGACCTGGAAACCGGCAGGGATGCCATTCCCGCCGGGATGCCCGCAGGCATCCTGCAGCTGCACCAAGACTTCCCGAACACGCGCGACGCATGGGATCTCGACGCCCACTACCGCAACCGGGTGGAGAACCTGATCGACGCCGACTCGATCGACGTGCGGTCGGACGACGAAGGCGTTCACGTGACCGTAGAGCGCAGCTTCTCGAAATCGTGGGTGCGCCAGGTGATCACCGTCGCGCCGGCATCCCGTCGCATCCGTGTCGCGCAGACGACCGACTGGCACGAACACGAGCGGATGCTCAAGGTCGCCTTTCCTCTGGCACTGCACGCCGAGCACACCGCGGCCGAGACCCAGTTCGGATATGTGAAACGGGTCACCCACACCAACACCAGCTGGCAGACCGCCCAGTTCGAGCATTCGATGCATCGATTCGTGCACGTCGAGGAGCCTGGCTTCGGAGTCAGCCTTGCCGGGGACTCGACATACGGCTACGACGTGCTCCGCAACGCAGACGACCAGGTCGGTGTGACCACCACCGTGCGGCTTTCGCTGCTCAGGTCGCCCCGTTACCCGGACCCGATGGCCGATCAAGGCATTCACACGCACGAGTACGCCATCGTCGTCGGGTCGGACGTGGCGGAAGCGACCAGGGCAGGGATCGAAGTCAACACGCCGCTGCGCGAACGCGCAGGGTCTGCGGTCGCACCTCTCGTCACAGTCGACGGCGACGGTGTCGTCGTCTCGGCGATCAAACTCGCCGGTGACCGCTCGGGGGACCTCATCGTGCGCCTCTACGAGCCGGGCGGACGGCGCGCCTGCGCGAAGGTGACGGTTGCTTCGGAATACGGTCCAGCACGTGCGGTGTCTTTGCTCGAAGAATCCATCGACGCGCCGGTCGGTGCACCGCCCGAGCCGGACGGGACCGTCCGGCTGGCACCGTTCGAGGTGCTCACCCTGCGCTACGCCGCTCCGAGTTCGGAGCAGCCGTCGCACGATCGGTCCACTCGTGACGGCCTGAAGAAGGGGAACCGGTCGTGACTTCACCGCTGAACAGCGACGAGCGCGATGGCGCGGAGCCTTCGCAGACGACTCAGGACCCACCGCGCTCGGCAGGTCCGAGAAGGGGACAGCGCACCCGTACCGCGACGACACGGGACGTGACCGAGATCAACCGCACCGCCATCCTCGACCTTCTGCGCACGAGCGGCCCGCTCTCACGGCGCGACATCGGGCGCCGGACCGGGCTCAGCTCGGCCACAGTCGAACGGCTGTGCCAAGCGCTTCTCGAAGAGGGAGCCATCGCGAACGGCGGCATGGACCGGTCATCGCCCGGGCGTCCCTCCAGTCTGCTCAAGTACGTGGCAGACATCCGCTCCGTTGCCGCGATCGATGTCACTGAGAACAACGCCCGCGGCCGAATCGTCGACCTCAGCGGAAACGTCTTGTACGAGACGAACGAGCCGTTCGACTTCGAGAGCGGAAACGCATCAGCTGTACGCCTCGACGGCGTGCTGTCCCTCGTCGACCGCATCACGTCGAACGAGACGGGACTCAGCGCGCCATTGACGGGTCTGGGCATCACCCTTCCCGGCATCACACACGACGGGGTCGTCGTCAACGCCATCGAGCTCGAATGGCTCAACGTGCCCGTCGCTCGAATCATCGCCGAACGCACCGGACTCCCCGTGCTTGCAGAGAACGACGCCAACGCGACGGCGTACAGCGAGATGCTGCACGGGGCTGCGCGCGGCACCGAAAGCGCCGTCGCGCTCGTGCTCGGCACCGGAATCGGTGCGGGCATCATCAGCGAGGGCCGGATTCATCGCGGATTCGGATCCGCGGCGGGCGAGGTGGGATACCTCCTGACCTCCTCGGCGTCCTTCGCCAGGTACTTCACCGACCTCGGCGATGTCGAAGGGGCGATCTCCGCAGAGATCCAGCCGTACATGCAGGGTGGGGACGGCCATGTCGACCGTCGCATCGGTCCCGCGTTCCGGGCGATGATGCGGCTCGTCGAGGAGGGCGACAAGGACGCCAGCCGCGCACGCGACGAGTTCTTCGACAACATCGCCCTCGTCTGCGCCGCCATCACTGTCGTGCTCGCCCCCAGCGTGATCGTGCTCGCAGGCGCCTTCGCTCAGTACAGCACCTTGTCGGCCGAGCAGATCGCTCGGAGGCTGGTCGGACGCATCCCCTCGGTTCCGGCGATCGTGCCGAGCAGGCTCGGCTTCGACGCCGCGATCACGGGCATCGGCGATCTCGCTATCGAGCAGGCACGTACAGCGACCTACCTCGCATGAACCACGCCCTGGAAGCCGACCGGCTCGTCGGAGTCGACGTCGGAGGAACGAAGACGCATCTCGCCGCGGTGAACGTGCGCGGCGACCGCCGCGATGTCGTGAGGCCATCGTCCGAATGGAGAACCGGCCACCTGTTCTCCGACGACGCCAATCTCCCCCGCCTCGCTGCGTGGCTTCGTTCGTTCAGCCGTCTCAGCCAGGAGACGACTGTCGTGATCGGCCTGCGAGACTGCGACACGGATGCCGAGATCGAGTCGGCGCGCGTGGCACTGTCCGAGGGACTCGGCGTGCCCGTCCGTGTGGAGAACGACGCCGACCTGCTCGGCCCGGCAGCCGGCTCCGTGCCAGCTATCGCGATGATCGTCGGCACCGGTTCGATCGTGAGCGCGCGCGACGCGGCGGGACGGCGGGTGACCGCAGACGGTCACGGCTGGTTGTTCGGAGACTGGGGCAGCGCACCTGCGCTCATTCGCGACGGCATCGGCAGGGCTCTCAGTGCGCTCGATTCGAACAGGGTGTCCCTCGACGAACCGCTCGTCGTGGAGCTCCTCGAACACTTCCGCGCGAGGGATGCCGCGGAGCTTGCCGCCGCAGCCACGATCGATGCCGACCCCATCGTCTGGGGATCGGCGGCTCATCGGATGTTCGACGCCGCGCATCGAGGATCAGGCTTGGCTTACGAGACGATCGCCTTCGCCGCTCAGCGCCTCGCGGACGGTGTTGCCGCCGTCGTTCGCCGCGGCGGCCTCGGCGAGCGTGTCGTGGCGGCTGGCGGTGTGATCGCGAATCAGCCGCTCCTGCGCCAGGAGGTGAGCGTGCGATTGGCCCAGCTGGATCGACCGCTGGAGCTCACGATGCTCGATTCGGCCCCGGTTGAAGGGGCCCTCCGACTCGCAGAATGGTCGGTACACTCGGGCGCTTGATCGCGCCAGGCGAGGCACTCCGACGGGTCCTCCCGCACGACAACGGCCGCGACAGCGCCCGTCAGAGGGCCTTCTGCCCTGCCTGCGCACGAACGCAGGACGCCCTACGCGGGCGCACGTGAGCGTGCGGCTGATGCCGCATCAGCGGGGCGAATCGGTCGATGCTCTCCGCGTCGTCCAAGAGACACAGAGTGATTGCCCGCGCCCACCTGTCGAGGTCTTGTGCGCTGCTCGGGCGCCCAGTGCTCGCGAACTGCGCCGCGACATCGAGGGCCGACACGAGCGCACGCCGCCGGAGGTTCGAATACTGAGTGGATGACAAATGAGCCATACCTACTACATCCACGTGCCGCGGAATCATGACGCGGCGACGCGAAAATAGTTCTCACTGCCCGAACGGCGGATGTGCGGGGTGAGCAGACTGATCTCCGGCCTCTAGACGCAGAACGAAGTCGGGGCCCCGTCTGTTTCCAGACGAGGCCCCGACTTCCGCGTTATTCCGCGGTTCTCAACAGCGCGCAACAGCAGCCCAGATGGTGGAGATGGGGGGAATTGAACCCCCGTCCATCGCTGTGGTCATACGCCTTCTACGGGCGTAGCCAATGACGGCGCTTTACTCGGTCCCGGAACTTCCCATTGGCAGCTGATCCGACGAACCCAGTCACGGTTTGAGTCCCTCTACGCCCCATGACGATACGTAGAAGCAATCTCTCTAGCTGACGCCAGGATCCGGGTAGAGAGCATTCCCGGACTGACGGTCTCTTAAGTCGCTAAGTAGGACTAGGCCGCGAGAGCGACCTGGGCCTTAGCGGAGACAGTGCTGTTGGAATTGGCACTTATTGTTTGCAGGGATCGTTAACGAGTTAACCCTGCGTCCTCGACCCGCTTCTCGTAATCTCGCAGACGATGTCGAAACCGATCATCCCCATGAGGCGGGCCACTGTTGCGCGCTGTTGTGTTGTGGAAGGAACATCCGCCGAAGTGGCGGCTTCACAGACTACAACATGGGCGGCGCGCGTGTCATTCCGGAATGTGGGAATCTGGACGGGTGGCATCCTCAACCTCCGCGCCCTCCACCGCGGAACGTACAGAAGACGCGGTCGACCTCACGCCGAGGCACACCCTCGACACGCCGTGGCGCACCGTGGTCTGGAACGATCCGGTCAACCTGATGTCGTACGTCGTCTACGTGTTCCGCACCTACTTCGGCTTCAGCCGTGAGAAGGCGACGAGGCTCATGCTGCAGGTGCACCACGATGGCCGCGCCGTCGTTGCGACCGGCACCAGGGAGGCCATGGAGGTGCACGCCCACGCCATGCACGGGTACGGCCTCTCGGCAACGGTCGACAAGGCCGAGAAATGAGCGAGATGCGCCGTGTCGGCGAGGGAAGCATCGCCGTCACCATCTCGGACGCCGAGTTCATCGCGCTCTCCCGTCTCGAGGCCGACCTGCTCGGCGCGCTCGCGGATCGCCTGACCTCGCTCGCCGACGGAGTGGCGGGTTCGCATCGGCTCTTCCCAGACGCGTATCACGACGACGCAGAGGCTGCGGCCGAGTTCCATGCGCTCACCGATGTGGACCTGGTCACCGCCAAGAGCGAAGCCGCGAGGAGCGTGATGGATGCCTTCGCGAACGCTGAGGAGCAGACATCCGGCATGCGTCGCAAACGCAACACCACGCGGGTGGTCACGATGCCGCCCGAGCTCGCTCTGGCCTTCCTGCGCAATCTCACGGACCTGCGGCTCATGGTCGCGGATCGGCTCGGCATCGAGACAGACGGAGACGACGGGCGCAGCGACGACACCGACGACCGCATCGTCTACTGGTGGCTCGGCGAGACCCAAGAGGTACTGGTCGAGTCTCTGGCCGCCGAGGCATTCGGCACGACCGGGGTCTAGCCCCTACTCGCCCAGGTGGTTCCTGCCCGCGATAGCGCGCTCTGCCTCGCGCCTGTCCTGACGCTCACGTAGCGCCTGCCGCTTGTCGTACTCGCGCTTGCCCTTCGCGACACCGATCTCGACCTTCACCCGACCGTCTGCGAAGTACAGCTGCAGCGGGATGATCGTGTAGCCGCCGTCTTTGACCTTGTTCGCGATCTTCACGATCTGCTGCTTGTGCAGCAGCAGCTTGCGCTTGCGGCGGGGCGCATGGTTGTTCCACGTCCCGTCGAGGTACTCGGGGATGTAAACGGCATCAAGCCACGCCTCTCCCCCGTCGATGAATGCGTATCCATCGACGAGCGACGCCCTTCCCTCACGCAGCGACTTCACCTCGGTGCCCGTGAGCACGAGCCCGGCCTCGTACGTGTCCTCGATCAGGTAGTCGTGGCGGGCGCGGCGATTCGTCGCCACCACCTTCTGACCACGTTCCCTGGGCATGGTTCCCCTCCTCGCAGACACGGATGCCCGGCGTTATTCGGGCATGGATGCCGCGCCCCGGAGAGCGCAGCAGCCCACCAGCTTACCGCGCCGGCAGTGCCTTACGGCGTCGCCGGCTCAGACGCGGAGGTATCGGCGGATCGCCACGCTGGATGCCAGTGCCGCGAGCCCGATGCCGACGATGACGAGGATCGGCGCCACTATCCAGGCGCTGTCGAGACCCACGAACGACGTCAGCTGCATCTTCTGCGACAGGTACCCGCGCACGAAGAACTGCACTATTGCGAACACGGCCCCGACCGACAGCAGCGAGCCGATCAGTGCTGCCAGCACGCCCTCCAGTACGAACGGTGTCTGGATGAAGCCATTGGATGCTCCGACCAGCCGCATGATGCCCAGCTCACGTCTTCGCGAGAAGGCGGACAGTCTGATGGTCGTCGCGATGAGCAGTGCCGCCGCGACGAGCATCACGACCGCTATGGCTATCGCGGTGAGGCTTGCGGCATTCAGGATGCGGAAGATCTGATCCAGATAACTTCGCTGGTCGGTCACCCCCTGCACACCCGCCACCCCGCTCAGGCTCTGCGCGATCACGTCGGACTGGCTCTGGTTCTTCAACTTGATCCAGAACGTCTGGTTCAACAGTTCCGGCGTCACGTAGTCGGCTACCGGGTTGCCCTTGAACTGCTTCTTGAAGTCCGCATACGCCTGCTTGTGGTCTTCGAAGTAGAACTTCTCGATGAACGGCGAGAGCGCCGACGAGGAGAGCTTGGCCTTGACCGCTGCGATCTGCTCTGGCGTCGCATCCTGCCCCTGGCAGGTGGTGCTCACGTCGGTCTCCGTGCACATGTACACGGCGACCTGTGCGCGGTCGTACCAGTACGTCTTCATCTGGCCGATCTGCATCTGCATCAGGATGGCCGTGCCCACGAAAGTGAGCGAGATGAAGGTGACCAGTACGACGGAGATCACCATCGAGACGTTGCGTTTGAGGCCGCTTCCGGCCTCCGAAAGCACGAGCGCGAATCTCATGACACCGGCCCCACATCCTGATTGGAGTCGTCTTCGGGATCATGTCTTCCGGGCGCGCGCAGTCCCAGCCGCTCGGCCAGAGTGAGCTCCGCGACATCCGACGAGTCGGCTCTGCGTACCGGAGCCGTCGGCGGGTTCGCGAAATGCCCGTCGAGAACGGAATCGGACCGAGGGGATGCCGCGCGCGGTGCCGACGCGGCCACCGGCTCTCGGTCCGTGCGAGGGCGCAGCGGCTGTGAGGGCGGAGGCGGCGTGGACGGAATCTCAGTCGCCGGTGGCTGCGCGACAGGCGGTTGCTGTTGGCCGGCGGCAGTCTGGGGCTCGTCGGGAACGACCGGGAGGCGGCCCGTGGACACGGGGACGTCGGCGGGCCCGCCCCGGTGCGCTGGCCCGGACCCGGTGGCGGAACCGGCGAACGGCTGTGCCGGCTGCTGAACCGCCGGCTGCTGAACGGCGGAAGGTTGAACAGCAGGCGACTGAACGGGAGCAGCCTGCATCGCTGTCTGGCTGGCGGGCTGCGAAGGCGCCGGCGCGGAGTACGGCGCGCGCAAGACATCCTTGTGTGCTCGTTTCTCCGCTTTGCGCTCTGCCCTGGTCGGCTTGCCCGTCCTGGCGACCTGCACAGGCTGCGCGACGGACGCCGCGGCGGGCTGCTGGGCGGTATCGGCACTGGTCAGGGCTTCGTAACGGGCGGATCCCGCGATCACCTGTTCACGCTCGCCCACGACGGGGATCGCGGCGGTGACGCCGTAACCACCGTGCCGTTCATCGCGCACGAGACGGCCGGAGACGATTTCGATCACGCGCTTCTGCATGCGGTCGACGAGCCCCGCCTCGTGGGTCGCCATCAGCACGGTCGTACCCGAGGCGTTGATGCGCTCGAGAACGGCCGTGATTCCCGCGCTGGTTGCTGGGTCGAGGTTTCCCGTCGGCTCGTCGGCGAGCAGGATCTGCGGCTTGTTCACCACGGCGCGGGCGATCGCGACGCGCTGCTGCTCACCGCCGGAGAGCTCGTGCGGGAAACGCTGGCCCTTGCCCTCGAGGCCCACCATGGCGAGCACGTCGGGAACGGCCTCGTGGATGAAACCTTTCGACTTGCCGATCACCTGAAGGGTGAAGGCGACGTTGTCGAAGACGGTCTTGTTGGTGAGGAGCCGGAAGTCCTGGAAGACCACGCCCACGTTCCGTCGGAAGTACGGCACCTTGCGGTTCGAGATGCTGCTCAGGTCCTGCCCCAGCACATGCAACTTGCCTCGCGTCGCCCGCTCCTCGCGAAGGATCAGGCGGAGGAAGGTGGACTTTCCGGATCCGGAGGCGCCCACCACGAAGACGAACTCGCCGCGCAGGATCTCGGTCGTGATGTCGTCGAGTGCCGGGCGGGGGGTTCCCTTGTAGCTCTTGGTGACGTGGTCGAATCGGATCATGACCCGCTCAGCCTAAGCACTCGGCCCGCGGATGCGACCTAGCGACTCGCCCGCGGAACGAGCCGGTCGGCGAATCGATGGCCGGGCTGGATCAGTCGACCGGACGCTGCTTGCGCCAGCGGATGCCCGCAGCGATGAAACCGTCGAGGTCGCCGTCGAAAACGGCCTGCGGATTGTTCACCTCGTGGTCTGTGCGCAGGTCTTTCACCATCTGATACGGAGCCAGAACATACGAGCGCATCTGGTCGCCCCAGCTCGCAGTGATGGTTCCGGCCAGTTCCTTCTTGGCGGCCGCCTCGGCTTCGTGCTGCAGCAGCAACAGCCGGGACTGCAGCACCCGCATGGCCGCCGCACGGTTCTGGATCTGTGACTTCTCGTTCTGCATCGACACCACGATGCCCGTCGGCAAGTGCGTGATCCGCACGGCGGAGTCTGTCGTGTTCACCGACTGTCCGCCCGGCCCAGACGACCTGAAGACGTCCACGCGGATGTCGCTCTCCGGGATGTCGATCGACTCGGTCTCTTCCATGAGCGGGATGACCTCGACCGCCGCGAACGAGGTCTGCCGCTTGCCCGCCGAGTTGAACGGGCTCATGCGCACGAGGCGGTGCGTCCCGGCCTCGACGGAGAGCGTTCCGAATGCGTATGGGGCATCCACCTCGATTGTGGCGGACTTGATCCCCGCTTCCTCGGCGTAGCTGGTATCCATCACCTTGACCGGATAGCCATGCTGCTCGGCCCACCTGAGGTACATGCGCAGCAGCATCTCCGCGAAGTCCGCCGCGTCCACGCCCCCGGCTCCCGCGCGGATCGTCACGACGGCCGGACGCTCGTCGTACTCGCCGTCCAAAAGGGTCTGCACCTCGAGCTCCCCGATGCTCTTCTGCAGCTCCTGCAACTCGTTGCGCGCCTCGTCGGCCGACTCGTCGTCGCCCTCGGAGTTCGCCAGTTCGACGAGCACTTCGAGGTCGTCGAGCCGCTGCTGGATGCTGTTCAGCCGCGACAGGTCTGACTGCCGATGGCTCAGTGCGCTCGTCACCTGCTGCGCCTTTTCCGGGTCGTCCCAGAGGTCGGGGGTGCCGGCTTCTTCGCTCAGTCGTTCGATGTCGGCTCGCAGACGGTCCACGTCGATGACGGCGCGGATGTCCGCGAAGGTCGCACGTAGTTCGGCGATCTGCGTGCTCAAGTCCAGTTCGATCATGTCCGCCCAAGCTTAGCGACTGCGTCTCGCCAACCGACCGCCGAGACGACGGTCGGCGCGGGCGTCGCGGCGGAGGCCGGAAATGGCCTCCCCTCCAAGCTGCAGCGCGCCACGACCATAGGCTGGGAGGTGACATGAGCACGAGCGACGCGACCTTCAGCATCCGTGACATCGCGCTCGCCGCCTTCCTGCCGACGGCGCTGTTCTCGATCGGCGAGGGCGCTGTCATCCCGATCATCCCGGTGCTCGCGCATAACCTCGGCGCCGGGCTCGCCCTGGCCGGTTTCATCGGCGGCATGATCATGGTCGGTGAGCTCGTTGGCGACATTCCGAGCGGATGGGTCGTCTCGCGCTTCGGTGAACGTCGGTCGATGATCGGCTCTGCCCTGTTGTGCATCGTGGGCCTGGTCGTCTGCCTGTACGCCCCAGGCGACCTCATGCTGACGATCGGCGTCTTCCTCATCGGCCTCGCGACGAGCGTGTTCGCGCTGGCCAGGCACGCGTTCATGACCGGATACGTTCCCCTTCGGTACCGCGCGCGTGCCCTGTCGACGCTCGGCGGGGTCTTCCGCGGCGGCTGGTTCGTCGGGCCCTTCATCAGCGCTGCCGTCATCGCGCTGTTCGGCGACCCGCACGCGGTCTTCTGGGTGCACATCGTCATGTGCCTTGCGGCGACCATCGTGCTCATCGTCGTGCCGGACCCGACAGAGAAGATCGTCGCGGCGTCGGCGCAGCCGAGCCGAGAGCGTGCCCAGGCTGCGACGGCCGCGACGAGCGACGCTCCGGACGCCGGCCGGCTCGAGGCGAAGGAACGCACGGAGGGGCTGTTCCGCACCATCTTCGCGAACCGTTCCGTGCTGCTGCGCATGGGCACGTGCGCTGCACTCATCTCCGCCCTGCGGTCGTCGCGCACGGTCATTCTCCCGTTGGCCGCCGTGGCGATCGGGATGCCCGCGACCAACACCGCGCTCATCATCGGCATCGCGGGCGCGGTCGACTTCGCGCTCTTCTACACGTCAGGTCAGATCATGGACCGCTTCGGGCGCCTGTGGTCCGCGCTTCCCTCGATGCTGGGGCTCAGCTTGACGCACATCGCACTGGCCTTCGTTTCGGACCAGACCTGGTTCACGGTTGTCGCTGTCCTCATGGCGGTCGCGAACGGCACGGGCAGCGGCATCCTGATGACACTGGGTGCGGACCTCGCGCCGAGATCCGACCCCGCGCCGTTCCTCGGCGCGTGGCGATTCACCAACGACGCCGGGCAGGCCGGAGCCCCGCTGTTCGTGTCAGGCGTGACCGCCTTGTTCTCGTTGGGTGCGGCATCCGTGTCGATGGGTGTGCTCGGTATCCTCGGCGCTGGGATGCTCGTGCGCTACGTCCCGAGGTTCGTGCCGCGGCGCACCGCTGTCGGTCGTTGACCCCGCCTTCCACCGCTGAAGAAGGCTGTCGTACGAGCCGATCCTTCAACCGTTCTGTTACCGCGAATCACCATGCTCCGGCGGTTGGTCGGCCGGTGCTGTCGCCGCTTGCCGCCTAGGGGTAGCAAGCGCATGCTGTAGGCGAGTCCTCTGACGGGAGGTCGGTTCCCGATGCGAACGACGACGTTCGCCGGAGCGGTGCTGACCATGGTGCTGTTCGGCGCGCAGGCGGGTGCGGTGCTGGCATCCGTGCCGAACGACGCAGCGGCCGCCCGCCCCGCAACAGTCATAACGGTGACGAGTCACGAGGATGTCAACCGTGCGATCGCCGACGCGCGTGCGGGCGACACCGTGTTCCTCAAGCCTGGCGTCTACCGCGGGCCCGTCACAGTGGACAAGTCGATAACGCTCTCCTCGACTCAGGCCACCGTTCAGGCGCCGCAAGGCGGTGCCGCAATCTCGGTGACTGCTGACAACGTGACGGTCGACTCTGTTGGGACGACGTGCCCGGGAGTCGCACGCACGAGTCAAGGCATCAACGTCACGGGGCAGCATGTGCGAGTCGTCGGGTCGACCGTGCTTCAGTGCCCGACCGGCATCGTGCTGAACGGTGCGACGGATGCCTACCTTCAGGGCGACGCGCTGCTCAGCCAGGATTCGTCCGGCGGAGCGTCGACGGGCGTCGATGCGACCGGCGCGGACGGCCTCACGATGCTGAGCAACACGGTCGAAGGCCTGGCGCTCGGCGTCGCCATGGACAACACGAGCGCTCCCCTGCTCGACGGGAACACGTTCACCGAGGTGGGAACCGCGGTTTCGCTGGACTCGGTCGCCGACGCCGTCATCAACGGGACGCTCGTGATCGGTGCGCGCGGCCCGGCCGTTCTCGTCACAGGTAGCAGGGGCGCCGAGATCGCGCGCCTCAATTCCTCCGGAAACGGCAGCGGGTCCTCGGCGGCGATCCAGCTGTCAGCAGGCTCCGGTCCCTCCTGGGTGGTCACGGTGGAGGACTCGGACTTCGCGCACTTCGCCTCAGGCCTGCAGGTCGATGCCGGTTCGATCAACGCCGGCGTCACGGTCATGGGAACAAGGTTCGACGGCGTGAAGGGAACCGCCATCGTCGTGGCCCCGGGTTCCGGTGGCACCGTCGATGCCACGATCGGCGACTACTTCGGCGGTTGCGGCCCCAACGCGGCGGATCACGGCTACGACGGCGGCGGTGCGCCCGTGAACGACCCCGACAAGGTCGTCTCGTATCGCGAGCACAACTGCAAAGCTCCGGCTGCCAGCTCACTCGCAGCGACGGGTGCCGGGAGCTCTCCCCCTGCCGGCACGGACCAGAACGCGACACCGCCCGACACCAATGCGCACGGGGGAATCGACCTGCCGTCGGTGATCGGCTCGACGCTTGTGACCGTCGGCGTATCGCTTCTACTGGCGACCTGCGCCGTTGGCGTGCTTTACGCCATCCGGCGCAGCCGGCATCCCAGTTGAGCGCCCGCCGGGCCACGTCGCCTGCTACCAGAAGACGCTACGCGCCGTGGAGGTGACGTCGATGCGCAGGCCGGCAGGAACCAAAGCGGATACGAGAGGCGGATGCCACACCGCCGACAGCCGCACGGTCGCGCTTCGCCCGTCCCCGCTCTGCGCCTGCTCCACGGTCAGCGCGTCCAGCCCGTCGGCGACCGATGTCGACAGGTATTCAGAGACCGCTTCTCGTACGGCCGAGCTCTCGAGGACGGCTCGTGGGCGCCCGTCGACCACCGTCACCTCTTCGAGGTCGTAGGCCTCGGCGCCGGCAAGGGCCGCCCCGTCGGCGACGGCGAAGAGGCGCTCCCGCGCGAGGTACAGCGACGTGATAGCGGAGACGAGCAGCACCAGCACAAGGCAGAGGAAGGCGTAGAAGAAGACGAGCGGCAGGATCGAACCCGTCTCGTCGCTCAGCCGTCGAACGGCGCCGTGAGTCCAGCGCTGCCCTGCGGCTCCCGGCCGCTTCACCTCGCACCCCAGAGCCTGGAGACCCGGTTGGTGCTCGCCGCCTCCACCGCCACCGACGCGTCGCGGCGAAGGTCGAGGGCGTCCGGCACGAGCGGGAGCGGTGCCCGCACCCGTACCGTCACGGTGACCGTACCGAGTCGGGTGAGACAGGCATCCGGATTCGGCGAGCAGACGACGTTCACGGTCGCGGCATCGGTCGTAAGGCCGAAGTCGGCGAGCGCGAACGCGACGGCCGCGGATGCCTCCGCCGCCGCATCCGTTTCGCTCTGCGCCTGCACATAGACGCGCGAAGCCTGACGGGCGGCGCCCGCCGCTGCGAGCTGGGCGGCCTGGATGCTCGCGAGCGCCACGACCAGGTAGACGGAAGGGACGAGAAGAATCAGGCCGGCGGTGATGAACTCGAGTGCGGCCGTCCCGTGGTCAGAAGCGAGGGCTGCAGCGAACCGGCGCGTACGCCGTTCAAGGGAGACTCTCGAGCGGAGCATGTCCACTCACCTCCAAGGCGCCGTTCGGGCCGAGCAGGCCGGCCACCGGCAGGGTCGCGCGCACGGTCACCGTGACGGCGGGCATCCCGCGATAGGTGCCGTAAGCCGCCGAAACCCGCCCTGCGTACGCCTCGCCCAACGCTGATCCGATCAGTTCCCTGGTGCGCTGCCGCCCGTCATCCAGAGTGTTGTCGGCGAGCGCCGCGATGTGCGCTCCCTCGGCCGCAGCGTCGATGAGCGTGTTCCGCACGAGCAGCGCGAGGCCGAGCTGCAGCACCGCCAGCGTCAGGACTGTCAGCAGGGCTCCGACCATCACGAACTCCGCGGGCGCGGACCCGCGGTCGTCGCGCCATCGGTTCATCTCAGAACGACGTGACGCGTTCGATGGCCTGCTGGAAGACACCGCTCAGCGCGGGGCCCGCGAGTCCCCAGATGATGATCACGAGCCCTGCCGTCATGAGGGTGATGAGAACCCAGCCGGGCACGTCTCCCCGCTCGTCCCGCGCCAGTGCCACCATGCGCCCCGACCCTTCCGACAGTCCTCTGCGTCGACGTGTGCCGCGCATCCGGCGGTCCTTCCCCTTTGTCACTCGCTCGTCCTCCCGTTCTGTGTTCCGCTGTTCGTCCTCAGCTGTTCGCTCGCGATGCCGTTCACGCGATTCCCGCTCGCAGTCGGACAACTCCGGTCTCAGTCGCCCCGACAAGCGCTCCTGCCACATCAGAAGCCGGTCTCCAAGACGACGATGCCGGGAAAGACAGCGAACAGCACCGTCACGGGCAGGATCAGGAACACAAGCGGCACGAGCATCCCGATCTCCTTCTTCCCCGCCTGTTCGAGCAGACCCCGCTTCGCCCCTTCCCTCGCGTCGATCGCCTGCGCACGCAACACCTCCACGACCGGCGTCCCGCGCTCCAGAGCCGTGACGACGGCATCCACGCACCTCGTGAACTGCGGCAGGCGGATGTCTCTGCTCGCCTGGCTGAGAGCGGCGGCCAACGGCACGCCCATGCCCGTCTCGGCGACGACGCGTCCCAGCTCGCCGGCAAGCTCGCCAGACCCGCTTCTCGAGACTCTGCGCATCGCGTCGAGGATGCCCTCTCCCGCGCTGAGCGACAGCGTCAGCAGTTCGAGGACGGTCGGGAACTCCTCGGTCATCCGCTCCAGCCGCTGTTTGACGCCTCGGGAAAGCAGCCGGTCGGGCAGCAGGAATCCGATCGCGGCGAACACGATCGGCGCGGCGAGGAGCACCGTGGGCGGGAGCGGGCGCAGTGCCGCTACCAGCCCGGACAGCGCAGCGCCGCCGGCGAGCGCGCAGATCGCCCACGAGACCTGACGCAGCCGGAACTCATCAACGGCGAGCGGACTACCGCATTGCCGCAGCCGAGCGGCGATCGCTTCGTTGCCGCCGAGAACATTAGATGTGGCAGTGCGGAGCCACTCCACGACCGGAGCGAGAACCGATCCGATGACGGGAAGGGGTTGTACGGTGCGCCGGGCGGCGTGAGCACGGGCGGACTCCGATACGTCGACGAGATATGGCGCGACCCTATCGGCTAGGCTCGGGCGTCGCATGGTGGGCAGCAACGCGACGAGGGACCACAGCCCGAGACCCAACCCGATTCCGCAGAGCACACCCCAGCCCAGCACGGCGGTCACCTGAACCACCTGCGTTCCTCCGGCAGCCGACCGATCGCGAGCATGACGCGATATGCGATGAGCGACACCACCAGGCCCACGACGATGACGACGGCACCGACGGGCGTGTTGTACGCGACGGATGCCTCGGGCCTCGTTGCGAGCATCGCGAGCACCAGCCACGGAGCGGCGACACCGAGGCGGGCCGCCCCGACGGTCCATGACTGCCTGGATTCGATCTCGGCTCGCACTGCTGCGTCTTCGCGCAACGAGGAGGCGAGCGCCTTGAGCACCCCGACGAGCTCCCCGCCTCCCACTTCCCTCGCCATCTTGAGGGTCTCGATGATGCGATCGGCGACGGGGTCGGCGAGCGCCGCCTTGAGCCGGTCGGCAGCCGGGGCGAAGACACCGGTCGTGCGATAGTCCCGCTCGAACTCCGCGAACGCTGACCGCGTGGATTCGGGCGCGGTGCGGGCAAGAGAAGCGACGCCGTCCGGAAGGGCAAGCCCCGACCGCACAGCCGACACCAGTTGGTCCACCATGTCTGGCCAAAGGGTGCGGTTTGCCCGCACGCGAGTGGCGGCGCGCCAGGAGACAAGGCTCCACGGAAGCCAGCCTCCGACGCCCGCCAGCCCAGCTGAGAGCGCGATGATGCCGAAGAGCGCCTGGGCCACCGCGAAGAACACGAGCGCGAGCAGTGTGCAGACGCCCACGAACGCCGACGGGGCGAGCGCCGGCATGCCAGCCAGCATGAGCTTGCGACGGAGCCCCTCGCCCGACCGGATCGTCTTGGGCCTCGAGTGCCCCGGCCACATGAACGGCGAGAGGACGAGAAGAACGCCCACGCCCAGTGCGCCACCCAACGCGATGCCGGGGATCATCGTGCCAGCACCACCGCGGGGTCGAGCCCGGCCGCCTCGAATTTCGCGCGCTTCGCAGGGTAGCCGCCCGTCGCCGTCAGCTCGCCGGCCCTCAACGCGAAGATCGGGCTCGCCTCGATGATGCCTGTGGTCACGGCTCCGCTCGGCGCGATGATCTCCGTCACCCGACGCCGCCCGTCGCGTTCAAGCGAACAGAACACGACGATGTCGACGCAGGTGGCGACCGTGGGTACGACGAATCCGGAGTCGATATTGCGCCCGGCCAGAAGCGGCAGGGTGCACAGTTTCGAGAGCGCCTCCCTGGCACTGTTCGCGTGGATGGAGCACGCCCCGGGCAATCCAGAGTTGAGGGCGAGCAGGAGGTCCAGGCTCTCCGCCTCGCGCACCTCCCCCACCACGAGCCGGTCCGGTCGCATGCGCAACGCTTCCTTGATGAGCCGCCGCAGGGTGATCTCTCCCGTGCCTTCGAGGCTCGGCTGCCTGCACTGCATCGAGACGACGTCTGCCGCGGCGAGGTCGAGTTCGAAGGTCTCCTCGACGGTAACGATGCGCTCGCCCGGACGTGCCGCTGCCAGCAGGGCGCCGAGCAGAGTGGTCTTGCCGCTCTGGGTCGCACCGGCGATGAGGATGTTCTGGTCGGCGAGCACGCACATGCGCAAGAACTCGGCGGCCTGCCTCGTGATCGATCCGAGCGCGACCAGCCGGCCGAGGTCGCGGATGCGACTCGAGAACTTGCGCACGTTGACCGCCCAGTGCCGGCGGGTGACGTCAGGGATGACGACGTGCAGCCGTGACCCGTCCGGCAGCGAGGCGTCGACGAACGGCGAAGAGAGGTCGACGCGTCGCCCGGATGCCTGCAGCATGCGCTCTACGAGGTCGCGCACCTGGGACTCGCTGAGAGCAAGGTCGACGGGCTCCGAACGACCGCCGCGGGCGATGAAGACGCGGTCGGGAGCGTTGATCCAGATCTCTTCGACGCCCGGGTCATCGAGGTATGGCTGCAGAGGACCGAATCCTGTGAGCGACGCGAGCACCTCGCGTTCGGTGCGCACCTCGTCTGCAACAAGCGGCAGCGACCCGCCGAGCGCGTGCTCCGTGTAGCGGCGCACCTCGTCTCTGGCATAGGCAGCCGCTCGCGGTGCATCCGCGGCCAGATCGACGCCGTCTCGCCGCACGCGGTCGCGCACGCGGTCTGCGATGAGGCGCACGGGATCCGTCATGCCGTCATGATGCCCAGAGCTCGGCGCGCCTCGCCGAAGTTATCCCCAGGCAGCTGAGCCGACAGCGTCGAGCGGTCCACCATGGAAGACATCGGGACGCTCGGAGTGCGTGCGGGCGAGACAGACCCTAAGATGATGGGCGCCTCGCGGGAGTGGTGAAACTGGCAGACACGCAGGATTTAGGTTCCTGTGCTTTCGAGCGTGGGGGTTCAAGTCCCCCCTCCCGCACCAACCGAAGCCTCCTTTGCCCCTTCTTACATCCCGCGCGCCACACTGCATACGTGGGGCCGGCACCCATCGATCGTGGGGTCAACACCCGGGTTGAGCCGACCGCTCGTCGGTAGACTCACTGCCAACGCCTGTTCGACGCATTGCTGGGCGTTACACCGTTCAGCTATCGCCGCCGACGACCGGTTGCCGCTCACCACGGGCGCCGACGACAGGAGACTCGTGTTCCACACCGCATTGATCCCGTGGCTCGACCCGAACGTCATCATCCATTCGGTCGGGCCCTGGTCGCTGCTCGTCGTCTGCGGCATCATCTTCGCCGAGACCGGTCTGCTCATCGGGTTCGTGCTGCCAGGCGACACGCTCCTGCTGATCAGTGGCATCCTCACCTTCACGAACATGGTGTTCGGGCTGCAGATCTGGTGGGTGTGCCTTTTGATCGCATTCGCCGCCTTCCTCGGCGGCGAGGTGGGCTATCTGATCGGGCACAAGGCAGGGCCGGCCATCTTCGAACGCAAGGAGACCGGCCTCTTCAGCATCGAGAACGTCAAGCGCACGAACAAGTTCTTCGAGCGGTTCGGACCCGTCGCCGTCATCCTGGCGCGGTTCGTTCCCGTGGTGCGCACCTTCGCCCCGGTGGCCGCGGGCGTCGGGCACATGAGCTATCGCCGCTACAGCCTCTACAACGCGATCGGCGCGTTCCTCTGGGGCGCCGGGCTGACGCTCTTCGGATGGCTGCTCGGCTTCATCCCGCCGGTCGCCTCGTTCGTTGAGAAGTACATCGACGTCATCCTCATCCTCGCTGTCCTGGTGACGGTCGTCCCCGCGCTCATCCACTACCTGATGGGTCTGCGCAAGTCGCGTCGTCTCTCCAAGGCTGAGGCTGCAGACGCGAAGCAGGAGCGAAGCGAACACGGCCAGTCGGACGACTCTCGTACAGACCGATCAGCGACCTCCGAGGTGCTGGGCCGTCCGAAGCACAGCGCTGAGTAGCACCACTCCGAGTAGCACCACTCCGAGTAGCACCACTCCGAGTAGCACCGCTCCGGGCAACACCGCTCCGAGCAGCACCGCTCCGGGCACAAGGGACCCGGCGCGGCATCGATCGTCAGCGATGCGTGTCGCCCTCGTGGGCAGCATGTTCGGCCGGCTCGAGCTGAAATGTCGAGTGTGCGACATCGAAATGCGAGCTCAGGCATCCGCCGAGTTCATCGAGCAGCGCACCCGCGCCCCCTCGGGCGAACACGGTCGGCGATACGACGACGTGGGCCGAGAACACGGGGGCACCTGACGTGATAGCCCACACGTGCACGTCGTGCACGTCAACGACGCCGTCTGTGCCGAGGATGTGCTTGCGGATCTCCGCCACATCCGTCGACGCCGGAGCCGACTCGCTCAGCACCCTGACCACCTCTCGCAGCAGTGAGAACGCGCGAGGGACGATGAGCAAGGCGATGACGAGTGAGGCGATGGAGTCGGCCCATCCGATGCCCGTGGTGAGGATGACGACTGCCGCAACGATCGTGGCAAGCGATCCCAGCGTGTCGCCCAGCACCTCCAGATAGGCGCCGCGCATGTTGATGGATGCTTTTGCGCCGCCGCGCAACACGAGGAGACCGGCGAGATTGCCTGTGAGCCCGATGACGGCGACGGCGAGCATCCATCCGCCCTGTACCTCGGGATGCTCCGTGAGGCGGAACGCCGCACCGACCGCAACCGAGACCGCCACCCCGATCAGGATGAGGGAGTTCAGCAAGGCTCCGAAGACCTCCACCCGGCGAAACCCGAACGTCTGCCTGTCGGTGGCGGGTCGCGCGGCCACGGTCGCTGCGACCAACGCGACGACGAGGCCGATCAGGTCGCTGACGAGATGGCCCGCATCCGCCAGCAATGCCAGCGAACCGCTGACAGCCGCTCCCGCCACTTCCAGCGCGAAAACGGCGAGCACGATCGCGATCACGACGAGCAGGCGCCGCCTGCTCGAGCCGTGTGCACCGTGGTCGTGCCCGGCGCCGTGACCGTGGGATTGGGACATGATGCTTCAACGGTAGGGCCGGGCGCCCGAGATGCGCCATCCGCCGCCCGGACCGGCGTACCTCAGTCGGCGAGCAGCTGCTCCAAAACAGGGACCATTGCGCGGAACGCCTTCGCACGATGACTGCCGGCGTTCTTCACGGTGCGGTCCATCTCGGCTGCGGTGAGCGCCGAGCCATTCGGCACGAACGCCGGGTCATAGCCGAACCCATTGGTTCCGCGTGGTGCGCGGGCCAGTGTTCCCTTCCATTCCGCCTCGACCACGCGCTCCTGGCCGTGCCGCCCGTCCCGTGGCCGCACGAGAGCGATGGAACACGTGTAGTGCGCGCCCCTGTGTCGATCGGGCACGTCGGCGAGCTGCGCGAGCAGCAGCGACAGGTTGGCCGCGTCGTCGCCGTGCCTCCCGCTCCACCTCGCCGAGAAGACACCTGGCGCACCGCCGAGAACGTCGACGCAGATGCCCGAGTCGTCGGCGAGCGCAAGCAGCCCAGTGTGTTCTGCTGCCGCGCGGGCCTTGATCAGGGCGTTCTCCGCGAAGGTGACGCCGTCCTCGACGGGCTCCGGCCCGTCGTACTCGACGAGTTCCACCTGGGGCATGCGCTGCGCGATGATCGCGGCGAATTCCTCGAGCTTGTGCTTGTTGTGCGTGGCGAGCACCACCTGTACCCGCGCACCGTTGCCCGGCGCCTGCGCCGGGTCAGCGTCGCTCATGACGCGGCGACGTCCGCGGATTCCACGCCGAGCGCGCGTGCCTGAAACGAGGCGAGCTCGCGGCATCCGGCCTCGGCGAGGTCGAGCAGCGATCCTAGTTCGCGGCGGTCGAAGGGTGCGCCCTCGGCCGTGCCCTGAACCTCGACGAACAGCCCCCGGCCTGTCACCACGACGTTCATGTCGGTCTCCGCCCGAACGTCTTCGACATACGCCAGGTCGAGCATGGGCTCGCCGTCGATGATGCCCACGGAGACCGCCGAGACCGTGTCGATCAACGGCGTCGCACGCTGCGCGATGAACTTGTGCTCCTTGCCCCATTCGAGGGCGTCGGCAAGTGCGACGTACGCCCCCGTGATGGCGGCGGTTCGCGTGCCGCCGTCGGCCTGCAGCACATCGCAGTCGAGCACGATGGTGTTCTCGCCGAGCGCCTTCATGTCCACAACGGCTCGCAGGCTGCGGCCGATCAGCCGGCTGATCTCGTGAGTGCGGCCCCCTATGCGACCCTTCACTGACTCGCGGTCGGTGCGTTGGTTGGTCGAGCGCGGAAGCATCGAGTATTCGGCAGTCACCCAGCCCTTACCCTTGCCCGTCAGCCACCGCGGCACGCCCCCGGTGAAGGATGCCGTGCACAGCACCTTGGTGCTGCCGAAGGAGATGAGGGCGCTGCCCTCGGCCTGCGCACTCCAACCACGCTCGATGGTGATGGGGCGCAGCTGGTCGGGTGTTCTGCCGTCGGCTCGGATGATGTCGCTCACCGCTCCACCCTACCGAGCGCTCATGCAGCACCCGCGCCGAGCGCGTGGTCAGCTCCCGCGCAACTCGCGCAGGTCGATCGCCCCCGTGCGCACGACATCGACCGAACCGACGTCGGCGCCGAGCATCCGGTGCGCGAGACGCACGAAGGAGTCCGTGTCGTCCCCCGTCGCCTCGTATCGGATGCTCGGCTCATCCGTGGCCCGCCGCTCCAGTCCTCGAGACACCAGCACCCGGTACACGTCGTTGGCGGTCTCGACGTCGCTGGAGACCAGCGATACGTCCTCCCCCGTCACGTACGAGATGGCGCCTTTGAGGAATGGGTAGTGGGTGCAGCCGAGCACGAGTGTGTCGATCCGCGCCTCCTTGAGCGGGCGGAGGTAAGCCGACGCCACATCAAGGAGTTCGGGACCGCTGGTGACGCCCGCCTCCACGAACTCCACGAAACGCGGGCATGCTTGGGTGTAGAGGCTCAGGGCGGGCGCGGCCGCGAAGGCGTCCTCGTAGGCACGCGAGTTGATGGTGCCCACGGTTCCGATGACGCCGACCCTTCCCGTGCGGGTGGCTGCCACGGCGCGCCGCACCGCGGGTTGGATGACTTCGACGACCGGAACGTCGTACCGCTCCCTCGCATCGCGCAGCATCGCCGACGATGCGGTGTTGCAGGCGATCACGAGCATCTTGACCCCCTGCTCCACCAGGAAATCGAGCACCTCGAGGGCAAGAGCGCGCACCTGCGCTATCGGCTTGGGTCCGTATGGCGAGTTGGCGGTGTCGCCGACGTAGAGGATGGACTCGTTCGGCAGCTGGTCGCGCACGGCCCTGGCGACGGTGAGTCCTCCGACACCGGAATCGAAGATGCCGATCGGAGCGTCTGTCACGGTCATCCAGCTTACGACCGCCGGAAGGCAGGCATGGCGGAGGCTCGATCGGGAGACTAGAGCCTCGAATAGGCTCGTACTCGTGACGCCACCAGCCGAGCGCCGCTCCACCGCGCTTCTCACGGACCGCTACGAGCTCACGATGCTCGACGCCGCGATGCTCTCGGGCACGCATGAACGCGAATGCGTCTTCGAGGTGTTCGCACGCTCGCTTCCCGGTGGCCGCCGGTACGGGGTCGTGGCCGGCACCGGCCGGCTGCTCGAGCTCATCGAGCGGTTCAGGTTCGAAGACGCCGAACTGCAGTGGCTGCGCGACAACCGTGTGGTGCGCGACGAGACGCTCGACTGGCTGGCGGACTTTCGATTCAACGGCACCATCCGCGGGTACAGCGAGGGCGAACTGTACTTTCCCGGTTCACCGATCCTGGTGGTGGATGCCCCGTTCGGGGAGGGCGTGCTGCTGGAGACCCTGGTGCTGAGCGTTCTCAACCACGACTCAGCGATCGCGAGCGCAGCTGCACGCATGGTCTCTGCGGCCGGCGGAAGACCGCTGGCAGAGATGGGATCGCGCAGGGCCCACGAAGAAGCGGCGATCGCGGCGGCTCGATCTGCCTATATCGCCGGATTCAGCGCCACCTCCAATCTCGAGGCGGGTCGCACGTGGGGCATCCCGACAATGGGCACCGCGGCGCACGCGTTCACACTGCTGCACGACAGCGAAGAGGATGCCTTCCGCGCCCAGGTGCGCTCGCTCGGCTCTGGCACCACACTGCTCGTCGACACCTACGACGTGCACAAGGCAATCGAGACGGCGGTGCGCATTGCGGGACCCGAACTGGGAGCGGTACGCCTCGACTCGGGCGACCTGCCCGTGCTCGTGGCCTCGGTGCGGGCGCAGCTGGATTCCCTGGGCGCACGCAGTACCCGCATCACGGTCACCAACGACCTGGACGAGTTCGCGATCGCCGCTCTGCGCGCATCGCCCGTCGACTCGTACGGCGTCGGCACCTCGCTGGTGACAGGCTCGGGAGCACCGACGGCTGGCATGGTGTACAAGCTGGTGGCCAGAAAGGATGCCGCGGGCGTCTGGATCCCGGTGGCAAAGGCATCCACCGGCAAAGCGTCGATCGGCGGTACGAAGGTGCCGGTACGCGCCATGGACAAGGTCGGCATCGCCGTCGCCGAAGAGATCCACATCGTGCAGAGCCCGGGCCATGCGCCCGCGGGACGGCACCTGCACGTTCCGCTGATGCGCGACGGAGTCGCCGTCACCGGGCACCTCGGTGCGCGAGGCGTCGAAGCCGCGAGGCGGCATCACGCGATTGCACGCGAGGAACTGCCGGAGTCCGCGTTCCGCCTTGGGCGCGGAGAACCAGCCATACCCACGGAGTACGTCTAACCATCCAACCGTTGCCGGCCGGCCTCAGCGGCCTTGCTCAGTCGTCGCTGAGACCCTCGTAGATCTCTTTGCACTCGGGACAGATCGGGAACTTCTCCGGGTCGCGACCCGGAGTCCACTTCTTTCCGCAGAGTGCGATCACGGGCTTTCCCGTCACCGCGGACTCGAGGATCTGCTCCTTGCGTACGTAATGGGAGAAGCGCTCGTGGTCTCCCGGCTCCATCTGCTCGTTCTGCAGCAGCTCCTCGAGCTCGCGGTCGAGAGTCGCGAGGCCGCCGCCGTCGGGTGCTGCGCCGGGGCCACCGGGTTCTGCGATGCTGTTGTCAGCCATCCGCCCAGTCTAAATCGCGTGGCGCGGCCCTAGCCGAGCGAACGAGACGTGCGAGACCGCGTCACGCGTTCTGCAGCGCGAAGGCCATGATCTCGGGGCCGCGGCGGTTGTAGGCGGCGGCGCCCATCCAGAGGCCCACGAGGAACACGGCGACCCCGATGCCGAGACCGCTCCACAGTGCGCCGAGGAACCACGCGGGATCCTGGAAGACGCCGAGCAGCATCATCGCGACCGGCGCGCCGGCGAACACCACTGTGAGCAGCAGGCTGGCGAACTGCGCGAAGGTTGCGCTTCCCCCCGTGTGCTGAGGATGCGCGAACGCACTGTCGCCAGGGCGGGGCGCTGGATACGGCGCAACGGCAGAGGACACACTGGAGAGCCCGAGCCCGGTGAGCACCAGGCACACGCTGACCCCGGTGATGGCGGGCAGCACATCCCAGCTGCCGTATGCGAAAACGGTGAGGATGCTCCCCAGCGCGATCACGGGGACGGCGACCAGCACGACCGGTGCAAGCCTTCCCAGCCGGTCGGAGATGCCTCTCGTGGCTGAAGCGATGTGCAGCCAGACCGCAGTGCCGTCGTAAGCGACGTCGTTGTGCGCGACCCAGCCGACGAAGAGGCAGATGACCGGCAGCGGGATCAGGGCGACGTCGTGGGGCCGCACGGCGCCCGAGACGAGCAGCGCCCCGACCATGATCAGGGGGAAGAACGGAACGAGTACGAGCTGAACCCAATACCTCGAGTCCCGGCCCCAGTACGTGAGGCTGCGCGCTGCGATGGCGCCGGCCGGGCGCGCGGGCATCCTTCCGAACCAGCCGAGCCCTACATGCGTCTTCGCCTGCACCTGCCTGTCGGGCGTCACCATCATGTGCGCGACGAGTGCCCACCAGGCGAACGCGATGACGGCGAGCGTTGCGACGGCGATCAGAAGCTTCACGAGCGCGGCGCCCCACTGCCCCGCTGCCGCGTCTCCCCCGACGGCCCATACGGCGCCGATGGGGGTCCAACTCACCCAGTCGGCGGCCGAATGCACGACTCGCAATCCGTCGCGGCTCCAGTCCAGCGTGCTCAGGAAGAACACGATCGGCGAGAGCATCACGAGAATCAGCACGCCGATCGTCGCGGCGAACTCTCGTGCACGACGTGATGCCAACGCGAACGCGGCAACTGACGACGCCAGCCTCGCACCCAGCGCCCACGTGGGCACGCAGATCACGGCGGCCACAACAGCGAGCGCTGCAGCGCCCGGATGGCCCGACCACGTCACGACTGTGAAGACCGCGCAGACCGCGAGCACGATGGCAGGTGCAGACAACAGCGAAGCGACACCGACGCCCACCGCGACGTCCTTCGCCTCGAGGCCGAGGATTCCGTAGGAGCGCGGATCGAACGTGCCGTCCTGCCTGGTGAACAGTGGAACGAGGAGGAAGCACAACGCGACCACGGCGCCGGCGATCACGAGGATGTCGCGCACGAGCTGCCCGTCGCTGGCGGTACGGGTCGACGCCAGCACCCAGCAGACGATGATCGTCGCGGCCACCGTGTAGAGCAGCCCGAGCGCAAGACCGAACGCGTGCCAGCCCCCACGTCTGAAGCCGCTGCCGAATGACGCGAGCCTCAGTCGGAGAAACTGTGCAACCATTCCAGTCCCTCCACAGCCTTGCGGCCACCCGCCAGCTCGATGAAATGGTCTTCGAGCGTCTTGTCGCCGCGCACCTCGTCGACGGGTCCCGCATCGAGCACGACGCCACCGACGATGATGGCGACGCTGTCGCAGATGCGCTGCACGAGATCCATGCCGTGACTGGAGAGCAGCACGGTGCCCCCCGCATCCACGTACCGCTGCAGGATGCCCGTCACCGTCGCAGCAGAGACAGGGTCGACGCCCTCGAACGGCTCATCCAGCACGAGGAGACGCGGCGAATGGATCATGGCTGCGGCGAGCGAGACCTTCTTCGTCATGCCCGCCGAGTAGTCGGCGACCAGGCGACCCATGGCATCCTCGATGCCGAACGCGGCCGCCAGGTCCGCGGATCGCTGCCGGGTGGTCGCGGCATCCAAGCCACGCAGCGTGCCCGCGTAGTACAGGAGCTCGGCGCCGGTCAGCCGGTCGAACGTGCGCAGGTGGTCGGGCAGAACGCCGATGGTCCGTTTGACCTCGCGCGGATGCTTACGCGCGTCCACCCCGTTCACGTACACCGCGCCGGAGTCGGCGCGCAGCAAACCGGTAATGATCGACAGGGTCGTCGTCTTGCCTGCCCCGTTCGGGCCGACGATGCCATAGAGGGATCCGGCTCTCACGGTGAGGTTGACCCCGTCCACAGCGACGACATCCCCATAGCGCTTGTGCAGACCGTTCACGGAGAGCACAACGGGTGCGGTGGTCGCCGGCGCTGGGCGAGCGGGCGGGAAGACGCGCGTCTCTGCAGCCCTGCGAGCGCGCGGGTGTTGCGCGGCTCCGCGCTCGTGGAGTTCGGCAGCCGAGGTCGCGTCATCTTCCGTCTCCACGGACCCGACCGTGGATGTCGCACCCGTCGTGGCCGCTTCGGATGAACCGGGCCGCGTGAGCGTTGCCCGGTCGACCGTCTCCTCCGCGTACTCCAGGACGGGAGCGCCGGCCAGCGCCTCGTCACGGGCATCGGACTCGTAAACCTGCTCGACGATCAGATCGAGGTCGGCCTCGCCGGCGTCGGGCCTCTCGGATGCCCTGCCGCGTGGCGCTGTGTCGGCCACCTCGGTCTCGCGTACGAGTTCTGCGAGAAGGTCAGACGCGTCTTCGTCGGTTCGCTGCGTCTCGGCGGCTGCTGCGGCTGCGGCCGCCGCTGCTCGACGGCGTCGCCCGAACAGAGTGATCCGTTGTCGCGATCCCGTGTTCTCATCCACCGGAGACGAATGCGCCGGCAACGGCCCTGTGTCGACTCCGCCCTCCGACTTCGCGCGCTCCGGCTCCGCCTGCTCGGGCTCCGCGTGCTCGGTGTTCGCCCGCTCCGGCGCCTCTGTCGTGGTGCCCGCTGGACCTTGCGCCGAGGATGCTTCGCCGGCCCGATCCTGGACCTCCTGCGTCTCGGCTTCCTGCGCGACCCGAGCCGCCTCCACGGGCGGTCTTCCCGCATCCGCTGCCGGGGCGCCTGCTGCGCTGGTCGGCCTCACGGTAGTCGACCGGGTGCCTGTCGAACGCGTGCGCGTGGTGCCGCGAGAGCCTCGAGCCCCTGGTGCGGCGACGACCACGGCGGTCTCGCCCGCTCCGCCTTCTGCGACGACCGAGGTGTTCGCTGCAGGTCCCGTGGCACGGGGACGCCCGGTCTGCCTGCCCTCCGACTGCTTGGACCCGCGCGCCCTGGCCACGGGGCCGACGGGCGAATCGGAACCGCGTGCATCCGTTCCGGCGGATGCCTCTGCGCCCCCCGCGATGGTCGTCTGCGGGTCATCTTGCACGCGCCATACCCCCGTCACATGGTCCCCTCGAGGCACCGATCGCATTGTTCGCGGCCTCAGCGCTCACCTGCGGCGCCCGGTGGGCTCGGCGTCCGTGCCGACGTTCGCCGACCCGAGCATCGTCCCCTTCGGAGCCATCGAATTCCTTACGCTAACCTACCAAGCGCTTGGGGCACACCCCTCGCGCGAACGAAGTGGTCGCGCTCTCATAGAGATGTAATGCAAGGAGCTGTTCGACCAGCGATCACGGAGATTTGCCGGGATTTGCCACGTATGCGCCTGATCGGCCGGTATCCGCTTTCTAAGAGCACTCCCATAAAACGATCACGAAACGGCAACGTCCCGCATTCGGGGCTCAAGCACCCGGTAAATTCGAATAACGGCACAACGCGGTGTCTTTGCACATACGCATCGGTGACACTTCGGTGAACGCAAGCGGTCGGCACAGGCGAAGGATCTCTGTTCGCCGCTGATCGACTGTCATCCGCACGTCACACAGTTCAACTCATTGGGGGGTCGACTATGCGCACGAATGACAGGAGACGAAACGTGACCACGACACCGCAGGTTGTCATTCTCGCGGCAGGCATGGGCAGCCGCCTCGGGCGCTCGCTACCCAAGCCGCTCACCGAGCTGAGCGACGGCCGCACCATCATGCAGCAGCAGTTCGACAACATCCACGCTGCCTTCGGCCCGAAGGTGAAGGTGACGATCGTCGTCGGCTACAAGCTCGAGCACATCGTCGAGGCGTTCCCCGACGCGTCGTTCGTCTACAACGAGCAGTACGACCAGACGAACACGTCGAAGAGCCTCATGCGTGCCCTCAAAGCGAGCGGCAACGGCGGCGTGCTCTGGATGAACGGCGACGTGGTGTTCGATCCGGGAGTGCTCGTGCGCGCCGCGCAGACCATCGTCCGCGACCAGTCCTTCGTGACCGTGAACACCGCGAAGGTGTCCGACGAAGAGGTCAAGTACACGACGGGCGCCGAGGGCTTCATCGAGAAGCTCTCGAAGACGGTCAAGGGCGGTCTCGGCGAGGCCGTCGGCATCAACTACGTGTCCAGCCGCGACAAGGCGGCCCTGCTGCACCACTTGCAGCGAGTGGACGACCAGGACTACTTCGAGCGCGGCATCGAGCTGGCCATCCAGCACGACGGCATGCTCGTCGAACCGATCGACATCTCCGACCTGTACGCGGTCGAGGTCGACTTCGCCGAAGACCTGGAGCGCGCGAACCTCTTCGTGTGACACGTCTCCTACTCGAGACGGATGCCGTCGGCCGATCGGCCGGCGGCATCCGTCTTTTGAGTTACGGCTGGTCTTGTGCCTCCCCGTCGCGCCCGCCATGCGCACAGTAGGGCGTCGCTACGATCGTGGGGTGACGATCTCTGCCGCCGCGCGACCCGCCGAGCGATCTCAACGCTCGCTCTTCGGTCGCTACCGGCACTCGCTGTGGCTGCTCACGAAGCGCGATCTGCACGTGCGCTACGCGACCAACGCCCTCGGCTACGTGTGGTCCATCCTCGACCCGCTGTTGATGGCGGGCATCTACTACCTCGTCTTCACCGTCATCTTCAAGCGGGGCGGCGTCACCGAAGACCCGTACATCGTCTTCCTGCTATCGGGCATGCTCCCGTGGACGTGGTTCAACGGCGCGGTGTCGGACTTCACGCGCGCATACAGCAGGGACTCCAAGCTGATCCGCTCCGTTGCCATCCCGCGCACCATCTGGATCAATCGCATCGTGCTCGGCAAGGGCATCGAGTACCTGTTCTCGTTGCCAGTGCTCGCGTTCTTCGTCATCGTGAGCGGTGCGCACGTGTACTGGCAGCTCGCCCTCGTACCGTTGGCGCTTCTCATCCAGGCCGTGATGCTCGTGGGCCTCGGGCTCCTCATCGCACCCCTCGTGATGTTCTTCCGTGACCTCGAGCGAGTCGTGCGGTTGCTGCTGCGTCTGCTCTTCTACGTGTCCGCCGTTCTCTATCCGGCGAACGCGGTTCCGCCCCACACCGTCTTCAGGCTGCTGTCCGACCTGAACCCCCTGGTCGGGCTGTTCGGCATCTACCACTCGGCGTTCTTCCCCCACGACCTGCACTGGGATCTCGTGCTGATCTCGGCGATCGGCAGCCTGATCTTCCTGGTCGTCGGCTGGCTCGTGTATGCACGCACGATCCGCAGCGTGCTGAAGGAGATGTGATGCCGAACACCACGGCCACCACCACGATGATCGAAGCGACGGATGTGGGCATCCGTTTCAAGCGGAACCGGCAGTCACGCCGCAGCTTCAAAGACCTGTTCTCGTCGCGACAGCGGCGCGCGAAGCCGGACGAGTTCTGGGCATTGCGCCACGTGTCCTTCGCCGTCCCGGCCGGCGAGGCCGTCGGCGTGGTGGGACGCAACGGGCAGGGCAAGTCCACGCTGCTCAAGCTGGTGGCCGGCGTCATCCTGCCCGACGAGGGCACCGTGGAGGTGAAGGCGGGCACTGCGCCGCTCATCGAGATCACGGGTGGCTTCGTCGACGACCTGAGCGTGCGCGACAACGTGTACCTGACCGCAGGGCTGCACGGGATGTCGAGAACGGAGATCGACGAGAGGTTCGACGACATCACGGGGTTCGCCGACATCGGCAACTTCCTCGACACGCCGTACAAGCACCTCTCCAGCGGCATGAAGGTGCGCATCGCGTTCGCGGTGATCACCCAACTCGACGAGCCGATCCTCATCGTCGACGAGGTGCTCGCGGTGGGTGACCGGATGTTCCGCGAG
The DNA here is from genome assembly GCF_049446075.1 of Rathayibacter sp. KR2-224. Taxonomy (NCBI): domain Bacteria; kingdom Bacillati; phylum Actinomycetota; class Actinomycetes; order Micrococcales; family Microbacteriaceae; genus Rathayibacter; species Rathayibacter sp. KR2-224. Next base: position 851,507 of record NZ_JBMSEB010000001.1, read on the forward strand.
AAGTGCTACAGGCGCATCGAGGAGATGCTCGCAGAAGGACGGACGATGTTCTTCGTATCCCACAATGAGAAGGAGATCCGTCGCTTCTGCACTCGGGGTCTCTATCTGAACGACCACGAGCTCGCGCTCGACTCCGATATCGGCTCCGTGCTCGCCCGTTACAACAGCGACTACGGCGGCTGACGCTCGCGGGAACGCCCCAATCGTTCGGGAGCAGGTCCTCCGGGCGAGCGCGACGTCTCGTCGTCCACAGAACCGCCGCTGAGGAGGCAGTCCACAGCGGATGCCTCGCCGTCGGATGCCCCGCCTAACCTCCCCGCATGACCACGACTCGACCCGACGAGACCAACGGCAATCCGGGCATGGCGTATCCCGTTCCGTTCGTCTTTGACCGCAGCACTCCCCCGCGCTACCGCCTACGCAATGCGAGCCTCGAGACGCTCACGGGAGTGCGCTTCTCGCTGCTCGGTGCCGGCAGCATGCCCGTCCAGGCCCCCATCACGCTCGGCCCCGGAGAGGTGGCCGAGATCCCGATCCATGGCAGCGACCTGGCGCGAGCGACGGTCCTCGTCGTGCGCTGGCATCGCGCGAACGGCGACGAATACCTGTGGCGCGCCAGCTTCTGAGCCGGCTCAGCGCATGCGCTCACGCTCGCGGATGAAGTCCTTGGCCGTGTACTGACGATGCCGGCCCGGCAGGTCGTGCAGCGTGAGGCCGGTGATCAGCTCGCCGGCATCCGTGTCGAGGGCCGTGGCGATGCGGATCACCGTGCTCAGGCTCGGATTCGCCCTGCCGCGCTCGATCTTGCCGTAGTTCGTGGGGTGGATGTCGGCCAGGTAGGCGACCTCTTCCTGGCTCAGACCGAGCTCGGTGCGGATGCCGCGCAGCCGCTCTCCGACCACGCCCGCGGCGCGAGAGAACGGCTCGACCATGGGTTCTTGTTTATGAGCGCCGCAGCGTTTGGGTCCAGAGCGTTTGTGCCCTGTGCTGTCGGCGCAACGGCGGTTCGAGACGATCCCGCGCCGTATTCGTGAGTCGTCAAGGCCTCACGCGGACGCCGCTCGGCCAGAGCAGCAGGCTCGAGAATGAGGGTCGAGAAGTAGCGAGAGAACCAGGCGAGGGAATGCGTTCGAAGTCGGTAGGACGTTGAGCTCTCGCCCTACTCGGCGTCGCGGAACTCGTCCCCGTAACGCTGGATGATGATGGCGGCAGCGTCGTCGAGGGTGTCGCGTGGCATCCCCAGCTCGCTGCGCACCCGAGCGCGGCCCAGCAGCATCGATTCGTACTGCGACTCGGACCCGGGAACATTGCCGCTGTCCATCGCGCGGATGCCCATGGAGTACCAGCGCTGCGCCTGCTTGAGCTCGTCGACGAGCTCGAAGAATCCGCCGAGCACGAGAAATGTGTTGACGAGCTGCGGAGAATCCTTGCGGAGGGCGTCCGCGAGCTCAAGGGCGGCATCCGTTCGCCCGCCCTGGTAGAGCGCCTGGACCATCAGCGCACGCGGATCGACATAGCTGGGGCCCCCGTCTTCACGCGCCGCTTCGTAAAGTCGCAACGCCTCGGCGTGATTGCCTGCGTATCCGAAGTTCTCGCCGGCTTCGACCAGCAGGGCGGCGCGGGACACGTCGTCGGCCAGCGTGAAGTGCTCCTCGTCCGTCGCCCAGTCGCGCAAAGTCTCGGCGATGGCGATGTTCTCGCCGCGGTGTGCGCGGTCGCGCGCTTTGTCGAAGTCGGACTGAGTGATCAGGCGGGGCACGGGGCAAGCATAGGAGACGCGCCGTTGCCGTCGGGCGAGCGGATCGGGTACCGCCGACGGCATGGCGGCCTCCCTAGACTCGAATGCATGGCGCGCTCGAAGAAGATCAAGCCGTTCGTCGGGGTGACAGGCACGAGCACGACCCGCGGCGCGGCCATTCCGTCACTCGTGAATCGCGGCATCGACCGCTTCTTCGCCGTGCAGCGACCGGTCGTGCTGGCGCACCTGCGCAGCATCAGGCGCAGGCATCCCGATGCCAGCCCTGAGCAGGTCGCATACCTGGTGGGTCGTCGGTACCTGCTCGCTGTCACGACGAGCGGCACGGCGGTGGGGGCGACCGCCGTGATCCCCGCGTTCGGCACCGCTGCAACCTTGGCGCTCTCAGCGGCGGAGACGGCAGCGTTTCTCGAAGCGACCGCCTTGTTCGCTCAATCCATCGCCGAGCTGCACGGATTGCCCGTCGACGACCCGGAGCGCGCTCGCGCACTTGTGCTGGCGCTCATCCTCGGCAAGGAGGGTTCGAACCTCGTGCGTCAGTGGGGGCTCGAACTGACCGAAACCGAGGTCAGCAGGCAGTTGTACTGGCGGCAGGTGATCTCCAACAGCGTCCCGCGCGCGCTCGTCGGGCCGCTCGTGCAAAGGTTGCAGGCGGCGATGACGCGCCGGCTGGCGACGACGGGAACCGCGAGCATCCTCGGCAAGGCGCTGCCGTTCGGAGTCGGCGCCGTGGTCGGTGGCGCCGGCAACCGCATCACGGGGTCGCGGGTGCTGCACTCGGCCCACGGGGCCTTCGGGCCCGTTCCGGATGCTTTTCCTGCGTCGCTCGCGTCTCCCGCCGCCGTCGCCGATGACGAAAATCCCGACGGGCAGGTGGTCGTGCAGCAGGCGGAAGTCCGTCAGAGCGGCAGCGTCACTCCCTGAGGATCGCCTCGACATCATCGACGTCATCGACGTCGGAGTCGTCGCCACGCTCGAGTGTTTCGTCGTCTCCTGCGTGGATCTCGGCGAACCGCTCCCACTCATCCATCAGCTGCTGCACGGCGTCGCGGAGTCGCCTGATGGCCGCGCCGGGGGTCGTGTCGCCGAAGTAGTGCTGCACCCAGAACGCGAGTCGCTCGCCGGCCTCGTCGTCGTGCTGCAGCGCGTCGAGGATCGAAACGATGCTGCCTGCATCCTTGGCGTACAGCCACTCGCAGGCGGAGAGATAGCCGGCTCTGTCGATCTCGGCCTCAGGGCGGACAGGATGCGTGACGAGCAGCGGCTTGCCGGCAGCCAGCCGGTCGTAGACCATCGCGGAGATGTCGACGACCGCGATATCGGCGGCCGAGAGCTGCCATCCGAGCTCGGGGCCGTCGTCGTACACGTGCTTCGCCTCGGAATCCGCCACGTTGGCTGCTGCGATGGCCTGGATGATGCGCTTGTTCGCCGCCGCATACGCCTCGTCGACCACGCCCGAGCGAGGGTGCGGACGGTAGATCACGCGATGCCGCCCAGTCGCGAGAAGCGCATCCACGAGCGCAACGCCGTGCGAGCCTATCGATCCGTAGGCCGCCGCCGCCCTGTCACCTTCCCAAGTGGGCGCGTACAGCACGACCGTCCTCTCGTCCGGTGTGTACGGAAGCTCACCCGAGTAGTAGTCGGCCTGCGGTCGCCCGATCTTGATGGCCCGCTTGTCGAAGTCGTAGTCCCACAGCACTTTGCTCAGGCGGGTGACGGCGGCGTCACCTGCCACCAGCGCGTAGTCGTACGCCTTGAACTGGTTGGTGGTCATGTAGACCTTGTCGGACTCGCCATGGTTGATGAACACGTGCCAACGCCGTCCGTATCGCATCATCTGGAAGTTGCGGGTGCTCTGGTTCACATAGAAGATGACCCGCAGATCTTGGTTCGCGATCGTGTTCTCCAGGTCGACCACGGTGCGCACGTAGGCGACGGGGACGGGCGACTCCTCGAGGAGCACGGATGCCGCGAGGGGCGAGCGCGAGAGGATCACGACGGGCCACCTCTTGCTCAACTCGGCCATCGGCTTGTACCACTGACGAATCTGGTAAAGGCTCGCAGCGCCGTCCGCAAAGTAGACGCCGATCTTGTACGTGCCGGGTACGAGTTCGGGAGCCTTGGGCAGCCGCGCCGCCAGTTCCACCCGAGCCCGCCGGTGCGCAAAGGCGTTCCGCACGAGACGAACGCCGGCTCGGGCGTCACGAACTAGACCCATGGCGTCAAGAGTATTAGCGGATTCTTAGCGACAGCCTGGCCGTCCGGTCAGATGATCGGAGGTCTGCCCGAGAGCGTCATGCGCAGCACCGTGCGCCACCGCATGGGACGCCGCTCACCCGGATCGTCACGCCAACCGGCCGCCCACCCGGCGAACCATGGACGGAGGGTGCGTGGTGCGCGGGCTGCACGCAGCAGCTGTATGACCGTCCAGGTCGCGACATAGACGGGAACGAGCACCACGGGGAGATTTCGCCTGGCCACCCACACCCTGTTGCGGGCGTTGCGCCAGTAGAAGTCGGTGTGCCGTGTTGCCGCCACGTTCGGATGCCTCGCCTCGAGGTCACCCGCGTACCACGCACGCCTGCCCTGATCCCATACCCGCCAGGCGAGCTCGATTCCCTCATGCGCGTAGAAGAACGGGCCTGCCCAGCCACCGACCGACTCGAAGATCGCGCGGGGCATGACGATCGCTCCCTCGAGCAGGGAGAACACCGGACTGGACTCTGCGGGATCCCCTTTTCGAAGACGCGGTATCCAGCGCCTCGGCGGCTGGGAACCGTCGATGGTGCGAACGCGAGGCTGCAGCACGCCAAGCGTGCGGTCGGCGCGGAAACGCGCGATGGCATCCGCGAGGAAGGTCTCGCTTTCGACGTATTCGTCGTCGTCGAGGAAGAAGAGGAACTCGCCTGTCGTGCGCGGCACACCTGCATTGCGACCTGCAGGGATGCCGAGGTTCTCTGGCAACCCGAGCGCCGCCACCCCGGGCGGCAGTCCGGTCGGCTCCCATCCATTGCCGACGCAGACGATGTCGACCTCCACGTCACGCTGAGCCAACACGGATGCCAGCGCGCGATTCAGTTCGGCCGGTCGCGTTCCCTGCGTGAGTACCACGACTCCCACGGTGGGGTGACCGGCGGCCGCATAGCTCCCGGGGGACGCCTCACTCATGGCCTGGTCGCCTCAGCGGTGAGGACCACGGTCACGCCCGCAGCCGCCTGGAGCTCATGATCGCGACGAAATGCCCGAGCAATCCGACGTTCGCGAACAGCAGCAGCACCACGAGGTAGACGCGTTCGGTCGCGGGGGAACCGGTGAACAGGGCTATCACCGCGACCACGAACGTGACGAGCGTGAGCTCGACCGAGTGGAACATGCGGTGGAACGGGAAGAACTTGACCGCGCGCCTGGCCAGCGCGATGAGGCGCTGCTGGGGGGCGGCATCCGCTTCGGCGTTCCCCAGGCGAGGCAGGCCGGCGTATGCGCGCGCAACCCTCGTCAGGTCGTTCAGGGCCTTGTTCAACACGAGAACGAGCGCTAACCCCAGCCCCAGGGTCGTCCACAGATAGTCGTCTGGCGCCGTGAACGGCCATGCCGCGGCGCGAAGTCCGAGCGCGATGGCGATGAACGTCTCGGTCGTGTAGTGGCCGACGGCATCGAGGAAGTGACCCGCCGGGGATGAGCTGTTGCGCCACCTGGCCACTTCGCCGTCGCAGCAGTCGAAGAGCATCTGGACTTGCCCGAGCACGACGGCGAGAAGCGCTCCACCGATGCCGGGAATCAGGAGGGAGGCCGCAGTCAGCCATCCGGACAGGATCATGAACCCGGTGACGCCGTTGGCGCTTATCCGTGTCTTCAGCAGCGCCCAGGTGAGGTAGGGCGAGACGTCGCGCAGGTAGAGGTGGGCGGTCCAGTGCTCTGCGTTGCGTCGCTGGCGCACCTCCGGTGGCTGCGTGACCTCGCGCAACTCCGCGATGGACGCGGGCCGGCGCTGCGATTCCGAAGCCGACACGCTACCTCCCAGACCGGCTGTGCAGGTCGTGCGACAGCTCGAAGAACCCGCCGATGAAGCCGATCCCCCAACTCAGATGGATCGTCGGCACGACCACAATGAATCGCAGCATAGCGGCGATCCCGTCTTGTGAGCCGATGGTCAACGCGGCGACGAGTACGAACAGCAGGTAGAGAACCGGCACGGCGAACGCCAGGGTCAGCCACCCCAACGCTGCTCCGATGAGCAGACCTGCGATGCCGAGCAGGCCGACGATGAGCGACGCTGCCAGCAGCACGACCAGCACCGGAGGGGCGAAGTAGCGTACGGAGTTCGCAGACGAGAAGCGCCGCACCAGCTCGCCTCGCCACATGCCGGTGGCGAAGAACTGGTTCATGAGCGAGCGGATGCTCGACCGTGGCTGATACGTCACCACCAGTTGCGGAGTGAACCACACCGTTCCGCCGGTCGCCCGCAACCGCCTGTTGAGCTCCCAGTCCTGACCACGTCGTACGCCTTCGTCGAAGAGTCCGACTGCTTCCAGCCGGTCGCGGCGGAACGAGCCGAGGTAGGCGGTCTGGGCCGGGCCCTCCTTGCCGCCGACATGGTGCTGAGTGCCGCCGAGCCCGATGCGGGAACGGTAGGCGCGCGCGACGGCTTTCTCGAAGGGGGTAGTGCCGCGGGCATCCATGAGGCCGCCGACGTTGTCGGCGCCGGTGCGCTGCAGCGTGTCGACCGCGATGCGGGTGTAGTCGGGCGGCAGAAGTGAATGGGCGTCGACCCTGATCACGACCGGGTGCGAGGATGCCCTGATTGCCGCGTTCAACCCGGCCGAGGTGGACGCCGCCGGGTTGGCCACGACGCGCACGTTCGGGTACTCGCGCGACAAGGCGGCCAGGACGTCTTCGGTGCCGTCGTTGCTGGGCCCCACGGCCAACGTGATGTCGTAAGGACCGGTGTAATCCTGGGCCAGGAGGCGTTCGACGGCGGCTCGCACGTATGGTGCTTCGTTCAAAACGGGCATCACGTACGAGACACCGGGTAGTGCGCCCGTACCGGCGCCTGTACTGCTGGATTCGCCCATCACATCCGCTCGTCGAACCGTCGGCTCAGCCTATCAGCGCGGCGTGAGCGGACACCCGGCAGGTGCACAGGAGGATGCCCGCGCAGTCGGCGTCTCGTGCGGCGCCGGACGACGACGAAACCGCCGATCGAGTTCGTCGAAAGCCCCTGGCAAGGGGTCGCGACGCGCGCCTTCGGCGCTGCTCGATCGGCGGTTTCGGGCCGTTCAGCCGGTAGGTCAGTCGGTCGAGAGCGTTCCGAGCGTCACATCTGTCTGCTTCGCCTGGCCGCCGCGCACGTACGTGACAGTCGCCTTGCTTCCACCGGCCAGAGCCCGAACCTGCGCCGTGAGGTCGGTCGCATCGGTGATGGGCTTGCCGTCGAAGTTGGTCACGATGTCCCCCGCCTTCAGCCCGGCGTTCGCGGCAGCGCCGCCTGAGCTGACCGACTTGATCAAGGCACCGACAGTCGTGGCACTGGTGTCCGACGTGGAGTCGGCGACCGTCGCGCCGAGCAGACCGCTGCTCGCCTTCCCGTCCTTGATGATGTCGTCCGCGACGCGCTTGGCCACGTTCGAAGGGATCGCGAATCCGACGCCGATGCTTCCGGTCTGTCCGCTCGAGGCGCTGGACGAGCCCGCGCTCGCAATGGCGACGTTGATGCCCATGACCTGACCCTTGCCGTTCAGCAGTGGCCCCCCGGAGTTGCCCGGGTTGATCGCGGCATCCGTCTGGATGACAGGCAGCGAGATCGTGCTCTGCGTCGACGACTGACCGCTTCCGCCGTTCTGGTCGAAGTTCCAGAAGTTGAACGGGTTGCTGCCGTTGCCGCCGTTACCGCCGTTGTCCTGCTGGTCCTGCTTGGGCGCAGCGGACGACGCGATCTGGATGCTCCGGTTCAGCGCGCTGACGATGCCGTTCGTCACGGTTCCGGCGAGGCCGAGCGGTGCGCCGATGGCGATCGTCGAGTCTCCGACATTCACCTTGTCGGAGTCCGTGAAGGTCGCAGGGGTGAGGCCGCTGGCTCCCTGCAGCTGGATCACCGCGAGGTCGAGCACGGGGTCGGTACCGACCACCTTAGCCTTGTAGATCTTGCCATCATTGGTCGTGACGGTGACCGTCGGGCTCCCGGTGACGCCGTCGAGCGTGACCACGTGAGTGTTGGTGAGCACGTAGCCGTCCGAGCTCAGGATGATGCCAGAACCGGTGCCGGCCTCCTGGCTGCCCGACACATTGATCGTCACGACGCTCGGGCTCACCTTGGATGCCACGGCCGTGACGTTCGTCGCCGTCTGCGGGTTGTTCACCGTCACGTTCGTGGCGCCGGTGGAGGCCACAACCTTGCCACCGTTCGAGTTGGCAGCGTAGATGCCGACGACACCCGCTCCGACGCCGCCGCCAAGCAGCCCCGCGAGTACGAACCCGGTGATGAGAAGCCCGGCCCTGTTGCTCTTACCGTCCTTCTGCTTGGCCGGCTTCTCGGTCGTCGCTGTCTGGGCACCGAGGCCCGGCTCCTGAGCGGCATAGGTGGGCTGGCCGAACGCGCCGTGCTGCGGCTGCGCGTGTCCGGGCTGCTGGGGCGAGTACTGGTACGCCCCGGCGTGCTGGCCGTAGGCCGGCTGTTGCGGGTACTGATACCCCTGCTGCGCCGCGTATGGGTTCTCCGTGCCTTGCGCCGCCTGGCCACTACCCTGCGGGGACTGCGGGATGCCCGTCTGTGGTGCTGCGCCGTACGGCGGCAACTGCTCGGTCGGCTGCGTCTCGTTCAGCCCAGTCTCGTTCGATGGAGTCTCGTTCGACCCGGATTCAAATGGCCGGGTCTCGTTCGCGCTCGAGCCGTCGTTCTGCTGCGCGGCCGGCTGCACCGTCGGCTGCGTTGTCGTGTTCTGCTCGGTCGCGCCTGTTCTCGTGGAGACGCTGTCGCTCGACCCGGGCTGGGGCGCGGCTGTCTCCTCGCGTGCGTCGGATTGCGTCGCATCGGCAACCGAGTCCTGCGCGGCAGGCTGCTGCGGTGCCGTCTCCGGCGTCTCCGCGGGGTCCTTCGGTGTGTCGGTCATCTGTCGTTGCTCCTTCCAAGCACTACAAGCATCCGCCGTCATGCTGGGCATGGATTATGGGCAATCTGTGAACGGACTAGAACATTCCCATGGTTTAGCAACGACGCATCGATCGCTCCGACGTGACCGGCATCATGCCCGATGCCTGGTCATGCCCTTCGACATCAACGGATCCGCCGCAGCCCTCAGCAGCCCGGCCCTCGTGGATCGAGCTGACAGTTGCGCTGCACCAGAACCGTCTTCGCGTCGGCCGCGATGACGGTGAACGTCGGCGCGGACAGGGCCAGCGTACCCGGCACGTCTTGCCATGGCGCCGATCCGATGCGGTACTGCGCCGTGTATTGCACGCTGAGGCTGACGCCGTAACTGCCGGGCGCGGAGTAGACGTGACTGGTGGGCGTCGGGCTGAACTCGGGAAGACCGAGCTCCTTCCACGTTCTGCCGCCCGTGGCGGTTTCGGCACGGATGCCATCGCCGTAGTCCCACGAGAATGCCTGCGGCGTGAAGCGCACCGTCGCGGGCCGGCCCAGCAACGAGCCGGACGCTGAATGCGTTCGAGGGTCGGCGACGAAATTCGTGTCGAGGCCGATGATCGCCCAGCCGTTCGGTTCCTCGCTGATCGTGGGCTTCTGAGGGTAGAACGACGCGAGGTCGGACATCGCGAGGCTGACCGGTTGGAACACCGCCTCGCCGGTGCAGATGCGCCCCTGTCCAACGCAGGCATCTGCGGCGGGTGGCCCGGGAGGCGCATTGCCGTCGGATGCCTGATCGTCGCGCGTCTCGCCTGCGCCGCCTCCGCCGCCGGTGTGACCCCCGATGTCGACGTGGTCCCCGTTGATGGAGCCGGTGGAGCAGCCGCCCGTGTATTGGCTCCAGCGACCGCAGCCCTCATCGCTATTAGCGCCGGCCAGCCCTGTGAAAGAGATGGCGACTACAACTAGAGCGGCCGCTATCCCTCGCAATAGTCCTGCCCCGTCCACAGCATCCGGTCGACGACCACTAGCCGACTGTTGGATGAAGCCTGAAACCAGACTTGCCAAGGAGTTCGTGTCTTCCTGTCGCCACTAACAACCGAGGTCCCATGACTGTCCACCACATCAACATTGCTCACGTCGTCGCACACAAAAATCGATACGGGGATCTTCAGAGCCGGTTTGTAGAACGACAGACGCGCCGAGTCGAACTTGGTGTATCCAACCGTGTGCGCGCTATTTCTCTTGAATTCATCGGCATCGCTCACTGCCTTCTTGAAAGCGTCGCCAGTTGAAACTTGTCGGAACGCCTCCCGTTCGGCTCCCCCACTAGCAAGAACTTCGTCAGTGACTTTCAAGTACGCGGCGTAGGCATCCGTTGCGGCTTTGAGTGCCTCCTCGTCCGAGGCGAACAGCGGGCTGCGCGTCGCGGTCGGCGAAGGTGTCGGCGTCGGATTGCTCGGCGTGCACCCGGCGAGCGAGAGCGCGATGAGCGCAGCGAAGGCCGCAGCGGGCATCCGTCTGCGCAGCGACATGGACACCACGGTAGGGCACCCTCGGCAGGTCCGATTCTGTTATCCACAGCCCCATCTGTCGATCGAGGATCGGCGAAGCCGCACGTCACGGCGGCGGGGCATTAGCGTTGGGGAGCACCGCACCACGAGGAGGAGGCACCATGCCGTCGTTGATCCATGGCAACTGGCAACGAGCGGCGCACGGCGCAGGATTGCTCGGCCGCGACGGCGCCGTTTCGCCCACGATCTTCGCGGAGATGAGCGCGCTCGCCACTCGCACCGGCGCCATCAATCTCGGGCAGGGGTTTCCGGACGAAGACGGTCCGGCCGAGGTGCTGGAGGCGGCCGTGCGAAGCATCCGGGACGGCGTGAACCAGTACCCGCCCGGCATGGGAATGCCGGTGCTGCGCGAGGCCATCGCCGAGCACCAGAAGCGCTTCTACGGTCTTACCGTCGATCCGGACCGCGAGGTACTCGTCACGGCCGGAGCGACCGAAGCGCTTGCGGCCACGCTGCTCGCGCTGCTCCAGGACGGCGACGAGGTGGTCACATTCGAGCCGTTCTACGACGCCTACGGGGCGACGATCGCGCTCGCAGGCGGCATCCATCGCACCGTGGCGCTGAGGGCTCCGGACTTCGAGCCCGATCTCGAGGAGCTGCGCGCCGCCGTCACCGATCGCACCCGCGTCATCCTCGTCAATGACCCCCACAATCCCACCGGAGCCGTGTTCGGCCGCGAGACGCTCGAGACCATCGTGGAGCTGGCACACGCCCACGACGCGATCATCGTCACCGACGAGGTGTACGAGCACCTCACGTTCGATCGGCCGCATATCCCGATCGCGACGCTGGCCGGCGGTCGCGACCGCACGGTGACCATCTCGTCGGGCGGCAAAACGTTCAGCACCACCGGATGGAAGATCGGCTGGGTCGTCGCTCCCCCGCCGCTCGTCACCGCGATCACCGCCGTGAAGCAGTTCCTCACCTACGTCAACGGTGCACCGTTCCAGCCCGCGATCGCGGCCGGGCTGCGGATGCCCGACTCATTCTTCGCAGACATCGCCGCCACGCTGGCGGCCAAGCGCGACCTGCTGTCCGCCGGACTGGAGAGCGCCGGATTCGGCGTTTTCCCGTCGCACGGCTCGTATTTCGTCGTGGCGGATGCCGCACCCCTCGGCTACACGGATGCCGTGGCCTTCTGCCGCGAGCTCCCCTCTCTCGCCGGCGTGGTCGCCGTGCCGATCAGCGCCTTCTGCGGACAACGAATGCGCGGCGAGGCGGAATCGCTCGTGCGCTTCGCGTTCTGCAAGCGGGTGGACGTGCTGGAGCGTGCAGCGGCGCAGCTCGCCGACCTGCGCTGAGCTGATTCGCCGCCTCGGCGGCCGCTCACCGCTCTTGCTCGCAGTGTCCGCCCCGGCCACAGCGGGTGCTCCGACCTTCGCAGGCCGCTCAGTCCTTTGGCACCACGGAGTAGCGCCTGAGTGCGAGCGCCGGGTTGATCTCGCGCACCTGCTCGAGACGTGCACGGTCGAGCCAGGCGAGGGTCACGGCCTCGCGCTCACCGGCATCCGCGAGCACGACGCCCATCGGGTCGACGATCACGCTCGAGCCCACGCCCACGGGCCCGAGGTGGTCGGCTGCAGCGACGAAGACCGTGTTCTCGATGGCCCGCGCGGTGATGAGGGTGCGCCAATGGTGCTCCTTGAGCGGACCGCGTACCCATTCGCTCGGAACCACGACGACCTCAGCCCCGGCGTCGACGATGGTACGCGTTATCTCGGGAAACCTCAGGTCGTAGCAGGTCTGAAGCCCGATCGTGAGGTCCCCGACCGTGAACAGCTGCGGTGCAGCCAGCTCGCCGGCGAGCACGACATCGGATTCGCGTGCACCGAACGCGTCGTAGAGGTGCTGCTTGCGGTACAGGGCGACGATGCCCGCGGACGGCGCGACGGCTGCGAGTGTGTTGGAGAAGCGACCTGCGACGTCCGTCTTCTCGGCGAAGCCCGCCACGATCGTCACGCCGAGCATGTCGGCGAGGTCTGCCAGTCGTTTCGTGAACGGGCCGTCGACAGGCTCGGCGTTCGCAAGGAAACGCGAGTCGACGGGATCCGCGAAGTACGACGAGTACTCGGGAAAGACGATCAACCGGGCGCCTCGGCCAGCCGCAGTGGTCGAAAGCTGCTCGATGATCGCGAGATTGTGGTGCGCATCCTCGCCGGGCGCGAACTGAGCGACCGCGACCGCGACCGACCTCTCGGCCGCCGGTCCCTCTGCCGGGCGCGACCCTGCGTCGTCTGCGGTGGATCCGATGCCAGCCACGTCACCTCATTCGGTCGGCGCCACGAGGATACGAAGAAGGCGTCCCTTGCGGGACGCCTTCTCGATTGGTTGCGGGGGCAGGATTTGAACCTACGACCTCTGGGTTATGAGCCCAGCGAGCTACCGAGCTGCTCCACCCCGCGGCACGATTACGAGCCTAGCATGCCGGCAAGGGGAGCTGAAATCCGCGGGTTACGCCGTCGGTGGTGTGACCGGTTCCGCGCCGCGCTCGATCGTGACGCCCGTGAACTCCACGTCCACGGGTTCTGTGAACCTGCGGCCGTTGATCTCGTCGTGTCGCATGAAGGCGGGCGGCTCGACGTGCACGCGCAACACGTACTCGCCGTCTTCCGGAACCGTCCAGTTGCGCGCGTAGTGGTAGATCATCGGATGCCACACCAGCACCTGCTCGTGCGGCCCCAGCTCATCGCCTGACGGCGTGACCAGAGTCGCCGTGACGCCGACGCTCGGCACGAATCGTCCGTCCGAGCCGTCGCAGACGACGACCTCCAGATGCACGTTCTCGTCCTCGGGGTTGTGCCAGGTGAGGGTTCCTTCGTCGAAGCTGTACATGCCCTCCGCATCTTCGACCGCGTACCCGATCAGGTAGTCGCCGGCTCGCTGCAGGCCTCCGCCCTTGGCCACCTCGCCGACCATGTAGTCGAGAGCCTTGCGATACGACCGCCCCTGCTCGGCTGCGAGCTCGAGCTGGCGTTTGGTGGCCTCGGACGTGTCCGGGTCCATCGGTGGCGTTGCGTCCTTTCCCGGATCGCGGTTCGGCTCACTGCTCATGCGTTCCTCCTCTCTTTCCGTGGGATGCCGTGCTCGACCGGCGTCGGCGTACGTGACGACCGACGCGCGTGCATCCGCCACCCCTCCGCCCACGGACGGGCACGACCGGGTCCACGAACGGGCACGACCGGACGTAACGGTAGGGAGCTAGAAGATCGGAGGGAACCGGTTCTCACCACGTGGTGCTGGTGCTAGGCCGCCGCCTACGCTTAGAAGGTTCTTGGGTCAGGGTTCAGAGCCTGGGGCTACCCTGCCCGGATCAAGTCCGCCAACCTCAACTCAAGGTCGCCTGTGAAGTCACCACTCGCCCGCATCCGCCGCCAGGCGCGAAAGCTGCGGCGTGCCGCCCAATACGATCGCCACGCATTCTGGCGCAAGCAACCCATCCGCCCAGGCACCGTTCTCTACGAGTCGTTCTCGGGAAACGGGGCGCTCTGCAATCCGGAGGCGATCTTCCGCGGGCTGATCGCCGACCCTGAGTTCGCGGACTTCCGGCACGTGTGGGCGATCGCCGGGCGGAACGCCGCTCCCGAGCTGATGCGCGAGTTCGCCGATGACGAGCGCGTCTCCTTCGTGACGTATCGCAGCAGCGCCTACTACAAGGCGCTCGCCACCAGCCAGTACCTTGTGAGCAACGCCACGTTCCCCGCCGAGTTCAGCAAGCGAGCAGGACAGGTGTACCTGAACACCTGGCACGGCACACCGCTGAAACAGATGGGCTTCGACATGCCGGGCGGAGCGCTCGACTCGGCCAACACGCTGCGCAACTTTCTCGCGGCCGACTTTCTGCTGGCCGCCAACGAGTTCATGGCCGAGCGCATGTACGAGGACGCCTACCGCCTGCGCAACATCTACACCGGCCGCATCATCACCGAGGGTTACCCTCGCATCGACCGACAGCGTCTGGACGGTCAGGCCGCCGCTCACCTCCGTGCGGCCCTGGAGCGATCGGGCGCAGAGCTTGGCGACCGCTCCATCGTGCTTTACGCACCGACCTGGCATGGTGAAACGTTCGGCCGGCCGGAGGATGACGTCGACCAGCTGATCGCCGACGTGCGCGCGATGCAACGCGAGCTCGGACCACGCTACGTCGTGCTGCTGAAGACGCATCAGATCGTGCATTCGTTCGCGGCCTCCCGGCCCGAGCTGAGGAGCATCCTCGCGCCGAACTCACTGCCGACGAACGCCATCCTCGGCGTATGCGACGGGCTCGTCACGGACTACTCGTCGATCTTCTTCGACTATCTGGCCACGGGAAAGCCGATCGTCTTCTACACGCCGGATGCGCCGGCGTACGCGGAAACGCGCGGCACGTACTTCGCGCCAGATGAGCTGCCCGGGCCCGTGGTCGATGACGCGGCTCTGGCCGGGAGCACGATGCACGCGTTGCTCGGTGGCGAGCCGCTCACCCCTAAGTACGCAGACTGGCAGCGGCGCTTCGCTTCCAAAGAGGACGGCAATGCGACGGGCCGGGTCATCGACGTGGTGTTCCGTGGTCTGACGGACGGGCTCGACGTGCGGCCGGCCGCCACGGACGGCAGGCGCCGGCTGCTGCTGTACCTAGGCGGAATGCGTTCGAACGGCATCACCACCGCGGCCATGAACCTGCTGGCCGACATCGACCACGATCGCTACGACGTGACGGTCCTCATGTCGTACTCGCGTCGCGGATGGCACCGCGCCAACCAGGCGCTGATCCCTCCCGAGGTGCGCCAGATCTTCCGGGTCGGCGGCATGAACGGCAGCAAGCTCTCCCACGTGCGACGCAAGTGGGACGAGCGCCGGGGCGACGTGCTTCAACACGAGGACCCCCTTCGCCACAAGTCGCTGTGGGACGACGAATGGACCAGAGTATTCGGAGACGCACGCTTCGACTGGGTCGCCGACTTCAGCGGCTACGGCCCGTTCTGGTCGACGCTTCTGCTGCATTCCCCCGACGCACCGCGTGCGATCTGGTTGCACAACGAGATGGCGGCGGACCGGCAGCGAGAGGTGAACGGCAAGAAACGCATGCTGCGCAGCCTCGGGCACGTGTTCGCCCTGTACCACTCGTACGACCGCCTGGTCTCGGTGTCGCCGCGTCTGACCGAGCTGAACCGAAGAGAGCTGGCCGAGTACGCGCCGCCCGAGCACTTCGTGACAGTGCGGAACCTGCCCAACGTCGAGCGAGTGCTCGCCGGGATGAAGCAGCCGTTGGCCGAGTTGGAAGGGCATCCAGTCGACCCGGAAACCGAGGAGGTGCTGGTTCCCGACTGGGTGCAGCAACTGGAGCGGCACGACGCGCGCTGGTTCGTGACGGTCGGACGCCTGTCGCCGGAGAAGAATCACGCACGCCTGATCCGGGCGTTCGCGCACGTGCATGACAGGCATCCTGATGCGCGCCTCCTCATCGTCGGCGGTGGACCGTTGCGCGATCAGTTGCAAGACCTGATCGACGACAGCGGCCTAGGAAACGTGGTCACGCTGACCGGCGCCTATCAGAATCCGTTCGCCATTCTGGCGGCCGCGGACTGCTTCGTGCTCTCAAGCGTGTACGAGGGCCAGCCGATGGTGCTGCTGGAGGCAGCGGTCTGCAGGCTTCCGATCGTCTCTACCGCGTTCGCGTCGGTGCATGACGCGCTGCCATCTGGCGCGATCCACGTGGTCGGTCAGAGCGACGCGTCGTTGGCCGACGGCATGATGGCGTTCTGGGCAGGCGACGTTCCCCCGAGCTCGCTCGACGCCGATGCCTACCGAGCGGAGGTGGCAGAGGAGTTCACGGCCGTGGTCGAGGCCGCGCACGAGGACGCGCGATGACCTTGCGGCGTATCGGACCTGAAGTCGCCAGATGCCGTATCGCCGCTTCACGACGGATGCCGTGGCATCCGTGCCGCCATCAGGCCGAGTCGACCTGGTCGTGGTACCCCTGATGATGAACGCCGGATTGCCGAAGCTGAACAGCGCCCGTGGACGAAGGTACGACGGGACCGAACAGCAGAGCGCCGACGTGCAGGGCGCCGGTGCGTTGGAGCCGGCCGAGCGGGGGCGAAAGGTGCGGCCGATGGGCACGAACGGCGGGGACACCGGGGAGACGCGGCAGTTGCTGCTGCTCATCGAGGACGACGCCCGGCTCGGCCCCCTCATGGCGAAGGTTCTGCAGGCATCCTTCGAGGTCGAGCTCGTCGCCGACGGGCAACAAGGGTACGAACGCGCACGCAGCGGCGATCACGACGTGATGGTCATCGATCGCAGACTCCCGTCCGTCGACGGCCTGACGATCGTGAAGAGGCTCCGTCAGGACCGCGTGACCACGCCCATTCTGCTGCTCACGGCCCTCGGCACGACTGCCGACAAGGTAGACGGGCTGGATGCCGGTGCCAATGACTATCTGGTGAAGCCCTTCGAGTACGACGAGCTGCTGGCGAGGCTTCGAGCGCTCACCAGGCGGTTCGATCCGCAGGGTGTCGGGCTGCCGATCGGCGAGTCCACGTTCTACCCGGATGACGGATGCATCTACTCGCCGCACATCGGGCGCATCCTGCTCACGCCTCGCGAGTGCGCCATGCTTCGGCTGTTCGCCGAGAACCCGGAGCGCACGTTCTCGCGCGAGCACATCCTGCGCACCGTGTTCAGCGCCGACGATCAGCCCGGAACGGTCGACACCTACGTGCACTACCTGAGGCGCAAGACCGACAGGGACATCGTCTTGACCGTGCGGCGCAGGGGCTACCGCCTGGGCCAGTTGTGATGAAACGCGCGGCGGTGGGCCCCGACTCGGCTCGCGCCAAAGGAGCGGATGCCGCAGCGATCGCCAGGGCGTCGCGCGTCGTTGCAGCCCAGATCACGCTGGCCGCAACGGCCATCGTCGTTCTCGTGATCGCCCTCACGGTGGCGTTCATCATCGATCAGTCGCAGCCCAGCGAGCTGGTGGAGAAGTCGGCGCCCGGCGAGACGAAGATCTACGTCGACGCGCATGCCGTACTCCTGGCTCTGGTCGCACTCGGCATCATCGCCATCGTCGTCGCGGGGGGCCTCAGCTGGGTCATCGCCAGCCGCGCAGTGCGGCCGCTCGGGGAAGCGCTGCGCATCCAACGCACCTTCGTCGCCGACGCCAGCCACGAACTGCGCACGCCGGTTGCCGTCGTTGCCGCGCGTGTCGAACTGCTCGGCCAGGAGATGGAGTCAGGTGCCGACACCAGGGAGAACCTCGAGGATTTGAGGCAAGACGTGCGCGTGCTGGGCGACGTGATCACCGACCTGCTCCTTGCGGCCGCCTCTCCCGGCGAGATCGAGTCCGGACGCACGGCCGACGTCGCATCACTCGCTCAGGAGACGCTCGACGATCTGCAGCTGATCGCGCGCGAGCGCGGCGTGGTATTGCGGCTGAACGCGCGGGGACAGAGCATCACGCACGTGCCGCGGAGCACGCTGCGACGGTGCATCGTCGCGCTCGTCGACAATGCCATTGCACATTCGCCGGCTCGAGGCACGGTCACGGTCACCATCGAGCCGGCGAAGGAGCCATCCTTCTTCGCCCTGTCGGTGCGCGACGAGGGCGAAGGCGTCAAGGGCATCGACCCCGACCGGCTCTTCGAGCGGTTCGCGCACGGCGACGTAGCCACCCGGGGTAACGCGCGCTCCGGATTCGGTATCGGTCTCGCCCTGGTGCGTGACATCGCCGACCGCTACGGCGGACGCATCGAGTTGACCGCGACCTCATCTGCAGGCACCTGCTTCACTCTCACGCTGCCCCAGGTCTGAGCATCCTCTAAGGGTGCCCCCGTTCTTGGCCGAATCTGGGAATCATTGATCGAACGTGGCTGAAGGGGAACGGATTTCGGGAGGCCTCATGGACGTCAAGTGGATCGCCGCCCCGGCGACCCTCGCTGCCGCCCTGCTGGCCGGCGCCGTCTTCTTCGGCCTGGCCCTTCTCGGCAACGAGTGGCGCCTCCGAAACGAAGAGTCAGCGCCAGACGATCCGGATTGGACGGAAGAGTGACGGCAGACACCGCCACGATCCACCTGCCATCCGTCGTTCGCGTCAGCGAACGGCGGCGGCTCGGCGTGCTCGCGCTGACGCTGGGCGTTGTTGCCACGGCTGTCGCTCTGACCGGCTCCTGGATCCCGTCGCTGTGGGGCGACGAGGCCGCGAGCCTGCTGTCTGCGCAGCGCTCGTTCGACAGCCTCTTCACGATGCTCGGCCATGTGGATGCAGTGCACGGCCTCTACTACGTGCTGCTGCACCTGTGGATAGGCGTCGCAGGCACGTCGCCGTTCGCCATCCGCCTGCCCAGCGCCGTGGCGACCGGTCTCGCAGCTGCGGCCGTTGCCTGGATGTGCGGAAGACTGGGGTCCCGACGCCTCGCGCTCCTCGCCGGCATCGTCGCCGCGGTGCTACCGCGGCTGACCTTCGCGGGCGAGGAAGCGCGCTCGTACGCGACGGACGCCGCGCTGTGCGCGGTGCTGTGCGTCATCGTGGTGGAGATCGTGCTGCGGCAGCGGAGCAGCGCCGGACTGTGGACGGCCTACACGTGCGTGCTCGCCCTGGCAACCTACCTGTTCCTCTACGACCTGCTCATCGTCGTGGCGATCGGCGCGTTCCTCGCGCTCACGCCGAGCGTCAGGCGCCACCTGCTCGCCTTCGTCGTAGCCACAGGCATCGCCGTGCTCGCGGCCTCACCGATTCTGGTGTTCGCATACCTCGAGCGCGCGCAGGTGGCATACCTCGGCGGGCAAGCGCAGGTGACCGCCACGTCGGTATTCGTGCAGATGTGGTTCGGCGCGCTGCCCTTCGCGATCCTCGCCTGGCTGCTCATCCTGGTGGCGGTATACGACCTCGTTGCGCGCTCACTCGGCAGGGGCATCCTGCCGAGCCTGAATGCGTGGCCGTCAAGCGCGCCCGCGACAGTGGACTCGGCACCGAACGCCCGTCCGGACGTCGTGTTGCTGGCGCTCTGCTGGCTCGTTCTGCCCATGGGCTCGCTCATCGCCGCGACCGCGGTGTTCCACGGCTTCACCGCCAGGTATGGCACCATGGCGGCGCCTGCCGCGGCCATCCTCATCGCAGCGGGCATCGACCGCCTCGCCCGGCGCAGGTGGGTGGTGGTGGCGGGCCTGGCGGCGGTGCTCCTCGCCGCAACGCCGGTCTGGATCGGCCAGCGCGGGCCGTATTCGATGAACGAGTCCGATTGGAACCAGATCGCCGCGACGATCCAGGCCAAGGCGGTGGCCGGGGACGGCATCGTGTTCGACGAGGGCGTCAGGCCTTCGAGGCGTACCCGACTGGCGATGAGCACGGATCCTTCTGCGTTCTCGGCCGTGAAGGATGTCACACTGCGCGTGCCGTACGCCCAGAACCTCACCTGGTACGACTCCGCGTACACGGTGGACCAAGCCGCCGCTCTCGGTCGCTTCCACGGGGTCGACCGCGTGTGGGTCGTGGAGTACTCCATGCCCGGACACGAATACCTGTGGGGCACGTCGTCGCTCGAACGGCTCGGCTATCACGAGACGGCGCACTATTCGCTGCACCGCAGCGTGATCTACCTCTTCACGAAGTGAGATCGCACGGCACACGCACGAGTGCCGGTTGTCCCAGAAGCACGACCAACGCCATGAACACAGGGAACGCATGACACAGCTCGACGCAGGACGAAGCCTCCGACCACGACTCCCCCGCGTTCCCGACCCGACACCGATCTTCTGGATCACGAAGGCCGTCTCCACCGCAATGGGCGAGGCCGTGTCGGACTACTCGATCCACGTGCTCCCACCCGTCGTCGCCGTGCTGTGCGGATTCGCGCTCTTCGTCATCGCCCTCATCGTGCAGTTCAGCCGCGCGAGGTACACACCGTGGTCGTACTGGTTCACGGTCGGAATGGTCGGCGTGTTCGGCACCATGGCCGCCGACGTCATGCACGTCGCGCTCGGCGTTCCCTACGCAGTGAGCACGGCCTTCTACGCCGTCGCCCTCGCGGCCGTCTTCGTGCTGTGGCGAAGGTTCGAGCACACGCTCTCGGTGCACGATGTCGACACGCCAAGGCGTGAGGCGTTCTACTGGGCCGCTGTCGTGGCGACCTTCGCCATGGGCACGGCACTCGGCGACCTCACTGCGATCGGCCTGGGCTTGGGTTACCTGTCTTCGATCGTGGTCTTCGCCATCGTCATCCTGATTCCCGCGCTCGGGTACCGCTTCGCGCGGTGGAACGCCGTCTTCAGTTTCTGGTTCGCGTACGTGGTGACCAGGCCGCTCGGGGCATCCATCGCCGACTGGCTCGGCAAGCCGCGCGTCGACGGAGGCCTAGGTGTCGGAGAGGGAGTCGTCTCGCTCGCCCTGGTGCTGGCCATGGTGCTGCTGGTCTGCTTCATGTACGTGCGAGCGCCCAGACGAGAGCGCGCCGCCACTCAGGAACAGCTGGAGGGCGCAAGCGAGTCGTGAGCGCGCGAGCTCGCGCGGCTCTCGCCTCAGTCGCCTCTATCGCGGCGTACCGCTCACAGACTCCATCGGCTCGGCCACACGAGCAAGCTCGCGCGGCTCTCGCCTCAGTCGCCTCTATCGCGGCGTACCGCTCAGAGACTCCATCGGCTCGGCCACGCGAGCAAGCTCGCGCGGCTCTCGCCTCAGTCGCCTCTATCGCGGCGTACCGCTCACAGACTCCATCGGCTCGGCCACGCGAGCAAGCTCGCGCGGCTCTCGCCTCAGTCGCCTCTAGGCTTCTGGCATGACCCCGGTGCTTCTGAACAGTCTCATCGGGATCGCCGTGCTCATCGCCTTGACCACAGGCGTGCTGTGGTTCTACGGAGCGCCCCGCCACTGGGCGCCCGCGCTGGCCGTGCTGCGCGGCATCCTTCAATTGGCGGTCGTGAGCCTCATCCTGACGGGCGTCATCACCAACGGGTATTGGGTAGCCCTGGCGCTGCTCGTCATGTTCTCGGTGGCCTGCGCGACCGCGATCCGGCGCATCGGATGGAGCAGGCAGCACGCGCTCATGATGCTGTCCGCCATGGCCGCCGGCATTGCAGTCACGCTGACCATCGTCTTCGTCACGGGGACGATCGAATTCACCGCCAGATACGTGCTCGCGATCGGCGGCATCGTGATCGGCAACTCCATGACCATCGCGACACTCGCCGGCCGGAGGTTCGTCGAGCTCGTCCGTGACCGCTGGGACCAGGTGGAGGCCTGGATGTCCCTCGGCGCCACCCCGCGTCAGTCGACTCACGAGCTCGCCAGAGACGCCGTCTACGCCGCGCTCATCCCCTCGACCGACCAGACGAAGACGACCGGGCTCGTGACCCTTCCAGGCGCGTTCGTCGGCGCCATCTTCGGCGGCGTCTCGCCTCTGGAGGCCGGGCGCTTCCAGATCGTCGTGCTGGCTTCGATCATGGCCGCAGGGGCCATCACCGCCGTCATCGTGGCGCTGTGGCTGTCTCCCGTGCGGGTCAAGCCCGCGGCCTTGGTGTGAACGGCGTGAAGTCGTCGACCGAAAGGATCGGGCGAAGGGCGCTGAAGCGTCTGCTCGTCGGGGTCGTCGCGCTCGCGACGATGAGCGCCGCACTGACCGGATGCGTCACGACCGAACAGGGACCGCAGCTCACCGCGCCGCCCATGGGATGGAACAGCTGGAACCACTTCGGCTGCTCCGTGACCGAAGCCGACGTCAAGGCGGCCGCCGACGCCATCGTCGCGGACGGTCTGCGGGATGCCGGTTACCGGTATGTCAACGTCGACGACTGCTGGCAGGACCCCGCGCGAGACTCGCATGGCCGGCTGCGCTCCGACCCGAAGCGCTTTCCCGATGGCATGGCAGCGCTGGCTGCGTACGTGCATTCCAAAGGCCTGCTGTTCGGCATCTACGCGGCCCCTGGCAGCCGAACCTGCGCCGAGCGCTACCAGGGATACCCGGGGCGCATAGGCAGCCTTGGCCATGTCGAACAGGATGCTCGCACCTTCGCCTCATGGGGCGTCGACTATCTGAAGTACGACTGGTGCGGCGCCGACCGCGAAGGAGTCGGGCACGAGCAGGCGTTCGCGCGAATGCGACAGGCGCTCAACGCGACCGGCCGGAGCATCGTGTTCAGCATTCACGACAAACCGGAGCAACCCGTGCCAGCGTGGCGGCACTGGGTTTCCGATCTCTCCAGGTCAACACCAGACATCCAGGACTCCTGGCCGTCTGTCGTCTCGATCACGGAGTCGACACTCGCGCTGACGAAGCAGACTCCGCCTGGGTTCTGGAACGACCCGGACATGCTCGAGGTGGGCAACGACGGTATGAGCCTCGACGAGCAACGCAGCCATTTCGCGCTCTGGGCACAGCTGTCGGCGCCGCTTCTGATCGGATCCGACCTGCGCACGGCCGGCACAGCTGCCGTCGGCATCCTGGGCAACCGCCGCGTCATCCGCGTCGATCAGGACCGACTCGCCTCCGCACCATCGGTTCTGAACTCCACCCCCAACGAGCTCGTGCTGCTGAAGCGCCTCTCTGACGGATCCTCGGCGCTCACGATCACGAACCTCGGCTCGACCACGCGCACGATCGCCGTGAGATACCATTCGCTCGGCATGACCCCGCGCTATTCGGCGACGGATGTGTGGACGGGCGTGACGCGCGCCGAAACCGGAGGCATGTCGGTGCGGCTCGCGGCACACGCAACCGCCATGTACCTGCTGGCGAACTGACGGGGCCGCCCGGCAAAGGGCTGCCCCTTCCCTGTGCTTCTTCTAAGTCTTGCTATGCGTCGTCTCTGACGTCACTGGGAGGGGCCGTTTCTTGCAGTGGTCTCAAAATCGCGCAAGCAGCATCTCAGTATGACCACCTATCGACAGGAGCCGTCCGGGCTCTCCGCCGACGTGTCCGGCACAGCCCCGACCTGGGTCATGCCGGTCGAGGGCGGCAGTTCGCGCACGGATTGGTGGCGCATCGGAGCGGTCACCGTCGTGTGGCTCACGAGCTTGTTCGTGGTCGCCCTGTGGATGTCGGGCGGTGGCATCGAGGATCTCCTGCGACTGAACGCCGACAGCCTGAACACGCTCGGGCGCGTCACGGGTCTCGTGTCGGCGAACCTCCTCCTGTACCAGGTGCTCCTGATGGCCAGGATCCCGCTCTTCGAACGCGGATTCGGTCGCGACGGCATGACCAGGATGCACCGCCTCGTGGGGTTCTGGTCGTTCTGGCTCATGCTCGCGCACATCGTGCTGCTCACCATCGGTTATGCCGCCGAAAGCGGTACGAATCTGGTCGTTCAGGCCTGGCAGTTCGTGTGGGACTACCCGGGAATGCTGCTGGCCACGGCAGGCACACTGCTGCTCATCATGGTCGTCATCACCTCCATGCGAAGGGCGAGGCGCCGCATCCGCTACGAGTCGTGGCACCTGCTGCACCTCTACGCCTACCTCGGCATCGGGTTCTCCATCCCGCACATGCTCTGGACGGGTGCCGACTTCCTGAACTCCCCCGCCGCGACCGCGTACTGGTGGACGCTGTGGGCGCTGGCCGCCGCAAGCGTCGTGGTCTACCGGATCCTCGTACCGCTTGCCCGCTCCCTCAGGCACAGCGTGCGAGTCGCCTCGGTGGAACCGGACGGCGACCGCGGGGTGGTGGTACGTATGCAGGGACGTGCGCTGTCCAGGCTCCGCGCCGAGGCAGGTCAGTTCTTCGTCTGGCGCTTCATGGACGGGCCGGGGTGGATGCGCGGGCATCCGTTCTCGCTTGCTGCGGCTCCCCGCGGCGATGAGCTGGTGATCTCGGCACGAGTCCTCGGCGACGGAACGCGCAGGCTGACCCGCTTGCGCCGCGGAACCAGGGTCATGTTCGAAGGCCCGTTCGGGCGCATGACGGGCAAAGAGCGCCAGGGACGCAAACTGCTCATGCTTGGCGCGGGTGCAGGCGTCGCGCCGCTCGTGTCGCTTCTCGAGTCCGAAAACTACGCCGAAGGCGAGGCCACCCTTGTCGTCCGCGACAGTGCGAGCGGCGATGGGCTACGCAGCCGAGCCATCGACCGCCTGGTGCTGGAGCGCGGTGTTCGCTTCGCACGGCTCGACGGACCGCGTTCGAATGGCCGATCGGCATGGCTGCCCGCGACGCACGCGGAGTGGCGAGGTCCCGAGCTCATCCGCTACCTCGCGCCCGATCTCGAGGAGTACGACGCATACGTCTGCGGGCCTCAGCCCTGGATGGAGAGCGTCACGCGCGATCTGCGTGCTGCCGGATTGCCCGCCTCGCGCATCCACACGGAGCGGTTCTCGATATGAGCGGGCGTCAAGCGAGCAGGTGCAGTAGCGGGAGCAGAAACGGGACAGTGAGACACGCACGACGGGAGTTCAGGTCATGAAGAAGATCATCTACGGGCTGCTCGCGACGGTAACGGGAACGGTTCTGCTGCTGAGCTATCGCACATCCCTCGAGGTCGTGAATCCGACGGCATCGACCGGCACGGGCTCGAGCACGAGCGGCTCGGGATCGTCGGCTCAATCGGGATCGACAGGCACGACCCAGTCCGGATCGACCTCGAGCAGCTCGACGCCCTCGTCGACGCCGTCGGCGTCGTCGTCATCGTCCTCCGGGCTCAAGGACGGCACCTACACGGGGCAGGCGGCCGACACGCGCTACGGGGCCGTGCAGGTGAAGGTCACCGTCTCCGGGGGCAAGATCACGGCCGTCGACGTTCCGCAATACCCGACCGAGAGCTTCAGGGACGAGGAGATCAACCGGCAGGCCGTACCGCAGCTCGTCTCCGAGACGCTCAAGGCCCAGAGTTCCTCCATCGACATGGTCTCGGGCGCCACCTATACGAGCGAGGGCTATCTGCAGTCGCTGCAGAGCGCACTCGACGGGGCGCGAGCATGAGCACAAGCAGCGGGAGCCGCCAGATTCGCACCGACGACGTCATGGGAACGGTTGCGAGCATCCACGTGATCACGGATGCCTCCCACGACGTGGTCTCCGCGGTCGATGAGTCCGCGCGGTCGTGCTTCGACGAGTTGCACGAGCTGGACAGGATCTTCTCGACCTATCGCGACGACTCCGACATCTCGCGGATCCGAAGCGGCGAACTCGACCTCGCGCATGCCGACGAACGCGTAGCCATGGTGGACGCCGCTTGTCTCGAGGCGCGAGAGACGACCGGTGGCCTGTTCGACGCCTGGCAACAGGGCTGGTTCGATCCGACCGGCTATGTGAAGGGCTGGGCGGCCGAAGGCGCCGCACGGCGTGCGCTGCTCCCTCTTCTCGACGTCCCAGGCATACATGCCGCCGGCCTGACAGTGGGCGGTGACATGCAGCTGTTCACGGCGGACCGCTCGGACTGGACGTGGCGCGTCGGCGTCGCCGACCCTGCGGACCCGGCGCGCCTCGCCGCGACCGTCGACGTGCGCACGGGTGCCGTCGCCACCTCGGGCACCGCAGAACGCGGCTGCCACATCGTCGACCCGCGGACCGGGCGGGCGAGCTCGTCGGTCGCAGGCGCAACGGTCGTCGCAGACCGGCTCACGACGGCTGACCTGTGGGCTACGACGGCCGTCGTCGCCGGATTCGAGGACCTGACCTGGATCAGGACTCCAGGGGTGCGGTCCGGCGTCGTCATCGCATCCGACGGGCGGGTGCGCCGCTGGGCAGCCGGCGTCGAGCTCACGTCGGCGGGCGCGTCCGCTGCCTGGCCCGTGGCGCACCGCTCCGCCTCGCGGTCGGCAGCTTGAGCAGGAACACGGTGCCCTGGGCCGACGTGCGCTCCACAACCACCGTGCCGCCGTAGCGTGTGGCGACCTGCCGCACCAGTGCGAGCCCGATACCGAATCCCCGCCTCCTGCCCGTCTCCGGCGAGCGCGCGAACCTGTCGAACACGCGTTCGGGGTCGATGCCGACGATCCCCTCACCCGCGTCCGCCACGCGGATGGCCGCGAAACCATCCTCAGCGTCGGCACTCACGATCACGTCGCTGTTCGCCGGCGCATGCTGCACGGCGTTGTCGATGAGCGCGATGGCCACCCTGGTCACGGTTGCGGACGGGAGCCTCACGGCGAGGTCCGTTGACGCGTCGAGCCTGAGGCGCACGTCTGCATCAGAGGCAAGCGGGGACATGGCATCCACGGCATGGCGAAGCGCCTCGGCCACGACCGTCGAATGCTCCGGTGCGGTGCCCGCGCCCTCTGCCGTGAGCAAGAGGTCGGTGAGGAGCTCCGCCATGGCGTCGACGTCACGCCTCAAGCGGGAGATCGTGTCATCGATCGGCTGGCCGCGCTGTTGACGCCGTTGCAGCACCTGAACGCGGCTGCTCAACGCGGTCAGCGGCGTGCGCAACTCGTGACTCGCGTCGGCGACGAAGCTGCGCTGCAGCGTCAAGGCATCCGATAGAGGCTTCGACGTCCTGCGCGCCGCCAGCCACCCGACAACGGCCAGCAGCGCCACGCCGACCACGCCGAGGCCGATGACCCAGGGCAGCACGTGATCCACGTCGACGACGAACGTGTCGCCGACGCGGGGAGGGCCGCCGAACTCAGGGTGGTCGGGACCACCCTCGTGACGGCCCGTCGTGAGGATCACTGCGAGCAGGATGCCGACGCCCGCCGCGATGATGATCGCCGACGCCACGCCGACGAAGAGACCCACCGCGAGCGCCGCGCGCCGAGCCCGCCGGTCGTCGTCGTTCATGACCCGCCGGCCCGGTATCCTCGCGCACGCACCGTCTCGATGACCTCTTTCGCCGTCTTGCGCCTGATGAAGTGAACGTAAGTGTCGACGGAGCCTGGGCTCTCGCCGCCGGGAAAGACGACTGCGAGTATCTCCTCCCGGCTGAAGACGTGCTCCGGGCTGTCCGTGAGCAAGCGCATCAGAGCATCCTCCGTCGCCGTCAGAGGCACGCGAGACCCGCCTGGCGAGTACATGGCCTGCGACTCGGGAACGTACAGCCACTCGCCGACGTACCGACGACGCCCCTCCGCACGGAAACCGCGACGCAGGGCACGCAGACGGGCGAGCAGCTCCTCGAAGTCGAACGGCTTCACCAGGTAGTCGTTGGCACCGGCATCCAGCCCCTCGACGCGGTCGCGCGTGGAGTCGAGCGCGGTCAGCAACAGGATCGGTGTCGTGATCTGCGCCTTCCGCACGGCCCGCACGAGTTCCACTCCGTCGAAGCCAGGTAGCCGGCGGTCGACGACCATCGCGTCGTAGCGCTGTCCGAGTGCATGGCGAAGCGCGAGGTCGCCATCGGTCACATGGTCGACGTCATACGCCTCCGACAGCACTTCGACCACCATGCCGGCGATATCTCTGTCGTCTTCGACGTAGAGGATGCCCGGGCGAGCGTTGGCGGATGACGGCATGAGAGAAGCACATCACACCTCGGCGGCATCACCGCTCGTCAGAGCCTGTGTTCCCCTCGCGCAATGCACGCTCGCCTCGTTGCATCACCTCTGCAATGTTCCCGACCTCATCGGCTGGCGCCTCGACGTCTCCGGGGTCGTCCGGCCCGCCCTCTCCCGGCGCTTGGCGCACGGCGGACTGGTCGATCTGCGGGTCTGACGGCGCTGCGTCGCCCTTCGGAGACTCGTGCTGGCGCACTTCGGTCTCCCGTTCGCTCGACGGACTGTACGCCCTGTCGTGCTGGATGCTCTCTTCCTCGCCCACGCACCACTCCCTCTTCTCGACTGGTTGCCAGCCCAAGGTCTCAGGAGCGGCAGCACCGCTCAAGGGGTTGTCTCTATCACGATCCAGGTGACCTGGCGACCCGTTTCAGCGCACGTCGTCCGCAGCGTAGTCAAGATGCATGCGAGCTCTCACCTGGCAAGCCATGAAACAGGTCGCCGTGATCGACGTGCCCGACCCGCACATCGAGGAGCCGACGGATGCCATCGTTCGCGTGACATCCACGGCCATCTGCGGCTCCGACCTCCACCTGTACGACGTGCTCGGTCCCTTCCTCTCTGCAGGTGACGTGCTGGGCCACGAGCCGATGGGCATCGTGGAGGAGGTGGGATCCGAGGTTCACAACCTCGCCGTCGGCGACCGCGTCGTCGTGCCCTTCGTGATCGGGTGCGGCGAGTGCTTCATGTGCCGTCTCGGCCTGACCACCCAGTGCGAGACGACCCAGAACCGGGAGCACGGCACGGGCGCCGCCCTCTACGGCTACACGGAGCTCTACGGGTCGGTGCCAGGAGGGCAGGCACAACGGATGCGCGTTCGCCTGGCCGA
Source organism: Rathayibacter sp. KR2-224 (assembly GCF_049446075.1). Lineage (NCBI taxonomy): Bacteria > Bacillati > Actinomycetota > Actinomycetes > Micrococcales > Microbacteriaceae > Rathayibacter > Rathayibacter sp. KR2-224. Next base: position 880,133 of record NZ_JBMSEB010000001.1, read on the forward strand.
TTACAACGCCGTGAAGGTGGGCAGCGATCTTCCCGACGAGCGGTATCTGTTCCTGAGCGACATCCTGCCCACAGCCTGGCAGGCCGTGGAGTACGCGCAGTTGCCACCCGGCGGCGTGCTGGGAGTCATCGGCCTCGGGCCGGTCGGCCAGTTCGTCTCGCGCATCGCCCGGCGGCGAGGGCACCGGGTGGTGGCCGTCGAGCCCGTCGCGGAGCGACGCGCCATGGCCGAGCGGCACGGGATCGACACGTTCGACCTGAGCGACGACATCGCCGACTGGCTCAGGGAGGCGACGGATGGCAGGGGGCCGGACGCGGTGGTGGATGCCGTCGGCATGGAAGCGCACGGCAGTCCGGCCGCGGCCGCGGCTCAGTCGGCGACCGGGATGCTGCCCGACCCGGCGGCGAAGAAGCTCATGGAAACGGTCGGCGTCGACCGGCTGGCCGCCATGCGGCTCGCCTTCGATGCCGTGCGACGAGGTGGCACTGTATCGCTCGCAGGGGTATACGCCGGAGCGGCCGACCCGTTCCCGATGGTCCAGTTGTTCGACAAGCAGGTCGCGATCCGCATGGGACAGTGCAACGTGCAGGCCTGGGTCGAGCAGATCCTTCCGTACGTCGAGGCCCCGGACGATCCGCTGGGAACCGAGGACCTTGTGACCCACCACGCGCCGCTCGAAGACGGCCCCGAGCTGTACGAGACGTTCCGCGACAAGAAGGACGGCTGCGTCAAGGTGGTGTTGCACCCGTGAGGCTGCCCCATGTGAACAACACCCTGCTCGCCAACCTCACCAGAGGCATGGCCGCGGGACTCGTGGCGACCGGTGCGATGAGCGTCGTGCTCGCAGCGGCACATAAGGTCGGTGCCATCGGCCGCCAGCCTCCGGAGATCATCGTCGACTCGTTCCTTCCGCAACTGCCGGTGGACAAGAAGCGCATGCTCGCCTTGATCGCACACTTCGGGTACGGGTCGGCTGCGGCCGCAGCGTATGCCGCCGCGCTTCCGACCCTCTTCCGCGGCGTGACGTCGGGCACTGTGTACGGAGCCGCGGTCTGGCTGGCCGGATACGAGGGATGGCTGCCGATGATGGGCATCCTTCCTCCAGCTCACCGCGACGACCGCAGGCGCGTGGGCACAATGGTGGCCGGCCATCTGGTCTTCGGAGCAGCGCTCGGCCTCATCCTGCGACGCAGGCGAGGCTGAGTCCCCCTGCCGCTCAGACGGCTACGTCGAGAGACGGTTCGGTCGCGGCGACGACCTCGTCGACCGTGACGCCCGGGGCGAGCTCCACAAGCCTCAGACCGACATCCGTCACATCGATCACCGCGAGGTCGGTGATGATGCGGTCCACGACCGCCTTTCCCGTCAGCGGCAGCGAGCATGCGTTCACGATCTTGGGGCTGCCGTCTTTCGCCACGTGCTCCATGAGCACGATGACCTTGCGGGCGCCGTGCACGAGGTCCATCGCGCCGCCCGGTCCCTTCACCATCTTGCCCGGGATCATCCAGTTCGCCAGATCGCCGCATGCCGACACCTGCATGGCCCCGAGGATCGCCGCGTCGATCTTGCCGCCCCTGATCATTCCGAAGCTCAGCGCCGAGTCGAAGAACGCGGCACCGCGAAGTACCGTGACCGTCTCTTTGCCTGCGTTGATGAGGTCGGGGTCGACGGCATCCTCGGCCGGGTAGGGACCGACGCCGAGGATGCCGTTCTCGGACTGAAGCACGACCGTCACGCCGTCGGGCACGTAGTTGGGCACGAGCGTCGGCAGGCCGATGCCGAGGTTCACGTATGCGCCGTCCGGCAGTTCGCGAGCGGCGCGTGCCGCCATCTGCTCTCTCGTCAGCGGCATGGTCAGTTCCCTTCTCTCGCCGGCTGACCTGCACTCGTCGCCTCGTCGGCGCTCCTGCGCACGGTTCGGCGCTCGATGCGCTTCTCGACGTCGGGGCCGACCACCACGATGCGGTCGACGTAGATTCCCGGGAGGTGCACGGCGTCGGGATCGATGGAACCGGGATCCACCACCTGCTCGACTTCCGCGATGCAGAGACGGCCGGCCATTGCGCACAGCGGTGAGAAGTTGCGCGCCGACTTGTCGAACACCAGGTTTCCGTGTCGGTCGGCGAGCTTCGCGTGCACGAGCGAGAAGTCGGTCGTGATGGCCTCTTCGAGCACGAACTCCTTGTCGACGCCGTCCACCCGGAAGGACTGCACCTGCTTGCGCGGGCTCTGCACCGCGACGCTGCCGTTGGCGTTGTACCGTCTGGGCAGTCCACCCTCCGCCACCTGCGTGCCGACCCCGGTCTGTGTGAAGAACGCGGCGATGCCGCTTCCACCCGCCCGCAGCTTCTCGGCGAGCGTGCCCTGCGGCGTCAGTTCGAGCTCGAGCTCCCCGGAGAGGTATTGCCGCTCGAACTCCTTGTTCTCGCCCACATACGACGAGGTCATCTTGCTGATGCGCCCGGCCGCGAGCAGAACGCCCAGGCCCCAGTCATCGACACCGCAGTTGTTCGAAACGACGCTCAACCGCTCGACGCCAGTCTCCAGGACCGCATTGATGAGGACCATCGGGATGCCGCACAGCCCGAATCCGCCAACGGCCAGACTCGCACCACTCGGGATGTCGGCAACGGCCTCCGCTGCGGATTCGACCACCTTGTCGATCACCTCGGCGTCACCCCCTCGCCCGGGACACAGGTCGTGTGAAGGTGATGCATGCGGGCCTCCTTGCCTGCCTGGGCCGGTCATCCGTCATGGGGATGCCCCGAACCCGTTTGCCGCTTCGCGTGCGAACGCCTGCACCGGCTGGTGGCCGTCGCAGGGGCTCACCTCCAGCGTGGCACGAGTGCGGCGCTCGCGCATGCGCCGGGGCCGGCCGAGTCTCGATACGCGCCTTCGCCGCCACTCGGCCCTCGACAGCCCTCAGCGTTCGAGCGTGAAGTCGAAGACCGACGTGTCGAACCGGGTGTATCCCTCGTAGTCGATGAGGTCGTACAGCTCGGAGCGATGCTGCATGCGATCGACCGCGCCCGCTAGGCTCCCCCGCTCGTCGAGCTCATCCAGACCGCGCATCGCAGCGCCCATCGCCAGGCGCAGCAACGAGACCGGCCAGATCACGAGATTCATGCCCACATCTGCAAGTTGCTGCACCGTGAACAGCTCGCTCTTGCCGAACTCGGTCATATTGGCCAGCAGTGGCACATCAACGGCGGCCCGCACGGCCGCGAACTCGTCCAGGGTCGTCATGGCCTCGGGGAAGACGGCATCAGCTCCTGCGTCCACGAGAGCCTTCGAGCGGTCGACCGCGGCCTGTAGTCCGTCCACTGCCCGGATGTCGGTGCGCGCCATGATGAGGAAGTTCGGGTCGCGTCGGGCATCCACCGCCGCCCGGATGCGTTGAAGCGCCGTCTGCTCATCCACGACCTGCTTGCCGTCGAGATGACCGCATCGCTTGGGATTCACCTGGTCTTCGATGTGCAGGCCGGCGAGGCCGGCATCCTCCAGTTCCTGCACAGTGCGCGCCACATTCATGGGTTCACCGAACCCCGTGTCTGCATCGACGATGGCCGGCAGGTCTGTCATTCGGGCGATCTGCCGGGCCCGCCCGGCGACCTCGGTGAGTGTCGTGAGCCCGATGTCCGGCAGCCCGAGGTCGGCAGAGAGCACCGCACCGGAGATGTAGACGCCGTCGAATCCCTTGCGCTCGATGAGCCGTGCACTCAGCGGGTTGAACGCGCCGGGGAACCGTAGCAGGCCGCCGGCGGCGAGCGCCGCTCTGAAGTCCGCCCGTTTGTCGGCGGGGTTCTTGCCGGAATACAGCATGGTGCGTCCTTTCGGTGCCAGACGTTTCGTCGCGCGTTCGTGGCGCGCTGCAACGAACGTAACAGCGGCGCACGGGCCGGGAGCATCCGCGCCTCGCATCTGCCGACCGTGAATGTCAACATCTCGAACCGTCGAGATCAGGGCTCATAACATCGCCACCAGGCGCCGCAGCGCCGCACCGCTCACGCACCACGAGGACCACACAGCATGACAAGCACAACAGTCGCCGAGGCATCCGCCGCATCGACGGCTGCCATCGTGCGACGCGCGAGGCTGCGGCGAAGCGACCCGAACGGGCCGGGCATCCGTCGTCTCGACGGCGACCCACCGCAGTACGTGGATGCAAAGGGCCGCCGGCTCACCGACTCCCGTCAGCTGGACCGCATCCTCGCCCTGGCCATACCACCCGCATGGCAGGAGGTGTGGATCTCCGCCGACGAGCGTGGGCACATTCAGGCCGTGGGAACCGACGGCGCCGGACGCCGCCAGTACCTCTACCACGAGGATTGGCGCAAGCAGCGGGATGCCGCCAAGTTCGACCGTGTGCTGTTGCTCGCCCGCTCGCTTCCCGCCGCCAGGCGCGTCGTCACGCGCGACCTCAAGAGGGACGGCTTCAGCCACGACCGCGCACTTGCCGCCGCCTTCAGAGTCATCGACCGGGTTTCGCTGCGCATCGGAAGCGAGGAGTACCTGCGTCGTTACGGAAGCCGCGGGCTCACAACGCTGCAGTGCCGCGACGTGGTCGTCGAGGGCGATGACATCACTCTGCATTTCCCCGCCAAGAGCGGCCAGCGGTTCCAGTCCAGGGTCACCGATCCGGAACTCGCGCGCTATCTCGGCGACGTCTGCCGCTCGCGTCGCCCCAGTGGAAGAGCCATCGCGTGGCGGGACTCGACGTGGCATGCTCTCACGACGCGCGAAGTGAACGATTACATCCGGGCACGCACCGGAGTGGATGCCACGGCCAAGGACTTCCGCACCTTACGCGGGACCATCGTCGCGGCGTCGGCCCTGGCGCAGATCGGACAGCAGAGCACCAAACGAGCAAGGGATGCCGCGGTGCGCGCAGCCGTCGACGTCGCGGCGGAGGCGCTCGGCAACACCCCGACGGTGGCCAGGACGAGCTACATCGACCCACGGGTGCTCGACAGGTATCGCTCCGGCGAGTTGTTGTCGTTGAGAGGCGCGCCCGAGGCGGCACTGTGCCAGCTGCTGTCGTGACGGTCTGAGACGTGCGCGAGGTCGGCTCCCCTCAGCGTGCGCTACCGTGATCCCCGATGGCTACGCAGGAGCAGACGGCGACCGGGTCGAGCAGCAGCTGGCGTCCCCTGACCTGGATCATTCCGGTCGTCGTGGTGGGCGCCGTGATCGTGGTGCTGGCGGCCCGCTGGTTCGTGGCGTTGCCGGCCGTTGCAGACTTCATCCACGCCTATCCGGGCAGGAGCGAACTGCCGTCCTGGGCTCCAGTCGGATTTCCGTTGTGGCTCTCGATCCTGCATTTCCTGAGCGGCACGTTCCTGCTCTTCATCGTGCTGTCCGGGTGGTCGGTACGCCGCACGAGGCGATCGGGAGCGCGTCCACGCGAGTTCTGGATCCGCGACAATGATCGGCTCGTGCGCACCAAGAACCCTCCGGTGCGCATCACGCTGACCTCGTGGTGGCACCTCACGGTCAACACGCTCTGGGTCGCGACGGGCATCCTGTTCGTGGTGCTGCTGTTCAGTACGGGACAGTGGGTCCGCATCGTGCCGACGCGCTGGGACGTCATCCCGAACGCCGTGTCCGCTGGACTGCAGTACGTCTCGTTCGAGTGGCCGCACGCCAACGGCTGGGTCAACTACAACTCGCTGCAGCTGCTCACGTACTTCGCCACCGTCTTCCTCGCGGCGCCGCTCGCGGTGCTCACGGGCATCCGGCTCGCGCCGGGGCTGTCGATGCGGTTGCGCCGCTTCGACAAGGCGCTCCCACTGCGGGCCGCGCGCGGCATCCATTTCGCGGTGATGATCTGGTTCGTGGCGTTCACGGTCGTGCACGTGAGCCTCGTGCTCCTCACCGGACCGCTGCGCAACCTGAACCACATGTACGGGCTGCGCGACGACGAAAGCTGGATCGGGCTCATCGTCTTCGTGATCTCGCTCGTGGTGATCGTCGTGGCGTGGGCGCTGCTGCGGCCACCGCGCCTGGATTCCGTAGCCGAGCTCACCGGCAGCGTCAGGCGCCGCTGAGCCGACGCCCGGCGCCGACCGGCGCAGGCGACCGGCCCGGTCCGCCGACGAATCGGGCTAGCGAGCGGTCCAGCCGCCGTCGACCGCCAGCGTCTGGCCCGTGACGAGCGAGGCCGCAGGCGACGCGAGGAACACGGCGGCTCCCGAGACCTCGCGAGGAACGCCGATCCTGTGCAGGCCGGCTATGCGTTCGACTGTGTCGGCGCGAAACACCGCGTCGGCGAGCGCCGCTTCGGTGCCGTCCGTCTCGATGAACGTCGGTGCCAGCGCGTTCACCCGGATGCCGTACTCACCCCACTCCACCGCGTGGCACCTGGTCATGTGGACGACCGCCGCTTTCGCGACGCAGTACGAGGACTCGCCGGGGAGCGCGACAAGACCGGCCTGAGACGCGACGTTCACGATGGCACCACCGCCTGCAGCCCGCATGTGCATGGCCGCGTGCTGCGAGAGGAAGTACGTGGACTTGGTGTTGAGCGCCCAGACCCGGTCGAAGTCCTCCTCCGTCACGTCTATGGCAGCTCCGAGGATGCCGCCGCCCGCGTTGTTCACGAGGGTGTGCAGACGGCCGAACTCGGTCACGGCCCGGTCGATCGCCTCCCGCCCGGAACGCAGGTCGGTCACATCGAGGCGCACGGCGAGCGCTCTGCGGCCGAGCGATTCGATCTCGGATGCCAGCCCCGCGTCATCCGTTTCGTCGCGCAGCCCGATGGCGACGTCGGCTCCTGCCATGGCGAACTCGAGCGCGATGGCACGTCCAAGACCTCGCCTGGCACCCGTGACGAGCACTGCGGTTCCCGACAGGTCGAACGGAGAAGCCTGTGCGGAAAGATGCGCGGATGTCTGCCGCGACGTGTCGGCTGGTTCTGCGGAAGGGAAGAGGTCGGTCATGCGCGCCAGGCTACCGAGCGGAGCGCTTCACCGGGACGAGAGCACGCGCACGGGTACGCCGGCGAGATAGGCGAGAACGTCTTCCACCGCGTCCGCATAGAACGCGCGATAGTTGTCCGTCGTGACGTAGCCGATGTGCGGCAGCAACAGCGTGTCGGGCGCCGACCTTAGCGGGTGATCGGTGGGAAGAGGTTCGACGTCGTACACGTCGAGCGCGGCTCCGGCGAGGCGACGATGGCGAAGGGCATCGAGCAGTGCGCTCTCGTCCACGATGGGGCCACGAGACGTGTTGATCAGGTACGCGTCCTCGCGCATCAGAGCCAACTCGTCTCTCCCGATCAGGCCTCGGGTTTCCGCAGTGAGCGGCAGATGCACGGTGAGGATGTCCGACTCGGCGAAAAGCGCGTCCCGCGACACAGCCGTCACGCCGTGCTCGGCAGCACGGGCAGCAGTCAGCGACCTGCTCCACGCGACCACGTTCATTCCGAACGCCAGGCCGAGCCGTGCCACCGGGATCCCGAGCCGCCCGAGCCCGAGCACTCCGAGCGTGAGGCCGGAGAGGCCGGGGCCGATGGTGTGCTGCCACCCGCCGGCGCGGATCGCCGCGTCTTCCTGCACGAAGTGCCTGGTGAGGGCGATGGCCATTCCGAAGACGAGCTCGGGAACGCTGTTGCCGGCCGACCCCGTTCCGGTGACGACGATTCCGTGGTGCGCGGCGGCATCCAGGTCGATCGACGCGTTCCGCATTCCGGTCGTCACCAGCAGCCGCAGCGCAGGGAGGGATGCCATGACCTCGGCTGGGAACCCGGTGCGTTCCCGCATCGCCACGATCACTTCGCTCGAGGCGATGCGGGCAAGGAGCTCGTCGCCCTCCAGGTGCTCGCGCACGACGTCGATGTCGAAAACATCGCGCAGCGCGCTCCAGTCGGCCGAGGTCGTCGCAACGCCCTGGTAGTCGTCCAGCACGGTGAGCCGACGAGCCATGGAACTACTTCGAGCCGGTCGACGAACCCGATCCGAGCGCCTGCGAGATCGTCAGTGCGTCGGCCAGGTCCTTCTTCAGGCGGGCATCCTGAACACCGTACGTCGCCCAGTCGCCGGCCTTCAACGCGGCATCGCGGTCGGCGAGCGCCTGCTTGGCGTCATTGAGCGCGTTCTGCAGCTTCTGCTGCTCTGTGGCGTTGGCCGCCGAGCCGCCGGTCTGGCCCGTTCCACCGGTCTGGCCGGCACCCGTCGACCCGGTTCCCTGGGAGGAGCCGTTCGTCGAGCCCGCCCCCGTATCACCGGCTGTCGCGCCCGAGTCCCCGCCGAACAACACGTCGAGAGCGCCGTCGAGCGTGTCTTCGAACGCGATCTTGTCGCCGAACGACACGAGCACCTTCTGCAGGAGCGGATAGCTCGTCGATCCACTGGATTGGATGTAGACGGGTTCCACGTACAGCAGACCGCCGCCCACCGGCAACGTCAGCAGGTTGCCGTTGATCACCTTCGTCGATCCCTGACGCAGCAGGTTCAGCGCTGCCGAGACGCTCGGATCGGAGTCGAAGTTGTTCTGCACCTGTCCGGGTCCCGGAATGGTGTCTTGCGACGGCAACCTGAGCAGCCGGAGCGTGCCATAGTCGGACGCCTTCGTGCCCGTCTTGTTGCCCGCGTTCGAGTCCACGGCGAGGTAGCCCTTGAGCACGCTGCGGTTGGAAGCGCTCGTCGACTGCGGAATGTAGGTGGTGTAGAGCGAGAACTGTGGCGACTTCTGGCCAGGCATCTGCATGGTCAGGTAGTAAGGGGGCTGCAACGACGCGGAGTCAGCACTCGACGGGTCATCCGGCACCTGCCACGCGTCCGTGCGCGAGAAGAACGAACCGGGGTCGGTCACGTGGTACTGCGCGAGGATCTCGCGCTGCACTTTGAACAGGTCGGCCGGGTAACGCACGTGGCTCATCAGGGCGCCGCTCATGGCGCTCATCGGCTTCACGGTGCCGGGGAAGACCTTCTCCCACGTCTTCAGCACGGGATCGGTGGAGTCCCACGAATAGAGCGTGACCTTGCCGGAGTACGCGTCGACCGTGGCCTTCACCGAGTTGCGGATGTAGTTGACGTTGTCCATGCCGAAACCGGGCGTGGACGAGCGCTGCGAGTCTGCGATGGTGTCGCTGTACGGCACCTCTTGCGAGTACGGGTACTGATCGCTCGTCGTATAGCCGTCGACGATCCATACGATGTGGCCGTTGACGACGGACGGGTACGGGTCGCTGTCGAGGGTGAGATACGGCGCCACCTGCTCGATGCGCGAGACCGGGTTGCGGTTGTAGAGGATCTGGGAGTGGCTGTTCACGGCATCCGAGAGCACGATCTGTTCGTCCTGGAACTTGATGGCGTAGGCCAGCCGGGTGAACAGGTTGTCGAGCTTGGGGCCGCCGTTCGACGAGTACGTGGTGTACGTCGCCTGCTGGCTTCCCGTGCCGGCCGGGTAGTCCAGTTCGACCGGCTTCGATCCGTTCGGCGCTCCGACGATCGAATACTTCGGCGAATCCTCCCCGAAGTAGACGCGCGGTTGGTAGCTGCCGAGCGCCCCGGCTGTCGGGATGCCTGACTCGAAGAAATCGGGCTGGCCGTCCGTCTGGCGCTTGTTGCCGTAGGCCGCGACGAGGCCGTAGCCGTGCGTGTACACGAACGTCTCGTTGTACTTGCCGGAGTCGCCGAGGCCCGACTGGTGCAGCTCACGTACGGCGACGACGCTGTCCTGCTCCTTGCCGTCGATCGTGTAGCGGTCGACGTCGAGGTCTGAGGTAAATCCGTAGTACTGCCGGAACTGCTGCAGCTGCGCGAAGGCACCAGACACCACGGCCGGGTCGAGGATGCGGATGCTCGCCGTGGTGTCGGCGTCCTTGCGCAGCGCACCCTGCTTGGCATCCGTCTTCGCGTCGTAGGTGCTCACCTTCACCTTGTCGACGCCGAAGGCTTCCTGCGTCGACTTGATCGATCGTGCGATGTAGGTCGACTCGATGGTCTTCTCGCTGGGTGCGACGAGAAGCTTCTGCACGCCCCACGGGTAGATGACCCCCACGATGAGCGCGGACACGATGAGCAGGGCGGTGCCCACCAGCGGATACCGCCAGCGCCCGACGAACGCCGTGAGCACGAACAGCAGAGCGACCAGAACGGCGATTCCGGCAAGGATCGCCCGTCCGGGAATGGTGGCGTTGACATCGGTGTATGCGGCGCCCGTCACCCGGCCGTCGACCGATGCGTCGGTGACGGAGGCGTACCTGTCGAGCCAGATGCTCACGGCCTGCAGCAGCATGTAGACGGCGGCGATCACAGCGATCTGCACACGGGCCGATCGCGAGATGCGCACCTCTCGCCCGCTCACTCGAATGGAACCGTAGAGGTAGCTCGTTGCCACGCTGGCGAGCAGCGCGATGATGACGACGGCCGACGAGAATGCGACGACGCTGCGGTAGAACGGCAGCGCGAACATGTAGAACGACACGTCGAGATGGAATTGCGGGTCGGTCTTGCCCGCCGAGACCCCGTTGAGCCACAAGGCCGCCGTCTGCCATCTGCTGGCCGATGCGGCGCCCGCGAAGAGGCCGAAGACGATGGGGATGCCATAGGTCGCGACCCGCCTCAACGGTTCGACGACCTGCTGGTAGCGCCCGACCCCCGAGTCGAGCTTCGCGTACACCGGGCGAAGCCGGTATGCGAGGAACATGCACAGCCACAGCGGCACCGCCATGCCGGCGAATCCGATCAGGAACATCGTCGTGCCTGCGAACCACTGCGTGGTGAGCACCTCGAGGTAGCCGACCTGCTGGAACCACAGCACGTCGGTGTACAGGCTCGTGAAGATGAAGAAGGCGATCACCAGCACCGTCACGATGCCGAGCGTGATCCAGACGGCCGCGCGGCGTCTGCCAGGAGGGCGAACTGATGCGGATGTCACGAAGGGTCCTCTTCTGGGCGCGCGAACCCTGCGGTCCGCTGTCGGGCGACAGGGCACGCTGAGCGCGCCCTGGAAGTTTCCATCCTATGGCGGGGGTACGCGGCACCGGTCGGGCGCCACCTGCGAGTGGACTGTGCGTCCGATACCGGTCTGCCGAATATCTCGGTGACGCGTGGAGGTCGCCGAGCGCGATCAGGAGGTCGGGCAGGTCGGCAACTGGGCAGTACTCGAGCCGGTGCGCACGGCATCCAGAACCTTGATCGAATCGCTCAGTGTCTTCACCGCGTAGACATGGAGTCCTGACGGGATGTGGCCTGTGACCTCGTCGCAGTTCGAAGCCGGAGCCAGGAACACGGTTGCGCCCGCGTCACGCGCACCGTACATCTTCTGACGGATGCCGCCGATCGCCCCCACGTTTCCCTCGTTGTCGATCGTGCCGGTCCCGGCTACCCGCTCTCCCCCGTTCAGTGAACCGGGCGTGAGCTTGTCCATGATCCCGAGAGCGAACATCTGTCCCGCACTCGGGCCGCCCACGTTGTCGAGCTGGATCTTCACCTGGAAGGGGAAGGCGTAGTCCATCTGCGCCCCGACGCCGATCACGACCGTTCCGTCCGTCTTCTCCGGGGTGACGGTCACGACCCGCTGCTCGCCGTCGCGAAGAATGGTGATCGACGCGGGCTTTCCCGCCCCGTTCTTGTTCACCTCGTCGCGCAGCGACTGCACGCCTTTCACGGGCACGCCGTTCACCGCAGTGATGCGGTCTCCGACGTCAATGACGCCCTTTGCAGGTCCGTCGACGACCTGTTTGACCACGATGCTCTGCCGAAAGTGGTACCCGAGTTCGTTGAGAGCGGCGGCGACGGCATCCTTCTGCGAGTCCGTCATGAGCTGCGCGTTCTCCGCGTTCTGTTCCTGCACGTTCTGCCCAGGCGGATAGGCGATGTCGACGGGGATGACGGCCTTCGACGGCGTGAACCAGGCTTGGATGACCTCGCCCCAGTTCGGAAGCTGCTGCGGGTTGCCGATCTCGGACACCGTGAGCAGATCGAGGGACCCGCTCGTCGGGTAGGTCTTACGCCCATCGATCACGATAAGCGGCTTCTTCTGGTCGGCACCGCTCGGCTCCGCCCCCACCGGATGGTTGGCGCCCAGTGTGTTGAAGACGGGCCCAGGGGCTTCGATCACATATGGCGCGGGCGAGAGTGCCATGACCAGAAGCAGCACGAACGCCACAACGACGAGCGCTGCGCCGACGCGCTGGGAGCGTGGAACGCGGGGCTCGACGGACGCGTCGTCGCCGGCATCCGTTTCCCCGCCCGCCGAGTCTGCGCCGGGCGACTCAGCGGCATCCGAGTCGTGCCGGATGCGCGAGTCATCGGAGAAGAGGGACACTCGCGCAACTCCTGTTCGCGACGGGCGGACGGCAGACCAGCCAAGCGTAGCGATTTCCCACCCTCACCCGCTGTGCACCGGGCTAGCGTTGGATATGCGTCGATGCCGCTCAGGTTCAAGTGCAGGCGGCCGACGCGGCGGTATGACCAAGCGCCATCGACAGGAAGAGGCATCGCATGTCCGATGACGACAGGAACGACCCCGAGGACGAGTTGCGCGACATGCTGCGGCAGTTCCTGTCGGGCAACGCGTCGTTCGACCCGAGCCAGCTTGCCGGGGCGGCTGGGCTCCCGGGCGACGCCGCAAGCATCCAGGCGCTGATGAGCCAGTTGCAGAGCGCGTTGCGCTCACCGTCCGACGGCATCGACTGGAACATCGCCCTCGACCAGGGAACGAGCATCGCCTCGAAGGATGCCGTCGAGGCCACCCCTGCCGAACGCGCGGCCCTCGACCAGGCATTCACGGTCGCGGCGCTCTGGCTCGACGAGGTGACGAGCATTGCAGAACTCACGACCACGCCCGTGCTGCTGAGCAGGCGGCAGTGGGTGAAAGACAGCATGCCGGTCTGGACTCAGCTCGCGGAGCCGGTCGCGACGAGCATCTCGGATGCCCTCTCGCGCGTCATGCAGGAACAGGCGCCCGAAGAGCTGCAGGGCATGCTGCAGAACGCGGGACACATCGTGCGAGCCGTGGGCGGCACACTTTTCGCAGTGCAATTGGGACAGGTGGTTGGCCAGCTGTCGGCCGAGGTGGTCTCGGGGGGCGACGTGGGCATCCCGTTGCTGAGTGACGGCACGGCGGCGCTTCTGCCTCAGAACGTCACGGCGTTCGGCGATGGCCTCGACATCGACTCCGACCAGATCGCCATCTACCTCGCCGTGCGCGAGCTTGCGCACGCGCGACTGTTCCGGCACGCCAAATGGCTCCGGCTCCGCCTCATCACGGCCATCACCGAGTTCGCGCGCGGCGTCAGCATCGACACGGAGCGCATGCAGGAGCTGGCCGAGAGCTTCGACCCGTCCAACCCGGAAGAGCTGCGCGAGGCCATGGTGAGCGGCGCGCTCATACCGCCGAAGACGGAAGCGCAGCAGGCGGCACTCAGCCGGCTGGAAACGATGCTGGCGCTCATCGAGGGCTGGGTGGACGTCGTGACCGCTCGCGCGACCGGGCGTTTGCCGAAGTCGGATGCGGTCGCCGAGACCGTGCGTCGTCGCAGGGCGGCGGGCGGCCCTGCCGAGTCGGCGTTCGCCACCCTCGTCGGCCTCGAACTGCGTCCGAGACGCCTGCGCGAGGCCGCAGCAATGTGGTCGAAGCTCACGGACGCCGTCGGCGACGACGAGCGCGACAAGCTGTGGTCGCACCCCGACCTCCTGCCGACCTCCGACGACGTCGACGATCCCAGCAGGCTCATCGCGAGGCTGACGGCATCCGCTTCGGGTGCGCAGCCGGAGTACGACGAGCTCGACGAGGCCATCGCCGCGATGCTCGACGGAACGGACATCGCGGGCGACGAATCGTCGGGTGCGGGCCAGAGTGGTGAGGCGACCGATCACAGCGCTGAGGATGGCCCCGACGAGGACGGGCCGAAGCCCGTCTGAGGCAGCGCCACAACTCGCGGTATGGCGCGAAGTCGACCGTCAACCGAGCAGATGCCTCAAGTAACGCTCCGGGGCCTGCAGGTATGAGCGCCAGTGGCCGACGAGTTCCAGATCGGCCCACGCGGTCTCCCGCATTCCCCATGGGCCCAGTTCGAGGATGCGCGCGCCAGGCAACGCGGCGAGAACGGGCGAGTGCGTCGCGCAGATCACCTGTCCGCCGTCGTTCGCTATTCGGTCCAGCGTGGCGATGAGGGCGAGGGTCGAGTTGAACGACAGTGCGGCCTCCGGCTCATCGAGGCAGTAGAAGCCGGGAGAGTCGAAGCGCGTCTCCAGGATGGCGAGGAACGACTCCCCATGACTCATCTCGTGGAACACCGGTTCCGATCGGCGTGACGGGTTGCGCTCCAGATACGTGTAGAACGAGTGCATCGTCTCAGCCCGCAGGAAGTAGCCCCACCGCCCGGCTCCGATGCCTCGTTGCAGCATCAGCCAGTCCGAGAGCGGGGATTCGGTCGGTCGCGTGGAGTGCCTGGCGGAAACCGACCCACCCTCTGGCGATAAGCCGTAGGCGAGAGCGATGGCCTCGACCACCGTCGACTTTCCCGACCCGTTCTCGCCCACCAGGAACGTGACGCCTGGAGCCGGCCTCAGCCCTTCATCCAGCAGCTGAGCGACGGCCGGCACGGTCCGGGGCCACACGCCATCCCGATCGGCCGAGTCCGCTGCTCGGTTGACCGCCACAACGGGAGGCTGGTGGAAGCGGGATCGCCGGTTCCTGCCGCGATTCTGGCAGCCGCCACCGACTCCCTCCAGGCAGGCGGCGGATGGGCGACTGTGGACAACGTCGCCGTCGCGGCTGCCGCGCCGAGCATGATGTCCGCATGATCTATCGCCTCGATCCGGCCGTTCCCCTCGTCTGGCGCGACCCGCACACCCTGCAGCTCGGCGTCGACCGCGTGGTGTGCGTGTTCCCTCTGGTGTCGCAGTCGACCGAGCGGATGCTCGCAGCACTGCGCACCGGGGCGCCCAGGTCCGCGCTCGAGGTTGAGGCGGCATCCTCATCGCGAGAGGATGCCTCGCACGAGGTGACCGCACTGCTCGAGTCGGTCGCCGGCGCGCTCGAACCGCAGGAACCGCGCGAGCGAGCACAACAGGCGTCGACCATTGCCCTCGACGGGGACGGCCCGACCGCTGAGCGGGTGATGCGATTGCTGCGCGAGAGCGGGCATCGCGTGGTGGCTTCCGCTCCGGACGGTGCAGCGCCAGATCCGGCCGCAGCGGTCATCGTCGGCTCGTACGTGCTCCCGCCATGGCGCCACGGTGCGTGGTTGCGGAGGGACGTTCCGCACCTGCCCATCGTGTTCGGAGACGACGGTGCAGAGGTGGGCCCGTTCGTCGACACGGACGGGCCATGCCTGCGCTGCCTGTCACTGGCGAGGCGCGACCTCGATCCGGCGTGGCCGGCGATCGCCACACAACTCGACACGCATCAGCGGCCCGCAGAGCCGGCGCTCCTGTCTGCGCAGGTTGCGTCGCTTGCGTCGCGATGGGTGGATGCCCGAGTGCGGGCGGGCGACAGGTCTCACGCGGCCACCAGCATCCGGGTGCACCGCGACGGGACGGTCAGCGAGTTCGAGCACTCTCCGCATGCTCTGTGCGGATGCCGAGCTCTGCCAGAAAACGTGACGGCTCTCGTCGCCCTGCAGCATTCGTAGCCCAGCTCAGCGCAAGCCGGCGCCTCGCGCGCGTGACGCCCACGTAGAGCAACCGCCGTTCCTCCTCGACTGCTTCGGGTGTTCGCGCGTACCCGATGGGAACGAGGCCCTCGCCGAGACCGACGATGTGCACGTCGTCCCACTCCAGACCCTTCGCCGCGTGCAGCGTGCACAGGGTGACTGCAGCGATCGCAGGCTCGTGCTGCGCCGCCTGTCGCGCGAGCAGATCCTCGGTGAATTCGCGGAAGGTGGTTCCTTGCGGCGCATCGTCGACGAGGCCCATGATCGCGTTCAACGACTCCCAGCGATCCCGCACACTGCCTGCCGCCTGCGGAGGCTCGAGCGTCCAACCGAGGGAACGCAGCACGTCGCTGACGGACTGGAAGAGCGGCTCATCGGTCGCCGCGAGCGACGCTGCGCGGAGCGTCATCACCGCCTGCCGAACCTCCGGAAGCTCGAAGAACCGCTTGCCGCCTCGCATCTGGTAAGCGACGCCCGCATCGTTCAGTGCGACCTCAAGGGGCGCAGCCTGCGCGTTCACCCGGTACAGCACCGCGAAGTCCTGCGGCTTCTCCCCCTGCAGAATACGTGCCCGGAGTTGGGCGGCCACGGCGGCTGCTTCCTCGGCGTCGGTCGCGAATCCCGCGACCGTTGGTTCGGGCGGCGTCTCGACGATCTGAGGGATGGGCCGCTGTCGTTTGCCCTTCGACGTGCCTCCCGCTTGCTCAGTGAGCGGTGTCGCGCCCGAGGCCTGGTCAGGGAGCAGTGCCACGCCTGCGGCCTCATCAGAGAGGGACGTGGGGCCTTCGGCGCCCTCTGCAATCGGCGCGGGCTGCGGGTCACGCGCCCTGAGCGTGAGCGCACCCGGTTTGCCTCTCATGAGGCGGTTCGCCGTCTCGACGATCGGCGCGCTCGACCGGTAGTTGTCCTCGAGCCGCACGATCGCGGCATCCGCATACCGCCGGCCGAAATCGAGCAGGAACGAACTGGATGCCCCGGCGAACGAGTAGATCGTCTGGCTCGCGTCGCCCACGACGCACAGGTCTGACCTGTCTCCAAGCCAGAGATCGAGCAGGCGTTGCTGCAAAGGCGAGACGTCCTGATACTCGTCGACGACGAAGAACCGGTATTGCTCGTGCACGTGCATCGCGACGGCTGGTTCGGTCTCGATCATGCCGGCGCACGCCAGCAGTACGTCCTCGAAGTCCAGTTGCCGCCGCTCGTCTTTGAGCGCCTCGTACGCGCGCTGCAGGTCGACCACCTGCTGCGGCTTCAGCGACCCCGGCGTCGGACGACGTGGCGTACCCGGTGAACGCTCCGTCGGGGAGGCATCCCCCACCATCCGCTCGTAGTCGTCGATGCTCAGTTCGCTCACCTTGCGCCACTCGATCTCGGCCGCAACATCTCGCAGAGTGGCGGTGTCGATGCGCATGCGGATGCGCTCGGCCGCCTGGGCGAGCAGCCTTGCCTTGCCGTCGAGCACGCGGGGCAGGCTGCCGCCGACGACGATCGGCCAGAAATAGTTCAGCTGGCTCAGGGCCGCAGCGTGGAAGGTGCGGGCAGCGACACCTGATGCCCCGAGCACACGCAACCGGGTGCGCAGCTCCGACGCGGCACGGCTCGTGAACGTGAGCGCCATGACACGGTTGGGTGCATAGACACCGGTCGCCACACCGTACGCGATGCGATGCGTGATCGCCCTGGTCTTACCGGTGCCTGCGCCGGCCAGCACGCACACCGGCCCGAGCAGGGCCTCGGCGACGACACGCTGAGCGTCGTCCAGCCCAGCAAGCAGCTCCTCGGCGGAGTGCGTCACGCCGCGTCCGATCGCCCGTCGTCTGGGGAAGCGTCTCGGGCATCGTCGGATACGGCGTCGTCTCGCGTGTCTCGACCAGGCGCCTGGTCGAGCGGACCGCCGTACCAGTCGCGCACGATGGCATGCGCGATCGACGACCCGCCTGGCAGCAGGATGTCGTCGCGCTCTCGCCAGATCTCCTCACGGCTGAACCACCGAAGGGCGAGGATCTCCTCGCCGTCCGGATGCAATCCGGTGTGGCCGGCCACTGCCCTGGCCTCCATGCCGATCATGATGGATGCCGGGAACGGCCATGGCTGCGAGCCGAGGTACTGCGGGTCGGCCACGATCACGCCGGACTCCTCGGCGACCTCGCGCAGCACGGCGTCTTCGAACGACTCCCCGGCCTCGACGAACCCGGCGAGCAGAGACCAGCGATTGTTCTCCCACAGGGCGTTGGATCCCAGCAGGATGCGGTCCTGATCGTCGAGCACTCGCACGATCACAGCCGGGTCGGTGCGCGGGAAGATCTCGTTGTTGTCCACGAAGCAGCGGCGCATCCATCCGCCGTGTTCGACCACGGTCGGAGTGCCGCAGCGCGGGCAGTGAGTGTGCGACGCGTGCCAGTTCGCGATCGCGACGGACTCGGTCACGAGGCCCGCGTCCCGATCGCTGAGGTGGGTTGCCAGCTCGCGCAGGCCGCGCCAGGCGGACTGGTCGGGCTGCAGCTCCCCCGCTGCGGCATCGGTGAGCACGGAGAGGATGACGGGCGTTCCGGCCGGCTCGTCCCTGGTCGCCTCGATGGTGCGCCCGAGGTAGACCCTCGTGAGCGCGGACGTCACCTCGCCTGTGCGGAAGAGCCTGATGCGCAGGTTGCCCTCGGCCTCGCCGGGATCGGCATCCGTGGTCAGCACTCTGCCGTTCCACATCGGAAGAACGCGTGCGGCCTCGTCGGAGAGCAGTTCGTCGAACAGTGAGTCGCGGGTGCGACGTGCGCCGTCGCGGTCCACGGCCGACCTGGACATGGGAAGAACGCCGAGCGGACGGGGCATGGAGCACTCCTCAGGCCGATGGATGAACGGGGACCTTGCGTGACCGGACCACGATGTGGCGGCCGGTTCCGCTGACGCCACCGCCGGACCGATCGCCCCCGGCAGGGCCGGATGCGTACTCGGCGTGGACCGGAGCGCGTGGCGCGCGGGCCCGGCACCGACGGGCGCGCCTACCCTTGACGGTATGGCCAGATCCCATCTCACTCTAGCCGCGCTGGCCACGTCGGCCGTGCCCGACCTGGACGTCGCCGGAACCCGCAGCTACAGCTACGATCTGCACGGCGATTTCGAGTCAGCGCTGCTCACCAGTCGCGACGGCACCGAGATGATCATCCGCGTGCCCACCTCGCAAGATGCGGAGACGGAGCAGAGCGCCGACCTCGTCGCATTGCACGCGCTGACGCCTGGCGTGCGGTCGCGGCTGCCATTCGACGTGCCCGAATATGTCGGCCAGACTCCGATCGGCGGCACACGTGCCGTCGTCTACACGTTCCTGCCTGGCGACAAGGTCGCACTCGAGAACGTTCAGCCCGGCGACGGCCTTGCTGCATCCATCGGCCGGTCGATCGCCGCGATCCACGCGCTGCCGACCTCCTTCGTGACTGATGCCGGCCTTCCCGCGCTGTCGGCATCCGAGTGTCTTGCGGCGACCAAGACACTCATCGCCTCTGCGAACGCCACCGGGCTGGTACCCGCCGCCCTGGCGAAGCGTTGGAGGGAAGCGGTCGACGATGAGGAGCTCTGGCGGTTCCAGCCGACGGCGATCAACGGCGCACTCACGATCGACTCGTTCATCGTCCGCCAGGAGTCGGTGATCGGCCTCCTCGGCTGGTCGGCGCTGCGCGTCGGGGATCCGGCACGTGACCTGCACTGGGTGCTCGGCATGAACGCGGATGCCGCCGAGAGTGCGATCGAGGCGTACTCGCTCGCTCGCGGCTCGGCATCCGATCGCAATCTGCTGTTCCGGGCGACGCTGTATGCGGAGCTCGAGCTGGCGCGCTGGCTCATGCACGGCAGAGATCTGCACGATCAGCTGATCATCGATGACGCGGTGTCCATGCTCGACAGCCTCGTCGAGCGCGTGCACGACGACGAGGTGGATCCCCTCGCCCCGCACACCGGGCCCATCATGGCGGTTACCGACGTCGAGGCGCTGCTGGATGCCACGCCGCTCGACCGCCGACGCGGCGACGCGTCGCAGGGGCTCCCGCCGGTGGCGGACGACCGCCCGCTGTCCGACGACGAATTCGACCGAGACGACGACTGAGCCGACCGCCCTCGAGTCGCCGCACTTCCTGGGTGACCGGTCCTCCGTGCTCCGGCCGTGCGTGCCCGGGCCTGCGTGCTCCCGCCCTCCGTGCTCCGGCCCTCCGTGCTCCGGCCCTGCGTGCCCGGGTGGTGCCCTCGGTCGCCATCTCCCGCAGCCTGACGCCAGCACGTTTTCAGGACAACGCCCGATCGGCGGCCACTATGTGGCTGGCGCAGCACATGTCCTGAAATACGTTCGGCGAGACGGCGTCGGGCCGGCAATAGTCTGCGTTCGCTCGGAGTCCGAGGACTCACGCCGCGGCGAAACCGCTGCCGGCGGCGTGGGTGCTCGCTCGCCAGAGCCGCAACAGCTCGTGCTCGTCGACCAGCTCGGTCGGTCGGATGACGAGGTCGTCGGCCACGTAGTAGAAGGCCGCATCGACCAGGTCGGGGTCGATGCCTCGCCACCGTGAGAAGGCCAAGCGGTACAGGGCCAGCTGCAGCTGCTTGCTCGCGAGGTCGGCGGCATCCTTCGGCGGCCTGCCGGTCTTCCAGTCCACGATCTCGAACCGTCCGTCGTTCTCGTAGACGGCGTCGATCTTGCAGATGACCAGGTGGCCGTCGAACGGCAGGTGGATCTCCCGCTCCACCTCGATGGGCTGCCGATGGGCCCACGGGGAGCGCTCGAACGTGCGCTGCAGCGCCGCCAGGCGTTCCCGCTCGACCCGATCGGCGGATGCCTGCGACGGCTCCGCCCCGTCCCCATCGCGCTCGACGGCGCCGATGCCGAGCGGGTCGTCGTCGAACTCCCCGACGAGTGCATCGATGACCTCGGTGCCACCCGCGATTCCCGCGCGTCGCTCGACCCAGGCGTGGAACAGTGTGCCGAGCCGTGTCGCTCGATAGGGGCGCTCGGGCATCGGGCGTCGCAGCTCTTCCGCCACCTGTGCGGGCGAATCCACGTAGTCCTTGAAACGCGAAGCAGGCACCCGTGTCGGCATGGCGACCTCCGGGGATGCACGCAGCATGCGCTCGCGCTCGGCCAGCAGCAATCGCACGTCGTGGGCCCACCTACCTGCTTCGGCCACGGCCACCTCGACCGGGGCCGCGCGTGCCTGTCCGACGTCTGCGTATCCACCGTCCGTGCGTCCGGTGTCTGCCTGCCCGGTGTCTGCCTGCGCGGCGCCTGCGCGTCCGGCATCTGCGTGTCCTGAATCTGTGTGTCCTGAGTCTGTGTGTCCTGAGTCTGCCGGACCCGGTTCACCACGCCCGGCGAGCCCGGACCCCGCACCGGCCTCCTCGGCACGTGGCGGGTTGCCCTGAATGCGCTCACGGGCCTCGCGCACCATGGCAGCTGCCCCCTCCACCGCCTCGCGTCGACCGCCCAACGGGTCGAGCGGCCAGCTGATCGACAGCGCAGCGTCGCCCATCGGATTCTCTTCGTGCGCTGACGCCTCGGGAAGGGGCGCCACGATGCCCGCGTCGGCGAGTTCGACCAGGTATCGGCTGGCATGACGCGGTTGCTTCTGCGTCGACCAGAACGAGCCGGTCAGCAGAAGACCGTGCCGGGCGCGTGTGACGGCGACGTAGGCGAGCCGGCGCTCCTCGCGCTCGTAGTGCTCGGCGACCTCGCGCTTGAACGTCTCCCGTGCAGCCTTCAGCTCTTTCCTTGTCGTCGCCTCTCGCCAGCCGAACGACGGAAGCTCGTCCGCGTCGCCGCGGAACTCCCATGGCAGACGGCCGAATCCGATCCACCCGTTGGTTCCCTCGTTCGGCTTAGACGGAAGCTCATCCTCGACCAGCCGCGGCACGACGACCTGGTCCCACTCCAGTCCTTTCGAGCCATGCACCGTGAGGATCTGAACGCATCCCGGCTCCGGCTTCTCGGGTCTCGGCGCCAGAGAATCGCGGCGTTCCGCCTCTCGCAGCCAGCCGAGAAAACCAGGGAGGCCGGCCATCTCGCTCACCGCGAGGTAGTCCTCGAGTGCGTCGAAGAAGGCATCCATGGCCCCGCGCCCGCCCGTGCGCGATTCGTTGGCGGCCAGTTCGATGTCGATGCCCAACTCGTGCTCGACGAGCGTGACGAAGTCGAGCAGGTCGAGACCGCTTCGCGCTCGGAGTCGCGCGAAGAGCCGGCCGGCATCGCGCATCCTCGCCAGGCCGATCTCACTGATACCGGCGAGCATGCTGTGTCCGTCTGGCGCATGCACTATCGCGTCCAGCGCGTCGACGATGGATGCCTGCTCGCTGTCGATCACGCTGGCTCGCATGGCCGCCCGAACCTCGGCGTCCAGTCGCTGCTGCCGGTAGTCGTGCTCGGCCAGCCACCTCGCCGCGTCACGCAGCCCGCGCAGGTCGCGTACGCCGATACGCCACCTCGCTCCCGCCAGCAGGCGCACGAGCTCGGAACCGGCCGTCGGGTCATCGACGACCCGAAGCGCGCATACCAGATCGGCGATCTCCGGTTCTGCGAGCAGCCCGCCCACCCCGAGCACGTGGTACCTGACACCGTGGTCGCGCAAAGCCGCCGTGAACGCGGCCTGTGTCGCCCTGGACCGAAACAACATGGCGGCACTCGGCACGACCCGTCGGCCCTGCGCGTCGAGCGCCGGACGACCATCATCGTTCATCACGGGCTCGGCAAGGCGGTCGCGAAGCCACAGTGCGGCCGTCTCCGCCTCATCGGCAAGCGTCTCTGCAAAGGCAGCGTGCACGTCCCGTGCACTGGCGGTGGGCGAAGGGGTGAGGGCGTCGACGGCAACCCGAGAGCGAGCGGTCAGCGGTTCGACCAGGCGATTCGCGGCATCCAGAATGCGGATTCCGTTGCGCCAGCTCGTGCTCAGCCCGTAACGCTGCACCGCGCCACCGTCACCGGAACCGAACGCTTGCGCGAACTGCTCGAGATTCGACGCGCTTGCACCGCGCCAGCCGTAGATGGACTGGTGCGGATCGCCCACCGCCATCACCGCCCTGCCTACGAAGAGGGCGGAGAGCAGCTTGGTCTGAACTACCGAGGTGTCCTGGTACTCGTCCAGAAGCACCACCGAGTGCTGTTCCCGAAGCCGCTCGCCGACCTCCGGCGACCGCTGCACAATCTGGAGGGCGAACGCCACCTGATCGGAGTACTCCACGAGTCCCCGACGCAGCTTCTCCTGCTCGAACGCCCTCGCCAGGTCGAGCAGCAACGGTAGCTGCCCTACGGCACGAGCCGGCTCGACGACCTCCTTCACGTACGCTCCAGTGCCACCGTTCGGCAAGTCCTCCAACCGGGCGAACTCCCGAGCCATGCCTGCGACATCCTCGGCATCCGCGATGTTCTCGGCCAAAGAGTGAGCCAGCTCGAGCACGGCGCGCGTGACCTGGTCGACGGACTGGTCGATCTCGAGCAGGCGAGGGTCGTTGCTCGAGACGACCACGTTCCTGGCCAATTGCCATGCCGATGCCTCGCCAAGCAGCGCCCCATCGCCTTCGCGTCCGAGCAGCAGGGCGTTGTCGCGGTAGACGGTGTTCGCGAACGAGTTGTAGGTGGAGACCACGGGAGGATCGAATTCGTCGGGCTCCTCGATGAGCCCGGCCTGCGCCAGACGAGCGACACGATCACGGATGCGATCGCGCAACTCACCCGCCGCCTTTCGGGTGAACGTCAGGCCGAGAACACGACCGGGTTCCACGAGCCTGTTGGCGAGAAGCCAGAGCACACGGAACGCCATCGTCTCGGTCTTGCCACTGCCCGCGCCGGCTACGACGAGGGCGGGCCCGAGCGGCGCCTCGATCACGGCGCGTTGCTCCGCCGTGGGCCGATGTGCGCCGAGAGCGTCGGCTATGGCATCAGCCGAAACGCTTGCACGTATGTCGGCCATCAGGTCGTCGACCGTCGCGGCGTCAGTCACTGCTCACCGCCTTCACCCGGTGCATACGGCGCACCGCGACGCCGTACTTGAAGTCGTCCAGCTCGGCCTTTCCCTCGAAAACTGCGACGGCGATCGCTTCGGCCGCCTGCCGTATACGCTGCCTGAACGCGTCGAGACCGGCTTCATCGAGTGTTTCCTGCCGGCCCTCGCGGTACGACTTGTCGCGCACCCCTTCACGCACGTACAGCAGCTTCGCGCCTGCGGAGCGGTGCGGTTCGAACGGCTCGCACAACTCGTTCAACTGACCGGAGGCATATGCCAGCTGGTACACGCCCAGCTGAGGCATCTCGGCCAGCTTGGCTGCGCTGGTCTCCGGTCTGCCCGTCTTCAGGTCCACGATCGTGATCCCTCCCGAGGGATCTGCTTCGACCCGGTCGATCTTGCCGTGCACCTGTGCACGACCGACCTCGAGCCGGAATCCGGTCTCGGCGGCCACCAGGCGAGATCCGGCGCGCTGCGCATCGGCCAGGTACTCGGCGACGCCCTGCACCAGCCGTCGCACCGCACGCTTCTCACGCGCCGCGATCCAGGGCGCTTCGAACACGAGCTCGTTCCATCGTGATTCCACGGCGGCGAAGAGTGCGTCGACGTCCGGATCGTCAGCCGTCTCCATCGCCCAGTGCACGATCGTGCCGATGCCCATGGACGTGCTCGTGGTCGAGCCTGCAATGTGGTCGAGAAACCAGTCGAGCGGCGACTCCTCGATGTTCTCGATATGCGAAGGCGAGACCGGCACCGGTTCATCGCCCTCGAAGAGCGGCTCCGTCGTCGAGGGTTCGACTAGTCCGTGCCAGTGCACCGGATCGGCACCAGGCACGCCCGATTCCGCAAGTGCCGCTAGAGCCGAGGCCGCCTCACGCCTCGCGACGTTCGGGGTGTCGTTCCTGGTGAGCTCGCGCCGTAACCGTCCCGTGAGGCCGCGCAGCGTGAGCGCCGGTGCGGAGACGTCCACACTGGGGGTGCCGCGAGGGGCGAGCCCGAACAGGACGCTCGGCGATTCCTCGTCGTCGGATGCCGCGGCGAGCACGACTTGTCTCGCGGCGCGCGAGATGGCAACGGCGAACATGCGCAGCTCGTCTGCCGCAACCTGTTTGCGGGCGTCGAGCACGGCATCCGCCTCGCCAGACGCGGCGCGCACGAGCGCGTCGGTGTTCAAGAGGGTGCCACGCACGCGCAGATCGGGCCAGACCCCATCTTGCAGCCCGGCCACGACGACGACGTCGAACTCGCGACCCACGACAGCTGACGGCGTTGCGATCAGCACGGACTCCGGCGTGCGGGTCGGGGACAGCGTGTCTTCCGGAACGTCCGCGTCGAGCACCCGCGTCAGGAACACCGTGGGCGGTGAGTCGGGTTCGCGCTCCCCGAACCGTTTGGCCGCCGTGAACAGTGCCACCACGCCATCCAGATTGCGATTAGCCTCGGATGCCGCCACCCCGCTACCCGACGCCGCCTTGCGCCACCGAATGCCGGCCCCGGTGCGCTCCCACACCGTCCACAGCAGCTCTTCGACGCCTGCTCCAGCGACGGATGCCTCGCGCACCGCTTCCAGCGCTCGCGCGAGTCGGTCGGCCTCCCTGGCGATGCGATGGTCGATCGTCGAGAGCCTGCCAGGAGCAGAGATCGCCTCCACCAGCAGATCGTCTGCCGCTCGGTCGCCTCCCGACGCGACTTCCTCGGTGCGCAGGGCGACGCGCAGCCTTCGCACTGCGAGCCGGTCGAGGCCGCCGAACGGACCGAGCAGCATGGCCGTCACCGCATCGATGTCGAGCGGCGTGCGCCCGATGCCGTGGTGGACGATGTCGAGCAGCGCCCGCGCTGCCGGGTCGTCGCGAAGCGCGAGGGTGGCTGCCGCCGTCTGCACAGGGACCTCCGACACTGCCAGAGCTCGCGCCACCCCGTCGATCAGAGCGCCGGAGCGCACGACCACGGCGAGCCGGGACCACGGGATGCCGTCGATGAGGTGCCGCTCGCGCAGCAGGCGAGCGACTGCCGCCCATTCCCTGGCCGGCGTTGGCGCCTCGATCGTCATGATGGGCGCCAACGGGTCGTTGCCGGGCCGTGCCGCCATGGGTGCTGCCGCGCGCTGGCCCACCACTCCTGCGGTGCCGATCTTCTCGGTCACCTTTCGGGTCAGTTCGCGCAGCGCTGGCGGCTGCCGGTGCGCGATCCGAAGCAGGTGGGTCGGCAGGCCTGCGCCGAACCGCGAGACGATATCGGCCGATCCTCCGCGGAAGACGCTCGTCGAGGCATCCGGGTCGCCGAAGGCCACGACGGCGACGCCTCGTGACCGCAGCGCGGCGATCAACGCGAGCCCGAGTTCGGTGGCCTCCTGCAGGTCATCGACCGCGACCAGTCGCAGACGCGCGACCGCATCGCTGACCTCACCACGCTCCAGTGCAGCGACCGCGAAGCGCACCAGCTCGGCCGAGTCCAACTGGTCGGGCCGCGCGGACGCGATGGATGCCGCGTAATCGTCGATGAAGTCCGCTGCGGCGGCCCATTCCTCGTGCCCGTGCCGGCGGCCGAGGCTCCGTATCCGTTCGGACGTCATCCGGTGCTCGGTGGCTCTCGCCATGAGCTCGCGCAACTCCGTGCGGAACGAACGCAGCCCACGCACCGCTTCTCCCAGATGCTGCGGCCAGTGCGGACCCACTCCGTCTTCGATATGCCCGGCAAGCAGCGCTGCCACGTCGGCATCCTGCTCGGCCCCCGTCAGCAGCGTCGGCGGTTCCGCGCCGGCCCTGATCGCCGCCTGCGCGACCAGGTCGAACGCGAGCGACGAGACCGTGCGCGCAAGCGGTCCGTTCACCGCTTCCCCGATGCGCAGCCCCAGGCGATCGCGCAGCCGAGTCGCGCTCGCCCTGTCGAACGTGAGCGCGAGCACGGATTCGGGAGCGAAGCCCAGACGAAGCACCCGGTCGGCGAGGAGTTCGACGAGCGTGGTGGTCTTGCCCGTACCCGGTGCACCGACGACGAGAGCGGATGCCGCGGCATCCATCGCGAGCACGCCCCGTTGCGAACCGTCGAGGTCGCTCGACGCGGTGGGCACTGGGCGGTTCTGCATCACGGCGTTCACGATAGGGCCGGCCTCCGACACGGCGAGGCTGCCCTGCCGCGTCTGCCCGAAGCGGATGCCCGATGGTCTCCGAGCGCGCCGTTCTGCCGTCAGTGAACTGTCGCGGAACGGGCGCGGTGGCTGCCGTAGTGTGACTGAACGAAACAGGCACGTCCGATCGGTGCGGCCGGGATGCTCGCATCCGCGGCCTTGTCGGTTCGGGATGTCACGCGGCACAGCCGCGAGCACGAGACAACGGAAGGTATCCCGTGGAAATTCGCATCGGCATCGTCAACGCCCCCCGTGAGTTGAGCTTCGAGTCCAATCAGCCGGCGGCAGAGGTCGAGGAGGCAGTGACTGCGGCTCTGAGCAGCTCCGCGACCACACTCGAGCTTCGCGACGATCACGGCAGCCTCTTCATCGTGCCGACCGCGGGCATCGCGTACGTGCAGATCGGCAGCGAGGAATCGCGTCGCGTGGGCTTCGTCGCGTAGCCTGGCACCGCCATGGAGCTACTCTTCATAACCCTGGGCGGTGCGATCGTCGGCCTGATCGCGCGCTACACGCTTCCGCACAGGCACGCTCACGGCAGCGTGCTCGTGCCCGCATTCGGCGCGGGCGTCGCTGCGGCGCTCTGGGTCGCCCTCACGTGGATCGGGTTGAAGTGGAACGGCGGCTGGATCTGGTGGATCACGCTCGTCGGCACCATCATCGTCACGGTCGTCGTCGACCTTCTGATCGGCAACCTCCGCTCCCGCGGCGACAAGCAGCGGCTCGAGCGCTACACCCGGGCGGGCGTCCCCTCGAAGGCCTGATTCCTTCGCACGGCCACGCGCCGCTCGGCTTCAGGCGGTGAGCCCGAGAGCGTCCATTCTGCGGGTGTGAGCGCCGATGATCTCGGAGAACACGGGATCGAGGCGCTCGTCGTTCCAACGCTGATTGCCGGAGAGGTTCAGCGCCGACCTGGCGACGAGCAGTGTGTCGCCGACGAGACGCCTGCCCCACATCGCTAAACGTGAGCCGAGCGTGGCGTCGGCGTGGATCTCGGCCTCGAGGATGCCTGCAAGCTGCTCCGACCCGGTCTGCGCGCCGAGCAGGCTCGCCGCGCGGGGTCCGACGTCGCCTGGGAGTCCCTGAGCGAGCCGCATGAAGAAATCGCTGAGCAGGCCGTCGGTGACGTAGACGGCGAGCAGGGTCTCCTGCCAGTTCCGTCCGACGGTGATCGCCTGGAACCCGTCGACGGCCAACGCGAACGGCGCCATCACGTCCGCCGGATCCGCGTCGCGCCTGCGGATCTCGGCGATGACGGCCTGATGCCTGCTCAATGCGGCGCCGGCGGCGTTCGCGATGATCTCCTTGCTGTTGAGCGACGGCACCTGCTGCACGACTCGGGAGAGCGTCTCGAACGCCTGCAACTGCAGGTACGCGACCTGACCGAGGTACGGAAGCAACGCGGGTGCGATCTCGTGCAGGTCCACTCGAGTTCCCGCGACCTGTTCACGTCGCGGCTTGAGCTTCGGCGCGTCGACGGGCGCCGATCTGCGCGCGAACCAGGAAGCCACGAAACGTAAGTCTATGGGCGATTGAGGGTCGGACAGGCGAGCTGGCTCGCCTGTCCGAGCCGATTGAGCCCATGAGCCGCCAGCGGCGATATGGGCGCGCTGGGCGGCGAGACTCGGCGTATGCGACGAGACATGGCGCACAGACACGAGTCTCGTCGCGCACACCAACTCTCGCCTGAGGGGAGCTCGCCTGCGCCCGCCTCCGTCGCCGATAGACTGGACTGGCCGTCGGCGCAGGATCGACGGCCACCGTGCCCTGTGAAGACGTGATGAACCGTGCGGGCGCGGCCATGCGGATCGCCTCGATCCGCTTCATCTCCTTCGACAGGCAGAAAAGACGTGACGTTCTCCGATTTGAACATCGATGCCGACATGGTGCAGGCACTCGCCGCACAGGGCATCACCGAACCGTTTCCCATCCAACAGCAGACGATCCCGCTCGCGCTCTCCGGCCAAGACATCATCGGTCAGGCCAAGACCGGCACGGGCAAGACCTTCGGCTTCGGGCTTCCGCTCATCCAGCGCCTCGGCCCGGATCCCGCGCCAGGCGTGAAGGCGCTGATCGTCGCTCCGACCCGCGAGTTGGCCATCCAAGTCGCGGAGGACCTCGAGGTGGCCACCTCGGGCCGCCCGACCACCATCGCATCGATCTACGGCGGCAAGGCCTATGAGGGTCAGATCGAGCAGATCAAAGCCGGTGCGCAGATCATCGTCGGCACGCCGGGCCGCCTGCTCGACCTTGCAGGCCAACGTCTGCTCGACCTTTCACACGTGAGCGAGATGGTGCTCGACGAAGCGGACAGGATGCTCGACCTGGGCTTCCTGCCTGACGTCGAGAAGCTCTTCTCGCTCACCCCCGCGACACGCCACACCATGCTGTTCTCGGCGACCATGCCAGGGCCCATCGTCGCCCTCGCCAGACGCTTCATGTCCAGGCCCATCCATATTCGAGCCTCTGAGCCCGACGAGGGTCTGACCCAGGCGAACATCAAGCACCTCATCTACCGGGCGCACGCGCTCGACAAAGACGAGGTGATCGCGCGCATCCTGCAGGCCGAAGGACGCGGCAAAACCCTGATCTTCACTCGCACCAAGCGCGCAGCGGCCAAACTCGTCGAAGAACTCAGCGACCGTGGCTTCAATGCGGTCGCAGTGCACGGCGACCTCAACCAGGAGCAGCGCGAGCGGGCCATGAACGCCTTCCGTGCAGGCAAACGCGACGTTCTGATCGCTACGGATGTGGCCGCACGCGGGATCGATGTCGATGACGTCACGCATGTGATCAACCACACCATCCCCGAGGACGAGAAGGCCTACCTGCACCGCGTCGGCCGCACCGGCCGCGCCAACAAGACAGGCATCGCGGTCACGTTCGTGGACTGGGACGACCTGCACAAGTGGGCTCTCATCAACCGGGCGCTCGAGTTCGGACAGCCGGAGCCGACGGAAACCTATTCCTCGTCGCCGCACCTCTACAGCGACCTCAACATTCCCGATGGCGCGAAGGGCCGCTTGAAGGCGACTCCTCCCGTCAAGGCCGAGCGCCCGCGCAACAGCGAGAGCTCAGGCGGCTCGGGCGAGGCATCCACTTCGGCCTCGAACCGGTCGCGCTCACGCAGGCGTACCACCGCCGGATCGAACTCCGGTTCAGCAGCGCCGTCCGTTGCAACGGATGCCTCCCCTGCCACCGAGAAAGCCGCCGCGGGCACGCACGACGGACAGGGGCACCAGCACCACGACGGAAATGCCGCGCCACAGCGTCGCCGTCGCCGTCGCCGCGGTCCGTCCGGCGCCGCCGCAGCACAGTAGGCCGCCGCGGGCGGCCGTCAGCGGCTGCCCGCGAGGTATGCGGACTGGGCGAGGATGCGTTCGAGCGCCTCGGGCGACGTCGTGTTCTCGCCCAGCCGGTTCGGCTTGCCCGCCCCGTGGTAGTCGCTCGACCCGGTGAGCACCAGCCCGTAGCGGGCGGCGAGCTCGCGCAGCGCGGCCTTGCCGTCTTCGGTGTTCTCGCGATGGTCCAGCTCTAGGCCGGCCAGACCGGCATCGACGAGCCGCTGCAGATAGACATCCTGAATGATGCCGTCTCTCCCCCTGGTGGCCGGATGCGCGAGCACGGGTACCCCGCCTGCACCCCTGATGAGGCGTACACCGTCCAACGGGGTCGGCGCGTAGATCGGCTCGTAGTATCCGCCCCGCGGATGCAGCAGCGTGGCGAACGCCGCCGACCTGTCGGGCACGACACCGCGCGCGACAAGCGCGTCGGCGATGTGCGGCCTGCCCACGGTCGCTCCTGGCGCCGTGTGCGCGAGAACGTCGTCCCAGCTGAGGTCGTAGTCCACAGCGAGACGGTCGACCATGGTCTCGGCCCGGCTGAGGCGTGCCTCGCGGATGCGTTCCAGCTCGGCGGTGAGCGGCTCATCGGCCGGGTCGAATAGGTAGGCGAGCATGTGCACGCTCTTCCAGCCGTACCTCGTGGAGAGCTCCATGCCCGGGATGAAGGTGATTCCCGTCTCGGATGCCGCCTCCGAAGCATCCGCCCACCCGGCCGTCGCATCGTGATCCGTGAGCGCCACCGTTCCGATCCCGGCGCCTGCGGCGGCACGCACCAGCTCATCCGGCGACTCTGTGCCGTCGGAGACGCTGGAATGCGTGTGCAGATCGATCGGTGCCCGGAATTCGCGGCGGTCGGCGGCCATCCCACCATCGTATTGCCGCGGCCTTCCCGTCCCTGCGCCGACCCGGATCATGCACGCGGGCGCAAGGGAGACAATGGACAGATGTCCGACACCGCGACCTCATCGACCGAAGCCGGGACCGCATCCGCTACGGATGCCCCGCAACCGCGTGCGACTCAGAATCGTTCGACAACTCCCGCGTCGTCTGCTTTCGCCGAGTACATCGGCTCCGGTTGGGCCGACCGCGACGAGGAGTTGCCGGAACCCAGGGATGCCGCGGCTTCTGCCGCAGCACATCGAGCGGCTATCTCGGCCCGGCACCCGGGCAAACGGTTGATCGTCCCCGCGGGCAGGCTCAAGCAGCGCTCGAACGACACCGACTACCCGTTCCGCGCCCACTCGGCCTTCACCCAGCTCACCGGGTGGGGGGCTGACACGGAACCCGGAAGCGTTCTCGTCATGGAGCCTGGTGGCAACGGCCACGACGCCACGCTGTACTTCCGTGAGCGCGCCGCACGCGACTCAGACGAGTTTTACGCCAACCCCGAGATCGGGGAGTTCTGGATCGGCCCTCGGCCTTCACTGCAGCAGGTTGCCGGAGACCTCGCGCTGCCGACGAGGCACATCGCCGAATTGCGGGACGCGCTCGACGCGGCCGATGGTTCCACACTCATCGTGCGGGACGCGGATCCCGCGATCACCGCCGAGCTCGACGCACACCGCGGCGCTGGGACCGGGGACTCGGACGGCGTCGCTGCCGAGTCGGATGCCGAGCTCGCACGCGACCTCTCCGAGCTGCGTCTCACCAAGGACGCTTGGGAGGTGGCCGAGCTTCGCGCCGCGGTCTCCGCCACCGCGAAGGGGTTCGACGACATCGTCCGGGAGCTCCCCCGGATCGCGGAGCACGAGCGTGGCGAGCGCATCATCGAGGGCGTCTTCAACGCGAGGGCTCGGCTGGATGGCAACACTGTCGGCTACGACACGATCGCGGCGGCGGGCCCGCACGCGTGCATCCTGCACTGGACTCGCAACAACGGCCCGGTGCTGCCAGGCGACCTCGTACTCATCGATGCCGGTGTGGAGGTCGAGAGCCTCTACACCGCGGACATCACCAGAACGCTGCCCGTCAGCGGCACATTCTCGCCGACTCAGAGGCTCGTGTACGAGGCCGTGCGGGAAGCAGCGGATGCCGCCTTTGCGGTCGTGCGGCCCGGCATCCGTTTCCGCGAGGTGCACGCAACCGCCATGCAGGTCATCGCCCGCCACGTTGCGGCATGGGGCATGCTGCCCGTCAGCGCGGAGGAAGCGCTCGAGGCCGACCAGCAGCAGCACCGCCGCTACATGGTGCACGGCACCAGCCACCACCTGGGTCTGGACGTGCACGACTGCGCACAGGCACGCCGCGAGTTCTACATCGACGGCGTGGTCGAGGCCGGCATGACGTTCACCATCGAGCCGGGCCTGTACTTCCAGCCGGACGACCTGACCGTGCCGGAGGAGTTCCGCGGCATCGGTGTGCGGATCGAAGACGACATCCTCGTCACCGAGACGGGCGCTGAGAACCTCTCCGTCGCCATTCCGCGCACCGCAGACGACGTAGAGGCGTGGATCGCACGCTTGCGGGCCTGACGCATATGCCCTCCGGGGCATAGAACCCTTCAGCCCGGCCTCTGACCGCGAACGTCACCGAACGCGGTCCCTTAGCTCACGCACTGGGCTCAGGCGTGACCTATTCGCCCGATGGCGGCGTCGATTCGTCTCGCGTCGTGGGCTCAGCGGTCCGCTCGCCGTACCTAGGCGGCTCAGCGGAGGATGAACGAGTCTGCCCCTTCTCGGGTGAGTCCTGACGCCCGGGAGCCTGTGCCGGCGGCGCCGAAGGCGGGTCGGACGGATGTTCCGACGGCGGCGCGAAGGCTGGCGGCACGCCCTGCGCGGTGGCGGAAGCGCCGCTCACGCCCTGCTGACCGAGAAGGTTGCGCGCCCTATTCGCCAACTCGGGGTCGACGATGATCGAATAGCTCGTCGCCAGCACCTGAGTCATCGACGTGTAGTCCCTGCGCCTGCGGGTGATGGCATACGAGACCAGGCTGAAGAGGATGCCGAACCCGGCCCCAAGAAGCAGCGCGGCAAGCAGCACACCGAAGCTTGTCGCCGGGCTGAAGATCAGCAGCAGCAGACCGAAGAAGATGCCGAGCCACACACCGGATGCAGCCCCCGCGGCAGCGACGCGGCCCCAGGTCAGCCTGCCGGTCACGCGCTCTACCGTCTTCAGGTCGCTGCCCACGATGGACACCTGCGCGACCGGGAAGTCGGCCCTCGCCAGAACGTCTACGGCGCCCTGCGCGTCCTGGTACGTCTCGAAGGTCGCGACCACCTCGCCTTTCGGCACCGTCGGGAAAACCTGGCGCTGACGCCCGTCGAGCGGGCTCTGGCTGCTCATGCGGCCATTGTCCCATGCCAGGTGGCGAGACCCGAGGCTCTGAGCGTATGCAAAGCCTGGGACTGCGGGGTACTCGAGAAGTCGCGAACGAGCACCGTGTACTCGGACCGAGCCGGCACAGCCGCCTCGGCGCTGGCATCGAGGCGAAGGCCCACCGGACCTTCGCTCACAGCTCCAGCGCGCAATCGCCCGTATCGCGCCTGCGCCGCTCAGAGGCTCAATCGGGTTGGTGCCAGGAGCAAGCTCCCGCGGTACTCCCAGCGCGCGCCCGTATCGCGGCTGCGCCGCTCAGAGACTCAATCGGGTCGGTGCCAGGAGCAAGCTCCCGGCACTCTCCCCTCAATCGCCTCTAAGGTTTAGTTGTGAGTGCAGCACGCGTCTTCGTGGCCCGGTTGGCCGGGTGCACGGTCTTCGACCCAGCGGGTGACCGCGTGGGCAAGGTACGTGACGTGCTGGTGGTCTATCGCAAGAACGATCCGCCTCGCGTCGTCGGGCTCGTCGTTGAGATTCCCGGAAAACGCCGCGTGTTCGTCTCGATCGGCCGCGTCACGAGCATCGGCGCAGGTCAGATCATCACGACCGGTCTCATCAACGTGCGCCGATTCGAACAGCGCGGCGGCGAAGTGCGCGTCATCGCCGAGGTCCTCGGACGCACCGTGGACTTCCGCGACGGATCCGGCCCCGCCACCATCGAAGACGTCGCCATCGAGCAGTCCGCGCCGGGCGAATGGTCCATCTCCCAACTCTTCGTACGCAGACCCAAGACGAGCGCATCTCCGTTCGCGAAGGGGGCGACCGCGTTCGTCACCTGGAACGACGTGCGAGAGCGCACGGCAAAGGGAGGCGTGCAGTCCGCCGAACAGCTCATTGCGACCTACTCCGACCTGAAGCCCGCGGACCTCGCGAGCACGCTTCTCGACCTTCCCGAGCGGAGACGGCTCGAGGTCGCAGGCGAACTGCCCGACGACAGACTCGCCGACGCGCTCGAGGAGATGCCGGAGAGCGAACAGGTCGAGATCCTTGCCGGGCTCGACGACGATCGCGCCGCCGACGTGCTCGATCAGATGCAGCCGGACGACGCCGCCGACCTCATCGCCCAGCTTCCGGGCGACAGAGGCGAGCACCTCCTCGAGCTCATGGAGCCCGAAGAAGCAGACGATGTTCGGATGCTGCTCAACTACGCGCCCGACTCGGCGGGCGGTCTCATGACGACCGAGCCGGTCATCCTCTCCGCCGACGCCACCGTTGCCGAGGGTCTCGCGCTGATCCGCCGCCAAGAACTCGCCCCTGCGCTCGGTGCCGCGGTCTGCGTCACCTTGCCGCCGTACGAGCCGCCCACCGGTCGCTTCCTCGGCATGGTGCACTTCCAGCGGATGCTCCGCTATCCGCCCCACGAGCGACTGGGCACCATCATCGACCAGACCCTCGAACCGGTGACCGCGAACACCTCGGCTGCTGAGGTGTCGCGCATCCTCGCCAGCTACAACCTGGTCTCGGTGCCGGTCGTCGACGACAACTACAGGCTCGTCGGGGTGGTGACCATTGACGACATCCTCGACTTCCTACTGCCGGACGACTGGCGAAGTCACGACGAAGACGACGAACTGCCCAGGAGGCAGAGCCAGGCGCTGAGCACCGGCATCACGCGCAACAACACGGGAAGGAGGGTGAGCAATGGCACGAGTTGACAGGGCCGTCGCACGACTGGATGCGCCCAAAGGCCTACGCACTCCTGTACTGCGTCTCGGCGTCCGCAGCGACGGCGACAGATTCGGCCGTTTCTCGGAGGCGTTCGCGCGCGCGATGGGTACATCCGGATTCCTGATCGGCATGACGGTCTTCGTGGCCGTCTGGCTGCTGTGGAATATCGGCATGCCGCGGTCGCTGCAGTTCGATCCTGCGGCGACCAACTTCACGCTGCTCACGCTCATCCTTTCCTTGCAGGCGTCGTACGCCGCCCCCTTGATCCTGCTCGCGCAGAACAGGCAGGACGACCGCGACCGCGTGCAGATCGAGCAGGACAGACAGCGCGCCGAGCGAAACCTCGCTGACACCGAGTACCTGGCCAGGGAGGTCGTCGCGCTGCGTTTGGCGGTGAAAGACATGGCCACCAAGGACTTCATCAGGGCCGAGTTGCGCTCGCTGCTGGACGAGCTGGATCGCGACAGGGAAGAGCCGCACGAGACATCCCAATCAGACGGCCCGGATGCCCAGCGAGTCCGCGCCACGAAGCGCGACGAGTCCTCCCGTGGCTGAGTCCGCCCCACCCGATTCGGCCAGAGCAGAAGGGGTGCGGGCCGCCCTCGCGCGCGTCATCGATCCGGAGATCCGCCGGCCCATTACCGAGCTCGGCATGGTGGGCGACGTGTCCGTCGACCGGGCGGGACGCGCATCCGTCGCGATCAAGCTGACGATCGTGGGATGCCCCGCAGCAGACACGATCGAACGTGACGTGCGCGAGGCGGTCGCCTCCGCATCGGGCGTGACGTCGATTGACCTGAGCGTGTCCGTCATGACGCCCGCCGAACGAGCGGCGCTCACCGAGCGGCTGCGGGGGTCGCGTGGGCGCACCAACCCGTTCACCGCCGACTCGCTGACCCGGGTGTACGCGGTGACCAGCGGAAAGGGCGGCGTGGGCAAGTCCACGATCACCGCCAACCTCGCGGTTGCCCTCGCCGAGAGGGGACTCCGGGTCGGCCTCGTCGACGCCGACGTCTACGGCTTCTCGATCCCCGCCATCCTCGGCCTCTCCCACGACGGAGTGACGCAGCAGCCCACCCGAGTGGACGACATGATCCTGCCGCCTGTCGCGTTCGGCGTGAAGACCATCTCCATCGGGATGTTCCTCGACCCCGCACGCGGACAGGGCTCGTCCACCGCAGTAGCGTGGCGAGGCCCGATGCTGCACCGCACGATCTCGCAGTTCCTTACAGACGTGTACTTCGGCGACCTGGACGTGCTGCTGCTCGACCTGCCGCCAGGTACCGGCGATGTCGCCATCTCCGTGGGTCAGCTGCTGCCCGGCGCCGATGTACTCGTCGTGACGACGCCGCAGCCGGCGGCAGCCGACGTCGCGGTGCGCAGCGGCATCGTGGCGAGGCAGACCGGGCAGAACGTCTTCGGGGTCATCGAGAACATGGCCGGTCTCCCCCAGCCCGATGGTACGGTGCTCGACCTCTTCGGCTCTGGCGGTGGTGCCGAGGTCGCGATGCGACTTTCCGAGGTGGCGGAGCGGGAGGTGCCTCTGCTGGCATCCGTTCCACTGAGCATCGCACTGCGCGAAGGCGGCGACATGGGCGAGCCCATCGTCGTCGGGCGTCCCAATGATCCGGCGTCCATCGCGATCAAGGCCGTGGCGGATCGCCTCGCGAGCCGGCCGCGCGGACTTGCCGGCCGTCCGCTCAATCCGAGACCTGTATAGGCACGGGTTCGGGGCGCGAGTGGCTAGGTCGCTTCGCTGTCGTACGGCGGCAGCGCCCCCTCGTCGAGGCGCGCCGTCTTGCTCGGCCGGCTCAACGTGGGCGCCGGCTCGTCGTCGAGCAGGGCGTCACGGATGATGCGGCGCGGGTCGTACTGCCTTGGGTCGAGCTTGCGCCAGTCGACGTCGTCGAATTCCGGCCCCAGTTCCTCGCGCATCTTCTCAGTCGCGTTGGTGGCCATGTTCCTCAGATTGCGCGCCCACTGACCCAGTTGAGCGGCGTATTTCGGCAACCGGTTGGGCCCGACGAGAAAGACGGCGATCACCCCGATGATCACCAGCTTCTCCATGGTCAAACCGAACACCCGTACAGAGTAACCCGAGCGACCGTGCGTCGGCCCACTGGTGCGCATCTCGTTACCTGCGGACTTGGGGGTCGTCCGCAGTGCGCAAGCACGTTCGTCGCGGTGCGAAGCCTGCCGAGGCGGCCTGGCGCGGCAGCCGGGCCCGGCTGCCGGCTGGCCGTATTGTTGAGCGCGAGGAAGGAAGGTCAGTGTCTCAACACGATCAGAGCTGGAAGTTCGCGGACGACATCGTCTTGGAGTCACCCGTCGTGCAGGCCGCCAGGGCGCAGTCCCTCGAGCTCGGCATCGAGCCGGTCTCGCCCGCCGTCGGCGCGCAGGCAGCCGTGATCGCGGCTGCGTCGCAGGCCACCAGCATCCTCGAGGTCGGCACGGGTGTCGGGGTCTCCGGCCTTTGGCTGCTGCAGGGTGCCGGCTCGGCCACGCTGACGTCGATCGACGTGGAAGCCGACCACCTGCACAACGCGCGCACCAACTTCACCGATGCGGGCATCCAGCCCGCCAGGGTTCGTCTCATCACCGGGCGAGCCCGAGACGTGCTGCCTCGCATGAACGAGAACGCATACGACATCGTCTTCGTCGACGCCGATCCGGCAGGCGTCATCGAGTACGTGGAGCACGCGCTGCGCCTCGCCCGCCCGGGCGGAACGGTTCTCGTCGCTCACGCTCTGTGGAAAGGCCGAGTCGCCGACCCGGCGCAGCGCGACGAGGTCACCACCGGTTTCCGTTCCCTCGTCACCGAGATCGCAGCCTCACCGGCAGTGGTGAGCGCACTCAGCACCGTCGGCGACGGGCTCCTTCAGATCACCAAACTGGGCGCCTGACCGGACTGCCCATGCCGGCCACTGGCCGCCGCAAAAGCCATCGCCGCGGCAAGGACGAACGAGAGCGGATGCCCTAAGGCATCCGCTCTCGTCGGTTGTGCTTGGTTGCGGGGCGTCAGCTGCCCGAGATGACCGCGCCGAGCACGTCGTGAAGCTCTCGAG
This sequence comes from Rathayibacter sp. KR2-224, assembly GCF_049446075.1. NCBI lineage: Bacteria > Bacillati > Actinomycetota > Actinomycetes > Micrococcales > Microbacteriaceae > Rathayibacter > Rathayibacter sp. KR2-224. The sequence continues at coordinate 918,226 of NZ_JBMSEB010000001.1, forward strand.
CCTCGGCGTCATTGACCGAGACGACGAGCCGGCCACCACCTTCGAGGGGGACGCGCACGATGATGAGCCGCCCCTCCTTCACAGCCTCCATGGGTCCGTCTCCGGTTCTCGGCTTCATGGCCGCCATGTAGCTCCCCTTTCGTGGATGTCTCTCCATTATCCGACATCTGATGAACGGCTGGGAAATCGCGACACGCGACTGAGCATGCGCTGGGGCATCGTTCGGCGCTCGAGCGGCCTTCGGAGGGGCGTGATCACGGTGGTGACCAGTCGGCTCCGTCCACCCCCCAGCAGAGCAACAGCCAGCCCCACTGGAGCACGATGCAGGCAACCACAGCAGCGATGCGATAGACGCGGCTCGTCGGCTGAGCGAGCGCGCCGGCCAACGGCGACATCGGTGCTAGCAGCCGGAACGTGCTCGACTGCGGAAAGAACACCGCGAGAAGGTACAACGCGTATGCGATGATCCAGAACCGCAGATCGACCCCGAGCCGGCGCACGGACGGCGCGAACATCCAGATCGCGAACAGCGCGAGGATGAGGACGAGCGTGAGGATGCCCAGCCACGGCGGAACGCGCAGCCACACCGAGAACCACCAGTCCACGGCCTGGAACCAGGGCGCGAACGGCAGCAGATGGCTTGCGCCGATGTAGTCGGCGCGCCACGAGAGCTCGGTCGCTGTGTAGGCATCCGGAACCCCCGTGACCCAGCCGGCGATCACCGGCCAGGCGATGCCCGAGAGCCCGGCCACGAGCGTGAGGACGACGGATGCCACGCGCTCGGCAACCGGGAACGGGTCGCGTCGACGCGTCACCCACCTGTACACGACGTGGAAGCCCATGGCGAGCGCGAAGGCGAGTCCGCTGGGACGCGTGAACGCCATCGCGAGGATGGGTGCGAGCATCCACCAGTACCTGCGTTTCAGCAGCAGGTAGAGGGCCAGCATCAGGAAGAACAGATACATCGACTCGGCGTAGGCCACCTGGAAGAGCGGCGACGTGGGGCCGGCGCTGAACAGGACCGTCGCGAACAGCGCAGTCGAGGAGGACAGACGAAGCGCGAGCAACCGGTGGAACAGCAGGGCCGCGCCGAGTCCGAAACCGAATGACACCAGAACGGCGGCCGGCGACCACGGTAGGAACGTCACCGTCATGACCGCACGCACCAGGAACGGATATGCGGGCAGGAACGCCCACGCGTTCTGCTGCACCGTGCCGTCTGTGCCGAGCGGCAGCGTCTTCGGATAACCCGCCTCTGCAACAATGTCGTACCAGCGGCCGTCCCAGATGGACGAGTAGTCGAAGTATCCGGGCTGCGCACCCGTCCACGGGTTCGGGCCCTGAACGCTGGCAAGCACCAGAAGCATGACCGTCGTCACCAGCCGGGCGAGCAGGTAGACGACCACCACCTTGACCCACCAGGGGGTGAGCCGGTAGCGCACGCGGATGCCGGGCGAGAGCATCCCGCCCGCCCGATGAGCGGTGCCGACGGCTGTCACCGGCTGAGCCAGCGCCGCAGTCCCCGTTCGCACGCCTCGATCTCCGCCAGCGCGACCCGCTCGTCATCGGCGTGCGCCTTGAGTGGATCGCCCGGCCCGTAGTTGACCGCGGGGATGCCGAGGGCGGAGAACCGTGCGACATCCGTCCAGCCGTACTTCGGCCGTGGCGTCGCGCCGACCGCTGCGAGGAAGTCCTGCGCGAACGACGTGTCGAGCCCCGGCCGGGCGCCCTCTGCGAGATCGACCACCTCGACCTCGTACTCGCCGAACAGCTCGTTCAGGTGCTCGATGGCCTCCTCCCCTGAGCGGCTGGGAGCGAAACGGTAGTTGACGTGCACCACGCACTCGTCGGGAATGACGTTGGTGGCAACTCCCCCCGTGATGAGCACGGCGTTCAGCGCCTCGCGATAGACCAGCCCATCGACCTCCACCTCTCGCGGGGTGTAGTCGGCGAGCGTCTTGAGGATGCCCGCTGCCTTGTGGATGGCGTTGTCACCCACCCACGGTCGGGCCGAGTGCGCCCGCAGTCCCGTGGTGCGCACGTCGACGCGCAACGTGCCGTTGCATCCGCCCTCCACGCCCGCTCCGGTCGGCTCGCCGAGGATGGCGAAGTCGGCGAGCAGGAGCTCCGGATGCTCGACCGACAGCCGGCGCAATCCGTTCAGCTCGGAGGAGACCTCCTCGTTGTCGTACCAGAGCCACGTGATGTCATAGCGGGGGTCAGCGAGCTCTGCCGCGAGCACCAGCTGCACGGCGACCCCGGCCTTCATGTCGACCGTGCCGCGTCCCCACAGGTATTCGACGCCGTCGATCGTCTCGAAGCTGGTGGGCAGGTTGCCGTTGACCGGAACCGTGTCGATGTGGCCGGCGATCGCGACACGCTTTTCCCGTCCGAGATGGGTGCTCGCCACGACGTTGTTGCCCACCCGGGTCACCTTCAGGTGCTGCAGCGGCTCGAGGGCCTGTTCAATGGCATCCGCCAGCTCGCGCTCGTTGCCGGAGACGGAGTCGATGTCGCAGATGGCGCGGGTGAGGTCGACCGGGCCGGCCGTGAGGTCCAGAAGCACGCTACTAATCTAGATGCATGCCCGCCGCCGAATCCGACGCCGTCCGTTCCGCCGACTTCGAGGCCGCAGAGGCGGGCGGTGCACTCGCGTCTCACGCCTGGGGGTACGGGCTCGTCACCGTTGCGGCCGACGGTACCATCCTCGACACCTGGTACCCGCAGCCGCGACTCGGGCGGCTTCCCAAAGACCGGGAGCCGTGGATCGTTCCGGCCGAACTCGAAGCTCAGACAGGTGCCGACACCCGACGCGACGTGCGTCTCGACGCCCGCGCCATCGAGATCGACCTTTCCTCACCGGTCGGCAGCACGCCGGATGCCTACCTGCGGCTGCATCTGCTCTCCCACCTTCTGGTGCAGCCGAACAGCATCGAGCTCGACGGTCTCTTCGCGCATCTGCCGATCGTGGCGTGGACGAATGCCGGCCCGATGCATCCTGCGGACTACGCGCGCCTCCGCCCGGCCCTGCAGCGGGATGGCATTCAGGCGAGCGGCATCGACAGGTTCCCGAGGCTGCTCGACTACGTCGTTCCGCAGCGGGTCCGCATAGCGGATGCCTCGCGCGTGCGCCTCGGCGCGCACCTCTCCCCTGGCACCACAGTCATGCACGAGGGCTTCGTGAACTACAACGCCGGCACGCTCGGCGCCTCGATGGTGGAGGGCCGCATCTCGCAGGGCGTCGTGGTCGGCGACGGATCGGACATCGGCGGCGGTGCGTCGATCATGGGGACCCTCTCCGGCGGGGGCACGCAGCGCGTGTCGATCGGGGAGCGGTCGCTGCTCGGCGCGAACAGCGGCATCGGCATCTCGATCGGAGACGACTGCATCGTCGAGGCCGGCCTGTACGTGACGGCGGGAACGAAGCTGGTCGTCGTCGGGTCTGCGCCTGACTCCTCGGGCCGCCCCCAAACGGTCAAGGCCGTCGAGCTCTCCGGCGTGCCGAACCTGCTCTTCCGGCGCAATTCGCTCACGGGCGCGGTCGAGGTGCTGCAGCGCAGCGGCAAAGGCATCCAGCTGAACGCCGTTTTGCACGCCTAAGCGGGTCGCCGACCTTCCCCGGTGCGTCGGCCGCCGCCGATACGATGAGCGCGACGGCCGACACGAAGGAGTGAAGTGGGCACCGACGCATCGCGCCTGAGTCGCAGGCATCCGTTCTGGCGGTTCCTTGGCATCCTCCTCGCCATCGTCGTGACTCTCGCGGTGATCGTGGGCGTTCTGGGCTTCTGGACGGTGACCAGGTCGTTCCCGCAGACGACGGGCACTCTGTCGGTTCCCGGCCTCAAGGCCAAGGTGGAGGTGCAGCGCGACGACGCGGGCATCCCGCAGATCACGGCATCCAGCGCGCACGATCTGTTTCTCGCCGAGGGCTACGTGCACGCGCAGGACCGGTTCTGGGAGATGGACTTCCGCAGGCACGTCACGGCCGGGCGCCTGAGCGAGTTGTTCGGCAAGAGCCAGATCGGCACGGACGAGTTCATCCGCACGCTCGGCTGGCGACGCGTGGCCGAGCAGGAGGTCAAGCAGATGGATGCGACCTCGCTCTCGTACTACCAGGCGTATGCGGATGGGGTGAACGCCTACCTCGCCGACCACAAGGGAGCCGACCTCTCCCTGGAGTACGCGGTGCTCGGGCTGCAGAACTCCGGCTACAAGCCCGAGAAGTGGACGCCCGCAGATTCCGTCGCGTGGCTGAAGGCCATGGCGTGGGACCTGCGATCCAATCTCGAAGACGAGCTCGACCGCGCGCTGCTCGCGACGAAGTTCTCACCGGAGCAGATCGCGCAACTGCATCCCACGTACCCCTACGCCTCGCACCCCACCATCACGGATGCCGGCGGCGGCAACCCGCAGCGCGTGGCTCCCGCGGTGTCCCCCACCGCAGACACCACTGCCGCAGCCACGGCTTCCGATTCGGAGGCCGCGGCAAAGGACGTCGCCGATCTCGCGACGCGAGTGCAGGCATCCGCTGCGAAGGTGCCAGCACTGCTCGGCATCAACAGCGATGACATCGGCTCGAACTCCTGGGTGGTCGCCGGCTCGCATACGGCCACCGGAAAGCCCATGCTCTCCAACGATCCGCATCTGGGACCGGCGGCACCGAGCATCTGGTACCAAGTCGGGCTGCACTGCTCCCAGGTGCGCCCATCGTGTCCGTTCGATGTCGCCGGCTTCAGCTTCTCCGGCCTGCCGGGCGTGATCATCGGGCACAACGACCGCATCGCATGGGGGTTCACCAACCTGGGTCCGGACGTTGCCGACCTCTACCTCGAGAAGCTGAGTGGTACGGGCTATGAGTACGACGGGCAGGTGCTGCCGTTCACAACGCGCAAGGAGACCATCAAGGTGGCAGGCGGTAAGCCCGTCACCATCACGGTGCGCTCAACGGTGCACGGCCCGATAGTCACGGGCGGGGACTACGACACCATCGTCAAGAGCCACCGTAAGCCGACGGGTGATGTTCCCGGCGGTAACTACGCCTTGTCGCTGCAGTGGACGGCACTCACACCCGGCACGACGGCCCAGTCCATCTTCGCTCTCGACGAGGCGCGCGATTGGCAGGGATTCAGGGATGCCGCCCGCAAGTTCGCGGTGCCCGCGCAGAACCTCATCTACGCAGACACCGCGGGAAACATCGGGTACCAGGCGCCCGGCACGATCCCGATCCGCAAGCAGGGCGACGGCACGACCATCACTCCAGGCTGGTCGAGCGCGTATGGCTGGAGCGGCTACATCCCCTTCGATCAGCTACCGAGCGTCTACAACCCGTCGAGCGGCTTCATCGTCACGGCCAACAACGCGGCGGTGGGGCCGGGCTTCGCGCTCAACCTCACGCAGGATTGGGATTCCGGCTACCGGGCCGACCGCATCACGAGCGACCTGCAGAAGCTGATCGCGTCCGGCAAGAAGATCACGTCCGCCGACATGTCCAAGGTGGATGCCGACACGTACGACGCGAACGCGGCCGTGCTCGTTCCGTTGCTGCAGAACGCTTCCCTCGATGACGGAACCCGCAAAGCCGTCGACCTGCTCGCACACTGGAACTACCACGACGACGCCGACAGCGCGGCCGCCGCCTACTTCAACATCTTCTGGCGAAACCTGCTGCACGACGCGTTCGCTCGCAAGCTGCCGTCGGGTGCTGCACCCGTCGGAGGCGACAGGTGGTTCCAGGTGGTCGGCGCTCTGTCCAAGGAGCAGAACTCGTCATGGTGGGTCGACGGTGACCTGGGTGTCGGCAACCGTGACGAGATGTTCGCCTATGCCGCCGACCAGGCTTACCACGAGGCCGTGAAGCTCATGGGACCCGACATGTCCTCGTGGAAGTGGGGAGACATCCACACGCTCGAGGTCACCAACCAGAGCTTCGGCGAGTCGGGCATCGGGCCGATCGAATGGCTCTTCAACCGAGGACCGTACCGGTTGGGCGGCGGCTCATCGGTTGTGGATGCCGTGGGCTGGGACGCTTCGCGGGGCTACGACGTGAACTGGGTGCCGTCCATGCGGCAGGTGATCGACCTCGGGCACTTCGACCGGTCCACCTGGATCAACCTGACCGGCGACTCCGGCCACGCATTCCACCCGCACTACGTGGACCAGACCACGCTGTGGCAGCTGAACAAGACCCGTGCCTGGCCGTTCACGCCGGATGCCGTCGCGAAGAGCACCAAGGACACCCTGACGCTGGCGCCCGCCTCGTAGCCGGCACGGCCGCGAGGCAGGCCGGGCGTGCTAGCGCTCGGACGGGTAGTTTCGCTCGGGCTCACCCACGTAGAGCTGCTGCGGACGCCCGATCTTTGTAGCCGGGTCCGCGTTCAGCTCACGCCAGTGCGCGATCCAGCCGGGCAGGCGTCCGATCGCAAACAGCACGGTGAACATGCGGGTGGGGAAGCCCATCGCCTTGTAGATCACGCCCGTGTAGAAGTCGACGTTCGGGTACAGCTTGCGCTGGATGAAGTAGTCGTCGTCGAGCGCGATCTGCTCGAGTTCCTTCGCGATGTCAAGCAGCGGGTCGTGCACGCCCAGATCTTGCAGCACGGCATCCGCGCTCTCCTTGACGAGCTTGGCGCGCGGGTCGTAGTTCTTGTAGACGCGGTGCCCGAAACCCATCAGGCGAACGCCGTCTTCCTTGTTCTTCACGCGCTCCACGAAGCGGTGCACGCTCTCGCCTGAGTCCCTGATGGTGGCGAGCATGTCGAGCACGGCCTCGTTGGCGCCGCCGTGCAACGGACCGTACAGAGCGTTGACTCCGGCAGAGATCGAAGAAAACAGATTCGCCTGCGTCGACCCGACGAGGCGCACCGTCGAGGTGGAGGCGTTCTGCTCATGATCGGCGTGGAGGATGAGCAGCCGCTCGAGCGCCCTCGACACCGTCGGGTTGACCTCGTACGACTCCGCCATGGTGCCGAAGTTGAGCCGCAGGAAGTTGTCGACGAAGCTCAACGAGTTATCGGGGTAAAGGAAGGCCTGCCCGAGGCTCTTCTTGTGGGCGTACGCCGCGATGACGGGCAGCTTTGCCAGCAGACGGATCGTGGAGAGCTCGACCGCCTCCGGATCGTGGATGCTCAGCGAATCCTGGTAGAACGTGCCAAGTGCCGAGACCGCGCTGGAGAGCACGGACATGGGGTGCGCGTCGTGCGGCAGGGCGCTGAAGAAGCGCCTCAGGTCTTCGTGCAGCAGCGTGTGCCTGCGGATGCGTTCGTCGAACGCGCCAAGCTCGTCGGCGGTGGGCAGCTCGCCGTGGATGAGCAGCCACGCGACCTCGAGAAAAGTCGAGTTCGCGGCCAGTTCCTCGATCGGGTAGCCGCGATAGCGCAGGATTCCCGCCTCGCCGTCGATGTACGTGATCTCAGAGCGCGTGGCGGCCGTGTTGACGAATCCGTAGTCGAGCGAGGTGAAGCCGGTCTGCTTGGTGAGCGTCGAGATGTCGATGCTGGATGCGCCGTCCACGCTGGGCAGGATCGGGAACTCCGCACTTCCGCCCGGGTACGTCAGAGTGGCTCGCGTTTCGCCTTCCGCTCCGTCGTGACCACCTGCGTTCACTCGAGTCTCCTCACGAATATGCGCCAACGAACGTGCCAGTACAGCCTACGGGCAAAGGTGGTCCACTGTCGTACCCGCCAACGGCACCCCCGTTCAGCGTGAGAAACCCGCCAAAAGCGGGCATTCTGCGCGGCCGAAGAGTGAATCCGGTGTCGATGTCACGGCTACTCGCCGCCCACTCAGAGCAAGGCGAGCCGTTCAGCCGCAGCGTCGATTCGCTCGTCGGTGGCAGTGAGCGAGAATCGCACATGCTGCGGGAAGAAGTCGCCGTAGAACACTCCTGGGCCGGCGAGGATGCCGACGTCCGCCAGCCTGCCCATGGTGGTCCAGGCATCCTCGCCCGCGGTAGCCCACAGGTAGAGGCCGGCCTCGCTGTGGTCGATACGGAACCCCGATGCCCGCAGCGCAGGCAGGAGCACCTCGCGCCTGCTCCGGTACCTGTCCACCTGCTCCCGAACGGCCTCGTCATCGCCCAAGGCGACCACCATCGCCCGCTGCAGCGGGGCAGGCAGCATGAGGCCCGCGTGCTTGCGCACAGTCAGCAGCTTCGCGATGAGCTGCCGGTCACCCGCGAGGAACGCGGCACGGTACCCGGCCATATTCGACTGCTTGCTCAGCGAGTACACCGAGAGAACGCCGCTCGTGTCGTCGCCGATCACCCGCGGGTCGAGGATGCTCGGCACCGGTTCGGTCGCCCAGCGCCCCTCCCAGCCGAGTTCGGCGTAGCACTCGTCGTTCGCGATCACGGCGCCAAGCTCGCGGGCACGCTCGACCGCCCTGCGCAGGAACGCCTCATCGAGCACCCGACCGTCCGGATTCCCTGGGGAGTTCAGCCAGATGAGCTTCGTACCCTCCGGCCACTCGTCCGGTTCGTCGGCCGCAACCGCATGCGCCTGCACGATGGCCGCGCCGATGGCGTAGGTCGGATAGGCGGCACGTGGATGCACGACGACATCGCCCTCGCCGAGGCCGAGCAGCACGGGAAGCAGGGCGACGAGCTCCTTCGACCCGATGGTGGGCAGCACATTCGAGGCCGCCAGGCCCGGCACTCCCCTGCGCCGCAGGTACCACGACGAGATGGCATCTCGCAGCTCGGCCGTCCCGGCCGTCTGCGGGTAGGCGTGGGCATCCGTCGCCTCCGCCAGTGCTCTGCGCACGGACTCAGGTGTCGGGTCGACCGGTGACCCGATCGACAGGTCGACGATGCCGCCCGGATGCCTGCGGGCACGCTCGGCGAACGGGGCGACCTGATCCCATGGGTAGTCGGGCAGATCCGGACGGGACACGGTTGGCCCGGCCGGTCAGTGGCTCTGCGGCGGAAGCGCTGCCACCAGGGGGTGGTCCTTCGGGATCACGCCGACCTTCGCTGCGCCGCCCGGCGATCCGATGTCGTCGAAGAACTCCACGTTCGCCCGGTAGTAGTCGCTCCAGACCTCTGGCAGGTCGTCCTCGTAGTAGATGGCCTCGACAGGGCACACCGGCTCGCATGCACCGCAGTCCACGCACTCGTCCGGGTGGATGTACAGCGAGCGCTCACCCTCGTAAATGCAGTCCACCGGGCATTCGTCGACGCATGCGCGGTCTTTCACATCCACACACGGCAGAGCGATGACATAGGTCACGTGGGCTGGCTCCTCTCGGGCTCTCTTGAGCGCCATGCAAGTCTACGACGGCGGTTTACAGCTCGTGACGCCCCGTGACACCGCGTGACGGACGATGCAACGGAATTGCCTGCACGCTCAGGATGCCCGCGGGCGAGCGGCGAACCGAGGCCACCCGACCACCAGAAGAGCGATCGCGAGGGTGCCGCCCATCCAGGTCCAGCCGATCGCGCTGTCGGTGATGAGCACCGACCCGCCGAAGCTCTTCTGCGAGAGAACGCCGATCGCGATCAGGGCTCCGAGCGCTGCGCACACCGTGTACAGCCTGCCCGTGCTGAGCAACCGGATGCCCGCCAGCAGGCATCCGAGTGCGGCCAGCGCCACCACGATGCCCCAGGGCAGATGCAAAGTGCCCACGGTCGCCGTGTGCACCAGTGTGCCGAGGGCTCCGAACACGATGCCGACGAGGCCGAGCAGAACGGCGGTCAGCAGGCGCACGAGCATGCTCACATCCTATTGAGTGGTCGCTGCCGGGCGGAGTGCTGCGAGCCGCCGGGGTCGGCGTCGAGCTGACGGGGCGGCGGGCGTGAACCTGACCTGGTCCACGGGCGTCGAGCTCCCGAGTGGACACCGCGGCCCCTTCGCGGATACAGTCGATGCAGGTAAGGTTAGCCTTACCGAATTCCCCCGAATCCCCTCCTCCCCTGAAGGCTCCCCTGTGCTCGCAACCCTGGTGATCGGTCTTCGCGAAGGCCTCGAGGCAGCGCTGATCGTCGGCATCATCGCCGCGTTCCTGAAGCGCAACGGGGCATCCATGCGCCCGATGTGGATAGGCGTCTGCACGGCCATCGGGCTCAGCATCGCGGTCGGAGTCGTTCTGCAGGCCATCGAGGCCGGCCTTCCCCAGGCCGCCCAGGAGGGCATGGAGACCATCATCGGCGCGGTCGCCGTGGTCTTCGTCACCACCATGATCGTCTGGATGAAAAAGCACTCCCGCGGCATGAAGAAGGAGCTCGAACGGGAAGCCGCGGCGGCGCTCGGCTCCGGCACGACGTGGGCTCTTGCCGGCATGGCCTTCCTCGCCGTGCTCAAGGAGGGATTCGAGACCTCGGTGTTCCTGCTCGCCACGTTCCAGGCATCCACCAGCTCTGGGGCAGCAGCACTTGGTGCGGTGATCGGAATTGTTGGCGCCGTCGTCATCGGGATCGGGCTCTACACCGGCGGCGTCAAGCTCAACCTTTCCCGGTTCTTCACCGTCACGGGCGTGTTCCTGGTGTTCGTCGCGGCGGGGCTCGTCGTCGCAACGCTGCGCACCGGGCACGAGGCAGGCTGGATCACCTTCGGACAGCAGCGCACGGTCGACCTCGGCTGGCTTGCGCCAACCGGCTCGGTTCAGGCCGCGCTGATCACCGGCGTGCTGGGCATCCCTGCCGATCCCCGGGTGATCGAGGTGCTCGGGTGGCTGCTCTATGTGATCCCCGTGCTCGCGTACTCACTGTGGCCCAAGGGCTGGCGGTTGGCGCCGTCGGCGGCGCGGAAGACACTGTTCGGCTCCGCTGCTGTGCTCGCGCTCACCGCCATCGTTCTCGCGATCGCGGTTCCGTTGGGATCCGGTTCGCAGGTGCCCGCCTCGGCTCCCCTCAGCAACGGGGCGACCGCGACTCTGGTGCACAGCGACACAGGCCAGTCCCTCCGTGTGTCGGGAGCAGGCGCGTACAGCCTCGGTGCGCCAGAGGCGACGACCCACGAGGGTGCCGACCGCGTGTGGACGACGAGCAAGACGACCCGCCCTGCGAACCGTCCCACCACGCTCAGCCTCGACGACCTCGTGGAACTGAGCGGCGACCGCATTCCGGTCGGCATCGACCCCAGCAGAGCGCCCGGCCCGTACAGCGCCAGCTGGACGACCACGACGCGCGTCACCGCATACACCCGCGACAACGGCCTGGTGGATGCCTCGAGTACGGCACGCACCGTGGTCGCGATCTCCGGCGGCGGCCTCTCGGCGCCTCGCGCCTTCGCCGTGAGCGACGGCGACGCCGGCTGGTCGGTGAACGCCGGCCACGTTGCAGCCGTCAGCGCCTCGATCGCCAGGGCACACGCATCCGATCGCGAAGCCATGCTGTGGAAACTGTGGCTCCCTCTGGTCTTCGCCATCGCGGCGGTCGCGCTCGCATGGCGTGGGGTGCGCGCGACGGGCCTCGCCTCCCCGGAAGAGCCGGTGCGCGACCGTTCCTCCTCGGCCGTCGTGGCCGGCCCTGTTAATACCGATGCCGGCACGGCCGCACAACGCACGGCATCCCCGAACACCAGGAGTTCAACGTATGCAGCCAAGTAGGCGTCGTCGCTTCGGTACAGGCCTGGCGGCGATGGCCGCTGTGGCGAGCGCAACACTCGTTCTTGCCGGATGCGCCACCGACCAGGGAGCTGCGAAACCGTCCGCCTCTGGGGCTTCGCACGTGAAGATCACGCTGAAGAACGACGGGTCATCCGATCTGTGCGCGTTCGACCATGCTTCGGCGCCCGCGGGACCCATCACGTTCACGGTGGCAAACGAGAGCGCAACCGGCATCACCGAGGTCGAGCTGCAGAGCGACCAGCGGATCATCGGCGAGAAGGAGAATCTCGCGCCTGGGCTGAACCCCGTGAGCTTCACGCTCACGCTCGGCGGAGGCAAGTACAGCCTGTACTGCCCAGGTGGCAAAGACGAGAACATCGACTTCACGGTGACCGGAAAGGCATCCTCCCAGAAGACGGGCAGCGTGCAGACCCTGCTGAAGCAGGGTGCGCAGGACTACGCGGGCTACGTCGACGACCAGCTCGGAGGGCTCCTGCAGGGCGTTGACTCCCTGAAGACGGCAGTGGATGCCGGTGACCTCACCGGGGCACAGCAGGCGTACGGACAAGCGCGGCAGTTCTACGAGCGCATCGAGTCCGACGTGGACGGTTTCGTGCTGCCTGGCACGAAGGCCAACGACAACTCGGGCAACCTCGACTACCTCATCGACATGCGCGCGTCGAACCTCGATGACGCGGCGGGCTGGCACGGCTTCCACGCGATCGAACGCGACCTGTGGCAGACCGGCGCCATCACCGACGGAACGAAGCAGCTGGCGGCCGAGCTGCAGAAGAACGTCTCTACGCTGGCCGGACTTGCGAAATCTCTGAAGTACAAGCCAGAGGACCTGGCCAATGGTGCTGCCGGGCTGCTCGAAGAGGTGCAGTCGTCGAAGATCAAGGGCGAGGAGGAGGCGTACAGCCACACCGACCTCGTCGACTTCGCCGCGAACGTCGAAGGCTCACAACAGGCATTCGAGTACCTCCGGCCCGGTCTGACCAAGATCGACTCCGGTCTCACGGCTCAGATCCGAACGCAGTTCGGCAAAGTGACGGCATTGCTCGACACGTACCGCGATCCCTCCGCGATCGGCGGATACAAGACGTACACGCCCGAGTTGAGGGCCAGCGACGCCAACAAGCTCAGCCAGGCGGTCCAGGCACTGCAGGATCCACTCTCCCGGCTCGCCGAGAAGGTCGCCACCGCCCAATGACGGATGCCACACAGCAGCCGGACGACGCTCCCGCCGCCCAGCAGTCCCCCGCTGCCGTCCCTGCATCCCACGTGAGCAGGCGCGGACTGTTCGCCATGGGCGCCGGCGGCCTCGCGGTGGGCGCCCTCGCAGGCGTGGGTGGGACGCTCGCCGCGCAGGCGCTCGACCCCAAGGACCAGGGCGATGCGGTCGACGCAGCCCTGAGTCACCCGTTCTACGGGGGCGGCCACCAGGCAGGCATCCGCACCGAACCACAGCGGCACTGCGTCTACATGACCTTCGACGTGGACCCGGGGAGCACGACGAGCGACCTCGAGTCACTGTTCGCCCGCTGGTCGGCCGGTATCGCCCAGCTCATGCAGGGCAAGCCGGTCGGACTCGTGCAGCCCAACCGGCCCGGAGCGGTGCCACAAGACACCGGAGAGGCCGCCGACCTCAGCCCGAATGCCCTCACCGTCACACTCGGGCTGGGACCTGGGATCTTCGACGATCGATTCGGCCTGCAGACCAAGCGACCCAGACTCCTGCAGCGTCTGCCCGACCTCCCGAGCGACAACCTTCAGTCCGCGCTCACGGGAGGGGACCTCAGCCTGCAGGCGTGCGCTGAGGACCCGCAGGTGGCGTACCACGCCATCCGGGACCTGGCCAGAATGGGCAGGGGAACCGTGAGCACAAGATGGACGGTCATGGGTTTCGGGCGAGCATCCGCTGGACCCAACCAGACGACACCGCGTAACCTGATGGGCTTCAAGGACGGCACCCGCAACATACGCTCGGACGACGAATACCGCGACTTCGTCTGGCTCGGCGACGATGCCGGCTGGATGTCACGCGGCACGTATCAGGTGGCACGCAAGATCCAGATGAACATCGAGATCTGGGATGCCGACCGCATCGGCGATCAGCAGACGGTGTTCGGCCGCAGCAAGTCCGAGGGTGCACCGCTCACCGGCACGAAGGAATTCGACACCCCCGACTTCGCCAAGACGGCCGGGGGCGAACACGTCATCGCGCAGAACTCGCATGTCGCACTCGCGGCCCACGAGAACAACGGAGGCATCAAGATCCTCCGCCGCTCGTACAACTACACGGACGGCATCAACCAGTACGGTCAGCTGGATGCCGGCCTGCTGTTCATCGCGTACATGAACGACCCTGCGCATTTCGTGACGCTGCAGAAGCGCCTTGGCTCATACGACCGCCTGAACGAATACATCTCGCACATCGGGTCCGCCGTCTTCGCCGTTCCTCCCGCCCCGGAGCCAGGGCACTACCTCGCAGAGAAGCTGTTCTGAGCTCTGCCGCCGGCTCGACCGTGACGTCTTAGCGCGTTCACTTCTTCTCGGTGACGGTGTAGTTCGCCACCCAGCCGTTCGACGAGTCCTTCGCGATGACGACGAGCACGGAATACGGATCCTTGGTGAACGAGACGGTGGCGCCCTTGCCCGTCTTGTTGTCGAGGTCCTGCTGGTAGCCGGCATCCTTGAACTGCGACGTGATCTCGCCGGTGGCGTCTGCCCCGCTGACCTTGATGGTGACGTTCCAGATCTTGCCGTCCGACGACCCGACGGATGCCCCGTAGATCACGTCGCCCTTGACCAGGGGCACGCCCTTCGGAAAGTCGGCGGGAACCGACTTGCCGCCGAGATCGACGTGCCCGTGCGTGACGTTCTTCACCAGATTCTGCACGCTGCAACCGGACAGCGCTGTCGTCGCACCGAAGGCGACGGCGAGGGTGAGCGGAACCGCGATCAGGGCACGACGACGCGCGAACATGATGACCCCCTGGGCTGGGTGCCGGTATGAGCCGACACCCGTACCGTAACGCCTCGGCTCTGCCGTGTCACGGGCGGAAGCGGTAAATGCTCGCCCGCGAGAGGATGGCGCGGCGCGGCTCAGTCCTGCGAAGCGCGCTTGAGCCGTGCCGCCGCGCGCCCACGGGCCTGCTGATCCAGCTCGACCTTGCGAATGCGTACCGCCTCCGGCGTCACCTCGACGCACTCGTCTTCGCGAGCGAACTCGAGGCACTCCTCGAGAGTCAGCTGGCGGGACGGCGTCATCGACTCGAAGTTGTCGGCGGTGGACTGCCGCATGTTCGTCAGCTTCTTCTCTTTGGTGATGTTGACGTCCATGTCGTCGGCACGCGAGTTCTCGCCGACGACCATTCCCTCGTAGACCTCTTCCGTCGGGTTGACGAAGAACGTCATGCGCTCCTGAAGGGCGATGATCGCGAACGGGGTGACGACTCCCGCGCGGTCGGCGACGATAGAGCCGTTGCTGCGAGTGACGATCGAGCCGGCCCACTCGTCGTAGCCGTGCGAGATGCCGTTCGAGATTCCGGTTCCGCGGGTGATCGTGAGGAACTCGGTGCGGAATCCGATCAGGCCGCGCGAAGGAACGATGAACTCCATGCGCACCCACCCGGTGCCGTGGTTCGACATGGACTCCATGCGGCCCTTGCGGGAGGCGAGCAGCTGCGTGATGGCGCCCAAATACTCCTCTGGAGCGTCGATCGTGAGCTGCTCGTACGGCTCGTGGATCTTTCCGTCGACGCGCTTCGTGACCACCTGCGGCTTGCCCACCGTGAGCTCGTAGCCCTCTCGGCGCATCTGCTCGACGAGGATGGCAAGCGCGAGTTCGCCGCGACCCTGCACCTCCCAGGCATCCGGGCGGCCGATGTCGAGAACCTTGATCGAGACGTTGCCGATCAGTTCGCGATCGAGGCGGTCCTTCACCATTCGGGCCGTGAGCTTGTGGCCCTTCACCTTGCCCATGAGCGGTGAGGTGTTGGTGCCGATCGTCATCGAGATGGCGGGCTCGTCGACATGGATGGCCGGCAGGGGACGCACGTCCTCGGGGTCGGCGAGCGTGTCGCCGATCATGATGTCCGCGAAGCCTGCGACGGCGACGATGTCACCGGGTCCCGCGCTTTCAGCGGGGTAACGGTCCAGCGCCTTCGTGATGAGCAGCTCGGTGACGCGCACGTTGTGCACGTCACCGTCGTGCCGCACCCAGGCCACGGTCTGGCCCTTCCTGATGGTGCCGTTGAACACGCGGAGCAGAGCGAGTCGACCGAGGAAGGGCGAGGCATCCAGGTTCGTCACGTGCGCCTGGAGCGGTGCCTCGTCGTCGTACGTCGGCGCCGGGATGTGCTTCAGGATGGCCTCGAACAGCGGCTCGAGGTCGGGGCTGTCGGGCAGCTCGCCGTTGGCGGGCTCGCTGGTGGAGGCTCGTCCGGCCTTTCCGGACGCGTACACGACGGGCACGTCGAGGATCGCGTCGAGGTCGAGGTCCGGCACGTCGTCGGAGAGGTCGGAGGCGAGACCGAGCAGCAGGTCCTGGCTCTCGTGCACGACCTCGGTGATGCGGGCATCCGGCCGGTCGGTCTTGTTCACGGCGAGGATCACGGGCAGCTTCGCCTCGAGCGCCTTGCGCAGAACGAAACGGGTCTGCGGCAGCGGCCCCTCACTGGCATCCACGAGCAGCACGACCCCGTCGACCATGGAGAGGCCGCGCTCGACCTCCCCGCCGAAATCGGCGTGCCCTGGGGTGTCGATCACATTGATCGTGACGGGCGTGCCGTTCGCATGCTTGCCGTTGTACGAGATCGCCGTGTTCTTGGCGAGGATCGTGATGCCCTTCTCGCGCTCCAGCTCGTTGGAGTCCATGGCGCGCTCTTCGACGTGCGCGTGCTCGGCGAAGGAGTGCGTCTGGTTCAGCATGGCGTCGACGAGCGTCGTCTTGCCGTGGTCGACGTGGGCGACGATTGCGACGTTGCGCAGATCGTCGCGGGAGCGGATGGCCATGGCGTGAATTCCTCGCGTGCAGGGATGAAGTGGATGCCTGCCCGCGTCACAGCGGTCAGGCCGAAGCCGGATGCTCCGCCTCTCGCACAGGATGCGGGCGGGCACGACGAACGGGCGGAAGGAGCCCGTCGATCAGTCTACCGGAGGATCCCTGAACGCCCGTGCGTCCGCCGCTTCAGGCGACCGGCGCACGGGCGGTGCGTGCGAGAAGCTCAGTCGAGGGGACGGTCCCTGTCGGACTCGGGGTCCTCGCCGCCTCCGTTGTAACCTTCGGCCGCCGGATACTGCTGCGGCGGGGCGTACTCGCCCTGCTCAGGATGCAGCGCTGCGTTGTTGTACTCGTCGCTTCCGGCCGCGAGGATGCGTGCCCGCACCTCGCGCCGTTCCCGCTGCACCTCAGGATCGGGAAGCGGAACTGCCGCGATGAGTCGCTGAGTGTACGGATCCTGCGGGTTGCGAAGGATCTCGTCCCGGGTCCCGACCTCGGCGAGGCGGCCGAGGTGCATCACGGCGATGCGGTCGGCGAGCACGTCGATGACGGCGAGGTCGTGGGTCACGAACAGGCACGCGAACTGGAACTCGGTCTGAAGGTTCTTGATGAGGTCGAGCACGGTCGCCTGCACAGACACGTCGAGCGCCGACGTTGGCTCGTCTGCGATCAGCAGGTCGGGGTGCAGCGAGATGGCACGTGCGATGCCCACGCGCTGCTTCTGACCACCGGAGAGCTCGTGCGGGTAACGGGTGCTGTACGCGGCGGGCAGCTCGACGCTGTCGAGAAGCGCCCGCACCTCCTTGTCGAGGGCACGCCCCTTGATCCCCTTGGCCAAGAGCAGCGGCTCGCCGATCGACTGGCCGATCGTCATGCGCGGGTTAAGGGACGAAGCAGGGTCCTGGAAGACGATGCCCGCGTTCTTGTGCACCTGGCGTACGAGCTTGCGATTCCAGGTGGACAGGTCGACACCTGTGACGTTGAGCCCACCAGAGGTGACGGGAAGCAGGCCGATGGCGGCGCGGCCGAGCGTGGTCTTACCCGAGCCGGACTCGCCGACAAGACCCATCACCTCACCCTTGTGCACGGTGAGGTCCACTCCGTCGATCGCGCGGAACGCCTTCACCCGGCCGTGGCCCGGGTACTCGATCACGACGTTCTTGAACTCGAGCACCTTGTCACGGCGTTCGTATTCCAGCGCAGCCCGGTGCGCCTCCTCGAGCGCTCGCTCGTTCAGCTGGATCTGCTCGAGCAGACCCGTCGGAGTGTCGTCCTCGCCGAGCGCGGCCGCAGCGAGGGAGACGGTGACGTCGATCTGTTCGCTGCCTGCTCCCTGGCCGAGGTGAGGCACGGCATCCAGAAGCGCTTTCGTATACGGATGCTGGGGGTCGCGGAAGATCTGCAGCGTCGTTCCGGCCTCCACCACTTCGCCACGGCGCATGACGGCCACGTGGTCTGCGAGGTCGGCGACCACACCCATGTCGTGCGTGATGAGCAACACGGCCGAGTCGAGCTTGTCGCTCAGGTTGCGGATCAGGTCGAGGATCTCGGCCTGCACCGTGACGTCGAGCGCGGTGGTCGGCTCGTCGGCGATGAGAAGTCCGGGGTCGCACGAGATGGACTGCGCGATCATGGCTCGCTGACGCTGGCCGCCGGAGAGCTGGTGCGGATAGGAGTTGAAAGCCTTGGCAGGATCGGGCAGTTCGACGAGCCGAAGCAGTTCGATGGCGCGATCGCGGGCCTCGTGCGGCGAGATGCCGTAGTGGATGCGCAGCGTCTCCACGATCTGAAAGCCGACCGTGAGAACGGGGTTGAGCGCCGTCATCGGCTCCTGGAAGATGACCGCGATGTCCTTACCCCTGATGCCGCGCATCTGCTGCGGTGAGAGTCCGCGCAGTTCGCGGCCGTTGAGCTTGACGGAGCCGCTCACCCGGCTGTTGGGCGGCAGCAGGTCGAGCACCGACATGGAGCTGACGCTCTTGCCCGAGCCGGACTCGCCGACGAGCGCCATGACCTCGCCGCGCTTGATCGAGTAGCTGAGGTTCTTGACCGCGGGAACCCAGAGGTTGTCGACGGCGAAGTCCACGGAAAGGTCGGATACCTGCAGAACGGGGGTGTTGTTCTCCGGTGCCATCAGACGGCGGCCCCTTCTCGGCCGGTAGGCCGGATTGCGAGTCGAGTTGCCGCCCGGGTCGCGGGAGGCAACTGCACGGATGCGCGAGCGGATGCTGTCACGATGGACTCATGCAGGATTCCGCGGCTGTCGACCGTGATGTGTACGTTTCGAGATTCAACCGCGTGCTCGCGGTGCTCGTCTGGATTCTGGATGCCTTCGTGCTCGTCGGCTACGTGTGGATCCACGCGGGACTGCCCGACGTATTCGCGATCGTTCCCGTCGCCTTCGTGGCTCTGCTGACGTGGGTCGCCCTGTGGCGCCCCGGTCTCGAGATCGACGACGACGCCATCGTTGTTCGCAACGTCTTCCGCACGATCAGCGTGCCGTGGCCGGCGCTCATCCACGTCGACACCAAATACGCCCTCACGCTCTTCACGCCCGACCACCGCTACAGTGTCTGGGCCGCGCCCGCGCCGGGTAGAACCGGGGCGGCGATGGCCGAGCGCAGGCAGGACCGCGGACGCGTCGCGATGGCTCCGGTAGCTGCGGACGGGACGATCCGTCCTGGCGACCTGATCGCCAGCGAATCGGGACAGGCCGCCTACCTCATCAGAGAACGCTGGTCGAGGTTGCGCGATGCGGGACGCATCGAGGCGGGTGTTGCCGACACGACGCCCGTCGGCATCCGAGTGCACTGGTGGCTGAACGGCCTGATCGCCGTTCTGCTCGTGGCCAGTGTTCTCGTTGTCGTCTTCTGACGATCTCCGCATGCGCGGTGGCCGGGACGGTGCCGTCATCAAGCGTCCGTCCTGCCGCCCGAGGCGCCGCCGTCGCGGTCCGAATCCGACGGGGATGCGCCTGGACCGGATGCCGACTGAGCGGCAGCAGCGATCGCCTCGCTCTGCGCGGCTTCCGCCTCGGTGGGCTCCGGCTCCTTGGTGCGCCGCAGGCTGAAGCGCTGCTGACGCGGATCGAACGCCTCACGCAGGCCATCGCCGACGAAGTTGACGCACAGCGCGAGCAGCACGATGAAGAGTGCGGGCCACCAGAAGAGCCACGGACGCGTGCTGAACGCGCTCTGGTTCTGGCTGATCAGGAGGCCGAGCGAGGAATCCGGCGGCTTAATGCCGAAGCCGAGATAGCTGATGGCCGTCTCCAGCAGAATCGCCGACGCGATCAACAGCGTCGAGGAGACGATGATGACTCCGATGGCGTTCGGCAGAATGTGCCTGAAGATGATGCGCGCATCCGATGCGCCCGCTACGCGTGCTGCCTCGACGAACTCTCGCTCGCGTAGCGCTAGGAACTCCGAGCGCACGAGACGTGCGATCACCATCCAAGAGACGAGCCCGAGCAGCATCGCCAGGCCGAACGCCCCAAGACCTCCTGCCGTACGGCCGACGATAGCGCCGACCACGAGGGCGGGGATCACGATGAAGATGTCGGTGATGCGCATGAGAACGGCATCCACCCAGCCGCGGAAGTAGCCCGCGATCGCGCCAACGAAGACGCCGACGGCCGTCGCGAACACGCCGAGCACGATCATCACGAGCACGGAGTTCTGAATGCCCCGCATCGTGAGCGCGAAGTAATCCTTACCGATGCGGTCCTGGCCGAACGGATGCGCGCCGAGATTGAACGGCCACAGCCTGAGGGTGGGGGCACCCTGATCGACCTGCGAATTGAGCTCCTTGTACGTGTACGGCCACCAACCGTGGATCGGGCCGAGTCCAATTGCCGAGATCGCGAACAGCAGGATCACCACGTAGACGATGAGCGCTGCAACGGCGACCTTGTTCTTCAGGAACCGGTGGAAGATGATGCTTCCCTGGCTTTGGCTCTTGCCGCCATTACCGGTCTCGGCGACGTCGACGCCGTCGTTCAAGCTGGGCTCTGGCAGGTTTCCCTGAATCGTGCTCATGCAGCCACCTCCGCGGCCAGTAGTTCTGCGCCCTGCACCTGCGTCATGGACCCGGTCATCGCACACGCACCCTCGGGTCGAGCACTGAATAGGTCAGGTCGGCGAGGAAGTTGAACGCGATGGCCGTGATCGCCACCACGAGGAAGTAGCCCATGATCGGGTTCACATCGGTGCGGAAGAGGCCCGCGATGAAGAGCTGCCCCATGCCGCTGATGCCGAAGACGTACTCCGTGATGACCGCCCCACCCAGAAGGGCTCCGACATCCGTGGCCACGAGTGTCGTGATCGGGATGAGCATGTTGCGGAACGCGTGCCGCACGATAACGGTGCGCTCCGGCAGGCCCTTTGCGCGAGCTGTGCGCACGTAGTCCTGCCCGAGCACCTCGAGCATGCCGGAGCGCGAGTAACGCGTGTAGCTCGCGAAGCTGATCGCCAGGAGGCTCAGCGTCGGCAGCAGGAAGTGGCTGAACGTATCGAGCCCCGTGATCCAGACGTCACCGCTGAGCCCCGGCGTGCCCGACCCCACCGTGGCCAGGGGGCGTCCGTTGGTGTCGTCCATGTACGCCGGCCACGAGCGCATGAACCTGTCCAGCACGATGACGCCCGAGCTGAAGAAGGCCGTCAACGCACCGATCCGCATCATCAGGCCGCGGTCGTAGCCGCCGACGAAGTAGCCGACGAGAAGACCGATCCCGATGGCTGCGATGCCGAGGATGATGAGTGTGCCCGCGCTGGAGATGTTCAGCAGCCCCTGCAGGCCGAAGTAGCACCCGATGGCGATGGCCACGTTGATGCCCGCGGTGATGAGCGCCTTGCGATTCTGGACGCCGGCAAGCAGCGACACGACGGCGAACCCGATGGCCGCGCAGAAGATGATCACGATGACCGGGCCGAGCGATGGCTTGACGAACCAGTCGGTCGCCGACATGAACCACAGGATGAGAGCCGTGACGGCACCCGCGATCAGGAAGGCGACCAGACGCCTGCGGAATCGTCCACCCATGATCAGCTGCACGACGAGGCCGACGACGACGCCCCACACCACGAGTGCGAGGGGCGAGAGCCTCGGGTCGGCGAGGAAGTTGTTGTAGCCCAGCGCGATGAAGCTCTTGAGCAGCACCGCGATGAGGAACGACGGCAGCGAGAACAGGAAGAAGCTGACAAGCGTGATCGAGTAGTCGAATCCGCTGTACGCGCGCAGCGCCGTGATGATGCCGAGGGCGACGCCCAGCACGACCGCGAGTACGAACGCGACCGTGACGAGCTGAATCGTCGACGCCGTCGCCTGGGGCAGCAACTGAGAGACCTGCTGGTTCTGGAACGTGGTACCCAGGTCACATCCGCCGCCGACAGGAATGATGCACCGCCCCACGCCACCCAGCCAGAGCAACCAGCGCACTGGCGCGGGCAGGTCCAGGTGCTGGGTATGCACTCGGGCTTCGATCAGTGCCGTTTTGTTCGGGGAATTGCTGCCTTCCAGATCCTGGAGGGGATCACCGGAACTCGCCGCGAGCACGTACATGATGAACGACGCGGCTATCAAGATCAGGATCGAGACGCCGATGCGCCTCGCAATGTAACTCACCATAGGAAACGAAAACCTCTGCTAACCGGAGGCGCGATCGCGTCGGTTCGGCGACGTTGCCGAGTGCGTACCAGATGCTACGCCGAAGCGACCTTGCCCAGCGACGGGGCGCCGAACCCTTCGGTCCGACGCCCCGCGTGATTGAGTGATCTTAGCTGATCAATCGATGGGCTTTCCTACTTCGTCCACTCCCAGAAGTTCCAGAAGATTCCGTTCTGGCCGCCGAAGTACTTGATGCCCTTGACCTTTCCCGTGTAGGCGAACAGTCCGGGCAACTGGAACAGCGGCAGCCCGTATGCGTCCTTGAAAGTGAGGGCATCGATCTGCATCTTGATGCTCTCCAGCTTCGACGGATCGAGCGTGACCTGCGACTTCACGGCCAGATCGCTGGCCTGCTGGTCGTTGTAGTTGTTGTAGTTGCCGCCGTTGCCGATCTGGAAGAGCTGCGGAAGCGCGGCGTTGCCGGCTCCTGGGTTGATCCAGCCGAACAGCGAGGCGTCGTAGTTGCCACCGGCCAGCAGCGAGCTCCACTGCGGGGAGCCGCCGTCCACGACGTTGAAGCCTGCCTTGCCTGCCGAAGACTGAATCGCCTGGAACGAGTCCACGCGGTTCGGGTTGCCCGTGTTGTACAGGATCTTCACGGTAGGCGTCTTGCCGGCGAGCAGTTGCTTCGCCTTGGCGATGTCGACCTTGTCGTATGCCGACGACCCGTTGCTCTTGACTGACTGGTCGTAGCCCTGCTGACCAGGCAGGAAGACCTGCGAGTCGAGCACCTTCGCGTTCGGGTTGATCGGCGTGATGATCGAGTTCAGGATGTCCTGACGCGGAATCGTGAGCAGGAAAGCCTGACGAACGGTCGGGTCGCTGAACACCGGAGACTTGAAGTTCAAGTCGAGGTGGTCATAAGCGACCTGGTCGCCTTGCAGGATGTGTGCACCTGAAACAGCCTTCAGGGCCTTCACCGTGTCAGCGGACGCCTGCGGCTGGATCGCGTCGACCTCACCGTTCTGCAGAGCCGTGACCTGGGCATTCGCGTCACCGATGAAGCGGATGACGAGCTTGCCGAACTTGACCTTGTGCGATCCCTTGTACTGCGGGTTCGGCACGAAGGTCATCGACTGCTTCGGCGTCCAGGCCGAGACCTCGAGCGGGCCGCCGGAGATCAGAAGGTTCTTGTCCTTCGGCAGCGCCGTCGCGTCGTAGCCGGTGTTGAACAGCTTCGCGGCCTTCTCGATGATCGGATTGGCCGGAGCAGGATTGTCCGGGTTGCCTTTCGGCGTCTTCAGGAACGCGTTCGTCAGGTCTTTGGTGCTGACCCCGATCTCCTTGGCAGTGGCGTGAGCGGGGAACTGGATCGGGCTCACGAGCTCCCAGTCCACGTAGGGCTGGTCGTAGGTGAACGTGATCGTACGGTTGTTGTTGCTGATCTTCGGCAGGTTGGTTGCGAAGGGGCATCCGGCGGCGAGCGTGAAGTACTGCGTGCCGGTGGTGACGTTGCCCTTGTCGTCGAACTTCGCGGAGTCGTAATAGCACGACGCCTGCGCCCAGCCGAGCATCAAGTCATCAGCTGTCATCGGCACGCCATCTGACCACTTGGCGTCGGGGTTGAGCGTGTACTCGACCTTGAGCGGGCTGTTGCTGAGCTTCTTGTACGAGCCGAGATCGGAGTTGTGGACGATCTGATAATTGTCGCCCTGCAACGTGAAGAACTGGGGCTGCGTCATCTGCCAGATGTAGCCGTTCGTGTCCAGGTTGCCCTGGGGGGTGTTGTAGTTGAACGACGACGCCTCGTTGACCTGGGCGACCGTGATGGTCTTTCCGCCGGACGATGCCTCGCTGGAGGGCGTGCTCGTCGTGCAGCCGGAGAGCACAAGCCCTACGGCGGCGGCGACCGCGACGGCACCCACTACGGGGCGCAGACGCTTTCGCGTGATCTTCAATTTTCCTCCTGGTTGGGAATTTGGCGCATGACAGACCGGAGGCTGCGACATGCGCTAGATAGCAATGAAAATAGACACCTCACCACTGAGGACCAAACTGGCGGCAGGAACCGTTACGAGCTAGTAACCGCGATGCGGCTTTCAAGCGTGGATTTCCTCGAAGCTGACGATTTCATGCGCGAATTGCAACATTTGAGCAATGCCGAGAAACGCTCAGAATCGGGGCTCCTGAGCGGGCCGGAGGAACTCCGAGCCGTGACAGGATGACTGACATGGGCGAGGTGGAAGGGGCGCGGCGAGCGCGGGCATCCTTTCCGGTCGAGCAGCCCGTCGCACACCGTTTGCGCCCCCGCCTGTGGTGGGAAGTCGCGATCGTGCTCGGCCTCTCACTCGGACAGTCCGCGGTGTACTCGATCTTCACGATCGTGCAGCGACTGGCCGCTCCGACCCCGCTGAAGGATCAGAGCGCGCAGCTGAATCCGTCGCAGTCGGCGAACCAGTGGGTCGATTTCACGTATCAGGTGCTGGACATCGGGTTCTCACTGATGGCAGTGGCTCTGGCGATCTACCTCTTGTGGCGGCCGGCACGCTCCGGGTTCCGGCGCATCGGCCTGGACTGGTCCCGGCCCCTGCGGGACCTCGGCGGCGGTGCACTGCTCTTCGCGGTGATCGGGGTGCCGGGCATCGGGCTCTATGCGCTGGGGCGAGCGGTGGGGATCACCGTCGACGTGCAGGCGTCCCCACTCGATGCGTACTGGTGGACGGTGCCCGTGCTGCTGCTGTCCGCCGTGCGCGCCGCCCTCCAGGAAGAGGTCATCATGGTGGGCTACCTCTTCACCCGGCTGAAACAGCTGGGCTGGAATTCGTGGTGGGTCATCGTGGCCTCTGCGCTCGTACGCGGCAGCTACCACCTTTACCAAGGGATCGGGCCGTTCTTCGGCAATGCGGCCATGGGCGTCGTGTTCGGCTGGTGCTACCGCCGCTGGGGACGCACGGCCCCGTTGGTCGTGGCGCACAGCCTGCTCGACATCGTGTCGTTCGTCGGATACCCGCTCGCGGTCGCACTCTGGCCCGGAGTGTTCGGCCCGCCGTCAAAGGGCTGAAGCCGCGCACTCCGGACCGTGGTCGCTAAGCGAAGGCCTCGCGCGCCGTAGACGCCTGCCAGCAAACACAGCGGAGGTTCCGCCTGAGGCATTCGCTAAGCGAATGCCTCGCGCGCCGTAGGCGCCTGCCAGCAAGCACAGCGGAGGTTCCGCCTGAAGCCTTCGCTAAGCGAAGGCTTCAGGCGGAGGACAGGCGCAGAACAGGTTGCGGTCGCCCCACGCCTGGTCGATGCGGCGCACAGGAGGCCAGTACTTGTTCCGCACGAGCGTCGGTAGGGGGTACACCGCTTGCTCTCGCGAGTACGGGTGCGTCCACTCCCCCACGACCGACTCGGCAGTGTGCGGCGCGCCACGAAGCGGGTTGTCGTCCGCCGGAAAGACCTCAGCCCCCACGGCATCCGCTTCCGCCTTGATCGAGACCATCGCCTCGATGAAGCGGTCGAGCTCTGCGACGTCTTCGCTCTCCGTCGGTTCGACCATGAGCGTCCCGGCTACCGGGAAGCTCATGGTCGGGGCGTGGAAGCCGTAGTCGATGAGACGCTTGGCGACATCGTCGACGGTGACGCCTGTGGCATCCGTGAGCGGGCGGATGTCGAGGATGCACTCGTGCGCAACGAGCCCTCGCTCGCCCGCGTAGAGCACCGGGTAGTGCTCGCGCAGGCGTGCCGCGATGTAGTTCGCGGACACGACGGCCACACCCGTTGCCCTGGCGAGCCCGCTCGCGCCCATCATGCGCACGTACGCCCACGAGATCGGAAGGATGCTCGGGCTCCCGTACGGCGCAGCGGATACCGGTGCACCGGCATGCGCGTAGCCGACGTGATCGTTCGACTGCATGAGCGGATGTCCCGGAAGAAACGGCGCCAGATGCGCCTTCGCCGCCACCGGACCCACGCCCGGCCCCCCGCCGCCGTGCGGGATGCAGAACGTCTTGTGCAGGTTCAGGTGCGAGACGTCGCCGCCGAAGTCGCCGAAACGGGCGAAGCCGAGCAGTGCATTGAGGTTCGCGCCGTCGATGTATACCTGTCCGCCCGCCTCGTGGACGGACTCGATCACCTCGACGACGTCGTGCTCGTACACGCCGTGCGTCGACGGGTACGTGATCATGAGGGCGGCGAGCTCGGCGGCGTGCTCGGCCACTTTGGCGCGCAGGTCGTCGAGGTCCACGTTGCCCGACGCATCCGTCGCCACCACGACCACGCGCATTCCCGCAAGCACCGCAGAGGCCGCGTTCGTGCCATGGGCGGACTGCGGAATCAGGCAGACGGTGCGGTGATCGTCGCCGTTGGCGTCGTGGTATCCGCGGATGGCGAGCAGTCCGGCAAGCTCTCCCTGGCTGCCCGCGTTGGGCTGAAGCGACACCGTGTCGTAGCCGGTGAGCTCGGCGAGCCAGGTCTCGAGCTGAGCGATGAGATCCAGGTAACCGCCGACATCCGACGCCGGGGCGAAGGGATGCATGTTCGCAAACTCCGGCCACGTCACCGCGGCCATCTCGGTCGCGGCGTTGAGCTTCATGGTGCAGGAGCCGAGCGGGATCATGCCCCGGTCGAGCGCGTAGTCCCGATCGGCGAGAAGCTTGAGGTAGCGCATCATCGCCGTCTCGGAGTGATACGAGTTGAAGACGGGGTGCGTGAGGTAGCCGCTCGTGCGGGTGAGCGCCTCGGGGATCGCGGACGCCTCACCGGGGAAGGTCACGTACCCGCTCTCGACTCCGAACACGTCGACGAGCAACCGGTCGACCGTCGTGGCATCGGACGCCGTCAGCTCGTCGAAGGCGATCGTGACCGTGTCGCCGTCCGACGCGCCGATCAGCAGTCCAGCGGCGTGCGCCACCCCGGCGAGCTCGTGCGCCCGGCCGGGCACACGTACGGTGATCGTGTCGAAGAACGCGTCGTTCGCTACCTCGACACCGGCCTGTTGCAGCCGATGCGCGGCTGCGGCGGCCGCCGAGTGCACCTTCTGCGCGATGGCGCGGATGCCTCGCGGACCGTGATAGACGCCGTACATCGACGCCATGACGGCCAGCAGCACCTGCGCGGTACAGATGTTGCTCGTCGCCTTCTCGCGGCGGATGTGCTGCTCGCGAGTCTGCAGCGTGAGGCGGTAGGCCGGCCTGCCGACGGCATCCTGGCTGACGCCGACAAGGCGTCCCGGAAGCTGACGCTCTAGGCCGTTGCGAACGGCCATGTAGCCGGCGTGCGGACCGCCGAACCCCATCGGAACGCCGAACCGCTGGCTCGTGCCCACCGCGATGTCGGCACCGAGCTCACCAGGGGCCTTGATGAGCGCGAGGGCGAGCAGGTCGGCGGCGACGACGGCGAGTCCTGCGCCGGCGTGCACTGCCTCGATCACGGGACCGGGATTCCAGACCCGACCCGAAGCGCCGGGGTACTGGATGAAGGCCCCGAATGCATCGGGAAGGTCGACGGCGGAGCCGCTCTCCTCGCCGAGCGGGGCGAGGTCGAGCTCGACGAGTTCGATGCCGACGGCTGCCGCACGCCCCCGCAGGATCGCAAGAGTCTGCGGGAATGCATCCTTGTCGACCAGGAACACGTTGGACTTCGCGCGCGATGCTCGCCTGGCCAGCAGCATCCCCTCGGCGACAGCTGTGCCTTCGTCGAGCATCGATGCGTTGGCGATGTCGAGGCCGGTGAAATCGCACACCAGCTGCTGGAAGTTGATCAGCGCCTCAAGGCGACCCTGTGAGATCTCCGGCTGGTAGGGCGTGTAGGCCGTGTACCAGCTCGGATTCTCCAGAACGTTGCGCTGGATGACAGCCGGCGTGATGGTTCCGTAGTACCCGAGCCCGAGGAACGACGTGTTGACCCGGTTGCGAGACGCCAGTTCGCGTAACTCGGCGAGCGCCTCACGCTCGCCGACCCCGTGAACGGGAAGGGTGCGTCCGGGCAGCTCAACATCGGCGGGCAGCTGGATGCCTGCGGGTACCGCGGTGCGCACGAGCGCTTCGACCGAGTCGAAGCCGAGCACATCGAGCATGCTGCGCGTCGCATCCTCATCGGGCCCGATGTGCCGATCGGCGAACGTGCTGCGGACGCCTGTGCCGAACGCGCCGCCGCCGAATGGACCCTTCTCGTCGTCAGCGGCGCTCACGCGGGCTCGCCGATCAGGGCCGCGTATGCCGCGGCGTCGAGCAGATCTTCGAGGCGGGAGGCATCCGACACGCGCACCTTGAGCAGCCAACCCTCGCCGAACGGGTCCGAGTTGACGAGCTCGGGCGAGTCGATGACCGCCTGGTTGGCCTCAACGACCTCTCCCGAAACGGGCGCGAACAACTCTCCCACCGACTTCGTCGACTCGATCTCGCCCACCACGGAGCCCTCCGCCGCGTCGCTTCCCGCACCGGGCAGGTCGACATAGACCACGTCGCCGAGCTTGTCTGCCGCGTACTCGGTGATGCCCACGGTGACGACGTCGCCGTCGGAGAGAACCCACTCGTGCTCGGCGGTGTAGCGGCGGTCTGTTGGCACGGCCATGTCAGTTCTTCTTTCTGCTGTAGAAGGGCAAGGTGGTGACGCTGAACGGGATGCGCGACCCGCGCACGTCGACGTCGAGTCGGGTGCCGGTCGCTGCGTATTGCGGTTCGACGTAGGCGAGCGCGATCGGTTGTCCGAGCGTGGGTGACAGTACGCCGGAGGTGATCTCCCCGACCGGGCCGCCGTCAACGCCGGCGGATCCGTCGGTTGCTTCGCCTCCTGACGGCTCACCTGGATAGAGCGAGTAGCCGGCGCGAGCCGCACGCTTGCCCGAGCCGATCAGGCCAACGAGCACGCGGGCATCCTCGGGCGCACCCTTCTCGATGGCTGCGCGCCCCACGAAGTCGCCGGGCTTGTCGAGCGCGACGACACGTGCAAGTCCGGCCTGCGACGGCAGGATGCCTGGGGTCAGTTCGTGCCCGTAGAGCGCCATGCCCGCCTCAAGCCTTAGCGTGTCGCGCGCGGCGAGCCCTGCTGGGACGAGGCCCGCGCCTGCGCCCGTTTCGAGCAAGGCATCCCACAGCGCCGGCGCATTGTCGGGTGCGATGTACAGTTCGAAGCCGTCTTCGCCGGTGTAACCCGTGCGCGCGATGAGTACGGGCTGGTCCTGGAACGTTCCGGACAGGGACCTGTAGTACTTCAGCGTCGAGAGCGCCTCGGATACGTCAGGCTCCTCGCGGTCCTCTGGAACGTCGTCGCCCGCCTCGATGCCCAACGCCTCGACGTTCTGCAGTATCTCCAGCGACCTCGGCCCCTGGATAGCGATGAGGGCGATGTCGTCCGACTCGTCGTACACGTCTGCGTCGAAGGATGCCGCGCGCTTCTCGAGCTCGTCGGCCACCGTCTGCCGATTGGCCGCGTTCGCCACGACCAGGTAGCGGTCCGCACCGGTGCGGTACACGACGAGATCATCGAGGATGCCGCCGCGCTCGTTCAGGAGCAGGCTGTACTTCGCCTGGCCCTGCTGCAGGGCTGAGAGCCGGCCCGCGAGTGCGTAATCCAGCGCTTCGGCAGCCTGCGGCCCGAGCACGACGATCTCCGCCATGTGCGAGAGGTCGAAAAGTCCTGCGGCGGTGCGCACGGCATGATGCTCTGCGAGGTCGCTCGAATACCGCACCGGCATCTGCCAGCCGGCGAAGTCCGTGAAGCTCGCGCCGGCGGCGGAGTGCGCGTCGTTGAGCGGCGACAGCCTTGGGGCGACGGCCTCAGCCGAATCGTTGGCCATGAGTTCTCCGATCTCTTCGCGGGGAGAACCTGGGTCCACCCGTCGAACGCGTTACGCGCCAGGCGGCGCGATACGGGAACTCCCCCTCTGTCACTGAATGCCTGAGAGATTCGGTCCGGATAGGTACCGGACCTTTCACCGTGGGCGAGACCGCATGGGTATTCGCGGTCTGCTCTCCAGAGCGGCCAGTTCGACGCGGTAGGGGTACCTGAGAGATTGTCGGGGAGGATTGCTCCTTCGGTGTCCAGCGTGCGCCGCCGCAATGGCGCTCACGTGGACTCTCCCGCATCGACCGTATGGCCCGATCTTCGGTTGTGCGCTCAGCCTATCGTGCACGGTGGAGCTAGGAGTCACGGCGCGGCAAGCCCTCACCGGGACCCAGCGCCGAGTGGGCTGAGCTCACCCGGTTGTGAGTTAAGG
The DNA here is from genome assembly GCF_049446075.1 of Rathayibacter sp. KR2-224. Lineage (NCBI taxonomy): Bacteria > Bacillati > Actinomycetota > Actinomycetes > Micrococcales > Microbacteriaceae > Rathayibacter > Rathayibacter sp. KR2-224. The sequence continues at coordinate 948,579 of NZ_JBMSEB010000001.1, forward strand.
TCATGCGCACCAGAAGGTGTATTATGACTTCAGGTCATTCAAACCTTTACTCTCATGACAGCCGAAGCGAACACTCCCCCCGACGCGGCAGCAGCGCGTGCGACGGCATCCGGCGCGCACGTCGAGCTCGCCGTGTCGACCGTGATCTTCGCGCTCCGCAGCGACGACAGGTTCGGCGCGCAGGGCGCATTCCCTGGGCTGTGGCTGCCACTCGTGCGACGCATTCGTGAGCCCTTCGAGGGCCGCTGGGCATTGCCCGGCGGACCGCTCCGCGTAACCGAAGGGCTCGCGGATGCCGCACGGCGCACCCTGGGAGACACCACGGGTCTCGCACCTCGCTATCTCGAACAGCTCTACGCCTTCGGCGATGCCGATCGCTCCCCAGGCGAGACCGCCGAACCGGATACGATCACTGCCCGCGTCGTCTCCATCGTGTACTGGGCATTGGTGGGATCCGGCGAGGCCGCACGCGCGACCGTCGGCCAGAACGTGAGATGGTTCCCGGCCGACGAGTTGCCGCCGCTCGCGTTCGACCACAACCTCATCGTCGAGTACGCGCTCTGGCGCCTGCGCAACAAGATGGAGTACTCCCGCATCGCGCACGCCCTCCTCGGTGAGACGTTCACGCTTGCCCAACTGCGCGAGGTTCACGAGGCGGTGCTCGGCAAGCGCCTTGATCCAGCCAACTTCCGGAGGGCGATGGAGGCATCCGACGCCCTCGTCGACACCGGCGAGCGCCTCACCGGCACACGCCACCGCCCACCGAAGCTCTATCGCTACGACGCGTCGGTAGACCTCGCAGACAACGGCCCGCTCCCGCCACCCTGAGCCGTGTCGAGCCCTCCGGCACGACCGGAATTCCGCACAACAGAAGTCGAACAACAGCAGTGGCACTACAGCAGAGAAGGCATCTCATGACACTGACCGCCTCCGTCGACACCACCATCCGGCTCATCGAGTCGGGTGAAGAGTCAGGCGAGACCTGCACGCCCGAGCTCGTCGAAGCTCCGTGGGCATTCGACCTGGGGATGCCCGGGTACGGTCCCGGCGCATCCATGGCCGACCCGATCCCGGAAGATTCTCCGACCCAGGGCGAGTTGCCGCAGCAATACCGCGATGCATCCGCGCAGGAGCTCGCCGATCGCATCCGAGTCGCGAAGCACACGCTCGGGGAGCGTGTCATGGTGCTCGGTCATTTCTATCAGCGTGACGAGGTCGTGCAGTTCGCGGACTTCGTCGGCGACTCCTTCCAACTGGCCAACGCGGCCAAGGCGCATCCTGAAGCAGAGGCGATCGTCTTCTGCGGCGTGCACTTCATGGCCGAGACCGCCGACATCTTGACCTCTGCGGAACAGAGCGTGATCCTGCCCAATCTGGCCGCCGGGTGCTCCATGGCCGACATGGCGGACATCGACTCGGTCGAGGACGCCTGGGAGCAGCTCATGCAGGTCTACGCGGGTGAGACGGGCGCGGACGGGACGGCATCCGTGGTCCCGGTCACGTACATGAACTCCTCTGCTGCACTCAAGGCGTTCTGCGGCAGGCACGGCGGCATCGTCTGCACGTCGTCGAATGCGGCCACCGTGCTTCGCTGGGCATACGAACGCGGCAAGCGCGTGCTGTTCTTCCCGGACCAGCACCTCGGACGGAACACGGCGAAGGCCATGGGGATCCCCGTGGAGCGCATGCCGATGTGGAACCCGCGCAAGGCTCTCGGGGGCAACGGCGCGCAGGAGCTGCTCGACGCCCAAGTGATCCTGTGGCAGGGCTTCTGCTCGGTGCACAAGAGGTTCACGGTGTCGCAGATCGAGCAGGCCAGGGCAGAGCACCCGGGAGTGCGAGTGATCGTGCATCCAGAATGCTCGATGGAGGTCGTGGACGCGGCAGACGAGTACGGGTCTACTGACTACATCGTGAAGGCGATCCAGGCTGCGCCCGCGGGCTCGACGTTCGCGATCGGCACCGAGATCAACCTCGTCCAGCGTCTGGCGGCGGAGTACCCGCAGCACACCATCTTCTGCCTCGACTCGGTGGTGTGCCCGTGCTCGACGATGTACCGCATCCACCCCGGTTACCTCGCCTGGGTTCTCGAGTCGCTCGTCGACGGAAAAGTCGTGAACCAGGTACGTGTCGACGACGCAACCGCCTCACACGCCCGCGTGGCGCTGGAGCGGATGCTCGCAGCGCGCCCAGACACCACGATGGCGGCGTGATATGCCCGGCCAGGCATATTCCCAGAGGGCGCTGAGGGTCGCGGCAGCGCCGCGGGTCGTCATCGTCGGAAGCGGTATAGCGGGTCTCACGGCAGCTCTGCGCGTTTCGTCCTTCGCCGACGTGACGCTGCTCACGAAGGGAGCGCTCGAGGAGAGCAACACCCTGTACGCACAGGGCGGCATCGCTGCGGCGCTTTTCGACGATGACAGCGTCGAGCTGCACGTTGCAGACACGCTCCGCGCCGGAGCCGGGCTCGGTGACGAGGATGCCGTGCGCATCCTCTGCTCGGAGGGTCCTGATCTCGTACGCGAGCTCGTGCACTTCGGTGTGCCGTTCGACCGCGACGGCCGAGCGCTCGCTCGTGGCCTCGAGGCGGCGCACTCGCGCTCGCGGGTGCTCCACGCCGGAGGGGACGCGACCGGACGAGCGATCGAGCTCACGCTCGCGCAGCGGGTGCGGGCATCCGGCGCACGGGTTCTCGAGCACACCATGCTCGTCGACCTCGTGGTGGACGACGGCCGCGTCGTCGGGGTTCGCACGATCGACGAGGGCGGGAGCTCAGGAATGCTGGCCGCCGAGGCGGTCGTGCTCGCCAGCGGCGGCGCAGGGCGGCTCTATTCGCACACCACGAATCCGGCCGTGGCGACGGGCGACGGGGTGGCGGCCGCGTGGCGCGCGGGCGCCGAGCTCGCCGATCTCGAGTTCTACCAATTCCATCCGACGGCGCTTGCCGTGCCAGGCGGCACGCTCGTTTCTGAGGCTGTTCGCGGTGAGGGCGCCGTTCTCCTGGACACCGCGGGCTACCGCTTCATGCCCGGCGTGCATCGTGACGCCGAGCTGGCGCCGCGCGACATCGTGGCACGCGCGATCGCACGGCAGATGCAGAACCAGGGCGCTCCCGTGCTGCTCGACGCCACGGGGCTCGGCCGTGCCTTTCTCGCGCGTCGGTTTCCGACCATCCAGGCGGCATGCCAGGCGGCCGGACTGGACTGGGCTCGCGAGCCGATCCCGGTGATGACTGCTGCCCACTACTGGATGGGCGGTGTGAAGACGGATGCCTGGGCTCGCACGAGCCTGCCCGGCCTGTTCGCAATCGGCGAGGTTGCCTGCACCGGGGTTCAGGGAGCCAACAGGCTGGCATCGAACTCGCTCCTCGAGGGGCTCGTGTTCGCCGCGCGAGCGGCGGACGCGCTGTCCGCGTCGGACCTTCCACGGTCTCCGCTCGAGGACGTGCTCGAACACGGTGCCGAGCGGTCCGAGCGGCAGGCGCAGCGCGTCGATGCCGGCACGGCGAACGCATCGGCACGGGATCGCAGCACCCCGGCGAAGCCTGCACCTGCGGCGATCTCCCGGGTTCGAACGGAGCTGCAGGAGACGATGTGGCGTCACGCCGGCCTGGACCGCGACGAAGCCGGCCTGCGCGAGGCCTCAGCTGTGCTCGACGGCTTTGGTCGACGCGTTTCCAAGGCAGGCGTATCCGCGCTCGACGCGCACGGTGGAACCCAGACGATCGCGGAGCATGAGGACCGGAACCTGCTTCTGCTTGCGACGCTTGTGGTGCATTCGGCCGCTGCCCGTCGCGAGTCGCGCGGGGCGCACTTCCGCAGCGACTTCCCCGTCCCGTCGCACGAGCCGGCACACAGCGTCGTCATCAATAGGTCCGGGGAGATCGCCATTCGCGCGACCCGGCAGCTGGCCCGGGAGGGCCTCGTTTCGGAGGTGGTGGCCGCGTGCTGACCCAGCAGATCATCGACCGCGTCGTTCTTGCAGCGCTCGACGAGGATGCGCCGTGGGGCGACATCACGAGCGAGCTGTTCATACCGGCGGACGCGACGGCATCCGCTCGCCTCGTGGCTCGTGAACCCGGCGTGTTCTCCGGCGGCCAGGTGCTGGTTCGCACGATGCACGCCGTGGATCCTCGGCTCTCCGTGAGCCTCGAGGTGGCCGAAGGCGGACGGTTCGAGACCGGGGACACGCTGGCGACGGTCGAGGGCGCCGCACGGGCGATCCTGCGCGGCGAGCGCGTCGCCCTGAATCTCGTGCAGCGCATGAGCGGCATCGCCACCCTGACGTCGCGCTACGTGGAATCGACCGCGGGCACGCGGGCCCGCATCGTTGACACCCGAAAGACGACACCCGGGCTGCGCGCACTCGAGCGCCACGCCGTGGTCTGCGGCGGCGGCCGCAACCACCGCAACTCCCTGTCCGATGCGGTCATGGCCAAGGACAATCACCTCGCGGTGCTCACCGCTGGCGGCCTCTCGGTGACCGAGGCCATCCGTTCCGTGCGGGAGCGACTCGGTCACACGACGCATCTTGAGGTGGAGGTGGACCGCATGGACCAGATCGAGCCCGTGTTGGCAGGAGGCGTCGACACCATCATGCTCGACAACTTCACGGTCGACGAGTTGCGGGCTGGAGTCGCCCTTGTTGGCGGCCGGGCCATCGTCGAGGCGAGCGGCAACGTCAACCTCGACACGGTGAAGGCGATCGCATCCACCGGGGTCGACATCGTCTCGGTCGGCGCGCTCACCCACAGCGTGCGCTCGCTCGACATCGGCCTCGACGTGGACATCGCTCCCCTCGACTGAGTGCCTGAAGGCCGCCATGACATCGCTTCCGACCCTCTACCTCGACGCTGCAGCCACGACACCGGTTCGCCGTGCCGCGCTCGAGGCCGCCTGGCCCTACCTCACGGGCGAGTTCGGCAACCCATCGAGCACGCACGATGCCGGTCTGCGGGCGGCAGCCGCCCTCAAGGATGCCCGCGCCGGCGTCGCCGCAGTGCTCGGCTGCCGCGCGGGAGAGGTCGTCTTCACCTCAGGCGGCACCGAGGGCGACAACCTGGCGATCAAGGGAATCGCCCTCGGCGAGCCACGAGGCAGGCACATCGTCACCGCGGCGACGGAGCACGAGGCCGTGCTGGAATCGGTGGACTACCTGCGGCGGATGCACGGTTTCGAGATCGACCTCGTGCCGTTGGACGAGCAGGGACTGGTGCGGCCGGAAGCGCTGGCATCCGTGCTGCACCCCGATACCACGCTCGTCTCGGTGGCGTACGCGAACAACGAGATCGGTACGGTGCAGCCCGTTCCGCAGCTCGCGGCCGCGGCGCACGCAGTGGGAGCCCGGTTCCACACGGACGCCGTGCAGGCGGCAGGCCGTCTGCCGCTCGACGTGCGGGCGCTTGGAGTTGACGCGCTTTCGTTCTCGGGTCACAAGGTGGGTGCGCCCAAGGGCTCGGGTGCGGTGTTCGTGCGCGGCGCCATCCAGCTGGAAGCCGTGCTTCACGGTGGCGGGCAGGAACGAGGACGCCGCTCCGGGACCGAGAACGTCGCATTCGCCGTCGCACTCGCCACAGCGCTGGATGCGGCCGAGCGTGAACGGCGGGCCGGAGCGGGCGACGAGGCCGAGGGAACCAAGACGACGCCCGACGCGAATACCGTGAGTTTCATTGAGGCGGTGCTCGCGCACGTACCGGGAACGAGACTCACCGGGCACCCGAAACAGCGCATCTCCGGACACGCTTCTTTCGTGATCGACGGCATTAACGGCGAGACTGTGCTGCTCGAGCTGGAGCGCCGCGGGATCGTGGCGTCAAGTGGCTCCGCGTGCGCTGCCGGCCGCGACGAGCCATCCCACGTGCTCACGGCGCTCGGGTTCCCTGGCGATGTCGCTACCACCGCCGTGCGCTTCAGCTGGACGCATGCCTCCGCGGCGGACCTCGAGCGGGTGGCCGATGCACTGGCCGAGGCAGTGCGGGCCGTGCACGGCGTAGCGTTCAAGCCATGACCAGGCCGGCACCCGCTCCCTGATCGCTGAAGCGGCCTGCGTGCTCGTGCAGGCTCGGCCAAGATGGGGTGCATGACGGCATCCGACATCATTCCCGCCGAGTTGGTGCACCTGCTCACGGAGCCGAACTTCGGGTTCCTCGGCACGATCCGGCCGGACGACACTGTGCAGGTGAATCCGATGTGGTTCGAGTTCGACGGCGAGCACATCCGCTTCACGCACACGACGAAGCGCCAGAAGTACCGCAACCTTCAGCACAACCAGTCGATGAGCCTTGCGGTCGTTCCCGAGGGCGACTTCTATCGGTATCTCGAGGTGCGCGGCCGCCTCGTCGACGTCGTCCCTGACCTCGAAGGCGAGTTCTACGTTCGGCTCGGCAGGCGATACGGCGACACCGAGGTGCAGCCGCCGGCCGACCGAGCGGACCGAGTCATCCTGGTTATGAGTGTGGAGCACGCCGTCCACAACTAGGTCGCCAACGCGCTTCTCAGACGGGGCGTGCGATGAACACGAACTCCCTGCCTGGCCGGTCTGGAGCGTCGCGTAGATCGACGACCTCATAGCCGGTCGCGAGCAGGGACTCCTCGATCTCGTCTCGTGGCCGGAAGCGCAGCGTCGATGTTGAGTGCAGGGTTTCTCCGTCGGGAAGGATGAGCGTGTCCGCGAAGGTGACGAGTGGAAGCGCCGCCTCCTTCGGTTCGGTCCACGTGCGCACCCGGCCGACGCCTTCGACCTCCGTGTCGATGTAGGTGCGGTCGCGGGTCCACTCCAGCCACGCTTCGCGCGCCGGGTCTCTGGTCTCGAAAACCAACCTGCCAGCGGGATGCAGCGCGCCACGGATGCCTTCGAGCGTCGCCCGCCACTCCTCATCGGTGAGGAACACCTGGGCGACATTGCCGGTCATGAAGGCGATGTCGACCGTGAGCTCCGGCAACGTGGTCGCATCGCCATGAATCCAGCGCACCTTGTCGGCGTGCGGTTTTCCTCGGGCGACATCGAGAGACGCCCCCGCCGGGTCGACGCCGACGACGTCGAATCCAGCCGACGCGAGCAGGCACGCGAAGGTGCCGGTCCCGCATCCCACGTCGAGCACCGTACGTGCCTCGAACTCGTGTGCCATGGCGACGTAAGCGTCGAGGTCGCTGCGGTCCGGATCGAGCGGGTCGTAAAGCCCGGCGAAGCGAGGGTCGTCGAACAGGGCGTCGGGCATGGGATCAGTCTGCCAGCGGCGCAAGTGCTGCTCGAGTCGCCGTCGCGTGCCTGGCGATCGCCTCCTGGTCCGGTGTCGGCATTCTGGCGCCGCCATTCTTCCGGGGTACGCGCCGGGTTCGGCCCGCTTCGAGCACTTAGGCTGTCAACCCCTGCGGGTGCCTACAGAGGCCGCAATATCGTCGGCAGCATGAGCGGAGAGCTGAACGGTAAGAAGGTCGCCTTCCTGGCGACCAACGGATACGAAGACGCCGAACTGACCTCTCCTTGGCAAGCCCTGCAGGGCGCAGGCGCCACTCTGACGATGGTCTCTCCGGAGGCCCGCTCCATCAAGGGCAAGAACGGGCACGAGCAGACGGTGGATGCCTCGCCGTCGCAGGTGCGGGCATCCGATTTCGACGCTCTCGTGATGCCGGGTGGAGTGGTGAACGCCGACCATCTACGCATGGACGAGGCGTCTGTGGGGTTCGCCAAGGGATTCTTCGAAGAGCACAAGCCGGTCGCCGCGATCTGCCACGCACCGTGGACGTTGATCGAGGCGGGCGTGGTCGACGGCCGACGCATGACGAGCTATCGGAGCCTGAAGACGGATCTGCTGAATGCGGGCGCTGACTGGGTGGATGAGGAGGTCGTCGTGGATCAGGGGCTGGTCACGAGCCGGACGCCCGACGACCTGCCCGCCTTCAACGCGAAGGCGATCGAGGAGTTCGGCGAGGGCGAGCACGAGGGCCAGACCACCTGAGGAGCGGACCTGGGAAAGGATGCCCCATGAACGACAAGAACGACCGAGCCGAATCGCTGGGTACATCGGGCGCGCCAACCGGGGACGCCGGACGCGAGCCGACCCAGAAGCCGGACGGGCTGGGCGAGGACGGGACCATCCCGCCCCACCCCGACGGAGTCGCCGCGGGACATAGCGGCGAGAAGTCGACGTTCGAACCCGAAGAGGACGACACCGTCGAGTAGGGCTAGAGCCGCTCAGACCGGCAGGATCTCGCCGCCCGTCTGGCATTCGGGGCAGTACTGGCCTGTAGTGCCGGCGAACGCGAACTCCCTGATCGTGCCGTCGCATTCCGGGCACGGTTCGCCGGTTCGTCCGTGCACCCGCATAGCCGCCGTCTTCGCCGCCTTCAGCTCCCCGAGAGGAACTCCACGGCGGGCCTCGACGGCCGAGCGGATGACACCCGTCGTCTGCTCGAAGAGCCGAACGAGCTGCGCATCGTCGAGGCCCGCAGCGTGGGCGACAGGGCTGAGCCGCGCCTCGAACAGGATCTCGTCGGAGTAGGCATTGCCGATACCTGCGATGGACTTCTGCTCCTCGAGGATGGCCTTGAGTTGCTTGCGCCGGCCGGCGAAGGCGCGGTCGAAGTCGGCGCGCGTATAGCTGGAGTGCGCGGGGTCGGGACCGAGCGACGCAACGCTTGAGACATCGAGCGGATCGTCCACCACCCAGGTGCCGAGCGAGACCCAGCCACCGGCATCCGTGAGTTCCAGCTGCGTGCCGTCGTCGAAGTCGAGCAGGGCGAGTGCCGGGGGCGCCTCCGATGCGAGTTCTTCTCCACCCCATCGCGCCCAGCCGTGCCGCCCCAGCGAGATCACGAGGTGCTGCCCGCCGAACGCGACCGCCACGAGCTTGCCGAACCTTCGCGCGCCCGTGATCCGCTCCCCCACCAGGGTGTCTGGCAAACGCGATCGTGTTTTGATCAGGCGGAACTCGAGCACGTCGACCGCGGCGAGCGCGCGGCCGGCCAGCCGCTCGCCCACCTGCTCTGCGAGCGCCTGCACCTCTGGTGACTCGGGCATGGTGCCAGCCTGGCACAGACATCCGACGGTGGAACCGGGTGTTCGCGCGGCTCCCGATTTGTGTGGGCATTGCGGACGATTCCCGTCCGGATTGCCTCGTACCTTCGTTCGGTATCAACGAACCAGGCCCGAAGGGGCCGTCCCACAAGGAGACTCAGTGCAACTGGCAGCCACCCGCATCATCACCGACGACGTCGACGCCCTCGTCGAGTTCTACGAGAAGGTCACCGGAGCACGAGCCGAGCGGCTGCATCCGCTGTTCGCAGAACTCCGGACCGCATCGGGCACGCTCGCGATCGCCAGCTCGGCCACGGTGCCACTGCTCGGCGAGAATGCCGCGGCAGCTCGCGCCAACCGATCCGTGATGCTGGACTTTCTCGTGGACGACGTCGACGCGCTCTACGCGTCCCTGCGCGGCGTCGTCGACGAGTTCGTGAACGAGCCGACGACCATGCCGTGGGGCAACAGGTCACTCCTGTTCCGCGATCCGGACGGCAATCTCATCAACTTCTTCACGCCGGTGGGCGCGGACGCTCGAGCACGGTTCGCGGGGTGAGGGGGCTCGATCGAGCGTGGCTGGACGTTCTGAGCCGTCAGCTGACGGCCGTGCGCCGCACGAGATTCGGGTTGTGAGGACGCGCGATCCATGACGCCGCCGCGATCAGGAGCGGAAGCGCGAGTGCCAAGCCGGCGATCAGCGGCCACGGCACGTCCTCGGCGCGCCACGAGCTCGAGAAGAGCGTTACCGCAACGGCCGGTGCCACGCCGATGAGAGCTCCGACGACGGATCCACCGCCCGAGATGATCGCACCTTGAAGGACGTTGATCCATCGTCGGACTCTCGTGGTGCCACCAACCGCAGCAAGGGTCGTATCGTCTAGGCGGCGCTCCACGCGCGACAGCCCCAAGCAGATGGCGCTCGCCCCGACGACCAGCACGCCGGCAACGCCGGCGATGAACGCGAGCCACGGGAGCACTGACGCCGGGCCGCGCTCCACGACCAGGTAAAGCTCGCCGTCACCGACGAAGACCTCCTCGGCCGCCGCCCTCATCGCGTCTTCTTGAGCCACACTGGGAGGCGTCGGAAAGTGCGCGACCACGGCGTCCGGCCGTGTCTCGATATGCATCCGCCTTGCCGTCTCGGGTGCCAGAAGCATGGTCGCGTTCCCGTATGCGTAGGACCTCACGAGCGCCGGGAGAATCGCGCTCGCGGAGGGACCGGCCAAGGATTTCGTGGTGTTTCCTGCACGGCTGCGGAGAACCGCCACCTTGCCATTGCGCGTCTCCGAGGCGTCGGCCACGATCGCCGACCCGCCCACATACTGCTGAAGCTCTGAAGAGTCGAGTCGCAGTCCAGCTGCGGTACCCAGGTCGTGCGCGTCGACGACGGCAATCTGTCCGTAGGCCGACCACCCTCCCACCGCCGACGAGCACTCGCTCGTGCAGGCGACCCCGGCGCTGAATATCGGTCGATCAGGCTCAAGCAGACGTCCGGTCTTGGCGTCGTAGGACGGGAAGACGGGGGCTTCGACCACGGCTACATGAGTGGCGCCAGCATCCCGGACAACATGTGATGCCGCTGCCACCAGTATTCCGTCCTCTGGCGCCGTAGCCGGTTGGAGGCCGGGGTTGAGCCGAACCACCGCGCTGCCGAGAGGACCAGCCCAGCCATACTCCCGTGCATTGGCAGCTCCCGCCGCGGAGGCGAGGGCGAGCGCGAGCGTCGCGATGCACACGCTGATGGCGATGCTCCCTGCGGCAGGCACCACACGCGACGGATTGGCGGCGGTGTCTCGGCTGGCCAGCCGAGCGGCGACGCCCGCACGGGAACACAGCCTTCCCAAACCGATGAGCAGCCAATGTCCGCTCATCATGGTGCCGGCCAGGAGAGCAATCGGCCCTGCCGACACCAGTACCGCGAACGTGAGTTGGTCGGTGAGGCTATGTACGTGCTGGCTCGTCGACGCGCTGCGCAGGTATGGCCCATATCCGAGGCTCGCTGCTGAGAGCAGGACCCCTACGACGAGCAGGAGCACACCCCAGCGTGGCATCGCCCGCGAGAGCTGAACGGGACGACGGGCTCCACGAAGCGCGCTCAGCGTGTCGCCACGCGTTGCTGACAGCGCCGGGAAGAACGCAGCTCCGATGCCTACGGCCACGGCAAACGCTGCAATACCCAGGATCAGACTCACGGGGATGTGCAGGCCGTAGTTGCCGCGCCAAAAGCTCCAGGGCTCCCCGTGATCGGTCGAGGCCAGCGCGAGCGCCGCGAGACCGATTCCTGACCCGATGCCGAGCACGGCACCGGCCACCCCGAGAATCGACCCCTGCAGCAAGACCACCCGGAACAGGTCTCCGCGTGCGGCACCGACGCTTGCCGCCATGGCAAGCGAGCGCTGCTGCCGCCGAGCGCTGACAGACATCGCAGCACCGGCGAGCAATGCAACGAGTGTCGCGAGAAACAGACCTCCTGCACCCAGCAGGATGAACGTGGTCTGGTAGGACGTGATCTGAGTGGTCGGTGCGCCGAACGGTGGCTCGAGCACGAGATCGCGAGCGAGCACGCCGTAGCCCGACCGAACGAGCCGGGTGAACTGCACGTAGTCCGGCTGCCAACCCGTGACGTACCAGGTGGGTGCCGACCCCGTGTGGTCGACCGGTAGCGCGCCGGCGGGCACGAACAGCTGATCCTGCGTCGGGTCTTGTGAAGCGGCGAGCGTGCCTGTGATCGTGAAGGACGCGCCGCCGTGAGCGAGATGGACTGGGTCGCCGGTCTTGACCCCAAGGCGCTCAAGCAGGTGTGGCGACACCATCGCCTCGTTCGCTGAGGACGGACCGCGCCCCGTTCGCTTGTATACGCCGGTCAGTGCTGGGTCCCATGCCGGTCCTTCGATGACCGGCACCTGACCGACTCCCGTCGCCGTCGTCACCTCGGCCACCGATGGAAGCAGCGTCACAACGTGTGCCGATGAAGGCACGGCGGCCGGAAGCGCGGTGGGACGATGCCCGCGCGCCGGCCCCGCAGACGCGGCACCAAGGCCGTCGATGTACTGCACGCGTGTTGGATCGGGCGCACTCAGGGGCGTGATGAGCGCTTCTGTGTTGCCCAAGAGCATTCTCGCTTCCTGCTGCGGCGTGGGCTGGTGGCTGGCGAAGAAGACGAGGCCACCCGATGTCGAAGCAATCGGCAGGGCGATCAGGCATGCCACGAGCGCGGAGGTGCCACGCGAACGCAGCACCTGCCTGGTTGCGATGCGAAAAGCAGCACGAAGTCGGGGAATGGCGAGCATCAGTGCCTGGCCGCCAGGAAAGCCGTCTCGGGATCATCGCGTGTGGTCTGATCGACGATGCGACCGTCGCGCAGGAACAGGATGCGGTCGGCCCAGGCTGCGTGGCGGGGCTCGTGGGTCACGAGGATCGCTGCGGTGCCGGCATCCACTCGCGAGCGGATCAAGCGCATGACCGCCTCGCCGGTCGCCGAATCCAATGCACCCGTCGGCTCGTCCGCCAGGATGAGTCGACGTCCGCCGACGACGGCGCGCGCGATCGCCACGCGCTGCTGCTGTCCGCCGGAGAGGTCGTCTGGGTAGGCGTCTGCCCTGTCTTGCAGCCCCACGCCTGCCAGCGCATCCTTCGCCGCTCGACGGGCCGCGCGCCGGCCGATCCCGTCCAGTTCCAGTGGCAGGGTGACGTTCTCGGCCGCGGTGAGCGTCGGGATGAGGTTGAAATCTTGGAAGACGAAGCCGAGCGAGCGTCGACGCAGACCGGCGAGCGCACTTGCGCCGAGGGATGAGAGGTGCGTCCCTTCGACGATCACCTCACCGGCCGTGGGCGTCTGCAGGCCGCCGGCTATCGACAACAGAGTGGATTTGCCCGAGCCCGAAGCGCCCATGATCGCAACGAGTTCGCCTCGCGAGACCTCCAGGTCGACCCCGCTCAGAGCACCCACGGCGAGCTCACCGTGCCCGTACTGCTGACTGACGCCGACGAGTCGCAGCACGATGTCGGCCGACGGAGCGGCCGGGGACGCATCGGCTGCACCAGCGTTTCGGATCAAACGGTCGTTCCAATCCTCCAGGCGGATCACGTCGGGGTCGCGATGCGGCTCGCGTCGCTCGCGCTCGTGCCGCCGGCTCACGCCTGCGCCACCCGCTCGACCGTCGCCTTGACCGGACGGCCGCGGCGCGGACGATCAGTCGAAAGACCCATCTCCCGATCGGATCGAGGGTGAGAGCGGAGCCGTTCTTCGACGTGGTCGAGCCAGCGCACCTCGGCCTCGGTCGCGAAGATCATGGAGTCGACCACGAGTGACCAGGCAAGCTCCTCGGCCGACTCGGACGAACCGGCGTACTTGGCGCGATTCAGCTCCTGCATCTGGCGGAGGGACGCCGCCCGCTGCGTCTGGATCACGCTGCCCACGTCCACTCCCGGAAGCGTGGCCGCCACCGCGAGCTTGATCGCGAGTTCGTCGCGTGTGCCCATGCTGCGCTCGACCGGCGATGACAGCCAGGTCGCGACCTCCGCGCGCCCGGCATCCGTGATCTGCCAGAACACACGTCCGGCCGAATCGACCTCGCCACGTTCCACGAGACCGTCGCGCTCGAGTCGCTCGAGCGTGTTCGAGATCTGTCCGACGTTCAACGGCCAGGTTGAACCGGTGCGCCGGTCGAACTCGGTACGCAACTGATAGCCGTAGCAGGGTCCCTGCTCGAGGATGGCCAACAGGCTCTGTCGGACGGACATGACAGCTCCGATCGCAATACGTTTCCCGGTATCTATCTTTCGGGAAAAGATATACCAGGAAAAGTGTCACGTGCCTCGATCGAACTCGCGTGTCGGGTCCGCTCGCCGAGACGTGACCGCACCGAGCGGGCCGAAGGCCGCGGCGTGACCGCTGGCGCTGTGCTCAGTTGTTGAAGCGGAACTCCACGACGTCGCCGTCCTGCATTACATAGTCCTTGCCCTCGAGGCGCGCCTTGCCGTGCGCACGGGCCTCGTGCACCGACCCGAGCTCCACGAGGTCCTCGAACGAGATGACCTCGGCCTTGATGAAGCCCTTCTCGAAGTCGGTGTGGATGACGCCTGCCGCCTGGGGTGCCTTCCAGCCCTTGCGGATGGTCCATGCGCGCGACTCCTTGGGGCCGGCGGTGAGGAAAGTCTGCAGGCCGAGCGTGTCGAACCCGATGCGCGCCAGCTGGTCGAGTCCGCTCTCGTCCTGGCCGGTCGAGGCCAGCAGCTCGGCGGCATCCTCTTCGTCCAGGTCGATCAGCTCAGATTCGAGCTTCGCGTCGAGGAACACGGCCTGGGCGGGCGCAACCAGAGCGGCGAGATCTGCCTTGCGCGCGGCATCCGTCAGCACCGCCTCGTCGACGTTGAAGACGAAGATGAACGGCTTGGACGTGAGCAGCCCGAGTTCTTTGATGGGCGCGAGATCGAGTTCGGATGCCGACAGCAGCACGCCCTTCTCGAGCGCGTCCTTGGCGGCGAGCGCCGCCTCGAGCACGGCGCCGTCGAGCTTGCGACCGCGCACCTCCTTCTCGTAGCGCGTGATCGCCTTCTCGAGCGTCTGGAGGTCGGCGAGCATGAGCTCGGCGCCGATCGTCTCCATGTCGTTGGCGGGGTTCACCTCGCCCTCGACGTGCACCACGTCGGAGTCGGCGAATCCGCGCACGACCTGCGCGATGGCATCCGCCTCTCGGATGTTCGCCAGGAACTGGTTGCCCAGCCCCTCCCCGGTGGACGCGCCGCGAACGATGCCCGCGATGTCGACGAAGCTGACCGTGGCTGGAACCACTCGCTCCGAGTGGAACAGGTCGGCCAGCACCTTCAGCCGGGGGTCTGGCAGGTTCACCACGCCGATGTTCGGCTCGATCGTTGCGAACGGGTAGTTCGCCGCGAGCACCTGATTCTTGGTCAGGGCGTTGAAGAGGGTGGACTTGCCGACGTTGGGCAGGCCGACGATGCCGATAGTGAGAGCCACGGGCATCCATCGTATCCGGCGGGGGCGAGCCGCCCCGGCGTGCGGAAAATCGGAGTTCTATGGCGAAACACCGCGTGCGGCACCGGACACACCGAGCTCGGCGGCAGATCTCCGATTTTCGGCGGTGCGTAACCCGGGGTCGGTGTGTAACCCGGGGTCGGGTTAGGAACCCGGGGTTGTGATGGTCACGGGCGCACGTAGCGGAAGGCGAGGGTGACGTAGGGCAGCTCGACCGTCTCCCGTCCGGCGACCTGCGGATGCCCGTCGAGCAGCTCGCGGACGGCACCGAGCGTTTCCGTCTGGTCCTCGGGCGACATGACGGCGAAATAGCTGCGCGACCGCACCAGGTCCAGCAACCCTTCGCGGGTCTGCGGCTGGACCCACTCGAACAGGGCGCGCTCGGGCTCGCCGAACGGTGCGTGCACGCGTGGGTTCTCGTCCATTCCTTCGGTGTACTGGTCGCCGTCGGCATGCATCGCGATACCCAGTTCGCGGACCCAGTCGACCCGTTCGTCGCGGAAGTTCCAGATCAGGCCAAGCGTTCCTCCAGGCTTCAGCACCCGTCCGGCCTCGGCCGACGCAGTGATCGGATCCACCCAGTGCCACGCCTGCGCGAAGGTGACGGCATCGACCGATTCGTCGGGCAGCGGCATCCGCTCCCCCGTTCCCACCAGTGTTTCGACGCCTGGCACGGTGGAGCGGAGCACCTGCAGCATTTCCGGCGACGGGTCGACGGCGACGACCTCGCGTCCCTCGGATGCCAGCACTCGCGTGAGCTTGCCAGTCCCGGCTCCCACGTCGACCAAGTGTCCCTGATCGGGGCGCACCAGCCAGGCGACGGCATCCGAGGGATACCCGGGGCGGGATGCCTCGTACACGTCGGCCACGCCTCCGAACGACCTGGCATGTTCGAGCTTCGTATCGCGTGACTCCATGAGCTCACCCTACGGCTGGGCTGCCGGCGGAACTCGGCCCGCGGGGCGTCCTCTACCGAGTCACCCGACGGGCCAAGCCGTCGGATCAGTCGACGACGGCCGCGTCGGGCTCGTCTCTATCGGCGATCTCCGCCGCCTCGTCGGCGAGCGAGTCGTCTTGCAGTCCGGCGAACTCCGCATCGATGTCGGTCGCCGCCTGCTCGAACTGCGAGTTGTACAGCCGGTAGTAGGCGCCCCGAGCCTCGATCAGCTCCTCGTGCGTGCCCTGCTCGACGATGTCGCCGTGCTCCATGACGAGGATGAGATCCGCGTCGCGGATGGTCGACAACCGGTGGGCGATGACGAACGAGGTGCGGCCCTGGCGTAGCGCGGCCATCGCGTGCTGCAGCAACAGCTCCGTACGGGTGTCGACCGAACTCGTCGCCTCGTCGAGGATGAGCACAGACGGCTTGGCGACGAACGCCCTGGCGATCGTGATGAGCTGCTTCTCGCCGGCGGAGATGTTGGAGGCATCCTCATCGAGCAGCGTGTCGTATCCGTCAGGCAGAGAGTGCACGAAGCGATCCACGTACGTCGCCTTGGCGGCCTCGAGGATCTCAGCATCGGTGGCATCCGCTCTGCCGTAGCGGATGTTGTCGCGGATGGTCCCGGCGAACAGCCACGGGTCCTGAAGCACCATGCCGGTCTTCGACCGAACGTCGCGCCGAGTGAGCTCGGCGATGTTCTGTCCGTTCAACAGGATGCGACCGCCGTCCAGCTCGTAGAACCGCATGATCAGGTTGACCAGGGTGGTCTTGCCGGCTCCGGTGGGGCCGACGATGGCGACGGTCTCGCCCGGCTCCACGCGGAACGTGAGGTCGGTGATCAGCGGGCGCTCGGGCGAGTACGAGAACGACACGTGCTCGAACTCGATCGTTCCATCGCCGTCGACAGGGTTGGGCGCGTCGACCGAATCGGGCTCCTGCTCGGACTGGTCCAGGAGTTGGAAGACCCTCTCGGCAGACGCCGTTCCCGACTGTACGACCGCCGCCATGCCGCCCAGCTGCGACAGCGGCTGGGTGAACTGCTGGGAGTACTGGATGAACGCCTGCACGTCGCCCAGCCGCAGTTGCCCACTTGCGACCATGAGGGCGCCGAGCACGGCGATGCCGACGTAGGTCAGATTTCCGATGAACATCATGCCGGGCATCATCGTGTTGGAGAGGAACTGAGCCTTGAAAGAAGACTCATACAGCTCCTCGTTCTCGGCTTTGAATGCCTCGCGGGAGCTCTGTGCTCGTCCGAAGACCTTGACGAGGGCGTGACCGGAGAACGACTCCTCGACTCGCGCGTTCAGCCGCCCCACCTTGCGCCACTGAATACCGAACGCCTTCTGCGACCGCGGACCGATCACGCCGAAGATCACCGCCATCAGCGGGAGGGCGACGAGCGCCACCAGTGTGAGCTGCCAGGAGATGGAGAGCATCATCACCAGCACGCCGACCACCGTCAGCACGCTGGTCACCGCGCTGGAGAGCGACTGCTGCATCATCTGCGTGATGTTGTCGATGTCGTTCGTCACGCGCGAGATGAGCTCGCCGCGCTGCACACGGTCGAAGTAACTCAGCGGCAGCCTGTTGATCTTCGCCTCGACCTGCTCGCGAAGGCGCCACATGGTGCGAACCATGATCACGTTGATCACGTAGCCCTGAAGCCAGCCGAGCACCGAGGATCCCACATAGAGAGCGAGCACGAGCAGCAGAATCTGCCCGAGACGCGTGAAGTCCACGCCCTGGCCGGGAACGAGATCCTGCATCGCCGACACGATGTTCGCCAGGTCGTGCTGCCCCGAGTGGTTGAGCTGCTCGACCACCTGCTGCTTGGTCACTCCGTGCGGCAGCTGCTTGGAGATCACGCCCTCGAACAGGATGTTCGTGGCCTCGCCGAGGATCTTGGGCGCGAGCACCGTGAGCACCACGCCGATGGCGCCGAGGACAGACACGAACACGAAGGCCACGGCGTTGGGCCTGAGCAGTCCGATCAACCTGCGGAACGACGCCCCGAAGTTCGCGGGCTTACCTGGCGCCACTCCCCCTGACCAGTCGTCGGCGGACAGCCGGGCCTGTTCCGCAAGCTCGAGTTCGGCCTTCTCCTCCGCGGTGAGCTCGACGGTCTTCGGCTCTCCGGTCTTGGCGTTGTTCTTGCGGGGGCTCATCGGCCTGCCTCCACTCCGAGCTGGGACTCCACGATCTCGCGGTACGTCGTGTTCGATTCGAGGAGTTCCTCGTGCGTGCCGAGCCCCACCATGCCGCCGTCGTCGAGCACGACGATGCGGTCGGCATCCGTGATCGTCGAGACGCGCTGCGCGACGACGATCTTCGTGACCTTGGGAAGCTCGCGCCACAGTGCCTGCCTGAGCCGCGCATCCGTCGTCAGGTCGAGCGCAGAGAAGGAGTCATCGAAGACGAGCAGTTGCGGCCGGTGCACGATGGCCCGCGCGATCGCGAGACGTTGGCGCTGCCCGCCAGACACGTTCGTGCCGCCCTGCGAGATGCGCGCGTCGAGCCCGCCCTCCATCTGGGCGACGAAGTCGCTCGCTTGCGCGATGGCGAGAGCGTGCCAGAGCTCCGCGTCGCTCGCCTCCTCGCGACCGAATCGCAGGTTGGATGCCACGGTGCCGCTGAACAGGAAGGGCCGCTGAGGTACGAGCCCGATGGTTCTCCAGAGTGCGTCGAGCTCTGCGTCGCGCACGTCGACGCCGCCCACGCGCGCTTCGCCGCCCGTCACGTCGAACAGACGAGGGATGAGCGAGACGAGGGTCGTCTTGCCTGCACCGGTCGAACCGACGATCGCAACCGTCTCGCCCTGTTCCGCCCTGAACGTGATGCCGGAGAGCACGGGCTGCTCCGCGCCCGGGTATGTGAAAGAGGCATCCACGAACTCCACTGTGCCCGGCGACGGGAACTCTGAGACCGGGTGAGCGGCGCGCTTCAACGACGTGTCGGAGGCCAGCACTTCGCCGATGCGCTCGGCCGAGACGGCAGCTCTCGGGATCATCATCGTCATGAAGCTCGCCATCATGACGCCGGACAGGATGATCATGACGTACTGCATGAACGCGAACAGTGTGCCGATCTGCACCTCCCCCGAGTCGACTTTGATGCCGCCGAACCAGATCACGCCGATCACCGTGACATTGAGGATGAGCATCACGATCGGGAACAGCAGCACGAACAGCGAACCGACACGGCGACCGACGTCGAGGATGCCCGTGTTCGCGTCGCGGAACCGCTCCTCCTCGATCGGCTCGCGCACGAATGCGCGGATGACACGGATGCCCGTGAGCTGCTCGCGCATGATGCGGTTCACGCCGTCGAGGCGCTGCTGGTAGCTGCGGAACAGGGGAACCATGCGGCTGATCACGAGGCCGGCGACGATGAGCAGCACGGGTACAGCGACCGCGATGAGCCAGGACAGGCTCACGCTCTGCCGCACCGCGAGCACGATTCCTCCGATGGCGAGGAGCGGAGCGGAGACGAGGAAGGTCGCGGACATCATCGCGAGCATCTGGACCTGCTGCACGTCGTTGGTGTTGCGCGTGATGAGCGAACCGGCACCGAACGTCGTGACCTCGCGTTCGGAGAACCCGGACACCTTTTCGAAGACGTCGTCGCGCACGTCGCGGCCGAGCCGCATGGCGGCGCGGGCGGCGAAGAACGTCGCGATGACCGACGCCACGATCTGGCCGAGGGAGATGGCGAGCATGAGGCCGCCGTTGCGCCAGATGTAGCCCGTGTCGCCCTTGGCGACCCCGTTGTCGACGATGTCGGCGTTGAGGCTGGGCAGATACAGGCTGGCGAGGGCCGACGCGAACTGGAAAACGACGACGCCGAGAAGCAGCCAGCCGTATGGCTTGAGATAGCGGACGAGGAGCTTGAGCAGCACGGGATACTCCGTTGGATGCGAGGTGCTTGTGAAGATGAAGACGGAACGTGAGATGCGCACGAGGCGGACCATGGGCATCCTGCCCGGCACCACCGACACTGGGACGGCGCGCATCTCGAACGGTCGCTGATCACGATATATCGCGTTGTCGGAGGAAGCAATACCGAGGCGCGCCGATGCCGTTTCCGGCCGCATCACGCGTGCATGCCAGCATGACAGCGTGCCAGTCGACTTCACCGCCATCGACTTCGAGACAGCCAATTCGAGCAGCGCCTCGGCGTGTTCTGTCGGCCTGGTGAAAGTACGCAACGGGCGTGTGGTCGATACGGCGAGCTGGCTCATCAAGCCGCCGCCTGGGCATGACGCGTTCCTGGAGTGGAACATCCGCATCCACGGCATCCAGGCACGTGACGTCGCGTACGCACGAGGCTGGGCCGACCAGCTCGCCGACCTCGTCGACTTCGCGGGTGACGACGTATTCGTCGCGCACAACGCCGGGTTCGACATGGGCGTGATCCGCGGGGCCTGCGCCGCCACGGGCATCCCCTGCCCGCGCTACGACTATCTGTGCAGCCTGCAGGTGGCCAGAAAGACGTACTCACTCGACTCGTACCGACTGCCGGTTGCCGCGATGGCTGCCGGCTTCGAGGGATTCCATCACCACGAGGCGCTCGCGGATGCCGAGGCGTGCGCCGCCATCGTCGTGCACGCTGCCAAGCGCCACGGCGCAGGCTCGCTCCACGAATTGGCCGCGAACGTGCCGGTACGAATGGGCCGAATAGGAGAGGTCGCGGCCGCGGCCTGACGGACCCGGTTGCAGACCGTTCCATCGGCACTCCCACCGTGACGGGACGGATGCGCCGTTGCCGGGCGGGGCGCGACCGGGATGTCGGTGCCTGCTGAGACCATCGAAGCATGGACGTCGTGCTGCTCATCATCGGTCTCGCGGTCGGCGGCGTCGCCGGCCTGCTCGGGGGTACTGTTCTCGCGCGCAGGCGCTCGGCGGATGCCGTCTCGGGCCCGGTGCTCGACCCTGCCGTGATCGCGGCGCAGCACCAGGCCGACCTGGAGCGCGTGCGTGCAGAGGATGCTGTCGCCCTGTGGGAGGCGCAGGCCGAGTTGGCCGCCGCCCGAGCCACCATTCAGAACCTGCACGATCAGGCCGTGAAATCCGAGACGCAGTTCAGGGAGCAGATCCAGAGCCTGCACGAGCAGCAGCGCTCGGCGCTGGAGCAGCAGCGAGTGGATCAGGCGGAACGACTCGAGCGCGAGAGGCGCGAGCAGCAGGTGCTGCAGGCCCTTGCTCCCGTGAAGCAGACCCTCGATTCCATGCAGCGCAAGGTGGCCGAGCTGGAGCAGCAGCGCAGCCAGCAGTACGGGTCGCTGTCCGAACAGCTCAAGCAGGCGCAGCTCTCCGACGAGGCCCTGAGGGCGACGACCGAGTCACTGGCGAGCGCACTGCGCTCCAACAACGTGCGCGGCGTGTGGGGCGAGACGCAGCTTCGACGCGTCGTCGAGGCCGCGGGCCTCACGCAGCATGTCGACTTCGAGACGCAGAAGAGCATCACCTCCGACGCCGGTGCAGGCCGTCCCGACATGGTCATCCAGCTGCCTGGCGGCAAGTCGATCGCCGTCGATGCGAAGGTGCCCTTCGACGCGTATCTGGAGGCGAGCCAGATCCCAGTCACGGCTGTAGGCGAGGAGGGCAACCGTCGCAAGATCCTGCTCGACAAGCACGTGAAGGCCATGCGCGGGCACATCGACGCACTCGCCAAGAAGACGTACTGGGAAGGTCTCGACGCGAGCCCGGAGTTCGTCGTCGCCTTCGTTCCCAGCGAGTCGCTGCTCTCGGCAGCGCTCGAGGCGGACCCGACGATCCTCGACTATTCGTTCGGCAAGCGCGTGGCTCTGGCCTCGCCAGTGAATCTGTGGGCGGTGCTCAAGACCGTCGCATACACCTGGCAGCAGCAGGCGGTGAGCGATGAGGCCAAGCACCTCTTCGACCTGGGCAACACCCTCTACCAGCGGCTGAGCGCGCTGGCCGGTCACGCTGAGAGCCTCCGAAGGGCGATCGAGCGCACGGTCGACAGCTACAACAAGTTCGCCGCGTCCCTCGAGTCGCGGGTGCTCGTGACCGCGCGCCAGTTCCCCGGCATCGACGAGACGAAGATCATCGATGAGGCGCAACCGATCCACACGAGCCCGCGCAAACTGACCGCGCTCGAACTCGAGCCGACGCTCATCGACGCGAGGCAAGAACTGAGCGCCTGACCCGGCTGACCCTCGGGCGCACGGCTCGCCCGCGGTACACCGCTCGCCGGCGCTTCTCGAGGGTCGGGCCGATTCAAAGGCCGGGCCGATTCAATGGTCGGGCCTGTGCCGGTTCACAACCGGCTTTAGCGACTCACCACCACTTCGAGACGAGGTGCTCGGCCGTGATGCGGCGTACCGTGCCCGACCTTGACCGCAGCACGATGCTGCTGGTGTGGATGATGGGCCCGTCGCGGCGCACGCCGTCGACCAGGCTGCCGTCCGTGACGCCGGTTGCCACGAAAATCGTGTTGTCGCCGCGAACGAGATCGTCAAGTTCGTAGACCCGCTCCGGGTCAAGTCCGGATGCCACAGCGCGGTCGCGTTCGGCTTCGTCCCGCGGCGCCGGCTTCGCCTGCATGAATCCGCCGAGCGCCTTCACCGCGCACGCCGTCGTGATGCCTTCGGGACTGCCGCCGATCCCGACGCACGCGTCGATTCGGGAGTCGTGGCGCACTGCGTTGATACCCCCGGCGACATCGCCGTCCAGCATGAGGCGCGTGCCGGCGCCGGCATCCCTGATCTCCTCGATCAGCCGACTGTGGCGCGGGCGGTCGAGCACGGCCACGCGCAGTTCCCCGACGTCCTTGCCCATCGCCTTGGCGAGCGCGCGTAGGTTCTCGCCGATGGGACGACGGATGTCCACCACCCCGGCTCCCTCCGGACCCGTGACGATCTTGTCCATGTAGAAGAGGCTGGATGCGTCGAGCATGGTCCCGCGATCGCTTACGGCGATCACGGAGAGGGCGTTCTGACGTCCCGCGGCTGTGAGGGACGTGCCGTCGATCGGGTCGACGGCGATGTCGCATGCCGGGCCTCGACCGGTGCCGACGTGCTCTCCGTTGAAGAGCATCGGCGCGCGATCCTTCTCCCCTTCGCCGATCACCACGACGCCGTCGAAGTCGACCGTCGACAGGAACGCCCGCATAGCGTCGACCGCCGCGCCGTCTGCGTCGTTCTTACGACCCTTGCCGATCCATGGTGTGGCCCGGATGGCAGCGGCCTCTGTGGCGCGCACCAGTTCGAGCGCCAGGTTGCGGTCGGGGTGGAGCGCTCCGTCGTCCTGGGCGCCTGCCGAATGCGGCACCCTCTGTGTTATCGGTGCCTGGGCATCCTCGCGCGAATGCCCTGGCTCAGCGGATCGTTCCATCAGGTCGTCGGTCACAGGGCGCCCCTCGCTCTCCTCTTCACCGCGGTCCGCGGTGAATTCCTCGTCGGACTCGACGTTACGAGCAGATCGACGAAGACATCGGACTCCGGGGTGCGAATGAATCGCTGTTCTTCACCCCGCGTGAAGCAATGTCCACAGCAGGGATGGCCGGGGCGTCGCACCTCGCACTGACTAGACTCGTCACTGAATCCCGCCCCCGCTTCATTTCAGGAGACGTCATGCCCATCGCGACCCCGGATCAGTACGCCGAGATGCTCGACCGTGCGAAGAAGGGCGGCTTCGCCTACCCAGCGATCAACGCGGCGTCGTCTCAGTCGATCAACGCCATTCTGCAGGGCCTCGCAGAGGCCGGATCCGACGGCATCATCCAGGTGACGACCGGAGGGGCTGACTACTTTGCCGGGCAGACCGTGAAGGCCAGGGCAACGGGCGCCCTGGCGTTCGCCAGGTTCGCAACCGAGGTCGCCAAGAGCTACCCCATCACCGTGGCGCTGCACACCGACCACTGCCCGAAGCCAGCGCTCGAGGACTTCCTGCTTCCGCTCATCTCGGCCTCCGAGGAGGAGGTCAAGGCGGGTCGGAATCCGATCTTCCAGTCGCACATGTGGGACGGCTCCGCCGTGCCGCTCGACGAGAATCTCGAGATCGCCCAGGACATGCTGCGCCGCACGAAGGCGATCAACGCCATCCTCGAGGTGGAGATCGGCGTCGTCGGCGGCGAGGAAGACGGCGTGAAGCACGAGGGGACCAACGAAGCGCTCTACACGACCGTCGGCGACGTGACAAAGGCTGTCGAGGCGCTGGGGCTTGGCGAGAACGGCCGCTATATCGCGGCGCTCACCTTCGGCAACGTGCACGGCGTCTACAAGCCGGGCAACGTGAAGCTGCGTCCCGAGCTGCTCGGCCAAATCCAGGAGGGCATCGCCGAGCACTTCGGCACGGGCCCCAAGCCGCTCGACCTCGTCTTCCACGGCGGCTCCGGTTCCACGGATGACGAGATCAAGCAGGCGGTCGCGAACGGCGTCGTGAAGATGAACATCGACACGGACACGCAGTACGCGTTCACTCGCGCAGTCGCCGGCTACATGTTCGAGAACTACTCGGGTGTGCTCAAGATCGACGGTGAGGTCGGCAACAAGAAGCAGTACGACCCGCGGTCGTGGGGCAAGGTGGCGGAGTCGGCGATGGCGCAGCGCGTCATCGAGGCGACGCAGCAGCTCGGCTCCGCCGGTCAGTCGCTCTCCCGCTAGCAGTACCAGCGGAGTGCCCCGACCCGAGACGACGTCTTCCGGCCGGGGTTCGCCGACGGGCGCTGTACTACACGCGCTGCATGTATGCGATGAACGTCGGATCGTGCAGGAAGAGGATGAGGTAGCCGACCCCGCTGGCCAGGCTCGCGACCACGCCTGCCACGAGCGGGATCCAGAACGCGATCCTGCCGCGGAGAATGGCCCAACTCGAGAGCCCGGCGGCCACCACCCAGATGGCCAGGAACACGATAGCGATGACGTCGGCGATGGTCCCCGTGAGCGGCGTCACGGCGTAATCACCGCTCAAGCCCATGCTGTGGTAGGTGCTGTCGATCTGGTTCGCGATGCCGTCGCGCGTCGTGATCGTGGCGATCACGTTGTAGAGGCCGAGCACGAGCAGCGCGATGGTGATCACACGGTCGGCCGGATGCCTCAGGAACGTCGACGGTTGGGAGGCATTGCCTGCGCCGGTCCCGTTGGGCGGCGGGAGGTGCCCGATGGCATCCGTAGGGACCGGCGGCGGCGCGCTCTCGTAGCTCGGCTGAGCGGGCGGCGGCGCGTAGTGCGGGTTCGCCTCCGGCGCCTTGATGGCGGCGCGCTGCTCCTCGGGCGTTGCGTACTCGCCGTAGCGGGGTTGAGGGCGCGATCCGCTGTCGCTCATCGGGACCGTCCACCCAGCGCGCGGGCATCCTGACCGCCGGTCTCATCGCGGCGCAGCTCCTTGGGCAGCGAGAACATCAGGTCCTCCTCCGCGGTCTTGACGATCTCCACGTCGCCGTAACCGGCGTCCGCCAGATCGTCGAGCAGCTCCTGCACGAGCACCTCGGGAACGGATGCGCCGCTCGTCACTCCGACGGTCGCCACGCCCTCGAGCCACTCTTGACGCACCTCGCTCGCGTAGTCGACGCGGTATGCGGCCTTTGCGCCGTGCTCCAACGCGACCTCCACCAGGCGGACCGAGTTCGACGAGTTGGGCGACCCGACCACGATCACCAGGTCTGCGTCCTGAGCGACCTTCTTGATCGCGACCTGCCGATTCTGCGTCGCGTAGCAGATGTCGTCGCTCGGCGGGTCGGCGAGCGTGGGGAACCGCTCGCGCAGCCTGCGCACCGTCTCCATCGTCTCGTCCACCGAGAGCGTGGTCTGCGAGAGCCATACGACGCGCTCGGGGTCGCGCACCTGGATGGAGTCGACGTCGTCCGGGCCGTTCACCAGGGTGACGTGGTCGGGCGCCTCGCCGGCCGTTCCCTCGACCTCTTCGTGACCGGCGTGGCCGATGAGCAGGATCTCGTAGTCGTCCCTCGCGAACCTGACGGCCTCGCGGTGCACCTTGGTCACGAGCGGGCAGGTCGCGTCGATGGCGCGCAGCCCGCGGTCGGCCGCCGCCTGCACCACCGACGGCGCCACGCCATGCGCGCTGAAGACGACGTGAGCGCCCTCCGGCACCTGATCGACGTCGTCGACGAAGACCGCGCCGCGCTTCTCGAGGGTGGAGACGACGTGGATGTTGTGCACGATCTGCTTGCGCACGTACACCGGCGCGCCGTATCGCTCCAAGGCCTTCTCGACGGCCACGACTGCTCTATCCACACCCGCGCAGTATCCACGGGGTGAGGCCAGCAGCACCCGTTTGCGTCCGACCACCGGGGTATCCTTGAGCCTGCCCCGGACGCCGGGAACACGCGGCATCGCCAGGTCGATCGTGTCGGTCACGGGCTGATTCTAGTTTGGCCACACTGGAGGGAACTGAGCGTGACGGATGCCCGCCCCACGGTCGAGACCCCGTGGCCGGTCGCCGTCCTGGCCGGAAAGATCCGCGACTACATCGACCGCCTCGGCAGCGTGTGGGTCGAGGGCGAGATCACCCAGTGGGGCGTCTCCGGCGGGAACGTCTATGGCAAGCTCAAGGACTGCGAGGCAGACGCGACCGTCTCGTTCACCATCTGGTCGTCCACACGCTCCAAGATCCCTTCCGACCTGAAGCAGGGCGACCGGGTAGTCGCCCTGATCAAGCCGAACTACTGGTTCAAGGGCGGCACGCTGTCGATGCAGGTCTACGACATGCGTCACGTGGGTCTGGGCGACCTGCTCGAACGCCTCGAGCGGCTGCGGGCGCAGCTGCGTGAAGAGGGGCTCTTCGAGCAGGACCGCAAGCGAGAGCTCCCCTTCTTGCCGCACTGCATCGGGCTCGTGACGGGCAAGGACTCCGACGCCGAGAAAGACGTGCTGCGCAACGCGCAACTGCGCTGGCCGGCCGTGCGGTTCCGCGTGCGTCACGCCGCGGTCCAGGGCGACAGGTCCGCGGCCGATGTCGCAGCAGGGATCCGTGAGCTCGACGCCGACCCGGAGGTCGACGTGATCATCGTGGCGCGCGGCGGCGGAGACTTCCAGAACCTGCTGCCGTTCAGCGATGAGACGCTCGTGCGAACCGCGGCCTCCTGCACGACTCCACTCGTGAGCGCCATCGGCCACGAGAACGACCGTCCGATCCTCGACGATGTCGCCGACCTGCGCGCTTCCACCCCGACGGATGCCGCAAAGCGCGTCGTGCCGGACGTCGCCGAAGAGTTGCTGCGCGTGCAGCAGGCCTCCACACGCATGAGCACCAGGATGACGGCCCTGCTCGCCCACGAGGTTGACCGCATCGCGCAGCTGCGTTCCCGTCCGGCGCTGGCGTCGCACGACTGGATCGTCACCACCCGGGCGGACGATCTCACGAGGTACGTCGCACGCGGAGCTGAGTTGGTCGAGCGCTGCGTCGAACGCGCCGACAACTCAACGCGTGAACTCGCGGCGCGACTGCGCGCCCTTTCGCCCAAGAGCACGCTCGAACGCGGCTACTCGATAGTGCAGGGACCTGTAGGCATCGTGCGGAGTCCCGCGGATGCCCCGAGCGGCTCTCCCTTGCTGGTGGCGCTCGCCGACGGTGCGCTCGACGCGACCTCGCTCGGAGAGCACGCGTCCACAGACGAGTCCGACGCCCGCCTCTCCCCCGCGACCCTGGTACCGGCCGAGCACGCCGGGCGCCGCTCATAGTATGGATGTCATGCCCCCCGAGCCCCTCCGTCACGCCGACGACGCGCCACTCGCGGCCCTCAGCTACGAGCAGGCGCGCGACGAGCTGATCACCGTCGTGTCCCGTCTAGAGCAGGGAACCTCCACGCTGGAGGAATCGCTGGCGCTCTGGGAACGCGGCGAGGCGCTTGCACGGCGCTGCGAGGAGTGGTTGATCGGCGCGAAGGCCAGGTTGGACGCGGCGCGCGCCGGCGTGGATCGCGCGGCAGGGGCAGACGGCCCGCGAGGGGACGCTGCCTGAGGTCATGGCCAAGAACGAGCATCCGGTCGTTGCAGAGCTCGGCAGGCCCGAGACTGCCGAAGAGACGGCACGACGCAAGGCGCAGACGTCGACGGACCACCGTCGGCGCCAGACCGTCAACAATCTCGTGTACTCGCTGCTGGCCACCCTCGCGCTCGTCGTCGTGATCGTTCTGATGGTGCCCCGACCCACGCCCGACGCGATCAAGAGCGTGGACTACATCAAGATCGCGCAGCAGGGCGAGGGAACCGAGCCCGATGCGCTGCTCACCCCGAAGCTGTCGAAGGATTGGACCTCGAATTCCGCGCAGCTGCGACAGCAGACCGGCGACGGCGTCGACGAGTGGTACATCGGCCTGATCACGCCCTCTCAGCAGTACATCGGGCTCGTCCAGGGCTTCAAAGCGAACGGCACGTGGCTCTCCGACCAGGTTTCGCACTCCGAGGCCGTCGGCTCCACGAGCGTCGACGGCGTCAAGTGGAGCATCTACGACAATCGAGACACGAGCCGTGACGTCGGCGACGTCAAGTACGCGCTCTCGGCGTCCGAGGGCGACAGCACCGTCGTGCTGTACGGCACGGCCGACACGGCAGAGTTCACTCAACTGGCAGACGCAGTGAGCCGGCAGCTCGCCTCCGACACGAAGGATCATGGATGACCGACAGCAGACCCGCAGACGCCTGGGCCCAGTTGATGGCCGGCAACCAGCGCTTCATAGCGGGTACGCCGGAGCATCCGCGGCAGGACGCCGAACGGCGCGCGCAGACCGAGGGGTCCCAGTCGCCGGTCGCGACCATCTTCGGGTGCAGCGACTCGCGTCTGGCCGCCGAGATCATCTTCGACCTGGGGCTCGGTGACGCGTTCGTCATCCGCAATGCCGGCCAAGTCATCTCCGAGTCGGTCCTGGGGTCCATCGAGTACGCGGTCGCCGTGCTCCATGTTCCCCTCCTGCTCGTTCTGAGCCACGACAGCTGCGGCGCGGTACGCGCCGCCATCGACTCCGCCGCTCCTGACGCCGAGCGGCTTCCGCCGCACATCGCCGACCTGATCGCTCCGATTCTTCCCGCGGTTCGCCGGGTCGCCGGCGAGGTCATCGATCCCGGCGCCGTGGACGCGTCGGTGGTCGGCCGCGAGCACGTGCAAGACACCGTCAGCGAGCTGCTGCGCCGCAGCGAGCTCGTCGCGCAGGCCGTGGCCGACGGCGAGCTCGCGATCGTGGGCGCCAACTACCGCCTGAGCGACGGAACCGTGACCTCACACCTCGTCATCGGCGAGGTCTGACCCTGAAACAACACAACGACGAGGGATCCCCGAATGGACAGCCATAATCCCGGCGACGACGCCGACTTCCGCATCGAGCACGACACCATGGGCGAGGTACGCGTTCCTCGGAATGCCCTGTACGGTGCACAGACTCAACGGGCCGTGGAGAACTTCCCCATTTCCGGTTCCACCCTGGAATCCGCCCAGATCGCGGCACTCGCGCGCATCAAGAAGTCGGCCGCCCTGGCCAACGCCGAGCTCGGCGTGCTCGAGCCCGACATCGCCGAGGCCATCGCGTCTGCCGCAGACGAGGTGATCACCGGGGTGCACGACGACGAGTTCCCGATCGATGTGTACCAGACCGGCAGCGGCACGTCGTCGAACATGAACATGAACGAGGTGCTGGCAACGCTGGCGTCGCGCCGGTTGGGCCGCAAGGTGCATCCGAACGACCACGTCAATGCGTCGCAATCCTCCAACGACGTGTTCCCGACCTCGGTGCACATCGCTGTCACGGGCGCCTTGATCGACGACCTCATCCCGGCGCTCGACCACCTCGCCGTCGCGCTCGAGGAGAAGGCGGAGCTCTGGAAGGATGCCGTCAAGGCCGGCCGCACGCACCTCATGGACGCCACTCCGGTCACGCTCGGTCAGGAATTCGGCGGCTATGCGGCACAGATGCGGCTCGGCATCGAGCGCGTACAGTCCGCTCTCGCCCGCGTCGCTGAGGTCCCGCTCGGCGGCACCGCGGTCGGCACAGGCATCAACACGCCTGCCGGGTTTCCGCAACTGGTGATCCGTCTGCTGACGCAGGAGACCGAGCTTCCCATCACGGAGGCCCGCAACCATTTCGAGGCGCAGGCCAACAGGGACGCGCTCGTCGAGGCATCCGGCGCCCTGCGCACGATCGCCATCAGCCTCACCAAGATCTGCAACGACCTGCGCTGGATGGGCTCGGGGCCGAACACCGGCCTCGGCGAGCTGCACATCCCCGACCTGCAGCCGGGCTCGTCGATCATGCCGGGCAAGGTCAACCCGGTCATCCCGGAGGCCACACTCATGGTCGCCGCCCGGGTCATCGGGAACGACGCCACCATCGCATGGAGCGGGGCATCCGGCACATTCGAGCTCAACGTGGCCATCCCGGTGATGGGGACTGCGCTGCTCGAGTCGATCCGCCTGCTCTCCGGCGCCACGCGCGTGCTCGCGGACAAGACGGTGCGCGGGCTGGAGGCCGACCTCGAGCGCGCGCGGGCGCTGGCCGAATCGTCTCCGTCGATCGTGACTCCCCTGAACAAGATCATCGGCTACGAGGCGGCGGCCAAAATCGCCAAGCACGCCGTGGCAAAGGGCATCACCGTGCGCGATGCCGTCATCGACCTGGGCTTCGTGGAACGCGGTGAGGTCACGCTCGAGCAGCTCGACTCGGCGCTCGACGTGCTCAGCATGACCAGGCCCCCGACGGTCTAGCAAGCACACCCTCGGCCGGGCTGCCGCTCAGACGAACAGGGGCAGCCCGGCGACCGACGCCCAGAACCCGCCGAGCAGGTACGGCCCGAACGCGATGTTCCCGGCGCCGCCACGCGCGGCGAGCACAGCCAGGGCCGAGACGCCCGCACCGACGAAACCCAGCACAACCGCGCCGATGACCACGACGACAGAGGCCGCCCCGCCGGCCAATGCAAGCACGGCGCCGAGTTTCACGTCGCCCATCCCCAACCCGCCCGTCGCGGCAAGCAGGGCGAAAAAGCCTCCGACCACCACGACCGCGAGCACCGCACCCGTGGGCGCCCGGCCGCTCGCAAGCCAGCCGAAGACGGCCCCAACCGACGCGAACGCGAAGCCGGGAAGCACGAGCGCGTTCGGCAGCCGGTGCTCGGCGAGATCCACCCGGCACAGCTCCGGTGTGACAAGCGCGAGGTACAGGCATCCGACCGCTTCGAAGCGGGGTCCCATGCCGTAGAGGCAGAGCACCAGCAACGCGCCGGCGAGCGGAACCTGCCACGCACAGCGCCAGAGAGGCATGCCTGAAGGCTTCGACGAGAGCTGCGTTGACGAAGACACGGCACGAAGGTACCCGGCGTCACGGCAGCCGCGCTCTCGTTATGCACAGGGTTCGGCGCATCCCTTGAACAGACCGAACCGCACGCCGGCCCCTCTCCGGCGTGCGGTTCAGCTGTTGTAGCGGAGCCCGGTCAGGCGATCTCGCCGAACTCCAGCATCTGCGTGACGAGCGCGGCGATGGCAGAGCGCTCAGAGCGTGTCAGGGTGACGTGCCCGAACAGCGGGTGCCCCTTCAGCGTCTCGATGACCGAGGCGACTCCGTCGTGACGTCCGACGCGCAGGTTGTCGCGCTGAGCCACGTCGTGCGTGAGAACCACCTTGGAGTTCTGCCCGATGCGACTGAGCACCGTGAGCAACACGTTCCGCTCGAGCGACTGTGCTTCGTCGACGATCACGAACGCATCATGCAGCGAGCGGCCTCGGATATGCGTGAGCGGCAGCACCTCGAGGATGCCCCGATCCACCACCTCATCGATGACGTTCTGCGAGACGACCGCGCCCAGTGTGTCGTAGACGGCCTCGCCCCACGGCGTCATCTTCTCGCCCTGGTCGCCCGGCAGGTACCCGAGCTCCTGGCCGCCGACCGCGTAGAGCGGGCGGAACACCATGATCTTCTTGTGCTGCTGTCGCTCCAGCACCGACTCGAGACCGGCGCAGAGAGCCAGGGCCGACTTGCCCGTGCCTGCGCGGCCGCCGAGGGAGAGGATCCCGATCTCGGGGTCGAGCAGCATGTCGATCGCCAGCCGTTGCTCGGCAGACCTGCCGTGCAGTCCGAACACGTCGCGGTCGCCACGCACGAGCTTCATGACTCCGTTTTCGGTCACTCGGCCGAGTGCGGAGCCGCGATCGGAGTGCACGATGAGGCCGGTGTTGATGGGCACGCCGGTGAGAGCATCCGACTGCAGCTGTTCGTGCTCGTAGAGCTTGGCCATGTCGTCGGAGCCGAGGTTCAACTCCGCGACGCCCGTCCATCCGGACTCCGGCGCCAGCTCCGCGCGATACTCCTCGGCCGTCAGGCCGATGGATGCCGCCTTCACCCGCAGTGGCATGTCCTTCGACACGACGGTGACGGCCAGCCCATCGTTGGCAAGGTTCTGCGCGACGGCCAGGATGCGGGAGTCGTTGTCGCCTAGCTGCAGCCCGCTGGGCAGCACCGACATGTTCGAGTGGTTGAGCTCCACGCGCAGCGATCCGCCTTCGCCGACGGGCACCGGGAAGTCCAGGCGGCCGTGTTGTACGCGCATCTCGTCGAGAAGCCGGAGCGCCTGCCTGGCGAAGTATCCGATCTCAGGATCGTTGCGCTTGCCTTCCAGCTCACTGATGACCACGACGGGGATGACCACCGCGTGCTCGGCGAATCGGAACAGCGCCCTGGGATCCGATAGCAGCACCGACGTATCGAGCACGTACGTGCGCTCGGTCTGGCGCAGCTGCTCCGACCGACCGGACTGGCTCGACTGTGCCGGGCCGGTCTGGCCGTCGGCCACACCGTCCGTCAGCAACTCGGCAGCCGGCACCTGGGTTCGCATAGCGGTCACAACCACTCCCACCCCGCGCGCCCAGCGATCTGGGGCTGCGCGGATCCTGTCGACGAAGCGGCCGCACCTTTCAAGACGACTCCGTAACGGACGCCTCGGCCGGGCTGGATGCCCGACAACACCGACGCTAGGCCCGGGGACCGACATCCGCTCGCAGGACACGCGAGGGTTGACTATGCGGTGGCGTAGGAGGTGAACGCCGCGCGCACCATCTCGAGCGTCTCGTCGCCCAGGGAGACGTGCGCGCTCAACCTCACGGTGCCTCCCCTGGTCGTGGCGGTGACGCCGTGGTTGAAGAGCGATGCCGTGAGGGCTGTGAGCCGGTGGTGCGGCGGCTGGAGCACGACGATGCCGGCACGCTCCGTCGTCTCACGGGCCGAGACCACCGGGATGGCATACTCGTCGGCCAGGTCGATCAGGCGGTCGACCCGGTCGGAGACTGCCGCCTCGATCACGTCGACGCCGACGGATGCCACGTCTTCCAGAGCCGCGGACATCCTCGCCTGCGCGACGCTGTCCGGCCTGGCGACCGAGAATGCCGTCGCGCCGCGCTCAGGCGGCAAGACCTCGTCGAATGGGTCGAGAACTCCGGCTCCCGTGTGGCCGCTCCAGACCGGCGTCAGACCGTCGATCGCGCGGTCCGACAGCGCCATGAAAGCGGCACCCCAGCCGGCTCGCAACCACTTCTCCGCGCCGGCCACCACCACATCGGCCACCTCGTACGGCGCATCGACCACACCGAAACCCTGCACGGCGTCGACGATGAGCAACCGATCCCCGATCACCTGCCTGATGCCGTCGATATCGGCCACGTACCCGGTGCGTGAGTCGACCAGGCTCACCGCGACCGCCGTCACCGAGGCCGACAACTGCTCGCGCAGGGTGCCGGGGGTGACCCGGCCGTGGTCGGTCTCCAGCCAGAGCGGCTGCACGGCGTGCAGCGCCTCGGATGCCCGGGCAGCGGCGAACGTGACGGACGGGAACTCGGCTCTGGAGAGCAACACCCTCCCGGTCAGCCCGAACATGGCGTGCATGAGCCCTGTTCCCACGTTGGGCTGGAACACGATCTGTTCGGCGGGGAAGCCGGTGAGGGCGGACGCGGCGACACGCATCCGTTCGTCTTCGGTGCGCAGCGGCTCGAGGGCGCCGAACCTGGCGCGCGAGAACAGCTCGTTGATGCCGTGCACCTCGGCGATCACGGATGCCGACAGCGGCCCGACACGCGCGAAGTCCAGGTATCCCGGCTCCTCGAGAAAGCCGCCCGCGAACTCATCGATGGTTGTCATGCAGGACCCTCAACTCCCGTACCGCCGCTGCCTGCGCGTGTAGTCGCGCACGGCACGCAGAAAATCGACCTCGCGAAGGTCGGGGCCCAGGGCCTCCACGAAGTAGAACTCGCTGTGAGCACTCTGCCACAGCATGAAATCGCTCAGCCGCTGCTCGCCCGAAGTGCGGATGACGAGATCCGGGTCGGGCTGCCCACCGGTGTACAGGTGGGCGCCGATCAGGTCTGGCGTGAGGCGCTCAGCCAGATCCTCGAGGCTGCGGCCCTCGGCGTGATGCTCTGCGACGATGCTGCGCATCGCGTCCACGATCTCCTTGCGTCCGCCGTAACCGACGGCAAGGTTCACGTGCAGTCCGGTGTGGCCGCTCGTGCTCTGCTCCGCATCGGCCAGCGCCTTCACGAGCCGACCAGGGAGCCCGCTCGTCGTGCCCACGTGTTGCACGCGCCAGTCCCCCGCCGCGGACACCTCCTTGGCGAGGTCGGCGATGATCTCGATCAGGTCGGACAGCTCTGTGCGGTCACGGTTGGAGAGGTTGTCGGCCGACAGGAGGTAGAGGGTCACGACCTTGACTCCGAGCTCGTCGCACCAGGTCAGGAACTCGAGCATCTTCGCGGCACCGGCCCGATGTCCATGTGCGACGGTTTCGAGCCCCAGCTGGCGTGCCCAGCGGCGGTTGCCGTCGATGATCATGGCCACGTGCCGTGGGACCGTCGCCGGATCGAGGCTGCGCCGCAGGCGGTTCTGGTACAGCCCGTAGAGAAAGCCAGGGCCTGGCTTGGGGATCCGGCGCGAGGTCACCCGAATACGGTAGCGCCTGACATCGTCGCGGGCCCTGCCGCAGCCATCTCGTGGCCGGTCCAGGGTCGCAGCACGGCCCCTCCGCACGGCCGGTATTCCCAGGCGACGACCGACGTCGCAACCTAGGCTTGCGCCATGCCACGCCCCTTGCGAGACAACGACGACGTCGCGGACGAGCTCGCCCAGCCCGCCGCCTCGCTCTCGCCCGCGGATGCCGCCGCGAAGGCCGACGATGAACGTCGAGCCGGCGATCCCGGGCTGCCACTCGTGGACGGCGCGCCGGCGCATCCGGAAGACCTCAAACCCACCTGGCGCGGCTGGATCCACGCCGGGACGTTCCCCGTGACGATCGCTGCCGGAATCGTGCTCATCTGCGTCGCGCAGGGGGCGCCGGCGAAGTGGGCGTCAGCCGTGTTCATGCTCACGTCGATGCTGCTGTTCGGCAACTCGGCGCTCTACCACCGCTTCAACTGGCGGCCGCGCACGAAGGTCGTGCTCAAGCGCATCGACCACGCCAACATCTTCCTGCTCATCGCTGGTACGTACACCCCGCTCGGAGTTCTGGCTCTGCCTCCGCAGAAGGGCCTCATCCTGCTGTCCATAGTGTGGGGCGGCGCTCTCGCCGGCATCGCCTTCCACGTGTTCTGGATCACGGCCCCGCGCTGGCTGTACGTCCCGCTGTACGTGCTGCTGGGCTGGGCCGCGATGATGTACGTCGTTGACCTCGTCAACGCCAACGCGGCAATGATGGTGCTCGTCTTCGTCGGCGGCGCGCTGTACACAGTCGGCGCCCTGGTCTACGGGCTGAAGCGACCAAACCCGTTCCCCGGCCGGTTCGGCTTCCACGAGATCTTCCACACGCTGACCGTGCTCGCGTTCCTCTGCCACTGGGCATCGTCGCTCCTCATCGCCGTGCACCCGGCATTCAACGCCGGCTGACGGCGCCGCACCCGGATGCCCCAAGCTTCGCCAGCGCCTCTCACTACACCAAGGCGAGCGCGAGTGTGGCGGCCACAACGGTGACCGGCGCCACCACAAGCCCGATGAGCATGTAGCGACCCCATGGCACCTCGACCCCCAGCCGCCGCAGTCGCGAGTGCCAGAGAAGCGTCGCCAGCGAAGCCCACGGCGTGATCAGCGGGCCAACATTCACGCCGATGAGCAGGGCCATCAGCTGCAACGGATGCCCGGCAAGCGGCTCGAGCGCAAGGTACGCGGGCAGGTTGTTGACCACGTTCGCTCCCACGAGGCCCACACCCGCAACCTGCAACAGCTCGGCAGGGGATGCGCCAGGGACGGCGATCACGGACAGGACCGCGCGCGATCCGATCGCCTCGAGGGCGCCCATGGCGAGGAACAGCCCGCCTGCGAACACGACGGTGGACCACGGAACCAGCCCCGGAGTCAGTGCTGCGCGGCGCAACACCACGAACACGACGACGAGCACCAAGGCGGCCAGGCATGCCGGGATCCACACCGGAATCCCTGAGACCAGCGACGGCAGGAGTGCGAGCACCACGACAGCCGCCCAGGCCGTGAGCTTCCTGTCCTGCACGGGTTCGATCCTCGGGATGCTGTAATGCGCGACGAGCGTGCGCCGTCCGATCACGGCGATCGCGGCGACGGGCAGCAGCACTGCGACGATCGCGGGAGCCCAGCTCAGGGCGATGAAGCCGGCGGGACCGACTCCCCCGAGCTTCTGCTCGGCCAGCAGGTTCGTGAGGTTGGAGACCGGCAGCAGCATCGATGCGCAGTTGGCCAGCATGACGGTAGTGAGGGCGAACGGCAGCGGGTTCAATCGCACGTGCCGCGCCATCGTGACGACGATGGGTGTGAGAAGCACAGCAGTGGTGTCGAGCGACAGGAAGACGGTGCTGACGGTGGCGACCGCGACGGTCAGGAGCCAGAGCATCCATGCGCTTCCCCGCGCTGCCCGTGTGCTCCATGCCGCGACGAGGTCGAACAGGCCGGCTGCGGCGGCGAGCTCGGCGACCACGGTGATAGCCACCACGAACAGCAGAACCGGCCAGACGCGGTCGGCCAGGGTGAGGGCATCGCCTGCCGGGTAGACGCCGACGAGAACCGCAACGGCGCCGGCGACCAGCAGCGCAGCGCCGATGATCAGGCTGCGCACGTGCCGATTCCGGCTGGGCCGCCGATCAACCGTCGCCGTCAGGCCGCCTGGGCCCGACGTCTTTACGCCCTGTCGGCTCGTCGGCCCTGACGATCCCCGTCGACCGCTGCGCCTCTTCCGCGTCAAGTCTGGCGTTGACCTCCGCGCGGTACCTGGTTCGCCGCACCCGCCGCATCATGTCCCAGATGAGCACGATGGTCGCCACGCCGATGCAGAACGTGATGATGAAGCCCCACACACCAGGCGTGACCAGGTCGGCATTCGGCGTCTTGGGCGTCGGCGACGGCGTGGCCGCGAGCAACAGCGTGACGAACACTCAGTCGTCCTCGATCCCGGCGAAGAGGTCGTTCTCGGGCACTGTAGTCTCCACCTTCGAGTCGATGAGCTGATAGTCCTCGTACGGCCACGCAGCTCGCTGGATGTCGTTGGGCCAGAAGAAGAAAGAGCTGTCGGGTGACACCTGACTGGCGTGCGCCCGCAGCGCGGCATCCCTGGTCTCGAAGAAGTCGCCGACCGGAACCCTGGTGGTCGCCAGGTCGGGCTGTTCGCCGAAGCGTTCGAGCATTCCCTCGAAATGCTCAATGAGCGGCGACTGCGGGTCGCCCGCGCGCACGTGCTCGAACACGGCGGCCATGCGCTTGGCGTTGAAGATGCGGTCGTAGTACAGCTTGCCGACCTGCCAGGGCGCTCCGGCTTGCGGGTACCGTTCCGGGTCGGCTGCCCAGTCGTAGGCGGCGACGGAGACGTCGTGAGACCGGATGTGGTCGGGGTGCGGGTAGCCGCCGTTCTCGTCGTACGTGACGAGAACGTGCGGACGGAACTCCCGGATCAGCGTCACGAGCGGCTCCGCCGAGATCTCGAGCGGGATCGCGGCGAACGAATTCGGAGGCACGGTTCCGTCCTCGCTCGGCATGCCGGAATCGACGTAGCCCAGCCAGCGATGCTGCACGCCCAGGATGCGTGCGGCGGCATCCATCTCGACGCGGCGGAGGCCCGGCATGTCGCGCTCGGCCAGGGCTCGCGCCTCGAGACCATCGTTGAGGATGTCGCCGCGTTCGCCGCCCGTGCAGCTCACGATCATGACCTCGGCGCCCTGGTGTGCGTAGTAGGCGTACGTCGCCGCGCCCTTACTGGACTCGTCGTCCGGGTGGGCGTGTACGGCGAGAAGACGGAGGGTCACTGTGGGCATCCGGCAATCTGTGTCAACGGAAATCGTGCGGAAGCGGGTTGCCAGGCAAAGCACCTAGGCTTGATGCCAGCCTAATCGCTCGAAACCGGAGGTCGCCTCGTGCCCGAACCCACGGCATCCGGGGCACGAATCGAGCCCTCGCTCGCCGGTTCGCGTTACGGTCGCACGGCTCGCACCAGGCGGAGGGACCGCTGGCTCCTGGTGGCTCTCGGCGCATTCATCGCGCTCGCGATGGTGTGCTGGACGCTCTGGGCCGGACTCGACCAGGTGCAGGGCTCCGGCATCGACGTGGAGACGGGCGCGAACCAGGTGCTGGACGATCAGCATGTGCGGGTCTCATTCACGGTTTCGGCCGATGCAGGTGTCTCTGTCGCGTGCGCCGTGGAGGCTCAGGACGTGGAATTCACCGTCACTGGATGGAAGGTCGTGCAGTTGCCGCCCTCCCCGAAGACGACCAGATCCTTCACCACGACGGTGCGCACGATGCAGCCGAGCGTGAGCGGGTCGGTCGACTCGTGCTGGTCTTCGGCCCGCCGCTGACGTAGAATCTTCTGATACGCCCTGACGGACACGTCGGGGCGTCTATGTTGATACGCCCGTTTCTCTCCCCATTCGTAGGAGTTCACATGTCCCAGGACACGCAGGTCACCTTCCTGACGCAGGAGGCTTACGACCGCCTCGCCGCTGAACTCGAGCACCTCAGCACCGTCGGCCGCAGCGAGATCGCCAAGCGCATCGAGGCCGCGCGCGAGGAGGGCGACCTCAAGGAGAACGGCGGGTACCACGCTGCCAAGGACGCCCAGGGTGTTCAGGAGGCGCGGATCGCCCAGCTGACCGAGCTGTTGAGGCACGCCAAGGTCGGCGAGGCGCCGCAGAGCCGCGGCGTCGTCGAGCCCGGCACCATCGTCACGGCGGTCATCGCGGGCGACGAAGACACCTTCATCATCGGCAACCGCGAGATCGGCGACGGCAGCGAGCTGTCCGTCTACAGCGAGGCGAGCCCGCTCGGCTCGGCCATTCTCGGACTCAAGGTCGGCGACTCGACGACGTACACCACTCCGAACGGGCGCCAGATCCAGGTGCAGGTCAAGAACGTGGAGACCTGGACGGGCCAGTAAAGGCCCGCGCGTAGGCCGGTGGCCGACCGCGTCAGTCGACGATCGGGTCGTAACCCGCTTCGCGGAGAATGCGAACCACCTCCGCCTTGTGGTCCGGTCCACGCGTCTCGACGCTGACCTCCAGCTCCACCTGGCTGATCTGCAGTCCGTTGCCGTGCCGCGTGTGCAGCACCTCGACGACGTTCGCGTTCGCTGCGGCGATGAGCTCCGACGTGCGTGCCAGCTGGCCCGGCCGGTCGGGAAGCATGAGCCGCAGCTTGAGGTAACGGTCTGAGACCGCAAGGCCGGCGTCGACCACGCGCTGCATGAGCAGCGGATCGATGTTTCCTCCGGAGAGAATGACCACCGTGCGGCCGAGATCCGCGCCGAGTCGGGCAGCGGATGCCTGCAGCGCGCCGGAAAGGAGTGCGGCCACGCCAACGGCGCCAGCGGGCTCGACCACGAGCTTGGACCGCTCGAGGAGCACGAGCAGAGCGCGCGCCGTGTCATCGTCGCTGACCGTGACGACGTCGTCGACGAGTTCCTTGACGATCTCGAAATTAAGCGCACCCGGCCGCCCTACCGCGATGCCATCGGAGATCGTGGGTCCGACCGCGACGTCGGTGGGCAGGCCCGCAGCCAGCGAGACCGGGAAGGCCGCCGCATTCTCCGCCTGCACGCCGATGACGCGGATGTCACGCCCCTCTGCATGTGCCCGCTGCTTGACAGCTGATGCGACGCCCGCGATGAGCCCGCCCCCGCCGATCGGCACGATGATCGTGTCGACGTCGGGCACGTCATCGAGGATGTCGAGCCCCAGTGCGGCTTGCCCGGCGATGACGTCGGGGTGGTCGAACGGCGGCACGAAGATGGCGCCCGTGTCTCTGGCGAATTCGGCTGCGGCCCTCAGCGGCTCCTCGACCGTTGCCCCGCCGAGAACGACATGGGCCCCGTAGTCCCTCGTCGCCTGCAGCTTGGGCAGGGCGACGCCCAACGGCATGAAGATGGTCGACTTCACGCCGAGCTCACGCGCACCGAACGCGACGCCCTGCGCATGGTTGCCGGCCGAAGCGGCGACGACGCCTTGGGCCCGCTCCTGCTCGCTGAGCTTCGACATCATGTAATACGCGCCGCGGATCTTGTACGACCCCGTGCGCTGCAGGTTCTCGCACTTCAGCAGCACGGGCGACCCGAGAAGCTCGGTGAGGTAGTTGGACGTCTCGATCGGGGTCTTCTTCGCCACGCGGGCCACGATCTCATGTGCGTGCTCGATCTCGTCCAGGCCGGGGCCGACGGTGAAGGGACGAGGAGTTTCGCTCACGGACGTCATTCGCACAGTTTAGGGTTTCACCCATGCGGCACCCGGCATGGGGACCGCCTCCCGCGACGCAGGCATCCGCGCCCCGTCACGAGGAGACGGCGTCGCCGCCGTCGCGCACACCGGCATCGCGACGCAGCTGCCTGCGGTCCTGCCAGCGCCGAGGGCGCGGAACCGTCTGCCAGAGCGCGTCGGGAGGACCGGACACCGGTGGCTCGGCGCCCCCGCGCCAGCTCCCCGACGACACGTACTTGACCATCACGTTGAGCACCGCGGCGAACGGTACCGCGAAGAGCGCGCCGGGGATGCCTGCCAGCAGAGATCCCGCCGCGACCACAAGCACGACGGCGAGCGGATGCACTTTCACGGCCGATCCCATGATCAGCGGCTGCAGCACGTGACCCTCGATCTGCTGCACCGCAAGAACGCCGGCCAGCATGACGATGGCGGCCACCCACCCGTTGTAGACAAGTGCGACGACGACGGCGAGCGCGCCGGTGATCACGGCACCCACGATCGGGATGAACGATCCGAGGAACACGAGAACCGCGATGGGGATGACGAGCGGGAGCCCGAGGAAGAACGCGACGAGACCGATGCCGAGCGCGTCGATCGACGCAACGAGCACCTGCACGCGGGCAAAGCTCGTCAGGGTGACCCAACCGGCCCTGCCCGCGCCATCGGCGGCTGCCCGTGCGCGCCGCGGGAACATGCGCACGATCCACGACCAGATGCCCTTGCCGTCGATCAGGATGAACAGGGTGCTAAACGCGGTCAGGAGGGCGCCGGTGAGCACGTGGCCCAGCGTCGAGCCGATCGACAAGGCCCCGGAGATGAGCACCTTGCTGTCCTGCTGCAGCGCCTTGACCGCCTGGGCGAGGTAGTCGTCGATCTGCCTGTCGCTGAGTTCGAGCGGCGGCGCGTGCAGCCACGCCCTGAAGCCGTCGAACGCCTGCATGCTGCGCAGCTGCAGGCCGTGCGCCTCGGCGCGGATCTGCAGCACGACGAGCACGACGAGACCGCCCACCACGACCAGCACGGCGACCAACGCCACCACGATGCCGATCCACCGCTGCCAGCCGCGGCGCACGAGGAAATCGACGAAGGGCACGAGCAGCGCCGCAAGCAGCACGGCGACGAGCACCGGAATCACGATCAGGCGCAACTGCACGATGAGAAAGACGA
This sequence comes from Rathayibacter sp. KR2-224, assembly GCF_049446075.1. NCBI lineage: Bacteria > Bacillati > Actinomycetota > Actinomycetes > Micrococcales > Microbacteriaceae > Rathayibacter > Rathayibacter sp. KR2-224. Next base: position 990,355 of record NZ_JBMSEB010000001.1, read on the forward strand.
CGACGGCGATGACCGCCCCGATCAGCAGCAGCCGCCACGACCAGGCGGCGGCAACGCGTACTCCTCGTGGAATGGACTCTTCGACGCTCACGTCGGTGGGATGGTTCGGCTCAGTCGGTCGGGCCATCGGGTCAGTCTATTTGCCCTTGCTGACCGTTCGTCCCGGTCTGGCGGCACGGTGAGTACAGGCACATCCGAGGTGTCGGCGAATGCCGGAAAGCGGCGGTGTCGGCGGATGCCGGTAGCCTCGCCGGGTGGCATCCTCGGCTCGTCTTCCAACGCTCTCCCCTGCGCTCGCGCGGCGCATCGCCTTGGCCGCACAGGGCTTTGGGAGGCCGCGCCCCGCCGTGGCGGGAACGCGTCAGTTGAACGGCCTCATCGACCGGCTCGGGCTGCTGCAGATCGATTCGGTGAACGTGTTCGAGCGCAGCCATTACCTGCCGGTCTTCGCGAGGCTCGGCTCGTACGACAAGAGCCTTCTCGACGCCCTCACGATGGCGCCGAGGGCCAGCCATACGGAATACGTGGCGCACGAGGCGGCCTTCGTGCGCCGCGAGGACAGGCCCCTATTTCGCTGGCGTATGGACGCTATGCGAGCCCGCTACGGGCCGGGAACGGATGACTGGACCCATGATCGCGATCGCACGGCACGTTGGCTGCTTGCCGAACTCGCGGCCAATGGTCCGATGGCCGCGAGCGAGATCGAGCACGAAGAGAACGTGCGCCGAGGGCCGTGGTGGGGCTGGTCCGAGGTGAAGCGAACCCTCGAAATGCTCTTCAGATTCGGCGATGTCGCCATCGCGGGTCGGAACAGATTCGAGCGCAGGTATGCGCTGCCTGAGCAGATGTTCCCGTCCGCGGTCCTGGAGTCGAGGCTCGATGAGGCCGACGCCGTGCTCGAGCTCGTGCGCCGGTCGGTGCGGGCCCTCGGCATCGGCACTGTCGGCGACATCGCCGACTACTACCGGCTGAAGTCGGTGCCGACCAAGGCAGCGCTTCGCGACCTCGAAGACGCCGGCGAGGTGAGCCGGGTGGCGGTGGCCGGGTGGGAGAGCGCGGGGAGACCGGCAGAGGCGTGGCTGGCCACCGATGCCAGGAAGCCGCGTGAGATGCAGGCATCCGCTCTGCTCTCGCCGTTCGACCCCATCGTCTGGGAACGCTCCCGCGCTCTCAGGATGTTCGGGCTCGACTACCGCATCGAGATCTACACGCCGGCACCCAAGCGTGTGTACGGCTACTACGTGCTCCCCGTGCTGCAAGACGACAAGATCGTCGCCAGGGTCGACCTCAAGAGCGACCGCAAGAACGGTGTGCTCTTCGTGCAATCCGCGTGGGCGGAGGCAGATGCGGATGCCGACACGCCGCTTCGCCTTGCCGCGCTGCTCCGAGAGGCCGCCGAGTGGCAGGGCCTGTCGGCGGTCGATGTGAAAGAGCACGGCACGTTGGCGGGTCCACTAGCCTCAGCGGTGGCAGCGCTGTAGCCGGGGCGCGCACGCCTGGCAACTCCACCCGAGCGAGACCCCCCGGGCGAGCTCTCCGGGGCGAACCGCCCAGCCCGAACCGCCCGGCCTGCAGCTCTGTCTAGCCGCGACCGTCGTAGTCGGGCTCGAGCGGCGGTTGGGTCCGCTCGATGGCCACGACCGTCGGGTCGTTCTCGTCGGCGCCGTAGTCCGAGGGCCGTGTGGTGTCGCTCGTATCCCTCACCTTGAAGAGGCGTAGCACCAGCGTGACCACGGTGGCGACGACCGCGTTCAGCACGAATGCCGAGATGCCGATGTACACGGGCGTCGCGGTGAACGGGAACGGGGCGATGGAGCCGCCGAAGTGCGCATGCGTCGCGGGGTTGATCACGTTGTATGCCGCGATCGTGCCGTAAAGGATGCCGACAGCCCATCCCGCGAACAGCGCCCACTTGTTGAACCATCGCGTGTAGAGCCCAGCCACGATCGCTGGGAACGTCTGCAGAATCCAGATTCCGCCGAGGAGCTGAAGGTTGATGGCCGAGGACTGATCCATGCCGAGCACGAAGACGAGTGCACCGACCTTGACGATCAGGGAGACCAGCTTCGACACGTTCGCCTCGTGCTTGGGCGTCGCGTTCTTCTTGAACAGGTCGCGATAGATGTTGCGGGTGAACAGGTTGGACGCCGCGATCGACATGATCGCAGCGGGCACCAGCGCGCCGATCGCGATGGCCGCCAGCGCGATGCCGCTGAACCACGACGGGAAGGAGTCGAGGAACAGCTGAGGCACCACCAGTTGCGCGTTGATCGCTCCGTTGGTGTCGATGGGCTGCGTGCCCGCCTTGATGGCCACGAACCCGAGCAGTGCCAGGAATCCGAGCAGCAGGGAGTAGAGCGGCAGCACCATGGCATTGCGCCTGATGGTGTTACGGCTCTTGGTGGAGAGCACACCGGTGATCGAGTGCGGGTACATGAAGAGGGCCATGGCGCTGCCGAGCGCCAGCGTCCAGTACGCGTTGAAGCTCGCGGCGCCGGGGATCACGGCGCCGAACGGGGAACCGGTCGCCGGGTTGGTGGCCGTGAGCTTCTTCTCCGCCGCACCGAAGATGCCCTCCCACCCGCCGAAGTGGGCGGGCAGATAGGCGATCGCGACGATGATCGCGATGTAGATGAGGACATCCTTGACGATCGCGATGAGCGCCGGCGCCCGGAGGCCGCCCGTGTACGTGTAGGCCGCGAGCACGACGAACGCGATGATCAGAGGCAGATCGGCCATGAACGGGTTGGTGTTCGAGCCGAGCCCGAGCACCGTCAGCACGGCTTTGATCCCGACCAGCTGCAGGGCGATGTACGGCATGGTCGCGATGATGCCCGTGAGGGCGACGGCCACCGAGAGCCACCGGCTGCCGTAGCGTCCGCCCACGAAGTCGGCCGGGGTGACGTAACCGTGCCTGTGCGAGACGGACCAGAGCCTCGACATCAGCAGGAACACGATCGGGTACAGCACGATGGTGTACGGCACGGCGAAGAATCCGCTGACGGCGCCGGATGCCCACATCGCGGCAGGCACCGCAACGAACGTGTACGCGGTGTAGAGGTCGCCGCCGAGCAGGAACCAGGTGACCCAGGTTCCGAAGCCGCGTCCGCCGAGGCCCCATTCGTCGAGGGTGTTGAGTCCACGAGCGCTCGGGTCGGTGCGCCAGCGGGACGCCAGGAAGCCGATCACCGCGACGACCACGAAGAGCACGATCACGACGATGAGCGCGATCCAGTTGACGGGCCGGTTGCCGTGGGCATCGGGTGCGGCGGCGATGACGTGGCCGGCGAGCCCGTTGCCGGCGAGCGAGAGGAGATTCGTGGTCATCGGTCCGCCCTCCTCGAGTCAGGGCCGTGGCCGGTGTTCGCGGCTCCCCCGTTCTCACCGCGCACCTCTGCGCGCCGACGGCGGTCCTCCTTGCGGATGACGAGGTAGGCGATGCCGAGCAGGCCGGCGGCGATGAACACCCACAGCAGCTGGTACCAGTAGAAGAACGGGATGCCCCACAGCGCCGGCTCGGCGAATGCGTACAGGGGCACAAGCAACGGCATGATGATCGCCAGAGCGATCAGGATGCCTGCGATCACGTACGGACCGGGCCTTGCCGGTCCTCGCGTCGGCACATCGGGATCAGACACCTTCGTCTCCTCGGCACTCCCCCACCCCCCGTTTCGGGGGCGGCGCAGAGACCACCTTTCACCCGACGGTCAGTTCACGTCAAGGGGGTTTCCAGCAACGTCGGTTGTGGCAGCAGTGCTGCAGACACCGGCCGGAGACCAGCACGCGTCAGAACTGGCTGCCCATCTTCTGCAGCCTGGCGATGCGATCCGCGATCGGAGGATGCGTCGAGAAGAGCCGGCCCATCAGGCTCGGCTTGAGCGGATTCGAGATCCAGAGATGCGCCATGGCTGAGTTCTGCCTGCGCATAGGTCGCCCGTACTCCTCGAGCTTGGCCAGCGCGCTCGCGAGCTCGTCGGGGTTGCGCGTGGTCATGGCGCTCGTGGCGTCTGCGAGGTACTCGCGCTGCCGCGAGATGGCCAGCTGCACCAGCGATGCCACGAGCGGCGCGACGATGAGGGCGATGAGCCCGAAGACCAGCAACACGGGGTTACCGCCCCCGCCGCCGTTGTTGTTGCGGTTGTTGCCGCCGAATCCGCCGAACAGCGTCATGCGCAAGAGGATGTCGGCCACGAATCCGATCGCGACGGTCAGACCGAACACGATCATCGACACCCGGATGTCGTAGTTGCGCACGTGGCCCAGCTCGTGAGCGATGACGCCCTCCAGTTCGGCGTCATCCATGATGTCGAGCAGTCCGGTCGTTGCGGCGACGACGGCATGCTGCGGGTCTCGGCCCGTGGCGAAGGCGTTCGGCGCCGGATCGCCCACGATGTACACCTTCGGCATGGGCATGCCGGTGGCTATGGACAGGTTCTCGACCGTGTTCCAGAGCCTCGGGTTGTCTGACTTCTGAATCTCGATCGCCCCGGACGCCGCGACCGCTTGGCCGGATGCCGCGTAGTACTGGAACAGGGCGTACAGCGACGCGATCACGAGCGTCACGATCACGATCGCGACGTTGTGGTAGATCGCAGCAGCCAGCCAGCCCAGCAGGCCGATGATGACGATGAAGAACAGGAAGATGAAGACGGTGTTCCGCTTGTTCGCGGCGATCGCCCTGTACATAGACGGGTGCCCTGCGTTCTGCCTGAAGCTCGGGTTCGGGTGGTGGGGCTAGAACTGCACGCGCGGCGGCTCGGCGATCGCGTTCGCGTCGGCGACCTCGAAGAAGTCGCGTGAGTTGAAGCCGAGACGCTTGGCGAAGATGTTGTTCGGGAACACCTTTATCTTGGTGTTGAACTCCCGGACTCCTCCGTTGTAGAAGCGCCTCGCCGCCTGGATCTTGTCTTCGGTGTCGACCAGATCGGACTGCAGGCGCAGGAAGTTCTGGCTCGCCTGCAGCTGCGGGTATGCCTCGGCGACCGCGAAGATGCTGCGCAACGCCTGCTGAATGTGGTTCTCGGCAGCGGATGCCTCGGCCGGCCCGCTCGCGGACAGCGTCTCGGCGCGCGCCTTCGTCACGTCTTCGAAGACGGTCTTCTCGTGCGACGCGTAGCCCTTCACCGTTTCGATGAGGTTCGGGATGAGGTCGGCACGACGCTTCAGCTGCACCGTGATGTCGCTCCACGCCTCGTCCACTCGCACGTTGAGCGTCACAAGCGAGTTGTAGGTCGCCCAGAAGTAGATGCCGATGATCACCAGAATCACGACGATGATGATGACGGGGATCAGCCATTCCATGGCGGGCTACTCCTTGCGAGCGAGTGTGGGCGCGTGTCGTGAGGACACCCGGTCATCCTACCCGGCAGCGAACAACGCCCTGCTTCTTCCCAAGACACTCGAAGCTAGACCGTGGGAGGCGCACAGCGACCGGAAGGGACCGCCCCGAGAACCGACCTGAGATACCTGTTCTCGAAGACACCGGTCGGATCGAACCGGTCTCGCGCTGCGACGAAGTCATCGAAGCGCGGGTAGGCCGGGCGCAGGTCTTCCGCGGTACGCGTGTGCATCTTGCCCCAGTGCGGGCGTCCATCGTACGAACGCATGATCGCCTCGACGGCCGCGAAGTACTCGGCAGGGTCTTCCCTGAAGTAGCGGTGCACGGCGACGTAGCCGGTGTCGCGGCCGTACGCCGTCGACATCCAGTTCTCGTCAGCGGCGGCCGAGCGCACTTCGACGGGGAACGAGATGCGCCACCCTCGCTCACGGATGAGCTCGTCGACCTCACGCACCGCGTCAGGCACCGCGGCGCGCGGCACCGCATACTCCATCTCCCGGAACCGCACCGACCTGTCGCTGACGAAGACGCGGTGGGACATGTCGCTGTACTCGCCGTTGCCCATGAGCCTGCCGGCGAGACGATTCACCGGAGGCACAAGGGGCGGCACCATCGTGCCGAGCGCGCAGATGGCGCGGTAGGCGCCGTTCGCCACGAGCTCGTCGCCGACCCATGCGCCGAAGCGAGATCTCGGATGCCGTTCCACGTCGATCGGCAGTCTCGTGTTGGTCTTCGTGACGGCCGTGTCGGTGTGCGGGAACCAGTAGAACTCGAAGTGGTCGTCGCGTTCCGAGCGGTCCAGGTAGGCATCCAGCACGTCGCCGAGCCGCTCAGAGCGCTCCACCGCGTGCAGCAGGAATGCGGGCACGCACTGGATGGTGACGTCGACGAGCACGCCCAGCGCGCCGAGGCCGAGGCGAACTGCGGGCAGCAGATCGGAGTTCTCGGTCTCGTTCACCGCGAGCAGAGACCCGTCGCCCGTCACGAGAGTCACGCCGACGATCTGCGTGGCCAGGCCGCCGAAGCGCCCGCCCGTGCCGTGCGTACCCGTCGAGGTCGCTCCCGCGATGGTCTGCCTGTCGATATCGCCCATGTTCTCCAGCGCGAGGCCGTACGGCTCGAGCAGCGCGGGCAGGCGGTACAGGTTCGTGCCGGCGCCCAGCGTCACCCGACCGGATGCCTCGTCCACGCGGATCACGCCGCTCAGCTCATGCAGGTCCAGCTGCACGCCTGGCGACACGGCGATGCCGGAGAAGCTGTGTCCGGCACCCACGGGCTTGACGTGCAAGCCGCGTTCGGCAGCCGCGACGACAGAGCGCTGGACGGCCGCGGCATCCTTCGGCCGCTCCACCCGGGCGGGCCGGATCTTCTCGCTGCGGCCCCAGTTGCGCCACACCGCTCCGGTGGCCGTCACAGGAACGCCTTTCCGTCACCCCGGTAGGTGGGCACAGCTCCGACCACTTCACCGCCCTCGACGAGCACGAACTCGTTGACGTGCTCGCTCAGTTCGCCCGATTTCGTGTGCCGGAACCACACGCGATCGCCGACTCGGAGACCCGCGGCGTTCGGTCCGCTCACCGGGGTCTGCACCTCTCCCGCCATCTCGCGTGGCACCATCCGCAGGCCCGTCGGCCACGCGATCGCGGGAAGACGGTCGACGCCGGGCGGCCCGGATGCCACCCATCCGCCGCCGAGAATGGTCGCGCTTCCGGGCTCCGCTTTGCGCACCACGTCGAGCGCGAAAGCGGCCGCTGGCGCCGGTGCGAAGGAGCGGTAGTTGTCGAACAGGTGGCCGCCGAGCAGCCCGCTTCCGGCACCGATCTCGGTGACAGAGGGATCGGCCGAGGTGAATTCGAGCGATCCGGTCCCGCCGCCGTTGACGAACTCGAGGTCGGCGATGCGTCGGACGGCCGCGACCGCTGCTGCCCGACGGTCGAGCAGCTCCGCCTTCGAGTTGCGCTGCATCCAGCGCACGGTCGCTCCGTAGGCGGGGCGGCCGATCGGGGCATCCCCCTGGCCCGCGATCTGGGCCTCGTAGGCCATCATGCCCACGAGAGTGAAGCCGTGCCTGCCGACGATCTCGCCCGCCAGGTCCGTTGCGGCGTCCGGTGTGTGCACCGGCGAGCGGAAGACCCCGATGCGTCCGGCCGGTCCGTACCAGGAGGCATCCAACTCGATGGCGACCCGGATGCTCTCCCTCTCCCCCGGCGCAACGACGTCGTCGACGAGGTCGAGGTGGGCGACGGAGTCGACCATGAGGGTCACGCGCGCTGCGAGTTCGGGCGTTGTCGCCAGGCGGCGGATCGCGGTTCGGTTCGCGGTCGGATAGCCGACGACGACGTCTTCGACCGGGGCGTGCTGAGCGTCTCCCTCCGCCAGCCACAGCGCCTCGGGCAGTGAGTAGGCGAGCACTCCGCGGAAGCCCGGGATGGCGAGCGCCGCCTCCACGACCGAACGCACGCGTACGGACTTCGACGCGATGCGGATAGGTGTGCCTGCCGCGCGCCGCACCATGTCGTGCGCGTTAGCCCTCAGCGCGTCGAGTTCGATGACCGCGAGGGGCGCGTCGAGGTGGCGGGTGCTGGCCGTCAGCGAGGGCCAGTAGAGGGCGGCATTGCCCCACCGCCGCATTGATGCGGCGGGAGGAAGGGTCAGATCCATTGTGGCCGTCATCACCGCACCGACTTCACTCTGGCGACGGCGAGAGCACCCGCGAACGCGAACACGGCACCCATGATGAAGAGCCCGGTGAAACCCGCGACGAATACGAGGAGCGCTCCGAGCAGCGGGGCGGCGGCCTGCGGCACAGCGGTTGCGATGTTCATGATGCCGAGGTCTTTGCCGCGCGTCTCGGGGTCGGGAAGCACCTGCGTCGCGAGTGCCTGGTCGACGGCGAGGAAGCATCCGTATCCGAGACCCAGGAGGCCCGCGGCCACCATGGCCACGCTGAACATGGGCACGAAGGCGAGCATGAGTGCGGCCAGAGCCTGCAGCGTCGACGACAGGAACACGAACGCCTTGCGCCTGCCCAGCACGTCGGACAGCTTTCCCAGCACGAGTGCGGCGACGATGACGAACACCATGTAGATGAGCACGAGCAGGATGAGGTCATCTTGCGCGTGCTTGTCACCCAGTCCGAATTCGAGGAAGTAGAGCAACAGGCTCGTGCCGAACGCGTTGCCGAAGTTGACGAGGATGCGGCTGAGCAGCGTCCATCCGAAGTCCGGGTAGCGCTTGGGGCTGATCCAGAGCGAGTCGATCATGCCGCGCATCGACCAGGGCTGGCGCTGCTCGGGTGAGAGCACGGCATCCGGAATGAAGAGGAACGGGATCACGAGCACCAGTAGCAGCACCGCCATCGCGGCGTAGCCGAGAAAGGTGCCGAGCGAGAGCATCGTGACGAGAAGGATGCCTGCGATGATGCCGACCGCCTGTGGGGCCGAAAGCCAGCCGGAGACGTAACCGCGCTGATCGACCGGAACCTGGTCGCTGATCGTGGCCGTCAGAGCAGCGGTGAGCACGCAGAATCCGGTGAGGGCGAGACACCAGAACACGCCGATGCCGACCATGGTCGTCTGCACGCCGAGCACCAGCAGCGATAGTGCGAAGATCAGCGCTCCGGCGGCGATCCACGGCCTGCGTCTGCCGAACCGGCTCGTCGTGCGGTCCGAGAGTGCACCCGTGACCGGGAACGCGACGATGGCGCACAGCGCCGAGATCCCCGAGATGATGCCGAACGCCATCACGTTCTGCACCCAGTCGTCCGTCTTGAGCTGGTCCTGGATCTGTGCGGGCAACAGCAGTTGCACAGGGGTGAGTTGCGCCATCCACACGCCGAACCAGGCGAGCGCGAAGGCGGCGATCCATCGCCCGCCCACCCGGCGCACCGGCTCGGCGAAGACAGCGACGGTGATCGGGGCCCCGTCGGCCGTTGCGTTGTCCGCAGTCATGTGCGGTCTCCCGTCTCGGGCATTGCTGATGTCTGCGACTCTGCGGCCGCGTGCTCGCCGAGCAGCTCGTCTGCCGCCAGCGGCTCGCTCAGGCCCGCGAGGGCATCCGCCGCGAAGTCGATCAAACGGTGGGCTGCGGCGTCGTCTCGGGTGGCGAGCCAGGTGAACGTGAGGCCGTCGGTGATTCCGACGAGCGTGCGAGCGATCTCCTCGACGGGACGGGTCCACCGTGCGTGCACGAGGTCGGCCGCTGCATCGAGCGACGCGACGGCGAGGGCGAAGTAGCTTTCGTACTGCAGGCGGGCGAGCTGCTGCGCTCCCGGCGTGCGCTGCGCGTACTGGGCGAGCTCGAACATGGCGCGCTCGTGATCCGGATCGGCGACGACTCCCGAGAAGTAGTGCTCCAGGCCGCCTCTGAGCGCTTCACGCATGTCGCCGGGAACGGATGCCGGTGCCATCGCGGGCAGGATCGAGCGCTCCTCCTGCTCCACGACGTGCTTCACCACCTCGCGCATGAGCTCGTCCCGAGACTCGAAGGCGTAGTGGAAGGATGCCTGCGGCATCCCAGCCTCGGCCGAGATGGCCCTGGTGGTGGCCGCCGCCATGCCCTCACGCGCGATGACGCGCAGCGCGGCCAGAACGAGCGCCGCTCGCCGCTCGGACACGGACATGCGCGCCATGCGTCCCTCCATCGGGCCGAAGTGGGTCAGTTGACCAAGTATGCACGATGGGCGGCGCGATGCACTAGAGCGAGTGCCCCCACATACAGTGCCCCCGCTGGGACTCGAACCGCCCCACCGCCCCTCCACCCGCCGCGCGAAGCCCAGGAAGCGCATTCATGCAGCAGCGCGGCGCGCGGAGCCTCCAGCGGCGGGGACCCCCTAAGCCTGCGTCTCGCCCAGACCACGGCACTGTGTGGCGGCGTGGACACGCCCCCACACAGTGCCCCCGCTGGGACTCGAACCCAGACTGAAGCGATTTTAAGTCGCCTGCCTCTGCCGATTGGGCTACGGGGGCGCGCTGGAGCTAAGAGAAAAGGGCCGGTGGGCCTGTTCCGCGACGCCAGCGCCACGGGAGCTACGCTCACGCGGTCACACGACATTACCCGGGCTTTCTGTGCCCTGTCAGCCTGAGCGAGCCACGCTCGCGAAGCTACACGATCCCGGCGCACGACATCGGAACCATCGCCCAGCTGTTGGCTCGGGTCTGAGCCAGGACGCACGCCCACAGCGCAGACCCGTGACATGCAGAACGGCCGCACGGGAGCATCCCACGCGGCCGTTCTGCTACGTCGTTCAGCTTCCGACGGATGCCTTCGCCGGCTTCTTGTCGTCCCCCGCCTTGACTGCGGGCGCTGCATCCGCCTTGGGTGCGGATGCCTCGACCTGCGGCTTCGGACGGGCCGCGAACTCCTCGAAGGCGGCTCGCGGCTGCTGAACCTTGGACAGCGACACGTTGTCGCGCCCCAGCCAGAAGTCGAGCCACCAGTCGCCGAGCACGCGCCACTTGCGCTCCCAGCTCGGCATGGCCAGCCCGTGGTAGCCGCGGTGCATGAACCAGGCGATCAGACCCTTGATGGCGATCTTGCGCCACTGGTACACACCGATGCCCAGGCCGAGACCCGCAACCGCACCGAGCGGCTTGTGGAAGTAGTCCCTGACGCCCTCGCCGCGAAGCGTCGCGACGATGTTCTTGGCCAGGAGCTTCGCCTGGCGCACGGCGTGCTGAGCGTTCGGCACGCAGAAGCCGCCGACACCGAACCCGGAGAGGTCGGGCACGGCGGCGACGTCGCCGCATGCCCACGCGTCCGCCACGACGTCTTCGCCGTCTGTGGTGATGCGGAGGTCGGCGCGCGTCTTCACCCGGCCGCGCTCCTCGATCGGAAGATCGGTGTGACGCACGATCTGCGGCGTGGCCATGACGCCTGCGGTCCAGACGATGAGGTCGGACTCGAAGCTCTCACCGGTGCTCAGCTGCACCACGCCGTCGACCGCGCTCTGCAGCTGGGTCTCGAGGTGAATCTGGGCGCCACGCTCTGCCAGGTTCTTGATCACCCAGTGGCTGGTCTCCAGCGAAACCTCGGGCATGATGCGGCCCATCGCCTCGATGAGGTGGAAGTGGGTCTCATCGAACGTGATCTCGGGGTACTGCTTCAGAAGGGCACTTGCGAAGGCTCGCAGTTCGGCGAAGACCTCGATGCCCGCGAAGCCGCCGCCGACGACGACGAACGTCAGGAGACGCTCACGCTCGGGGCCGGCCGGCAGCGTCGCGGCCTTGGCGAAGTTGTCGAGCACGCGGTCGCGGATGGCGATCGCCTCTTCGATGTTCTTGAGGCCGATGGCCTGGTCTGCGACGCCCGGAATGGGGAACGTACGGCTGACGGCACCGGCCGTGACGATCACCTGGTCGTACTCGAACTCCCAGGGTTCACCGATGGCCGGCGTGATGGTCGCCTTCTTCTCGGCGTGGTTCACGTACGTCACCTTGGCTGTGATCACCTTGGTGTGCTTGAGGTGGCGACGGTGCGAGACGACGGCATGCCTCGGCTCGATCTCACCGGCGGCGACCTCGGGAAGGAACGGCTGGTACGTCATGTAGGGCAGCGGGTCGACGAGGGTGACCTCTGCCTCGCCCTTGCGCAGCCACTTCTCGAGTTTCCAAGCCGTGTAGAAACCGGCGTAACCGCCGCCGACGATCAGGATTTTGGGCACAGTGCAGCGTCTCCTTGAAACGAAAAGTATGCGTCCAATCTACCGCACGGGGTAGTCAGCACATTCACAGCGGTCCGGCGACCAGTCACCACGCTCCAGCGCGAGATCGCCGATCGGATTCACGCCCGGCCCGGCCGCGAGCGCGTGCGCGGCGAGCGCGTGCAGGCATTTGACGCGTGTCGGCATGCCGCCTGCGGAGAATCCGGCGATCTCCTCGACGTGGTCGATGCGGTCACGGTCGGCGAGGTACGCGACGTGGGCCCGCTGGTAGGTCGCGCGCAATTCTTCGTCATCTTCGAGCATCCCGCTCAGCTCGGCCATGACGCCGGATGCCTCCAGCCTCGACATGGCAGCGGTGGCAGCAGGATGGCTGAGGTAGTAGAGCGTGGGGAAGGGCGTGCCGTCAGGCAGGCGTGGCGCCGTGGCAACGACCGTGGGAGCACCGCACACGCAGCGCGCCGCTATGCCGATGACGCCGCGCGCAGGCCGGCCGAGCTGGGCCGACACGATGTCGATGTCGCGCTGCGACACCGGATCGAACGGTGGTGTGGTCATGTGGTCACTTCGAGAGCTGGTCAGCGGTCCGGTCTGTCAGACCCGCCGTGAGGAACGATCCAGCGATCGAGGTGAGCCAGTTGGACTTCGTGGCCTGGATGCTCGAACTCACCGGTCCGTCATCCTTCTTGGGTGCCGGCGGGCGATCGTCGATCACAAGATAGCTGGTCTCCCCCGGCATCACGAACAGCAGGCGCTGCCTGGCCTGCGCCTTGATGTAATCAGGGTCGCTCCAGTTCGCGACCTGCTTGTTCAGGTCGGTCACCTGCTTGGCGGTGTCTGCGTTGCTCTGTTCGAGCCGGGCGATCTCGTGCTGCTGATCGACGTAGAGATGCAGAGTCGGCGCGATGACGAGAACACCCATCACGACGAGGCCGAGCATGACCAGGCTGAACCAGGAGAAGCGGATGCCACGCAGCCACTTCGCGGTGGCGCGACGGTTCGAGGCGGGCATGCTTCCAGACTGCCGCATGCCCGCCGCGAACCCGGTGAGCTACGCCGTGAAGCGCGGGAAGGCGCCTCGTCCCGCGTAGACGGCCGCGCTGTCGAGCTCCTCTTCGATGCGCAGAAGCTGGTTGTACTTGGCCACGCGCTCGCTGCGAGCGGGGGCGCCGCTCTTGATCTGGCCGGAGTTCACGGCGACGACGAGATCGGCGATGGTGGTGTCCTCGGTTTCGCCCGAGCGGTGCGAGAACATCGTGGTGTACCCGGAACGGTGGGCAAGCGCGACCGCGTCGAGCGTCTCGGTCAGCGTGCCGATCTGGTTGACCTTGACGAGCAGCGAGTTCGCGACGCCGAGCTCGATGCCCCGTGCCAGGCGCTCGGGGTTGGTGACGAACAGGTCGTCGCCCACGAGCTGGATCTTGGAGCCGAGCTTCTCGGTGAGCAGGGCCCAGTTCTCCCAGTCGTCCTCAGCAAGCCCGTCCTCGATCGTCAGGATCGGGTAAGAGTCGACGAGGTCGGCGTAGTAGTCGATGAGCTCGGGAGCCGACCACTGCTTCTTGTCGAGCGTGTAGACGCCGTCCTCGAAGAATTCGGTCGCCGCGGCATCCAGCCCGAGAGCGATGTCGCTGCCCGGCGTGAAGCCGGCCTTCTCGATGGCCTTGACGAGGAAGTCGAGGCCTTCGCGGTTGCTGGGCAGGTCTGGGGCGAAGCCGCCCTCGTCACCGAGGCCGGTGCTGAAGCCTGCCGCCTTGAGCTCGGACTTGAGCACGTGGTAGGTCTCTGCACCCCATCGCAGCGCCTCGCGGAAGTCGGATGCTCCGATGGGCGCGAGGAAGAACTCCTGCATGTCGATGCCGTTGTCGGCGTGTTCGCCGCCGTTGATCACGTTGAACAGCGGAACGGGAAGCACGTGGGCGTTCGGCCCGCCGATGTAGCGGAAGAGCGGAAGGTCGGCTGCATCGGCCGCAGCACGGGCGACGGCGAGGCTCACGCCGAGGATGGCGTTGGCGCCCACCCGGCTCTTGTTCTCGGTGCCGTCCACCTCGATGAGTGCGGCATCGACCGCGCGCTGCTCCGAGGCCTCGAAACCCTCGATCGCCGGGCCTAGCTCATCGAGCACGGCGTCGACTGCCTTCTCGACGCCCTTGCCGCCGTAGCGGGACTTGTCGCCGTCGCGAAGTTCGTAGGCCTCGAAGGCGCCGGTGGATGCTCCGGACGGTACGGCGGCGCGAGCAACGGTGCCGTCTTCGAGCAGCACCTCGACCTCGACGGTCGGGTTACCGCGGGAATCCAGAATCTCGCGAGCGCCTACAGCCTCGATCAAAGCCACAACGATCTCCTTGTTCCAGTCAGAAAGGGGGGGTCGGGGCTGCACCGCCCCGGGAGTCGGACGAGCGTCCGCGCGCTCAGTCTAGACAGAGATCGGCCTTGCCCCCTCATTCCGGAACACGGCTGAGGCGCCTCGGCGGGTGTCGCCGGGGCGCCTCAGCCGCAGTCAGGTCTGTCAGACGCGCACTCCTCGACGCAGGGAGGGAATGAGGTAGACGCCCACGCAGATGGCGAGGAACGCGGCGTAGGCCGCGACGAACCACCAGAGTCCGTGCGTGTAGTCGCCGAACGTGGTCTTGGACGCACCGAGGATCTGCGGCACGATGAAGCCGCCGTATGCGCCGACGGCCGAGATGAGGCCGAGTGCGGCCGCCGCTGTGCGCTGCGCTCCGATCGTGCTGGCGCTGCCGGGCTGCGCACCCGACCGCGTCGCGAACACGCTGGGGATCATGCGATAGACCGCTCCGTTGCCGACGCCGCTGGCGAGGAACAACACGATGAAGAACACGAAGAACAGCACGAAGCTCTTGCTCGGGAGCGTCACGATGACGGCGACCGTCACGAGTCCCATCACCAGGAACGAGGCGCAGGCGACCACGGTGCCGCCCATTCGGTCGGCCAGGCGGCCGCCCAACGGACGTGAGAGGGAGCCGACGAGTGCGCCCATGAATGCGAGCGACACGACCGCCGTGCCCACGTGCAACGCGGAGAACTGCGGGAACTGGTCGGCGATGAGCTTGGGGAAGACACCGGAGAAGCCGATGAACGACCCGAAGGTGCCGATGTAGAGCACGGCGAGAACCCACATGTGCGGCTCCTTCAGTGCCGCCAAGGATGCCGCGACGTCGCTCTTGGCCCCAGACAGGTTGTTCATGCGCCAGGCGGCGCCGACCATCGCGATGACGATGAGCGGAAT
Source organism: Rathayibacter sp. KR2-224 (assembly GCF_049446075.1). NCBI lineage: Bacteria > Bacillati > Actinomycetota > Actinomycetes > Micrococcales > Microbacteriaceae > Rathayibacter > Rathayibacter sp. KR2-224. Next base: position 1,005,598 of record NZ_JBMSEB010000001.1, read on the forward strand.
CCAGAACCAACCCGCGATCGGCAGGTTGACCGCTGTCGCGGCGGTCACGGTGATGAGGATGGGGACCAGGAACTGCGCCACGGATGCCCCGAGGTTGCCGCCCGCAGCGTTCAGGCCGAGCGCCCATCCCTTCTTACTGTGCGGATAGAAGAACGAGATGTTGGCCATGGAACTGGCGAAGTTGCCACCGCCGAAGCCGGCGAGGGCTGCAATCAACAGCATGACCGGGAATGGAGTGGCCGGATTCGACACAGCGATCGCCAGCGCCGTCGTGGGGATGAGCAGAAGCCCTGCGGACACGATGGTCCAGTTGCGTCCGCCGAACCTCGGCACCATGAACGTGTACGGAATGCGGAGCGTCGCCCCGACCAAGCTGGGTATGGAGATGAGCCAGAACACCTGACCATCGGTGAAATGGAACCCGGCGGCCGGCAGCGCGACGACCACGACGCTCCACAGCTGCCAGACGACGAAGCCGAGGAATTCGGCGAAGATCGACCATCTCAGGTTGCGGGCCGCTATTGCTTTGCCCTCAGCAGCCCATTGCGCCTGGTCTTCTGGGTTCCAGCCATCGATCCATCTGCCCGGACCGTACGTGAGGGCGCTGGTGGTCTCCGTGGCTGACGGCGGCGCCGACGCTACTGACGTGCTCAGGTCGTGATCGGCTTCTATGGGGGTGCCGGTCTGGGTGGAAGTCATGAAAGGTCCTCCTGCACTGACGATGCGGTCGACGGTAGGGCGTGCGCGTTTCCGCGATCGTCGCCCGCGGTATCTGCGTCGTAACGAAGGGCTCACGTGACTGAGGCGTGACCGTGAGGAGCGTGCAGCCAATGCACCGGCACGCTCGGCGAGGAGTGAAGGCCGTTAGCCTGACGACGTGGAAATGGAACGCATGGCGGCAGCGGCGGCAGCTCCGAGCATCGTGGCCAGAGTCATCACCGTGAGCGATCGCGCCGCCGCCGGCGCGCGCGAAGACCTGTCAGGGCCACTCGCTGTCAGCGCGCTACTGTCGGCCGGCTGCCACGTGGACTCCACCGTCATTCCCGACGGAGCGGACGAGGTCACGGAGGCCATTGCCGCGGCCGTCGCCTCGGGCGCCCGCCTCGTCGTGACCAGCGGCGGTACCGGTATCGGGCCGCGCGATCGCACTCCGGAAGGCACCAGGCCGCTGCTGGAACGCGAGCTGCCCGGCATCGCCGAGGCGCTGCGCAGGAACCCGTCGCCAGGCGCGCTGCTCTCCAGGGGCACCGCGGGCGTGGCGAGAGGTCCGCACGGCGGCGTGCTCGTGGTGAACCTGCCCGGTTCCACCGGCGGCGTCAGAGACGGGATGGCCCTGCTCGTTCCGCTGCTCTCGCACGCCATGGCACAGCTCGACGGCGGAGATCACCCGACGCGGGAGGCACCATGATCGTCGCCGCCAACATCACCCGGGAGAACATCGACCTCGGCAAGCACATCACGGCCGTGCGCAGCAGTCGCTGCGGTGCACTGGCGATTTTCGTCGGACAGGTGCGCGACCACGATCCGGATGCCGAGAGCGAGGTGGTCGCCCTCGAGTACTCGGCGCACCCGGACGCCGAAACGGTCCTTGCCGCCCTGCTCGACCGGGTCGTCGAGTCGGTCGCCGATCAGTCGGATCGCACGGGCGGAACGGACGAGATCCGGGTCGCCGCCACCCACCGCATCGGCAATCTGGAGGTCGGCGACGACGCCCTCGTCGTGACGGTTGCCGCTGCACATCGAGCGGAGGCGTTCGCCGTCTGCCGAGAGGTGGTCGAGGCGATCAAGGCGGAACTGCCGATCTGGAAGCGGCAGTGGGAACACGACGGCGGCTCGAGCTGGGTCGGGCTCTGAGCTCGACGGCAACGCGCCGGCGCTCGACGGCGCCACTTCGGTTCTAGCCGACGGAGCTCCGACCTCGAGGAGCGATCACCCGCCGGCGAAGGGCGGCAGTACGTCGACCAGGGCGTCGGGGGCCAGCCCGTGCGAGGCATCCGTCGTGCGTTCCCCGTCGATGAGGTAGCTCGACTTCGCAAGTACGCGTTGCAACTCTGGGCCGAAACGCTCTACCAACGCCGAGGTGAGGTCGCCGAGCCGTACCGCGTCGACCGTGGTCTCGTCGATTCCCGCCGCATCGGCGGCCGCCGCGAAGAATCGCACGGTCGCCATCACGAAGACCTCTGAGCGAGCAGTCGTGCCACGCGGCGCCATGCCTCGTCGGGCTCCAGGCCCCGCCCCACGGCGAGGCCGACGACGAACGCGCTGACCGGTGCGGCCGCCCGCGCGGTCGCATGGGCGACGTCGCGGGCGAGATCGAGCACGTCTGCGACGGGAACGTCCGAGGCGGGCACGCCGACCGCGTCCGCCAGCTCTGCGACCCAGCTCTCGAGGTCGGCCGGGGTGGTGTCGCTCATGGTCGCTCCTGTTCGTCGCGCTCGGTTCGGCGGCCGGTTGTGGCCGCTCCGTCAACTGTGGCACGCACGAGCTCGGCGTCAGCCCAGGTGTCGATGTCGAAGACCGCATCGGAGCCGTCGATTCGGATCAGGCGCAGGGTGCCGAGCGGCACACGGAGCGGCGCTGCCTCCACGGGTCTGCCCATGCTCTGGATGGCTGCGCGCAAAGCGCTGGTCCGGTAGACGCCCGCAAGCCACTGATCTCGCCCATCTCCGTCGACGAGCACGACTCCGTCGACGGGCTCGTCACGTGCGTCCGCAAGCATTCCGACCCGGGCATGCAACAGTTCACCGACTCTCTCGGCGAACGGCAGGTCTGCGGCAAGAACGAGCACGAGGGCCGCATCGACGAGTTCGAGGCCCGCGGCGAGCGCGGCGAGGGGACCGCCGAACGGGGGTTTCTCACGCGTGAAGCGCACGTCGGGCGTTAGGGCATCCGTCCCAGCTGCACGGTGCGCCGTCTCGTGAGGCCCCACGACGACGACCGCGCGAGCGCCCGCTCGATGACTGGCCGCGATGGCGTGGTCCAGAAGGCTCGTGCCGTCGACGACGAGCGCCGGCTTGTCGATTCCGCCGAGTCGGGATGCCCGCCCGCCAGCGAGCACGACTGCCGCCAGTTCGTCGATGGGCCGGCCGGTCCTGAGCGCCTGAGTACTCATCGCTGCTCGTCGCGCTGCCAGCTTCCTGACCTGCCGCCCGACTTCGCGACCAGCATGACCCGCTCGATGGTCACCGACCGATCGGTGCCCTTGACCATGTCGATGACGGCCAGTGCCGCGACCGAGACGGCGGTCAGCGCCTCCATCTCGACGCCCGTTCGGTCCGCCGTTCGCACGGTTGCCTCGAGCTCGACCCCGTCGTCCACGATGAGCACGTCGACGGATGCCCCGTGCACGCCGATCACGTGCGCCAGCGGGAGCAGCGCGGGCGTGCGCTTGGCCGCGGCGATGCCGGCGATCCTCGCCATCGCGAGAACGTCGCCCTTGGGCACGGTCCCGTCTCGCAAGGCGGCCACCACGTGCGCGGCGCAGCGCACGAAGCCGCGTGCCGTTGCGCTTCGCACGGTGGGGACCTTCTCGGTGACGTCGACCATGTGCACGTGGCCGCTTGCGTCGAGGTGGCTGAATTCGTTCATTCGAACAGCATGACGGCGATCCGGTCGCCTGCGCGAACCTCGGCCACTTCTGCCGGCACGATCCCGAAACCGTCGGCAGCCCCGAGGCGCCCGATGAGGTGGGACGCGCTGCCGCGGTCGTTGGCGGGCCGCACCAGCAACGCACCGCCGGAGCGCTGCGTCGCGACAGGAAGGTACTGCCGCCTCGCCGGCGGCGTTCGCCACCCCACCTCGGCTACGGCCTGCTCGACGGCGGCTTCCGGTCGCAACCCCTGGAGGGCACGCAGCAGAGGCAGCACGAAGACGTGGAACGACACGGCCACGCTGACCGGGTTGCCGGGCAGTCCGAACACCGGCACACCATCGAGGCGCCCGAAGGCCTGTGGCTTGCCCGGCTGCATGGCCACGTTCACCCGTCGAAGGTCGAGGCGTCCCACCGGGTCGTGAGCGCCCGGTCCCACTCCACCGGTCAGCAGCACGACATCGACGGGAGATCGCAGCACGTCGTGAAGAACCGATTCGAGTTCGCCTGATGCGTCGCCTACCCGCGAGCGATGCACGACGGTGCATCCCGCCTCGGTCAGGAGCCCAACGACAAGCGGCCCGTTCGAGTCGTACACGGCGCCGCGCCTCAGTTCTCCGCCCGCCTCCACGAGCTCGTCCCCCGTTGTGACGACGGCAACCAGGGGACGTCGTGTCACCCTGACGTCAGCCGCACCGGATGCCGCGATGCCGGCGATATCGAAGGCGGTAAGGCGCCTTCCCGCGGTCGCCACGACGCCGCTGACCTCGAGATCCTCTCCGGCACGACGGATGTTCGCGCCCACTGCGGCCTGCTCGTCGAGCCGAACCGGATCGGCTCCCCAGTCGTGTTCCACGGTGCGTTCGATCGGCACGACCGTGTCGGCGTCGGTGGGGAGCGCCGCGCCCGTCATGATGCGCACAGCCGCGCCGACCGGTATCCGCGGATCGACACTGCTGCCCGCCGAGACCTCGCCGACAACCCGCAGTGCGACGGGTGCTGTCGCCGTGGCATTCGCGGCGTCGGCGCTGCGCAGCGCGTACCCGTCCATGGCCGAGTTGTCGAAAGGCGGCGACGGTGCCGTCGCGACCACGTCGGCCGCAAGCACCCGGCCGAGCGCCTGCCCGACCGGCACGCGCTCATGGGTCAGCGGGCGGGCATCCTTAAGCACGTGCGCGAGGTGCTGCTCGACCGTGATCATGCGGTCGCCCAGGCGTGCATGCCGCCATCCAGAACGCTCACCGGATAGCCGTCTGCGACAAGCGCCTGTGCGGCGGCCTCGGCTCGCGCGTGCCGCAGGCAGTACACGACGATCGGGCGGCCGTCGGGGATGCCGCGGCGCTCCCCGCTCAGCACATCGGCGAGGGGCACGCGAAGTGCGCCGGGAATGGTGCCTGAGGCGTGCTCGTACGGCTCGCGCACATCCAGGACCACTGGCGGTGCAGGCTCGGAGAGCATGGCGCGCAGAACATCGGCCGTCACCCGCGGAACGCGCGCCCGACCCGCCGCCGTCTCCGTTGCCGGCCCGACGGGAGCACTCTGCGCGGGCACAGGTCTGAGTCGCACCTCGCGCTGCCGCCAGGTGCGGGCGTCGATGTCGAGCAGGCGACCGAGCAGCGGTTCGCCTATGCCCGTGATGAGCTTGACCGCCTCACCCGCCATGATCGAGCCGACCTGCCCGCACAATGGCCCGAAGACGCCGGCCGTCTCGCAACTCGCGCCGTCGTCGCCCGGGCTCCCGAAGACATCCGATTGGCGTACGCCTGCGCCCAGGGGCGGGTCTGCCCAGAACACGGTCACCTGAGCATGGAAACCGAGCACTGCTGCCCAGACCACGGGGATGCCAAGGCTCGCGCAGGCACCGTCGATGACCGCGCGCGTGTCGAACGTGTCGGAGCCGTCGAGCACGAGGTCGTAACCGGAGAGCACGTCGCGGGCATTGCCAGCGTCCAGACGCAGCTCGTGACTGCGCACGTCCACGGCCGGATTCAGTTCTCGTGCCCGTTCCGCGGCGCTCCAGGCCTTCGAGCGCCCCAGCGCCGCCGTGCCATGCGCCACCTGACGCTGCAGGTTCGTCGGTTCGACGACATCGTCGTCGACGATGCCGATGGTTCCCACGCCGGCGGCCGCGAGGTACAGGATGGCCGGCGAGCCGAGGCCACCCGCCCCGACCACGCACACCTTTGCGTTGGCGAGCCGTCGCTGGCCAAGGCCGCCGACCTCGGGCAGACGGCTCTGACGCGAGACGCGCAGAGCCTCGGCGGGCGATAGTTCGGGCCCAGGCGGAACGAGGGGCGGCAACGGCATGCGACCACGGTAATCGACGTCGCCGTCGCGTGCTCCAGCCGCGGTGGCGCCGGGCGCACCCCTACTTCATGGTGCCCTGCGCCACCGACCCCTGCAGCTGCCGCTGGAAGAAGACATAGATGACCAGGACGGGGATGACCGTGATCACGACCGCGGCGTACAGTGCGCCGAAGTCCACGGAGTAGCCGGCCTGCGACGCGAACTGCGCCATGCCCTGCGTCAGCACGTAGTTGCTCTGGTCGGAGTTCAGTGCCACGGGCAGCAGGAACTGGTTCCACAGCCCGAGGAAGTTGAAGATCGCGACGGCCGCCATGCCAGGCGTGGCCATGGGCAGCATGACCTGGAAGAACGTGCGCCATTCGCTCGCGCCGTCCACCTGCGCCGCCTCGTAGATCTCGTCGGGCAGCCCCTGGAAGAACGAGTACAGGAAGAACACGGTGAACGGCAGCGCGAACGCCACGTAGGTCAGGATCAAGCCCGGCAGCGTGTTGAGCAGCCCGATCCCCTGCAGGATCTTGAACAACGGCACGATCGCGAGGAACGGCGGGAACGTGAGGCCGGCCAGCATCAGGTAGTAGATGGCGCGCGCTCCGAAGAACTTGAACCGTGCAAGCACGTAGGCGCACATGGCTCCGAGGATCATCACGATGACCAGCGCGCACCCCACGACGATGAGCGTGTTCACGAAGTAGTTGCCGATGCCCGATCCGTTCCAGGCGTTCACGTAGTTCGTGAAATCGAGCTTCGCCGGAAGACTGAACGGACTCTGCAGGATCTGCTTCGTCGTCTTGAACGACGACATGAAGACCCAGAGCAGCGGAATGCCGACGATCAGCGACCACGCGACCAGCAGAACGTGCGACGCGGCCCCGACGGCGATGTCGCCTCCGCCCAGCTTCTGCTTGTTCCGCGCGGGCCTCAACCCGGCCGTGCCGCTCGTGACGGTCGGCGCCGTGGTCGTCATGATCTTCCCTTCTCTTGCCGGCCCTTGCTGAGCCGGTTCACGGCGAAGACGATCGCCGCGAACAGCAACGTGATCGCCGCCAGAACGACGCCCATGGCGGTCGCGTAGCCGAACTGTCCCTTGCGGAACGCCGTGTTGAACAGGTCCTGGCTGATCACCAGAGTGCTGTTGGCAGGTCCGCCGGCGTTCGGGAACAGTGCCGACATGTAGACGAACGAGTCGAGAGCCGCGATGCCCAGATAGATGTAGGCGGTCTGGATGTTGTCGCGGATGGACGGGATCGTGATCGAGATCGCCGTGCGGAACCGTCCGGCGCCGTCGAGGCGGACCGCCTCGTAGATCTCGGCAGGGATGCTCTTGATCGACGCGACGAACAGCACCGTGTAGAACCCGATGAAGCCCCAGATGATGACGAACATCGACGCCGGCATGGCGGTGGCCACCTGGCCCAGCCACGCGAAGTTCGTGAACTGCTGCAGTCCGATCGCGGTGAGGAATCCGTTCAGCAGGCCCGAGCTCGGGTCGTAGACCTCGGCCCAGATGAGACCGATCACGATGGCCGGGATGCAGTACGGGAAGAACGACACCGTGCGGTAGAAGCCCGAGCCCTTGACACCGCGGATCTGGCCCTTGCTCGGACCCGCGACCGTGACGACGCTCGCGAGGATGAGGGCCACGACGATCGTCACCAGCGGAACGATCACACCGAGCAGGATGCAGTTCAGAACCGCGTGCACGAACGTGTCGTCTTGCGCCAGGTTCACGAAGTTCTTGAACCCGATGAAGTTCATCGTCGGCGAGAAGCCGCCCCAGTCGGTGAGCGAGTAGTAGAGCGCCTGGACGAACGGGAAGATGACGAAGATCAGGAAGATCGCGAGCGGCAGGATCAGGAACACCGCCATGAAGCTGATCCGGTCGAACGTCCACCTGCCCGTGCGGCGACGCCCGGGGGGCGGCGGTGCGAGCCGCCCCCTGGTCGTCGTAGTGCTGTTTGGAACGGTCACTTGGATGCCGCGGCCTTGTCCGAGATCGCCTGCATCTGCTGCGTCAGCTGTGCGGCCGTGGCCTGCCCGGACAGGAACGAGTTCCAGATCACGAGCTGGTCGGTGTTGAGGCCGTAGAGGCTGGCGAACTCCCAGTCGAAGATGTTCGTGCCTGCGGCGTCGAGCATCTTCGTCTGCGACACGAGAGCCGTCGACCCGAACCCGTCGGAGGGCACGAGGCCCTTGACGATCGTCGGAGCCAGGCGGGTCTTCGAGAAGTTCGTCGCAGCATCCTTGGAGAGCATGGCGCGCAGGATCTCCTTGCCGCCCGCCACGTTCTTGCCCTGAGAGGGCACGATGTACGGCTCACCCGCAGCAGCCCGCAGAGCTGCGTATGGCAGCTTCGGGCTGTTGGTGACGGTGGGCTCGGGAGCCCCGGTCATCTTGAAGTTGGTCGCTGTGGCCTTCTTCATCTCGTTCTCGATCCAGCCGCCGGACGGGTAGAGAATGGCCTGCTGGTCATTGCTCCACTTCGCCTGTGCCGCCGTGAACTGGGTTCCGGCGCCACCAGGCACGAAGTATCCGGCCGCAACGATCTTCTCAAGCGCGGAGAAGACATCCTGGATCGGCTTCTGCGACCAGGCGTTCTTCTCCAGGTTGTTGACCGCTTTCATGACATCGAGGCCGCCCTCCTTGATGGCGGAGTCGAGTGCCATCGTGAGGTAGTAGGTCGCAGCCTCCTTGCCCCACACGAACAGGTACTTGCCCTTGGCCTTGGCCTTGGCGCCTAGGTCGAGCGCCTCGTCCCAGGTCTTCGGCGGGGTCCAGCCGTTCTCTTCGAACAGCGAGGCCGAGTACCAGATCGCGTACACCGTCATCACGTAGTTCATCGCGACGAACTTGTTGCTGAAGGTGCCAGGGGTCTTCACACCCGGGTAGAGCGTGTCGGTGATCTTCTTGCCCTCGTAGTTGTTCGCCTCGAACACGTCGTCGAGGGTCTCGAGGCTCTTCAGAATGGTGTTGAAGCCGATCTGGTTCGCACCCGAGTTGTCGATGAGGTCGGGCGGGTTGCCGCCGACGAAGCGCGGCTGCAGCGACTGCGCGATGTTCGTCTGCGGCGTGACCTTCGACTTGGTCTTCCACTTCTTGTCGACGAGGTTCGCCGCGAAGGTGACGTAGTCGTAGCCGTAGCCGCCGTTGAAGATCACGGCCTCGATGTTCGAGCTGTCCTTGATACCGAACGGGTTCGAGGCCGACTTCGTGCCGCCTCCACCTGTGCCGCCGCCGCTCGAACAAGACGCGAGCGAGACAGTGATCGGCACGGCGACGGCGGCGGCGAAAGCGCCGCGCAGGAACGTGCGCCGGTCCAGTCCTCTGTGTTCTGTGGTCATGGTAAGAGTCTTGCCTTTCCGTGTTTCTCGAATGTGTAGGTGGTGCGTCAGGTTCGACCGCCGCCGGCCGTCACGCGGTGCGGCTTATGCGGTCTCGATAGAGGTCCTCCAATGCCCGGTTGTGCTCGTCTCCGCCCGGGATGTTGGCCGAGATGTAGATGGGCGGGGTCGTGCCGGACTGTGCGATGCGTTCGGCAACGGCGATGGTCAGCAACTGGGCGATGAACGCGGCGGTGATCGACGAGATCGCGCCAACGCCAACGCCGTCACCGAGCTGGAGCGTGGCATCCCCGTACGGCGCCTTGTTGTCGATCACGACGTCGGCGATGTCGCGCAGCTTCAGCCCGCTCGGATGCTTCGGCTCGACCGCGTCGGTGTGCTGCAGGCTCGTGACCGCGATCACCTTGTGCCCCGTCTCCTTCGCCTTCAGCGCCATGCCGACGATGGAGCCGTTCACTCCCGAGTTCGACGCGATGAGGAAGACGTCGTGCTCCCCCACCGGCGACAGCTCGAAGAGTTCGTCGACCACCGAAGGGTCGCGCTCGAGGCTGCTGCCGGTGAGGATGTCCACGCCGCGTGATCCGTGCAGCACGACGTTGCGCAGCGCGATGCGGTTGGTCGGGATGAGCCCTCCTGCCCTGCCCGCGATCTCCATGGCGAACGCCTCCGAGTGACCGGTCCCGAACGCCTGGAGCACGCCGCCTGCGGCGACCGACTCGACCAGGAGGTCGATGGCGGCGTCGAGGGTGCCGGCGTCCGCCTCGGCCGTCAACGCGTCGATGCGCGTTTCGGCTTCGCGGCGGAAGTCGTCGAAGAGGCGGGTCATGCGTGCTCCTTGTCGTTTTCGTTCGTGTCGTGTTGCTTGGCGTCGGCTTGCCCATCGGAGGGTCCGGATGCCCGCGCCGGCGACTTCTCGACGTCGCGCACGACGCGGCGCGTTCGCACCGAACGGCGGTGCGGCGAGACAGCCAGCGCCGACGCGGCGAGCGTCGTCGTCGTGCGGCCGAAGTTGCGCTGAGCGACGAGCAGGTACAGCAGATCGAGTACGAAGAGCTGCGAGTGCTTGGCCGACAGGTCGTCTGGCTGCAGGAACTGCTCGTGCGCAAGCGTGACGATGTGCTCGTGCGCCACCTGAGCCAACGGGGAGTCCGGCGAGTTGGTCACCGCGATGGTGAGTGCGCCAGTGGACTTCGCGCACTCGAGCATCTGGATGGTCTCTTCGGTGAGGCCGGTGTTCGAGATGCCGATCGCCACCGAATGCTCGTCCTGCAGGGCCGCGCTCGTGAGGCCGGAATGCACCTCCGGCCAACAGTGGGCGTTGATGCCGATGCGGTAGAGCCTCGACTGCATCTCCTCGGCCATGATGGCGCTGCCGCCGATGCCGTACAGGTCGACGTGGCGACTGGTGGCGATACGCGAGGCGATGCGCTCGAGCCGGCCGAGGTCGATCAGCTCGGCCGTCTCGTGCAACGACCGGGTGTGGGCGGTGAGCAGCGTGCTCATGACCTGCGTCGGTGAGTCGTCGGGCTCGAACGCGCGGCCGATGTCTTCGCTCCAGGTCTCACGCGCACGCTCACGGCCGACATCCGAAGCAACCGCGACCCGCAGCGGCACGTAACCCGAGAAGCCGATGGTGCGGCAGAAGCGCGTCACCGTCGCGGGCGAGGTACCCGCGGATTCGGCGAGCTCGGTGATCGAAAGACGCAGCGGGGCATCCGGCGACTCCAGCAGCAGCGAAGCGATCTTCGCCATTGCCTGCGACATCTGGGGGAGGCGAGACTGGATCCGCATGCTGACGCCCGGACCGCCGGCGGCCGGAACAGCGCTCTTGGCGCTGGTTGTTTCGGGTGCAGCAGTCACGTGAAAATCCATCTCACTTCGTCGGGGCTGGCTGAAAAGTATTATCAAGACATCCGCTCCGCTTATCAAGATGTGAAATCGAAACGCAACCAATGGGAAATCTGCTCGCCGTTGACGCAGGCGGCACCTCGACGCGCGCCGTGGTGCTCACCAGCAGGGGCGAATGCCTCGGATACGCCACCGCCGGATCCGGCAATCCGATCTCGTCGGGAACCGAACACGCCGCGCGCGAGGTGGTCGCCGCGGTCCGCGCCGCGCTCGATCACGCGGGTGTCGACGGCATCGCGGACCTGAGCGTGCTCGCCATGGCGGGTTCGCGCACCTACACCTCCACCGACTGGATCACCAGGGCGCTCGCGGGCATCGGCGTGATCGGACGCGTGGTGCTCGAATCGGATCTGCACGCCACGTTCTGCTCGGGAGCCTGGGAGACCGACGGCTACGCCATCGTCGCGGGTACGGGTGCCGCGGCCATCCGGGTGCGGAACGGACGCCAGGAGCTCTCGGCCGACGGGCTCGGCTGGTTGCTCGGCGACGACGGCTCGGGATTCTGGATCGGCCGCAGCATCACGCGTGCGGTCGCCGCCCACTTGGACAGGAGGGGCCCCGCAACGGCGCTGACGCCGCTGCTCCTGAGCGAGCTGAACATTCGGGAGAAAGCCTCGACCGAGCCGGGTTACGACGGCCGGCCTGAGGCGCTGCGACTCCTGCTCGATGCCGTGTACGGCATGCGCCCCATCGATCTCGCCCGGTTCGCGCCGCTCGTGTTCGCCGCAGGGGGCGACGAGGTGGCAACGGGGATCATCGCGGATGCCCGCGCAGCGCTGCACACGACGCTCGCCGCGATCGACACGTCAGCCGTTCGCGGACCGGTGGTGTGCGGCGGGGGCGTGCTCGGCGCGCTCGGCCTGCCCGTCGAAGGGCTCGCAGGGGTCACCGAGGTGCGCTCCGTTGCGGACGGAGCAGTCGGTGCTGCCGTTCTCGCCCTCCGCGACAACGGTGTGGGCGTCGACAGAACCAAGTTCGAACGCGTGAGGGATACGCTCGGCCGCCTGCGCGGTTGAGCGCTCAGGCGAGGTCGCGGAACTGCAGCGACGAGACCTCGGACGTGTCGGACATGACCGATGCGAACCGGCCGTAGCCGGCATCCGCCAGGCGCTCGAGCAGCGGCTTGAGGTTCTTCACCCGACGTTCCACGCGCACGCGTGCGCCCGAGGCGATCAGTTCAGACTTCAGGCGGAACAGCGTGGCCGGTTCGACGTCGCGGTCGTAGACGAGCACTATCCCTTCCTCGACGCGCTCGTCTGGCACCTCGACCAGGTCGACGATGCGCTCGAAGCCGAGTGAGAAGCCGACGGCCGGCACGTCGGTGCCCAGAAAGCGCCCGATCATGCCGTCGTAGCGTCCCCCGCCGCCCAGGGAGTAGCCGAACTCGGGGTGCTGGATCTCGAAGATCGCGCCCGTGTAATAGCCCATGCCGCGCACGAGGTTGTGCGAGAACACGAGCGGGGTACCCGGCGCGACCACGGCCACGGCGTCGCGGATCTCGTGCAGGCGCGCGTAGGCATCCGTGTCGAGCCAGGCGGGCGGCGGCACCACTCCCCTGTCGAGGTTCCAGCCGTCGTCGGGGAACCCGGAGAGACTCTCGGAGACCGCATCGGATGCCGACTGCTCGACGAGGCCGAGATCGACGAGTTCGGCGACCACGCCCTCGACGCCGATCTTGTCCTCCTTGTCGATGGTGATCATGGCGCGCTCGTAGTCGGGCTCTGCGACACCCCAGGATGCGATGAGGCCGCGCAGGATGGCGCGGTGGTTGATGCGGATGGCGCATCCGGCGAGTCCCAGAGCGTCGAGTGTGGCGATGGTCGCCGTGATCAGCTCGATCTCTGCCATCACCCCCTGCTCGCCGATGATGTCGATGTCGCACTGCACGAACTGCCGGTATCGGCCCTTCTGCGGCCGCTCCGCACGCCAGACGGGTGCGATCTGGATGGACTTGAACACGCTCGGCAGCGCGGCGCGGTGGCTTGCGTAGAACCGCGCGAGCGGCACGGTGAGGTCGAATCGCAAACCCAGGTCGGTGAGGGCCTCGAGGTCGCCCTTCGCGGCCAGTTCTGCCACGGCTTCCGCCGTCATTCCGCGACGGAGGATGCCGAACGCGAGCTTCTCGTTGTCGCCGCCGAGCCCGGAGTGCAGGCGCGAGGCGCCCTCCATGACCGGCGTCTCGATCTCGTCGAAGCCCTGCGCCGTGTAGCTGGAACGGATGACGCCGAGCGCGTGCTCCCGTCGTGCCTTGTCGGCCGGGAGGAAGTCGCGCATGCCACGGGGCGGGTTCACGGGTTGGGCCATGGCATCCATTGTTCCAGGGCCGCAAGGACCGAGGGTTCCGAGGCGACGGGTGCGGTCCCCAGTCGACACTGTGGGGGGCGGTGCGCTTGCGCGTTCGTGACTGAACGAAACCGGCAGGAATCGCCGTCTCCCGGGAATAACGGAGACGGCATCCGGATTGCACGTGAACGATGTCAGAGAACACGAATCTCCGCGACGGTGTCGGCCTTCGTTCCGAGCGCGGTCCCATCCTGTTGTCGCTCATGCTCGCCACGTCGCTCGTTGCGCTGGACTCCACGATCATCGCAACCGCGTCCACGTCGATCGCGAAAGACCTCGGCCACTTCGAGCAACTGCCGTGGTTGTTCTCGATCTACGTTCTCGCGCAGGCGGTCTCCGTGCCCATCTACGGTCGTCTCGCCGACTTCTTCGGGCGCAAGCAGCTCATGATGATCGGTATCGCGCTGTTCCTCGTCGGATCGATCCTCTGCGGCGCCGCCTGGTCCATGCCTGTGCTGATCGCCTCACGCGTCGTGCAGGGTCTGGGCGCCGGCGCTGTGCTCCCCATGAGCATGACGATCGCGAGCGACATCTACACCCTTCAGGAGCGCGCCAAGACGCAGGGGTACCTCGCCAGCGTGTGGGGGATCTCCTCGGTCGTCGGCCCGACGCTCGGAGGCGTGTTCAGCGACTACGTGAGCTGGCGGTGGATCTTCTTCATCAACATCCCGTTGTCGCTGATCGCCGCCGGGATGCTCTGGCGCAAGTTCACCGAGAAGCGCCGCGGCGAGCGCACCCGCCCTCGTATCGACTACGCGGGTGCCGCGCTGCTGACGGCAGGCACCGCACTCGTCATCCTCGGACTGCTCGAGGGCGGCACCGCATGGCCGTGGAACTCGGCGACCTCGATCACCATCTTCGCGGTCGGAGCCGCTGCGCTCGTCGCGTTCGTGTTCGTGGAGCTCAAGGCGAAGCATCCGATTCTGCCGCTTGGTGTGCTCGGCAGGCGGGTGATCTGGACCTCGACCGTTGCGGGTCTGCTGATCGGCGCCATCGTGCTCGGGCTGTCGACATACGTTCCCATCTATGCGCAGAACGTGCTTGGGGTGAGCGCACTCATCGCGGGCTTCGCCCTTGCCGCCCTCACGCTCGGCTGGCCGTTGACCGCGTCGATCGCCGGCCGGTTCTACCTGCGCATCGGATTCAGGTGGACCGCGGTCATCGGCTCGAGCGTGGTCGTCGTGGGAACCCTGCTGCTGCTCACGCTCGGCACCGGTAGCAACATCTGGCTCGTCGGCGTGTTCTGCTTCGTCGTGGGGGCGGGCATGGGCCTGACGGCCGTGCCGACGCTCATCGCCGCGCAGACCTCGGTGCAGTGGCAGGAACGCGGGGTCGTGACGGGCACGAACATGTTCGCGAGGTCGATCGGCTCGGCGGTCGGCGTCGCCGTCTTCGGCGCGGTCGTCAATGCGAACACGGTCGTCGGCGCAGACGGCACTCCTCATGGGCCTCAGCTCTCCGGAGCCGTGCACCTCGTGTTCCTCGCGATCGCCGTCGTCGCCGCGGTTCTGTTCGTCGCCGTGCTGCTCATGCCCGCCAGGCGCACGGAGGAGCAGGCCGTCGAGATCGAGCCGACGACGGGCGCCACCGCGCTGTCCTGACTCGAGACGGAGCCGCACTCCCGCTCAGCGGGCCGACACTTGTTGCTCAGCGGCTCTGGCGTCGTCTTGCAGCCCTCTGATGGCGCTGCGCAGCGCCCGCTCGGCATCCAGGCCAGATGTGCGGGCGGCCGAGACGACGCCGAGCAAGAGCTCGCCGAGTTCTGCCTCATCGTCGAAGGAGGGCAGGCCTTCTGGCTCGCTCGGTGACACACCGAGTCGCTGGGCACGCCCGATGACCTTGTCGGCAAGGGCGAGCGCAGGCATCCCCTGCGGTATGCCCTCGAGCACGCTGCGCCGCGTAGACTTCTCCGCGGCCTTCGCGGCGTTCCACAGCCGCAGCACCTCTTCGGGCGTCTCCGCCACCTCGTCGCCGAACACGTGAGGATGCCTGCGCACCATCTTCTGCGTCACGCGATCAGCGACATCCTGGATGTCGAAGGGCCCCTGGTCGCCCGAACCCTCCGCGGTACGCGATGCGATCTCGGAGTGGAACGCCACCTGCCACAGCACGTCGCCGAGTTCCTCGATGATCTCGTCGGTCGTTCCCGTCTCGATCGCGTCGACCAGCTCGTACGTCTCCTCGATGAGGTAGGGCACCAGCGTCTCGTGCGTCATGGTCTGCGACCACACGCACTTGTCGAGCACGGATGCCATGGCATCCGCGAACTCATCGAGTCGCGAGCGCGTGTACTCGCCCCGCACCTGGGCCGATGCAATGGCGGCCACCGAGCGCCGCACGGCCTCACGACGCTGCCCGACCCGCTCCTCACTGATCTCGTCGGTGTGCGTGACGAGCCGCTCGATGTTTCCGAGCACCACCCACGAATCCACGATCGTGACGATGCTGACGAACAGGTCCCTTGTGTCGTCCGAGCTGAGGTCGGGAAGCGCCTCGGACAGCGCCGCCAGCTTGGTGTCGTATCTGGCGCCGCGTTCCTGGCCTGCCGCTGGAGCTTTCAACTCGAGACCCTCCCAGAAGAGGAGCCTTGCCAGGTGCGGGCGGCCGCACTGGTAGTCGAAGAGGCGTGCGGCGTACGAGCTCACGGCCTCGACCCCCCGCCCCTCCATCACGACCGCGTCCATCGCCGTCAGGAGCTCGGTCTCCAGCACGGCGCCGAACAGCTTCTGCTTGGAGCCGAAGTACTGATAGATGCGCTCCTTGTTGACACCCGCCCGCGTGGCGATCGTGTCGACGCGAGCGCCGGCGAGACCGTGCTCGCTGAACTCCACGGCCGCGGCCTCGATGAGCAGTCGTCTCGTGCGCTCGGTGTCCCATGCCATGGGCAGAGCCTACCAACCGAACGGTTGCAACCGATTGGTTGGCAGCGGGTTATCGGCATAGCCGGTCTCGCCTGACGGGCCTGAGATTCCCGGCCGCACCCGACCCGGCTGCCGCTCTCCCGTAGGCTGGGCTGGTGACCAGCGTGCGACGGATCATCGTGTCGGTGTCGGATCTGGATCGGTCGCTGGGGGTGTATCGCGACGCGCTCGGGCTGGAACCGCTCTGGTCGAACGACGAGATCGCCCGCCTGAAGGCGGGTGACGTCGAGGTGATGCTGCACAAGCGCACACCGACGCCGTCGGAGTTCGGTGTGGCCGCGACGTTCGCCGTCGACGATGTCGACTCCTCCACCGAGGCGGTCGCGGCGGCGGGCGCGCAGATCGTACGCGGCCCCGGCGACGAGCCGTGGGGCGAGCGGCAGTCCGTGCTTCGCGACCCGGACGGGCACGTGTTCTGCCTGATCACACCGACGGCGCAGCAGTAGGCGCGGACGTCGCATGAGTCTCATCCGATCCGAGCGGGCCTCGGCAGCCATCCTGCTCGGGGCGGCCGTGCTGGGGCTGGTGCTCGCCAACACGGCTTTCGGCCCCGTGCTTCAGGACGTGAAGGCCGCCCGGTTCGGTGCGGCCTCTCTCCACCTCGACCTGAGCACGGGAGCCTGGATCAGTGACGGCCTGCTCGCAGTCTTCTTCTTCATCGTGGCCATCGAGCTGCGCCACGAGCTCACCGTCGGCGAGCTGAGCTCGTGGCAGAAGGCGCTGCATCCTGCGGTCGCCGCGATCTTCGGCGTCATCGTGCCCGCGGTCGTCTACCTGGCCTTCACGTTGGGCAGGGGGCTCGAGTCCGGCTGGCCCGTGCCGACGGCGACCGACATCGCCTTCGCCTTGGGCGTTCTCGCGGTCTTCGGCAGGGGACTCCCCCGCCGGCTCCGTGTCTTCCTGCTCGCGCTCGCCGTGCTCGACGACCTGATTGCAATCCTGATCATCGCCGTGTTCTTCACGTCGGATCCGAACCTCGTCGACCTCGCACTTGCCGTACTCTGCGTCGCGGCCTTCGGACTGCTGAGCAGGATGCTTCGCGGCCGCCTGCGGGCTCCCATCGGCGTGCTCATGGCGCTTGTGGGCATCCTCACCTGGATGCTCGTGCACGCGTCTGGCGTTCACGCCACGATCGCCGGGGTGGCGCTCGGGCTCGTGATGTCGAGGGATCCTGCCAGGAGAACCGCCCACGCGCTCGAGCCGTGGTCGAACGGGCTCGTGCTGCCCGTGTTCGCCTTCTCGGCGGCCCTCGTGGCGATCCCGGCCGTGCCCATCTCCGAGCTGTCGCCGGCGTTCTGGGGAATCGTCGTGGCCCTTCCGGTCGGCAAGTTCATCGGGATCACATTCGGTGGCTGGCTGGGCGGGAAGGTCGGGCAGCGCTCGAAACGCCAATCCACCGGGTTCGTCGACTCCCTCGTCGTCGCCGCGCTCGGCGGCATCGGCTTCACGGTCTCGCTGCTGATGAACGAGCTCGCCTTCGCGGGGTCGCATGAGGTGCGCGATGAGGGCGTGCTCGCCGTGCTGCTCGGGTCATCGGTCTCGATCGTCGCCGGCGGAATAGCTGTCGCACTGCTGGCGAAGCGATACCGGCGGCTCCACCCGCATCCGGGCCGCCCAGCAGCATAACCGCGCCCCGCGTTCGCGGAAGCTTGCGGGCGGCGGCTACTCCCCGGGTGCTGCCACGGGCGGAGCCCACGCAGGGTCGACCTTCCGCCGCGCAAGGCGGGGTTGCCTGCGGAACTGGCCGGTGAGCGCTAGCACGACGGCGACCGCCGCAATGACGGCCCACGGAACGACACCGAGGGGGCCGACGAGCACTGGATCGGGCTTGCTGCCTGCCGAGGCGAGCAGCACGAGGAACCCGGATGCCGCGTTGAAGGCGCCGTGTGCGAAGACCGCGGGCCAGACTGAGCCGCTGCGCAGCCGCAGCCAGCCGATGAGGATGCCGAGGAACAGGCATCCGCCCACCATTGCCAGCAGGCCGAACACGTTCGGCTGATCGAAGTCGTACCCGAGAAGGATGATCGGCGCGTGCCAGAGCCCCCACACGACGCCCGTGATGATGAGCGCCGGCCAGGTGCCGAGCGGGCGCAGGCTCGGCAGCAGCCAGCCGCGCCAGCCGAGCTCTTCGCCGATCGTGGCGAACGCGTTGACGATCGCGCCGAACGGAACGACCACGATCTCGATCAGCACGAGCAGGCCGATCGGAATGGGGATCGGTCGCCCGTTGGCTGCGGCCTCGAGCGTGTGCTGGAAGCCGGAGAAGTGCACGAGGTCGAGGTGTACGAGACCGAGCGCGGCGGAGACGAACACGCCGATCATGACGATGAGGATGCTGCCGAACAGCCCGATCAAGGTCATGCCGATCACACGCCTGACCGGCCGTAGCGGCCACAGACCAAGGTATTCGGCGAGCGGGCGGGGTCGTGGTCGCTGCACGAAGAACGACACGACAAGCGCTGCCGCCGCAGGGGTGTACATCATGCCGACGATGAGCAGGATCGCGCCGGGCGTCGCGAGACCCGACCCGCTGACCCAGAGCGGCAGCGTGATCAGCCAGGCGAGACCGAACGCGATCACGACGAACGTTCCGACGGCGAGCCACGGCACCCGCACGGGGAACGGTGTGCCGGATGCCTGCACGCGCTCGGTCACCGGCTCGCTCCCCCGATGACGGCGGCGACGATCGATCCGGCCACCACGAGCACTGTGATTACAGCGAATGCGATGCCTCCCGCGCTCCCGAGGTTGACCGTCCAGCCCACTCCGAAGCGCTTGGGCACGAACGTCGCCGGATCGTCGCTGTTCACGTAGATCGCTCCGAGCTTCCAGTAGCGGTCGTCGTCGGGCGCCTCGACCCCGGCAGGCGAGCCGACCCTCGCCGACCCGGAGGGCTGCTTCCGCCCGTTCGCCCGCCCGATGTTCCTGACGTAAGCGACGACGATCGCAAGAACGGCGACGATGGTGAGCAGCAGCGTCACTCCGAGCGCAGCGAGCATGACGGGCGGCGTCGAGGGCGCCAGCCACGATGCAGCGGAGGTGACCCCGAAGCCCAGCGCGAGCGCCAAGGACAGGATGCCGAGACCGGTCGTCGCGAGGTGGCGCTGAGCGTTCGCGCGGGCGGCGGCCTGCTCAGGGGTGTCCGAGGCGGCGGTGCGCGCCGGGCTGAACCGCGTCGCCCATGAGATCGCGTACAGGCCGACGGAGATGACCCCGCCCAGGAGCGGAAGGCCGAACACCGACCACACGCTCTTCTGAGCGGTAGCGTCGACGCGGCCTGCAGCGGTCCAGTGCGTGGCAATCACGGCGGGCAGCGAGGGGTAGACGGCGACACCGAGCGCCACCGTTGCGCAGACGACGGCGAGCGACGCCAGAAGCCACCCGATAGGTGGATGCCCCGTCTCGCGCGGCGATGCGTCGGCCACGAGGCGAGTGGGCTTGCCCACGTACCATCCGCCCTCACGTTTGGCCTTGACGATGCGACGCCTGACAACGACGTACGCGGCGAACGACAGGCCTACGAAGCACAATGGCATGGCGACGGCCGCAACGGCCGGGAAAGAAGATGCGCCCGCAATCCCGAGGACAGCGCACACGACCCATGCCGCAGCAATGCTCCACCGATAGAGCCGCACCGAAGCTCGCACGACCGGGTCGTTGCTCCGCTCCGTCGGCACGCTCACGCCGAGCGGAAGCGTCGGCCGCACGATCGAGGGCATCGCCAGCAGGATCGCCGCGATCACGGCGGTGATGGCGACGTTGAAGATCACGACGAACGCGGTCACGACAGGCCTCCGAGCCGGGGGTTCTGAGACTGGAAGCCGGCGATTGCGTCATCGACGAGCTCGGTGATGCGCCCGGCTGTGGCGCCGTGAGCGATCGCCTCTGCGACGAGGGTGCGCATGCGCGATCGCCACGCGTTCTCGGTCGCTTCGTTCCAACCGTGCAGAGCGTCAGGGGCGACGACGGATCCCGCGCTCCTGTGAGTGGTGAGCAGCCCTTCGCCTCGCAGAAGGTCGTACCCCTTGGCGACGGTCGCAGGGTTGATTCCGAACTGGACCGCGAGCTGGCGCACAGAGGCGAGCGGAGCGCCCGGTTCCAGTTTCCCGGCCGCTATGCCCTCCACGATGCGATCTCGAAGCTGCTGATACAGAGGGACCTCGGAGACCGGATCGATCTCGAGCTGCATGGCGCCCTCCCGCCTCGAACTGTACTACTGATCATAGTACAGCTAGTACAGGTGAGGAGCAGCCTGCTCCGCAGCGCGGCCCGAGGGGTCAGACGGTGAACATCGCGGAGATCCGTTCAGCTTCTTCGGCACTCGGATGCCAGGACGCACCGGCCTCGGTGTTCGCGCTCACCTGCTCCGGCGACGTCGCTCCCGCGATCACGCTCGTCAGTCCCGGCTGCGCCAGCAGCCAACCGAATGTGGCCTGCAGCATCGTGATGCCGCGCTCGTCGCAGAACTGCTGGTAGGCATCCATCGCGTCCCAGGGCGCCTCGTCGAGGATGTGCTTGCGCTGACGCATGATGCGGCTGTCGTCGGGACCGCCTGAGCGCGAGAACTTGCCGGTGAAGAGGCCGTTGTAGAGCGGGAAGTAGGGCAGGAACCCGAGGCCATAGTGGCGCACCGCAGGGAGCACCTCATGCTCGGCGGCACGGTGCACGAGGTTGTACTCGTTCTGGGCGGAGACGAACTTCGGATGCCCGTGCAGCACGGCCTGATACTCCGCGTCCGCGATCTGCCACCCGGCGAGGTTCGAGTGTCCGATGTAGCGCACCTTGCCCTCACCAATGAGGTCGTCGAGCACGTCGAGCGTCTCCTCGATGGGGGTCGACGCGTCGGGTGCGTGCAACTGATAGAGGTCGATCCAGTCCGTCTGCAGGCGGGTGAGCGAGGACTCGACCGCGCGGCGAACGTAGCGGCGGGATCCGCGCGCGCCCCAATCCGGGCCGTTCGTGCCGCGCATGTCCATGCCGAACTTGGTCGCCAGCACCACCCGGTCGCGCCGCACCTTGAGCGTGTTGCCCATGAGCCGCTCGCTCAGCCCTGGCTCGCCGCCGTAGACGTCCGCGGTGTCGAACAGCGTGATGCCGGCGTCGATTGCGGCGTGGATCACCGCATCCGTGCCCTCCTGCGTCTGGGTTCGCGTGCCCGCCCGGCCGAAGTTGTTGCAGCCGAGGCCCACGGTGGAGACGACGAGGCCGGAGTGTCCGAGGGTGCGGTATTCGATGTCAGCCATGGGTCCACGTTATGACGGCGGGCGGGGTCGTGGTTTCGATACGCGTGCCGCTTCGCCGCGCGCTACTCAACCAGCGGTGCTGCGGGGGTGTCAGCGGCCGGCCGCGTACCCCTGCATGCCTCGCGGGTTGGCGGCCGCCCACAGCACGGACGGCGCGCCGCCGTGAGCCCGCGCACTGCCGACCCCGCTGAGCCTGCCCAGCGTCCACGCGCCGGAAACGGTGACACGGTGTCCGCGTCGTTCCAGTTGCGCGATCACGTCTTCGCCCACACGGTCTTCCACGACGAGACCAGCGGGTTCCCAATCGCGCGGCCAGAAGCTGGAGAGGTGGCTCGTGGTGTGGAACGTGGGCGCGTCGATCGCGGCCTGCGGGTCCCACCCGGCCACGAGCATCCGCAGCAGTGCCGGGAGCTGCCACTGGTCCTGCTGATCGCCGCCTGGCGTGCCCAGCGTCATGACCCGCTCGTCGTCGGAGGCGGACGCCGTCACAAGCGTCGCCGAGAGTGTCGTGCGCGGGCGGGCACCCGGCCTGAGGGCCGACGGCGAGCGTTCGTCCAGCCACGCCATCTGCAGCCGCGTGCCCAAGCAGAAGCCGAGCTCCGCGACGGTCGGCGAGGACTGAAGCCATCCGCCGGAGGGCGTCACGGTCACGACGTTCCCATGGGCGTCCACCACGTCCAGATGGCACGTGTCGCCGCGGGTCTGCCCGTGCCTGTCGACGGTGGGCTCGCCGACACCCATGTCCGCCCCAGCGGCCCGCGGTCGCTCGTCAGACGTCTGCACTTCAGGCCGCTGATCATCAGGCGCCTCGGCGAGGCCATCGTTGGCGGTTCCCACTGCCACAGCCGGCAGATAGGGCGGCCGGCCGTTCGGGGAACCCGGACGCAACCGAGTGCTTGCGGTGTCTCCGATCAGCGCCGCCCGGCTTTCCGCATACTCCGGCGAGAGCAGCGTCGCAAGCGGCACGTCGGCGAAGTCCGGGTCCCCGTACCACGCATCCCGGTCGGCGAGCGCCAGCTTCTCCGCTTCGGCGATCACGTGGATGCCGAATGCCGTGCCCGGGTCGAGGTGTTCGTCGGTGAGCCCGTGCAGACGTCCGTACCCGTCCAGGATGGCCAGCGCCTGCAGCAGCACGGGCCCCTGACCCCACGGCCCCGTCTTGTGCACGCGCCATCCGCGGAAGTCGTACCAGAGCGCATCCTCGCTACCCGCCGCGAAAGCCGACAGATCGGATGCCAGCAGCACGCCCGCATGATCGCGACCGTCGCTGTGCCTGTGCGGTCGGCTCGCGGCGCGTTCCACCGCCTCGGCGATCGAACCCGTCTTCCACTCCCGGCGCGCAGCGAGAATGCGCTCCTCGCGTGACGACTCACCGTCGCCTGCGGCCACGAGCCGACGCAGCACGGCGGCGTACGCCGGGTTCGTGATGACCTGACCGGCCTTGGGCGGGTTGCCGTCGGCATCCAGCCACAGTGCCGCAGAGGTGGGCCAGTGCTCGAGGAAGAGCCGCCGCACGCGATCGATCGTCGTCACGACGTTCTGGTGCACCGGATGCCCGTGCTCGGCATACCCGATCGCGTACGCCAGAACCTCCCCCAGCTCCCACGTGCCGTGTTCGGCGAGCAGCCAGAGCCAGGCGTCGACCGAACCGGGCACGGCGGCAGCGAGGGCGCCAGCACCGGGGACATCGGCGAGCCCCTCGACGTCGCGGTAGTGGGCGATAGTCGCGCCTGCGGGAGCCGGACCCTGTCCCATGAGCACTCGCACGTCGGCGCCAGCGGGCCGGTAGAGCCCGGTGAGGTCTCCGCCAGGCCCGTTCAGGTGCGGCTCGACGATGTGCAGCACGAACCCCGCCGCGACGGCGGCGTCGAAGGCATTGCCACCGCGCTCCAGCACGGACTGCGCACTCGCCGTCGCGAGCCAGTGCGTGGACGCCGCCATGCCGAACGTTCCCCGAAGGGTCGGGCGCGTGGTGAAGGCCGGAGGCGGAGCGAACGTCACCGCTCGACGGCTTCCCGCTCCGGCTCGACCTCTGGCTGCGGGAAGATCGCGTCGAGCAGCGTGCGCACCCAGGAGATGAGCTCCGCGTCGGGCAGCGGCTCGCCGTCTTTCACGGGCAACGGCACGAGCAGCACCTTCTGCGCCGTCACGATACGGGACTTCGGATACAGGCGCTGCAGCCGCACCTGCAGGGAATCGGGCAGTTCCGCGGGCGCGATGCGCAGGTTGGAGCCCATGGCGACCACGTCGGAGAGGCCCGCCTGTTGTGCGCGCCTGCGCAACCGCGACACCGAGATGAGGTTCGTGACGGCCTCGGGCGGCTCGCCGTAGCGGTCGGTGAGCTCGTCGAGCACGAGGTCGATGGCATCCGGCTTCGCGTTGGGGCCGGATGCTGCCGACAGCTTCTGGTACGCCTCCAACCGCAGCCGCTCCGAGTCCACGTACTCCTCGGGGATGTGCGCGTCGACCGGCAACTCGAGCCGCAGCTCGGTCTGCCCCTCTGCGACCTCGCCGCGGAAGGTGCCCACGGCCTCGCCGATCATCCGCAGGTACAGGTCGAACCCCACGCCCGCGATGTGTCCGGACTGCTCGCCGCCCAGGAGGTTGCCGGCGCCACGGATCTCGAGGTCTTTCAGCGCAACCTGCATGCCGCTGCCCAGCTCGTTGTTCGCCGCGATGGTGGACAGGCGGTCGTGAGCGGTCTCCGAGAGCGGTTTGTCGGCATCCCAGAGGAAGTACGCGTACGCGCGCTCGCGTCCACGGCCCACCCGGCCACGCAGCTGGTGCAGCTGCGAGAGCCCGTACTTGTCGGCCCTGTCGATGATGATCGTGTTCGCGTTGGCGATGTCGAGACCCGTCTCGATGATCGTCGTCGAGACGAGCACGTCGAACTTGCGCTCCCAGAAGTCCACGACGATCTGCTCGAGCGCGTGCTCATTGAGCTGACCGTGCGCGACGGCGATGCGCGCCTCGGGCACCAGCTCAGCCAGCTGCGAGGCGACGCGCTGGATGCTCGAGACCCGGTTGTGCACGAAGAACACCTGGCCCTCGCGCAGCAGCTCGCGCCGGATGGCCGCGGCCACCTGCCGCTCCGAATACGGCCCGACGAAGGTGAGAATCGGATGCCTGTCCTCAGGCGGCGTTGCCAGCGTCGACATCTCGCGGATGCCCGTCACCGCCATCTCCAGCGTGCGCGGGATGGGCGTAGCGCTCATGGCGAGCACGTCGACGTTCGTCTTCAGCCGCTTGAGGGCATCCTTGTGCTCGACGCCGAACCGCTGCTCCTCGTCGATGATGACGAGGCCGAGGTCTTTCATGGTGAGGTTCTTGGAGAGCAGCCTGTGCGTGCCGATCACGACATCGACGGTGCCGTCGGCCAGGCCGTCCAGCACCTCCTTGGCCTCGCGGTCGGACTGGAAGCGGCTGAGCTGACGCAGGTGCACGGGGAATCCGGCGAACCGCTCCTGGAAGGTCTCGAAGTGCTGGCGTACGAGCAGCGTCGTCGGCACGAGCATGAGAACCTGCTTGCCGTCCTGCACTGCCTTGAACGCCGCGCGTACGGCGATCTCCGTCTTTCCGAAGCCCACGTCGCCCGAGATGAGGCGGTCCATCGGGATCGGCCGCTCCATGTCGGCCTTCACCTCGTCGATGGTCTGCAGCTGGTCTGGCGTCTCGACGAACGGGAACGCCTCCTCGAGCTCGCGCTGCCACGGCGTGTCGGGCCCGAACGCGTGGCCCTTCGACGCCATGCGGGCCGAGTACAGCTTGACGAGCTCGACGGCGATGTCGCGCACGGCCTTGCGCGCCCGCCCCTTCGCCTGCGCCCAGTCGCTTCCGCCCATCTTCGACAGCTGGGGCGCCTCGCCGCCGACGTAGCGGCTGAGCAGGTCGAGCTGATCGGTCGGCACGTAGAGCTTGTCGCCCGGGTAGCCGCGCTTGGACGGCGCGTACTCGAGCACCAGGTACTCGCGCTTGGACTTGACGGCATTTCGGCCGCCACTGGAGACCTCGCGCTGCACGAGCTCCACGAACCTGCCGATGCCGTGCGTCTCGTGCACGACGTAGTCCCCCGCCTTCAGCTGCAGCGGGTCGACGACGTTCTTGCGGCGAACGCCGAGCTTCTTCACCTGTCGAGAGTCGTAGCCGATCGTGCGGCCGTAGAACTCGGTCTCCCCGATCAGGGCGAGCTTCGCCTCAGGGAGTTCGAAGCCCTGCTCGACGGATGCCGCCAGCACGTAGGCGACGCCGGTCTCGGCATCCGCCGGGTAGTCCTCCGCCTGTCTGGCCGCGACCCCGTGCTCGGAGAGCACGTCCACCGCTCGCTCCACGAGGCCGTGCCCTTCGGCGACGATCGCGACGCGCCACCCCTCGGACAGCCGCGCGGCCACATGCCCGACGGCGCCGTCGACGTTGCCAGCGAAGCTCGGCACCGTCCGCGCCGCAACGCGTACGTAGTCCCCCGCCGATGCCACCAGGTCTTCGACGGACTGCTTCGCGATGGACGATTCAGCCGGCACGACGGGTTCCGAGCCACCCGTGTCGAAGCTCGAGAAGGTCCACCACGGGTGGTCTGGCGCCTTCTCTCCCGGCCGGCTCAGCTTCGCGGCGTCGCGCAGCTGCCGCAGCGACATGAAGTCCCCCGAGGCCAGATCGATCGGAGCTGCGGCGCCCACCGTCGCCGCGCTCCACGCCGCCTCCAGGAACTCGCGATTGGTCTCGGCGAGGCTGACCGCGCGCGCTGCGACGCGCTCTGGCGACATCACGGCAACCGCGGCACCGTCTGGCAGGTATTCGGTGAGGGGTACCAGGCGGTCGACGAGCGCGGGCGCCAGGGATTCCATGCCCTCGACGGGGATGCCCTCGGCCACCTTGGTCAGCAGCTGTTCGAGCCCCGGGAACTCGTGGGCCATCTCCGCTGCCCGCTGGCGCACGGCATCCGTCAGCAGCAGCTCGCGTGCCGGAGCGAGCTCGATGCTCGGCACGTCGTGCGAGAGGGACCGCTGGTCCGCCACCGAGAATGCCCGGATCTGCTCCACCTCGTCGCCGAAGAAGTCGACACGAACGGGATGCTCGGCCGTTGGCGGGAAGACGTCGAGGATGCCTCCGCGCACCGCGAACTCGCCACGGCGCGTCACCATGTCGACCCTGGAGTACGCCAGGTCGACCAACCTCGAGGCGATACCCGTGAGGTCGTTGCCCCTGCTGCCTTCGCGCAGTTCGATGGGATCGAGCGCATCGAGACCGGCGGCAAGCGGCTGCAGCGCTGCGCGCACCGACGCGACGACGATGAGCGGATGCCCCGCTTGCGGCGTCCACGTTCCCATGCGCCGCAGTGCGGCCAGCCGCTTGCCGACGATCTCTGGACTCGGGCTCAGACGCTCGTGCGGAAGCGTCTCCCACGCCGGGAACTCGATGATCTCGGCGCTCGGCGAGACGCCGTGGAGCGCCGAGCGCAGGCCTTCTGCTTCGCGCCCGGTGGCGGTGACGACCAACAGCACTTGCTTGTCGACCGGACGGGTGCCGAGCAGCGCCGCCGCGAGCGGTACGCGAAGCCCGGTGGTCACCGAGAAGTCAGCGTCGCGATTCGCATAGGCGAGGGCGTCAGCGAATGTCTGGGCGCGCGAAAGCGCCCCGGTCAAGCCCTCGAGGATCACTGAATCAAGTGTAGGGCTCTGGGAATAGTCCCGCGGATCATGCGTTTGCATATACGCGCGGCGACGTCGCGCATCCTTTCCTTCCATTCGTTCGTACGAGGAGAACCATGACCGACACCGCCACCACCACACTCGACATCCCCGGTTACCGCGAGGGCACCTGGGTCATCGACCCCGCGCACAGCGAAGTGAGCTTCAGCATCCGTCACCTCATGATCAGCAAGGTGAAGGGCAAGTTCGAGAAGTTCGAGGCGACTTTCGTGACGCCTGCCAACCCGCTCGAGGCGACCGTGACGGCAAGTGCAGAGGTGGCATCCATCAGCACGGGTGACCCGAACCGCGACGGCCACCTGCGCACCGGTGACTTCTTCGAGGCGGAGACCCACCCCACCATCGACTTCGTGTCGACGGGGGCGCGTGTGGAGAACGGCGACTTCTTCGTCGACGGCAACCTCACCATCAAGGGCGTCACCAAGCCGGTCACCTTCGAGTTCGACTTCGGCGGCTTCGGCGGCGACCCGTACGGCAACTACAAGGCCGGCGCGAGCGCGAAGACCGTGATCAATCGCGAGGACTTCGGTCTCAGCTACAACGCCGCGCTCGAGACCGGCGGCGTGCTGCTCGGCGAGAACGTGACCATCACGCTCGACCTGCAGGCCGCGCTGCAGCAGAACGCCTGAGCATCCCGATGCTCGGCCCGAACGGGCGCTGACCGCTTCGGGCAATCGTCGAGCCACCCCTGATCCGATCGGATCGGCGGGTGGCTCGGCCGCGTCATGGCAGGGTCGCGTGGATAGGCTCGGGCCATGGCCACCGAGATCACGACCATCGAATACATGGTTCCCGCCGAGGTGTATGCGCGCTACGGCGCCGACTTCGACCCTGAGGCGGTGAACGACGCGGTGCTGGCGCAGCTCAACTCGATCATTCCCGAGGGCGTCGTCGTTCAGCGCAACGGCAAGGTTTTCGCCGAGGCCGGCGTCGAAGACGTTGCCAGGGAGCTGGACTGGAAGCAGCTGCTCGACCACATCGACCTCGACCAGATCCTCGCGGCGCACGGCCGCTGAGCGTCGGAGATCCGACGGCGGCGCCCGCGGTTCAGGTTCACCATCCAGCGCCGTAGCACAGGAACGGCGTGACGATGCCGGTGCGCGCCTGCGCCCGAGCCAGGGCGACGGCCGGTCCGGCGCCACACGAGAGGCCCTCGTGAACAGCACTCAGCACTTCGCAGGCGTCGTCGTCGTTCACGCTCACGGGAGAGGCGATCACGCTTCTCGTTCCTGCGTGCAGCCACGTGCGAGCCATGCCGAGCGCCTCGTGCCCCCAACCGACCGACGACCTCCCCAACTCGCACGCTGAGATCAGCACGGTTTCGGGCAGGTGTTGGATGCGCTCGACGTCGTAGCCGAACCACGGCCCATCGGCCAGCTCGATGCCCGAGAAATACGGGTTGTCGGCCGCGTGCCGCCCGTGGCCGGTCAGGTGGAACACATCCACCGCGGCGGCGAGTCCCGCCGCCTCATCCGTGGTCGCCGCCACGCCTTCGATCACCCGGGCATCCGCCCATCCGGATGCCGCACGCATCGCCTCCTCCGCACCGCGCGGCACCCGCGGTCCAACCACGAACCCCGCGCTGCCCCGGCGGTGCGTGCCACGCTCTTGCTCCGCGATCCACCTCGTGGCGGAGGGAGGCAGTGCGACGGCATGCCCTGCGAGGCCGGGCAGCATCGTCCATGGCACGCCCGCCAGCACACCGGGTGCCACGACCACGAAGCGCGAACCATCGCGCGCCGCACGGGGCGATGCCGACATGATCGGCGCGATCAGCAGCTCGTCGAGCATCTCGAGGCGCCCGCGGAGGGATGCCTCGACCGCCTCCCCCATCGCACCGCCGAGCCTCGCGGCGTGCACGTCGAGGTCGGCGAAGAGCGCTGCGCGCTCGGCCGTGTCGTATCGGCCCGGTGATAGTTCGATCGTTCGCGAGACATCGTTCTCGACGATCAGCGCCACCAAGCGCTGCCCCGACCACACGTACGCCACGAGCACCGTCTCCGCATCGAGCGCCGAGTGTGCATCGTCGAGCGATGCCAGCTGCGCCACCACTCCGGCCCCAGTCTTCGCCCACTGCCTGATGCGGATGCGCTCCCGCAACTGAGCCTCGAGCCGCTGAGCCTCCGGGCCGGGATCCGCTGCGACCCGCAGCGCACGGAGGCGCGCGAGGTCGGCCGCCGCCTTCGCGTCCGTTGGCGGACGCGGCGACACGGAATGGCTCGCAATGCTTCTCGCTCTCTCGGACCACTCGAAGACGTTGCGCGACTCGCCCGATCTGAGCGCCGCCGAGATGCCCGCTTTCACCAGGCTCTGGCCGTGCATCGCGGTGCTGGCCTGCAGATCGACCGAGCCGAACAGCGCTTGCCACTCGGCCAGCTCATCGAGGCCGCGGGACGCTTCGCGTGCTGCTCGCCGATCGTCGAAGAGCACGGATGCCGCTTCAGCTCGCACCTCCCGCGCCAGCAGGCGGCGCGTGATCGGGGCCGCACCCGCAACCCTGATGCGCTTCAACGCATCCCGTGCCGCGCCCACGCCCCCTCGCCGCACACGCACCCGAGCCGCGATCAGCCGGAGCTCGCGCGCGTCCTCGTGCAATCCATGCCGCGCCAACTGGGTGGAGACGTCGTCCAGCTCGTCGAGAAGACGCTGCGATCTTCCCCCGTTGGCGACCGACGCTCGCAAGGCCACGGCACGTGCGCGAAGCGCACCAGCCAGGTTCCCGTGCGATTCGTAGAGGCGACTGGCAGACCGCGCCTGACGCACGGCGGCGGCGAGATCCAGGTACAGCAGAGTGCGGGCCCGGCGCCAGACGACATCCGCCTGACGAAGCCGCAACCGTCGGGAGCTATAGACCGCCGCCGCCTTGGCGAGCACTGCTGAGGCCTCGAATGCCATGCCCGCGGCGACGAGAGCCTCGGCCCGATCGACGTCGCCCACTGCGGCGTCAACGGCGGATGCCGCGGATGCGCGGGAGCGCGCCGCTTCCATGTAGCGCAATGCCGACACGAGATCGCCGGCCAGCAGCGACGCGTATCCCTGGTTGTGCGTCGCCTTGGCCGCATCGTCGCTCAGGCCGGCCGTGTGCAGGAGCCGCGCCGCCTCGCCGAAGTCGATGCGGGCATCCTCGAACCTGCCGAGGTCGAGCAAAGTGTTGCCGCGGTTCATGGCGATCGTGCCTGCCGAGACAGGATCTTCTTCAAGGCCCCGCCGAGCGATCGTGAAGAGCCGGAGGGCTTCGTGGAGGTCTCCCCTGCGCAAGGCGACGAGACCCGACTGACCGAGAAGCACGGAGCGTGTGTGCTCGCTGATCCCGCCGATGCGGATGGCATCGCGACACAGCTCCGCCGCCTCGTCGAGCCGGCCTATTGCGATCAGGAGGTAGGCCCGGGTGCCCGCGATGCGCGCGCGAAGGTTCGCATCCTCCGCGCGGGTCGCCGCCTCCACGAGGCTCCGTCGCGCCGCGGCGTGCCGCCCTGCGTTGGACTGGGTCAACCCGCGCTCGTAATACTCGAGCGCAGTGAGCATTCTTCGATTATGGCCGTCTGGGTCGTCCCGATCGCCACGTCCTGCTGCGATCGTCTGCTTGTCAGCGTGCTTTCGGTGCCTCGTTCAGCACGAGCTCGATGGCCTTGGCCGCGCGCTCCCGCCGCTCCTGTGCGGTGTTCGCGGGTCCGAGTCCGTCGATCGCCGAAGCGATCCTCCCAGCGACGACGGGAGCCGCGAACGACGTTCCGCTCCACACCGCGAACCCGCCGCTGAAGTCATCCGGATCGATGGACGAACGGTGCCTGCCTTCGAACCAGCGGGAGCCGGACGGGTTGAATCCACCGTTCAGGTGCGGCATCGTGCTGACGACCGACGCGCCGGGTGCCCAGGTTCTGACCCACGGCCCGTCGTTGCTGAAGAGCGCAACCGTGCCGTTCGGGTTGAGTGCGCCGACCGAGACGATCGGCGTTGCCTCGTCGTCCGGCTGCACGAGGGACCCGTCGCCGCCTGGCCAGTCCCACAGCGCTGCCGGGAATTGCGGGCGGTCGGTGGAATCGTTGCCCGCCGAACAGACGACGACAGTGCCGGTGCGCCCGATGGCGGAGAGCAGACCGTAGAGCGTGAGGTCGTAGAGGCCGTCCTGTGGCGTCTCGTGGTAGTAGCCGAGCGACAGGACGAGCACATCCAAACGGATGCCCGGCTTGCCGTGCTCGTCGTCGGCCACCAGTTGCGCCACGCTCGCGAGTGCATCGAGCAGCTGGTCCTCGCCCACCGTGCCGTCCGGCTCCACGATGCGCCAGGCGATGATGTCGGAGTCGGGACTGGCCTGGTGGATGAGCCCGGCGATGAAGGTGCCGTGGCCGGCAACCGAGTCGAGGGCGCCATCGAGAGGCCCGTCGACATCACCATGCACCTCGCTGTCGTGCTGGGCGTCTCGATATCCGATCGGCTTCACCGTGCCGTCTGGAAGGGTCAGCGATACGTCGCGGCGCACGACCTCGTCGCCTTCGCGTTCGTCGAACCAGGGATGGCGCCCGCATCCGCTGTCGAGCACCGCCACCACCGATCTGTCCGACCGTGCCGAGCGCGCAGGCGGCGGCAGCGTGACCGCCACCGGCTGCAGTCCGCCCGTTCCCGGGTACGCGTAGCCGACGACCGCGCCGAACGCGCCCGTGACGGGATTCGTCCTGTCATACGGGTTCGTCCTGTCGTACGGGTTGGTGCGGTCGTACGGGTTGGTGCGGTCGTACGGGTTCGCCGCCAGCGTCGCGCCGACCTTGAGAACATGGTTCAGGCCGACGCCGGGGAGCTTGTTGCCGGGCGCCAGCATCCTCGCGCGTTGCAGCACGAGCCACGCATTGGGAGCCTGGGTGCTGCCCTCGCCCGGGACGATCGCAACGCGCTGAGCACCGAGTGCTCCCGTCGCCCACGGGTGCTGCTGGGAACGACGAGCCCTCGCGTCGTGGTCCTCCGGCAGGGCGGCCACCGAAACCATGTGCTCTCTCGGGATGCTCCAGCCGAACGTCTCGGCCGCACGGCCGAGAAGCTCGAGTGTGCCATCGACGTCGCCGAGCGTCGAGACGAGCAACTGGTCTGGCGCGTACACGGTCGGATGTGCCAGCACTCCCGGCACCGGGATGGCGTTGGCGGCCTCTGACGTGAGCGTCGACGCTTCGGCCGGTGGCAGCTCCGGTTTCCAGTGCCTCACGTGGCGCAACGGGTTGGCGTTCTCTGGCATGCTCGGGTCCTCCGGTTCAAAGTGTGAAAGCCGCCGTCGTCCAGACGGTCGGTCCATCGGATGTCTCCGCCAGCCACACGGTCGCCGTGCCAGGCCGTACGCCCACGAAGGCGAAGCGGCCGAAGGCATCCGAATCGACCGAGCGTTCCCGGCCGTCGACCTCGATGCGCGCGACGCCGGCCGTCGCCGGCGCGCTCCACCCGTCGATGCGGAACCCCTCCGGCTCGCGCGTGATGCGCAGCAGCACCTCGTAGCCGTCGGAGGCGAATCGCAGCGTGCGCTCGCCGTCGCCTCGCACGTTCTCGAACGCGAGCTCTTCGGCGAGGAGCTCGAGCACGACGAGGTCGCCGTCGAGCTCCGTACGCTCGATCGCCTCGAGGGCCAGCGCATCGAGGTCTGCGGGTGGCGGGTCGCTTCGTTCCCACATGTCGCGAAGGGCGGCGAGAAGTTGCGGATCTCCGAGCGTTTCGGGTGTCATCGGATCCCCTCCGCTTTCAGCACGGTTCGAAGTCGGTCAAGGCAACGGGAACGGGTGGGGCCGATGCTTCCCACCGGCATCCCTGTCTCGGCGGCTATCCGGTGATAGTCGGGACGTTCGTCGAACGCGACGATGCGTAGAAGCCGCTGGCAGCGTTCGGAAAGTGTGTCGACGCTGCGCCAGAGCACGGCATCGGAAATGCGGCGAACGGCGGCGTCTTCCGCGGACGGTGCCGCTTCGAGACGTGGTTCGAGATCGATCGTTTCGACGGGTGTCGAATGGTCGAGCTTCTTCACCGTTCGCCAGGCCTCACGTCGCGCCGTGACTGTGAGCCAGGCGTACACGGCGGCCGGATCGTCGATCGAGGCGTATCCCCTCACGAACTTGGCCCACGTCTCCTGGACGACGTCTTTCGCCGTCGACTCGTCGAGCCGATGGGCCCGCACGACGTGCCAGAGCACCGGGTTCATGGTCTGCACCAGCCGGCTCATTGATTCGCGGTCGCCGTCGAGCCACGAGCGGAAGGCATCCGCCGCCACCGCATATGCGGGACGGGCGGATGCCTCCCCGGGTTCACCATGCCCCATGGACACCACTGTGGCGTGCAGGTCGGGTTGCGGCAAGACGATCACTCCGGCCGAATGACAGCGATCGGTTGCGTGGCCTCCGAGGCGATGCGGTCGAGAAGACGCGCTCGCTGCTCGGAAGTGCGATCCGTCGGGTATATCGCGGTGTCTTGCCCCTGCTCATCGGTCATGGTGAACCACCTCTCGACAGTGCAAGAGCGGATGTCCGCCCGCCTGATACATGGGGAACCGGAATTGCTTGCACACCCTCAAGCACCGTGTTGCTTCAGCGGCCGTTGTATCAGCGCGCCCTCCTGCTGCTCTTCCCCAGTGCAACCGATTCCCACCTGGAAGCGCGAACACGAGGAGCAAACATGTCTGGAGTGCATCCCCCGCTGCCCAACGAGGTGCCGGGAGGCCTGCCTGAGCTGATCATCGGCCCGGACGGCCGTGTCTACGCCGCCTCGGCCAACACCACCATGGTCGTCGTCCCCAGTCGCGGGCGCCGCCATCGGTCCGTCCATCGGCGCTGACGTCGCCGCCACTCCTCAGTACCCAGACGCGTCGCGGGGCCCGGCGAGAGACTCAGACCCAGCCGTCGACCGCTTGCATGAAGCCGTCGAAGTCATCGCGGTTCACGGTGTGACCCGCGCCGGGCACAATGCGCACCTCGAATCCGAGGGCGCGCAGGCCGTCGGCCACATCGGTACTGACCAGCCGAGAGTCGTCGGCCAGCACGAGCAGCGAAGGAACCGCCATCGTCGCGGGAGGCGCCATCTCTGCGCCGTTCAGAAAGTCGAGAGCCCGCCGGTCGAAGCGCGAGAAGTCCTCGACCTCGATCTCGACGTCCTCTTGCGCCCACCGGGGGTTGGCCTTGGCGACCGCCGCCGCGTTGGAGGAGAGAAGCCTGCGCAGGAACAACGGGGTGAGCATGCGCTGCCACCAGGCGACCTTCGGCGGCGTGAACGCCGGGTCGACGTAGATCGCGCGTTGCGGCTGCAGCCGGTCGACGGCCCTCGACAACGTCAAACCGCCGAGCGAGTGCCCGATCGCGAGCTCAGGATGCGCCGGAACGCTCTGCAGGAGGCTGTCGGCGAGCAGGTCGAGGGTGTATCGCTCCGCACGCGGGCTCTGCCCGTGCCCCGGAAGATCGACGGCGATCGCGCGGTATCCCTTGTCGGCCAAGGCCGGACCCAGCACGCGCCAGTTCCCCGAGCTGGAGAAGATGCCATGGACGAGCACGGCGATGCGGTCGCCCTCGCCCCATTCCCTCGTGAAAAGCTGCATAACTGCAGGTTATCGTGTCAGTTCTCGCGGCCGTGGTAGCGCTGCTGTGCCGCGAGCAGGCCGTCCGTGGTCACAAGCTCCACGGCATCCGCCGCATCGGAGACGAGGTTGGGAAGCCCCTGTCTCTCGCTTGACGTGAACGGGCTGAGCACGTGGTCCGCAGCATCCGTTCGCCCGGGTGGACGCCCGATGCCCACCCGCACCCGAACGAACTCCGGGCTGCGCAACGCGCTCGCGATGTCGCGTACGCCGTTGTGCCCACCGTGGCCGCCACCCGACTTGAGCTTGAGGGTGTCGAACGGGATGTCGAGTTCGTCGTGCACGACGATCAACCGCTCGGGCTCCAGGGAGTAGAACCGCATGAGCTGCGCGACGGGGCCGCCCGACACGTTCATGAACGTGTTCGGCTTGGCCATGACCAGGCGAGGGCCGCCGGGGACGATGCGTCCCTCGGCGACCCTCGCGTTGGTCTTGTGCGACTTGAAAGGCGCGGATGCCCGGCGCGCGAGCTCGTCCACCACCATCTGCCCGATGTTGTGGCGGGTGCGCTCGTACTGCGTGCCGGGGTTGCCGAGGCCGACGATGAGCCAGGGCTGTTCCGCCATACCGTGCGCCTAGCCGGTGAGCTACTCCGCCGACTCTTCGGCGGTCTCGGCCTCGGCGGTCTCGGTCGCCTCTTCCGTTCCCTCGGCCGCGGCGGCGGAGGGAACCGTGATCGCCACGACGAGCGCGTCAGGCTCGCTCACGAGCGTGGCACCGCTCGGCAGCGGGATGTCGGCCGCGGTGATGTGCGTGCCGTCTTCGAGACCGTCCACGTTGACGACGACGCGCTCCGGAATGTGGGTCGCTTCGGTGTCGATGAGCAGCGTCGAGAGGTCCTGCACCACGATGGTGCCGGAGAACGACTCGCCCTCGATGTGCACGGGAACCTCGACCTGCACACGCTCGCCGAGGCGAACGGCGATGAGGTCGATGTGCTCGATGATCTGGCGCACCGGGTCTTTCTGCACGTCCTTCACGAGGGCGAGCTGCGAAGTGCCATCGATGTCGAGGTCGAGCACGGCGTTCGCCTTGCGCAGGATGAGGCCCATCTGGTGCGCGGGCAGGGTGACGTGCTGCGGGTCGACGCCGTGCCCGTAGAGCACGGCCGGGATCTTCCCTGCGGCACGGATCTTGCGCGCAGCGCCCTTGCCGAATCGGTCGCGGGTCTCCGCGACGACCTTGTTGCTGTCGTCAGCCATGGTGATGTCTCGCTTTCGGTGGGCTAGCGGCCCACGTCGTTTTGGGGATTCGTTGTCAACTCGTGCTGCATGTCAGCGTGAGGACAGACGTGAGCCTGGTCCACCGCGTCGATCACGGATGCCCGTGCCGCATGAGCGGCGCACCGCACGTTCGCGCGGCCGGCATCCCTCGCCGAAGTTCGGTGTCCCAGCCTACCAGGCCCAGGAACGCAGGCAGATCGTTCCCGCTACAGACAGATCGCGCCGCAACAGGCAGATCGCACCTGTTTCCGAGAGGAGAGCGCGATCGTGCCTGTTTCGCCGCAGCGAGCCGGGGAAGGAGGGCCTACCAGTCGTGCATGCTTCCGTCGAGCAGGCGGTTCACGGGCAGGTAGGCGCCTGCGTACGGGTGCGCAGCAGCGACCTCGTCGTCGTACTCCACGCCGAGTCCAGGAACATCCGACGCGTCGAGCATGCCGTTCTGGAACGTGTACGTAGTGCGGAATACCTCGTGCGTGACGGGAGCGTGGCGCATGTACTCCTGGATTCCGAAGTTCGGGATCGCCAGTCCCAGGTGAACGGCGGCCGCCAACCCGACCGGCGAGATGTCGGTGGGGCCGTGGGCGCCGGACTTGATCTGGTAGACGGCCGCGAAGTCGAAGATGCGCCGAAGGCCTGTGATGCCGCCCGCGTGCGTGACGGGGCTGCGCACATAGTCGATGAGCTGCTCCTCGAACAGCTCCCGGTAGTCCCAGATGGTGTTGAACACCTCCCCGATCGCCAGCGGAGTCGTCGTGTGCTCGCGCACGCGTCTGAGCACGGCCTGGTTCTCGGCCGGCGTGACGTCTTCGAGCCAGAACAGGTCGTACGGCTCAAGCGACTTGCCGAGCTTGGCAGCCTGGATGGGGGTGAGTCTGTGATGCGCGTCGTGCAGCAGCGGCAGCTCGGGTCCGAACTCGTTGCGCACGGCTTCGAAGACCGTTGGAATGTGGCGCAGGTAGGCGCGCGTGTCCCAGGTCTCCTCCACGGGCAGGGCGCTGCGCCGCGCCGGCTCGTAGTCGTAGCGGGCATCCGTTCCTGCAGCGGTTCCCGCCTCGGCGTTGCGGCTGGACGCGACGCCGTACACGGAGGGCAGACCGGGGATGCCGGTCTGAATGCGGATGGCGCGGTACCCCTCCTCGAGGTGCTCGCGAATCGAATCGAACAGCTCGGGCAGCTCCAGTCCCGATGCGTGCCCGTACACCGTGAGACCGTTCCGGCTCCTGCCGCCCAGAAGCTGGTAGAGCGGCATGCCTGCTGCCTTGGCCTTGATGTCCCACAGCGCCGTGTCGACGGCGGCGATCGCGGCCATCGTGACGGGTCCGCGCCGCCAGTAGGCACCGCGGTAGAGGTACTGCCAGGTGTCTTCGATACGGCTCGCGTCCCGCCCGATGAGCAGTGGAACGACGTGCTCCGAGAGATACGCGGCGACGGCGAGCTCGCGACCGTTGAGCGTCGCGTCGCCGAGGCCCGTGTACCCGTCGTCCGTCGTGATGCGCAGGGTCACGAAGTTGCGGCCGGGGCTCGCAACGAGCACCTCGGCGGACTGGATCAGCATGTCTCTCCTTGGGTTTCAGTTCACGTACACGCGTTTGGCCAGACCCGGCTGCAGCACGTCGAGCGCCTCAGGCAGATCGAGGCCGTGTGCACGACCCCATGCCTCGATGGTGGCGAGGGATGCCTTGCCGGGCTCGTCGCCGGCATCCAGCCTCGCCGAGACAATGGCGGCTTGCCGCTGCCTGAGCTTGTGCAGGTCACCGTCTGCGATCTGCGTCAGCCGGTGGGCTATCCGTGGGTTGGCGAAGCGGGTGCGGAGCGCGGCGAGGAATGCGTCGATGGTCTCGTCGTCGAACGGCAGAAGCACCCTCGCTTCCGTCCAGAGCTGCTCGAGGACTGCCCTGCATTCCTTGTCGCCGAACGATTCGGCGACGGTGTCGTGTCCGCGCGGCAGTCCGATCGCTGCGAGCAGCGTGTGGCCAGCATTGAGGAGCCACAGCTTGCGGCGCTCGTACGGCTCGATGTCCTCGACGAAGCGCGCGCCGGCCAGGTCCCACGACGGACGTCCCGCCGGGAAAACCCCGCTCAATACCCACTCGCTGAACGGCTCGGTGACAACAGGTGCTGCGTCGTCGTATCCGGTGAGGGTGCGCGCGGTCTCGCGATCGGCATCCGTCGTGCCGGGCGTGATGCGGTCGACCATCGTGGAGACGAACGAGACGTTCGCCTCGGTCCAGCTCGCCAGGTCGGCGTCGCCGATCTCGTCGAGCACGATACGGCGAAGCGCCTCGC
Source organism: Rathayibacter sp. KR2-224 (assembly GCF_049446075.1). NCBI lineage: Bacteria > Bacillati > Actinomycetota > Actinomycetes > Micrococcales > Microbacteriaceae > Rathayibacter > Rathayibacter sp. KR2-224. The sequence continues at coordinate 1,044,055 of NZ_JBMSEB010000001.1, forward strand.
CATTGGCACTCAGATTGTCGCAACTCACGAGCGCGATGGGACCGGCGGATGCCCTCGCCCGCGCCGCCAGACCGCGCACGATGCGCGCCGCAGGCGTCTCCGTGGCGTTCTCGCCCGGCTGCGTGCTTTCGTACCCGCGCTCGGTCACCGTCACGGTGAGGATCGCCACGGCCGGATCGGCGATGGTGCGCTCCCATGCCGAGCCCGCGCCGTCGTGCGCCTCGCTGATGGACTGCACGATCTCGGCCGTGTCGCCGTCCGCCGCTCGTGTGATGAGCGTGTAGACGCAGTCCTGCGCTGCCAGTGCTCGCGCCGCTTGCGGGGAGCGACCGGTGAACGCCGCGATACCCCATGGAGCGGGGCTGCGGCCATCCGCTCGGCTTTCCGCGTCGGCCCTCTGCGTGTACCAGGCCTGATGCGCACGGTGGAAGTGCCCTAGCCCGAGATGCGCGATGCGCACGGGATGCCGTGCGGTGCGCGCCTCAGAAATCGATGACATGCTCGTCTTCGTCGCCGCGCTCGCCCGATGCGGCACGCACTGCGCGCTCGTGTGCAGCCCGCACGAATGCGAGGTTGCCTGCGGTGCGCTCATCAAGGGGCTCGATCGTCGAGAAGTCCTCGAGCGTGACCCAGGCGTCGTAGCCCACCTCGACCAGGGCGGCGAAGTATGCGCCGACATCCACCTGGCCGTCGCGCAACTGCTCCCAGCTCTCCCGCCACACGAGCGAGCCGTCCTCGCGCCTTTGCTCGGTTGGATGCCACGCCACGCTCTTCACGTGAACGTGCGCGAGGTACTCCCCCAGCAGCTGGAACCCGGCGAGGTAGTCCTCGTGTCCTTCGATGACGAGGTTGCCCGAGTCGTGGATGACCCCGACGTGCTCCGGGTCGAGACCGTCCACGAGCCGATAGGCGGCGGACGCAGAGGAGACGATCGTGCGATGGTGCAGCTCGATGACGGCCTGCACGCCGTGGCCTGCGGCCCGTTCGGCCACCCATTCCAGGTCGCGTCTGGCGCGGGAGAACAGGTCGCGATAGTTGCCCGTGCCGAGCGCGGGCATCGTGACGCGCACCCGGGGCGCGCCGAGCTCGGCGGTCGCGGCGAGCATCCGCTCGGTGTTCTCGCGGTCGTGGACGCTGGTGTAGCCCCCGATTCCGGAGAATTCGAGACCGGCCTCATTCGTGATGCGCGCGATCTCGGAGAGGTGGTCCTCGAGCCCGGTGAGCGGCCAGGTCGCCCGATTGCCCGCCCAGAATCCCGGCTCCGGAGCATCCTGCTGGTTCGTGATGCGCCACTCGATGCCGTCCCAGCCCTGAGCGGCGAGCGCCGCAGCAGCCTCGGCAGGGGTCCACTGCGGCGTGGAGGCGGTGAACACGGAGAACTTCATGCGCGCACGCCCTCCTTTCTGATCTCGGTGCGAACATCCTCGTCGTCGTACGTGCCGGCGAGCACGTCGTCGACGAGCACCTCGCTGCCAAGGGTCGCCGAAAGGTAGACGGATCGCACGACCGCGAGCGACAGCAGTGCATCCGCCACCGTGACGCCCGGCCGGCGACGTGAGCGGATGGCGTCCACGATGTCGTCGTACTGCCTTCTGTGCCCGATCACGAACGCGTCGGCGCCGCGTTCGCTGCCGAACAATTCGGATGCCTCGACGAGCTCAGCTGCGCGGTTTCCGCTTGCCGAGCGGGTCGGGTCGGCGTTCGCGGCGGCATCCGCTCGACCGCCAGAGGCGAAGTAGGCCAGCTGGTCGCTCTCGATGATCGCCGACCCGTTCGAACCGTGCACCTGCACCCGCACGGTCAGGCCAGGGTAGGCCGCGGTCGTGGCGTGCAGCACGGCGATCGCCCCGTTCTCGAATCGCACGGTGGCGACTGCCGTGTCTTCCACCTCGATGCGTTCGTGCGCGAGGCGCGCGGTGTGGGCGTACACCGCAACCGGACGGCCGAGGAACCACACGAGCAGATCGACGGTGTGCACGCCCTGGTTCATCACGGCGCCTCCGCCGTCGAGTTCCCATGTGCCGCGCCACTGGCCGGAGTCGTAGTACTCCTGCGTGCGCCACCACGCCACGGATGCCACGGCGCTGGTCAGCGTGCCGAACTCGCCCGAGTGCGCTGCATGAGCAACGACGACCGACGCCGGGTCGAACCTGTGCTGACTGATCACGGTGGTGATGAGTCCTCGCCGCTCGCCCTCTTCGGCGAGTTCGAGGATGCGCCTGCCCCGCGCCACCGAGACGTCGAGCGGTTTCTCGATCACCACGTGGCTGCCCGCTGCCAGAGCCGTCTCCGCGAGCCGAACGTGGAGACCGCTCGGAGTGAGGATCACGACGAGGTCGACGGGATGCTCCGCGAGCGCCCGCCCCAGATCGGCGAAGATCGCGGGTCGCGGCAGACCGCACTCCTCGGCGAGAGCCGCGACGCGCTCGGCGGCCGGAGTCACCGGGTCGACAAGGGAATCGATGGCGACGTCGCCTCGTGCCGCGAGTGCGCGAACGTGGTTGTCGGCGATGACGCCGCAGCCCACGATGGCGGCCGTGAGTCGCTGTGATACGTCGGTCATGCTACGGAGACCTCCACCTGGTCGAGCAGACGGGCGAAGGCCCTGGCGGCCGTGCCGAATGCGCGGGGGCCGGAGAACCCGCCGAGCGAGAACGCGTCGGCCAGGTGCGGTTCGAGCGAGGCGAAGCCGCGGTAGCCGGCATCCCGCAAAGCCGTGACGGTTTGAAGCAGTTCGCCGTCGCCCTCGCCCGCCGGAACGACCTTGCCATCTGCTGCCAAAGCGTCTTTCACCTGCAGGTACTCGACGTACGGGGAGAGCGGCTGCCAGCCGTCGGAGTACGGCCGCACGCCGCACTGCACGAAGTTGGCGTTGTCCCACGCCAGACGCAGGGCGTCCGAGCCCACGGACTCGACGATGTCGAGCACGCGCTCGGGCACATCGCCGTAGATCTCCTTCTCGTTCTCGTGCAGCAGCACGACGCCTTCGCGTTCCGCCAGATCGGCGAGCGCACGCATGCGCACGAGCACGTCGTCGCGGATCTGCTCCACCTGAATGCCGTCAGCGCGATAGAACGAGAAGATCCTCACGTAGCGCGACCCGAGCGCATGAGCTGCCGCGATAGCCCTGCCCAGCCGTTCGACCTCGTGCTCGACGGGCAGCGAAACATCGACCTTGCCGATCGGAGACGCGATCGCGGACACCCCGAAGCCTGCGCCGTCGAGCGCCGACTTGAGGCCCGCGAGCTGTTGCTCGTCGAAGTCGACGACGTTGACGCCCCAGGCGCTGCGCACCTCGATATGCCTGGCCCCGAGTGCTTCGAGCACGGCGATCTGAACGTGGGGATCGTCGTCGATCTCGTCGCCGAATCCGGAGAGTTGCCAGGTGACGTCGCCTGCCACCGTTGGAGAGCTCATGTCTTCGACCCTAGGCAGAGCTGCAAGGCGGCTGCAAACGTTTGCCAGGGTTTGCCACGGAAGCGTCGCGGCGTCTGCGCGTGCGTCTGCTCCTTGGCCGGGGGATCACCTGAACGGGCCGGCGGGCTTCCGCTGTCACAAAGTGCGAATGTCGGCGCCGGGCACCCGCTTTTTGCGACAGCGGAACGAGCGTCGGCCGGCGCGACCTTGCGATAACGCCCGAACGGCCCGCGATCAGCTGATCATCTCGTGGAATCCGGTGAGCACGGAGCTTCCGCCCGTGATACCGAACACCTCGAGCGAGAGGATGCGCGTGACGGGCACCGAACCGTCGGACGACGGCGGATGCTGCGCGTCGTATTGCACGTCCGAGCCGTTGTCGAGAACCGCCTGGAACGACGCGCAGTAGGTGTTCACGCCGCCGCTGAAGGACATCGACGTGGCGACCGTGTCGGTGCCTGCGCCTTTCGAATCCCGCGTGTCCAGTCGGAATCCGGGGATCGTCACGCTGTCCATGGAGAGCTTGAGCACCGTTGCCGTGCTGCCGTCGGACAGGCGAACGGTGGCGAGGCCCACGTAGCGAAGACCGGAGAACGACAGCGACGACCCCTGCAGCAGAGCCGGCTTGCCCGAGAAGACCGGCGAGTCCGAGGGCGGAGCGATGAGCTGCGGGCCGGTGGGAGGGGCTGGCGCGCCGGTTGCGTCGCCGCTCGCCGTGCCGCTTCCCGCTCCGCTGCCTCCGCTGTCGCCCGACCCTGCACTCGGAGAAGGCGACGGGCTCGACGGAGCGGACGGGCTCGGCGTGGGCGTCGAACAGTTGCCGATGAAGCCGAGGATGCAGGTGCCTGTCGCCTCGGCCGCTGCCGCCCGCTGCGGCATGGCCGCGGCCAGCCCCAAGGTGGTGACGGCTGCGAGCGCGACGACGAGGGCGCCACCGGAGACCCGGCGCGACGCGGCCCTGCGCCGCGTTCGACGGCCGGCCGGGCGGCCGGGGTGCTCGTCCGCGACCGCCGCGGCGTCGCGGGACAGCACGGCCTCGTTGCCGGCGTCATCGCTCGTCGCGTCGCCCTCAATCCCTTCTTCGACGAGCGCCGTGTTGGCACTCGTGTCGTCGGCCTTCTGGTCGTCTACCTTCGCGTCATCTACCGTTGCCTCGTCTGCGTTCGGCCCGTCTGCCTTCGCGTTGTGTGCTGTGCGCGGCATCCACGACACGATCAGCACGCCGCCCACCGCCGCGAGGATCATGCCGACGAAGAATCCGCCGAGGTTGACACCCACGAGCGAGTACACGGCCACGACGAGCCCGATGACGCCGTAGAAGATGCGGTGCTGCGGCATGACGGCCGCGAGAATGCCCACGAGTGCCAGCACGATGGGGATCAGCATCGCCTGGAAGCCCTCGATACCCACCTGCACGCGCATGCTTCCGACGCTGAGTTGCCCGGAGAAGAACATCTCGGCGCCGGCCAGCACCATCAGCAACCCGCCGACGAACGGGCGCTCACGACTCCAGGTCGTGAAGGCACGCCACCATCCGCTGAGGGTCTGCATCGTTCTTCCCGTTGTTCTCGCCGCTGCGATCAGAAGCAGGTCTGGCCGTCGGTGAGCTCCAGGTGCAGGCCGGCGAGGTTGAACACCGAAGCCTGCGTGCTCCACGCCGTCTGCTGGAGGTTGTTGATCTCCACCGAGTCCGCGTCTTGCGCGAAGTCACCCGCCGAACCCTTGGCATCCGTGTTCACGGTTGAGGCGTCGACACCGATTCGGATGTTGTTGAACGTCGCGTCCCCCTTGAGATCCGTCATGCCGATCTGAAGGTTCGTCGCTGTGGCCGGCGTGCCGCCGCCACCAGCCGTGATCTTGAGGCCCATCGGCATGCCCGGAACCACGACCGATTGGCAGAGGTCGTAGAGCTTGGCGCTGGCGATGTTCGCCACCGACACCGGATGCGTCGAGCCGTCTTTCAGCTGAGCTGTTCCGGCGTATTGCGAGAATCCGGTGCCCTCCAGCTTCGATGCGCCGACCTGGAACGTCGATCCTGAGACGGTGAACGCAACGGGCACGGCGCCCTGTGCCACGCCCGTCATGAGCAGGCTCGCGGCGATTCCGACAGGGATGGCGGCAAGAGCGACACGACCAGCCCGCTTCGCGGTGAGGGAACGCAGCTTCATAGATCCTCCTTGATCCAGACGTCACTACTGACCGAACGTCAGTAACTATCTACCACGAGTCGGCGAGCTAGCGCCAGTCGAATGTGTCGACCCGCGAACGGGGCACGTTTTCGCAGCCGACTCGAACCGCCGGCTCGGCTCCCGCGCACCCGGCCGACCCTATGCTCGAAGCCATGCCTTCCGAGCGCCGAATCCGCATGACGCCGGAGGATCGCCGTGCTCAGCTCGTCGCCCTCGGCGTCGCCGCGCTGGCGGATCGACCACTCGACCAGTTGAACATCGAGGACCTGTCTGCCCAGGCCGGGGTCTCACGCGGTCTACTCTTCTACTACTTCGACTCCAAGCAGGGCTTCCATCGCGAGGTTGTCAGGGCGGCGCGGGACGGCATGCTGAATGCCACGGAGCCGCAGCTGGAACTGCCGCCACTGCAACGCTTGCATGTCACGCTTGCGAAGATCGTGGAGTTCGTACGCGACCATCGCAGCACGTTCGTATCGCTCGTGCACGGCGTGGCCAGCGGTGACCAAGAGGTGCGGGCCGTCGTCGAGGAAGCCGAGCAGATCCAGACCCAGAGGGTGACCGCCGTGTTCCGCGAGCTCGGGGTTCCGCAGTCGCCTCTGCTGAGCGTTGCCCTGCGTGCCTGGGTCGCTTTCGCGGAGCAGGCTCTGGTGGAAGGCGAGCTCGTCCCTGGCGCGGAGGGTGACGAGTCCGCGCGGGAATTCGTACGGTTCCTGGAACGAAGCGTGCTGGCGATCGTCGAGTCCGTCGCCGGTCCTGTCCCGGGTTCCGCCGGCGGGACGTAGCCGAAGTTCCAGGTGCACCTTGGCAATCGGTTGCCATTTTGTTGCCAAGCCTTCCGCCCGTTGATTGGCTGTCGGTATGCAGGCAGCGAGCAACGGTGCACCCCGCCCAGTGACTCTCGCCGACATCGCCCGGCAGGCCGGCGTCGCGGTGTCGACGGCGTCACGCGCGCTGTCCAATCCAGGGAGGGTGAACTCGGCAACTCGTGAGCGCATCGCCGGCATCGCCCGAGAGCTGGGGTACTCCCCTAATTCACCCGCGAGGGCACTCACCTCCGGCAGAACCGGATCCATCGCCGTGCTCGTCTCCGACGTGACGAACCCGTTCTACTTCGGGATCATCAAGGGAACGCAGCGGCAGCTGAAGGCATCCGGGTACTCGCAGCTGCTCATCGACACCGACGAATCCGATCAGAACGAGGACGACCTGTTGCACAGGCTGCGCTCGTCGTTCGACGGTGCCGTTCTCGCCGCCTCGAGGCTGTCCGATCGGGTACTCGCCGAACTCGCTTCGGAGCTGACGCTCGTCGCCGTCAACAGGCAGACCAGAGGCGTCTCCACGGTCTTCATCGATACGCCCAAAGGCATCGAACAGGCGGTCGAGCATCTGGTCTCGCTCGGCCACCGTGATCTCGCCTACGTCTCTGGACCCGAGACCTCATGGCCCAACGAGGGCAGATGGCGCAGATTCGTGAAGAGCGGAAGGGCGCACGGCGTGACCACCCGCCGCCTCGGTCCGTTTTCGCCCCTGCGGAGTGCAGGGGCTGCGGCTGCTGACGCCGTGCTCAACACGGGCGCCACTGCGGCGATCGCCTTCAACGATCTGCTCGCGATCGGGATGCTGCAGCACCTGTCAGCGCGCGGCATCCGGGTGCCAGACGAGATCAGCATCGTCGGCTGCGACGACATCTTCGGCGCGGACTTCTGCAATCCGCCTCTGACCACACTGACGGCCCCCATCGAACAGGCCGGGCGGCTGGCCGTGACGCTGCTGCTCGCGCAACTGGATGCCGGCGCCGCCCCGGTTGCGCGGCGCGGGCTGACGCTGCCTACGCATCTCACGGTTCGATCGTCGACCGGGCCAGCCCCCGCGCACGAAGCGACCACCGATCAGGAGGACCCCACCCCATGACCGCACTGAACCACCACCCCGACCGGCTCCTGCCCGCCGATCCGGCAACGCGCGACGTGGCCAGGCGGCTGTACTCGGAAGTCGCCGACGCTCCCATCTACTCCCCGCACGGCCATGTGGACGCACGAATGCTGCTCGACGACGAGGCCTTCGGCGATCCCGCCTCGCTGCTGATCACGCCGGACCACTACGTGACACGCATGCTGCATGCCGTCGGAGTGCCGTTCACCCGGCTCGGGCTGCCCAGGAAGGGCGGCAAGGACGACGCCGTGTCCGAGCAACCGGCATCCGGTCGCGAGATCTGGCGCAGGCTGTGCGAGAACTGGGACGCCTTCCTGGGCACGCCCGTTCGTTACTGGTTCGAGAGCGAGTTCACCGACGTGTTCGGACTGACGGATGCCCCGTCGCCGCAGACCGCGGACGCCCTGTACGACCAGTTGTGCGACGCACTCGGCCGCCCGGAGTTCCGGCCGCGCGCGTTGTTCGACAGGTTCCGCATAGCGGTGCTCGCCACGACTGACGACCCGGCAGACGACCTCTCTGCGCACCTCGCTCTGCGCGACGACCCCTCGTTCACCGGTCGAGTGGTGCCGACCTTCCGGGCCGACAGGTACATGCATCCGCTCCGGCCGGACTGGCCGGCGGCCCTCGAAACGCTCTCCGCCGTGTCGAACATCGACTGCGGCACCTACTCCGGGCTGCTCGATGCCCTTCGTTCACGCCGCGCCTATTTCAAGGCCGCCGCAGGGACGGCCACCGACACCGGCGTGATCGATGCTGGAAGCGATCCGCTCGAGCCGGAGGAGGCCGAGCGTATCCACCGGGAGGCGTTGGCCGGCACCGTGAGCCGGCGGGATGCTGACGCGTACCGCCGCAACATGCTCTATCGACTAGCGGAGATGAGTGCTGAGGATGGGCTGGTCATGCAGCTGCACGCCGGCGTCATCCGCAACCACCACCAGCCGACGCTCGATGCGTTCGGGCCGGACACCGGCCACGACCTGCCCGCCGTCGGGGCTTACACAGTGCCGCTCACGCCCATCCTTCGGGATTTCGGCGTGAACCCGACGTTCCGGCTCGTGCTGTTCACCGTGGACGAGACTCTGTTCTCGCGGGAGATCGGGCCGCTCGCCGGTTTCTACCCGAGCGTCTACGCGGGCGCGCCGTGGTGGTTCCTCGACTCCCCGGCCGGCATCTGGCGGTACCGGGCCGCCGTCAGCGACTCGGCGGGTTTCACGAAGACGAGCGGCTTCATCGACGACACGAGGGCGTTCTGCTCGATTCCCGCACGGCACGACATGTCGCGCCGATCGGATGCCGGCTACCTGGCATCCCTCGTCACCTCGCACCAGCTGTCCGAGGACGACGCGCTCGGCGTGGCCAAGAGACTGGTCGCGGACATCCCGGTCTCGACCTTCCGCCTGTAAGTGCGGCCGAAGGCCACCTGTCTACGCCACCTTGCGGCGAGTGCGCCACATCTTGTGGCGCTCTCGTCGCAACCTGGCGCGGTCCTACGCGAGACCGCGCTGCAGCGTGTGGGCGACGGCGCTAGAGGTTGATCATGTGGCCGACGAGGCCGTGGAAGGCATCCTGCATCGACTCGGAAAGCGACGGGTGCGGATGCACATTGCGCGCGAGTTCGAGCGCCCCGAGGTCCCATTTCTGAGCGAGCGTGAGCTCCGGCAGCAGCTCCGAGACATCGAGCCCCACCATGTGACCGCCGAGCAGCTCGTGGTACTTCTTGTCGGCGACGAGCTTCACGAAGCCACGGGCATCGCCCAGCGCGTGAGCCTTCGCGTTCGCCAGCATCGGGAACGTCGACACCTCGACGTCGTACCCCGCATCGCGCGCCTGCTGCTCGGTCAGGCCGAAGCTCGCCACCTGCGGCTGCATATATGTCGCTCGAGGCATATTGCGGTAGTCGCCCAGCGTCATGGTCTCAGCGCCGCCGATCGTCTCGGCCGCGACGACGCCCTGGGCCTCGGCCACGTGCGCCAGCTGCAGCTTGGCGGTGACGTCGCCGATGGCGTAGATGCCTGGCACGTTGGTGCGCATGTAGTCGTCGATCGCGATGGCGCCCCGCTCGGTGAGCTCGACGCCCGTATTTTCCAGCCCGTAGCCCGTGACGTTGGCGGCGAATCCGACCGAGATGAGCGCCTTGTCGGCAGTGATGCTGCCTTGCGCGCCGTCCGCACCCGTGTAGGTCACCGTCACCTGATTGCCTTCGTCGACGACCGTCTCCACCTTCGTCGAGGCCAGGATGGGCACGCCGAGCGCCTTGAAGTGCTTCGTGACCTCCTTCGACACGTCAGCGTCTTCGTTGGGAAGCGCGCGGTCGAGGAACTCGATCACGGTGGCCTGCACGCCGTAGTTCGCCAGGATGTAGGCAAACTCGAGACCGATCGCGCCCGCACCGACGATGACCATCGATTTCGGCAGGTCGCGGGTCAGGATGAGCTCCTTGTACGTCACGACGTTGTCGCTCAGCGTCACGCCTGGCAGCAGCCGTACCGTCGATCCCGTCGCGATGATCGCGTTGTCGAACGTGAGCTGCTCGGTTCCTCCGGCCGCGAGCGCGACGTCCATCGACTTCTGGCCGGTGAAGAATCCGTGCCCGTCGTACTGGGTGACCTTGTTCTTCCGCATCAGGAAGTTGACGCCCTTGGCCCGGGCATCCGCCACCTTGCGGCTGCGGTCCCAGCCCACTCCGTAGTCCGCGTGGATGTCGCCGGAGATGCCGAACTCGGCTCCCTCGCGTGTGACGAGACCGAGTACCTCGGCGTTGCGGATCAGGGTCTTGGCCGGAACGCAGCCGATGTTGAGGCATACCCCGCCCCAGTACTGCTGCTCGACGATGGCCACCTGCAGACCCAACTGCGCGGCGCGCACCGCGGCGACGTAACCGCCGGGGCCGGCTCCGAGCACGACGACGTCGAAGTGGGGCATGGGATTCCTCCTGTGTGTGCTTGAGGGTTCTACTATTCCGCAGCGGCCAACTGTCCGCAGGCGCCGTCGATCTCCTTGCCGCGGGTGTCGCGGAGGGTGGTCGGAACTCCGGATGCCTCGAGCCGGCGCACGAACTCATCCGTGACATCCTGCTCGCTCGCGGTCCAGATCGAACCCGGCGTCGGGTTGAGCGGGATGGGGTTGACGTGTACCCAGCCGCGGCCCCGCTCGTTGAGCTTCTGCGCTAGCAGATCGGCACGCCATGCGTGGTCGTTCATGTCTTTGATGAGTGCGTACTCGATGGAGACGCGACGGCCCGTCTTCTCGAAGTAATAGCGGGCGGCATCCAGCGCCTCGTCGACCTTCCAACGCGAGTTCACCGGGATGAGCTCGTCGCGCAGCCCGTCGTCCGGCGCGTGCAGCGAAAGGGCGAACGTGAGTGGGATGCCTTCATCCGCCAGCTTGCGGATGGCTGGCACCAGACCGACCGACGACACCGTGATGCCACGTGCAGACATGCCCAGGCCGTCCGGCTGTGGGGCGAGCAGCGTGCGCACGGCGCTCATCAGGCGCTTGTAGTTGGCAAGCGGCTCCCCCATGCCCATGAAGACGATGTTGTGTACGCGCTCCGCTTGACCGGACGCGCGGTGGCCGAGTTCGCCGTCGGCGATTGCCCGGTTTGCGGCGACCACCTGGTCGACGATCTCGGCGGCCGAAAGGTTGCGCGTGAGTCCTGCCTGGCCCGTGGCGCAGAACGGGCAATTCATACCGCAACCGGCCTGCGACGAGATGCACAGCGTGATGCGTCCCGGGTAGCGCATGAGCACGGATTCCACGAGGGCTCCGTCGAAAAGCCGCCAGAGGAACTTGATGGTGCGCCCATCGTCGGTGCGCAGCCGACGAACCTCCATGAGCAGCGGAGGCAGCAGAGTGGAGACGAGCTCTTCCCGGCCGGATGCCGGAAGGTCGGTCATGGCCGAGGCATCCGTGGTGCAATGCGTGAAATAGTGCGTGGAAAGCTGCTTGGCGCGGAAGGCGGGCAGGCCGAGCTCTTCGACCTTCGCCTTGCGTTCCGCTGGGGTGAGGTCGGCGAGATGCGTCTCGGGCTGCTTGCGGCGAGGCGACGCGAACTGCAGCGCTGGGCGTCCGTCGGCCGCGAGCTGCTGCGTCCATCCCTCGGTCGTAGGCCGAACCTGGGGCCGTGACGTCGCCTCGGCATCGGCGCCGTCCGCACGCCCTGCGCCGCGCCCGGCCTGCCTGATCGTCGTCTCGCTCACCGATCAATTGTGTCAGGCCGCCGCTGGGCGTTCACCGCCACTGCCCGTCCGAACCCTGTCGGTGGTACAGCTTGATGCATGCCTGAGACGAACGAGCGCGTCACGCGCACCGTGGAGTTGGACGTCACCCTTCCGGTGGCCGAGCCGGTGGGCAGAGTCGAGGTGCGACGCATCCGCATGCTCGCCGGCACACCAGCGGGTGCCCATGTGCACAACGGTCCCGTCTTCGGAACCATTCTGAGCGGCCGCGTGCGGTACGCGTTCGCAGGCGGAGCAGAGAGCATCCTCGGGCCGGGCGACGTGTTCTACGAGCCGCAAGACGTTCGCATCGACCATTTCGACGCGCTCGAAGACGCCGTCGAATTCATCGGAGTGTTCCCGCTGCAACCCGGCCAAGACGCCGCGATGTCGCCCGCCTGAACCTAGTTCGTCTGAAGCTCGTTCGACTGCTGCTCGTTCGACTGCTGCTCGTTCGACTGCTGCTCGGTCGCGTGACACTCGGTGCCGGGCCCGACGCTCAGGGCGCCTGGCGCTCCTCGCCGACGTCGGCCGCAAGCGCGGCACGGATGTCTGCCACGGTCTGCCCGACGGACCCGTCCGAGCGGAACACCGCACCGAACTCGTCTGGTCCGAGTGGCTCGAGCGCCGCGAGCTGGGAGCCCAGGAGCCCGGCCGGCATGTACTCGTGCACCCGCACGGCCAGCCGCTGCTGAAGCGTGTCCGGCTCCGGATCGAGGTGAGCGAAGAAGGTGTCAGGCGCATACTCCCTGAGCAGGTCGCGGTAGCGGCGCTTGAGGGCGCTGCATGCCACGATGACGCCGTCGCCCACGGCGAGGCGCTCGCCGATGGTGCGCAGCCACGGCTCCCTGTCCGCGTCGGTCAATGGGATGCCCGCGCGCATCTTCTCCTTGTTGGCGGCCGGATGCAGGTCGTCGCCGTCGATGAAGACGCGCCCAGAGGCATCCGCGAGGGCATCGCCCACGACCGTCTTGCCCGCGCCGGATACCCCCATGAGGACTATGGCGGGCAGCTGGGCGGGAGGCACGACGGTCATGCTCCCCATTCTTCCGGATGTCGCGCTGTGCGGGCGGCCCCCGACACGAAGGGGAATGCAGGGTCCCCTAGAGTGGAAACCCCTGGGTGGGATACCACCTCAGGTGACGCTCCCCGAGTTCAGCCCCGTCTTTCTAGGAGAAGTGCCGTGCCAGAAGTGTCGAATACGGTGAAGTCCGTTGCGAACATCGGTGTTGTCGGGCTGGCGGTGATGGGCTCGAACCTCGCCCGCAACCTCGCCAGCCGCGAGGGCAACACCGTGGCGATCTTCAACCGTTCGTACGAGAAGACCCAGACACTGCGCGACGAACATCCGGAGGCGGGATTCCTTCCGGCGTCCAGCTATGAGGAGTTCGCCGCGACGCTGTCCAAGCCCCGCACCGCGATCATCATGGTGCAGGCCGGACGCGGCACGGACGCGGTCATCGACGAGCTCGTCAAGGTGTTCGAGCCCGGCGACATCATCGTCGACGGCGGCAACGCGCTGTTCACCGACACCATCCGCCGGGAGAAGGCGGTGCGGGAGACGGGCATCAATTTCGTCGGCGCCGGCATCTCCGGCGGCGAAGAGGGCGCACTGAACGGTCCGTCGATCATGCCTGGCGGCTCTGACGAGTCGTGGGTCACGCTCGGGCCGATCCTGCGCTCCATCGCGGCAGTGGCGGAGGGCGAGCCGTGTGTGACGCACGTCGGGCACGACGGGGCTGGGCACTTCGTGAAGATGGTGCACAACGGCATCGAGTACGCCGACATGCAGCTCATCGCCGAGGCGTACGACCTCATCCGCCGCGGAACCGGCAAGAGCCCTTCCGAGATCGCCGACATCTTCGCCGAATGGAACAAGGGCGAGCTGGAGAGCTACCTCATCGAGATCACGGCCGAGGTGCTCAGGCAGGTCGACGCCGAGACCGGAAAGCCGCTCGTCGACGTCATCCTCGACCAGGCTGGCGCCAAGGGCACCGGCGCATGGACCGTGCAGACCGCGCTCGATCTGGGTATCCCGGTCTCCGGTATCGCCGAGGCCGTGTTCGCGCGGTCGCTCTCGAGCAAGCCGGAGCAGCGGAAGGCGGCATCCGACCTCCCGGGCCCCAGCGCGCAGTGGCACGTGGAGGACGCCGACGCTTTCGTCGAAGATGTGCGACAGGCGCTCTACGCGTCGAAGATCATCGCCTACTCGCAAGGCTTCGACGAGATCGTCGCAGGCGCCGAGCAGTACGGCTGGGACATCAAGAAGGGCGACATCGCCGCCATCTGGCGCGGGGGCTGCATCATCCGTGCGCAGTTCCTGAACCGCATCACCGAGGCGTACGCCGACGACCCTTCGCTTGTCGCTCTGCTCACCGCGCCGTACTTCAAGGACGCCCTCGAGCGCACCCAGGAGTCCTGGCGCCGCGTGGTGGTTGCCGCAGCACAGGGTGGCATCCCCTCCCCCGCGTTCGGCTCGAGCCTTGCGTACTACGACGGTCTGCGGGCCGACCGACTGCCCGCGGCGCTCGTTCAGGGTCAGCGCGACTTCTTCGGAGCCCACACGTACAAGCGCGTCGACAAGGACGGCGTGTTCCACACGCTGTGGTCGGGCGACCGCTCCGAGATCGAGGCCGCGCCGTCGTCGCACTGATCACCTGCTGAGCGCTCAACAGGTCAGCGCTCGTCCGCGGTCAGCGCTCGCGTTCTCGCCCCCTGTCTCGATGGGACAGGGGGCGAACGCGTTCAAAGGCTGGCTTCGGCCACAGCCTCGGCCGCTTCCGCAGCCCGTGCTGCTCCAGGCGTTCGCACGAAGAACGCGGCCACCACTGCGGCGAGCGAGAGCACAGCTCCCACGGTGAACGCGAGGGCGATACCGGATGCCGTGGCATCCCGCACACTTGAGCCCGCGTCACGCAGAGCGCCGCTGCGCACCGACATCACCGCGACGAATAGTGCAGTGCCCGCTGCACCCGCGACCTGCTGCACGGTGCCGATGATGGCGCTGCCGTGCGAGTAGAAGCGCTCGGGAACTGCGCCGAGACCGGCCGTGAAGAGCGGCGTGAACAAGAACGCCAGCCCAACGCTCAACACGATGTGCGCGCCGAGCAGGTACCAGGGCGAGGTGTGCGCGCCGACGAAGGCGAGCATCCAGAGCGCCGCGCTCACGGCAACCGCTCCCGGAACCAGTAGCCGCGCAGCCCCGAACCGGTCGTACAGCCTGCCGACTAGCGGCGCGAGCAATCCCATGATGAGGCCGCCGGGCAGCAGGAGCAGTCCGATGAACAGCGGGTCGAGCCCGAGAACCTGCTGCATGAAGATAGGCAGCAGGATGATGGTGCCCAGCAGCGCCGCCATGCTCACGGCCATCAAGACGATCGACACCGAGAACACGGAAGAGCCGAACGTGCGCAGATCGAGCAGCGCTCGGTCACGTCTTTGCAGCATGAGCTGCCGCGTCACGAACGCGAGCAGCGCGATGCCGCCGATGACGAACGCGATCACCATCAGAGCAGCGCCGTCCGTCGCGCCCTGCTCCGTCGCGCCGATACGACTGAGGCCGTACACCAGGCCGCCGAAGCCGAACACAGAGAGCACGACCGAGAGAACGTCGATCGGCACCTGCGCGGGCGTCGAGACGTTCCGCACCCGCCACGCCCCGACGAGCAGCATCGCCACCGCGATGGGCAACACGAACCAGAAGATCCACCGCCAGGCGAGCACGCTGAGGATGACGCCGGCGATCGTCGGACCGATGGCAGGCGCGACGGAGATGACGATCGAGACGTTGCCCATCGTGCGTCCACGCCTCGACGGCACGACGACCGTCATGATCGTCGTCATCAAGAGCGGCATCATGATCGCCGTGCCCGACGCCTGAACGACCCTCGCAGCCAGCAGCACTCCGAACATGGGTGCCGTCGCTGCGATGAGCGTTCCGGCGCTGAAGAGCGTCATGGCCGCGATGAACATAGCCCTGGTGCTGAAGCGCTGCAGCAGAATGCCCGTGATCGGAATGACGATCGCGAGCGTGAGCATGAAGGCGGTGGTGAGCCACTGACCAGCGCGTGCATCCACGTGGAAGTCGCGCATGATGTCGGTGATCGCCACCGACATGATCGTTTCGTTGAGGATGACGACGAACGTCGCCACGAGCAGGAGCCAGAGCACCCGGGAGTCGCGCTGAGTCGTGTCGCCGGAGCCTCCGACGACTGCGGGCTGTGCGGTCATCGCGCCAGCGTAGCGAGCACGTGCGACATTCGCCGGTTCGATACCCTTTCCTCGTGCTGCAACCGAGGCGACTACATGCGTGAACCCAAATGGCGTGAGACCGGCGAAGACCCCGACTACCGCTTCTCGCTCGCCAATGAGCGCACGTTCCTCGCCTGGATCCGCACAGCACTCGCGATCCTCGCCGGCGCCGTTCTCCTCGAAGAGTTCTCCGCCAAGATCGGCCCGCACTGGGTCATGGTCGTGCTTTCCGTCGTGCTCGGCGCACTGTCGGCCGCACTCGCGGTCATCGCCTACCTGCGCTGGCGCGGCAACGAGATCGCCATGCGCCAGGGGCGACGACTGCCGTTGACCGTGGCCGTGCCGCTCATCGCCGCGGTCGTGCTCGCGGTCGCCGCCGTTCTCACCGTGCTCATCGCCGTCTACGGACGATGACCGCCACCTCTGCGCGCGACCCCGGACTGCAGGGCGAGCGCACCGCGTTGTCCTGGTCGCGCACGTGCCTCGCGCTGGCGGTCAACGGTCTGCTCGCGCTGCGCAACGGTTGGGCCAGTGGCACCGTTGTGCTCACGGTGACGGGCGTCGTTCTGCTGCTCGTGGCATCCGCGTTCGTGGTCTACGGCAACCTGCGCGGCCGAGCGCTTGCCGGCAACGGACGGCATCACGACCGGCCTCCCCAGGCAGCGCCCGCCGTGCCGTTCGCGCTCCTGGCGCTCGCCACCCTTCTGGCCTGCGCGACGGGAATCGCCTCGATCCTCATCGACCGCTAGCGGGCATCCGCCGCCTCTGCCCGCCCGCCGCAGGTGTGAAGCTCCGCGATCTATGCGGCGCCGTCGAACATCGAGGTGACCGAGCCGTCCTCGAAGACCTCGTGGATCGCGCGCGCTAGGAGCGGCGCGATCGGCAGCACGGTGAGTCCCGGGAATCGCTTGCCTGCTGCCACCGGGATGGTGTCGGTCACGACGACCTCGTCGATCGAGGCATCCTGCAGACGCTCGGTGGCCGGGTCGCTGAACACGGCATGCGTCGCAGCCACGATGACACGCTCCGCTCCGTTCGCCTTGAGCGCCTGAGCTGCCTTGACGATGGTGCCGCCGGTGTCGATCATGTCGTCGACCAGCAGGCACACCCTGCCGCTGACCTGACCGACGATCTCGTTCACGGTGACCTGATTGGCCACGTTCGGATCACGTCGCTTGTGGATGATGGCCAGCGGCGCGCCCAGGCTGTCCGACCACTGGTCGGCGACGCGCACGCGCCCGGTGTCTGGCGACACCACGGTCAGCTGTTCCCTGTCTCGCGGCGAGAGCGTGCGCTTGAAGTACTCGAGCAGCACTGGCTTGGCGAACAGGTGGTCGACCGGGCCGTCGAAGAAGCCCTGAATCTGCGCGGCATGCAGATCCACGCTCATCACGCGGTCCGCCCCCGCGGTCTTCAGCAGATCGGCCACGAGCCTGGCGCTGATCGGCTCGCGACCCCTGCCCTTCTTGTCCTGTCGCGAATACGGATAGTAAGGGGCGACCACGGTGATGCGCTTCGCGGAGGCGCGCTTGGCGGCATCCAGCATGATGAGCAGCTCCATGAGCCACTCGTTGACCGGGGGGCCGAACGACTGGATGAGGAACACGTCGCAGCCACGGATCGAGACCTCGAACCTCGTCAGGATCTCGCCGGATGCGAAGGTGCGGTACTCGGTCGGCACGATCTGGGTGCCGAGTGCCTCGGCGACCTCGTGGGCGAGGTCCAGGTGGGAACGGCCCGCCGCCACCACGAGCCGCTTCTTGGTCTTGGCGACGATACCAGGAGCTATGCCGCGTTCCCGATCGAGATCAACCGTCTTGTCTTTGCGAGCCATCGTTCGCTTCCTGTGCGGACCTGGCACGCTGCGCGACCTCGGCGGCCGCCGTGCCCGGTCGGTTCTTCTCGACCCATCCCTCGATGTTGCGCTGAGGGGCGACACTCAGGGCCAGCGCACCGGCTGGGACGTCCTTGCGGATGACGGCGCCGGCACCGGTCTTCGCGCCGTCTCCGATCCTAACGGGCGCCACGAACACGTTGTGCGACCCGGTGTGCACCTCGTCGCCGATCTCGGTGCGGTGCTTGGACAGGTCGTCGTAGTTGGCGGTGATGGCTCCGGCACCAAGGTTGACCCCTCGACCGATGGTGGTGTCACCCACGTAGCTCAAGTGCGGAACCTTGCTTCCCTCGCCGATGTGCGAGTTCTTCGTCTCGACGAAGGTGCCGATCTTGCCGCTCTCGTCGAGAACGGTTCCGGGCCGCAGGTACGAGAACGGGCCAACGGATGCGCGCGCGCCGATCACAGCGAGCGTCGCGTCGGCGCGCTTCACGGTCGCCCCTTCGCCGACCTCGCAGTCGACGAGGGTGGTGTCGGGGCCGATCACGGCATCCTTCGCCACGACCGTGGCACCCTTCAGCTGGGTGCCGGGCAGGATGGTCACGTCGTTCTCGAGCTTCACGGTGAGGTCGATCCACGTCGTGGCCGGGTCTTGCACCGTGACGCCGTTCAACTGCCATCCGCGGACGATGAGCGCGTTGAGCCGCGCTCCCGCCTCGCTGAGCTGTGCCCGGTCGTTGATGCCCTCGGCCTTCCAAGCCTCGGCGAGCGGCACCGCCTGCACCTCGCTGCCCGCGCGGCGGAGCAGTTCGATCACATCGGTCAGGTACTTCTCGCCCTGCGCGTTGTCGGTCGTCACGTTCGCCAGCTGGTCGCGCAACGCACTAAGGCCGAAGACGTAGACGCCTGCGTTGATCTCACCGATCTCGTGCTCCTCAGGCGTGGCATCCTTGTGCTCCACGATGCGGTCGAGTGAGCCGTCGTCGTTGCGCACGATGCGCCCGTAGCCTGCCGCGTCAGGCACCATGCTGCTCAAGACGGTGGCGGACGCCCGGCTGCCGCGGTGGCGACCGACGAGATCGTTCAGGGTGTCGGCATCCAGCAACGGAACGTCGCCGTTGAGCACGAGCACATCTCCCGCGAAACCCTCGGGCAGCGCGTCAACGGCCTGCTCGACGGCGCGACCCGTGCCCGGCACCTCGTCCTGGTCGACGATGACCGCGGATGGCAGATCACCGCTGATGACCTCGGAGAGCCGGTCCCGTTCGTGGCGCACGACTGCGAGAACGACGGCCGGCTCGAGCGCGCTGGCCGTTGCGAGCACGTGGCTGACGATCGGCGCACCTGCCAACTGGTGCAGCAGCTTCGGCGTCGCGGACTTCATGCGGGTGCCCTGGCCCGCGGCGAGCACGATGATGGCGAGATTCGGATCGGTCACCGTACAAGTATTCCCGACGCTCGCTGCCGCCGGGCCCGCCGCTCTGTAGCCGGCGATCCCCGCCGCTCTGTCGGCGACGAGCTCCGCCGCCAGGACTCGAACCTAGACCTAACAGCTCCAAAGGCTGTCGTGCTGCCATTACACCACGGCGGATCGCGCCATCCAGTCTGCCAGAGTCACGCTGCCCTCCGGCACGCCGCCGCCGCCGGCTCGTCGTGCTCGGCTCGTCGCGTTCGGGAAGATCCGGGAGCGCGAGTTCGCCATCCTGAACGGCTGTCCGGCCCGCTTAGGCCTGCGCCTGGCCGGATGCCTTGCGCACCAGCTCCGCGATGCGCTGCTCCACCTCTGGCGTGAGCACGTTCAGGGCGTAGTAGATGGGCCACATGTCGCCGTCGTCGAGCTTCGCCTTGTCGCTGAAGCCGAGCGTTGGGAAACGGGCCTTGAACTTGCTCGCGGGCTGGAAGAAGCAGATGGTGTCGTTCCCGACCGCGTAAGCAGGCATCCCGTACCAGGTCTTGAGTGTGAGACCCGGTGCTGCAGCAACGATGATCTCGTGCACCCTCGTGGCCGTCGAGCGATCCGGCTCGGGCATCGCCTCGATCTTCTCGAGCAGGTCGCGCTCGCCGTCTTCCTGTGTGGCCTTTCCGCCACGCTTCGCGGTCTTCTTCAGCTCCTCCGAGTACTCCTTCAGTGCCGCGCGCTCATCGGCAGTGAACGTTGGCTTCGTCGATGTCTTCTCTGTTGCAGCCATGACAGCTCTCCTCGTGCTTTCGATCTTTCCGGTGAATTTTCCTCATGGTAGGCAGCGGCCGTGCGCGAGAGCTTCTTCGAAACTGCTCCATCCACGCTCGATAATGGTGGGATGCCGGAGCACGCTGATGAGGTCGACCGGATCGTCGACGCCTGGAAGCGTGAGCGTCCGGATCTGGACTTCGCGCCGCTGCAGGTGCTCTCCCGGGTCGACAGGCTTTCGAAGCACCTGGACCGTGCCAGACGCGGCGCATTTGGACGCTCCGATCTTCAGCTGTGGGAGTTCGACGTGCTCTCCGCGCTGCGCAGGGCCGGCTCGCCCTATCAGCTGAGCCCGAAGGCGCTGCTCACCCAGACGCTGGTCTCATCCGGCACCATGACGAACCGCATCGACCGGCTGGTCGAGCGCGGGCTTGTCGAGCGGCAGACCGATCCCCACGACGGGCGAGGCATCCTCGTGCGCATGACCCAGCAGGGGCTCACGCGAGTGGATGCCGCGATCACCCGACTCGTAGACGCGGAAGCCGAGCTCTTGCGCACGTTGGCGCCCGCTGACCAGAACCGGCTGGCGGCTCTTCTCCGCAAGCTCAGCCTCGACTTCGACTGAGTTCGTCTGTGGCGCTCGTCGGCGCTTGCGTTGCCCCTCACGGTCGAGTGTTGCACGGGAATCGAGGCGATTCGTTCCCTCACCTGCCGTCCCGCCGGATATGGCTCGGTTGCTCGATAGTCGAGGGCAGAATGGGCGAATGGTCAGTCCCCGCGTCTTCGAACTCCGCACGTACTACACGCATCCAGGCAAACTGCCGGATCTGCAAGCCCGGTTCCGCAATCACACAAGGGCATTGTTCGAGAAACACGGCATTGAGAACGTCGGATACTTCACGCCGGCCGATGGGCAGGCGCAGAACACTCTCGTGTACCTCCTCGCGTATCCGAATCGAGAGGCGGCGACGGCGTATTGGGACGCGTTCGCGAGCGACCCCGAATGGGTCGCCGTGAAGGCCCGGTCCGAAGAGAACGGGCCGATCGTCGACCATCTCGAATCGGTCTTTCTCAGCCCGACGGACTTCTCGGCGCTCAATTGACCAGCGCGAAGAAGCAGGACGTAGCGCACCGACGCCCGAGGAGGGACCGAGCTTCCACGTAGAAGGAGCAACGGCTGCGCGGAGGATGCCTTCGCTGCGGGAGCAGTAACATCCGGCCATGGGAACCGTGAGTGGCGTGCCGGATCAGGCGGAGCCGCATTTTGATGTACCGCAGCAGGTCACACCGTTCTCCGAGCTGGGCACCCCGATCGAGCACTGGCCGTGGTGGGCCCCTGCCGGCTGGGTGCTCGTGGCCGCGACGAGCCTGGTCTTCTACGAGTCATGCTGGCGCTTTCCCCGCTTCTCATTGCTGCGATCGTGGGCCGCCGGCTCTGGCGCAGGACGCTGCGCTACCGCCGGTCGCCGGCCGATCTACGCGTTGCCATCGTCGGTGCCGGGTGGAGCGGCCTGCAGTGCCTTCAGCGCTTCAACGAGATCGGGGTTGAGCAGGTAGACGTATTCGAGCGTTTCAGCGATATCGGGGGCACGTGGAGCCCGCATCTGCGTTACCACGGGCTTCAGATCCACGGCAGCATGACTGTCACGTCGTTCGACGGGTTTCCATACAGTGACGACCCCGACGTGCAGCGAGGCAAGGTCATGGCGGAAGAGGTGGAGCGCTATATCCACCGCTTCGCCGACGCTCGAGATCTGACGTCGCGCTGCCAGCTCAACAGCACGGTGCAGTCGCTGGATTACTCGTCTGCAAATCGCACGGCGACGTTGACCGTCACCGACAGCCGCACGGGCGAAGAACGGTCCGCCGGCCCATACGACCTTGTGATCTGGGCGTCGATGGCGGCCGTCGGTTCGATTCCCGAGCTGCCTGGCGCGGAGGAGTTTCACGGGCGACAGCTGCACACGGTGTCGTACTCCGATGCAGAGTTCGATCAGATCATGCGCGATAAGAAGCGGGTCGTCGTGGTCGGCGCCGGCAAAGGGGCTTGTGACGTCGCGCTGAGCCTTCGACGCGCCGGCTATGAGAACTTCACGTGGCTGATGCGCAGACCGTACCTGTTCTACAAGTACGAAGCATTGCTGCACGATGCGTCACCGATGAACAAGGTCCGTGGCCTCACCTATTTGGCGACCGTGCTTTTCACCGGTGTCTCGCGGCGCTTCGGGGCCATCCTGCACTGGTCGTCGGGTCACCTGCACTCGCTTGGGCGTCCGCACACCGACTTCACACGATTCCACGGCGGGCTCCTTTGTCCGACTCAGCGTCGAGAGCTCCGCGATGTCCCTTACACGATTGGCAACCCTGTTCGTTTTCAGGAAGACGGCCTCGTTCTCGAGGACGGCACCGAAGTGCCGGCTGACCTCGTCATCTGGGCAACTGGCAACAGCACCGGCATCGACACCCTGCAACTGAGGAAGGACGGGAGCGCCTTCACCTTGAACCCGAAGGCCAAGCTGTACAACCATTTCGTTGTTCCGGACCTCCCCGTGCTCGCCTCCTCGACCGCACTGTGGACGACCTTCGGTCCGATGCGTGCCACGAATGCGGCCGACTTGGCCGTCTATCACCTAGCCGTACGCAAGGAGCGCTCGCAAGGGCAGATGCACAGGGCCGCGCAACGGCAGATCAGCCGGAACAGCATCCTGCACTCGTTCATCTGGGCGCACGACGCGTGCTGGCTGCAGCTGTGGGTGCATTTTCACATCGACCTGGTGCTGCAGGGCATAACTCCGGTGGAGGCCTTCTTCAAGCACGCCTTCGAAGTCTTCGTGCTCGGGAAAGAGACGCCGCTGCGATTCAACCTGCTTCCGTCCGGGCGCCCCGCTGCACCTGCTCGGCGTGGTTTCAAGCCGCCAACTGCCTCTGCAGACGTGCCTCGGGGCTCCGAGTAACGCGGGCTTCTGACGGCGCACCCCGCTGCCCAACTGCTTTCGCTTGGAACTGCGCCCATCCGCCCCGGTCGCAGTTCATGGGGCCCGTGGGCGAAGCGCACACGAGTCCCTTCCCCTCAGCCACGGGATGATGCAGCTCAGCTGACGACGAGCGGCGCGAGTTCGCGCTCGGCCCAGGCGCGGAACGTCGTCGGCGACGCCGTCTGCGCGGTGCGCGTGACCGCGTTGTCGAGCCCAGCGTTCTTCGCCGACATCATCCCGACCATGCCGTCCGCCATCGCCGGCGACGCTCCGCGCGCGAGCAGCCCCGCGCGGAACGTGTCGAGGTCGATCTGTGTGTACTCGATCGGACGCGCGAGAACATCGGACAGGATCGCGGCGACATCGGACATCGATAGGTCTTCAGGCCCTAGCATCGGGCGATCCTGCCGACCCGACCACGATCGGTCGACGAGGAGGTCGGTGATGACGTCCGCAATGTCGTCGACGGCGACCATGGGAACTTTGAGGTCGGGACGCAGCACGCCGGTGAGGCTGCCGTCGCGCAGCGCCGCGACATCGTTGAGGATGTTGTCGAAGAAGCCCGGCAACGTGATGGCGCGGAACGCGGCGCCGGTCGCTGCGAAGAGGTCCTCGACGGCGAGGCCGTGGCGCACAAGTCCCGATTCGCCTGGGACGCCTCGTCCGAGGTTCGACACCGCGACGACGTGCCGCAACTGATGGCGGCGCACCGCTTCGGCGGCAGGCCGGGCGAGTTCTTCCATGCCGTTCTCTAGTGCCTCGGCACGCCAGGGAGGCGGCGTCAGCCAGAACAGCGCGTCGGCGCCGGTCAGTGCCGCATCGATCACCGCAGAATCGCCGTGCGATCCGACGACGATCTCCGCGCGGCTGGTGGTGTCGGCGGGAAGAGCGTCGGGATTGCGGGCGATGACACGCACGGGCTCATCGGCGCGGAGGAGCACTCGTTCGAGAACGCGGCGGCCGATGCGGCCGGTAGGGGTGGTGAGAACGATCATGAGTTCACTCTCGGGGTCGCCGATGCACAGCGTCCAATACCTTCTCGGGACGTCCGATACCCTCAGGGCATGGATCTCGACCTTCGCAAACTGCGCTATTTCGTTGCGGTCGCCGAGGAGCTCCACTTCGGGCGCGCGGCCGAGAAACTCCTCATCGCGCAGCCCGTGCTGTCTCGGCAGATGATGGCGCTCGAGCGCGAGATCGGCGTCGGGTTGCTCGACCGCTCGGGCCGCCGCGTTGCCCTCACCCCGGCGGGCGAGCGGCTGGCCGACGAGGGCCGCAGACTGCTTGCTTCTGCGACGTCGGCAGTCCGCCGCACCCATCAAGCGGCCCGCGGTCTCGACCGCATCGTGGTCGGCTTCGCGCCCGGCTTGCGCGTCGCGCCCGCCGTGGCTGCAATCGGCCAGGTGGCGCCTGAGCTGGATGTCGCCCTGATCGAACTCGTTTGGTATGAGGGCGCCGACGCGGTGCGCGACGGTCGAGCAGACATCGCCGCGGTACGTGAACCGTTCGATGCCGACGGCCTGGTCAGCGTGCCGCTCGGCGCCGAACCGAAGCTCGCCGTCCTCGCTGCGCACCATCGCTTGGCCGGAAAGCGGCGACTGCGGCTGAGTGACCTGGAAGGCGAGGGCCCTTTCGAAGCAGACCGGCGCTGCGCGGGAATCGAGGGAACGGTGGAGCTTGCGGCATCCGGCCGGGGCGTCGCGATGCTGCCGCGCAGCGTCGCCACCCTCTACGCACGCCCGGGTCTCGTGTTGCGCCCGATTGTCGACCGTGAGCAGCTCGGCATCCGGCTCGTACGGATGTCGGCCCCGCACGACCGCGTTCGCGAGCTCTTCCAGGTGGCAGCAGAAGCGCTTGGTGCATCGCGATCCGACGACAATGGCAATGGTCGAGGCATTGCCGCCAATTCTCCTTGACCCCTGAGCGTTTCGTATGCCGACAGCCGCTCGCGGTAAATGCTGTAGCGCCAGGGATCCGCGTTCTCGCGGAATCAGTGCACGAGCATCAGTACCGCGTCGCTGAACGCCGCGGGGTCTTCCTGCGGCGGGTTGTGCCCGACCCCTGGCACCACGACACGCTGGAAGGAGCCAGAGAAGTAGGACGCGTGCTCGGACGAGTCAGGCAGACAGCTGACAGCCCGCGCTACGCCCGGGAGTTCATGGGGCGCATGGGCGAAGTGCACACGGTTCCCCAAGGCAGGCTCGATAGCGTCGGCTTCGTGACCACCGTCGACTCAAAGCGCCACGGATCCCCGCGGCCGCTGCTCAGCCCGCGCACCCTGGAGCTGCTCGAGCAGGCGGACAGCGGAACGCTCTCCGATCTCACCGCCCTGCGCGACGAGGTCGAGCGATTCCTGATGCGCTACCGATTCGGGCTCTCCGAGGTCGAGACGAAGCTCAACATCCTGCGCGACGAGTTCAACCTGACGGCGGGCTACAACCCGATCGAGAGCATCTCGTGTCGGGTGAAGACCATGGAGGGCGTGCTCGAGAAGGCCGCACGCAAGGGCATCGACCTCGATCTCGAGGCCATCAAGGAAGGTCTGTCGGACATCGCTGGCGTTCGCGTGATCTGCAGCTTCGTCAGCGATGTGTATCGCATCGTCGAGCTGCTGACGTCGCAAGACGACATCACCGTGCTCCTGGTGAAGGACTACATCGAGCATCCGAAGCCGAACGGGTACCGCAGCCTTCACGTCATCCTCGAGGTTCCCGTGTTCCTCTCCGGCGGCCCAGAGCAGGTGCGCGTCGAGGTGCAGTTCCGCACCATCGCCATGGACTTCTGGGCGAGCCTGGAGCACAAGACCTACTACAAGTACGACGCGCAGGTTCCCCAGCATCTGATCGACGGCCTCACCGAGGCGGCCGAGACCGCAGCCCACCTCGACGCGACCATGGAGCGGCTGCACCTGCAGGTTCGCGGCCACGAGCCTCCCGTGCGCACCATGCGCGTGTAGCATCGAGCGGATCGCCATGACCGCAACCGTCTTCGCCGCATCGCACGGCACCTCATCCCTCGACGGTCAGGTGGCCGTACGCCGTCTCGTTGAGCAGGTGGCGGCATCCCTTCCGCTGCGCGTCGTCGGATGCCACGTCGACGTCGAGCAGCCGGATGTCTCGACCGCGATCGCGCAAGCGCCAAACACCGAGCGGGCCGTGATCGTGCCGCTGCTGCTGTCGGCTGGGTACCACGTCTTCGTGGATCTCGCCGAGACGGCGGACTCCTCCCCCGTGCCGGCGCAGGTCTGCGCGGCGCTCGGCCCCGACGAGCGCCTGGTCGAGGTGCTCGCCCTGCGCCTGGCCGAGGCCGGCTACCGGGCGGGCGCCGGCGTCGTGCTCGCCGCCGCCGGTTCGAGCGACCAGCGTGCCGTCGACGACTGCCTTGCCACAGGCAGGATGCTCGCCACCCACCTTTCGACGCCCGTCACGGTCGGCTTCCTGTCGGCCGCAACGCCGTCGCTGGCCGACGCGGTCGCGCAGGCGCGAGACGCAGCCCCCGACGTGCCCGTCTTCACCGCCACCTACCTGCTGGCGCCGGGGTACTTCCTCGACCTCGTGCGCCGCGCCGGTGCCGACCACGTTGCCGCACCCCTGTTGACTCCGGACTCCACGCCGCAGCAGCTGGTCGACATCGTCGTCGACCGAGCCTCGGCCGTCGTGCAAAACCCCTAAGTGCGCCAAGCGCAACCACGTCACGAAATGTGACGCCGTGTGTACGGCTGTTGCGTCGGCATCGCGATGCCCGGCCGGCGAAACGTAGCGTGAACGCGACATCCGTCTCGCCCCTTCGTCTGCTTTCGGGGCATCCATCAGCGAGGTGAGCATGACGTCAGTGGAATCGCGCCCGGCCAGGCTTGTGCGTCCGCCACGCACCGGTGTGCCGAACGGGCAGTGGAAGGTCGACGGTCGCGCGCCGCTGAACGGCAACGAGGAGCTCAAGCAGGCCGACGACGGCCTCAACGTGCGCGATCGCATCGAGACCGTCTACGCCAAGGGCGGTTTCGACAGCATCGACTCGGGCGACCTGCACGGCCGCTTCCGCTGGTGGGGCCTCTACACCCAGCGCAAACCGGGCATCGATGGCGGGCGTACTGCGACGCTCGAACCCGAGGAGCTCGAGGACCGCTATTTCATGATGCGTGTGCGCATCGACGGAGGCGCCCTGACGACGCAGCAGTTGCGGGTCGTCGGCGAGATCTCGCGTGAGTTCGGTCGCGACTCGGCCGACCTCACAGACAGGCAGAACATCCAGCTGCACTGGGTGGAGATCGAATCGGTGCCGGAGATCTGGCGCCGGCTGGAGGCCGTCGGCCTGCGCACGACCGAGGCGTGCGGCGACGTGCCGCGCGTCATCCTCGGCAGCCCGGTCGCCGGCATCGCGGCGGACGAGATCATCGACCCAACACCCGTGATCGACGAGATCTCGCGTCGTTACATCGGGAACCCGGAGTTCTCCAACCTGCCGCGCAAGTACAAGACGGCCATCACCGGGCATCCGAGCCAGGATGTCGTGCACGAGATCAACGACATCGCCTTCGTCGGCGTCGTGCACCCGCAACTCGGGCCCGGTTACGACCTCTGGGTCGGCGGCGCACTGTCGACCACGCCAAGACTCGGCGAGCGCCTCGGCGCGTTCGTCACCGAGGAGCAGGCGGCAGATGTCTGGGAGGGCGTCACCTCGATCTTCCGCGACTACGGCTACCGCAGGCTGCGGAACAAGGCCCGGCTGAAGTTCCTGCTGGCCGACTGGGGTCCGCAGAAGTTCCGCGAGGTGCTCGAGCGCGAGTATCTCGGGTTCGAGCTCGCCGACGGGCCGGCTGCTCCCAAGCCGGCAGGTCCCGGCGACCACGTCGGCGTGCACTGGCAGAAGGACGGCAATCACTACATCGGCGTCGCACCCACGGTCGGCCGGCTCTCAGGCACCACCCTCGTGGCACTGGCCGACGCCCTCGAGGCGCACGGCTCGCACCGGCTACGCACGACGCCGCACCAGAAGCTCGTGGTGCTCGACGTGGCCGGGGACCAGGTCGAGCCACTCATCGCGCGGCTTGATGAGCTCGGACTGTCCGCCAGGCCGAGCCCGTTCCGGCGCTCGACCATCGCCTGCACGGGTCTGGAGTACTGCAAGCTGGCCATCGTCGACACCAAAGACACCGCGACGGATGCCATCGCGGCGCTCGAGGGACGGCTCGCCGGTCTCGAACTCCCGCACCCGATCAGCCTGCACATCAACGGATGCCCCAACTCGTGCGCGCGTATCCAGACCGCAGACATCGGCCTGAAGGGGCAGCTCATCACCGACGAGCACGGCGTTCAGGCGCCCGGGTTCCAGGTGCACCTGGGCGGCGGGCTCGCCTCCGACACCCGTGAGGAAGCGGGTCTCGGCAGAACCGTTCGCGGACTCAAGGTCACCTCAGAGGACCTCGTGGACTACGTCGAGCGCATCACCAGACGCTGGGTCGGCGAACGGGCCGACGATCAGACCTTCGCCGAATGGGCGTTGTCGGCCGACGAGGAGGCACTGCGATGACGTCAGAGATCGCACCGACCACGGGTGTACGCGTGGCCAAGCGCGAGGAGCCCGAGCTACGGGCGCTCGCCGAGCGTGGCGCGGCCGAACTCGGGTCGCTCACCGAGCACGAGGCATCCGCGGCAGACGTGGTCGCCTGGGTGGCCGAGAACGTGCCCGTCGGAGCCGCGGCGGTGGCCTGCTCCATGGCCGACGCGGTGCTGCCGCATGTCGTTGCGCAGTCGCTGCCCGGTGTCGACGTGCTGTTCCTCGACACGGGATACCACTTTCTCGAGACCCGCATCACTCGAGACGAGGTCGCCAGAACGCTCGACGTGCGCCTGGTGGACGTGCTGCCGGAGCAGACCGTTGCACAGCAGGATGCCGCGCACGGCAAAGACCTCTTCGCCCGCGACCCTGGACTGTGCTGCCAGCTGCGCAAGGTGGCGCCGCTTGCGAAGGCGCTCTCCGGCTACGAGCTCTGGTTCACGGGTGTTCGCAGGGACGAGTCTCCGACGCGCACGAACACACCGCTCATCGACTTCGACGAGCGGCACGGGCTGATCAAGGTGAACCCGCTCGCTGCGTGGACCTTCGACGAGCTGCTCGATTACGCGGGAGAGCACTCGGTGCCGCTCAATCTGCTGCTCTCCAACGGGTACCCGTCGATCGGCTGCGAGCCGTGCACGAAGCCCGTCGCCCCTGGTGAGGATCCGCGGTCAGGCCGCTGGGCCGGACTCGCGAAGACGGAATGCGGGATCCACCTATGACCGCGACAGAGCTGACCGCGACGGAGCCGGCTACGCCAGCGCCGGCCACGCCGGCGCCCGCCACCACAGCGCCCGCCACCACAGAGCCGAGCGCGGTGAATCTCGTTCCCGCATCCGGCGTCGACAGCGCGCTCGACGTGCTGGAGAACGAGGCGATCCACATCATCCGCGAGGTGGTGGCCGAGTTCGACCGGCCGGTCATGCTGTTCTCGGGCGGCAAGGACTCCGTGGTCATGCTGCACCTTGCCGCCAAGGCGTTCTGGCCGGCGCGCATCCCGTTCCCCGTGTTGCACGTGGACACGGGCCACAACTTCCCCGAGGTGCTCGAGTTCCGCGACGCGACGGTCGCCCGCCTCGGGCTCACGCTCGAGGTCGCGAACGTGCAGGACTACATCGACGACGGCCGCCTGTTCGAGCGCGCAGACGGCACCCGCAACCCGCTGCAGACGGTTCCGCTGCTCGACGCCATCCGTGACAACAGGCACGACGCGGTCTTCGGCGGCGGGCGGCGCGACGAAGACAAGGCGCGAGCCAAGGAACGCATCCTGTCGCTGCGGGACGAGTTCGGTCAGTGGGACCCGCGCAACCAGCGACCTGAGCTCTGGAACCTCTACAACGGCAGGCACACGCCTGGCCAGCACGTTCGCGCGTTCCCGATCAGTAACTGGTCGGAGCTCGACGTGTGGCGCTACATCGAGCGCGAGAACATCGAGCTGCCGACCCTCTACTTCGCGCACGAGCGTGAGGTCTATTGCCGCGACGGCATGTGGCGCGCCGTATCGCCGGTGTCTCCGCCGCGCGACACCGAGGCCGTCGAGGTGCGCACGGTGCGCTACCGGACCGTTGGCGACATGTCGTGCACGGGCGCTGTCGAATCGGACGCCTCAGACGTGGCATCCGTCGTGCGTGAGGTCGCGGCATCGACGCTGACGGAGCGCGGTGCGACCCGAGCAGACGACCGCATCAGCGAGGCCGGCATGGAAGACCGCAAGAAGGACGGGTACTTCTGATGCGCGCACTGTTCCGTTTCGCCACGGCCGGCTCGGTCGACGACGGCAAGTCGACGCTCGTGGGTCGCCTGCTGCACGACTCCAAGTCGATCCTCGCCGACCAGTGGGATGCCATCGCCCGCGTGAGCCAGGAGCGCGGCTTCGGCGGCGGCGAACGCGTCGACCTTGCTCTGCTCACGGACGGCCTGCGGGCCGAGCGGGAGCAGGGCATCACCATCGACGTCGCCTACCGCTACTTCGCAACCGACAGGCGAAGCTTCATCCTCGCCGACTGCCCCGGGCACGTGCAGTACACGCGCAACATGGTCACCGGCTCCACCACGGCGGATGCCGTCGTCGTGCTGATCGACGTGCGCAAGGGTGTGCTGGAGCAGACCCGTCGGCACCTCTCCGTCGTGCAGCTGCTGCGCGTTCCGCACCTGGTGGTCGCCGTCAACAAGATCGACTTGGTCGGCTACGACGAGTCCGTGTTCCGTGCCGTGGAGCGCGACGTGCTCGCGGTAGCATCCAGCCTCGGCCTCGAGGACGTCATCGTCGTTCCGGTGTCGGCGCTCGAAGGCGACAACGTGGTGAACAAGTCGCCCAGCACACCTTGGTACGACGGCCTTCCGCTGCTCCAGCTGCTCGAGAGCCTCGAGGTGATCGACGAGGTGGAGAACACGCTGGCGCCGTTCCGGTTGCCGGTGCAGACCGTCATCCGTCCGCAGGGTGCACTGGCACCCGGGCTCGACGCGGATGCCTTCCACGACTACCGCGCGTTCGCGGGGCAGGTGGCGTCCGGTTCCGTCCGGGTGGGCGACGAGGTCACTGTGCTGCCCGCGGGCATCCGCACCCGGGTGACCGCGATCGACATCGCGGGGCGCAGTCTCGAGACGGCTGTCGCCTCCCAGTCGATAGCGCTCCGACTCGCGGACGAGATCGACGCGGCGCGAGGCAGCGTCATCGTCGCAGCAGGAGACGAGCCGTTGCTCGTGCCGGAGCTGACCGCGTCGCTGTTCTGGCTCGACCCGCGCCCGCTCCAGCCTGGAGCACGCGTGCTCGTGAAGTACGGAACCTCGACCGTGCAGGCCATCGTCGCCTCGCTCGAAGGCCGCCGCGATCTCGAAACGCTCGAACTCGAGTCCGCCGAGCGCCTCGAGGTGAACGACATCGGCAGCGCTCGGCTGAGGCTCGCGTCGGCGCTTCCCCTTCTCCCCTACTCCGTGCACCGCAGAGCAGGCGCATTCGTCGTGATCCACCCGCAGGACGGCGCCACCCTCGCGGCGGGGATCGTCACGAACGAACCGAGCACCACCGACACGAGGACAGCAGCATGACTTCACAGCTCTCACGACGTGCCTTCTCACAGCTCGCCGTCGCCGCCATGGGCGCGGCGGTGGTCGGGACGCTCGCCGGATGCTCCGCTGCTGACGCCGCACCGACCGCCTCCGCCGGGAAAGCCGCAGTCAAGGGCACTGCGGCCACGAAGCTCAGGCTCGGATACTTCGACAATGTCACGCACGCACCGGCGCTGGTCGGGCTGCAGCAGGGCATCCTCAAGAAGAGCCTGGGTTCCACCTCGATCACGACGGAGATCTTCAACGCCGGTCCGGCTGCCGTCGAGGCCCTGAGCGCCGGCGCGATCGACGCTGCATTCATCGGGCCGAGTCCCGCCATCAACTCCTTCGCCTCCAGTGGCGGAGAGTCGATCCGCATCATCGCGGGAGCCACGAACGGCGGCGCCGCGCTCGTCGTGGCGAAGGGCATCACGAAGGCATCGCAGCTGAAGGGCAAGACGCTCGCAACGCCCCAGCTGGGCAACACGCAAGACGTCGCTCTGCGTACCTGGCTCGCCAAGCAGGGGTTCACCACCTCGCTCACAGGCGGGGGCGACGTCACCATCACGCCGACGGACAACGCCCAGACCCTCGCGCTGTTCAAGCAGGGCAAGATCGACGGCGCGTGGCTGCCGGAGCCGTGGGTCTCGCGGCTCGTCATCGAGGGCGGCGCGCACGTGCTCGTCAACGAGACATCGCAGTGGACAGGCGGCAGGTTCCCAACCACGGTGCTGGTCGCCAATCAGACCTTCATCGACGCGCACGGGCCGACGGTGAGCGCCCTGCTCAAGGGTCACGCGGCATCTGTCGACTGGCTGAACTCGCACTCGAAGGCGGATGCCGCGACATCCATCAACGCCAAGCTCGTCGCCGACAGCGGGGCGAGTCTCGACAACACCGAGCTGACCAGAGCGCTCGGGCAGGTGACGTTCAGCCTCGACCCGGTCGCCTCGACGTTCGCGCTGCTGCAGAGCCACGCGGTCAAGCTCGGCCTGACGAAATCGGCCGACCTGCACGGCATCTTCGACCTCACCGCTCTCAACACGCTGCTGACGGCCGCGAAGAAGCCCGCGATCTCCCCCGACGGGCTCGGAGTGAAATGACGACCGCACCGCCCGCCATCAGCATCGACGGCCTCACGAAGCGCTTCGGGGCCGGACAACCGCTCGTGCTCGACGGCATCGAGCTGCAGGTGGCGCGCGGCGAGTTCGTGTGCCTGCTCGGGGCATCCGGGTGCGGCAAGTCGACACTGCTCAACATCATCGCCGGGCTCGAACAGCCCACGTCCGGCACGGTGAGCGTGCCAAGCGGGCGCACCGCTGTCATGTTCCAGGACTCGGCGCTCTTTCCGTGGCTCACGGCGCAGCGCAACGTAGAGCTCGCGCTCCGGCTCGGCGGCGTGCCTGCCGGTGAGCGTGTCACCCGTGCGCTCGAACTCCTCGAGCTCGTCAACCTGGCCGACGCGGCGGCGAAGCGTCCGCACGAGCTCTCGGGCGGTATGCGGCAGCGTGTCGCCCTCGCCAGGGCACTCGCACAAGACCGCGACGTTCTGCTCATGGACGAGCCGTTCGCGGCGCTGGATGCCATCACGCGCGACATCCTGCACGACCAGCTGGAGCGCATCTGGCGCGAGACCGGCCGCACGATCGTGTTCGTCACGCATAACGTGCGCGAAGCGATTCGATTGGGTGAGCGCGTCGTGCTGCTGTCATCGCGGCCCGGCAGGGTCGCCAGCGAGTGGCTCGTCGACGACGACCTGCACACCGGGGCCGACGGCGCGGATGCCGCACGCCTGGCCGCGGAGATCACGGAGCGGTTGCGCGGAGAGCTGGTGCGCCATGTCGCTTGAGGTCGACGAGCAGGCCCTCAGCATGCGGCCGCTGCACGGCGCAGATCGCTACGCCCTGGCCGAGGTAGAGGCGGGACTGGACTCCCTGCAGGCCCAGGAGCAGCGCCCGGCACGCTCGTGGCGCCGGGTGACGAGCAGCGTGCTGCTGCCGATCGCACTTCTCGCCGTGCTCGTCGCGGCCTGGCAGCTCTACGTTCTGATCGCTCACCCGCGGCCCGACATCGTGCCGAGCCCCGTGGCGGTCGCCCAATCGTTCAGCGACCTGTGGTCGTCCGGGCGATTCGGCCAGGCGATGCTCACGAGCCTCGAACGCGGCGTGCTGGGCTTCCTCATCGCCGTGGCGGTCGGGACGCCGCTCGGCCTGCTGCTGTCGGAAGTGCCGCTGCTGCGCCGGGCGCTCGGCCCGCTCATCTCCGGACTCCAGGTGCTGCCGTCCGTCGCGTGGGTGCCTGCCGCCATCCTCTGGTTCGGGCTCTCCGACGCCACGGCGTACTTCGTCGTTCTGATGGGCGCTACACCGTCGATCGTGAACGGTCTGCTGTCCGGCGTCGACCAGGTTCCGCCCCAGTTCCGCCGCGTGGGCACGGTGCTCGGCGCATCCCGCTGGCAGCAGGCCACGCTGGTCGTCCTTCCCGCCGCGCTGCCCGGGTACGTGGGAGGCCTCAAGCAGGGCTGGGCGTTCTCGTGGCGGTCCCTCATGGCGGCGGAGATCATCACCACCGGCGGCACGATGGGCTTCGGCCTCGGCACGCTGCTCGATCAGAGCAGGCAACTCGCCGACCTGCCCGGCGTGATCGTGACGATCGTCGGCATCCTCGCCATCGGCATCGTCGTCGAGCTGCTCGTGTTCGCACCGATCGAGCGCCGGATGGCACGCCGACGCGGTCTCGCACGCAGCGCGGGTCAGCGGATCGGCTCCACGGGGAGTCCCCTGTGACGGGAGGTGCGCTGACCGGATCCGTCGCACTCATCGGCGGCGGACCGGGCGACGCGGGACTCATCACATTGCGCGGGCTGGAGCTGCTGCACGACGCCCAGGTGGTCGTCGCTGACCGGCTCGGGCCCAGGTCGCTGCTCGACGAACTGGACGACGATGTCGAGGTGGTCGATGCCGGCAAGCATCCTGGGCATCATCCCGTGCCGCAGAAGGAGATCAACCGCATCATCGTGGAGCACGCCCTCGCGGGGCGGCGAGTCGTGCGGCTGAAGGGCGGTGACCCCTTCGTGTTCGGCAGAGGGCACGAAGAGGTCGAGGCGTGCCAGGCGGCGGGCATCACGGTCGAGGTCGTTCCCGGCGTCACGAGCGCGGTCGCGGTGCCGGCCGCGGCGGGCATCCCGGTGACCGCCCGCGGAGTGGCCAACGGCTTCACGGTGCTCACCGGCCACGAAGACCTCGACGTCGTGCCTGGCGGGAGCGACCACACCGTGGTGCTGCTCATGGGCATCGGCGGTCTGGCTGCCAGCGCCGCCGCACTCACGACCGACAGGCGGCCGACGTCTACCCCGGTCGCGATCATCGAGGATGGCTTCGGCCCACGGCAACGCGTGACGATCGGAACCCTGGGCACGATCGCTGCGGTCGCCGCCCTGGCAGACGTGCAGCCCCCTGCAGTGGTCGTCGTCGGGGATGTCGTCTCCCTACGCCGCGAGAACGCCGGCGGCTAGGACTCGAGCGCGACCACGAGGCCGACGCCGAGCTCGATCGTGAGTTGCTGTCCGAAGAACGGAACGGCCAAGACGGCCTGAGACGCTTATTCGCCGTGGCCTCGGCGAGCTGCCCACTCCGACCGGAGTATGCCCATCAGCACGTTGTCTTCGTACCGCCCCCGCACCCAAGCGTGCTCGCGCTGCCGACCCTCGATCACGAAGCCGGCCTTCTCGTAGGCTCGCAGCGCGCCGAGGTTCGAAGCGATCGCCTCGAGGTGCACACGACGCAGGTTGCAGCGCACGAAAGCGAACTCGACAAGCTGCGAGATCGCCTCGGTGCCGATTCCGTTGCCGCGCGCTCCCGGAGCCAGCGCGATGCCGACCTCCGCGTGGCGAGCGAGTTCGTCGAACCCGAACAACGACGCGCTGCCCACGGCTTCGCCGTCCGCGTCGATCACGAACTGCACGGTGCGCCCGCCCGCGTCGGCACTCCGCCCCAGGCGAGCCTCGAAGGCGCTACGTGTGAGCGGCACCGGCGACGACGGACCCTGCTCCTCCCACGTCTCGAGCTCGGACGCGAGCGCGAACAGCATGTCCAGGTCGGCGTCGGTTCGCGCACGAAGAGTGACGGCAGCGGAGGTGGGCATGCGGCGTACGTTACCGGTTGCTCAAGACGTTGGGAATGCCGGTGGCTTCAGCGGCGCGATACGACTTCCCGTCGTCACCGGCCGATTCGCGCAGGTGCGGATCGCTCCGCCCGTGCGCGTGCGGCATGCGCGAGCACGTCGAGGAGCGACGCAGTGTCGTCCCAGCCGATGCAGGCATCCGTGATGCTCTGCCCGTACACGAGCGCGCCGCGGCCGGCCTCGGTGAGCGGCTGGTTGCCCGGCACCAGGAAGCTTTCTGCCATGACTCCTGCGATGGGGTCGCCCGAGGTGATCTGCTCCGCGAGCTCGCGCAAGACGGATGCCTGCCGCACGTGGCTCTTGCCGCTGTTGCCGTGACTGGCGTCGACCACCACGCGAGGCGTGAGGCCGGCCCGCGAGAGCAGCGCTGCGGCATCTGCAACGCTCGCGGAGTCGTAGTTGGGTGCGCCGCGACCGCCGCGCAGGATGACGTGGCC
Organism: Rathayibacter sp. KR2-224; assembly: GCF_049446075.1. Classification (NCBI taxonomy): domain Bacteria; kingdom Bacillati; phylum Actinomycetota; class Actinomycetes; order Micrococcales; family Microbacteriaceae; genus Rathayibacter; species Rathayibacter sp. KR2-224. The sequence continues at coordinate 1,080,266 of NZ_JBMSEB010000001.1, forward strand.
CGCGTCGTTGCCGCTCGTGGACACGAGCGCCGCTCGGCCGTCGTCGTCGACGCCGAAGAACACGTGCCGCTGCGCCGCAACGGTGCAGCCGTCAACGGCCACCTGCACGTCGCCATCCGTGGCGTTCTTGAACCCGATGGGCATGGAGAGACCGCTCGCGAGCTGGCGGTGGATCTGGCTCTCGGTGGTGCGGGCGCCGATGGCTCCCCAGCTGACGGCATCCGCGATGTACTGCGGACTCGTCGGCTCGAGGAACTCGCAGCCGACCGGCAGGCCAAGCTCGAGGATGTCGACGAGCAGCCGACGGGCCATGCGAAGCCCCTCCGCGACGCGGTGCGTGCCGTCGAGGTACGGGTCGTTGATGAGTCCTTTCCAGCCGCCGGTCGAACGCGGCTTCTCGAAGTAGACCCGCATCACGACGAGCAGGTCGTCGCGGTGCTCATGCGCGACGACGGCGAGCCGGCGCGCGTAGTCGAGAGCGGCATCCGGGTCGTGAACCGAGCACGGTCCGACCACGACGAGCAGCCGAGGGTCGTCACCGCGCAGCACTGCCTCGATCTCGCCCCTGCTTCGCGCCACCAACTCTGCAGCCGCCTGCCCCAGCGGCAGCTCGGCCCGGATCTCGGCGGGCGTCGGCAAGGCCTCGAGGCCCGCGACTCGGGTGTTGGACGTGTTCGGCGTGGACGACGTGCTAGGTGCCGAGGTCGGTGCCGATGCCGTACTCGGAGTGGATGCGGTGTTCATGGTGGTCCTCTCGCTTTCGGCGAGAGGCCTTGGCGCATCCAGTGCCAACCCGCCGGTTAATGACGAAAGGCAGGATCGCAATGATCCTGCCCGTTGGCTCTGGAGAAGGTGCTGGTCAGCGCTTGACGACCGTCGGCTCCTCCAGAGCCAACGCGAAATACGCATACCAGCGGGTTCTCATGGGTGAGACGGTATCACCCGCGTCGGCCGGATACCAATCGCGCTATCGGCTGACGCAGCACGAGGCCGAGCACAGCGACCACGAGGCAGAGGATGACCGGCGGGATGCTCTCCCCCGAGACCGTCGCCGCGCGGAAAACGGTGGCGGCGTACGCGATCATCTCGTCTGGCTGCCTCGCGAGCACGCGGGTGCCGACGGCTGCCGTGACGGCGGTGATCAGCACGGGAAGGATCCACAGCAATAGGAGGCTCACGAGGCCGGCGACGATGCGCCCGATCGTACCGATGCCGCACCATGCGATCGCCGCCCCCACCAGCAGAGCAGGCAGCCACCGCGTCGCATCGGCCGCGGCGCCGCCGACGAGGATCCCCGAGCTATGCGGTGCGATGAGCAAGGCCAGCCACTGTGCGGCCAGCGGCGCGGCGAGCACGAAGGCGATGAGCACTCCCGCCCGCGGGGCGCGGGAGATCAGAACGAGCTCGACCGCTCCGAACAGGATGCCGACGAGCGCGACAAGCGCAAGCGCAACGCTGTACAGCGCTGACTCGAGGCGAACCTGGAGCCCACCGTAGACCACCACGACAGCCTGAACCGTGGCGATCAGCTGCACGAGGAGCGCGCCCGCGACAAGCGCCCAGAGCGAAGGCTCGGTCCAGCGTCGGCGCGTTGCCCGCACGACGATGCCGGCGGCAGCAGGCCCTATCGCCAGGAGCGCAAGGATGGCGGTCACGGCGTATTGGCTCAGCGGAAGAAGGGCCACCGGCATCCGGTCCGGCATGGTGTCTGTCGTCCACAGATTCTGCAGGGGCAGGCGCATGCCGCTGACCATCCACGGCAGCAGGCCGACGACGCCAGCCGCGATGCCGACGAGAAGTCCCGCCCACCAGGGGAAGAGCCGAGGTGTCGGCGAACGGGCGTCCGGTGGTGTGGCGCCGCCCGCGTTTGAAACCTGCGTCTGCTCCTCGCTGATCCGCACCTTCCACCCCTCTCGTTCCGTCGGTCACCCTGCCAGGCATTCGTTGCCTGTGCAACGCGGCGACGTCGGCCGCTAACGTGTTCGGATGCCGCCACGTCAGACATCCGACCCGCTCGTCTCGGCCGACTACGCCGCGCTCGCCGACGCCGGATGGCCGGCTCTACAGCGTCACGCCATGGGTGGCGACGGAGATACGAGCGGATGGATCGCGCGATACTCGCACGGGGTGACGCAACGGGCGAACTCGGTGTATCCGTCCGGCCCTGTCATGCGGGCGCAGGAGACGGTCTCCGAGGTCGAGCGCTGGTACGCGGAACGTGGGCTGCCAGCGCTGTTCCAGCTGGCAGACGACGATGAGGAGCTCCTCACCATGCTCCTCGCTCGGAGGTACCAGGCGAGAAACGAGACCCTCGTCCTGGCCGCCGAGGCGAGCGCCGTCGCAGGCGCTCTGACGGCCGCGCAGGATCGCGACTCGGGGGACGGGCGCCCAGACTCCGTCTCCGCGGTGGTGCGAGAGACGCCGGACGAAGAGTGGCTCGACCTGTGGTGGTCCGTCGACGGGCGCGGCGGCGAGGCGGAGCTCGAGGTGGCCAGTCGCATCCTCACCGGTGGGCCCGCGCTGTACGCGACGGTGCGGGATGACCGCGGCACGGCATCCGTTGGACGCCTCGCGCTCGTCGAGCAGAACGGCGTGACGTGGGGCGGCCTCTACACGCTCGCCACCCGTGCGGACGTGCGCGGCCGCGGCCACGCACGTGCCGTCATCGCGTCCCTGCTCGGGCACGGGGCGGAGCGCGGCGTGACCGCGGTCTGGCTGCAGGTGCTGTCGTCTAACGTCGTCGCCACCCGCCTGTACGACCGGCTGGGGTTCAGGCCGGCGGCGACCTATCGCTACCTGATAGGACCGACCGACTGAGGCTACGCGGCGTCGGGGTTGGCGTGCGGGTCGAGCTGATTGACCGTGGCGACCACCGAGTCGTAGTCGCCTCGCACCTCCGCATATCGCAGGAACTTGACCTGCTGCACCTGGATCTCCCTGGCATCCGGCTCGTCCTCGATGAGCTGCACGACCTCGGACACGAACTCCTCGAGCGGCATGGCGAACTCGCTCGCCTCCTGCCCTGGCATGAGAGAGGTGCGCACGGCTGGCGGCACGAGTTCGATGAGCTGCACGCCGGTGTCGGCCAGCTGCAGACGAAGGGTCTCAGTCAGCTGATGGATGGCGGCCTTGGTCGCGTTGTAGCTAGGCGTGACCTTGAGCGGCACGAACGCGAGCCCGGACGACACGGTCATGATGACGGCATCCTTCCTGGTCTGCAGGTGCTCGATGAACGCGCCGATCAGACGGATCGGGCCGAGCAGGTTGGTCGTAACGGTGGCCTCGGCGCTGGCGAGGAAGCCGCCGGGCGTGTGCCAGTCCTCGGCACGCATGATTCCGGCCATGGCGATGAGCACGTTCAGGTCGGGGTGCGCTGCGAGCACCTTCTCGGCCGCAACGGCGATGCTCTGCGGGTCCGCCGTGTCGATCTCGACCGTGTCGATGCCCGCGTGCTCGGAGCGGATGCGCTCGAGCAGCTCGACTCTGCGCCCGCCGACGATGACGTTGTTGCCCCGCTCGTGGAGAGCGATGGCGAGGGCGAGGCCGATGCCGCTGGTGGCGCCTGGGATGAAGACGGTGTTTCCGGTGATCTGCATGCATTCAGTTTTTGCGCGGTGCACGACCGGCGGAAGGGATCGCTCATCGGGGGATCGCGAATCCCTGGTTGCAGAAGCGACCTGCCGTCAAGATGGAGACATGGATGCCGCAGCCCTCGCCGAGTTCCTGCGGAGCAGACGGGCGAGGCTGCAACCTCGCGACGTGGGTCTGCCCGAGGGTCAACGCCGCCGCACGCCGGGGCTACGCCGCGAGGAAGTGGCCCAGCTCGCCGCGATGTCGACGGACTACTACACGAGGCTCGAGCAGGAGCGCGGGCCGCAGCCGAGCGAACAACTGCTCGCATCCCTCGCCAGGGCCTTGCGGCTCAGCCGCGACGAACGCGACTATCTCTACCGCATGGCCGGCCACGGCATCCCCGATCAGCTCTCCTCTGCCGCGCACGTTGCACCCGCGCTGCTTCGCGTGCTGGACCGTCTCGACGATTCCCCGGCCCTCGTCATCTCGAACCTGGGCGAGACGCTGGTGCAGAACCGCATGGCGGATGCCCTGTTCGGCGACCGCACAAGCCTGGCCGGCTGGGAGCGCAGCGACGTGTACCGCTGGTTCAAGCATCCGGAGACCGAACGGATGCTCTACCCGGCAGACGACAGAGACAGGCAGAGCCGAGCACTGGTCGCCAACCTGCGCGTCGCGTACGGCGCAATGGGTGCGAAGTCGCGGGCCGGAGAGCTCGTGCGGGAGCTGCAGCGGGTGAGCCCCGAGTTCACGCGGCTGTGGGACAGGCACGAGGTTGCGACACGGTTCCAGGACCACAAGGTGCTCGTGCATCGGGAGGTCGGTCCCGTCGAGCTGGACTGCCAGGTGCTCTTCACGGAAGACCAGGGTCAAGCGCTGCTTGTGCTGACCGCGGCGCCTGGCAGCGAGGCCGAACAGAAGCTTCGCCTGCTCTCGGTTCTCGGCACTGAGGCGTTCTCGCGCAGGTAGATCGGCCACAGGCGGCGCCGACCGTTGCCGGGTTTGCGCGCGGTTAGAGTGAGCGGATGCCGGACAGCACCGATCCAGCCGCAGGGGACGGCGTCGCAGCCGAGGAGGCCGCACCCGCGACGGACGCGTCCGCCCGTGCGACCTCTGTCTGGCGCAATCGGTCGTTCTTGCGGCTGTGGATGGGCGAGACGCTCAGCCAGGCGGGTGAGCAGGTCGGAACGTTCGCCATTCCCGTGCTCGCCGTTCTGGTGCTGGATGCCACGGCGCAGGAGGTCGGTCTGCTCAGTGCTGCCGAGACGCTCGCGTTCCTCGTGATCGGTCTCCCGGTCGGCGCCTGGGTGGATCGGATGCGCAAGCGCCGCGTCATGATGACGGCCGACGTCGTGCGCGCGCTCGTGCTGGCATCCATTCCGCTTCTGTGGTGGCTCGGAGTGCTGCAGATCTGGTACCTCTACGTCGTCGGTGCCGTCGTCGGCGGCGCGACGGTGTTCTTCGATGTCACCTACCAGAGCTACGTGCCGAGGCTGGTCGAGTCACGGCATGTGACGGCCGCGAATTCCGGTCTGGAGACGAGTGCGCAGGTGGCTCGCGTAGGTGGCCCGGCGGCATCCGGTGGCCTGCTCGCGCTCATGCCCGCGCCGCTCGTCGTGCTTGCCACCTCGATCGGGTACCTGTTCTCATTCGCGTTCGTCGCCTCCATCAGGGATGCCGAACCCAAGCACGACAAGACGGAGCACTCGTCACTCGTGCGCGACATCGCGGAGGGCGTTCGGTTCGTCTTCGGCAATCCGCTGCTGCGACGGATCACGATGATGACGGCGGCGTCGAACCTGTTCGAGGGCTTCGTCACCACGCTCCTGTCGCTCTTCGTGCTACGCGAGCTCGGACTGTCGCCCGCCGTCTACGGTGCGATGGCGGCGGTCGGCGCGGTCGGAGGCATCCTCGGCGCAGTGAGTTCAGCATCGTTTTCCCGCTGGATCGGCGAGGGCCGCATCATCGTGGTCGCGGCGCTCACGATCGCAGTGGCCTCGTTCCTCGTACCTCTTGCGGCCGTGCTACGCGCCGCTGCCATTCCACTGCTCGTCGGCGGCGACTTCTTCTTCGTGTTCGCCGTGGTCGTGTACAACGTGGCGCAGCTGTCGTTCAGGCAACGCATCTGCCCTCCTCCCCTGCTCGGCCGCATGAACGCGTCGATTCGTTTCGTGGTGTGGGGCGTCATCCCGATCAGCGGTGTCGTGACCGGCCTGCTCGGCGGCTGGATCGGCGTGGTTCCGACCATGTGGCTCGGTTGCGCGCTCGGCTTGCTCGCCACCGCCATCGTGCTGTTCTCGCCGCTCACGCGCATGCGGCGGCTGCCGGAGGGAATTGCCGCCTGATCGGCCCCTCGCTCCCTTCGCCGGATCTGCCGCCGCTCGCTTGGGGCGTCACGTCGTTACCATGAATTGCATAGCTCCCAATCGCCGACACCAGGAAGGGGTACGCATGTCGGACCGGTCAGCGTGCCACCTGGCGGACCCGGCCGAGGAGGCGTTGGCGTGAGCGGGACGAACGCGACGGACGCAGGTTCGGCGGGCGCGGGCATCCGCACCATAGGCATCCTCGGCGCAGGCAAGCTCGGCACCGTTCTCGCCCGCCTGGCCGTGACCGCCGGTTTCGACGTGCTGATCGCGGGCTCCGGCGATCCGTCGAAGATCGCGCTGATCGTCGAGGTACTCGTGCCAGGGGCACGCGCTGTGACCGCAGCGGAGGCGGCGAGCGAAGCCGACGCGGTCATCCTCGCCCTGCCTCTCGGCCGTCACGAGACGCTGCCGGTCGAAGCTCTGCGCAGCAAGCTCGTGATCGATGCCATGAACTACTGGTGGGAGGTCGACGGCATCAGGGACGACCTGAACGATCCGCGCACGTCGACGAGCGAGATCGTTCAGCGCTTCCTGCCGGAGTCGCGCGTCGTCAAGGCGTTCAACCACATGGGCTACCACGACCTCGAGGAGGAGACCCGGCCGCGCGGAGCGCAAGGCCGCAAGGCCATCGCGGTCGCCGGGGATCGCGACGATGACGTCGCTGCCGTCGCATCGATCGTCGACGCGCTCGGGTTCGATACCGTCGTCGCAGGACCGCTCGCCGAGGGCATCCGCATGGAACCGAACACCGAGCTGTTCGGAGCGGATGTCGACGCCGACCAGGTGCGGCACCTGCTGTCGACCTTCCCCGAGTCCGCGCGAGGGCGAGTGGTGGCACGGGCGAGGGCGGAGCGCGCCGCCTGATCCCGACCGCAGCGGGCTGGGCGCGTCACAGTGGATGCTGCTCGCGCTGGACACAGCCGGCTCGAAGTCCCAGCCGCGTTGCCTAGGCTTGATCGCGACATGGCGCATCTTCTCGGGGCCGAGGCCCTTCATCTCGAGTACCCCACCAAGGTCGTCTTCGACTCCGTCTCGCTCGGCGTGAACGAGGGCGACCGCATCGGCATCGTCGGCCGCAACGGCGACGGCAAGTCCAGCCTGCTCGCGATGCTCTCCGGCCGCAGGCGACCGGATGCCGGAAGGGTGACCGTGCGCGGCGGCGTGAGCATCGGCGTGCTCGATCAGGGCGATGTGCTCGACGAGACCCACACGGTGTCCCAGGTCTTCGTTGGCGACACTGCCGAGCACGAGTGGGCGGGCGACGCGCGCATCCGAGACGTGATCGACGGTCTGCTTCGCGACCTGCCGTGGGATGCCCTCATCGGCTCCCTGAGCGGAGGTCAGCGCCGCCGCGTCGCGCTCGCGGCACTGCTGACCGGCGACTGGGACGTGCTGGCGCTCGACGAGCCCACCAACCACCTCGACGTCGAGGCGATCACCTGGCTCGCCGAGCACCTGAAACGTCGCTGGCCGGCCAGCGCAGGCGGCCTGCTCGTCGTCACGCACGATCGCTGGTTCCTCGACGAGGTCTGCACAGTCACGTGGGAGGTGCACGATCGCATCGTCGAGCCGTTCGACGGCGGATACGCGGCGTATATCCTGCAGCGCGTCGAACGCGATCGCATGGCCGCCGCATCCGAGGCGAAGCGGCAGAACCTGGCGCGCAAGGAGCTCGCATGGTTGCGTCGCGGTGCGCCTGCGCGCACCTCGAAGCCGAAGTTCCGCATCGACGCGGCGAACGTGCTCATCTCCGATGAGCCGCCCATCCGCGACTCCGTCTCGCTCAAGGCTCTCGCAGTGTCACGTCTCGGCAAGGAGGTCGTCGACCTGGTCGATGCCTCGATGACGTATCCGGCGGCGGACGCAGAGGCGAGCGGCAAGTCGAGCGGCGACTCGACCGCGACCGGAAGCGACGGGCACAGCGTCGAGGTGCTGCGCGACGTCGAGTGGCGCATCGCGCCCGGCGAGCGCACGGGCATCCTCGGCGTGAACGGCGCCGGCAAGTCCACACTGCTCGGCCTGATCGCCGGCACTGTCGAACCCACGAGCGGCCGCGTGAAGCGCGGCAAGACGGTCAAGGTCGCCTCGCTCAGCCAACGGATGGACGAACTCGACGAACACCTCGACGACCCCGTGCGCGTGGTGCTCGGTGGGCTGCGCACCACGTACACGGTCGGCAGCGGATCGAAGGCGCAGGAACTGACGCCGAGCCAGATGCTGGAGCGGCTGGGCTTCTCGTCTGCGCAGCTGTCCACGCCCGTCAAGGATCTCTCCGGCGGGCAGAAGCGCAGGCTGCAACTGCTGCTCATCCTGCTTGGGCAGCCGAACGTGCTCATCCTCGACGAGCCGACCAACGATCTCGACACCGACATGCTCGCGGCCATCGAGGACCTGCTCGACTCCTGGCCTGGAACGCTCATCGTGGTGTCGCACGACAGGTACTTCATCGAGCGGGTCACCGACCAGCAGTACGCCATCCTCGACCACCGGCTGCGGCACCTGCCCGGCGGCGTCGACGAGTACCTGCGGCTGCGCACCCTGCAGGAGAAGGCGGAAGCGGGCAGACGCGACGCTCCGCGCGGCTCGAGCGGGGCATCCGAGGAGCCGTCGGGGTTGCAGGGGGCGGCACTGCGGGACGCGCAGAAGGAGGTTGCCTCGATCGAGCGGCGTCTGGCGAAGCTGACCGAACGCATCGACGCCGAGCGCACGGCTCTCGCCGATCACGACCAATCGGACTACGAGGGGCTGACCGCCAAAACGGATGCGATCGCCGAGCTCGAGCACGAGGCCGAGGCACTCGAGACGCGCTGGTTCGAGCTCACGGAAGCGATCGGCTGACCGCATCCATCCCGACGGGCCGCGCGTCGGCGGCCTCGGCCTGCTCGGGCCGGCGTGCGGTGGCGGGCACGCGAGCGAGTGCCACGAAGGCCACCCCGCTGAGCGCGACCGCCACGACCATGACGATGCCGAGTGGCAAGATGCTCAAGGATCCGGCGACGCCCACCAGGGGCGCAGAGATGCCGCCGAAGCCGAAGCGCACCGCTCCGAGCAGCGACGATGCCGTACCGGCCATCCGCGGGTACTCGGCAAGTGCCAGAGCCGTCGCCGGCGGTGAGGAGATCGCCACGCCTGCGGCGAGCGCGAACAACGAGACGATCACGACCCAGAGCGGCGTGGCCACGATGCTGGAGGCGAGCAGCCCCAACGCGCCGAGACCCGCGACGAGGATGCCTGCGGCGAGCGTGCCGCGAACACTCCATCGCTCGCTGGCGCGTGCGGCGAGGAAGCCGAAGGTCATGAAGCCCGCGGAGTTGAGACCGAACGCCACGGCATATCCCTGCGGCGACAGACCGTAGATGTCTTGCAGCACGAAGGTGGCGCCGGAGAGATAGGCGAACAGGGCGGCATAGAGAAAACCCTGGTTGAGAATCGCGCCGAGGAAGACCCGGTCGGAGAACAGCGTGCGGTACGAGCGCATGGCCTCGGTGAGTCCGCCCCGGTTCCGCAGTCCCACCGGGAGGGTCTCGCCGAAGACGACCAGTGTGACGGCGAGGATCGCGACACCGATCGCCGCCAGAAGCACGAACAGCCCGCGCCAGTCGGTGACGGCGGTGAGCACGCCGCCGAGAACCGGACCGACGATGGCGGCCAGGCCGCCGATGACGGTGAGTCTGCCGTAGAACCTGAGCAGCTCGCCGCCGACATACACGTCACGACCGGCGGCCTGCGCAATCACGATGCCCACACCCCCTGCGATGCCCTGAACGAGGCGCGTCACGATCAAGAGCTCGATCGTCGGACTGATCGCGCACAGTGCAGAGGTGACGACGTATGCCGCGATGCCGATGAGCAGGATGCCGCGGCGACCGTATCGATCGGAGAGCGGCCCGGCGATCAGCTGGCCGAGCGCTAGCCCCGCGAGGCACGCGGTCACGGTGAGCTGTGCCACGGACGTCGCCGCGCCGAGATCGGCGGTGAGCGCAGGGAGCGCGGGAAGGTAGAGGTCCATCGAGATCGGACCGAACACCGTCAGCAGTAGCAGCAGGGTCGGCAGCAGACGACTCATGGCGGTGCGGAATGGTTGGCTCATGCATCAAGCGTGACGGGCGCAGGGCGGCGCGGGGAGCCTCTGGCGAAGGGTGTACCGGCAGGGCACCCGTTCGATCAGCCGCCGAGCGACATCACGCGGGCGCCGTGCACCGGCGCGGAGACCCGTAGTGCCCGCAGCTGCGCCGCGCTGAGCGCGATCTGCAGGTCGATCGCCGATTCGCGGTCCTCCGCGAGGAAGGCAACGGTCGGACCCGATCCGGAGACCAGGCCGGCCAACGCTCCGCTGCGCTCCCCCAGCTCGAGAACGTCGGCGAGCTCGTCCGAGAGATGGATGGCCGGCGCCTGCAGATCGTTCGCCAGGTTCTCGGCGAGCAGGGCCGGGTCGCCCGCGCGCAACGCCTGCAGCAACGCCGTGCTCACCGACGGATGCTCGACCACGGGCCCGAGTTCACCCGCATGCCGTTCGCGGTGGGCATCCAGCTCCCGATACACCGCGGGCGTCGACAGTTCGCCGCGCGGCAGCACCAACACCCAGTCGAACCGGCCCTGGCTCAGCACGGGGCTCAGCTCGTCGCCTCGCCCGAGCCCGATCGCCGTCCCGCCGGCGAGCGCGAACGGAACGTCGGCACCCAGCTGCGCGGCCAGTTCGTGCAGGCGGTCACGGGAGAGCCCGACGTTCCACAGCGCATCGCACGCGACGAGGGTGGCAGCGGCATCCGCTGAACCGCCGCCCATGCCGCCCGCTATCGGCACGTTCTTCTCGATCTCGATACGCACGCCGCCGCTCACGCCCGCGGCGTCGGCCACGAGCTGCGCCGCCCGCACCGCGATGTTGCGTTCATCGGTGGCCAGGCCGGAGCAGTCGATGGGTCCGCTGAAGCTGAGGGTGATGTCGTCGGCGGCCCACACCCGCACGTCTTCGTAGAGCGACACGGCCTGGTAGACCGTGGCTACCTCGTGATAGCCGTCGTCGCCTGGCGCGCCGACACCGAGATAGAGGTTGACCTTGCCGGGAGCGCGGGCGTGCACGGGCAGACCCTGGCTGGCGGACATCATGCCTACAAACCTACGGGGTGAGCGCGCTGCCCCGGGCCAGCCCGGCGAACTGCGCGGGAGTGAGCTCCTCGCCCCTTGCGGTCGGGGCGAGACCCGCCGCCTCCAGCGCGGCGGATGCCGCAGCCGAGTCCCCGTACACGCTCGCGAGTGACTGCCGCAGCATCTTGCGGCGCTGGCCGAACGCGGCGTCCACTACCTCGAACACCCTGCGGCGCAGCGCCTCGTCTCCCGGATGCTCGTGCCGCTGAAACGCCACCAGGATCGAGTCCACGTTCGGCACTGGCCAGAACACCTGCCGTGAAACCTGCCCGACCGTTCGCCACTGCCCGTACCAGGCGGCCTTGACGCTTGGGGATCCATACACCTTCGAGCCAGGATGCGCGGCCAGCCGCTGCCCCACCTCCGCCTGCACCATGACGACGCCGGACTCCAGTGTCGGGACCGTTTGCAGCAGGTGCAGCAGAACGGGCACCGAGACGTTGTACGGCAGGTTCGCCACGAGCCGCACTGGCGCGGCCGGCGGGTCTTGGATTGTCAAGGCATCCTGATGCACCACGGTGAGCCGCTCGACCGCCTCGGGAGCGAGCTGCTCGACGGTCACGGGGAGCTGTCGAGCAAGCCGGCCGTCGATTTCGACGGCGATGACGGATGCCCCTGCCTCCAGCAGCCCCAGCGTCAAGGATCCGAGCCCGGGCCCGACCTCGAGCACGACGTCGCCCTCCCCCACCTCCGCCAGTCGCACGATGCGCCGCACCGTGTTGGCGTCGATCACGAAGTTCTGCCCCAGCTTCTTCGTCGGCGTCAGCTCGAGCAGCTCGGCGAGATCGCGGATGTGTGATGGTCCCAGGAGTTGCATGTCGAGCCTTCCGCGGGTCACGCGATGATGCCGGTCGGCTCCGTGGGCGGGGCCTGTACCGGCTCCGAGTCCCACTTTCCGTAGACGAGTTCCGTGTTCGAGACGAGCTGCGCTGCCAGCACCGAGGCGTCGGTGCCGATCGCCTCGGCCATTGCGCGCACGGTGTGCGGTATGAGGTATGGCGCGTTCGGGCGGCCGCGGAACGGGGTGGGCGTGAGGTAGGGCGCGTCCGTCTCAACGAGCAGCAGCGAACGCGGCGCGGTCTGCAGTGCGTCGCGGAGGTTCTGCGCGTTCTTGAACGTGACGGTTCCCGCGAACGACATGTACCAGCCGTTGTCTGCGCAGACCTCTGCCAGATCGGGGCCGCCGGAGAAGCAGTGGAACACGACGGTATCTGGCGCGCCCACCCGCGTGAGCGTGGAGATGACGTCGCCGTGGGCGTCCCTGTCGTGGATCTGCAGGGCGAGCGAGTGCCGCTTGGCCATCTCGATGTGCGCCTCGAACGAGCGGAACTGAGCGGCACGTCCGTTCTCGTCGGTGCGGTAGAAATCGAGCCCGGTCTCACCGATCGCCCGCACCCGAGGGCGAGCGGCGAGACCGTCGATCACGGCGAGCGCGTCGTCGAGCTCGCCGGCGGCATCCAGCTCCGGCGCATCGTTCGGATGGATGGCGACGGCCGCCAGCATTCGGGGCTCCACTGCAGCGGTCTCCGCCGCCCAGATCGACGAACCGACGTCGGTGCCTACCTGCACGACGCCGCGCACACCGACGGACGACGCCCTGTCGAGGTGCTCGCGATAGTCCAGCGCGAAGCCCTCTTCGATCCGCCCCGGGCGCGATGAGGGATCGATGTGCGTGTGGTTGTCGTACACCGGCACCACGAGCGGCGTCGGCAGCGGCGGGTACGTCGGGTCGCTGGGCATGGGCGGCTCAGGCGACGGCGACCTGGTCGATTCGCGGGAAGAGCGCTGTGAGCGGCGAAACGCGGATGCCCGCAGGCAGCTGCCCCCACCGTCCAGCGTCGCGAAGCGGCTGCGCCGACAACTGGCCGAGTGCCTGCGCGGCGCCCAGCGCCTCCCACAGCTCGGCGGTCGCCTTCGGGATGACCGGCGAGAGCAGCACGGCAAGCGCGCGCAGCCCCTCGGCCGCCGTGTAGAGCACGGTCTGCAGCCGCTCCCGGCTGGTCTCGTCTTTCGCCAGCACCCACGGCTCTTGCTCCGTGATGTAGCCGTTGAGTTCGTCGACGATCGTCCACACCGCGGCGAGTGCATCGTGGATTGCGAAACGCTCGACGGCGGCGTCGGCGTTCGCCGCGGCATCCGCGACCGTCGAGCAGATGGCGAGGTCGGCATCCGTCGGCGTGCCAGAGGAGGGTACCTCGCCGTCGAAGTAGCGCTGCAGCATGGCGATGACCCGGGACGCGAGGTTGCCGAAACCGTTCGCCAGCTCGGCCTGGTATCTCGCGGAGAGGTCCTCCCAGCTGAACGAGCCGTCCTGCCCGAAGCTGATGGCGCGCATGAAGTAGTAGCGGAAGGCATCCGAACCGAACGTGTCGGTGATCTGCGAAGGGGCGATGCCCGTGAGCTTCGACTTGCTCATCTTCTCGCCGCCGACGAGCAGCCATCCGTGGCCGAACACACGGTGCGGCACCTCGAGGCCGGCGGCCATGAGCATGGCCGGCCAGATGACGGCGTGGAACCTGGCGATGTCTTTGCCGACGAGGTGGTAGGCGGGCCAGCGACGGTCGAAGAGCTCCTGGTCGCTCCCGTAACCCACCGCTGTCGTGTAGTTGAGCAGCGCGTCGAACCACACGTAGACGACGTGCGACGGATCCCACGGCACCTTGATGCCCCAGTCGAAGCTCGACCGCGAGATGGAGAGGTCCGAGAGTCCTTGCCGCACGAACTGCACGATCTCGTTGCGCACGCTCTCCGGCTGCACGAAGTCGGGACGCGACTCGTACAGGTCGAGCAGCCGCTCGGCGAACGCGCTCATGCGGAAGAAGTAGTTCTTCTCCTTGAGGATCTCGATGGGCCGCGAGTGGATCTTGCAGACCAGTTGGCCCTGGTACTCGCCCGTCAGCGGTTCGTCGAGCTCATCGCGCTGCTTGTACTCCTCGCACCCGACGCAGTAGTAGCCCTCGTACTCGCCGGCATAGATGTGGCCGTCGTCGTACAGCTTCTGCAGAAAGCGGGTGACCGCCTCCTCGTGCCGCTCGTCGGTCGTGCGGATGAAGTCGTCGTTCGCGATGTCGACGGTCTCCAGCAGTGGCTTCCACGCGGATGCCACGAGCCGGTCGGCCCATTCTCGTGGCTCGAGACCGTTGGCCGTGGCGGTGCGCAGGATCTTCTGGCCATGCTCGTCGGTGCCCGTCAGGAGCCACGTGTCGTCGCCCGCCTGCCGATGCCAGCGGGCCAGCACATCCGCCGCGACCTCCGTGTAGGCGTGCCCGATGTGCGGAACATCATTCACGTAAAAAATGGGCGTGGTGATGTAGAAGGAAGCACCGTCGGACATGCGTTCCATCCTAAATGGAGCGGATGCGCCGCCTCCGCCGCGTTACGCCTGCTCGAGAGCGGGCATCGAGAAGGCGTGGCGGGCGAATGCCAGCACGTGTCCCCAGTCTTCGGCTGTGAGGTCGTGGCCCCCGGCTCGCACGTGGTAGCCGATCCCTTCTCCGGTCGAGACGCCCAGTTCGGGTAGCGGATCCGCGACCAGCGGGCCGCTCATCCCGTGCAGTTCGAAGGCGGGTGTGGCTGCCAGCGTCGCGAGGTACTCCCCGGCCGGGTCGGCCCAGTCGTCGTCGATCGCGCTCGCAACGTAGACGTGGCGGGGCGCGATGCAGGCGAGAAGTTCGTGCTGGTCTACGGGCAGGCGCTGCTCGGCTCCGGCGAACGACGCGAACGACGGTGTGAACCAATGCGGGAACACGGTGGTGATCGTGGCCAGATCCTCACCTCCGGCATGACGGAACAACGACGCACCACCGCAGCCGGAGTCATTCGAGGCCACGACCGCGAATCGCGCGTCCTGCGCGCCCGCCCAGAGGGCCGCTTTGCCCAACCGGGAGTGGCCGAGCACGACCGCGCGCGACGCGTCGATGCCTTCGATCGTCTCGGCAGCGTCGAGCAGACGCGACAGGCCCCACGCCCATGCGCCCAACGCGCCCCACGGTGCCTCGACACACCCGGTCGAGGGAAAGAGCGCACGCACCCCGGGCACCTCGGAGTGCGGATCGTCCGGCTCGATCTGGCGGTAGTCGGCGGTCAGCACGGCGAATCCAGCCTCGGCGGCGATGTCATATGGCCAGCGGTCGGCCTGGTCGCCATCGATCGTCTCGTCGTTTCCGTCGAAGTTCAGCCCAACGACGACGGGAACCGGATGCTCCGCGCTCGCCGCCGACGGAAGGTGCAGCAGGGTGTCGATCACGAGGGCGCCAAGCGGACCTTCGACCGTGACGCTGTGTCGCAGGCGGTCGACGGGGCTCGTGTGGGCGTCGCTTTGCAGCCTCAGAGCCCCGGGCTCAGTCGAGCGGAGAGCAACGTCGGCGAGCCTCCCTCCCGAGGGAGTCCTGCCGTACATGGTCGACGCGAACAGCTCTACGCGCGACGCGGCCCAGTCGGGCCAGGCATCCGGTGCAGACGGAACGACTCGTGGGAGGTCGAGGCCTTCGGCGGAAAGACGTTGTTCGAGCGTCTTCGGGGCGGGCGGGTTCGGCACGGGCGAGATCGGCACGGCGCTACCCTAAACCCGACGCGGCCAGCAAGTGCTCGCGCAGGGCGTCCCGCACTGCGGCCATGCCCTCGTACGTCTCCTGGAACGACGTCGACAGCGGCGAGAGTCCGATGCGCAGCCCTCCTGGTTCGCGGTAGTCGGGGATGACTCCCCGCTCCCACAGCCTTGCGGTGACGTCGCGCATTGCGGGATGCTGCACCGTCACGTGCCCGCCTCGGTGAGCGGCGTCCCGCGGTGATGCCAGGGTCGCACCGAGCGGCACGAGCCATTCGTCGGTCAGCTCGATCGCGAACTGCGTGAGTGCGAGTGATTTGGCGCGCACCGCTTCGATCCCGCGGTCCTCGATCATCTCGAGGGTGTCCTGCATGGCGAGCATGCCGAGGATGGGCGGAGTCCCGCTGAGGAAACGGCGCATCCCGTCGGCCGCACGGTACTCGGGGCCCATGGTGAAGACATCCGAGGAGCCCATCCAGCCCTGGATCGGCTGGCGCAGCACGTCGTGCAGGTCGGCGCGCACGTATGCGAAGGCCGGCGAGCCGGGGCCGCCGTTCAGGTACTTGTACGTGCAGCCGACGGCGAGGTCGACCTCCCACGCGTCGAGTTCGATCGGCACTGAGCCCACGGAGTGGCAGAGATCCCACAGCACGAGCGCGCCCGCGTCGTGAGCGATGCGTGTGATGCGCTGGGCGTCGGCCAGGAACCCCGAGCGATAGGCAACGTGGCTCAGCACGACGAGCGCCGTCTGCTTCCCCACGGCTGCCGCGACCTGCTCCGCCGTCACTCCGGACGCCGTATCGGCCTCGATCCAGCGCAGCGTGAGCCCGCGTTCGGCCGCGACCCCGTCGAGCACGTATCGGTCGGTCGGGAAGTTGTCGGTGTCGAGCACGATCTCGGTGCGTCGGCCCGCGCCGCGAGGGGCGTCGACCGCTGCCCTGGCGAGCTTGTACAGCAGAACGGTCGTCGAGTCGCCGACGACGGTCTGACCGGATGCCGCACCGAGCGCGGCCCTGCCGATGCGGTCTCCGATGGCGAAGGGCAGCTCCATCCATTGCTCGTCCCAGCCGCGGATGAGCCTGCCCGCCCAGTCCTGCGTCAGGAATCGGTGGACGCGCTCCACGCTCGCTTCGGTGGGCCTGCCGAGGGAGTTTCCGTCGAAGTAGGCGACAAGGCCCTCTGAGTCGACGAACCTCGAGCGGAAGTGCGCGAGCCCGTCGCTGCGATCTGCCCTGCGCGCGTAGGCGAGGAAGGGATCGGGTGCCGTCATCGCGCTGCCCTTCCTGAGCGTCTCGTCATTCCAGCGTCTCCTCCAGGTAGTCGATGGTGGTGGCACGCGCCCTCGAAAGCCAGTGAGCCGTCTCGGAGGCGCCCTCGGGTGGCGCACCAGGCACCCAGGCGAGTCGCGGCCCCACCGTGTCGCCGTGCGAGGCGCCCGCGATGCCGGCGACGAGGGACTCCCTGTCGAGGCCCGCAGAGGCGAGCGCAGCGAGCTCGCGCGCGTTGACGCCCGACGGCAGCGGACCGTTGCCGAGGTCTGTTCCGTAGAGCACGCGAACGCCCGCCGCGGCGAGGTGCCGGACATTGTCGAGAGCCGTCTCGAACTCGGGTGTGGCTTCGCCCCAGCCGTGGATATCGAGGGTGGAGATGACGGCCGTGCCCGCTCTGGACATGCGGGCGACGAGGTCGGCGTCGAGGTGCTCGGTGAACGGCGCGTGCGTGATCACGTTGACGCCGGCATCCAGCGCTCTCGACGTCATACCCTCCCCCTCAACGTGCGCGGCAACCGGTACGCCTTCACCGCGGCTTGCCGTGACGATGGCGGCGAGCAGTTCGGGCGAGGGCACGGGTCCGGCCGCGCCGTTGAGCGTGACCTTGATCACGGATGCTCCGGCTGCCGCCTGTGCGCGCACGACGGTCTCGGCCTCCTCCGGATCGCTCAACTCGACCACTGCGGCATCGGATGCCCACTGCCTGCCGCTCGGGTAGCCGCCATTGCAAGTGAGGAAGGCGCCTGCGATATGGATGTCGGGCAGCGTCGAGCCGGGGAATGCGGCATCCCTGCGCAGTCTCCCCGTCATGGCCGGGTCTCCCCCGAGGTCGACGACGTGGGTGATGCCGCCGTCGAGCAGAGGCTCGGGGTCGATGAGTTCGAGGTGTACGTGGTGGTCGGTCAGTCGCGGGAACAGCGTGCCTGGCACGGCGAGGTCGGGATCGGCGTCGATGGGAGCCGGGTGCAGCAGGCCATCACGCAGCATGTACGAGCTTCGACCGCGGAACGACCCGGTCCATGCACCCTCGAACGCGACGATCTGGCCTTCCTCTAGCATCGGGCTCCGTCTCTCACGCCGTTGCTCCGATCTGGGTGCGCACCGCGTACAGCTCAGGGAAGAACACGATGTCGAGCGCCTTCTGCAGGAACGGGGCTCCGCTCGAACCCCCGGTGCCGGTCTTCATGCCGATCGTGCGCTGCACGGTCTTCAAGTGCCTGAACCGCCACAACTGGAAGTTCTCCTCCAGGTCGACAAGCTCTTCGCACGCTTCGTACGCCGACCAGTGCTCGTCGGCCTTCTCGTAGATCTCGCGAATGACGGGCATGAGTTCATCATGCATGCGGTATGCCTTCGTCACATCTCGCTCGAGCACCGACTCGGGCACCGCGAAGCCGGCACGTGCGAGATGGCGCAGGAACTCGTCGTAGAGCGTCGGGGCGGCCAGGATGCCCGCGAGCAGCTCGTGCGCGGCATGGTCGCTCTCGAAGACCTGCAGCATGCGGGCATCCTTGTTGCCGAGCGTG
The DNA here is from genome assembly GCF_049446075.1 of Rathayibacter sp. KR2-224. Taxonomy (NCBI): domain Bacteria; kingdom Bacillati; phylum Actinomycetota; class Actinomycetes; order Micrococcales; family Microbacteriaceae; genus Rathayibacter; species Rathayibacter sp. KR2-224. The sequence continues at coordinate 1,098,696 of NZ_JBMSEB010000001.1, forward strand.
AACTCGACAGCACGGTACTGCCAGGACTGGAAGCCAGACGAGTTGCCGAGGAACCCGCGGAATTGGGCGTACTCCGTCGGCGTCAGCGTGGCGAGAACCGACCACTGGTCGGTCAGCGTGCGCTGGATGTGCTTCACGCGAGCGATGCGCTTGAGCGCAGGCTGCAGCTGATCGTCACGAAGCAGCCTGCACGCATCGGTGAGCTCGTGCAGAACGAGCTTCAGCCACAGCTCGGTGGTCTGATGCTGAACGATGAACAGCAGTTCGTCGTGGTGCTCAGGGCGGCTCACCGGATGCTGTGCGGCGAGCAGCATGTCGAGGCCCAGGTATGACGAATAGCTCATCCTGGTGCTGAAATCGGTGACGATGCCGTCTTCGTACCGGTCAGCCACTTCGTCGTGCGGAACCTTCTCGTCGTCGGTCATCACGCCTCCTCGCGTCCGCGCTCCATTGTCGTCTGCGGCGACGACAGGGTCGAATCAGCGTGCGCGCAGCAGCGTGCGCGCAGCAGCGTGCGGCGCGTGCGGCAGCGCGCGGCAGCGAGCGGCGACCCTGGCAGCATGCGGCAGCGCTCGCCGGCGCAGCGCTCGCTCGGCACCTAGAAGTGGCCCTGCCTGTTAGAAGGGTGGTGGGTCGGTGTCGTGGCCGGTGGGTGTTCGCACTCGGATGCCGCCGTCGGGTTTGGGGTCGATGCGGATCCGGGTGACGGTTTTGAGTCGGTGCAGTCGTGGTTTCAGTGGGACCAGGTTGGTCACCTCGGTGGTGCCACCGTGTTGCCATTCGATGACGTGGTCGATCTCACCCCCGCTGGTGACCCCGGTAGCCAGGTAGGGTGCGGCGTCGTCGTCGAGCCCGTACCTGATCGTCAGCCACCGTTTCTGGTCAGGGGTTGGCCGGTATCGTCTGGCATCCAGGTTCAACCCGGCCGGGGAGCCCGGATCAGCGACCACTTTGCGGAACGCGGGAGCATCCCGTAACACGCGACCCGCGGTCTGGGCTGGGATCGGCCCGTAGCCGAGGAGTTCCGCGAACCGGCCGTCAGCATCCATCAACACCACCGGCTGCACACCGTTACCGGCAGACCCGCCCGTGCCGCTCCGGCCGCTGACACCAGCGCTGCTGCCCGTGCCGCCCGTGCTACCGGCACCTGCGCTGCCGTTGGCGGTGAGGAAGTGCAGGGCGAGGTCGGCCCGCAACTGATCAAGGGTGCGCGACTCACCCTCCCTCGTGTGGAGGCGGCGTGCTGCGGCGGTGAGTGCGGCTTCGGCTTGCGCGATCTGCACGATCGGCCCGTACAGGTGCAGCCAGGCCATGGCATCCTCGGCCGGCTCCACCACCACCCGGCGGCAGCGCAGCGCTTCCTGATGCCGTTCCTGCACCGTGTCAGCACACAACCGTTCCCGCAACAACCGGCAGCGACGGGCGAACTCACCTGCCCTTACCCGTTCCGCGATCCCGGTCAGCTTCGCGTCAAACGCCTCAAACGCCGCCTGATCCGGAAGCCCGACCGAGGCTTCCACCGCAGCCCTGGCATGCTGCGGCGAGATGAGACCAGCCATGAACAGCCCGCACAGACCGGGCAAAGAGGCCGACAGCACCTCGCCCTGGAACGCCATCGAACGCACCACGTTCTCACTCACCTGCAACCGTTGCGCCAGATCGAACGCGACCGACCGTTGCGCGAAATCCACCTCATCCACCCGCGGATCCCGATCCCTCATGCCGACCGGTACATAAATGCGCGGATTCTGCCGGGCGATCCGAAACGCGTCCCGGATCGCGAACACCTGCCTGGCCGCCTGCTGATACACCACCGTCTGCGACCCCACCGCATCACCCAACACGAACCCCAACACCACCTCCGCAGACACAAGCGCAGCAGAACACGCCATCTCCGCGGCCGAAGACGGCAACTCCGGATCCTCCCACCACGGCACGTCCTCAACCTCCGCGGAAACAATCACATCGGGTTCGTACATACCTTCGAACCTACGCCCCACCACCGACACTCCGGCGCCCCTATGCACAACCCTGACCGCGAAGAAACGCAGCAGCGGAAGAACCGAGCGGAAGACGAGAGGCAACGGAGAAGTGACACGTGGAGAACCGTGGATCACGATGGGCGTAATGAGACGGAAGCGGTGCAGAACTGACGCACCCATCACCGCCAGCCGTAGAGGCGCCGCATGGCACGATCACGTTCGCACTCGAGCTGTCTCTGCAGTTCAAAGCGACGGATCCGCTCGTCGCGAGCGAGCGACGAGGCATCCGATCCGCGCAACAGCACTCTCCACGAGCGAGCGACACGCCACCAAGAGCCCGTGCTCGGCTGGCCACCGCGGACCCGGAGGGCCTCGCCGCTCATCGCAGGAGTCCTGACAAGAGATCGGAGCCCAGTCGCTGGAGGACCACGGCGTCTGCGCGGTAGCGCACGAACCGCCCGTCGCGGCGCGAAGTGACGAGGCCCGCGTCGCGGAGCAGCGCCAGATGCCGGGATACCTCTGGCGCCGACACATCCCAGCTCTGTGCAAGCTCGGCGGTCGTGCGAGTGCCCCGCACGAGGCTTCGCAGAAGACGGAGGCGCAACGGATGATCCAGAGCGGCAAGCATGTCCTGCACGCGATCCAGGGATGCCTCAGGTGAACCGACGCCGCGATGAACCGGATACTGCACGACAGGCCGGCGGCCGGGCGCGTACGCCACGAGTATGTGTGGGTCTCCCATCACCGTGGGAAGGAACGTGAGCCCCGAGGCGCCGCTTGCGCGAGCATCCTGCAACTTGTCCACCACCACGGCGTCGCCTACCAGGGTGAGCGCCATGGACATGCCGGCCAGTGTCGGTGCAGGGCCGACAACGCCGAGTACGTCGCGCCTCCCCCGCGCCTCGGCGTTGATGGCCGCACCGAGCGTCGACCACTCCTGCGCGAAGATCTCCTGGTCGAACCCGGTGACCACCTCGCGCATTCGACGGCGGGCCCCTTCCGGGTCGGCAATGACCGACTCGACGAATCCAAGCGCTTGCGGACCCCTCGCAGCCGCCCGCTCTCGGGCTTCGCTGCCTGCACGGTGGTCGGTCAGCGGTGATCCGAGGTCCGCGCGCATGCGGAGGGTTCCACAGCTGAACGTGATGAGAACGCTCTTTACCCAGTCCTCGTTCGAAAGCCGGTCTATCGCATCCAGTTCATCGGACAGGCTCGATCCGTCAGAGGCTGGCAGGAAAATGTCGGGGCGCGACACCCTCCAGAGATAGTCGCTGGCCGCGATCTGCTCCGACAGCTCGGGGCTGAGGATGTCGCGGACGCGCTCGGCCCATGCCCGTCGTTCGGGATGGTGACCGGACTCCGAATAGACGTGCAACGCCGCAACGAGCTCTGCCACGTGGGATACCGCGAAGTCGAACTCGGACTTCCCCACAGGAATCGTGATGGACATACCTCGAGCGTGAGGCTTGCATCACGCTTTGTCGCGAGGATTGACCGGAATCGTCAATCGGCGAGCCGTCGCTTCTACTCGGCCGCCACCTCGAGCACGATCGCGTGTTCAGGGTGAAGCCCGGGCATGGCGAGCCCGACGACCTCGAGCGCACGACCGCTCATGGTGACGCCGTCAGCCTTGACCCAGGCCGGAAGGGAACGGTGCGCCACACCGTGCCTGTCGACAGGAAGCCCGGGCGACACACGATAGACGCGCCCCGGGTCGAGCCCGGGGATACGCAGCCGCGACGGCGCCTCGTCGGCCGAGGTGGCCAGTGCCCCGTACACGACGAGTGCGCGAGAACGGTCCTGCGCCACCACGCCGTACGCCGTATCCGTGTCGTCCGGCCGGTCGATGCGGACTGCCCGTCCGCTGTGGATCAGGCCGCGCTGCGCCTTGTAGAACTCGATCGCGCCACCGAGCTCGGCCCGCTCCGAATCCGTGAGCCGACGCACGTCCCACTCCACACCGAAGTGGCCGAACAGGGCCGTGATCGCACGAAACGACAGTGCGTGCGTACGCCGGGTGGTGTGAGAGGTGCCCGGGCCGACGTGCGAGCCGACGAGCTCCGGCGGCAGAACGAGGCCGGTCCACCTCTGGATCGTCTGACGCTCGAGCGCGTCGTTGGTGTCGGATGCCCACACCCGGTCGGTGCGCTGCAGAATGCCCAGGTCCACGCGGGCGCCACCCGAGGAACAGCTCTCGATCTCCACGTCAGGATGCGCGGCACGAAGCGCGTCGAACATGCGATACGCGGCGAGTGTCTGCTCATGCGTCGACGACGTGCCGTCGTGTCCGAGCTCGAGCTGGTCACGGTTCTGGTCCCACTTCAGGTAGTCGATCGGGTACTCGGTGAGCAGGGCGTCGAGGCGCTCGTAGATGTAGTCCCAGGCATCCGGGTTCACGAGGTCGAGCACCTGCTGGTGCCGCCAGCGCAACGAGAGACGGTCGCCGGGCCCTGAGATCCAGTCAGGATGCGCGCGCGCCAGGTCGGAGTCCTCGTTGATCATCTCGGGCTCGACCCACAGACCGAACTGCATGCCGCGAGACTTCACGTGGTCGGTCAGGGGCGTGAGGCCCTGCGGCCACACATCGGGGTCGACGAACCAGTCGCCGAGTCCTGCGGTGTCGTCCCTGCGGCCCACGAACCAACCGTCGTCGAGCACGAACCGCTCGACGCCGAGCTCGGCCGCCGAGTCGGCCAGCTGCTTCAGCACGTTCAGGTCGTGGTTGAAGTACACCGCCTCCCACGTGTTGAGAACGACGGGCCGCGGCGACGAGGGATGCTGCGGCCTGGCTCGCATCCATTCGTGGAAGCTCGCGCTGATCCCGTCGAGCCCGTGGGCGGAGTACGAAGCGAACGCACGCGGTGCACGGTAGACCTCGCCAGGCGTGAGCACGAGCTCGCCCGAATGCAGCAGCTCGCCGACCGCGACCACCTTCTGCCCGTCACCTGAGCGCTCGACTCGACTGGTGTGATCGCCGCTCCAGCCCAGGTGCAGCGCCCAGACCTCGCCCGAGCGCCAACCGAAACCGGGAGTCCCTGCGGCGATGACCAGCGTCGAATCGTGCCCGGTGCGGCCATGCCTGCCGTCGCGAACCCACGTTCCCTGGTCGATGTGCCTGCGCTGCGGGTGCTTCTCCCTGGCCCAGCGCCCCGTGAGATCGAGCGCCTCCGTCGCCTGCGACGGCACGGGGAGCGTCGTGTCGAGGGATGCCACCCTGAACTCGCCCTCACCGGCGTTCTCGAGTTCGTTATCGATCAGCAGCAGCCCGGACGGCTCGAGCGCGAGCGTGCTTCGCACGACGACGCCTGCCGCCTCGTCGCTCAGCGTCAGCACGGCGCGCGCATCGTCCGCCTCGACGTTCTGCAGCACGAGCCGGAGTGAGTAGGACCTCGACTCGCGGTCGCCGGAGATCCCGGGGGTTCCGCGCCATCCCCTCGAACCCTGCGGAATCAGCGAAACCGGCGACGGCTCATCCGATGCCGAGTTCGGCACAGAGGGCTCGAGCGCTACGGCATCCGGCGCGTGCTCCCCCAGATCGGCTCCCCAGTGCGCCACGCGGGCGTCGCCGTCGCGCAGGTCGAGCAGGATGCTCACCCCTGCAGAACGCAGGTACAGACGGTCGATCATGATGCGGCCTCCGATCGCGTACGAGTCGATTCCTCGGTGACGACGCGCAACTCACCGGCACGCGCGGAGAGCACCTCACGCGCGTGGCGGCTCAGGCCGTCGTCACTGATCACCACAGCGGCCTCGTCGAGCTCGGCGATGGTGGACATTCCTACTGTTCCCCATTTCGTATGGTCGGCCAGCACCACCACGCGGCGTGCCGCTGCGACGAAGGCTCGATCGGTTTCCGCCTCGAGCAGGTTGGGCGTGGTGAACCCCTCGCGCTCGTCCATGCCGTGCACGCCGAGGAAGAGGAAGTCGAGGTGCAACTGCCGAAGGGCGGAGATCGCGATCGGGCCGACCAGGGCATCAGAGGGCGTCCGTTCGCCGCCGGTCAGGATGACGTGCCCCTGTCCACTTGCGGCTCGCGGGTAGAGCGCGCTCGCCACCTGCACCGAGTTCGTCACCACAGTGCACTCCAGCGGACCGTTCGCAAGCAGCGACGCGAGACGCCAGGTAGTGGTTCCCGCGCTGATGCCTATGGCGCTCCCCGGGCGCACCAGGGATGCCGCCTCCCGCGCTATCGCAAGCTTCTCCTGCTCCTCGCGCACGATCTTCGACTCGAAGCCGGGCTCGTCGGTGCTCAGTCCTCCCCCCGGCAGGGTCGCACCGCCGTGCACGCGCTCCAGCAGGCCGCTGGAGACGAGCACGTCGATGTCACGGCGCACCGTCATCTCGCTCACCTCGAACTGGGCGGCGAGCTCCGTGACTCGCACTGTGCCCCGTTCGCGGGCGCGCGTGACGATCGCGCTTTGACGCGCGGCAGCGAGCATCATGGGGCTATCCCTTGCTCGCGCCCAGGGTGAGGCCGGCCACGAACTGCCGTTGCAGCACCAGATAGATGACGAGCGTGGGGATGACGGTGATCATCGCGCCCGCCGCCAGCAGGTTGTAGTTCGAGAGGAACTGGCCCTGCAGATTGTTGATGGCGGTGGTCACCGGCAGCCGGTCGCCTGACTGGATGAAGATCAACGGCCAGAAGTAGTCGTTGTAGATGAAGATGACCTCGAGCGTGCCAAGGGCCGCGAGAGCGGGCCTGGTCAGGGGCAGGATGATGTTCCAGTACTGCCGCCAGACGCTCGCACCGTCGACCCTCGCAGCCTCGGTGAGCTCATGCGGTATGGCCTTCATGAAGTTGGACAGCACGAACGTGCAGAAACCGATCTGGAATGCCGTGTTCACCGCGATGACGCTGACGTAGGTGTTCAGCAGCGAGCCGGAGTCGCTTATGAAGTACGGCAGCGTGGTGTGCTTGAACAGCTCGAACAGTGGCGCCGCGAGCACCTGCGGAGGCAACAGGTTGCCAGCAGTGAACATGATCAGCAGGGTGACGTTGAACCGCCAACTGAAGCGCGAGACCGCGAACGCCATCATCGAGGCGAAGAACAGGATCAGCAGCACCGAGGGAACGGTGATGATGACCGAGTTGCCGAAGTAGGTCGGAAAGCCGCCCTGGTTCCACGCGTCGATGTAGTTCTGGAAGTTGAACGTGCCCCCGATCGAGAAGTAGCCGAATTTGTCGGTGTCGGCCTTGGGCCGAAGCGACGTGTACAGCGCCCACACCAGTGGGAGCAACCACATGATCACCATCACGAGGATGAAGACGAGGGTGCCCCAGTGGTGATTCTTCTTCCGGCGGGCGGATGCCGGCGCGTGCGGCGGGATACGGACCGACGTGGTCGTGGCGGTCATTCTTTCTCCCTCCGGAAGGTGCGGGCCAGGTAGAACACGATGGGCACGAGCGAGATGACCAGGAGAACGACGGCGAGCGCCGATCCGACCCCGATCACCTGCCCTTCACCTACCAGGTTCTGGATGACGAGCACGCTGAGCAGCTCGAGGCCGTTCGTGCCCTTGTTGATGACGTAGACGATGTCGAACGCACGAAGCGACTCGATGATCGTGATGACGACGATGATGATGTTGGTGGGCTTCATCGCCGGGAAGACGACGCGGAAGAACGCCTGCCAGCCGTTGGCGCCGTCGAGCGAAGCCGCTTCGCGCAGACCGGGGTCGACGCTCTTCAGCCCGGCCAGATACAGGATCATGACGTAGCCGGCATGTCGCCAGGTGGCGGCCACCATGGCCGCCCAGAGGTTGACGCTCGGATTACCCAGCCAGTCCACCGCATGCGGTGTGCCTGCCGTGCCGAGCAGGAAGTTCAGCAGGCCGTTGTCTTGCGAGTAGAACAGCTGCCAGATGATGCCGATCAGCGCGAGCGAGAGCATCACTGGAACGAAGAAGATGCTCTGGTAGACGCGGCTGCCGCGGATGGCCTGGTCGAGCAGCACCGCGAGCAGCAGACCCAGCGGCGTTCCAATGACGCCGAGGAAGAGCAGCCAGATTATGTTGTGCAGCACCGCAGGCCAGAACGGCGTGTAGTCCTGGAAGATGTACTGGTAATTGCTCAGTCCGGCCCACTTCATGTCGCTGAAGTCGAGGCCGTTCCATCGAACTAACGACAAGCCGACGGAGAACAGGGTGGGCAACCAGACGAGGACAAGCTGGATCAGGGTGGGGATGCCCACCATGATCGACAGCGTGACCAGGTCTCGGCGCGTGAACTGACGCAGGCGACCTCGCTTCCGGGCGGGGGCCTTACCCCGCCCGGAAGCGACGGTCTTCTGCGTGTCTGCAGACGTGACCGCCATGACGAACGCTTCGCTTTCGGCTATTCAGCCGCGTACAGCGTCTTCGCCTGCGACTCGATGTTGCTCAGGTCGATGCTGCCGTTCTTGATGAACGTCTGCATCGCAGGCTCGAGAACATTGGATGCCATCGCGGGCAACGCGTCGCGGTCGAAGAACTGGCTGATGAACTTCGCGTCGGCGATGATGCCGCCCAGCTTCTTGGTGAAGGCGCTGTACCCGGAGGTGTCGGCATCCTTCGCGGTCATGATGTTGGACTTGTCCACCGAGTAGTAGGCCTCCTGGCCGGCGCCCGTGCCCATGTACTGCAGCATGTCGCGCGCGGCCTGGTTCTGGCCGCCCTTCTTGGAGAGCATGAGCCCGTCGATGGGTGCCTCGACGGCATCCTGTCCCTCGACCGCGATCGACGGGAACGGGAAGAAGTCGATGTCGGCGAGCACCGTCGGGTCGGTGAACTGCTGCGTGATGAACGAGCCGAGCAGCATCATGCCCGACTTGTTCTGCGCGAGCTTCTGCGCGGCATCCTGCCAGGTCAGGCCGAGCGCGTCGGGGTCCTGGTAGGGCAGCAGGATCTTCCAGTTGTCGAAGACGTCCTGCACCTTCTTCTGGTTCCAGGACTCCTTGTGCGCGCAGAGGTCGACGTGGAACTGGTAGCCGTTGGTGCGCATGTTGATGTAGTCGAACGTGCCGCAGGCGGGCCATGCGTCTTTGTCGGCGAACTGGATCGGGATGATGCCGTCGGCCTGCATCTGCTTGCACAGCGTCTCGAGCTGGTCGAAGGTCGTCGGAACCTGGTAGCCCTTCGACTGCCAGAACGACTTGCGGTAGAAGAAGCCCCATGGGTAGTTGTAGTTCGGCACGAAGTACTGCTTGCCGTCCTCGCCCGTCGACGCCTTCTTCAGTGCGGAGGAGAAGTTGCTGCCGATCTTGTCCCAGACGTCGGTGACGTCGGCGACGAGGCCCTTCTTCGCGTAGTACTGCATGCGGTAACCGGCGAACCACGTGAATGCGTCGTCGGGGCTGCCCTGCAGGTAGTTGTTGATCTTGTTCTGGAATCCGTTGTGGTCGACCGTGTTGACGGTGACCTTGTCGCCGGACTTCTTCTCGAAGGCGCTGACGAACGAGGCGTAAGCCTTCTTCGGGACCGGGTCGGAGGCGTTGGATCCGAACGAGAGCGTCTTTCCACCGCCCGAGGAGCCCCCTCCGGACGTGGTGCCTGTACAGGCTGCCAGCAGCGGAACCGCGCCCAGTCCGAGCGCTCCGACTCCGGCGCCCTTCAGCAGGGTGCGGCGGGCGATCCCATGATCCCCGTTGAGCTCTTGCATGTTGACTCCTTTGTAACGTGCAGGGGGTGTGCAAAACCGCACAATCCCGATCATATTCGCCCATCGGGCTTGCGCAAGTAACGAATGAGCCACAGGAACGTCGAGAACGGCACCGCGTCAGGACTGGGAAAGCGCCTACCACCATGGCCTCCTTGGCACTCAGTGCGATCCGGGCCGTGCGCGAGCCCACGAAATCGCATAAATTCGCACATGGCCGGTCCGCCCGATCGGCGCAGCCTCGACCGAAGGAGCTCCGATGTCCGCGTCACTCGAGGGATCCGCGGCCGCGCTGTGGCGGCATCCGCAGGTCACATCCGTCGGCCGGGAGCAGACGCACGCCGTGCCGCGCACGGCGGGTTTCGATGGTGCGCAGCTCGCCGACGTTCTCGACCTGGACGGCACGTGGGCGTTTCAGCTTCTGCCCAGCCCCGAGGCGCAGCCGGGTGACGAGTGGCGCGACATCGTCGTGCCTGGCACCTGGACCATGCAGGACAGCGGTGACCTGCCGCAGTACCTGAACATCCGGATGCCCTTCCCCGACTCTCCCCCGCGGGCGCCCGAGCACAACCCGACGGGTGTGTACCGTCGCACGTTCACGCTGCCAGACGACTGGGCCGACCGCCGCGTCGTACTCAGCGTGGGAGCGGCAGAGAGCGTGCTGCTCGTTCGCGTGAACGGCGTGCAGGCGGGGGCGAGCAAGGGCAGCCGGTTGGCGGCCGAGTTCGACGTCAGCGACCTGGTGGTGTCAGGAGAGAACGATGTCGAACTGACCGTCGTGAAGTGGTCGGACGCAAGCTACATCGAAGACCAGGACCAGTGGTGGCTGGGCGGCATCACCCGCGGCGTTCGGCTCTACGCGACGCCCCGCGTGTTCCTGCGCGACGTGCGCGTCGTCGCGGACTTCGATGCGGCATCCGGTGACGGACGGCTCGACCTGGATGCCGAGGTGGGCGCGCCGGACGACGTGACGCCGAACGGGCTGAGCGTTCGGACCCGTCTCGGCATGGAATCCGTACCGGCGCCCGTCTCGGCGCCCGTGTCGACCCGACTCGTCGTCGACCCGGAGGACGGCCACACGCAGGAACTGCTCTCGCAGGTTCCGCTCGACGAGAACGTGTTCTCACTGCACGCCAAGAACGCGGCACGTGTGCCCCTGCCCGAGCCGGTGCGCACGCTCGCTGCGACGGCCACGGCCCTCAACTTTCCCGCACCGGACGGGCACGCCGGTCTCTCGATCGTCGTTCCCGGTGTCTCGCCCTGGACGGCCGAGACGCCCGCGCTGTATCCGCTGACCGTCGAGCTGGTGGATGCCGACGGTGCCGTCCTCGACACCGCGGAGCTTCGCGTGGGCTTCCGCCGAGTCGAGATCTCCGGGCGGGATCTGCTTGTGAACGGCCAGCGCATCATGCTGCAGGGCGTCAACAGGCACGAGTTCGATCCGCACACCGGGCGAACGGTCACGCGGGAGCAGATCGCGACGGAGCTGCGCAGCCTCAAGCGGTGGGGCTTCAATGCGATCCGAACCTCGCACTATCCGAACGATCCCGCGTTCTACGACCTCACCGACGAATACGGCTTCTATGTGATCGACGAGGCCGACGTCGAGGCCCACGACTGGGCGTGGTCGCTGTGCGACGACCCGAGGTATCTCGGCCAGTTCGTCGACCGGGTGTCGCGCATGGTGCTGCGCGACAAGAACCACGCGAGCATCATCATCTGGTCGCTCGGCAACGAGAGCGGGTCAGGGGTCAACCAGGATGCCGCGGCCGGCTGGGTGCGCGGCTACGACGCGACGAGGCCCGTGCACTACGAGGGCGCGATCGCAAAGGACTGGTACGGCGGGCACTCGCAGACCGACATCGTGTGTCCCATGTACCCGCCCATCGACGCGATCGTCGGGTATGCGACGAGCGAGCGCGCCGACCGGCCGCTCATCATGTGCGAGTACAGCCACGCGATGGGCAACTCGAACGGCTCGTTCGACGACTACTGGAACGCGATCCGCACGACCCCCGGGCTGCAGGGCGGGTTCATCTGGGAGTTGAAGGACCACGGCCTCGACCCGGACGGAGACGGCCACTACCGCTATGGCGGCGACTTCGGCGACGAGCCGAACGACGGCAACTTCTGCATCGACGGGCTGCTGTTCCCCGACGGCTCACCGCACCCGGTGATGTACGAGGTGCGCAGGGTGTTCTCACCTGTCGAGGTGGTCTCGGATGCCGACGCCGCGCTCGCGGGATCGTTTCGTCTGTTGAACCGGCAGACGTTCGCGTCGTTCGATGGCCTGGTCGTCGAGGCAGCGGTGGCACGCGTGGACGGCGTGACGGAAGCCGTGCGGCTGGATGCCTCCGCAGAGGTGGGCGAGACCGCGGAGGTCTCGTTGCCCGAGGCGCTGGTGAGCGGGCTGACGAAGACCGGCGCGCTCGCGCTGCGCATCACCGTGCGTACCGCGGCCGACACGCTGTGGGCCGCGGCGGGCACCGAGCTCGCTGTGCTGGAGGTGCGTACCGGAGCGGACACGGATCCGGTCCTCGCGTCTGCGTCGGTGTCGGCTCGATCGATCGAAGCGGACGGCGACACTCCCTCGGTCGACGTCGTCGAACTCGACGACGCCGGGGTTGTGCGGCATCCGCTGCTCGCCGGCGGTCCCGTGCTGCAGTTCTGGCGCGCGCTCACCGACAACGACAAGGCGATCCCGCTCGGCCAGCGGCTGGAGGCCACGGGGCTCCGGGACGCCGAGCGCAGTGTCGAGGCCGTTGAGCGCGATGGCGACGCGACGGTCATCACGTCGCGCTACACCACCCCGACCGGGCACGTGGTCGAGCACATCCAGCGGGTGCGGGCATCCGGTGGCGCGCTGGAGTTCCACGAAAGGGTCGTCGTGCCCGAATCGCTGCCCGATGTTCCCCGCGTGGGTGTCGAGTTCGCGCTCGCGCCCGGCTTCGAGCACGTGACCTGGCTCGGCGACGGACCGCACGAGACCTATCCGGACCGGAGGTCGTCGGGGCTGCTGGGCAGGTGGGAGTCAACGGTCGACGATCTGCAGACGCCGTACGTGCGGCCGCAGGAGAACGGCGGGCGCACCGGGGTGACGGCCGCTTCGCTCGGCGACGGCACGCGCGAGGTGCTGCTGCGGTTCTCCGAGCCCGTGCTGTTCTCGGCGTCGCATCAGAGCGTTCGCGACCTGGAGACCACGGGGCACTCATGGGAGCTTCCGCGACGCGACGAGACCATCGTGCGGGCCGACATCGCCCACCGCGGTCTCGGCAGCGCCTCCGTCGGACCGGATGCCCTGCCCGAGTTCATCGTGCGGCCCGGCGTTTACGAGTGGAGCTGGTCGCTGACATCGGCGTAGGTCACGTCGCTCCACGACGGCGCCGAGAGTGAACCATCACCGGTAACGGCGGTGCACGCTCTCGTTCGCCGTGCCCGTCGGCTCACTTTCATCTGAAGAGGTGTCGGCGATCCACGGACCGGTTCCCTCGGACGCGTCGATCACGCCTTCTTCCAGCCACGTGAAGTCGCCGTTCATCACCCGGGCGGTCAGCTTGCGGTCCACGTCGTCGGTGTTGTCCCACAGCTCGCGGAACAACACGTCGATGCGGTGCCTCGCCTGACCGCAGAACGCGCCGGCGAGTTGGTATGCCGACCGGCCGCGCTGCGGGTCCCCGGACTTGATCATCTCCGCGCGCGTGCACGATGCTGCCATCGCGAACAACTCGGCACCGATGTCGACGACGCGGCCGAGGAACGCCTCCTTGTGTTCGAGCGCGGCCTGCCACCTGCCCATTCCATAGAACGTGGAGCGGGCGAGCTTGCGAGATGAGCGTTCGATGTAGCGCAGATGGGCCGCGAGCGGTCCGAACTCTCCGTAGGCGCCCGGTTCGTTGCCCTTGCCCGCGACGAGCGACGGCAACCACTTCGCATAGAAGCCGCTCGCCTTCGCTGCAGCCATCGCTTTGGCGCGCAGATCGGCATCCGGCGACGCGAGGTCGCCCGCTGCCTTGAGGTGCGCATCCACGGCTTCACGCGCGATCACCAGGTGCATGATCTCCGTGGATCCCTCGAAGATGCGGTTGATGCGCAGATCACGAGTCAGCTGCTCGGCGGCCACGGCGCGCTCGCCTCGGGCCCGCAAGGAGTCGGCGGTCTCGTAGCCGCGACCTCCGCGGATCTGCACGAGCTCGTCGGCGACGAGATAGCCCATCTCGCTCGACCAGAGCTTGGCAAGCGCCGCCTCGATGCGCACATCCTTCATGCCCGAGTCCGCGAGCTCGGCCGACAGCTCGAAAACCGCCTCGAGCGCGAACGCGGTGGCGGCGATGAAGGCGATCTTCTTGCCGACGGCCTCGTGCTGCGCAACCGGACGACCCCACTGCACGCGTGCGGCCGACCATTCGCGAGAGATCTTCAGCGACCACTTTCCGGCGCCGGCGCACAGTGCGGGAATGGAGAGGCGACCGGTGTTCAGCGTGGTCAGCGCGATCTTGAGCCCTTGGCCCTCGCGGCCTAGCCGGTTCTCGGCCGGCACCCGCACGCGGTGGAAGCGGGTGACGCCGTTCTCGATGCCCTTCAAGCCCATGAAAACGTTGCGGTGCTCGACCGTGATGCCCGGTGAGTCCGCCTCCACGACGAACGCCGTGATGCCCCCAGGCTGGCCATCGTGCTCGGGCACGCGTGCCATGACGACGAGGAGTTCGGCGATGACGCCGTTGGTCGTCCAGAGCTTCACACCGTCGAGGAGGTATGCCGTGCCGTCGTCGGTCGGCGTCGCGGTCGCGGTCATTCTCGCCGGATCGGAACCGACGTCCGGCTCGGTCAGCAGGAACGCGGAGATGGCGCCCGCGGCGCAGCGTGGCAGGTACGCCTTCTTCTGCGCTTCCGACCCGAAGAGCTTCACCGGCTCGGGAACACCGATGGACTGGTGTGCAGACACGAGCGCGCCGATGCTCGGATGCACCGATCCGATCAGCATCAGCGCGCGCCCGTAGTACAGCAGGCTCAGCCCGAGGCCGCCGTAGCCTTGCGGGATCTTCATGCCGAAGACGCCCAGCTCAGACAGAGCGGCTATGTACTCGTCGGGGATGCGTGCCTCACGTTCGATCCGCGCGCCGTCGAACGTCTCGCACACCGCCCTCAGCCGGGACAGGAACTCCTCACCGCGGGCGATGTCGTCGGCATCGCCGCGTGGATGCGGATGGATCAACGACAGGTCGAAGTCGCCCAGATAGATGCCCTTGGCGAAACTCGGCCGCGCCCACTCGGTCTCGCGTGCCGCCTCAGCCGTCTCGCGCGCTGCGCGTTCATCGACCTCGGTTCCGTTGTGCGGTTCCGCGTCCGTGCGCATTTCGGACCCGCCTGCGGCACCCGCGTCCGGCCGCGTCTCGGCGCCTGTCGTCGATTGTGCCTCTGTACTCATGTGCCGCCTCCCCCTCGAAGCCCCGCACTGGTCCGCACTCCCATGCTAGGCACGACACCCCAGGGGGACGAGACTGATTGAAACCGGTGCCGGCGTTGCGACGGGAACATCACGTATCCCGCGCCTGTCGTACCGCCGGCCGACGTCTGAGGACAGCAGACGTCGCCCGGAACAGCCGAAATCCTGCTGTTGTCGGCGTGAAGAGCGAATACCTGCTGTTTTCGCCGCGGCACGGACGGCCAGCGCGGATGGAGGGGCGATGAGGCCGCGGGCCGCTTAGCCTCTGGCGCGGAGCGCAGCCTCGTAGAGAGCCCGCTTCGAGAGTCCGGTCGCGGCCGCCACGGATGCCGAGGCATCCTTCAAGCTCTCGCCCGTGCCGGTGAGCAGGAGCACCTCTTGAACGCCGGTGCCCAGGTCGACGGTGCGCGCGATTGCGCCCGCGACCACCACCACGATCTCGCCCCGCACGCCATCGGCCGCCCACGCGGCCAGCTCCTGAACCGTGCCGCGCCGCACCTCCTCGTGAAGCTTCGTCAGCTCACGGCACACGACCGCGCGTCTGGATGCCCCGAACGCGTGCACCATGGCGGCGAGCGAGTCGGCGAGACGGTTTGGCGACTCGAAGAACACCATGGTGCGCAGCTCGTCGGCGAGTGCTCCGAGCAGGGATGCGCGCTCCCCCGCCTTGCGGGGCAGGAACCCCTCGAACGTGAACCGGTCGGTGGGCAGGCCGGAGACGGCAAGCGCGGTGAGCACGGCGCTGGGCCCAGGGATGACCGTGACAGGCACGTCGGCGGCAGCGGCTGCCACGACAAGGTGGAAGCCGGGATCGGAGACCGTCGGCATGCCGGCATCCGAGAGCACAAGCACGTCGGTGTCGCGCGCTTGCAGAACAAGGTCGCTCGACCGGTCGCGCTCGTTGTAGTCGTGCAGCGCCACGAGCTTCGGCCGGTTGGCGACCCCCAGCCCGTGCAGCAGACGCTGCGCGACTCGCGTGTCTTCGGCGGCGACCACCTGCACGCGTTCGAGCGTCTCCACGAGCCGACGCGAGGCGTCGCCGAGGTTGCCGATGGGCGTCGCCGCGAGGATGATCACGTGTCCAGTCATAGCATTGCGCCCTAGCATTGCCGTCGTGACTGCCGCGCCTTCGACAACCGCCGAGCGCTGGGCGGTGGCCGAACCGACAGGCTCGCGACTGGACCGTTGGTTCGCGCGAACGGTGGACACGCCGGCCAAGCTGCGGCTCTACTCCTGGGGCCTTCCCGCCCTCGTCACGCTCATCGCCACCGTGGCACGCCTGTGGTCGCTCGGCGATCCGCACGCCCTGGTGTTCGACGAGACCTTCTACGTGAAGGACGCCTGGACCCTCATGCACAAGGGCTGGGAGGCCGCCTGGCCCGCGAACATCGACCCGAAGTTCGCCGATGGCGACGTGAACGCCTACACGAGCGATCCGGAGTTCGTGGCGCATCCGCCGTTCGGCAAATGGATGATCGCAGCAGGCCTCGCGATCTTCGGTGCCCAGAACACGGTCGGCTGGCGCATCTCGACCGCGGTCGTCGGAATCCTCGCCGTGGTCGTGCTCATGCTCATCGCCAAGCGCATGTTCCGCTCGACGCTGATCGCGTCGCTCGCGGGTCTCATCATGGCGATCGACGGCAACGCGATCGTGATGAGCCGGGTGGCCATCCTCGACAACTCCGTGATGTTCCTCGCGTTGCTGGCCTTCGGATGCCTGCTCCTCGACCGGTCGTGGCACGAGAGACGGTTGGCCGCCCGGGTGGCGCGGAACACGGCGGAGGGGCGCGACCCGGGGTGGGGTCCGTGGTTGTGGTGGCGTCCGTGGCTTCTCGTGGCGGGCATCCTGTTGGGTCTGGATGCCGGCGTGAAGTGGTCGGGCTTCTACTTTCTCGCCTTCTTCGCCGTGTACGTCGTTGTGGTCGACGTTCTGGCCAGACGCCGGTCGGGAGTGCGGTACTGGTCGGAGTCGGGCATCGTCAAGGGCGGCGTCGTCTCGTTCGTGCTCATGGTGCCGATTGCGGTCGCGACCTACGTCGCCACCTGGTCGGGTTGGCTGCTCAACCCGGGCGGCTATTACCGCAACTGGGTGCAGACCACCGCGGACGCCAAGTGGACCGGCCTGCTGTCATGGGTTCCGAACTGGGCGCAGAACCTCTGGCATTACCAGGCGGAGATGTACGGCTACTCGATCAACCTGCACACGCCGCATCCGTATCAGTCGAACCCGTTGACCTGGCTCCTCATGCTGCGGCCCACCAGCATGTACTACGTCGGCACCAAGTACGGGGTCGACGGATGCACCTCCCCCGGCGGATGCTCCTCGGCCATCACAGAGCTCGGCAACCCGATCATCTGGTGGGCGGGCGCCGTGGCCGTCGTCTACCTCGCATACCGGCTCATCCGGTTCCGCGACTGGCGGCACGGGCTGATCCTCACCGGGCTCGCGGCCGGATACCTGCCCTGGATGCTCTACGCGGGCCGCACCATCTTCACCTTCTACTCGATCGCCTTCGCGCCATATGTCTACCTGGCGCTCGCCGCCGCGTTCGCCATGATCGTCGGCAGAGCGAAGGATCCCTCGTACCACCGGGTGCGCGGCCTCAGCCTGCTCGCCGTCTTCGTCTTCGTGATCGTCGTGGTCTCGGCGTTCTTCTACCCGCTCTGGTCGGGCATGCAGATTCCGTTCTGGTACTGGCAGGTGCACATGTGGCTACCCAACGTCGTGACCGGGATCGGCACCATCGGGTGGATCTAGCGTTCTGGTGAACCCGCCGATCGGCGGGTGCACGGTGACAGACTCGGAGCAGGTGGCGGGTACCCGAGTGCCGCAACGGTGGTCAGGCTTGATGCATCAGCCGCACCACGCTGCTACCCGAAACGATGGAGTTTCCGCCATGCCTGCACAAACGCTTCCCCGCCCGCCGTTCGATCCGGAGCTGGAGGCCGCGCTCACGACGATCGCCGCGCAGATTCCGCCCACCGTGACAAGCGAGATGCTCACGGCCATGAAGCAGGGGTCGACGGTTGAATGGGGGCTGTCGATCGACGAGGTCCTGGCCAGCAACGGCCTGAGCCAGCGAGATGTCGTGATCCCGGGGTTCCGCGGCGACGAGATCACCGTATCGATCATCGAACCAGAGGGCAGAACCGGCGTCGGCCCTGGCATCTTCCACATCCACGGCGGCGGGATGGTGATCGGCACCCGCTTCCTCGGGGTCACCGACTACGTCGACGCCATCCTCCGGCACAACGCCGTCTTGGTGACCGTCGAATACCGGCTGGCTCCCGAGTTCCCCGATCCGTATCCCGTGGAGGACTGCTACGCCGGGCTGGTGTGGACGGCGGAACACGCATCCGAACTGGGTATCGATCCGGCGAGCCTCCTCATCGCGGGGGCCAGCGCGGGAGGAGGCCTGACGGCCGGCACCGCGCTTCTCGCCAGAGATCGCGGTGGCCCCGTTCTTCTCGGGCAGATCCTGCAATGCCCGATGCTGGACGACCGCGACCGCACCGTGTCCACCAGGCAGATCGACGGAGTGGGTGTGTGGGACCGCACCTCGAACATCACCGGGTGGACCGCCCTTCTCGGCGAGCGCAGGAGCACGGACGACGTCTCGATCTACGCCGCGCCGTCGCGCGCCATCGATCTTTCCGGGCTTCCGACGACCTACATCGAATGCGGGAGCGCCGAGGTGTTCCGCGACGAGGACGTCGAGTACGCGAACCTGCTCTGGCAGGCGGGAGTGCAGGCAGAGTTGCACGTCTGGGCCGGGGGCTTCCACGGCTTCGAGATGGTGGAGCACGCCGCAGTGAGCCGTGCCCAACGAGCGGCGCGCGAAAGCTGGATCGACAGGACTCTGCGCAGCTGAACTCGGGTGGGAGCCGACCTCCTTGGCGGCTGGCAGGCTCCCTCCCGGCCCGCTCGGTTATGGTCGACTACACGCGAGCAGTGGAGCCGGGTATGAAAGAACTCGTCGGACGGATCACAGCGCTCGATCCCGAAGCCAGCGAGACACTCAAGGTGGTCTCATACTTCGACACGCTGATCGCGAAGGATGTCGGGAGGGAGAGCCTCCTGCGTGGCGCGGCGGCCATGGCCGGGGCGCCCGTCGGATACCGGGATCGCGCACGCACGACCCGCATCGCCCCGACCGGACAGCCGCTCGCCGGGCCGCAGACCTCGCTGGGCCAGGCGTCATGGCCGACGACGGCGGTGACATCGGATGCCGTCGTCTGGATCGAGCGCGAGGGCGCGCCGCACGCAAACGACGCCATGGTGCTCGAACGCGTCTCGATCGCGCTCGCCATTACGGCCGCGAGGCGGGCAAGGGATTCGACCGGCTCCGTCGAACTCGCATTGAGCGAGCATGCAACCGACGAGGAACGTGGCCTTGCACTCACCCGCCTCCATCTGGATTCGAAGCCCCGGCTACGGGCCGTCGCGCTCCTGCCTGACGGTCCGGCGCCGCATGGGGCCCCGTCCGCGACCGTCTTCACGTCCCGCGGCCTGGCGCGTGCCGCCGTCATTCCCGAGGGTGCAGCACCCGTCGTCTCCGGACCAATGGGCATTGGAACCACCGTCGAAAGGCACGCCCTGCCAGAGTCGTGGAGCGCTGCCCTGATCGCACTCCGGCTCACCGACGAGGCGAACCAGGTGGTCGACGCAGACGCGCTCGGCGGGCTCCTCATCCTTGCCGAGGGCGCGGACAGGCAGACGTCACTGCACCCGGACGCGATCGTGCTGAGCGGCCTCGATCAGAGCTCGCTGACGTTGCTGGATGCCATCGCCGGCAGCGACAGCATCAGGTCGGCAGCAGTGCGCCTCGGCAGGCATCACTCCACCGTGCAGGAACGGGCATCCGCTCTCGCCGGCGTGCTCGGCTACGACCCGCGAACGCGAGAGGGCCGCATCCGCTACGACATCGCCCGAATCCTTCTGAAGCTGAGCCGTCCCGGTCTCTGAGACGATCCACGTCATCGTCGATTCATCGGCGCAAGCCGTATCCGGATGTCACCCGCGGGTGGTAATCCGGAGGATATGAGCGAACAACCGAACTCCTCCCACGAACTCCCGGGCAGCGACCGCGCACCCCTGAACGCGGCCGGCACGAGCGGCCCGATCCCCGATGACGAGCAGATCGAAGCGACGCTCATACTGCGACGCAGGCAGCCGGTCCCCGATGAGGTGCTGCTCAACCCGATCCCGCGCAACGAGTTCGTGGAGCGGTACGGTGCAGACCCTGCGGACATCGACGCCGTCGTGGCCGAAGCGAAGGCCGCAGGCGCCGAGGTGACGGGTGTCGACGCCGGTGAGCGGCGCGTGCGCATCAGGGCGAAGGCCAGCGTCGTACGGGAGCTGTTCGGCACGACCCTGGAGATCTCGACGCACGAGCCACGCGAGGGCGAGACGGTGAGATTCCGCCAGCGCACGGGTCCGCTCACGCTCCCGGAGCCCATGCACGACCGCGTCGTTGCCGTGCTGGGCCTCGACGACCGGCCCCAGGCCACGGCGCATTTCGTCTCCGTACCCGCAACCGCGGCGGCCGTCAGCTACTCCCCCGACGAACTGGGCACGGTCTACCGGTTTCCGGAGGGCACGGACGGCTCCGGCCGAACCGTTGCGATCGTCGAACTCGGCGGCGGCTTCGACCAGGCCGACCTCGACGCGTACTTCTCCGAACTCGGGCTGCCGACGCCGAAGGTGACAGCC
Organism: Rathayibacter sp. KR2-224; assembly: GCF_049446075.1. Lineage (NCBI taxonomy): Bacteria > Bacillati > Actinomycetota > Actinomycetes > Micrococcales > Microbacteriaceae > Rathayibacter > Rathayibacter sp. KR2-224. The sequence continues at coordinate 1,119,470 of NZ_JBMSEB010000001.1, forward strand.
GTCGGAGTCGACGGGGCGTCCAATCAGCCGGGCGGCGACCCGAACGGCGCGGACGGCGAGGTGCTGCTCGACATCGAAGTGATCGGCGCGCTGGCACCGAAGGCGAACATCCTGGTGTACTTCGCACCCAACACCGACGCCGGCTTCGTGGATGCCGTGACGCGCGCCGCGCACGCGGAGCCCACGCCCGATGCCATCAGCATCAGCTGGGGCGAGAGCGAAGACGCGTGGACCACCCAGGCCCGTTCGGCGTTCGACGACGCACTCGTCGACGCCGCGGCTCTCGGTGTCACCGTGACCGCCGCCGCAGGCGACGACGGCAGCGCCGACCGCGTGAACGACGGCAAGGCTCACGTCGATTTCCCGGCGTCGAGTCCGCACATCCTGGCCTGCGGGGGAACCAGCCTCAATGCCGATCCGACGACCGGCAAGGTGACGTCGGAAGTCGTGTGGAACGACGGGGCTGGCAGGGGCGCGACAGGGGGCGGCGTCAGCGACGCGTTCGGCGAGCCGTCCTGGCAGGCGAACGTGGGCGTGCCGAAGTCGTCGAGCGGCCGCACAGGGCGCGGCGTGCCAGACGTCGCAGGCAACGCGGACCCTCAGACCGGCTACAAGGTGCGCGTCGACGGCACAGACACGGTCATCGGCGGCACGAGCGCCGTCGCACCGCTCTGGGCCGCGCTCACCACCAGGCTCGTTCAGGCGAAGGGCGCTCGCCTCGGCCTCCTTCCGCTCCGGATCTACCAGCAGGCGACGTCGGGGTCGACGGCACCCGGGTTCCGCGACGTCGTCACAGGCAACAACGGCGCATACTCGGCACGGCCCGGCTGGGACGCCTGCACGGGCCTCGGCGTACCCGACGGCGCGGCGCTGCTCAAGGCGCTCGAGGCATCCTGAGCACTCGTTGACGCCGTGTTACGACGCCGGCCGATGACCGGATGCGCCGCTCGGCTACGGTAGCCGGGTGGCAGACCGCGAATTCGGCTTTCGCACGCGTGCGATCCATGCCGGCAACATCCCCGATCAGGTGACCGGAGCGCGTGCGCTCCCCATCTACCAGTCAAGTGCCTTCGTGTTCGACGACACGGCGGATGCCGCCGCGCGCTTTGCACTGCAGAAGTACGGCAACATCTACTCCAGGTTGGCGAACCCCACGGTCGCCAGCTTCGAGGAGCGCGTGGCCAGCCTGGAGGGCGGGCTCGGTGCGGTTGCGACCGCGTCGGGGCTCTCGGCCCAGTACGTGACGTTCGCGTCGCTCGCCGGCGCGGGCGACCACATCGTCGCCTCCGCGAACCTGTACGGCGGCTCGATCACGCAGCTGGACGTGACGCTGCGGCGATTCGGCGTGGAGACCACGTTCGTTCAGAGCTCCGACCCCGCAGACTACGCGGCGGCCATCACGGACAAGACGAAGCTGGTGTTCGCCGAGACGATCGCAAACCCTTCTGGCGAGATCGCCGACATCCAGGGGCTCGCGGACGTCGCCCACGCCGCGGGTCTGCCGCTCATCATCGACTCCACGATCGCCACGCCCTACCTCAACCGCCCGATCGAGTGGGGTGCCGATGTGGTCGTGCACTCGGCGACCAAGTTTCTCGGCGGCCACGGCACCACTCTCGGCGGTGTCGTCGTCGAGTCCGGCCGATTCGAGTGGCACAGCGAGAAGTTCCCGCTGTTCGGCCAGCCCGTTCCGTCATACGGCGGCCTGCAGTGGTCGGGGAACTTCGGCGAGTACGCCTTCCTCACCAGGCTGCGCGCCGAGCAGCTGCGCGACATCGGCCCGGTGCTCGCACCGCACTCGGCCTTCCTGCTGGCGCAGGGCGTGGAAACCCTCCCGTTCCGCATGCAGGCGCACGTCGACAACGCCCGGAAGGTGGCGGAGTGGCTCGAGGCCGACCCGCGCATCGAGGCCGTGCGCTGGGCGGGTCTTGCGTCGCATCCGCACCACGAACGGGCACTCAAGTACCTGCCGAAGGGGCCCAGCTCGGTCTTCACGTTCGAGGTGAAGGGCGGTCGGCCGGTCGGCCGGAAGCTCATCGAGTCGGTGAACCTGGCCAGCCACCTCGCCAACATCGGCGATGCGAAGACGCTCATCATCCACCCGGCGTCCACCACGCACGCCCAGCTCACGGAGCAGCAGCTTCTCGACGCCGGCGTTCTGCCGGGCTCGGTGCGCCTTTCGGTCGGCATCGAAGACCCGGAGGACATCATCTACGATCTCGACCAGGCGCTCGACGCGGCGACCAAGGAGGACTGATGACCACGGTGACGGATGCCCCGGCGCACGACGAGACGCTCGTGCAGCTCGCCAACGGGCTGAGCTGTGAACTGCCCGCCGATTCCCCGCTCGCGAAGCTGCTGAGGTCGCAGCGCACGTGGGTCGGCCCGGATGCCAAGCAGCGTCTGAAGCTGCTGCGCAACGCGAAATCCGTCGCGATCGTGGGGGCGTCCCCCAACCCGGCGCGCTCCAGCTACTTCGTGGGCACGTACCTGCAGCAGTCCAGCGACTACCGGGTGTACTTCGTCAACCCGAACGCGGACACCATCCTCGGTCAGCCTGCATACAAGTCGCTCGCCGACCTGCCTGAGGTGCCCGACATCGTCGACGTATTCCGGCGTGGCAGCGACATCCCCCAGGTGATCGACGAGGTCGTCGCCATCGGTGCACCGACCATCTGGGTGCAGCTCGGCATCTGGAACCAGGATGCCGCCTACTACGGCGAGGAGAAGGGCCTCAACGTCGTGATGGACCGCTGCATCAAGATCGAGCACGCCCGCTTCCACGGCGGGCTGCACCTGCTCGGCTTCGACACCGGCGTCATCTCCGCGCGCAAAACCGTGCGCTGAGGCCCGCAGCCGGTGGAGTAGCGGCGCCGAGGCCGAAGGCATCGAAACCGGGCGTCAGCCCCACGGCAACGCGACGGGCGCGGCAGGGTCGACCGTGCGCAGCTCGGGCGGCATCGGGAACGGCAGCGTGTATTCCACCAGCGGTATGTTGATGGCTCCCCAGTCGTCGCGCTTCACTCGGATCTCATCGGTCGACACCTCGGTGATCCGCACGCGTAGCCAGCGACCGTCGGGCAGCAGCATCTCGTAGGGGTCGGCCAGGTAGCCGATGCCGATGCCCTCCAGCGTTTCCTCCGCGGTCAGCCAGTCGACGGAGCCCGTGCGCTCCCTGCCAAGAAGGTCGACGGCGACGAAGTCGTCGCCTTCCGGGCGGATCCATCCCACAAGCTCACGATCGTGACGGCGGTGTTCTATCCAGTCGCTGGGAACGGGCATTCCTCGAACCTAGCGGCTGCGAGCTCGAGGCCGCTCACGGGTGGCTGGCGATGATATGGAAGACGTGCCAGTGCTTCGGACCGGCGAACGACGTGCCGTCCTTGTCCTCCTCCTCGAGCCGCAGAACCGCGAGACCGGCGAGCAGGCGGTCGACGTCGGCGCGGTCGTGCGTGTTCACCTCTGGCGAGGCCGCGAAGTCGTCGTGCGGGCCGAACAGCTGTCCGGCGAAGAGGCCGCCGGGAGCCATGGAGCGGCGGATGGCCGCCCACAGGCGCTCGAACACGTCGCCCGAGCAGAACGGGAGCGCGAATCCGGCATAGACGAGGTCGGCGGCGGACAGACCCGCGTTCGCCTCGGATGCCAGCTCTTCGAAGCTCGCGCGTCTCACCGTGAGCCGCTCTCGCTCGGTCTGCGGCACGCCGGCTGTCACGCGCTCGACGACGCGCGGGTCGGTGTCGATGGCGAGCACGCGCCATCCGGCCGCCAGGAGCGCGCGCGACTCCACGCCGTCGCCGCATCCAAGGTCGATGGCCGTGCCGGGAACGTCACCACGCCTGTCCTGCCATTCCTCCATGGCAGCGGCGAAGGTGGGTCGGACGAGCCGGCCCGCCTGGTGGGCATAGAAGTCGGACCAGTCCATCAGCACATCATGGCGCGCGACAGGCGAGGCGGGAACGGGCATCCGTTGTAACAGCATGCGCCGAGCTCGAACGGTTACGAGGCGAGCCGGAGAAGGTCCCGCTCACGAACCAGTTCCAGCGACAGGGTTCGATAGCCTCGGTCACCGAAGAACACCGTGACGGTGTCGCCGCTGAGTTCCATGACCGTGCCTGCACCCCACTCGGCGTGCACGACCTCGGCCCCGACCGGGAAGTCCGAGGATTCAGGCGGAGCGCTCTCGGATTCCTGCTGGGCGACCTCGTACGCGGCTCCCGACAGGCAGTTGTCACAGTTGCCGCACGGGGTCTCGAGCGTCTCGCCGAAGTATCCGAGCAGATGGATGCGGCGGCATCCCCTCGTCTCGGCGTAGGAGCGAAGCATCTCGACGCGGGAGCGTTCGATTCGCCTCTGCGCCGCCTCTTCCTCGTCGTCGTCCTCGTCGGGAGATCCCGCGAAGTACTTCTGAAGTCCGAGGTCGGCGGCTCGATAGTGCAGCGTTGCGGCGGCGGGCTCGCCGTCACGTCCCGCCCGCCCGATCTCCTGGTAGTAGGAGTCGAGCGAGTCGGGTGCATCCGCGTGCACGACGAAACGCACGTCGGCCTTGTCGATGCCCATGCCGAAGGCGTTCGTCGCAACGACCACGTCCGAATCGTCGGACTGGAAGCGCTCGTGCACTGCTTCGCGTTCGCGGGCCGGCATCGCGCCGTGGTAGTGGTCGGCACGGATGCCTCGCTCGTGCAGCTGGTCCCGGTAGCGTTCCGTGGCCTTGCGCGTCGCGACGTAGAGGAGGCCGGGCTTGTCCAGCCGCGCCACTTCGTCGACGACAGCCGCGCTCTTGTCCTTCTTGCGCTCGTGGCGCACCACGCTCAGCCGCAGGTTGGGCCGGTCGAACCCCTCGAAGACCGTCACCGGGCGACGCATGTGCAGCCGCTCGACGATGTCGTCTCGCACCGGGGGCGCGGCGGTCGCCGTCATGGCGAGGATGGGTGGACGCCCCAGCTCCTCGGCGAACTCACCGAGCCTGAGGTAGTCGGGCCGGAAGTCGTGACCCCACTTCGACACGCAGTGCGCCTCGTCCACCACGAACAACCGCACATCGGCGTCGCGGATGTGCTCGAGCGTCTCCCGGTTCGCCAACTGCTCGGGCGCCAGAAGCAGGTAGACGGGATCGCCGGAGGCGACGGCATCCATCGCCTCCCGGTTGCGCCGAACGCCCTGCCCAGAGTTGAGGGCGTATGCCCGCGGTGTTCCTCGATGCTCGTTCATGCTCTCGAGCTGATCGGCCTGCAACGCGATGAGCGGAGACACCACTATCGTGACACCGCCGAGCACCGCTCCGGCCACCTGGTAGATGGCGGACTTGCCGTATCCGGTGGGCATCAGGGCCAGCGCGTCGCGCCCGTCGACGACGGCTTGCATCGCCCGGCGCTGCCCGGGCCGGAGCCGTTGCCATCCGAACACGTCCTCCGCGACGTGCTCGACGTCTGTCGTCTTTCCGTTTGCGCTTTTCACACTTTTCGCGTCGGCCCGGCCGGCGTTTGTCCTGTTCCCTGCTGTCACCAGTCCATCCAGCCTTCCCCGTGACGGCGTCGCAACCCCTTGAGATGGTGTCCGTCGCCCGGTCGCCCGTGCTCACTAGACTTGGCCCGGTGAGTCAGGCGAGCGTGCGCACGGCGGCCCGCCGGGTGGGCGTGCTCGGGCCCGTCGTCGTCGAGTCCTCGTCGGGGGCCGAAGTCGAACCGGGTGGTGCGACCGCCAAGGCGCTCGTCGTCGCCCTGCTGCTCGCTCGAGGCGCCTTGTCGGTGCAGGGCATCGTCGACGACCTCTGGCAGGACGAGCCGCCGCGCAATCAGAAGGCCGCACTGCAGACTCTGGTCTCGCGCGTGCGATCCGTCGCAGGACCCGCACTCATCGTCTCCACTCCGGGCGGCTATGCGCTCGATGTCGATGCCGCACAGAGCGATCTCGGCGCCGCGGCGTTGCACCGGGATGCGGCGCGCGCCGCCTGCGATCGGGGCGAATGGCAGGAGGCGGAGGCGCAGGCATCCGCAGGGCTCGACCTGTGGCGGGGACAGCCAGGTGTCGACCTGGGCGACACCGAGCTGGCAGAGCGTCTCGCGGCCGCGGCCGCGGCACTGCACTGCGAACTCGCGCTATCGCGAGCGCATGCGCGCGTGGAACTCGGCGACGCTCGAGGAGCCCTCGATGACCTCGCCGGTCTCTCGGAGGCCGCGCCGTTCGACGAGCGCGTCCAGCTGCTGAAGCTCGAAGCCATCGTGGCGAGCGGTCGGCCCAATGATGCCATTCGCGAGTTCGCCGAGTTCAAGCAACGGCTGGGCGACCAGCTGGGCACGGATCCTTCGGCCGCCCTCGTCGCGTTCAATGCCGAGCTCCTGAGGGCTCCGCAACGGCCGGCCGAGCCCTCTCGAACGCTGCACGCCGGCATCCGGACCGCTCCCAACGAGCTGGTGGGACGCGATCACGACATCGCGGCCGTAGAGCAACTCATGGAGTCGGGCAGACTCATCACGATCCTGGGGCCAGGCGGGATGGGCAAGACGCGACTCGTCCAGGCGCTGGCGGCGCTGGCGGCCGAGCGCACACCAGGGGTGGTCGTCGTCGAACTGGCCAGCGTACGCACGGGCGACGACGTGCCGCTCGCGCTCGCCTCGACCCTCGGCATCCGAGAGTACGCCGGCACCCGGCTCTCGCTGAGCGATCCGGCCGTGCGCGTCGACGTGCGGGCACGCATCCTGAGCACCCTCGGGGAACGGCAGACCCTGCTCGTCGTGGACAACTGCGAGCACCTGATCGATGCGGCCGCCGAGTGGATAGCCGACATCCTCGCGTCGACGAGATCGGTGCGGGTGCTGGCCACGAGTCGCGCTCCCCTGATGATCGCTGCCGAGCAGGTGTACCAGCTGGAGCCGCTTCCCGCGACGACCGGCGGCCGCCTAGCTGATGGGGCCCAGGAGCGCGAGGCGGGGCCAGCCGTCACGCTGTTCATGGAACGAGCCAGGGCCGCCAGGCCGTCGGTCGTGCTCCCCGTGGAGGTCATCGAGCGGCTGTGCGAGCGGCTCGACGGGCTGCCGCTGGCCATCGAGCTCGCAGCCGCCAGGGTTCGCACCATGTCGGTCGAGGAGATCGAGCGACGCATCGGCAACAGGTTCGCACTGTTGCGCGGCGGCGACCGTTCGGCCCCCGAGCGTCACCGCACGCTGCTCGCGGTGATCGACTGGAGCTGGAACCTGCTGAGCAGGTCGGAACAGCACACGCTGCGCAGGCTCTCACCCTTCGTGGACGGGTTCAGCGCAGCTGCGGCGATCGCGGTCGGGGGCTCCGAGGAGGTCGAGGCAGACCTCGAGGGGCTCGTGAACCAGTCCCTGGTCTCGGCCGTGGACAGCACCCTCACCGGCCAGGTGCGCTACCGCATGCTGGAGACGGTGCGCGAGTTCGGGGACCAGCGACTCGCCGAGGCGGGCGAGAGCGAGCTCGCCGCCGCGAGCATCCGCGAATGGGCCGACGCGTTCTCACTCGCCGCGCTGCGCACGACATACGGTCCCGACCAGATCGCCACGTTCCGGCAGGTCGAGCAGGAGCAGGACAACCTCGTCTCCGCGCTGAGGGACGCGATCGCCGTCGGGGACGCAGCCACCGTGTGCGCGGTATATGCCGCTCTCGGCATGCACTGGACGCTCCGCGGCGCCCACTCCGAAGTGCTGGGCTTGGCGCAGCCTGTGCTGGAAGTGCTGCGACGGTACGACGCCGACACAGAGCATCGCGATGCCGCCATGGTGTCACTGGCAGTCATCGGTGCGACCTCCTTGGTCAACGACGCGAAGCAGGGCATGCGGAGCATTCTGCGTGTTCGTAAGATGCACGCGCGAGGGCCGGCCACCGATCCGCAGCTCGAGGCGATGCTCAGCCTTCTGCTCGTCATGCCGGACCTGGGCAAGGCTGTGCGCGTGATCGAGCGGCTGCGCACGAGCGGCGACCCGACGGTCTCGGCCTTCGCACTCCTCATCTCGTCCCAGCTCGCGGAGAACGCCGGACGCCTCGACGACGGGATCGCCGACAGTTCACAGGCCTACGCCAGCGCCGAGCTGGGCCAGGATCTCTGGATGCGCGGCATGGCCGCACACAACCTCGCCCAGCTGCACAGTGAGCGCGGCGACCATGCGGAGGTTCTCGACTGGGCTGAGCGAGCCCGCACGAGCCTCGAGCTGCTGCACGCCGGGGAGGATCTGATGCAGCTCGAGTGGCTCGTGGCCATCAATCGGCTCGCGCTGGGCGAGCCGGATGCCGCGCGAGCCGCTTTCCGACAGCTGGCAGACATGCAGGGCGGCGACGACAGCTTCGACTGGAGGGATCTGAAGGCCATCGGGTTCGCGGGGCTGGCGGAGGTCGCTGCAGCAGAGGGAGACGTGGCCGGATCCTTGAGGCTGTACTGCGAGGCTGAGCAGATGTGGGGCGACCCGCCTCGCGGCTTCGCGCCGTGGTACTACGGCGCCGCGGCCGGAGTCCTCGCTGCGTCCGCGAGAGCCGGCGACCCCCTGAATCCCAGGGCGCGGGCCGTCGCCAAGCGGGTCCGCATCCGCATGCTGCGCGACGCGCGCGTGCGGGCGGGAATGATCGACCGGCCCATCACGGGAGTGGCGGCCGTCGGACTCGGCGTGTGGCTGCTCGCGCTCGGGCGTGAGGGTGCCGACGGCGCGCAGCCGGGGTCTGAACAACAGGCGGGGTTGGAGCTGCTGCTGCTTGCGCGGGGCATCCGGGCACGACGGGACTTTCCGTCGTTGGATCCCGAGCGCGCGATCGAGAATGCTCGACGCGAGCATCCCGCACTTGACGCGGATGCGCCGTGGGCACGCATCGAGGCCATGACGCTCGAGGAGCGCACCACACGCCTGAATGATGTGGTGCGCTTGCTGCGTCCGTTGTTCTCCTAGGGGCGGTCCGCAAGCAGTGTCACGCGGAGACACGGTGTCCGCGTCAGATCGTCGCGGCCTGGTAGCGGCGCACCAGCACCTCGTCCGCGATGCGCCACGCCTCCTCGACCGGAACGTCGGGAATCGAGTACCTGTGCCTGCCTGCCGCGGTCGTCGCGATCAGCGTCGCGAGCCCCGCCCTGCGCTGGAAGAACGACCTGCGCACGGTGAAACCGATGACGCCGGCGGTGTCGAGCACGACACGCTTGCGCGCGAGCGACCCGTGCCTGGTGACGAGGCGCCCGGGAAGCAGCGCGTGGCCGAGGCCGCGCCAGCGATCGGCCGCGAGCAGGGCGGCCGCCGGCACGACGAATGCGAACACGGTCCAGGCCAGCGAGTCGACGTAGCCGAGCAGCTGGGCGGCGAGCACTGCGACCGCGATGAGCGCAACGCCAGTGGCGGCGCGTGTGTAGCGGCGCCGGTGTGCGCGAGCGCCGTGCCCCGCGAGCTCGCAGGTCAGCGGGTCCGTGTCGCCCAGCACGGCAGCAGCCACCCGCATGCTGTCGTCTCGCGGGCCGGCGGGCTCGACCACCATGAGGCCGGCGCGGTCGCGCCCGAGCCCGGTCATGATCGCGTGCACGGATGCCCCGTTCACCGCCCGAAGCGACAGCGGCTCGTTGAGGCTCACCCCGCGCAGCCGCCGTTCGTCCAGCGTGACCTGCCTGGTGCGGAGCAGGCCGTGGCGCACGTGCAACGTCGTGGCATCCGATCGCCAGATCGCGAACCCGCTGTAGGCCAGTACGTAGCGCACGAGCGCGATCAAGGATGCCGCGAGGACGAGCGCGAGCGCGCCGCCCGAGACCAGTTCGACGGGTGGAATGCGGCCGATCGCCGCGATGGCGGCGCGCACCGGCGGCAGCTTCACGAGCAGTCCGCCGTCGAAGAACTGCAACTGCAATGCGAAGAACCCGGCAGCGAACAGCGCGGCTACCCCGGTGAGCGTGAACGGGGCGAATCGCGCCCACGACCAGCGCCAGCCGCTGAAGTCGCGCCCAGAGCGCTCGGCCTCGGCCATCGATGCCGCGTCTGCCTCGGTCGGAGAAGGCAGGCGCTGCGAGCCGACATTGTCCCCTTGGCCGCCCCGCAGCAGTTCGGCGCGCAACACCGCCACGTCTGCGGCTGCGATGCCATCGAAGTCGAGGCCGTCCTGACCGTGCGAGGCGCCGGTGCCCACCTTCACAACGGCCAGGCCGACGAGACGGTGCAGCAGCGTGGCGTCGACGTCGACCGAGCGGATGCGCTCCCGCGGCACCGAGAGCATCCTGCGGTTCACGAACCCGCGCCGCACCTGCACGTGCGTCGGCGTGATGCGATAACTCGTCGTCACCCAGCGGAGGATGCCGACCACGACTCCGAGACCGGACAGGACGTATGTCCACCACGGCTCACCGCCCACCGACCCGGCCACCACGGCGAGCAGCAGCACGGGGAGGTATCTGATCAGCTCGCGCACCGGGTGCACGAGCAACATGCGCGGGTTCAGGCGCCGCCATCGGGTCTCGTTCACGTGGCATCGCCTGGCGTCTGCTGGGCCACAACGGTGAGCGCGGCGACGACGTCGCGAGCGACCGCGTCGTCAAGCGCGTGGATGCTCAGCGCACCAGCAGACGACGCGGTCGTCACCGTCACGGTGGTGAGTCCGTAGATGCGGTGCAGAAAGCCGCGACGGGAGTCGACGGTCTGCAGCCGGGCGATCGGGGCCACGCGGGTCTCCTGGGTGAGCCATCCGCTGCGCACGAACACGGCGTCCTCGGTGATCTCCCAGCGATGCACTCGGTAGCGCCACCTCGGCATGATCGAGACGTGCACGAGGGCGAAGACCACGGTGAGCGCGAGGCCGGCGAGGTGCAGCGGCGAGGTCCAGGCATCCGCCACCAGCATCCACGCCAGCTGCAGGCACGCGAACACGCACCAGCCGACGACGGCGTTCCACGCCCAGAACGCGACCGCGCGAACGCTCGGCCGACCCACCGGCTCGCGCACGAGCCGCGTGATGCGGCCGGCCGGCTCCGAAATGCTCATCAGCTGCTCCTCGAGTCGTCGCAGATCTTTCGCAGCCGGTTCGCGCATCCACAGCCACCTGGAGTGGCTGTTGCACGAGCCGGCTGCGAAGGGGACATCGAAAGGTCTAGGCCTTGCGCATGTAGGCACGCACCGTGAGCGGCGCGAAGACCGCGACGATCACGGCTGCGCCGAGCAGCGAGATCCAGAGGTCAACGCCGACGGTTCCGCTGTTGGCGAGGTCGCGAACGGCGGTGACCAGGTGCGAGATCGGGTTCGCGTTGGCGAACCACTTCAGCCAGTCCGGCAGGGAGTTCACAGGCACGTACGCGTTCGAGAGGAATGTCAGCGGGAAGAGCACCAGGAACGAGATGCCCTGCACGCTGCCAGCGCTACGGGCGACGACACCGAGGAACGCGAAGATCCAGCTGATCGCCCATGCGCACAGCACGACGAGCAGTCCGGCCACGACGACCGCCCAGAATCCTCCGTGCGGCCGGTATCCCATGATGTCGCCCATCACGAACGTGAGAGTCGTCGCGATCGCGTACCGCACGGTGTCCGCGAGCAAGGCGCCGGAAAGCGGCGCGATGCGGGCGATGGGCAGCGAGCGGAACCTGTCGAACACTCCCTTGTCCATGTCCTCGCGCAGTTGCACGCCGGTGACGACGGAGGTCGTGATGACAGTCTGCACGAGGATTCCGGGAATGAGCAGCGGTAGATAGCTCTGCACGTTGCCCGCTATGGCGCCGCCGAACAGGTACCCGAACATCAGCGTGAAGATGATCGGCTGCACCGTGACGTCGACGAGCTGCTCCGGCGTACGGCGCACCTTGACGAGCCCCCGGTAGGCCATGGTGAGCGTGTTCCGAACGGACTGACCGAAGCTGGTGTGGTTCTTGAGCTTGCGCTCGGACGGAGGGACGATCCGCCCTGGCGACACGGGTGATGGGGCGATGGCGCTCATGCGTTCACCTTCTCCTTCTCGCCGGCGCCGTCTTCTGGCGCCGACACGTTCTGATCGGCCGCATCGTGGCCTGTGATGGTGAGGAATACCTCGTCGAGGCTCGGCTTCTGCACGCTCATCTCGGTGAGATGGATGCCCGCCTCGCGCAGCATGACGAGCAGGTCGGTGACACGGTCGGGATCGGCCATCGGGGCCGTGATGCGTGCGGCCTCCGGCGTGAGCGAGCCGGGCACGCCGAGCACCTGTTCGATCGCGCGAAGCGTGTCGTCGGTGTCGGCCGGGTCCTCGATGCGCAGCTGCAACGACGCCGTGCCGACGGATGCCTTCAGCTCGTCTGCCGTGCCCTCTGCGACCACGCGTCCCCGGTCGATGACCGCGATGCGGTCGGCCAGCTGGTCGGCCTCGTCGAGGTACTGCGTCGTGAGGAGCACGGTGGAACCCGTCGAGACCAACTCCCTGATCGTGTCCCACATCTGCCCGCGGGTGCGCGGGTCGAGACCTGTCGTCGGTTCGTCGAGGAAGATGAGCGGCGGCTGCGCGATGAGCGACGCCGCCAGGTCGAGGCGCCTGCGCATGCCGCCGGAGAACTTCTTCAGCGGCCGCTTGGCGGCATCCGTCAGCCCGAATCGCTCGAGCAGCTCAGCGGCCTTCTGCCTCGACTCCGCACGGCCGAGGCCGAGCAGTCGGGAGAAGATCACGAGGTTCTCGGTGGCCGACAGCGTCTCGTCGACCGAAGCGTACTGACCGGTCACGCCGATGAGCTGGCGCACGATCTGCGCCTCCCGTATGACGTCGTGTCCGAAAACGGTAGCGGTGCCCGCGTCGGGCTTCAGCAGCGTCGCCAGCATGCTGATGGTGGTGGTCTTGCCTGCGCCGTTGGGTCCGAGCACACCGTAGACGGTGCCCGGCCGCACGAGCAGGTCGACGCCGTCTACCGCCCGGTTGTCGCCGAACGTCTTGACGAGGCCGTGCGCTTCGATGGCCCACTCTGCGGCCGTGGTGTCGTGCTTCGCGTTCACGCTGTCCCTCCTGTTCTCTGTCGTGTTCGCCCCTGTGGGGGTCGAAGTCGTTCCTCAGCATGAGCGGGGCCGCTTTCGCTGCGCTTACATGGCGCTTACACGCGCTCACATGCCGGCGTCGCCGCGCCGTTCCGGCCGCCCAGCCTGGGCCCCGTTGGCCGCATCACGCCGCTCGCGCCGCTCCGTTCCGGCCGCTTCACGGCGCTGTGCCTGCCGCTCCTGGGCCGAGGGTGCCTGGTGCACCGAACGCTGCTGACCGTCTTCGAGACCCGCCAGCCGCTCGCGCTCGACACGGCCGATCAACGCGTCGCGGTCGATGCCTGCGTATTCGAGTACGCGCGCGACGGTGCCGACATTGGCGGTCACGATGCCATAGAGAACATCGAGCTCGGACACCCGGTGCCTGCGGCCGCGGCCGGCAGCCTGCGCACGCCTGAACGCCTCGCGAGTTGTGGATCCCCACACCGGGCGGGTCAGCCGCACGGTCGCCCCCAGCAGAGCGGGGTCGAGATCGTGGATGCCCACCACGCCGAGTGAGCGCGACCTCTCCTCGTCGAGACCCGCCACGAGGGCGTCGTACGTCAGCCCGGCATCCGCGAGGATGCCTGCTGCGAGCGAGTCGGTCTGCGCTGCGAGGGAGAGCAGCAGGTGCTCGGGAGCGACCGTGGAGGATCTGCGCTGCTGCGCCTGTTCGATGCCGCCGACGACGACGGAGCGGATCTGCTGGGGAACCGGATACTCATCCACGACGTCTCCTCAGTGCGATGTCGGCCTTCTCGAGCCGCTTCAGATGCTTCTTGTGCACTGCCTGGCGGGTGACGCCGAGCGCCTCTGCGACCAGGCCCCAACTCCAGCCTTCGCGAAGCGCATGCTCGACGGCGGCGTCTTCAAGCCGGTCGGCCAGGTCGCGCAGCGCCACCACTGCGGCGAGTTCGTCTGCTGCCCCGCCGGTGGGCGGAGGGATTCTCACGGGGTTCACAATGAGCAACCTAGGTTGCTTGCTGGATGTTGGCAACCTGAGTTGCTCATCTCCCAGCCATATCTCAGATACGCAACCTGTGTTGCTTAAGACGCATCGTGGGTCCCGCGTTACCGAATGTTGCGGCGGAACAGGGGGCGCGCGTGAGGGCCGCCCTAGCGTGTAGGAGTGAACAGCACCTCGTCGTGGACGTCCGAAGGTCGCTCGCCCGTGCCGCTTGATGGGGCGCGGCGTCATCTTCTGACCACGGCCGAGCTCGCGGCACTACTCGATGACCCAGACGCCTCGACAGGGGCGCGGCGGGTGCTCGTACTCGATGCGACAGTGCTCACGGTTTCGGGCTTCGACGGGCATCCGTCGTACGTCACGGGGCACGAGCAGTACCTCATCAACGGTCATATCCCTGGAGCCGTCTTCGCGGATCTGCTGGACGAGTTCAGCGACCCTGATGGCCGGTTCCCATTCACGCGACCCTCCGCTGAGCAGTTCTCGCGTGCCGCCGGTACCCTCGGGGCCGGCGCCGACACGTTCGTCGTCGTGTACGACGACGCCGTCGGCCAGTGGGCCGCGCGGCTGTGGTGGTTGTTCCGCGCTTTCGGGCACGAGCAGATCGCGGTTCTCGACGGCGGACTGCGCAAATGGGCCGCCGAGGAACGACCGCTCGAGCTCGGGCACGTCACGCCGACGCCGTCGGAGGCGTATCCGGCAATCGAGCGCGATGGGTTCTGGGCCGACAAGCAGCGCGTGCTCCAGGCGGTTACTGGCGAGCGGCCGGCCGCGCTCGTGTGCGGACTGCCCCATCGGGAATTCACCGGAGAGGCGGGTCGCCGACCACGACTCGGGCACATCCCTGGCAGTCTCAGCGCTCCTGCTGCACGCCTCGTTGACCGCCAGACGAATGCCTTCCTTCCTGACGACGCACTGCGCGAAGTGCTCGCCGACGCGTTCGCATCGCCCGATCCGGTCGTGACCTACTGTGCAGGTGGCGTTGCCGCTGCCTCGGATGCTCTTGCTCTTGCCCTGCTCGGTCGCGACGACGTCGTGGTCTACGACGGGTCGCTCAACGAGTGGGCAGCGGACGAGACGACGCCGCTGACGACCACGGCCTGAAGCGCCGTCGGCACGGTTACAGCTCCTTCAATTCGTCTGCTCCCCCGCCCATATCGGAGCGGGCGATGGCGCGAGTCCGAGCCCGTCCCTAGAACCGGTCGACGCCCGTCACCCGCAGCACCGCAGCTCCCACCTCATCGGAGGCCGCAAGATCGACGTCGGCGGCGATGCCCCAGTCATGATCGCCGGCGGGGTCGGCGAGGATCTGCCGCACGTGCCAGACGCGGCGGGTTGCGGCATCCGTCTCGTCAACGATGAGCATGCCTGCACTGCGCGCGTCGGCGTCGGTGCCGATGGAGTCGTGTTCGGAGTAGTAGGCGTCGAGGGCGCGCGTCCAGGCATCCTCGCCGAAGTCCGGGTCGAGTTCGGCGAGCCTGTCCGGCCGGTCCAGCGCGGCGAACTGCACCCTGCGGAACAGCTCGTTGCGCACCAGCACCAGGAACGCCCGGCGGTTGGATGTCAGCGTGCGCGGCGCAGGCGGCACGATGGCGCTCTCGTCGCCGCGGCGGGCATCCGGATGCACCAGGCCGTGCTCGGCCGCCTGCAAGGTTGCCCACTCGTCGAGCAGGCTGGAGTCCACCTGCCGCACGAGTTCGCCCAGCCACTCGATGATGTCGTGCAGCTCGTCGGTCTTCGCCTCGTCGGGCACGGTCTGACGCAACGCCCGGAACGCGTCGGAGAGATAGCGGAGCACGACCCCCTCGCTCCGTGCGAGGTTGTAGAACGACACGTACTCCGCGAAGGTCATGGCGCGCTCGAACATGTCACGCACCACGGACTTCGGGCTGAGCTCGAAGTCCCGCACCCATGGCTGACTGGCGCTGTAGGTCTCGAACGCCTGGCTCAGGATGCCCTCGAGCGGCTTGGGCCACGACACCTCCTCGAGCAGCTCCATGCGCTCGTCGTACTCGATGCCGTCCGCCTTCATGGCTGCGATCGCCTCACCGCGGGCGAGGTGCTGCTGCGCGAACAGCACGGGCCGCGGATCGTCGAGAGTCGCCTCCACGACCGAGACGATGTCGAGCGCGTAGTCGCCAGTGCCGACACCGGACCCACCGCCCTCTGAGCGAGCATCAGAAGCCCCATCGCCCCCTGAGCGGACATCAGAAGACCCACCGCCCCCTGAGCGAGCGACGCGAGTCGAAGAGTGCGGAGTGCCATCCATGCCGAACAACTCGAACGCGGCGAGGGCGAACGGCGACAGCGGCTGGTTGAGCGCGAAGTTCGGCTGCAGGTCGACGGTGAGGCGCGGGATGCCGCCCGCCCCCTTCTCCACGACGCCAGCCGTCACGAGCGTGCGGTAGATCCCCAGCGCACGCCGCGCCAACTCGAGCTGCCGTTTCCACGGCTCGTGGTTGTCGAACACCAGCGACCGCACGTTGCCGAACACGTCGCCGCCGCGCGCGATGACGTTCACGATCATGGCGCTCGTGATCTGCATGTGCGGGGTCAGCGTCTCGGGCTCGGCCGCGATCAGGCGATGGAACGACGGCTCGCCCCACGACACGAAGCCCTCAGGAGCCCGCTTGCGCACGATCTTGCGCTTCTTCTTGGGGTCGTCACCCGCCTTGGCGACGGCTCGGGCGTTCTCGATGTCGTGCTCGGGAGCCTGGGCGACCACCGTTCCCGCCGTGTCATAACCGGCGCGGCCCGCACGGCCTGCGATCTGGTGGAACTCACGTGCCGTGAGCTGGCGCATGCGGGTGCCGTCGAACTTGGTGAGCGCCGTGAGCAGCACGCTCCTGATGGGAACGTTGATGCCCACGCCGAGCGTGTCCGTTCCGCAGACCACGCGGAGCAGGCCGCGCTGGGCCAGCTGCTCGACGAGCCTTCGGTACTTCGGCAGCATGCCTGCGTGATGCACGCCGATACCGAGGCGGAGCAGTCGGGAGAGGGACTGGCCGAAGCCCGCGGCGAAGCGGAAGCCGCCGATCGCCGCGGCGATGGCATCCCTCTGCTCCCTGGATGCCACGGATGCCCCCGCGAGCGCCTGGGCACGCTCGAGCGCGTCCTTCTGCGAGAAGTGCACGACGTAGACGGGCGCTTTGCCTGCGTGCAGCAGCTCGTCGATCGTCTCGTGCACGGGCGTGAGCACGTACTCGTAGTCGAGCGGAACGGGCCTCTCCACACCCGTCACGGCGACGGTCTCTCGATGCGTGCGACGGGACAGATCGTCCGCGATGCCGCTCACGTCGCCCAGCGTGGCGCTCATCAGCACGAACTGTGCGCGCTCGAGGATGAGCAGCGGCACCTGCCACGCCCACCCGCGGTCGGGGTCGGCGTAGAAGTGGAACTCGTCCATCACGACCTGGTCGACCCGGGCATCCGGGCCGTTACGAAGCGCCAGATTGGCCAGGATCTCCGCGGTGCAGCAGATGATGGGCGCGTCGGCGTTCACCTGCGAGTCGCCGGTCATCATGCCTACGTTCTCGGCACCGAACGTGTCGGCGAGCGCGAAGAACTTCTCCGAGACGAGCGCCTTGATGGGTGCGGTGTAGAACGATCGGCGGCCATCCGCGATGGCCGCCGCGTGTGCGCCGACGGCGATCAGGGATTTGCCCGTTCCGGTCGGCGTTGACACGATCACGTTGGCCCCGGAGACGATGCCGATGAGCGATTCCTCTTGAGCCGGATACAGCTCGATGCCGCCGTCGAGTGCCCACTCGGCGAAAACGTCGTACACCGCATCCGGCGAATCGAGCCCCTTCACCCGCTCATCGAGACGGATGCTCTCTGCCGGACTCATCCGATCAGGCTAGCGGTGCGCGACGCCGCCCCGGCGCGACCAGACCTGGCGTACGCGACGAGGCTTGCAGTTCTGCACCGAGTGTCGTTGCGTACGCCAAGGCCCGGTGAGAAGCGGGCACGCGCGTGCTGTGGCCGGGCGCAGGCATCCTTCAGCGACGCGAGCTGTTGGCCGTGCGACCGCGCACGATGCCGATGAACGTGTCGATGCGATGCTGCTCCGAATCGCTTCTGGGCGGCACCGGATCGCTCATCCAGGCAAGCGCGATGCGCGTGGGTGCCGCATCGGTCACCGGCCGCGCGACGAGATCGCGGCGAGAGTGCAGCCTGGCGACGGACTGCGGCAGCACCATGCTTCCCACGCCTGCCGCGACCAGGGCAAGCGTGTCCTCCACTGCGGCGTCGAACGGATGCACCGGCCGACCCAACTCCGCCACCTCGGCAAGGGTCACCTCGTCGGCCGCGGCGACCGCGTGATCCCTGGGAACGACGACCACGGCCCGCTCCTCGTACAACGGGATGCTGTGCAAGCCGTCGCCGGCGACGGGCAGCCGCACCAATGCCATGTCGGCGAGGCCGTCGATGAGCACCGAAACCTGGTCGGGCTCATCCGTGCGCACGAGTTGCAGCGGAACGCGGCGCATCCGTTCCTCCCAGGTGCGCACCCATTTCGCGGGCGTGACGCCGCGTACGTACGCCAGGCGGAAGGGGGCGGGTGCAGCCATGAGTGCCTCCTTCGGCCGGATCGCAGGTATGCACATCACGCTACCCGCGGCCTGGCAGACCGGGCGCACGCCTGCCGTGCCGTCGTTGGCCGGAATCGCCATACGCTTGAGGGATGAGTGATGCCCTGCACCCCGGTCCTGGAGCCATGAAGCCGGAGACGGCAGCCAAGAAGCTGGGCGTCTATCTGCCTGCGACGCCCGATTCGTTCCGCGGGTCGGCGATCACACGGGAGCAGTTCGCGTCGCTGCAGGCGGATCCCCCGCAGTGGCTTGCCGACCTACGTCGCGACGGACCGCACCCGCGTGAGGTGGTTGCACGCAAGCTCGGGGTCTCCACCAGCGGCCTTTCCAGAGCCGGCGTGAAGGATGCCCTCACCACCGAACAGATCCGCGAACTGTTGGCAGCTCCCCCCGAGTGGCTCGTGAAGGAACGCGCCACGCAGGCTGCGGTGCGCGCGGAGAACGCACGGGTCAAGCAGGAACGAGCACAACGGAGCACGCGCGAACGGTGAGCGCGCACGGCCGGTTCGACCGCCAGCCACGCACCGGCCGCTCTAGCGCTGAGCGGGCACGGCACGGTTCGACTGCTGGGCGCGCACCGTCCGCTCCAGGCTGAGCGCCCCCGGCCCGCTCGAGCTCGCTACGCCGACGCGGGTTCCACCCTGGCGAGGTAGGCCGCCTCCGTGCGACTCGTGGCGCCGAGCTTGCGAAGGATCGCGGAGACGTGCACGCTCGCGGTCTTCGTGCTGATGTAGAGACGTTCGCCGATCTGCTTGTTGCTCAGGCCCTGGGCTATGAGGTCGAGCACCTGGCGCTCGCGCTCGGTCAGATGAATCTCCGGCGTCGACTCCTGCGCTCGGCTCGAGACCGGCGCGGGCTCCAGACCAGCGCGCCGCGCGAACTCGTCGACCCAGCCGACGAGAAGTCCTGAACCGAGCTGCTCGGCCAGCCGTCTGGACTCCGCAGCCTCATGCTGCGCCGTCTCCCTGGCCCCTGCTGCCCTGGCTCCTGCTTCCCTGTTCGGGGAAGCGACGAGCGCCTTGGCGAGCCGGAAGCGCGCATACGGCTCAAGATGCGCGGGCGCCTCGGGGAGCAGCGACGCGTCGAGCGCGGCGCGCCATGCCGCGGCATCCATTCCGTCGTTCGCGAGCTCGGCTTCGAAGAACGGAGCCCACACCGGTTCGGTCGGCCACCCTGCGGCCGACGCTAGGACCTCGCGAAGACCGGACTCCGCCGAAGCGAGATCGATGTGGTCGAGCGTGCTCCTTGCCGGATCGCCCGCAGCGGCACGGCAACGGAGCACCGTGAGCGTCCGCGCGGCCACGGCCAGCAGGGGCAGGTCGTACCCGCTCATTGTGCGATGCCCGCGCAGCAGCACGCTGACCGCGCGCCAGGCGCGCTCGACGTCGTCAAGCGCCAAAGCGAGCTCCGCCTCGACACGAGCCGCGCCCAGCCTGGACTGCACCTCGATCTCCCCCTGCACGTTGATCATGGGAGCCCACGATCGCCAGAGCTCATCGGCCGCCTGCAGTTCGCCCTTCCAGGTGAGTAACCAGAGCTTCATGCGCTGCAGGTGCACGCGGAACCCCGGTGACGGCTGCAGCGCCAGGGCGGGTTCGAGCAACGCGACCGCCTCGTCCCAACGCCCGAGAGCCGCAAGCGGCTCGACTGTGTTGGATGCCAGCATCACGCCGCTCGTGCGCTGTACGCCGAGCTGACGCGCGCGCTCCACGCCCGCGTTCCCGACCTCGACGGCATCCGTGTACCTGCCGATCAGGTGCAGCACGTCTGACGTGTTGACGCGATAACGAAGCATGGCGCCGTCGCGACTGGCGGCGAGCTGGCCGGCGATCTGCAGCTCGGCGAGGCCCTCTCCCACCCTGCCAAGCCCGACGAGGGACACGCCGCGGATGTTGTGCGCGACCGAGCGACGCGACAACGACTCGGCGGCCTCGGCTTGCGCGAGCGCCTTCGTCGCAGCCTCCACGGCCTCGTCGAAGCGCGCCTCGAGCATGAGTCGCCCAGCCAGGTCGCTGAAGATCTGGGCGATGGTCTCAGAGCAGGAGTCGGTGTCGAGACCCGCCAGCGCCTCTTCGAGAAGGGCGGTCGATCCCGGGCGAGAGAGCGCAGCTAGGTAGCGCGCCTTGTCGGCGAGGAGCTCGGCATGCTGTTCGACGTCACCCTGATCGCTCTCCGCGAGCGCCGCGTCGATCACGGTGAGCGCCCGCTCGGTGTCGCCAGCATTACGCAGCGCTTCGGCGGTGAGCTCCATGAGCGCGACGTGCGTCATGCCTGCCACAGTCTCCGGATCGGTCAACTGTTCCCAGAGCTCGAGCGCCCGCTCGCCCATGCGCGCAGCCCGCGCGAAGGCGTACACCCTGCGCGCCTCGCGCATGGCGTCGAGCGTTGCCGGGAAGGCGCGAACGAGGTCGTGCGCATCCATGCGGTGCTGGGAGATCTCGTGCGCGACCGGTCGGCCTGCGCCGGCGACGGACTCGAGGGCATCCGCGTACGCCGTGTGATATCTCACCCGCTCGCCAGGCAGCACCTCGCCGAGGACCGCCGCCCGCACGAGCGCGTGCCGGAAGTCGTAACAGGTCTCCGCGATCACGAGAAGGCCGCCGTCGACGGCAGCGCGCACTGCAGCCTCGAGCCCGGCTGGCGTTCCGGGATAGACGTGGTCGAGCAGGTCGTGGCGAACGCACGCGCCGCCGATCGCGAGCATGCGCAGCAGGTGCTGCGTGCGTTCGTCGAGGCGCTCGTAGCGCGCGAGCAGGAGCTCACGGAGCGTGTCGGGAAGCCCGGCGGCACCGTCGTCGACGTGCCGATCGGCTCCGGCGAGTTCTTCGACGAAGAACGGCACGCCCTCGCTGCGTTCGAAGAGCTCGTCGATCTCGCCGTCGTCGATGCGAGCATCCGGACCCGCGATGGCTGCGACCTGCTCGGCGACCTGGTCGCGCGTGAGCCTGGACAGTTCCCACCTGGTCAAGCGCCTGGTTCGCTCGAGCTCGGGCAGCACGGGGCGCAGCGGGTGCCCCCTGACGATCTCATCGCTGCGGTAGGTGACGACCATGAGGATGCCCGGCGCCGCGAGCATTCCGACGAGAAAGCGGAACAGCTCAAGCGTCGATCGGTCGGCCCAATGAATGTCTTCGATCACGAGAACGAGCCTGCGATCGCGTGCCACGTTCTCGAACAGCACGGCGACGAGCTCGTACAGCCGCTCGGTTCCAGCACGTCGCCGCCCGCTGTCGGCCGACGCGAGTTCGGGGAGCAGGACCGTGAGCACCGGCCGCGCGGGGCCGGCCGCGTCCAGCAGCACGTCCATGCCGATCTCGGCGGCCAGTTCCCGCACGATGGCCGAGAACGGCGCGTATGGGGCGCTCTCGGTTCCGATGTCGACGCACTTGCCCGTGAGCACGAGGGCGGCCTCGCCGACCTCGCGCTCGAACTCGGCGACGAGCCGCGTCTTGCCGATCCCCGCCTCACCTCCGATGGCGACGGCACGAGGCTCTTCTGCACTGCGCCGGAACTCCGATCGCAGGGCCTCCAGGTCGGCCGCACGGCCGATCATCCGGGGGCTGCTGATCGGTGATCTCACCTGGCCCATGCTGCCACGCACCACCGACATCCGAGCATCGTTCTGCGCGCGGCCGAACTCACCTCGTCGCGACGCGACCGAAAGCCGCCGAGCGGTGGTGCCGACGTGCCGGCCTGCCGGAGGAACCGTCGCCGGCAGCACCGCTCTCCTGCACCCGCTGGGCCAGGATCTCCCGCTGACGGCGGATGCGCTCCAACTCGTCGTATGCGCGCTGCTTGTCGGCGTTGAGTGCGTTCACCAGGGCTTCGTTGTACATCGTCTTGTCCTCTTCTTCTGTGTCTATAGACGATGCTCGCGGCTAAGGTAGGGGCCCCGGATCGGGCGGATGCCTTATCTTTTCGAGGCGGGCAGGCTCCCCCTCCTGAGGTGGTGCGGCGGGGCCTTAGATGCACGATGAGGAGGCGACCGGATGGCCGGAACGAGCCGAGTGCACGTCATCGTGCATGGACGCGTGCACGGCGTCGGCTACCGCTACTCGTGCGCCGAGATGGCGCGTGCGGCAGGCATCGCCGGCTGGGTGCGAAACCGGCCGGACGGAACGGTGGAGGCCGAGTTCGAGGGGCGACCGGCAGCCGTTCAGGCCGCGGTCGCGTGGTGCAGGCACGGGCCGAGCTGGGCATCCGTCTCGGCGGTCGACGTCAGCCAGAAGGAGCCGGAAGGGGCGACCGGGTTCGAGATCCACTGAGCGAGGACAGGTGCGCCATCCCCTGGGCGAGGCTAGGCGCCCGCGAAGAACGCCCGGAGCGCCTCCGACAGCCATCGCGGGTCGTCGACGTGGCAGAGTTCGCGGGCCGAGTGCATCGACAGCAGCGGAACGCCGACATCGACCGTGCGGATGCCGAGACGCGTCGCCGTGAGCGGCCCGATGGTCGAGCCGCACGGCACCGAGTTGCTCGACACGAACTCCTGGTACGGAACCCCGGCGACGGCGCAGAGCCGAGCCCACAAGGCGGCCCCGTGAGCGTCTGTTGCGTACCTCTGGTTCGCGTTGATCTTCAGCAGCGGACCGCCGCCGGCGGTCGGGCGGTTCACCGGGTCGTGCTTCTCCTGATAGTTCGGATGAACGGCATGCCCTGCGTCTGCCGACACGCACCACGACGCGGCGTACGCACGACGCCGCTCGTCATCGCCTGCCCCGAGCGAGCCCGAGATGCGAGAGAGCACATCGTCGAGAATCGGGCCGCTCGCACCGGAGCGCGACTCGGAACCGAGTTCTTCGTGGTCGAACGCCGCGAGAACCGTGATGTGGCGAGTCGCCGGTTGTTCGCTGTCGGCCGCCGCGCCCAGAAGCGCGTGCAGGCCGGCGAACACGGAGCTGAGGTTGTCGAGCCGCGGCGACGCGAACAGGGTGTCGTCGAGCCCGAATGTGCGCGGCGGCTGCGTGTCGACCGTGACGAGGTCGTAGCCGGCGATCTCGGATGCTCGCACGCCGCTCCCCGAAACGACCTCCGCGAGCAGATCGTGGGCCTGCGCGTCGCCCACGCCCCACACGGGCTGGGTGTTGCGCTGCTTGTCGAGCACGAGTCCCTCGGTGTTGACACCCCTGTCGAGGTGCACCGCGAGCTGCGGGATGCGCAGCAACGCACCCGAGCGCACCAGGTGCTGGGTGCCGTCGGCAGCGACGACGCGGCCTGCGAGCTCCAGTTCGCGGTCGAGCCATGAGTTCAGCAGCGGGCCGCCGTAGATCTCGACGCCGGCCTGCAGCCACCCTGCGCCACCCGTCGTGGGCTTGGGCTTCAGCTTGAATCCGGGCGAGTCGGTGTGCGCTCCGACGATGCGGAACGGCGTGGTCGGGCCGGCGTGCGCGGGCACCGCCCAGGCGACGACAGCCCCGTCGCGCACGATGAGGCCGCGCTGAGCGACGCCGTTGGCGGGCGCGGGCCAGGCATCCCTCTCGTCCACCGCCACGAATCCGGCCCCCTGCAGGCGGCGAGCCACCTCGGCCGCCGCGTGGTACGAGGAGGGCGATGCCTGAACGAACGCCGCCAATTCATCGATGAAGCCGGATGCCATGCGTTTATGTTGCCATGCGTTCGCTGTGCGTCCGTCCGCGGGCCGTGCGACCGCCGGGCACACGCCATACGCTCACCCCATGACCACCGCCTCCGAGTCCGTATGGGACATCCCACTCACCACCATCGACGGCGAGAGCACGTCGCTGCGAGCGTTCGACGGGAAGGCGATCCTCATCGTCAACGTCGCCTCGCGGTGCGGCCTGGCTCCTCAGTACGAGAAGCTCGAGGAGCTGCAGAAGACCTACGGCGACCGCGGGCTGACGGTGCTCGGTTTCCCGAGCAACCAGTTCCTGCAGGAGCTCGGGAGCGAGGATGCCATCAAGGAGTACTGCTCGACGACGTGGGGCGTGACGTTCCCGATGTTCGAGCGCGTGAAGATCAACGGCAAGTCGGCGCATCCGCTGTACAAGGAGCTCAAGAAGACGCCGGACGAGTCGGGCAAGGCCGGGCGCGTGCAGTGGAACTTCGAGAAGTTCCTCGTCTCGCCCGACGGTGAGGTGCGTCGCTTCCGCCCCCGTACCGAGCCGGACGCACCAGAGGTGATCGACGCGATCGAGTCGGCGTTGCCCGCTGCTGCGGCCTGACGCAGCGCTCCACCTCGTAGGCTGGCAGCCGTGAAATCGCTTCTGACGATCGGCGTCATCCTCGTCGTGCTCGGCATCGCAGCAGGCTTCGGCTATCAGATCGCCGTCGCCGTGACGACCGGACTGCCCACCAGCGGAATCGGTTGGATGCAGGCCACCGGTTTCGTCGTCGCCGCCATCGGCGCCATCATGATCGGCGCTGCTATCGGCAAGCGCCGGTCGGCCCGCCGTGCAGCGCAAGAGCGGTCGGCACAGCAGCGTTAGTCCCGCTGCTGCGATGCGGCCGTCGAAGGTCTCAGTGTCCCTCGACGAGCGTGATGAACGCGCTGAGTTCGGCCACGCCCTCTGGCCGATGCGGCAGGTACTCGGTGAGCAGCGGCGAATAGATCAGGTAGGCGGCCCACTTCGCACGCGACACCGCGACGTTGAGCCGGTTCTTCATGATGAGGAAGCCCGGCCCGCGTGGTGCATATTCTGCCGATGACGCGGCGAGCGAGACGATCGCGACGACGGCCTCCCTGCCCTGGAACTTGTCCACCGTTCCGACCCGCACCTCGCCGTGCCCTGCACGCTTGAGCGCCTCGTGCACGAGCGCCTGCTGGGCGTTGTACGGGGTCACGACGATGATGTCGTCATGCTCGAGCTGCCGAGAGCCGTGCTCGTCGTTCCAGGTTCGGCCCAGGATGTCCCCCACGAGTCGAACGACCAGTTCGGCCTCCGCCGGTGATTCTGTGGAGTCTCCGGCGTGCTCGACGGGCAGCGGGTGCAGGCCCGGCTCGACGCCCTCCAAGTTACGCTGAGAGGCGTCGGGATGAGCGCGCAGCCGGCCCTCGTAGGAGAGCCGTGAGACGGGTGAGACGAGCGCCGGATGCAGGCGCCTCGTCTGGGGAAGGAAGAAGCCGAGCTCTGCGGGCAGCACGTCGTGTCCGTCGCTGATCCAGCCGAGGGCTGACTGGTCGACGGGCTCGGGATGCAGTCCCTGGCTCACCTGAGGGAGCTGCTGGGGGTCGCCGAGCATCAGCAGATTGCGTGCCGCGACCGCCGATGCCGCCGTGGACGCCAGAGAGAACTGCCCAGCCTCATCGATGACGAGCAGATCCAGGCTGCGTGACGGCACTCGTGCCGGATTGCTGAAGTCCCAAGCGGTGCCGCCGATGACGAACCCGCTGTCGAGATGAGTCTGCGCAAAGGGCAGGTGCCCGTCCTTCGGCAGCACCGTGAACGGGCAGCGGGCGTCGGCCGCGGCGCCGCTTTGGGCGACCTTGCCCACGAGCGCCCCATCGAGGCCGGCGGTGGTCACGACCGAGGCGAGCAGGTTCTCGACCACGGCGTGCGACTGCGCCACCACGCCGATCTTCCACGCGTGGTCGCGCACGAGTGAGGCGATCACGTGGGCTCCGAGGTAGGTCTTGCCCGTTCCTGGAGGTCCCTGGACGGCGAGGTACGAGTCGTCGAGATCGGCGACCGCGCTCGTCACCTCGGCGATGCGGTTCGCATCCGAAGCCAGCGCGGCGCGCTCCGCGACGGGAGTTCCCAGCGCGCGCGGCGGCATACGACGCAGCAGATCGGTCACGGGATCGCGCGGCCACCCTGGCTGTGCGTCGACGATGGAACTGCACCACGATTCGATCGCCGTCACCTGCGTGCCCGGCCGCGGCGGTGGTCCGGGCGTCACAGCGCTGGGCAGCTGGCTGTACGCGGGGGTGTCTTCTTGACGCGTCTCGTCGACGCGCACCCAGTCATCGCCCACCTCTGCCAGAGTCACGCTCTTCGCGCTGCGCGCACCCGGGTCGCCGCTCGTCGCGGAGAACGGGCCAGGGAATTCGTAGAGCAGGTAAGCCCCGGCTCCCGCCTTCGTGGTGCTGCCCGGGCCGAACTGCCCGGTCAGCCGAAGCATCCTGTGGTGCGTGCGCTGGCCCTCGTCGCGGTGCCAGTCGCGCTCCACCTCGGCGCGCTCAACCAGGAAAACGTCGCGTGTGTTGCCCCACGCCTCGACGGGGTCGACCAGTCGCGCGAAATGCGCCCACCAGAAGCTCTTCTGTTCCCGCCGGTGGTAGTCGAGCGTGGCCGCCGCGAACGCCGCAGCCGTCTCGTCGTCGGTGCGGGCGCGCGTGGCGTCTGCGCCCGATCCATGTGGAACCGACGGCTCTCCAGCCAGGGCGAGCAGGTCGTCGCGCAGCGTCGACGGCTCGAGCTCCACCACCCGGTCGTGGTCGGGCGCCGGCAGGCCCACAGGGACGCCGGCATCCGTCGCACGCGCGAGGAGCCAGTCGCGGAGCCGAAGCGTCGAGAGGCAGTCGTAGCGGTTGTATGCCGCGATCTCGTCGAGCCTCCGCTGCCCCTCCTGCACATCGCCTGCCAGCATGAGCGAGCGCGCCGTCGCGTACTCCTCGATGGAGGTGCCGGCGTCCTGCACCTCTCCGGAGCGCAGTTCGTCGCCCATGTACAGCGGCTCGAGCTTCTTGATGGAGTACGAACGCGACCCGACACGCACCGCCTTGCGCACGAGCGGGTAGAGGTCGACCAGCACGTTGTCGCGCAGCAGGCCGTCTACCGCGTCTTCGCCGACACCGTGCCGCGCGGCCAGCTGCAGCAGGTGGGTGCGTTCGTACGACGCGTAGTGGTAGATGTGCATGCGCGGATGCTCCGCCCTGCGCCGCTCGACGTCGCTCAGGAATGCGATCAGCGCCTCGCGCTCCTCGGCGAACGTGTGAGCCCAGAACGGGTGGAACGCGCCGTCGGTCTGCAGCACGCCGAACAGGTAGTCGAGGCCCCACTGCAGATCGGCACCCTCGGTGTAGAGCGGGTCGCCCTCGAAGTCGAAGAAGATGTCGCCGGGGTCGGGCTCTGGTAGCGCAGCGAGCGCCGGCGCGTTGTACACGACCACGGGCGGCGGGTCGCCCGCGACAGCGGCCAGCTGAAGCTGAGCCTGCTGCCGCAACGAGGTGACGGTGGCGGGTGCCACACGCTCGACCTCGAAGCCCTCCGGCAGCGCCGCGAGGTCGTCGATCGTGCGGATGCCCGCGGCCACGAACCGTGGACGTTGCGTCACGCGCACCCCGGCGACCAACAACACGTCTCGGTGCGCCTCCACCTCGCCCGCACACGTGTCGCACCTGCCGCACGCGGCGAACCGCTCGTCGCCCCACTCCACGGCGCGCCCGTCGCCGAGATGCTCACGCACTATCGCGCGCAGCCTCGCGATGCGCTTGCCGTAAACGGGCAGGATGTCGGCGAGCCGGTGCGTGCTGACACTCCCGTCCCCGAGCAGCAGTCGCACCTCGTCCGAAGGCTCGACGCCGATGCGCTGCAGCTGCTGCGCATAGGCGGCGACCTGGAGCAGTGCTGTCACCTTGGCACGGCGTGCGAGCTTGGTGTCTTCGACCGTGTATCTGCCATCCGGCTCGCGCACGATGAAGTCCGCATAGCCGACGAACGCGATCGGCGTGCCTTCGCCGTCGTCGACGGGATCGAAGAAGACGCCCTGGTACACGACGGGTGCGCCGGCCAGGAAGGCGCGGGCGGTCGCACGTGCAGCGGCCGTGAGACCCTCGGCGTCCGGTCGCTCTGGCCGGTCGAAGAGCGCGACGGCCTCGCCGAAACGCTCCAGGTAGCGGTCGAGCACGCGGTGCTCGTGCTCGTCACCCAGCCGCGAGGTGCGCTCCAGCATGGCATCCAGCGGCCGTTCCACGACGGGACCCCAGCCCAGCTTGCCGTCGAGTCTGCGCAGAAAGTCGAACTCGCACGTCGATGCAGTGCTGAGGTCGCTGGGGCTCAGCACCACGGTGGCCGCGTCGGATGCGCGACCGCTCAGCAGGAACATGCGGCAACGCTAGCGCGGACCACCGACGGTGCCGACGGCCTAGCGCCCGCCCTCGATGCGGCGGTGCCGCTGCTGCTCGCCCGGAACGCCGTACGGGTAGTCCTCGACCCGCGGGGTGCTCGCCTCTGCGAGTGCGCTGAGCTGGGCATCCGTCAGCTCCAGGTCGCTCGCTCCGAGGTTGTCGTCCAGCTGCTCGACGGTGCGCGCGCCGAGGATGACGCTGGTCACCGCCGGCTGCGCGAGCAGCCAGGCGAGGGACACCTGCGAGAGGGATGCCTCGTGCACGTCGGCGATCTCCTGCACGATGTCGAGGATGCGCCAGGTGCGCGGGTCGTCGTTGCGCGCCTGCCACGCCTCCATGCCCCGCTGCGGGTTCTCGCCGAGCCGCGTTGCGCCCGTGGGGGCAACGTCGCGCCGGTACTTTCCGCTCAGCCATCCCCCGGCCAGCGGCGACCACGGCAGCAGCCCGATCCCGGCATCGAGGGAGGCGGGGACGATCTCGTGCTCGATGCCCCGCACGATGAGGTTGTACTGCGGCTGCAGCGTGACGGGCTCGACCCAGCCGTGTGCCCTCGCCACGTGCACCGCTTTGGTGAGCTGCCATCCGGTGAAGTTGGAGAAGCCGTAGTAGAGGATCTTGCCTGCGGCCACGGCGTCGTTCAGGAAGCGCAGGGTCTCCTCGATCGGCGTAACGGCATCCCACGCGTGCATCTGGTACAGGTCGATGGTCTCGACACCCAGCCGCCTCAACGATGCGTCGAGAGCCCTGGACAGGTGTCGTCGCGACAGGCCGAGGTCGTTCGCGCCCTCGCCCATGGGGAAGCGGCCCTTCGTGGCGATGACGAGCTGTTCCGCCTCGGTGGGGTGCCCGGCCAGCCACCTGCCGATGATCTCTTCTGAGACGCCCGTGGTGTAGACATCCGCGGTGTCGATGAAGTTGCCTCCTGCCGACACGTAGGCGTCGAGGATGGCGTGGGACGCCTCCTCGCTCGCTTCGTGGCCGAAGGTCATGGTGCCGAGCGCGAGGTCTGTGACGGCCGTTCCGCTGCGGCCGAGTGTGCGGTACTGCATTGTTCTCCTTGTATCGATTCAGATCTGATGGATGCCCGCGGTCGCGTCGCGACGGGACGGGAACGAAGGACGGCGGGAACGACGTCAGGCGGCGTCGCGACCACGCAGCGCGCGCTCGACGCGCTCGAACTGCTCGGACGCCAGCGGCCCCTGCTCGAGCGCGCGCACCAGGTCGTCGACCTGGGCCGCGTTGCGGAAGCCGGGAATGGGCACTGCGCGGTCGGAGCGCGCCCAGATCCAGGCGAGCGCTCCCTGAACCAAGGACCGGCCGTCTGAGGTGAGTTCCGCGCGCACCGAGTCGAGCGCCGCGAGGTACTCGGAGCTCGGCGTTCCCTTGACGAACCACTTCATCCACTCGGGCTGATGCGTGCGCACGTCGTCGGCTCCTGCAACGGGCCTCTCGGCCGTGTATTTGCCGCTCAGCAGCCCCATGGCCAGCGGCGAGCGGCACAGAACACCGAGGTCGGCGCTCTCGCACAGCTCGAGCATGGTGGCGTTGTCATCGAGCACGTTGAGCTCGATCTGCATGGCCGTGCAGTGCTCGCCCGCGACGAAGGGGCGGGCCAGTTCCGGGTCGTCCGTGCTCACTCCGTACCACGCGACCTTGCCGTCGGTCACTAGTGCTTCGAGCGTCTCGAGCAGGTCATCTGCCTGTGCCTTCGAGATGTCGGGAGTGTGCAGCTGGTAGAGGTCGATGCGGTCGCGTCCGAGCCGGGAGAGGGATGCCTCCGCGGCCGAGCGAACGTACGCGGGCGAGACATCCACACCCGTCAGCTGCCTGCTCGACTCGTCGATCACATTGCCGAACTTGGTCGCGATCATGACCTCCGGATGCGCGGCGAGCAGCGGCTTCACCGCGCGCTCGGCGTGGCCGGCGCCGTACGCGTCGGCCGTGTCGATGAGCGTGACGCCGGCCTCGAGGCCGCGTTCCAACGCTTCGACGGTCTCTCGCTCATCGACGCCCGCATAGCCGAGCTTCTGGTCGCCTTTAGCCATATCGCCGCCCAGCGGCCAGGTGCCGAGCCCCAGCGCGCTGATCTGGAGACCGGAGCGGCCGAGCCGCCTGGTGGGAACACTGCTCATCTGGTGATCTCCTCGTAGTACTCGATCTTGTGCTCGATGTGCGCGAGCGCTTCCTGCCTGCGACGGATGTCGTCGAGCACACGCTCGCGATGGGCCCGGAGCATCTCCAGGCGGGCGCGTTCGGTGCCTGTCCCCTGCCTTGCGAGCTCGACGAACTCACGGACGGTGCGGATCGGCATGGCCGTCTGCCTCAGGCACTTGATGACGTCGATCGACTCGACGTCATCGTCGGTGTAGACGCGCCTGCCGCTGGCATCCCGTGCGACTGGCGAGAGAATGTCGGCGCGCTCCCAGTACCTGAGCGTCTCTGCCGGGATGCCGAGATTGGCCGCCGCTTGAGAGGGTGTCATCGTCGTCATACGACAATGGTGAGACCCGGAGTGCGCTCCAGGTCAAGTCGGGCTTCGAATCGATTCGCGCCCTCGGCCGAGCACCCGGGGTGGTCCGCTATGCAGCCACGTCTTCGTCAACCGCTCGCCGAGCAGGGGCGACCACGTCCTCGGCGGATGCGACCGTCTCGCGCCGCCAGCGCGACAAGCCGTAGACGGCGACGATGCCGCTTGCGAATGCGAGCGCCGCCGTCGGCCACGAACCGGCAGCCAGCTGAAGCGCCAGCCCTACGAGCGCGGTTCCCAGCGCGGCCCACCAGCCCACGACGATCCCGCGCGCGAGCGCCGCCACCTGGACGAAAAGCCCGGCCACGACGACGGCCGCACCCCAGGATGCGACGGTGCTCGCCGCATTGGCCGGCGCACTCTGGGCGGACACCTGCGCCGTGAGGGCGAAAGCTGCCACCACGCTGGCGATCGCGAGCAGCACGACGCCGTATGCCGCCTCGCGCGATGTCGGCCGGCGCACCCCAGGAACCCGACCGCTTCGCCTGACCCGCCATCCGTATGCACAGAGGCCGGCGAGAACGAGCCGGATGCCGGCGTCGGCGTACCTCGCCTCCGCAACAGCGAGCACGGCGAAGCCCGCGCACAGCACGGCGCATGCCGGCCACGCCCAGCGCAGGCTCCGAGCCACGGCCAGCTCGGCGACGAGGAAGAACAGGGCCCCCAGAAGTCCGTCGATCGTCACTGCCTCGGAACCGAAGGTCGCGAGGTGCGTGGTCAACCAGTCGAGAACGGCGGGCATGGCGGCCTTTCTCGATGGGGAGGCGGGTCAGGGACGTCTCCCATTCTGCCGGGCCCGAGGAGCCGGGAAGGAACCTGACGGCGAGGTCCCGGCCCGCACTGGGCCAATCGTTATGCAGCGGAGACTTGGCGGGAATGAGAGATCTGTCACGCGACATTCCCGTCGCATTCACGTTCCAGCCAGTTTGCGGTGGTCGAATGATCACGTGACCTTGCGCACAGCCGAGTACCCACGGCCCGACCATTTTCTGGTGCACATCAGCGACACGCATCTCCTCGCGGGGGGAGGCCGGCTCTACAATCGGCTGGACTCTGCCGAGCACTTGGCGCGGGTTCTCGACGAACTCTCCGCCTCGGGGGCACGGCCAGAGGCCATCGTCTTCACGGGCGATCTTGCGGACAAGGGCGAGCCGGATGCCTACGGCAGGCTCCGCGAACTCGTCGAGCCCGTCGCGGCATCCCTCGGGGCCCAGGTCATCTGGGTGATGGGCAATCACGACGACAGGGCGTCCTTCCGCTCCGAGCTGTTCGGCGAGGTGGCCACCACGCGGCCCGTCGACCGCGTCTACGACATCGGCGGACTGCGCGTGGTCACCATCGACACGACCGTCCCTGGCGCCCACCACGGCGAGCTGACCGACGACCAGCTCGACTGGCTCGCCGAGGAACTGTCGATCCCGGCTCCGCACGGCACCATCCTTGCGATGCACCACCCACCCGTGCCGAGCGTTCTCGACCTCGCCGTGAGCGTGGAGCTACGGAACCAGGGCGCACTCGCGGAGGTGCTCGAGGGTACGGATGTGCGCAGCATCCTCGGCGGGCACCTGCACTACTCGTCCACCGCGACGTTCGCAGGCATCCCCGTCTCGGTGGCCAGCGCCACGTGCTACACGCAGGACCTCAGCGTTCCCGTCGGCGGGACCCGTGGACGCGACGGCGCACAGGCGTTCAACCTCGTGCACGTCTACCCGGGCACAGTGCTGCACTCGGTGGTCCCCGCCGGGCACTACGAAGCGCTCGACTATGTGGATGCGCAGGAGAGCGCCAGGCGGCTGCGCGAGGCGGGCATCCTGATCCCCGATCGCATCAACGGCCCGGTGCGACCGGAGCCGCCACTCACCATGCCGATTCCGGTGATGGCGTAGCACTCCGCCTCACCGGCCCACGCTGAGCCGAACGCGCCGCTTACTTCTCCCAGGGCGCGGGAATCGGGAAATAGCGCTGCAGGAAGTCCCGCACGATTGTCGTGCGCTGCTCGTCCGAGACCTCCGGTGTGCTCCCGTCGTTCAGGCAGAACATGTCCTGATCTCGGCGCTTGAGCAGCCGCGCCATCTGCCCCTCCGCCCTGGCCAGCGTGGTCTCGATGTACTGCACCCTTGCCTGGGTCTGCTCGACGGCGTGGCCCTTCAGCAATGCGTAGTAGTGGTAGAGCGAGTTCGTCACCGAGATGTCAGAGGCCGAACGGAACCGGCTGCCCGCGGTGCGGGCGAACTCCTCGGCGAACTCCTGTTCGAGCTCGAACGAGACGCTCTTTCGGAACGGTGCCGCGCAGTGCTCCAGATGCCTGGTGATGATCTTGCCGAAGCGTTCGCGCAGCAGCCTTCGGTTGACGCGCGCCGCATTCTCGAATCCACTGCGCCATGCGGCGTTCTCGCCGAGGCCGATGCGAGTGGATGCCTGCACGAACTTCGTCACGCCACCCGGCGAGAAGAAGAGGGCAGGCGAGACCGCCCTGCCGAAGAACATGTCGTCGTTCGAGTACAGGAAGTGCTCGGCCAGGCCCGGGATGCGATGCAGCTGGCTCTCGACGGCCTGCGAGTTGTGCGTCGGCAGCACCGAAGTGTCGGCGAAGAACTCCTCGCTGCGCACGATCGAGACGCGCGGATGCTGCGCGAGCCACTCCGGGCGTGGGGAATCGGTCGCGATGAAGATGTGCCGCACCCACGGCGCGAACAGGTGAACACTGCGCAGCGCGTACTTGAGCTCATCGATCTGCCGATATCTGGCGGGCGAGTCGTCGCCCTCGCCCACCACGTAAGCCTTCATGCGCTCGGCGCGCGCTCGCTGATACTCCTCGCTCGATCCGTCGACCCAGGAGAAGACCATGTCGATCTCGAAGTCGACGGCGTTCACGAGCGGCGCGAACATGTTCTGCAGCGTGGGCCAGGTGCGGCCGTAGAGCTCGACCTCGTCGTCGATGGCCTCCGCGAGCGGCAGGCGCTCCCTGGTGAGCGCATTGGGACGCGGCGCCACGATCTCGTTGTCGCCGATGCGCCAGAGCTCGAGCTGGAACGCCGTCCCCGGCCCGTACCTCAGGCGCCCGATCGGCTCGATCCTCGGGCGGTAGATGCGGAAGACCGATCCGTTGTGCTTGTCGCCGAGCACGCCGTCAGCCAGCAGCGCCTGACGCCGCGCGCCCTTCTCCAGCGGCTTGGCGTAGAACGGCTCGTTCGCGAAGGCCGACGCAAGCGCGGCGTCGACCGCTTTGCGGTCCGAGCGGGCGATCGCGAGCACGGGTCGCTCGTCGTCGCTTCTGATCAGGAGGTACCTGACGCCTGCAGCATCGAGGGCGTCGCGCACGGCGAGAAGATCCTCGACCATGCTCTCGCGCGGGGTGAGGAACGTGTTCCGCAGCGCGTACTCGTTGTTGCGCAGTACGACGTCTTCACGATCGAAGCGCCGCATCCTCTCCGGGACGGAAACGATGACCGGTTCGGGCTCGCCGCTCACTGAAGGGCCCGTCACGTCCTCGAAGGTCTGCATCCGTCTCCTCTCGCTCGTCGATTGTATGGGCGGCCGGGATGCGCCGGCCGTGGGCCTGGCAAGCGCGGGCTCCAGCGAGCTGGGCGGAAGGCTGCTGGCCGTGGCGCATCGTGAACGCTACA
Source organism: Rathayibacter sp. KR2-224 (assembly GCF_049446075.1). NCBI lineage: Bacteria > Bacillati > Actinomycetota > Actinomycetes > Micrococcales > Microbacteriaceae > Rathayibacter > Rathayibacter sp. KR2-224. Next base: position 1,154,144 of record NZ_JBMSEB010000001.1, read on the forward strand.
TGGCGTGCTGATTCGCACCGGCCAAGCCGTCGTCGTACCCTTGTCGATCACAGACGTGGACGATGCGGCGGCAACGCCGGCGGTCGAGGGGAGGTCGGGATGACTCCACGTGACAGGCCTCCGATGAGCCTCGAACTACTGCGGCAGGAAGCCCGCGACGAGCTGGCCGCGGTGATCGAATTCCGCTGCCGGCTGGGCGACGATCCCTGGGATTTCCTGCCCGATCTGCCCACCGTCGACGAGCAGGTTGTGCTCACACTTCGCGAAGAGACGATCGAGGCGCACGACCTTGGTGAGGCACGAGCGCGCGCCTACCATCCGTCTTCGCCCAGACACGAACGCGAGCATTTCGAGTATCAGCTCCTGCGGCGAGTCGCCCTCGACCATCCGGAATTGACGCGAGCGGTTTGGGGCATGCTCGGCAGGCTGAACGCGGCCTAGCCTGCGTGCTTCCGGTCGAACGGCGAACGTTCGGTCAGAGGGTGAACGGCCGGGGCAGTTCGCACGTGAAGGCGTGGCACAGGTACTCGGTCGGTTCCTCGTTCTGCGCCGTCCGGCCCTCGAACAGCCCGAATCCGGCCGCTGCGAGCTCGGATGCCGCGCCCTGCGTTATCGCGACCCCCACCGCACCCGGTCCGAGACTCTGAACTCGCGCCGCGGTCGCATGGCGCACACGCTCCATCGCCCCCACGGATGCCTGCTTCCCCGGCACGATGACGACGAGCTGCTGCAGCTCGACGCCGAGCGCCACGGCGGTCTGCAGCATTCCGCCGAACGCTATCGGCGAGCGCAGCGCGAGGTCGGCGACCGATGAGACGGCGGCCCGCGCCGCTCGGTCGTACCTGGTGTCGTCGGTGAGCGCGAACAGCACGCGTGCCGAGTCCGCGAGCGACGAGAGACCGCCGGGGTAGGCGCCCTCCGAAGGATCGGCGTCGGCGACGATCCCGTGTGCGGCGAGCACGGGATCACCGCCCCCAGGCACCGCGAACGGGCCTCTGGTCCCGCCACGCGCCTCCTCGTCCTCCGCGTGCTCGGCCGGCGCCATCGTCGCGTCCACCAGCTCACGAGCCGCGAGCGCGAAGCGTGGTTCTCCCGTGGCGAGGAACACGTCCAGCAGGCCGCGGGCGAAGAGGCCGTAGTCCTCAAGGGCAGGCGCGGCAGGCGACGGCCGGCCGGCGAGGGAGGCTCGCGTGAGCATCCGCCCGCCGTCTGAAACGTGTGCCTCGAGCAGGCCGCTCGCTACCGCTGACGCCTCGGCCACCCACTCCGGCAGCTCGAGCAACGAGCCGGCATGGGCGAGCGCTCCGATGGCGAGACCATTCCACGCAGTCAGCACCTTCTCGTCGAGCGACGGACGAGGCTGCCTGCTCCTGCCATCCGCGTCGAGCAGGTAGTACGCGCCTTCCCTCCGCACACCATCGACCTCGCTCTCGGAGTCCTGCGCGGACGCGAAGCCGCCCTCGACCCTCATGGTGCCGAGCAGAAACGAGCCGATGCCGCCGGCGACCTCGGCGTGCCGGCGTGCTCCCCCGGCGGCCGCCTGCGACTCAGAGTCTGCAGGCGCGAGCGACACCGCGTCTGCGTACAGTCGCAGCAGTCCGGCGTTGTCGTACAGCATCCGTTCGTAGTGCGGGTCGCTCCAGTCCCTCCTTGTGCCGTACCTGAAGAAGCCGCCGTCCACGCGGTCGCGCAGCGCGGAGTCGGCCATGCGGTCCAAGGTGTGCATCGCGGCGTGTTCACCGACGGGCGAACCGCTCGCAAGGAGGAACGCAAGCGCGGGCACAGCGGGGAACTTAGGCCCCGCGAACTGCGGCGGCGTTCCGAATCCGCCGTACTCAGGATCTTCGGCCGATCCAAGGCTTCCGGCAGCGGCAGCGATCTGCTCGGGGTTCGGGAGAGTCGCTGCGGTCACGCCGCTTCTGCCGAGCTCGCTCACCGCGGCAGCCACCCGTTTCGCTGTGTCGGCGACGTCTGCTCGCCGCGTGGTCCAGGCATCCGTCACGGCGTCGAGGATCTGCCCGAACGACGGGATTCCGCCTCGTGGGTCCGGCGGAAAGTACGTGCCCGCGAAGAAGGCGCGACCGTCGGGGGTCGCGAAAACGCTGAGCGGCCACCCGAGGTTGCGCGTGAAGGCGCTTGCCGCCGCCAGGTATGCCGCATCGACGTCTGGGTGCTCCTCCCTGTCGACCTTGACGGGAACGAACTCCGCATTCAGCCTCGCGGCGAGCTGCGGGTCGCTGAAGCTCTCCCTGGCCATCACGTGGCACCAGTGGCATGTGGCGTAACCGATCGAGACGAAGACCGGAACGTCGCGCTCCCGCGCCTCCGCGAAGGCATCCTCGCTCCACGGATGCCAGTCCACCGGGTTTTCGGCATGTGCTCGTAGGTAGGGGCTTACGGCGTCCGACAGACGATTCGGCATCTCGTCAGCCTAGGTCGTGCGGCACGCACGGGATTAGAGTCGCTGCGTGATGGTCACGCTCGTTGACGGACAGACTGCGGCGGCGATGTCGAACATCCTGCCGATCCTGTTGCTCGCCTTCACCGTCGAGTTTCGGCGCACGGCGTTGCATCGACGTGGGAGCCGCCCGGGCTGGGTGATCGCCGGACTCGCCTTCTTCTACGTGCTCTTCGGCGTCGTCGAGACCACCATGGTGCTCTCGATCGACGGCCACCTGCTGCCGTCCAAGCCGAGCGACCTGCTCCTTGGTGTGGCCATCTTCGTGCTGCTGTGCCTGCTGTTCGTTCTCGGGCTGGTGCCGTCGCGGTCGGGTGACAACCCGAACGACGAGTAGCCGGCCGGGCGTCCCGCAGCAAGGAAACCACCGGACTGCGGTTCAGAACTGTCAGACCCACCAGGGGGGTCAGTACCGGGCGTTCAGTACCCGGGGGTTCAGCGCTGCGGCTCGCGCGGCTCGAGGTAGAACCGGTCGAGGCAACGCGGAGCGGCCTCACGCAACCAGCGCACCTCGTCCGGCGTGTTGTGCGTCGTCGCCAACCGATACGCGACGGCCTCCTCGAGTCCGTCGCGCGGATCCGCGTCGCATGTCTCGAGGAATGCGTCGACGAAGAGCCCGCGGAACGGCTCGACGTGTTCGGCCACGGCCGGCTCTATGCCGAGATCGGAGCCGAGCGTCAGGATGACCGTGATCGCGGCATCCACGCTGGCCAGTCCAGCGCACGCGTTCGTCCAGTCGATCACGACCGGACCCCGTTCGCTGAGGATCACGTTCTGCGGATGCAGGTCGCGATGGATGACCGTCGGTCCGTCGCCCGGCAGCCAACCTGGAGCAGACAACCGATGCAGCCGCTCGTGCAGCTCGCCGAGCAGGCGACCGTACCTGGGGTACTGCCCGGGCTCGTGCACCAGTTCCTCGAAAAGCGTTCCCCCGTCGATGCGCTCCAGCACCAAGTCGGCGCCGTCTGCGTCGAACACGTGCGGAACCGGGTAGCCGTGCTCCTCGAGATGCAGCATGAGGCGTGCCTCGATCGCCACGTCGCCGCCCTCGCGGTAGCGCCGCAGCACGCGGCCCTCCCCCAAATCGAACACATCGGCGGCGCGGCCCTGCGCCATCAGCTCCATGCACAGAGCCTATGCGCGCATGTTCAGCGGATGTGTGCCCTTTCGCCCCTCTTCGCCTTTATCGAGCGCCACGATCGCCTGCATGTCGTCCCACGTGAGCTCGAACGAGAAGATGTCGAAATTCTCGGCCATGCGCTCGCGATGGTTCGACTTGGGGATGGCAATGTTGCCGACCTGCATGTGCCAGCGCAGGATGACCTGCGCGACCGTCTTTCCGTGAGCATCGGCGATCTGCCTGAGCGCAGGAGCGTCGCTCAGCGAACCCCCGCCGAGCGGGTACCACGCCTCGGTCGCGATGCCGTGCTCCGCATGGAAGCTGCGCAGCTCGCGCTGCTGGAACTCGACGTGCAGCTCGACCTGGTTGACGGCAGGAGTGATTCCGGTCTCGGCGATGACGCGCTCGAGGTGCTCGATCTGGAAGTTCGAGACTCCGATCGACCTGGCGCGTCCGGACTCTGCGATCGCCGTCAGCGACTTCCACACCTGCGGATAGATGCCCTTGTCGTGCAGGGGCCAGTGGATGAGGTAGAGGTCGACGTAATCGAGGCCGAGCGCGTCGAGGCTGGCCTGGAATGCGTCGTCGGGATGCTCCTGGTCGCCGTTGGCGAGCTTCGTCGTGATCCACAGGTCGCCCCTGTCGATTCCGGATGCCCGCACTGCTTCTCCGACGCCCGCCTCGTTGTGGTACCCGGCGGCAGTGTCGATGTGCCGATATCCGACCTCGAGCGCGTTCCCTGCTATCCCGGCCGTGCGCTCGGGGTCGACGCGGAAGACACCGAATCCGAGTTGCGGAATCGCAGTGCCGTTGTTCAGTTCGACGGTGGGGATGCTCGTATCGCTCATGATTTCAACGCTAGCGAAACCGTGCAGCACCCGCCCCCGGGTTGAGCCGACCGCCGCCGTGGAGTAGGCGAACTCGACCCAACCACCACCAGTCGAGCAGGCACGAACTCGACCCAACCGCCCCCGGTTGAGTAGGCGACGAAGTCGCCGTATCGAAACCCTCCGGCCACTCACCCAGCCGCCGAGACGGCGGCCTCTTCATAGATGCGCACGAGTTCGCGCTTGAGCACCTTGCCGCTCGGGCCGAGCGGCAGCGACTCGACGATCTCGACACGCCGCGGGAACTTGTACGGCGCAACCCGGCTCTTGGCGTGCTCGATGAGCTCCTCCTGGGTTGCAGTGGCGCCAGGCATCAGGGTGACGGCGGCCATGATCTCCTGGCCGTGGCTTTCATGCGAGACACCGAAGACCGCCACCATCGACACGGCAGGGTGGGCGGCGAGCACCTCTTCCACCTCACGCGGGTACACGTTGTATCCGTTGCGCACGATCATGTCCTTCTTGCGGTCGACGATCGTGATGTAGTCGTCGTCGCTCTTCGTACCGAGGTCGCCCGTGCGGAACCAGCCATCGATCACGGCCTGCGCCGTTGCTTCGGGCAGGTGCAGGTACCCCTTCATGAGGTTGTGACCCCGCACCACGATCTCACCCAGCTCGCCTCGAGGCAGCAGTTCGATCCTGTCGTCGATCTCCGGGTGCGCGATCTCCACCTCGACGCCCCAGAGCGGCTCGCCCACTGTGCCGGCGCGGGCCGGCTTGCCCACCACATTGAACGTGGCGACCGGCGAGGTCTCGGTGAGGCCGTAGCCCTCGTGGATGCTCACCCCGTACACCTCGCGGAACCGCTCGATCACCGCAAGCGGCAGTGCCGAACCGCCAGAGAGGCCGTATCTGAGCGGGGGACGTTCCTCGTTCGCCTTCGCCGCCTCGAGCAGTGCGATGTACATGGTCGGCACGCCCGTCATGATCGTGCAGGCGTGCTTGTTCAGCAGTTCGAGGGCACCGGCTCCGTCGAACTTGGGCACGAGCACGACCGTCGCGCCCGCCCTGAAGCCCACGTTCATCACGCACACCTGGCCGAACGTGTGGAAAAGCGGCAGGCATCCGAGGATGCGGTCGTCGGCCCTGAGCTCGAACGCGTCGGTGAGCAGCGAGCTGGTCTGCTCGACAATCGCGAAGTGACATCCTTCTGCGCCCTTCGGCCTGCCCGTCGTGCCGCTCGTATACAGGATGGTGGCCGTATCGAAGGGATCCATCGGCAGGTAGCCGTCCACCGGTTCGGCGACGGATGCCTCATCCTCCAGACGAGGAAACGGCAGGCCCGGCTGCGCCTCGTCAGGCACGAGCACCGTGAGCAGGTCGATGCCCGCCTGCCCGGCCGCTTTCGCGCCTTCGCCGAGCAACGGCGCTGCGCAGACGAGCACGACAGAGCCCGAATCGCGCAGCACGAACTCGATCTCGTCTGCTTTGAGCAGGGCGTGCACAGGCACGACAACCCCGCCGAGGGCGAGGATCGCGAAGTAGACCCGCGGAAAGTCGGGCACGTTGGGAATGAGCACGGCGACAGGGGTTCCGTGTCCGACGCCTCTGGCGCGCAGGGCGCCTGCATAGTGCCTGGTCTCCCACCAGAGCTCGGCGTAGCTGATCTCCTGGTCGCCGAAGATGACGGCCGTGCGCTCCGGGTTCTTCCGTGCAGCCTCGGAAAGGATCGCGGCGACGGATACCGTCGCGAACCCGGTTGGCCGTTCCGTCCCGCCTGACGCGGCCGAACCGCCCGCGCCCAGTACGTCGTCGTCTGTCATGGCTGCTCCTTGTCGTCGTTGACACGGCACCCGATCGGGATGGCTAGAAACCTACTCTCCGCACCGGTGCTTGGTGCATCCCGACGCGAATCAGGGCAGGCCGGCCAACCGCAGCAGCGCTGCGGCGACCGCCCCGGCGATGACGACGACGAGGAACGGTGCCCGCAGCAGGAGCGCGATGAACGCCGCCGAGAGAGATCCGAGGCGGGAGTCGAGCGCGAGATGCTGTCCCGAAGCGAGCGTGTTGATCACGGTGAGCGACGCGAGCAGACCGATGGTGAGCGTGCCGGCGACGCGCGTCATGCGCTTGTTCTTGAGCACTCTGGCGGGCACGAGGTAGCCGACGAGCTTGGTCAGGAAGGCGACGACGCCGGCTGCCAGGATGTAGAGCCAGGTGGTCACGGCATCCGCCCCTCGTCCTCGGCGGCGGCATCGCCGTTCAGATCGCCGACGGCCCGGCGTCGCGGCTCCACGTCCGGCTCCAGGCCTTCGTCGGAGGCTCCCACACCGAGGAGTCCCCATACCGCGGCGACGACGGCAGCGACGAGAACCGGCACGCCTGGCGGTACGAACGGAATCACCACGACGGTGACCGCGGCGCACGCCACCGCGATGGCGACCGGTTCCCTCGCCTTCAGCCGCGGCCACAGCAGCCCGAGGAATGCCGCAACCGCGGCCCCGTCGAGGCCCCACGCCTTCGGGTCGCCTATCGCATCGCCCAGCACCGCACCCAACGCGGTGAAGACATTCCACAGCAGGAATATGCCGATACCCGTGATCCAGAAAGCGCGCTTCTGCTCGGCCGGGTCGCGCTGAGCGCTCGCCGTGGCCATCGACTCGTCGATCGTGACGTGCGCGGCTGCGATGCGCAGCCATCCCCTCGGCCGAATGAGGGCGTTCAGTTGCATGCCGTATACCGCGTTGCGAATCCCGAGCAGCGCCGCCGACCCGAGCGCAGCGCCGCCTGAGCCGCCTCCGGCGATGACGCCGATGAACGCGAACTGCGATCCGCCAGAGAACAACAGCAGACTCAGGGTCTGCGTCTGCCAGAAGTCGAGGCCTGATGCCACACCGAGCGCGCCGAACGAGACTCCGTACAACCCTGTCGCCACGGCAACGGATGCCCCGGTCCGGGCCGCCTGGGACTGCCACAGTTTCACGCGTGCCAGTCTGCCAGCGTCGCGAGACGTGATCTCGGCCGGCGACCGAGCGCCGAATCGTCCGGCGGAAGCCGAAATCGCGAACACTTCACGCGTAACGGTCTGACCATCACGTCTCGTGATCGAAACGCAGCGGTGGTACTTTCACGTCAACCTCGCCCGAACGCCCGCGAGCAACGCCTACCCGAAGGACCGGCCTCGATGTCTAACAGCGCACAGACCCGGGCGGACTCGACCCCGCCGGCCGACAGCGAGCCCAGGCAGGAGCACGAGCACGCTCTGAAGGCGAACGGGGTCAGCTCGGCGGGCGCGGTCGTCATGGCGGTCGCCGGCAGTGCCCCCGCTTACTCGATAGCCGCGACGACGGCGCTGCTCATCGGCGCGGCGGGACTCGCCGCGCCGGCAGCACTGCTGTGGTGCGGCATCCCGATGCTCGGCATCGCGTGGGCGTTCGCATACCTGGGACGCAGCGACGTCAACGCGGGCGCGTCGTACTCCTGGGTCGGGCGGGCACTGCATCCGATCCTGGGCTACCTCTCCGGTTGGTCGCTCGTGATCTCGGCGACCATCTTCATGGTCGCCGGCGCTCTGCCTGCCGGTCAGTACACCGTGTCGCTGTTCAGCGAGAAGGCGGCGGGCGACGTGTGGCTCGTCACTCTCGTCGGAGCCGCATGGTTCCTCGTGATGGCCATCTGCGTGCTCGTCGGCGTGACCATCACCGCGCTCGCGCAGTGGATCATGTCGTCGATCGAGGTCGCCATCCTCGCCGTGTTCGCGGTGATCGCGATCGTCAAGGCGCTGTCCGGCCAGCACACCAACGGTGCAGCGTTCTCGTGGGACTGGTTCGGCTTCAACCATTTCGGCGGCATGGAAGGCTTCGTCGGCGCTGCTCTCATCGCTGCGTTCTACTACTGGGGCTGGGATGTCAGCTCGAACCTGAACGAGGAGACGAAGAACGGTCGCAAGACCTCCGGCAGAGGCGGCATCATCGGCGTCGTCATCGTGTTCCTGCTGTTCGAGGCGTTCACCATCGCAACACAGGTGATGCTGCCTGAGAAGACCGCGGCGAATCCCAATTCCAATCTCATCGGCGACCTCGGCCAGGCGATCATCCCAGGCATCGGGGGCAAGATCCTCATCATCGCCGTCATGCTCTCCACCATCGCGACGCTCGAGACCACGCTCATCCAGGTGACCAGATCGCTGTTCGCCATGGGCCGCGACCACACCCTGCCGAAGCTGTTCGGCACCACGCACAAGAAGTGGAAGACCCCGGCCTTCGCCACCATCGTCGTCACGGGCGTCTCGCTCGTGCTGTTCCTCGGATCGAACGCCCTCGGCAGCGTCGGCAGCATCATGAGCGCGGCCATCAGCTCCATCGGCTTCCAGATCGCCTTCTACTACGCGCTGGCCGGCATTGCGGTCGTCGTGGCCTACCGCAAGGAGATCTTCAAATCGGTGAAGAACTTCATCTTCATCGGTCTGTGGCCGGCAATCGGCGCCTTGTTCATGGTGTGGATCTTCTTCGTGTCGATTCCCGGCGCGGAGCCCTTAGTGCTCATCATCGGGATCGGCACCATCGCGCTCGGCCTGGTGCCCATGGCCCTGTACTGGAAGAAGGGCAAGAAGTACTTCAGCAGGCGTCCGCTCGAGACCGGCGACGAGATCCCCACCCCGACCGTCAACATCGCGCTGCCGGATCCGAAGATCGAGGACTGAGGCCAAGCCGCCCGCTTCGCGTCTGCGCCAGTTCGGCGTGCTTGCGCCACACTTGCGGGCGCAATTGCGCAGAACTGGCGCAATAGCCGGCCCGGACTCCGAGGGGCGGCGATCGTAAGATGGAGGGCTCATGTCCTCCGCGCACGTCGCCGGCTCGACCGCGACCGAACCAGCAGCCGGCATCCCTGCCATCCACTTCCCGCCCGAGCTCCCGGTCAGCGAGCGTCGGGATGATATCGCGCGCGCCATCCAGGAACACCAGGTCGTCATCGTGGCCGGCGAGACGGGCTCGGGCAAGACGACCCAGCTGCCCAAGATCTGCCTGCAGCTGGGCAGGGAGTCCATCGGGCACACGCAGCCGCGGCGCATCGCGGCTCGCGCCATCGCGGAACGGGTCGCGGAGGAGCTCGGGCAAGAGGTCGGAGGTCTCGTCGGCTACAAGGTGCGGTTCACCGACGAGGTGTCGAAGGCGACGCGCATCAAGGTGATGACCGACGGCATCCTCTTGAACGAGATCCACCGTGACCGCGAGCTGACCGCGTACGACACGATCATCATCGACGAGGCGCACGAGCGCAGCCTGACGATCGACTTCCTGCTCGGATACCTCAAACAGCTTCTGCCACGTCGCCCCGAGCTGAGGGTCATCGTCACGAGCGCGACGATCGACCCGGAGAGCTTCGCCAAGCACTTCGCCGACGCGGAGGGCCACCCCGCACCCGTCATCGAGGTGTCGGGCCGCACGTACCCTGTCGACGTCAGGTACCGTCCGCTCGTCGCAGACGACGAGGGCGACGACGACGTGGATGCCTCCGGCGCGCGCTCGGCCCGCTCTACGGGCTCTGCTCAGGGAGGGTCGGGTGCGGTCGACCGCGACTATTTAGTAGGCATCACCGACGCCCTCGACGAACTCGCCCGCGAGAGGGCGGGAGACGTGCTCGTATTCCTTTCGGGCGAGACCGAGATCAGGGATGCCGAAGACGCCGTGCGCGGCCACCTCACCCGTCGAGGGGAAGCGGCCTCGACCCAGGTGCTTCCGCTGTACGGACGGCTGTCCGCGGCCGACCAGCACCGCGTGTTCGGTCCGGTGCCAGCAGGCATCCGTCGGCGCATCGTGCTGTCCACCAACGTGGCCGAGACCAGCCTGACGGTGCCTGGCATCCGGTACGTGATCGACGCCGGTACAGCGCGCATCTCGCGGTACTCGACGCGGGCGAAGGTGCAGCGGCTGCCGATCGAGGCGATCTCGCAGGCATCCGCGAAGCAACGCTCGGGACGCTCCGGGCGCACGAGCGACGGTATCGCCATCCGCCTGTACTCGCAGGAGGACTTCGAGCGGCGGCCCGAGTTCACCGAACCGGAGATACTGCGCACGAACCTGGCCGCGGTCATCCTGCAGATGATCTCGCTCGGCCTTGGCGACATCGAGGCGTTCCCGTTCCTCACCCCGCCCGACTCCCGCGGCGTGAAGGACGGCCTCGATCTGCTCGCGGAGCTGGGCGCGGTAACCCACCGCGGGTCGAGTAGCGACGCCGAAGGTACCGGGCCCCACCGCAGGTTGAGTAGCGACGCCGAAGGCGCCGCGTATCGAAACCGCACGACCGGCGGCAAAGCAGGTTTCGATACGGCGGCCGCGCCGCCCACTCAACCGGCGATAGCGCTGACCAAGACCGGCCGCACGCTCGCGCGCCTTCCCATCGACCCCCGCTTCGGCAGGATGCTCGTCGAGTCCGGCAGACACGGTGTTGTTCGCGAGGTGATGGCGATCGTCGCTGGGCTGACCATCCAAGACCCGCGCGAGCGGCCGCTGGAGCGGCGCGCCCAGGCCGACCAGCAGCACGCAAGGTTCACGGATGCCTCGAGCGACTTCCTCACGCTGCTGAATCTCTGGAACCACCTGGAGCAGAAGCAGAGCGAGGTCTCCTCGAGCGCCTTCAGGCGCATGTGCAAGGCGGAGTACCTCAACTACCTGCGCATCAGGGAGTGGCAGGACCTCTATCGACAGCTTCGGCGCACCGCTAAACCGCTGGGTCTCGTGCCGAGCGATGCAAAGGCAGACGGGGATGCCATCCACAGGTCACTGCTCGCCGGACTGCTCTCGCACATCGGGCTTCGCGACGCCCAGAAGAAGGACTACGTCGGCGCGCGGAACACCCGCTTCCTCATCTTCCCCGGCTCGGCACTTGCCAAGAAGCAGCCGCAGGCGGTGATGAGCGCCGAACTCGTGGAGACCAGCCGGCTGTTCGCACGCATGAACGCCGCCATCGATCCGGAGTGGGCTGAGCCGCTTGCCGGCGACCTCGTCCGCCGCAGCTACAGTGAGCCGCACTGGGAGAAGCGCCAGGGTTCGGCGGTCGTGTTCGAGAAGGTGACGCTGTTCGGCGTGCCTATCGTGCCGAGGCGGCGAGCTCAGCTCAGTCGCATCGACGCACCACTGGCCCGCGAACTGTTCATCAGGCATGCCCTCGTCGGCGGCGAATGGCCTGGCGACACGCGCGACCACGCGTTCGACTTCCAACGTGCCAATGCCAAGCTCCGCGGGGAGCTCGAGAAGGTCGAGGAGCGCACGAGGCGGCGGGACATCCTGCTCGACGACGAGGCGATGGTGACGTTCTTCGAGCGCCGCATCCCGGCCGACGTCACCGACACACGGTCCTTCGAGTCGTGGTGGCGCCAGGAGCGCCGCACAAATGGCGGCCTGCTCACGATGCGCCGCGAGGACCTCGTAGACGACGTCGAAGAGGCGGTGATCGACGAGGATGCCTTCCCGCCGATCTGGCAGCAGGGCGACCAACGCCTCGCGTTGAGCTACCGCTTCGAGCCGGGTTCGGAGGACGACGGCGTCACGGTGCAGGTTCCGCTCGCGCTGCTGCCGCGGCTTGGCCCCAGCGGGTTCGATGCCCAGGTGCCCGGGCTGCGCACGGAGCTCATCACGGCGCTCATCCGCACGCTGCCGAAGGCGCTCCGACGATCCGTTGTACCGGCCGCCGATTGGGCTGAGCGGATCGCCGCCGAACTGCCCCACCCGGCGGGACCGGGCGGCCAAGCGGCAGCAGCCGAGGCGGAACCGTTCACGGCCGTGGTCGCAAGGACCATCCGCCGCCTCACCGGCACGCCCGTCGACCCCAACGACTTCGACGTCGAGCGGGTGCCAGCCCACCTGCGCATGACGTTTCGCGTGGTGGACGAGCGCGGCCGGGTGGTCGCCTCGGGAAAGGACCTGGTCGAGCTGCAGCGCGCACTCGCGCCCAGGGTGCGGGAGTCGGTGGCCAAGGCATCCGAGCGGCGAAGGGACCCGATCGAACGCACGGGCCTCACCGCGTGGGACTTCGACGAGCTGCCTCGCTTCGTCGACACCGAACAGGGCGGGCGCGGTACGGGCATGCCGCGCAGCGTGATCCGCGGCTACCCGACGCTCGTTCCCGAGAAGGACGGCGTCGCGATCCGGGTCGTCGGCACCGTTCAGGAGCAGGAGCGGTCACTCCCGGACGGCGTGCGGAGGCTGGTGATGAACGGCATCCCCTCGCCGACCGCCTACGTTCAGGAGCACCTGACCTCGGCCGAGAAGCTCGCGCTCGCCGCCAGCCCCTATCCATCGACCAAGGCGCTGTTCGACGACTGTCTCGCCGCGGTCGTCGACTCCGTGCTGCTCGAGACCGTGCCGGAAGGCCTCGTCTTCACCCGCACCCAGTTCGAGACGGTGCGCGACCGGGTGTCGGCGAGCGTTCTCGATGCCCTGTTCGAGGCGGTCTCGCTGGTCGCGCGCATGCTCTCCGAGGCACGAGCAGTCGAGAAGGCACTCTCGGCCACCTCTTCGATGGCTCTCCTCGGAGCGCTGACGGATGCCAGCACGCAGCTTGCCGGTCTCGTCTTCCCCGGCTTCGTCTCCCGCACCGGCCTGACCCAGCTGCGCCATCTCCCGAGGTACCTGCAGGCGCTTGCCTGGCGCATCCAGCGCCTGCCCGACAACGCGGGCAGGGACCGGGTGTGGATGACAGAGGTGCAGACCGCGACCTCACGATTCACGGATGCCGGCGGCAGCATCCCACTGCCGCCGCACGCCGCTCCCAAGCTGGTGCACGCCCGATGGATGCTCGAAGAGCTTCGAGTCGGCCTCTTCGCCCAGCACCTCGGCACGGCCGAGACCGTGTCGCTGCAGCGCATCCAGAAGGTACTGGCCGGGTAGGCCGTTTTCTCCTCGGTAACACGCGCTCTGTACCCTTGAGGGCGATGACGAACGGTGCCCCCTCGAACCATTCCCTCAGCGACCCGGCAGACCAGTCGGTCGCGGCGCGTCACCTGCGCAGCGGCGACGTGCCGGAGGCGCTGCGCGCCGACGTACGCTTCCTCGGCGAGCTGCTCGGCCGCGTGCTCGCCGAGTCCGGCGGGCAGGACCTGCTCGACGATGTCGAAAAGTTACGTGCACTCACGATCGATGCCTACGAGCGCAAGGGCGAGGCATCCATCGAAGATGCCGAGGCGCTCGTCGAGAGTTTCACGCTCGAGCGCGCGGAGCAGGTTGCTCGCGCATTCACCTGCTACTTCCACCTCGTCAACCTCGCGGAGGAGCGACACCGCGTGCGCGTGTTGCTGGCGCGCGACCCGTGGACCGCCGACGGGCATCGGCCCGCCGAGTCGTTCGCGGGCGCGTTCGCCGCCCTCAGCGCAGAGGTCGGCGATGCCGAAGCCCGGGAGCGCGTGGCGAACCTCGAGTTCCGCCCGGTGCTCACGGCCCACCCGACGGAGGCCCGCCGGCGGGCGATCGCGTATGCCATCCGTCGCATCAGCGAGCTCGTAGCCGAACACGACGACCCGCGGCTCGGCGCGCTCGCGCGCATGGAGAACGAGCGCCAGCTGCTGGCCGAGATCGACACGCTCTGGCGCACCGCTCCGCTGCGGTCCAATCGCCCGACGCCGCTCGACGAAGTGCGCACGGCGATGAACATCTTCGACCAGACCGTGTTCCAGGTGCTGCCGCGCGTCTACCGCCTCATCGACGAGCGGCTCGCCGGGCCGGATGCCTCACCGCGCGCCCCCGAGGCACGCTCGTTCGTGCGCTTCGGCAGCTGGATCGGCGCAGACCGCGACGGCAACCCGTTCGTCACGGCCAAGGTCACGCGCAAGGCCGCTGCCATCGCATCCGAGCACGTGCTGCTCGGGCTCGAGCGCGCCACCGACCGCATCGGCCGCACGCTCACACTCGACGCCGGCGACACGCCGCCCAGCCAGGAGCTGCAAGACCTGTGGCGGCGCCAGCGCGCCCTCGCGGAAGAGCTCACGGCGGATGTCGCCACGCGCTCCCCCAACGAGCCCCACCGTCGTGTGCTGCTCGTGGTGGCCGAGCGCATCGCCGCGACGCGCAGGCGCGACGCCGACCTCGCATACGAGAACCCGGATGCCTTGCTCGCCGACCTGCGCATCGTGCAGCGCTCGCTCGCGGAGGCAGGTGACCTGCGCAACGCGTACGGCGAGGTGCAGCACCTCATCTGGCAGGTCGAGACGTTCGGATTCCACCTGGCCGAGCTCGAGGTGCGTCAGCACTCCAAGGTGCACCGCCAGACGCTCGAAGCGATCGCCGCAGGCGCACGAGGTGACGACGACCTCGACGAAATGAGCGCAGAGGTGCTCGACGTCTTCCGCGTCATCGCCCAGCTGCAAAGTCGCTACGGCGTGGACGCCGCGCGCCGCTACATCATCTCGTTCACGCAGTCCGCTGACGACATCGCGAACGTGTACCGCCTCGCCGAGCACGCGCTCGGTTCGGCCGATGCGGCTCCCGTGCTCGACGTCATCCCGCTGTTCGAGACGTTCGACGACCTCAAGGCGTCCACGGACATCCTCGAGCGCATGATCGACCTGCCCGAGGTGAGCAAGCGCCTCGAGCAGACCGGTCGACGCCTTGAGGTCATGCTCGGCTACTCCGACTCGTCCAAAGACGTCGGCCCCGTCTCCGCCACGCTCGCCCTCTACGAAGCACAGGCCCGCATCGCCGAGTGGGCGAAGCGCAACGACATCGTGCTCACGCTGTTCCACGGCCGAGGCGGATCGCTCGGCCGCGGCGGTGGGCCCGCAAACGAGGCCGTGCTCGCGCAGCCGCCAGGGTCGGTCGACGGCAGATTCAAGATCACCGAGCAGGGTGAGGTGATCTTCGCGCAATACGGCGATCCCGTCATCGCGGTGCGGCACCTCGAGCAGATCGCAGCAGCGACGCTGATGGCCTCCGCGCCGTCGATCGGCGAGCGCAACGCGAGCGCCGCGACGGAGTTCACCGCCCTGGCGGCCCGGCTCGACGAGGTCAGCCGAGACAGGTTCTACCGCCTGGTGCGCTCCGATGGCTTTGCACCGTGGTTCGGGCTCGTGACGCCGCAGGAAGAGATCGGGCTGCTCGCGCTCGGCTCGCGTCCCGCCCGCCGCGGGCTGTCGCTGGAGTCTCTCGAAGACCTGCGCGCCATCCCGTGGGTCTTCGCATGGACGCAGGCGCGCATCAACCTGACCGGTTGGTTCGGGCTCGGTTCGGCACTGGCATCCGTCGGCGACGAGAGCCTGCTGCAGGATGCCTACCGCCGCTGGCCGCTCTTCCGCACGCTCATCGAGAACGTCGAGATGTCGCTCGCAAAGACCGACGAGCGTCTCGCCCGTCGCTACCTCGCCTTGGGTGACCGCGACGACCTCGCGGAACTCGTGCTGGACGAGATGGCGCTCACACGGGAGTGGGCGCTGAAGGCGAGCGGCTCGTCCGAACTACTGGCCGACCGGCCGGTTCTTCGAAGGGCCGTGCGGCTGCGCAGTCCCTATGTCGACGCGCTCTCCCTGCTGCAACTGCGGGCGCTGCGGGCGCTGCGCTCGCAGGCGGATGCCTCGAGCATCGACGAGACGCAGCAGGACGAGTTGCGCAGGCTCCTCCTCCTGTCCGTGAACGGCGTCGCCGCCGGCCTCCAGAACACGGGCTGACCCGGGTCCCGGCCCCGCGTGCCGCGTGCCGCCACGGCGGCGGTAGGCTCCCCTGGGTGAGAGGTGGGCCATGCGGGCAACTGTGAAGGATGTCGCCGCGCTCGCGGGCGTGTCGCCCAAGACCGTCTCCAACGTGATCAACGGCGTCGTGTTCGTGAGGCCGGAAACGAGGGAACGGGTCGAGAAGGCCCTCGCCGAGCTCGACTACGTGCCGAACCTCAGCGCGCGGGGGCTGCGCAATGGACGCACCGGCGTCATCGCCCTCGCGCTCCCCGATCTGGCCACGCCGTATTCGGCCGAGATGGCCCACCACTTCGTCGAGGCCGCGCACGAGCGAGGATGGGGCATCCAGATCGAGGAGACCGGCGCACGGCCCGAACGCGAGGAGGAGCTGCTCTCCCGCGCGAGGGCGCAGATGGTCGACGGGGTCGTGCTCAACCCGATCGTCTCCGACGAGTTCGCGCTGCAGGATGACTCCGCGCACCTTCCGCCTGCCGTGCTCATCGGCGAGGTCGAGCAGCAGCGGCTCGACCAGGTGCGGGTCGACCCCGACCAGGCCGCCTACGACATGACGACCATGCTCATCGCGCTCGGCCACCGCCGCATCGCGATCCTCGGCTCTCCCGTTCGCCGAAGAACCTTCACTTCGATGCTGCGCACCGTCGGCTACCGTCGGGCGTTGACAGATGCCGGCGTCCCGCTCGACCCTTCGCTCGAGATCGGCTGCGACAACTGGGAGCCGCACGGCGGCGCCGCCGCCGTCGACGGCTACCTCGACCGTTTCCCGCTTCCGGATGCCCTGTTCTGCTTCACCGATTCGCTCGCCATCGGCGCGCTCAGCACGTTGTGGCGGCGAGGCATCCGGGTCCCCCAGGACATCTCGGTCGCCGGTTTCGACGACATCGCACACGGCGAGTACGCGTCGCCGCCCCTGACCACAGTGTCGTTCGACAAACGCGCATTCACCGATACGGCCCTCGACAGGCTCGAGGCCCGTATCGGCAACCGCGCACAGGAGCCGACGCTCACGACGGTGCAGCATCGCATCATCGTGCGCGACAGCACCCGCGCTGTGTGATCCGGCTCAGTCCGGCTCAGCCCTTGAGGCCGCTGCCCGTGACGCCCTCCACGATGCGTCGCTGGAAGATCAGGTAAAGGATGATCAGCGGCAGCGCCGCGAGGATCGCCCCGGCCTGGATGTCCGCGTAGCGCTGACCGTAGCTTCCTTGCACCGTGGCGAGTCCCACCGGGATCGTCATCAGGTTGGGGTTGGAGAGCACGAACAAGGGCAGCAGCAGGTTGTTCCAAACGCCGACGAACGTGAGGATCGTCACCGCAGCGAGCACCGGACGCGACAGCGGCATGATCACCGACCAGTAGACCTTCCACGTGTTCGCACCGTCGATGCGCGCCGCCTCCTCGAGTTCACGAGGGATGCCGTCGAAGAACTGCTTGAAGATGAACACGGCGATCACGGCTGGCACCTGCGGGAAGATCACCGACCAGTACGTGTTGAGCAGGCTGAGCGCGTTGAGCTCCTGGAAGATCGGCACGATGAGCACCTGGCTCGGGATCATGATGCCGAGGATGATCAGCAACAGCACCGTGTTCGACCCCCGGAACCGCAGTCGCGAGAGCGCGAACGCCGCCATCGACGCGAAGAACACCGTGAGCACTGCTGTGACCACCGACGTGACAGCGCTGGCGATGTACCAGTTCCAGATGTCTCCGGCCTGGAAGTACGAGGCGTAGGAGGCCAGCGTCGGATTCCAGTTGCTGAGGATCGCGGAGGCGCCGAGCGCGGCCGTGCCGTTGTCGGTGAGTGACGTCTTCAGCGCGAACAGGCCGGGGATCAGCCAGATGATCGCGAAGACGATGAGCACGATCAGGGAGACGATGTTGAACGTGCGTCCGCTCACCCGCGACGACGACGTCTGGCGCGCCGGGGCGGCGCTCGAGATGGGCGACTTGAGCCGAGGGCTCGGGGTCGAGATCGCCATGTCAGGCCTCCTTCTTCGCCGCAGAGCGGTCGGTGAGCTGGCGGATGATCGCGATCGCGATGATCACGATGAACAGCAGTACGCTCGCCGCGGATGCCGCACCCAGCCTGTTGTCTGTGAACGCGGTTCCCGTGATGAGCTGGAGCGACACCTGAGTGGAGATTCCCGGGCCGCCGTTCGTCATCAGGTACACCTGGTCGAAGATCTTCAGGCTGGCGATGATCTGCAGCAGAACGACCAGCGTCGTCGTACGTCCGAGCATCGGGATCGTGATGTAACGGATCTGCGACCACGCGGACGCACCGTCGACCGCCGCGGCCTCATACAGTTCGCGCGGGATCTCCTGCAAGCCCGCGAGGTAGAGCACGAAGTTGAATCCGAGCGTCCACCACACGGTGGCGATGGCCACGCCGATCATGGCCGTGTTCGGACTGGAGAGAACGCCGGAACCCGGCGTCACACCGAACCAGGTCTCGACCAGCGCCCATAGTCCCGTGCTCGGCGTGAAGACGAACACCCAGATGAGCGAGATCGTGGCGGACGGAAGGATGAACGGCAGGAAGAAGGCCAGGCGGAAGAACCACTGACCGCGATTGAACCGGTTAGTCAGCACCGCGAAGATGAAGGCGAGGATGACCAACGGCGGGGTCGTGTAGAGCGTGAACTGCAGCGTGTGCAGCAGCGAGCTCCAGAAGTCCGGCCGGCTGAGCATCTCCGCGTAGTTCGCGAATCCCGCGAATGACCCGAGGCCGGTGCGCACCATCGACGTGTTGAAGAAGCTCATCACGAGCATGTAGATGGTGGGTCCGAGCAGGAACGCCAGGTAGAAGATGCCGAACGGGGCGAGGAAGAGCCACGCGCTGCGGCCATCCTTGCGCTGCATCGGTGAACGGTAGGTGAGGCCCGAACTCCGTGCGGCACGGGTCCGAGGCGGGGCGGCGGTTGCGGTGGTCACGACGGTGGTACCTCCGGGAGTAAGGGTGCGATCAGAGCGGGCTGGGGGTGTTCAGGTACACCCGCAACTGGGACTTGATGGCCTGCAAGGCCTCTTGAGGGGACAGCGAGAGCTGCTGCACGAGGCCGAGCTGGGCGCCGACGATGTTCTCGAACGTCGAACCGGAACCGCCGTACCATGCAGCGTCGTCGTAGACCGCACTGGATGCCACCGACGCGTAGTCCGACTGGGGCGTCAGCGCCCGGTACGCCGAGCTCTGCGCCACCCGCTGGAACGCCGGAATGTGCCCGCCCTTCGCCCACGTGAGGCTCTGGTCGAGCATCGACTTGATGAACAGCATCGCCTGCTTGCGCTGCTCCGGCGTGCGATCCTTCTTCGGCAGCACGAACGTGTGCGAGTCCGCCTGGGTTGCGGGCTTGTCGTACAGCGTCGGAACCGGCACGATGCCGAACTTCAGGCCCTTCACCGATTGGGCCGTCGTGATCTCCCACTCGCCCTCCAGGTACAGCCCCGACTTGCCGCTGAACATGTACGACTCGGCGGTGGCGTAGTCGAGACCGCTGTTGACCCACCCCTTCTTCACCCAGGACTGCAGGCGCGTCGTCACGTCGTTGAAGACGTCCTCGTTGACCGTGAGCTTCGAGCCGTTGTCGGAGAGGAACGGCGTCGCCGACGAGTGCTGGTTGTAGAACGTCCAGAACACGCGCCAGGGGGTCGCCGTCTCGCCCGCAACGTTGGCGATGGTCATTGCGGGACCCTTGGTCACCTTGCTGATCGCGGCCATCGCCGACTCGAACGAGTTCATGTCGTTGAACTTCTTCAACGTGCCGCTCGAGTCCAGCAGACCCGCCTTGCGGCAGACGTCTTCGTTGTAGAACATGACCAGCGGATGCGTGTCGAGCGGCACCGCGATGTTGTTCCCGTTGGTGCGTTGCTCGTTCCACGGCCGCTGGCTGAAGTCCGAGGCGCTCAAGCCGACCGATGCGAGATCGTTGTCGGTGATCGGCTCGAGCAGGCCGCCGTCCCAGAGGGGCTTCGCCCTCGTGAGGTGCGAGACCGCCACGTCCGGCGGCTTGTTGCCGACGGTGGCCAGTGTCACCTTCGTGTAGTACGGGTTGCCCCAGGCGAACGTCGTGGCCTGCAGCGAGTCACCGCCGTACTGCTTGCGGTAGCCGGCCTCCATCGCCTGCATCCTCGTGCCGTCGCCGCCACCGAACAGGTTCCAGTAGATGAGGGTCGACGTGGGCAGCCTCGTGCCGAAGAGGCCGGCGGCGACGGTCTTGCCTGTGTTGCTCGAGCATCCCGCAAGAAGCGGAACGGCTGCCGCGCCCAAGCCGGCTGCGAGGAATCCGCGCCTGCTGAGCGACCTGTTGCTCATCGCCATATCGTCGACGACCTCCTTGTCGTGGAACCGCGTTCTGCCGCGCGTGCTGAGACCGCTGCGGGAGCGCGGACGCTCATTTCAACGTGGTAAAGGTAGCACCCGGACGGCGTAGCGCAAGCCCTCGTTTCACGAGTGTCGACAGCAACGCATCTCGTGACGCGTCCCTCGAACGCGTCACACATCACCGGGACGGCTCACACTTTTCGGACATGACTTCGCCGATCCAATGCAACGATGTAATCTGTTCGCTGGTCATAGTCGCAGGAATAGCGCCCTCGCGCGCCCTGCGGTCTGCGCGACGCACCACAAAGACGAAGGAGTTCCATGACCCGCGCCAGCATCACCGTCGATCGCGACTTCACCGTCGGTCCCGTACCGAGGCGCATCTTCGGCTCGTTCGTCGAGCACATGGGCCGCTGTGTGTACACCGGCATCTATGAGCCCGGTCATCCCGACGCCGACGAGAACGGTTACCGCCTCGATGTGCTCGAGCTCACGAAGGAACTCGGCGTGAGCGTCGTGCGCTACCCGGGCGGCAACTTCGTCTCCGGCTACAACTGGGAGGACGGCGTCGGCCCCGTCGAGTCCCGGCCGCGCCGGCTCGACGGCGCCTGGCACACGGTGGAGACGAACGCCTTCGGCCTGCACGAGTTCGCGGGCTGGGCGAAGAAGGCCGACGTGGAGATCATGGAGGCCATCAACCTCGGCACCCGTGGCGTCGACGCCGCTCGCGCGCTCGTCGAGTATGCCAACCACCCCGGCGGCACGTATCTGAGCGACCTGCGCAAGAAGAACGGCGCGGCCGATCCGTTCAACATCAAGCTGTGGTGCCTCGGCAACGAGATGGACGGCCCGTGGCAGATCGGGCACAAGACCGCCGAGGAGTACGGCCGTCTGGCGCAGGAGGCCGGAAAGGCCATGCGCCTGGTCGATCCCTCGATCGAGCTCGTCGCCAGCGGAAGCTCCAACCGCGGGATGCCCACCTTCGGATCGTGGGAGCAGACCGTGCTCGGCCACACGTACGACGTGGTCGACTACGTCTCGCTGCACGCCTACTACGAGGAGAAGGAGGGCGACGTCGCCAGTTTCCTGGCCTCCGGCGTCGACATGGATCTCTTCATCGAGGGCGTCATCGCCACCGCCGATGCGGTGCGGGCGAAGGGGAAGCACTCCAAGCACATCAACCTCTCCTTCGACGAATGGAACGTCTGGTACCAGTCCTCTCGTGGGGGCGACGACCAGCTCTCGTCGATCGAGGCCAGCGGGGCATGGCGCGAGCATCCGCGCATCATCGAAGACGAGTACAACGTCACGGACGCCGTCGTGGTCGGCACGCTGCTCAACTCCTTGCTGCGCCACGGCGACCGCGTCACCATCGCGAACCAGGCCCAGCTCGTCAACGTGATCGCGCCCATCCGCAGCGAAGAGGGCGGACCGGCGTGGCGGCAGTCGATCTTCTGGCCGTTCGCGCGGATGTCTGCGCTCGCCAAGGGCGAGATCCTGCGGCTTGCCACCACCAGCGACAGGTTCGACACGGCCAAGTACGGCGACGCCGATGTGGTCGACGCGAGCGCGACCTGGGACGAGGAGACCGGCCGGATCGCCCTGTTCCTGGCCAACCGCGGGCTCGACGAGTCGGCCGAGGTCGCGGTCGCGCTGCGGGGATTCGACTCGGCTCGCATCGTGGGCGCCGAGGTGTTGACGGCTCCCGAGCAGGGTGACAGGTTCACCACCAACGACGAGCAGAACCAGGACCGCGTCGGCCTTCGCCAGCTGCGGGACGTGGCGGTCGACGGCGGAGTACTGCGCGCGACGCTTCCCGCCCTGTCGTGGGCAGTGGTCGAGGTCGAGGTGGCCAAGGCCTGACGCGACCGGCGCCAGCACAAGCGCAAGCGCGGACGGTGTGCGGCTAGGTTGATCCGGTGATCGCCGTGCCGCGCACCTTCCGTGCCATGCCGCGCTGGGGTTATGACGAAGCCGGCCGCGCCTGGCTGCAGCGTCTCCCTGCCCTGGTGGATGCTCAATGCCGCAATTGGGGCCTCGCACTCGACGGTTCACCCATGCACGGCAGCAACGCACTCGTCGTTCCCGTGCGTCGCGGCGTCGATCGGTTGGCGCTGCGTCTGGCGCCGCCCGGAGACGACGTGAGCGAAGAGGCGCGGGCACTGCGGGTCTGGGACGGGCGAGGCACCGTCCGGCTCATCGACGTGGACGCCGCGAACCGGGCACTCCTTCTCGAGCGGCTGGACGGGTCCCGCTCGCTTGCCTCGCTGCCCGTGCTCCAGGCGGTCGAGGTGCTCGCGCGCTTGGCGCGCACGCTCGCAGTGCCCGTTCCCGACGGTGTGACGTCCACGGCGGCGATCGCGGCCGGCTTGCTCGACGACTTCGAGCCGGACTGGCGCACGACGGGGCGGCCGACACCGCGCACCCAGTTGGATGTGGCGCTCGCGTTCGCCGCCGAACGTGCGGCGGACGAGTCGGAGCGCCGCGCCGTGAACGGAGACCTGCATTTCGAGCAGGTCCTCGCCGCGGAACGAGAGTCGTGGCTGGTCGTGGATCCCGTGCTGCTGAGCGGCGACCGCGAGTACGACATCGGACGTGTGCTCTGGACGAGACTCGACGAGTTGCCGCACGCCGGCGACGTGCGGACGGCGTTCGAGCGGTTCGTCCAGATCGCCAGGGTGCCGGAGGCGCGGGCGCGGGCGTGGGTGGTGCTGCGCTCCATGTCCTACCTGTTGTGGGGCATCCCGAGAGGCCTCACCGAAGATCCCGTGCGTTGCAGGCGCCTTCTCGAGCTCTTCTGCTGAGGTGCCGCCGCGTCACGTCCTGCCGAAGAGAACGTAAAGCAGGGGTATCGCCGACGCGCACATCAGCGCGACGGCAAGGGGTGCGGCCGTCGGGATCAACAGCACTCCCCCGATCAGGAACCCCGCGAACAGCACAGACCCGACTGCCCTGCGTGCAAGGCGTTCCAGCCGACCGAGGCGACGGTCGATGGCTGGCGTCGCGACCGTGACCACGCCTTGGTCGATTCGAGTGATGAGCTGATCGATCCGGCCCGGCAGCCGAAGTGCGATTCCAGCTGCCGACAGCACCTCTCGCGCCACGGCGGCAGCCACGTTTCCGCTCTCCTTGCGCATCAGCTGTGTGGCGTATGGTTCGATCGCGTCCCAGATGTTGAACTCCGGGTCGAGCGAGCTGCACACGCCCGACGTGAGCGACATCGAGCGGATCACGAGGAGGAAGTTCTCCGGCAGCTGGAACGGAAGCGACCGCACCACCTCGCCGAACTCGCGCCCGAATTCGCGGAACTCGCGCTGGTCCACCTTGCGCAGCTGCGCGAATCCCATGCCCCCGAACCTGTCGAACAGCCTGGTCATCGCGCGTTCGAGCTCGGCAGTGTCGGCGCTCGGCAGCAGGATGCCCACGTTCTGGATGCTCTCGATCAGGCCGCGCTCGTCGCGCGAGGCGACCGCGATGAGCAGGCGGCGCAGGCCATCCCGCAGCTCGTCGGTGACCTCGCCCATCATGCCGAAGTCCACGAACGTGAGGCGCCAGGCAGGGTCGCCGTCCCCGCGTCCCGGGCCGCTCGGCGTGACGAAGAGGTTCCCGGGATGCGGGTCGGCATGGAAGTAGCCGTTTCCGAACAGCTGCTCGAACATCACCTCCGCGAAGACCGAGGCCACCTCGTGCGGGTCGATGCCTGCGGCGCGGAGCCCATCGACGTCGTTGATCTTGATGGCCGTGACGTCAGAGAGGGTGAGCACGCGCCGGGTCGTGCGCTCCCAGACGATCTCGGGCACGCACACGCGCGGGTCGTCGGCGAAGAGCTCGCCGAAGCGTTCGGCTCCTGCCGCCTCGTGGAGGTAGTCAATCTCCTCCAGGCTCGTCTTCGCGAACTCCGAGACGAGCGCGCGCGGATCGACGTGATCGGAGACGACTCGCAGGTGGCTGAGCCAGCCGGCAACGCGACGAAGGGCCGCGAGATCGACGTCCACGATGGTCTGGATGCCTGGACGCTGCACCTTCACGACCACCTCCTCGAAGCCGCACTCGTCGGAATCCTGAGGCGCCAGCCGGGCGCGATGCGCCTGGCCGAGGGATGCAGCGGCCACCGGCGCCTCGGAGAACCACGCGTATGCGCCGGCCAAGGGCACGCCGAGTTCCGCCTCGGCGAGGGCGCGGATCGCAGTGAACGGTGCGGCCGGCACCTCATCCTGGAGCCCCGAGAGCTCCGCGGTGATCTCCGGAGGCAGCACGTCGAGCCGCGACGACAGGAACTGGCCGACCTTGATCATCAGTCCGCCGAGCTCGACGGCGAGCGAACGGAATCGCTGCGCGACGTCGACGAGCCTGTGCGCCCTGCCTCTGTCCGCGATGCGGCCGAGGCCGATGCGCGGCAGGATGACCTCGTACCACCAGGTCTGGACGAGGTAGCGCAGCGCGAATCTGAGGATGCGGCGGTAGCGCGAGCGGGCGGCTCCGTCAGGCGGCGACGTCTGCTGGACGGCCGGGGCCATCCCGTCAGTCCTGGGCGAGGATGGAGTAGAGCTTGCGACGCGCCTCGTCGAGCACGGCCACCGCCTGCTCGACCTGTTCGCGAGTACCCGTCCTTCTCACCTGGGCGGCGGCGTGAGCGAGATCCATGCCGGCCTTAGGCAACGGGCCCATGCCGAGCGGGTCGAATCCCTGCTCGCCCTCCCACGGAGCGCCTCGGCCGGACCACGCCTCCGCCTCTTCCCGTCCCGTCTCGGTGAGGGAGTAGGTCTTGCGCCCGTCCGCGACCTGTTGCTCGATCACGCCCTCGTCGACCAGCAGCTGAAGGGTGGGATACACGGAGCCTGGGCTCGGCTTCCATGCACCCCGGCTGCGCTTCTCGATCTCGGCGATGATCTGGTAGCCGTGCATGGGTTTCTCCAGCAGAAGCGCGAGTACGGCCGGGCGCACGTCGCCGCCTTCCTCACGCGGCGCTCCACGCTGCAACAGCATCGAGCGCAGCTGGTCGACGGCGTCGGCAAGCTGATGGGCCGCTCCCTGGCCGCCAAGACCTCGCGAGCCGAAGCCGCCCCTCGTGTACGAACCGCCCATCATGGACCTCCTCGGTCAGACCACCGTCGCAACCACCGTCACGATATATCGCCCACTTTATGCCGCTTGCAACCGGCAGCGAGAAGAGGTCAGAGCACTTTGGACAGGAATGCCTTCGTGCGCTCCTGCTGCGGATTGGCCAGCACCTCGCGCGGATCGCCAGACTCGACGATGACGCCGCCGTCCATGAACACGAGCGAGTCGCCGACCTCGCGGGCGAATCCCATCTCGTGCGTCACCACGACCATGGTCATTCCGGTCTCCGCAAGACCACGCATCACGTCGAGAACATCGCCCACCAGTTCGGGGTCGAGCGCGCTGGTCGGCTCGTCGAACAGCATGAGCTTCGGTTCCATGGCGAGTGCGCGCGCGATGGCCACCCGCTGCTGCTGCCCGCCAGAGAGCTGCGAAGGGTAGTGACCGCTGTGGCTCTCCAGGCCCACCCGCGCGAGCAGATCGCGGCCGCGGGCGAGGGCATCCTGCTTGCGCACTCCCTTGACGCGCATGGGCGCCTCGATCACGTTCTCGAGCGCTGTCATGTGCGGGAACAGGTTGAAGTGCTGGAACACCATGCCGATGTCTCTGCGCTGTCTGGATGCCTCCCCCGGCTTCAGTTCGTAGAGCTTGTCGCCCTTCTGCCGGTACCCGACGAGCTCGCCGTCGACGTAGAGCCGACCGGCGTCGATGCGCTCCAAGTGGTTGATGCACCGGAGGAACGTCGACTTGCCTGAGCCGCTCGGCCCGATCACGCACAGAACCTCGCCTGGCTGAACGCTGAGCGTTATCGACTTCAAAACCTTGTTGCTGCCGAAGCTCTTAGAGACGGCGATCGCGTCCACCATGGGCGCGGATGCTCCGCTGCGCGACGCCGCCGAACTCGCCCGGGTGCTTGCGGTGGAGCCGCCCACCGTGCCGCTCATCCTTTTCCTCCGATGTCGATGCCGACGCCGCCGACGGCCCCGGATGCGTTCACTCCGCCATCGGCGATCCCCACCACCGGTCTCCCTCGGCCGGTGCCGCGCGCGAACCGCTTCTCGAGGAAGTACTGGCCGACCATGAGGATCGACGTGAAGAACAGGTACCAGAGCGACGCGACGATGAGCAGCGGAATGGGCGTGAACGTCTCGGCCGAGATGTCACGCGAGCGGCCGAACAGATCGAGCGTGAACGGCACCGCCGCCACAAGGGTGGTGGTCTTCAGCATCGAGATGACCTCGTTGCCCGTCGGCGGGATGATGACGCGCATGGACTGCGGTATGACGATGCGCCGCATGGTCTGCCACCACGACATGCCCAACGCCTTCGCCGCTTCCTCCTGGCCGGGGTCGACCGAGAGCAGACCGGCGCGAACGATCTCGGCCATGTAGGCGGCCTCGTTGAGCGAGAGTCCGACCACCGAGATGAAGAACAGCGGGGGCACCCACGTGATCGGGAGGACGGCCCACGTGTGCACGAAGGGGATGCCGATCACGATCGAGTTGTAGATGAGCGTGATGAGGCCCCAGAACACCAGCTGCACGTACACCGGGGTGCCGCGGAAGATCCACAGGTAGAGCCAGGCCACAGCCTTCAGCACCGGGTTCGGCGACAGCCGCATGATGGCGAGGATGAGCCCGAGGACGATGCCGATGATCATCGAGTAGACCGTCAGCTCGAGCGTGATGAGCGCCGCCTGGCTGACGCGCACGTCGAAGAGGTACTTGCCGACATCCGCCCAGCCGAACGCCTTGCGCTGCGCCGCGTCGAGCACGAACAGCACGAGAAGCACCACGAGCACGACGGCCACGGCCACGCGCCACGGATGCCTCAGCTTGACCGCCCTGATCGCCTCGGGCTGTCCCTCCATCGAGGAGGCGGGGGGTCGTGGCGAGGCGGATCGGATGCCGTCCGCCTCACCACGGTGTTGCGTCTCGCTCATGGGATGCCTACGAGGACGACTTCGACGCCGCGTTGACCTCGATCGTCTTCACAGCACCGTCGTCGACGCCCCACTTCTTGAGGATCGTCGTGTAGGTCCCGTCGTCGACGAGCGACTGCATGGTCTTCTGCACGACCTTGGTGAGGTCGGAGCCCTTGTCGACCGCGATGCCGTACGGGGCGATGTCGAAGGTCTTGCCGGCCTTCTGGATCTTGCCGCCCTGCTTGCTGATCGCGTACTCGGTGATCGGGGAGTCGGCGCTCATGGCGTCGACCTGGCCGAGCACCAGCGCGTTGGTCGCCTGGTCTTGTCCGTCGAATTTGAGCACCTGGATGGCGGGCTTGCCCGCATCGGTGCACGCCTTCGACTTGGCCGGCACCTCGTCGGTGTCTTCGTACGTACCGGCCTCAACTGCCACCTTCAGGCCGCAGGCGTTGTCGGGGTCGACCGTCTTGCCCTTCTGCGACGCCCACAGGATGCTGGCGTTGTAGTAGTTCACGAAGTCGACCTGCTTCTCGCGCTCGGTCGTGTCGGTGAACGAGGAGACGCCGATGTCGTAGCGGCCGCCCGTGATGCTCGGGATGATGTTGTCGAACTTGGCGATGGTGTAGTTCATCTTCACGCCCAGCTTCGCGCCGAGCGCGTTGGCCAGGTCGACGTCCCACCCGATCGGCTTGCCGTTCGAGTCCTTGTACTCGTTGGGCGCGTACGTCGCGTCCATTCCGACCGTGATCTCCCCGGCCTTGGCGATCTTCGACGGAAGTGTCTTGGCGAGCGCGTCGTCCTTCTTGACCCCATATGGATTGGATGCGCCTGAACCAGAGGACCCCGAACCGGAGCCGCCCGAGTTGTCAACGCATCCGGTGAGCAGGAGCACCGTCGCCACGGCGACCGCCGGGAGCGCATATCGAATTCGCATGTGCGTATACCTTTCCTCGTCTTCGAGGCGCGACGCGTGCTGTGTTCGCGTCGACAGGGACCGTCGAATGTGACGACCGACTCACGGAAGTCTACGTAAGTCAGCGGCCTGGTCGGCGACGATCGGGTCTCAAGCGCCTCGCGGAAAGGTTAGGGTGCCGTGATTTCGCGCACGTTTCGTCCGGAGTGTCCCACTACGCGTCTACGTGTACTCGCGGCTCCGCCGCTCAACACCCTCCATCGGCTCGGCACAGCGAGCAAGCTCGCTCTGCTCTCGCCTCCCCTACCGCTACCCCACCCGCCGCTACGCGCCGCGCGGGTCCCCTCGCGATGGGGGCCCAGTCAGGTGTACAGCCTCACGGGGCGCTGCGGATCATGCGGGGCGACGTTCGTGTCGACCTGCTCGCCCTCATCGAGGGACTGACGGATCCGCCGCTTCTCCTGCACGCTCGAGGTGATGAGCGGCAGGCCACGGTGGATGGAGGTCTTGATGCGCTCGACCAGCAGCGGCGAGTCGATGCGGTAGCCGTCGAAATCCGATTCGTGCGCGTAGACGCCGACCGGGAGGGTAAGTGCCTGGAAGAACCCGAACAGCGGTCGCAACTGGTGCTCGACGATGAGCGAGTGACGCTCGCTTCCTCCCGTGGCTGCCAGCAGCACCGGGGTGTCGACGAGGGCGTACTGATCGACGAAGTCGAAGAAGTGCTTGAACAGGCCTGTGAACGATGCGCGGTAGACGGGTGAGGCGACGACAAGCAGGTCGGCGGTCTCGACGCGACGCAGCTCGTCCTCGACGGAGCGCGGCAGCTCCTTGCGGTTCAGCACACCGGCGAACTGCGGGCCGACATCCGTCATGCGGATCACGTGCGGCTCGATCGGAAGCTCCTCGCCCAACTGACGCAGGATCTCGTCGATCAGCACGTCGGTCTTCGACGGGTTGTGCAGGCTGCCGGAGACGGCGACGACGCGAAGCGGCTCGGTCATGCGGTCTGTCCTCTCACTCACGGGTGGTCGCTGGCGGGCGACCTGGGCATCCTCGGCGTCTGCGGCACCCGGATGCTCTACCGACGATAAGCGGGACCGCCTGGGCATGCAGGGGGTGGCGTCACACGACGACACGCGCCGTTTTGCTGCGTCACGGGGCGGCATCCGCACCCCCACCTCACCACGAGACCGCATCCGCCCTCCGCGGCAATGGACGATACCCGGCGCCTCGGCGCGCGACCGTGGTTTCGCGAAAGGGGCGCAGGG
The DNA here is from genome assembly GCF_049446075.1 of Rathayibacter sp. KR2-224. Classification (NCBI taxonomy): domain Bacteria; kingdom Bacillati; phylum Actinomycetota; class Actinomycetes; order Micrococcales; family Microbacteriaceae; genus Rathayibacter; species Rathayibacter sp. KR2-224. The sequence goes on from NZ_JBMSEB010000001.1 coordinate 1,183,716, forward strand.
TGGCTGCTAGCGTGGCCCCGTCAGCCAGCAGCGCCCGTGAGACCAGTGCGGAGCGCACAGGTCCAGAGGAGAGCCAAGTGTCGCAGATCGTCGATTTCGTGAACGTGTCAACTGCGGGCCTGGAGAGCTCCCCCGTCGCTGAGGCCCTTGCCGGGCTGCGAGCGAACGAGGCGCGGTACTTCAAGAACAAGTACGACCACGTGTTCGAGGTCGAGCCGGCAGCCGAGGCCGGGCCGACGCTGGAGTTGGTGAGCCGCATCCTGTCCGAGGAGCGCGGCATCGTGATCGCCTCACCGCCGCTCGAGGCGACCGCGTTCGAGGTCGACGGCATCCGCATGGCGTACGTGTTCTACGAATCCGGGCTCTCGATCAACGTGATGTACACCATCGCCGAGGCGGGCAAGCGCGCCGTCGGGTTCAAGCTCTCGGAGGGCATGGAGGTTCCAGAGGAGCTCTCCGCCTTCAAGTTCGCCCGGCAGCGCTCGAAGCTGGCAGGGACCATCCGCGGATCCTACTTCGTCATCAAGGGCGAGTACTGAGCAGCGAGACCGTGCGCCTCACTCGGCGTTGACGATCTCCCGCAGCGCCTCGCGCCTCTTCGCCTGCTCCTCCGGGTCGGGCACGGGAAGGGATGCCAGCAGCCGCCGCGTGTAGGCATCCTGCGGCGCCCCGAGCACCTGCTCGCCCGTGCCCTCTTCCACCAGCAGGCCGTGGTGCATCACGGCGATGCGATCGGCGACCAGGTCGACGACGGCCAGGTCGTGGCTGATGAACAGGCACGCGAAGCCGAAGTCGGCCTGCAGCTGCGCGAAAACCTCGAGCACCCGCTGTTGAACTGAGACATCGAGCGCGCTCGTCGGCTCGTCGGCGATCAGGAGCGGCGGCTTGAGCGCTATCGCCCGCGCAAGGCTTGCGCGCTGGCGCTGTCCGCCGGAGAGCTCGTGCGGATACCTGTCGCCGTACGACCGCGGCAGCTGCACGGCCTCCAGCAGCTCGTCCACCCGGTCGCGCACCTCCGCGGCGCTCGACGCGTGCCCGTGCACGACGAACGGCTCGGCCACGCACTGGGCGATGGTCAGCAGCGGGTTGAAGCTCGAGGCCGGATCTTGGAACACGAAGCCGAGCCTGTCGCGCACCTGCCTGAACCGGCGCTCCGAGACGCCGTTCATCTCGTGTCCGAGCACTTTCAGCGAGCCACCGGTGACGCGCGTGAGACCGGCGATGGCTCGCCCGATGGTCGTCTTGCCTGAGCCCGACTCCCCCACCAGTCCGAGCACCTCGCCCGGCCGGATGGCGAAGCTCACTCCGTCGACCGCGACGAAGCCTTTCTGCCCGAGGCGTCCTGGGTACTGAATGCTCAGGCCGGATGCCTGCACCACCGGCTCCGACTTCGCCCACCCGGCAGGGCGCGCCGCCAGTCGCTCCCTGGCCTGCACGGTTCCCTCGCCGATGCGCGGGACGGCGCCGAGCAGCCGTTTCGTGTAGTCCTGCTGCGGATCTGCGAACAGGGTGGAGACATCCGCTTCTTCCACCAGCTGACCGTTGTACATGACGGCCACCCGGTCGGCCAGATCTGCCACCACGCCCATGTTGTGCGTGATGAGCACGATCGCCGAGCCGAACTCCACCCGACAGCGCCGCAGCAGGTCGAGGATCTCGGCCTGAACGGTGACGTCGAGCGCAGTCGTCGGCTCGTCGGCGACGATGAGCTTGGGACCGAGCACAAGGGCCATCGCGATCACGATGCGCTGCTTCTGACCGCCGGAGAACTGGTGCGGGTAGTAGTCGACTCTGGTCTCCGGATCGGGGATGCCGACCTTGCGGAGAATGTCGATGGCCTGCTCGCGGGCATCCTTCTTCGAGATGTCCCCATGGGCGCGCAGGCCCTCGGCGATCTGCCAACCGACTTTGAAGACCGGGTTGAGCGCGGTGGATGGCTCTTGGAACACCATTGAAACGTCGGGGCCTCGCACCTCGCGCAACTGCCTGTTGCTGAGTGTGACGACGTCGACGCGTCCCTGATCGGTGTTGAGGTACACCGCCCCCGACGCCGTGGCCGTTTCGGGGAGCAGCCCGAGGATCGTGCGGGCCGTGACGGTCTTACCGCTGCCCGACTCGCCGACGATGGCGAGCACCTCCCCCGGCGCGACGTGCAGGCTCACGCCGTCGACGGCCTTCACCGCACCCGCGTCGGTTGCGAACGAGACGCTGAGGTCGTCGATGACCACCGCGCTCGCCGTGTCGGATGCCTGCGCTTGCGAAGCCGGTTCCGTCGCGTTCACTCGCGCACCTCGATTCCCTCGTGCTCGATTCCGGCTCCGGGCTCCAGGCCGTCCAGGCCGCCCTCCGCCTCGTTCGGACCACCTGGCACGACGCTCAGGTCCCCGGTCTCCCCGGCGGCGGCTGCGACGGCGCGCCTACCGCGCAGCCGCGGATCGGCGAGGTCGTTGAGGCTCTCGCCGACGAGCGTGATGCCGAGCACGACGAGCACGATGGCGAGGCCCGGATAGAGGCCGGTCCACCAGATGCCGCTCGTGACGTCGGCGATGGCCTTGTTCAGGTCGTAGCCCCATTCGCTGGCGGACGACGGCTCGATTCCGAAGCCGAGGAAGCCCAAACCGGCGAGCGTGAGGATCGCCTCCGACGCGTTGAGCGTGAAGATCAGCGGCAGGGTTCGAGTCGAGTTGCGGAACACGTGCTTGAACATGATGCGGCCGGTGCTCGCGCCGATCACCTTCGCCGACTCCACATACGCCTCGGCCTTGATGCGCACGGCCTCGGCCCTGATCACCCGGAAGTACTGCGGTATGTAGACCACCGTGATCGAGATCCCGGCGGCCAGGATGCCGCCCCACAGGCTCGACTGACCGCCGGAGATGACGATCGACATGACGATCGCCAGCAGCAGCGTCGGGAACGCGTAGATCGCATCGCAGACCACGACGAGCACCCGATCGAGCCAGCCGCCGATGTAGCCCGAGATGAGGCCGAGGAGCACGCCGATGAAGATGGACAGCACGACCGCGACGATGATGACGCTCGCCGCGGTCTGCGCACCCCAGATGACCCGGGAGAACACGTCGTAACCGCCGACCGTGGTTCCCCAGATGTGCGCCGGGCTCGGCGGCTGCTGGGAGCCGAAGTCCTTGCCGTTCGCACCGTGCAGCTGGGCGAAACCGTATGGGGCGATCAGCGGGGCGCAGACCGCCACGACGACGAACAGGGCGGTGATGATGAGCCCGGCCACGAGCATCCCACGCTGCACACCCATCGACTGCTGCAGCTGGTGCACGACGGGAATGCGCGACCAGACGGGGCGTTTGCGCACAGGCGCGGCGGGCAGGGCCGAGGTGGTCGCCATGTCAGTACCTCACTCTCGGGTCGATGAGCGCGGCGATGACGTCGACCACGAAGTTCGTGATGGCCACGATGACGGCGAGCATGGCGACGATGCCCTGCACAGCCACGTAGTCGCGGGCCTGCAGATACTGGGCAAGCTGAAAACCGAGACCCTTCCACTCGAAGGTGGTCTCCGTGAGCACGGCTCCGCCGAGCAGCAGCGCGATCTGCAGCCCCATGACGGTGATGATCGGGATGAGGGCCGGGCGGTAGGCGTGCTTACGCACCAGCCGGAACTCGCTCACCCCTCGTGAGCGGCCGGATGTCACGTAGTCCGTCGACAGCGTGCTGATCACGTTCGTGCGGACGAGCCTGAGGAACACGCCGGCCGTGAGGAATCCGAGGGCTATGCCAGGAAGCACTGCGTGAGCGAGAACGTCGCCGACGATGGCGGGGTCGCCGGTCTGGAACGAGTCGATCAGGTAGATGCCGGTCGGATGGTCGAGTGACTGCATGGTCAACTCGTCTCCGGTGGTCGCGCGCCCGGAGACCGGAAGCCATCCGAGCCATACCGAGAAGATCAGTTTGAGCAGCAGTCCGGCGAAGAACACCGGGGTGGCGTAGCAGAGGATGGCGAAGATGCGCAGCAGCGCGTCCCATCCCTTGTCCCTGAAGTAGGCGGCGAGCATCCCGAGCGGTATGCCCACGATGAAGGCGACGATCAGCGCGTAGAACGCCAGCTCGAGAGTTGCGGCGCCATAGGTGACGAGCACCGTCGTGACCTGTTGATGGTCGCTGAAGGTCGTTCCGAAGTTGCCGGTGAGGATCTGGCCGAGGTACTGGAAGTACTGCACGATCAGCGGGCGGTCATAGCCTGCGGCGTGGATGCGCCTGGCGAGCTCATCCGCCGGGAGGCGGCCCCCCTGCGCCGCCGTGATGGGGTCTCCCGTGGTGCGCATCAGGAAGAACACGACCGTCACGAGGATGAAGATCGTCGGAATGATCAGCAGGAACCTGATGAGGATGTAGCGGAGCAGGCCGCCGCCAGGACGACGGCTGCCTGGCACGGATGCCGGGGCCGTCGTCTGCGACAGCGGGTCGGGTGATTCGAGCAGGGCCGTCATGACTTCCTCGTTCGCCGGATGGTGGTGCCGCACAGGTTCGGGTGGCCCGACCGCATGGGGCCGGGCCACCCTTCGCTGTGCTGTGCGAGCCGGAGCTCTAACGCGCTACTTGTGCAGCGGCGCGTAACGGAACTTGAACGAGGCGTCGAGCGTCGTGCCCTTGATGTCGGAACCGACGACGGCGACCTGGGATCCCTGCAGGTACGGCAGCGTGGAGAGGTCCTTCGCCACGGTGTCCTGGATCTGCTCGATCAGCTTGGTGCGGGTCGACTTGTCGGTCGTCCCGACCTGCTCGTTGATGAGCTTCTGCACCTCTGGGTTGTCGTAGTGGTTGCCGAGGAAGTTGTCCTTGACGAAGAACGGCGTGAGGTAGTTGTCGGCATCGGAGTAGTCCGGGAACCATCCGAGCTGGTACGCCGGGTACACGTCGGCGACGCGGTCCTTGGAGTACTGCACATACTCCGTCGAGGCGAGGTTGACCTTGAAGAGGCCGCCGTTCTCGAGCTGGTCCTTGATCATGGCGTACTCGTCCGCAGACGACGGGCCGTAGTGGTCGGGCGTGTACTGCAGGCTGAGGTTGATGGGCGTGGTGACGCCTGCTGCCTGGAGTGCCTGCTTCGCTTTGTCGAGCGAAGGTCCGCCGTTGCCGTCGCCGTACAGCGGCTTCAGCGACTCCGTCGCACCCGTGAGTCCCTGGGCGACGTAGGAGTACAGCGGCGTGTAGGTGTTCTTGTACACCTGGTTCGCGATCGCCTTGCGGTCGATCAGGTCTGCAGCCGCCTGACGCACGGCGAGCGCCTTCTTGGCGTCGGCATCCGGGGTCGTGGCACCGTACGGCATCGTGTTGAAGTTGAACACGATGTACCGGATCTCACCGCCCGGCCCGTCGACGACCTTCACCTTCTTGTCGGAGCGGAGGCTCGCGATGTCGGTTGCAGACAACGACCTGAAGGCCACGTCGATGTTGCCCTGCTGGATGTCCAGCTTCATGTTGGGCGCCGTGCTGTAGTACTTCACGTTGATCGTGCCGGTCTTGGCAGCGCCGAGCAGACCCTTGTAGTCCGGGTTCGCCTTGTACTGGATCAGGTTGTTGACCTTGTAGCTCTTGATCGTGTACTGGCCGGCGAAGGCCTCGCCCTTGACGATGGTGTTGTCTGGGGTGACCTTGTCCGCCGAGAACACCTGCTCGTCGACGATCGGGCCGGCCGGGCTGGAGAGCACCTGCGCGAAGGTCTGGTCGTTCGGCACCTTCAAGTGGAAGACGGCCGTGAGCTTGTCGGGCGTCGTGACGTCTTTGAGGTTGCCGAGCAGGGATGCCGGCCCGTTCGGGTCGTTGATCTTCAGCTGGCGCTCGAACGTGAACTTGACGTCGGACGAGGTGAGAGCGTGCCCGTTGGCGAACTTCAGGTCCTTCTTGAGCTTGACCGTGTAGTCCGTGGGCGACGTGAACTTGGCCGAGGCCGCGATGTCCGGCTTCACGTCAGGGCTGCCGTACGGCGTGTTCATGAGGAACGGGTACACCTGGTTCATCACGGCGAACGAACCGTTGTCATAAGAGCCTGCCGGGTCGATACTCGTGATCTTGTCGGTCGTGCCGATGGTGAGCGACCCACCGCTCGAGTTCGAGGAGCCGCCGGAGCCGGAGCATCCGGCTAGGGCGAGAGCCGACACGGCGAGCGCCGATGCGCCCAACAAAACCCGCGCGCGACGGGTGGATGCCGATTTCATACAGGTAGGAGCCTCTCTGCTGACCTATGCCTGCGACCGATTGGCCGCCGACGCTGATCGATCTGCGAGCGCGCACAGAACAAGGGCGCGCTTCGCGGGTTCTTATGTCCTAACACAGGGGCAGTCCATGGCTCTGCGTCGGCAACAGACTGGCCCCACGATCGTTATTCGATGGAAACGCATAGAGCGCGAATCGCGCAAGAGGATGCTCGTTCGCGCAAGAAAGCTGCGTGAGCGCCGCACTTCCCGCCCAGTCTGACAACATGGGCCACGATGAACGCGCAGTCCCTCGCTACCGTCTCCCTGCAGGAACGCGTCATGCGTTCGGGCGCGCTCGGCGATCCGAACCCTCTGCCACCCATCGCGGGAAACGGGGACCTCCACGCGAATGCTGGTGGAGAGGGGCTCGACGACGAGCTGCGCGCCGGACTTGCGTACGGCAAGGTCGAGACCGTATTGCCGTACCTCGTGCAAGACGGCTACTCGCGCGAGCTGGCCGAGGCCGGCCATCCGGTCGCCGTTCTGGAGAACGACCTTATGCGGGCGGAGTTCCTGCTCGACCTCGGCGGGCGGCTCCGGTCTCTGATCGACAAGCGCACGGGCCGCGAGCTGCTGCACAGGAACCCGGTCTTCCGGCCGGCGAACCTGGCGCTGCGCAACGCGTGGTTCGCGGGCGGGGTGGAGTGGAACCTCGGAACGACCGGGCACTGGCCCCTCACGTGTTCACCGCTGCACGCGCTGAGGGTGCGACGCGCGAACGAGTCGGGTGGCCCGGCTCCCGATGGCGGCGAGACGTTGCGCATGTACGAGTACGAGCGGATGCGCGGGCTCGTCGTTCAGGTCGACGCCTCGCTCGCCCCCGACGTGCCGCTGCTCACCGTCACGGTGACCCTGCGCAACCCTCGCAGCACCGAGGTGCCCGTGTACTGGTGGTCGAACATCGCGGTCGACGAGCGCGACGACGTGCGAGTTATCGCTCCGGCGGACTCCGCCTATCGCTTCGGCTACGAGGGGGTGCTGTCGAGGGTGCCCTTCCCCGAGGCCTATCGGGACGGCGTCGATCGCAGCTATACGACACGGTCGCGCGACGCGGCCGACTATTTCTTCGAACTGAACCGCCCGCCCATGCCATGGATCGCCGCCCTCGGTGCGGACGGCAGCGGACTGTTCCACGCGTCAACGGAACGACTGCGCGGCCGCAAGCTCTTCCTCTGGGGCACCGCCCAGGGCAGTGGGCACTGGCAACGCTGGCTGACCGACGGTGAGCATCCGTATCTGGAGATCCAGGCCGGCCTCGCCCGCACGCAGCTCGAGCATCTGCCGATGCCCGCCGCCGCCACCTGGAGCTGGACCGAGGCTTACGGTCTCGCGCAGGCCGATCCGTCCGCCGTGCACGCCTCCTGGGATGAAGCTGTCGCCGCGGCCGGCGAGGCCGTCGAACGCAGTGGCGCGCCGGCGGTGCTCCTGCGTGAAGAGGCAAGAGACCCAAGCGGCGACGAGGTGGTGGAGGTGCTGCAGCGGGCATCCGGCTGGGGCGCGCTCGAGGAGGTGCGCCGCGCACAGTCGGAGCAACCCGCCTTGTCGACGCCGGCCACCCCGTTCTTCGCAAGCGACCTCGGCCCCCAGCAGGAATGGTGGCTCGCGGCGCTGAACGGGGCCGACCTCGACGCCGATCCGTCGCAAGCGCCGCTCTCCTATCAGTCGGACCAGGCGTGGGCACCGATCGCGACGGGCCGGTCCGGCTGGATGGCGCGTCTGCAGGAGGGCGTGCTCGCCGTCGCGCGGGGAAGGTGGGATGCCGCGGTCGAGGCGTGGCGGGCATCCATCGCTGTGCGGGACAACGGCTGGGCGTGGCGCAACCTCGCCGTTGCCGCCGAGCGCGACGGCGACATGGACGGGGCGGCTGATGCGTATCGTATGGCGCGTGCCCTGCTCCCTCGACTGTTGCCCCTCAGCATCGAGGCGATGCGCCAGCTGCTCGAGGCCGGGCGGCCTCTGGAGGCGTTGGCGCTCATCGAGACGCTGGATGCGACGCAGCGGTCGGACGGGCGAGTCAGGTTCGCGGAGGCGCAGGCATCCCTCGCGCTGGGCGACCTGGAGCGCTGCGAACGTCTGCTCGACGAGGGCATCGAGATGGCCGATCTGAAAGAGGGCGAGAGCTCGCTCGACGGGCTCTGGGCCGAGTACCAGGCGGCGCGCATGGCGGCACGCGAGGGCGTGGCGGTGACGGATGCCGTGCGCGAGCGGGCGGCGCGCGAGTTCCCGCCGCCTGAGCGGTACGACTTCCGCATGCACGTCGAGGGGTAGGTGGATGCCGCGATACGATCGCGGCATGGTCCGGCGACTCGTGCTCGTTCTGCTCGCGGCGTTCGTCGCGGTAGCCGAGCTTGAGCCTGCCTCGATGACGGCGACGAGCCTCCTCGTCGCCCTGGCGGTGGTGGCGGTCGCCGCGGCGGCCGTCATCATGCTCGGCAACTCGGCAGCGATGCGACGACCGGCTCGTATCGAAGCAGCACGCGACGCGTGGCTCGCGTCGACAGCAGAACACTCTCCGACACACACGGATGTCCGCCTCCTCATGCGAGCCCGTCCGCCATCGCTCACGTCGTAGCGGCACCTTCCTGCTGAGCCTTCGGCTCGCGTCGGTGCCCGCTCACGCGTTCACCGACCAGCTTGACGACATTCGAGGACTCAGTTTTCATGGACCCCTTCTCATTCCCACCCTTTGCGGCAGTGCTCGACGGCACCGCGACTCTCATCGGAGCACTCGCGCATGTGCTCGAATCGGCTATGCCCAGCGGCGTCGCCGTGCTGATGGCCATGGCCGTGGTCACCCTGGCTCTGCGTGCCGCCCTTATTCCCGTGGGCCTTGCCAACGCGAAGGCCCAGCTCGCGCGTGCTCGCCTCGCCCCGAAGGTGCGAGCGCTTCAGCGGCGCCATGGCACCGACGCCGCGCTGCTCGCTCGAAAGACGCAAGAGCTCTACGCGGCGGAGGGAGTGTCTCCCTTCGCAGGGATGTTGCCCGCTGTCCTGCAGATTCCGGTCGTGTCGGTGCTGTACGGGGTCTTCACCCGGGCGACGGTGGCCGGGCACGCGAATGCGCTGCTCGCGCATACGGTTCTCGGCACGCCGCTCGGGGCATCCTTTGCGCAACTTCTTACGACCGGTACGCTCGCCGGACTCGCGCTTCCGACCGCCTTGCTCGTGGCGATCGTCGTTGTCGCCGTCGCCTCACGAGCGCTCGCACTGCAATCCGCCAGGCGCGCGGATCCCGACGCACCCGGGCCGACACGGCTCTCTGCGGTTCTGAGCTGGTTACCGCTGCTCAGTGCCGTGTTCGCCGCTCTTGCACCCGTTGCGGCATCCGTCTACCTCGTTGTCTCGATCAGTTGGGCGAGCGCGGAGCGCACGATCGCGATGCGCCGCTATCTGGCGGCATGACGGTGCGGGCATGCCAGGATGCCCTAGAGGTCGAGGTCACACCTCGACGCGGTAGTTCAGCTGCAGCTCGTCGGCAGGCACGCCACGGATTCCCCAGTTCGACCGCGGGGTCTCGGTGATCGTGATCTCGACGTCGGAAGGCCCGATGCCCACGCTCCCGAGTTCCGCGATCAGAGCACGGATGTAGTCCTTCTTGGTGTCGACGGAACGCCCCTCGAACATGCTGACCTCCACGATCGTGTAGTCGATCGTGCGGTCGGCAGGCGCGAAGAAGGTGCCGGCCTCGAGTGGGACGAACCGATGGAATCTCTTCTCGGCCGGAAGTCCGAGCACACGGATCGAGGCGGTGTGGATGGCATCCGACACCGCCTCGATACGTGGGCGAAGAGCCTCAGCGTGTCCGTAGACCACGATCTGCGCCATGCGTCGCTCCTCGGGGTTCTCGTAGCCTAAGACCTGCCCGGCAAATCCGATACGCCCTAGCTGCTGGCCTTCGCGTTGGACTCGTACGAGGTGTTGATCGACTCGAAGAAGTTGACCAACTCAAGCGTGTCGTTCGCCGCGGCCATCCACTTCGCGGGGTTGGTCACGTTGTACTCGGGCTCGAAGCCGAGCTCCTCGAGACGGCGGTCGGCCAAGTACCTCACATACTGGTTGATGTAGTTGGCGTTGAGGCCGAGGATGCCGTTCGGAAGCAGGTCGCGGTTGTACTGCTCCTCCATCTCCACGGCGTCCAGGATCATCTGCTTGATCTCGGCGGCGAATTCCGGCGTCTGCAGGTCGGCATTCTCCTCAAGCACCGTGAGGATGAGGTTCATGCCGAACTTGAGGTGCAGAGACTCGTCTCGCACGATCCAGTCAACCAGCGATCCGAAGTTGCGCAGCAGGTTCCGCTGCCGGAACGACAGCGCCACCATGAATCCGGAGTAGAACCAGATGCCCTCGAGGATGATGTTGTAGGCCACGAGGTTGCGGATGAAGTCCTGCTTGCCCTCGGTCGTGGTGATGTCGAGATGCTCCTCCGTCATGCGGCGGATGAACTTGACCTCGAACTCCTCCTTGCGCGCCATGGAAGGCACGTCGATGTGGGAGTTGTAGGCCTCATTGCGGTCGATCGGGAACGTCTCGAGCACGTACTCGAAGGACATGCAGTGGTTGGCCTCCTCCCACATCTGCTTGGCCAGATACAGGTGGGCCTCCGCAGCATTGAGGTATGGGTACACGCCGAACGCGAGCGCCTTGTTCACAAGCAGCTCGTTGGGGTTGAAGTAGCTCACCAGGAAGGTCACCGCGTGACGTTCCTCGTCGGTCATCTTCTTGAAGTCGGCGATGTCTTCGCCCAGCTGCACCTCATTCGGGAACCAGGTGTTGGCGACGGCCTGATCGTAGAGATCCATCGCCCACTGGTACGTCACCGGCTTGAGCAGCAGGCCCTCTTTGATGCCGGTACCCAGAATGCCCATGTTCTCGTCTTTCTCTGTCGTTCTCGTTCGGTGTCTGCGGTTTCGATGCGCGCGCCTTCGGGCGTGCTACTCAACCGGCGGTACGCAACTGCCTTCGGATGCTACTCAACTCGCGGCAAGCGGCTCACTGGCAGGAGTCGCACTGGAGGGCATCCATGGGATCCTCCGGCACGTAGTACTCGTCGTTCACTTGTCACCACCGTTCAGACCGCCGAAACCGAACCCACGACGGGCGGGAGCGGGCGAGGATGCCTGGCTGCCGGCATCCGCGGGCGCCGCACCTGCCGCTACCCCGGCCGGTACCGAGCCGAAACCCTTGCGCGCGCCGCCGATCTCCTCGGCCTTGTTCACCCGCACCGTGGTCTGCTCGGCCTGGTGCCTCGGCTTCATGTGCAGGTAGTACGTGGTCTTCACCCCGCGCTCCCATGCGGCCGAGTAGATGTCGATCATGTCGCCAAGGTCGCGCGTCTCGAGATAGATGTTGCGGCTGATCGATTGGTCGATCCACTTCTGCGCCCTGGCAGCGACCTCGACGAACGCGTACGGCGAGAGCTGGAAGCTCGTCTTGTACACCTGCTTGATCTCGTCGGGGATGTCGGCGATGTTCTGGATGTCGCCCTGGCTGCGCAGCACCTGCTCGCGCACCTTCTCCCACAGCCCGTGCTGCCGAAGCGCTTCGACCAGGTTGCGGTTCACCTCGAGGAACTTGCCGTTCGAGGTCGAACGGCTGAAGATCTGCGAGAACTGCGGGTCGAATCCGGGCGTCGTGCCCGCGACGAGACCGATGGATGCCGTCGGAGCCACAGCCATCAGGGTCGCGTTGCGCATGCCACCCTTGACGCGCTCGCGGAGCGATTCCCAGTCCATGCGGGTCTTGCGGTTGACCTTGATCTCGATGCCGCGGTCCTGCTCGGTGATCGCAATGGTGTCGAACGGCACCATTCCCTGCGACCAGCGGGATCCCTCGAAGTTCGGGTACGAGCCGCGCTCCTTGGCCAGGTCGACGGACTCCTCGATCGCGTAGTACGAGATGCGCTCGGCGATCTCGTCGATCAGGTCGTATGCCTCCTCGGACTCGTAGCTGAGTCCGAGCCGCTCGACGACATCCGTGAAGCCCATGATGCCCAGGCCGACCGCCCGGTTGTTGATGTTCGCGTTGTCTGCCTCGGGCACCGACGACATCGTGATGTCGATGAGGTTGTCGAGCTGACGGATGGCCAGTCGAGCGCTGCGCTCGATCGTGGCCCAGTTGAATGTGCCGTCGTCTTGCAGGTGACGCGACAGGTTGATGGATGCGAGGTTGCAGACCGCGATGTTGTCGATGTCCTGCGGCAGGCAGATCTCGGTGCACAGGTTCGACAGGTGGATGGTGCCCGTGTTGTTGTTCAGGGCGCGGTTGTTGATGGTGTCCTTCCAGGTCAGCCACGGGTGGCTGGTGGTCTGCAGGCTCATCAGAATGTCCTTGAACACGGAGCGAGCGGTCGTGCGCTTGAACATGTGCAGGCGGCCGGCCTCGGCCTCCTCCACGTAGTGGGCGTAGCGCTCGGAGAACGCCTTGCCGTACAGCTCGTTGAGGTCGGCGACCTCGAGCGGGTCGAAGTAGTACCACGGCTCGTCGTGCTGAACGCGCTTCATGAACTCGTCGCTGATCCACACCGCCGTGTTGGCGGTGCGGGTGCGACGGTACGGGTCCCCGGAGTTCTGCCGCAGGTCGAGGAACTCGGGGAAGTCCAGGTGCCAGTTCTCCATGTAGAAGCACAGCGCACCGAACTTCTTGCCGCCCCGGCTCACGGCTCGCAGCACGGAGTCGATGGTGTGCATGAACGGGATGGGCCCGGTCGAGGTCGTGTTGTTGGAGCGGATGGGCGAACCCTGCGCGCGCAGCTTCGTGACCGAGAGGCCGATGCCGCCAGTGCCCTTGGTGATCCACATCACGTCGCGCACGCTCTTGGCGATGTGCTCGATGTCGTCGTGCATCTCCATGACGAAGCAGTTGGAGAGCTGCGGAAACTTGGTGCCGGCGTTCACCAGGGTGGATCCCGCGGCAAGGTAATCGAGGCGCGACATGGTCTCGTAGAACTCGATGGCGATGCCGGTGGCGTCTGCCTCGTTGAGCGATAGGCCCATGGCGATCCGCATCCAGAAGTACTGCGGCACCTCGAGCGGGTCGCCGTTGCGCGCCTTGATGCCGTACCTGTTGTTGAGCGTGACGAGACCGATGTACTTGAGCAGGCCGTCGTTGGCGGGCTCGAGCACCGAGCCGAGGCGGTCGAGGTCGAAGAGGTCGGGGAAACGCGGGTCGAGCAGTTCTTCACGCACGCCACGCTCGACGTATGCGCGGAAGTTCTCACGGTGCAGCCGCTTGAGCTCCTCTGCGCTTTCGTAGTCGCCGAGCACGCGCTTGTAGATGGTCTTGAGCAGGAGGCGGGCGGCGACGGTGTCGAACGCAGGGTCATCTTTGACGTTCTGCAGGGCGACCTGGATCACTGCTTCGTCGAGCTGCTGGGTGGTGATGCCGTCGAACAGGGTCAGCTCGAGTTCACTGGCGATCTGCGTCACCCACGTGATGTTCTCGTCGAGCCCCTCGGCCGCCTTCTCGATCGCCAGGTTGATCTTGTTCGCGTCGTACGGCTCCCGCTCGCCGTTGCGCTTCACGACCGTGATTGTCACTTCGCCTCTTCCTCTACTGCTTCCTTCGGCATCCGTCGCCGAATACCCTGGCCCCACCTCTGTGCGGGGTCGCCGAAGCTGCCTGGCCGGTCGCCTGTGCCGAATGCACCCGCGCCGGTCCGACGCTTCGTCTTCCCCCGTGTTTCACAGCCCCTGCCGGAGCCGTTTCTCCCGTACGGATTTGCACCCGCACAAGGCGCCGGAACTTCGTCTTCACTCATCGTCCGGCAGGCCGCCGACACCGGGACTCCCACAGTGTGGAGCGTCGGGTCGAAGCGTTCTGCCGGCCTCGGGAGCCCCCGATCGAGCCGGCGTGTGATCACTATATAGCGGGGTCACGGCCAGCGGTTAACCCCACATGTTGTAGGCGTGTCGTCCACAAAATGTGGAAAACTTCGCGGACTTATCCCCAGTTTCCACAGGCGATTGAGGGGCTGGAACGCGAGTTCGCTCGGGTTCCAGCCCCGATTGAGCTTGTTGAGCGGCGAAGCCGCGATCACAGGCGATTGAGGCTTCGGAATGGGAGCTTGCTCACATTCCCAAGCCGATTGAGCTTGTTGAGCGGCGAAGCCGCAATCACAAGCGATTGAGCACCCAAGTGCCTGATCGGCGAAGCCGCGACACACGGTATCGACCTCGGTCCACGCCAGCCACGAATACAGCAGCAACGGCACGAAGTAACCCGGTACAGCAGCTTTCCTGCTGTCCTCGACGACACCTGCTGTCTTCGCACCGGACGGGTTCCGAGCGCGCCGCTCGGGCCACAGAAATCTCCCGCTCGACCCATAGACTTGGTCGCTGGTGAGCGCATATTCGGATCTGCTGAAGACGCCCGGGGTCGGGCGCATCATCGCCGCGCAACTCACCGCCAGATTCCCGAGCGGGATGCTCTCCCTCGCGTTCCTCACGCACATCGAGCGGGTGCACCACAGCTACGGGGCCGCGGGTCTCGTTCTGGCAGCAGCGAGCATCGGGCAGGCCGTGGCGGGGCCGCTCACCAGCCGGCTCATGGGCCGCGTCGGCATGCGACCGGTTCTCGTCGTCACCACGGCCGTGTGCGCAGCAACAATCGCTGTCATCGCGCTCGTCGTGCTGCCCATCCCGATCACGATGGCGATCGCCCTGATCGGGGGTCTGGCCACGCCGCCGGTACAGCCAGCCGTTCGCACCATCTACCCGAAGCTCGTGAACTCCCGCCTGCTCACGCCACTGTTTTCGTTGGATGCCTCGGCGCAGGAGATCATCTGGATCGCCGGTCCGGTGGTCATCACCTTCATCGCGACGCAGATCTCGACCACCATCGGCTTGCTGGTCTGCGCTGCCGTCATGCTCGCCGGGGGTGCGTGGTTCGTGGCGTCGCCAGAGCTCGGGCGGGTGCGCATCCCACGCAGCAAGCGCCGGTTCGGTGCAGTGCTGCGCCGACCGACCGTGATGCTCGCCACCTCCGTCGGGTTCCTGCTCGTCGGCTCATGCGCCGCCATCGAGGCGGGCGTCATCGCCAACTTCGGCGACAAGGGGCCGGAGGCGGGCATCGTGCTTGCTATCTGGTCGCTCGGTTCGCTCGTCGGCGGATTCTCCCTCGGCTCGATTCCGATCGGTCCGTGGGCGCTCACGCGGCGAATGCTCATCGTGTTCGTCGGCGTCGTGCTTGCGAGCCTGTGGATCACGAACACGTGGTGGCTCGCCGCCCTCCTCGTGGTCGCCGGCGCGGGAATCGCCCCTGCGCTCGCGGTGATCTTCGCCGTCGTGTCGTCGAGCGTGAAGTTCTCCGACACCGCAGAGGCGTACGGCTGGGTGGGAACGGGACAGCTGATCGGTGCCGCGCTCGGCAGCGCGATCGCAGGCTTCCTCATCGACAGGTATGGCGCCATCGGTGCGTTCTGGGTCGCGGCGGTGTTCGCACTGCTTGGGGTGCTGGTGCCGCTGATCGGCAAGCGCTGGCATCCGGACCTTCGCGGCAGGGATGCCAGTCCCCTTCCCGACACCGAGCCCGTTCCGCTTCCGCCGAGCTGACCGGCATCCGCGGTGCTGACCAGCATCCGCGGTGCTGACCAGCCATCCGCATTCAGCCCGGAGTGCGCATGCGGGCATTCGCGCATCACACGGAACCGGGGGCTGGGGACGTTGTGGGCGGGTTTCGATACGCCGCCTTCGGCGGCTACTCAACCCACGGTGGTGGCGGTCTTCGGCGGCTACTCGACCCACGGTGGGCGCCTTGGGCGGCGCCTCAGCGCACGTGGGCTGCGCGAAGCGGCGCCAGCGCGTGATCGAGTGCGACGATCTCGTCGAGCTGGGCTGCGAACATCCGTTCCTGGTGTTCGTTCGGTTCGAATGCGCCCTCGTCGGTGATCTGCTTCGCCGCCCACGAGATCTCGACGTTCGACGTGGTGGGCACCAGCCCGACGGCTGTGACGGGCACACGTAGGGCTGCCACGCCGCGCGTGCCGCCGGAGATGCCCCCGTAGCTCACGGTTCCCAGAGGTTTGCGCCACCACTCCTGCGACAGGTGGTCGAGCGCGTTCTTCAGTGCGGGTGAGTAGCTGTAGTTGTACTCCGGTTGCACGAAGACGAAGGCGTCGGCCGCCGCGACCCGGTCGCTCCAGTCGATCGTGGCCTGCTGCGTGTACTGGTGCAGCCTCGGATGATTCGGCTCCGTCATGAGCGGCAACCCGATCTCTTTGAGGTCCGCCCAGTCCACCTCGAACCGGGCGTCCTTCTCGACGCAGTCGCGCACCCACTCGGCGATGGGCAGCCCGATGCGTCCATCGCGCACGCTGCCCACCACGATCATCAGCCTCGTCATCGTGTCTGTGTCGCCCTCTTACTCACCAGCGGTCGTGCACGCTTGCACGAATGTATTCGTCGTAGATCTCGTGCACAGCGCGATCGAACTCCGGTCCGAGCGGAGCGAGCGAACCGGCCGCAGCATTCGACCTCGCCTGGTCCAGGTTCCTGGCTCCGGGAATGACCGAACTGACGCCCGGCTGCTGCGCAACCCACGCGATGGCTGCCTTCGCGGGAGTCAGCTTGTCGGCGCAGTCGATGCCGAACGACTCCCGGACGGATGCCACGGCATCTGCGAAACGCTGCGCGGCCTCGACCCCTGTGTCGTAGTCCACGCCTGAGAACGTCTCACCCACGTCGAACGCTTCCCCGTGGCGGTTGTAGGCGCGGTGATCCTGTGGCGAGAACGTCGTCTCCTTGGTGTAGCGGCCGCTCAGCAGGCCGCTGGCAAGCGGTACGCGTGCGATGATGCCGACACCGGCATCCTGAGCAGCGGGGAGCACGCGCTCGAGCGGCTTGAGCCGGAACGCATTGAGGATGATCTGCACGGTCGCGACGTTCGGCCGGGCGATGGCGGTGAGTGCCTCGTCGCAGCGCTCGACGCTCACGCCGTAGTTCGCGATCGCGCTCTCGTCAACGAGCGTGTCGAGTGCATCGAACACAGCATCGCTGGAGTACACCGACGTCGGCGGGCAGTGAAGTTGCACCAGATCGAGCGTGTCGGTGCGCAGGTTCGCCCTCGACCTGTCCACCCACTCCCTGAAGTTCGCGAGCGTGTAGTTCTCCGGAACCTGTTCGGCGCGGCGACCCATCTTGGTGGCGACCGTGACGCCGGCATCTGGGTGCGCGGCGCGGAAGCGCCCGATGATGCTCTCGCTCCTGCCGTCGCCGTACACGTCTGCCGTGTCGAAGAACGTGACTCCTGCCTCCGCGGATGCCTCGAGCACGCCGAGCGCGTCGGCTTCGCTCACGCTCCCCCAGTCGCCGCCGAGCTGCCAGGTTCCCAGTCCGATGACGGAGACGGTGCGACCTGTTCGGCCCAGCGTTCGCGTCTCCATAGTGCGCTCCTGCATGGGGGCCACGATAGCGGCGGTGGCTCGGTGGCGCCGGGCGTAACCTGTGAGGCGTGAGCGAGTCGGCTGTACGGGTGCTGTCGGACGAACTGCTGGGGCGCATCCGCTCCCGGGCGGCGGGCTACGACCGCGACAACGCGTTCTTCTCCGAGGATTTCGCCGAGTTGACGGAAGCCGGATACCTGCGCGCGCTTGTGCCTTCGGAGTTCGGCGGACTCGGGCTCTCGCTCCGTGAGGTGGCGCGCGAGCAGGTGCGACTGGCATCCGCTGCGCCGGCGACGGCTCTTGCAGTGAACATGCATCTGGTGTGGACAGGCGTCGCCAAGGTGCTGCGCGACCGCGGCGACGATTCGCTCGAATTCCTGCAGCGCGAGGCCGGTGCAGGCGAAGTGTTCGGGTTCGGCATCAGCGAGGGCGGCAACGACCTGGTGCTCTTCGGCTCGCGAACGGATGCCCGGCCCAACGGCGAAGGCGGCTACACGTTCCACGGCACGAAGATCTTCACCTCGCTCTCACCGGCATGGACGCGTCTGGGCACCATGGGCCTCGACTCTACGAGCGACGACGCACCGAAGATCGTCTTCGGGTTCATCGACAGATCCGAGGGCGGGTTCGAGATCGCCGACGACTGGGACACGTTGGGCATGCGGGCGACTCAGTCGAACTCGACCCGCCTCGACGGCGCGCACGCCCGAGCCGACCGCATCGTGCGGCGCCTCGACCCCGGACCCAACGCCGACCTGCTCACCTTCGGCATCTTCGCCAACTTCGAGCTGCTGCTCGCCGCCGTCTACACAGGCATCGGCTCGCGAGCGCTTGAGCTGGCCGTTGAAGGCGCGAAGCGGCGGACCTCGATGAAGAACGACGGGCGCTCGTACGCCCAGGATCCCGACATCCGGTGGCGCGTCGCCGACGCCGCCATCGCCCAGGACGCGCTGTACCCGCAGCTGGATGCCCTCACAGGCGATGTCGACACGCTGGCCGATCACGGCTCGCAATGGTTCGCCAAGCTGGTCGGCATGAAGGTGCGGGCCACGGAGACCGCACGTGACGTGGTGGACAAGGCTATCCGGGTCTCCGGAGGCGGAAGCTACTTCGCCTCCAGCGAGCTCGGCCGCCTGTATCGCGACGTGCTCGCGGGCATGTTCCATCCCTCCGACGACGAGTCGGCCCACTCCACGGTGGCGACGGCCTGGCTCGGTCCGATCGAGGGCTGATCGTGGCCGGTCGTTCCCTGCAGCGGCGGTCTTCGAAACGGACCGGGCGGTTCACCGCGACCGATCAGCAGGGCAGCAGAAGACACACGCAGGAGGCCGCGCAGCCGAATCAGGATGTCGCGCTCCCCGGCCCCGACTCGATCGGTACCGGCCCGGACGTTACGGGCGCGGAGTCCACCGCTCGTTGGCCCCGTTTCGTCTCGCGCCTGCGCTTGGACTGGTGGTGGATTGCGATCCTCGTCATCTGCGGGTCGTTCCAGATCTACCGCGGCGCCCCCGTAGACGGCGCGTTCTTTCTCGGTGCGGGTGCAGCGCTACTTGCGGATGCCGGCGGCTGGCTCGCGAAGGCCGACCGCTACCGGCTCCCCCGCGTTCGCTTCGCGGCACAAGTGGCGCTCGGAGCGATAGCGGTTGCCGTCATCACCTTCGCTCCTCCGTGGGGAATCGCAGACGTGCTCGTGGTGGGCGTCGTCGGCGTCACGGCGCTCATCGTCGGGTGGCGCGACGACGAGCAGTTCCCGCCCGGCGCGTTCCGATCGGGCTCGTTGCCTCCAGGCTCGGCGGGCGAGAACCGAGCGGATGACCAGGCTGCGGAGTTGCGTCGTGCGGCACGACGGTCGGCCGTGCTATGGGCATGCGCCGGCGTCTTCCTGTGCCTGTGGGAGCTGTCGTCGTTCTTCCTGGCGATGCCGTCTGCTCAGGCGGAGGCCGACCACCCACCGCTCTCCGACCTCATCGGTCCCATCGTCGCCAACCCTGTCGGGCGTGCCGCGTGCGTCGCCCTGTGGCTCGCGGGCGGCGGGGCGCTGCTGCACAGGGGGAGGCATCCGTGAGCCGCATCATCACCGTTGTCGGATTCGTCGCCGTCGGCCTGTTCGCGCTCGTGCTCGCGTGGTACGGCCGCCGGGCGCCTGAGCGCGTCGCGCCGTTCGGCAGCCTGCTCGACGACGTGATGGCATCCAGGGCCGTGCGCATCACGATGATTGTGTTCTGGTGGTGGCTCGGCTGGCACTTCTTCGCCGTAGTGCCCCTGCCCGCATCGTCGTGAACACCTGCTGGTCTCGCATCGGCCTCAGCCGCGGCCTCGCAGGCGCTCGAGCTCGCGACGCTCCCGCTTGGTGGGGCGCCCGGCGCCGCGTTCGCGCACGACGGCCGATGGTTGCTCCACCCGTGGTGGCAATGCGGGCGTCTTGTCGAGATAAGCAGCCTGGGCGATGGGTGCGCCCACTCGCTTGGTGAGGATGCCGCGCACCTCGACGATGTGCTCGCGGTCCGTGGTAACACGCACCTCATCGCCCACCCGCACGACCTGGGCCGGCTTGGCCCGTTCGCCGTTGACCTTCACGTGCCCGGCCTTGCAGGCGGCCGTCGCAAGCGACCTGGTCTTGTAGAACCGCACGGCCCACACCCAGATGTCAGCGCGCGTCGTGCCCGTCGTGCCCGTCGCGGTGTGGTTGCTGTCGGTGCCACCGGCCATCGCTCCATCGTAGGCAAGCCGACGTGCTTCATCGCGCTCCCGGTCCACGGCGCAGCCAACTGATGCCGCACCCGGCGGATGCCCACCCAGCGGATGCCACGAGAGGTCATGGCTGCGGGATGAACGGTTGCGCTACGCTCGCCGCGTGCCGACCACGACAGAGACGAAGTGGAGCGAAAACCGATGACCGACCCCCACCAGCAGCAGACGCC
Organism: Rathayibacter sp. KR2-224; assembly: GCF_049446075.1. Taxonomy (NCBI): domain Bacteria; kingdom Bacillati; phylum Actinomycetota; class Actinomycetes; order Micrococcales; family Microbacteriaceae; genus Rathayibacter; species Rathayibacter sp. KR2-224. The sequence continues at coordinate 1,204,244 of NZ_JBMSEB010000001.1, forward strand.
CCCGGCCTGGTATCCCGATCCCGATCCGAGCAACCCGGGCGGTCAGCGCTGGTGGGACGGGACGAGGTGGACCGAGCACTCACGTCCGGCGGTCCCACCGGCAGGTCAGCCTCAAGCGGGCTACGGGCAGCCTGGGTACAGACAACAGGGCTACGGGCAGCAGGGCTACACCCAACAGGGATATCCGCAGCCCGGATATGTGCAGCCGAGCTATGCGCAGGCCCCCGTCGAGTATCCGAAAGTCGCGCAGGGAACCTCGTCCACCACGTGGTGGGTCTGGCTCGTGATCGTGCTGCCGCTGCTCCCGATTCTCGCGTACCTGTTCCTCGACTTCGACGGCTACCTGCACGAGATCATCCGGTTGAGTTCGTCGTCGGGCAATAGAGGATTCGTCGGCTCTGGCGCGCCCTTCGGCGGATTCACCGTCGCCGTACTGCTGATCGATCTGCTCGGACTGGTCGTCTATGGGCTGAGCGTGCTGTTCGCCTACCTCGACTGGCGCGAGCTGGAACGCCGGGGCTTCGCACGGCCGTTCCACTGGGCGTGGACCTTCCTGTCGCAGATCGTCTACGTGATCGGCCGCACGGTCGTCGTTCGCCGACGCGGCGGCGGTCAGGACACGCTCTGGCCGATCTGGGGTCTGATCGCCGTGACCGTGATCAGCATCGTTCTCGCCATCGTGAAGGTGGTCATGATCGTGAACGCGTTCTCCACCATGATCCAGGGCTCAGGCACCGGCGTGTCCTGAGCGCGTGCTCCATCCCGTCGCATGCGGGGCCAACGAGGTGGTGGACCGGCGCAAGGTAAAGCCTTGCAACGGTAAAGTGAGACCGGTCACGACGAGAGGAAGCACGCGTGGAGTACATCGTCTTCGCCGCCGGAGCGGTGATCATGGGCTTGTTCTGCGTCTGGACGCTGTTCGACTCGGCTAAGGATGCCGCGACCAGGCAGGCGCACCCTGAGCGCTCCGCGATCGTCGACACCGAGCACCACGAAGCCATCGAGCGCGCGCACTAGTTCGCGCCCGCACCCCGGTCTCGGTTTCTTGCTGGACGCCTCGCTGTTCACCGCATCCGTGCCTGGGCGCAAGCCCCACCGCTGAAGGCCGCCTCTGGGCAGACTGAGGCGATGAATCCACGCGCCTTCGTCGGCACCTCCGGTTGGCGGTACCCGTCGTGGCGTGGCGACTTCTATCCGAAGGGACTGCGGCAGAAGGACGAACTGAGCTACATCGCCAGCAGGTTGAACACGGTGGAGTTGAACGGCTCGTTCTATTCGCTGCAGTCGCCGTCGTCCTATCGCCGATGGCGGGACGAGACGCCCGAGGACTTCGTGTTCGGAGTGAAGGGCGGCAGATACCTGACCCATATGCTGCGGATGCGCAACGTCGAGCAGGCGATGGCGAACTTCTTCGCATCGGGCGTGCTGCTTCTGGGCGCCAAGCTCGGCCCGGTGCTGTGGCAACTACCCGAGCGGCTCGCGTTCGACGCCGAGCTGCTCGAGCAGTTCTGCTCGCTGCTGCCCGCCACGGTGGGTCAGGCGGCACGACTCGCAGAGCGGCACGACGCCAAGGTCAAGCAAGCGGAAGTCCCGGCTTTGCCGGCCGGCGCTGTGGAGCGCGACCGGCCCATGCTGCACGCGCTCGAGCCGCGGCATCCGAGCTTCGGGGATGCCAGTGCGGCAGACATCCTGCGCAGCCACGGCGTGGCGCTCGTGCTCGCAGACTCTGCCCGACGCTTTCCCGTGTTCGACGCCGCGACCGCCGATTTCGTCTATGCCAGGCTGCACGGCGGCGAGGAACTGTATACGAGCGGCTACGACGAGGCATCCCTGCTGAACTGGGCGGAGCGCATTCTGAGACAGTCACAGTCCGGCGGAGCAGGACGCGACATCTACGTGTACTTCGACAACGACGCGAAGGGTTATGCGCCGCACGATGCCGAAGCGATGGCCCGCCTGCTGGCCGCGCGTTAACCCAGCAAGGACGCAGATTTCCGGCCTAATCTGACGCCCGAGAGCCGGTCCCGATGACGCTCGCAACGGGATGCGTCGACGGCCCTCACCGAGGTGATTCGCGATGAAAAGACTTCTGAAGTGGTTGCCGGCAGTGCTGGCACCCGTCGTGGTGGCGGGCGCCGTTGCCACGCCGGCATTCGCAGCGCAAGCCGGCGGCGCCCAAGACACCGGGACCGCGGCGAGCGCGCAGGCATCCTCGCGCGCGTCCACACCGTCTGCGGCGCAGGTGCTCGCTCTCATGGCGAAGGCGACGAAGGCGCAGTTCTCCGGCACCCTCGAGCAGACCAGCGACCTCGGGCTGCCCCAGTTGCCTGCCGGTGCGACGAGCGGAACGGATGCCCAGGCATCCGGGATTCTGGAGCTCCTGACCGCGCCCCATAAAGCGCGTGTCTACGTGGACGGCCCGAGCAAACAGCGGCTGCAGGTGCTGGACAGCCTCGCCGAGCGCGATGTGGTGCGCAACGGGAAAGACGTGTGGACCTGGGATTCCAAGGCGAACAAGGCCGTACACGTGACGCTGCCGTCGAAGACCGCCAACGCGGACGGCGCGACGGGAACACCGACGGCGACGCCGCAGCGAGTCGCAGAGCAGCTCGTCAAGGACGCGGGCAAGGACTCGACGTTGACGGTGTCGAAGGGTTCGTTGGATTCGCGCAGCGTGTGGCGGCTGACGATTAGCCCGAAGGCGACCGACACGCTGGTGAGCAAAGCCGTGGTCTCGGTCGACACGAAGAGCGGGGTTCCGCTGGCTGCGGAACTCGACGCACGCGGCCAGTCCACGCCTGCGGCATCGGTGTCCTTCACCTCCGTCGATTTCGCCAAGCCTGCCGCGTCCAACTTCACGTTCACGCCGCCGAAGGGCGCGAAGGTGACCCAGCAGAAGCTGCCGTCGCATGCCGCTCATCCCGACAACCGGGTGCCGGGCTCGTTCGAGGGCCCGACCGTGATCGGTTCGGGCTGGACCTCGGTCCTCGCCGTGCCCTCGGGCGCTCTCGGAGCGGGGCTGTCCGGCCTCAGCGGCAGCCAGTCGAACCTTCTCAACGAACTCACGCAGTCGGTGGACGGCGGCAGGGGCCTCCAGACGTCGTTGTTCTCGGTGCTCATCACCAATGACGGACGGCTCTATGCGGGGGCGGTGCCGCTCAGCGCGCTGGAGTCGGCGGCGAAGTGACGGCGGAATGACCAACGCCCTCGGCTCGAGCCGGGCATGACGGCGATCAGTGTCAGGGGTCTGACGAAGCGGTTCGGCAAGCAGCTGGCCGTCGACGGCCTCGGGCTCGATGTGCCGCGCGGCGCGGTGTACGGATTCCTCGGACCCAACGGCTCGGGCAAGACGACGACCATCCGCATGATGCTCGGGCTTGCCACGCCCACTTCAGGCGACGTGGAGCTGCTGGGCGAGCGCATGCCGCGCGCCGCCGCCACGGTGCTGCCACGCGTCGGTGCACTCGTGGAGGGCCCGGCGTTCTACCCGTTCCTCAGTGGACGCGCCAACCTCAGCCGGCTCGACGCGGCGGATCCCCGCTCGGTGCCCAGCACGAGACGAGCCAGAGTGGCCGACGCCCTCGACCGCGTCGGGCTGACCCACGCCGCCGACAAGAAGGCCCACGCCTACTCTCTCGGCATGAAGCAACGCCTCGGGCTTGCCGGGGCACTGTTGCGCGAGCGCGACCTGCTCGTGCTCGATGAGCCCAGCAACGGGCTCGACCCGCAAGGCACGCGGGAGGTGCGGGCGCTCATCCGCCGTCTCGCGGACGACGGGGCGACCGTCTTCGTCTCCAGCCACCTGCTCAGCGAGGTGGAGCAGCTGTGCAGCCACGTCGCCGTCATGCGCGCGGGCCAGCTGGTGGCGTCCGGCTCGCTGGACGAACTGCGTGCGACGGGCGGGCGCGAGGCGGTGGTGCGCACGCCGGATGCCGGTGCCGCGGCATCCGTACTGGTCGGCCTCGGGCTGACACCGGTGGCAACCGGGGACATCGTGACGGCGGCGCTCGACCCGAATGCCGCACCGGAGGCGATCGTGGCGGCTCTCGTCGCCGCCGACGTGCGCGTGCGCGGCTTCGAGGTGACAGCACCTTCGCTTGAGGAGCGATTCGTGGCGCTGACCGGGGAGGGCTTCGATGTCGCAGGCTGAGGCTCGCGCCGAGGCACAGGGCGTTGCACCGAGCTCGATCAGAGAAGAGGTGCAGCCGCGCACCCGCGTCTTCGCTCTGCTCGGCTCGGAGCTCGGCACGCTGTTCCGGCGCCGCCGGACCATCGCGATGCTCGTGGCGCTGGCCGCCGTGCCCGTGCTGATCGCGATCGCCGTGCGGGTGACCGGCGCTGGGTCGAGCGGGCGCGGCCCCGCGTTCCTGGGTGCGATCACCGACAACGGCCTGTTCGTGGGTTTCACGGCGCTCGTCGTGTGCATACCGCTCTTTCTTCCGCTCACGCTCGGCGTGGTCGCGGGCGACACGATCGCCGGTGAGGCGGGGCTTGGTACGCTCCGCTACCTGCTCGTCGCCCCCGCAGGTAGGGCGCGGTTGCTCTTCGTGAAGTACGCGGGCGTCGTCGCGTTCTCGTTGGCGGCTACGGTCGTCATCGTTCTCGCCGGAATCGGCATCGGGGCATTGCTGTTCCCGATCGGGCCCGTCACGCTGCTCTCCGGCGACACGGTCGACGCAGGCGGGTTCTTCGCCCGTACGGCGCTGCTGGCCGGCTACGTCGCCATGTCGCTCACCGGGCTCGGCGCCGTCGGCCTGTTCATCTCGACGCTGACGACCGTTCCGGTCGGCGCCATGGCGGCGACCGTCGTTCTCGCCGGAGTCTCGCAGATCGCCGACCAGCTCCCACAGCTGGATTGGCTGCATCCTTGGTTGTTCACGCACTACTGGCTCGGTTTCGGCGACCTGTTGCGCGATCCCATCGTGTGGGACTCGTACGCACAGAATGCGGTGCTGCAGCTGGGGTACGTGGTCGTCTTCGGGGCGCTGGCGTACGGGCGGTTCGCGACGAAGGACATCCTGAGCTGACGTGCCGAGCGTGTGTCGGCGGCGCGGTGCAGACTGGGTAGGTGCCAGAACTGCCGGAGGTGCATGCGCTGGCGGCCGACCTCGACCGCCGGTTGCGCGGTCGTGTCATCGACCGGCTCGACGTCACGTCGTTCGCGGCGCTGAAGACGTTCGACCCACCCGTGTCGGACCTGCGGGGCACGCGCGTGGTCGGTGTCGGCAGGCACGGCAAGTTCCTCGATATCGCCGCGACCCTCGAGGCGGGCGATTCCGGGCGCGAACTACATCTGATCATCCATCTCGCTCGCGCCGGCTGGATCAGGTGGCGCGACACCGCGCCTGTTCCGTCGGCCCGGCCAAGGGGCCGATCGACCGGCCCACTGGCCGCGCGGCTCGTGCTCGAGCGGTCAGGCGAACCCGGCGACTCTGAGCAGACCGGCACTGCGGGCGACGGGTTCGACGTGACCGAGGCCGGCACGAAGAAGAGCCTCGCGATCTACCTGGTGCGTAGCCCCAGCGAGGTCCCGGGGATCGCCCGGCTCGGCCCGGACCCGCTCGCTCCCGAGTTCACGGAGCAGGTCTTCGCGGGCATCCTTTCCAGTGCCGGGCGCGCTCAGATCAAGGGCGTTCTGCGCAACCAGGCGAAGATCGCGGGCATCGGCAACGCGTACTCGGACGAGATCCTGCACGTGGCGAAGATGTCGCCGTTCAAGCCGGCGAACATGCCTGACGACGATGTGCACAGGTTGTACGAGGCGACGCAGACCACGCTGCGGGAGGCACTGGAGCGCGCCGACGGGCTGAAGGCATCCGAGCTGAAGGCGGAGAAGAAGTCGAACCTGCGGGTGCACGGGCGCACCGGCGAGCCGTGTCCGGTGTGCGGTGACACCATCAGGCAGGTGATCTACGCGGACTCCACGTTCCAGTACTGCCCGACCTGTCAGACCGGCGGCAAGCCACTTGCAGATCGCGTTCTGTCACGGCTGCTGAAGTAAGGGCCGCGGCCGGCACAAAGGCTCACGTGCGAGGTGTGAGCCGGAAGATGCGGAGCACGCGTCCGCTGGCGCGTTCGTAGCCGCGGTATCCGGGCCACTGCCGCTGAATGTAGTCCCAGACCGACTCCCGCTCGTCGTCGCCGATGAGCTCGGCATGCACCGTGATCGGCTTTCCCCTCACGACAGCCACGGCATCCGGATTCGCCATCAGATTCGTGGTCCACGCCGGGTGCACATTGCGGGCGAAGTTGCTGCCGGTGACGAGCATCCGCCCGCCCGGCTCCGGGCAGTACATCAGGGGCGTTTCCCGCTCGATCCCGCTCTTCGCGCCGATCGTGTGCAGCACCAGCGAGGGCACGAGCAGCCCGCTCAGCTGCACACGCCCTCGCGTGACGAACGCCGTTGCACGCTCCAGCGGCGGCATCACGATCGGTCCCACCTTGCGGAAGAAGCGCGTGCGAGAGAACCAGGCGACCGCCGCCCGGACCGCGCGCAGGAGTGAGAACCAAGGCGAGGACGGGGTCGGCGATGGCATGCGTCGATTCTTACGGATGTCACAGCGGCCGAGCCTGTTTCGTCTCAGATCACGAGGCTCGAAGCGAGTCGAGCGGCGCCGTCGCACGCCGATGCCTGGCCGTCGTGCGTGAGGCGATGGAGGCAAGGCGTGAGGACCGGCTCTGAGCGGCGGCCGGTCGGCAGCGTTAACTCCCTGAGTGCGGAGAGCCGCCTCGAGCTGCGGTTGACTTGAGGCATGACTGATCTGCAGCGTGTGACAGTGCTGGCCGGGGGCGTGGGCGGTGCACGATTCATCAGGGGCCTGCTCGCGCACCTTCGCGAGGTGTTCCCTGGCGAGAACGGCGGCTCCCGTGTCGCCGTCACCGTCGTCGTGAACACCGGCGACGACATGACGCTGAACGGCCTGCGCGTCTGCCCCGACCTCGACACCGTCATGTACACGCTGGGCGGGGGAATCAGCGAGGAGCAGGGCTGGGGGCGGGCGGACGAGTCACGTCGCGTCTCGGCGGAGATCGCCGCGTACGGCCGGGGATGGGATTGGTTCACACTCGGCGATCTCGACCTCGGCACGCACATCGTGCGCACAGAGCTGCTGCGCGAGGGCGCCACCCTCAGCGAGGCGACCGAATACCTGTGCAGGCGGTGGAAGCCAGAGGTGGGACTTCTGCCGATGAGCGATCAGCCCGCCGAGACGCACGTGCGGTTGGGCGAGGCGGCGGACGAGCATCCTGCTGGATCGCTCATCCACTTCGAGGAGTGGTGGGTGCGATACCGGGCGGGGGTTCCCGCCACCGAATTCGTCCAGGTCGGGCTCGACTCCGCGGCGCCGGCACCCGGCGTCCTCGACGCGATCAGCAGCGCGGACGTGGTCATCCTGCCGCCCTCGAACCCCGTCGTCTCGGTCGGGACCATTCTGAACGTGCCAGGGGTGCGCGACGCGCTGCGGCAGACCTCCGCCCGTGTCGTCGGGGTGTCGCCCATCATCGGAGGCGCCGCAGTGCGCGGCATGGCGGATGCCTGCCTCACCGTCATCGGCGTCGAGACCTCGGCAGAGGCGGTCGGCCTGCACTACGGTCCGCGGAGACCGGGCGAGGCGACCAGTGGTCTGCTCGACGGCTGGCTCGTCGACGAGGTCGACGCGGCTGCCGTGCCCGTGCTCGAGCGAGCGGGCATCGCCGCTCGCGCCGTGCCGCTGTGGATGCGCGACGTTCCCGCGACCGCTCGCATGGCGGCAGCGGCCCTCGACCTCGTCACAGCCTGACGAACCGGCCCACGGCGCGCGGCCGGTTGCGTAGCATCGCGACCGGCAGCAGCCACAGCCACAACACGACCGAAGCCGGCGGCGCCGGCGTGCGAACGACGAGGAGCCTCATGGCAGACCGCAACGACTACAACAAGCCGATCATCGACGAGTTCCGTGCCAACGGCGGCACGGTCTCGCACTTCGGCCGCGGCCTCGTGCTGCTGCATCACGTCGGCGCGAAGAGCGGCGTCGAGCGTGTCACGCCCGTCGCGGCGTGGAAGACGGGTCCGGATGCCTGGCTCATCGCGGCATCGAAGGCGGGCGCTCCCGAGAACCCGGCCTGGTATCACAACCTGCTCGCCCATCCGGATGTGGTCATCGAAACGCCGGACGACGGCGAGGTCGCCGTGCGCGCCACGTCGCTGCAGGGCGAGGAGCGCGATGCGGCGTGGCGTGATTTCACCGCCCGCAACCCCGGCTTCCTGGACTACGAGCAGAAGACCACGAGAACCATCCCCGTGGTGCGTCTGACCCGGCGCTGAGCGCCGCGCGCGGCGCCGGACACGCGGTGCAGCCGAGGCGCGCTCGCTAGTCTGGGCACGAATCAGCTGTATGGCCTCGTCTTTGGGCCGCATCCCCTTTTTGTCGCCGCTCACTTCCGTACGCAGACCCGTTCGTGCCTGCACGCCAGAGGATGCCTGTGCCCGCCAAGCTGCTGACCGTCACCGATGTCTCCTCCCGCGCCGGAACATCCGACGCAGTTCCGGGAAAGGCGACGTCGTCGATGCCCGGGGCGGACGGATCCGCCGCAGTGGCCCCCGCGCCCGCGCGGCTGGCCGAGGCGCTGGCGAACGCGCGGAAGGCGGCGGAGGCAGGCGTGCCGCCGGAGCCCGAGGACGCCGAGACCCTGCTGTTCGCACGCGGCGGCGACCTCGACGCGTTGCTGGAGCTCGCCGGCCGCCTGCGCGACGAGGGACTCGAACGTGCCGGGCGCCCGGGTGTGATCACCTACTCGCGCAAGGTGTTCATTCCGCTCACCCACCTGTGCCAGGACCGCTGCCACTACTGCATCTTCGTGCAGAGCCCCGGCAAGCTCGCCAAGGCCGGCATCTCGCCGTATCTCTCGGAGGAAGAGGTGCTCGAGATCGCGAGGCAGGGTGCTGCCATGGGCTGCAAGGAGGCCCTCTTCACGCTCGGTGACCGGCCCGAGAACCGGTGGGCGGTCGCCCGTGAATGGGTGAACGAGCACGGCTATGCCTCGACCCTCGAGTACATGCGGGCGATGGCCATCCGGGTGCTGGAAGAGACCGGCCTGCTCCCCCATCTCAACCCGGGCGTCATGTCGTGGGCCGAGTTGCAGCGGCTCAAGCCCGCCGCGCCGTCCATGGGCATGATGCTCGAGACCACGTCGGTGCGGCTCTGGGCCGAGAAGGGCCAGGCGCATTTCGGCTCGCCGGACAAGGACCCTGCGGTGCGACTGCGCGTGATCGACGACGCTGGCAGGTCGCAGATCCCGTTCACGACCGGCGTGCTCCTTGGCATCGGCGAGACCGTGACCGACAGGGTCGACGCGATGTTCGCGCTGCGCGACGCCCATGCCAGGTGGGGTCACGTGCAAGAGGTGATCGTGCAGAACTTCAGGGCGAAAGACGCAACGGCCATGATGCACAGGCCCGACCTCGCCGCTCACGAGTACGCGGCCGCCGTCGCCGTCACGCGGCTCGTTCTGGGAGCGGATGCCCGCGTACAGGCGCCGCCGAACCTCACCGATCACGACGAACTGGCCCTGCTCATCCGGGCCGGCATCGACGACTGGGGCGGCGTCAGCCCGCTCACGCCCGACCACGTGAACCCGGAACGTCCGTGGCCGCAGATCGACGAACTGGCAAGGCTCACCGCGCACTCCGGCTACCGGCTGCGCGAGCGTCTCACGGCGCATCCGCATTACGTGCGAGAGGGCGAGCCCTGGATCGACCAGGCGGTGCTGCCGCACCTCCACGCGCTCGCCGACGACTACGGGCTCGCCGACGAGTCCGCGCCCGTGACCGGCCGTCCGTGGTCGCTCCACGCAGAGACGGTGCAGGCAATTGCGCCAGGTGTCGGCGATCACGCCAGGAAACCTGGCGCAGACGCCGAAAGGTGGCGCGATCGCGAGGCGGTCCGAACCGCCGAGAGCGCGATGCGCACGCTGCTGGATGCCGCGCGGCGAGATCCGGCCGGACTCGACGACGCCGACTATGCCGCGCTGCTGGCCGCCGACGGCGACGACCTGGATGCCCTCACGCGGCTCGCCGACGACGTTCGCCGCGAACGGGTGGGCGAGAACATCACCTACGTGGTGAACCGCAACATCGACGCGTCGCTGCTTGCATCGGCTGCCGATGTGCAGGCATCCGGCGACGTGCTCACTCTCGACCTCGTCACCGCCATCGCCGACGAGGCTGCCGAGCTCGGGGCCACCGAGGTGTGCGTGCAGGGGCGCATCGGCGACGAGCTGCAGGCATCCGCGTACCTCGACCTCATCCGCGCGGTGCGAGCGCACAAGCGCGAGCTCCACGTGCACGCGTACCGGCCCATCGAGCTGCTGGACGGTGCCGCACGGTTGAACATGCCCCTTGCGGAATATCTCGGTCTGCTCCGTGCGGCAGGTGTCGGAACCGTGCCGGGAACCGGCGCGCGCATTCTCGACGACCGCATTCGGGGCATCCTTTCCGGCGGCTCGGAGCTGCCGGTGGCCGACTGGGTCGCCACGGTGGAAGCCGCCCATGCTGCCGGCCTGCGCTCGACCGCAACGATGGTCTACGGGCACATCGAGACGGCATCCGACCAGGTGAACCATCTCAGGAGGCTGATCCAGCTGCAGCGGCGCACCTGTGGGTTCACCGAGTTCATCGCCATGCCGTTCGTGCCGCAGGATTCGCCCGTCGCCGTGCCCGGCGCCCGGCCGGGGCCCACGCTGCGGGAGTCGCGCGCCGTGCACGCCGTGGCGCGACTCATGCTCGCGGGAACGATCGACCACCTCCAGGCCGCATGGACGAAGCTCGGTTTCCGCGGAACCCGTCTCGTGCTGCGCGGCGGTGTCGACGACCTGGGCGGGGTGCTCATCGACGGCGAGCTGGCGCCGTGGGCCGGGCCTGAGCAGGGCCGCGTGCTGAGTGTGACCGACATGCGCCGCATTGCGGACGAGGTGGTGCGTCCGCTTGTGCAGCGCACCACGACATACGAGCGGGTCGGCGCGTGATGTCTCCCGGGACCCGTTCAACCGACTCGAGCGTCGACGTCGACGTCGTCATCGTCGGCGCGGGCTTCGCCGGGCTCGGCCTCGGCATCCGGCTGAAGCGCCGCAATGGTGCCGCTGCTGTGGATCCCGCGATCAGCTCTTCAGGTGTCGCCGCTGCGCCGCAATCCTTCGTCATCCTGGAGCGCGCAGACGACGTGGGCGGAACCTGGCGCGACAACGTGTATCCGGGAGTCGCATGCGACATCCCTTCGCACCTGTACTCGTACTCGTTCCGCACGAAACCGGACTGGTCGCACGTCTATCCGACCGGCGCCGAGCTGCAGGAGTATCTGCGGGAGTGCGCGCGCGAGGAGGGCCTGCTTCCGCACCTGCGGTTCGGGGAACCTGTCATCGATGCCACCTGGAACGAGGATGCCGGCCGCTGGCGCGTCACCACGCCTCGCGGCGTCTATCGTGCCCGCGCTCTCGTCGGTGCGGTGGGCCGTCTGAGCGAGCCGCGCATCCCCGCCATCGACGGCCTGAAGACGTTCAAGGGACGCGTGCTGCACACCGCCGTCTGGGATGCCTCGCTGCCGCTTTCCGGCGCCCGCGTCGGACTCGTCGGCACGGGCGCGTCCGCCGTACAGTTGCTGCCGCACCTCGCGCGCGAAGCCGAACACGTGACGGTGTTCCAGCGAAGCGCGCCGTACGTCGTCCCGCGGGGCGACCGGGCGTACACCGCCGAGGAGCTGTACGCCTTCGCCGACCCGGACGAGCGAGCAAGGGTGCGCGAGCAGATCTTCTGGCACGCCGAGTCCGCCTTCCCGCAGCGGCTCGGCGTGCCCGAGGCGATCGAGGCACTGCGCGAGAGGGCACGTGCGCACCGCGAATCGCAGCTGTCGGATGCGCGACTTCTGGCCGCCCTCACGCCCGACTACGAGATCGGGTGCAAGCGCGTGCTGCTCTCCGACGACTTCTATCCGGCGATCTCGCGCGACAACGTGAGGCTCGAGCCGTCCGCGCTCGACCGCGTGGAGGGGTCGACCGCCGTCGCTGCAAGCGGAAGCCGGCACGACCTCGACGTGCTCGTCTTCGCCACGGGTTTCACTGCCACGCGACCACCGTTCGCCGACATGGTCACCGGGCGCGACGGCATCCTGCTCGCCGACCGCTGGGCGGCGGGGATGCGTGCATACGCGTCCACCGTGGTGCACGGCTTCCCGAACTTCTTCGTGCTCGACGGGCCCAACGCCAGCCTCGGGCACAACTCGGCCGTGTACATGATCGAGGCTCAGCTCGACTACGTGCTTGGCGCACTCGACCATCTCGCCGAATCCGGAGAGCCGCTCGAGATTCCACGCGAGGCCGAGGATGCCTACGTCGCCGAGATCGACGCCGCCGCCCGCGACACCGTGTGGTTGAGCGGCTGCACCAGCTGGTATGTCGACGAGCGCAGCGGGCGCCTCACACTGCTGTGGCCCGGGTATGCCCACACCTTCCGGGAGCGGAACGCCACCTTCCGGCCGGAGGTTTACGGCGTTCCTGTGGCCTAGCAGCGTCGTCAGGTCGCTTTCGTCACGCCTCCTGGCGAGTCCACGTGGCTGGAATAGCGTTGCGATATGCGCTTCGCCTACGTCGACGTCTTCGCACCCCGCCCTCTCACGGGAAATCCCGTGGTCGTCGTGCACGGAGCCGAACCCGAGAAGGATGCGACACTTCAGGCACTCGCACGCGAGTTCAATCAGTCGGAGACGGCTTTCGTGCTGCCTGGCGGCGGAACGGCCGACTGGCGGTTGCGCTCCTTCACCCCGTCGGGCGCCGAGGTGTTCGGCGCGGGGCACAACGCTCTCGGCGCGGCGGTCTGGCTCGCGGCTTCCGGGCTGTTGCCCGATGGCGCTTTCGGAAGCGACCGGCGACAGTACACTCAGACGATCGGCGACGACCGCTTCGCAGTCACCGTCTCCGAGGTGACTCCGGGCGGCGCGCACGTGGCGATCCGCCAATCGGCTCCGCGAATGCTCGGAAGGGTCGACGACCGCGCGGGCCTCGCCTCCGCACTTGGCGTGCGGCCGGCCGACGTGCTGCTCGAACGCGTTCCCGAGGTGATCTCGACGGGTGCCCAGCACCTGCTCGTGCCACTGCGCGATCGGCACAGCGTGGATGCCGCGCGCCCGGACGCGACGCTGCTCACCGCATTGCTCGCAGGCGCGGGCGCGGAGGGCTGCGCCGTGTTCAGCCTCGACCCCGCCGAGGCGGGCGCGCACGCGCACGTGCGATTCTTCAACCCGGCCATGGGCATCCAGGAGGATCCCGCGACGGGGACGGCCGCCGGACCGCTCGCCGTCAAGCTTCTGCGCGACGGGCTCGTCCCGCCGACGCCGACGGTCGTCGTCGTGCAGGGCCATGCGGTCGGTAGGCCGAGCCGCATCGCGGTCGACGTGGACGGCGACGACGTCACGCTGCACGGCGACGGCATCGTCGTCGCGGAGGGAACCCTGGTTGGTATTTGATCAACCACGTGAACGCGCGTCACCGCCGCTAGCGTCGAGGCATCCACTGGAAAGAGCCATGAGGAGAGCCATGCCCAGCACTCAGGAGAGCCCGATTCGCATCGGTGTTCAGCTTCAGCCGCAACACGCCGAGTACCAGACCCTGCGCGACGCGCTTCGCCGCATCGAAGACCTGGGCGTCGACATCGCGTTCAACTGGGACCACTTCTACCCGCTTTCCGGCGAGCGGGACGGCCTGCATTTCGAGGGCTGGAGCATGCTGGCCGCGTGGGCGGAGCAGACCGAGCGGATCGAGTTCGGCCCGCTCGTGACGTGCAACAGCTACCGGAACCCCGACCTGCTCGCCGACATGGCCCGTACGGTCGACCACATCAGTGCACAGGGCGGAACCGGCCGGCTCATCTTCGGCATCGGCTCCGGCTGGTTCGAGCGGGACTACGACGAGTACGGGTACGAGTTCGGAACGGCCGGATCGCGGCTCGACGACCTCGCAGCGGCCATGCCGCGCATCAAGCAGCGCTGGGAGCGGCTCAACCCCGCACCGACCAGGCAGATCCCCGTACTGATCGGTGGCGGCGGCGAGCGCAAGACTCTGCGCATCGTTGCCGAGCATGCGGATGTCTGGCACAGCTTCTCCGATCCCGAGACGCTTCGGCACAAACTCGGCGTGCTCGACGGATGGTGCGAGACGGTCGGCCGGGACAGAAGCGAGATCACGGTGTCGGTGGAGCCCGGCAAGCGAAGCGACACGGCAAGGCTCGACGAGTTCTACGGCCTGGGCGCCAGGCTCTTCACGGTCGGCATCAGTGCGCCCGACTACGACTGGGACAGCGTGCAGCGCCTGTTGAACTGGCGCGACGCGATCAACGGCTGACGCCCGGCCCGCGCTCTCGGCGGCGCTCAGTCGAAGAGGCCGCGCGTCTCCTCGCCAAGCGAGGCAAGGGAGGCGTGCAGAGCCGCCGCGTCGTCGATGTCCAGCCGCAGCGTCGACTCCCGCGGAACGTCCAGCTCGAGGTAGCCGGCGGCGGCGTGCAGTGCGCGCGAACCGGCGCCGAATCGCGATGACACGACGGCGCCGGGCGCTGCCATGAGTGTCGTCGTGCCGGTTCCCTCGCTGTCTGGAACGAACGCGTATGGATGCCCGCGCCGCGCCGCCTCGACCGCGAGGTCCAGGCCCGCCTGGAGGTCCATGGCGCCGAGTCCAGGCAGGTCGCCGACGAGCACGGCAACGAATGCATCAGGGTCGCGGTTTCGTGCGGCTTCGGCGCCCGCCGCCACAGCACCGTTCAGACCCGTTCCCGGGTCGGCGACGATTTCGTCGGCCAGGTCGTTCAAGGCCGTTTCCAGGCCTGGCGCACTCGAGACGACGAGGACCGCTGACACGGATTCCGCCTGACGAGCGGCACGCAACGTGTCGCGCAGGAACGCGAGCGAGAGCCGTCGCCGATCCAGACCTGCTAGACCACCCATGCGCGACTTCGCCCCGTCGCCGCCCTTGAACGGGACCACGACGACCCAGCGCGTCCCCTCGCCCGAGCGTCCGACTCCGGCGCCGCCTTCTGCGGCGCTTTCATGCCGGACGCCCCCATCTGCAGCGCGCAGGGCAAGGCCCGCCGCGAACCCGCGCCGATAGCCCTCGGCGAGCGCCTCGTCTGTGCCAAGGCGGAACATGTCCGTCGGTCCCGTGCGTGCCAGCGACCGTCCGGAGGCGAACGGCTCCGCCTCGTCGGACGCAACGACCACGAAACGGGAGGCGCCGCGCACCACTGCGACGGGGCATCCTTCGGCCTTGCCCTTCACAAGGTCGGCCAACCCGGCCAGTTCGTCGCCGACGGCCGGCTGGGTCACCGCGAGCGGTTTGCCTCCTCCATCGGTCTGCCCACGCAGGTCGTCCACGACACGTACGCCCGCGGCGCCGATCGCAATGTCCGTCTGCCCCAGCCGCCAGGCGCGACCGAGCGTGTCGCTGACGATCACGCCGAGTTCGACGCCGAACCTGGCGCGCACGGCGTCGCGCAGTGCGCGAGCCGACGCATCCGGATCCGCGGGCAGCAGCAGCACCTGTCCCTCCGGAGCATTGCTGGCGTCCACTCCGGCGGCAGCACCCACCACGCCCTGGCGGTTCTCGACGATGCGCGTGATGCCGCCGTCGTAGGCCCTGGTGGCGACGACGCGCACGGTCTCAGCAGTGATGGCGTCCTCGCGGTCTGCTGCAGCGATGATGCGTCCCTCGGCCTTGGAGACCACCTTGCTCGTCACCACCAGAATGTCGCCGGCGCGAGGCGCCCGGTCGGGGTGCTCGGCGCCATCCGCCTCGATGGCATCCGCGATGATGGCGGCGAGGTCGTCACCCGGACCGATCTCGGGAATTCCGGGCACGGCCCATCCGACGATCGGCTCAGGCCGCCGGTCAGCGGTCATCGATGGAGCTTGGGCAGCACGTCGCGGCCGAAGACCTCGATCCACTCCCGCTGGTTGCGGCCGACGTTGTGCAGGTAGACGCGGTCGAATCCCAGGTCGACGTACTTCTGGATGGCTGCCCTGTGCACGTCCGGGTCGCTGGAGATGACCATGCGGCCGTTGAAGTCCTCAGGCCGAACGAGCTTGGCGATCTGCTCGAACTCGAACGGCGATCGGATGTCTGCCTTCGGGAACTTCATGCCGCCGTTCGGCCACTCGCGCATCGCGTTCGCGAGCGCCTCCTCGTCGGTCTCGGCCCAGCTGAGGTGCAGCTGAAGCAGGCGCGGTGCGTCGTCGGGGTTCTTACCTACCTCTCGCTGGCCGTCGTCGAACTTGGCGAAGAGGCCGCTGATCTTCTCGAGCGGCGCGCCCACCGTGATGAGCCCGTCGACGCTCTGACCAGCTCGCTTGGCGGTCACCGGCCCGGCGGTCGCGATGAGGATCTCCGGCGCCTTCTCCGGCATGGTCCACAGCCTGGTCGATTCCAGCTTGAAGAACTGCCCAGAGTGCTTGGCGTCCTTGCCCGCCAGCGACGCCGTGAAGAGCTTGTTGATGATGTCGATTGCTTCGAACATGCGGTTGATGCGCTCTGGCGCCTCCGGCCAGTAGCCGCCGACGACGTGCTCGTTGAGCGCCTCGCCCGATCCGAGCCCCAGCCAGTGCCTGCCCGGGTACATGGCGGCGAGCGTGGCGGATGCCTGTGCAACGTTGGCCGGGTGCCACCTGAAGCTGGGCGTGGTCACGCCAGGGCCGAAATCGCCCTTGGTACGTTCGCCGATCGCTGTGAGCACGTTCCAGACGAAGGATGCCTGTCCCTGTGTCGGCACCCAGGGCTGGAAGTGGTCGGCGGCCATCACCCCCGAGAACCCGTGCTGTTCGGCGAGCGCGCTCAGTTCGACGGCCTCCATGGGGGCGAACTGCTCGAGCATCGCGGCGTATCCGACTTGGAGTTCACGCGTGGCCATTGATCCATTCTGCCGATCGCGCCTCTGCGGTGTTGCGACCGATGGCTTTGCTGGGAGGCACAGGCATAGTCACCGGCAGCGACCTGCGGACCGCGACGCGGGCATCATTGTCAGCCTTCTGACGGCTAGATCACCCCTCCTGGCGCTATGGTGGGTTCAGCGATCGGCGTTTTGCCCTTGGCACACGACCAGCCCCAGGGCTGCCAACGGACGGGCACTTTCTCATCGCCGCTTCCTCCGCACCGACAGCAACGCTCGAGAATCGACTCGGTGCCATTCGCACGACAAGCCCACGAAATCACGACGACGTGAACATCACGGCTTCCTACACCGAAGTTTCCCGCGCCGTGAAGGCCCAGGGCCTTCTCGCTCGAGCAACGGGCTTCTACGCGCTCGTCACCGCCGGCCTCGTGCTGGCAACCGCAGCCGACATCACGGGAATGATCCTTCTGGGCCACAGCTGGTTCCAGCTCATCCTTGCCGGCGTGCTCGGCCTCATCCTCACGCAGTTCGCGTTCATCTCCCACGAGGCGGCTCACCGCCAGGTGCTCAAGTCCGGCCCGGCGAACGACCGCCTCGGCAGGTTCATCGGCCCATTCGTGATCGGCATGAGCTACGCGTGGTGGATGAACAAGCACACGCGCCACCACGCCAATCCGAATCAGGTGGGCAAAGACCCCGACATCGCCGTCGACACCATCTCGTTCATCGAAGAGGATGCCGCCAAGCGCACGGGCGCGATGGCCTTGCTGACCCGCAAGCAGGGTTATCTGTTCTTCCCGCTGCTGTCGCTCGAGGGCATCAACCTGCACTGGCTGTCGCTCAAGCTGCTGTTCAGCAAGTCAGAGGTGAAGCACCGCAAGACCGAGATCACGCTCATCGTCGCGCGTTTCACGCTCTACCTGGGCGCGTTGTTCTTCTTCTTCCCGCCGGGCCTCGCTGCGGCATTCTTCGGAGTGCAGCTTGCCGTGTTCGGCATCTACATGGGGGCGTCCTTCGCCCCGAACCACAAAGGGATGCCCATCATCCCCGCCGACTTGAAGCTCGACTTCTTCTCGAAGCAGGTGCTCACCTCGCGCAACATCCGGGGCGGCTGGTGGGCGACGATGCTCTTCGGCGGTCTCAACTACCAGGTGGAACACCACCTCTTCCCGAGCATGGCCAGGCCGCACCTCGCCAAGGCCAGGATCATCGTTCGCGACCATTGCGCCGCGGCCGACGTGACCTACACCGAGACGACGATGATGAAGTCCTATGGCATTGTCATCGCCTACCTCAATAGGGTGGGGCTTGCGGCACGGGATCCGTTCGCGTGTCCAGTGGTCGCGCAGTACAGGCGGGTCTAGCGCCGCGCCTTCGCACATACCGGCGTGGATGCCGGTTCTGTGCAGACAGAGATGAGTATTTCGATTACCCCCCTTGCTTCACCGTTCACCCCTGAGGCGACGCCACGCTGGCTCAAAGCCGACGACGACGTGCATGTCGCCACGCGCGCGGGCGAGTTCGCCGGCTACACAGCCGCAGGCGAACTCGGATTCCTCCTGTTCGACGAGCACTCGATGCTCCTCGGCAGCTTCCCAACGGCCGAGGCCGCCGAGCACGCTCTGACCGAGCGCCTGCCCGCCTCGCCCCAGCTTGGTGATCTCACCGGAGCCAAGCACACCCCAGATCGTCGACGGTCGCATGGCCGCCGCACAACGGGCCGCGTTCGCGGCCCACGAAAGAAACAACGAAAGGAACACCACGACATGGCCACCGGCACCGTCAAATGGTTCAACTCCGAGAAGGGGTACGGCTTCATTGCCCCGGACGACGGCTCGGCCGACGTCTTCGCCCACCACTCCGCGATCGTGGGGACCGGGTACAAGAACCTCGAAGAGAACCAGAAGGTCGAATACGACGTCGAGCGCGGAGACAAGGGCCCTCAGGCCACGAACATCCGCAGCGCCCAGTAAACAGGGCACCGTTCCGGCGCGGACGGGCATCGATACCATCGATCGCCCGCCCGCGCCGCTCTGTGTCCGGGCATCCCGGCTATCGTGGCGAAGGATGCCTGGACGCACAGTCAGGCGCGTACGCAACGACGGGAAGGGTGAGCACAGCCATGCCGCTGACAGGTGAATGGGAGCCGGGAACTTCGGACTGGGCCCGTGAGCAGGTCGAGACCTTCGAGGCGTCGGGTGGGCGCGAGGCGAACACCCTGCGCGGCGTGCCTGTGGTGGTCATCACCTCGGTGGGCGCCAAGTCGGGCAAGCTGCGCAAGAACCCGGTCATGCGTGTCGAGCACGGCGGCGTCTACGCCGCAGTGGCCTCGAAGGGCGGAGCGGAAGAGCATCCGACCTGGTACTACAACCTCGTGAAGAATCCGCAGGTGGAGCTTCAGGACGGCGAAGACAGGCGAGACTACGTCGCCCACGTCGCCGAGGGCTCGGAGCGCGACGAGTGGTGGCAACGCGCCGTCGCGGTGTGGCCCGACTACGCGAACTATCAGAAGAAGACCGCCAGGCAGATCCCGGTCTTCGTACTCACACCGGTCGAGGGCTCCGCCGCCTGACCAGCGCCCGCCGGGCGCACCACGTCAGGGCAGCTTGGGAGCGCCTGCCACTATCGCGTCGCGAACGCGGTCCAGCGCCGAGCTGCGCAGGTTCCACTGCTGCCAGTGGAGCGGCACGTCGATGCCCCGATCGTCGAGCACGATGACACCGTCGCCGGCTCCAGGCAGCTGCACGGTGGGAATCATGCCCCAGCCGAAGCCCAGGCGCACAGCCGCGACGAAGTCGGCGGATGCCGGCACCTGGTTCCGCGGAGCCGTCGCCTCACCCACGCGGTGCTTCGCCAGATAGCGCCGCTGCAGCTCGTCTTTGCGATCGAAGTCCACGTACGGCGTGACGCGTAGGGCCGCCGCCGTCACGCCGTGCGGAAACCAGCGCGCTGCGAACTCCCTCTGAGCCGCGGGAAGGTAACGCATCGCTCCGAGCGGCTCGACGACGCAACCCTGCACGGGCGTCGATTCGGAAGTGATGGCGGCCATGACGGTGCCGTCCCGCAGGTAGGAGGCAGTGTGCTCCTGGTCTTCGCGGTGGAACTCGAAGTCCAGATCGTCGAGGTCCGCGAGCGCCGGCAGCACCCACGTGGCAAGCGAGTCGGCGTTGACGCCGAGGGGTATCGCGCGACGGGCATCCTCATCGCCGGCCAGGTCGGCGCCCAGCGCGCTCGTGAGCGCCCCGATCTGGCGGGCGACCCGCAGAGCGGCCGCGCCCGCATCCGTGACGGCGACGGGCTTCGAACGCACGAGCAGCACCCGTCCGAGGGATGCCTCGAGCGCGCGGATGCGCTGGCTCACGGCCGAGGGCGTGATGTGCAGCGCTCCGGCGGCGGCGTCCAGCGTGCCGTGCGTGACCGCCGCATCGAGGGCGCGCAATTGGGCGAGATCGAGATCCATCGAAAGCAATGCTAACGCTTCGTAAGAAACAGAAGCGTGACTTCACTTTCGGTGGCTCATAGTCTCGATGCGTGCCCTCCGCTCTGCTCTCCGCTCAGGCGCTCTCCGTGACGCCCCTCCTGCAGCATGCGCACGTGACCGCCCTGGCGAACGGTGCGGAAGCAATCGTTCGCACCGGAGCGTCGTCGTCGGCAGGCACGGTCTTGGCCGGCTTCGGCTTCAGCCTGTCGCTCATCGTGGCCATCGGGGCCCAGAACGCATTCGTCTTGCGCCAGGGGCTGCGGCGCGAGCACGTGCTTCCCATCGTGATCGTGTGTGCGGGCAGCGACGCCGTGCTCATCACCGCCGGCATCGCCGGCATCGGCGCCCTCGTGCTCACGGCACCGTGGGTCATCGCCGTGGTGCGCTGGGTGGGCGTCGGGTTCCTCCTGGTGTACGGGGTGCTGGCCGCGCGGCGCGCGGCTCGTCCGGGAGAGCTGGATCCGGCATCAGGGGCATCGCCGGCGGGGCTGTGGCCCACGATCGGCGCATGCATGGCCTTCACCTGGCTCAATCCGCACGTCTACCTCGACACCGTGGTGCTGATGGGCACGGTCGGCAACGGATATGGCCCGAACCGCTGGTGGTTCGCGCTGGGCGCGGCCGTGGCGAGTGCGGTGTGGTTCGCCGCGCTCGGCTTCGGGGCAAGGATGCTCCGCCCTCTTTTCCGCTCCCCCGTCGCGTGGCGAGTGCTCGACATCCTCATCGCGCTCACCATGTTCGCCATCGCCGTCACGCTGGGGATCGAGGCGCTGCACGACGGCGCCGCCTGAACGGCGCCCGATGCCGCGCACCGCAGATCCCGTGTCACTCGGTCGCGCTACGCTGTCCGAGCATCCGCCTCGACCTTCGAAACGACGTGATATCCGATGCTTCTCAGCATCGCGTTTGCAGTTCTCTCCTCGCTCTCGTACGGCTTCTCCGACTTCTTCGCGGGACGCGCCGCCGCCCGCCTGACGGTCATCCGCACGACGGCACTCGTCTACCTGTGCGCGACCGGCCTCGTGGGCGTCGCGCTCGCGTTCTATGGAGTCGGCTGGAGCGGGCCCGCGGTGCTGTGGGGCTCGGTGGCCGGCGTGTTCGCCATCGTCGGCTTCCTCGGCTTTTACGCCGGCATGGCCTTCGGACCGATGAGCCTCGTGTCGCCGCTCATCGCCGTTCTCGAATCGATGGTTCCGGTCGGCGTGGCCATCGTTCGCGGAGACGCGCTGCCACCGCTGGCCTGGGCGGCCATCGGGCTCGCCATCGTGAGCGGAGTGCTCATCTCCGTGCAGCGGTCGGAACGCCACGTTCGCATCACTCCGCGCACCCTCGTGATCGCCGTCGTCTCCGGCCTCACGTTGGGGCTGTCGATCACCGCCCTCGACTACGCTCCGTCAGATTCGCACCTCGTGCCGGCGTTCGTCGAACTCGCGGCCGGACTGGTGCTCGTGGCTGCGCTTATGGGCCTCGCCGCGATCGCGCCGAGACTGCGCCGAGCGCTCACGGGTCTGGACCCGGATTCCGGCACCTCGCATTCGCATCACATGGGAAGACGCGCGGCCGTGTGGATGGTCGTGACGGGAGGCGTGCTGCTCGGCGCCTCGAACGCGTTGCTCGTGCTGGCGCTCCAGCTCGGCGACCTCGCCGTGGTGTCGGTCATCGTCGGCATCTACCCGTTGGCGACGATCGTGCTCGCGCGTCTGGTGCTGAAGGAGCGCATGTCGGCGGTGCAGGCATCCGGAGTCGTGCTCGCCCTGATCGCCACAACCGTGCTGGCGCTCAACTCCATGTGAGCCGGCTCGCTCGGCTCTGCGCGAGCCGGCGGGGTCAGGCCTCCGCGATGCCGATCTTCGCGTGCAGCCGCTTCATCCAGCGCGGCGCCCACCACATGATGCGCTCCTGCCACGTCATGAACGCCGGCACGAGCAGGCAACGGACGAGAGTGGCGTCGATGAACACGGCGAACGCGAGAGCCACGCCCAGCTGCTTGATGAGAACCAGGTCGCCGGTGGCGAAGCCTGCGAAGACGACGATGATGATGAGTGCCGCCGAGGTGATGATGCGCCCGGAGCGCTGCAGCCCGAGTGCGATCGCCTCACGGCCTGTCAGCCCTGCATCCACCCGCTCCTTGATGCGGGAGAGGATGAACATCTCGTAGTCCATCGCGAGCCCGAAACCGAAGGCCAGGGCGAGAAGCAAGACGATCACGTCGACGCCGTACACGCGATCTGCGTCGAAGCCGAGGATGCCCGCGAACGCGCCGTCCTGGAACCCCCAGACGAGAACGCCGAGGGATGCCCCGAGCGAGAGCGCGCTCGCCACGAGCGCCTTCAGTGGCACGACGAGCGACCCGGTCATGAGGAAGAGAAGCACGATCGTCCCTGCCGCCACGATGAGGATCGCAAGCGGTGCGCTCGCGGCGAGCGAGTCCGCAAGGTCTACCGTGCCCGCGTCGATCCCCGTCACCCAGTGCCGGAAGCTCGGAGCGTCGCCGCGGATCTCCCGAACGACGGCGACGCCGTCACGCGCATCCACCTGCACGCGCGCCGTCCACGACCCGCCCGATTCGGCGGCATCGCCCACCGATCGCACATGTGCCAGCTTCGCCACACGGCCGGACCACTCCGCGAGGTCGGGGCGAGACGTCGTGACGAGCTGCACGCGCGCCGGTGCGGCATCCGGGAACTCGTCGGTGAGCGTGGTCTCGAACGTGTATTGACTGGACGCGCGTGGCACCGCGTCGATGCTCGTGTTCGCGAGCGTGAGCGAGACCACGGGGCTGCCGAGCAGCAGGAGTGCCACGACACAGCCGATGGTGACCAGTGCCGGATGCCGCTGGACGCGCCTGGTGAGCCGCGAGAAGAACCCCTCGTCTGGCGCCACGTCGCCGAACCGGGCGATCTGGTGTCCGACCAGCGGCAGCCTGGTGAGCGCTCCAGGCCGCAGCAGCTTCTGACCGGTCAAGCCGATGATCGCCGGTATGAGCGTTGTGGCGGACAGCATCGCGATCACGGTGACCGCGATGGCCGCGATGCCGACGGCGTGCACGAAAGCCGGCGCGAACACGAGCAGGCCGAGGCTCGCGATGGCGAACGTCGTGCCGGAGAAGAGCACGGTGCGACCGGCGCGGTCGAGCGAGAGGGCGACCGCCACGAGCCTCGTTTCGCGCGACGCGGCATCCGCTCCTGTCGCTACGGATGCGCGGTATTCCTCCCTGAATCGGCTCACGACGAGCAGTCCGTAGTCGATCGAGAGGCCGAGCCCCACCGCCGTGACGACGTTGATCACGGTGTTGGCGATGTCGGTCACGTACGTGAAGGCGAGCAGCACACCGAGTGAGGTGACGATGGAAGCGCCGGCTCCCAGCAGCGGCAGTCCGGCGGCGATGAACCCGCCGAACACGATGAGCATCACGACGAGCGCGATGGGCAGGGCCACGGTCTCGCCCCTGCGCAGGTCGTTCTCGCTGATCGACGTCAGCGAGTGCGTGAGGAGCTGTGCGCTGCCGACCTCCGCGGTCGTTCCCGGGTGGGCGGCGCGCAGGTCGCGTGCTGCGGCATCCATCAGCCGTTGCGCGTGGTCGAGGGTCTGCTGCGACGCCGGCGCGCCGTGGATGCCTGCGACGGACGCGGTGATCAGGATCCCCTTGCCGTCGGTGGCGACGAGCGGGGACACCTGCGGGTTGCCTATGCCGCCCGGCACGGCGAGAGGATCGGCGACGGTCGTGGCGGGCAGGGCTGCGAGGCTTTTCGCCAGCTCAGCGGTGCGGGCCGTTACCTCGGGATCGTCCGGGTCGACGCCGTGGATCAGCAGGGTGATGCTCTTGCCGGACGCCGATGCGAGGCGAGCGGCTCCCGCCGAGCTCTCACCGTGCACAGAGGGAACTGAACCTGCCAACCGGTCGAAGAGGCTCTGACCGCCGATGCCGCCGAGCGCCGTCGCCGCCGCAGCGGCGATCACCACCAACCAGCAGGCCAGCGTTATCCACGGATGCCGCGCCGCGTTCGCCCCGAGTCGGCCGATCGGCCCGATCCGATGTCCCGCCAGCTCCACCGTGCCTCCATGAGAATCGGATCTGCGCGACGGCGACCACGCGGGCACAGTCTAGAACGGGCCGGCATCCGGTCTTCGCCCCGGCAATGCGCACGGAGCACCAGGCCGCTCAGTGGCACCGAAGCAGCTCGACGAGCCGGGCATCCAGGCTCAGTCCCTGGAACTCGACCGTTTGGACGTCGAGGCGGCCCGTGTCGGCGACGCCGAACGGCCCACGGAAGTTCCACAGTCCCCAGCCGATGCCGTGATCGCCGAGTACACCGAGCGACGCCTCGAGCCAGGCCAGTTCGATGTCGTGCGGAACGCCCGTGTACGAGCCCATCTCGCTCACGTGCACCGCGCCGCCCGCTTCGACGATTTCGATCCACGGCGCGAGGATGCGTTCGATGGCCCCGCGGTCCCAGACCGCCTGTGTCTGTCCCTCGAGGGGGACGTAGCCATCGCGCACGCCATCGTCGAGGGGCTGCACCAGGGGCCACGCGGGCTCCGCCTTCACGGGTTCGACCCAAGGGCAGTCGTAGTGGGTGATCGCGAACGGCTTGTAGAGGTGCACCGAAGTGATGACCTGCGGGTGGCGCGTCCACTCCTCGGGCGGCGGACGAAGGCCGGCGTCCCATCCCTCGAGCAGCACCAAGCGTTCGGCAGTCCGGCGCCAGATCGCCTCTGCCGATGGCCCGAACACCGACGTGAACGTCGAGTCGTCGAGCTGCGGCGGCTCGTTGAGCAGGTTGAAGCTCAGCGCCTCGGGCGGCACGTCGGCGTAGCGCTCAGCGATCAGCGACCAGTACTGCAGGAACAGCGCCTGGCGTTCTGGATCGGAGAACAGATCCCCCGGCTCGGGCACATCGAAATGCGAGCGAGAGTTGACGCAGTAGCCGGGCGCACGGTGCAGGTTGAGGCAGACATGGATGCCGTACTTGCGCCCCAGCTCCACCGCGCGATCCAGAAGTGCGAACCGCGACGCGTCGATCGACTTCGAGAACGCGCCCTTGCCGAACCACAGGTACGAGGCAGGGATGCGCACCCAGGTGAAGCCGAGGTGCGCGATGGCTGCGAAATCGGATTCCTGGATGCCTTCACCCAGGCGGATCGGAAACTCCTCTGCCCACCGCGTGCTCGTGGAGAACAGCTCGATCAGGTTGAACCCGCGCCAGTGCGAGGTGGACCTCGACTGCTGCGGGATGACGGCGGCCTCCGACGTTCGTGAGGGTGTGCCGCGATGGCCTGGTCGGGCGGCGGAAGACGGTTCCATGGATCACGCTCGTTCTCTTCTTGCCGGGTCGCGCCGGCCGCGCAACTGTTTTCGCACACGATCATGGCCCATCTTTCTGCCTACCCCAAACCGGGTGAGCAGGCGATGGGCCACGGGTTGCGCACCCGCTGCAGGCGGACCCGCCATGGGATCATTGAGCCGGCCCAGGCCGCGATTCGCCTCGGTGCCGCGAAAGGGGCGCAATGGACAAGCGCGCAAGCATGAGCGATGTCGCGTTGGCAGCCGGTGTGTCGATATCGACAGCCTCGCGTGCGCTCCGCGGTGTCGGCAGGATCTCGGCCGAGACCAGGGCACGTGTCGTGGAGACCGCCGCCCGGCTTCAATTCGAGCCAGACATGATCGCGCGGTCGTTCGTCACGGGCAAGAGCTACATCGTCGGCGTGCTCGCCGAGCAGGCTCTTGGCCGCTTCAGCATGCCCATCATCATGGGTGCGACCAACCACCTCGGGCGCGAGAACATCGCGGCCGTCGTGCTGGACGCCCAGGGCAGGCCCCGCATGCTATCGAGCTATCTCAAGCGCCTGCGTTCCCGCAGAATCGACGGCATTTTGGTCGTCGGCGACGACCCGAACCGAGCGAGCCTCGTGCTCTCGGAAGAGTTCTCCGTTCCCGTGGTCTTCGCGTCGTCGTCGGCGACGCCCGAGACCGACTTCGTCGTGGCGCCCAACAACAACGCAGCAGGCCGCATGGCTGCCGAGCACCTCGTCTCGCTGGGGCGCCGCAATATCGCGCACGTGACGGCATCCCTCGGCGAGGCGGCCGTCGCTGCGCGCTCGACCGGATTCGAGGACGCCCTGCGCGCCGCCGGGCTGCGGCTCGCGTTCGACTCGCCCTTCTTCGGCGCATACGACCAGAGTTGGGGCATGGAGGCGGCGCGGCGCATCCGCTCGTCGAACAGGCCTGTCGACGCGATCTTCGCTGGCAACGACGAGATCGCGGTCGGCCTGTTCTCGGCCTTCCATCGTGAGGGGATCCGTGTTCCCGACGACATCGCCATCGTCGGCTATGACAACAGGTTGAGCGAGGTGCCCAGGTCGGGCCACCCGCTCACCTCGTTCGATCCGCAACTGTCGAAGGTTGGCGAGGGAGCCGCCGCACGCCTGCTCGAGGTGCTCGGCGGCGAAGGAGAGCCGGGCATCGAATACGTCGAGCCCGAGCTCATCGTTGGTCGCTCGTCGACGGGGCCGACCCTGGAACCGTACGACCTGCTCTGAGCCACTGGCGTGGGTGAACGGGCGGCCGGTGTCGGCCGCAGGCTCATTCATCCGCCCTCTTGCGCAAACGCTTGTGCACGGGCAAGAATGCCCTTGTAGCCCGGCGAGCCGCCACAAGCGTCCCAATCGCCCGCCGGACCTGGGCGAGTCCGATCAACCGGTTTCGCTCCGCGTATCCGCACAACACCCACCATTCCGAACGATGGAGTTCGCGCATGAAAAGGCGCTCGCTGTACCTCATAACCTCGATGATCGCGATGGGCACACTCGTGGTGCCGCTCTCCGCGCAGGCCGTTGCACATCCCAACGCGGCAGGCGCGCGGGCGGCAGCACCGTCGACCTCGGCCCCGCCAGGTGATTGCCCGGCCTCGACGCCGAACCCGACGAGCGACAACGTGACCGACTACCAGTTGGATACGAACACCGTCGCGCCCGGCAGGTGGTCGTACGAGGCGATCAACAGCGACGACACGGTGAGCATGCTCCAGAAGGGCGGGACCGGCGCCTTCGCCGCCGACGAATGGGCCCTCGACCTGAACAAGCCCGAGCACGCCTGGTACGTGAAGGCCGACGGCTCGATCGGTACGGACTGGCGTCCGATCACCGAGACGTACACGGTTCCGGATGCCGCCGACGGCAAGTCCGTGCACGTGACCGGGTCGTTCACCTCTCCCGGAGGCCGTTTCCGCGTGCTTCTCGCCCACGACGGCGACTCGAGCGCCATCTCGGGTCCGTATCAGGAGCTGTTCAGCTACACCGGCACCTCGACCACCTTCGACAAGACATTCACCGCGGCCAAGGGCGACGACATCCTCTTCGTGAGCGATTCGGTGCAGACCTGGTGGGTCGCCGGCCAGCTCAAGGCGACCGTCACCTCGGACGTGAACCAGCCTGCCGCCGTGGTCACGTCCACGCCGTCGCCGGGAACCATCGACGCCGGGAAGAGCGTCGCGCTGGCGAGCAAGACGTCGGATGCCTGCATCCGGTACACGACGGACGGCAGTGACCCGCTCACCTCCTCCACAGCAGCCGTGTACAGCAAGCCCATCGTCATCACCGACGACACGGACATCAAGGCCGTGGCGATCGGCAAAGGCGGAGCCCCAAGCCCTGTCGCCGACCTGCCGTTCGTGCTGAACGAGCCGTTCCGCGCCTTCGCGGGCGAGAACCAGGGGCCGACCTCCGGCGGACTCGTGGCCGGCATGCAGTGGGACAGGCAGGACTTCGACTGGGGAACCGTCGAGCCGGCCAAGGGACAGATCGACAAGGATGCCCTCGCCAAGTACGTGCAGCAGTTCACCGACGCAAAGGCGCACGGTGAGACGATCCTTCCCGTTCTCGACTACACGGCAGGCTGGGCGGCGAACACCACCGGCTACAGCTACGAGTTCCACGGTAAGACGTACATCTATGGACCGGTCCTGAGCACGGAGGGTTACAACTTCAACCGCGAGCTCATCACGAAGGACTCGTCGGGCAAGGTGCTCTCGGATGAGACGGTGCAGACCAACATCGGCCGTACTCCCCCGCAGAACCCGCAGGACTTCGCGAATTTCGTGAAGCTCGCCGTCGACACCCTGAAGCCGCTCGGCATCACGTACTTCCAGGTGTGGAACGAGGCCTACCCGGGCTCCGGCTTCTGGGAGGGCGGTATGGACCAGTACATGCAGGACATCCAGCTGCCCGCCTCGAAGGTCATCCATGACGCCGGCGTGAAGCTCGTGTACGGCGGATGGATCTGCGGTGCCCCGCTCAGCGAGTACATCGCGCTCCTCGACAAGTGGCACGCCTGGAAGTCGATCGACGTCTACGACATGCACTACATGCCGATCGGCACGATGCAGACGCTGTACGCCGCCGCCCAGAAGCGCGGGATCAAGAACCCCTCGATCTGGCAGACGGAACTCGGATTCACGACGGAAGACAAGTTCTTCGCCGACATCTACCCGCGGGTGTTCCACTGGGCGCTGTCCAAGGGCGGGCAGAACCTCGATCAGTTCAAGCTGCTCTACTTCGCCGACTGGGCTCCGAACGACCCCGCAGCGTTCGGGTACAACCGCGCGATCAAGAGCGGGAACGACCTGAGCACCAAGGGCAAGACGCTGGTCACGTTGGCCGGGCTGCTACGGGGCTCGAAGGCGACGACCTACGACAGCTTCACGACTGACCCCGGTCTGAAGCCGGAGATGAACGAGGCGCTGTCGACGGCCAACGGCTTCCTGCTCGACGACAAGCGCATCGTGCTCGCCATCGATCTGAAGCGTCAGAACCAGGCGGACATCTTCGAGGATCAGACGACGGGTGACACGATCCACCTCGACTTCGGAACGCCGACCATGTCGGTCACGCTCCGCAACGTGCACAACGTGAAGTCGTTGGATCGCGTCGACCTGCTCGGCAATCACACGCCGCTGACCTGGAAGAGCGTCGGGCACAACGCCATCCAGGTTCAGGTTCCGATCATCGACGCGGATCCGACCGTCCACGCCTTGAACCAGACCGAGAACGAGGACGTCTTCTACCTCTCCGTCAACCAGGGGTGAGACCCAGTAGACCGGTCGTCCGTTCGGCACGCTGCCGAACGGACGACCGGTCCATCCATGTACGCGCGCCGCGGTGCAGGGGTGTCAGTGTCCGACGGTGAAGCGCCTGTTCTTCGGTCACCACCACCTCCCCGCCGGTGCGATGCGTTCCGGTCTCCTCGCCGGGCTGATGGCGATCTTCGTTTCGGTCGCTCTCGTCGAGCGCTCTAGGCGACTGCTCTGCGCGAGTGCACGACGGCGAGCAGCGCACCCGTCACGCCCTCCCACTCGCCGGTCAGGATGCCGTCGCCGTCGTCCGGCTCAGCGTCGCCGGATGCGGCGAGATTGCGCACCACGCGCACCTGAACGTCGCCGGCGTCCACGACCGTGGCGGTGACGTCGGTGGTAGCGCTCACGGCAGCAGCGGATGCGGGAGTGGCAGGCACGCGCGCCTCCGGATGTCCGCTGCCGCGCGCGTGGGCATCCCCTGCCCGCGCGGTGCGCACGCCGTTCTCCTCGTAGTACAGCTCGACCTCGCGGTCGCCGGTGACCACAGTGCGGACCAGCTCTGCGAGATACACGGGATCACCCGTCGCGTCGTACACCCAACGCGTGCCGAGAACGCTGTGCTGCAAGGTGCCGATGAAGGCGGGCTCGCCGCCGTCGAGCGGTGCCTCCCGATACGTGAGCGGAATCTGCAGCAACGAGACGTCCCCGGCTGTGCTGCACCGAACGAGCAGCGTCTCGATGCCCACCTTTCCGGCAGGGTCGTCGAAACGGAACGCGGCTGCACGCTCTAGCGAACCAGGGTCCGCGCCTTCCGGCCAGAACGGCTGCGCCGTGATCCAGCCTGCGACGAGCTCGAGCTTCGAAGGAACCAGACTCGCGTGATGGATGAGGGCCATGCGCCAACCCTGGCACACGCGCGCCGTGGCCGGTCCTCGGCATGCTTCCGCGTCTCGTCCTACGCTCGAGATATGACGTCTACCTGGAGCGAACAGGAACTGCAGACCATCGGCACCGAGCACGACGTCGTGCTGGCGTCCCGCCGCTCAGACGGATCTCCGGGGCGCGGAACGACGATCTGGATCGTCCGAGTGGGCGACGATGTGTTCGTTCGCTCGGCACATGGGCGGGGCAACAAGTGGTTCGCGCGTGCAACCGCGGCCGGCTCGGGCCGCATCACGATCGGCGATGTCTCACGCGACGTCGTTTTCGAGGATGTGTCGAACGGCGCGTCGAACGCGGTGGACCATGCCGAGCTCGATCGTGCCTACCACGGCAAGTACGACGGCAAGTACCCCAAGGAGTACATCGACCCGGTCGTCGACGAGGAATCGCACGGCGCGACGCTTCGGCTCCTTCCGGCATGAGTCACGGCGCCGAACCGGGCGGTCAGCTGGAGGCGTCGCACACGCAAGCCCGCATGCACGACGGACAGGTGGACGTGGATGTCGCAACGGTGGCGGCCCTCATAGCCCGGCAGTTCCCTGAATGGTCGGGCCTGCCTGTACGGCCGGCGCCCAGCTCAGGCACGGTCAACGCGATCTTCCGCGTCGGCGACGGCCTTGCCGCTCGCCTGCCGCTCGTCGTGGACGATCCGCAGACGGCCGACGCCGTGATGCGCCGCGAAGCGGATGCCGCACGCGAGTTCGCCCTCGTCACGAGGTTCCCTGCGCCCATGACGACGGCGATGGGCGCTCCAGGAGCGGGCTATCCCGGACCGTGGTGCATCACCACGTGGATCGAAGGCGAGCCGGCGACACCGGATGCCCTCGCGCACTCCCCCGAGTTCGCCGGAGACATCGCCGCTCTCATCCGCGAGCTCCGCGCCGCACCCGTCGGCGGGACCAAGGTCGGGGCCGCGGAGGTGACCTGCGCGACCACGACGAATGGATGGCCACGTGCATCCGTCAAAGTGAGGGGCTGCTGGCCGTCGACCAGTTGGCCGCCACGTGGGCCGCATTCCGGGAACTGCCAAGAGACGCCCCGAACGTCATGTCGCACACCGACCTGATCCCCGCCAACCTGCTCGTGTCGAACGGGCGCCTGGCGGGTGTGCTCGACGTCGGCGGCTTCCAGCCCGCCGACCCGGCACTCGACCTCGTCGCAGCATGGCATCTGTTCGAGGAACCCGCGCGTGGTGAGTTGCGCGCTGCGTTGCGCGACGGCATCCGGCCCGACGGGGACGAGGAACTCGAGTGGGCACGCGGAGCCGCGTGGGCCTTCGAACAGGCGATGGGCCTTGTGTGGTACTACCGGAACAGCAACCCGGCGATGAGTGCGCTGGGCCGCAGCACGCTGCGGCGGATCCTGGCGTCCGGCATCGTTTCCAGGCTCTGACGCGCAGGCGCGAGACACGAACCACGACCCGAAGCGAACGGAGCAGCGATGGAGCTCGACGAGAAGCAGCGGACGTTCCTGGAGACCCACCACGCGGCCGCGATGATCACGATCGCCGGCGACGGCATGCCGAAGGCGGTTCGCGTCGGCGTCGCACTCGTGCAGGGGCGCATCTGGAGCAGCGGCACCGCCGATCGAGTACGCACCAAGAGACTGAGGCGCGACCCCAGGTGCTCGCTGTTCGTCTTCGACCAGGGCTACTCCTACCTCACCGTCGAGTCCACGGTCACACTGCTCGAGGGAGCGGATGCGGCGCGCCAGAACCTGCAGCTGTTCCGCGTGATGCAGCACAGGCCGGCTGGCACTCTGAGCTGGTTCGGCCAGGAGCTGGATGAGGAGGCGTTCGTCGCCCGCATGGTCGAGGAGGAGCGGCTCATCTACCAGTTCGAGCCGAAGCGGGTGTACGGACCGGCCTGACCCGGCGGCCCGCCTCCCGGCAGCGCTACGCTCGAACCATCCCGCCCGCCCGCACACCAGCCGGGCCCTTCGGCGGCGAAAGGATGCCATGGCCGAGACCACAGACAGCCGCGTGGCCGTCTACATCGACTTCGACAACATCGTGATCTCGCGGTACGACCAGGTGAACGGGCGCGGGTCGTTCCAGCGCGACCGCGTGCGGCAGCTCGATGCAAGCCCTGGGCAGCAACGCGGGGAGGAGCAGGCATCCGAATCGTCCATCACGGCCAAGCTCGCGGCTGCAACCGTCGATGTCGGGGCAGTGATCGACTTCGCCGCATCGTTCGGCACCCTCGTGCTCACCAGGGCATACGCCGACTGGTCGGCAGCGGTGAACGCCGAGTACAGGCATCAGCTGGTCGGCCGCGCCGTCGACCTCGTGCAGCTCTTTCCCGCGGCGGCGTATGCCAAGAACGGCGCGGACATCCGCCTGGCCGTCGACGCCGTCGAGGACATGTTCCGGCTGCCCGACCTCACGCACGTCGTGATCGTCGCAGGTGACAGTGACTACGTTCCGCTGGCGCAACGCTGCAAACGGCTCGGCAGGTATGTCGTGGGCATCGGCGTCGCCGGCTCGACGAGTCGCACGCTCGCCGCCGCGTGCGACGAGTTCTACACCTACGACGCGCTGCCAGGGGTCGAACGACCGGCACAGCCGAAACGCGCCCAGCCCGTGCAGGAGGCCGGCGAACCGAGTGCCGCACCGAAGGCATCCGGCGGCCGCGCCACGGCTGGGAAGGGCTCCCGCAAGAGTGCGACGACTCCGCCCGAACCGGTCGCCGAGCCTCAGACCCCGCAAGAGGCGCAGACCCAGGAAGAGGCGCGCGCCGAGGCGGAGGACGCCGAGGACGCAGCCCGCGACCCGCAGGAGGAGGCGACGCGCCTGCTCGATCGCGCGCTGCGCATCGGGCACGAGAAGGACGACTCCGAGTGGCTGCATTCCTCTGCGGTGAAATCGCAGATCAAGCGCATGGATCCTTCGTTCAGCGAGAAGCAGCTGGGCTACCGCTCGTTCTCGGACTTCATCAAGTCGCGCACCGAGATCGCCGAGCTCGACGACAGCAGCACCGCCCAGCTCGTGAGGCTGAAACCGCAACCAGAGCAGCAGCCGGAACAGCCGGCGGCCCCGAAGCGGCAGGCCAGGCGCGCGAAGGGCTGATCGCCGACCCGTGGCGGCGCCCGCACAAAACGGCGTGCACGAGGTGTCAACCCCTGCATCGCCGGCCGGATGGTCCGTAGACCTTTCAAGCGAGAGAACTCGTCACGAAAGGTGGACCATGACCGAGTCGGGGATGACCAAGCCGACACGCGGTATCGCGCTGCTCATCGTCGGCATCGTTCTGACCGTGATCGGCGTCGTCGCGATGTTCGCGTTCGGCTTCGGCACGCCGGGCAAGGACACCGCGCTCAACAATGCGGTCTGGGAGTCCTCGCTCACGATCGGATCGGCGATCCTCACCGGCATCGGGGTGCTGCTCATCCTCATCGCGATCGTGCGCAGGCGCAGGAGGTCGGCGCTCTCGCATCAGGGCAGGCTTCCCGCGGAGTTCGGCGGCAGTGCCCAGGACGGCACCGGCGGGACTGCCGAGGAGAGGGCCGCACAGGAGCGCGCGGCGCCTGACCGCGGGGCGGAGCACGGGCAGGGCTCGGCCGGGCGCTAGCACCGCGGACGACTCAGTGCAGACGACCCCCTGCAGACGAACCAGTGCAGACGACTCAGTGCAGAGTCTCGTCGAAGTGCTTGATGATGCGCGCCCAGTGCGCCGCGATGGGTACGGGGGCGTCGGTCACGGCGACGCGTGCGTCCGGAAGGCGGCGGGCGTAGTGGTGGGCGCCTCTCCTGCTCGCTCGCGTGTTTCTGGCGAGCACCAGCGCGGGAGCCTGCACCACTTCCAGGCTCTCGTCGAGCACCTTCTGCTTCATGGCCGCCCGGTCGGCGTTCAGACCGACATCTCCCTGCTCTGCGGCAGCGCCGAGCATGCGCTCGACGCGTGACCGGAGCCCCGTCGCGGTTGGAGGACCCTGAATGCCTGGGATGAGCCGCCGCACGTCCCACACATCCGGCTGGGCCAGCGACTCTGCCGCTTGTCGCAGCGTCATGGGTTCCACGAACGCGACGCCGGCCGTCTCATCGCCCAACGCAGCGGCGAGCGCAGCCGCGAACACGCATCCTTCACGCCAGCCGAGCACGCCGAGTCCCCGGTAGGCCACCCGTCCGATGGAGTCGGCAACCCTGCGGCTGTCGGCCAGGAACTCCTGCACGTCGAGCACCCAGCGCTGGGGCGAAGGCTGCGGAGGCACGATCCAGGGGTCGGACGACGAGTATCCGGGCCGGTCGAGGGACACGAAACTCAAGTCGCATCGCTGCGTCACCAGCGGATCGGGGTCGAAGCCGCCGCTCCCCGGGGCGGGGTGGCAGAACAACACCCACCGCACGCCGGCGGGAGCGCCGAAGGCCGTGATGCCTGCCCGACGTGCGTCCGAGAGCTGGAACTGGCGTTCGCTCACACTGCTTCCCTTCCTCACCCGCAGCCTTCACGGCCTCGATCGGAGGTCCGATCGGAAGCACCTGGATCCCTGGCACGCGGATTCTGCGACGGCCCCGTGAAGTCCACGTTAGAAGCACGCAGCCATGCGTGGGCAGGCCTTGACGATGTCGCCGCCACTCCCGAGCTAACGGATTTTCGACACGAGGTCTTCGGGCCGGAGGCCGAGCATGCCTGCGACGGCCCGAAGCGCGAGCGGCGTGCGCTCGGATGCCGCGCCCCAGTGGACGAGAGCCTGGGCGTTGAGCCCGTCGATCATGCCAAGCAACTGCCAGGAGACGGCGGCGGTGTCGCTCGCGTGGAACTCGGCAGAGGCGACACCGTCGTCGACGATGGAGCGCACCACCGAGTGCCAGGCATCCATCTCGGCCCGTACCGCACTCGCGAGCGGTTCGTTCCGCCTGCCGGCGGCCCACGCCTCGACCCAGACCACCGTGACGTCGCTGCGCCGGGAATCGAGCGCCGTCGTGAGCAGCAGCACGAGTCGTTCGGTCGGTGTCCGTCCCGCGGATGCCAACGTCGTCACCTCGTCGAGTTCCGCGCGCACGATGGTGGCGAAGGTGCGCGCGACCAGATCGTCCATGCTCGGCACGTAGTGGCCGACGAGAGCCGGCGCAACACCTGTGCGGGCTGCGACGCCGCGGAGCGTCACCGCCCGGAGTCCCTGCTCGAGGGCGAGGTCCACTGCCGCCCGAGCGATCTCGGCCTCGCGCTCGGCCGGTGGCTTGCGCGCCGCCCTCGACCTACTCGGATCCCTCGCCATCGCTCCCCCTGTTCGTTCTATTATTGATCACCTGACCAATACGCGTGCGTCACCCGCGCGCAGGGAGGAGCCCCGATGTCGTGGCGAATGCCGTCGGAGACCGCACAGCATGAGCGCACGTGGATGGCGTTCCCGCGCGCCGGTCTCACGCTCGGCGACGACGTCGTCTCAGCGGAGGAGGCCTACGCCGCATGGACGGCCGTAGCCCACGCGATCGGCGAATTCGAGCACGTGAGCATGGTGGTCGACCCCACCGAAACCGATCGCGCCGGCCGAATGCTCGGCTCGCACATCGAGCTCTTCGAGGCGCCGGTCGACGAGTTCTGGATGCGCGACATGGGTCCCACCTTCGTCGTCGACGACGACCGCCCTGGCGTGCTCGGCGCCGTGGACTGGACCTTCAACGGGTGGGGCGCGCCCGCGTGGGCGCGGTGGGAGAAGGCATCCGAGATGGCGCGCACTGTGGCGGCCGCGGTCGGTGCCGAACTGGTCAGCTCGCTGCTCGTGAACGAGGGCGGCGGCATTCATGTGGACGGCGATGGCACGGTTCTCGTCACCGAGACCGTGCAGCTCGACCCGCGCCGCAACCCATACGCGGATCGGGCCCGGGTCGATGCGGAGCTGAAACGTACGATCGGTGCGACGAAGGTCATCTGGCTGCCGCGCGGGCTCACCAGGGACTACGACGATTTCGGCACTCGTGGACACGTCGACATCGTGGCCGCGAGCCCCTCACCGGGAAGACTGCTGCTGCACACCCAGCGAGACGAGCGGCATCCCGATCACCCCGTCACGCGCATGCTGCACGACTTCCTGTCCGATCAGACGGATGCCGCGGGCAGGCACTTCGAGATCGTCGACCTGCCGGCCCCCGAGGTGCTGCGAGACGACGAGGGATTCGTGGACTACAGCTACGTGAATCACCTCGTGGTCAACGGCGGTATCATCGCCTGCGGTTTCGGCGAGGACCGCGCGGATGCCGCGGCGGCCGATATCCTCGCTGCCGCCTACCCGGGACGCACGGTCGTGACGGTGGATGCCCGGGCCATCTTCGCCCGAGGCGGGGGCATCCACTGCATCACGCAGCAGCAGCCGGCCGTCACAGCCGCCGGAGACGTGCCTCGCGCGTCGTCCAGCCGAGGACCGGTGCGATGACCGCCATCGACGTCGTCGAAGCGGGCATCGCCGACCTGCGCGCCGCACTGCAGAACGGCACGGCAACAGCCATCGGGCTGCTCGACGCCTACCTCGCTCGCATCGATGCGTACGACGGTCTTGCGACGTCGACCGCGCTGAACTCGGTGGTCGTGCGCAACCCTCGTGCCAGAGACGACGCACGTGAATCGGATGAGCGCAGGGCCGGGAGCCGCACGCTGAGCCCGCTCGACGGCATCCCCTACACGGCCAAAGACAGCTACCTCGCCGAAGGGCTCACTGCCGCCGCCGGCTCGCCGGCCTTCGCCGATCTCGTTGCACAGCGCGACGCCTTCGCGATCGAGCGGTTGCGCGGGGCGGGAGCAGTTCTCGTGGGACTCACCAACATGCCGCCGATGGCCAACGGCGGCATGCAGCGGGGGCTGTACGGCAGGGCGGAGAGCCCGTACAACGAACGCTGGCTGACGTCGGCCTTCGGGTCGGGATCGTCCAACGGCTCGGGCACGGCCACTGCTGCGAGCTTCGCCGCGTTCGGGCTGGCAGAGGAGACCTGGTCGTCCGGCAGGGCACCGGCATCGAACAATGCGCTGTGTGCCTACACGCCCTCGCGCGGGGTCATCTCGGTACGGGGCAACTGGCCTCTCGTGCCCACCATGGATGTGGTGGTTCCGCACGCGAGGACCATGGCAGACCTCCTCGAGGTGCTCGACGTGATCGTGGCCGACGACCACGAGGTGCGCGGCGACTTCTGGCGCGCGCAGCCGTGGGTGAGCATCCCGCGCGCCTCACGGGTGCGACCTCGCTCGTATCCGACCCTCGCGCCGCGCGGCCGCGCAGAGGCACTCGCGCGACTCGACGGCACGAAGGTGGGCGTGCCCCGCATGTATGTGAACGCAGACCCGGAGGCCGGCACGGGCGAGCATCCGGGCATCGGCGGCTCGACGGGGCAGCCGATCCTCACCAGGGAATCCGTAATGGCACTGTGGCGGGGAGCTCGCGCCGACCTCGAAGCGGCCGGAGCGACCGTGGTCGAGGTGGACTTCCCCGTCGTGACGAACTACGAGGGAGACCGGCCGGGAGCGTCCACGATCTTCACGCGAGGCCTCGTGTCACCTGAGTTCCTGCGGAGAGAGATCGTCGACCTCTCCGCGTGGGCGTGGGACGACTTCCTCGCCGCCAACGACGACCCGCACCTTGGCGACCTGACGATTGTCGACGGGGCGCAGATCTTTCCGCCTCCGCCTGGGGCACTGCCCGACCGCTACACGGGCTTCGACGACGACATCGCGACGTACCCGGAGGTCGTGAGGCGCCATCGATATTCGAGCTTCACCGAGATACCGCACCTGGCTGACGGCGTGCGCGGGCTGGAGCAGACGCGTCGCATCGATCTCGAGCAGTGGATGGACCGGCTCGGCCTCGACGTGGTGGCCTTTCCCGCCGTCGCCGATGTCGGCCCGGCCGACATGGATGTGAACCCGGCGTCCGCCGACCGCGGCTGGCGCAACGGCGTATGGGTTGCGAATGGAAACCTGGTGCCGCGACATCTCGGCATCCCGACCGTGACCGTGCCGATGGGGACGATGGCCGACATCGGGATGCCCGTGGGCCTCACGTTCGCCGGTCGCGCATACGACGACACGGCGCTGCTCTCCCTCGCCGCCGCATTCGAGGCCACGGGCGGACGGCGCACGGAGCCGCCGCGCACGCCGCGGCTGCCCGAGTAGCGGCCAGCCGGAGGTCATCGGTCAGACGGATGACGGGTGTGGGCTCGCGCCACTGGCCGCGAGCCCACACCCGTTCCTTCCCCCTATTGCCCAGGCGTCGAGTCGACGATCCACTCGAGCACGCCGACCGGCTGCGTGCTATTGAGATTCACCCGCAGTTTCGTGGTGGACACCGAGTCGTATCCCACCTGATTGAACGTGTCTTTTGCCGTGCCATAGGCCGTCGCGCCCGTGACGTCGGCCCAGGACGACCCGGTCCAGTACTGCACGTTCCAGGAGTCCGGGGTGAAGACGCCACCCCCGTCGTCGAAGAAGTAGAGCGCGGAACCGTTGGTCGTCACCGGCTGTGCCCAGTCGAGTTCGATCCACTGCGGCCCGGGGTTCGGCCAGGTTCCCCACCGCAGGTTGCCGGAAGTGTCATTCGACTGCGGCGGGTAGACACCGTCGTTGATCGCCTTCACGCTCTCCCACGGAGACGTATAGGACGCGCTCGGGGTCGCTCCCTGCAGAGCAAGATCCGTCGACCCAGCAGGCAGTGGCAGGGGCCGCTGAACGACCACGGACGGCGCGATGCCGACCGTACCGCTCGCGCCACCCGGGCCCGCGTACCTGACCGACAGCGCCAGCGAGGCTTTCCCCGCCGCCGAGTCGGGCGCGGTGACATTCCACGTGATCGTCGCGGACGCACCGGCCCGGATCGAGACAGCAGTTGACGACCCTCCGGTGACGGTCCAGCCGGCGGGGGCCGACAGCGTCGGGGTTGCAGAGATCGTCGCACTGCCAGGATTCGTGACGGTCAGCGACACCGGCGTTGAGTCACCGGCCTTCAGCACCGGCTGTGCTCCCGCCGGCGTGGCTCCGACCTGCGCGGCCAACGTGGGAGCTGCCGAAGCGCCGAGCGTGACGACGATCTCCTTCTTGTGCGGACGCACGGTGACGGTGTGGGAGGTTGCATCCCAGGTTCCGTTGACGACGGAGGTCACGCCCGCGGTGGCGAACGACGGCAGTTGCAGCTGCACGGCGTCGGTGGGCAGCTTCCCCGTGAGGTCTACCGTCACCTGGCGCGCCCCGCCTACCTTCTTGGTCGTGATGGACACCCCGTAGGTGCTCCGATGGCCGGTGGCGACGTCGTAGGAGTTCGTCAGGTTGCCGAGCGAGAGGGTCTGCCCATCGGCGACCCAGGCATCCGGGATCCCACGGCCCACATACAGCGTGCTCCCGAATGCAGGGCTCGCACTGGTGCCGGTCTGGGTGCGGCCCAGCACAGCGATCGACTGCTGCACGGTCTGCGTCTGGCTGGCGAGCGGCCAGGCGTATGGGACGGCCCCGAACTGAGGAGCGGCGTGGCTGCCTGCCCACGGGTTGTTCGGATTCGGTGCAGAGCCGTTGGCTTCCCACCATGCGTTGGGGCCGCCCGTCGTGTTCTGGATCTGCCAGGCATAGCTCGTCAGCGGCAGGTCACGGTACTGGCTGCCGTAGAGGCCGCCGGCGGCATAACCGGTGTTCAGGGCGACGCTGTAGCCCGGGTACGCACCGAACGAGGGGAACGGTATGCCCGTTCCGGCCGCCAGCCGGCCGTATCCGACGGTGTACAGGTTGTCCGTTTGGTTCGGATCCCCGAGCGTGCCGTTCAGCGCGCCGCCGGCGAGGAACACGTCCCAGACGTTCTGGCTCCACAGGTTCGAGCCCGCCCAGTTCGCGTCGTTCGCGGTTGCGCACCGGTCTGCGCTCACCGGCTGATTCACCTCGCACGGAAGGAACTGCTGGCCCGAGGCCTTTTCGTTGGCGGCCAGTCCGGCGTTCGTCGCGGCGAGCAGGCTGGCGTATTGCTGGCCCGCCCAGCTCGCCTCGGCCGTGTCCCCCAGCGTGGCGGCGATGTACTCGTACGAGGCGATGCCCGCCAGCGCTGCCTCGTCGTCGAAGAGCCACGTTCCCGTGCTGTCGTTGTCGAACGAGGTCTTGAGGTACCCGGTGCTCGGGTCCAGCTGCTGCTGGAGGTACGTGTGCATCATGGTGTAGAGACTCGGGCCCCAAGGACTGGAACCAGCGGCATCGTCGTGGAAGTACTTGGCGACGAAGGCGGTGTCACCTGTTCCTTGCAGGTAGTCCGCCCACGCGGTCGGAGTCTTCCAAAGGCCGTCCCAGTACCAGTTCGCGCCGTTCTCGTCGAAGTCCGGCTGCTCGGAGATCCGCGCCGTCAGCAGCAGATTCTGCGCATCCGTGAAGTCTCCCACTTGAAAGCGGTTGTCGAGGATGCTCGGCGCATCGTGGTTGAGCACCCAGTCGTAGTTGTTGGCGCCGGAGAACTGCGCCTTCCCGGTCTGAACCATGCGGGTGTAGATGTACGCCGCCTTGTACGCATTCGAGATCGCGTCGCCCGGCTTCGCGAGTCCGGTCGAGGGCAGCTCGGTGTTCGGCAGCGAAAGGTCGGGCGCGGTGGTAAGCATGGACTTCCAGTTGCCCGCCATGTGCTGATAGGCGGTGTCATAACTCGACACGTGAGCGAGGTCGGCCTGCCCGGGGAGCGGCGTGGTGCTGCTGAACGTGTCGACGGCGGAA
The DNA here is from genome assembly GCF_049446075.1 of Rathayibacter sp. KR2-224. NCBI lineage: Bacteria > Bacillati > Actinomycetota > Actinomycetes > Micrococcales > Microbacteriaceae > Rathayibacter > Rathayibacter sp. KR2-224. Next base: position 1,245,293 of record NZ_JBMSEB010000001.1, read on the forward strand.
ACGTACTCATCGACCGCAGTACCGCCCGCGGGGACCGCGTCCGGCGACGAGTGCAACGTGACGAGGTTGGCGCCGGATGCACCGGGCGGGACAGACAGCGTTCCCGTCGTGGTGTTCTTGATGCTGATGCGCGTGTAGACCAGTTCGGTGAGAGCACCGTTCACCGTCTGAGCGTCGGCGAAGTTCGTGATCTTCACGTCGACACCGCCCCGCGAGAACGAGGTCGTCATGGCGGGAAGGTAACCGTCCGCTTCCGTCCATTGAACCGACCCGGCTGCTGGCGCCTTACCAGCGTCGAGCCCATAGGTGTACACGCCGAAGCTGTACATCGCGCCGCAGTAGGTGGTCCCACCCGCCGTGTAATGCGTGGGAACGCCCCTGGCGAAGTAGGAGCCCGATAGGTAGGTCAGCGGTGCGTAGTAGTTGCCTTGCCACCCCAATATCGACTCATTGGCGAAGCCGAATCCGTGCGGATCGCTGGGCAGCGGAGCGTTCGTTCCGACCTGCTTGGGGGAGGAGTCGCCGCAGACGTTCGTGGGGAGCGATGGCATCGGCTGGTAGTCGGTCGATGGCGTTTTCGCGGCGGCCGAAGCCATGGCGGGAGCCGAAACCGGAGAGGCTGCGAGGGCGACGACAGCGAGCGCTGCCAATCCAGCAGCGACCCAGGTTCGACGAAGACGATGACGCTTCATCCCAAATCTCCTCAGTGACGCAGCGCTGCGTCACAGTTGCACGAAACCGAAACACTGAAAGCGTTTCCGGTTCGTTGGGCTTGGCCACGCAACATTCAGCGCGGCGTTGGACTGTGCCATGCCATCTTGGAACAGAAAAGGGTTTCAGATTTTTCGAAATCACCGAATCCGGTGCGTGTTACCGTTTCGTTACCATCCGCTCGGCACGCGGGCGCCGTCGGCGTCGACCCTGCACGCGGGGGAGCAAGTCCTTCGCCACCGCCCTCCGATCACTGCTCGCGGCTGCGGAATTCAGACGGTCAGCGCGGTGGATTCCCGCGTGACGACGCGGCAGTCGACGTAGTGCAGGCCGCGGTCGGGCTGGCCGTCGATGGCGCGGAAGAGCAGCTGTGCTGCGAGCCGGCCGAGTTCCTTCAGATTCATGTCGATCGTCGTCAGCGGCGGCCGCGACTGGGTAGCGAGGGGCTCCCAATTGTCGTGACTCATGACGGCGATGTCGGCGGGCACGCCCTTTCCCGCTTCGCGAAGAGCGTCGATCACACCGCGCGCGATCTGGTCTGACCCGCAGAGAAGCCCGTCGACATCTGGGTAGCGGGCCAGCACCGCTCGTGCTCCCCCGCGTCCCCAATGCTCCGACCACGCGCCGTACATTGCTTCTCCACCGAGCAGTTCCAAGCCGGCCGCGTGCAACGCCTGGCTGGCACCTGCGACACGGTGGCGGGCCGCGCTGTATGTGACATCACCCGAGATGTAGGCGATTCGCGTTCGGCCGCATTCCAGAAGATGCTCGGCAGCCAGGCGCCCAGCGCTGATGTTGTCACTCGCCACGGAGATGTCTTCCGGGTCGGAAGAAGGCGCGTACGCGTAGACGACCGGCACCGGCAGGTCGAACGGGAGCGGCTGGCGCGGGTTCGGGTTGTCGCCCACGACGATCAGCCCGTCGATCCGCCTGGACATGAGCGCACGCACGTGATGCTGCTCGCGAATCGCGTCGCCGCGGGCGTCACAGAGGAAGATCGACGTGCTACCCGCACCAAAGGCATCCTCCGCGCCCATCAGGATCGGTATCGAGAGGCGCCCTTCCAGATCGCCGGTGATCAGCCCCACAGTTCCGGTACGTCCGGCCTGCAAGCTCTGCGCGAGCGCATTGGGCGTGAAGCCGAGCTCCTCAGCGGCCTTCAGCACGCGCGCTCGAGTGCGCTGAGCCACCTCCGCCCGGCCGTTGACGGCTTTTGATGCCGTTGCGATGGAGACCCCTGCCCGCTGGGCCACGTCTCCCAACGTCGCACTCTTCTGATGCTCGCGCTTAGGCATCGCACCCCGTTTCAGTGTTTTCGAAATCATAGGGGAGATTTCGTGATCGAAACTACACCTTGAGGCGTCGCCCGCGATGCCGCCCCACCACCACGGCCGCCAGAGCATGCGGGAGACCAGAACTGTTGACAGGCGCCAGTCTCGATGGCACCATGCACGAAAACCCTTTCGGTTTTTTCAAGTGAAGGACCCGCACTCGCGACGACGGGTGGTTCGCAGTCGAACCCCGCCGGTCCCGAGGCCTTCCTCGCTGCATGCCCAACCACCATTTGAGAGGCACTAAGCATGACCACTTCCTTTCGCGGCCGCGGCAAAGCCGCCGTGGCCGTCCTCGCCACAGTGAGCGTCATGGCGCTCGCACTGTCCGGCTGCGCCAGCAGCACAACCCCCACCTCAGGCAGTTCGTCGATTCCGGAATCCGGCACGGACGACGGCGCCACCATCACGATGTGGTCGCGCGCTCCGCTGCAGAAGCAGGCCACCAACGCCGTCACCGACTACAACAAGACGCACAAGAACCAGGTGAAGCTGACCCTGCTGCCCAACGACGATGTCGAAGGCAAGGTCGGGGCTGCCGTGCAGACCGGCAGCCTGCCCGATCTTCTGGCCGGCGACGTGGTCCGCGTTCCGTACTGGACCAAAGAGGGCGTCTTCATGGACCTGACCAAGCAGATCAACGCCCTCTCGAACAAGTCCGACCTGCAGTCCGGTCACATTGCGGCAGGAACCATCGACGGCAAGGAGCACACCCTGCCGTTCGTCTCCGACATCTCGGTCATGGTGTGGAACGAGGACCTGTTCAAGCAGGCCGGTCTCGACCCGACCAAGGGACCATCGAACCTCGACGACTTCGTCAAGGATGCGAAGGCGGTCGCGGGGCTCAACCAACCTGGGGTTGCCGGCACGTATGTGGCCGGCGAGTCCGGTGGGGCGCTGGCGTTCACGCTCTTCCCGATGCTGTGGGGCAACGGCGACGACGCCCTCGACAAGTCGGGGAAGAAGTCTCTGCTCGCAAGTTCCAGCGCGCAGAAGATCTACTCCGGCCTCCACGAGCTCGCCAACACCCCGAACGGCATCGGCGCGGGTTCCAAGACGGACACCGGGGCCACGTGGACGGCACCGTTCCAGAACGGGAAGATCGGCGTGATGGCCTACCCGTTCACTGCGGTCAGCGCCCTGTTCAAGAGCTCACCGTTCCCGATCGGGGTTGCACCCATCCCCGGCGTGAGCAGCGGCTCGTCGACGTTCCTCGGCGGTGACGCGATCGGCATCAGCAAGAACTCGAAGCATGCCGCGGAGGCATGGAACTTCTTGTCGTGGCTGATGACGGAGAAGGCACAGAAGACGGTGTTCGCCGATAACAACGACACCGCCTCCAACTTCAAGGTGCTGGAGAACGACTACACAGGTGCCGACCCGCGCACCCTGATCGGGAACGCCACGGTCAAGACCGGCAAGACGCCGATCGCGGAGAACTTCAACACCGCCTTCAACGCAGCAGGCAGCCCATGGCAGATCCTGATCCAGGACGCGATCTGGGGCGATGCGTCGAAGATCAAGGCAGACAACGACGCGATCACGGCGGCGCTGGGTGGCTGAAAGCACCACGGCTGTACGAGCTGTTCAGCCTCGTAGCCGGTTCTCGGGGCGGACGTCATCTGCCGCCCGCCTCGAGAACCGGCACGGCTGGCTCTTCGCCGCGCCCACGGCAGTTCTCGTCCTCGGCCTCTTCATCGCACCGCTCGTCGTCGTGCTCATCATGGCGACGGCGAACTGGACTCTCCTCGGCGGCAACCAAGGGGGCAACTTCCCGCTCAACTTCGTCAACGTCTTCAAAGACCCGCTCCTGCAGGGAGCGATCTGGTTCACCATCGAGTACACGATCATCACCACCGTGATCCTGATGCCGATCGCGTTCGGTCTCGCTCTCCTGGTGCAAGAGGCACGCAAGTGGAACGCCTTCCTGCGCACCGCGATCCTCATCCCTTCCGCAATGGGCATCGCTTCGGCCTCGCTGTTGTTCTACGCCCTGTACTCACCCCAGATCGGCCCGTTGACGCCGCTGTTGAACCTGATACCGGGGTTTCAGCAAGGCGAGTCCATCCTCAGCACGCCAGGCAGCGCGCTCTGGGCGACCGTGCTGCTGGTCGTGTGGCGATTCGCGGGCTTCTACATGCTGCTGATGATGGTGGGCCTGCAAGCCATCCCGGGAGACGTGTACGAAGCGGCCAAGCTCGACGGCGCGGGCCGGGTGAAGACGCTCACGAGTGTGACCATCCCGCTTCTACGGCCGACCATAGCCATGACGCTGATCATGTCGATCACCGGATCCCTGCTGGCATTCGACCAGTTCTTCATCCTGACCGAAGGTGGACCCAACAACTCGACGATGACGATCGTCCAGCTCATCTACCGGGAAGCGTTCCAAACGAACCGCGACCTCGGAATGGCCGCTGCACTGACCGTGATCCTGTTGGTCGCCCTGGTCATCATCAACGCCATCCAACTGCGGGTGTTGCGCGTCGGCGCAGACGAGGACTGAGCCATGACAACCAAGAAGGCTGCGACACAGTCGCCGTACTACGTGCTCACCACGGTTCTCGCCGTGGTGTTCCTTCTCCCCCTGGTCTGGGCGGTCATCGTGTCGGTCTCCCCGGCGCAGGGCACAGCGCAGATCCACGGGTTCGGTTTCGCGAACTACACCAGGATGTTCGGCTACGGCTTGGGACTGCCGACCTACCTGAAGAACTCGCTGATCCTCTCGATCACCGCCACCGCGCTCACCATCGTTCTGGCGGCCACGGGCGGCTACGCGTTCGCGCGGTTCAGGTTCTGGGGCAAGAACACCCTGTTCGTGCTGGTGCTGTCGATCATGATGATCCCGTACGCGGCACTCCTCATTCCGCTGCTGGTCTGGATGAACCAGATCGGGTTGCAGAATTCGTTGGTCGGGGTGGCGCTGGTTCTCACTCTGTTCCAGATGCCGTTCGGGATCTTCATGATGCGCAACTCGTTCTCGGCCGTGCCCCGCGAGCTCGAAGACGCCGCCCTCATGGACGGCTGCAACACCTTCCAGGCGTTCTATCAGGTGATGATTCCGGCGGTACGGCCGGCGATCGTGACCGTTGGACTGTTCTCGTACCTGGCAGCGTGGAACGACTTCATCATCTCGCTCTACCTCCTCGGTGCGAACAACTCACCGCTGCCCCTCGCGCTGGTCAACATGCGCCAGCAGACCATGGGCGTCATCGACTACGGTTCCACCACCGCAGGTGTCGTCGTTCTGACCATCCCCGCGCTCGTCCTCTTCCTTGCGCTGCAGCGCTACTACATCCGGGGATTCACGGACGGCGCGATCAAGGGGTGACCACCACTCGTCTGACCGCAGCACGTAAGGTTGTCGCTCAATCGTCTACACGCCCAACACCATCAAGCACGAGGCGCGGTGTCGCCGGTTTCGAGGAATAGCTCATGACAATGATCCGGCCGCGAGGACGAGTCATCACGCCGGTCGCGCCGGCCGCCCCATCACAGGGAGCCTTGCGCCCGCTCGGCCTCGGCGAAGTCCAGATCACCGGCGGCTTCTGGTCGCGAATGAAGCACGTGAATGCGAAAGCGACGCTGCCGCACATCGCCCACTGGCTGGAGCGAGAGGGCTGGCTGGCGAACTTCGACCTGGCCGCGGCAGGTGCGCTTACCGCAGGGAACCGGCGGGGTCGTGAGTTCTCGGATTCGGAGGTGTACAAATACCTCGAGGCTGTTGCGTGGCACCTTGGCAGCCATGACGACGAGGAACTCGAGGAACAGTTCCGCTCGATCGTCACCCGCGTCGCCCGGGCGCAAGAAGCCGATGGTTACCTCAACACCAACTTCGGCCGCGTTGGGCAGCAACCGAGGTGGTCCGAGCTGGATTGGGGACACGAGCTCTACTGCGCCGGGCACCTGTTCCAGGCAGCGGTCGCGCGCCTCCGCACCAAACCCGACGCCCACGACGGTCTCAGCACTGTCGCAACCGCCCTGGCAGACCTGATCTGCGACGTGTTCGGTGCAGACGGCATGCAGGCCGTGTGCGGGCATCCTGAGGTCGAGATGGCGCTCGTCGAACTCGGCCGCGCCACCGGGAACAGTCGCTACGTCGAGCAGGCGCGGCTGTTCATCGAACGCCGAGGAAAAGGTTTGCTCCCCGACATCGAATTCGGGCGCGCGTATTACCAGGACGACGTGCCGGTGCGTGACTCCGAGGTACTGCGGGGGCATGCAGTCCGCGCGAACTATCTCTCCTCAGGCGCGGTGGATGTCGCCGTCGAGACCGGGGACGAGAGCCTGCTCGGCGCACTGACCCGGCAGTGGGCCAACACCGTCGCACGCCGAACGTACATCACGGGCGGGCAAGGCTCGCATCACCAGGACGAAGCGTTCGGTGAGGACTTCGAGCTCCCCTCCGACCGTGCATACTCGGAGACCTGTGCCGGAGTCGCCTCCATACAGTTCAGCTGGCGACTCCTGCTGGCGCGCGGCGGCCCCGAGCATGCCGATCTCATCGAGCGCACGCTCTACAACGTCGTCGCCACCTCCCCTGCATCGGACGGCCGCAGCTTCTACTACGCGAACACGCTCCACCGCCGGGTCCCAGGAGAGCCGGCAGACCCGGACGCCGTTTCCCCGCGTGCGGAGGCATCCCTTCGTGCGCCCTGGTTCGAGGTGTCCTGCTGCCCGCCGAACGTCGCACGGACCCTGGCGAGCCTCGAGGCGTACATCGCGACCGCGTCGACCGATGGCGTCCAGGTTCACCAGTACGCTCCCACGCACATTGCGACCACGCTGGACAACGACGAGGACATCGAGCTGTCCATCGATACGGACTATCCGAATACCGGCACCGTCGACATCCGTATTCTGCGCGACGCAAGTGCTCCCTGGGCGCTGCAGTTGCGCGTTCCGAGCTGGGCCAACGGGGCCAGGCTGACCGTCAACGGTGAGGTGGTTCCTGCCGCACCGGGCTACGTCACCGTGCGGCGCCTGTTCAGAACGGAAGACCGCATCACGCTTCAGCTTCCCATCGAGCCTCGGCTGTCCGCGCCCGACCCGCGTATCGACGCCGTTCGCGGAACCGTGGCGGTCGAGCGCGGACCCGTCGTCTACGCGCTCGAATCCGTGGATCTGCCCGATGGGTGGGGCGACGTGTCAGATGTCGTCATCGACACAGCGGAGGCGCCGCACGACGAAGGAGATCGCGTGGTGGCGCGGCTCGCCCGCCACACCGCACCCGAGCTGCCCTGGCCGTACACCGGCGATGAATCCGCTGCCGAAACGCAAACCGCTTCCGTCGCCCTCGTCCCGTACCACGACTGGGCCGAGCGTGGCCCGTCGTCGATGCGGATCTGGATCCCGGCGCGGTCCCGTTGACGTGTGGAGCTACCGGGATTCGTCCCCACCGCTCCCCCAAACGGCGCTACACGCCGCCCGGGCCCCTCGCAGCGTGGGCCCACCCAAGGGTTCGAATCCACAATGCAGTTAACTGAAGTAGCGCCCCCGACGAGCGGGAGCGCTACTTCAGTTAAGTGATCGGCGCTCACGCGCCTCAACACTCAATCGCTCGGTGAAGAGAACAAGCGAGCTTGTTCTCTTTCCCTCGCTCAATCGTGTGGAGCTACGGGGATTCGAACCCCGGACCTTCTCATTGCGAACGAGACGCGCTACCAACTGCGCCATAGCCCCAAGTGCGTATGAGACTTTAGCATGTTGGGCGGCCTCAATCGGAATCGAGCCGTCACGCTCAGACGGCTGCGCGACGACGGCGCAGCGCCTCGTCGAGGTCGATGTGCTCGCTCGGTACCTCGTCGAGCACACCCATGCGCGCGTACCTGCTGGACGCCCGTTCCTGGCCCGGATTCTCGGCCGACCCGGCGGCGGGCTGCGTTGCCTGCGTTTCCTTCGGCACGGGCAGCGTCCGCACCTGCGCCGCGGCAAGTCGCGCGGCGCGTTCCTCGAACTCGGCACGTGCGGCCGCCCTGCGCAGCGCCACCGCGGCATCCAGGGATGCCATCGCGGTAGCTGCACGCGAGCCCGGCGACTGATACATCGGCTTGGGGAGCGGCTGCGGCTCCCAGCTCGAGTCGCGGTCCTCCTGCTCCTCCTGCACCGTCTCGGCCTCGCCGTGAAGCGCATGGTCGTACAGGTCAGGGTTCTGCCGAACGACGTTCACCCGCACCCGTCGCGCGGCCTGGTGCGCAGCCACCTGCTGACTCAGCCGGCGCAGCACGACCACCGCACAGCCCAGAAGCGCGGCCGACGCCGCAAGAAGCCACCACGATCCGACCGTCACGAGCGAGTACCCTCCGAAACCCACTCCGACGAGCCCGGCGATCACCACTCCCGTGGTGGCGAGCCGTGTGCGACGCACGGCGTGGGCGAACGTGCGCTCACGATCCTCTCGGGACGACGCATTCACCGCACGGGAAGGCGCAGCACGACGCGTGGCTCCGGCACCACCGGAGGAATCTGCACTACTGGAGGGACCTGCGGGGCCCGCGGGTACGGCATCCGATGCAGAAAGATCGACCGCACCGACGAGCGAAGCGCCCAGGCCGGCATCCTGCGCGGCGGCCGCCGCGATGCGTGCCGCCGCTCTTGCCTCGGACACGGCGTGCGCACGGGCAGCCGCGTCGGCCTTCGCCCGCACCTTCTTCAGCAGCTTCTGCTGGCGCGCCACCTCACGGGCCGTCGCCTCGACGCGCACCTCGTGCGGCACCTCCGCCGTCTCGGCCAGGATGCGCAGCGTCTGCTGCAACCGCACGGCATTCCGTTCGGCGTTCAGGTAGTCGCGCCTGCGCAGCCAGGTCGGCAGCAGGTAGGCGAGCCACAGGGTCGCTGCCAGCGCGATGACGACACCGCCGCTCAGCGTTCCCCCGTTCATGAGGCGCCCCCGTTCATACCGTGCCCCCGGCTCATGCCACTACGGTATGGCGACGCGGGCTCGCCGCCCCTGTGCTCGGTCAGTGTGTCCCCGATCAGCGCCGGAATCGGCTCGCTCAGAGCGTCGATCCGCGTGCCGGCGTTCAGCCGCTGTGCGAGACGAGCGGATGCGACGCAGCCTCGAGATCCGCAGGCGGCACGGTCGCGGCATCCTGTGGTACCTCGCCCGACTTCCAGCGGCGCATCACGCCCTGCGGTATCTCCTCCACCACCAGGGCGAAGCAGAAGTGGTCACGCCAGTCGCCGTTGATGTGGATGTAGCGCCTGCGGAGACCCTCGTACCTGAAACCTAGCTTCTGCACGACGCGCAGCGACGGCGCGTTCTCGGGCCTGATGCAGATCTCCATGCGGTGCAGCCCGAGTTGGAAGAAGCAGTAATCGGTGGCGAGCGCCACTCCCGTCGGCGTGACGCCCTTTCCCGCGAATCGCTTGGCCACCCAATAACCGATCGTGGCCGACGCGAGCGAACCGTACGTGATCGACGACACGTTCAGCTGCCCGGCGAGCTCGCCGTCGTACTCCAGCACGAACGGCAGCCCGTGTCCTGCCCGCGACGTCGCCTGAAGGGAACGGATGCTCGCCCGCGTGTCGAACACGGCGGGCCCGTGCGGGTTGGTCGCCTCCCACTGCCGCAACCAGCCGCGGTTCTCCATCAGCTCTTTCTCGAGCGCGCGGGCGTCACGCAGTCGGATGGGACGGATGCCTACAGCACCGTCGCTGAGGCTGGGCACGTACACGGTGGACCGGCCTCGTACTCTCAGGCGCCGGATGCGTCGTGGCCGACGCCTGGCTCTTCGAGTGTGTCGCCGTCCGCGGGCTCGTCGGAGAGCCCAGAGGCGAACTGGCGCAGCCACGGCCGCAGCTGCGGCCCGAGGTCTTCACGGTCGACCGCGAGCTGCACGATGGACTTGAGATAGTCAAGACGGTCGCCCGTGTCGTACCGCCTGCCGCGGAAGACGACGCCGTAGACGCCAGGGCCGTCCGGCTCGGCGGCCAGTTCCTGGAGGGCATCCGTGAGCTGGATCTCGCCGCCCTTTCCCGGCTCCGTGTGCTCGAGCACGTCGAACACCTCCGGCTGAAGAACGTAACGGCCGATGATGGCGAGGTTGGAAGGGGCATCCTCTGCCGAGGGCTTCTCGACGAGGCCGCGCACGCGAACGACATCCGCCTCGTCGGTCGACTCGACCTGTGCAGCGCCGTAGAGATGGATCTGCGACGGGTCGACCTCGAGCAGAGCCACCACCGTCGCACCGCGCTGCTCCGCCACTTCGATCATGCGAGTGAGCAGCACGTCACGACTGTCGATGATGTCGTCGCCGAGCAGCACCGCGAACGCCTGGCGTCCTACGTGCTTCTCGGCTCGCAGCACCGCGTGGCCGAGCCCCTTGGGGTCGCCCTGGCGCACGTAGTGCATGTCGGCGAGGTCCGTGGAGTACATGACCCGGCGCAGCTTCTCGGTGTCGCCCTTCGCCTGCAGTGTCGACTCGATCTCGGTCGCCCGGTCGAAGTGGTTCTCCAGTGCGGCCTTGTTTCGCCCCGTGATCAGCAGAACGTCGTCGAGCCCCGCCTCGACCGCCTCCTCCACCACGTACTGGATGGCCGGCTTGTCGACGACGGGAAGCATCTCCTTGGGCATCGCCTTGGTGGCCGGCAGGAACCGGGTGCCGAGACCGGCAGCGGGAATGACAGCTTTGGTGATGGCCATGCTGATCAGGCTATCTGCTGCCCGCTGTACGGCCACAATCCCGTGCGGTGCTGCACGACCGCGGCACGTCATGCGAGATGCGCCCATTACTATTCGTCTATGGCCTCCGACCCGAGCAGCGCCAAGCGCGCGCTCCGCGCCGACCTCAGGGAGCGCCGACAGAACTTCACGGCGACCGAACGCGAGAAGGCGACCGCCGGCATCACCGCCAACCTGCAGAGGCTCGTTCAGGAGCACGGCGCCCGTTCGCTGTCGTGCTATCTCTCCGGGTCCAACGAGCCCGACACGAGGCCGTTCCTCAATTGGGCCTTCGCCGAGCACCTTCGGGTTCTGCTGCCGGTCAGCCGGGTGGACGGACTTCTGGACTGGACAGTGGACGACGGCGAGTCGGAGACCCTTGGCATCCACGGCTGGCCCGAAGCGGTCGGCGAATTGCTCGGTCCGATCGCGATCAACGACGTCGACCTCATCATCGTGCCCGCCGCCGCGGTCGATCCCAGCGGCACCCGCATGGGCTGGGGCAAGGGCTACTTCGACAAAACTCTGGGCAGCATGGAAAAATGTCCTCCGGTGTACGCCGTGGTGTTCGACGGCGAGGTGCTCGACGAGGTGCCTCGGGAACGACACGACGAACCGGTGACCGGCGCGGTGACCCCGACCCGCATCATCCGTTTCCGCTGAAGCGAGCCGCACGGCGCGGCTGAGCGGGCGAGCATCCGCAGCCGGCACACCACCAGACCTCATACCTTTGCGAAGGAAGCCATGCCCACCTACTCATACAAGTGCGCCGAATGCGGGCACGCGTTCGACATCCACCAGTCCTTCAGCGACGACGCGCTCACCGTCTGCCCCGAGTGTGGCGGCCCGCTGCGCAAGGTCTTCGGCTCCGTTGGCGTGACTTTCAAGGGATCCGGTTTCTACCGCACCGACTCCCGCGCAGGAACATCGCAGTCGACGCCTGCCAAGAGGGATGCCGCCTCGGGCTCGGACTCGAAGCCCGCCTCGGGAGACACCAAGAGCACCGGGACGAGCACCGAGAAGAAGAGCACGGAGAAGAAGAGCGCGTCGCCCGCAAGCGCGACGGGCGCAGGATCTGCGGCCTGATCGGGCCTGCATTCCGTACTATCGGTCCCAACACACAAGTGCCGGTCGACGACCCGACGACGGCGGACCAGTGGGGGGATTCAGCATGATCAAGGGCTTCAAAGAGTTCATCATGCGCGGCAACGTCATCGACCTTGCCGTCGCGGTCGTCATCGGCGCAGCGTTCACCGCCATCGTGAACGCCATCGTCGCCGGGTTGATCAACCCGCTGATCAGCGCCGTGTTCCATGCAGGAGCCCTCGACAAGGCGCTCGTGGTTCCCGTTCCGACGATCGGCGGCGGTACCTCCAATCTCATGTTCGGCTCGATCATCGGTGCGGTCATCCAGTTCCTCGCCGTGGCCGTCGTCGTCTACTTCGTGTTCGTGTTTCCCATGAACCACTTCCGCGAGCGTGCCGAGGCACGACGTGCGGTCAACACGGGGACCGAAGCCGAGAAGCTGCCGGCCGACGTCGAGCTGCTCACTCAGATCCGCGACCTGCTCGCCGCACAGGCAGACGGAGCCCTCGCGGTCCCCAAGGCAGAGGGCACCGGCCGGCACGCAGACGGTGCGACGGACTAGCGCAACGCTCTAGCGCAACCCGCTAAGCGAGGCGGGCGAACTCAGCCGCGAGAGCCGCCAGCGCCCCAGTGCGGCGGCAGCTCCCGCTTTAGCAGATCATCGTTCGACTCGGAGCGGTCGCCCCACGCACGCTCGGTGTCTTCGGATGCCCGCACCGCGGCATCCGCTCCCGCGCCAGGCAGCCGCGACTGCGGCGTCGGGTCGGCGCCGGGTGCGCCCGGCCGCTGCACCCGTCGTCTCTTTCCGCGCTCAGCCACCCCTCTAGGGTAGGCGCGCGAACGACCACCGTTGGCGTGGTCCGAACGGGATCGGCCTCAGGCCTCGGCTTCTGGCTCGATGGCGCCGAGCAGCCGGCCGATGCGCTGTGCAACCGCCTCTGGGTCGGCGAACAGCTCGAAGCTGTGCACGCGCACGTAGTGCCAGCCGAGGCGGCGCAGCACCTCGGGCCGCAGGCGCAGGGACTCGCGAAGGCTCGCTCCGCCCAACACCCGGTCCGTCTCCACCACGACGGCCTTGCCCGCGTACGATGCAACGAGCGGCAACGCCCCGCGATGACCGAGCTGCACGTTCATGCCGAGCTTCTCGAGCCGGTACGCCAGGTCGATGAGCAACGGCTCGGAGTCGTCGGGAACCTCGTCGACGGATGCCTCGATCTCCGCCGCCTCCTCGAGCACCTGTGCGAGCGCGACGATGCCGTACCGCATGCGCGACGGGTCGATGTCCTCAGGCCGGAAGCACGACACGATGTCGATGGCGCGGCGCGCGCGGGTAAGGCCGACCGCGAGCATCCGTTCGCCGCCTGGCTCGCCGAGCGCCCCGAACGACGACAGCAGGCGGCCGTGCGGTGTGCGTCCGTAGCCGATCGAGAAGATCACGCGGTCGCGGCTCTGCGCGACCGCTTCTTCGAGCGTCACGACCGTGAACGGCTCCGGCCGGTCACCGAGGATGAAGTCCGCGAGCTCCTGCCGCGAAGTGGATGCCGCCAGCACGGCATGCTGCACCCGCACCGCATGCTTCGGGCTCGCGGTGACCACCATGAGCGACTCGCGGGAACGATTCAGCGCGTGGTCGAGTACGAGCTCGACGACGCGACTCACCTCGGCGTCGACGCTCTCAACGGTGCCGCTGTCTCCGTCGGGCATTCCGTGTCCGCCACGCACGTAGCTCAAGGTCAGGCTGGCGTGCCCGAGGAAGCTTCCCGCCCACGGCAGCGACTCGATCTGGCCGCCGTAGAAGCGCCGGTTCACGAGCTCGGCGAGGTCGTCCCCCACCGACCTGTAGCTGCGCGTCAGCGTGTAGACCGGCAGCAGGTCGGAGAGCTGGGCGAGCGCCGACGAGTCGTGCCAGGCATCCACGTCGTGCGGGTTCTCCCGCTCGATGCCCTGTGAGGCATCCGTGGCGGCGATGCGGAACGGCGATGGCGTCTGCGTAACGGGGTCGCCGAACGCGACGACCTGCCTCGCGCGGCGCAGCGCGCCGATGTTCTCGGCCAGCGTGCAGGCGCCGGCATCGACGAGAACCACGGCGTCGAACCCCATCGATTGCGGAAGGGACGCGACGTCGTACGGCGACGCGAGCCACACCGGTGCCAGTACGCGTGAGAGCTGCGGCGCACGGTCGGCGAGCGTCGCGGGGGTGACGGAACCGGTCTTGAGCATGCGGCGCAGGGCATCCGCCTGCTCGGGGTTGTCAGCCAGCGCGATCTTCCACTGCACGGCGAGCTGTGCGGCGAGCAGCTGCCCCGTTGCGGATGCGTGTGCCTGGTCGACGAGACGGAAGTCGGCCTCGAGACGGTCCAGCACCCGCGTGTTGGCGCCGAGCAGCGCGCGATCGTCGGCCAATAGGGTTTCGAGCACGGACTGCCACCACGCCAACTCGAGCTCGGCCGCCACGTTCTCGCTCGTCACGTGCCGGGCGGAGAGATCGGCGAGCAGCGGATCGAGGCGCAGCTCGCGCAGCCGGGAGAGCAGCGCCGTGCGCTCCTGCAGGTTGATGAGCACCTCGGACTCGACGGCGAGGCCGCCGAGCATCCGGGTGAGCTCGTTGAGCGGCATCACCGTCAGCGACTCCTGCGTGCGCGCACGGCCGAGCGGAACGTCCAGGCTCATCAGGTCTTCCGAGACCTTCTGATACGCGACCTGCACGTCTGCGACGCCGACGGGAACGCGCGGCGGAGCACCGGCATCCGCGAACCGGTTCCAGAGCTTGCGCTGCTGCTGGATGCGCCGCAACGCCTCGTTGAGATCGGCGACGTGCACCCCGGGCCGCACGTACTCGAGCACGAGCTTGCGCAGGCGGCGTCGCGTCGAGCCGGACATGCCCGGCGTGTCCCTGCGGTTTGACGTCGCGGTGATGAGCTCATCGAGCGGACGGTCGAAGACCGAAGGCAGGAACTTGTCGAGCGTCTCGCGCAGGTCGGCGAGCAGCCTGAGATAGATGCCGAGCTCGGCGATGTTCTCGAACGGGCGGAGTCTGGTGCCCTCGATGAGCGTCGTCGAGCGGTCGATCAACCTCGGCACCTCGATGGTGCTCAGCCGCTTCGCCAGGGTGTGAGCGGCAGTGGCCTCGGCGGTCGACCGGAAGTCGGCGCCGTACCACGGCGAGTCGTTCGGTCCGTACCTGAACTCGCCGAGAGCCGCGGCCTTGCGGAGGATCGTCGCCGCCTCTGTGCGGTCCTTGGCCAGCAGCTGGATGGCCGATCGGTCGAGACGTGCCCTGGTGCGCGGCGGCGACGGCAGCAGCGCGAGCCTGGCGAGCTCGCCGAGCGCGTCGAGCACGCTGACCCCGAACGCGGGCTCGGGCGAGGTGAGGGCTCCGCGATAGTCGAGCAGCACCCGGCGAAGCCGCACGAGCGCGTCGTCCACCTCGTCCACGTTGGGCTTGGTGGTCTTCTCGTTGCGCGTGATCGACCTGATGAGGTCGCGGCGCACCGACCTGGTCGCAACTGCCGCGCCGCCGAGCCCGACCTGCTCGAGGCGGTGAGCGATGGCATCCAAGCTCGATCGCCGTGGACCGACCACCAGCACCCGACGGTTGCGGGAGACCAGGGCGCCGATGGCGTTCACGATCGTCTGCGTCGCGCCCGTGCCGGGCAGGGTCTTCACGACTATGGAGTTGCCGCTGGCCACCTGCGCGACGACGCTCTCCTGCTCGGGGTCGGCATCCAGAAGCAGCGTGTCGATCGAGGGCGGCCGGTGGTCTTGCGGAACGACCTCCGCAGGCGAGAAAGAGCTCTCCACCCGGTCCTTGGCCGCCGGGTTACCTGCGAGCGCGAGCAGGACGTCGTGCTCGAAGTCACCGAGGTCTTCGGTCATGCTGTGCGCGACGTCGGCGAAGGATGACACCACCAGGCGCGGCTGCACGGCGAACGATTCGACGTGGCTGGTGAGCGAACGGAGCCGGTCGATCACGGGTTGCGGCTTGAAGACGCCGTTCGTCTCGGCGAGCGCGACGAAGGCGTCGGCGTCGAGCTCGATGCGGAACTGATCGCGCAGCGCCCGCTTGAGCTCTGGGTTGAGGAACGTCTTGCCGCGCAGCTTGAGCTCGAAGTCACGGCCGTACCTGCGGATGGCGACGGGTCGCAGCAGCACAGGCGCGTTGTAGTCGTCCGCACCGTTTCGCCACCTGGCGAGTCCGATGCCGAGGTGCACGGCGTCGATGCCCCGCACCGCGCGCAGCTCGATGCCCTTTGCCGTGATGGCGCCGGCCGCCGCCTTGGCCGTGCGCAGGGCGATGTCGTCGCGGATGAGGCTGGACAGGAGCGTGCGCTCCCCCATGATGAACTGGGGCAGGCCACCCGGATGCGTGGAGCTCAGCTCGATGCGAGTGCGCGGGGTATCGACGAAATGCAGGAGCGGAGATTGCCCTCCGATACCGGAGACCTCGTCACGCCACTGCGCCCACACGGGCTCGGCGATGTTGCCTGGCGTGAAGTTGGGATCGCCTAGAGTCACTGTGTATGGCCCCGTCGCTGTTCGCGGGTCGAGGGCGGCATCTTCCAACGCCTCCAGCGACGTGTAGTCCACGTCTCGTCGCTTCTCGAGTCTCCGCACACCGGAAACCCTATGCGGAGCACGGACGGATGCCCGTGAGGCAAGGCCGTTTCGGCGGCATCCGGGAGCGTATAGCACGTGCGCGGCGCGGGGTCGCCGCGTGCGGGATGCCCTGGCGGACGCGGGGCCGATGCGTGCGCGATGGCGTGGGCGGACGCGGGGCCGATGCGGGGGCGGACGGCGTGGGCGGACGCGGGGCCGATGCGTGGGTCGATGAGCGGGCGGATGAGTCAAGGGCCTGTGCGCGGGGAGATGGCGGACGTACGCTCTCCTCATTCAGTGGGGCGGGGCATCCGCACCTCGCATGGAACGTGGCATCCGTACCTTGTTCGTTCCGTAGGGGCAGCATCCGCACACGACCTGGGAACGCATCCGCGCCCCGAACTCCGGCCTGAGATGAGGAGCAGTCATGAGCAAGCGCAACGAGATCGCCGAACTCGCCACCAGCAATCCGATCAAGGTGCTGAACGGCTGGGGCATCAGGAGCGAACACGCCTACCTCGGCGCATGCGTCGCGCTCGGCCTCGTGTTCCTCAGCTGGATCGTCTCGCGAATCAAGAGGGATGACCGATCGCAGTCCGACCGCTGGGGTCTGTTCATCGGCGAGTGGGTCGCCGCGCTCCTGGCGCTCGGCGTCGCACTGCGCCACGAAGAGGACGACTGAAAGCGCGCGTGTACTTTTCCACAGTTGTAGAACACACTTTCGAAGCTCTGTCGCCATTGCTAACATTAAGCATGGACACTTTCTCCGAGGCGACGCAGCACCTGCAAGGGCTGCGCGGCGTGCTCGGAGACGTGTGTGAGTCGAACCACGTAGCGACCATCGCTAGACCGTTGAGCGACGAGGACCTGCTCTCCGTCATCGCCAGGACGACGGCGGTCATCGCGATCATCGAGAAGGTGCGCATCGTCGCGAGCGGCGTCGCATCCTCGCGTTCGACGCGTGAGCACGGACATTCGGGTCTCGCACAGTCCAACGGCCACCGCACATCTGTCGAGCTGGTGCAACAGCTGACCGGCATGTCCCGAGCCGGGGCAGCGAAGCAGGTGCGGCTCGGCGAGTCGGTTCTGGCCGCGGCCGAAGGTTACGCGACCGATATCGGGAACGCGGACGAGCCCGGTGGAGTCGGTGCAGACGGATCGCTCGCGCTCGGAGCCGAGAATTCGGATGCCGGCGCTCGCGCTGGTGCGCCTTGGCATGCGTGTCTCGGCGGCGCTCTGCTTACCGGCCGAATCACATCGGACCAGCACGATGCGATCTTGCGCGGTCTCGGCGAGCCGGCGGTGCATGGAGACGACGCCTGGGCGGTCGACGGGGATGCGGCCAACACGCGCGGTGATGCCGTCGAGGCGTGGGCAGCTGCCGCCGAACAACTGCCGCATCGGCTCGCGCTGCAGTACGCCTGGCGCGACGCGCCGCCGCCTCGAAAACGATTCGCCCCAGCGGCATGGCCCGCGGTCGCGGTTACGAGGCTTGGTCTGACCGCGATTCCACGGGATCGCGCTCCCGGCCAGCAGGTTTGACGTCCGCCCGATTCAGTACAGCCTTAACTCCACACCGTGCTTCCACACACGACGCACAAGCGGCACGCCCGGACGGTACGCGAAGTACACATGGCTGGGCGCATCCAGAAGCACGAGATCTGCACTCGCCCCTGGCGAAAGCCGACCCACGTCCTCGCGCCGCAATGCACGAGCACCACCGGCAGTCGCCGCCCAGAGCGCCTCGTCCGGCGTCATGCCCAGTTCACGCACAGCCAACGCGATCACGAAGGGCATCGATGACGTGAAACACGAACCCGGATTGCAGTCGCTCGCGAGCGCCAACGGGACACCAGCTGCAAGAAGCGCCCTGGCATCCGGATACGGATGCCTCGTACTGAACTCCACACCCGGCAGCAAGGTACACACGGTCTTCGAGCCCGCCAGTACCGCGACGTCGTCGGGCGAAAGGTAGGTCGCGTGGTCGATGCTCGCGGCATCGGCATCCACCGCGACACGCACACCGCCACCCACGCCGAGCTGTCCCGCATGGATGCGAGCACCAAGTCCATGAGCACGTCCGGCCGCGAGGATGCGCGCCGCCTCCTCAGCCGTGAACGCGCCCTCCTCGCAGAACACGTCGATCCAGCGCACATGGGGTGCACAGGCATCCAGCATGTCGCCGACGACCAGATCGACGTAGGCGCCACGGTCGTGCGCGAACTCCGCAGGCACGACGTGGGCCCCGAGGAACGTCACCTCATCTGTCACCTCTGCGGCCAGCCTGGCCAGGCGCTCCTCGTTCTCGACATCGAGCCCATAGCCCGTCTTCACCTCGAACGTCGTCGTTCCCTGCGACGCCAGCTCGCGTTCGAACCGCTGCAGCGTCGCCCTCAACTGCTCGTCGCTCGAGTCTCGCGTCGCAGCGACCGTGCTCCGGATGCCGCCAGCCGTATACCGCTCCCCCGCCATGCGGGCGACGAACTCGTCAGAGCGGTCTCCGGCGAAGGCGAGGTGCGTATGGCTGTCGACGAAACCGGGGATGACCGCGCGGCCACCGGCATCCACGCGCTCCACATCGCCTTGAAGCAGCCTCGCCACCTGAGGAGCCGCGTCGGCCTGGGGGCCGGCCCACACCACCTCGCCATCACGGGCGATCAGGGCTGCGTCGCGAACCGCCCCGAGCGGGTCGCCCTCGCGCGCGCCCTTCGCCTGCGGATCGTTCGTGATCAGGAGCCCGATGCCGTGCAGGAACAGCGTGCTCATCGTTCCGCCTGCTCGCGAGGGCCCTTCACTCCTCAAGCATGGGGATGCGCAGCCCGCGTTCCCGTGCAACCTCGGCGGCGCGTTCGTATCCCGCATCCACATGCCGCATCACGCCCGTGCCCGGGTCGTTCGTCAGCACGCGCTCGATCTTCTGCGCCGCGAGATCGGTGCCATCGGCAACGATCACCTGTCCGGCGTGAATCGAGCGACCGATGCCCACCCCGCCCCCGTGGTGGATCGACACCCAGGTCGCTCCCGACGCCGTGTTCAGCAGCGCGTTGAGCAGGGGCCAGTCCGCGATGGCATCCGAGCCGTCTTTCATTCCCTCGGTCTCGCGGTACGGGGAGGCCACCGACCCGGAGTCCAGATGGTCGCGGCCGATCACGATGGGTGCTGACAGCTCACCGGACGCCACCAACTCGTTGAACCTCAGCCCCGCGAGGTGCCGTTCCTTGTAACCCAGCCAGCAGATGCGTGCGGGCAGACCCTCGAAATGCACCTTCTCGGACGCCTGGGTGATCCACCTGCGGAGCTTCTCGTCGTGCGGGAACAGCTCGAGAATCGCTCGGTCGGTGACTGCGATGTCTGCCGGATCGCCGGAGAGCGCCACCCAGCGGAACGGGCCCTTGCCCTCTTCGAACAGCGGGCGGATGTGGGCAGGCACGAACCCGGGGAACGCGAACGCGCGCTCGTAGCCGCCGAGCTGCGCCTCAGCGCGGATCGAGTTGCCGTAGTCGAAGACCTCGGCGCCGGCATCCAGGAAGCCGACCATCGCCTCGACCTGCTTGGCCATGGATGCCCGCGCTTTGGCCGTGAAGCCCTCCGGGTCGGCCTGCGCGGCCGCATGCCACTCCTCGACACTCACGCCCTCCGGCAGGTAGCTGAGCGGGTCGTGGGCGCTGGTCTGGTCTGTGACGATATCGATAGGCACCCCACGGCTGAGCAGCTCGGGGAACACGGTCGCCGCGTTGCCCACCAAGCCGACCGAGAGTGCACGGCGCTCGTTCTTCGCAGCGGTGACGCGCGCGATCGCGTCGTCGAGGTCATCCGTCAACTCGTCGAGGTAGCCGTGGTCGACTCGTCGTTGCAGGCGTGCGCGATCGACGTCGACGATGAGCACCGCGCCCTCGTTCATCGTGACGGCAAGCGGCTGGGCGCCGCCCATGCCGCCGCACCCGCCGGTGAGGGTGAGGGTGCCGGCGAGGCTCCGATCACTCTGCCGATCTCCCCCGCCCTTGCGGGCGCCGATCTTGTCGGCGACCGAGGCGAACGTCTCGTAGGTGCCCTGGAGGATGCCCTGGCTCCCGATGTAGATCCACGAGCCCGCCGTCATCTGGCCGTACATCGTGAGGCCGGCCGCCTCGAGCCTGCGGAACTCGGGCCAGGTGGCCCAGTCCGGCACCAGATTCGAGTTGGCGATGAGCACGCGCGGTGCCCACTCGTGCGTGCGAAACACGCCGACCGGCTTGCCGGACTGCACGAGCAGCGTCTCGTCTGCCTCGAGCGACTCGAGCGTGCGGATGATGGCGTCGAAGGCATCCCAACTGCGTGCGGCGCGACCAGTGCCGCCGTACACCACGAGGTCTTCCGGACGCTCAGCGACCTGAGGATCCAGGTTGTTCATGATCATGCGCAGCGGCGCTTCGGTCTGCCACGACTTGGCTCGCAGCCTCGTTCCGTGCGGTGCGTGGATGGGGAGCCGGTGGTTCGTGTTTGCGTCGTTCATCTTCGCTCCTTGGGGACTGGTTCGCTGTCAGCGAGACTGAAAACAGGAGGTGTGCCTGAGAACAGCTGGAATCCAGCTGTTCTCGAGCCGAGAGCGCGATCTCTGCTGTTCTCGCGGCCGTGGTGTGCGGCGTCGCCGGCCGTGGGGCAGGGCATCAGCGCAACGGCCCGGTGACACGCTCGACCGCTTCGATCACCTCACCGCCCGAGACGAGCGCGACGGCAGCCTCGATCTCGGCGGAGAGCATCCGATCAGGTCCGGGGCCCGCCACGTGCACACGCAGGGCATCTCGCGCAGCGGATGTCGCAGGACCCGGCCGCAGTGGCGCTCGCAGGTCGAGCGAGCGGGCGGCGGTCATGAGCTCGATGGCCAGCACGCGTGTGAGTCCGTCGACCGCTCTGCGCAACTTGCGGGCGGCGGCCCATCCCATCGAGACGTGGTCCTCCTGCATGGCGCTGGACGGGATCGAATCGACGGATGCCGGCGCCGCCAGGCGCTTCAGCTCGCTCACGATTCCCGCTGCGGTGTACTGCGCGATCATGAGCCCGGAATCCACACCTGCCCGGTCGGCGAGGAACGCGGGCAGACCCTTGTTGCGCGACACGTCCAGGTGCCGATCGATGCGGCGCTCTGCGATGCTCGCGGCATCCGCAACCGCGATCGCGAGAAAGTCGAGCACATACGCGACGGGTGCCCCGTGGAAGTTTCCATTGGACACCACGCGGCCGTCGAGCGTGACCACGGGATTGTCCACGGCGGATGCCAGCTCCCGGTCGGCCACGGCACGAGCGTGGGCGATGGTGTCGCGTCCGGCTCCCGCCACCTGCGGGCTGCAGCGCAGCGAGTAGGCGTCTTGCACCGTGGGATCCTCCGGGCCGGCGTGGCTCTTCACGATGGGCGAGTCCGCGAGAAGGGCTCGCAGGTTCGCCGCCGAGTCGGCCTGGCCGGCCTGCGGGCGCAAGGCATGCAGGTCGGCGGCGAACACGGCATCCGTTCCGAGCAGCGCCTCGACGCTCATGGCCGCTGTGAGGTCGGCGACTTTGTACAGCGCCTCGAGGTCGGTGATGGCGAGCGCCAGCATTCCGAGCATCCCGTCGGTGCCGTTGATGAGCGCGAGGCCCTCCTTCTCGGCGAGCACGATCGGGCGGATGCCCGCCTCGGCCAGCGCCAGCGCCGCAGGCACGACGTGCCCGGCCGCGTTGCGAACCTCTCCCTCGCCGATGAGCGCGAGTGCGCAGTGGGCGAGCGGGGCGAGGTCTCCAGAGCAACCGAGCGAGCCGTACTCGCGGACGACCGGTGTGATGCCCGCGTTGAGCACGTCGGCGTACGCCCGCACCGTCGAGTCGCGCGCGCCCGTGCGCCCGGTCATGAGCGTGCTGAGACGCAGCAGCATGAGGGCGCGCACCACCTCGCGTTCCACCTCTGGGCCGGAGCCGGCCGAATGCGAGCGGATGAGGCTCAGCTGCAGTTGATCCCGGTCGGCGCGTTCGATGTACGTCGTGGCCAGCGCACCGAAGCCGGTGGAGATGCCGTAGTGCGGCTCCGGATCGTCGGCGAGCGCGTCGATCACGCGACGAGTCTCGGCTACGGCTGCGACGGCATCCGGGTCGAGCACGACGCGAGCGTCGTGACGCGCGACGGCGACGACCTCGGAGATGGACAGCGGGCCGACGCCGACCACGACTTCGGCCGGCACGTGCCGCGCGTCTGCCCGGTGGATCGGCGTGTCGACCGATGCGGTCCGCGCGGGCGACGCGCTCTCGGATGCTGTCGTGCTCATGCTTCCATTGCACGCCGCCACGGCTGAACCGCGCCGCCAGATGAGACTGCAAGCGTCCGGTATACCGGACGAGGGCAGCTCGAACGGCGTACGATGGCGGAATGCCCGGCAAGGCACCGGCCGCAGACGCGACGTTGCGCATCCTGCGGCTCATGAGCGAACAGCGCGGACCCGTCGCCGCTGCGACCATAGCCCGTACCCTGTCGCTGCCGCGCTCCACGGTCTACCAGTTGCTGGCCACGCTGAGCGAGCACGGGTTTGTGATCCCGATCCCGGAGCTGAAGAAGTACGGGCTCGGAGTCGCCGCGTTCGAGCTCTCCAGCGGATTCAACAGGCAGCAACCGCTCACCCGGGTCGGCGCCCCCGTGCTCGCCCGCCTCGTCGACGAGACCGGGCTCAGCGGACACCTCACGGTGCTGCTCGGCCGTGATGTGGTCTACCTCGCCGAGGAGCGGGCCCCGCACGGCCCATACCTCGTGACGGATGTCGGCGTGCGGCTTCCCGCCCACCTCACTGCTTCGGGGTTGGCGATGCTCGCCGACCTGCCCGCCGCGCAGGTGCGAGCGCTTTACCCGGATCGCGGGTCGTTCACCACGCGCACCGGCACGGGAATCGCCACCTACCGAGATCTCAGCTCGGAGCTTCGGGCGATCCGCGAGCGCGGCTACGCCCTGGAGGACTCATCGGTGACGGAGGGCCTGCGCTCGGTCGCGGTCGCGGTCCCGGACCACGTCGGCTGGCCAGCTGCCTCGGTTGCGGTCACTTTCCCCGCGGATCGCGACATCGACCTGAACGCCACGGCCGCCCGCATCGCCCGCGCTGCCGCGGAGCTCGGCAGACGCATCGGCGGAGGGGCTGCGAGCCCGCCGCGTTCCCAGGGCACCACCGCAGGTTGAGTAGCGCCGCGCAGCGACGCGTATCGAAACCACGGGAACCCAGCCGGGTTTCGATACGCCCGCCACAGCGGGCTACTCAACCCTCGGTACGGGTGAACGACGCAAAGTTGCGCCGTTCAAGCCCCGGAGCGGGCGGCGTAGCCCGCGATCGCCTCCAGCACCACGAGTGCCGCAAGCCGCACGGTGCGGCCGTCGGCGGCATCCCTTGTGGCGTCGACCTCCGCGATGTCGAGGGACGTCACGCGCGGATCGCGCGCGAGGAGTCGCACCGTGCGTCTCAACTGATACGCGGACAGACCGCCGGGAATCGATGCAGGACAGGCGGGCGCTACCGAGCGGTCGCAGGCATCCACGTCCACATCCACGTGGATGGGACCCCCGGATGCCCCGGCCGTCTCGAGCGCGTCGGTCACGATCGCTTCGATGGGCCGCTCCTCGAACTCGTCGCGTCTCACGATCCGGATGCCCGCATCGCGCGCCCTCGTGTCGTAGAACTCCGAGTTCGCGAAGTCCGCGATGCCGAGCTGAACCGCTCGGTGACCGTCGAGCCCTGCCTCGAGGAGCCGACGCACCGGGGACCCGTTCGAAACACCGTCACGCAAATCGTGGTGAGCGTCGATGGTGATGAGTCCGGCGTCGGCGACCAGGTTCTCTGCGCCGCTGCTCCAGGCGCCGAGCGCGACGCTGTACGTCAACGCGTTGTCGCCGCCAAGTGCGATCACGAGCGAGCTGCGGGCGGATGCCCGGCGCACGGCATCGGTCGCGTCCGCCTCGCCGTCGCCGTCAGGTTCGGCAACATCGCCGAAGTCCGCAACGGACGGCCATGGCGCATCCGCCGCGAACGTTCCGTAGCGCTGGATCGCGCTGCGCACCGCGGCCGGCGTGGCGTGCGCGCCCGTGGCCGACAACGAGGTGCGCCAGGTGGGAACCCCGATGATGCCGACGTCGACCGGCTCGGATGCCCCGAGCGCGTCGGCGGACGGCCACCGTCCTGCTCGTGGCCAGCGGGCATCCTCGAACAAGTTGGTCTCGGTCATGCTGCCACGTTAGATGCCGCTGACGGCAACCGCTCAGAGCACCTCGAGCCCGTGCGGCCGCACGTTCAGCGGCTCGACGCCGTCATCGGTGACCACGACGATGTCTTCGATGCGCGCACCCCATTCCCCTGGGAAGTAGACGCCCGGTTCGACGCTGAATGCCATTCCGGGCTCCAGCAGGAGTTCGTTGCCCGCGACGATGTACGGCTCCTCGTGCACGGAAAGCCCGATCCCGTGCCCCGTTCGGTGAATGAACCGGTCGGCGATGCCGGCATCCTGCAGTACTGCGCGTGCGGCGGCATCCACGCTCTCGGCCGTCGCGCCGGGGCGCACGGCGTCGACGGCAGCCTGCTGGGCGCGCTCGAGGGCTGAGTAGGCATCCCGGATGCCCGCAGTAACCTCGCCCGTTGCATACGTTCGCGTGCTGTCGGAGTTGTAGCCCGATTCCACCGGCCCGCCGATGTCGACGACCACGGTCTCGCCCTCGCCGATCACGCGGTCGGACACCTCGTGGTGCGGGTCGGCTCCGTTCGGCCCCGACCCGACGATCACGAAGTCGGCGGCCGCATGGCCCTCCGCGACGATGGCCGCGGCGATGTCGGCAGCCACCTCACGCTCGGTGCGTCCCGGCAGCAGCCACTCCCCCATGCGGGCGTGCACGCGGTCGATGGCCGCGCCAGCCTCGCGCAATGCCGCGAGCTCGATGGCGTCCTTGACCATGCGCAGTCGCCGCAGGACGGGTGTCGCGAGCTCGGGCGAGGCATCCGCGACGACTCCCAACGGCACGGTGTGGAGAGCCGGGGTCGCCTCGCTTACCCCGAGACGCCGCACCACGCCGAGGCCGCGCAGAGCGAGGGCGTACGGATCCTCGCCGTCGACCCATTCGCGCACCTCGAGGTCTAGCTCGGACAGGGCAGACGCGCGCAGCCCGGCCAACTCCATGCGCGGTGCGACGACGTAAGGCTCTTCGTGCGCCGGCACGACGAGCGCCGTGAGCCGCTCGAACGTGCTCGCGCGTGAGCCGACGAGGTACTGCAGATCGGACCCTGGCGTGACGATCACGGCATCGAGCCCCGCCTCGGCGACGAGCGCTGAGGCACGGCCCAGCCGTGATGCGTAGACGGAAGCGGCGAATCGTTGCTCGGCCATGATTCGAGCCTAGGGCGCGGCCGTTGCCCGCGTCGCTCGACCGCCCTCAAAGCGGATGGATCACGCCCACGTCGATCGAGAATGCCCCGCCGCTCGAGAACGCCCCCGTCGATCGAGCACATTCAGGCGAGCGCGATGACCACGACGGAGGCCGCCGACAGCACCAGGCCTACGCGTTGCGGCCAGTTCCATCGCTCGCGCAGCAACAACCGCGCGAGAAGCACGGTCACCGCCGGGTACATCGAGGTCAGGACGGCGATGATGACGAGCTCGCCGAATCCCGTGGCGGCGAGATAGCTGAACGCGGCGAGTCCGCCGAGCAGCCCCGCGACGACGGGCAGGCGCAGCGCCGGCAGCAGCGGGATGCCGCGCGCAGACATCCCTCCTGAGCGAGCGGTCGCGAAGACGAACGGCACGATTCCAAGGCACGCCACCAGTTGGCCGGTCGCGACAGGCCACACACCCGAGGACCCGCCCGCCCGCTCCAACGCGATGAACAGCAGCGCGAACGACGCGCCGGCGAGCGCGCCGTAGATCGCGCCGCCCGACCGCGCCCCGCTCGAGCCGAGCGTTCGCGCGCCAGTCCACGACACCAGCGCGACGGCGAGCACCGCGGCGATCACCCCGCCGAGTCCGACCCACGTCAGACGGTTGCCGATCGCGACGCCGACGACGGCGGGGATGACGACGGTGAGCACACCAGACACGGTGGCGACGATGCTCATCGACCCGACGGCGAAGCCCTGATAGAGCGCCAGTGTGCCAAGCGCACTGCCGACGCCGCTGAGGGCGCCCCAGAACAGCACTTGCGGTCCAGGCGTGTCGCCGTGAACGAACACGAGAACGAGCAGCGCGAACACCAGCTCGGTGAGGAGCGTCGCAGCGGTGACGAGCATCACCGGCATACGACGACTGGCTATGCCGGCGACGAAGTCGGACGCGCCATATGCCAGGGCCGCGATCAGACCGAGTACGGCGCCCACCGGATCTCCTTGCGCATGTGCCTACGCTACGCAACGGGCGGGCGTCCTGAGGAGTGGTCTCGGGCATCCAGACACTCGCCGGGCGGACGTGAAGACCCTCACAGGCGCCGACGACGACGCGCTGGCGCGCCGTTCCGCCGGTTCCAGCGGGGAACGACGGCGGCGCCTCACGCCTGGTCCGTCACCAGCCGTCGTCACGACTCGAGACATGCAGGATGCCGTTACCCGCGGTGCCTAACCTCCGTAGACATGGGGGTGCTCACCATCGCATCGGTATCGGACGATCGGGGCAGGGCGGAACGGATGCGCGCCTGGATCGCCGGCGCCCGTGCGTCTCGCCTCTGGCTGTGGCTCGCGTTCGCGTTCGTGCACGTCGTGTTGGCCGCGATGGTGCTGTCGTTCCGCGGCTACTACCTCGGCGACGTCCGCAGCGTCTACCTTCCGTGGGCGCACCATGCGTTCACGGGCCACCCGCTCGTCGGCATCGACCTACCGTGGGTCTACCCCATTGCGGCGCTCGTGCCCCTGCTTGCACCCATGCTGTTCGGGGTGCACGGCTACGGCATTGCCTGGGTGGCCATGGTGACGGCTCTCGACGCCGCCGCGATCGCGGTGCTGACGAGGCGGAACATCCGACGCCGCTGGACGGCCGCATGGTGGTGGCTGGCGTTCATGTTGCTGCTCGGGCCCATCGCGCTGGTGCGTCTGGACAGCGTCTCTGTGCCCATCGCGATCATCGCGCTGGTGTGGCTGAGCACGAGGCCGCGCGTCGCGGTCGCACTGCTCACGATCGCCACCTGGATCAAGGTGTGGCCCGTCGCCCTCCTGACGTCGCTGCTTCTGGATGCGCGGCACCGGCTCCGCACCGTCGCGATCGCCCTGATCACCAGTTGCGCCATCGTCATCGTGCCGTTGTCGCTCGGTGCCGGGCGCTACCTGTTCAGCTTCATCGGAACGCAGGACGCGCGGGGCCTCCAGATCGAATCGCCCGTTGCGACCGGATGGCTGTGGCTGGCGGCTCTGCACGTGCGTCCGTCGCATGTCTTCTACAGCCGAGCGCTCAAGACGTACGAGGTGGCCGGGCCAGGAAGCGCGATAGCTGTGCAGCTCATGACACCCCTGCTCGTCATCGCCCTGGTCACCGTGTTCGCGCTCGGCCTGCTGGCCGCCATGCGGCACGACGACAAGGCGCTGCCCGCGCTCATGCTCGCGATGGTGATCGCGCTCATGCTGTTCGACAAGGTGCTCTCGCCGCAGTACATCACGTGGCTTGCCGCACCCGTCGTCTACGGCCTCGTACGTCAGCCCAGACGGTTCCGATTCCCCGCACTCGTCGCCCTCGGCGTCGCAGCGCTCACTCAGGCGTTCTACCCGTGGATCTACCCGCTCGTCATCCAGGGAGCCCCCATCGCTCTGACACTTCTCGCAGCACGCAACCTCGCGCTGTGCGTGCTGTTCGCATGGGCGATCGTGCGGCTGTGGCGCGGACGCGTGCGCGTCAAGGATGCCTCTGCGCAGCGCCCCTCCGTCGGCGCCGTGCAATCCGCCTCGGCGTCCTGATCCGACCAAGCGGCCGGCCGCGCCGGCTCAATCGCTTGGCAGCCCCGCCGACAGCTCAGCGAAGACAGCGTCGGCCGTGTCTCTGGTCGCAAGACGGCTGGCCTGCCCAAGCCACAGCGACTGCAGTTCGCCGTTGCCCTGCTGCCCTGCGGCAGCGCGGAACCGCCCGGTGAGCCAGTTCTGGGCGGGGAACGGCGCGATGGCATCCGCCGCCTCGATCGTGCTCACCGCACGATTCCTGGCGCCGCGGGCAAGCCTGGCGCTCATCGCCCTCGTCAACACGGATGCGTGCGCCGGCGTCTCTTCCATCGCCGCACGATGCGCGTCGCTCGCCGCGGACTCCCTCGTGCGAAGGAAGGATGTTCCCACCTGCACGCCCTCGGCTCCCAGCGCGAATGCCGCAGCAACTCCTCGCCGGTCCGCGATGCCGCCGGCGGCGATCACCGGAAGGTCGACGACGTCCCGCACCTGCGGAATCAGCGCGAACAGTCCCACCAGCGAACGCTCCGCGGCATCGAGGAACGACACCTTGTGTCCCGCGGCCTCGGCGCCCGTCGCGACCACGGCATCGACGCCACCCGTTTGAAGCGCAGCTGCCTCATCCACCGTGGTGGCCGAGCCGATCACGGCGATGCCGCGCTCATGCGCCGCCTCGACCACGTCTTCGGAGGGAACGCCGAACACGAAGCTCAGGGCGGCGGGGCGCGCATCGAGTGCGGCCTGCAACTGTTCCTGGAAGGGCGGCAGATAGCTTTCGGGCCGGGCGGGAAGCTCGAGCCCGACCTCCTCGAACAGCGGCCTCATCGCCTCGGCGGCACGCGCGAACTCCTCGGCCTCCGGCTCGCGTTCGGTGCCTGTTGGCAGCCAGAGGTTCAACGCGAACGGGCGCTCGGTCGCCTCACATAACTCGTCGGCCGTGCGCCGGATGCGATCAGCGTCGTATCCGTAGAGCCCGTACGAACCCAGGCCGCCGAGCTCGCTCACGCGCGCCGTGAGTTCGACGGACGACATGCCGCCGAACGGCGCAAGCACGATGGGCTGCTCGATGCCGAGCAGACGGGTCAACCGATTCATGGCACTCTCCTCCTCCGGTACCAGCAAGCTACTTCGCCCGCCGCCGAGCTGCGGCCGGGCCGAGCTACTCGCGCTGGTCGCTCTCGTATCGAGCGAGCCACCGCTCGTTCATCGGGAAGAGCCCGTCGATGCTCTCACCCTCGGCGACGCGGTCGGCGATCCACGCATCCCGCTTCTCTTGTTCGGCAGCCTGCGCCGCCACCTCCTGCGCGAGCTGCCGCGGAACCACGATCACGCCGTCCCCGTCGCCCACGATCACGTCACCAGGGCGCACCGCCGCTCCCCCGCACGTGACGACGACATCCGATTCCCACGGCACGTGCCTGCGCCCGAGCACCGATGGGTGTGCACCGACGGCGAAGGTGGGGATGTCGAACGACGATACTTGCTCGGCGTCGCGCACGCCGCCGTCGGTGACGATGCCCGCGGCGCCGCGCGTCTGCGCCCTCAGCGCGAGCACGTCGCCCACCGTTCCGGTTCCGCGTTCGCCTCGCGCCTCGATGACGATCACCTCGCCGGCTTCGACCGTGTCGAACACGCGCTTCTGCGCGTTGTAGCCCCCGCCGTGCTCGGCGAAGAGATCGGGCCGGAAGGCGATGAACCGCAGCGTGCGCGCCACGCCGACCAGGTGAACGCCCGACCGCAGCGGGCGCGCGCCCTCGATGAAGACATCCGGGTATCCGCGGGCGCGCAGCACAGCACTCAGCGTGGCCGTGGCCACCCCGTCGAGCGTCGCACGCAACTCGGCAGGCAGAGGCTCGACGCCCGCCGGACGATCACGCTCTGGAGGAGTTTGGGCGATCATCGCTCCTCGGCTCCCGGCAGCGGCTCAACGCAGAACCGGTCGGCGAGCGCCTCCGATCCACGCGCCAGCATCGTGACGTCGGCGGCGACCAACACGAAGCGCGCACCGGCATCCAGGTAGTGCTGCGCCATGTCGAGGTCGAACGCGTTGACGCCGACCGGACGCCCGGTGTGCGATCCGACGGCGATGACGTGCTCGACAGCGGAGACGATGTCAGCGTGCGTCTGCTGGCCGAGCAGGCCCATCGAAGCGGAGAGGTCGGCCGGGCCGACGAACAGTGCGTCGACACCCTCGACGGCGGCGATCGACTCCACGTTCTCCACGGCCGACACCGACTCGATCTGCACGGTCAGCGAGACGTGCTCTGGCGCGTGAGCCAGATAGCGGTCGACCCGGTTCCACCGAGCGCTCCTGGCAAGGGAGCTGCCCACGCCGCGCACCCCACGGGGCGGGTAGTGCATGGCGCGCACGACTTGCTCCGCCTGCACCGCCGTGTCGACCATCGGCACGATGAGGTTCTGCGCGCCCAGGTCGAGGTACTGCTTGATGAGCACGGTGTCGCCGAACGGAACGCGTACGAGTGGCGTCACCGGGTAGGCGGCGACCGCCTGAAGCTGCAGCTGGATGCTCGCGAGCGAGTTCGCGGAGTGCTCGCCGTCGATCAGCAGCAGGTCGAGACCGCTGCCCGCCGCTATCTCCGCGATGAGCGGGCTCGCCGAGACCACCCACATGCCCGCCAGCGGCCGCTCGGCCTGAGCGAGCACCTGCGGCAGCGTCGGCGGAAGCGTCATTCGAACCGGCACGTCACCTCTCCCATCCCCCGGTAGACCGCCCGCACCTCGTCGCCGCGGTGCACCCACATTGGCCTGGTGAAGGACCCCGCGAGCACGAGCTCGCCTGCGGCCAGGCCGCCTCCGTGCCGCGCCAGCTTGCCGGCCAGCCACGCGACCCCGCGGGCCGGATGCCCGAGCACGCCTGCGGCGACGCCCGTCTCCTCGACCTCGCCGTTGCGCTCCAGCAGCGCGGCCACCCACGGCAGGTCCACCTCTGCGGGAGTCATGTGCACGT
Source organism: Rathayibacter sp. KR2-224 (assembly GCF_049446075.1). Classification (NCBI taxonomy): domain Bacteria; kingdom Bacillati; phylum Actinomycetota; class Actinomycetes; order Micrococcales; family Microbacteriaceae; genus Rathayibacter; species Rathayibacter sp. KR2-224. The sequence goes on from NZ_JBMSEB010000001.1 coordinate 1,276,523, forward strand.
CGCCCACGACCATGGCGCCGAGGGCCGCGTTGTCCGCGATGGTGTCGACGATGGTGCGGCCCTCGAGCTCCAGGTGCGAGTTGAGGATCTCCAAGGCGGGCACGACGTAGTCGGTGGCGTCGAGAACGTCGTCGATGGAGCATCCTTCGCCGCTCAGCGGTTTGCTGAGGGCGAAGGCGAGTTCGACTTCGATGCGCACGTTGGAGAAGGCGTCGAACTCGACGGTGCAGCCGGACGGGAAGACCTGATCGTCGAAGATGACGCCGTAGTCGGGCTCGGTGATGCCCGTAGCGGCCTGCATGGCTTTGGAGGTGAGCCCGATCTTGTGACCGGCGACCTGGTGTCCCGCCTCGATGCGGCGCTTGGCCCACATGCTCTGCACGGCATATGAATCGTCGACCGTCATGCCCGGATCACGTACGGTCAGTCGCGGCAGGATGCTCCTCGCCCGGTGGGCGGCGAACAGCTCGTCGGCGATCGCCGCGTGCCGCTCGGGCTCCATCACAGTCGTACATCCTCGTCTTCCGCGTGCTCAATATCGTATACGATCCAGGGTTCGAGCTCGATGGCCCACAGCTCGCACGCGGCGGAAGCGCCGCAGGCGCTAGCAAGCCACGGGGGCCGCCCGTCGTCGTTCGACGGTGCGGCCGGGGCCGATCTCCACCGACTCGCCGCTTGGAAAGACCATCCGGCCCCTCGTGCGCGGCGGAAGCAGCACGTCGAGCTCCAACTCGTCGCCCTCCAGCCGCCATGACGCCTCGACGCGGCCGCGCTGCGAGTCGTAGTGCCCACGAGCGAAGCGGAGTCCGCCGCCCATGGCCGGCTGCATCACGACGTGCCGCCACGCGACGTCGTCCTCCGTCTGCCGCAGGCCGAGTACGTGCGTGTGGAGAAACCTGACGACAGCGCCCTTGCTGTAGTGGTTGAGCGAGTCGTGGGCCCTACCGTCGTCGGTTACGCCGTCCCAGTCCTCCCAGATCGTCGTCGCACCCCGATCGAGCATGCCTAGCCACGATGGAGACGTGCGCTGCAGGAGAACCGAATAGGCGACATCCGCGTGTCCCGTGTCGACGAGCACGGGCAGCAGGTCGGCAGTGGACAGGAACCCGGTCGCGAGGTGGTCCCCCGCCAGGTGGATGAGCTCGATGAGCCGCTCCGCCGCCGCGGCCCGCAGCGTGACCGGAACGAGTCCGAACGCCAGCGCCCGAACGTACGCTGCTTGCGTGTCGGCCCGGGTGCGCCCGCGCTCGTCGAGGAACTCACGCTGCCATGCATCCTTGATTCGTGAGGCGAGCTCGTCGTAGCGTGCCGCGTCAGCATCGCGACCCAGCAGCGCAGCTATGCGGCCGAGCCGCCCCGTGGACTGATAGAGGTATGCGGTCGCCACCTCGCTTTTGTCGGCGGTGAACCATCCGACCGGGTCCGCCTGCACGGGATTGACGGGCGCTCCGTCGGCCGCGCGCGGGGCCGGTTCCAGCCACTCGCCCCAGTGGAACGAGGCATCCCAGATGTACTGCTCATGGGCTGCCGGCTCCGGCGAGCGCTGGACACGAGACGGATGCCGTTGGGTGCGTGCCACGGACAGGGCCCATTCGACCCAGCGGCGCATGGCATCCCAGTTCTCCGCGAGCACGGAGCTGTCGCCGTAGACCGTCCACATCGTCCACGGCACCGAGACGATGGCGTCGCCCCAGCCCGCCGAGCCCGTCATCATCGCTATGCGCGAATCGAGGTGGTGTCTCACGCGGCGGCCATCCGGAGAGAAATTCGCGATGCGGCCGTCGTCGAGCTGATCGTCGCGCACGGACTGCAGCCATTTGCGGCTGAAGCCGAGCACGTCGTAGAGCCGGGCGGCCGTCGGCGCGAAGACCTGATAGTCGCCCGTCCAGCCCAGCCGCTCCCTGGTGGGGCAGTCTGTAGGCACGTCGACCGCGTTGCCACGGAAGCTCCAGTCGGCCACCTCGAGCAGCCGGTTCAGGTCGGGGTCGCTGCACTCGAACGAGCTCGTCGCGCGCAGGTCGGTGTGCACGACGCGCATGACGATGGCGTCGGCGTCCAGCCGGAGCGGGCCGTCGATGCGCCGCAGCCTGGCGTAGCGGAAGCCGTGCACCGTATGCCGCGGCTCGAAACGCTCCCCCACCCGGCCAGAGGAGACCACCTCGTCACGCTGCATGAAAGGCACAGGCGCCTTGCCGGGCTCTACAGCGTCGAGGTGCGAGAGGTCGAGGTCACCGCCAGGGCGGAGGTGCTCTCCGTAGTCGATCACCGTGCGCGAGCCGCGGGGACCGAGCTGCGTGAGCGAGATCCATCCGGACGCGTTCTGCCCGAAGTCGACGATGACCGTGCCGTCGTCGTGTTGCGTGACCGACTCGGCGGTGCGCGTCTCCACGACCCGCACGGGAGGCGCGGGCGACCAGCCGATGGACGGGAACGGGCCGTCAGCGTGCTCCGCCGCAAGCGCCTCCCCATCGCCAACCGTGAAGTCGGTCGTCTGACCGTCCATCAGGTCGGCGCGGACGATCGCGCTCGGCCGCGACTCCCATCCGTCGCCCGTTCGAACGACGCAGCTGCTTCCGTCTGCGGTCTCGAGGTGAAGCTCAGCACGCACCGCCAGGCGGTCACCCCAGTCTGCTGGAGCGCGAAATGCTCCCACCTGCCCGCGATACCAGCCGTCTGACACGACCAGCTCGAGGCGGTTCGCTCCCATCACGAGAAGCGATCCGACGTCGTGGGCCTGCGCGTAGACGGTGCGGTCGTAGGAGGTCGACCCGGGTGCAAGCTCGGTGGTTCCGACCCGCGTCCCGTTGACGAACGCCTCGTACACGCCGAGCGCCGTCGCGTACAGACGACCGCGTACGACCGCTGCGTCGAGCCGGAACACCGTCGAGAGCACGTGTGCCGGCCGGTGCCCGGGCTGCGCCGGCTCTTCGACCGGCGAGATCCAGTCCGCACTCCAGTCATCGTTCAGAAGGCCCACCTCGAAGGAATGCCACGGCGACCACTCGCCCCCGACTACACGCACCCGCCAGCGCACGCTGCTACGACTGGGCAGCCGGCCCCACGGCCAGGCGACGAAGCACGAGGTCGCTGCCTTGACCGCATGCTGCCGCAGACCGTCGACCTCCGACTCCAGCTCGAACTCGTCCGCTTCGACTTGTGAGCTCCAGGAGAGCCGCGGCGAGGCATCCGTGACGGGGAACCCGTCCCCGCCGGCATCGATTGTCAGTAGATGGGGCGCTGTGCTCGGCATGGGCACGCTCCTAACGCGTCGTCGTCGACTCACGAAAATAGTATTGCGTATCTAAATTCATGTTAGTGTCGCCACACCCGGATTCCTTTCGGCCGACCGAGTCCTTCGGCGCGGCCAGACGACTCGAGGATGTGCGATGACGAGCTTTCCCGACGGCTTTCTCTGGGGTGCTGCCACCGCGCCGCACCAGATCGAGGGCAACAATCTGGGCAGCGACTGGTGGGCGCAGGAGCAGGTCACGCCTGGCATGGAGCTCTCGGGCGACGCATGCGACAGCTACCACCGTTACCGGGAAGACATCGACCTGCTCGCCGACGCCGGGTTGACCTCCTACCGCTTCGGCATCGAGTGGGCGCGCATCGAACCGATACCCGGCCGCTTCTCGAACGCGGAGCTGGCGCACTATCGGCGAATGATCGAGGCCTGTCTCGAGCGTGGCCTAACGCCCGTCGTCACGCTGCAGCACTTCACCACACCGCTGTGGTTCGCACAGGCCGGGGGCTGGATGGCCCCGGACGCCGGTGATGCGTTCGTGCGGTTCGTGACGAAGGCGTGCAGCATTCTCGGCGGAGTCGAGTGGGTCGCCACGATGAACGAGCCGAACATGCAGGCCGCCATCATCACGGCGATGCGGCGCATGCAGGCGCAGCAGGGCGACCGTTGGCAGAGCCCGACGGTGGATGCCGTCGGCGACTCGAACGTGAGCGACCAGGACCGCGAGCAACGGGCTCGCAACGAGTTCCTCGCCTACGCCGATCCCGCCATCGGAGCCGTGCTCGTCGACATCCATCACGGCGCTCGAGACGCCGTGCGTGCGAACAGCGACGCGAAGGTGGGCTGGACGATCGCGGCCGGTGCCCTGACGGCCGCACCGGGCGGCGAGAAGAAGCTGGAAGAGATCCGGTACGGCAAAGAGGATCTGTTCTGGGAGGGCGCGAGAGACGACGACTGGGTCGGCGTGCAGTGCTACACGAGCCAACAGGTTGACGAGCACGGACTCGTGCCGCATCCGCAACGCCCGGACAACACCCTCGTCGGCACGGCGTTCCGGCCAGACTCGCTCGGCATGGCCGTGCGCCATGCCGCCGAGGTGACCGGGGGCGTGCCGATCCTGGTCACCGAGAACGGCATCGCCACGGCCGACGACGAGCAGCGGATCCGCTATACGCACGAGGCGCTCCGCGGGCTGCACGACGCGATGGCCGACGGCATCGACGTGCGCGGGTACCTGCACTGGAGCCTGCTCGACAACTTCGAGTGGGGTCACTGGGAGCCGACGTTCGGACTCGTGGCCGTGGATCGCGAGACATTCGTACGCTCACCGAAGCCGAGCCTGAACTGGCTGGGCGCGGTCGCCACGCGCAACGCCCTGAACTGACGAACCGCCCTGGGAGGGTCCATGCTGAAACCGAAGCCCACTCCGACCCGCGAACTGGTCAATCTGGACGGCGTCTGGCTGTTCGGCATCGACACCCAGGTAGGGGAATCGCCCTGGCGGGATCGGCTCTCGACACGGCTCGAGGCGGCGGTGCCCGCCAGCTACAACGATCTGTTCACCGACCCTGAGATAAGAGACCACGTCGGTTGGGTCTACTACCAGCGGCCGGTGCGCGTTCCCCGCGGCTGGTCAGGCGAACGGGTCTTCCTACGTTTCGACGCCGCGACTCACGCGGCACGCGTCTACGTCGACGACGTCTTCGTCGGTGAACATGTCGGCGGATACACACCCTTCGACATCGACGTCACCGACCACGTGCGCCCTGGCGACGAGTTCCGGCTCACGGTCGCGGTGAGCGGAGAGCTGAGCAACGAGACCATTCCCCCCGGAAAGATCGAGGTGGGACTCGACGGGCGCCGCAGGCAGACGTACTTCCACGACTTCTACAACTACGCAGGTCTGGCGCGCTCGGTATGGCTGCACAGCCGACCCAGGCTGAGCATCGACGACATCGTCGTCGTGACCGACCGCGACGGCACGACCGGTGTCGTCGACTACCGCGTCGACGCGCCAGAGGGCCTCGACGTGCGAGTGCGGCTCACGGATGCCTCGGGCGGGCCGGTTGCGCGATCCGACGGTCGTTCGGGAAGGATGCTCGTTCCGGACGCCGTGCTGTGGCAGCCTGGCGCCGCCTACCTCTACGAACTCGCGGTCGAGCTGGTGGACCCGGCGATCACCGAGGGCACACAGGTGACCGACAGTTACTCGCTGGCCGTGGGCATCCGCACCGTCGAAGTGCGCGGCCACGAGTTCCTCATCAACGGGGAAGCGTTCTACTTCACTGGCTTCGGCAAGCACGAGGACTCTCCAGTGCGCGGCAAGGGGCACGACGACGCCTACCTCGTGCACGACTTCCAGCTGCTGGAATGGACGGGCGCGAACTCGTTCCGCACCTCGCACTACCCCTACGCCGAAGAGGTGCTGGAATTCGCCGACCGGCACGGCATCGTCGTGATCGACGAGACCGCAGCGGTCGGCCTGAACATGGGCGTGGTCGGGGGCATGACGGGCACACCGCCCTTCCCCACCTTCTCCGAACAGTACGCAGGTGCGCACACGCAGGCGGCCCACGCGCAGCACCTGCGCGAGCTGATCGAGCGAGACCGCAATCATCCGTCCGTGGTGATGTGGTGCATCGCGAACGAGCCAGCATCGAACGAGGAGGGCGCGCGCGAGTACTTCCAGCCGCTCGTCACGCTCGCCAGGCAGCTGGACCCCACTCGCCCGCTCACCTATGCCGTCGTGATGTTCGCTACGTATCAGAACGACCGGATCGTGGACCTGTTCGACGTCGTCAGTCTGAACAGGTACTACGGGTGGTACATCGCCACAGGCGATCTCGCCACGGCCGAGCGCTACCTGCATGGCGACATCGCCGGGTGGATCGAGCGCACGGGCAAGCCGATCATGATGACCGAGTATGGCGCCGACACCCAGCCTGGCGTCCACTCGGTCTGGGATGCCGCGTGGACCGAGGAGTACCAGACCGCGTACCTCGAGATGAACCACCGCGTCTTCGACCGCTTTCCGCAGTTCGTCGGCGAGCAAGTCTGGAACTTCGCCGACTTCGCCACAGGCAACGGCATCCACCGCGTCGAGGGCAACAAGAAGGGCGTCTTCACGCGCGACCGCAAGCCGAAGGCTGCTGCCCACTATCTGCGCGGGCGCTGGCTCGGTCTTCAGGGCCGCAAGCCCGGTGCCGGCGAGCACGACTGAGGTCGGCATCCCCTACTGCAGGATGCCGACCTCAGGCGACGCTTCTACCGAACGCTCTTGACGGGAAGCACCAGCAGCCCTCCTGCCAGAGCCAGCACGGCGGCGGCGATGTAGACGAACTGATACTGGCCACCTGCGAGCAAGACCAGGAGGCCGGCGACCACGGGCGCGATGGCCTTCGGAATCTCGTTGGCAAGGGCGTTGATGGCCAGGAATCGCCCAGGCGTGATGCGGTCGGGCAGCACGTCGAGCGCGAGCGCCTGATCGACCGCGCCGAAGATTCCGGTGCCAAGCGCGAACACGAGGCCGCCGATGATGTACTGCACCGGAGAGGCAGTTGTCGCGATGATGACAAGCCCGGCTGCGAGTACGAAACCGGCGATCACCACGAGCAGACGGCGCCTGCGGATCTTGTCGGAGAGGAACCCGCTGCCCAGTGCCCCGACCATGGTCATCAGGATGCCGATTCCACCGGAGGCCGCGATGAGCCCGGCGACCGCGGCCTGGCTGAGGTGCAGTCGCTCGCCCAGGAAGTAGACGGTATAGATCGACGTGAGGTAGAGCGCGACGAACGTGGCGGCTTTGCTGATCCACACCCATCCGAAGTCGGGATGCCTGCGCGGGTTGAAGACCATGCGTGCGAAGATCCCGCCGATGCTCACCCGCTCGAAGGATGCGCCTCGCGTCGATGGGTCTTTCATGCGGACGATGAACGCGATGCTGCCGAGCAGTGCGAGAGCGCCGGGCACGAAGAACAACATGAACGGCATGTGCACGAGGGCTCCGGAGAGCAGGATGCCCGCGATCGGACCGATCTGCACGATGGCGCCGTTGATGCCTGAGACCTTGCCTCGCTGGTTCTCGGGGAGCGAGTCGCCGAAGTGGATGATCACCATCGACGACGCTGCGGTGAGCCCCAGGTATCCGATCGTCCACCCGACGATGACCAGCGGGATCCCAGGGGCCACGCCGATCACCGTCAGCCCGATGAGGCCGGCGATCAGCCCACCGATCATCCACGGCCGTCGTCTGCCCAGTCTGGATCGCGTGCGGTCGCTGAGGATGCCCACGATCGGGTTGACCAGGATGATCGCGATGGCCGGAATCGTCAGCACGAGCGCGAGCATCGTGTTCTTGTCGGCAGGAGCCATGGCCTGCACACGAACCGCGAGCGAGTAGGTGCTGGGCGCGAGCTGCGCGATCGACATGACGAACTGCGCAAGGAACAGCAGTGCGAGATAGCCGGTACCCCAGCGAGCAACGGGTGGGAGATCAAGCGACGGTCCGGATGTCCGGCGTGCTCCCGCCACCGCCTCGGCGGCCCGCTCGTTGGCCGTCGCTAGGTCACCTGGGACTGATGCTGTCTGATCGGGTTCGGATGACGACATCGAAAAACTCCATTGTTTTGGGTGATGAACGACACGAGAACAGGCGCCGTTGTGCACACACTATACGTGAATCTCGAATCGCAACACTATTTTCATCGCGGCGACTATCGTGGCAGCGTGAGCAAGTCAGGCGGCAGGGGGCCGTACGCGAAGACTGCAGCCACTCGGCAGCGCATCCTCGAGGCCTGTATCGAGGCGTTCGCCGAAAGCGGGTTCCACGGCTCCACGATGAAAGACATCGCGAGCCGGGCAGGCATCAGCTACACCGGGCTGCTCCATCACTTCGCGAAGAAGGAAGACCTCCTCAGCGCGGTTCTCGACCTGCGGGCCGAGCGCGACCAGGAGTTCCTCGCCTCGATCGACGCACTCGACTGGGAGTCGAATCCCGTCGGAGTCTTCAGCGGGATGCTCGCGGTCATCCGCAACAACGAGCGGCGTCCCGGACTTCTCGAGTTGCACACCGTGGTCTCGGGTGAGGCGGCATCGCCGGAGCATCCGGCACACACCCACTACATCCAGCACTACCGCAACGTGCGCGAGTTCCACCGTCTGGCGTTCCAGTCACTGGCCGACCGTGGACTCCTGCGGCCAGGCGCGTCGCCTGCGGACCTCGCGACGCAGACCATCGGGCTGCTCAACGGCCTCCAGGCGCAGTGGCTGTTCGATCGCGAGGCGGTGAGCATGGAGCGGGCGTTCCACGAGTTCCTGACCACGGTCATCCCCGACTTCGACGAGCTCGTCGCGCACGCGCAGGAGCGCACAGCACGCACTGCTTGATCAGGGCCCGGTCAAGCCGCGGATTTCGTTGTCTCGTCAAAATAGTGTCCTGATTCTATTTTGGTGCTACCGTCGCAGCACGCCCGCCGTTCCCGTACGGCGGGCACCGCAACGGAGAGAAGGGGCGAGAGCAACCCATGAAGATCGCCACCGACGAGTTCGGCGTCGTCGAGAGCCTGGATGTCCCGGTGCCGCAGGGCCTACGGGTCGTGAGCGCCACCTACACGATCTCGGGTCGGGTATTCGTGTTCTATCGCTCGGACGACGATCCGGAGGTTCAGGACTGGTTCAATGCCGCCGTCATGGACGACGACGGCGGGCGGTTCACCACCGTCTTCTCCGGCCGCATCCCGGAGCATCCGACGGCCAACGGCATCAGGCATATGCCGTTCGCAGACAACTCGCGAGTGCTGCTCGGCGACTACGTTTTGGAGTGCTCCCCCAGCATCGACGACTGCTCGAGCGCGGAACTCGTCCAGGTCGACTACCCGTGGAACCTCACCGACGATCCGCTCACCTCCCACCACTGGTCCGAGATCATCGTGTCGCACGACGATCACATCGCCTGGACGGCGTTGCGCAGGGACCTGACCGCCGTCGTGGCGATCGGTCTACTCAGGCGCACCGCCGACCGTTACGTCATCGACGATCCGGCCATCATCAGCAGCACCGACCTTCTGACGCCGGAAGCCGCCAGGCCCGGATACTTCACCACCTCGCCCATGCGCGGTGGTGAGGTCAAGCAGTTCGTGCACGGCGGCACGGCCATCTCGGCCGTGGGCGATGGCGGTGGCGCACTCACGGACTCGGTGGTGCAAGACCTCGTCACCGGCAGCGTCACCCGCATCACCAGAACGCCCGGATACGACGAGACGACCATCTTCTCGCCCGACGAGAGACTCGGCATGGTGATGACCTCGCGCGCATCGCGGGGCACGAACCCGGCCTTCCTCGGCCTGCTTCCTCGTCCCCACGCCAATCTCGTGGGCATGACGCTGGCCTGGACGCTCTACGTCTACAGCGTCGATGGCGTGCGCCAGTTCCGGCAGGGGAACATCGGCCCCGCCCTCATCGACATCGAGCGTTCCATGACGGATCCGGGGTACGTGGGAGTCGCGCTCAACGATCCCGAGGGCTCATGGGTGTACTGCTCGCCCATGTCGTGGCATCCGGACGGACGCCGTTCGATGTGGATGGAAACCCTCCGCGGGAGCCGCGGTGATGGCGGCGAGCCAGCCATGCGCATCCGGATCGCGAAGCTCCACGACGTCGTGCCGGGCGAACCCGTGGCCGCGCAGACGACACCTGCAGCCGTGCCGTACGGCGTCACGGGCGCCGCCGCCGAGGAGTTGCTGAAGCGCGCCGCCTCACCCGTACCCACGGGCCGCATCGCAGGGACGCATTCCGGGCACCTGGAGTTCGAGCGTGAGGCCGGCGGCCCTGGCACGCCGACCTCGGCCGTGGTGCGATACGTCGACTACAGCGACGACGGCTTGCGGTTCTACAGCGGCGTCGAACGCGCGGTCAGTTCCTTGACCATGGGCACTGAGTACGAGGCCGATGTTCAGCTCACGGGCGAAGAGCACGGTGAGATGCGCGTCAAGGCCTGCTGGTCGGGCGTGCAGGACGGCGCACGGCTGCGGTTCGACCTCGGTGACGACGGCAAGCCCCGAAGCCGCGGTTACGTGCGCTACGGCGAAAACCTGCTGTCGATCGATGAGCTCGTGGAATAGGGCCGCCGCAACGCTATGACGTAACCTTGTGACAAAGTTCGGCCTTTGTCGCAGGGAGCACGGATGCCCGAGACCATCACCCGGCAGACGACCCTGCCCTCCGAGCTGTTCATCGACATCGACCGCTCAGGTCCGATCCCGATGTACTTCCAGGTGGCGACGAAGATCGAGCAGGCGATCGTAGACGGCGTGCTTCCGCCGGGAGCCAGGCTCGAGAACGAGATAGCGCTGGGTGAGAGGCTCGGACTGTCCCGCCCGACGGTGCGCCGGGCCATCCAGGAGCTGGTCGGTAAGGGCCTCCTCGTGCGCAGGCGGGGCATCGGCACCCAGGTGGTGCAACGACCGCTCACGCGCAAGGTGGAACTGACGAGCCTGTACGACGATCTCGAGCTCGGGAGCAAGCATCCGAGCACGACGTTGCTCTCGCGTGAGGTGATCGAGGCAGACGACCACATCGCCGAGGTGCTCTCCGTTCCGAAGGGATCGCCCGTGCTGCACGTGCGACGGGTGCGGTCGTCCGACGGTGTGCCGCTGGCGGTTCTGGAGAACTTCCTCCCTGAGGAGTTCACGGGCATCTCCGACGAGGACCTGCGCTCGCGCGGCCTCTACCAGCTCATGCGTGCAAAGGGCACGATGCTCAGCGTCGCGCAGCAGACGATCGGGGCTCGGACGGCGACACGCGAGGAGAGCGATCTCCTCGACATCAAGGACCACGGCCCCGTGCTCACCATGGACCGCACCGCCTACAACAACAACGGCAAGGCTGTCGAGTACGGCCACCACTGCTACCGTCCCGACCTCTACGCGTTCGAGATCACTCTCGTCAACAAGTGAGCCGCGTCGACCTGGTCGACATGCGGCGAGCCGGGCGGCCTGCCGAGCAGACGACCCGGCTCGCGGCGATCAGCGCGCGGCGTCTGCGGCGCCGGCCTTCTTCTCCGGCAGGTAGATGGCACCCGTCGTGACGTCTTCCTCGAGTTCCTCGAGCGTGCGTCCACGCGTCTCGGGCACCTGCGTGTAGACGAAGATGAGGGACAGGATGCCGAGGGCGGCGAAGATGAAGAACGACCCCGTGATTCCCACCGCATCGATGAGCGACGGGAAGTAGAGCCCGAGGAACGCGTTCGCGATCCAGAGCATGAAGACGGAAACACCCATTCCGAACGCACGCATCTTCAGCGGGAAGATCTCGGAGAGCGTCACCCAGACGGCAACGTTGAGGAACGTCTGCATCGAGCCGACGAACGCAACGACCAGGAACAGGATGACGAACGGGCGCAGCGGGTTTCCTGGCGGAAGCATGAGGGACGCGAGCCCGATGAGGATGTGGCAGAGCGCGGTCAGCGAGAAGCCGATGAGGAACGTCTTGCGTCTGCTGAACCGGTCCATCATCTGGAGGGCGATGATCGCGCCGATGACGGCGATGATGCCGGGGCCGAGGTTTGCGATGAGCGCCGCCGACTTGGAGAAGCCGGACTCGATCAGCACGCTCTGCCCGTAGTACATGATCGAATTGATCCCGGTGAACTGCTGAGCGACGCCCAGCCCGATGCCGATGAGCAAGATGCGGATCAGCCACTTGTTCTTCAGGATGCTGCGCCAATCCATGGCGATCTGCTCGCGCTCCTCGCGCACGACGGCCGTGATGTCCTCGAGCTCCGGCTCCGCGCGCTCGACGGGACGCAGCGATTTGAGGATCTCCAGCGCTTCGTCGATGCGGCCCTTCTCCGCCAGCCAGCGGGGTGACTCCGGCACACGGAGCATCCCGATGAACAATGCAGCGGCCGGAACGACCTCGAAGGCGAGCATGACGCGCCAGATCCATCCGATGTCGCCCCAGATGGTGCCGATGATGGCGTTGATCACGAGAGCGGCGAGCTGGCCGATCACGATCATCATCTCGTTGCGGCCGGCGAGTGAGCCACGGATCTCGTACGGCGCGAGCTCGGCCAGGAACACCGGCACGACGGTCGATGCGGCGCCCACCGCGAGGCCGAGGATCACGCGCCCGACGACCATGAACGTCAGGTCGGGAGTGAACACACAGAACAACGCACCGATGAAGAACAGCACCGCCAGCACAATGATGGTCTTGCGTCGGCCCCAGGCATCCGAGATGCGGCCGCCGGTCACCGCTCCGACCGCGGCACCGAAGAGCAGTGAACTGGTCACGACGCCCTCGGTGAACGGGGTCAGGCCGAGTTCTGCCTTCATCGGGTTGAGCGCACCGTTGATGACGCTCGTGTCGTAGCCGAACAGCAGACCGCCGAACGTGGCGATCAGCGCGACCATGCCGAGGCGCTTGCGGTATGGGCCTGGCGTCAAGGTCGGGAGCGTGCGTGTTGGCCTGCCGCTCTCGGTCGAGGAATGAGACATCGCGACTCCTTCGTCGTGTGGGTGTCGTCGAGCCGCACGGGGTCGAGAGGCTCGGCGGCCGTCGAGGGCCGCTGACCGCACCCGGCTTACACGGTCCTTATGTTCTGTCAATCCGACAAATACTATTATTTCCCAATATGACCTGACATACTGTCAAAGCGGGCCCGCGTGGCCGCTCAAGTACCCACGACCGCTCGAGGAGGACCGGTTGAGTGTGACCGACATCGGCGTCGCCGTCATCGGCGCCGGCATGGCAGGCAAGGCGCACGCCGCCGCCTACCGTGCAGCACCCACCCTGTATCGCGCTGCGCTGCCACCAGTGCGGCTCGTTTCGATCGCCGACGCATACGAACCGCTCGCCGCAGAGGCTTCCGCACGGTTCGGGTTCGAACGACACGACACGTCGTGGCAGGCGATCGCCGCTGCAGACGACATCCAGGTCGTGAGCGTCGTCGTGGCGAACTCGCTGCACCGCGAGATCGTCGAGGGCCTCCTCGCCGCGGGCAAGCACGTTCTGTGCGAGAAGCCACTTTCCGACAGCATCGAAGACGCCCAGGCCATGGTCGCTGTCGCGGATGCCGCCCCGACGCTAGCGCGCATCGGGCTCACGTTCCTGCGGCAGCCGGGCTTCGCCTTCGTGAACGAACTCGTGCGATCCGGACGGCTCGGCCGGGCTGTGCACGTCAACGCCTACTACTGGACCGACTACGGATGCGACCCCGATGCGCCGATCAGCTGGCGTTACAAGGGCCCGTCCGGATCTGGCGCTCTTGCTGATGTCGGCAGCCACCTCAGCTACCTCGCCGAGTTCGCGGCCGATAGCCGCATCGAGGCCGTGCGCGGAGGAACGCTGAACACCGTCATCCGATCCCGGCCTAAGCCGCTCGGTGCGGTCGTGGGTCATGAGCGCGCCGCCGTGAGCGACGAGCGCGAGGCGGTGGAGAACGACGACATCGCTGCTTTCTCCGCCAGATTGGCAAGCGGCGCAACGGCGACCCTGCAGGTGTCGCGGGTCTCGGCCGGACACCCGAACACGCTCGGCATCGAGGTATTCGGCGAGAACGGGTCCGCGTCGTTCGACTTCCGCCACCCCGGCGAGGTGCGCGTGTTCCTCTCCGATGACACTGCCGATGCCGGCGTCAACGGTTACCGCACCGTGGTGCTCGGCCCTGAGCATCCGTACTGGCGCGGCGGGCTTGCCATGGATGCCCCCGGGGTCGGCATCGGCCAGAACGACGGGTTCGTCTTCCAAGCACGCGCCTTCCTCGAGGAGGTGGCGGGCATCCCCGAGTCGGAGTCACTCCCCCGCAACGCCGGGTTCGCCGAGGGCCTGCACAACATGCGGCTGCTCGCCGCTGTTGCGGAGTCGGCGCTCTACGGGGGACGGGAAGTGGAGATCGCTCGACGATGAGGCTTGGACTCTACGACGCGATCCTGCACGACCGCACGCTGCCGGAGGCCATCGAGGCCATCGAGGTCGTCGCCGGTGTCGGTCTCACGGGCATCGAGCTGAACACGGGTGGGTTCCTCCCTCCGGTCCACGTGCCGAACATCGACGACATCCTGGTGAGCGATGCCGCCCGCGACGACTTCCTCGCCCAGTTCGAAGGCACGGGAGTCTCGATCGCGGGGCTCAACTGCAACGGCAACCCGCTGCATCCGAATCCGGTCATCGGCCCCAAGCATGCAGAAGACGTGCGCAGGTCGATCCGCCTCGCCGAGCGGCTCGGCCAGCACAGGGTGGTGACCATGTCGGGCTTGCCAGGCGGTGAGCCGGGCGCCATGAGGACGAACTGGATCGTCAACGCCTGGAACTCGGCCGCCCTCGAGGTGCTCGACTACCAATGGGAGATCGTGGCGGGCTTCTGGCGCGACATCGACCGGCTGGCACGGGACCACGACGTGAAGGTGGCGCTCGAGCTGCACCCGCAGAACGTGGTCTTCAACTGCGCCAGCGTGCACAAGCTCATCGATCTCACCGGCGCAACGAACATCGGCGTCGAACTGGATGCCTCGCACCTGTTCTGGCAGCAGATGGACCCCGTCGCCGTCGTGCGGCACCTCGGCTCCCTGGTGTTCCACGCGGCCGCGAAGGACGTGCGTATCAACCGGGCGACTGTGGCGCTGAACGGCGTGCTCGACAACGGCTTCAGGCGTCTTTCGTCCGAGGAGCCGCGCACGAACCTGGGCGGTGACGAGTGGGCGAATGAGTGGCCGAGGCCGTCATCGTGGGATTTCGTCGCCCTTGGAAAGGGACACGACGTCGGCTACTGGACCGAGTTCCTTCGCGCGCTCCACGAGGTCGACCCGGAGATGCACGTCAACATCGAGCACGAGGATGTCGAACTCGGCCGGGTCGAGGGGGTTGAGGCGGCAGCGAGCGTGCTCATGGCAGCGGACGCCGCGCTCGAGGCGTCGCTCGCCCGCTGACAACCGGTCACCGCTGTGACGCTTGAGAGTCGTGGCCGTTCAGCGCTGTGACGGTTCAGAGTCGTGGCCGTTCGGCGCCGTGGCCGTTCAGGGCCGCAGTTGCCGGCGCAGTGGCCATTAAAGTTGTGGCCGCCTCACCGTTCGGGTCGGGAGGCGGCCTCACTCGAAGGGGGATTTCGAGTTCTGTACGGGGTGGGGAACCCCGCCTGCGTCTATGTTCCCGCGCGAACCTCAGGTAAGAGAGCGTGCCGTGCTCAAGGCCGGCTCAGGGTTGCCGACGGCGCCACCCCCATGCTTGGGGCATGCTCTTGCGCGGCGCATCCCCACCATGCGTTCGGTTGCGCCTGTGATGCTCAGACGGCCATCCACTGCCGGGTGTGCCCTGACCGCTCCGCGGCATCGACGACCGCCGCCGCCGTGCGCCCCTCGGCGACCGAGGGACCGTGCTGCACGCCCTCGGCGATCGAGCGCAGGAACGCTGCGGCTTCGACGGTCTTGAGGTCGTCGAACCCCATTCCGGTTCCGCCGCCAGGCTGAAACCGCGCAAAGTCGCCGTCTCCCGGCTGTGCGTAGAGCGTGGTGTAGCCGTAGTCGCGGTCGCCGCGCGCGGCCACCTGCAGTTCGTTCATGCGCTGGAAGTCCCAGCGGAGCGAACCCTCCGTCCCGTACACGTCGATGACGTATTCCGCCCGAGGCCCGACGGCCACCCGGCTCGACTCGAACACGCCGAGCGCGCCGTTCTCGAACCTGGCAAGCACCGCTGCATAGTCCTCGTTCTCCACCGCCGCCGGTGCGCCAGTTGCGGTTGCCGTGTGACCGATCGCGGTGCCGGTCACCGTCGGCCGCTGCGCGATGAAGGTGTCCTGCACCGCCGACACCTCGGCGATGGAGCCGACCAGATGGGAAGCGAGGTCGAAGCCGTGGGAGAGCAGGTCGCCGTACACGCCGGAACCCGCCCGATCGCGGATGAAGCGCCAGGTCAGGGCATCCTCCGGCTCCGACGAATAGTCGGCGAGGAACGAGACTCGCACGTTGGTGATCCGGCCGAGTCGTCCCGACTCGATGAGGCGGCGGGCCTTGGCCACCGCGGGCGGGTTGCGGTAGCTGAAGCCCACCGCGGTCACCAGGCCTGCTTCCGCCACGGCGCGAGCTATGTCGTCGCTCTCGGCGAGGCCACGACCCATGGGCTTCTCGATCCAGAACGGCTTGCCCGCCGCTGCTGCGGCGAGCGCGACCTCGCGGTGCAGATGGTTGGGTGCACAGATCGAGACGGCCTGCACGGCCGGGTCGTCGATCACCTCGCGATAATCGGACACTGCTCGCTCGAAGCCGAGCAGGTCGACGGCATCCGCTCGGTTCGCCTCCACCACGTCGGCGGCCACGACGAGCCGGGGACGAACAGGCAGCTCCGGGTAGTGCTCGCGCACGTTGCGGTAGGCACGCGAGTGCGCGCGGCCCATCCAGCCGACGCTGACGAGTCCGATGCCGAGCTCGCGGGCCGTCATCGAGCTGCTCCGGCAATGAGCTCCCCGATGCGCTCGAGCTGGTAGCGAGACGTCTCGTCGGCGCTCTCGTCCTCGGCGAATACGTTCGAGCAGATGATCGCGTCGTCGCGTTCGAAGAACCCGGATGCCCGCAGCGCGCCGAACAGCTCGGTCCAGTCCACGTCGCCGTCGCCGATCCTCAGGTGCTGGTGCACGCGAGCGGCGTTCCCCGGCGGGTTCGTGATGTATCGCAGCCCGTGCGAGCGGCGGTGGTCGAAGGTGTCGGCCGTGTAGACCGCGCCGAGTCGTTCCCCGAGCTCGGGGATGAGCGTGGTCGCTCGGTCGCCGTAGTGGAAGGTGTGGCTGGCGACGTAGACCTGGCCCACTGCATCCGAATCCAGGCCGCGGATGATGCGCCAGGCCTCGAGGGCATCCTCGACGAAGTCGTCGGGATGCGGGTCGATGTTCACGCGCACACCGGATGCCTCGATCAGCGGCAACAGCTCTTCCATCGAGCGATAGAACCCGGCCTCAGACTCCTCCGCACGTTCCGGCCTGCCGGAGAACTCGGTGTTGATCGCCTCGACCTCGAGCTCCTGAGCGATCTCGATGATCCGTTTCCAGTTGCGCACGGCCGCCTCCCGCGGAAGCTCGTCGGGCCACGACCAGCGCTGCACGGGAAGCAGCGACGAGATGCCCACGCCGGCATCCTTCGCGCGCTTCTTCACGGCGCGCAGGTACGCGGCATCGACTCGCGGGTGGGCGAAGAACGGGACGAAGTCGGGGTGCGGGGTGAGTTGGATCCACTCGTAACCGGCCGATGCCGCAACGTTGAAGAACTCGAGGAACGAGTGCGTCGAGTGGTACGGCGTGGGGTCGAGCGCGATCCTCACCATGGGGCTCCTCCTTGCACCGACCGGGCTATGCGTAAAACTCGGGCGTTTCGGGCAGGTTCAGCTCGACCGGCACCTCCGACTTCAGCGCCTTCACGCCTGCGGCGCAGGCGACCGCCACCTTGAATCCGTCCCACGCCGAGGGACCGGCGATGGTGCCCTGCCTCGCTGCATCGGCCCAGGCCTGCACCTCGACGTCGTACGCCTGCTTGAACCTCGTGGTGTAGCTCTGGTGCTCGGCGATGCCGAACCGCCCGTCCTGCCACAGCTGAAGGCCCTCCGGCTGCCCGATCCGTGCGACGCCGCGCTGGAACACGGCCTCGGTGGCCACCTGGTAGCCGAACTGCACGCTCACGTTCATCTCGACATCGACGAGCACGCCGTTGTCCAGTTGCATGAGCACGAGGATCGGTTCACGCAGCCGCTCGGGGCTCAGCGCGTTGCGCTTGCCGTAGTGGACCTCGACGGTACGGATGCTCGCACCCGCCAGCCACGGGACCACATCGAACTCGTGCACCACCGAGTCGGTGATGAGCATCTCCTGCGTGTAGCTGTCGGGCACCGACGGGTTGCGGTGCACGCCGCGCAGCATGAGCAGCTCGCCAGCGGTTCCCGAGGCGATGAGCTCCCGAAGCTGCCGGTACTGCACGTCGAACCGTCGCATGAAGCCCACCTGGATCAGGTGCTTGCCGGTCTTCTGCTCGGCCTCGACGATGCGCCACGACGACTCAGGGTCCTGCGTCAGCGGCTTCTCGCAGAGAATCGGGATGCCCGCCTCGAGCGCGGGCAGCAGCACCGGCTCGTGGAACTGGCCGGGCGTGGCGATGAGCACGGCGTCCATCGCATCCGCCGTCAGGGCATCCTCGATGTGCTGGTAGACCGCTGCTCCTTCGCGGCCGCCGTCCGTGGTCACGGCCGCTGCCGCCTGCGCGCGCCCGGCGTCCGGCTCGATGATGGCCGACACGGTCGTTCCGGTGATGGCGTTCGTCAGCCGGCGCACGTGGTCGGCGCCCATTATTCCGGCGCCGACGACACCGACGCGCAGGTCGCTGCTGGTGGTCATGCTGGTCTCTCTCTTGTGGGTGGAGGTGTAGGTCAGCGCACGCGCGTGAGCGGCGTGCAGCCGAAGATGTGCTCTCGTGTGCGGGTGGCTATGCCGAGCGGCTTCTCGATGTCGACGCCCGGCATGTCCTGCTCGACGATGGCGAAGATGTTCTCGTCGATGGCGCTGACCGCCTCGATGATGGGTGCGAAGTCGGGGATGCCCGCGGGTGGCTCGACCATGATGTCGATCGCGGAGTCGGCGAACGGCACATCGTTCTTCAGCACGTCGAAGCGCAGCTCCTGGTCGATCTGCTTGAGGTGCAGGTATCCGATGCGGTCGGGATGCTCCCTGATCAGCCGCACGCTGTCGCCGCCGTAATAGGCGTAGTGCCCGGTGTCGAGGCAGAGGTTGAGGTATCGCGGATCGGTGAGCTGGAGCAGCTTCTCGACCTCGCCGCGTGTGCCGATGTGGCTGTCGGCGTGCGAGTGGAACTGCTGGTGCACTCCGTACTCCTCCAGCAGCGCTTTGCCGAGCCGGTCGTGTCCGGCGGCGAGCTTCTGCCACTGCTCGTCGCTGAGCGTGCGGGGCTCGAGGGTCTCGCCCGTGGCATCCGAGCGCCACAGGTCGGGGATGACGACGATGTGCTCGGCGCCGAGCGCATGTGCGAGCCCGGCGACCTTGACCGCCTGTTCCCAGGCGCGCTGCCACTGCTCCTCGCCTTTGTGGAAGCCCGTGAAGACGGTGCCGGCCGAGAGTTCGAGATCGCGCTTGCCGAGTTCGTCCTGCAGCTGGTGCGGGTCGGTCGGCAGGTATCCGTACGGCCCGAGCTCGATCCAGTGATAGCCCGCCGCCTGCGCCTCGTCGAGGAACCGCTGCCAGGGCGTCTGCCGCGGGTCGTCGGGGAACCACACACCCCAGGAGTCGGGAGCCGTGCCGATGCGCAGGCCTCGTGTTCCGGTAGGCACCGCTGCGGTATCCGTCATGTCCGTCCTTCTTGTTCCGTGATTCGCGGTGCTCAGCCGAGCAGGGGCCGCTGCTTCGTGCGTTGTTCGGTGTACTCGTCGTAGGCCCGCCGTGTGCTGTCGAGCTCAGACACCTGCGCGACGGGCACGTCCCACCACCCACCACCGTCCGGCGCGTACGCGAAGGGGTCGGAGTGGATGTGGATGAGCGTGGATGCCTCGCGCGCCTTCGCGGCGACGACCGCGTCGTGCAGGCGGGCCACCGCGTCGGCGCCCGGCTCGATCTCGACGACGTCGATACCGTAGCTGCGCGCGTTCGCGGCGAGGTCGACGGCGTCGAGCAGACGGCCGGACTCGAAGTTGTGCTCGTCGCGATTCAGGTACCTGTACCGTGTTCCGAACCGCTCGGATCCGACCGTCTCGGAGAGGTGCCCGATCGATGCGTAGCCCTCGTTCTGGATGAGCACCACGATGATCTTGATGCCCTCTGCGACGGCGGTGGCGAGTTCGGTGTGCAGCATCAGGTACGAGCCGTCGCCCACCATGACGATGACGTCCCGCTCGTCGCCGAGAGCCTCGAGCCCGCGTTTCACGCCCATGCCGCCGGCGATCTCGTAGCCCATCGTGGAGAACGCGTATTCCACGTGGTAGCCGAGCGGATCGCGCACGCGCCACAGCTTGTGCAGGTCTCCCGGCAGCGACCCGGCCGCCTGCACCACGACATCCTCCGGTGCGCTCGCGGACTGCACAGCCCCGATGATCTGCGCCTGGCCGGGCAACTCGGCGTCGCCCGCCTCGAACGCGGAGTCCACGACGGCATCCCACGCCCGCTTCTCGCGGTCGATCGCCTCGGTGTATGCGGGGTCGACCAGGTAGCACTCGAGCGCCGGCAGCAACGCGGCCAGCGTCTCGCGGGCATCCGCAATGACCGGCAGCTGCGTTCCGTGCTTGTAGGCGTCGAACGGGGCGATGTTGATGTTGACGAACGTCACGTCGGGGTTCTGGAACACCGTGCGGCTGGCCGTCGTGAAGTCGCTGTACCTCGTGCCGATGCCGATCACGACGTCTGCGTCGGCGGCCAGACGGTTGGCGGCCGTCGTTCCGGTGGCACCCACACCCCCCAGGTACTGCGGGTGATCCCAGTTCAACGATCCGCCACCGGCCTGACTCGTTCCGACCGGGATGCCGGTCGCCTCCACGAGCGCGCGCAGTGCGTCCTCGGCGCCTGAGTAGATGACGCCACCGCCCGCGACGATGAACGGATGCTTCGCGCCGCGAATCGCCGCGACCGCGGCATCCAGGGCCCATCGCTCGGGAACGGGACGACGAATGCGCCACTCCCTGTCCCGCAGGAATTCCTCCGGCACATCGAGCGCTTCCGCCTGCACGTCCTCGGGAAGCGCTATCGTCACAGCCCCGGTCTCTGCCGGGTCGGTGAGCACACGCAGTGCGGCCAGCGCGATGGAGTACAGCTGCTCAGGGCGCTGCACCCGGTCGAAGAACCGCGAAAGCGGTCGGAAGGCGTCGGTGACCTGCAGCCCGATGTCGTGCGGATGCTCCAGTTGCTGCAACACGGGATCCGCCACCCTCGTCGCGAACGTGTCGCTGGGCAAGAGCAGCGCGGGCAGCCGGTTGGCCGTGGCGAGCGCTGCTCCGGTGAGCATGTTCGCCGCCCCTGGGCCGACTGACGCGGCCGAGGCGAGGGTCGCGCGCCGGCGGTGCACGCGAGCGAATCCGACCGCCTGGTGCACCATGGCCTGCTCGTTGCGGGCCTGGTGGTACGGCAGCAGCGCCGGCTGCAGCACGTTGTACTGCTTCAGCGCCTGGCCGAGCCCCGCCACGTTGCCGTGCCCGAAGATGCCGAGGATGCCAGGCACGGTGCGCTCGCGCACGTCACCGTCGACTGTCCACTGGTGCCCCAGGAACTCGACGAGCGCCTGTCCTACCGTCATCCGTCGCGTGGTCATCGGGGTGCTCCGTCGCTCTCCCACGTCGTCCTGATCCAGGTCTGCCGCGGGTCGTCGGTGATGAGCCAGGCGCGCTCGTCGCCAGGTCCGGCCATCACATTGAGGTAGTAGAGGTCGTACTCGGGAGGCGCTGCCGCCGGCCCGTGGTATCCGAACGGCACGAGTGCGATGTCTCCGGTGCGCACCATGGCACTGGTATCGATGTCGCCGGCAGGCGAAGAGTATGCGGCGAACGTGCCGAAGGCATCCGCGTCGGCAGGCGCATTCAGACCGCCGGCCGGGGCCGACTCGAAGTAATAGATCTCCTCGAGGCGCGATTCGCGACCAGGCACATCGTCGTCGTGCTTGTGCGCGGGATGCGACGACCAGTTGCCCGCCGGCGTGATCACCTCGCACGCGATGATGGCCGCGGCGTCGAGCGCGCCCGACGTGCCGAAGTTGTGCACCCGCCTGGTGTCCCTGCCTGCGCCGCGCACCTCGACGGGGACGTCGGCCTTCGGGATGTACCTGCTCGGCTTGCGGTCGGTCGTGACGGCTTCGGCGACGGCCACGCGCCCCGTGCCGTGCAGGTGGATCGTCTGGCCGGCACCCACGAACAGCACGTCCGTCGGGCCGTCGAAGACGCTCTCGCGTCCGGCCAGTGCCGTGGTCTCGCCATCGTGCTCCACCTCGAAGCCCCCGGTCAGCGGCACCACGATGCGTTCGACGTCGCCGGCGGGCAACGAGGCGGCCCCGTCGTCGAGATGCGCGATGCGGATGCCGGTGTGTCGCCACCCCTCGATGCCGTCGTCGACCACGGACTCCCACTCACCCCGCGCGAGGACTCCCCTCGGGAAGAACCATTCGTTGCGCACTGTCATAGTGACGCTCTCGCCTTTCGCCTCAGTCGTTCTGCGGGAATCCGAGGTTGATGCCGCGATGCGGGTTGTTCTGGGACGAAGGGTCGAGCCACCGGCTCGTGATGGCCTTCTCCCTCGTGAAGAAGTCGAACCCGTGGGCACCGTATGCCTTGGCGTCGCCGAAGAGCGAGTTCTTCCAGCCTCCGAAGGAGTGGTACGCCACGGGAACCGGGATCGGCACGTTGATGCCGATCATGCCCACCTGCACCTCGCTCTGGAAACGCCGTGCAGCGCCGCCGTCGTTGGTGAAGATGGCCGTGCCGTTTCCGAACTGGCCGGAGTTGATGAGGTCGAGGCCCTCCTGGAACGTCTTCACGCGCACGACCTGCAGCACCGGGCCGAAGATCTCCTCCTGGTAGGCGCGGGATGCGATCGGCATGTCGTCGATGAGAGTCGGGCCGAAGAAGAATCCGTCCTCTGCGCCTTCGACGGTCACCGAGCGGCCGTCGACGACGATCTTGCCGCCGTCTGCCTCTGCGATGTCCACGTACCCGGCCACCTTCTGGCGGTGCTCGCGGGAGATGAGCGGACCGAGGTCGGGTTCGCCGTCGGCGCCTCCCGCACCGTTGCCGATGCGGAGACGGCCGATGCGCTCAGCGATCTTGTCGATCAGCTCGTCGGCCACGTCGCCTACGGCCAGCACGACCGAGACGGCCATGCAGCGCTCGCCCGCCGCGCCATACCCGGCGTTCACCGCCTGGTCCGCGACCAGGTCGAGGTCGGCATCCGGCAGCACAAGCATGTGGTTCTTGGCACCGCCGAGCGCCTGCACGCGCTTGCCGTTCTTCGCGGCCGTCTCGTAGATGTACTGGGCGATCGGCGTCGAGCCGACGAACGAGATGGACTGCACGACGGGGCTCGTGAGCAGTCCGTCGACCGCGAGCTTGTCGCCCTGCAGCACCGTGAACACACCGTCGGGCAGGCCCGCTTCCTTCCAGAGCTCGGCCAGCCAGAGCGATGCCGACGGGTCCTTCTCGCTCGGCTTGAGCACTACCGCGTTGCCCGCCGCGATCGCCACGGGGAAGAACCACATGGGCACCATCGCGGGAAAGTTGAACGGGCTGATGATGCCGACGACGCCGAGCGGCTGCCTGATGGAGTAGACGTCGATGCCCGTCGATGCGCTCTCGCTGAACGCGCCCTTCGTCAGGTGCGGGAACCCGGTGGCGAGTTCGACCACCTCCTGCCCGCGGTTGATCTCGCCGAGCGCGTCGGAGAGCACCTTTCCGTGCTCGGACGTGATGATCTCCGCCAGTTCGTTCTTGCGCGAGTTGAGCAGCTCCCGGAAGGCGAAGAGCACGGCCTGGCGCTTGGCGATCGAGTAGCGGCTCCACACCTCGAATCCACGCTGCGCCGACGCGATCGCCGCGTCGATCTCGGCCTGGTCGGCGAGCGCCACACGTTTCGCCTCGATACCGAGCGCGGGGTTGTAGACGGGGGCCGTTCGGCCGCTTGCCGACGGGTACTCCGCACCGTCGATCCAGTGCGAGACGACGGGCAGGGCCGATCCCGTGCCTGCCAGGGCGGGGGCTTCGGTGGTGTTGGTCATGGTGTTCCCTTCGGAGGCGAACGAGGATGCCTGCTGCGGAGCGGTTGCGCCGTCAGCGGCCGTGGACGAGGGCGGCGGCGATGTCGACGGCCTTGGCCACGTCATCGTCGTGCGGGTAGAGCAGTGTGCGACCGACCACGAGGCCGTGCACGCCCGGGAGTGCGAGAGCCGATTCCCACGCTGCATACGTGGCGTCGGCATCCGCATCGCTGTCCCCGCCGAGAAGCAGCGTGGGAAGCGTGGTCGCTTGCATCACGCGTTCCATCTCGGCGACGACGGGCAGTTTCAGCCACGTGTAGGCGGAGGAGGCGCCGAGGCCGGAGGCGATGGCGACGGAGGTGATGACGGCATCCGTCGACAGATCGTTGACGATGCGGCCGTCGGTCCATTCGCTCATGAACGGCTCCAGCATGATGGGCAGCTTCGCCTGAGCGGATGCCGTCACCGCACGCGCGGTCTGCTCAAGGGTGCGCGCGGTTGCGGCATCCTGCAGGTTGACGCGCACGAGCAGCTTTGCGGCATCCAGTTTTGACCTCGTGATCGAGTCGACGTCGTAACCCGTGTAGCGGTCGTCCATCTCGAAGACCGCCCCGCGCAGGCCCCCTCTGTTCATGGAGCCGACGGCGATCTTGCCGTCGAGGGCGCCGAGCAGTGCGAGGTCCTCGATGATGTCGGGCGTGCCGAGCACGCCGTCGACGCCGGGGCGGGACAGCGCGAGGGCAAGCCGCAGCAGCAGGTCGTAGCGGTTCGCCATGGCGAGCGGGTCGGTGCGCACGCCGAGTGCACCCCGTGCGGGGTGGTCGGCGGCGACGATGAAGAGCCGTCCATCGTCGCGCACGAGCGGTCGCTTGGTGCGGGATGCCAGCGCCCTCCCGATCGACTCGGGGTCGCGCTGCCGCGTTGCCCGCAGCCGGGCGAAGGCGTCGTCGGTGATCGCTGGCGACCGCCGGGCCCCGGCATCGGCGCGGATGACCTCAGGCGCTGACACGGTCGGCCTCCTCGATGAGCTGGTCGACCTCCGCGGTCGAGGGCATGGCGGTCGAGCACTCGCGGCGGCTGGCCACGATCGCACCCGCGACGTTCGCGAATCGGATGACCCGGCGCAGGTCCCAGCCCTGCAGCAGCCCGTAGCAGAGCGCTCCTCCGAAGCCGTCCCCTGCGCCGAGACCGTTGACGACCTGCACGGCGAACGGCGGAACCTCGACCGTCTCGTCCTTCGTCTTGGCGAGCACGCCGCGTGGTCCCTGCTTCACGACCGCGAGTTCCACGCCGCGCTCGAGCAGGGCATCCGCCGCACGGTGCGGGTCGGTCTCCCCCACGGCCACGGCGCACTCCTCGCGATTGCCCACGGCAACGGTCACGTGGTCGAGCGCGCGCTCCACCTCGACGGTCGCCGCCTCGGGCGACGGCCAGAACATCGGCCGGTAGTCGAGGTCGAGCACCGTGAGCGGACGGCGACCACGGGCATCCCAGGCAACGTGGTGGGCGGTTCGGCTCGGCTCCCTGGAAAGCCCCGTCACCGTCGCCCAGAAGATGCGAGAGCCGCTGATGCGATCGAGATCGAGGTCTTTCGCCGTGATCGTGAGGTCTGGCGCGATGGGTTCCCGGTAGAAGTAGAGGGGAAAGTCGTCAGGCGGAAAGATCTCGCAGAAGGTGACGGGCGTGTTCAGGCCGGGCACCGTCTTGACGAACCTGTCGTCGACGCCGAGACGGCGCAGTTCGAGGTGCGCGTAGCGGCCGAACGGGTCTTCTCCCGTGCCGGTGATCACGGCGCTGCGCAGGCCATGCCTGGCGGCCGCGATGGCGACGTTGGTCGCGCTGCCGCCGAGGTACTTGCCGAACGTCTGCACCTCTTCGAGGCCCACGCCGTCTTGCAGCGGGTAGATGTCGACACCTATGCGGCCCATCGTGATGAGGTCGAACGGCCCGCTTGCGGATGCCTGCACCGGCTCCTCGGCGGCGGCTTGCCCAGGCTGCTGCGGCTGGTGCGCCATGCCCGTTTCCGTCATGCCTCGGCCACTCCCTCGTCGACTCGGTGTACGCGGCGCGAGGCGTGGAACGGCCTCCTGCTGCTGCGTGCGATGACCGCCACGCTACCACACTTTGTTCTGTCAAACTAACATGCGGCGTCGCGACCGATCGCAACCCTCGCCGACTCCGTCACCCCACCCGATGGGGTTCCGGCGGCCCTCACGGAGCGGGAAGCGCGGCCACGACATCGATCTCCACCAGAATGTTTGCCAGCTGCGACCCAACCGTCGTGCGCACCGGATAGGGCGCGGTGAAGAACTCCTGATACGCCGAGTTGAACTCGGCGAAGTCCGCCAAGTCCGCAAGGTGCACCGTGGTCTTCACGCAGTCGTCCAGGGTGAGGCCTCGCTCGGCCAGCACGGCACCGACATTGCGCAGCACCTGACGGGTCTGCTCGGCAACCCCGTCTGGCACGGTGCCGGTCGCGGGGTCCTGGGGGCCGAAACCTGCCGTGTAGAAGAATCCGTTCGCCACGACGCCCTGGCTGTACGGCCCGGCCGGTTGCGGCGCACGTGAGGTGTGGACGGCGGACTTCGTCATGGTTGTTTTCCCTTCATCGATGGTCTGTCTGCGGCTGCTCTGTCGTCGGCAGCCGGTCGTTTTCCGCCGAGTGCCAACCGGCGGTCACCCGAGCTCGCGGGAGATGCGCTGGGCCGCCTCCTGCAGCAGCGGCAGCCTTGTTTCGAGCTGGTCGAGGTCGTGCACGACCCGGAGCGCGGTGAGCGAGAGGGCGCCGACCACCCCGGCGGAACTGGTGATGGGTACCGCGACACAGTTGACGACGTCTTCGAACTCGCCGTCGTCGGCCGCCCACCCACGTTGCGCCACCTTCGCGAGTTCGACATCCAGCCTGTCACGTGTGGTGATGGTCCGATCCGTGTAGCGGCGCCAGTCGACCCCGCGGAGCACGTCGTCACGCCGGGTCTCGGGAAGCACCGCGAGGATCGCCTTGCCGAGCGCGCTGCACTGCGGCCGCACGGGCGAACCCACGCGGGAGTACAGGCGCACCCGGCCCGCATCCTCGACCTTGTCCACATAGACGATCTCGTCTTCCACGAGAGCCGCCACGTGCACCGTGTTTCCGACGAACCTGTGCAGCCTCCGCACGGCGGTGTAAGCGGCCTCACGCAGGTCGAGGCTCTCGAGCGACGCCGCACCGAGCACAGCGAGGCGGAAGGCAGGCGCATACGTGCCGTCCTTCCTCCTGCGAGCGAAACCGACCTCTTCGAGTGTCTGCAGCTCCCGGAACATCGTGCTGCGGTGAAGGCCGAACTCCTCGGCAAGCTGGGCGACCGACTTCGGCTGGGCGGCGATCGAGTCGAGGATGCCTGCCGCACGCTTCACGCTCTGAGACATGCCGTCACCCCTTGCCCTCGCGAACCGGTCCGGCCGCACGTCGCAGCCCGCGGCCGGGGCGGGCATCCACCAGTTCCCCACCGGAGAGCACCTGCGTGCCTCCCACGACCACGTCGTCGATGCCGATCGCCTCGCCCAGCGGCTCGTCATAGCTGGCGGTGTCGGCAACCGCGTGCGGATCCACGACGATGAGGTCGGCGACCGCGCCGAGCGAGATGCGGCCACGAGCACCGAGCCCGAACCGTTCCGCCGATGTCCTCGAGAGGTGGCGAACGGCGTCCGCCCACGACCACGTGCCGGTCGCACGAACGTACTCGCGCAGGTAGCGAGCGAAGGTGCCCCTGCCGCGCGGATGAGGATGCGCGCCGATGAAGATGCCGTCGGAGCCGGCGACGTGCCGCGGATGCGAGAAGATCCGGGCGAGCTCGCTCACCGGCCGCGCATGACGTACCGACATGACCGCGTTGACCCGCAAGCCGGATGCCCGCAGCAGGTCGAGCGCGAAATCGATCGGATCCTCCCCCGCCCGCCTTGCGGCCTCCTCGATGGTCAACCCGTGCGCCCAGGCGAAAGACGCGGCATCGATGTGGGCAAGCGTGATCATGGCGGGCCACCCGGGTCCGAGGCTGGGGTTCTGCGTCACCAGCGGGAACCATTCCCGACGAAGCCGATCGCGCTCGGCTTCGTCTTCGAGAGCGCGCACGGCCTCCGCGACGGGGCGGACCGAGAGCTCTGGCGGCAGCAAGGGCATGCCCAGCAGCGTGCACGCCCTGACGTACGGGTAGGCGTCGAATGTGACGTCGACACCGAGGCGCGCCAGAACGTCGAGCTGGCCCAGAACGATGTCCGCGTCGGCATGGAAGTGCGATACGTGCACCGCAAGCTCGGCGCCGGTCCGCTCACGCACCAGTCCGGCGATGCTGGCGATCTCCTGGATGCCCGCCGCTGCGTTCGCCTCATACCCTCCGCGCATATGGCTGACGTAAACGCCGCCAGCTCGAGCGACAGGCTCGCAGAGCGCTGCGATCTCCCCCGTGGATTGAAATGCCCCGGGAACGTAGTCGAGTCCGGTGGAGAGTCCGACCGCTCCCTCCCGCATGCCCTGCTCCACGAGAGCAGACATGGCGATCACCTGGTCGGAATCCGCTTCCTCGCGCGAGCGACCGCACACCAGCTGCCGAACCGTGCCCGCCGGAACGAGATAGGCGGCATTCAGCCGGGATGCGCCGTCCACACTCGCGAGATAGCCCGCGACTCCTCCGCCGCGATACGCCTCATACGGCCCGTTGATGGCGGCGAAGTACTCGCTGGCGTAAGCGCCGTCGCCTGGGGCGTACGACACCCCGTCCTGCCCGGCGATCACGGTCGTGACGCCCTGGCGGAGCAGGGCACGCTGCACCCCGTCATCGGACATCAGGCCGTCTGCGTGGGAGTGCGCGTCGACGAAGCCGGGAAGCACAAGGCGGTCGCCGCAGTCGACGAGGTGGTCGCCGTCTTCCGCTGCCACCTCTCCGAGGGCGACGATGACGCCGCCCGCGACCGCGATATCCGCGCGCCGCAGGTCCTCCTGATCGACGATCGTGCCGCCGCGCAGCACGAGGCGGCCCTCACGCCGGTTCATCTGGTCCTTCCGTTCGCTGCCACACGTTTACGCGTCACTCAGAAGTACGTACGCACCAGTTCGACGACACGATGCGACTCCCACGAGTCGACTACGGGAATCACCCGCCACTTGTCGAAGGCCGTGCACGGGTGCGACAGCCCGAGCTGCACGACGGAGCCCACCGGCAGCGAGCCGCCCGGCACCGCTTCACCCGGTCGCAGATAACTGTGCTGATCGTTCATGGCCGAGATCGCGGAGCCATCAAGGGGCGACCACGATTCCCCCAGCTCGGTCGCCCACCCCCTGGGCACAGGCAACCCTTCATCGAAGGGGAAGTCGCGCTTGCCGCCGTCGAGCAGCGCCAGGCCGGTTTCCGGATGAGAGACCACGCGCGCGATCCCGCGCATGGCGGGCAGGAACCTCGGTCCGTCGGCGCTGGTCCCGGCCTCGTCGAACGGCGAGATCCGCCGGTAGAAGCCGTCGTCGTGCACGATGTACGCGCCCGAGCGCAGCACGAACCTGGTGCGGCCACCGCCACGGCGGGCTGTCGCGTCCACGCCTGCACCCGCAGCCCCGTACACCTCCGCCACCACGTCGAAGTAGGCGCTCCCTCCCGCCGTCACCACGATGTTCCCGTCGTCGTACAGCGCGTGGATGCCCAGATGCAGCTCGACCTGCCGCTCGAGGTAGTCGCGCACGGCACGAAGTCCGGCTTCCGAGCGATCGTGGGCGAGGCTGCCCTCGTATCCCGCCACACCCGCGAGCCGGAGAACGGCCGAGGATGCCACGCGCTCGGCCACTCGCGTCGCCTCGGCCACGCTGCGGGCGCCGGTACGACCGCCCGGTGCGCCGAGTTCGACGCACACGTCCACCGGACGTGGCAGCGCCGCATGGCTCAGCGTCTCTTCCATCGCCTCGATCGTCTGCACAGAGTCCACCCAGCACAGGAAGCGCACGTCGGGATCCGCCAGCTCACGGGCGAGGTACCGCAGCGACCGGTCGTCCACCACCGCGTTCGCGAGCATGATGGAGCGCAGTCCGAAGCTGCGCGCGGTGCGCACCTGCCCCATGGTGGCCAGGGTGATGCCGGCGCATCCGGCGTCCAACTGGCGCTGCCACAAGGCGGGCGCCATCGTGGTCTTGCCGTGCGGCATGAGCTCCAGGCCGCGAGCGTCGCACCAGGCGGCCATGGTGTCGATGTTGTGCCGCATCGCCGCGTCGTCCAGCACGAGCAGCGGCGTCCAGAACTCGGAGAGCCGGGGCTGCGTCGCGAGGAAGTCGGCGGCGGTCATCCCTCCCGCGCGCGCCGGGAGGCCCTTGTCCCGTGCGGTGAGGAGCTCGGACGACGCGGCCGGTGTGGACAGCTTTTCAGTCATCTGTGTCGCTCCGTTCTCGAGCGCGTCCAGGTCGCAACGTCGAGGTAGCTGTGCAAATAGTACAACCGACGTTGCACGATGTGCAGCAGGTGATCACACTGCTGTCATGAGTTCTGCAACGCCCGAGCCTGCCGGTGACGCCCCCGTGCCTCGCCTTCTGACGGTGGGCGAGACGATGGTGATGATCACGCCGGGCAATGGCGAATCGCTGGCCACGGCCGAGGATCTGCGCCTGCACATCGGCGGTGCGGAGTCGAACGTGGCCACGCACGCCGCCGCCCTGGGCCTCAGCAGCGCCTGGGTCAGCGCGGTCGGCGACGACGTGCTCGGCCGCCGCGTGCGGCGTGAGGTGGAACGGCGCGGCGTGGACGTGCAGTGGGTCACCGTCGACCCACACGCTCCCACAGGTGTGTACTTCAAGGATCCGGGCAACGGGGTGCTCTACTACCGCAGCGGGTCCGCGGCGTCGTGCATGGATGCCGCCTCGATCGCATCCGTGCCGTTGGAGAAGGCGGAGGCCGTGCATGTCTCCGGCATCACACCCGCCCTGTCGCCCAGTTGTGCCGAGCTCATGGATGCCGTCTTCGATCGTGTCTCGTCCAGCGACGCGATCTTGAGCTTCGACGTCAATCATCGGGCGCCGCTGTGGAAGTCCGACCCCGCAGCTCCCGCGCTCCTCGCCCTGGCCCAGCGTGCCGACCTCGTCTTCGTCGGACTCGACGAGGCCGAATCGCTCTGGGGATGCCTGACCGCGGCCGAGGTGCGCATGCTGCTTCCCGAGCCGCACCGCCTCGTGATCAAGGACGGCGCCATCGGCGCCACGGAATTCGAGCGCACGGACTTCGAGCGCAGCGGGCACGGCGAAGACCGCGTGACCTTCGTTCCGGCGATCCCGACGCAGGTCGTCGAGCCCGTCGGGGCTGGCGACGCCTTCGCCGCGGGGTACCTTTCGGCCCTTCTGAACGGCGCCGACTCCGCGGCACGCCTCCGCGCCGGTCACGAGCGCGCGCACCTCGTGCTGCTCTCCCCCAGCGACTTCGTTCTCGAAACCCCACGATGAAAGGCCGGTGCGCATCATGACCGACAACTCCGCCTTCGGCGATCTCTTCCACGACGTACCGCTCATGGCCATCCTCCGCGGCATGGGGGTGGAGCGGAGCCTCAGCGTCGCCACGACCGCATGGGACCTCGGCATCGAAGTCGTCGAGGTTCCCGTGCAGACGCCGACCGACGTCGAGGCGCTGCGCGCGGTCGCCGACGCCGCACGCTCGCGCGGGCTTCGCGTCGGTGCAGGCACCGTGGTCACTCCGCAGCACGTGCAGCAGGCCAAGGATGCCGGTGCAGACTTCACGGTGAGCCCCGGCTTCGACGCCGAGATCGTCCGTGCCTCGCACTCGGCGGGGATGCCATCGCTTCCGGGCGTGGCCACGGCGACGGAGGTGCAGCTCGCGTTGAAAGAAGGGCTGACCTGGCTCAAGGCCTTTCCCGCATCCTTGCTCGGCACGTCATGGTTCGGCGCCATGCGCGGTCCCTTCCCGCAGGCCACTTTCGTGGCAACGGGCGGCATGGATGCCTCCACCACACCCTCCTTTCTGTCCGCCGGTGTGCGCGTGGTCGCCGTCGGCTCCGCGCTCGAAGATCCGGAGCAACTGCCTGCCCTCGCCCGCCTGGTGAACGAGCGCTGACACGAAGAACGGGGCCGAGGCTCACGCCCCG
The DNA here is from genome assembly GCF_049446075.1 of Rathayibacter sp. KR2-224. Classification (NCBI taxonomy): domain Bacteria; kingdom Bacillati; phylum Actinomycetota; class Actinomycetes; order Micrococcales; family Microbacteriaceae; genus Rathayibacter; species Rathayibacter sp. KR2-224. Next base: position 1,308,572 of record NZ_JBMSEB010000001.1, read on the forward strand.
GCCCCGGTCTTCGTGTCAGTTCGCGGGGACGCTCGCGGCCGTTCCTGTGCTGGTCGCGCTGGCATCCTGCACACCGGCGAGTCTGTGCAGCCGCTCGCCGTCCTTGCTGATCGACGCCGTGGCCGTAGCGATGGCACCGATCGCGCAGATGACCGCCGAGTACACCACGACGGGCCAGATCTGTCCGTTCGCGGCGGCGACCAGCGCCGTGCAGATGAACGGCGCGAGTCCGCCGCCGAGCGTGTTGGAGAGCTGGTAGCCGATGTTCACGCCCGTGGTGCGTGCCTCCGGGTCGAACATCTCCACGAGCATGGTCTGCAGGGTGCCTTGCATGGCCACACCGGGGATGACGAAGCCCACGACCATGCCGAGCCAGATGAGCCAGAGATTGCTGGTGCCGAAAAGCAGGAACGCGGGCCAGACGAGGAGCGCGAAGCCGATGCATCCCGCGATGTAGACGGTGCGCCGACCGATGCGGTCCGACAGAGCGCCGTATGCGGGCGCCACGAAGATCTGCAGCACGCCGACGATCATCGTTCCGGCGAAGCCCTCCCAGGCCGGGATGTTCTTGGAGTTCACCAGGTAGGCGATGCCGAAGGTGAGCACGACGTAGCCGGCGATGGACTGCGGCAGGCCGATGAGGATGCCAAGGATGGCGTTCTTCGGGTGACGGAACGCCTCGACGAGCGGCCGGTTCTTCACCCCGGCCTGGGTCTGCACAGCGCGTGTCTCGACGAAGTCCGCCGATTCTTCCAGTTTGCGTCGCAGCAATATTGCGATGATCGCGAGCACGAAGCCGAGGAGGAACGGGATGCGCCATCCCCAGGTCATGAACCACGATGCCGGCCCGAGACCCAGACCGGCCATGAGGCCGGCGGAGACGACGTTGGCGACACCGGCGCCTGTGATGAGGAACGCGCCATAGAGCCCGTGCTTGCCTGCGGGAGCGTGTTCGACCACCATGGTCGCCGCTCCACCCATCTCGCCGCCCACGAAGAACCCTTGGCACATGCGGAAGAACAGCAGAAGAATCGGTGCCGCGATGCCGATCGACTTCTCAGGAGGGATCAGGCCGATCGCTGCCGTCGCGATGCCCATGCCGATCACCGTGATCATCAGGGTCGTCTTTCGGCCCATCCGGTCGCCGATGAATCCGAAGACGAGACCGCCGACGGGACGCAGGAAAAAGCCGACGGCGAACGTGGCGAAGGATGCCAGCTGGGCGACCACCTTGTCGTCCTGTGGGAAGAACACGGCCGGGAAGACGGCAGCCGATGCCAGCCCGTACAGGTAGTAGTCGTAGTACTCCATCAGCGTGCCGATGGAGCCGCCCGCGATCATCCGTTTCTGCTTCACGGAGAGACCGCCACCGTTGCGCGCCTGGGACATGAGAGCCTCCTTACTCCAAGCCCGATGTGAGCCGGAAGCCAAAGTAGCGCCGATTGAACACAATGTCTAGCGACCGTACTTTTCGTTCGAATCGTCTAGTGTTGCGGTGAGACGAGAGGGCGCCATGCAGACATCCAGCACATTCGAGAGCGCCGCGGAGGTGCTCCAGACCTTCGGCACGGCTATGCGCGCCATCGCTGCCGCGGGCGGACCCTCCTGCGAGGTGGTGCTGCACAACCTCGACGGATCAGACGTCGACCTCGGCCACACGATCATGGCCATCGAGAACGGCCACGTCACGGGTCGGGCGGTAGGAGGACCATCCACCTCGATCGGCCTGGAGGTGCAGAAGGACCCGCACGGCGACCACGACGCGTTCGGCTACCGCGGTTTCACGAGCGACGGGCGCGAACTGCGGTGTTCGAGCACGTACTTCCGCAATGCGTCCGGTCGCATCATCGCTGCGCTGTGCATCAACGTCGACCTGAGCGCCGTGCAGCAGGCACGGTTCCTGCTCGACGGTCTACTACCCACGATCGAGCCGGCATCCTCCGACCAGCCAGACGAATACTTCGGGCGCGACCTCGTCTCGGTCATGGATGCCATGATCACCGAAGCCATCCGCGAGGTGGGAAGGCCTGTCGGCCAGATGTCGCGCGACGAGAAGATCGCGGTACTTCAGCGCCTGGATGCCCGCGGCGCCACCCAGATGCGTAAGTCGGTCGAGACCATCGCGGTACGCCTCGGCATCTCGCGGGTAACCGCGTACGCCTACCTTGACGAGGCCCGCCGCACGGCCGACGAGAGCGCTTGAGCGGCCGGCTTCTCGAATCCTTGGAGGCTGGGAGCGGCCGACTCGCTGCTTCCCGGGACGACGGAAGCGACCTGGCCGTTCGCACGAGTGCAATCGGTCTCGACGGTGAGGAGTGGGAAACGAGAAGTTAATGCCGGGGCAATGGCAGGGCAACGACGCCGGCAGAGCATTGCATCCAAGCACCTGTCAAATGACAGGTATCGGATGCGCTGCCTGCGGAAGGTCCCCCCATGAGTGCCTACGAACCACCCCGGCTCAGCCCCACCCCATACGCCCAGGAGTTGCGTCGCGGAGTGGGTTCGTTCTCGTCGTTCGCGGCGGGATTCTCGTTCGTGTCGATCCTCACCACGGTCTTCCAGCTCTTCGGCCTGGGATTCGGATTCGGCGGCGCCGCGTTCTTCTGGACCTGGCCGCTGGTGTTCGCCGGCCAGCTTCTGGTCGCCCTCAACTTCGCACAGTTGGCCGCGAGCTGGCCCATCGCTGGCGCGATCTTCCAATGGGCTAGCCGGCTTGCCGGCACCACGTTCGGCTGGTTCACCGGCTGGGTGATGATCATCGCGCAGGTGCTCACCGTCGCCGTGGCCGCCATCGCGGTGCAGGCCGTGCTGCCTGCCATCTGGGACGGCTTCCAGATCGTGGGAGGCCCCGCCGCAGATCCGTCGCTCACCTCGGCCACCGGGGCGCAGAACGCAGTGCTCCTCGGCCTCGTTCTGCTGGCGATCACGACCGTGATCACGATCCTGCACGTACGGATGATGGCGATCGCGACGAGCGTCGGGGTGCTGATCGAGATCCTCGGCGTCATCACGCTCGTCGTCGCGCTGTTCCTCCTTCCGCAGCGCAGCCCCGTCGTCGTCTTCACGACGCAGGGCGCCGCGGCAACCGATCAGCCCTACATCTGGGCGTGGCTGGCGTCGTCGCTCATGGCCGCATACGTTCTCGTCGGCTTCGACTCCGCCGGTGAGCTCGCCGAAGAGACCCACGCACCACGCAAGACGATCTCGAAGACCATCGTGCGTGCGGTCGTCGTCTCCGGCCTCGGCGGGGCGCTCCTGATCGTGGCGGCCCTCGTCGCCGCCCCCAGCCTCACCAACGGCAAGCTGGCATCCGGTGGTATCGCCTGGATCCTCACCGAACGGCTCGGCCCCGTCTTCGGCAGGCTGCTGCTGGTCGCCGTCGTCGTGGCCGTGTTCGCCTGCACCCTCGCGGTGCAGACCTCCGGATCGCGCATGATGTACTCGATGGCGCGCGAGCGTGCCCTGCCGTTCTGGCGAACGCTCTCCGCCGTCTCGCCAAGAACCGGCACGCCGGTCGCGACGAGCATCGTCGTCGGAATCGGAGCCGCTCTCACGCTCGCCCTGAACTTCGGGCAGAGCGCCATCTTCACGGCACTGTCCAGCCTGTGCATCGCGATGCTCTACCTCGCCTATCTGGGCGTGACGGTGCCGCTGCTCGTCGCGCGCATCAGGTTGAGGAAAGAGGGATTCCCCTCGGGAGTCGACGAAGACGGCAAGCCGCTCTTCACGCTCGGCCGCTGGGGCATCCCGCTGAATGCGCTCGCCGTGCTCTACCAGGTGGGCATGGTCGTGAACCTCGCCTGGCCCCGGCCAGAGATCTACGACCTCACAGGCAAGACGTGGTGGCTGCAGTGGAGCGCCGTGTTGTTCATCGGCGCTTCCCTCGCGGTCGGCCTTGCGGTGCACGCCAGGAACAAGGCCCGTGACGGGGCCATCCAGCTGCGCCATCTCCCGATCACCGCGGCCGTGCCGCTAGCCGAGCCGCTCATGGTCGATGGAGTCTCGGGGTCTCCGTCCGGCGCGCCGACCGGCTCGCCTGCCTGAGCACGACCAGCACCAACACCGAGCAGAGAGACCGAGCAGAGAGCAGCACACCCATGCCTTCGATCGTGGACGCCCACCAGACCGATTCCGTGCTCGCCTCTCGAGCGGATGCCCGTTCGCAGGCCGACCGCACGGCCGACTTCCAGCCGTACCGGCCGGCCTCGGCGTCCCCGCACGTGCCGGAAGGGATGGATGCCGGCTCCCTCACGTGGGCCGAGACGGTCGCGCCGGGCGGATACACGCACAAGGTGCTCGCGCGGGGCAGCCGCCTCCGGCTGGACGACCCGACGGGGTTGGCCTGCGCGCACGTGCTGCTCTACAACGCGGTGGAGACCTGGGAGCGATTGAACGTCGCCGATACCGTCAAGATCCCCTGGCAGGCTTACTTGACGACGGGGCATCCGCTGCTCTCCGGAGACGGACGCGTGCTGGCCACGATCTCATCGGACACCTCCGGGCGCCACGATGCGTTCTGCGGCACCACGACGGACGAGTTCGTGCTGCGCAAGTACGGATCGGCCGCGCCATTCGGGCCATCGCCCTCCGGCCGCTCGTTGTTCTCACTCGCCGCCGCGAAACACGGGCTCACGGGGCGCGACCTGCCGCCGAGCGTCTCGTTCTTTCAGGGCGTTCGCGTCGAAACCGACGGATCCCTGACCTTCACCGGATCGGCAGGGCCCGGCACGCACGTGGAACTGGTGGCCGAGCTTCCCCTGCTCGTGCTCATCGCGAACGTGGCGCACCCCCTCGATCCCACCGACGGCTACCGCCTCGGACCACTGCACGTGCACGCCAGGCGAGGCGAGCCGACCGGCCCGCTCGATGAGCGGTTCGCCGCTACGCCCGAGGCGCACAGGGCGTACCTCAACACCATCGACTACGCGGAGGCACGCGGACTGTGACCGGCACGACGACAACGACCGAAACCGCGATCACGCAGGCGGGCCGCTTGGCGACGACGGTTCCCCTGCCGCCGATCTTCGCGCCAGGCACCGTGCTCGACCCCTCTGGCCCACTCGTTGACGGCGCCGTCGTCATCGATGAGACGGTCGAGCCTCTGGCTCCCTGGTCGGCAATCGTCCGTGCTGGGCAGGTGCTCACCATCGTCGACGTCGGCGGCAACCAGTCCGCAGACTGCTTGATCTACAACGCCGTAGACACCGATGAACGGTACTCCGTGCCCGACACGCTGGCCTGGCAGGGCAATGCGTACATCCGCGAGCACTCGGTGCTGCGCTCCAACCTGGGGCGACCCTTGATGACGGTCGTGGGCAACGAGATCGATCGCCACGACACCATCGGCGGCGCCTGCTCGAAGGAGTCGAACACCCTCCGCTACGGGCAGCACACCGAATTTCAGCACGCCTGCCGCGAGAACTTCCTCGCCGAGGCCGCCAGGCACGGGCTCGGCGTGCGCGACCTCGTCTCGAACCTGAACTGGTTCATGAACGTGCCGGTCGAAGCAGACGGATCCCTCGGAATCGTCGACGGGCTGTCCGGGCCAGGCAAACGCGTCGCCGTCCGCGCCGAGATCGACGTGCTCGTGATCGTCTCCAACTGTCCACAGATGAACAACCCGTGCAACGAGTTCAACTGCACGCCCTTGCGGATGATCGTCACCGAACCGGCTGAGAACACCTGGACGGACGCAGCATGAGCGGTTTCGACACGCTCCTGATCGCCAACCGTGGCGAGATCGCAAGGCGCATCATCCGCAGCGCCTCGCGCCTGGGTCTGCGCACCGTGGCCGTGTACTCGGACGCCGACCGCGCAGCACCGCATGTTCGCGAGGCCGACCACGCAGTGCGCCTGGGACCGGCGCCGGCGCGCGAGTCCTACCTGAACGTCGACGCCGTTCTGGATGCCGCCGACCGCTTCGGGGCAGGAGCCATCCATCCGGGATACGGCTTTCTCTCCGAGAACCTCGACTTCGCCCGGAGCGTGGATGCCCGCGGCATCGCGTTCATCGGCCCGACCGTCGAGCAGATCGCCGCGTTCGGAGAGAAGCACACCGCACGCGAACTCGCCGCCCTCGCCGGTGTCCCCATGCTTGCGGGCACCGGCCTGCTCCAGAACGCGGACGAAGCGGTCGCCGAGGCCGAGCGCATCGGCCTTCCCGTCATGCTGAAGGCAACGGGCGGCGGCGGCGGAATCGGCATGCAGGCGTGCAGCACTCCCGCCGAGGTGCGGGAGGCGTTCGACCGGGTGGCACGCCTCGGTTCGAAGAACTTCGGTTCGGCCGGCGTCTTTCTCGAACGTCTCGTGCGACCGGCACGGCACGTCGAAGTGCAGCTGTTCGGCGCAGGAGACGGCAGGGTTGCCGTGATCGGCGACCGGGACTGCTCGCTGCAGCGCCGCAACCAGAAGGTCATCGAAGAGGCACCGGCGCCTGCGCTTCCCGACGCCGTGCGCCGCCGACTGCACGAGTCGGCACGGGCGCTGGCGGAGTCCGTCGACTACCGATCGGCCGGCACCGTGGAGTTCGTCTACGACCCGATCAGGGAGGAGGCCGCGTTCCTCGAGGTCAATACGCGGCTGCAGGTGGAGCATCCGGTCACCGAGGAGGTCTACGGCGTCGACCTGGTCGAACTGATGCTGCTGCTCGCCCGCGACGGTGCAGACGCTCTCGAATCCGACATGTTCACCGCGCCGTTCGCGCCATCCGGAAGCGCGTTCGAGGCACGCGTCTACGCAGAGGACCCCTCGAACAACGGGATTCCCAGCTCAGGTCTCGTGACCCAGGCCGTCTTCCCCGGCGCCGGTTCGCCCGAACGCCGAGGCATCCGTGTCGACGGCTGGATCGAAACCGGGCTGGAGGTCTCGCCGTACTACGACCCGATGCTCGCCAAGGTCATCGCGAGCGGCCCGACCCGCGATGACGCGCTCGATCTGCTTCGCGAGGGCCTGAACGCGAGCCGCGTCGACGGAGTCGTCACCAACCTCGGGCTGTTGCGGTCCCTCGTCGACGAGGTGCCGCTGCGAGCCGCAACCCACTCCACCTCGACTCTCGACGGCGCGGCCGATCCCGAGCCGCGCATCGAGGTTGTTGACGCCGGTGCGATGACGACGGTGCAGGACCTGCCAGGCAGGATCGGCTATTGGCAGATCGGAGTGCCGCCGAGCGGCGCGATGGATGCCCTCTCGCTGACCGAGGCGAACCTCGCGGTCGGCAATCCGGCAGGTGCACCCGGTCTCGAGATCACCATGACCGGGCCCACCCTCCGGTTCACCGCGCCGGCTCTGGTGGCACTCGCCGGCGCCCCGATACCCGCCTCCCTCGACGGCGAACCCGTCGCGCTCTGGGAGCCGATCGAGGTGGCCGCAGGATCCACGCTTGCTCTCGGCAGCATCCCTGGCCCAGGGCTGCGCAGTTACCTCGCCGTTCGAGGCGGCATCGACGTTCCGCTCTATCTCGGCAGTGCTTCGACCTTCACCCTTGGCGGATTCGGCGGCCACGGGGGCCGCGCCCTGATGCCAGGCGACGTGCTGCGGCCCGGATCTCCCGATTCCGATGCCCCGCATCCTGCCCTGCCCGTGGGAACGAGGCTCGGCCGGATCAGCGGCCCGACCCCGGCCGACCGGCGACCCACGCTCACCTCCGCGTGGCGCATCGGGGTCACCGAGGGCCCGCACGCCGCGCCGGAGTTCTTCACCCGGCACGACATGGATACGTTCTACGCCAGCGACTACGAGGTGCACCACAACTCGGCGCGCACCGGCGTGCGCCTCATGGGGCCGCAGCCGGAATGGGCGCGCACCGACGGCGGCGAGGCCGGCCTGCATCCCTCGAACATCCACGACAACCCGTACGCGATCGGCGCGATCGACTTCACGGGAGACACCCCGATCATCCTCGGCCCCGACGGACCATCGCTCGGCGGATTCGTCTGCCCCGCCGTCGTCGCGAGCGGCGAGCTCTGGAAGATCGGGCAGCTGCGTCCCGGCGACACCGTTCGATTCGTACCGATGCGGGAAGCGGATGCCGCTGGGCCCCTCGAAAAACGCACGTCACCCGCGCTCATCGGCAGCACCGGAGACGGAGACGACGGAATCATCCTCCGCCTCGATGCAACGGATGCTCGCCCCTCGGTGACGTACCGACGTGACGGCGACGACAACCTGCTGGTCGAGTACGGCGACCTCGAACTCGACCTTGGGCTGCGGATGCGCGTGCACGCCCTCATGACGGCGATGCGGGATGAGGCACCGCACGGCGTACTCGAGCTGACGCCCGGCATCCGGTCGTTGCAGATCCACACCGACTCGAACATCCTGAAGCCCACGGCCCACGCTGCCCTGCTACGCGAGCTCGAGGCCGAGATTCCCCCGACCCACGAGCTCGTCGTTCCCTCGCGCACCGTACGACTGCCGCTGTCGTGGGACGACCCGGCCACGCACCTCGCGATCGAGCGCTACATGAACGGGGTGCGCAGCGACGCGCCATGGACGCCGTCGAACATCGAGTTCATCCGGCGGGTCAACGGCCTGGAGTCCGTCGACGACGTGTACCGAACGGTCTTCGACGCCAGCTACCTCGTGCTCGGGCTCGGCGACGTCTACCTCGGCGCGCCCGTGGCCACCCCGTTGGACCCTCGTCACCGCCTGGTGACCACCAAGTACAACCCGGCGCGCACGTGGACGGCCGAGAACTCGGTCGGCATCGGCGGCGCCTACCTCTGCATCTACGGCATGGAAGGGCCCGGCGGCTACCAGTTCGTCGGTCGCACCGTGCAGATCTGGAACCGCTTCCGCCGGGGCGGCCTGTTCGCCGAGAACCCGTGGGCGCTGCGGTTCTTCGACCGCATCCAGTGGTACCCGGTCTCTGCTGAGGAGCTGCTCGAACTGCGCGCCGAAACGGATGCCGGCCGCGGCGAATTCGAGACCGCCGACGGCAGCTTCGCGATCGCCGACTACCAGCGGTTCCTGGCAGACAACGCCGATTCGATCGCCGAGTTCCGCGCCCGCCAGACCGCCGCCTTCGACGCAGAGAAGGACCGGTGGCGCGCGTCGGGCGAGTTCGACCGGCAAGAGGAGTCGAAGGTCGCGCCCGTCGTCGATGAGATCGTCCTGCCCGAGGGCAGCGTCGCGGTTTCGGCTCCCTTCACCTCGACCGTCTGGCAGGTCTCGGTCGCGCCGGGCACGGTCGTGGCGGCGGGCGACAAGCTGATGGCGTTGGAGGCCATGAAGATGGAATCGGCCGTCACCGCTCCGATCGCAGGCGTGGTCGCCGGCGTCTACACGACGGTCGGCGATCAGGTCTCACCCGGGCAGGTTCTCGTCTCGATCGGAGCGAGCTGATGCAGGGGGCCGTTGCGCGGGTGCGGCAGGCGTATGCACGCATCCACGAGGCCGGCCGGCCTGAGGTCTGGATCAGCCTGCGAGAAGAGGCGGATTGCGTCAGCGAGGCCGAGGCTATCGAGGCTCGGGTCGCGGCGGGTGAGCTGCTTCCGCTTGCTGGACTCGTCGCGGCGGTCAAGGACAACATCGACGTGCGCGGGTTGCCCACCACTGCGGCGGCCCCCACGTTCGCTTATCTTCCGGATGCCGACTCGACAGCGATCGCGCGGCTGCGGGCCAATGGCGCGATCGTGATCGGCAAGACCAACCTCGACCAGTTCGCCACGGGCCTCGTCGGAACGCGCAGCCCGTACGGAGCGGTCAGGAACGCGTGGGACCCCGAGCGCATCTCCGGAGGTTCCAGCTCCGGATCTGCCGTCGCCGTCGCTCTGGGAATCGTGGACATCGCCCTCGGCACCGACACCGCCGGATCGGGCCGAGTACCTGCCGCCCTGAACGGCGTCGTCGGGGTGAAGCCCACCCGAGGACTGATTCCCACCACGGGCGTCGTGCCTGCCTGCCGGAGCCTGGACTGCGTCACCGTTTTCGCGCGAGACCTCCGGCTCGCCCGGCGCACCGTGCAGCTTCTGTCCGGGGACGACCACCGCGACCCCCTCGCGCGACCCGAGGCTGAGGCATCCGCCCGAACCCGGGATGCGATCGGCCCGACCCCTCGCATCGCCGTGCCGATCGCCGACCAGCTCTCCGGGCTCGCACCCGGCTGGGCGGAGGCCTTCCAGTCCGCAGCCGACACGCTGACCGCGGCCGGCGCGCAGATCGTGCACGTGGACATCCAACCGCTCCTTGCCGCCGCCGCCCTGCTTTACGACGGCGCATACGTCGCGGAGAGGTACAGCGCCGTCGGCGAACACATCCAGGAGCACAGCGACCACATCGGGGGCGACCTCGACCCGTCTGTCGCACAGATCATTCTTGGCGGCGCGCACCACACCGCCGCCGAGCTGTTCGACGATGCCGAACGACTGCAGAGCCTTGCGGCAGAGGCGAGGGATGCCCTGGCCGGCTGCGACGCGCTGCTCACGCCCACCACAACGTGGCATCCGACAATCGCCGAGGTAGCGGCCGATCCGATCGGCGCCAACAGCAGGATGGGCCGCTTCACCAACTTCGCCAACCTGCTCGATATGTGTTCGCTCGCGATTCCGGCCGGCACCGTCGACGGCCTGCCGTTCGGGGTCATGCTGACGGCAGAGGCGTTCCATGACGGCGCGCTCACGCAGATCGCCGAGCTGCTCATGGCGCCCGCAGTCGAACTCGTCGTCGTCGGCGCGCATCTGACCGGGCAGCCGCTCAACCATCAACTGGTGTCATCGGGCGGCAGCCTCGTTGCCGAGGTGACGACGTCTCCGGACTACCGGCTCTACGCGCTGAACACCACACCTGCGAAGCCCGGGCTGCTGCGCGTATCCGAGGATGGGTTCCCGATAAGGGGCGAGCTGTGGTCGCTGCCGGCCGCCGGATTCGGCCGCTTCGTCGCCGGGCTTCCCGCGCCCATGACGATCGGGCCGGTCTCGCTCGCAGACGGCCGCAGCGAGCCGGGTTTCCTCTGCGAAGCGGTTGCGACATTCGAGGCGGAGGACATCAGCGCGCACGGCAGCTGGCGTGCGTGGCGCGGATCTCTCCGTGCCGAATGACAAAATCGGTGGTGTGACCAACCTCAGCGGCAACCGGCCGGGGCGCCCGCGGGCAAGCGCGGAGAGTGCGCCGTCGCAGCGCTCGGGACGTGAGCAGATCCTCGACGCGGCCGCCGCACTGTTCGTCGAGTTCGGGTTCTCCGCGACGTCGACACGCGCGATCGCGGATCGGGTCGGCATCCGTCAGCAGTCCCTCTACTATCACTTCGCCGGCAAAGACGAGATCCTCGTCGAGCTGCTGAACGGATCGGTTCGCCCGTCCAACGACTTCGTGAGGAGCATCGAGGCCGGCGTCGTCGACCGCGACTCGGCGGCCGCCGCGCTGTACGCGCTGGCGAGCGTCGATGCGGCGACGCTGCGACGCAGCCCGCACAACATCGGCACGCTCTACCTCCATCCCGAAGTGCAGGATGCCCGCTTCGACGGCTTCCGCGAGGAACGGCTGCGCTTGGCCGCGGCGTACGCCCGACTGGGTCGTGCAGCAGGCAGCCCGGACGCCGTCGCCGCGCTCGACGAGTGGCGGCTGGGCATGCTGCTCATCCACATCGCCGAGGTCATCATCCAATTGCGCCGTGAGGGCAGTGCCGACGAGCAGGATGACGTCCTCGTCGCCGAGTCCTGCCTGCGGGCAGTCGGACTGCATGCCGCCGCCATCGATCGTGCACGCGCTGAGGCTGCCGGGTTGATAGAGTTCCGCGGCGGTCGGCCGTAGATGGTTCAATGGCGCGGATGAACAGCGCGAGGTATCTGTCGGCCGCGGTCCCGCTCCGACTCGCCAGCGCGGGCACGTCCGCGGCGATCCCGGTGCTCGCGGTGCAGCAGGTGCACAGCATCGCGATCGGCGGCGGCCTGGTGGCGGCATCCCTTGCTCCGAGCGTTCTCGCCGCCCCGATCGCCGGCGTGATGCTCGACCGCAGCCGTCACCCCACCCGCCTCATGGTGCTGTCCGGAATCGTCACCGCCATCGCGTTCGCCTTCGCCGCTTTCCTCGGCGGGATACCGACTCCCGTCGTCGCCGTCGTGCTCGTCGCAGCGGGCGCCGTCACACCGTTCTTCATGGGCGGCATGTCGAGTTTCGTCACGGATGCCATCCCGGGGCCCGCCGAGCGCGCGTTTGGCACCGACGCGCTCGCCTACAACATCGGAAGCGTCGCGGGCCCCGCCATTGCCGCCGCGGCGATCACGTTCGCCTCCGGGCGCGCCTCGATGCTCGTCCTGGCCGGCATCGCCGCTATCGGCACGATCGCCTCGGCTCTGCTCAAGCTGTCTCCGCATCCCGAGCATCCCGACCGGCCGGGCGTGCTGCGCGAGATCGCGCGCGGCTCCCGCTTCATCGCGACGCATCGTCCGCTCGCCGCTGTGACGGCGTCCGGCACCCTCAATCAGCTGGGCCAGGGCGCGCTTCCCATCGCGGCCATCGGGGTCGCGATGGCGACGACGCGGAACGAGGGCGACGCGGCATGGATCGTCACCTCTTTCGCCATCGGAGCCCTCCTCGGCTCACTCGTCGTGACCGTGCGGCCCATCCGCCGTGTTCCCGCCGCCACCGTCATGGCTGTCGCCGCCATCGCGACGGGACTTCTCGCTATCGCCGCCGCGATCGTGCCTGGTCTTCCGGCGGTCATCGTTCTCGTCGGCCTCTCCGGCATCGCGACCGGTCCAGGAGTCGCGGCCATGCTGCTGCTGCGCACGCAGCACAGCCCACGCCAGCTTCGCTCCCAGGTCTTCACGGTTGCGGCCGGACTTCGCGCGACGGCCGCTGCGGTGGGCGCGGGCCTCGCGGGTCTGATGCCGTCGGGTGCGGGCGGCCCGTTGCTCGCCCTGATCGGCGCGTGCTGGATCGTTTCGGCGGTGATCCTGGCTGCGTACCCGCGGCACGCTGTCGCGGTCGACCAAACGGCGCAACCATCGGACGATCCGGTGGGCTGACATGTCCGCTACCGCTGAAGGTTGCGGGCTGGGGATCAGCTCTCCGGCTCGTCGTCCTTCGTGAAGACGTTCTTCGCAACGCCCATCGCCGACATCGCCTTGGGCCAGCCGGCATAGAAGGCGAGATGCGTGATCGCCTCGATCAGCTCCTTCTCGGCTACGCCGTTCTGCTTCGCGAACGCCAGATGGAAGTTCAGTTGCTCGGTGTTCCCGCCTGCGAGGAGCGCGGCGACGGTGATGAGGCTGCGGTCGCGCTTCGACAACTGGGCCCGCTCCCAGACCTCGTCGAAGAGCACCTCGTCTGTGTAGTGCGCGAGCCCGGGAGCGAAGCCGCCGAACGCGCGCTGTCCACCGGTCCAGCCAGGTGTTTCGTCGGTCATGTTTCCGTCCTTTCAGCGAGGCTCGACACGCACGGTGGCGGCGCGAACCTTCGCGCTCAGCATCGGCGGCAGATAGGGGCTGCCCCCGTACTTGTTCTCATAGGCCGCGTCGACCAGAGGGTCGAGCCGCTCGTCCCCGATCGGGGTGAAGGAGACATCCTTCTCGATGCCGCCGGCGGTGATCCGGCCGGCGCGCTGACTTGCCGCCGCACCGTACCAACGCGAGCCCGTGCCGTTGTATGCACGCACGTAGATGGCGCCGTCGACGACGACCGACCAAATCCAGGTGGGCGTACCGAGGCTCACGCCGTCGGCGCGAAAAGGAGAGATGTGCAGGTCGTTGCTGGAGGCGATGGCCTCCAGTTCGTCGGGTGTCCAATCGGTCATGCCATCAAGTGAACGTCCGCGCGAGCGCGCGTGGGAGCCCCCGCCGATACAGGTACCGACAGAGACTCCCTCCCTTTCGGGCCGGCACGTAGCCTCTGAGGACGGGCTGTTGCTCCCGCCCATGGCGGCTACCGAAGCGTCGACGAAGGAGAACGCATGAACATCGAACCGGCGATACCAACGTCAAAGAACCCTCCCGAGCAGTTCGCCGGGGATGTCTGGCTCGACCCCATCGCGCTCCCCCACGAGGGCGACCAACGCATGATCGTCTCGACCGTGCGGTTCGCGCCAGGCGCCCGCACCGCCTGGCACTCCCACGCGCGCGGCCAATACCTGCGCGTAACCCAAGGGGTAGGGCGTTTCGGCACCCGCGACGGACAGATCATCGAGGTCCATCCGGGTGAGACGCTCTACACACCGCCCGGTCAGGAGCACTGGCACGCGGCCGCCCCAGGATGCTTCATGGAGCACATCGCGATGCTCGAGAACGCGGACGACCCGACGGACACCACAACCTGGCTCGAGCACATCACCGACGACGAGTACAACGGCGCCGCCGACGCGTGACTTGCATATTGTTCTGTACCGAACGATAATTGTTCGGTACCGAATGAATGGAGTGAGCATGCCAACTCGTATCGCGCTCGTTACGGGAGCCAATCAAGGCGTCGGGTTTCAGGTCACCAAAGAGCTGGTGGCGAATGGCGTCACGGTGTTCCTGGGGTCACGAGACCTCGCACGCGGTGAGACGGCCGCACAGCAGATCGGTGAGGGTGCGCTGCCCCTGCAATTAGACGTGACCGACCGGGAGTCGATCGCCGCTGCCGCTCAGCGCATCGAAGACGAGTTCGGTCGCCTCGACCTGCTCGTCAACAACGCCGGCATCTCGCGGGCACACCGTGGAGACGGCGACTTCCTCAAGGACTATGCCGAAGCAAACAAGGCGAGCACGGCCTCATTGGACGAGATCCGGAGCGTGTGGGAGACCAACGTGTTCGGCACACTGGCCGTGTATCAGGCGACGCTCCCGCTTCTGCGGAAATCGTCGGACGCGCGCATCGTCAATGTGTCGAGCGGTGTCGGATCCCTCACCGATAACGCCGACCCGAGCTTTCCGTATCATTCGATGTTCGGCCCGGTGTATCCCGCTTCGAAAGCGGCCGAGAACGCGATCGCATTGTCGATGATGGTCGAACTCGAGTCGACCGACATCAAGGTCAACCTGGTGTCGCCGGCCTTCACCGCCACCAACCTCAATGGCTTCGCCGGAACGGAGTCGGTGGAAGACGGATCCCGCGAGGTGGTGCGCGTGTGTCTGCTCGGTCCCGATGGACCGACCGGAACGTTCACCAGATGGGAGAACACCCCCATCCCGTGGTAATACTTGCCGCATGAGCGAGCCCACTTACGAACCGGAATCGATCGGAACGTGGGCCAAGCGGTATTACTACGCCAACCGGGCGGCCGTGGACGCCGTGCTGCGTCCACACGGGATCGGGTCGACGCAGTGGGCGGTCCTCTACCAACTCGACGCGAACGGCCCCACCTCGCAGCGCGACCTTGGGCCGGCCCTGCACATCGAACGAGCCAGCCTCAGCGGCATCATCGCCACACTCATCCGCAAAGGCCTCGTCGAACAGACGCCATCCGCGACGGACCAACGCCAGCGACTCGTCGCGCTGACCCCCGCCGGTCGAGAGCTGTGGGAGCAACTCCCCGACCCATTCGCCGAAGTTCGAACGGTCGCCCTGGCGGGCCTTGACGCGGACGACCTGGCAACGGCGGTGCGAGTGCTGCAGCGAGCGACCGAACAGGTCGAAAGACACACTCCGGTACCTACAGCGCACCCAGGCGGAACCTCACCCGGTGGATGACGAGACCTGAAGTCGTAAGGCCACGACGTCATCATCCAGGAAGGACACGCCATGAGGATCCTTGTAACCGGCTCGTCCGCCGGTCTCGGCCGCGACACCGCCGCCGCGTTGCTTGATGACGGGCACGACGTCATCGTTCACGTGAGAAACGAGGAGCGGCTGGCCGCAGTCTCGGACCTCGAAACGCGGGGGGCGGACGTGGTCGTGGGAGACCTCAGTGATCCGGGCCAGACGCGGGAACTTGTGCCGCGGATCCTCGCGATCGGACCAGTGGATGCCATCGTGCACAACGCGGGCGTCATGCACGGGCCCGGGCTCCTGCAGGTCAACGTCGTCGCCCCGTTCCTCCTCACCGCCCTCGTACCGGCAGAGCGGAACATCTACCTCAGCAGCGGCATGCACCGCGGCGGACATCCCTCCCTGGAAGGAATCGACTGGAGCAGTCCGAGCAGTACGGCGTCCTACTCCGACAGCAAGCTCTTCGTCACCGCACTGGCCGCCGCCGCGGCCCGGCTGCGTCAGGAGACGATCAGCAATGCCGTCGACCCGGGCTGGGTACCGACACGCATGGGCGGCCCTGCGGCGCCGGATGACCTGCGGCTCGGGCATGTCACCCAGCAGTGGTTGGCGACGAGCGACGACCCAGAAGCCTTGACGAGCGGCGCGTACTGGCACCACCAACGCCGTCAGCGACCGCATCCGGCAGTCCTCGACACCGTCTTTCAGGATGCGCTCGTTCTCTCGCTTGAAGAGGCGACCGGCGCAACTCTGACACGCCCGCTGTCCGATTGACAGCAGGACCGATTCCGGCAGCTACGGCACGACCGCTGAGGCCCGCCGGCCACCCCGGACCATCCCTGGCGCCGGCTACATGCCGGGAACCGGGGTGAGTTCGTAAACGTCGATCGTCCCGCCCATCGCTCGGTGCGGGTGCCCGGTCAGCAATGACTCCACCGAGTCGGCGTCCTGCGCCTCGATCAGACTGTAGCCGCCAACACTGCGATCCGCACCTGTAGAGACTGCCGCGGTTGGCGCGCCGAAATCGATCAGACCATCGCCGACCTGCTGCGCCCAGCTGTTCCATGCCGAGTTCATCTCGGCGGCCTGCTCGGGCGTCGGTTCGGGCATCGCGGCCATGGCTTCCGGGTCGGCACGATAGAGAAGAAGATAACGAGCCATTTCTGGCCTCCGATCAGCATGCGGGCGTCATTGCCCACAACACCAGAACCTAGCTGCAGCAGTATGCCCGGTCAATGAGCGCTAGCCCGGCGGTGCAACGGCGATCGGCGCTGGGAGTGAAGCCTGTGGTGCCCAGCGCCTCGGCGCATAATGACCGTATGGCGGACGCCCTGAGCGATGCCCGCACGGCTTACGCGAGCCGTCGCTGGGAGGACGCCTACGCCTTGTATGCCCGAGCGGATGCCACGGCCGCCCCAGGCGCGACCCTGGCACTGGACGACCTGGGGCGGTACGCACGCTCGGCGTCGCTGACGGCGCGCGACGGCGAAGCCTTCGTTCTGCTTGAACGCGGCTACGCTCAAGCGCTCGCCGCCGACGAGGAACTGCGCGCTGCGGAGTACGCATTCTGGCTGGGCTTTCGGCTCTTCTCCCTCGGGAAGACCGGTCGGGCGCAGGCCTGGCTGGAGCGCTCGCGCGAGATCGCGGAGCGGAACGGCGACTGCGTGCAGAACGGCTGGCTGCTTGTACCGCGCATCCACGGCGAGCTCATCGCGCACCGCAACCGCGAGGCATTCGAACTCGCGCAGGACGCGGTCGCTTGCGCCACACGACACGGGGACCCGGATCTGGCGGCCCTCGCCCTCCAGCTCGGGGGCCGGGCGCTGATCGAGGACGGAGACGTCGAGGCAGGCATCCGCATGCTCGACGAAGCGATGCTCACGGCGACCTCGGCGGTCACGGAACTTACCCGCGGCCTCGTCTACTGTTCAGTGCTGGGATGCTGCGAGCGAGTGTTCGCGGTCGACCGGGCGCGGGAGTGGTCGGCGGTGCTCGGCGAGTGGTGCGACTCTCAGGCGCAGCTCGGAACATTCAACGGCACCTGTCGTGTGCATCGCGCGGACCTCTTCCTGTTCGCCGGCGAGTGGGATGCCGCGCTGAAGGAGGCCGAGCGCGTCCTGACCGCGCCCGCCTCGGACCAACGCGAGCGTGCAGGTGCCGCCTACGTGCAGGCGGAAGTGCTCCGGCTCCGAGGCCGGAGTGCGGGCGCGGAGAAGCAATACGCCGCTGCGGCGGCCGGTGGCTTCGATCCACAGCCGGGGCTGGCGCTGCTTCGGCTCGCCCAGGCCGACGTTCCGACGGCGGCGAGCGGCATCCGGCGTGCGGTAGCGACCACTTCCAGCCCGCTAGGTCGTGCACGCCTCCTCCCCGCGGCCGTGCAGATTCTGCTGGCGGCGGGCGAGGCCGACGAAGCGGCTGCGGCAGTTCAGGAGCTCTCCTCCGTCTCCGACCGTTTCGCGACTCCGGTGCTGTGTGCCGAAGCGGCGCAGGCGCGCGGGCAGGTTCTTCTCGCCCGCGGCGATCCGGCGACCGCCGTTGAGCAGTTCGCACAGGCACTGGACGGATGGCAAGGGCTGCGGGCGCCGTATGAAGAAGCCCGCACGCGGCAGCTGCTCGCCGAGGCGTTCGCCGCGCTCGGCGACGCAGAGGGCGCCCTGATGCAGCGGGAGAGCGCCCGGACTGCGCTTGAAGCCCTCGCGGCGCCGCCGGAGCGCGGGAAGGCGTCCCACGCTGTGCTGAGCCCACGTGAGTCCGAGGTGCTCGGGCTGGCGGCGACCGGCATCACGAACAAGGAGATCGCCGAGCGGCTGCGGCTCAGCACGCGCACGGTGGACCGCCACGTGAGCAGCATCCTGTCCAAGCTCGGCGTGCCATCGCGCACGGCAGCCGCTGCCTACGCGTACGAGCACGAGCTACTGCGAACCTGACGGGCGTGGTGCCGCGTGGGTGAAAACACCCATACGAGTTCTGCCAGGTGCCGTGGATTCGCCGACGCGGGGCGCACCCCGCGCAACCTACCGTCAGGGCATGGACACTACAGACACCATCGTCATCGGCGGAGGCCAGGCTGGGCTTTCCGTCTCCTACCACCTGCAGCGCCTGGGCGTGGAGCACCTCGTGCTCGACGGCCACGAGCGCATCGGCGACGCCTGGCGGAGCCGGTGGGACAGCCTCGAACTGTTCACGCCCAGGCGTTATGACTCGCTCGACGGCATGCGGATGCCCGGCGACCCCGCAGGTAGCCCCTCGAAGGACGAGATGGCCGCGTACCTGGAGCACTACGCAACCCATTTCGGCCTGCCCGTGCTGACCGGGCATCGCGTGACGGCCCTGAGCCGCGAGGGCGACGGGTTCGCCGCGGAGACTGCGCAGGGAGTGTTCCGGTCGGCCAGGGTCATCGTCGCCATGTCGAACTACCAGCGGCCTCGCATCCCAGCCTTCGCCACCGAGCTGGATGCCGGCATCCTGCAGCTGCACGCAGCGGCCTATGCGAACCCGGCGCAGCTGCGACCGGGCGGCGTTCTCATCGTCGGGGCGGGCAACTCGGGGGCGGAGATCGCGAAGGACATCGCGGGCGCCCACGACGTGGTCGTAGCCGGCCCGAGCACCGGCGAGGTGCCCGGATCGTACGCCGGCTTCATGAACCGGCACGTCATAGTTCACGTGCTGAACGGCGTCGTGTTCCCGCGTGTGATGTCGGTGGACACCCCGATCGGCCGCCGCGCGCGGCCGAAGATCATGACACACGGAGTTCCACTCATCCGGGTGAAGTCTCGGGACCTCACCCGCCTGGGAGTGAGACGAGCCGCACGTGTGACCGGTGCGCAAGACGGACGGCCGGTAGTCGACGGCGCGCCGCTGGATGTCGCCAACGTGATCTGGTGCAACGGATATGACCCCGGGCTCGACTGGATCCGCTTGCCCATCCTGGACGAGCGAGGCGAGCCGCGGCACGACCGCGGCGTGGTGGCAGAGGAGCCGGGGCTGTACTTCGTCGGTCTGCACTTCCTGACCTCGATGGCCTCGGCCATGGTGCACGGCGTCGGAAGGGACGCGGCCCGGATCGCAGCCCTCCGCGCGACGCCGTCCCGTCAGCCTGCCGCCGCCTGACACCCAGTGGTGCGTACGCTCAGAACCATGGACGATGAGCGGATGCCCGTGGCGCTTCCGCACGCTGCCGTGGTCTTCAACCCGGCGAAGTCGTCGGCCTCGAGCATGAAGGCGCTCCGTAACGAGGTGGGCAAGCAGGAGCGCAGCCTCGGGTGGGGTGCGACCACCTGGCACGAGACGTCGGCCGACGACGACGCGAGGGCCGCGCGCGAAGCGATGGCGTCGCATCCTGCGCTCATCGTCGTTGCTGGCGGCGACGGTACCGTCCGGGCGGTCGCCGCGTGCACGGAGAACGAGGGCATACCCCTCGGCGTCGTGCCCGCCGGCTCGGGAAATCTACTGGCCCGCAACCTTGGGATACCGGTGGGCGATAGTTCCGCGGCTGTGCGTGTCGCGTTCCACGGCGCCGAGCGTCGCATCGATCTCGCTCAGGCGGAGTTGGCCGACACGAGCGGGCGGGTGGCCAGATCGGTTTTCCTGGTGATGGCGGGCATCGGGTTGGACGCCCGAATGGCGAGCGACACGAACAGCGTGGTGAAAAAGCACGTCGGCTGGCTGGCCTACACGGACCCGATTCTGCGTTCCGTGTTCTCCGGCGAGCGCTTCTCGATCAGTTACTCGCTCGACGGCAGCCGGCCGCGGACCGTACGAGCGCACACCGTCATTGTGGGCAACTGTGGCACTCTGACCGCGGGAATCCTCCTGATCCCGACCGCCGTCCCTGATGACGGCCTGTTGGACATCGTCGCCCTCAACCCGGTGGGAGCGGGAGGATGGGCTCGCCTCGGCTCGCGACTGGCGTCGAACAGGCTGCTGCATCGCACGAGAGGTGGCCGCATGCTGTTACACGTGATGCCCGGCGTCGATGCGCTTCGGTACGGGCAGGCTCGGACCATTCTCGCTCGACTGAACCATCCGCAAGCGATCGAGCTGGACGGCGACAGCTTCGGCGATGTTATACGCATCCGCATCACGGTCCGGCCCGGGGCCGTCGTCGTGCGCGTCCCCGACGGCGTGGAACCCTGATCTGCGTCAGGCCCGCGAATCGGCTCGCGAGCTTCCCGTCACTGCTGCCGGCCGCGGTTGATGCAGGGAGAGCCGGATCACACCGTAGACGGCGATGGCCCCGGCGAGCACGAATGCCACGTCCGCCCACCACGGTGCGGATGCTGCTTCACCCAGCACGATGATTCCGATGCTCACTCCGACCAGCGGGTCGATGACGGTGAGACCGGCGACGACGAGTTCAGGGGATCCCGAGGCGTACGCCGTCTGTACGAAATACGTTCCTAGGACGGCAGCGGCAACAAGACCGAGCAGACACACGAGGGTCAGCCAATCCGCCGTATCGAGACGAAACCCGTTGTGGATGATCGTCTGTACCCGAGCAATGAGCACCTTCGCCAGCGTGGCCACGAAACCGAAAAGCACGCCGGCACCCACGACGTAGAAGATGCGCGTGAACTTGGTGCGCAACAGCACGAAGCCGATCCCGAACAGCACGAGCACGGCCCCCAAGACGATCACGACGATCAGGAGTTGAGCATCCGTAATCGGAATCGTCGTGGTGGTCAGCGCGGCGACGGTGACGAAGAGCCCAACCCCGCCGACGCAGCAGAGAATCGCGCGAATAGCCGGGCCTTCGAGCCTCGTCCTGGTGAGCCGTGCCGTGATCAGCGCAGTGATGACCAGTGCGACCGCTCCGAGCGGCTGTACCACCGTGAGCGGCGCCAGATACAGGCTGAAGAGCTGAAACACGATGGCGAGCCCGAGCATGAGCGTGCCCAACAGCCAAGATGGCCGACGCGCGAGCGCGCCCAGTTGCCTCCAGCCCAAGCCGGAGCGTTCGGGCCCTGTCGCCTCGTCCCCCACCTTGCTGACCCCATGCTGCTGAAACTGGGCCCCCACGGCGAGGAAGACCGAACCGACCAGCGCAACGGGAATGCCCAATGACTGCGCCGGTGTAAGCGAGACCAGGACAAGGCTCACGAATCACCCCTCCCCGTGGTTTCGACGCGACCCATTGCGAAAGTTCAGGGCTTCTTCGAGGCAGCTCGCCTGATGAAACCGATGACCGCCGTCGCAACGAACAGGATGATGCCGATGATCGCCAGCCAGAGAAGGCCCTTGAAGGCGAATCCGACCACGGCGAGGATCAGCCAGACGACCAACAGCACAACCAGCAAGATCAACATGCGGCAACGCTAAGCGACGCACCGTGCCATGACCAGGGCTAGACGCGACCGGGAACCGGTTCAATCGAGGTGGCGCCGATGCTTCGCCCGATGCGCTTCTCGCTATGAAACTTCGCGCCGCGATGAGTCGCCCGGGCGTGACACCGGCAATATCGTCAGCCTGGTTGCCGAGCTCGACATCGAAAGCGCCGATGACGCCGAAATCGATCTTCTCCGCCGTGCGGCACACTGGCACCGTGATGACGATCGAGCGCACTCTCATCCTCCTGCGCCACGCCAAGTCCGACTGGTCCGGTTCTGCCCCGGACATCGACCGGCCTCTGGCCGAACGGGGCCGGGCTCAGGCCCCGCTCGCCGGGCGATGGCTTGGGAGCCACGCCAACCGGATCGATCTGGCCATCGTGTCGCCTGCGAAGCGCGCCCGCGAGACGTGGGACCTGGTATCCCCCCAGATCGGATCTGTACCTCCTGTGCAATTCGACGACCGAGTGTACGCAGCGTCCGTCGACGGGCTCCTCGATGTGCTGTCTGATGTGCCGGACGACATCCGCACAGTGCTTCTGGTCGGCCACAACCCAGGCATGGAACAGCTAGCCTCGCTACTCGCTGGCAAAGGTGTGATCATGCACACCGCCGGCTTAGCCGAGTTCGGTGTCGATGGACGGTGGCCCGAACTGGACGCCACCTCGACGGTGCTCCGCGCTGAAGGACGCTCCGACCGTCACGTCCTGAGCTGACATCATCCTCACACTCAAGAAGAGCGGGTGAACCAATATGGCGCCGGCATCCGCCGCACTGTCCATGCGGGCGCCGCGGAGGCGTCGCCCTATCGTGCAGGGGGCGGCGGCACGTCTGAGTCGCCGGTGGTACCGCCTGCATCCGGGTCACGCTCCGCGTGGCGCGGGGCATCGTCCTGCACGTCGGCTGAGCGTCCGGGGCGGACATCCGGGTCGATGTCGTCCGCTCGCCTGAGCTTCTCATCGACTGCAGCGCGCGCGTCGCCAGCCTCTGCGGCGTGGGCCTGAGCATCCCGGCGCCGGCGCTCCGCCTCGACTTCCGCCTGCTTGGCATCGGCATCCGCCCTTGATGACTTCGCCTCGCGCTCCCGGGCGGCGAGGTCGTCATCCCGAGCAGCAATACGGAGTTCCTCCGCGCGATGCCGGTCGTGCTCCTGCTTACGTCGTCGCCCGGCGGTCAAGGCGATCGCGATGATGATGGCGATCACCACGATCACGATGACGACGATCAGGACGATCCATCCGGTGGTGTTCATGCTCGCCGACCCTACGCGTGCCCCGGCGCCAGGCCAGGGGTTGACGGATGCTCGAATGCCCGGGTGAAGCGGCACGCGGATCCCGCGCTCTTCCGCACTGTGCCCCTGGAGGGACTCGAACCCCCAACCGTTTCCTTAGGACGGAACTGCTCTTCCATTGAGCTACAGAGGCTGGCTCGACAAGTCTACCGGGCCAGCGGAACGGTCCTCACGCGGCAGGCGCCAGATAGTCCTGCCACTGTGGCAACGCGTGCTCCACGCCGCGCACCATCCAGGTGGGGTCGTGCGGCATGCGGGGCGTGAAGGTCAGACGCCACCCCATCTCGGCTGCCGTGCGGTCGCCCTTCACGTTGTTGCAGCGCAGGCAGCAGGCGACGAGGTTGTCCCAGGAGTCCGCTCCCCCGCGCGACTTCGGCAGCACGTGATCGATCGTGGTCGCCGACTTGCCGCAGTATGCGCAACGGTGGCCGTCCCTGCGCAGCACTCCGCGGCGCGAGACCGGAACGGTACGCCCGTGTGGCAGGTGCACGTAACGCGTGAGCAGGATGACCGACGGGCGGTCGTAGACCGCGCCGACGCTCCAGACAGGATGCTCGGCATCCACTTCGATGACGGTCGCCTTCGCGCTCATCACCAGCGCGAGCGCGCGTTTGAAACTCACGACCGCCAGCGGCTCATACCCCGCGTTCAGCACCAGTGTGCGCATCGACGTCCTCTCGATAGACCGGAATGGCTTTCCGTATCTCTCGCGTTCGTCCGTAGCCCGGGCCGGAGCATCCGGCGGTCTCAGCCAACAAAAAAGGCGCCGTCACGAAGACGACGCCTAGTGATTCCACACACAGTGGTGGTGGAAGCAGTGGTGGCTGTGATGCCGAAGGTTTCCCATTCGGGAGGTTCTCCAGTGACGGGCCGCGGGTGAACGTGGCCAGGTTGACAAGTGACTAGGCCAACAGGGTAACTCAGGATCCACAAGCCATGCGTTCGTGGCACGCCGATGGCGGCCCGTCGTCACCTGGTGTTCACGGTGAGTTACGTGCCGTCACGATCCGCCGGAGGGCGGTAGGCGTCAGATGCCGAAGCGGACTATGTAGTAGTCGTTGGTCCAGATCGGTCTGATGGAGATGCTGCGGCCCACGTCAGGGGCATCCATGATGTTGCCGTTGCCGGCGTAGAAGCCGTCATGCGCTCCGCCGAGCATGATGACCACATCGCCTGGTTGAGCGTCTTGGATCGAGATGCGTGTTCCCATCGCCCCTTGGGCCGATGCCGAGTGCGGCAGCGAGATGCCGAACTGCGCGTACACGAACATGACATAACCGGAGCAGTCGAAGCCGGCAGGAGTGTCGCCGCCGTAGACGTACGGCGTTCCGATGTACTTCTGTGCGACCGAGAACACCTGGGCGAGGCTGAAGTTCGGGTACGGCGGATTCTTCAGGTAGTCGGATGCCGACGGCCCCGTGTATGCGGCCGCATACGCCTGCATCTGTGCTGCTGCCGCCGCACGCTCCGTCGCAGCCTTTTGGTCGGCGAGCTGCTGCTCGGTGGTGGCGCTGAACGTGTCCCCGGAAGCCACGGGCCCGTTGATGGCGCCCGAGACGTGCGCGGACTGCGAGTTCGACTTCTTCAGGTCGTCGATGACCGACGTGCCGAAGGATGCCTGGTTCGAGCTCGCCGGATTGAATGCGTACGCGGGGATCGCGATGGTCGCGACGATGCCGCCGGCGATGGCCATGACCGCGAGATTGGCGAGCGGGCGAAGACGCCGCTTGCGCTTGGGCGCCTGCGTCGGTCTGGCGACGGGAGCTGCACGCTTCACGCTGCGACGGGAAACGGCTTTGGGGTCGCTTGGAGCGAGGTCGTGCAGATCGGCAGTACTCGGGTTGCGGTCCTCGGGGAGACCGCTCGTACCTAATGTTGCCAAGGGGTGAACCTCCGGCGCTCCGTTGGCACTAGGTAGCCACCCCGTCCGAAATCTCTTACGAGTTCGGCTTCGCAGGCTCAAGAGACGGGCATCGGGAGCGTCTTGAGCCGGGTCCGACGACCGGTTCCGGTCTGTGGACTCGTACGAGACTACGGGACCGTTATCAATTTGTCACATTGATTTCCGACTGTTTTCACCAAATGGGGGTGCCCCCAAAGGGTGGGGACGCCGAGTCGGGCACAGGCCATGTCACGTCGTCTCGAAGACACGACCAGCGGGCGGGGAGCGCGCCCATAGCGGGCGTCAGCGCGCCCTCAGTCGGTGACGAAGATGTGGCTGGCGACTTCGAGCGGCAGCTCGAGCGCCTCGCTGTAACCGTCGATCTGCATTCCCACGTACGACCCTGCGCGCCAGAACCTGCCGGTCGACCCGGGGAAGATCCCGGCGTGGCGAAGCTGTGCGAGCAGCTCCGGCTCGAACTGAACGGGCTCGCCCAGGCGACGGATGGTCGCGCTGACGCGCGTGTCACCGCCGGCCGTGGCATCCACGACGCTGTGCACTCCATCGAGGAACACACGGTGCAACCCGATGCCCTCGTCTTCGATGCGCGGAATGGGCGTGCCGTACGGCGTCTCGGTCGGATGCCCGAGGATGTCGAGGATCTTGTGCTCCACCTGCTCGCTCATCACGTGCTCCCAGCGGCAGGCCTCTTCGTGCACGTACTCCCATTCGAGGCCGATCACGTCGGAGAGCAGCCGCTCGGCGAGGCGGTGCTTGCGCATGACATGCACCGCACGACGCCGACCCTCCGGCGTGAGCTCGAGGTGGCGGTCGCCGGAGACCACGACGAGGCCGTCGCGCTCCATGCGCGCCACCGTCTGCGACACCGTTGGGCCGGAGTGCCCGAGCCGCTCCGAGATGCGGGCACGCAGCGGCACGATGTTCTCCTCTTCGAGGTCGAGAATCGTGCGCAGGTACATCTCGGTGGTGTCGACGAGGTCGGTCATCGCTTCCCCTTGTGGTTCTTCATCAGGACGGCCGAAGGCGCCCGCTCCAGCCTACCGGCGTGGGTCAGGCGGCATCGGCGCCCAAGTACACTCGAACGCATGCCTGCGATCGCCATTCCCGAGTCACTTCTGCCTGCAGACGGCCGGTTCGGCAGCGGACCGTCGCGGGTGCGCTCAGCTCAGGTGGAGGCGCTCGTGGCCGGTCAGGCCACGCTGCTCGGCACCTCGCACAGGCAGGCTCCCGTTCGCTCCCTCGTCGGGCGCGTGCGCGATGGCCTCGAAACTCTGTTCCGCATTCCAGACGGCTACGAGGTGGTCCTCGGCAACGGCGGTTCGACGGCGTTCTGGGATGCCGCGGCATTCGGCCTCATCGAGCAGCGGTCGCAGAACCTGGTGTACGGCGAGTTCAGCCAGAAGTTCGCGAAGGCGGCATCCGCTCCGTGGCTTCAGGCACCGCACGTGATCGAGGCGCCAGTCGGCACCCGCAGCGCACCCCAGCCGGTCGAGGGCGTGGATGTCTACGCCTGGCCGCACAACGAGACCTCCACCGGCGTGATGGCTCCTGTCACCCGCGTACACGGCGACCCGGGCGCGCTCACTGTCATCGACGCGACGAGCGCGGCGGGCGGCGTGGACTTTCAGGCATCCGAAACGGATGTCTACTACTTCGCCCCGCAGAAGAACTTCGCCTCGGACGGCGGTCTGTGGCTCGCGCTGTTCTCACCCGCCGCCCTCGAACGCGTCGAGCGCATCGCGGCATCCGATCGCTACATCCCCGATTTCCTGAGCCTGAAACAGGCCATCGACAACTCGAGGCTCAATCAGACGCTCAATACGCCGGCGCTTGCAACACTCGTCATGCTGGAGGAGCAGGTGCGCTGGATGAACGAGAACGGCGGCCTGCAGTGGGCGTCGGCCCGAACCTCGGAGGCCTCGGGCGCGCTCTACGAGTGGGCCGATTCGGTGGAGTACGCGCATCCGTTCGTCGAGAACCCTGAGCACCGGTCCCAGGTCGTCGTGACGATCGACTTCGACGACGTGGATGCCTCGCGCATCGCATCGGTGCTGCGTGAGAACGGCATCGTCGACACCGAGCCGTACCGCAAGCTCGGCCGCAACCAGCTTCGTGTCGCCACTTTCGCGGCGGTCGACCCGGATGACGTGCGGCAGTTGATCCGCTGCATCGAGTACGTGGTCGAGCACATCGCCTGACCTGCAGGATCGAGACCACGCCATGCGCCTGTGGCTGAGGGACAGCGAACGACTGCCCGACCCGCCGCCGATGAAGACCGACGACCGGGCCGCACTCGCGGTAGGCACGGTTGTGTGGTTGGTCGTCGCGGTCGTCTCGATCGTGATTTCGGAACCGCTGGGGCAGTCGGGGCACGGATGGGTCGTCGACATGGCCATCGTCGGCATCGTGCTCGGTCTGATCGGGCTGGCGTATGCCCAGGTCAGGCGATCGCGAAGCGCGCGTCGCAACGCCGAACGCCGCTAGCCGCCCAGCTCAGGCAGGCATCGCCACCGACGGACCGGGCGCACGCACCACTGCCGTATGGACCGGCCTCAGCCCTCCTGCGGCTCGCCTTCGGAGGTCTCCCCATCGGGCGCCCCCTGGTCGAGAGCGACCTCCTCGGCCCCCGTGATGTCGTCGGACTCGACGTCGATGTCGTCGCCATCTGCGGCATCATCGGCGTCGTCATCGTCGAGCTCGCCACCCGCATCGTGCAGGTCGATGTCGATGCCGTCGATATCGTCATCCGCGTCGAGGTCGTCGTCTTCGTCGAGTTCCTCGTCGAGGTCGTCCGCGTCGTCCTCGGACTGCGCGTCGGATGCCTCGTCATCGGCTTCGCCCGCCGCCCGCGCCGCCTCCTGCGCGGCTTGGTACTCGGCGAGACGTTCCGACCACGGCACCCAGTCGGGAGCGAGGAGCGCCTGGTCGCCAGGGAGGAGTTCCGCCTCGAGCACCATCGGCTCGGCGTCACCGTCGACACGCGCGAGTGAGACGGTCCAACGCCACCCCGGGTAGCCGGCCATGCGGCATTCGAACAGCAGCGAGAGCACGTGTTCGCCCTCGACGACGTGGCCGATCACAGGACCGACCGTGGACTCCGGTGTGAACTCGAGAAGGGCGGACTTGGCCAGGTCGTGCGCTGCGAGCAGCCGCTCGTCCGGTTCGGTCTGGTCAGGCATCCAGATCGTCCGCCACACGGCGCAGCACGGCCGCGATCTTTCGACCGTGTGCGGCATCCGGGTAACGCCCGCGCTTCAGGCCTGCGCCGATACCGTCGAGCAGCTTGACGAGGTCCTCAACGATGATCGCCATGTCGTCTGCCGACTTGCGATTGATCTTCGTCAGACTCGGGCGACCCTCGAGCACGCGCACCGAAAGCGCTTGAGCGCCGCGCTTGCCCTCTGCCACGCCGAACTCCAGTCGGGTTCCCGCCTTGATGACGGCTCCCTCTGGCACGGCCGATGCGTGAAGGAAGACCTCGCCACCGCCGTCTTGAGCGATGAATCCGAAGCCCTTCTCCTCGTCGTAGAACTTGACCTTGCCGGTCGGCATGGGAGACCTCTTTCGGGGATCGGGTTTTGCTCGTGCTTTGTCAATTATCCTTGATCTGTGACCGACGAGACTCCCAGGCCCGCATCGCGGGTGCAGCGAACGCTCGCTTTTGTCGCGGCCGGTCTCGTGATCCTCTCGATCGTCTGCTTCTTCGTGCTGATCATCGGCACCTGGTTGGGGGCGGGACCCGACCAGGGTTCGGGCAAGGGTGTCTGGCCGACGGTCGAACTGCTGCCGCTCGCGGCGCTGCCGCTCGCCTTCGTGCTCATCATCGTGTTGCTCGTCATGAACCTCGTGGGGCGCAGCAGACAGAACCGGAAGGTCGGCCGGTAGCGGCCGTGGAGGAGCACGTGGCGAGACCCGAGCACTCATGACCAGCACGCTGTCGCTGGCCGAGCGGCTCGGCGGACTCGACGATGAGAGCCTGCACGATCTCATCGCAGTCCGTGGACTGGCGCGTGCGCGCATCGAGGACTTCTTCGACCTCGCCGAGGCGCTCCTGGAGCCGCCGTCTGTGCAGCACGCGCTGGCCCCGCTGCCGCGCCCCGTTCTGGCCACGCTCGCCGCCGTCGTCGAATGCGGGTCGGCCGGGACGCCGAAGGCCGTGGCTGCTTGCCTGCGCACATGGGGCACGGATGCCTCGATCGACTCCGTGCGCGAATGGCTCGACTCGCTGGTCGCCGCGTACCTCGCCGAACCCACCGACGACGGAGTCGCGCTCTACCCGGGGGTTGCCGCGCGCTTCGCCGCCTGGGTGGACGGCGATGGGATCCCGGGCACCAAGCTGGCGGCATCCGGCAAGCCGGCAGCACTGGCCAGCGTGCCCGACGTCGACAGGAGGTTCGTGGACAGGCTCGCCGCCGAGCGTGCCTTCGTCGCGGCCGGAGCCGTCGCGGAGTTCGTGTACGAGCTGGAGCGTGAGCCGGCCAGGGAACTGCAGAAGGGCGGCCTCGCGCTGCCGGACACGCGCCGCATCGCCGCTGCCCTCGGCGTCGAACCCGACGACGTCGCCATCGTGCACTGGCTGGCGGCGCGCTGCGGCCTGGTGGCACGGGAGGGCGCCGCCTGGCTGTCCACGAACGCGGCAGAGGCATGGGCATCGCTTTCCACACCCGAGAGGTGGGCGACGCTCGCCGCCGCATGGCTCGGGTCGGTGCCTGCAGACATCCGTCCGCTCATGGTCGAGCGTGCGAACGCGGCATGGGGCGAGGCGCTGCGCGGCTACGCCAGATGGCGCTACCCAGCAGCGGACTCCTCCCTCGACCGCCGGGTGAACGAGGTCGAGGCGCACGCCGAATTCCTTGGCATCACGGCGAACACGGCCCCGAGCACCGCGGGCGTCACGCTGCTGCAACATGGCCCGGATGCCGCCGCGGCAGTGATGCGAGCCGCCTTCCCCGCCGAGGTGGACAAGGTGTACGTGCAACACGACCTCTCCATCGTGGCACCCGGTCCGCTCATTCCCTCGTTGGATGCCCGGCTTCGCACCCTCGCCGACCCGGAGGGTACGGGCCTTGCCGCGAGCTTCCGCATCTCGCCGTCGTCGCTGCACAGAGCCATCGCCGTCGGTGAGACGGCCCGGTCGCTGCGCGAGTTCATCGCATCCATCTCGCTGACCGGACTCCCCCAGCCCGTCGCCTACCTCATCGACGAGGCGGCGTCGCGGTACGGCCGGGTGCGTGTTCGAGCGGGCGGGCCAGGCTCCGTCGTGCATTCCGGCGACGTGGCGCTGCTCGGTGCCATCGCGGTCGACCAGTCGCTGTCCGTCCTCGGACTGCGCTCCTCCACCGACGGCGAGCTGGCGAGCAGGTTCCCGATCGACGTCGTCTACTGGGCCCTCGTCGATGCGCACTACCCGGTCGTGGCCGAGGATGCGAACGGCCACCAGCTGCGTGTGCGCCGCAGGCTCGGGCATCCGGAGCCGAAGGAGAGCACGGATGCCGCAGAAGAGGTCGTGCGGCGGCTGAGGACCGCTGAGCGCTCAGACAGCCAGGGCGGGGCGGAGGCGTGGCTGAACCGCCAGCTCGAGTCCGCCGTTCGCTCCCGCACCGTGGTCACGGTGACGGTGGCTCTGCCTGACGGGCAGGAACACGACTACACGCTGGAGCCGACGGGCTTGGGCGGCGGACGGTTGCGTGGCAGGGACCGCGCAAGCGACATCGAGCGCACTCTGCCGGTGGCGAGCATCCGGGCAGTGCGCACGTCGTGACCTGCACTCAGCGGTAGTGCGGAGCATCGGCCTAGACTCGTTTGTTATGTCTTCCGGCCCTGTGCTAGCGAATGCGGCGCCCTCCGGTCCGCTCATCGTGCAGAGCGACCGCACGGTGCTGCTCGAGGTGGCGCATCCTCAGGCAGAGGATGCCCGCCACGACCTCGCCGTGTTCGCCGAGCTCGAGCGCGCCCCCGAGCACGTGCACACCTACCGCATCACCCGACTGGGCTTGTGGAACGCGCGCGCCGCCGGGCACCAGGCATCCGACATGCTCGCCACGCTCGTGCGGTACTCGAAGTTCCCGATACCGCAGACCGTGAGCGTGGACATCCAGGAGACGGTCGCGAGGTACGGCAGGCTCGTGATCGAGCGCGACGACGACGGCGTGCTCGTTCTACGCAGCTCGGACGAGGCAGTGCTGCGCGAGGTCTCAGGCGCGAAGCGGGTGGCTCCCCTGCTTCTCGAGCGACGCGACGACGGCGCATACGTGGTTGCCGCGTGGGCGAGAGGACACCTCAAGCAGGAGCTGGTGAAGCTCGGCTGGCCGGCCGAGGACCTCGCCGGGTACTCGCCGGGCACGCCGCACGAGATCTCGCTCGACGAGACCGGCTGGCATCTGCGCGATTACCAGGCGAAGGCCGTCGACAACTTCTTCGACGGCGGCTCTGGGGTCGTCGTGCTGCCCTGCGGTGCCGGCAAGACGCTCGTGGGCGCTGGCGCCATGGCGACGGCGAAGACGACCACGCTCATCCTCGTCACGAACACGGTCTCTGCCAGGCAGTGGCGTGACGAGCTGCTGCGCCGCACGAGCCTCACGGCGGAGGAGATCGGCGAGTATTCGGGTCAGGTCAAGGAGATCAAGCCCGTCACGATCGCCACGTACCAGATCCTGACCGCCAAGCGGAAAGGCGAGTACGCGCACCTCAGCCTGCTCGACGCGCTCGACTGGGGTCTCATCATCTACGACGAGGTGCACCTGCTTCCCGCACCGGTGTTCAAGCTCACGGCCGAGCTGCAGGCCCGCCGGCGCCTTGGCCTGACGGCGACGCTCGTGCGCGAGGACGGCCGCGAGGGCGACGTCTTCTCGCTGATCGGGCCCAAGCGGTTCGACGCGCCGTGGAAGGAGATCGAGTCTCAGGGCTTCATCTCCCCGGCGGCGTGCTACGAGGTGCGCATCGACCTGCCGGCATCCGATCGGCTCTCCTATGCGGCAGCGGCCGACGAGGAGCGCTACCGGCTTGCCGCCACCGCCCCGGCGAAGCTCGACGTGGTGCGAGCGCTCGTCGCGCGTCATGCGGGAGAGCGCATCCTCGTCATCGGGCAGTATCTCGATCAGATCGATGAGCTGGCGGATGCCCTCCGCGCGCCATCGCTGACCGGCGCGACTCCCGTAGACGAGCGGGAGCGCCTCTACCAGGAGTTTCGGGAGGGCACGACTCCCGTGCTCGTGGTGAGCAAGGTGGCGAACTTCTCGGTGGACCTGCCTGAGGCGACGGTGGCGATCCAGGTGAGCGGCTCTTTCGGGTCGCGCCAGGAGGAGGCGCAGCGTCTCGGTCGGCTGCTGCGTCCCAAGGAATCCGGGCTCTCCGCGAACTTCTACACGCTCGTGGCGCGCGACACCGTCGACCAGGACTTCGCGCAGAACCGTCAGCGGTTCCTCGCCGAGCAGGGCTACAGCTACACCATCGTGGACTCGGGCGACCTCGCCGCTTGAT
The DNA here is from genome assembly GCF_049446075.1 of Rathayibacter sp. KR2-224. NCBI lineage: Bacteria > Bacillati > Actinomycetota > Actinomycetes > Micrococcales > Microbacteriaceae > Rathayibacter > Rathayibacter sp. KR2-224. Next base: position 1,341,195 of record NZ_JBMSEB010000001.1, read on the forward strand.
CATCGCCGGTTGAGTAGGCGGCGAAGCCGCCATATCGAAACCAACCCTGCCTCGCACTCACCGCCCAGGCCGCTCAGCCGGCGGAAGACGCCAAATACCGCAGCAGCAGTGTGTCGTCCGAGCGCAGCACCTGGGCGAGACGCATGTCGAGCGGCAGTTGGGGGGCGCCGTCGATGATGCGCTTTCCGAGCCCGCCCTCCAGAACAGGGCTGATCGTGAGGCACAGCTCGTCCAGTGTGCGTTCGGCAGCGAACGTGCCGAACAGGTGAGGTCCGCCCTCGCAGTGCACCCGCTTCAGCCCACGCTCCGCGAGGGCTGCACGCGCCATGGCCGTTTCGACGGATGCCTCGCCGCACTCGACCACGTCGGCGACCTCGGACAGCGCATCCTTCCTCGTCTGGGATGCCGCATCGGTCGTGAGCACGACGGGCCGCACCGGGGCGTGCCTGAACACCTCGGCGCCCGGGTCGAGGTCGAGGTCGCCTGAGACGATGGCGAGGGTCGGCTGCGGCGCGAAGCCGTGCGCCACCCGCCACGACTCGGAGGCGCCATCCACTCGCATGCCGCCGTATCCCTCGACCCGCACGGTGCCCGCACCGACGAGCACGACGTCGCACGGGCGTCGCAGGAGGGCGAAGACGCGCTTGTCCGCGGCATCCGAGAGGCCGCCGGAACGACCTGCCTGGGTCGCGGACCCGTCGATGGACGACACGAAGTTGACCCGCACCCAGGCATCGGAGACGCCGTTCTCGTAGCCGGCGACGATCGCGTCATCGTCGAGCGTTGCCGCAGGTTCCGGCCAGAGCGCATCGATCGATGGGTCGTCCTCACTCCTCATTGACGTCACCCATGTTGTGCTTGAGGTACGCCGGTTCCCGCAGCCCCAGAATGGCCTCGGTCATCCGAACTGCAGCGACCGACTCCCGCACGTTGTGCATGCGAACGATGCGCGCGCCCTGCGCGATGCAGAACACGGCGGCAGCGAGCGACCCCTCGAGCCGGTCCGCCCGCTCGACGTCGAGCGTCTCGCCTATGAAGTCCTTGTTCGACACAGCGGCGAGCGCCGGCAGGCCGATTGCAGCGATCTCGTCGAACCGTCGCGTGAGTTCCAGAGTGTGCAGGGTGTTCTTGTTCAGGTCGTGGCCCGGGTCGACCACGATGCGCGACTCGGGAACGCCGAGCGAGACCGCGAGGTCGACTCGCTCCGTGAGGAATGCCGCAACCTGCCCCACGACATCGTCGTACTGCGGTCGCGGGTACACCGAGCGCGGCTCGGCGAGGCTGTGAGTGATCACGAGTGTGGCGTCGCTGTCCGCGACCGTCTCGGCCAGGCGCGGATCGTGGATGCCCGTGGTGTCATTGATCACGTCGGCGCCGGCGACGATAGCGTGCTGCGCCACCTCCGGCTCGAACGTGTCGACGGAGATGACGACGTCCGATTCCCGGCGGAGCGCCTCGACGACCGGGACGACCCTCGCGATCTCCTCGTCGACCGGCAGCGCGGGCCCCGGCTTGAACGGCACGCCGCCGATGTCGATCCAGTCGGCGCCGTGCTCGACCGCGGTGAGGCAGGCGTGCACGGCGGCATCCAGTGCGAAGGTGGCACCTCGGTCGTAGAAGGAGTCGGGAGTGCGATTCACGACCGCCATCACGGCGACCCGTTGGGAGAAGTCGAAGGTATGAGCGCCTATCGTGCGCTCTGGAGTTCGCAGCGGCGGCAGGTAGACGCTCACGAGCCGGCCACGAGTTCGGCCAGCGGCACGGCCGGGTCTGCAAGGCGCCCCTCGTCGACCGGAGTCGCAGCGCGGATCAGCGCCTGAACGTCGGCGTTCACATCCCAGACGTTCACGTTCATCCCGGCCACCACCCGGCTGTCCTTGGTCACCCAGAACGAGACGAACTCACGGCCTGGCACGTCGCCTCGGTAGACGACGTGGCTGCCCTCCATGAGGGGCCGGTATCCGGAGTACTCCATGCCCAGGTCGAACTGGTCGGTGTAGAAGTACGGCACGTCGTCGTACTCGATACCGCGGTCGATCATGTTGAGCCCGGCAGTGCGACCCGTTCCGATGGCATTCGCCCAGTGCTCGCTGCGCAGCCGCTGCCCGACGACCGGGTGGAACGGGTTGGCTGCGTCGCCCACTGCGAAGACGCCGTCCGCGTCTGTTCGCATGCCCGCATCGACCAGGATGCCCTTGTCCGCCTTCAGCCCAGCCCGCTCCGCGAGGCCGGTGAGGGGCTGGATGCCCGTACCCACGATCACGACGTCGGCATCCACTTGGCCGCCCTCGTACCTGACACCCGTCACCCGGCCTTCGGCTGTGACGAACCCCTGCACTCCCGCGCCGCGGATCAGGCGAACGCCGTGGTCCTCGTGCAGTCGCGCGAACACCTCGCCGAGCTCGTCGCCCAGCGCGGTGGACAGCGGCACCTGCGCGTGCGAAACCACGGTGACCTCGTTGCCGAAGCCCCGTACGGTTGCCGCGACCTCCATGCCGATCCAGCCGGATCCGACCACGACGACCCGTTTGTCGCCGTCTGATGTCGCCTCCCTGATCGCGCGCGAGTCCTCGATCGTGCGCAGGTAGAGGATGCCGTCGGCCTCTCCGCCCGGCACCTCAAGACGTTTGGGCGTCGCCCCCGTCGCGATGAGCAGCCGGTCGTAGGGAACCGTCCCACCGCCCTCGAGCACAACCGCTCGGCCGTTCAGGTCCAGTTCGCGGGCGTGCTGCCCCGAACGCACCTCGACATCGTGGTCGCCCCACCAGTCATCCGTCTGCACCCACAGATCGGACTCGTCGAGCTCGGCGAGGTAGCCCTTGGACAGCGGCGGGCGGATGTATGGCTTGTGCGCCTCGGCGGCGATGAGCGTCAGGTGGCCTTCGTAGCCCTCCTCGCGAAGCGTTACGGCGGCGGTGCCTGCGGCGAGGCCACCGCCCACGATCACGAATTCGGATGCAGTCATCGCTACCCCTTGCTCCTGTGTTTATCGGTGGGCGGCCGCGAGGGCGTCGCCTTCCTCGATTCTTCAACAGCATGCCCCGAGTGGCACAACCCGGCGAGACCAACTGCGACCACTGCTAGCGCTGATCGGGTCCCCTGCCGCCACACTTCGGCCGCGAGGATGCCGTACGACAGACTCACAGCTTGGGCCCAGCCAACGCGCAGAGACTGGGCGCATGAGCACAGGACCCCGCATCCTCATCGTCGACGACGAGCCCAACATCCGCGATCTTCTCACCACGAGCCTGCGCTTCGCCGGCTTTGCGGTACGGGCAGTGGGGAACGGGGCCCAGGCCATCTCGGCCGTACTCGAGGAGGAGCCCGACCTCATCATCCTCGACGTCATGCTGCCCGACATGAACGGCTTCGGGGTGACGAAGCGGCTGCGCGGCGCTGGCTACACGGCACCGATCCTGTTCCTCACGGCCAAAGACGACACGGAAGACAAGATCACGGGCCTCACGGTCGGTGGCGACGACTACGTCACCAAGCCGTTCAGCCTCGACGAGATCGTCGCGCGCATAAAGGCCATTCTGCGCCGCACCATGCAGGCCGACGACGACGCGATCATCCGTGCGGGCGAGCTCACCATGGATCAGGACACGCACGAGGTGTTCGTCGGCGAAACCCCCATCGAGTTGAGCCCGACCGAGTTCAAGCTGCTGCGGTACCTCATGCTCAACCCGAACCGCGTGCTGTCCAAGGCGCAGATCCTCGACCACGTGTGGGAGTACGACTTCAACGGAGATGCCGGCATCGTGGAGAGCTACATCTCCTACCTGCGACGCAAGGTCGACGCACACTCGAGCGAGCCGCTCATCCAGACCAAGCGCGGCTTCGGCTACATGCTGAAGGCAGCGAAGGTGTGAGACCCGCGCCCAGCTTGACCCCTTAGGCTCGCCTGTCGTGAGCACGGTTTTCGATCGCTGGAACGCGATCTCGCTGCGCACGAAGATCACCGGCGTCACGGTGCTGGTGCTCACCTTCGGGCTGTTGGTGGCGGGGCTCGGCACCATGCTGCTGTTCAAGCCCGTGCTGATGAACCTGTTCGATCAGCAGCTGGAAGCGATCGCCTCGCAGCCCGACAGCATCAACGCCATCCTTCCGAGCGACTCCAAGCGCAGCAGCGGCCCGGTCATCGGCCAGAACAACACGGCGAGCTTCTACGTCGCGCTTTACGGGGCAGACGGCGTGCAGGTCTCCGAGAACTGGAAGTCCGTGCCGAGCGGCAAGAAGCCCGCCGTGCCGAGCAAGCTCACTCTCGACGAGGGAGCATCCTGTGCCAATCAGGGTCCTGGATGGCTGCAGAGCCGCGACGGCCTGAGTTCCTTCCGCAGCGTGTGCACGGTCGTGCAGCTGCAGGGCGCGACACCCACGTACGGCACCGCCATCATCGCGGTCTCCACGTCGCCGCTCGACATCACGCTCGCAAGCTACCTGTCGATCTTCTTCAGCTTCGGCGTCATCGTCGTCATCATCGGCGCATTCCTCACAAGGGCACTCGTGACGACGACGTTCCGTCCGCTGCGTGAGGTGGAACGCACGGCCGCGGAGATCGCCGACGGCGACTTCAGCCAGCGCCTTGGCGGAGCAACGCCGAACACCGAGGTCGGCCGCCTGAACCGCTCGCTGAACACCATGCTCAACCGCATCGATCAGGCGTTCAAGGACCGCGCCCGCACGATCGATCAGATGCGCCGCTTCGTCGGGGATGCCAGCCACGAGCTGCGAACGCCGCTCGTCTCGGTGCGTGGTTACGCCGAGCTGTACCGCATGGGCGCTCTGCAGACGCCGGAAGAAGTCGCTCAAGCGATGGACCGCATCGAGAAGGAGGCCGTGCGAATGGGCCTGCTCGTCGAGGACCTGCTCGAGCTCGCGCGACTCGATGAGACGAAGCCCCTGACGCTCACGGTTGTCGACCTCGTGCCGCTCGCGCACGATGCAGCGCTCGACGCGAACGCGGGCAACCCCGACCGCACCGTCTCTGTGGTGCTGTCGCTGCCGCCGCTTCCGCCACCTCCGCCAGGGCCTTCGACCGAGAGCGCGACCGGCGAAGCGCTCTCGGAGGAGGACCTGGACGAGCAGACATCCGTTCGTACCCAGGGACAACGCGGCCGGAACACCGCGGCGACCGGCCCGATCGGCTTCGCCGGCGCGACTCTTGCGCGCCTCAGACGACGGCAGCGCAAGACCGACCCCGGTGTCGAGACGGCGCCGCTGCAGCTCGTGGACATCCCGGAGCCCCCCACAGTGCCCGCACTCGTGATGGCCGAGGAGAACAAGCTTCGTCAGGTGCTCGGCAACCTGATCGGTAACGCCGTGCGCTACACCCCGGCGGGAAGCCCCATCGAGATCGGCGTCTCCGTCGACTCCGATCGACGAGTGGCCATGCTGTCCGTGATCGACCACGGCGAGGGCATCCCGCCGCAGATCAGGGACAAGATCTTCCAGCGGTTCTGGCGCGCGGACACCTCGCGCACGCGCGAGACCGGCGGGAGCGGCCTCGGCCTGGCGATCGTCGCCTCGATCGTCGTCGCTCACCACGGAACCGTCGACGTCGTGGAGACGCCAGGCGGCGGCGCCACATTCCGAGTGACGCTGCCGTTGGCCGACTCCCCCGACGCGCCCGACGCCGACGCGTAGCCGACGCGGCCTGCAGCTGCCCTCATCGGCAGCGGAAGGCATCGGCAGAGGGGGCGGCGTCTGCCGCGCACGTGCCGCGGCGCGCGGTCTGGCAAGCCCCGACCTTCTTTACTACCCCCGCTCTGGAAGAGCAGATACGGCCGGACTACTGCCATTCTGGCAAGCCGAGCGGCGTTTCCTTCCGCCTTTCGCGCAGGTCACGGTTACGTTTGCCGCGTGCGCGACGACGAACTACGACGCCTCCTGACCGAGAGCAACCCGTGGTGGACGGCCGCGGCCAGGGGCACGGACCCGACGGCGTGGGTGGCGGGCAACCGCACCCTGCGCGAACGCACGCGGTACGAGCTCGGGTATCGCGCGGGCATCCTCGACGATGTCGCGAGTAGCGAGCCGGACGGCCGGCTGGTCGTGCTCACCGGACCGCGTCGCATCGGCAAGTCGGTGGCGCTTCTGGATGCCGCCGCGAACCTCTGCACACTGCCCGACGTCGACCCGCGGCAGGTCGTCTACGTGCCGTGCGACACCATGCGTGGGCGCGACGTGACCCGCACCCTCACCCTGGCCAGGATGCTCACCCGCTCGGTCGACCAGCCCAAGCCGCGAGGGCGGGTGTGGCTGTTCGACGAGATCAGCATGGTGACCGGATGGACCAGCGCACTCAAGCTCGCAAGAGACACCACACCGTTCGGCGACGACACGGTCGTGGTTACCGGCAGCAGGTGGGCGCAGTCCGAAGACATTCAGGGCAACCTGCTGGCCGGACGTGCTGGCTCGAGCGGCTCTCATCGCATCCGTCAGCTGCTGCCCATGACGTTCCGCGACTTCCTCACCGCCGCGTACCCAGGGCTTCCGGTCGTTCCCGTCGTGAACCCGGCCGATCTGCAGAGCGAGGATGCTCGCACCGCCCTCGACGAGGTGCAGTTCGTCGTCGACGAGCTCGACCTCGCCTGGCAGGACTACCTGACGTGCGGCGGCTTTCCCCGCGCCGTGTTCGAGCACACCCGTGCGGGCGCGGTCTCGGACGGGTACGCCCGTGACCTGCACGCGTGGCTGCGACGCGACGTCGACCCGGACGCACCGACCAACACGACGACCACCTTGCTGCGGGGCATCGGCGATCGCATGAACGCGCCCATCAACCTCACCGCGACGGCGCAGGACCTCGGCTACTCCACGCGTCCCACGTTCACCGCCAGAGTCGAGCGTCTCATCAGCACGCACGCCGCGCTGCGGTGCAATCAGGTCAGGGAGCAGGGCGAACGCGTGGTCGGAGCGCACTACAAGCTCTACCTGGCCGATCCGCTGCTGGCCTGGATCCCCTTCATCGTGAGTCCCGGCCTCCCTGCCCCGGACTTCGGCAGGCTCACCGAGGCCGCGCTCGGGGTCACGCTCGCGCGGGCGATCGAGGCGCTCGACGAGGGTCGCTGGCTCTCCGACGACTCGGTCGGCTACGCCCGCACCGAGTCCGGCAACGAGGTCGACTTCGCACCCGTGCGCGTACCAGTCGCGGGAACGCACTCGATGACGGTGCCCGTCGAGAGCAAATGGGTGGACGACGGCTGGCGAGCCGAGGCCCGGGTCATCGATGGCAAGTACGGACACGGCATCATGGCCACGAAATCGGTGCTCGATCTCGACGGCGATGTGTGGGCAGTGCCTGCACCACTCGTGGCGCTGCTGCTCGCTTGAGCGGATCACGCGCTCTCCCCCTCCACCGTCAGGCCTTCCCGCACGCCTTCCCTGCATTGGATGCCTCGCGTCCTGCAGCACGCGAGGCATCCGTAGCGTCGACGACACAACGAATCGACCGTGCCGGCCGGCGACCTCGCCGCGGCGGGCGGTGAAGACAGGAGGAAGCATGACGACATACCGCGTCGACAGCGATCAGATGATCGCGGCGACGGCTGCCGTACGGGGATCGATGAGCCGCATCCAGAGCGAGGTGGCCGGCCTGCTCGGCCAGCTCACCGGGCTGCAGGGAACCTGGACCGGTCAGGCGGCCGAGTCGTTCCAGGGTGTAGTGAATCAGTGGAGGGCCACCCAGCAGCAGGTCGAGCAGTCGCTTGACGCTATCAACCAGGCGCTTGGGCAGGCCGGCCAGCACTACGCCGAAGTGGAGCTCACGAACGCCAAGCTGTTCGCGGTCTGACACCGAACGCGCCCCAGACGCAGGAAGGGCACCCCTTCCGGGGTGCCCTTCTCGGCTGAACGGACTCTTAGAAGTCCATGCCACCGCCATCGCCACTGGGAACCGGAGCGTTCTTCTCCGGCTTGTCGGCGACGACAGCCTCCGTGGTGAGGAACAGGCCCGCGATGGATGCCGCGTTCTGCAGAGCGGAACGCGTCACCTTCGCCGGGTCGATGATGCCCTGCGCGAGCAGGTCACCGTACTCGCCCGTCGCGGCGTTCAGACCGTGACCGGCGGGCAGCTCCGCGACCTTGGCGGCCACGACGCCCGGCTCGAGGCCAGCGTTCAGTGCGATCTGCTTGAGCGGTGCCTCGATCGCGACCTTGACGATGTTCGCCCCGGTCGCCTCGTCACCCTGCAGGTCGAGCGTCTCGAACGCCACCTTGCCGGCCTGGATCAGCGCGACGCCACCACCGGCGACGACGCCCTCCTCGACGGCAGCCTTCGCGTTGCGAACGGCGTCTTCGATGCGGTGCTTGCGCTCCTTGAGCTCGACCTCGGTCGCCGCGCCCGCCTTGATGACGGCGACGCCGCCCGCGAGCTTGGCGAGGCGCTCCTGCAGCTTCTCGCGGTCGTAGTCGCTGTCGGTGTTCTCGATCTCGTTGCGGATCTGCTGAACGCGGCCGGCGATCTGCTCCGGGTCGCCTGCGCCCTCGACGATGGTCGTCTCGTCCTTGGTGATGACGACCTTGCGGGCCTGGCCGAGCAGGTCGAGCGTGACGTTCTCGAGCTTGAGGCCGAGCTCCTCGCTGATGACCTGACCACCCGTGAGGATGGCGATGTCCTGCAGCTGCGCCTTGCGGCGGTCACCGAAGCCAGGAGCCTTGACGGCGACGGACTTGAAGATGCCGCGGATCTTGTTGACGATCAGCGTTGCCAGGGCCTCGCCGTCGACATCCTCGGCGATGATCAGCAGCTGCTTGCCCGCCTGGATGACCTTGTCCACGATCGGCAGAAGGTCCTTGATGTTCGAGATCTTCTGGTTCGCGATGAGGATGTACGGGTCTTCGAAGACCGCCTCCTGGCGGTCGGGGTCCGTGACGAAGTACTGCGACAGGAAGCCCTTGTCGAAGCGCATACCCTCGGTCAGCTCGAGCTCGGTGCCGAACGTGTTCGACTCCTCGACCGTGACGACGCCTTCCTTGCCGACCTTGTCGATCGCCTCGGCGATGATCGCGCCGATCTCGGGGTCGGCCGCGGAGATGGATGCCGTCGCGGCGATCTGCTCCTTGGTGTCGACCTCCTTGGCCTGCGCGAGCAGCTGCTCGGTCACAGCGGCGACAGCCTTCTCGATGCCGCGCTTGAGGCTGATCGGGTCCGCGCCGGCAGCGACGTTGCGCAGGCCTTCGCGCACCAGCGCCTGGGCGAGCACGGTCGCGGTCGTGGTGCCGTCACCTGCGACGTCGTCGGTCTTCTTCGCGACCTCCTTGACGAGCTCGGCGCCGATCTTCTCGTACGGCTCCTCGAGCTCGATCTCCTTCGCGATGGAGACGCCATCGTTCGTGATGGTCGGGGCGCCCCACTTCTTCTCGAGCACGACGTTGCGACCGCGCGGGCCGAGGGTCACCTTGACCGCGTCGGCGAGCGTGTTGAGTCCACGCTCGAGGCCTCGACGAGCCTCCTCGTCAAAAGCAATGATCTTTGCCATGTTGTTTCTCGTCCCTCCCGGACGTTACGCGAAAGAATCAACGTTTAGCACTCAGCAGAAGTGAGTGCTAAAAGGATTCTGGCACTCGACCCTCGTGAGTGCAAGACGAGGGCCGGGTCTCCCGCGTGTTTCTCGGCGGGATCGCCCCGCAGGCGCGAGTACAGGTCGTCGAGGTACTCGTCGATGCGGTCCCGGCTCATGCCATGCCTCCCAGCAGATTGTCGACCGCGACCGAGAACCGAAAGGCACATAAGAAAGGAGGGGATGCCATTCGGCATCCCCTCCCTGGTTCGTCGAGCGTCAGGCGGGCCGGACCGACTCTGCCTGCGGTCCCTTCGATCCCGTTCCGACCTCGAAAGTCACCTGCTGACCTTCTTCGAGGACCTTGTAGCCGTTCATGTCGATCGCGGAGTAGTGAACGAAAACGTCCTGTCCCCCACCGTCGACTGTGATGAAGCCGTAGCCCTTCTCAGCGTTGAACCATTTGACGGTCCCGTTCGCCATTAGTACTCCCATTGCGCTTTACCGACGCCGCTGGTCGCGAGCGTTGAACCCCGATAGTAGCGGCGTCCCTAGTCCAGGACGAGGGACGTGTCCAGATTGAGACAAACGGTTACGCGGGCGTCATATTGGCGCCTCAGGTGAGCTGCCCGGCGACCCGTTTCTACTGGTGTTTCGGCACGTAATCGGCGCCGAGGACGACCGTGATGTCGGCCCCGGAATCGACGAAGTCCTGGGTCTGCTGAATGGGCGCGCCCGCCAGCTCCTGCGATACCGCGAGTGCCGCAGGCTCGTTCTTGGGGTCGCTGTAGTAGACCGTGGTCTTCTTCACATCTGTCGCGCTCGCGTTGGCCGGCGTGATGTGCGTCCAACCTGCTGCCTGCAGCGTCGTCGTGGCGTCCGCCGCGAGGCCTGACTTCACCGTGCCGTTCAGCACGATGAGGTTCAGCGCAGGGTTCACTACGGGGGTGATGGTCGGCGTGGGCGTCGGGGTGACGGACGGGGTTGCGGATGCCGTCCCACCTCCGAACGGCAGCTTCACGTTCAGGGTTCCGTTGATGGCGAAGATGCCGAGCGCGCCGAGGCCGACGATCACGACGACGGCGAGTGCACACCACGCGACCCAGATCCATCCATAGCCACGCGGACGCGGTGCCCGGTGCGCACCGATGCGCTCCAGGTCTTCCGGGACCTGGTCGAACCGATCGATCGGGAACTTCTCGGCCATGTGCGTAGGGTACGGATCCTTGGGTCAGGGCCGCGTCTGCGCCGGCCGAGGTTGTCGGTCTATATGGATGTTCAGAATCAGCCGGGCGGCCGAAGGCGCTCGGCACGAGCGGCAAGCCTCGCAGCGCGTACGCGCTGAAGTCTGCGCACCAGCATCGGGTCGTGCAAAAGTGCTGCCGGCGACTCGATCACGCGACCGAGCACTTGATAGTACCTGGCCGCGGAAAGACCGAACTGATCGCGGATGGCCTGCTCCTTGGCGCCTGCGTGCTTCCACCACCGCCGCTCGAATTCGAGCACCGCCAGATCCCGCTCGCTCAGCGGCGAGGCATCCTTATCGGTGGAGTCCGTATCAGCGGCGTCGGCAGCCGGGTCGTGCGCTGGCTCCGCTTCGCCCACCGTGCACCACCTTCCGCCGACGAGCGCCATTGTAGGGTCGCCCGTTCGTCCGACCGCGTTGCCATGCCGGGGGTCCTCGCCTCGCATCCGGAACAGTCACAGGGGTGCGCTCGTTACCCTTGGTGTGCGCGCGAAACAGGCGCGCCGAGGAAGGGAACGAGTGATGACGTACGCGGTCTCCAAGTCAGACGATCAGTGGCGGAAGGAGCTCAGCGACGAGCAGTACGCCGTGCTGCGCCAGGCTGCGACGGAGCGCCCATGGACGGGTGAGCTGCTCGACGAGAGCCGCGCTGGGGTGTACACGTGTGCCGCCTGCGGCGCCGAGCTGTTCAAGAGCGGAACGAAGTTCGACTCGGGATGCGGGTGGCCGAGCTTCTACGAGTCGGTACGGCCCGAAGCCGTCGAGCTGCTGGAGGACAACACGCTCGGCATGGTGCGCACCGAGGTGCGCTGCGCGAACTGCGGCTCCCACCTCGGGCACGTCTTCCCTGACGGATTCGGCACGCCGACCGGCGACCGTTACTGCATGAACTCCCTCTCGCTCGCGTTCTCCGCGGAGCCTGAGCAGAAGACCGACGCCTGAGGCCGTGTCGGCTCGGGAGGCGATCGCGACCAGACGGTCGCAATCAAGGGTGACGGATGCGGCGCCGACGCACGAGGAGATCCTCGCGCTCGTCGCCGCGGCCGGTCGCGTCGCCGACCACAGTTCGCTGCGCCCATGGCGTCTCATCGAGTTGCGCGGCGATGCAAGGGCGCGTCTTGGCGCGGCGATCGCCGAAGCCGAGAACAAGGACGAGCCTTCGACGAAGCCCATGCGGGCTCCCTTGCTCATAGCCGTCGTCGCCAGCAGGCGCGAAAGCGAGAAGGTGCCGGCGTGGGAGCAGGATGCCGTGGCATCCGGCGTCGCGCACATGCTGAGCCTTCTGCTCGACGAGGCCGGCTGGGGTGTCATGTGGCGCACCGGCCATTACACGCGTACCAAGGCAATCGCGAAGATGCATGGACTGCTGAAGCACGAACGCTTGCTCGGCTGGCTGTATGTCGGAGGCAAGCCCGACCGTGGCAACGGAAAGGGCGAGGGCGCACCCAAGCTCGTCGACCCGGAGGAATTCGTGAGCGTGCTCGACTGACGGGCGCTGACGTCATCAGGTCGAATGCCTAGAAGAGAGCCGACTGCGGGACTCGAACCCGCAACCTACGCTTTACAAGAGCGTTGCGCTACCAATTGCGCCAAGTCGGCCTGAGGGCGGTGCCCTCGACGCCCCATATTACTGGGCACTGCGAAGACGAGTCCGCGCCGCGGTCGTCTCCAGCCTCAGGCTCAGCCGTTGGTGGTCGCGGTCGGGCTGGGCGTCGACGTGGAGGTCGGCGTCGGCGTCGAGGTGGAGTACGTGTCGGCCTGCGCCTTCACGATGAATGCGCGGAACTCGTCCGGATCGGTCAGTGATCCGCGATACTCCTTGCCGTTGACGAGCACGAGCGGTGTGCCCTTCAGCTGCTTCACCGACGAGTTGGGGATGGGACCGGTGAGGGTGCGATCGAGGGCGTTCTGAGCCCAGGAGTTGAAGCGCCCGTCGTCGATGCACTTCGACACCGAGTCGTAGCTCTTCACACCTGCTCGTTTCACCAGCGACTTGATCTGCTGGTCGGTGAGCCCGGCCGTGTTCTCCTTCGGCTGGTTCTCGAACAACTGCCGGTTGAACGCCCAGAACGAGTTGGGCTCGTAGTTGGCGACGCACGCGGCCGCGTTGTCCGCTCGGAGCGAGTACTTGGTGCCAGCCGAGTGGCTGGCGAGCAACGGGATCGGGTGGATCTCTATCGTCGCCGCCCCACTGTCGACCAGCTTGCCGATCTGATCCGCGTTCGTGCGCTCGAACTCACCGCAGTAGGGGCAGAGGTAGTCGATGTACGTGACGATCGTGACCGCGCCGGCCGAGGCATCCGGCTTGCTGACCACGGGTTTGGCACCGGCGGCGGCCGCCTCGGTGCGCTCTGCCTTCATGCCCTTGCCGATCAGGATGCCGTCGCTCGCCATGTTCGACGGACCGTGCGACGGCGGGTGAATGGATGACACGATCACCACGGCGACGACGGCTGCGGCCGCTATGACCACCGCGATGATGCTGGACCTGACGACTGCCCTGCGACGACGCTCCTGCTTGCGGTGCTGCTCGCGCAGCTGGCGCGCCTTGTCGCGGGCCGCTGCGCGGCGTTCACCGGCAGCGGGGCGGCGTTCAAGATCGCCGTTGGTCATTCGATCTCACTTCGGATGTGGAACTGCATGGGGTCTTGGGGGCGGCACGCAGACGATGCGGCATGCGAACGCCTCGTCGATGCTAGAGCGGCACTCTGGGAAATGCCCAGACGAGGCCTGGAGACCACGCGTGTGCCGTCGGAGTGAACCCTGCATCCCCCCGGTCGGGGGCGATTCGCCGTCTGCATCCGTCTTGACGTAACATCGGTCCTGGTCATCGAGGACCGATGGCCATACATCCATCACAACGGATCGTCCGGCACGTACCTGCCGGTGAAGGAGAAACATCATGGCAACAGTCACGTTCGACGAGGCGACGCGAATCTATCCGGGTTCCACGCGTCCTGCCGTCGACAAGCTGAACCTCGACATCGCCGACGGCGAATTCCTCGTTCTGGTCGGCCCGTCCGGCTGTGGAAAGTCCACCTCGCTGCGCATGCTCGCCGGCCTCGAAGAGGTCAACGACGGCAACATCTTCATCGGTGAGCGCAACGTGACCGACGTTCCGCCGAAGGACCGCGACATCGCCATGGTGTTCCAGAACTACGCGCTCTACCCGCACATGACGGTGGCCGAGAACATGGGCTTCGCGCTCAAGATCGCGGGTGTGAAGAAGGAGGAGCGCGCGCAGCGTGTTCTCGAGGCCGCGAAGCTGCTCGACCTCGAGCCCTACCTCAACCGCAAGCCGAAGGCCCTCTCGGGTGGTCAGCGTCAGCGCGTCGCCATGGGTCGTGCCATCGTGCGTAGCCCGCAGGTGTTCCTCATGGACGAGCCGCTGTCGAACCTCGACGCCAAGCTGCGCGTTCAGACCCGCACCCAGATCGCCTCGCTCACCCGCCGCCTCGGCGTCACCACGGTCTACGTGACCCACGACCAGACCGAGGCGCTGACCATGGGCGACCGCATCGCGGTGCTCAAGGATGGCGTGCTGCAGCAGGTCGGAACCCCGCGCGAGCTCTACGCAGAGCCGAACAACGTCTTCGTCGCCGGCTTCATCGGCAGCCCGGCCATGAACCTGTTCTCGGCCGACGTCACCGAGGGCGGCATCCGCTTCGGAACCGCCGTCGTGCCGGTCGAGCGCGAGGTGCTGGCGAAGGCAGGCAAGCAGGTCACGATCGGTGTTCGCCCCGAGGACGTCGTCGTCTCGACGAGCGCCAGCAACGGCCTGACCGTTGCCGTCGACCTGGTCGAGGAGCTCGGCGCCGACGGTTACCTGTACGGCCACACCGAGGTCGACGAGAAGCGCGTCGACATCGTCGGCCGCGTCGACGGCCGCGTTCACCCGAACGCCGGTGAGACGGTCTACATCACGCCGAAGCCGGGCCACGTGCACGTCTTCGACGCCGAGAGCGGCGAGCGCCTCGGCGGCGCCGTGGTCGACTGACCCGCAGGCATCCTCATCATCGATCGCCCTCGGCCCGGGTTCCGCTCGGGCCGAGGGCGATTGCTTGTGCGCCACTAGGTTGGAAGTTATGGCTGGCTCCGTCAACATCACCGCGGCTACGGTCGACCCGGCTCTGCTCGACCTGTCGTGGAACCTGCCCTTGGACAAGTGGTCCAACGAGCACATCGCCTTCCTGCCCAAGGGCATCTCGAGGCACCTGGTGCGCTTCGCCAACCTCTCCGGCTACGTCATCGCCATCAAAGAGACGACCGGCGAAATGGCCAGACGCGAATACGACATGCTGCGCACCCTGCAGCGACTCGACGTTCCCTGCGTAGAGCCCGTCGCCGTGATCGAGGGCCGAACGGATGACTCGGGCAAGGCGCTCAAACCCGTTCTGGTGACCCGCCACCTCAAGTTCTCGCTTCCCTACCGCGCGCTGTACTCGCAGACCCTGCGTCCCGACACCGCGACCCGGCTCGTCGACGCGCTGGCGGTTCTGCTAGCGCGTCTCCACATGATCGGGTTCTTCTGGGGCGACGTCTCGCTCTCGAACACGCTCTTCCGAAGGGATGCCGGCGCTTTCGCCGCCTATCTGGTCGACGCCGAGACCGGGCAGCTCTACGAAGGCGGCCTCTCCAACGGCCAGCGCGAGAACGACCTGGAGATCGCGCGCATCAACATCGCAGGGGAGCTCATGGACATCCAAGCCGGCGGGCGGCTGGCAGAGGAGGTCGACCCGGTCGAGGTGTCCGGGGGAATCGTCGCCGCCTACCGGTCGCTGTGGAAGGAACTGACCGCGAGCGAGTCGTTCTCGGCATCCGAGCGGTGGCGCATCGCCGAGCGTGTGCGCAGGCTCAACGAGCTGGGCTTCGACATCGAGGAACTCGGGATCAGAACGGGCGAGGGTGGCGCAACCGTGCGCATCCAGCCCAAGGTCGTCGATGCGGGCCATCACCAGCGGCGTCTTCTTCGACTCACCGGCCTCGACACCGGAGAGAACCAGGCGAGGCGCCTGCTCAACGACCTGGACTCCTACGCCGCAACGGTCGCCAAGCCGGGCATGGACGAAGAGGCCCTCGCCCACGAGTGGCTGATCCGCGTATTCGAGCCCGTCGTGCGTGCCATTCCTGCGGATTTGCGCGGCAAGCTGGAGCCCGCAGAGGTGTTCCACCAGCTGCTCGACCATCGCTGGTTCATGTCGCAGGAAGAGGGGCGAGACGTGCCTCTCGCCGAGGCGCTCTCGTCGTACATCAACGACGTGCTGCGGCACAGGCGCGACGAGGCGACGGTGATCGCTCCGGTCACCGAGGCGTTCACGCTGCCCGTGCGGGTGCCGGGCGACGCGCAGGACGACGAGCCGGACGACGACGACTGGATGTCGAAGGTCTGATCCTGGCGGAGCCGGGCTTCATCCCACAGACGGCATTGCTTCCCAGCTGATGGTGCCGTCGGTCTGCCAGGTGACCGTGACGATGAGCGGGCGTCCGTCGGTGTCTCGCACGGCATCCTTACTCAGCGACAGGCCGTGGTCGGCGATGCCCTCTTCCGTCGCGCACGTCTCGGCGGCTCGTTGTGGCCCGGCGACGGCCACCAGGCAGTACAGACCGTCGAGACGCTTCGCCGCGTAGATGGTGCTGCTGCCCTCCAGTCCCACTCCGAGGGCGACCTCGTGGAACGAGGTCGCCACGAAACCGGCAGTGACGGCTGCCGGCAGGTTGTCGACACGCGGTGCGGTGCGGAAGAACTCCTCGATGGCCGGTCCCGGCAGCGGCTGGTAGGTGTCCGCGTTCGGCATCGACGTCTGCGTGCTCGCCGCGGCCGGCGCCGCGGGCGGCTGCATCCCCCGGAGCACGGCCGTCGAGATGCCTGCGGCAACCAGCACACCGAGCACGAAGGCGCCTGCACCGACGACCGCTGGCGGGATGCGCCGCAGTCGTGCCCGACCTCGAGTGTCGTCGCGTGCGCGCTCGTCGTCGAACTCGTCGTCGTCTGCGGCGTCCTGCGCGTCATCTACGCCGTCGCCACGCGCGGTCTGTCCGGTTCCGTCCTCGCGCGAGGCTCCTGCGCTGGGCGGAGCCGACCGGACGTGCAGCCTGTCGTACTCGGCGAGCGCCCATGCGCTCGGCGTCATGCGCACCGTGTCGCCGGTGAGGGGATCGACATAATCCCGCGGCTGCTCGGCAGCGCCCTCGCGCGAATACAAGCGCTCGAGGAGCCGTCGTCGATCATCCATGATCCTGCAACCTTTCGCGAGGTCGCATCAAGGCTATGTCGCCTGCCCCGCCGCGGCGCCGCACCGAGTCAGCGCTGCTCGGGCGCCTGAGACCGCCGCTTGGCTATCTCGTACAGGGCGACTCCCGCCGCGATCCCGGCGTTGAGCGATTCGGTCGCGGCCGAGATGGGGATCGAGACGATGGCGTCGCACGTCTCGCTGACCAGGCGGGAGAGACCCTTGCCCTCGCTTCCGACGACGATCACGACTCCCCTGTCAGCCAGCTCGAGGTCGTGGAGCGAGAGGTCGCCATCGCCTGCGAGGCCGAGCACGAAGAGGCCGCGCTTCTGCAGGCCCTTCAGGGTTTGGGTGAGGTTGGGCGCCATGGAGACCGGAGTGCGGGCGGCCGCACCTGCCGACGTCTTCCACGCCGACGCGGTCACGCCGACAGAGCGACGCTGCGGAACGATCACGGTCTGGCCGCCGAAGGCCGCCGTCGAGCGGATGATCGCGCCGAGGTTGCGGGGATCCGTCACGCCGTCGAGCGCCACGAACAAGGGCACGCGGCCGCTGGCGAGCACCTGATCGAGCACGTCGTCTACCTGGCTGTACTCGTAAGGCGGAACCTTGAGTGCGACTCCCTGGTGCACCGCGTCTTTGCCGGCCAAGCGGTCGATCTCGGGGCGCATCACCTCGAGCACGGGGATACCGCGCTTCGTCGCCGTGCTCAGGATCTCCTTCACGCGATCGTCGAACTCCATGCGCGAGGCAACGTACAGCGTGGTCGCCGGAATGCGAGCGCGAAGGGCCTCGAGCACCGAGTTGCGACCGGTGACGATCTCCGAGTCATCCGACGTGGACCTTCGCGCAGCGGTGCCCGAGCCTGTGTTCGAGCGCTGCCCGCCTTTGCCCGCCTTTGCCGCTGCACGCTCTGCGAGTGCCTTGCGCTTCGCGGCCGGGTGGTACTCGCGCTCCTCCGCCTTGGGGGTCGGCCCCCTGCCCTCGAGCGCCTTACGGCCGTGGCCGCCCGTGCCCTTCGTGGGGCCCTTCTTGGATTTGCGCACGGCTCCCGCGCGCGGCTTATTCGCCATCGATACTCCAATGTGCACCCGTCGGGGTGTCCTCGATCGTGATGCCCGCCTCGGCCAGTTCCGAGCGGATGCGGTCGGCAAGGGCGAAGTCGCGCGTCTGCCTGGCTGCCTGTCTGTCGGCGAGGAGTCTACGCAGCAGAGCATCGAGCGCACTGCGCGCGGGCGCGTCTGTGCGCATCCGCCACTGGTGGGCAAGCGGATTGATGCCCAGCACTTCGGTCATGGCTTCGACCTGGCCGCGGGCGATCGCCGCGCTGCCGAGGTCCTCGCTGTCGAGCGCCTGGTTCCCGGCCCGCACGGTGTCGTGCAACACGCCCAGTGCCTGAGGAACGCCGAAGTCGTCGTCCATCGCCTCGGCGAATTCCGCCGGGATCACCTCGGCCCCGGTCGTCGCGAACCTCGTGCCTGCCAGCCGACGGTCCACGCGTTCCAGGAAGCCGGAGATGCGCTCCAGAGCAGCCTCAGCCTCCCCAAGCGAACCCTCAGTGAAATCGATGGTGGAGCGATAGTGCGCGGCGCCCAGGTAGTAGCGCAGCACGAGTGGCCGAGCTGCTCCCAGAAGCTCAGCGGCGTACACCGAGTTGCCCAGCGACTTCGACATCTTCTGCCCACCGACGTTCACGAGGCCGTTGTGCACCCAGTAGCGCGCGAACGCATCGCCTGCGGCGGTTGACTGCGCCAACTCGTTCTCGTGGTGCGGGAACCGGAGGTCGAGTCCGCCTCCGTGGATGTCGAACTCGGTGCCGAGATAGTGCGACGACATCGCGGAGCACTCGATGTGCCAGCCAGGGCGCCCCGGCCCCCACGGGCTGTCCCACGTCGCCGATTCGGGCTCGTCGGACTTGCGTCCCTTCCACAGGGCGAAGTCGCGGGGATCGCGCTTGGCGCGCGGGTCGGCATCCGTCGCCGCCTCCATGGCGTCGATGCTCTGCCTCGTCAGCTCTCCGTACGCCGGCCAGCTGCGCACATCGAAATAGACGTCGCCCGACCCGTCGTCCGCCGGGTAAGCGTGCCCGGCGTCGATCAGGCGCGCGATGATCGACTGCATCTGCGGAATGCTCGCCGTCGCCCTCGGCTCGTAGGTGGGCGGCTGGATGCCGAGCGCGGCATATGCGTCGGTGAACTCCCGCTCCGAGCGGTAGGCGAGCGCCCACCACTGCTCCGGGCTGCCGGAGGCCTGCGCCTGCGCCGCGTTGACGAGCACCTTGTCGTCGATGTCGGTCACGTTGCGCACGAGGGTCACGTCGTAGCCCCGGTAGTTGAACCAGCGGCGCATCTGGTCGTACACGAGCGCCGAGCGCAGGTGCCCGATGTGGGGTGATGACTGCACCGTCGGGCCGCACACGTAGATTCCGACCCTGCCGTCGACGAGCGGAACGAAGTCGCGCAACCGTGCGGCGCGCGTGTCGTACAGTCGGATTCCCACGCGACCTAGCCTAGTTGCGGGTCAGACACCACCAGCGCCGTCGCCATGGCTGTTACGCCCTCGCCACGTCCGGTGAATCCGAGGCCGTCGGTCGTGGTCGCCGACACCGAGACCGGGGCCCCGAGGATGCCGCTCAGCACCCGCTCCGCCTCCTCGCGTCGACCCGAGAACCTTGGCCGGTTTCCGATCAGCTGAACGCTCACGTTGCCGATGCGGAGCCCCGCCTCAGCGAGCCGCTCCCGGGTCGCCGTCAGGAACACCTCGCCGCGGGCACCGGCGAAGCGCGGGTCGTCCGTGCCGAAGAGCGAACCGATGTCGCCGAGTCCGGCCGCAGACAGCAGCGCGTCCACGATGGCGTGCGCAACCGCGTCGCCGTCGCTGTGGCCGGCCAGCGCTCGTTCGCCCGGCCAGTGCAGGCCCGCGAGCCACAGTTCGCCGTCGCCGCCGAACGCGTGGGTGTCGGTGCCCAGCCCGATGAGCGGAACAGCGGGCACCGGTCCGAAGAGTTGCTCGGCTCTCGCGAGGTCTGCAGGGGTCGTGACCTTGAACGCGAGCGCGTCCCCGGGCACGACCCGCACAGGATGACCGATGGCGGCGACCAGGGCGGCGTCGTCGGTCGCCTCGTGTGTCGCCGCACGGTACGCGGCGACGAGGATGTCGCGCGGGAACCCCTGAGGCGTCTGCACGGCGACGAGCTCGGAGCGGTCGACGGTATCGGTGACGTGAGAGGCGGCATCCGTGCGCTTGATGGTGTCGCTCACGGGCAGGCCGGGAATCACGCCCTCCCCTGTGGCCTCGACCGCCGCGACGACAGCGTCGAACTGATCGGAGGGCGTGAATGCGCGTGCAGCGTCGTGCACCAGCACGACCCGAACGTCGTCGCCGAGCACGGCGAGGCCGGCTTCGACGGATGCCTGCCTGCTCTCGCCTCCCGCAACCACTGCCACATTCGGATCGAGCGGATCGAGGAGTGCCTGCACGTCTCGCGTCCTGCTTGTCGGCACCACGAGGATCAACTGCGCAGGCGAACGCATGCCCGAAACGGCATGCACCGCGTGCTCGAGCAGGGTGAGCCCCGCAACGGAGACGAACGCCTTCGGAACGCCAGCACCCAGTCGGGTGCCAGACCCTGCTGCGACCACGATGACCGCGACGCGCGACGAAGATGCGCTCATGCCGACGAGCGTACTGGCCGGGGTGCCGGCAGGACTACGACGCGAGAACCTCGTCGAGCACGCTGGATGCCTGCTCCTCGTCGGTCTTCTCGGCGAGCGCCAGCTCGGAGATGAGGATCTGGCGTGCCTTGGCGAGCATGCGCTTCTCGCCTGCCGAAAGCCCACGGTCCTGATCGCGACGCCAGAGATCACGCACGACCTCGGAGACCTTGATCACGTCACCGGAGGCGAGCTTCTCGAGGTTCGCCTTGTACCGGCGCGACCAGTTGGTCGGCTCTTCGGTGAACTGCGCCCGCAGCACCTCGAAGACCTTGTCGAGACCCTCTTTGCCGATGACGTCGCGCACGCCGACGAGGTCGACATTCTCGGCGGGCACCTCGATGGTCAGATCGCCTTGGGTTACGTTGAGCTTGAGGTAGACCTTCTCTTCACCCTTGATGATTCTCTTCTTGACCTCGGTGATTGTTGCGGCACCGTGGTGGGGGTAAACGACAGTCTCGCCGACCTCGAAAAGCATAGATAGCAGTCCCTTCAGCAACGTCTAGGATACCACAGCGGTGCCGTGCTATCCTCTGGCCTCCCGCGGCCGGACGGCCGCTATGCGATAGGCTCGGAAGGCGCTTCGAGGTGTTCGTAACAGGCCGATCCGGCCGGCCCGGCGCCACTTGGAGGATCTGAAGTGAAGGCGCGTGTCGCGGCATCCATCGTTCTCGCTCTCGGTCTCACTGCAGGCATGTCCGGCTGCACTCTGCTGACGCCCCAGGACACCCTGTACATCAAGGAGTCGGCGCACGGCGTGAACGGAACGGTCGGCAAGATCGACATCCGCAACGCGGTCATCATCTCCGACTCCAAGGGCACGGTCGGCAACCTCGTCGTCACCTTCGTCAACAACGAGGACAAGGCGCACTACCTGTCGGTGCAGCACGGCTCGAAGACGCTCTCGGTCGCGATCCCGGCATACGGCGTGAAGAAGGTCGGCCGCGACGGAGCAACCCGGGTGCAGTTCGACAGCCTCGACGCCAAGCCCGGCTCCCTGACCGATGTGTACTTCAACTATGCCGGCGTCACGGGCACGCAGTTGCAGGTTCCCGTGCTCAGCTCGACGTTCCCCGGCTACGAGGACTACGCGCCGAGCAAGTGACGCAGCCGGCGCGGCCGCCCGCCGCGCCTCAAGTGCGTCCCCGGCTCAGCTGTCTTCGAAGCGATAGCCGAGGCCGCGAACGGTGACGAGCATCCTCGGGTCCGAGGGGTTCGGCTCGATACGCGACCGGATGCGCTTGATGTGCACGTCGAGGGTCTTCGTGTCGCCGAAGTAGTCGCTCCCCCACACCCTGTCGATGAGCTGGCCGCGCGTGAGCACCCGCCCCGCGTTGCGCAGCAACAGCTCCAGCAGCTCGAATTCCTTCAGCGGCATGGGCGTCTCGACACCGTCGACGGAGACGGTGTGACGGTCGACATCCATGCGCACGCTGCCCGCCTCGAGGATGCCGTCGTCGAACTCCGCGTCGTCGGTGCGGCGGCGCAGCACAGCACGCATGCGCGCCAGCAGCTCGCGCGTCGAGTACGGCTTCGTCACGTAGTCGTCGGCGCCGAGCTCGAGCCCCACGACGATGTCCACCTCGGAGTCCTTTGCCGTGAGCATGATGATCGGAACGTTCGAGCGCGTCCGCAGCTGCTTGCACACCTCCGTGCCAGACATGCCGGGCAGCATGAGGTCGAGCAGCACGAGATCGGCGCCCTCGCGGTCGAACTCCGCCAGCGCACCTGGCCCGTTGTCTGCGACGGACACCTCGTATCCCTCACGGCGCAGCAGGAACGCGAGCGGCTCGCTCAGCGACTCCTCGTCTTCCACCAACAGGATGCGGGTCATGTCGTTCGTTCTCCTTGGTTGATCTGCGTCCGGGCGGACGGCTCGGGCGAGAGGTGCTCGGCCTCAGGCAGCCGGATGGTGAAAGTGGAACCGTGGCCTGGTTGCGACCACACCCGCACTTCCCCGCCATGGTTCTGCACGGCGTGCTTGACGATCGCGAGACCGAGCCCGGTTCCCCCCGTGGAGCGTGAGCGCGCCTGGTCAACGCGGTAGAAGCGCTCGAAGACCCGGTCGAGGTCCTCGGGAGGGATGCCCGGCCCCTGGTCGGTGACCGCGATCTCGACCACCCCGTCGCGGAGCCTTGTGCCGATTCCGACGCGCGTCTTGTCCGGCGAGTAGCGCACGGCGTTCGAGATGAGGTTGTGCACCGCAGTGACGAGCAGATTCTCGTCACCGAAGACCACAGCATGCGAATGCCTGCCAACGGCGAGCTCGATCTCGCGCGACTCCGCGAGAACCCGGTTCTGGTCCACGGCGCTCGCCACCACGTGATCGATCGACACCCGTTCGGCGTGCGGCACGATCTCGGCCGCCTGCAGCCTGGACAGGTCGATGATGTCCTGGGTGAGCCGTCCGAGGCGTCCGGCCTCTGCCGTGAGGCGCGACGCGAAATGCCGCACCTGCTCCTGGTCGTCCGGCGCACTGGCGAGCGCTTCGGCGAGCACGCTGATCGCACCGATCGGGGTCTTCAGCTCGTGGCTGATGTTGGCGACGAAGTCGCGTCGCACCTGCTCGAGCCGCACGGACTCGGTGCGGTCGTCGGCGAGCAGCAGGATGTAGCGGGAGCCGAGGCGCGCGACGCGCACTGTCAGCTGCACCGTGGCATCCCCGAGGTTGCTGCGCGCCAGTTCAAGGTCTTCGGCCACGGGCTCGCCGCTTCGTCGCACCTCGTCGACGAGCTCGACGAGCCGCGGCTGGCTGAGCGCCGCGTTCCACACCAGCCCAAGGCCGTACGCCCCTGCGGACGCTCGCACCACGTTGTTGCTCGGATCCACGACGATTCCCGCGGTGGGCAATGCCTCGAGCACCTGGTCGACGCCGTCGGGAACCGTCGGACTGACGATCTGGGTGGCGCGATGGCTGCGGGATGCCGCCGAATGCAGCAGCCACACGAATCCGGCCCCGACCACGAGGCCGAGTGCCAGAGACAGCAGCACCAACCAGGTGGAGTCCATAGCCTCAGGCTAGCGGCGCTGCCGGAGCGCTCTCGGTCCGTATGCCCTCGCGGGGGTAGCGCTTACCGCAATGTTCGGGCATGCGACACCGACCGTTAACCTGGCACCTGGAGCATGGCGGGCGGACCGGATCGACCGGTCGTTCAGCGTGCCGCCGGGAGAGACAATGCGCGACGTATTCCAGCACGAGATGAGAGAGGTGCAGGATCGCCTCGTCGAGATCGCCGAGCTCGTCGTCGTCTCCATCCGCAACGCGACGAAGGCCTTCAACGAGGGCGATGTCACGCTCGCCGAGACCGTCATCCAGAACGATCAGCGCATCGACGCGCTCACCGTCGTTCTCGACGAGCTCTCGATCCAGATCCTCGCAAGGCAGAACCCGGTCGCCCGCGACCTCCGCATCGTCGTGAGCGCTCTGCGCATCAGCGCGTCGCTTGAGCGCATGGGCGACATGGCCGAGCACATCGCGCAGCTGGCCAGGTACCGGTTCCCTGACAAGGTGGTGCCGAAGAGCCTGCGCGGTACGTTCGCCGAGATGGGCCGTCTTGACGTGCTCATCGCCGAGCGGCTCGTCGAGCTGCTGCGCACCCAGGATCCGCGCGTCGCCGACGAGATCCGCAATCAAGACGACGAGGTCGACGAGCTCCACGTGAGCGTGTTCGACAAGGTGCTCGGCGAGACGTGGAAGGGCGAGGCCGTCGACACGGTCGACGCAACGCTCGCGTCCCGTTACCATGAGCGGTTCGCCGACCACGCGGTGTCGATCGCGAAGAAGGTTCAGTACCTCGTCACGGGCGACTGGGTGCCAGAGGCGTCCTGACCGACGCCTCCAGCGCTACTTCGCGCCCTGTGCAGCCACCGCTGCAGCACCTGCGGCCGCTGCCTCCGGGTCGAGGTACTCGCCAGGGGCGACCGGCATGAAGTCCTCGCCCAGCCGGTAGACCAGCGGAATGCCGGTGGGGATGTTCAGCTCGGCGATGTCGTCGTCGCTGATGCCGTCGAGGTGCTTCACGAGCGCGCGAAGCGAGTTGCCGTGCGCGGTGACGAGCACGGTCTTGCCTGCTACGAGATCGGGCACGATATCCGATCGCCAGTACGGCAGCATGCGCGCTATGACGTCCTTCAGGCACTCGGTGCGCGGCAGTTCGTCGTCCGTCAGGTCGGCGTAACGCGGGTCGCCGGCCTGCGACCACTCGGCATCGTCGGCCAGCAGCGGCGGCGGCACGTCGAACGAGCGGCGCCAGAGCATGAACTGCTCGTCGCCGTACTTCTCCTTGGTCTCCGCCTTGTCCAGGCCCTGCAGCGCCCCGTAGTGGCGCTCGTTGAGCCGCCACGAGCGACGCACCGGAACCCACAACCGGTCCGCCGACTCGAGTGCGAGGTTCGCCGTCTGAATGGCCCTGGTCAGCACGGAGGTGTGCAGCACATCCGGCAGCAGGTCGGAGGATGCCAGCAGCTCACCCGCGTGCGCGGCCTCGGTGCGCCCCTTGTCGCTGAGCCGCACGTCGACCCAGCCGGTGAAGAGGTTCTTCTGGTTCCACTCGCTCTCGCCATGGCGCAGCAGTATCAGGGTGTAGGGAGCAGGCATGCCTCAAGAATAGTGGCGCGAAACACGGGCAGAAGCACGCGAGCATCGATACTGGGTCGGTGAACCGACCTGCCAGAACACGCACCATCGGCACCGTCACACGCGGCACGACGAACACCAACCGGCTACGTCGGGTCGATCGCTGGATCGCCGCCCAACCGGCGCTTCGCGGCGCGCGGGACCCGTTGGTCGTCGACCTCGGCTACGGCGCGAGCGGCGTCACGGTGTTCGAGCTCGAAAGCAGGCTGCGCCGCGCAAGGCGGCACACCCGGCACGGCCGGGTGCGCGTGCTCGGACTGGAGATCGATCCGGACCGGGCGGAGCGGGCATCCGCTCAGTTGAAGGACGTGCGGGACGGCGTCACCCAGTTCCGCTCCGACGCGCACGTGTCGTTCGCCCGCGGCGGTTTCGAGGTGCCGACGCCGCGCGGCGAGCCGGCGACGGTCATCCGTGCGTTCAACGTGCTTCGGCAGTACGACGAGTCAGAGGTGCTGGATGCCTGGCGGCTGATGAGCGCGCGGCTGCGGCCGGGCGGCTTCGTGGTCGAAGGCACGTGCGACGAACTCGGGCGGGTGTGCAGCTGGGTGACGTTGTCGCCGGATGGCCCCGTCACGTTGACGGTGTCGCTGCGGCTGCGAGAACTCGAGCGCCCGTCGATCGTGGCTGAGCGGTTGCCGAAGGCGCTGATCCACCGGAATGTGCCTGGCGAGCGGGTGCACGGGTTCCTGTCGGCTCTGGATGCCGCATGGTCGCACTCCGCTGCGCTGTCCCCATACGGTCCGGTTCAGCGATGGATCGGCACGATCGAGCACATGCGCGACGACTGCTGGCCGGGCGGCGGCTGGCGCGTCCTGGGCGATCGCAGCAGATGGCGCCTCGGCGAGGTCAGTCTTCCGTGGAGTCACGTGGCGCCCGGGTGACGGCGCCAAGACGTGGAATGCGCGGCACATGGGCCTCGGCGCCCGCGTCGGTCGGAACGATGGTCTCCTGTGCGGCCGCGACGTCGCCGTACGCGGTCGCGACGACGAGGTCGATGGACGCGTCGGTGGAGCGTTTGACGACGGCCAGCGCTATCGGCCCGAGCTCGTGATGCACCGCGGACGAGGTGACGCGCCCCACGACGGAGTCACCCGCGCGGACTTCTGACCCCGCCAGCACCTGGATGCCCTCCGAACCATCGAGGTGCAGGAAGACGAGCCTGCGCGGCGGGTGTCCCAGATTGTGCACCTTCGCGACCGTCTCCTGCCCTCGGTAGCAGCCCTTGTTGAGGTGCACGGCTGTGCGCAACCAGTCGAGTTCGTGCGGGATGGTTCGTTCGTCGACCTCGGCGCCCAGGCGGGGCCGCCACGCGGCCACACGCAGAGCCTCGGCCGCCAGAGTGCCTGCGACGGAGAGGTCTCCCGATGCGGCCTTGGCGGCAAGGGCCGGCAGCTGTTCGCGCGGGACCAGCGTCTCGACCCAGTGGAATCCGGCGCCGGGATGCTCGTGCGCGGCCGCGTCGATCCCCGCTCGGGCGTACTGATGCCCGCCGGCCACGACAGCCGGCCACGGATCGTGCCAGACGAGGCGGATGCCGCCTGCCGAGGCGGCAGCCGAGCTCACGGCATCCGTCTCTCCGATGGTGCCGACGGTTGCGTACTCGCCCGTACGATCGACCGGCTCCACGCGCAGAATGAACCGCATCTTCTGCAGGAAGTCGAGCACGGCATCGGTGTCGGAGCGCTCGACGAGCAGCCACGCCGACTCGCCGTCGTCGACGACGTGCAGGGCATGCTCGATGTGGCCGGCCGGATCGAGCAGAAGCGCCTCGGCGGATTCGCCCGGCTGGAGTGTGCGGAGGGACTGGCTCGTCATGGAGTCGAGCCAGCTCAACCGGTCGGGACCCGTGATCGAGATGACGCCGCGTGTCGAGAGGTCGACGACGGCACCGGCCTCCAACGCGCGTTGCTCCGTGAGCGGGTTGCCGTAGTGGGCGGCAACGCCCGGATCGGCCGCGTCGTCGGCAGCCGCGACGGCTCCTTGAAGAGCTAGGAAGGGCGATGCGTTCACTCGGGGACCGCCTCATCAGTGCCGGCGAGGTCGGTGCGGGCCAGGCGGGCTGAGGCGTGCGTGCGCAGCTCCTGGCCGAGCGCCGCGATGTCCCATGCCCAGAGCAGGTGCGACTCCACGAGGCCGTACAGCCGAGTGGCCGCTGAGTAGTCCTTCGCGCCGGACGTGCGAAGCACGGCATCCGTCGCCAGGTCGATGCGCGGGCCGTTCACCTGTCCGACGTAGAGCTCGGAGATGCCATCGGGATGCAGGATCTGCGCCTCGATCTCGAAGCCGCCAGAGGAGCTGCGCAGCGTCTCGACGGACTGGGCCGTGCCGAACGGCCTGATATCAGCGCCGGGCAGGAGGCCGGGGCCGGCATCCTCGGGAAGAAGGGTGCGGCTGAGCCGCCAATAGCCCGACTCCGCCGACAGCGGTGTCTGTTGTTCGTCGAGCAGCCAGGTGAAGGAGTTGTAGGCCAACGCGGGGAGCCCTTCGTGCCTGAAGCTGATGCGCTGCCCGAACTCCCGCTGGACGTGTCCGTCGCCGGTCTCGTAGTCGAGCACACCAGTGCCCTCCCAGACGCCGAGCAGCCAGGAGAGCGGAACGAGCTCAGCGGGGAGCCCTTCTGGGATGGAGATCAGCGCTGGCCCCTGAACAGGTTGTAGACGACGAGGACCGAGACGCCGGCGATCGCCAGCACTGCAAGCGAGAGCAGGCCGACGAACACGAGCTCGAGGGTGACAAGCATGTGATTCAGTCTATCGACTCGACCTGCTTCGACTGCGCTCAACCCACGTGCACGAGCGCCAGCACGAGAGTCGCAAGCGCGACGACGACGAACGAGCCGGACAGGCTCGCGCCCATGCGCATCACGAACCCGTGCTTCTCCTGCGTCGCCAGCTGTACGCACATGGAGACCAGGATCGATGCGGCCATGGCGACACCGAGCCAGCCCAGGTACGCCTGGCGTCCGGCGAAGACGCCGACGAGCACGACCGCTATCGCCGTGGCGGCCCACACCGAGACCACGGATGTCCACCGCATGACGGGGGTGAGGGATTCGCCTTCCACCCGGCCATTCTCCCCTGCGGTGCGCGTTCCCCCAAAGGAGAGGTGCGGGGGCGGGAACGAGGAGGCCTCCGGCTGACGGTAGGATCGGGATACTCTCAAGTCCGGGCGGGAGGTCGCGTGGCTCAACTGTTGGTGCTGACGCCCACGCCCGCGCTCGAAGTGCTCGCCTCTCTCGGATTGCTCTCGCACCGCGTTCGCCAGCTCGCCGCCGATACGTCGGCTCTGCTGAACGCTCCGTCGTCCGATCTGATCTTCCTCGACGCGCGTCGCGACCTCGCGGGCGCTAAGGCCTTGTGCAAGATCCTCGCCACGACCGGCAACGCAGTCCCCGTCGTGCTCGTGCTCACCGAGGGCGGGCTCACGGCGGTCACGGGCGACTGGGGCGCAGACGACGTGATTCTCGACGGGGCAGGGCCTGCCGAGGTGGACACGCGCATCCGGCTCGCCATCGAGCGCCGCTCGAACGACCCCGCGCAATCCAAAATCCAGGCCTCGGGCGTGACGATCGACGAGGCGAGCTACTCGGCGAAGGTGCACGGCCGGCCGCTCGACCTCACGTTCAAGGAGTTCGAGCTGCTGCGATTCCTCGCCACCCACCCTTCACGGGTGTTCACGCGGGAGCAGTTGCTCAGCGAGGTGTGGGGCTACGACTACTTCGGCGGCACCAGAACGGTGGACGTGCACGTGCGGCGCCTGCGCGCCAAACTCGGAGACTCCGAGTCGCTCATCGGCACGGTGCGCAACGTGGGCTACCGCTTCAACGTGGTCGACGACGAGGACGCCTGATCGCATGGCCGACGACCTCTCCGAGGCGCTGGCCGTAGCGGATGCCGCCCGCGAGAACGACGGGGCCGATCCATTCAACGAGCAGACGCGCCTCGACCTCGCCTCGGGACGCAGGTCGGCTCATGTGGCAAGGGCGGGTGGGCAAGCCGTTGCGGCCGCCGCAACGGGTGAGGGCGAGCTCGATCTCGTCGTGCTACCCGCCGAACGCGGTCGGGGCCATGGCTCGGCCATGCTCGAGTCGCTGCTACCCGAGCTCGAGCCGGATGTCTCAGCGTGGTCGCACGGCAATCACCCCGCGGCCGCCGTGCTCGCCGGGCGATACGGGTTTCAGCGTGTGCGCACACTGCTGCGGCTGACACTGCCCGACCTTGCGCGCGCGCCGGTCGACGAGCCGCTCGAGGGCATCCTGATCAGCACCTTCGATCCCGAGCGGGATGCCTCCGAGTGGCTGGCCCTGAACGCGCGCGCCTTCGCCGCGCATCCTGAGCAGGGAGCCACGACGGCCGACGACCTGTTGGAACGCGAGGCCGAGCCGTGGTTCGACCCTGGCGACTTCCTGATCGCCAGAGACACCGACGGCCGAATGCTGGGCTTCGACTGGCTGAAGCTCGAACCAGATGGCACGGATGGCGAGGTCTACGTGCTGGGCGTCGATCCGGACGCGGCGGGCCGCGGTCTGGGCAGGGCGTTGCTGGCCCGTGGACTGCGCCGCATGCGTGAGCGCGGCCGCACGTCGGCATCCCTCTACGTCGAGGGTGACAATGCACCCGCTCTCGCCCTGTACCGCAGGGCGGGATTCCTGGACGACGCGGTAGACGTGCAATACCGGCGGCACCACCAGGGGAGCTGACACTTAACCTCCCGTTTCCATTGCCGGTGTCATGATGAGTGAATGGACGGCGAGGACACCCTGATCGGCAGCGGGCTGAGCCCCGAGTTCGACGACGATTTCGAACAGCCGTGGAATCCGGAGCAGGATCAGACCCTGCCGCCAGACCGCTACCTCGACCGCGAACTGAGCTGGCTGGCGTTCAACCAGCGTGTGCTCGAGCTGGCCGAGGACCCGCTCGTGCCGGTGTTGGAGCGCGCGAACTTCCTCGCGATCTTCGCCAGCAACCTGGACGAGTTCTTCATGGTGCGCGTCGCCGGCCTGAAGCGGCGCATCCTCACGGGGCTCGCCGTGCAGACGAACACCGGCAGGGCGCCGGTGGACGTGCTCGCGGACATCTCGGAGAAGGCGCACGAGCTGCAGTCCAGGCAGTCAGCCGCCTATCATTTCGGCGTCATGCCGGCTCTCGCCGACGCCGGAATCTCGATCGCCACCTGGGACAGCCTCGACGACGCCGACCGGGAGCAGATGCGTGAGATCTTCTCGCGGCAGATCTTCCCCGTGCTCATGCCGCTCGCCGTCGATCCGGCCCACCCGTTCCCCTACATCTCGGGTCTTTCGCTCAACCTCGCCATCCGGGTACGCAACTCGAAGACCGGCAAGGAGCAGTTCGCCAGGCTCAAGGTTCCGACCATGCTGCCGCGATTCGTGCGCATCGACCAGCGCGAGTCGATCGGGCAGATGCGGTTCATCATGCTCGAGGACCTGATCGCCCACCACCTCGGAGACCTCTTCCCCGGCATGGAGGTGCTCGCCCATCACGTGTTCCGTGTCACGCGCAACGAAGACGTCGAGATCGACGAGGACGAGACCGAGAACCTCATCCAGGCGCTCGAGCGTGAGTTGCTGCGCCGTCGATTCGGACCGCCGATCCGGCTCGAGGTCTCGGAAGACATGGATCCGATCACGCTGGATCTGCTCGTGCGGGAGCTGGACATCACGCAGCAGGAGGTCTACCTGTTGCCCGCGCCGCTCGACCTCGGCGGCCTGTTCGAGCTGACCAGGATCGAGCGCCCAGAGCTGCACTACCCGAACCATGTGCCCACGACGCCGGCTCAGCTGATGCCGCGCGAGCCCAATGCGAAACCGGATGTCTTCGCCTCGATATCCCGAGGCAGCATCCTTCTGCACCACCCGTACGAGTCGTTCGCGACGAGCGTTCAGGCCTTCCTCGAGCAGGCGGCGCACGACCCGCACGTGCTGGCCATCAAGCAGACGCTGTATCGCACGAGCGGCGACAGCCCCATCGTGGAGGCGCTGATCGACGCCGCGGAGCGCGGCAAGCAGGTGCTCGCGCTCGTGGAGATCAAGGCCAGGTTCGACGAGCAGGCGAACATCGAGTGGGCGCGAAAGCTCGAAAAGGCCGGAGTGCACGTCGTGTACGGCATCGTCGGCCTCAAGACGCACTGCAAGCTGGCGCTCGTGGTGCGCGAGGAGAACGGCGTGCTGCGGCACTACAGCCACATCGGCACCGGGAACTACAACCCGAAAACCTCGCGCATCTACGAGGACCTCGGACTGCTGACGGCCGACGACCAGGTGGGCAAGGACCTCACGCGCCTGTTCAACGAGCTCAGCGGTTACGCGATCGAGAAGAAGTTCAAGCGCCTTCTGGTCGCGCCGCTGCATCTGCGGAAGGGCCTGCTGAAGGCAATCGAACGGGAACGCGCGAACGCGGAGGCGGGAAAGCCGAGCGGCATCCGCATCAAGGTCAACTCGATCGTCGACGAAGCCATCATCGATGCGCTCTACCGCGCGAGCAGGGCCGGCGTGCCGATCGACCTCTGGGTTCGCGGCATCTGCGGGCTGAAGGCCGGGCAGGAGGACTACAGCGCGAACATCCGGGTGCGCTCGATCCTTGGGCGTTACCTCGAGCATTCGCGCATCTTCTCGTTCGTGAACGCGGGCGATCCGCAGGTGTACATCGGAAGCGCCGACATGATGCACCGCAACCTCGACCGCAGAGTGGAGGCCCTCGTTCGGCTCGCCGACCCCTCCCATATCGCCGAGCTCGAGGACCTCTTCGATCGCGCGATGGACGACCGCACCTCGTCGTGGTGGCTCGCATCGGACGGCAACTGGATCAGGCACAGCCTCGACGACGATGGACAGCCGCTCGACGATCTGCAGAATAGGCTCATGCAGTTGATCTCCCACCGTCAGCGCTCCGGCAGCCGCCGGTGACCGAAACCGCCATCTATGCCGGCGGCGCGGTGTGCTGGCGCATCATCGACGGCACGCCGCATGTGCTGGTGGTGCACAGGGCGAAGTACGCCGATGTGACGCTCCCCAAGGGCAAGGTCGACCCAGGGGAATCACTTCCCCAGGCCGCCCAGCGCGAGGTGCTCGAAGAGACCGGTCTGAAGGTCGCTCTCGGCGTTCCGCTCGGCGTCACAAACTACCTCATCTCGAGCGGTCGTGAGAAGTTCGTGCACTACTGGGCCGCGGAAGTCAGCGACAGGGCGGTGCACGCCTCGACGTTCGTGCCCAACCCGGAGATCGCCGCCATCGAGTGGGTGCCCCTTCGGCGAGTGCGCAAGTACCTCAGCTACGAACGCGACGTCGAGATCGTCGAGCAGTGGGCCGCCCTCTACGACGAAGGCGTGACCAAGACGTTCGCGCTCGTCGTACTGCGCCACGCGAAGGCCGTCTCGAGATCCCGCTGGGACGCGGCGGATGCCCTTCGCCCGCTCACGAAGGTGGGCGTGCGGCAGGCCGCGAGCAACGTACCCACCATTGGCGCTTGGCGCCCCAAGCGCATCGTCACCTCGCCTGCCGTGCGGTGCGTTGCCACGGTCGCGCCGCTCGCCGCAGCCTTCGGAGTCACCGTGAAGCGCAACGACAAGCTGTCGCAGGAGACATGGGAGTCGGGCACGGCGACCATGGGCATCCGCGAGGTGGTCGGCAAGCGCGTGCGTGCGCGTAAGACCGCAGTGCTGTGCAGCCACGGCCCCGTGATGCTCGACGTGCTCCGGGAGATCGCGCTTGCGACGGGTACCACCATGGGCAGCTACATCAGGGATGCCGCGGCACTGGAGGTCGGCGAGTACTCCGTCGTGCACCTGTCGAAGACCAACCCGGCGTCCGGCATCATCGCCATCGAGACGCACAGCCCCCGCAACTGAGACTCGAGCCGGTCTCCGCCCGTTCACCTCTCGTTCACCACAGCGCGGGAATCTGGTCACAACCCACGCATACCTTCACTCGCGGGCCGGCACCCGGTCCATGCCGCGCGTCACCCGAGCGCTGCGCTAGATGAGGCAGGCAGCCCACGGCGGCACGGCAGTCACCCACTTCCGAAGGGAACACAGTGAAGTTCAACAAAGCAGCCGCGGCGAGCGCGATCGCTCTCGCGTCCTTGCTCGCACTGACCGCGTGCTCGGGAGACGGCGGCGCGAAGAGCTCCGGCACTCCTGCGGCATCGACGACAGACGCGACCGCTGACTACAGCTCGCTTTCCGGCACCATCACCGCCGGCGGCTCGAGCGCTCAGGCGAACGCGCAGGCGGCGTGGACGGCTGCCTTCCAGGCGCAGGCAACAGGCGTCACGATCAACTACGACAAGTCGCAGGGCTCCGGTGGAGGCGTCACCAACTGGCTCAACGGCTCATACGACTTCGCGGGAACAGACGCAGGCCTGAAGGACGACCAGCAGACGCAGTCCAAGGCGATCTGCGGTGCGGGCGGCGCACTCAACCTGCCCACCTACCTCTCCGGCGTGGCAGTCATCTACAACCTTCCGGGCGTCAAGCTCCAGCTGTCGAACAAGGCCGTCGCCGACATCTTCAGCCTCAAGGTCACCAAGTGGAACGACCCGGAGATCGCGGCCGACAACCCCGGCCAGACCCTGCCGGACTCTGCCATCACCGTCGTGTCCCGTGCGGACGGCTCCGGAACCACCGCCAACTTCACGAGCTACCTGAGCCAGACCCAGCCCAGCATCTGGACCTATCCGGTCTCCACCGCATGGCCGGTGCAGGGCACGAGCGGCCAGCAGGGCGGATCCGGTGTGGTCAACACGGTGACCGCTGGAGTGGGAACCATCGGTTACGCCGACCACAGTTCGATCGGCAAGGCTGAAGCCGCCAAGATCCAGGTCGGCACGAGCAAGACGTTCGCCGACTACTCGGCCTCTGGCGCGACCAAGGCGTTCGACTCGGCCGCCACGGCGACGCCGCAGGTGAAGGGCGACCTGCTGCAGAAGATCGACTACACGAAGATCACGGACAAGTCGGCGTACCCCATCCCGCTGCTCTCGTACGACGTGGTGTGCACCACCTTCAAGGACCCGAAGCAGGCGAAGCTGACCGCCGCCTACCTCGGATTCGTCGCCAGCGAAACCGGCCAGAAGGTCGCCGCGGCCAACGCCGGCTCAGCCCCGCTTCCCACGAAGATCCAGTCGGATGTCGCGGCGAGCCTGAAGCTGGTCAAGTAGCACGTAGCACACAGGCATCCGCGCCCGTACCGATCATCGACCCGAACGTCAGAGAGAGTGAAGTGACAGACAATACGGCTGTGCGAACTCCGGTGAACGGTCTGGTCGGCGACCGGGCGGGCGCGGATGTCCCGCCGCCCGCTCCCGTGAAGCCCGCCCCTGCGCGAGCGAAGGTGAAGGCGCGGCCGGCAGACCGCATCTTCCGCTTTCTGAGCACCGGTTCCGCCGGCCTGATCATGGTGATCCTGGCCGGCGTCGCCATCTTCCTCATCGTGAAGGCCGCGCCGGCGATCGGCGCCAATTGGACGGCGAACCCGGATCTCGCTCACGGCACCACGCAGGGCCATTCCTCGTTCTGGGCGTACGTCGGGCCGCTCATCTGGGGCACTCTATGGTCGGCGCTCATCGCGCTCGTGCTCGGTGCGCCGGTGGCGATCGGTATCGCCCTGTTCATCTCGCACTATGCGCCCCGCCGGCTCGCAAGCGTGCTCGGCTACCTGGTCGACCTGCTCGCTGCTGTGCCGTCCGTCGTATTCGGCCTCTGGGGCATCTTCGTCATCCGGCCGTTCATCGTTCCGTTCCAGGACTGGCTGAACCAATACCTCGGCTGGATTCCGCTCTTCGGCGGCCCCGTGTCCCGCACCGGCTCGACGATGCTGGCCGGCGGCATCGTGCTTGCAGTGATGATCCTGCCGATCATCACCTCGATCTCCCGCGAGATCTTCCTTCAGACTCCGCGCTTGCACGAGGAGGCAGCGCTGGCGCTGGGCTCCACCAAGTGGGAGATGATCAGACTCGCCGTGTTCCCCTACTCCAGGAGCGGCATCGTCAGCGCCACCCTGCTCGGGCTGGGCCGCGCGCTCGGCGAGACGATGGCGATCGCGCTCATCATCTCGCCGTCGCTGATCTACTCGCTGCACATCATCACCGACACCAAGAACTCCCAGACCATCGCAGCGAACGCGGCGCTCAACTTTCCCGAGTCGAATCCGCTCCAGCGGGACGCGCTCATCGCCACTGGCCTCGCACTGTTCATCATCTCGTTCGCCGTCAACTTCATCGCGAGGTGGGTCGTCAGCCGCACAGGTGCCGGTTCACGGCGCAAGAACAGGGCGGCCAAGCAACTGCCACCCACCGATCCGTCGATTGCTGCAGTGACGGATGCCGCTGCCAGCCCGGTTCTCGCGCACAGGATCAACGAGAAGGCACAGGAGGCGGCTGAACGATGACCGCAACAGTCGTGCAGAACGGCCGTCGCCCCCGCGGGCCGGTGCCCAACGCTCTCACCTCCGGACAACTGCCGCGTTTCGTCGAGCTCTACACGCTGGGCGGTGCGCTCGTCGTGAGCGCCGCTGTGCTCGCGATGACCGGGTTCAGCATCGTCGGATGGCTCGTGTTGACCGCCGTGATCTACCTGATCGGCCTCGGTGTGCTCTCGACCGTCGTCGAGAACCGCCGCAAGGCCACCGACCGAGTCATCCGGGGTCTCGTCACGATCGCGTTCCTGCTCGCGCTGATCCCCCTGGTGTCCACGCTCATCACGGTCGTCGCAGGCGGAGCACCGTCGCTCACCTGGGACTTCATCACCAAGACGGGCGGAAGCGTCTTCGACCCGAAGACGCTGAAGGTGACCATCGTCGCCGGCGCCTGGCAGGCCGTGGTCGGCACGCTCATCGTCACGGGCATCGCTGCGCTCATCTCGATCCCGATCGGCATCCTCGCCGCGATCTACCTCGTCGAGTACGCCCAGCCGAAGCAGTGGATGGCACGCACCGTCACGTTCCTGGTGGACGTGATGACGGGCATCCCTTCGATCGTCGCCGGCCTGTTCGCGTTCTCGCTCTTCACGCTGGTGGTCGGGCCGAAGGCTTTCAGCGGCTTCTCGGCATCTGTCGCGCTGTCTGTGCTGATGATCCCGATCGTCATCAGGTCAACAGAGGAGATGCTCAAACTCGTCTCGAACGAGCTGCGGGAGGCCTCGTACGCACTGGGTGTGACGAAGTTCTCGACGATCGTGCGCATTGTTCTGCCCACGGCCATCGCCGGCATCATCACGGGCGTCATGCTCGCGATATCGCGTGTGATCGGCGAGACCGCGCCGATCTTCATCGCCGCGAGCTTCACCGACAACTTCAACGCGAACCCTTTCAACGGGCCGATGCAGACCCTCCCCGTGATGGCGTACTCGGGCTACAAGTTCCCGTCGCAGGACATCGCCTCGTCGTACCAGTCGGCCTGGGGGGCAGCGCTGCTTCTCGTGCTGCTCGTGGTCATCCTGAATCTCATCGCCCGCATCGTCGCCGGGGTGTTCGCACCCAAGGGTGCGCGGTAGAAAACCCGAACAGGAGCAAGCGTGTCGAAGCGCATCAACGTCAACGACCTGAACGTCTACTACGGCGATTTCCTCGCCGTCGAAGGCGTGAGCATGACGATCGAGCCTCGTACCGTGACGGCCTTCATCGGCCCGAGCGGATGCGGCAAGTCCACTTTTCTGCGCACCCTCAACCGCATGCACGAGGTGATCCCCGGCGCCCATGTGCAGGGCGAGGTGCTCATCGACGGCGACAACCTGTACGCACCAGGTGTCGACCCGGTGCTGGTGAGGCGTCAGGTGGGCATGGTCTTCCAGCGCGCGAACCCGTTCCCCACCATGTCCATCCGCGACAACGTGCTCGCGGGCGTCAGGCTGAACAGCCGGCGGATGTCGAAATCCGATCAGGACGACCTCGTCGAGCAGTCTCTGAGCGGCGCGAACCTGTGGAACGAAGTCAAGGACCGCCTGCACCTGCCTGGCTCCGGCCTCTCAGGCGGTCAGCAGCAGCGTCTGTGCATCGCGCGGGCCATCGCCGTGTCGCCCGACATCCTGCTGATGGACGAGCCGTGCTCCGCGCTCGACCCGATCTCGACGCTCGCGATCGAGGATCTCATCGAGGAGCTCAAGAAGGAATACACGATCGTCATCGTCACGCACAACATGCAGCAGGCGACGAGGGTTTCGGACAAGACGGCGTTCTTCAACATCGCCGGCACGGGCAAGCCGGGCAAGCTCATCGAGTACGACGACACAGCGACGATCTTCACGAAGCCCTCTGTGCAGGCGACAGAGGACTACGTCTCCGGCCGCTTCGGATAGTCAAGCGACTAGAGGCTCCCGCGGCGGGCATGAAAGTGCCGGACCGCAGAACGCCTCTCGGCGCGAGGCCGCTCGAAGCGGCTAATGATGGAGCCCGGGGTTACTGCGGCCCGGCCGTTCAATTGTAACGGAGCGACGCGCAGGCGTCAGTCGAGGGAGTCGCTGCGCCAGAGCCCTGCCGCAGCGGTCAGCTCGGAGGCGAACTCCGAGAACCGAAGCGCCCTGCGGGTCAGCACGGTGGCGCGTTCGGGCTCCGTGGGTTCCGCGTCGTCCGCGAGGCTCGTGCATCCCGCCGCACTGACTCTGCAGAACGCGGCCGCGCGCTCCAGTGCCACCGCGAAGTCCCCCTCGTACACACCGCGCAGGATGCGATCGGCGAGGTCGAGGATCTCGCTTGGACCCGTCGGTGCTTCCGCGCCGGCGACGACCGTGTCGATCGACTGCAGCACCTCCGTGCCGCGCTGGAACTGCAGGCTCGTCGACTCGGGGTCCTCACGGATGGCGAGTCTGATCAGGTAGATGCGCCAGAGCGCGCCCGGCAGGCTGTGCGCTGCCGCTCGCGCCCACAGCTCCGCGATCGCGTCGATCCCGTTGTCGTCGGTGTACGAGACGAGCCGGGAGACGATGTCGGGGTCGGGATGCCTGCGCACGCGCTCGAGCAGCGCGGCGGCGGTCTCGTGGGCGACGCGGCTCGTCTGAGCCGGGTCGTCCGCGCCGTGCATGTTGTCGAACTTGAAGCCGGGGAACCTGGTGGGCTTGTGATACGGGCGCTGCGAGTCGGTCACCACTCAAGGATTCCGCATCGTCCCCGACGGCGCAGCGGCAGCCCAGTGGCGGCCCAACCGCGGCGGCCGAGCCTCGCGGGAAGCACGGCCACTACGTCCCTGTCAAGCACTACAGCCCCCAGCTGCATTCGGGCTAGCGTCTCGCCCATGAACATCCTCTTGATCATCGTGGTCATCATCGCCGTCATCCTGCTCTTCACGGGCGGCTTCGTGCAGGCGCTGAACTGGCTGCTCTGGGTCGGCATCGTTCTGCTCGTACTGGCGATCATCGTCTGGATCGTCCGTGCTCTCACGGGCAGCCGGCGCGTCTGACCCTCACACTGACCTATTCGCGAAGGCGGGCGTTGCAGACAGTGTCGCGGCGCCCGCCGCTTTCGTGTCTCCGGACGCGTTGCTCCCCGCACGCCCGGTAGATTGGTCTGCGCGCCCCTCTAGCTCAGTTGGTAGAGCATCGGACTTTTAATCCGCGGGTCGCCGGTTCGAGCCCGGCGGGGGGCACCTGTCGCGTGCCGCGGAGCATCGCGAACGCGTGTGAACACGGGAATGCCCGGCCGCCTCCCTCTGTTCACATCTATGCAAACGCATACAAAACGGAGGCGGCATCCCATGCAATTCGGAATCTTCTCGGTCAGCGACATCACGCGCGACCCGACCACCGGCGTCACGCCGAGCGAGGCCGAGCGCATCGATGCCGCAGTTCAGATGGCGGTCCAAGCCGAGGAGGTCGGGCTCGATGTCTTCGCCATCGGCGAGCACCACAACCCGCCGTTCTTCTCCTCCTCCCCCACGACTCTGCTCGCCCACATCGCAGCCCTCACGAAGCGGTTGGTCGTCACCACGTCGACGACTCTGATCACGACGAACGACCCGGTGCGCATCGCAGAGGAATACGCCATGCTGCAGCACCTTTCGAAGGGTCGCATGGACCTCATGATCGGGCGCGGCAACACAGCGCCGGTGTATCCGTGGTTCGGACAGGACATCCGTCAGGGTCTTCCGCTCGCGCTCGAGCACTACAACCTGCTGCACAGGCTGTGGCGCGAGGACGTCGTCGACTGGGAGGGCCACTTCCGCACCCCCCTGCAGGGCTTCACGTCGACGCCTCGCCCGCTCGACGATGTGCCGCCCTTCGTCTGGCACGGCTCCATCCGCACACCGGAGATCGCCGAGCAGGCGGCGTACTACGGTGACGGCTTCTTCGCCAACCACATCTTCTGGCCCAAGGAGCACACCCAGCGCATGGTCCAGTTCTACCGTCAGCGCTTCGAGCACTACGGGCACGGCAGCGCGAAGCAGGCGATCGTCGGCCTCGGCGGGCAGACCTACATCGCGAAGAACTCGCAGGATGCACGCGCCGAGTTCCGCCCATATTTCGACGAGGCGCCGGTCTACGGCAACGGGCCGAGCCTGGAACAGTTCAGCGAGATGACCCCGCTCGCGGTGGGCAGTCCGCAGGAGATCATCGACAAGACGCTGGGCTTTCGCGACTACGTCGGCGACTACCAGCGCCAGCTGTTCCTCGTCGACCACGCGGGTCTGCCGCTCGGCAAGGTTCTCGACCAGCTCGAACTGCTGGGCAGCGAGGTCGTGCCGGTGTTGCGTCGTGAGTTCGACGCGGTGCGCGACCCTGAGGTTCCGGATGCCCCGACCCACGCGAGCCTCGTCAAGGCCAAGTACGGCGACGACGAGCCCAGGCAGCCGCGTCCGAACGCGAACCGCGGCGACAATGTGACGGGCGGCTCGCCATACCAGGACACCGATTCGGTCGCCGTCTCGCCGTTCGAGGAGGACTGAGATGGCGGAGGCCCAGACGTACCGGCTCGCCGTCGTCAACGCCGGCATCAGCGACCCCTCTTCCACGAAGTTGCTCGGCGACCGCCTCGGGCAGGCCGTGCGCGAGCTCGCGGAGAGGCGTGGGCATTCGGTCGTGGTCACCTCGATCGATCTGCGGGAGTTGCTGCCCGAGCTGTCGGGCGCGCTGGCATCCGGCCTGCTCGGGCCGCGATTCACGGCCGCGGTCGAAGCGCTGCGGTCGGCGGACGGCGTGATCGCGAGCACGCCGGTGTACAAGGCGGGGCCGAGTGGGCTGTTCGACTCGTTCTTCCAGGTGCTCGACAACGACCTCCTGATCGCCAAGCCGATCGCATTGGCCGCGACCGCCGGCACGGCCAGGCACGCCCTCGTCGTCGACGAGCAGATGCGCGCATTGTTCGCCTACCTCAGGGCGCTCACCGTGCCGACATCCGTGTTCGCGTCCACCGAGGACTGGCAGGACAAGGCGCTCGCCTCGCGCATTCAGCGTGCGGCGTTCGAGCTGCTGCTCCTCATGGAGAGCGGCTTCGAGCGCGAGGTGCGCGGCGAGAGCTGGCGCAGCTATCAGCACGAATACAGCAGCGCGGGCGGCACGGAGCTGGCGATCGACCTCGACAGCGACCTCATGCGCCTGGCGACAGGCGGTTCGCTGAAGCCCAGGAACTCGGTGATCGAGGGCGTCGAGGAGGCCTGAGATTCCTGGCGCCGACCCCTGTGGGTTCGCTATGCTGACCGCATCCCCAGAGAGCGCTCTCTAGCCTGCCGTGCCGGTCGCGAGAGCCCGAGGCGAAGGTGGCTCGTGACCAGCTCGAATTCCTCATTCAGCAGACGACGCTTCATGGGCATCGCCGGCGCGGTAGCGGTCGGCACGCTGGCGGGAGTTGTACTCCAGGGATGCGTGCCCGCACCGCAGCACCGCACAGCGGCGTGGACCGCGCCCGCCTCCCCCATGCGTTTCCCCAAGGGGTATGTGTGGGGCGCGGCGACGAGTGCGTACCAGGTCGAGGGGGCGTGGAATGAAGACGGCCGCGGTCCATCGATCTGGGACACCTTCTCGCACGAGGGCGGCCGGATCCGCGACCGGTTGACGGGTGACGTGGCAGCCGACCACTATCACCGCTGGCGCTCCGACCTCGATCTGCTGGCCTCGCTCGGCGTCGGCGGCTACCGGTTCTCCCTGTCGTGGCCGCGCATCCAGCCCACCGGCTCGGGCGCTGCGAACCAGAAGGGGCTCGACTTCTACAAGCGGCTCATCGACGGTGTCGCCGAGCGAGGCATCCGGCCCGCCATCACCCTGTATCACTGGGATCTGCCGCAGCCACTGCAGGATGCCGGCGGCT
Organism: Rathayibacter sp. KR2-224; assembly: GCF_049446075.1. Lineage (NCBI taxonomy): Bacteria > Bacillati > Actinomycetota > Actinomycetes > Micrococcales > Microbacteriaceae > Rathayibacter > Rathayibacter sp. KR2-224. The sequence goes on from NZ_JBMSEB010000001.1 coordinate 1,382,766, forward strand.
GGCCGGTGCGCGACTGCGCGAACAGATTCGCCGACTACGCCGACCTGGTTTTTGGAGCCTTCTCCGATGTCGACGCAGACTGGTTCACGCTGAACGAGCCGAAGACGCAGGCGTACAACGGCTACTGGTACGGCAATCACGCCCCAGGCGTGATGGACCCGAACCAAGCCGCCGCAACCGTTCACCACCAGCTGCTGGCACACGGGCTCGCAGTCCAGTCGTTTCGGTCGCACGGCGTGAAGGGCCGGGTGGGTCCCGTGCTCAACCTCACGCCGGTGACGGCCACGGATCCGGCCGCGGCGTTGCAGACGAAGAACGTCGACGCGGTGCAGAACCGACTGTTCCTCGACCCCATCCTGAAAGGCAGCTACCCCACGGATGCCATCGGCACCGGAAACGGGCAACTCCCCGCCGACCCAGACCGGTTCGCTTCACTGATCGAAGATGGCGATCTGGCGGCCATCTCCTCCCCCATCGGCGTGCTGGGCGTCAACTACTACGGCGTGTCAGGCGTCGACCTCAACGGGCAGATGGTCCAGATCCACGAGACATCGGCTGCGAGCTGGGAGCAGATCTGGGCGCCGGGGCTGTACGATCTGCTCACGCGCATCAAGAACGACTACAAGAAGGTGCCGCTCGTGCTGACCGAGAACGGCATTCCCGACGACGATCTGCAGCACGGGCTGAACGACCAGGCGCGCATCGACTACCTGCGCTCGCACTTCCAGCAGGCCGCACGGGCCATCCAGGCGGGAGTGCCGCTGGAGGGCCACTATGTGTGGGCGTTCCTCGACAACTTCGAATGGGCGGAGGGCTACACCCAGCGCTGGGGCCTCACCCACGTCGACTTCCTCACGCAGAAACGCTCGCCGAAGAAGAGCTTCGGCTGGTACCGGTCGGTGATCAAGGCGAACGCGGTGGCGCCCAAGTAGCGCGAGGCATCCGGCGCGTCGGGCTCAGCGCGCGACGACGACCTTGCCCATCGTCCGCCCCGTCTCGACAAGCCGGTGCGCCTCGCGGAAGGTGGCGGCATCCCAGCCGTGCAGCACGTTCGTGGCGGTCGAGGTGGTGCGGCCGGAGTCCACGAGGTCGGCGACGGCATCGAGCAACTCGTGCTGGCGGATCATGTCGGGCGTGCGCTGCACGGGCCGGGTGAACATCAACTCCCAGTGCCAGCTGAGGCTCTTCGGCTTGAGCAGGTCGAAGTCCACGTCTCGGCCCGAATCGATCGCCACGATCGCACCGAACGGCTTCAGCACGCGGGCGTAGTCGCCTGCGCGGCCTGCGCTGTGGGCCGAGAACACCCAGTCGACGCCCTCGGGCGCCGCCGCAAGCACGTCGCCGACCAGGTCGGCGTGGTGGTCGGCTGTGGCCGAGGCGCCGAGTGTGCGCACCCATCCGGCCTTTTCGTCGCCGGATGCCGTCGCGATCGTGCGTACGCCCGGCAGGAGCTCCCGCACGAGCTGCAGCATTATCGAACCGACGCCTCCCGTCGCGCCGACGACGAGCAGGTCACCCTCGCTGCCCTCGTCGAGCCCGAGTTTGTCGAACAGGCACTCCCACGCGGTGACGGTCGTGAGCGGCAGCGCCGCGGCTTCGGCGAAGCCGAGCGAGGCCGGCTTTCGCCCGACGATGCGTTCGTCGACAAGCTGCAGGTCGGCATCCGACCCCTGCCGGTCCAGCTGCCCTGCCCACCACACCTCATCGCCCGGACGGAACAGCGTCACGCCTTCGCCCACCTCGCGCACGACCCCAGCACCGTCGTACCCGAGCACGCGCGGCGTCTCCACCTCCGGGCTGCCGGCGCGCTGCTTCACGTCCACGGGGTTCACGGATGCCGCGCGCACCTCGACGAGAACGTCACGCGGTTCCGGCCGGGGATCGGGCAGCTCGACGTCGACGAGGCTCTGTTCGTCGTCGATCGGCAGCCCTCGGGTCAGTGCTACTGCGTGCATGCTGTGGTTCCCTCTCTCCTCGATGGCGTCACAGCCGGCCTATGCGGTCGGGAACCGTGGAGGCGAGCCCGTGCAGCCAGGATGCCTCGTCGTCCGGCCACCAGCGGCCCGCCGGCAGTCCTGCGATGGTCTGCGCGAGGCGCCAGGCATCCGAAGGCGCAGGCACAACTCGGCTCGGTGCTGCTCCGGCCACCGCTCCCAGCCACCAGTGCCGCTCGGTGACCGGCAACGACTCGGGATCGAGCACCACGAAGTAGTCGGGCAGTGTTGCCGAACCGCGTCGCAGCCGCGCAATCAGCTCCTCGACCGCGACCTCGAGCGTGCCGGCAGGGGCGCTCTCATCGAAGTAGGTCACCCAGGCGCGGCCCACACTCGCGAGAGGATCCACATCGTGCACGGCGTAGGGGCTGTGCACGGAGGCTGCGAACGAACGCGCACGCTTCTCGGCTACGTCTTCGTCCTGCGCGGCGGCTTCGGCCCCGAACCGCTCGGCGCGCACGTTGGGAAGCGAATCGAGCTCGTCGAAAACGCGGGATGACACACGGCCGACGAGCACTATCTCGGTGCTTGTTGGTCGCGCCATCTCAACCTCCGGTTGTGGCTCGTGCCGAAAGCCGGGGTCGGATTCCCCACTGCGCCTTGAACGTCTCCCCCGGGCTCAACCACTGCAGGCCCTGCCCGGAGTTGAGTGCGTTGGCAGGCGCGGTCATCGGCTCGACGGCGAGCGCGACCTCGCCGGCCGGCAGGGTCGCGAAGGAACGGTTCGTGAACGCCTGCGCGTAGCCGAACGACTCGTCGGCCCACAGCGTGACGGAGCGTCCGTCCGGTGCCGTGATCGAGTGCTCAGCACGTCCGTCGTGGTGCTGAACGCCGCCGAATCCGTGGTCCAGCTTCAGATCGCCGACCCGCTGTCCGGCCCGCAGGTCGTACTCGGTCCCCTCGACCGGGTGTTCGTCGACCACGTTCATGCGTTCGTCGACGTCGAAGTGCGTGGCGGCATCCAGTCGCAGCACGAGGTCGGCCGTGTTCACGCCGCCGATCTTGAGATAGGGATGGGCCCCGATCGCCACGGGTGCGTCGTGCTCTCCGGCGTTCACGATGGTGTGCTCGACCGTGAGGCCTTCGGCGCCCAGCGTGTAGCGCACAGTGGTGTCGAGCAGAAACGGATACCCGAGCTGGGGGTAGACGGTCGCACTCAGGGTGACCGAATCCCTCCCCCGCATGACGAGCAGGTACGGCGCGTAGCGGAGAAGGCCATGGATCGCGTTGCCGCGTGCGGGCTCGGTGACCGCGAGCCTCTGCTCGCTGACGGAGCCGGATTCGTCACGGAGCCACCAGGTGGCATCCTTCACGCGGTTCGGCCAGGGCACGAGCACGATGCCGCACCCGCCGGGCGGTGTCGACGACTCGTCGAACGGCTCGGTGACGTCGATTCCGCCGACGGAATACGAACGGATGCCTGCAGCGACCTGCGTGACGACGGCTCTCGCCTGCCCGTTGGGCGTCTCGCACGTCAACTCGTACTGATCACCTGTGGGTGCACGCATGACACCAGAGTAGGTCGTGGGACGAACTCGTTGGCGGTCCCTCAGGCGCTGACGATCGTCGTGCGCGTCGCGCGCAGCTTGCGCACCGCTCGCTCGTCAGCGGACGCGCCGAGGTATACGGCGTCGAAATCCGATAGCTCGCCGATGCGGCCCAGGTGCACCATGCCGGCCTTCGAACCGTCCGCCAGGACGACGGCACGAGCGGATGCCTGCACCATCTCGCGCTTCAGCTCCGCCTCGGGGAGGTTGATGTTGGTGACGCCCGCACTGGCATCCACTCCGTTGCAGCCGATGAAGGCGAGGTCGGCGCGCACATGAGGGAACATGAGCGAGGCGAGCGGTGCCACGAGGGAATGCTGCAGCGGGCGGAGCGTTCCGCCCGTCACGATCACCTGGACCCGAGGTATGGCGTTCTCGAGTTCGAGCGCGATGGTCAGTCCGTTGGTGATGACGGTGACATCGTGCAGGTCTTCGCGCCTGGCCAGCTCTCGCGCCAACGCCATGCACGTACTGCCCACGTCCACGATGACGCTCATGCCAGGCTCGACGAGGGCGACCGCGAGTCGGGCGATGGCCAGCTTCTCGTCTGCCGAGCTCTCCAGCGCCTCCTCGAACGAGAGTTCGTGCAGCGGGCCAGTCACGCGCGGCATCGCTCCGCCGTGCACGCGCCTGATGCCCTGCGTGCCCTCGAGTACCGCGAGATCGCCGCGCACGGTGACGTCGGAGACGCCGAACGTCTCGCTCAACTCGCCGACGCGCACGAATCCCCGCTCGCCGATCAGGCTGAGCATTCGCTGCCGCCGGATCGTCGCCGGGGCGCCGGCATCCGGAACAGCGCCGGAGGTCGAAGCTGTGGCGTCGGGCACGCGATAAACTTACGTTTGCTTTTGTTTGGTTGTCAATGCGTAAGGTAAGGTTCAGGGGTGGGCACCATCACCAAGCGAGAGCATCGTCTCGCAGACGGCCGCGAGCTCATCTACTTCGATGACGCGGACACCACCCTTCCGCCCGACCGAGCGCCCGACCTGCGCACGCTCGGTCCCCGGCCGCAGACGGCGCTCATGCGCCAGGATCCGCTGACCGGCGACTGGATCTCCATCGCCGCGGCCAGGCAGAACCGTGTCGTGCTGCCACCAGCCGAGCTCGACCCGCTCGCTCCTCAGACGCCCGACAACCCATCGGAGATCCCCAGCGACTACGACGTCGCGGTGTTCGAGAACCGGTCGCCGTCGTTCGGCCCTGCCGTGGACGATGCGGATGCTCCTGCCGGTCTCGCGGACCTCGCAGAGGTCGGCATCGGTCGCGTTCGCACGGCCGTCGGCAGGTGCGAGGTCGTGTGCTTCTCCTCCAAGCACTCTGGCGCGTTCGGCAGCATCTCGGCCTCTCGAGCGCGCACCGTGATCGAGGCGTGGGCCGACCGCACGGCCGCGCTGTCAGCACTGCCGGGCATCCAGCAGGTCTTCCCCTTCGAGAACCGGGGTGAGGCGATCGGCGTGACGCTCGGGCATCCGCACGGTCAGATCTACGCCTACCCCTACGTCACGCCGCGCACGCAGCGATTGCTCTGCTCCGTGGAGGCGTACGGTCCGAACCTGTTCGACGACATCCTCGAGTTCGAGCGTTCCGGGGAGCGGATGCTCCTCACCGGCTCGCACTGGAGCGCCTACGTTCCGTTCGCGGCGAGGTGGCCGCTCGAGGTGCATCTGGTGCCGCACAGGCAGGTTGCCGACTTCGCCGGCACCAACGGAGACGAGCGCGACGAACTCGCCACGCTCTACCTGCGGCTGCTGCGGGGCGTCGACGCCCTGTACGACACCCCGACCCCGTACATCGCGGCGTGGCATCAGGCACCGGTGAACACGCACAGGGACGACGTGCGTCTGCACCTGCAGCTCACCTCGCCCCGCAGGGCCGCGGACAAGCTCAAGTTCCAGGCAGGCAGCGAGGCGGCCATGGGTGCCTGGGTCGGTGACGTGCCGCCGGAGAAACAGGCTGAAGACCTGCGCGCTGCGATTGCGCGCGCTGACAAGGAGAACCCGGTATGACCCTCGACCTCGTCGCTGCAGCCCACACCCGCTTCACCGAAATCTTCGGCCACGCGCCGGACGGCGTGTGGTCGGCACCTGGCAGGGTGAACCTGATCGGCGAGCACACGGACTACAACGACGGTTTCGTGTTCCCATTCGCGATCGATCGGCGTACCGTCGCGGCGCTCGGCGTGCGCGACGACCGGCTCGTGCGCGTCTCGTCGTCGTTCACCGACCAGGTGGTGGAGGCGTCCTTGTCCGAGCTCGGACCGGGAGGAGCTCCCGGCTGGCAGAACTATCCGCTCGGCGTTGCCTGGGCGCTCGGACAGCTGGGCGCCGACCTCGCCGCCGTGCCCGGCTTCGACCTGTACCTCGATTCCGACGTTCCGGTCGGTGCCGGCCTCTCGTCATCGGCGGCGATCGAGTCGGCGACCGCGGTCGCGCTGAACGACGTGTGGCGGCTCGACCTCGACCGCAAGACGCTCGTGAAGGCTGGGCACATCGCCGAGAACGAGGTGGTCGGCGCGCCGACCGGCATCCTCGACCAGTCGGCCTCGCTCCTGGGGCGACCCGACAGCGGCATCTTCATCGACTGCCGCAGCTTCGAGACCGACGTCATCCCGCTCGGCTTCGACGAGGCGGGACTCGAGGTGCTCGTGATGGACACGAAGGTGGAGCACGAGCACGCGGCTGGCGGGTATGCGGCCCGGCGGGCATCCTGTGAGGCTGGGGCGCGAGCACTCGGAGTGCAGTCGCTTCGGGAGATCTCGATCGCCGACTTGCCGAGGGCACGGGAGGTGCTCGACGGCGAGACCTTCCGGCGTGTGCGTCACGTGGTCACCGAGAACCAGCGGGTTCTCGACACTGTGCGAATCCTGCGCGAGCAGGGCCCGCGCGCCATCGGGGACCTGATGGATGCCTCGCACCGATCCATGCGCGACGACTTCGAGATCTCGGTTCCGCAACTCGATCTCGCCGTGGAGATCTCGCAGAACTATGGCGCCATCGGAGCGAGGATGACGGGCGGCGGGTTCGGCGGTTCGGCCATCGCGCTCGTGCCGCACGAACTCGTATCGCAGGTGGAGGCATCCGTCGACGCCGCGTTCGCCGAGCACGGGTATGCGCAGCCCGATCTGTTCGCGGTCGTCCCCTCGGCAGGGGCATCCAGGAACGAGTGAGCCACCGGGCCCGCTGAGCACGGGCCAACGCGCCCGCTTGGCATACCCTGAATCGCATGACCGCACATCCGGATGCCCGGCTCACCTCGTTGCCGGACCGCCGATCCCCCCGCGTCGCAGACACGGGCTGGGTGGCGCCCGGCGCCCAGCTGATCGGCGCCGTCACCCTTCACGACCGTGCCAGCGTCTGGTACAACGCGGTGCTTCGCGCCGACAACGAGCCGATCGCGATCGGTGAGCGCTCGAACATCCAGGACAACTGCTCGTGCCACGTCGACGACGGCTTTCCGCTCACGCTCGGCGCAGGCGTGTCCGTCGGCCACAACGCGGTGTTGCACGGCTGCACCATCGAGGACGACGTGCTCATCGGAATGCACGCCACGGTAATGAACGGCGCTGTCATCGGTACGCAGTCTCTCGTCGCCGCCGGTGCGCTCGTGACGGCGGGCACGGTCGTGCCACCCCGGTCCCTGGTCGCGGGTGTGCCCGCGAAGGTACGACGCGAGCTCACGGACGAAGAGGTGGCGGGCATCCGTCACAACGCGGAGGTGTACTTGGAGCACCTCGAGTTGCATCGGGGCGGGACCCGGGTGGGGGTCGAGTCGTGAGCAATCTCGCCGCCGTGATGACGGGCATCGACACCATCGAACTGCAGAAGCGTCCCGAGCCGGTTGCCGGCCCGGGCGAGGCGGTCGTCGCGATCCGTGCCGTTGGCGTGTGCGGGTCGGATGTCGCCTACTACCGCTACGGCCGCATCGGCCCGTATGTCGTCGACGGCGACCTCATCCTCGGGCATGAGGTGTCGGGCGAGGTCGTGGCCGTCGGCGAGGGTGTGACGAACGTCGTGCCTGGCGACCGTGTCGCCATCGAGCCGAGCGTGCCGGACTGGACGTGCGAACAGTGCAGGGCCGGCAGGTACCACCTGTGCCCGAACCTTCGGTTCCTTGCCACGCCGCCGGTCGACGGCGCTCTGGTGCAGAGGCTGGCGATCGATGCCCGCACGCTGTTCCGCATGCCCGATTCGATGACGTTCGAGGAGGGCGCCATCGTCGAGCCGCTCTCCGTCGGGCTGTGGGGATGCCAGCGGGCGGGACTGCGTCCGGGCGACGATGTTCTGGTGACAGGTGCCGGCCCCGTCGGGCTGCTGGCCGCCGAGTCGGCGCGCGCCCTCGGGGCGAGAACGGTGACCGTCACCGATGTTGCGGAGCCGCGCCTCGAACTGGCGAGCCGGCATGAATTCGCGGTGGAGCTGAGCGGATCGGCGGGTCGCTCGTCACGCACCTTCGACGTGCTGCTGGAGTGCTCGGGCGCGCCGGGCGTGCTAGCGGACGGGCTCTCACGCCTCGGTCCGGCCGGCCGGGCGGCCGTCATCGGCATCGCCAAGCAGAACGTGGAGCTTGCGCTGCACACGCTGAACTGGAACGAGATCACGATCTCGATGGTGAGCCGCTACCAGAACACCTGGCCGCTCGGCATCGCTCTCATCTCCTCGGGAAGGGTCGACCTCAGCGGCGTGCACACGCACAGCTTCTCGCTTGCGCAGACTGCGGATGCCCTCGCCATCGGCGCTGCCGACCCTGCCGCGGTGAAGGCGATCATCTACCCGCAGGATGCCTGAGCGCCGCGTGTCTGCGGCCTGATTCCTCCTGCGCGTCAGCCGCTCCGCGCTGCCTGCTTCCTAATCCGCGCGCTGCCTGCTTCCTGATCCGCGCGCTGCCTGATGCGTGCTCCGCATCGCGGCCGGGCCTCGGCATCCGGCACGTTAGCGGGTCGGCTCCACCTCGACCTCGGCACCTCCCGTGAGCTCGACGAGTTGGTCATACGTCAGCGGGAACACCGTGTGCGGATGGCCCGCAGCCGCCCAGATCTGGGGAAATGACCGCAGTGCCGTGTCTACCCAGGTGCGAAGGGGCGCTGGGTGCCCGGTGGGCGCCACTCCCCCGATGACCTGTCCGGTCGCCTCCCTGACCGTCTCTGCGGATGCTCGTTTCAGGCTGCCGCCGAGACGCTCGCCGAGATAAGCGGTATCGACGCGATGGCCGCCCGAGGTCATCACGAGCACGGGCTCGCCGTCGAGCGTGAATACGAGGGAGTTGGCGATCGCGCCGACCTCGACGCCGAGCGCTGCGGCCGCAGCGGCGGCGGTCGGCGTCGCTTCGTCGAGCCAGACCACTTCGCCCTGAATGCCGTGTGCGCGTAGCTCGCGCTCCACCGCCTGTACCGCTGAGTGAGAGGTGTCGATGCTCATCGGTCCAGGGTAGCCAGCGATGCGAGCACCGCGTCGACGTCGGTCAGCTCGATGAGCGGCGTGTAGAGCGCCATGGCGTCGAGCGCGCGACGATGGTCGGCGTCGGTGGCGCCGGCGCAGGCATCCGCTGCCACCTGCACGTGCACGCCGGCGTCGGCCGCAGCGAGAGCCGTGGAGATCACGCAGCAGTCGGTCGAGACGCCGGCCAGCACGAGTTCGCGGCTACCGCCTGTCGCGTCGTTCAACGCCGCACCCCACTTGCCGAAGGTGGTCTCGGTGACGATCCCGTGCTCGGGCGCCGGCTCGTCGACCAGGCGGTAGAGCGGGTCGTCGTCGGGCACGAGCGCCCACGGCCACACTTGGTAGTAGGCCGCCCAGGCTCCTTGTGGGTGTTCTGGGGCGATGAACCGCGTGTGCACGACCCGGTTGCCGAAGGCGGGCAACAGACGACCGATGCCTTCCCTCGCCTCGTCGAACCGCGGTGTGAACCAGCCGCTTTGCGGGTCACCGAAGACGTGCTGCATGTCGATGACGACGAGCCAGGGCGATTCGCTCATCGCGCGCGCTCCCGAGCCGTGGAATCGGGGTCGTTCTGCGGCGGCGAGTCCTGCGGCGGCGATTCGGGCAGTGCTTCCTGCCGGCGCACGCGGCCTCGTCCGAAGATGACGACGCCGAGGTAGCCGATCAGGAGGGCGACCAGAACGCCGAGGTTCGCGGCGCCCCAGATGCCCTTGACGCCACCGAGGCCGAGTGGGCCGAGCAGGTAGCCCTGCCAGTTCAGCCAGGCGAGGCCGTATGGGTTGATGACGAGGCCCCATCCGATCGCCGTTCCGATGACGAGCAGGGCGATGGCGAGCCAGTTCCAGCTGCCATAACGACCTCGCGGATCGAACAGGTCGCGGTCGGAGTAGTTGCGGCGGCGCAGAGTGAGGTCGGCGAGGAACACGCCGCACCATGCGGCGATCGGAACGCCGAGTGTGATGAGGAAGCCCTGGAAGGGTCCGATGAAGTCGTTCGCGAAGAACACGATGTAGACGGCACCGGCGATCATGATGACGCCGTCGATGAGGGCGGCGACCGGGCGCGGGATGTTGACGCCCGCGCTGAGCAAGGCAATGCCGGATGAGTAGATGTCGAGCACGGCACCGCCGATGAGTCCGAGTACGGCGACCACGGCGAACGGCACGAGGAACCAGGCGGGGAGGATCGTGGTGAGTGCGCCGATCGGGTCGCTGCCGATGGCCGTCGACAGCTTCTGCGACGAGCCGGCGAGCATGAGCCCGAAGACCACGAGGATGACGGGAGCAAGGGAAGCTCCGAATGTTGTCCAGCCGATGACGCCGCCGCTCGAGGATCTCCGCGGCAGGTAGCGCGAATAGTCCGCGGCCGCCTGCACCCAGCCGAGGCCGAAGCCGGTCATCATGAAGACGAATCCGCCGATGAGCTTCGGCAGGTCGCCCGAGGGGAGCTCGGCGATTCTTGCGAAGTCGATGTGGTTCGCGACGAGCAGGATGTAGACGATCGTGAGCACGGCGGTGGCGATCGTGATCACGACCTGCAGGCGCATGATGACGTGGAAGCCGAACACTCCGCCGCCGATGACCAGGACGACGACGACCACGAGCGTGATGATCTCGGTAGCCGTTCCGCCGGCGCCGCCGAGCTCCTTGAAAACGGTCGTGCTGGCCAGTACCGCAAGTGCGACGAGCACGGTCTCCCAGCCGACGGTGAGCAGCCACGAGATGACCGACGGCACCTTGTTGCCGTGCACGCCGAAGGCCGCGCGGCTCAGAGTCAGAGTCGGGGCCGAGCCCCGCTTGCCTGCAAGGGAGATGAATCCGCAGAACAGGAATGAGACGACGATGCCGAGGATGCCGACGATCGTGGCCTGCCAGAACGAGATGCCGAACCCGAGCAGGAACGATCCGTAGCTCACGCCGAGCACGGACACGTTTGCTGCGAACCACGGCCAGAACAAGCCACGTGGTGTGCCGCGGCGTTCGGACTCGTCGATCGAGTTCAGTGCGTTGAGTTCAACGGCCATGGCGCTGGGCCGTGGGGCGCCTGCTCCGGTCGGGCTTGCACCGGTCGGGCTTGCTGAACCGTCGTCGAGGGTCGTCATGGCGGCGCTCCTGAGTGGGGACCTTGCGGTCGTGCGGAGTTGCAGCGGATGTCTGGAATGTAGCGCAGGGACCGGCGGGCCGGGAACATGAGCGGTCGGCGGGCATTGCACGGCGCACCCCGCGGTCGGCGGGCATTGCACGGCGCACGTTCGCCACGGGCCGTTCGCGCCCGGCGGCTTCTCTCCGGGACACTCCACGCAGCGACTCCACATGGTGTTTCATCCCGGCCCCTCCACACCGACTCCACGTGGTGGTTTCATCCCGCCCTCCGCGCAGCGACTCCACATAGTTGTTCCCACCCCTTCCGCGGGGCGGGTGACGTAGCTCCGCCCCGTTGGACTCACCCAGCTGAGCGTTCCGATCGGCGGTGCACCGTCTTTCCCGCGTGCAGCCTTCACCTGTGCCACCCGCCAATCCGTCAGACCCTTCAGCCTGTGGTGTTTTCGGCATAGATGCGCCAGGTTGTCCGCACTGGTCGTTCCGCCGTGTTCCCAGGGGATCGTGTGGTCCGCCTCGCAGGAGATCGCGCGGCGAAAGCATCCGGGGAACCGACACCAGCCGTCCCTGACCATGAGCCAGTTGCGAAGCGACTTGGGAACCTTGTAGCTCGCACGGTCGACGTCGAGAACTCTGCCCGTGACGGGGTGGGTCAACACCCGGGTCAAGCCGGGAGCGTGCGCGACGAGCCGCCTGGCCATGTCGGGTGGGATGGGGCCCGTAACCGTCGAGCTGCCCTGGCTCATCGGAGAGGCCGGCGAGTGTCATCACAGGTACCGTCACGAGCACACGCAGCGACGGCAGGACCTTCGGGGCCGGATCATCATCGGAAACATCAGGACCTCCTGCCGAACTCTCGCTGTCGGTCCTGGAACGTCCACTCACACCACCGGCGAGCAGCCGCTGCACGAGCACGTCGGTACGCAGTTGATCGATCGTGCGAGAGTCGTCGGCCTTGTGCAGATCGATGGCCTCAGAAGTGAGACTCGCTCTGATGCGCGAAAGTTCGTCGATGGGGGCGATGGCGTGCAGGCATCCCATGGCGTCATCGAGTGCCTCGAGCCATACCCGGCGCCCTGCTCGGGCACGTTCGTGTCGCACGGTCAGCGCGTCAGGCAGAACCTTCTCCCGCCAACGCCTCGCGAGCCGGCGTACCTCGCCAGGTGTCGAGACACAGGCGCGATCGAGCAATCGTTGTTCGAACTCCGCCATGGCGGCGACAGCGGGCGATTCACCATCGGTCTGCAGTAGCGCCTCGAGCTCGTCGACGATCACTGTCGCGTGTACCGAGCCGATTGTGCCGCCGCTCAGCGCGGAGTGCACGGACGGATGCGCGATCAGGGCCGCCGCTCGATCGACGTGTGCGGCAAGCGTGCGTTCCGACGTGCGGGTCGCGGTGGCGAACTCCGCGAGCATCAGACGGTGGGCGAGTTCACGCCGGTGGGCCGGCGTCTCCGAAAGCGCCACGACCTCGTCCGCCCAGCGCGCCGCCCACGCATGACCGCGCGCGAGGACCGATGCTCGTCGCGCTTCAAGCGCCGATCGCTCGCGTTCGATCGCGACGAGTTCTGCCGTGAGCACGTCGAGTTCTTCGTAAGGGGCGTCGAGAATCGGACGGGCCTCCGAGGGCGGCGGCGAAGGACGACGTGCTTCTACCTGCGGGTCGCGTCCCATCTCACGGCTGTCAGCAGATTCGGCAGACGCCTCATCGCTCGGCGGAAGCATACCGACCAGCTGCAGGTATACGGGGTCGTTCTCCGGCCAGCCAGGCGGCAAGAGTTCGGGCTCGAACCCGCCATCGTCTTCGAATGCGAAGGCATCGAGGGGCCAGGTGTCTGGATTCAGCATCTGGGCATCGAGGGGCTGCGCCTCAGCCCAGGTCGGCAACGGCCTTGCCGCCGCGACTGCTTCTCCTCGATTCATGCCTTCACAATAGAACACACAGCCGACATATCAAGTGTGTACCGGAGGAATGGATCGCACCTGTGTTCGAGTGCCGAACATCGCGGTCTGGGGACGGAAAGCCGGCCGGATAAGCGTCTCTCCTCGTCCCCAGCGTGCAGCGGGTAGCGGCCTTCCACACTCCGTGCACGCGGAGGAGCGAATGTCGCGGGCAGGCGGCAGACTTCCACGCATGGAGATCCAACTCAGCATGGTCGTTCTCGAGGTCCGCGACCTGGATGCTTCGATCCAGTTCTATCGCCAGCTCGGTCTCGACATCCCCGACCCACCGCCCGGCCGGCCGATCGTCGTGCACCGCATGGGCAGCGGCGTCAGCCTTCTGCTCACGACGAGCTTCGCGTCACGCTACGATGCGAGCTTCGAGCGGCCGGAATCGGGTTACCAGCAGCTGCTCGAGTTCTACGTCGGCCACGACGAGGTCGTGGACGCGAAATGGTCGGAACTCACGGCGGCGGGCTTCCACGGCAGAATGCAACCGGTGAAGACCGCTGGCCCGTACGCCGCCATGGTGGATGATCCGGATGGAAACGTCGTGTTGCTGACCTCGGACGAAGCAGCGGCGCCGACGAGCTCTGGAGGTGACTGAACGGCGGCACCGACAACCAGCTGAGGTGCCGCACGGCGACACTGACAACCAGCTGAGCTCGCGCAGGGCGCACGTGACGGCGGCGCCACCCACCTACAGCCGCTCGGCGGCCTCCACCACGTTCGTCATCAGCAATGCGACCGTCATTGGGCCCACGCCGCCCGGGTTCGGGGAAAGCCAGCCTGCGACATCCGCAACGCCTGGGGCGACATCGCCGTACACCTTCGACTTGCCGGTCTCGGGATCGTCCTCACGCGTCACACCCACGTCGAGCACAGCCGCCCCTGGCTTCACGTCTTCGGCCCGCACCAGATGCTTCACGCCCGCCGCCGCCACGATCACGTCGGCCTGGCGCAGGTAGAACGGCAGGTCGCGGGTGCCGGTATGCGTGAGCGTCACGGTCGCATTGATCGCCCGCCGCGTAAGCAGCAGGCCGATGGAGCGCCCGATCGTCACGCCGCGCCCGACGACGACGACGTGCTTGCCCTTCAGGTCGTAGTCGTTCCGCAGCAGCAACTCGATCACCGCACGCGGCGTGCACGGCAGCGGCGTCTCGATCGGCGCATTCACGTTCAGTACGAGCCGGCCGAGGTTCGTCGGATGCAGACCGTCGGCATCCTTCGCAGGGTCGATGCGTTCGAGGATGGCATCGGTGTCCAGATGCTTCGGCAACGGCAGCTGCACGATGTAGCCGTGGCACGCCGGATCCGCGTTCAAACGATCGATCGCCGCCTCGACGTCGTGCTGCGTGGCATCGGCAGGCAACTCGACCTGGATCGAGTTCATGCCGATCGCCTCGGACTGCCGGTGCTTCATGCCGACATAGAGCTGCGACGCAGGGTCGGCGCCGACGAGCACAGTCGCGATGCCCGGAACGATCCCCCGCTCCTTCAGCACCGCAACCCGCTCCGCCAGTTCCTGCTTGATCGCCGCAGCAGTTGCCTTGCCGTCCAGCCGGATGGCCGCCATAGCCCTCAACCCTCGATCGACGAAGCGAGCTCGACCTGCTCGACCGGGAAGCCCGACGGACCGAGTCCCGGGTAGAGCGGGAAGGCATCCGTCAGCTTCTTGACCCGAGACCGCAGCGACGGGATGTCCGCGTTCGCCTTCAGCGCGGAAGCGATGACGTCGGCCACCTCGGTGAACTCGCCGTCACCGAAACCGCGCGTCGCCAGCGCGGGCGTGCCGATACGCAGCCCAGAGGTCACCATCGGTGGACGCGGGTCGAACGGCACCGCGTTCTTGTTCACGGTGATACCGACCTCGTGCAGGCGGTCCTCCGCCTCCTTGCCCGTGAACTGGGAGGTACGCAGGTCGACGAGCACGAGGTGCACATCGGTACCGCCGGTGAGCACGTCGACACCCGCCGCCTTCGCGTCGGCAGCGGTCAGCCGCTCGGCGAGGATCTGAGCGCCCCGCACCGTTCGCTCCTGCCTGTCGCGGAACTCGTTGGTCGCCGCCAGCTTGAACGCGGTCGCCTTCGCAGCGATGACGTGCATGAGCGGACCGCCCTGCTGGCCAGGGAACACATTGGAGTTGAGCTTCTTGGCGATGTCGGCGTCATTGCTCAGGATGAAGCCGGAACGCGGGCCGCCGATGGTCTTGTGCACGGTCGAGCTCGTGACGTGCGCGTAGGGCACGGGAGACGGGTGGATGCCTGCGGCTACCAGTCCGGCGAAGTGCGCCATGTCGACCCACAACGTCGCACCCACCTCGTCGGCGATCGCACGGAACGCGGCGAAGTCGAGATGACGCGGGTATGCCGACCAGCCGGCGATGATGACCTTGGGCTTGTGCTCGATGGCCTTCTGGCGCACCACGTCCATGTCGACGCGGAACGTCTCAGGGTCAACGCCGTACGACACGACGTTGTAGAGCTTGCCCGAGAAGTTCAGCCTCATGCCGTGCGTGAGGTGACCGCCGTGCGAGAGCTCGAGCCCGAGGATCGTGTCGCCCGGCTGGGCAATCGCGCTCAGCACGGCAGCGTTCGCGGATGCCCCTGAATGCGGCTGCACGTTCGCGTACTCAGCACCGAAGAGGGACTTCGCACGCTCGATCGCGAGGTTCTCTGCGATGTCGACGTACTCGCATCCGCCGTAGTAACGCCTGCCGGGATAACCCTCGGCGTATTTGTTGGTGAGCACCGAGCCCTGCGACTCGAGCACCGCACGTGGAACGAAGTTCTCGCTCGCGATCATCTCGAGATAGTCGCGCTGGCGACCGAGCTCGAGATTCAGCACCTCGGCGATCTCGGGGTCGACCTCCGCCAATGGCGCGTTGAAGGTGGGGGAAACGGTCATGCCTGGCTCCTCTTCGTTCTCGGGCGGACGTGTGCACGTCTCATTCGCGTCGGCCCAGGCGCGCGGCCGAATCCGCCTTTGAATCTCAGAGGTTCAGTCGCTCCCCGATGGTGAACCATCCGCGACGGATGCCGGATCCCCGGCACGCGCCGATACGCCAGTTGCGACGCCGCAAGCTTACCGTGGCCGCGGGCCCGTCGCAGCACTATCGCAGGTTGTGCTGAGCCGCGGGTTGAGCCGGTCGAAACTCGGTGGTCGGTTTCGACAAGCTCAACCGGCGGTATGAGGTTCAACAGGCGGTCGGGGCACCCGGCGGTCGGGGCTCAACCGGCGGAAGGGGCTCAACCAGCGGTCGGGGCTCTACCCGCGGTCGGGGCACCCGGCCGGGCTGGCGGGAGGACAGTACGTGCCCGTCAGGCGGCGTCCCGCGCTGCGACGAACGCGTCGACGCAGCGGTGGATCTGCTCTGGCGTGTGCGCCGCGGACAGCTGCACGCGGATCCTCGCTCTCCCGACCGGAACGACCGGATAGCTGAACGCGGTGACATACACGCCCCTGCGCTGCATCTGGGAGGCGATGCCGGCAGTGCGCGCCGCATCGCCGAACATGACGGGCACGATCGGATGCTCGCCCGGTAGCAGCTCGAAACCCGCCTCCGTCATGAGCGAACGGAACAGCGCGGCGTTCTCCGTCAGCCGTACCCGTGCGTCGTCCGAGCGCTCGATGAGATCCAGCGCCGCCAGCGTTCCGGCCACGATCGCCGGCGCGAGCGAGTTCGAGAACAGGTAGGGCCGCGAACGCTGCCTCAACAGGTCGACGATCTCGCGCCTGGCAGACACGTAACCCCCTGAGGCCCCGCCGAGCGCCTTCCCGAACGTTCCGGTTCGCACGTCCACGCGATCCTCGACGCCGCACAGCTCAGGTGTTCCGCGCCCGTGCCGGCCGACGAACCCCACTGCGTGCGAGTCGTCCACGATCACGAGCGCGTCGTACTTCTCCGCCAGGTCGCAGATCCCCTGCAATGGCGCGATGTACCCGTCCATCGAGAAGACGCCGTCGGTGACGATCGCGCGGAAGCGGGCATCCTGTGCCGCCTTCAGCTGCTCCTCCAGGTCGTCGAGGTCGCGGTTGCGGTACCGCAGCCGTCGCGCCTTGCACAGCCTGATGCCGTCGATGATCGACGCATGGTTCAGCTCGTCTGAGATGACGGCGTCTTCGGCACCCAGCAGCGTCTCGAACAGGCCGCCGTTGGCGTCGAAGCACGACGAGTACAGAATGGTCGCCTCGGTGCGCAGGAACTCGGACACGCGCCGCTCGAGCTCGAGGTGCTGCTCCTGCGTGCCGCAGATGAACCGCACACTCGCCAGACCATAGCCCCATTCCCGGAGTGCGCCAGTGGCGGCATCCACCAGCTCCGGACTGTCGGCCAGGCCCAGATAGTTGTTGGCGCAGAAGTTGAGAACCTGAAGCCCATCCGCCTCGATCTCGGCCTTCTGCGGGCCCCGGATGCCACGCTCGTGCTTCGCGAGACCCGCGGCCTCGATACCGGCCAACTCGTTGGCCAGGTGCTCCTTGAGTCTTGCGTACATCACACCACCGTCCAGTCCAGGATGACCTTGCCACCGTGCGCGGATGCCGCGGCCTCGAACCCGCGCTCCCACTCGCTCGCGGGCATCCGCTCGGAGATGATCGAGCCGATCGCCTCTCGCAGAACCCCGCTCGTCTGCAGCATGGCATCCATGGCGTTCCACGTCTCGAACATTTCGCGGCCGTAGATGCCCTTCAGCGTCAGCATGTGCGTCACCACGATGCCCCAGTCGATGGCGATCGGACCGCTGGGCAGCCCGAGCATGGCGATGCGCCCGCCGTGGTTCATGTTCTCGATCATCTGCGGCAACGCGGTCGGCGCACCGCTCATCTCGAAGCCCACATCGAAGCCCTCCCGCATGCCCAGCGTGCGCTGAGCATTCCGCATCGTGTCCTCGGAGACATCGACGACGAGATCGGCGCCCATGCGAGACGCCATGGCGAGCCGGTCTTTGCTGATATCGGTTCCGACGATGAAGCGCGCCCCCACGTGCCTGGCGATCGCGATGGCCATCAGCCCGATCGGGCCGCACCCGGCCACGAGCACGTCCTCGCCCACCAGCGGGAAGGCCAGTGCGGTATGCACGGCGTTGCCGAGCGGGTCGAAGATCGCCCCGACATCCGGATCGATCGACTCGTGGTGCACCCAGACGTTGGTCCCAGGCAGCGTGAGGTACTCGGCGAACGCGCCATCTCGCTGCACTCCCAGCCCCTTCGTGCGGATGCACATCTGACGCCGCCCCGCCCGGCAGTTGCGGCACATACCGCACACGATGTGACCCTCACCCGAGACCAGGTCACCGACCACCACCTCGTGCACAAGCGGCCCCACCTCGACCACCTCGCCGAAGAACTCGTGACCGGGAATCAGCGGAGCCACGACCGCCGACGCCGCCCAGTCATCCCAACGACGGATATGCAGATCGGTGCCGCAAATCCCCGTACGAAGCACGCGGATCTTCACCTCGTCCTCAGCGGGCACCGGCTCCGGCCGATCGACCAGCGCCAGACCAGGACCGGCCTGCGCCTTGTAGAGCGCCTTCACGCTGTCGTCCTCCTTCGCACCGACACCCTTACGGTGTATCGCATCTGCCGTCCGCGTTGCGCGTCAACGGGTCAATCACGCACGAGCCGTGCGTTGATCGCTTCTCGCACGCTCAGATAGTGCGCGGGATCCGGTGAGAAGCTGTCGAACCGCAGCGTTCCGTTCGAATCGATCAGGTCGAGCACGGCGTCGAGGCCGTCGCGGTCCCGCAGCGCCTGCATGGCCCTGTGGTCGGCCATCGCCTGTGCAAACACCCGGTAGCGGATCGAGGGCAGCGGATGCCCGTTCTCGCCCGGGTACACCACGAACGGGTCGCCCCCTGGGAATGCACCACCCGAGCACGTGTCCCGGAACGGATCGACGAGTCGGAGCGAGTGCCACGAGTAGTAGAAGTTGAAGCCCCAGTGCAGGAACCCCTGGATGCCGAACCGGAACAGCTGGTGGCCGATCACCCTGTTGCGCGCAGACGGCAGGGCGAAGAACCGGTTCGCCACGTCGCGGTCCTGAGAGACGCAGTAGTACGCCCAGAGCTCGGCCGGGCGACTCTCGAGGAACGCTGCGATGGCATCCGTGGCCACCACGGGCACCTGCACCGCGCCACTGTCGTAGAACGCGAAGTCGCTGAGCGCATCGACGATGCGGCGCCCTTCCAGCAGGTCGGCGACCATGCTCTTTGCGGCCAGGTAGTTCTTGAGCTGCTCGTCGCCGTGCGGCTCGTCGGAGATGTGGAAGACCACCCGATCCCGATCGGCGTTTGCGTCCAGCACCTCGATCAGGCTCGGCAGGAGCTGCTCGAGAAAGGATCGGTACCTCGCGTCGGTCGCCGGCACATCCCAGCCGAACAATCGCACCCGCTCACCGCCGCGGTCTGCATAGACCGCTGGAGTGAATTCGGCGCCCCACTGCGTGAAGAGATGGGCGACCTCGACCCCGGAGACGCCGTGACGTCGGCACAGTTCGAGCCACCGCACCAGCCGATCGAAGCCGAAGCGGTAGGAACCCTCGGGGAGGCATTCAACGTCGACGAGCTGCACGGGCGTGCGGTAGTGCCCGACCGCCGTGTCGAGCGGAGGCGTCCAGATGGGTGTCAGCAGGGAGTTCACGCCCATGCCTGCGGCAGAGGCGACGAAGCGATCTATCAGCTCCCAGTGCTCTTCGCTGAAGACCTCGACGCCGTAGTGGTCGGCGATGGCGTCGGCGTGCAGCCAGTGGCTGTTCACGATCTCCAGAGCAGGCAGTCGCAACGGCAGCACTGTGACGTTCACCTCGCGCCGAAAGAGCTCGACGCCCGACTCGTCGGACACGACGACGATCACGCCCTGGATGCCCGCCCTCGCCTCGTCGTCGACCGTCAGATCGAACCACACGGCACGCCACGAGCCGAACAGCGGCCAGAGCTCGCCGTCGTCCAACGGCCTGAGCAGGTCAGGGTACAAGCCGGGAAGGTCCCGATCGTAGCCGTCGTCGTGTCCGGGGAACGCCGGCATCTGGCACGGAACGAGCTCGACGCGATGGATCGCGACAAGGTCGGAGGACGCCCCCTCGAGGTGGAGGCGCAGCGGCGCCGGAGTGCGGAAGCCGGCACTCATCGGCGGCCGATAGGCGAGCTGGAACGACGCCGTCTCGCCAAGCGTCGCACTCAGGCCGAGGCCCTCCTGCCACGGCCGCGGGTCGGCATCCGGGTACACCTTCTCGAGTGCGTCGCAGAGCATGAAGCTCCACTGTTCTTCAGGCGCAGCCATCACTTCAGCCCGCTGCGGCCGATGCCCGCCACCACGCGCTTCTGCAGCGCGATGAAGAGCACCAGGATGGGCAGCATGGCCATGAGGCTCGCTGCCATGAGCACCGGATAGTTGCTGCTGTGCACGCCCTGCAGGTTGGCGAGGCCGACACTCAGCGGCGCCGACCCGGCACTCGAGGTGACGACCAGCGGCCACATCAGGTCGTTCCACGACCAGAGCACCGTGATGATGCCGAGCGCCCACAGACCGTTGGCTGCCAAGGGCAGCATGATCCTCCAGAAGATCATCAACGAGCTCGCGCCGTCGATGCGGGCGGCGTCTTCAAGCTCCTGCGGAAGGCCCATGAAGAACTGACGCATCAGGAACGTGCCGAAGGCGCTGAAGACACCGGGTGCCGCGATTCCGATGACGGTGTTGAGCCATCCGAGGCTCTGGATGATCTGGTACTGCGGGATCAGGTAGATCTGGGCCGGAACCATGATGATCGACAGGATGACGGCGAGGATGACTCCTTTGGCCGTGAAGCGCATGCGCGCGAACGCGTACCCGGCGATGGAGCACAGGATCAGCTGCCCGATCAGGCGGACCGCCGTGATGGCCACGGTGATCCAGAGCTCCTGACCGAATGGCATCTGGGCGAACACGTCGAGGTAGTTGTGCCACTGCAGCACCCCCGGCCAGAACGTCGGCGGCGCGCTCTCGACCTGTTGACTCGTCGACAGCGACATGACGATCTGGTAGAGCAGCGGCGAGATCATGATCAGCCCGCCGGCGAGCAGCACGATGTGCGCACCGGCGTTCGACTGCGTTCGCCGCCCCCGCGGCCGACGTGCGGCCCTCCGCAGCTCGGCGGGGTCCTGGCCCAGGAAGGCCGCGGTCGAGACGTTCTCAGACATAGTTGACCCACCGTCGCTGCAGACGGAACTGCACGGCGGTCAGCGCCGCGATGATGACCAGGATCAGGATGCCGATGGCACTGGCGTAGCCCTGATTGTTCTGAAGGAACGCCTCGTTGTAGAAGATGTAGACCAGGCTCTGGGTCTGCGGCATGGCGAGGTTCGACTTGCCGAGCATCACGTACAGCAGGTCGAAGAGCTGGAACCCGTTCACCACTGTGATGATCGACACGAAGAAGATGCTCGGGGTCAGCAGCGGAACCGTGATGCTGCGGAATTGGCGGAACCGCGACGCACCGTCCACCTGAGCGGCCTCGTAGAGCTCGACCGGGATTTCGCGCAGGCCGGCGCTGATGATGATCAGGTTGAAGCCGAGCGACATCCAGAGCCCGACCACCGAGACGGCCACGAGCGCGAACCCTGGGGTCGCGAGCCAGTACGGCCCGGAGATGCCGACGAGCGAGAGAAGCCAGTTGATGGGGCCGAAATCGCCGTTGAAGATGAGTCGCCAGACGATTCCCACCGCAGCAGGCATCGTCACGTAGGGAATGAAGTAAAGCGTGCGGTAGAGCCCGCGGAAACGCATGCCTGGCCGCTCGATCAGCGAGGCGAGCCAGACCGCGATCGGAATGCCGAGCAACACGATGACGGTGTACACGGCGGTGTTGAGGATCGAGCGCGGGATCTGCGGATCCGCGAACATCGTCGCGTAGTTCGCCAGACCCGTGAACGTGGAGCCGCCGAAGACCCCGACCGTCGTGAAGCTGAGGTAGAAGGTCTTCAGGATGGGCCACAGATAGAAGATCGCGACGCCGAACACGACGGGAAGCACGAAGACCCACGGCCAGGGGCCGTCGGGCCGCAGGATGCGACGCCGGGACGGCGAATCCTGCGCCGTCCCGGCCGTCGTGGCCGTGGCGGTGGAGGTGCTCATCGCGTCATTCCTTCGCGAGTTCGGCGTTCATCTGGTCGGCGAGCTGTTTCGCCGCCTGGGCCATGGGAGTCTGGCCGGCGAAGGCCGCAGGCAGAATGTCCGACTCCATCTGGTTCCACGCCGAGGTGTTCTTCGAGATCGGATAGGGCGATGCCGACTTCGCCTCGTCGAGGAACAGCTGGAGGTCGAGGCCTTGGATGGACCCCGCCCACACCTCCTGGCTTCCGTTGAACGCCGGAATCACGACACCCGCCTGGGCCTGGACCAGGGCGGCCGGCTTGCTTCCGAGATAGGCGACGAAAGCCATGGCGGCCTCCGGCTCCTTCGTGGTGGCCGCGATGACGTTGCCGAGCCCGTGGATGACGCACTGGTTGCTCTTCGGACCCTTCGGCAGCTGGACCACCCCGAGCTTGTCTCCGAAGGCCTGGTGGTACGGCGTCGTCTCCCAGTCGCCGTCCATCACCATGGCCAGCTTGCCTGAGGTGAACCAGTCGTTGGCGGTCGTGGTGGTGAGCTGCTGCATGGAGGGCGAGATGCCATCGGCGATGACGTCGGCCCAGAACTGAAGGCCCTTGACCGAGCCAGACAGGTCGTAACCCGACTTCTTGTGGTCGGGCGAGATGATGTATCCGCCTGCCTGCAGCATGGTGTTGTACCACGAGGTCTGTCCACCGGTCAGGTCGCCTGCGAAGCCGTAGACACTCTTGTTGAAATGGTCGGAGACGGCCTTGCCGTTCTTCTTGATGTCGTCCCAGGTCCACGACGATGTGGGCTCGGTCACTCCGGCCTGGCTGAGCAGGTCCTTGTTGTAATACAGGCCGATGGTGTCGAAGTCCTTCGGCGTTCCGTAGAGCTTGCCGCCCACGGTGTAGAGGTTGACGAGCGCGGACGGGTAGTCGCTCTTCTTGACCTGGCCGGCGGAGACCAGCGGATCGATGGGCATGAGCTGGTTGTTCATGGCGAACAACTGGATGTGCGGCCCGTTCATCCAGAACACGTCAGGCAGGTTCTTTCCCTGCGCGAGGGTGGTCATCTTCGTCCAGTACGCGTTGCCCGCAGACGGCGTGAGCTGGATGTTGACCTTGATGTTGGGATAGATCTTGTTGAACGCGGCGACGATCTTCTCCATCGCCGGCTGCTGATTCACGTCCCAGATGGCGTAGCTGATCGTCGCCTTCAGATCTTTCGACGGCGGCTTGTAGCTTCCCGACTGGGTACCCGTTCCCGCAGTCTGCGAACTGCAGCCGGCCAGGGTGGCGCCGAGCCCGAGGCTGACGCCGCCGAGTGCCGCCAGGGAGAGGAAGGAACGACGGTCCATGATCGCTTCTCTTTCTTCGGTGTGGTGGGAAGAGGCGTCAGGCGACGCCTCGACGCTGTTGGTGGTGTGCGAAATAGTCGAGGAGCTCAGGCGCAAGGGGCGGAACGCGTCGTGGCATCGACCCGTTGCGCAACGATTCGGTCGCGGCCACGCCGGCAGCGACGGCGTTGCGTGCTGCGACGGGTGACGTGTCGGTGGCCCCTCCATCGCTCACGAAGCGGAGGAACTCGGCCACGGTGAGCGCGTCGGCTCCGTTGTGTCCGCCCTCGCCCTCGGGAATCGGGTACGACTCGTCTCCCGACTCGTTGTAGGACGTTCGGCGGTTCCAGACGCGCACGGTGCCTCCTGCTGAGTCGCCGAAGTTCTCCAGGCGACCCTCCGTGCCGATCACCGTGTAGTTGCGCCAGTAGTCGGGCGTGAAATGGCACTGCTCGTAGCTGGCGAGCACCCCGTTGTCCAGGCGCAGGGAGACCATCGAGATGTCCTCGACGTCGATCACGGGGTTGAGGCCGGTCTGCGATGCCGGCGGCCAGTTGTCGTACGAGAACCAGTCCTGCATGACGTGGCCTGTGTTGTCGGCACGATCCTGAATCGCGCCGTACACCGTCAGGTCGCCCATGCCCGTGACGTCGACGCTGTACCCGTCGGCGAGCCAGTGGATGACGTCGATGTCGTGGGCACCCTTCTGCAGAAGCAGCCCCGTCGTCTTCGCGCGCTCGGCGTGCCAGTCCTTGAAGTAGTAGTCGCCGCCGTTGCCCACGAAATGCCGGCACCAGACGGCCTTCACCTCTCCGATCTCGCCGCTCTGGATGAGCCGGCGCATGAGGCGCACGACCGGCATGTGCCGCATGTTGTGGCCGACGTAGAGCCTCGAGCCCGACTCGTAGGCAGCCCGCAGCACCTCGTCGGCGCCCTCGACGGTGATGGCGAGCGGCTTCTCGAGGTAGACCGCCACGCCGGCACGCAGCAGCTGGGACGCGATGGCCGCGTGCGTGAAGTCCGGCGTCGTGACGAAGGCAGCATCGATGCCCTGCGCGATGAGCGATCCCACATCTGGCACAACGGATGCCTCCGGCCCGAAGATCTGCGCCGCCCTCGCGCGCCCCTCTTCGGTGGTGTCCGCGACCGCCGCGATGCGTGCCGGGACCGAGGAATCCAGCGCGTTCAGCGCCAGCCGGCTCCGGGCGCCCGCGCCGACGACGCCGACCTCGATCTGTTCGCCAACGGGCATCCCTCGCTCCTCACTGCGCTTCTTCGTGCTGTGCCGTGAACCGTGCTGGGTCATTTGAGCACAACAGAAGTGACTCCGCAAGACAGAAGTTGCACGTTTGTTGCCCGTTTGTTTCAACATCGCTCAAATTGCATCGCGATGCGTGTTACCCCAATCCAGTGCGCCGGCCGCCGCATGGCCGGCCGTACCATGACAACGTTGCGCCCTCGTCTGGTGCGGCCAGGTCGGCTACCCCGAGGGGATCGGATGCGATGAAGAACCGCGCGGAACGCCTACGCGCCGTGCTCGACCTCCTCGGCGAATCGGGCAGCGTCGAGATCGGCGACATCGTCTCCCGGCTCGGCGTCTCGGTCGCCACGGCAAGGAGGGATCTCGACGCGCTCGCGACCGAGCAACTGCTCACCCGCACGCGAGGCGGGGCCAGCGCCCGCTCTGTGGCCTACGACCTTCCCCTGCGGTACAAACGGGAACACAACGCGGCTCAGAAGCAGGCCATCGCAAGGGCCGCGAGCGCGCTCGTCCCCGTCGGTGCGGTCGTCGGACTGACGGGTGGCACGACGAGCACGGGCGTCGCGGCCGCGCTCGCCGTCAGGACCGACATCGCCCAGCGCGCTCCCCAGCACGGACTCACGATCGTGACGAACGCCGTGAACATCGCGGCGGAGCTGGCCGTTCGCCCGCAGATCCGCACGGTCGTGACGGGTGGCGTGGTGCAATCACGTTCGTACGAACTGGTCGGACCGTACAGCGACGAAGTCCTCGGCCAGATCACGATGGACCTGGCATTCATCGGCGTGAACGGTGTCGATCCGGCGTTCGGCGTCACGGTCCACGACGAACGCGAAGCCGCCGTAAACGCGCTCATGGCCAGGCGAGCCGAGCGAGCGATACTCATCGCGGACTCCAGCAAGATCGGGCGAAGGGCGTTCGCCACGGTCGGCCTGCTCTCCGACTTCACGACCCTGATCACCGATGACGGCATCACGCAAGGCGATCGCGCTGCCTTCGAGAGCGCCGGAATCGAAGTCGTCGTGGCCTCGTGAGCTGCTCGGCGGCGAGCGGGTGCGCTCGGTGCTCGATCACCCCCGCCCAGGCGATCACTCTTGCAACTTTGACACGCCTTGCGATCATGAACGATCATTGCTGCCATGACCGATGACAAGACCCGCGTGCCAGGGGCAGACCTCGAGGCCGAACTCACCTCCCAGCCCGACGTGTGGGAACGCGCCGCATCGTTGACCGCCGAACGCCAACTGCTCCCGACCCAAGGCCAGCGGGTTGCCGTCGTCGGTTGCGGCACGTCGTGGTTCATGGCCCAGGCCTACGCGAGCCTGCGCGAGCGCGCCGGCCACGGTGAGACGGATGCCTTCGCGGCATCCGAAGCGCTCGTCGACCGCGACTACGACGCCATCGTCGCCATCACCCGCTCCGGAACCACGACGGAGGTGCTCGAACTCCTCGACCAGGTTCGCGCACGGGGCGGGCACGCGCGAACGGTGGGTCTCATCGGAGACCCGGGCACGCCTCTCGTCGATCTCGTCGACGACGTCGTCGCCCTGCCGTTCGCCGACGAGAAGTCGGTCGTGCAGACGCGATTCGCGACGAGCGCGCTCGCGCTGCTGCGAGCATCCCTCGGCGAAGACCTGTCGAGCGTCATCGCGCAAGCCAGGGGTGCGCTCGACGCCGAGCTCGACGACGAGCTCATCGACGCAGATCAGTACACGTTCCTCGGCACGGGCTTCGGAGTCGGGATCGCGCACGAGGCAGCCCTCAAGATGCGCGAGTCGTCGCAGTCGTGGACCGAGTCGTACCCCGCGAAGGAGTACCGGCACGGGCCCATCGCCATCGCGGCACCAGGTCGCGTGACCTGGGCGTTCGGTGATCTGCCCACCGGTATCGCGGCCGATACCGCGGCAACGGGCGCGCGATTCGAGCACAACCCGATCGACCCGATGGCCGACCTCGTGCGGCTGCACCGCGTCGCCCTCGAGCGCGCGCGCCGCAAGGGACTCGACCCGGACCAGCCCCGCAACCTGACGCGTTCCGTCATCCTGGACGCGCAATGACCACTCCCGCGTCACTCGGGCAGGGCGCTGCCGTCTACGCGTTCGATGTGGGCGGCACGGACATGAAGGCTGCTCTCGTCGACGAGCACGGCACGCTGCTGGAGACCCTGCGCGTGCCTACGCCGCTCGCGCAGGTGCACACCGGCGACCGGGTCGTCGAAGAGGCCGCGCGCCTCGCAGGCGAGCTGGCGACTCGGCATCCGCGCGTGCGGGCGGCCGCTGCCGGCCTCATCGTTCCCGGCCACGTGGACGACGTGCGAGGAATAGGCGTGTTCGCCGAGAACCTCGGCTGGCACGACTACCCCTTCCGGTTGAAGGCGGAGGAGGCACTCGGGGTGCCCGTCGGGTTCGGCCACGACGTACGCGGCGCGGGGCAGGCGGAGCACAGGCTTGGGGCGGCGCGCGGGTTCGACGACGTCGTGGTCGTCACCATCGGCACGGGAATCGCGGCGGCCGTATTCGTGGACGGGCGCCTCTACACCGGGGGCGGGCTCGCGGGCGAGATCGGTCACGACCGGGTAGCCGAGGGCCCGACGTGCGCATGCGGCGGACGCGGATGCCTCGAGGCCGTCGCCTCGGCTGCCGCCATCGCCCGGAGGTACACAGCCCGCACAGGGCGCGTGGTCGGCGGCGCGAAGGAGGTGCTCGAGCTCATGCACAACGGCGACGACAATGCGGCCGCCGCCTGGTCCACGGCGCTCGACGCGCTGGCTCTGGGTTTCTCACACGTCGTCGCGCTGCTCGCACCACAGGCCATCGTCATAGGCGGCGGGCTGTCCGGGGCGGGCGAGGAGCTGCTGCAGCCGCTTCGGGAACGGTTGGACGACATCCTCACGTTCCATCGCAGACCGCAGCTCATCGCGGCGAGCATCGGCGCCGACGCCGGCCTGTACGGCTCGGCGCTGGGTGCGCGTGATGCTCTCGCCGATGCGCTCCCGGCGGGCCAGGCGACCGGTGGCGTGGCATGACGCTCACAGCTACACGCGCTCTCGTGGCCGATGCCAGGGCGCAGGGCACGGGGATCGGCGCATTCAACGTGATCCACCTGGAGACGGCGGAGGGCATCGTGGCCGCGGCCGAGCGGGCCGGGCTTCCCGTCATCCTGCAGATCTCGCAGAACTGCGTCGCCTATCACGGCACTCTCGAACCCATCGCGAAGGGATGCCTCGCACTGGCGCAGCAGACCGACGCGCGTGTCGCGGTTCACCTCGATCATGCCGAAGACGAGGACCTGGCCAGGCGTGCCGTCGACCTCGGCTTCGGCTCGATCATGTTCGACGCGTCACGTCTCGACTACGCGGAGAACGTTGCTGCCACGCAGCGCATCACGCGCTACGCGCACGATCGCGACGTCATGGTCGAGGCCGAACTCGGCGAGATCGGCGGCAAGGACGGCGCCCATGCGCCAGGCGTGCGCACCGACCCGGAAGAGGCGCGCCGATTCGTCGCGGAGACCGGGGTGGATGCCCTGGCGGTCGCCGTCGGCTCCTCGCACGCGATGACGACGCGCGAGGCATCCCTCGACCTCGACCTGATCGCCCGGCTGCGCAGCGCACTGAGTGTGCCGCTCGTGCTTCACGGCTCATCGGGCGTGCCCGACGACGTCATAGTGGCGGGCATCCGCGCGGGCATGACCAAGATCAACGTGTCCACCCACCTCAACCGCTTCTTCACGCAGGCCGTGCGCGGGTACCTCGCCGAGAACCATGAGGTCGTGGACTCGCGCAGGTACGTGGCTGCCGGGCGCGCGGCGTTAAGCGCAGAGGCCGAACGGATGCTCCGCCTCTTCGCCGAGGCGAGCGGCGGTCGGCCGCGCGCGGCATCCGAAGGGGCCGGCTCATGAACCGTACGGAGCGGCTGCGTGCCGTGCTCGACCTGCTCGCCGAGACCGGCGCCATCGAGGTCGACGACATCGTCGACCGCCTCGGCGTATCGCCCGCAACGGCCCGCAGGGACCTTGACGCGCTCGCCGCGCAGCAGCTGCTCAGCCGCACCCGCGGCGGTGCAACCGGTCAGTCGGTCGCCTATGACCTGCCCATGCGGTATAAGCGGGAGCAGAACGCGGGACAGAAGCAGGCGATAGCACAGGCGGCGAGCGCACTCGTGCCGCGCGGAGCCGTCGTCGGCCTGTGCGGAGGGACGACGAGCACGGCCGTCGCGACAGCGCTGGGCTCGCGACCCGATGTCTCCGAGCCTTCGGTGCGGCCGACGCTGACCGTGGTGACGAACGCGATCAACATCGCCGCACAACTCGTGATGCGCCCGCAGATCAAGGTCGTCATGACGGGCGGCGTGGTGCACGCCAGGTCGTACGAGCTCGTCGGGCCCTACACCGACGCAGTGCTGAGTCAGATCGCGCTCGACTTCGCGTTCATTGGCGTCAACGGCGTCGACCCGGTGCTCGGACCCACCGTGCACGACGAGCATGAGGCGGCCGTGAACGCCCTGATGGCCGAACGCGCCGAACGCGCGGTGCTCATCGCCGACTCGAGCAAGATCGGCCGTCGCGCCCTCGCCTCCGTCGGCAGGGCCGGCGCATTCGACACGTTCATCACCGACGACGGCATCACACCGCAACAGGTGCGCGAGTTCGAGGATGCGGGCGTGCGCGTCATCGTGGCCTGACGCGCAGGCATCCGCCGGCGCGACACGAGCCGTGCCAGAGTTGTGCCGATGGCGAAGAGCACCCGCACCCTCTTGCGGCCCACGACGGGCGACGGCGCGCACCGCGTCACCTATGTCGAGCTCTTCTTCGACCTCGTGTTCGTGTTCGCCGTCACGCAGCTGTCGCACATTCTGATCGGGCACCAGGATGCGCCGGCGCTGCTGCACAGCGTGATGCTCGCCATGGTCGTCTGGTTCGCCTGGGTGTATTCGACGTGGGCCATGAGCTGGCTGAACCCCGAGCGCTGGCAGGTGTCAGCGCTTCTGTTCGTGATGATGCTGCTCGGCATGCTCGTCGCCGTGGCGATCCCGGATGCCTTCGGGGATCGTGCCGTGCTGTTCGCGGTCTCGCTCGTCGTGTTCGGGCTCACACGTAGCGTGTTCGCAGTCGTGGCCTTCCTGCCGAACAGCAGGGCTCACGCGCTCAACTTCGTGCGCATCACGTGCTGGCATGCCGGCACAGGCGCCGTGTGGATCACGGGCGCCCTGCTGCCGTCAGAGGGCCGCCTCTGGGTGTGGATCGCGGCGCTCGTCTTGGAGTATGCAGGTCCGCGACTGCGGTTCTGGGTTCCCGGCCTCGGTTCCTCCGACATCGGCACCTGGAACGTCTCGGGCGAGCACATGGCCGAGCGTGTGAGTCTCTTCCTCATCATCGCGCTTGGCGAATCCATCATCGAGACGGGTGTGAGCTTCGCCGAGGGCGGCATCGACGCGGCCAGAGCCGACGCCTTCCTTGCGGCCTTCGTCGGCACCGTGCTGCTCTTCCTCCTGTACTTCAGGCGGAACGAACGGGGCGGAAGCGACTACATCTCGCATGCCTCCGAGCGCGGCATGATCGCGCAGACCGCGTACACCTACATACCTCTGCTCCTGATCTTCGGCATCGTCGCCTCCGCGGTCGCCGACGCGCTCATCCTCGGCGGCTCCCTCGGCCACTCGAAGGCCTGGGTGGCCGGGCTCCTCTGCGGCGGAGCGGCGCTCTACGCGTTCGGGAATGCGCTGTTCCGGCGTGCGACCGGCGGACCATGGATGCTCATACACCTGCTCGGCGCGGTCGTGCTGGTTGCGCTCTTCCCGCTGAACTTCGTGGTTCCCCCCGTGGCGCTCAGCTGGATGGTGAACGCGGTGCTCCTGGCGATCGTGCTGAGCGACGGACGTTCGGATGTCTCTCCTCGCGTGCAGGAGGACGACCGCTAGCACGGGCCCTGAACGATCGAGAGTGGCGGTACCGCCGGATTTCACCTCGGCGGTACCGCCCCTTCGCCGCCGGTCGTCCCCACGCGTTCCAGCGGCATCCTGACCGTTTCGGGTCTCAGTCAGGGCCGTCGCGTCGAAGCCGAATGAGACGCGACGGTGTCCTTTCACTTGAAGAGACACTTGGCGGCGCGAATCATGACGCGAAACGGGAAAGATTTCTTCCAAACAGCAGGGGCGTGCCATTCCCGCACTTCGGCGACGGCTTCCAACTGGATCCAGAGCGCCCGAGTTCACCAGGTCGCGGCGAGGCACCTCGACCCGAGCTCAGGCCGCTTCGGCCCGACGAGTCTCGAGGTTGCTGTCACCGTCATGCTCTGACGAGCTGCGTGCGGCCGAGACGAGCATGACCGCGAACATCCCGGCGGCCACGATCAGGATGCCCAGTGCCACCCACGGCACGGCACCGATTCCGAGCGCGGCATAGGCGGCACCACCCACCACGCCTGCGCCGCCGATTCCCACGTTGAACGCCGTCGTGAAGAGTGCGCTCGCCGTGTCACGGAACCGCGCGGAAGCGGCGTGCAGAAGCGCGGTCTGCAGCAGAGGGGGCAGGCATCCGAATGCGAGGGCCCACAGCACGAAGGCCCCGATCGCAACGACGGACACGCCCGGAACTGCAGCGAGCACCGCGACGCCCACGGCCGTCAGCCCGAGGCATACCGAGGCGTACGGCAGCGGGCGCCGGCCGAAGCGCACGCCGACGAGCACGACGCCGATCGCGCCCATGAGCCCGCCGACGAACAGCAGAGGGCCGACTGCACCCGTGCCAAGCCCCATTGCGTCGGAGATGAACGGCGCGATGTAGGCGTTGAGCGTGAAGCTGCCGAGCGTGATGAGCCCGGTCAGCACGCACAGCACGATGACCGGACGGATGCTCGCGTCCCGCCGCCGCGCGCCCTTAGGCCTGGTCGGGATGCCGCCGGTCACCGTCTGCAAGCCGCCCGTCAGGGTGGGGATGCCTGCAGTACGGGAACCTGGAACCACCGCTTTCGGCAGCATGATGCCGACGACGACGGAGCCGACGATGAGCAGGCATCCCACCATCGCGAACGCGAATCGCCAGCCGAGGGCGTGCCCGATGATCGTTCCCAACGGCGAACCGAGGATCAGCGCGAGCGAGACGCCTCCCGACGTGATCGAAACAGCCCGCGCGACCTGGTGCGGCGGAACGATGTGCCCCGCGTACGCACCCGTCACCGCCCAGAACACGCCGTGCGCCATGCCGCCGGTGATCCTCGCGATGACGGCGACGCCGTACGTGGGCGAGAAGGCGAGCAGCAGCGAGCTGAGGCCGATCACGACGATGACGATCACCATGAGCGGCCGCCGCGGAATGCGTCGCGTCAGCGCAGTGAGCGGCGTCGTGGCCACGACCACCGTGAAGGCGTAGACCGACACGAGCATGCCGGTCTCAGGAGTCGTCGAGTTCAGGCCACGGGCGATCTCGGGCAGCAGACCGGTCGGAAGCGACTCGCTCGTCACCGCGAGGAACGCGGCAGCGGCGAGGGCGAGCATCCCGACCCAGGGGAAACGGCCGTTGGTCGTGTCTCTCGAATCGGAATCGGGCGACCCCATCAGCGCTCCCTTACAGCCGGCGACGATCCACTCTAATCGATTCGATCGGCGCCGCGTCGAGCCGTTCTCCCCCGTGCCATACCCTTATGGAATGTCCGTCGAGACGCCGCTTGCACCCGAGACGCCGCTCAAACACTGGGTGCTCACACTGGTCTGCTCGGACCGCCCAGGCATCGTGCACGCCGTCAGCGGGGCAGTGGTTCAGGCCCGTGGCAACATCACGGAGAGTCAGCAGTTCTCCAGCGCCGACACCGGCAGGTTCTTCATGCGCCTGCAGATCGAGTCGCCAGCCGATCGCGCGGAATTCGAGGCGGCGTTGGCGCCCGTCACCGAGCGCTACGACATGACGTGGACGCTCGACACCGTCGGCCGTCCGTTGCGTACCCTCGTGCTCGTCTCGACGGCGGCGCACTGCCTCAACGACCTGCTGTTCCGCCAGCGAGCCGGCCAGCTGCCCGTCGACATCCCCCTCGTGCTCTCCAACCACGGGGCGCTGCGCGAGCTCGCCGGTTTCTACGGGGTACCGTTCGAGTCGCTTCCCGTCACGGATGCCTCGAGCAAGGCGGCCTTCGAGGCGCGCGTTCTCGAGGAGGTCGACCGGAACGACATCGAGCTCGTGGTGCTCGCCAGGTACATGCAGATCCTCTCCCCCGAGCTGTGCGAAGCGCTCGCCGGGCGCTGCATCAACATCCACCACTCGTTCCTGCCGGGCTTCAAGGGCGCGAACCCGTACAAGCAGGCGCACGCTCGAGGCGTCAAGCTCATCGGCGCGACGGCCCATTTCGTGACGAGCGACCTCGACGAAGGCCCCATCATCGAGCAGAACGTGGTGCGTGTCGACCACACTGCATCGCCTGCGCAGCTGGTGTCGATCGGTCAGGACGAAGAGAGCCGAACGCTCACCCAGGCCGTGAAGTGGTTTGCCGAGAACCGGGTGCTGCTCGACGGCGCCCGCACCATCATCTTCCGCTGACGCTTCGAAAGACCGGCTCCACCCGGCCCCGGCTAACATGGAGGCGATGTCTGCCCAGAACTCCGAGCGTTCGCACGCCCAAGGCGAGCGGGATCCGCTCGAGCAACCCAGCATCGGTTTCTGGGAAGTTCTGCGCTTCGTGCTCGAGCTGTTCGCCTTCGTGAGCCTCGCGGTGTGGGGCTTCATCGCCTGGCCGCTCCCGTGGAACTTCGTGGTCGGCATCGGTGCGCCATTACTCGCCGCCGTGCTCTGGGCGCTGTTCCGCTCACCTAAGGCCGTCATCCACATCGATACGTTCGGCAAGGCCATCGTCGAGATCATCGTCATGACGGCTGCCGCGTTCGCCTGGTGGGATCTTCGTCAACCAGTCGTCGCCGTGGTGTTCGCCGTCGTCGCACTCGTGAGCGGCATCGTCAGCGGGCGCAAGGAGCTCGCGTGACCGCGACTCGCGTCATCCATGGAGCCAGAAAGCTGGATGCAGGCGGCCACGTCGACGACTTCTGGCTCGCGACCGCGGGCGACCGCATCGTCGCCACGGGGTCGGGCGCCGGCTGGCACGCGTACGCCGAGGGGGCCGAGATCACGGACGCAGGCGGACGCTGGCTCACCCCCGGCTTCATCGACCTGCACTCCCACGGTGCCGGTGGCCACGCCTACGAGGGCGACCTCGACGACCTCTCGCTCGCATTGCGCGTGCATCGCAGCCATGGCACCACGCGTTCCGTGCTGAGCCTCGTCGCCAATCCGGTCGACGAACTGCGCGTCAGCCTGACCCGCATCGCCGACCTGATGGAGTCCGACCCGCTCGTTCTGGGATCCCACCTCGAAGGCCCGTTCCTCAGCCCGGAGCAGAAGGGTGCGCACAACGCGGAGTTCCTGCGCACGCCGGACGATCTGGAGGCTGTCGAGCTGCTCATCGCCGCCGCTCGCGGAACCCTGCGCCAGATCACGATGGCTCCCGAACTGCCTGGCGCTCTCGAAGCCATCGACGTGCTCGTCGAGGCGGGCGTGATCGTCGCCGTCGGGCACACGAACGCGACGCAGGAGCAGGCGAGAGCGGCGTTCGACCGCGGAGCACGCGTGCTCACGCACGTCTTCAACGCCATGCCTGGCATCCATCACAGGGCACCAGGGCCGATCGTCGCCGCCTTCGACGACGAGCGGGTCGCGCTCGAGCTCATCCTCGACGGATTCCACGTGAACCCGGACGTGGCGCACCTCGCCTTCGTGCAGGCTCCGGGGCGCATCGCACTCATCACCGACTCCATGGTCGCGGCCGGCATGCCGGACGGCGAGTACGGCCTCGGATCACTCGCCGTCACCGTGATGGACGGCCACGTCTACCTGACCGGAACGAACCAGATCGCCGGCTCCACGCTCACGCAAGACGTCGCGCTCAAGATCGCGGTGGAGCAGACCGGGGTCGCGCCCGCGGATGCCGTCGCGGCGCTCACCCTGACGCCCGCGAAGGTGCTTGGTCGCGACCACGAGCTCGGCCGGTTGGCTGCGGGCTATCTCGCCGACGTCGTGCTGCTCGACCACGAGTGGAACGTGCGCGGCGTCTGGGCGGCGGGACAGACACTGGCCTGACGCCGCCGCCCTGTCGCTACAGCTGCCAACTCGGCTTGTTGTCGTAGGTGTACGTGTAGTAGTCGGCGAACCGCAGCTTGCTCGCCGCAGCCTCATCGATGATGACCGTCGCGTGTTCGTGGAACTGAAGGATCGACGCTGGGCACACGCTCGCGACGGGTCCCTCCACTGCCGCAGCGATGGCATCCGCCTTGCCCTCGCCCTGCGCGACGAGCACGAGGCGACGGGCATGCATGATGGTGCCGAGCCCCTGAGTGATGCAGTGCGTCGGCACGTCGTCGGGCGAGCCGAAGAAGCGCGCATTGTCGCGGCGCGTCTTCGGCGCGAGGGTCTTGATGCGCGTGCGCGACCGGAACGACGACGTCGGCTCATTGAAACCGATGTGCCCGTTGGCGCCGATCCCGAGGATCTGGATGTCGATGCCGCCGGCATCCACGATCGCCTGCTCGTAATCGCGGCACGCCACCTCGATGTCGACGGCACGGCCGTCCGGCACCTGCACGAGCGTTGGGTCCATGCCCAGCCGCTCGACCACCTCCGTACGAATGACCGACGCGTAGCTCTGCGGATGCTCCTCTGGGATGCCCACGTACTCGTCGAGCGCGAACCCGCGCACGCCCGTGAAGTCGAGCGTGCCGGCCTTCACCCGCTCGGCCAGGCTCGCGTAGATCGCCAGCGGCGACGAACCCGTCGCAAGGCCGACCACGGCTCGCGGCTTGGACTCCACGACCCGCTCGATGAGGTCGGCGGCGAGCACCCCGACCTCCTCGGCCGTCTGCTTGATCACGACTTCCACTGGGTGCCCTCCTGAGCTCGAGCTACGTCGGTCTCAGTCTTGCGGACTGGGCCGACGGGTACCAACCGAGGGCTCCAGCAGTGCGATGAGCGCTCGGCCGATGAGCCGCGAGGCGCCGAACGTGGCGACGTCGGCGTACTCCCGGCCATCGGACGGCCAGCCCATGTCCACAGCGAGCGTCGGGCGCGCCGCGCGCAACGCGTCGACGGTGCTTCGTGCGAACGGATGCCTGTGCATGGCTTTGCCCACCACAACGACACCCTGACCTTCGGTCACGGCAGCAAGTATGTCCGCGATCCGTCGCTCGAGACCGTCCGATGCGTGCCCGGGTGCCACGTCTTCCCGGACATCGAGCTCCGACACCACGAACACCGGGTGCGCGGCCCAGGCGAGCGAGTCCGCCGCGACCGGCTCGGCGATCGTCTGCGCGAAGGGTCCCCACGGCGCGACCCCGACCGCGATGTTGGCCTCCGTTTCGATGCGCACAACGGCGAACGGAGGCCGCCCGCTCGCCCCATCGGCATCCAGGACCGACCGCAGCGCGCCCTCCCGCACCTCGAAGCTGCCGAGCACGCGGTCGACGCTCGGCGCAGGCGCTTCCTCGCCTTCGACGCTGGGCTCGGGGATGTCGGCCCGCAGCTTTGCCAGACGGGCGGCCAGGCCGCGTACCCGGCGCGCGGCATCCGTCACGCGCTCCGCGCTGAGCCTGCCCGAGGCAACGGCCTCGTAGACGGCTTCGACGATCTCATCGAGCAGCTCGTCGGTCGTGTCGGTTCCGATGCAGAGCAGGTCGCACCCTGCGCCGAGCGCTCGCACGGCGGCCTCGGGAATCCCGATTTCTCCGCTCGCGCCCTTCATGTCCAGCGCGTCGCTGACGATCACCCCGTCGAAGCCCAGTTCCTCGCGCAGGATGCCCTGCAGGATGCGCGACGAGAAGGTCGCGGGCGCGCCGGCATCCACCTGTGGAAGCACGATGTGCGACGTCATGATGCTGAGCGCACCGGCCTCGATGGCAGCACGGAACGGCACAAGCTCCCTGGCCCGCAGCTCATCGAGTGACCGGTCGATGACCGGCAGTGCCAGGTGGGAATCGAGCGCGGTGTCGCCGTGCCCGGGGAAATGCTTGGCGCAGGCGCCGATGCCGGCCGCCTGGATGCCTCGGGTCCACGCCGCGCCGTGTCTGGCGACGAGCGTGGCATCCTCTCCGAAGCTGCGTACTCCGATGACGGGATTGTCCGGATTGGAGTTGACGTCGACGTCGGGCGCGAAGTCGAGCGTGCAGCCGGAGCGGCGCAGCGCCGACCCCACGTCGCGGCCCACCCGCTCGGTCAGCGACTCGTCGTCGAGCCGCCCGAGCACGGCGTTGCCCGGGAACGGCGAGCCCTCTGCGTAGTGCAGGCGCGTGACGTCGCCGCCCTCCTCGTCGATGGCGACCACGGCGAGCGGGTTCGCGGCGAGGATCTCGTCGTCGAGCTCCCGCAGTTGCGACGCCGAGACGATGTTCGGGCCGAACACGCACACGCCGCCGAGACCTTCGGCGAGGCGGGCGCGAAGTGCCTCGGGCAGCCGCGTGCCGGTGAACCCGGGAAGGAGGGTTGCGCTGATGTCGCGCACGACGGCAGCGCTCATGGGGTCGGGCATGTCAGCCAGTAAAGCGCAGGACGCGGTTCGGCTGTACACAGGTGCTCCACCGCGCGCATGCGGATGCCTACAAGGCGCGGCGCGCGCCGCCCGCGACTCCCTGTGGCAGCCGTGCACCACCACCTCCCCCGCCTCCAGCGGGGAGTAGGTTCACGGAACATGAGCGACACGATCCTTTTCGAGGTGTCCGACGGGCTCGCGCACCTCACCCTGAACCGCCCGGAGCGGCTGAACGCCATCGACGGCGACGCCGCGCACAGGTGGCGCGACCTCGCGCGGGAGGTGGCCGAGCGCGACGACATCCGGGCCGTACTGTTCGACGCCAGCGGACCTGCGTTCTGCGCTGGCGGCGACGTCGCCGCGATGGCATCCACGGGAGGCGGGGGTCAGGTGGTCGGGGGCCTTGCCGACGTCATCCACGAGGGCCACCGCATCTTCGACGAGACGCCGAAGCCGATCGTCGCGGCGGTACAGGGCGCCGTGGCGGGCGGCGGCCTCGGATTCATGCTCGTCGCGGACTATGTCGTTGCCGGCGAGGCCGCGTTCTTCGTGTCGAAGTACGCGGACATCGGCCTCACGCCCGACTGCGGCGTCAGCACGCTGCTGCCGCAGGCCGTCGGCGTGAGGCGGGCGCTTCAGCTGCTGCTCACCGACCGCTCCCTCACGGCCGTGGAAGGGCTGGAATGGGGGCTCGTCGCCGAGGTGGTGCCAGACGACGCCCTGACGGCCAGGGCGCGGGCGGTGGCGGAGCACTGGCTAACCGGGGCCGGCGGCGCGTATGGGCAGGCGAAGCGCCTTGTGCGCGCGAGCGTCGGCCGCAGCTACGCTGACGGCCTCGACGACGAGGCACGCACCATCGGTGCCGCGTTCGACACCGAGGATGCCCGCACGCGCGTCGCCGCTTTCGCCGCACGCTCCGCACGTTGACCGAAGGAGACACGTCCATGGCCGATCTCAAGGGCCGCACCATACTGATGTCCGGCGGCAGCCGCGGCATCGGCCTCGCCATCGCCGTGCGAGCGGCGCGTGATGGCGCGAACGTCGCCATGCTCGCGAAGACCGACACCCCCGATCCGCGCCTCCCTGGGACCATTCACACGGCGGCCGACGAGATCCGTGCAGCAGGCGGCAATGCCCTCGCGGTCGTCGGAGACGTGCGCGACGACGACGACATCGCGCGGGCCGTCGACGCCACGGTCGCCGAGTTCGGCGGCATCGACATCGTCGTCAACAATGCAAGCGTCATCAACCTGTCGCGCACGCTCCAACTGGAACCGAAGCGCTACGACCTCATGCAGGACGTGAACGTGCGGGGAACATTCATGCTCTCGCGCGCCGCGATCCCGCACCTGAAGAACGCGCTCAATCCGCACATCCTGTCGCTCAGCCCTCCCATCAACCTCGACCCGAAGTGGCTGGGCGCGCACACCGGCTACACGCTCGCGAAGTACGGCATGAGCATGGTCACGCTCGGCCTCGCCGCCGAGTTCGCGCGCGAGGGCATCGCCGCCAACACGCTCTGGCCGCGCACCACGATCAAGACCGCAGCGGTCGGGAACATCCTCGGCGGCGAGGCGCTGCTGGCCAAGAGCCGCACACCCGAGATCTACGCGGATGCCGCATACGAGGTGCTCACCAAGCCCTCGCGCGAGTACACCGGCCGCTCCCTCATCGTGGAGGACGTTCTCGCGGAGGCGGGCATCACGGATCTCGCGGCCTACTCGCCTGGGGTGCCGGAGAGCGATCTGTTCCCCGACATCTTCCTGTAGGCATCCGGAGCCTGGACGGCTCAGATCGAGGTGCCGATGCCGAAGTCGCTCGGGCCGGTCGTGACGGCGGATATGGTGGTCGGCTCGGCTGCGGCGGGTGCGGGAGCGGGAGCGGGAGCGGCAGACGCGATGCGCGCCGTGAGCGGCGCCAGGTACGCCGCCCGCTGCTGCGGCGTCACGATGCGTCCCGTGATGCCCGGCCGCTGCTGCCACGGCAGAGGGCCGGACGAGCGGCGGTATTCGACGCCGATGGCATCCAGCCTTGCCAGGTGCTGGTCGAGCCGTCCGGCGAACTCGTCGTAGTCGCGCTCACCCTCGAGCCACAGCGCCTCGGCGAGCGCGCAGAGCCGCGGGAACGCGAAGTAGTCGACCGTGCGGGGCGAGTCCATGTGCTCGGTCCAGATGTTCGCCTGGCCGCCGAGCACATGCTGCGCCTCGTCCTGCGTCAGTTCTATCGGCACCGGGTTGAACCGGTACACATCGGCGATGGTGAGAACCGTGCCGACCGGGATGGGCTCGTCCGACCTGTCCGATTGGCGGTAGTCGAGATACACCTGATCGTCCGGGCAGGCCACCACGTCGTGGCCTGCACGCGCCGCCGCGATCGCTCCGGTCATGCCCCGCCACGACGCCACCGTGGCACCCTGGCTCACGGAGCCGGCGAGGCCTCCCTCGAGGATCTCCTCCCAGCCGTACAGCCGTCGCCCTCGTCGCGCCAGGTGATCGTCGAGGCGACGCACGAACCACGCCTGCAGCTCCTCCTCGGTGGCCAGCCCCAGCTCCGCCTTGCGCTGCTGGGTGCGCTCATCGAGCACCCAGCCCGTCTTCGGGCACTCGTCTCCTCCGATGCCGATGAAGGGCGAAGGGAAGATGTCGATCACCTCGTCGAGCACGTTCGTGAAGAACTCGACGGTCGACTCCTCGAGATTGATGATGTTGTCGTCGATGCCCCACCTGGTCCATACGCCGAGCGGCTCGCTCTCCTCCCTGGCGAGGCCGAGCTCGGGGTAGGCGGCGATGGCGGCCTGGGTGTGCCCTGGCGACTCGATCTCGGGCACGACGTTGATCGACCTGTCCATGGCGTACGAGACGATCTCGCGCAGGTCGTCCTGCGTGTAGAAGCCGCCGTGCGGTCGTGAGTCGCCGCGGGCGTACGATGCGCCACCCAGCTGGCTCTCTCGCCGCCACGACCCTACCTCGGTGAGCTTCGGGTACCGCTTGATCTCGACGCGCCATCCCTGGTCGTCTGTCAGGTGAAGGTGCAGCGTATTGAGCCTGTGCATGGCCATGAGGTCGATGAAGCGCATCACGTCGTGCTTGGGCATGAAGTGCCTCGCGACGTCGAGCATGACGCCTCGCCACGTGAACCGCGGGGCGTCCCGGATGCTCACCACCGGCATCACCCACGGAACCTCCAGCACGCGTCCCTTGCGGTAGATCTGCGGCGGCAGCAGCTGCAGCAGGGACTGGCATCCGTAGAACACGCCGGCCGGGCCTCCACCTGCGATGCGCACGCCGTCCGGAGTCACGTCGAGCGTGTAGCCCTCGGGCGCGAGCTGCGGGTTCCACTCCAGCTCGATGCCGCCGTCCGGTCCGGCCTCCAGGGGAAATCCCGTCGCGGGTCGCAGTGCACCCTGCAGCCACGATGCCGCCCCCGCGAGCTCGGCAGGCGCGGTGACGCGGGTGATGCGGGTCAGCTCGAACTCTCCCTCACCGAGGGAAAGGGTCGTCGGTCGGGGAAGCAACATGGACCGGGTGCCTCTCAGTTCGTTCTGGCGGGAATACGCTCGCCAGACTCTAGCCTCTCAGGTCGCGCACAGCTTTCGCGAACGCCTCGGCGCGACGGCGGATGCCCGTCCAATCGGATTCGGCGAGCGCATCAGCAGGAACGACGGAGGAGCCGGCCGTGACGGCGTAGG
The DNA here is from genome assembly GCF_049446075.1 of Rathayibacter sp. KR2-224. Lineage (NCBI taxonomy): Bacteria > Bacillati > Actinomycetota > Actinomycetes > Micrococcales > Microbacteriaceae > Rathayibacter > Rathayibacter sp. KR2-224. The sequence goes on from NZ_JBMSEB010000001.1 coordinate 1,423,692, forward strand.
CGCCGGCGTCGAGGAACGACCGGGCGTTCTCGGCGACGATGCCGCCAGAGGCGATCAGTCTGGCCATCGGCATCGGCCCGAGGAGGTGCTCGAAATGCTCGGGACCCGCCGTCTGCGCCGGGAAGACCTTCACGGCCCAGACCCCCTCCGCGAGCGCCTGCATGATCTCGCTCGGGGTGAACGCGCCCATCATCATGGGAACGGATGCCCCCGCCGCGATCTCCGCAACCGCCCGGCTGAGCCCAGGGGTCACGATGAACTGAGCGCCCGCGTCGAGAGCGCTGCGGGCCTGGCCGGGCGTCAGCACGCTGCCTGCGCCCACCATGGCCCCGGTTTCGCGGGCCATCGCCCGCTCGATGTGGCGCTCCACATCGGGCGTCGTGAATGTGAACTCGATGGCGCGGATGCCGCCGGCGACGAGCGTTTCGGCGAGCGCAGCCGCATCCGGGATGACGCTGGCCCTGATCAACGCCATCGCCCGGTCGTCGCCGATGATGTCGATCTGTGCCATGCCGCCCCTCGCGCCGTTCGCCCCTCTCGCACAGTACCGTCAGCTGGCCGCCTCAGCCATCAGGCGAGCACGGCTCGCGCCGCGCCGTTACTAGGCGAGCACGGCTCTCGCCGGGCCGCTATCAGGCGAGCACGGCTCGCGCCGCGCCGACCTCGTCGGTCACCCGGGCGAGCAGGTCGTCGGACGGCAGCTCCATCGAGTCAGGCGGCCTGTGCATGCGCACCGAGGCGGCGAGGTCGGTGAGGGCGTCGTGCAGGCGCGCGACGGCATCCGGATCCGGGTGGGCCCTGGCCTGTGCGGCATGGATGGCGGTGGAGGTGATGGCGTCGGTCACCCGCTCCAGCGCCACGATCTCGGGCCACCATGCTGCGGCAGCTGTACTGAACGGTGGCGGCTCGGCGAGCGTCTGCTGCACGAGGGTTCGCAGGTCGGAAAGCCGCCGATACGTGGTGCGTCGTGAGGCGGATCGGTCCCTCGCCGCGGAGTAACCGGCCGAACGGCCTTCACCCGCCTCCCCCGGTTCGTCGGGCGCGCCGGCGGGATCGGCCGGGGCGCCGTCGGCGATCGGTCCGAGCGCTATCGCCAGGTACCTCGCGACGTCAGCCGCGACATCCGCGACCCGATTGCCCAGCTGCCGCGACGAACGCCACGTCGAGGGCCACGGGAGGTATCCGATCAGCAGCACGATGGCGCATCCGATGAGCGTGTCGGAGACCCGGCTGACGATGAGTCCCGTGTCGCCGCCGTGCGCGAGCTCCAGCTGGATGACGATGACGGGCGTGATGAAGGTGGAGAACAGTCCATAGTTGCGGCGGATGGCCATCGGCATGGCCCCGGCAAGCAGGGCGAGCGCGACGACCTGCGGCCAGCCCTGCGGTAGCACCTCGACGACGGCAGCACCGATCAGCACGCCGACCACCGTGCCGAGGCCGCGCTGCACCGCCCTCGCGAACACCGACCCGAAGTCGGGCTTCATGATCACCGCGACGGTGAGCATGATCCAGTACGGGCGTTCGAGCGGCAGCAGCACGCTCACCGCCTCCGCCACGGCGATGCACACCACGAGTCGCAGCACGGCGAACCAGGTCTCGCCACCGCTGACGAGGTGATCGAGCGCGGTTCGAGCTCGATCGCGCGGACTCTGACGCGGCAACCCGATGGTGTCCGGGCGCGGTATGGGAACGGTCGTCGTCACGGGGTCGTCGCCCGCCAGCAGGGAGCACGCCAGGCGCAGGGAGGAAGACAACGCCGCGCGCCCCGCCGTCGAACGATCGGGAGCAGGCACTGCCGGCGGCGGCGATCCCGAGTGCTCGATCGACCTGGCGAGAGCCCGCAACGTGTTGGGCAGGCGGGGCGGGATCGGTTGACCCTCCGCAGCGACGGTGGTCGCCGCCTCCACGATCGGGGTCGCCGCGTTCAACTGCGCGACGAGTTCGCGCCAGCGGCTGTCGCGTCCTGCCAGGGAGCTGCGCGCCGCGATCATCAGGTCGTACGCCTGGTTGAGGGCGGTCGTGACGTCGCGCCTCGCCGCTTCGACGCCCGGTGTTCCGATGGCGTCGAGTTGCGCCGCAACCGCCGAATAGACGGATGCCACGACCGAGCACTCGGGAGCGCGCCCCCTGCCGCCCACCGCGATCGCAATGGCCGTGAGCGCCAGGCGCCATGCTGCACCCGCCAGCAGCACGAGCGGTGCGAGCCAGATCGGCCGCAGCCCGAAGTCGATGCCGCTTCCGACGACGGTGTAGACGAGGAACTGCAGCGCGGCCTGGGACGCGTTGGCGCTGATCACGCCGGCGAGACCTGAGCCCAGCGACGCGGCGACCACGACGATGACGGTGGCGATGTCGTGGCCGAGCGCGAGGCATCCGACGAGGAGCCCGACCGCAGCGGACAGCGCCGTCGTGACGATGCGGCGCAGGCGCTCGGCGGCGGCGCCTCCCCTGTCGGCGACGGACGTGATGAGCGCCCCTATGGAGGTCAGCACTCCGATGCCGAGGATCGACGGATTCCCGTGCATGACCGCGAGCGCAACACCGATCGGCACCGCCACGGCGATCGCGGTGAGGATCGCCAGGTCCCAGGGAACATCGGCTCTGCGCGGTCGCACGAGCTCGCGCACCCAGGAGCTGCTCGGCGCTCCTGGAGGTGTCGACATGGAGTTCACGCTAGGCGCAGCAGTGCGCGGAGCAAAGGGTCTTTCCGGCCGTTGCCTGTGGCGCTAGCGGGAAACGAGGCTGCGCTCGGCCGAGACCACAGGCTCCCGCCGGAGCGCTGCGGGTTGCGGCTCGCGGGGCTGCGGCTCGCGCGGCTCCGGTTCGCTGCGCTCCGGTTCGCTGCGCTCCGGTGCGCTCTGCACGGGAACGCCGACGCGCCTGCGCACGGCGTGCACCGCGACCGCCACGCGTTTGCCTGCCCAACTGGCGAGCCGTGTCGAGGGACGTTCGACGAGCAGGTACATGCCGATGGCCAGCGCAAAGCTCGTGACGAGCGCAAGCAAAGCGCCCAGCCACCAGTTCTCACCCGTGAAGTTGAGCCCGAACAGCACGACGATGGGCGAGTGCACGAGGTAGAGGCTGAAGCTCACCTTGCCGAGCGCCGCGAACGGCCGTGCGGCGAACACGCGGCCGAGCGACGGCAGGAAGGCGACGGCTCCGACCAGGAGCAGTGCGCCAGGAACACGCATCGCGAGGGCCAGGTCGTCGCCTGTCGGGCCGAAGACCGGGCGCACGAACCAGTAGCAGATGGACAGCAGCGGGCCGGACACCACGATCGCTGCGAACGTGAGGGTATGCCTGCGCGTGCCATGCCAACGGTCGGAGAGTGCACGGATGCGCTCCGCGTTCGCGCCGAGCAGCGCCCCGAGCGCGAACGCCGGAAGATACATGGCGGCGTCGATGTGCGCGACGTAGCCGTACACGCTGACGCCGATGAAGAACGCCCCCCACAGCACGGGAACCCTGCGGCTCCACAGCGCCAGAAGCACCACGAAGGGCAGCAGCAGCGAGAACCACATCTCCCACGTCAGGGACCACAGCGGAGGATCGATCGACGGGTGGTTCGGGTCGACGATGAGCAGCGTCTCGGTCCACAGGTTGTGCAGGCTGGTGTCGGGGTGCGCCTGCCGCGACAGCCACGAGCCGGTCGAGGCACCCGATGGGTGCGGGAAGGCGGTGATCACCACATACGCAAGCGCCATGGCGGCCACCACGGGAACCCCGAGGCGAAGGATGCGACGCGGAAAGTACGCGAGCCAGTCGTAGGGGCCTCTGGAACTCCCGACCTCGACCCGAGCCGTGCGCGCCTTCAGCGGCGCCAGGGTGAGCACGTAACCGCTCAGCACGAAGAAGACGAGCACGAACTCGGGACCCGCCACGAAGATCTTCAGCGGCGACGCGACGAGCCACCACGCCGGCGAGAACAACTCGAGGTTCGCCGAGTTGTCGTAGCCGTTGGAGACCGCCGGAATCGTCATCGACAGGTGATGGAGCAGCACGACACCGGCCGCTATGCCACGCAGCCCGTCGAGCGAGCGGAGCCGCAGCCCGGGTTCTGAAACAGATGCTCCTGTTGCCGATCGCATCGTCCCGACGGTAGAGCCCGAACCTCCGAACCCCCCGAATGTGGGTCAGGGGTTGACTATCAGTCGACGTTCGTTCTCGTGTCGCGTCTAGGCCAGGCGTGCGCGCAACGTCACCACCTGGAAGGGGCGCAGCGAAAGGATGCCCGTCACCGAGTCGTACGCGTCCGGGTGCGCGAGCTCGCCCTCGAGCAGGTCGGTCTGCGCGGCCGACGCGACCGCGAAGCCGAATCTCATGCTCGCCTTCGCACGCCGGCCGAGCCCTTCGTAGACGCGCACGATGACGTCGCCCGAGCGGTCCTCCGCAAGCTTCACGGCCTCGACGAACACACCGTCGCCATGCACAGCCACGAGCGGCTCGACGGGAGCCGTGCCCGCGCGGAGCGGCAGGTTGAGTGCGTAACCTGCCGCGATGGCATCCGCCACCTCTGCGCCCACCGTGATCGAGGAGCGGACGACGTGCTCGCCCTGGTCCGCCTGGGGGTCGGGGAAGAGCGGAGCACGCAAAAGCGACTGCCGCACGAGGGTCATGGTGCCGCCGCCGAGCCTTTGCCGGCGCGTCACATCGTGCCCGTACGTCGAGTCGTTGGCGACGGCGACGCCGAAGCCGGGCTCCGCAACGTGCACCCAGCGGTGCGCTGCGGTCTCGAACCTCGCGGCATCCCACGACGTGTTCTCGTGCGTCGCCCGGTACACGTGCCCGAACTGCACCTCGCTGGCCGCCCGGTCGGCGCGCACATCGAGCGGGAACGCGAACTTGAGCAGCTTCTGGCGCTCGTGCCACTCGACGCGCGTCGTGATCTCGAGAGTCGGCGATCCCGGCGCGAGCGCGAACTCCTGCTCGATGGTCGACTCCCCAACACTGCGCGAAACCCGCACAGCGCCCCGCTGCTCGTCGGCTTCGACCGAGACGGCCTCGTCGAGGTCCTGCTCGTGCCTGCGGTAGTGCTCGTCGACGTCCCACGCGTCCCACTGGTTCGGGGTGTCGCGGAACAGCTGCAGGCCGGCGGACTCGCCCGGCGCGATGGCCTCCCGCCCACTGGCCGCGTCGACCGCGGACACCAGGCGGCCGCTGGCATCCAGCGTGAACCTCGCGAGCGCGTTCTCCAGCACGATGGCGTCGCCGTCACGGCGCACAGATGCCTGCGCCGCGACATCCGGGACCCCCGCGCCCAGCGCGGGCACGCCGCGCACCGGCACCGGGGCCGCGTTCACGAGCACTCCCGCGCTGTCGGCGGATGCGCCGCCGACCACAGTCGTGTCGTCTGCGCCGCCGCCCAGAGAGGTCAGCGCCTGCTCGACGAGGGAGTCGACGCGCTGCGCGACCTGCGCGTAGTTTCGCTCCGCCTCACGGTGCACCCAGGCGATCGACGATCCGGGCAGGATGTCGTGGAACTGCTGCAGAAGCACGGTCTGCCACGCGGACTCGAGCTCGTCGTACGGGTAGTCAGCGCCGGCACGCACCGCAGCCGTCGTGGCCCACAACTCCGCCTCGCGCAGCAGGTGCTCGCTGCGCCTGTTGCCCTGCTTGGTGCGCGCCTGCGACGTGTAGGTGCCGCGGTGCAGCTCGAGGTACAGCTCGCCCGACCACACGGGCGCGTGCTCGTACTCCGCCTTCGCTCGCGCGAAGAACCCTTCTGGCGTGCCCAGCTCGACCTCGGGCGAGCCGTCGAGGGAGCGCGCCCTTCGAGCGGTCGCGACCATCTCACGCGTCGGGCCTCCCCCGCCGTCGCCGTACCCGTAGAGCGCGAGCGATGAGTTCGCCTCGCCCTTCTCCGCGTACTGGCGGTCGGAGAGCGCCAGCTCGCGCGGCGACAGATCGGAGTTGTAGGTGTCCATCGGCGGGAAGTGCGTGAACATGCGGGTTCCGTCGATGCCCTCCCACCAGAACGTGTGGTGCGGGAAGCGGTCGGTGTCGTTCCACGAGATCTTCTGCGTCACGAAGTGCTCGATGCCGGCGCCGGCCAGAAGCTGCGGCAGCGCGCCGGTGTAACCGAACGAATCCGGTAGCCACCCGGTCACCGTCCTCTTGCCGAACTCCCGCTCGAAGAACCCCTGGCCGGCCACGAACTGCCGCACCATCGCCTCGCCGCCCACCATGTTCGTGTCGGACTCCACCCACATGCCGCCGACGGGCACGAACCTGCCCTCGGCGACGCGCTCGCGGATGCGTTCGAACAGCTCTGGGTAGAACTGCTTGACCCACGCGTACTGCTGCGCAGACGAGCAGGCGAAGACGAAGTCCGGATGCTCGTCCATGAGCGCGAGCACGTTGGAGAACGTGCGAGCGCACTTGCGAACGGTCTCGCGTGTTGGCCACAACCAGGCCGAATCGATGTGCGCGTGCCCGACCGCCGTGATGTGGTGCGCGCTCGCCGCCGCCTCCACTGCCAACACGCCAGCCAAAGCGTCGCGCCCGGCCTGCGCCGTTCCGGGCACGTCGCTCGGATCCATCGCATCGCACATGTGCTCGAGGGCCCGCAGAAGCTGCGCCGCCCGGTTGGAAGCAGGCGGCAACTGGGCCTGCAGCCCAAGCAGGGTGAACACGTCGCGCTCCAGCTCCCACACGGTCTCATCGCGCAGGCCAAGGTCGAGCGCGCGCAGCACGTAGATGGGCGCTGTTCCCGCCGTCGTCTTGTCGCCCATCTGCGTGGGCTGCCAGTCCCATGGGAACCCCACGTCGGGGTTCGAGGCGGCCTCGATGTAGAGATCGAGACCTGCGCCGTCCGCAGCCCCGCCTCTCGCGCCCGCGAGCGCCTCGAGCGCGACCGTCGCATTCATGGGCTCGATCGCCTTCACCACCACGCCTTCAGGCGTGTAGACCAGGCCCTCCGCCTGGAATCCGGGCTGGGCGAGCGTGAACCCGAGATCGGCGACGAGCTCGACCCGGAGGCTCCCGGATGCCTCGCGCCACGCATCAGGAACGGCGCCCGTCACGTGGAACCACGTCGTGCCCCACGGCTTGCCCCACACCGAGCCGGGCGCGACGGGCGCGAACTGCTCCTGTACGGCATCCGTGAACGGCACGGGCTCGTCTGGCACCTCCCACGCCGTGACGGTGAGCGGAATGCGCTCCCGGTAGATGGCGGGGACGATGCGCTCGGCCAGGAATCGGTTGATGCGCTGGAGGACGAGACGGGAGTCGTCGTGCACGTGATGCTCCTTGTGAAGGGTGAAGGGGTCGGGCGGTGGAAAGTGCGAATGGGCAGGCTGAATGTGCGTGCACAGCGGCGTTGTGCCGCGGTCAGCCCTTGACGGCTCCGGCGAGCGCCGAACCGCCGCCCAGCACGCGCGAGATGAACACGTAGAGGCCGAGTACGGGAACCGAGTAGACGAGCGAGAACGCGGCCAGCTTGCCGTAGGCGACCGCGCCGTACTGTCCGAAGAACGCGAAGATGCTCACGGCGGCCGGCTGGTTCTCCGGGCTGAGCAGCAGCACGAACGGGACGAAGAAGTTTCCCCACGCCTGCACGAACACGAAGATGAACACCACCGCGATGCCCGGCCGCATGAGCGGCACGACGACCCTGGTGAGCGTCGTCATCATCGAGGCCCCGTCTGCCCAGGCGGCCTCCTCGAGCACGACAGGCACGGAATCCATGAAGTTCTTCATCATCCAGATCGCCATGGGCAGGCTGGATGCCGCCATGAAGAGGATGGTTCCCCACATCGAGTCGATGAGGTTGAGCGACACGAACAGGCTGTAGACCGGCACCATCATGGCCGTGATGGGCAGGCAGGTGCCGAACAGGATGCCGTACAGGTACGGCTTGTTGATGCGCAGCCGGTACCTGGAGAGCGGGTAGGCCGCGAGCACGGCGACCACGACGGTGACGATTGCGCATCCGCCGGAGAGCAGCACGCTGTTCCACAGCGGGAGCCACGCCAGGTCCGGCGTGAGCACGGAAGTGAAGTTGTCGAGCGTGAGGGTCGACGGCCACTTGAGTGTGAGCGTCGCGCGCGGGTCGAACGATGCCAGCAGCAGCCACGCGAGCGGCAGCGCGAAGCAGATGCCGATGAGCCCGAGCACAGTGTTGGAGACCCAGCGCAGCGCCCTGCCGGAGGGTGAGCTCATGGCGATGGACGGGCGCGCGATGCGAGCGCGCGCTACGGGTGTCGTCGTCACGTCAGTCCACCTCCGGCCTGAGTGCCCTGATGTAGACGATCGAGAAGATCCCGCCGATCACGAGCAGGATGGTCGCGATCGCCGTGCCGAGACCGAGCTGGGAGAACTTGAACGCCTCCTGGTACGCGAGGATCGGCAGTGTCGAGCTCTTGGTGCCCGGTCCGCCCGCCGTCATCACGTAGATGAGCGTGAAGACGCTGAGGGTCTGCAGTGTGGTGAGCATCAGGTTGGTCGAGATGCTGCGCCTGATCATCGGAAGCGTGATGTAGATCAGCCGCTTGAATCCGCCTGCGCCGTCGATCGCTGCCGACTCCGTGACGTCCTCAGGAACATCGGACAACGCGGCCGAGTAGACGAGCATCGAGAACGCGGTGCCCCTCCATACGTTGGCCAGGATGACCGCGAGCATGGGAAGGCCGTACAGCCAGTTCGGGCCGTGGATGCCCACGAGCGCGAGCAGTTCGTTGAGCGTGCCATCGTTGTGGAAGAACGCGTACGACGCGAACGCCGCCACGATCTCCGGCAGGATCCAGGCCGTGACCACGAGCGTTCCGACGATGCCGCGCATCACGGCGTTGCCGCTGCGCATGAGCATCGCGAGTCCCATGCCCAGCACGTTCTGGCCGATGATGGCGCTTCCGATGAGGAACAGCACCGTGAGCCACACCGACTGCAGGAAGTCCGGGTTCTGGAACAACTGCACGTAGTTATCGAAGCCGATGAACGTGGCGCCCTGCGCCGCGCTCCCGGTGAGCGACATGTCGGTGAACGAGCCGTAGAACGACGAGATCACCGGCCCGAGCAGGAAGACGGCGACGAGCACCATCGACGGGATGAGTGGCGCCGTTCGCCCGAGGGTTCGGCCGGGGTGCCTCCGGCGGGCCGGCCGGCGGGGAGAGGATGCCCCTCCCCGCCCGCCTGCGCCGGTCGCCACCTGGTGAGTCAGCGACGACATGCTTGCTCTACTCGGCCTTCACGTGACTGGACCCGCCGACGGCATCCGTCAGCGCATCGTCGTACGCCTTGGCGGCCTCCTTCGGCGTCTGCTGCCCGCTCATGACCGATTCCATCGCCACCTGGATGTTGTTCGACACCTTCGGATAAACAGACGTCGCCGGACGGAAGTGCGTCACCTTCACCAGATCCGAGAAGAACTTGTTGGTGGGGTTGGCGTCTGTGTACTTCGGGTCGCTTGCCACGTCGGAACGCACCGCGATCTGGGTGGCGTTGACGTCGTACGCAAGCGAGTTCTTCTGGTTGAGGGCGAGCTTGATGAAGTCCCACGCCGCGCCCTTGTTCTTCGACTTCGAGCCGAGAGCGAGGGTCCAGCCGCCGGACATGCTCGTGGATCCAGGCGATGCGCCGTCCTGCGTCGGCATGGCCACCTGACCCATCACCTTGGTCCAGTCCGACCAGGGTGCGGCACCGGACTTCAGCCAGTTGCTCGACAACCACGAGCCGTCGAGGTCGATGGCGAGCTTGCTCTGCGGGAGAAGCTGGCCGGAGACGACGTTGCCGAAGTTCGGGTCGAGAGCGTCCTGGACCGCCGGTCCGAGGCCGCCTGTGTAGACATCCTTGATGAAGCCGAGCGAGTCCTCGAAGCCCTTGGATCCGGAGATCCACTTCTTGGAGGATTCGTCGTACAGGGTGTCCTTCGTGCCGTACAGCAGCATCTCGAAGCCCTGCATGGTCGAGCCTTCGCCTGCACCTTTGCCCGAGTAGACGTTGATGGGCGTCACGCCCGGCTCGGCCGCCTTGACCTTCTTCGCGGCGTCGAGCACGTCGTTCCACGTCTTGGGCTGCCACGGCAGGGTGACGCCGGCTTTCTGAAGCAGATCCTTGTTGTACCAGAGCGCGCGGGTGTCCGTGCCCATCGAGATGCCGTACAGCTTGCCGTCCTCGCCCTTGCCCGCGTCTTGCGCGTTGGCGGGGAACTTCGACCAGTCGCTCCAGCTCTTCACGTACGAGTCGAGCGGTGCGAGGTAGCCGGCGTCGGCATCCGACTTGATCAGGAATGTGTCTTCGTAGAGAACGTCGGGTGCCGTCGAAGCCGACTTGTTCATCAGCGAGAGCTTCGTGTAGTAGTCGTTCTCCGCCGCCTGGATGGGAATGAGCTTGACGGTGTAGCCCTTGTGCGCGGCCTCGTACTGCTTGGCCACGGCCTTCATCTGCGTATCCATCTGTGTGAAGTTGCCGAACTTCTGGTAGGCGACCTTGATGGTCTTTTCGCCGCCCCCGCTTGCCGAACAGCCAGACAGTGCCGCGGCGGCGACGACGCCGATCGAGAGCACGGAGAGGATCCGTTTCATGATGCTCCTTTGCCTCATGGTGCATGGATGCCCGGGGCCGGGCTCCCGGGCAGGTGCGACCGGGCGTACCCCTGCCGCGTGCCCCTAACGAGTGCCGACCCGAACTGGATTACTACATCATTTTTAGTTATTCCGCGTCAAGGGGCAATCGAGGTTGCCCAAGACCGCAGGGTGCGAGTTCCTAGCGTTGGATGAGCAGCGCGGCCGGCCGCGGAGAGAGCACGTGGTCGAGCACGAGGCACGCGGCACCGACGGCGGCGACGTCTTCACCGATGGCCGAAGGTGCGAACGCGATGTCGTGCGGCATGACCATGACGGGCGAGCCGAGCACGAGAGGCGGCACCCGCTGCAGCAGGAAGTCCTGGAGCGGTGTGAAGAACGGGCCGCCGAACACGATGTGATCGACATCGAGCACGTTGACCAGGGTGACGAGGGTTTCGGCGATGTCGACGGCGACCGCGTCGAACAGGGAGGCCGCCCGTGGGTCTGAGGTGCGGGCATCCGCAAGGTACAGGAACGCCTCCCTGACCTCGGCCGTCGTCATCGCCTGAGCATCGCCGGAAAGCACCCCGAGCTTGATGGCGTCGGCAACCAGGTAGCGCGGGAGCACCGCGTCGCCAGCGCGCCACCGATGATGCTGCGGGGCCGCAGGAACGCCGCCGACGACCATGCTGCCGATGTCGCCCGCGTTGTTGGAGACGCCGCGGATGACCTCGCCGTGCACAGCGAGACCCACGCCGCTTCCCGTGCCGTAGTAGAAGAACACCATGTCGCTGCGTTCGCCCGAGGTGTCCATCCAGAGTTCGCCGACGGCAGCAGCCGTGACGTCCTTCTCGAGCAGCACGGGCAGCTGCAGCCGTTGAGCCAACTCGTCGCGCACGGGAACGTTGCGCCAGCCGGGCAGCAGCGGCGGGTCGAGCACAACGCCCGCCTCGACGTCGACCGGGCCCGGCGCGGCGATGCCGACGCCCATGATGCGGCCCGCGTCGACGCCCGCGGCGTCGACCAGGCCCGAGGCGACGCGAACGATGCGCTGCAGCGTCTTGGGCGCGGTTGCCGACGGCGGCGTGGGAATCGTGCGGTGGGCGACGACCCTTCCCTCGAGGTCGAGCAGCACGACGGTGATGATCGAGGGGTCCAGATGCACGCCCAGCGCGAGGCGCCCGCGCGGCCGCAGCCGGAGGATGGTGCGCGGCTTGCCGACGCCGGAACCGCGCGTTCCCGCCTCGAGCACGAGGCCCTCGTCGATGAGCCTGCGCACGATGTTCGTCACCGCCTGCGCCGACAGTCCCGTGCGCTCTGCCACCTCTACGCGGCTGACGCCCTCGGCGCCCGCGCGGCGCACGGCATCCAGGATCACCGCCTGGTTGTACCCCCCGACGGCGGGGAGGTTGCTGCCCGCCCGCATGTCGTCCTCGTTCTCGGGGCGGCGCGTGCCGCCGCCCTGCGTGCACCGAGACTATAGGGCGACGGTGCCCGGCGGGCGTTCGAGCCGCCGTCCGAACACGTCGGGTAGCGTGGCATGGGCTGGTGTCGGGTATCGTCTATGCAGGCGATTTATCTTGACGTCGAGATTCTTTCTCCGCCATTTCCGCTGATTGGAGCGTGCCGACGCGATGACGAAGATCATCTACACCCACACGGACGAGGCGCCGCTGCTGGCGACCTACTCCTTCCTTCCCATCGTCTCGGCGTTCGCCGAAAAGGCGGGAGTCGAGTTCGAGACGCGAGACATCTCGGTGGCCGGACGCATCCTCGCGCAGTTCGGTCTGGCCGACGACGCTCTCGCCGAGCTCGGTGAGCTGACGGGCTCTCCCGACGCGAACATCGTCAAGCTGCCGAACATCTCGGCCTCGATTCCCCAGCTGAAAGCGGCCATCAAGGAACTCCAGGACAAGGGATACGACATCCCCGACTACCCGGACTCGCCCTCCACCGACGAGCAGGCCGAGGTTCGCGCGAAGTACTTCAGGGTGCTCGGTTCCGTGGTGAACCCCGTGCTGCGTCAGGGCAACTCCGACCGCAGGGCGCCCCAGTCGGTCAAGGCCTATGCGAAGAAGCATCCGCACACCAACAAGCCGTTCGGCGAGGGCTCGAAGACGACCGTCGCCACCATGGGCGAGCACGACTTCAAGAGCAACGAGAAGTCAGTGACGATCCCGGCAGACGACACCCTCACGATCGTGCTCGAGACGACGGATCGCGAGCAGAATGTGCTGCTCGAATCGCTGCCGGTGAAGGCCGGAGAGGTCATCGACGCCACGCACCTGTCGGCAGAGCACCTCGACGCGTTCCTGGCCAACGCCATGAAGCGCGCTCAGGCGGAGGGCGTGCTGTTCTCCGTGCATCTCAAGGCGACCATGATGAAGGTCTCCGACCCGATCATCTTCGGCCACGTGGTGCGTGCGTACTTCAAGGATGTCTTCGACAAGTACGGTGACGACCTCGCGGCCGCCGGCCTCAAAGCGAACGACGGACTCGGCGGCATCCTCGCTGGGCTCGACTCGCTGCCCAACGGCGACGAGATCCGCGAAGCGTTCGACCTCGGCCTTGCGGCCGGCCCCCGGCTGTCGTACGTCAACTCCGACAAGGGCATCACGAACCTGCACGTGCCCTCCGACGTCATCATCGACGCCTCGATGCCAGCGCTCATCCGCAACGGCGGCAAGCTGTGGGACGGCGAGGGCCGGGAGGATGACACGCTCGCCGTCATCCCGGATTCCTCGTACTCCGGTGTCTACGCCACGGTCATCGACGACGTGAAGAAGAACGGCCCGCTCGACCCTGCCACCATCGGATCCGTGTCGAACGTCGGCCTCATGGCGCAGGCGGCCGAGGAGTACGGCTCGCACAACAAGACGTTCGAGATTCCGGTCGCCGGCACCGTCAAGGTGCTCAACAAGGCGGGCGAGGTGCTGCTGCAGCACGAGGTCGGCGCGGGAGACATCTGGCGCGCCTGCCAGACCAAGGATGTCGCGGTGCGCGACTGGGTCAAGCTGGCCGTGACGAGGGCGCGCGCCACCGGAGACCCCGCCGTGTTCTGGCTCGACGAGACGCGCGCGCACGACGCACAGCTCATCGCGAAGGTGCGCGAGTACCTGCAGGATTCCGACCTCGTCGGCGATACAGCGGGTCTCACAATCGAGATCCTTGCGCCCGAGCTCGCCACGGCCTACTCGCTGGAGCGCATGCGCAAGGGCGAAGACACCATCTCGGTGACGGGCAACGTGCTGCGCGACTACAACACCGACCTCTTCCCCATCCTCGAGCTCGGCACGTCGGCCAAGATGCTGTCCGTGGTGCCGCTGATCGCAGGCGGCGGCCTCTTCGAGACGGGCGCGGGTGGCTCGGCTCCCAAGCATGTGCAGCAGCTGGTGCAGGAGAACTACCTGCGCTGGGACTCGCTTGGCGAGTTCTTCGCGTTGGTGCCGTCGTTCGAGAAGTACGCGGACCAGGCCGGCACGCCCGCGGCCAAGGTACTGGCCGACACCCTCGACCGTGCAACCGCAACGTTCCTCGACGAGGACCGCAGCCCCGGCCGCAAGCTCGGCACGATCGACAACCGCGGCTCGCACTTCTACCTGGCGCTGTACTGGGCGCAGGAGCTGGCCAAGCAGACGGATGACCTGCAGCTGGCTGCGACGTTCCGCTCGCTTGCTGAGCGGCTCACGGCCGACGAGTCGACCATCGTCGACGAGCTCGTCGCCGTGCAGGGCAACCCCGCCGACGTCGGAGGCTACTACCTGCCCGACCCCGAGAAGGCCAGCGCGGTGATGCGCCCGTCGAAGACGTTCAACGAGGCACTCTCCGCCTTCTGAGCGAACCGCGACTATCCGCCCGTCTATGCCGCACGTTACCCTTGTGCCATGGCTGAGCTGCGTCTTGAGGAACTGTCCGCATCGAACATCTCCGCGGCGAACGCACTCACTCTGAAGCCCGGGCAGGAACAGTTCATCACGCCCGTCTCGTACTCGGCTGCCGCGGCCGTCAACGATCCGAGCATGACCTGGCAGCGGGTCGTGGTCGACGGCGACGAGGTCGTCGGCTTCGTCATGGGCAGCTTCGATCCGGATGCCGAAGACGAGTTCTGCTCCATCCTCTGGCGCATCAACGTGGACGCCGACGACCAGGGTCGAGGCATCGGCCGATTCGCGGTCGACGGCCTGGCAGACGAGGCGCGTCGCAGAGGACAGCACCGACTCCACGTCATCTGGGAGCCGGGCGAACTCGGGCCGGAGGCGTTCTTCCTCCGCACCGGTTTCACGCCGGTCGGCGAGACGCAGTACGGCGAGGTCGTCGGAGCGATGGATCTCTGAGCTGTGGACTTCGCCCTCGTCCGAGTCCACTCGCACGGCGTGCCCGCTTCGCCTGAGCCGCGGCGGGCGCCAGAGCCCCCGGAGGGCTTCGTGGAGGCCGTGCTCGAGGTGGTCGCCGACATCCCAGAGGGCCGGGTCATGACCTACGGTCAGGTTGCCGCCGTGCTCGGATCGCGTGGAGCCCGAGTGGTCGGCCAAGTGATGGCGCGCTACGGGTCCGACGTGCCGTGGTGGCGGGTGATCAGGGCATCCGGGCAGCCGCCACTGTGTCACGAGGGTGCAGCGCTCGAGCACTACCTTCAGGAGGGAACTCCGTTGAGGGGCATGACGGCCGACCAGGCCTCGCGTGAGGATGCCCTCGAGCGCTACCGCGTCGATCTCGCGGCAGCGCGCTGGTCGCCCTCCTGAGAAGCAACGGCGCGGCTCGCAATCCGCGATGGGCGGCGCGCGCTACGGCGGAAAACGGACGATGCGCCGTACGAGAAGAGCCTTCTCGGTACGGCGCATCGTGCCATCTCCGGCCGATCGTCAGACGAGTGAGTCCCGCCAGGCGGCGTGCAACTGAGCGAACCTCCCGGTGCCCGCGATGAGGTCGGCGGGCGAGCCGTCCTCGACCACGCGCCCGTGCTCCATGACGAGCACCCGGTCGGCGATCGCGACCGTCGAGAGACGGTGCGCGATGATCAACGCGGTGCGGTCCTTCAGAAGCGTCTGCAACGCCTCCTGCACCAAACGTTCGCTCGGGATGTCGAGCGAGCTCGTCGCCTCGTCGAGAATGAGCACCGCCGGGTTGGCCAGGAAGGCGCGTGCGAACGAGATCAGCTGGCGCTGCCCGGCCGAAACGCGCCCTCCTCGCTTGTTCACGTCGGTCGCATACCCGTCCGGCAGGTTCTGGATGAACTCGTCGGCGCCGACGGCCTCGGCGGCCGCACGGATCTCGTCGAGCGTGGCATCCGGCTTGCCCAGCGCGATGTTGTCTGCCACGGTTCCGGAGAACAGGTACGCCTCCTGCGTGACCATGACGATCGCGCGACGCAGATCCTTCGGATGCAGGTCGCGCAGGTCGACGCCGTCGAGCTTCACCGAGCCCTCCGTCGGGTCGTAGAACCGCGCGATCAGCTTTGCGAGCGTGGACTTTCCCGCTCCCGTCGAGCCGACGAGCGCAATCGTCTGCCCAGCAGGCACGTCGAGCGTGAACTGCGGCAGGATGACCCGGTCCTTCTTGTAGGCGAACGTGACATCGTCGAACTCGACGTGACCGGATGCCTCCCACAGGTCAACGGGACGCGCCGGATCGGGCACGCTCGGCTCCTCCTCCAGCACGCCCGAGATCTTCTCGAGTGCGGCGGCAGCCGACTGGTAGGAGTTGTAGAACATCGCCATCTCCTCCATCGGGTCGAAGAACCGACGGGTGTAGAGCAGCACGGCCAGCAGAACACCGATGGGAAGTGCGCCGAGCGCGACGCGGAATCCGCCGACCAGGAGCACGACCGCCACCGTCACATTGCCGATCAGCACCAGCCCTGGATCGAAGATCCCGAACAGCTGAATGGTCTTGGCGTTGACGTCTCGGTAGTCCTCGACCAGGTCGCCGAACTCCTTCTCGTTGCGCTTCTCCTTGCGGAACGCCTTGACGGCGCGGATGCCGGTCATGGTCTCCACGAAGTGCACGATGAGCTTCGCGGATGCCACGCGCGAGCGCCGGAAGAGCACCTGCGACCGCTTCTGGAACCACCGCGTCAAGAAGTACAGCGGCACCAGCGAGCAGAACAGGATCACGCCGGAGACCCAGTCGTTCAGGAACATGAACACTGCGATGAAGCCCGAGTACAACACGCCCTGCACCAGCTGGTTGATGCCGGAGTCCAGCAGCTCCCGGATGGCGTCCAGATCGCTCGTCTGGCGCGAGATGATGCGGCCGGACGTGTACGACTCGTGGAACTCCAGGCTGAGCCGCTGCGTGTGCAGGAACACACGCTTGCGCAGATCGAGCAGGATCGCCTGGCTGATGCGCGCCGACATCACCGTGTACCACGACACGGTCGCGGCGCCGATCACGCCCGTGGCGAGATAGGCGGCGCCGGTGAGAGCGATGGGCCACCAGTGCTGGGACTTCAGCGCGCCGAGCCCCTGGTCGATGCCGATTCCGATCAGCGTCGGGCCGATCACCTGGGCGAGCGTGGAGAACACGATCACCACCAACGCGAACACGACCTTGCTCCGCAGCGGGCGCAGCAGAGACCCGAGCAGGCCGAGCGAGCGGCGACGGATCTGCCGCGACTCCTGTTTGGAGAAGTCGTTGCGCTCTTCGCCTTCTACGCCGAGAACAGTTGTGGTGCTCACAGGTTCACCTCCTCGAGTTCCTCTTCTTCTTCGTCGTCCTCGAGGCTCGAGATGACGAATCGGTAGTGTTCGTTGGTCGCCAGCAGACTGCTGTGCGTACCGACGGCCGTGATCCTGCCGTCTTCGAGCAGCGCAACACGGTCGGCCAGCATGACGGTGGACGGGCGGTGCGCCACGATGAGCGCTGTTGTGGATGCCAGCACCCTTCGCAACGCGGCCTCGACGAGCGCCTCGGTGTCGACATCCAGTGCCGACAGCGGGTCATCGAGCACGAGCACCTCGGGGTTGGCGGCGACGGCACGCGCGAGCGCGAGACGCTGCCTCTGTCCGCCGGACAGGCTCAGGCCCTCTTCTCCCACCTTCGTGTCGACGCCGTCCGGCAGGTCGTACGCGAAGCCAGCCTGCGCGACCTCGAGCGCCTCGGTGAGCACGGCATCCGCCTTCGCCTTGGTCTCCTGGTCGTCGCTTACGAGGTCCGCCCGGCCGAGCAGCACGTTGTCACGCACCGACGCGGAGAACAGGGTCGCGTCTTCGAACGCCATGGCGATGTGCGTGCGCAGCTCGTTCCTGGTGAGGTCGCGCACGTCGACGCCGTCGAGCAGGATCGACCCACCCGTGACGTCGTACAGCCTCGTGGGCAGGGCAGTCAGGGTTGACTTGCCGCTTCCCGTGAGGCCGACGAGCGCCATGGTCTCCCCCGGCTCGAGCTCGAGGTCGATGCCGTCGAGCAGGTCGCGCTCGCCCTCAGGCGTGTCCGGGTAGCGGAAGTGCACGTCGTCGAAGACGAGCCGCCCGTGCGGGTTCTCGACGGTCTTCGGATGCTCAGGGTCACCGATCGTGTTCCGCGTGCTCATCACGTCGAAGAACCGGTCGGCGGCGGTTCGCGTGTCGAACGTCATCGACAGCAGGAATCCGATCGACTCGATCGGGAACCGCAGAACCGTGGCGGTGGCGAAGAAGGCCAGCAGCTGCCCAGCGGTCAGGGAGCCAGTGGACACGAGCCACACGCCCACCACGAGGCACACCGCGAACGCCACGTCTGGTACCAGCAGCAGCCACAGCCAGATGCCGGCGATGGCCTTCGCCTTGGCGATCTCGGTGCCGCGCAGGTCCTCAGCCTGCTTCTCGAAGTTGCGCAGGGCGTGCCTGCCGCGTCCGAACGCCTTGAGCACACGGATGCCGTGCACCGACTCCTCGACGGTCGTCGCGAGGTCGCCGGCCTGGTCCTGGCTGCGTCGGGCGATGGTCGAGTAGCGGTTCTCGAACACGTAGCCGTAGATCCAGAGCGGGATCGAGCACACGATGAAGATGACCGCGAGCAACCAGTTCCAGGTGACCAGCACCACGAAGCCGATCACGATCGTGAGCACGTTGACGAAGAGCAGCACGAAGCCGAAGCTCAGCCAGCGGCGGATCAGGTTGAGGTCGCTGACGGCACGGCTGAGCAGCTGCCCGCTCGGCCATCCGTCGTGGAAACTCACCGGCAGGTCCTGCAGCTTGGCGTAGAACGCGTTGCGCAGGTCGGCCTCGACCTTGGTGCCAGGTGTGAGCACGAACCAGCGGCGCAGCGAGATGAGCACCGCCTCCGCGATGCCCAACACAAGCACGAGCACCGCCGACGGCACGACGTGCGACGGGTCGCCGTTCTTCATGGGGCCGTCGACGAGTGCCTGCAGCACGATGGGGATGAGCAGCGCCACGACGGACGCGCCGATAGCGGCCACCATGCCGAGGTAGATGCGCGGCATGGCCGGCTTCGCGAACGGGTAGATGCGCGCGAGCGAGCGGAACGTGCTCTGTCGTGCGCCACCCTTCGAGAGGTGTTCTGGAGGGTGGTTCTGGGGTGCCTGATTCGAAGGTGCCTCAGGGGCGGACATGGTTCACCGTTTCGTGTGGAAGGTGTGTTGTGCGGTTGAGGGATGCCGGGTGAGGCATGCCTCGTAGCGGAGCAGAATCGCTGAGTCGAATCGATTCTGCCGCTGGGGAGCGACACGGGATCCGTGCGGTCACGAGATCGGTCGCCGCGGAGAGGTCCGAGCGGTGGACGGGGTCGCAGTGCCGGAATTGGCGGCTGCGCCGTGCGCGTCGGACGTTCGCGTTGCGGGCGGAGTGGTGCGCTCGCCTGGTCGGAAGGGCTGTCGGCTCCGGGCCGCGGAGGACCCGGTCAGCTAGCCGATGACGCCAGGGCGTTCCTTGGCGGGATACCCTGCGCGCCGGAACCCGGCCGGACCGGTGAAAGCGGACGGCACGAGGACCGCAACGCCCGCGCACAGCCGCGGCGTGATCTCGGTCTTCGTCATGTCGTCCTCCTCGCGTATCGGAACGCTCGCACGTGGAGCGCTCCGCGGTCTCGACCAGTCATCCGTGTGCCGCATCCGGTCCTTCTAGCCACACCGTCAGAGACGGTGCGACAACGGCGACGAAGCCGGTGAGAGCCGAAAGAGCGACAGCAGGTCAGGCTATACCCGCTCGAGTCGGCCGCGCAATGCCGAACCGACGGATTCGCGCCGCATTCGCGCCCGACCTGCCGGGTGCGAGAACACGCAAGAAGGGCGGGAACAGATGCCGGCGCATCCGTCCCCGCCCTCTCGAACGGCTCGTACTACTGCGCGAGGAACTCGCCGAGCGCTGCGTTCACCTCGTCCGTGTGGGTCCACAACAGACCGTGCGGCGCACCCTCGATCTCGATGTACTTCGCCTCGGGAAGCGCCTGGTGGAAACGGCGAGCGGTGGCGTCGATCGGAAGGATGTTGTCGCTCGTGCCGTGCAGGATGAGCGTGGGCTTGCCTGCCGCACGCACCGCCTCTACGTCGCTACGGAAGTCCTCGATCCAGGAGGGCACGACGGCGTAGGCGGCGACCGGAGCGCTGCCGATCGCGACGTTCCAGCTGCCGGTCACGGCCTCCTGGCTGATGCGGGAGCCGAGGTTCTCGTCAAGGTTGTAGAAGTTGTTGTAGAACTGGGTGAACCACGCGAACCTGTCACCCTTGGCTGCCGCGACGATGCCGTCGAAGACGTCTTGCGGCACGCCGTCCGGGTTGTCGTCGCGCTGAACGAGGAACGGCTCGAGCGAGGCGAGGAAGGCGAGCTTGGCCACCCGCTCGTGACCGTAGCGTCCGACGTACCTGGCGAGTTCGCCCGTGCCCATCGAGAACCCGACGAGGACGACGTCGTGCAGGTCGAGCTTCTCGAGCACCGTGTTGAGGTCTGCCGCGAACGTGTCGTAGTCGTAGCCGGCGTTGACCTTCGACGACTGGCCGAAGCCGCGACGGTCATACGTGATGACCCGATATCCGTCGGCCAGAAGCTGCCGCGTCTGGCGCTCCCAGCTGTGACCGTCGAGCGGGTAGCCGTGGATGAGGACGACAGGCTGCCCGGAGCCCTGGTCTTCGTAGTAGAGCTCGATCGGAGTCGTGTTCTCGGTGCCGACGGTGATGTAACCCATGATGCCTTCCCTTTCGCCCTGGCGAGAACGGTCGTTCTCACCGATGCATCTCACACTAGAGAACGAGCGTTCTCATGTCAAGTACACTGTTCGCATGACCGAAGGAGACGCGCGCGAGCGCATCCTCACCGCCGCGGAGGAGCTGTACTACCGAAAGGGGTACGCGTCCGTCGGCATGGACGAGCTGCGAGCGGCGGCAGGAGTGTCGCTGCGCCGGCTCTACGCGCTCTACCCATCGAAGAACGAGATTGTGCAGGCGGTGCTTGCACGCAAACACACCGAGTGGGAGCAGGGCCTGGATCACGCCGTGGCGGATGCCGGTGCCGACGCCCGCGCACGGCTGCTGGCGGTGTACGGCTACCTGGAGGACTGGTTCTGCACCGACAGCTTCCGCGGGTGCGCATTCATCAACGCCTTCGGAGAGCTCGGCGGCACGAACCCGGAGGTCGCAAGGATCGTCCGTGAGCACAAGGCGTCGTTCCAGGAGTACATGGCGGGCCTCGTGAGTGCGACGGGGGCGCCGTCATCTCTCGGGGCGCAGCTCTCGATCCTCGCCGAGGGAGCGCAGAGCACGGCCGCGATCTCCGGCGACCCGCACGTGGCCGTTCAGGCCAGGGCGGCGGCCGAGGTGCTCATCGACGCAGCGGTGCGCGGCTAGTCTCGCCGGGCATCCGCACTCGGTTGCGCCCGTCGCCGCGGCGTCCCCGAGGGCGAGCCGCCGGGGCGAGCCATCGGAGCGTCAGGCCAGCACCGGCACGCGGTCGAGCCGCTCCATGGCGATCGCCTCGGCGGCCGCGAGCGTCGTGATGTCGCGCTGCGCTGCATCCGCGAAGATCTCGCCGACGGTGTCGCCGATCTGCTCGACGCGCCGCCTCGTGGCGTCGGCGGACGCACCGGGGCGGGTGAGCGTGTCGAGGAAGATGACGCCGCCCGCATTCACGACGAAGTCGGGCGCCCACAGAATGCGGCGACGGCGCAGCAGCTCGGCGACGCCGCGCTCCGCCAGCTGGTTGTTCGCCGGCCCGCACACGGCTCGCACCTGCAACTCGTCGACCGCCTCGACCGTGAGGATGCCGCCGACGCCTGCAGGCACGAGCACGTCGCCTGGCACCCTGGTCGCCTCGTCCGGCTCCGTCCACTGGGCTCCGAGGCGGGCCGCCAGCTCGCGCTTCGCCGGGTTCACATCGGTGACCGTGAGGATGCCTCCGTCGGCCGCCAGTCGCGTCGCAAGGATGGAGCCGACGTGCCCGAGGCCGACCACCGTGAACCGACGACCTGCGACGGTGCGATCGCCGAAGACGGAGTGAAGCGTCGAAAGGATGCCTGCGTACACGCCCTGGGCGGTGGCGTCGCTCGGCTCGCCGACGCCGCCCTTGTCGGCGGGGAGGCCGCACACGTGCGATGTGCGCTCGGCCACCACGGCCATGTCGTCTGCGCTGGTGCCGACGTCTTCGGCGGTCATGTACGCGCCGCCGAGGGACTCGATCGCGTCGCCCAGGTCGAGCATCACGGCGCGCCGGCGGTCGGCATCCAGTTGAACGCCACGCGGCACGTGGATGACGGTCTTACCGCCGCCTCGGTTCAAACCCGCTGCCGCGTTCTTGAACGTCATGCCCTCTGCCAGGCGAAGCGAGTCGTAGACGGCATCGACCCAGTCGTCGTAGGTCCACAGCCGGCAGCCGCCCAGGGCTTGCCCGAGCCGGGTGGAGTGCACCGCGATGCTGATCGTCAGCCCGCTTCGCGGCCCCTTCACGATCAGGAGCTTCTCGTGCGGAAGTTCGGTTCCGAAAGCTTCGGCGAGATCGGGCATGGCGGACATCGGTGTCTCCTTCTGCTGGCCGCGACAACGGGGTGGTGTGTCATGGCGACTGTCCCGCCTCGTGAGCGGGAGGTACATCGACTATCTTGCCATCGCGCGCGGGGCCTGCGGGTCGTCTGCGCCGCCTGCACCCCCGGCGCCTGCACCACCGGCGCCACAGCGCCGCATCCTGCGCGGCCACCACACCCCGCCGCCTGATGCGCCGCCACCGCGCCCCACCTGCTGCACCGTCCACAACGTCTGCGCCACTTTGCAGCGATTGCGCCACGCTTTCTGGCGCAATCAGCGCACAGTGGCGCACTCAGCGAGGGCGGTCTGCGCGCCGGGCGCAGCGACGCCGGCGTGCGGCCTCGGTGGTCAGCCGACGCGCGGAGCGTGCGCGCCGTCTGCGCCACCACCTGCACCACCGGCACCCCGGCGCCGTCCACAACTTCTGCGCCACTTTGCAGTGACTGCGCCACGCTTTCTGGCGCAATCAGCGCAAAGTGGCGCACTCAGCAAGGGCGGTGTGAGCGCCGGGCGCAGCGGGGCGGGTGTGCGCGCCGGGCGCAGCGGCGCGGGTGTGCGCGCCGGGCGCGATGGTGCGCGCCGGGCTCGGCGGCGGCGTGCGGGTTGGTGGTCAGCCGACCTGGATGCTCAGGCAGGTGACGCAACCCTCGAGCTTCTCGAACTCGGAGACGTCGACCGTGACCACGCGGTAGCCGAGATCGGTGAGAAGCTCCGCCGTCTTGGGAGCGGATGCCGCCAGCAGCACGGCATCCGGTGCCAGCACCACGACGGAGACACCGGATGGCTCAGGCACCTCGAGGAAGCGGTCGAAGACGCTCGGGTCGACGTGCTCACGGCTGCCGATGACCGTGCCGTCCGGCAGTGCAGTCACGGCGGACTTCAGGTGCAGGGCGCCCTTCACGGGCACGGCGACGACGGAGTAGCCCTCCTCCGCCGCGATGACCCGGAGCTGACGGATGCCCTCGGCGTTGGTTCGCTCGCTTCGTCCGACATACACGGTCTCGCCGACGCGCAGCACGTCGCCACCGTCGAGCGTTCCGGGCTCCTCGATGCGGTCGATACGCAGTCCCAGCTCGGTGAGCACGGCTTCCGTGCCGGCCGTCTCGCCGCGGCGCTGCTCCGCGCCAGGGCGGGCGATGACGGCGCGGTCGCCGAGCACGACCGCCGTGTCCTCGACGAAGACGGAGTCGGCCAGCACCTCGGCCGAAGCGACCTCGACGGTCTCCCAGCCGTTCTCGGCGAGCGCCGCGACGTAGGCATCCCACTGCTCGTCGGCCTTCGTCGGCTCGACGGGCACCCTGTCGATGTTCGTGACGATGCCCTCTGCGAGGTTCGTCGCAGGGATGCGCACGAGCGCGACCCTGCGGCCACGCACCGCCGCCGTGTCGTAGCGGGCGATCACGCGGTACAGCCAGCGACCGAACGTGGGCGTCAGGGCGGTGACCAGGGCGATGAAGAGCAGATTGCGTTCGCCCGCGATGCTCCAGAGCACCCCGATGTCGGGCTTCTGACCGTTTGTGGCCAGGTAGATCATGGTGTCGATCGTGGTGGCGACGATGCCGACCAGGAATCCCGTGATGAGAGCGCCCCACCACGTGGCGAACACGTCGACGAGCGCGGCGACCGCGATAAGCACGAACGTGAAGACCGATGCGAGCGTGAAGAACCCGCTCAGCGAAACCACCGCCGACCATCCCGCGCCCTGCAAGAGGAAGGCCTCGTTCGTGAGCACCACCGTGCCGACGTGCACCAGAAGCGCGACGAGGAAGCCGGTGAGAACGGATGCCACGATACGGCGGCTCCAGGGGACAGTCATGCGTATGACCCTACTGGAGCGGATGCTATGCGCCGGCTGGGCGGGCGCCGCAGCTCCCCTGCAGCACTACTCCCCCGCCATCGACGACGACGGGTCTGCTTCGATCGCTCGGGCTGCCTGGGTGTGCGAGAACTTGAACGCGCGCAAGCCGAGGAGCACGAGCAGGATCGGCACAGCGGACGAGCAGGCGACGACCAGGAACGCGGTGCGTGGGCCTGTCGCGTCATTGATGAGGCCGCCGACGAAGGAGCCGAGCGACATTCCGCAGATGACGAGCATGTTCAACCACGCGAGGGCTTCGGTAATGATGGTCGGCGCGACGATCTCGTGGGCGATGTGGTTGACGGCGATCATGAGCGGGGCGATCGTGGCGCCGGCAAGGAATCCAAGCGGGTAGAACCACCAGATGCTCGGGGCCAGGGCGAGCGACGCCCACGTGATGAACAGGGCCAGCGACGTGCCGACGAGCATCTGGCGGGAACGGAGCCTGGTGGACAGCGCGCCGAAGATGAATCCCCCGGAGGCGCTGCCGATGGAGTAGGCCGTGAGCACTGTTCCGGCGAGTTCGGGCACTCCGCCCGCGGTCGCCATCGAGACGATCGTCAGGTCGTTGATGCCGAAGCCGATGCCGGTCGCGAAACTCGCAAGCAGGAGGATGAGGAACGGGGCCGAGTGCAGCAGCCGGCCCGGCCGGTGGGCGTGCTCGGCCACGGGCGCCGGTTTCGCATCCGGCATCATCCTCAGGAAGAGAGCGCCGAGCGGTCCGACGATCCCGGAGAGGATCAGTCCCCCGGCCGGAGCGACGCCGGCCGCGAGGAAGGCTGCCACGGCCGGCCCGAACACCCAGACGATCTCGTCTGCGACGGCTTCGACGGCGTAGGCGGTGCGTAGCAGGAAGGTGTCCTCGACGATCGCGGCCCATCGCGCACGCATGAAGGCTCCGACGGGCGCGACGGTGATGCCGCAGAACACCGACATGATCACCAGGCCCACCATTGAACCGAGGTAGCCACTGGCGACGGCGCCCGCTATCGCCAACGGATGCGTGATCGCGGATGCCAGGAGCAGTTGCCGCTGCCCGCGACGATCGGCGACGCGGCCGGCAAGAGGGCCGACGAGACCCATCGAGGCGATGGCGAGGCCAGAGGTGAGACCGCCGAGCGCGTACGACCCGGTGCTCGCGTGCGCGAAGAAGAGGAAGCCGAAACCCAGCACGGCGATCGGGGTGCGTGCGAGCAGGCCGGCGACCACCATGATGGTGCGGGACGGTGCCGACAAGAGCCTGCCGTACGCACGGAAACCGAGGTTGCTCACGGCGCGATCCGCCCGTTCTCGATCCAACCGATCACCGTCTCGTCCGCCCTTCGACCGCAGCTTTCTAGGCTATCGCGCGAGCGGCCGAATCGATTCGTCTCGGCCGGGCGGCATCCGCGTGCCGATCACGCGAGGTAGCCGCCCAGGGTCTCGAGCACGCCTCGGCTGCCCCTTTCCCGGTTCGGCCCGTCTGCCCAGAAACGGTCGAAGAAGACGCCGTGCTCGACCTGCGTGAGTCGCGTGCCGCCCTCGATCCGGTCGAACTCGAACGATGCGACGGACGTGGACATGTGGACGCCGTCAAGCCACATGTCATAGGTGTTGACGATGCGGACGTGCTCGACGATGTCGGTGTACGTGGCCTCGAATCGCGAGACCGGCCCGTCGTGGAACGTGCCTTCAGCGATGTCGCGGCCACCCACCCGGAAGTCGAATGCCCATTCGCCGGTCTCGAAGGCATCCCCTGCCCCGAACCATTCGAACTTCTCAGACTCGATGGCAAACGCATTCCAGACACGTTCGAGGGCGACGGGGTAGTCCCGGTTGAGCGTGAATCCGGAATGGGCGAGCCGGCGATCGCTGGTCATTGGGCAGGTCCTATCGCGAGAAGGTGACGTGGATGGTGCCGCTGTCCGCCACTTCGGTCGTGACGGTGTGAGTGCGCTCGAGCCCGCCCAGGTCATCCCACAGTCGCGTTCCCCTGCCGAGGACGATCGGGGCGATCATGAGGTGCAAGTGGTCGACGAGTCCGGCAAGCAGGAACTCCCGGGCCGTGCCGATGCCCCCTCCGACCCGCACGTCCGCACCCGCCGCTGCGTCCGCCGCCTCTTCGAGCACCTTCTCGACGGCGTCGTTGCGGAAGTGGAAGACCGTTCCGCCCGCCATCGGGATCGACGGACGCGGCGCTGTGCCCGTGAGCACGTAGACCGGGGTGTGGAACGGGGGCTGATCGCCCCACCAGCCCTTCCATTCCGGGTCGTCGGGGAAGGAGTGCAGGCCGAACATTCCCGCGCCCATGATCTCCGCTCCGATGCCATCGAAGAACGCGGAGGCGTAGTGTTCGTCGATCCCGGTCGTGCCGCTTCCGCTGGTGTCGCCGAAGACCGTCCTGCGGAAGGTGCGTGTCGCCGTGTACGCGGCGGTGAGGCGCTCCCAGTCCTCGCCCATCGGACTCTCCGGCGTCGGCTCCGCTGTTGCGGCGTAGCCGTCCAGGGAGAGGAACAGGTCGATGCGTACACGAGTCATGTCAGGCTTCTTTCGGTGCAGTGCGGGTCAGGTGGATGCCGAGCCGGTCGGCTTGGCGTTCTGCCGGGGTTCGTTGCTCGCTGAGCCACAGGTGCAGCACGTCGAGAGCTCCGGGGTTCAGGTTCACTGTGCGGACGCGTCCGTGCTTCTCAGATGTCATGATTCCTGCGTTCTCGAGCACCTTGAGGTGCTGCATGAGGGAGGGCAACGCCATCGAGAACGGTGCTGCGAGTTCGGACACGACGGCCGGAGCTTTCGCCAAACGCTCAACGATGGCACGACGCGTCGGATCCGCGAGAGCGCGGAGTACGGCGTCGACCGCATCGTGATAGTTAGGCATATGCCTAAGTATGAGTTATGGCTGCCGCTCGCGTCAATCGGCTCGCGCCGCGGGTTGAGTAGCGCGACGCGAAGCGGCCCGCGCATCGAAACCGGGGCGCGGAAGGCCCACGAGGGTTTCGATACGCCGGCTTCGCCGGCTACTCAACGCGCGGTGGGGCGGCGGCGCCGGCGGGTGGTGAGCAGGGTCGCGCCGGCGAGGAGCACGAGCAGGGCCACGGCGAGCTGCGGTGCGGCATCCGTTCCGGTGGGTGCCAAGCCGGTGGCCCCATTAGTCCCGGCACCGGTCCCCGACGGCGAGACCGGCTGCACCGGAGGAGCAGGCGGCGTCGGCGGCGTCGGCGGTGTGGGCGGCGGCAGGTTGACGTAGACGTTCGCGATGCTCGCGTGGTTGTACGCGGGGTCGTCGCTCTGGCTCGAGTGGCTGATGGTCTCCACGATCTCGTCGGGGTCCACCACGGTTCCCGGCGCGTACTGCACGTAGATCGTGTGCTCGCTCGTGTCGCCCGCGTGGATGACGAGCATGAGCATGCTCGAGTAGGTGACGCCGTCGAGCGAGATGAGAGCGTACGGGTCGCCAGGGCCGTAGGCGACGGAGATGGTGATGTAGACATCCGCCGTCGAGGCCGCGCCGAGCCGGATCGTGTAGGTGGCGTCGGTGGGACCGCCCGGAAGGATGACCGTGCGCCCGCCCGTCTCGGTGACAATGATCTGGCCGTCGCCCGTCACCGGGTCGGCGACCGGGATGACCGGGAACACGGGCGGGTCCTCGTCAGGCAGCAGGTACGGCAGCGGCGTCACCAGCGGTGCCGTCACGAGGGTGGGAGCCGCCCGGAAGTTGCGCGTCAGCAGGTTGAGGCCCTCGCCTGTTGTTGCGTTGAGGTCGGAGTGCAGCTGCGACGGCGCCCCGATGACGTCGATGGAGGCTGTGCTCGGCTGCGGTCCGCCGTCGAGCGAGACGTGAGCGTTCTGCAGGAATCCGGATGCCGCGAGCACCGGGTTGAACACGAACGAGTCGGTGCCGGTGCCGGCTTCCAGCCGCAGTTCGGCCAGGTTGTGATTGACGATGAACGTGTCGTCGCCTGCGCCGCCGTAGATCGTGGTCGGGAAGCTCACGCCGCGGCTCACGTACCCGTAACCGGTGAGCGTGGTCGGGAAGGCATCCTCCGGGTGCACGTCGGGCGCGATTCTCGGA
Source organism: Rathayibacter sp. KR2-224 (assembly GCF_049446075.1). Lineage (NCBI taxonomy): Bacteria > Bacillati > Actinomycetota > Actinomycetes > Micrococcales > Microbacteriaceae > Rathayibacter > Rathayibacter sp. KR2-224. Next base: position 1,452,056 of record NZ_JBMSEB010000001.1, read on the forward strand.
GTCGCGTAGAACTGGCCGACGATGAACGTGTCGTTGCCGTCCCCACCGTTGATCGTGGTGATCGAGCTGTTGTCGTCGACGGCGAACACGTCGTCGCCGCCGAGGCCGTTCACCGTCAGGCGTGCGTTGAGGTGGTCGTCGTAGTTGATGCGCTCCGCACCTGTCACGGTGCCGAGCGCGCTGTGCAGCAGGGCGACGAACGAGGGCTGCTGTGCCTGCGGCTGGTCGGGGATGATGGATGCCCCGCGCAGCAGGAACAGGTCATGCCCGTCCGATCCGTTCACGGTCAGCGTGTTGAGACCGCCGAACGCGCCGCTGTTCAGCACATCGATGCGGTACCGGTGGTTCAGGGGATCCACGCTCCCCCAGGTGGTGACCGTGTAGGAGTTGTTGCCGAGCTCACCGTCGAGGTGCAGCGTGTCGGCCACGAGCGTGCCGTCGTACGGATCGCCCGACGTGTCGAGGTGCGTGGTCGTCATGGTCTGCAGGTGGTCCACGACGAACGTATCGTTGCCGTCGGGGAGGGATGCTTTCGCGCTCGCGCTGCCGTAGACATCCGTCTGCCCGCCGAGGTACGTGTGATCGAACACGAACGTGTCGTTGCCCGCGCCGCCGAACACGTGCGTCGGGTGGCCGGTGAGCGTGCCTCCGAAGTACAGGGTCGAGCCGACGGGAGTCGCCGGGTTCTGGCCGTATTCGGCGTAGATGGTGATCGTCTCGCCCTGGATGATCGCGCCGGCCGGCTCCGCCAGGTCGTCGCCCACCTGCAGCAGCACGTCGGTCGGCGAGACGATGCGGCCCTGCGTCACGGCGGCTGCGCCGTCGAGCGTGGTGCCCGTGTTGATGACAGTGAGGTCGGATGCTCCCCCGCCGTCGTACGGGACGGCAAGCCGCACGCTGCCGAACATGGACTCCGCACGCAGCACCGTGAGCGGTCCGGCGATCTCCGTGATGTCGATCAGGGCCGGCGGGTTGGATCCGACGGGAAGCGACGCGCTGCGGTCGGTGAAGACGTAGACGCGGCCGTGCGGTGCAGTGTCGATCTTGAATGTGGCGCCGGTCGCGCCGATGGAGCCGTTGTAGGCGATCAGGTCGATGTTCGCGCCCACCGCTTGCACGGCATCCGTCGGCTTGTCGTCAAGGATCGAGCCGTTCAGGTCGGTCAGGGCGACGTCGCCGGTGAGCGAGTCGATCAGCTGCACGTAGAGGTCGCCGGTGGTCTGCGTGAGGTAGACGCCGTCCCTGGCGATCGCCAGCACGCTGCCGCGCGCCGCGTTCGAGGAGTGGATCTCGAGGTAGTTCGCGTCCGGCGTCACGTATCCGATGCCGCCGAACAGGGCGAACATGGTGATCGTGTTGCCGGTGACGCGCGCGCTGCCGTCGTGAACGGCGTCGACGTCGAAGATGGAGCTGCCCGCGGCATCCTCTGCGACAAGCGTCACGTCAGACCCCGTCGAGGTGATCGTGCCCACTCGCAGGTCGCTGACCGTCTCGGTGTCGATGATGTAGCCGTTCGTGTACATGTCGATCTCGCCGACGCCGTCGCTCGTCGAGAACGGAACGGGGAACTCGGCGCCGGTGAGCGTCGCGTCGACGTTCGTCGTCGCGTTGATGTTGAGGGTCGCGCCGGTGGCGGTGTGGATGACCTTGATGTCGTTGCCCGCTGTGAGGTCGGGGAACACGTATGTGCTGTCGTACGGCTTGTTGACGCTTCCGAATGCCGTGAGCACCAGGCTCAGGTCGTAGGTGGGGGCCTGATCGGGGTGGAAGTACACCTTGTAGGCGCCGGTCGGCGGGAACGTCGTGCCGATGTGATCGGCGTTGTACACGTTCACCTGCAGGTAGTCGGAGGAGATGATGGGCACGTCGTCGCCCTGCAGGCTGTCGCCAAGCACGAGGTCGATGTTGTGGCCGGCGTGGATCGGGCCGAGCGTCGGCGTGAACGGCACAGGCGCGCCGCGCAGGATGGAGGTGATGTCGAGCACGACGTCCACGAGGGCGTCCGCCACGAGTGCCACGAACCTCGTGGGATCGACGTTGTCGACGAGGTAATCGCTCTGCACGAGCTGCACCGGTATGGGGGCGCGCACCGTGCCGCCGCCTGAGACGGTGTAGGTGCCGATGGTGCCGGCATCCGCGTAGATGGCCAGCGTGTTGGTCGTGATCATGGGCGAGTCGGGGCCGGCGAGGATGTCGCCGTGCTGGTTGTCGACGTGCGTCGCGCCGATCGGGTTGTAAACGACGCCGTCGATCACGAGTTGCGGCGAGCCGCCGCCCGCGAGGAAGTTGTCGATGTCGACGAGTGTCGGCGTGAAGATGGGCATGCCGACGCTGAACCGGAACGCGGAGCTGTCGTCCACCTCGATCTGCATCGTCGCGGCGGTGCCGGTGAGATTCACCACGTTGATGGCGTGCACGACCATGGAGTGGTTCGACGAGTTGAACAGTTTGACGAAGTCGAAGGTGTTCTGCACGGTGAAGGTGCCCTGAGTACCCGTGAGCGTGCTTGCAGGAGCGTTCGCGTTGTTCGGCTGGGTCGGCGGTGTGTTGGCGTGGAAGACCACGCTGGCCCCGCCCGTGTTGGAGATGTCCTGCACCTCGATGATGCGGCCGGCGTTGATCGTCGAGCCGAGGGCGTACGTGGTGCCGAGGTCGTCTTTCACGACCACGCCGTACAACTTCGTGATCTTGCCTGTGGCATCGACCACGAGTTGCGGGTCGGCGGCGTGCAGGTAGACATCGGCATTCCACACGATCGTGCGCTGCGCGTTGTTGATGTCGTCGCCGCCGCGGCCCCCGCCGTCGAACACGGCGCCGTCGCGGTCACGGTTCCAGGTCCAGCCGAGCTCGTTCTGCAGCGCCTCGACGTCGAGCGCCGCCGTGCGCACGATCGCGCCAGCGTCCGCCGTGACGTTGGACAGGCTCTGGTAGTTGTTCGTGGCGTCCGAGTCGGTGTCGCCGCCGAAGCAGCTGCAGTTGCCGTCGGAGTGCGCGATGAGCTGAATGTTCTCGTGCTCGGCGGTGAGCGTGACCGACTCGTAGCCGACGATCTTCGTGTCGCGCTCGATGTGGAGCACGGAGTTCGAGGTGACGTAGTTGTTCGCGGATGCCCGGGACCCGGCACCGAGAGCCGAAGCGTGCGTGTAGCCCTGGTTGTTCAGCGTCATGGCGTGCACATCGGAGGTGAGCTCGACCGTGTCGGCCGTGATGCGCGTGCCTGGCTGGATGTCCACGGTGGTGTTGTCTGTGACGTTGATGTCGCAGTGCGGGCCGCCACAGCGCCCGGCGTTGGCGTCGGCGCCCAGGCCGCCCGCCTCCGCATGCGTGCTCACGTTGGCGAAAGCCTGGCTCTGCGAACCGATGTTCACGTCGTCGCCCGCTGCGATGGTGCCTGCGATGTTCGTCGTCGCGGTGATGTTGACGGTGGCGCCGGCATCCGATTCCACCCCTGAGCCCAGGCCTTCGGCGCTCGAGCGGCTCGAGGCATCCGCTTCGCCCGTCGTCATGGGCGCGATCTGGATGTTGTGGCCGGCCGTGAGCGAGGCCCCCGAGCCGACCGTGACGATCGTCGAGGTCGTCGTGGTGGAGGTGCCCTCGGCGCTGCCGATGGCAACGAGCCCACCGCCGCCGTTCGAGGCGTTGGCCTCGACGCCGGCGTTGGAGTTCGTCGTCACCGTGATGCTTCCCAGTGCGGTGAGGGATGCCCCCGCACCGATCGTGACGGTGACGGCCGCCGTCTCGTTCGCCGTCGGTGTCGCACTGGACGAGGAGATGAAGCCGCCGCCGGAGCCGCTGACCGTGGCCGTCGACTTCTGGCCTCCACCTGCCGTCGATCCGCCGATGCCGAGGGCGGTCAGGGTCTGGGTTCCGCTGCCGACCGCGGTGAGATCGATGACGAGCTGCTGCCCGTCGCTGCCGCCTGAGCCGAGCGCGACGGGTGCCGCCACGAAGCTGCCGACACCGGTGATGCCCGTGCCATCGAGGCCCGTGATGGCCGATCCGCCCGGCGTGAGGGACACCTGGAAGTGTCCGGCCGCAGGGTTCACAACGTAGTAGGTCTGCCCGTCGACGAGTCCGCCGATGGGCTGTTGGCCCGGCACCCAGAGCCCGTGGGTGATGGCCTCGCCAGCGGTCGACTTGTCGGGCGTGAGCGGGATCGGGTTGATCGGGATGTCGTTGTTGGAGCCGTCCTTGCAGCCGCCGGTCGCCTCGCACTTGGACGCCGCCAACTGAATGACGTTGGCGTTCACGACGATGACGTAGTAGGTGACACCGTTCGTCAGTCCGCCGAGCGGATCGGTCGCACCCTCGTAGACGACGGCTTCGCCCGTCGAGAGCCCGTGATTCTTGACGACGATCTGGTTGTTGTCCTGGTCGATCAGCTGCGGCGGGCTGCCCGTGAACACCGGGTTGCCGCTTGCGTCGGTCTCGATATTCACCTGCTGGCTCGAGAACGTCACGAGCGAGCCGGGAGCGTGGTAGGTGACGGCGTCGCCCGGCTTGTACGCGTTGCCCACCGTGAACGTGTCGCCGCCCGTCACGGTCGACCCGGTCACGGTGACGGGCGTCTGCGACTCCGTCGGGTCGAAGAGCTGGATGTGAGAGGCGTCGACGACGTGCACCCGGTACTGGTGACCCGAGACGAGGCCGGGCACCGCCGTGCCCCCGTTCGGCAGCACGTAAACGACGATGTCGCCCTCGTGCAGGTTGTGGTTCAGCGGAACGAAGCTGCCCCCTATAGTGGCGCCGAATGCGATGGTGCCGGTGGTGGTGTCGATCTGCGAGCCGTCGAAGAGCGAGCCGAGCTGCACCGAGGTGCCGTTCACGACGATCACGTTGTAGTTCAGGCCGTTCTGCAGGCCGCCGACGGGCGTTCCACCCTGTGCGCTGTAGGTGACGGTGCTGCCCGTTGTGAAGCTGTGCTGCGCCGTGAGTGTGATGACGTTGGTCGTCGTGTTCACGCCTGTTGCGCCGTCGAACTGGCTCGCGTTGGGCGACGGCGGCGCCTGCGTGTTCTGAGTGGCCGTCGCGGTGATGGTGCCGCCCGCGTAGATCTGCGCGCCCTGGCCGACCAGCAGGTTGACCGTCGGATTCGTCGTGACGGATGCCGAGTTGCTCGCCAGGTCGAGGGCGATGCCGACGTGCTCACTCTCCGAGGAGGAGATCGACACCGGGTTCGAGGAGACGCCCACGGAGATGTCGCCGACCGTCGCAATGGGGGCGCCTGCCGTGCCGAAGTCGGTCTCGACCGTGGTGGTGGTCTTCGCCGTCGCACCCGCGTTGGCGACGGAGAGGCCGCCGATGCTCGTGTCGCTGATGAGCGCGATCGCGCTGTCGATGCCGGTCGCCAGGATCTGGATGGCCGCGGCGCCCGGTGTCGTTGCAGTAGCGCCGTGCGCTGCGCCGAGCATCCGCGCGTACGTCATGCCGCTGTCGGTGGCCTGCGGGTTCGCACTGGAGATCGAGCCGAGTCCGCCGTTGGTGGAGCCACCCTTGGCGACAGCCGAGTTGGTTGCCGTTGAGACGACGGAGACAGCCGCGTTCGGTGCATTCAGCAGTGCGGCCGATCCGATGCCCGACTGCGTGATCACTCCGCTCGTGATGATGGCCTGCGGCGAGGAATCGGACGCGCCGGCCAGACCGAAGGCCCGGGCACCGGATGTCGACGACACGGCGGATGTCGACGTGGCCGCGACGGCCAGCCCGGTGCCGCCGGCGAGCCGACCGTCGAATTCCGCGCCCGTTCCCGCGGCGATGCGCGCGATCGGGATGCTCTCGTTGCCTGCGATGAGGCCGCCGTCGAGCGTGTCGGTGTTCGCCGTGGCCGTGTTGCCGCTCGTCGCCTTCACCGTGACGGTGCCGGTCGTCACGAGCGAACCGCCGCCGTAAGTCGCGGAGACGGATGCCGTGCCGAGCACCTCCGCGTCGACGGCGGCCCCCGAGAGGCTGGCGAGCCCGATGCCGAGGGACTGCGTCGTCGCGGTGGACGAGTTGGTGCCGGATGCCGTGACGCCGGCGCCGGTCGAGGCGAGCACGCTGCCGGAGAACGTCGCCGTGACGGCGGCGGCGACAAGGGCGCTGGCGAAGAACACGCCGCCCTGGATGAGTCCGCCGCCCGTCGAGCTGATCTCGGCGTCGGCGGTGTTCCCTCCGGTGCCGAGCGACGCGCCGACGGAGACGATGCCGGATGCGGTGAGCGAGGTCGCCGAGCTCACCGTGGCGAGGACGCCCGCGGATGCCTGCACCTCGGCATCGGCCATCGCGCCGGTCAGGCCGATGACGCTGAAGTTGTCGGCGTTCGCCGTCGCCGTCGCCGTGTTCTGCCCGGAGGCGGTGACGGAGAACGAACCGGAGGTCGTGGTTGCTCCGTCGAATTCCGCCGTCGTGCCTGCCGCGATGATGGCGAAGGGTGTGAGCGCTCCGATCGCCACCACGCCGCCGGAGATCTGCGACGGTGTTGCCGTGGCGTGGTTCACGCTCGACGCGGAGACCGTCACAGCACCGCCGCCGGCGTTCACTGTGGTGGCGGAGCCGTCGACGATCGCCGTGATGGCCGCGGCCGAGGTGATGCGGGCATCCGCTCCCCCGATGGAACCGGAGAGGATGCCGATGCCGAGCAGCGAGGAATCCGCGGTGGCGGTGTTGTGTGCGTCTGCCGAGACCGTGAGGCCGTTCGCGCTGAGCACGGGATCGCCGAGCTCTGCGCGAGTGGGCGCGTCGATGTGGGCGAACGGCAAGGAGGCGGTCAGCGTGAACGCGCCGATGCTGCCGACTTCGGTGCCGACCGTTGAGGTGTTGCTCGCCGTGGCCGAGACGGTGACGAGGCCGGTCGATGAGATGGTGCCGCCCGTAACGATCGCCGTCGTTGCGGCGGTTACGGCGATCTCGGCGACGACGCCTGCCAGACTGACGCCCGCGAACGACATCGAGCCGACCTTGGTGTTCGCCTCCGCAGTGTTCGCCGACGATGCCGTGACGGAGACGCCACCCGAGGAAGAGACCGTGGTGCGCAGCTCTGCCGTCGTGGGGGCGAGAAGTTCGGCGTCTGCCGTGTAGACGCCGGCGTTGATGATGCCGCCACCGCCGCCGAGCACCTTCGCGAACGCGTAGTCGCCGTGCCCTGCACCGTCGATCGTGATGGTCGCGGCGACCGCCACCAGGCCGGTGCTTCGGATGCCCGCGCTAGCGCCGATGCTCGCCAGCACCTGCGCGCTCTGTTCGACGTGCGCGACCGGGAACGTGCCCTGCCCGCCGCCCAGCAGTGCGATGTTGAGCACGTCTGCCTCCGCGCTCGCCTGGTTCTGGCCGGTCGCCGAGACCGCGACGGATCCGGATGCCGTCACCTGGCCATCGAGGTGCGCTTCCGTCGTTCCCGTGACGAGCGCGATGGGCAGCATGAGCGTGACGCCGATGCCGCTGAACGTGCCGCCCTGCGCCTGCACTGTCGCATGGTTGGCCGATGTCGCGGAGACGGCGACGGCGCCGCCGGCCGAGACGGCTGAGCCCTTTGCCAGGCTTGCGACCGTGCTGCGATCGTCTCTGGCGACCACGACCATGATCCCTGCGGCGATCACGCCTGTCGCGACGCCGAGCGTGTAGGCGGAGGTGGTGTTCGTGCCGGAGGCGACCACGGACATCCCGCCGCTCAAGGTTGCCTGGCCGTTGAAAGTCGCGGTCGTGGCGCCCCAGATGTGGGCAACGGCTCCTGCACCGGTGATGCCGTCGCCGACACCGCCCTGCACCGAGTACGCCTGCGTCGGAACGGTGATGACGGACTGCGCCAGTATCGTCACACCGCCTGCCGGTGCCGCGCCGCCGATCGTGACGTTGCCGATCGTCGCCGTGGTGTCGCCGTCGACCTCTGCGTCGGCCACGGCGGCGCCGATCGCTGCTGCCCCGATCGCGATGCCGATCGCGAGCGGGTTCACGGTGCGTGTCGCCTTCGCCTCGACGTCGACGATGCCGCCGGCGGTCGGGATCACGGCGCCCGTGTCGATGTGCGCGTTCTGGGTTGCGTGGCTCGTGATGACGACGACCTGGGCCCCGATGCTGATGAGGCCGCCCTGCCCGGAGAACGCGACGCCGAAGTCGTTCTCGGTCACGACCGACTGCACGGCCACGTCACCGCCCGCCGTGATGGACACGCCGGAGGCGATGCCGGAATCCGCGTTGCTGGTCAGGTTGGCGATGGCGACCGAGCCGCCGATGGCCGCGATGCCGGCGGCGACGGTTCCCACCACGCCGGTGTAGGCGTTCTGCTCGTTCGCCCGCATCCGCACGCTGCCACCGACGACGATGACGACGCCCGTGCCGATCGCGCTGGCGGTGCCGCCCGGTACCTGTGGGTTGTCGAACTCCTTGTTCACGATGTCGCTCGACGGGGCAGCGGAGTTGATGGCACCGGATGCCCCGCCCAGCGACGGCGCGATGCGCGCGTTGGTCGTGGGGTCGGCCGTGCTGTTGCCCGCGTTGTCGAGGATGTGCTGGTAGCCGCCCGTTCCTGCACCGTTGGCGGTGTCGCCTGACTGGGATTGCGCCGTCGTGCCGCTCGAGGGCTTGAGCGCGTCGGCCGCGCCCTCCCACTGCGTGTGCGAAGTGTCGGCGACGGGGTTCAGCGTCGGGTGGTCGACCAGAGCGCCGTAGCGCTTGCCGTCGGAGCCGGTCACCACGTCGCCCTTGAGGTAGTCGCCTGACACCGACCAGGTGCCCTTGTCGACGCCGTTCGCACCCTCGTTGTACGACGTGGTTGGGTCGGTGCCAACGGTCCAGACCGAGACGGACGCCGCGATGCCGACCGCGCCGACGCCCACGCTCAGCGCGTAGCTGCTGATCGACTTGGCGGCGAGCGCGTTGATGATGAGATCGCGTGCGGCGTAGACGGTGGCGTACGCGCCGATGTACGCCTGGGTCGTGGTCTGCGCGATGCCGATGTCGATGCCGCCTGCCACGCCGACGAATCCGCCTGCGATGCCGCCGCCGATGGTCAGCGCCTTGGTGGCGTCAGCCGCCGAGACGTTGACGGACTGCATGGAACCGGCGCCCGATGCGGTATTGATGCGAGTGCGGTCGAGCAGTGTGCTGTCGATGTACGCGGCGGTGGTGGCGTGCAGCACAGTCACGTCCACGCCGCCTGCGACGCCCACGGCTCCCGCGCCCACCGCGACCGCCAGGCCGAAGATGTTCTCGCTCGAGCCTGCCTGCACGGCCAGGCCGTTGAACGGCGAGGTGTGGAAACCGACGCCTGCGAACGTTCCGTCGTAGACGCCGCTCAGCGTGGACGCAGGCTGCGTCGCTTTCGCGTCGACGACGCTGCCGGCTCCGATGAACGCCTTGGTGTCCTTGGAGATCGAGGTGACCGTCACGCCGATGCCGACACCGACGAATCCGGCAGCGGCACCGCCGCCGACCGCGATGATCGTGGTGTCGTCGTGGGCGGCGATCAGCACGTTGTTGCCTGCGGCGATCGTCACGGCGAGCCCCGTGTCCGCGTACGTGTGCGTAGTGAGCACGATGATGGATGCCGCACCCGCGACGCCCACGAATCCGCCGGCACCGGTGAGCGCGACCGAGGTGACGGCATCCGTGGCGGTGGCGACGACGCCGACGTCGCGCTCGGCGGCGACGTAGGCGCTGCGGTCGATGTACGCGTCGGTCGTGAGCTTCACGACTCCGACCGTGGCGCTCGCGCCGACTCCCACCGTGCCGCCTGAGACGACCGCTGAGATCATCAGCAGGCTGAACGCGTTGCCCGCGTCGACCAGCACTGACTGAGCGGAGGATGCCCCAACGTTCACCGCGTTCACCTGTGCGTACTTGCCGACGAACGCGGTGGTGGTCGCAGTGACGACGTTGACGCTGCCGCCCACGCCGACGCCCGCGATGCCCGCGAAGCTCGCCGTGACGCCTGCGGCGGAGATGTCGTCGCTGTTGTTCGCGGTGATCGCGATGCCGCGGAATCCGGTCGCCATGTTGCCGGTCACGGTGTGCTGGCCGAGCGTGGCCGCGGCATCCGGCGAGGGCTGGGCGCCCTGCTTGACGATGCTGTGTGCACGGCCGGAGGCGACCGACGGGTCGAGCGAGATGGCCTGCTGGACGGCGCCGGAGCATCCCGTGGCCGAGGGGTTCGCGTGGCACAGCGAGTCGGCAAGCTGGATCTGGTGCGAGCCGGGCGCTCCCGCGATGACGTAGTACTGGCCGCCGTCGACGAGTCCCCCGATCGGTGCTCCGCCACCTGAGCTGTAGATCACCGGGTCGCCTGTTGTGACGTCGAGGTCGTACGGCAGCGTGATCGTCGTGCCTGAGGCGTCGTGCGGGTCGAAGTAGGGCGCGCTGTTCACCGGCGGCGCTGCCTTATCGGTGGGGATGAGGCGCTGAGACTCTCCACCGCGGGCGGGGGCAGCGAGCGTGATGGGCGCACCACCAGGCGTGAGCGAGAGCTGGATGTCGGTGGGCGAGAGAACGTGCACGTAATAGACGCCGCCCTGTGTGAGCCCGGTGATGGGGTCGCCCCCACCGGCGTCGTAGAGCACCTGTTCGCCATCGGTGTACGTGTGGGTGAAGGGCAGGTGCAGCGTGACGCCGTCCGGCTGGATGGCGGCAGACGAGAATCGCGTGTCCACGGCCGTTGTGGTGAAGCCGCCCGTCGACACCGCGATGCCCGGCGTGTTGCCCCTGGCGTTCAGCACCGAGAAGTCTCCGAGGAAGGCCGAGGTGGTCTTCGTGATGACGGGCACCGCCGCAGCTGCGCCGACGCCGACGGTGCCGCTGCCCGCGATCGCGCCGGCGATGACCGTCATGGTCAGCTGTTCGGTGGCGGCCACCCTGGCGTTGCCACCTGCATCCACCACGGATGCCGAGCCGGCGCAGTTCGCAGCGGTCACCTGTGCGGCCTGGCACTGCTGCCCGATCCACGCCTGCGTCACGATCGTGAACACGGGAACCGACGCGTTGACCGCGACGGCGACCGTGCCGCCGATGGAGCCGCCCGTGGAGATCGACGTGACGGTTTCGCTCGAGGTGGCATCCAACGTGGCGTCGCCTGTGACCTGAACGACGACAGCCGGCGCGATCCACGCCTGGGTGCTCTTGTTCACCACCTCGACGTCTGCCCCTGCGCCGACGCCTGCAGCGCCTCCCACGGCGAGCTGCCCGGCTATGCCCTTCAGCGTGGTGGTGTCGGATGCCGCGAGCGCGATTCCCTCGCCGGCCTGGGCGCCCGTGTTGTCGCCGTTGACGGTGACGCCCGTGTCCACGTGAGCGTGGGTGGTGTTGTTCTGCACGCCGACGGTCGCCGACCCCGCGATGCCGGCACTGCCGCCTCCCGCGCCGCCGACGGCCAGCAGCGTCACGTTCTCGGACTGCGTCGCGCCGATGGCGAGGCCGGGCGCTCCGAGCGCCCGGATGTCGTCGCCGGCCGCGATGAAGGCATCCACGATGCCCGTGCGCACCAGCACGGCGGACGAGACGCCTACGCCTGCGCTACCGCCGATCGTGAGGTTGCCGGCGTAGAGCGAAAGGGTCGGAACGGTGTCGCTCGCGTTGATGCTCATGCCGCCACCGGCATATACCCGGCTCGGCTGGGCTCCGCCGTCGATGTACGCCCGGGTGCCAGGCGCGCTGCCGCCCTGGTTGATCACGAGCACGATGATGGATCCGGCGACGGCGACGCTCGAGGCGATGCCGGCATCCGCGGCGAGAGCCGTGAACGACTCGGTCGCGGTGGCCGTGATGGAGACGGAGCCACCGAATCGGGCGGTGACGGCGTCGCCGAGGTAGGCGCGGACATCCTTGTCGAAGACGACCACGACGAGTCCGAGGCCGATGCCGACCTCGCCTGCGGTGAGGGCGATGGCGCCGGCGAGCTCGACGAACTGCGTGGCATCCTGTGCGCTGAGCGTGATGGACTGCGCTGCGTTCACCGGCACGTTCTGGTTGATGGCGGCGTGCCCTGCGATGTAGGCGCGCGTCGTGAGGTCGACGATGTCGACGATGACGGATCCGCCGATCGCCACGCTGCTCGTGCCCGCCCCGCCTGCGACGGCGACGCTCGTGACGGCGATGGAGAGCTTGGGGATGCCGGGTACGACGAGCGCGACGATCCCGGCGCCGGAGGTGACGAGGATGGCGCCGCCCGCGTCGATCACGGTCGGTGCGCTCGCGCTGGAGTCGATGTAGGCGAGCGTCGGGATTGTGAGCACGTTGACAGCGATGGCGGCGCCGACGCCTGCGCCGTCGAGCGACACCCCGCCTGCTGCAGCGATGTTCTGCAGGCCCATGGGGTTGCTCGCCTGCACCGCGATGCCTCCGGCCGAGCCGACCGTTGAACCGGCGCCGATGACGGCTGTCGTCTCGTAGTCGACCACCTGCACGCCCACCGAGCCCGCGACGGATGCCTCGCCGTCGCCACCCGCGGCCGACAGGCCCCAGACCACGAAGTCGTTCTCGGCGCCCGCCGGAGTGATGGCCTGCACCGAGACGCTGCCGCCTGTGACGTGGTCGCCCGCGCCGATCGAACCCGTGACCGTGACGGTGGCAACGTTGAGTCCGACGGCAGCGCCGATGTTCGTGCTGTTGAGCTTGAGCGCGGTGCCGATGGACTTCGCCGTGGCGTCGACCGTGTTGGATGCTGCTACGACCACGGCACCCGTCGCCGCGATCGTGAGGTGGTCGGCGACCATGGCGGTCGTGGTGACGACCACCCAGTTGACTGTGACGGCCGCGCCCACGCCGACGCCCTGGCCGGACTGGCCGGACTGGCCGCTCGCCTGCCCGTTCGCGTTGCTCACGGTGCTGCTGGAGGAGGGCAACGTTCCCGTCTTGCCCGAGGTGCTCGGCGTGCCGTTCAGCTGGTCGCTCGCCTGCGAGTCCGAGTTACCGCCCGTGCCCTTCGACGAGCCCTGCGCGCTCGCCGTGGCCTGCGCCGAGCCGGCCTCGCTGCTGGATGCCGTGAGCACGACGGAGGCGCCCGTCACGTCGCGCATCGTGGTCGCCGTCGTCGTCGCGGTGAGGATGTTCAGCGCGATGACGGCTCCGACCGCGACGCCGTCGCCCGCCGCGTTCGCGTCGCCCTGCACGGACGCCGAACCGGTGTGCGTCGCCGAGATGAGCACGGCGCCCGTTGCGACCAGACCGCCCGTACCCGTTCCACCGCTACCTGCGCCGGTCGGGGCGACCCCGAGCCGGGCGATCGTGACCGGGGAGACGATGTTGATGCCGACCGCGGGGCTCACGGCGACGCTGCTGCCGGCCGAGCCCGCGGTCACCACGTTGGTCACCGGGTCCGAGCTCGTTGCGTTGAGCGTGACATTCGCGCCGCCGGTGAGCACGGCGCCATCCACGACCTCTGCCCTTGTGAGGTTGGTCGTGAGCACGTTGATGGCGACCGACGCGCCGATGCCGACCTTGCCTCCGCCGCCGATCGAGGCATCCGCCTTCGCCTTCGCGGAGTCGGTGCGCAGGTTCTGTGCGCTCAGCGTGACGTCCCCGGTGCCTGCGTGCACGACAGCGGTGCCCGGCACGTACGCCTCGGTGTTGTCGGTGACGAGGTTCAGCGCGACCGCGCCGGCGACGCCGATGTCTTTCGAGCCCGCGCCGGCATCCGCTTCGGCGGTGAACGTGTGGGTGGTGTCGCCACTGACGTTCGTCATGGTCGCCGTCTCGGCGAAGCCGTTGCCGGTCACGGTGGTGTGGTCGCCCAGGTACGCCTTGTTGACGAGCGCGACCAGGTTGAGTGCGACAGCCGCTCCGATCCCGACATCCTGCGCCTGAACCGCCGTGCCGTCCGCCTTGACGATGCCGTCGACGTTCTCGGAGCTGCGCAGTGCGACGGCGCCGCCTGCGACGAGCGTGAGGCCGTCCGGCAGAGTGGCCATGGCCGTGACGTCGGCGACGTTGATGGCGATGGCGGCAGCCACGGCGACCTTGCCGTCCGAGGTGGACGCGGACGGGTTGGCGCTGCCGTTCGCACCTTGCCCGTTGTACTTGACGGCGGTCGTCGAGGCGAAGTCGCGCTGGTCCTGCGCCTGCTTGTCGACGTCCCCAGATGGCGCGTTGGGATCGCTCTTGCCAGGGGCGCCGCTTGCCGAAGCGCTCGCCGACGCCCCGTCGGCGGACGAGCCGTAGGCCTGGAATGTGATCGAGCCGCCTGCCGTGATGTCGCGTCCCGTCGTGCTCGTCACGGTGTGCGTGACGAGGTTGAGGCCGAGCGCGATGCCCACGGATGCGGACGACCCGCCGGCCGCGACCGCTCCCGCCGAACTCGTCGCACCAGCGGTCTGCGCGGCATCCGCCGCGAAGTCGCCGGTGATGACGAGGCCGCCGAGGGCGGAGGTTCCGATGCTGGCCGAGGTGACGACGTTGGAGATGGTGATGGCGATGGCCGGCGTGACAGCGACCTTGGCACTGCCCGTGCCCTGCGCGCCCATCTTCGCCTCGGTCGTCGCGATGTCGCCTGCGGTGGCCGTGATCGTGAAGTTGCGTGCACCTGTCACCGTGATGCCGTTGTCGAGCAGCGCGGTCGTGGTGTCGGTGACGAGGTTCAGGGCGATGGATGCTCCGATGCCCACATCGCTGGCACTCACTCCACCGGGCGTGGGCTCGGCCTTCACGGTGCTCGTCGCGTTGCTGCCCGCCGTGATCGCCACATCGCCGCCCGTGAGGGTGACGACGCCCGACAGTTCGGCGAGCGTCACCTGTTTGACCACCGCGAGGGCGAAGGATCCGGCGACCGAGATCTTGCCCTGGCCTGCGCCCGACGCGGACTGCGCGCCGTACGTGCTCGTGGCATCCGTTCCGCCGGCGCCGTCGGGCGTCACGGTCTCCGTGGCCGAGACGATGAGGGCGTGCGCGTGGATGGTGTCGCCGACGGGCAGCTGCGCGGTGTTCGCGACGTTGGCGAGCGTGATGGCGACGGCGGCGCCCACAGTGGCCGTCGTTCCACGCGACGCTGATCCGTCGGCGGTGGTGGAGGCATCAGTGTTCTGGCTCGAGGCCAGCGTGACGGTGCCGATTGCGGTGATGTCGAGGCCGTCGTGTTCGATGGTGGCCGTCGCGGTGACGGTCGCGACCGTGATGGCGATGGCTGCCGCGACGTTCACCTTGCCGCCGCTGGTGTCTGCGCTCGGCGTCGCCATCGTGCCTGAGCCCGAGACGCCGTTGTCGGTCGCCGAGGTGTCTGCGAACGTGCGCTGACCCTGTACCTGGTCGTCGACGCCGCTGCCGCCCGAACCGGATGACCCGCTCGACTCTGGAGCACCGGAGGCGGATGCCTGCGCGCCCGCCGCCGACGACGACACGCTGGACGCGCCGAGCGTGACGTCGCCGCCCGCGACGATGCTTCGGTCCGTTGTGCCTGTGACCGTGTGGTTGGCGATGGTGAGGCCCAGCCCGATGCCGACTGCCGCGGTGGACGCTCCTCCGGTCACCGCGCCTGCGGTGCTGGCGGCGCTCGCGATCTGCGACGCCTGTGCGCTCAGGCTTCCTGCCAGCTGGATGGGTGCCGCGAGGGATCCGACGCGGGCCTTCGTCGTCACGTTCGAGAGCGTGATGGCGACGGCGGGAGCGATGGCCACCTTGCCGCCCGTTGCGCCCATCTTCGCCTCGGTCACGGCGTCGTCACGGGCCGTGGCGGTCAGTGCGATGTCGTGTGCGCCGGTCAGGGCGATGCCGTCGTCGAGCATCGCGGTCGTGTCGTCTTGAATGAGGCTCAGTGCGACGGATGCTCCGACGCCGACGTTCGTGGACGTCACGCCACCCGTGGTCGGCTCGGCCTTCACTGTGGTGGACGCCACGCTGCCCGCCGTCACTGTCGTGTCGCCGCCGGTCAGTGTGACGACGCCCTTCAGCTCGGCCGTGGTCTGCTGGTTCACGACGGCGAGAGCGAACGAACCGGCGACCGAGACCTTGCCGCCGCCCGCGCCGCTGACGGACTGCGCGCCGTACGTGCTCGTGGCATCCGCTCCGTCGACCGTCTGGGTGGCCGAGACCGTGAGCGCGTGCGCGTGCACGGTGTCGGTCTGCGGCAGGATCGCCGCGTTCGTGACATCCGCGAGTGTGATGGCGACGCCGGCACCGATCGTCGCCGCGCCGCCCTGGGCGGCCGAGCCGTCTGCCGCGCTGGCGGCATCCGTGTTCTGGCTCGAGGCGAGGGTGACAGTCCCGCCCGCGAGCAGGTCGATGCCGATGCCCACGATGGCGGCCGTCGCCGTGACCGTGGCGAGGTCGATGCCGATGGCGGCAGCGACGTTCACGCCGCCCTGCGAGGTGGTGGCCTTCGGCGTGCTCGCGGCGCCGGTGCCCTTCACGCCGTTGTCGGTGGCCGAGGTGTCGGCGAAGTCACGTTGACCCTTCACCTGACTGTCGACGCCCGTGCCTGCTCCGCCGCCCGTGCCGGCGCCGCCCGAACCGTCTGTGCTGTTCTCCGGCGAGCCGGAAGCGGAGGCCTGCGCCCCGGCGGACGACGCCGAGACGCTGAACGCGCCGAGCGTGATGTTCCCACTCGCGTTGATGCTGCGTGCCGTGCTGCCCGTGACGGTGTGGTTGGCGATGGTGAGTCCGAGCGCCACCCCGATTGCCGCGCTCGTGCCGCCGCTGACCACGGCTCCCGCGTTCGAGGATGCCGATGCCTTCTGCGTCGCGGATGCCGTGAAGTCGCCCGTGAGCACGAGCGCGCCGCCGAACGTGCCGATCGCCGCCAGGGTCGTGACGTTGGACAGGTCGATCGCGACCGCCGGTGCGATGTCGACCTTGCCGCCCGCGGCACCCATCTTCGCCTCGACGACGGCGTCGTCTCTGGCGTTCGCCGTCAAGGCGATGTTGCGTGCGCCGGTGATGGCGATGCCATCGTCGAGCCGCGCCGTGGTGTCGTCTTCGATGAGCCCGAGCGCGACGGATGCGCCGACGCCGACGCTCGTCGCGGTCACGCCGCCGGGGGTCGGCTCGGCCTTCACCGTGGTGGATGCCACGCTGGCCGCCGTCACGGCGACGTCCCCGCCTGTGAGCGTCACCGTTCCGGACAGCCGTGCCGTCGTCTCCTGGTTCACGACCGCCAATGCGAACGATCCCGCTACCGACACCTTGCCGCCGCCCGCGCCCGAGGTGGACTGTGCGCCGTACGTGCTCGTGGCATCCGTGCCGCCTGCGCCGTCTGGTGTCGTGGTCTCGGTCGCCGTCACCGTCAGGCCGTGCGCGTGAACAGTGTCGGAGGCGGGCAGGATCGCAGCGTTCGTGACGTCGGCGAGCGTGATCGCGACGGCGGCGCCGATCGTGGCCGTACCACTCTGCGAAGCGGACCCGTCGGCGGTGGTCGCGGCATCCGTGTTCTGACTGGAGGCCAACGTGACAGTGCCGGCCGCCGTGAGGTCGAGCCCCGTGCCGAGGACCGTGGCGGTCGCCTTCACCGTGGCGAGGTCGATCGCGATGGCTGCTGCGACGTTCACACCGCCGTCCGACGTGGTCGCCTTCGGCGTGCTAGCCGCCCCCGACCCTTTCACCCCGTTGTCTGCCGCAGAGGTGTCGGCGAAGTCGCGCTGCCCCTTCACCTGACTGTCGACGCCGCCGCCCGCACCGCCGCCGGTGCCCGCGCCGCCGGAGCCGTCCGTACCGTTCTCCGGTGCGCCGGCCGCTGACGCCGACGCCGCTGCCGAGGTGTCGGACACGCTCGTCGCGCTCAGTGTGACGTCGCCGCCCGCGTTGACGCTTCGCGCCGTCGTCGAGCTGACGGTGTGGTTCGCGATCGTGAGGCCGAGGCCGACGCCGATGGCGGCGCTCGTGCCGCCGGTGACGACCGAGCCTGCGGTCGTCGACGCCGATGCGTTCTGGGTCGCGCCCATGGTGAGAGAACCGCTGAGCTGGATCGATCCGCCCAACGTTCCCAGCCCAGCCGTTGTGGTCACGTTCGACAGCGCGATCGCGACGGCGGGAGCGATGTCGACCTTGCCGCCGGCCGCGCCCATCTTGGCTTCGACCACCGCGTCGTCACGGGCGCTGGCCGTCAGGGAAATGTCGTGTGCGCCGGTGAGAGCGATGCCGTCGTCGAGCGCCGCCGTGGTGTCGTCCTCGATCAGGGCGATTGCGACGGATGCTCCGACACCGACGTTCGTGGACGTCACACCACCCGTGGTCGGCTCGGCCTTCACTGTGGTGGACGCCACGCTGCCCGCCGTCACCGTCGCGTCGCCGCCGGTCAGTGTGACGACGCCCTTCAGCTCGGCCGTGGTCTGCTGGTTCACGACGGCGAGAGCGAACGAACCGGCGACGGAGACCTTGCCGCCGCCTGCGCCGCTAACGGACTGTGCGCCGTACGTGCTCGTGACATCCGCTCCGTCGACCGTCTCGGTGGCCGAAACCATGAGCGCGTGCGCGTGCACGGTGTCGGTCTGCGGCAGGATCGCGGAGTTCGTGACATCCGCCAGCGTGACGGCCACGCCGGCGCCGATGTTGGCGGTGCCGCCCTGGGTGGCCGAGCCGTCTGCCGAGCTGGCAGCATCCGTGTTCTGGCTCGAGGCGAGCGTCATCGTGCCGCCGGCCGTGAGGTCGAGCCCGGCGCCGACGATCGTCGCGGTCGCCGTCACCGTCGCGAGGTCGATCCCGATGGCGGCTGCGACGTTGACGCCGCCGTCTGACGTGGTCGCCTTCGGCGTGCTCGCGCCTCCGCTGCCCTTCACGCCGTTGGCCGTTGCCGAGGTGTCGGCGAAGTCGCGCTGGCCCTTCACCTGGCTGTCGACGCCCGTTCCCGCCCCGCCACCTGTGCCCGCACCGCCCGAGCCGTCCGCGCCGTTCTCCGGTGCGCCGGATGCCGACGCCGAGGCAGATGCGGAGCTCGCCGACACGCTCGATGCGCTCAGCGTGATGTTTCCACCCGCGTCGATGCTGCGCGCCGTGCTGCCCGTGACCGTGTGGTTCGCGATGGTGAGTGCGAGGCCAACTCCGACTGCCGCGCTGGTGCCGCCGGTAACCGCGGAGCCGGCGTTCGACGATGCCGACGCCTTCTGTGTCGCCGACGCCGTGAAGTCGCCGCTCAGCGCCAGCGTGCCACCGAAGGTGCCGATCGTCGCCTGCGTCGTCACGTTCGACAGGTCGATCGCGACCGCCGGCGCGATGTCGACCTTCCCGCCGGCCGCGCCCATCTTCGCCTCGACCACGGCATCATCGACGGCGCCGGCAGTCAGGACGATGTTGTGTGCGCCCGTGATGGCGATCCCGTCGTCCAGTCGCGCCGTCGTGTCGTCCTCGATCAGGGCGATCGCGACGGATGCCCCCACCCCCACGTTCGTGGCGCTCACGCCGCCGCCGGTCGGTTCGGCCTTCACCGTGGTGGATGCCGCGCTGCCGGCCGTCACGGTCGCGTCGCCGCCGGTCAGCGTTACCGTCCCGGCGAGGTCGGCCAGGGTCTGCTGGTTTACGACGGAGAGCGCGAAGGATCCCGCGACGGACACCTTGCCGCCGCCCGCGCCCGACGTGGACTGCGCGCCGTACGTGCTGGTGACATCCGTGCCGCCTGCGCCGTCCGGTGTCGCCGTCTCGGTCGCCGAGACGACGAGTGAGCGCGCGTGCACGGTGTCGCCGGCGGGCAGCTGGGCGGTGTTGGTCACGTCGGCGGAGGTGACGGCGACGGCTGCGCCGATGGTGGCCGTCGCACCCCCGGAGGCTGAGCCGTCTGCGTTCGAGCTGGCATCCGTGTTCTGGCTCGAAGCGAGCGTCACGGTGCCGACAGCGTTGAGGGTGATGCCCGTGCCCACGATCGTGGCGCTGGATCGCACGGTTGCGACGACGACGGCGACGGCTGCGGCCACGTTCACCTTGCCCGTCGACGTCGTCGCGCTCGGCGTCGGCGTGGCACCGGATGCGTCTCCACCGTTGTCCGTTGCCGTGGTGTCGGCGTTCGTGCGCTCCTTCTGCACCTGCTGGTCGACGCCGTCGCTCTGGTTGTCGCTCCCCGCGCCGGCCGCATCATCGTCTGGCGCACCCGATGCCGATGCCTGCGCCGCTGCGGTCGACGAGGAGACGCCGGATGCGCTCAACGTGATGTCACCGCCGGCCGTGATCGTGCGGGCTGTCGTTCCGCTCACCGTGTGGTTCGAAATCGTGAGTGCGAGACCAACGCCGACGGCTGCCGTTGCCGCGCCACTGACCGCCGCTCCGGCCGTCGTGTTCGCCGACGCGCGCTGGGTGGCCGCGGCGGTCACGTCGCCGCCGGCGTTGAGGCCGGCGCCGAGGGTTCCGATCACGGCGGTCGTCGTGACGGTCGAGAGGGTGATCGCGATGGCAGGGGCGATGCCAACCTTGCCACCCGCGGCGCCCATCTTCGCCTCGGTGACGGCGTCGTCCGTGGCCGTCGCGCTGAGTGTGATGGTGCGTGCACCGGCGAGCGAGATGCCGTCGTCCAGCGCCGCGCGGGCGGTGTCGGTGATGAGGTTCAGCGCAACGGACGCACCGACCCCGACGCTCGTCGACGAGACGCCTGCGCCCGCAGGCTCTGCCTTCACGGTGCTGGATGCCGTGCTGCCTGCCGTCACGGTGGCGTCGCCGCCCGACAGCGTCACGTTCCCGGCCAGCTCCGCCAGCGTGTCCTGGTTGACGACGGCGAGTCCGAGGCTCCCCGCGACAGAGACCTTGCCTCCGCCCGCACCCGAGGTGGCCTGTGCGCCGTAGGTGCTGACGGCATCCGTTCCGCCCGCGCCCGGCACAACCGTCTCGGTGGCCGACACTGTGAGCGCATGGGCGGTGACCGTGTCGCCCGCTGGGAGGATTGCCTGGTTCGTCACGTCGGCGAGCGTGATGGCGACGGCGGCGCCGATGGTGGCGGTCGCGCCCTGCGATGCCGACCCGTCAGCCGTCGAGGCGGCATCGGTGTTCTGGCTGGATGCGAGGGTCACGGTGCCGACCGCGGTCAGCGCGAGGCCGGTGCCTGCGATGGTGGCCGTCGATCTCACGGTCGCGACCACGATGCCGATGGCCGCAGCGACGTTGACCTTGCCGCTCGAGGTCGTGGCGCTGGGCGTCGTCGTGGCGCCGGAGCCCTCGCCGCCGCTCGCCTCCGCCGTCACATCGGCGTTGCCGCGTTCCTTCTGCACCTGCTGGTCGACGCCGGCTCCCGCAGCCCCGCCGCTGCCTGCTCCGCCTGACCCGTCCGCGGCGTTCTCCGGGGCGCCGCCCGCCGAGGCCTGCCCGTCGGCGGAAGATGCCGACGCCCCGGTCGCGCTCAGCGCGATGTCCCCGCCCGCGGCGATGGACCGGGCGGTGGTGGAGCTCACGGTGTGGTTGGAGACGGTGAGCGCCAGGCCCACGCCGACGGCGGCGCTGCTTGCACCGGATGCCGCGGCCCCAGCACTCGTGCTCGCCGATGCGTTCTGCGTCGCCTCCCCGGTGAAGGTGCCGCTCAGCGACAGGGCGCCGCCGAACGTGCCGACGACGATCGACGTCGTGACGGTCGAGAGTGTGACGGCGACGGCCGGCGTGATGGCGACGCTGCCGCCTGCCGCGCC
This sequence comes from Rathayibacter sp. KR2-224, assembly GCF_049446075.1. NCBI lineage: Bacteria > Bacillati > Actinomycetota > Actinomycetes > Micrococcales > Microbacteriaceae > Rathayibacter > Rathayibacter sp. KR2-224. The sequence goes on from NZ_JBMSEB010000001.1 coordinate 1,473,538, forward strand.
CATCTTCGCGTCGGCGAGCGCGTCATCCTTCGCCGTGGCGGTGAGGCTCACGTTGCGGGCGCCCGTGATCGCAATGCCGTCGCTCAGCTGAGCGGTCGTGGTGTCGGTCACGAGATCAAGCGCGACGGACGCCCCGACTCCGACGTTGGTCGAGACCACGCCGCCGCCCGTGGGCTCGGCCTTCACTGTGGATGCCGCGACGCTGCCGGCCGTGATGCTCGCGTCCCCGCCGGTGAGGGCCACGCTGCCGTCCAGTTCGGCCAGCGTGTGCTGGTTGATCACGGCGAGGGCGAGCGATCCGGCGACCGAGATGTTGCCGCCGCCGGCGCCCGAGGTGGACTGTGCGCCGTACGTGCTGACGGCATCCGCTCCGTTCGTCGTCTCGGTGGCGGAGACGACCAGGTCGTGCGCCTCGACCGTGTCACCCGTCGGCAACTGGGCCGTGTTCGCGACGTTCGCGAGCGTGATGGCGACCGCCGCGCCGATGTTCGCGCTCGACCCGCCGACCGCCGAGCCGTCCGCCGTGGATGCCGCGTCGGTGTTCTGCGACGACGCCAGCGTGACCGTGCCTCCCGCGTTGAGGGCGATTCCCGTCCCGACCACCGTCGCTGTCGCCGTCACGGTCGCGACCACGACCGCGATCGCCGCTGCGACGTCGACCTTGCCGCCCGAGGTGGAGGCGCTCGGCGGCGCCGTGTCGTTCGAGGGGGTGCCGCCGTTCTGCGCCGCGGTGTGGTCCGCGTTCGTGCGCTCTCCACTGACGAGTGTGTCGACCCCTCCGCCGGCGTTGCCGCTGCCGTCGCTGCCGCCGGAGCTCTGCTCGCCGGCCGCGCCGCCTGCCGAAGCAGTCGCCTGTGCGGTGGTGGACGACGTGCCGAAGGCGTTCAGTGCGAGATCGCCGCCTGCGGTGATCGAACGCGCGGTGGTCGCGCTCACGCCATGGTCGGCAAGCGTGAGCGCGAGTCCGACACCGACGGCGGCCGTGCTCGACCCGGACGCCACGGCACCTGCCGCAGTGGATGCCGTCGCGTGCTGTGTCGCGGTCGCGGCGAACGCGCCGGAGAGGGAGAGCGGAGCAGCCCCTGACGTAATCTGCACCGTCGTGGTCACCGTGGAGAGCGTGACGGCGACGGCCGGGGTTGCCGTGACGCTTCCCCCAGAGGCCCCCATCTTCGCCTCGGTCACCGCGTCGTCGGTCGCCGTGCTGGTCAGTGTGACGTTCCGTGCGCCCATGATGTCGCCCGCGAGCGTCGTCGTCGTCGTGTCGGTTACCAGGTTGAGGGCGACCGAGGCGCCGAAGCCGACGCTCGTCGCCACGACTCCGCCCGGCGTCGGCTCGGCTTTCACGGTGCTGGATGCCGCACTGCCGGCCGTGAGCGTCGCGTCGCCTGACGCGAGCGTCACGCTTCCCGTGAGCGTGGCATCCGTGTGCTGGTTGACGACGGCCAGCGCGAGGGATCCCGCGACGGAGAGCTTGCCGCCGCCCGCGCCGCTCGTGGACTGCGCCCCGTACGTGCTCGTGACGTCGACGCCGGCTGGGGTCTCCGTTGCGCTCACGATGAGTTCGTGCGCGTGCACGGCGGCGCCCGTCGGCAGTTCGGCCTTGTTGTCGACGTTCGCGAGCGTGATGGCGACTGCGGCGCCGATGTTGGCGGTGGATCCGCCGACGGCCGAACCGTCTGCTGTCGTGCCGGCATCCGTGTTCTGGCTCGACGCCAGGGTCACTGCGCCGCCGGCTGTGAGTACGACCGCACCGAGCACCGTCGAGGTGGACTTCACACTGGCGACGACGACCGCGACGGCCGCGGCCACGTTGACCTTGCCCTGCGACGTCGACGCGCTCGGCGTCGACGTTCCGCCGGATGCCGCACCGCCGTTCTGCGTGGCCACCTGGTCGGCGTTCTGCCGCTCGCCCTTCACCTGGTCGTCGACACTCGGCGTGCCCGACCCGTCCTCCTTGGCGCCTGCCGCGGACGCCGTGGCCTGCGCGGCCGACGAGGAGATGCCGGATGCCGTGAGCGAGATTGCGCCGCCCGCCGTGACGGAGCGTGACGCGCTCGCTGTCACGGTGTGGTTCGCGATGGTGAGGGCGAGCCCGATGCCGACCGCAGCGGAAGACGCCCCGCTCACGGCGGACCCGGCCGTCGTGCCGGCCGAAGCGCTCTGGTTGGCGGTGGCCGACAGTGCCCCACTCAACTGCACGAGGGCGCCCGTGCCGATCGTCGCCGTTGTCGTGACCGTGGAGAGCGTGACGGCCACGGCGGGTGCGACCGCTACGCCGCCTCCCGAAGCACCCATCGTCGCGGTCGTGGTGGCGGCATCCGTCGCGTTGACCGCGAGCGTGAGGTTCGCGGCTCCGCTCGACGTCGAACCGTCGGCGACGGCCGCAGAGGTGGCATCCGTCACGATCGCGAGTGCCACGGATGCTCCGACACCGATATTCGACGCCGACACGCCTCCGCCTGTCGGCAGCGCTTGCACGGTGGTGGTCGCAGCGCTCCCTGCGGTCAGCGCGAGATCGCCTCCGGTCAGTTGTGCGGTGCCGGCGAGGGTCGCGTTGGTGGTCTGGTTGACGATCACGAGCCCGAGGGATCCGGCGACGGAGACCTTCCCGCCGCCCGCGCCGCTTGTGGACTGGGCCGTGTAGGCGGACGTCGTGTCGGCCCCGTTGACCGCCTCCGTCGCCGACAGCGTCAACGCGCTCGCGTGCACCGCGGCGTTCTGCGGCAGCGAGGCTGTGTTCGTGACGTTCGCGAGCGTGATCGCAACGGCGGCACCGACCGCGGCCGCTCCCCCGCTGACGGCCGAGCCGTCCGCCGTCGTCGAGGCATCCGCGTTCTGTGCCGAGGTCAGGGCGACGGTGCCGGCTGCCGTGAGCGTGATGCCGGGAACCGTGTCGAGCACTGTGGAAGCCGACGACTGGGTGGCGACCACGATCGCCACCGCGGCGGCGACGTCGACCTTGCCGCCTGAGGTTGCTGCCGACGGCGTGGCGGACGTTCCTGTGGGGGTTGGTCCGCTCGCCGCGCCGCCCGCCTCCGCGGTCTGACCCGCGAAGGCGCGCTGTGTCGACACCTGGTCGTCGACGCCCGACTGCGTGCTGCTGCCGCTGGTGTCGCTCGCCCCTCCTGCCGAGGCCGTCGCTTGCGCCGCGGACGACCAGAGCCCGGTCGACGCGAGCGTGATGTTCCCGCCTGCGCCGATGCTGCGCGCCGCGCGCGCCAGCACCGTGTCGTTCGCGATGGTCAGCGCCACCCCGATGCCGACGGCGGCCGTCGACGCGCCGGTGGCGACGGCTCCGGCCGTCGTCGTCGCGGTCGCCGTCTGCGACGCCGTCGCGCTGAAGTTACCGGTGAGCGACGTCGTGCCGCCGAGCGAGCCGGCCTCGGCCGACGTGGTCACGTTCGTGAGCGTCACGGCGACCGCAGGCGAGGCGGTGACTCCGCCGCCGGACGTGCCCATCTTCGCCTCGGTGGTGGCGGCATCCTTCGCGGTCGCCGTCAACGTGATGCCGTTCGACCCCGTGATGTCGCCGCCGTCCGCGATGCGTGCGATGGTGCTGTCGCCGATGAGGTCGAGGGCGACGGATGCGCCCACCCCGACGGTCCCGCCACTCACGCCTGCCCCTACGGGCTCGGCCTTCACGGTGGAGGCCGAGTCACTGGCGGCGGTCACGACCGCGTCACCGCCGGTCAGTGCGACCGCACCTGCGACCTCGGCGAGGGTGTCGAAGCTCAGGGTCGCGAGCGCGAGCGACCCAGCCACCGAGACCTTGCCACCGCCGGCGCCGCTCGCAGCTTGAGAGGCGAAGGTGTGCGTGGCATCCGCACCGTTGGCCGTCATGGTCGCAGAGACGGTGGCCGAGTGCGCGTGGATGCTGTCACCGGCCGGCAGTACGGCGTGGTTGACGACGTGCGCGTACGTGATGGCGACTCCCGCGCCGATGGACGCGGTACCGGCGGCCACGGCCGAGCCGTCGGCTGACGACGACGCATCGGTGTTCGCGCTGGATGCGAGAGTGACCGCCCCGACGGCAGAGAGGTCCGCACCAGTCACGGCCGGGTCGATGCCCGCGCTCGACGTGGACTCGCCGAGCACGATGGCCACGGCCGCCGCCACGTTCACGCCGCCGTCGCTCGTCGACGCCGACGGCGTTGCTGTGGAGTCCGACTTCGCGCCGCCGTTGTCCTCGGCCGTCGTGTCGGCGAAACCGCGCTGCGCGGTCGCCTGGTCGTCCACGCCGGACCCGCCCGCGCCGCCTGCGCTGCTCCCGTTGTCGGGCGCACCGGCCGCTGAGGCGGTGGCCTGTGACGACGAGGCGGCGATGCCGGATGCCTTCAACGTCAGGTCTCCGCCGGCCTGCAGCGACCGAGCCGTCGTGGCCGTGACCGTGTCGTTCGCGATCGTGAGGGCGAGGCTCACGCCGACCGCCGCAGACGAGGCATCCGAAACGGCGGAACCCGCCGCCGTGGTGGCCGAGGCGTTCTGCGTGGCCGATGCCTGGAACGAACCGGCAGTCGAGATCGTGGAACCGGCGAGCACCGCGGCCGACGTGCCGACGGTCGCGAGCACGATGGCGACGGCGGGCGCAACTGCCGCTCCGCCGCCCGCGGATCCAGACTTCGCCTCGGCCTTCGCCGCGTCAGCCGTGGTCGCAGAGAGCGTGGCGCCCCCCACGCCCGTCACGCTCCCTGCGACCGTCGCAGCCGTCGTGTCGGTGACCACGTCGAGCGAGACCGATGCCCCCACACCCGCCTTCGTCGCCGTCACACCTCCCGACGTCGGCTGCGCCTTCACACTCGAGGTCACGGCACTGGCTGCCGTCACCACGAGGTTCCCACCGGTCAGCGTCACGTCTCCTGCGACCGCTGCCGTCGTGGTCGGTGTCACGACCGCGAGCGCAAGCGAGCCGGCGAGCGAGACGCTGCCGCCGCCCGCGCCGCTCGTCGCCTGCGCGGTCACGGTCGATCCGGTATTGCTGCCGTCGGCCGCCACGGTGGCCGAGACCGTGAGCGAGCCGGCATGCACTGAGTCGCCAACGGGCAGCTCTGCGTCGTTCACGGCATGCAGCAGCGCGATCGCGACGGCCGCGCCGATCACGAGATCCGCGGTCGAGACGGCGGAGCCGTCTGCGGTGGTCGTGGCGTCCGCGTTCTGTGCAGACGCGATCGTCACTGCGCCGGTCGCGCTGAGCACGACGCCTGCCCCGTCCACTGATGCCTTCGCGGTGGGCGTCGCGACGACGACCGCGATCGCCGCCGCGGCATCCACTCCGCCCTGCGATGTCGATGCGCTCGGCGCCGCGGTGGCGGCAGGGCCGGCGTTGCCGGTGTCGGTGGCGAGCTGAGCAGCCGAACCCTTGGCATCCGTCACGCTCGTGTCGACCCCGGTGCCTGCCCCGCCCGACCCGGCCGGTGCGCCAGAAGTCGATGCCGTCGAACTCGCCGTGTTCGCGGCGAGTCCTGTCGCGGTGAGCGAGATCGAAGCGGCCGTCACCGACCGCGCAACGCGGGCGGTCACGATGTCGTCGGCGATGACGAGCGCAAGCCCAGCTCCGACTGCGGCTGTTGCGCCGCCCTGCACGGTGCCGCTGGCCGTCGCGGATGCCGTCGTCTGCTGCTGGGCGGAGATCGCGATGGTGCCCGACGCGGTGAGCGGTGAGCCGCTGCCAAGCGATGCGGTGGTCGTGACGTTGGCCGTGACGACCGCTGAGAACGGCGCGACCGAGACGCCGGTGGATGCTGCACCGTCGTTCGCGACGGCGGTGACGCCGTCTGAGGTGGTCGCCCCCACCGTGACGTCGGTGGCTCCCGTGACGGTGGCGCCGTCGCCGATGGCGGCCGTCGTGGTGTCGTTCTGCAGTGCGAGGGCGAACGATGCGCCGATGCCCGTGGTGGGCGTGCCCGATCCGGTGTCGGCCATGAGTGCCGAGACGGTCGAGGCGACGACTGCGGATGCCTGGGCGGAGAAGGCGCCCGTGAGGCTCACGCTCGGCCCGGTGGCTGCTGCGCCGGTGCCGTTGGAGAGGAGGGAGGCCGAGGTGGTGATCGTCGCGGACTGGATGGCGACGGATCCTGCGACCCCGAGTGTGCCGCCGCTGCCTGCGCCTGCTGTGGCTGTGGTGGCGATGCGGTCGGTGCTGTCGGCGGTTCCTGAGGCGTTGGTGGGGCCGACGCCTGCTGTGAGGGTGAGGGAGGTGGATTGGATGGTGCTGGCCGGTCCGACGTTCGCTGTGACGGCGATGTCGGCGAGCGTGATCGCGACGGCTGCCGCGATGCTCGTTCCGCCGCCCGGAGGTGCGCGGGTCGACGGTCCGCCCGACGCGCTCGTCGCAACGGACACGTTGTCCGTCGCGGCCAGGCTCACTCCGTTGGCGATGATGGTGACGCCGTCCACCGATGCGTCGGCGCCCGCGCTGTGCACGGTGATCGAGACGGCGGCGGCAACGCTCACGGTTCCGGCCGGTGTCGCGGGCTGGCCCGGTCCCGGGCTGTCGCCGCTTCCACCGGCGCCGCCCGGCAGCGCGCCGCCCGTGGCGGGCGCTTCGGAATCGGCGAAGGTGCGTGCCCCGGTGGCGAGCGTTGCGGGTGAGGGATGCTGCGCGGCATTCGTTCCCGCGGCTCCCGTGCTCGACGCGGTCGCCGTCGTGACGACGGCCGATGCCCCGTCTGCGGTCAGGCTGAACGTGCCGGCCGCCGTCACATCGCGATGAGTCGTCGCCTGCACGAGGTGGTTGGCGTACGTCTGTGCGACCGCGACGCCGAGTGCGCCGTCGCCCTGCGCCTCGCCGGTCGCGGTGGTCGACACGCTCGCCACCTGGTGGGCTGTCGCGGTGTAGTCGCCAGTGAGCACGAGTGCGGGACCGGACTGGCTGTCGGCCGTCGTCGTCACGTTCGACGTGGTCAGTGCGTACACCGGGGCCAAGGCGACGTCGGCGGAGAACGCGCCGCCGTGCGCTTCGGTCGTGGCCGGCGACGCGGCATCCGCCGCGATGGTCAGGTTGTGAGCACCGTTCAGGGCCGAGCCCGTGGCGAGCCCGGCCGCCGTGGTGTCGTTGATCACGTTGAGCGCGACGGATGCCCCGATCCCGGTCGCCGCACCTCCCGCGTCCGTGCCTGGTGCTGCCTTGGCCGTGTTGGTGTCGTTCGAGCGCGCCACAAGTGCGATGTCTGCCGCCTGACCGGTTCCGCTGAACGAGACGGGACCGCCGCCTGCCGCTACCTGAGCCGTCGTGTTCAGCGTCACCACGTTGATGGCGACCGCCCCGGCCACTCCGACGTCCTGCGCCCCGCCTGCACCTGATGTCGCGCTCGCACCGAAGGTGTTCGTCGCGCCGTCGGCCGCCGGCTTGGTGATCGCCTCGACGTTCACCGTTGGCGTGGTCGCCGCGGGTGCCGAGAACGTGGTGCCCGAGATGTGTGCGTCGGTCGTTGCGTCGACGTGGTTGACCGCGACGGCGACGCCGACGCCGTTCGGGTCGCTCGCGGCAGCGCTGCCGTCGGCTGAGGCCGACGAGCCGCCCCGGTTGCCTGCGTGCACGTTTATCGGCGAGGCACCGCCCGGGCCGCTCGCATCGGTCACGGCGATGACGAGGCCGCCTCCGATGGGTGCGATGTAGGCGTGCGTCGACTGCTGCACGTCGGAGTACGCGAGCGCTCCGGCAACGTCGATCGTGCCGTCCGGCGCCTTGGCCGTGCCATCGGTGCTGCTGGCCGGCGACGAGTCGTTCTGCGTCGCGCCACCCGGGCTCGCTTTCGCGACCGTGACGACCACATTGTCCGAGTCGGCGGAGACGTCCACACTGCCGGCGCTGACGCCCAGGCTCGAGTCGCTGTCGATGTAGGCGGCCGTGTTGCTCGTCACCCTCGTCACGCCGATGCCTGCTCCGGCCGTCGCCGCCGTCGCATCGGCAGTCGTGGTGACCGTCGTGCTGTTCGCGGCGACGAGGGAGAGCGCCCCGCCCGCCGTGACGTTCGCCGTGTCGCTGACGCGCGTCGTTGCGGTGCTCGCGATGCTCGCGGTCGCGACCGCGGCATCCGTCGCCGAGCTGGCACCGGATCCGGTGGAGGTGACGGTGGCGGTCACGGTCGACGAGCTCGCGAGCCGCACGGCTCCGAGTGCGTCGAGCACGGCGGCGCCGATCACGGAGACGAGTGCTGTGGATGCCGCGCTCAGCACGTTCTGTCCGACGACCGGCGTTCCCGATGGAGTCTGAGTCGCCGTCGCCGTCAAGGTGATCGAGTTGCCGTGGATGGTTGCGCCGTCGACGACGACGGAAGCCGATGCCGGCGAGCCGGTCTCGGCATCCGTCGCGGCGAACATCACGTCGGCGGCGGATGCTCCTGAGCGGGTATCGATCGTGATGCCGGTTGCGACCGTGATCGTCGCGGCATCGATCTCGAGGCGGGCGCCCGGCAGGAACAGGTTGCCGGTGACCGTGACGGTGATGCCACTCGCCGTCGCCTGGATCGTAAGCGATCCGGTCGGGATGTCGATGGTCTGCGTTTCCATCGCCGGCGAGCTGACGATGATGTGGCCGGCGCCGTCCGAGGTGACCGTGACGGTGTCGTTCGCCGTCGACGGGTTGACCACCACGTCGGCGACGCCAGTGATGGTCACCGGCTCGAGTCCCGTGTAGCGGATCGTGCTTCCGCCGAGCGAGACGGCGCCGCTCGACGGGTCGCTCGGAGTGGACACCGCCCGACCGCCGCTCCCGTTCACGACGAGCGTGTCGTATCCGCCGGCGCCGCCGTCGACGATGCCGTCGACCGAGCCGGCGGATGAGAACACGAACGTGTCCTTGTTGCCGGATGCCCCACGCAGGTTCGTGAAGCCGCTGAAGCTCTGCACTCGGCCCGCCCCGCTACCTGAGCTGGTACCCGTCGCGGCGGTGCCCGTGGCCTGCGTTGCGATGGTGCCGGTGCCGTGACCCGTGACGTTCCAGGTCGTGTCGGCCGCCGGGCCGTGCAGGTTCGCGCCCTGTCCGGAAGCGACGATGGTCTGCGCCCCCGCGTAGCTGACTCCGGCGAGCCCCGACGATGCGACGGTGCCGGACGAGGTCGAGTCGGCGGTCCAGTCGAGGTTGTTCCCGATCACGGCGACGGTGTCGGCGCCCGAGCCGGTGAAGGTGATCGGCACCGTCACGGGATCTGCCGACGTGTCGATGGTCAGCGTCATGGCGTTGCCGCCTGCACTGCGGATGTTCGCCGACACGAGCGAGCTCAGCGGAACCCTGGTGAGCACCCCGCCGTCGTCGATCACGAAGTCGGCACCGTCGACGTAGACCCGAACGCTGTGTGCCGCGCTCGTCGTGTCGGCGGTGTACGTGTACGCGCCGGACGTGGTCGACGCAGCGGCCGCGGTCTGCGTCGCCGAGCCGGTCGCCGCCGCGCCGGCAGTTGCCGTGCCGTTCGCCGCCGTGCCCGTCTGCGCCGTGCTCGCCGCGTCGGCCGCGGTGCCGGTTGCTGCTGCGCCAGCGGATGCTCCGGCTGCGGAGCCCACCACATCGGGAGTACCCGAGTCAGCAGCGCCCGTGCTGGTCGCATCCGTTCCGGATGCGCTGGACCCGGCTGCACCGGTACCCGACGAAGCGTCGCTCGATGCCGGCGTCGATGCCGGCGAGGTCGACGTGTCGCTTCCGGAAGCCGCGGCGCCCGAGTCCGACGCACCCGAGTCAGACGTGCCCGAGTCCGAACTCGACGCGGCAGGTGCGGGGGCGCCCGTCGCGGAGCCGTCGGACGCCGGAGCCGACTGCGTGTCGGTCGCCCGGGCGGTGGTCGATTGGGTAGTGGTCGACTGGGTTCCGGCGTCTTGCGTCGCGGTGCCCTGAGATCCCGTGTCGTCGAAGGCGAAGCCTGTGCCGAGCGATGACCCCTGGCCGCCGTGGATGACGGTGCCGCTGTCGCCGGACGACGGAGTGGGTGTCGGAGTGCTGCTCGATCCGGGGTCGGGGGTGGACGTCGGGTCGGGAGTCGGCGTGGGGTCCGAAGTCTGCGTCGGAGTGGGGGTCGGCGTGGGCGTGGGCGTGGGGGTCGGCGTCGGCGTGGGCGTCGGCGTCGAGCCGCCTGTCTGCGTCGAACCGCCGACCGTCGCTGGTCCGGTGGTGCCAGGACCGCAGACGAGGGTGCTGCTCGAGGTGCTCGTCGACGACGAGCTCGTGACCGTGCCGGTTGCGGGATCCACCGTGGTCGTGGGTGTCTGCGTCGGTGCCGAGCCGTTGGTCATGTGGCAGTTCGAGCCGTACGGCGACGACGTCTGAGCCGGCTGCTGCGTGATGGTCGCGGTCACCGGCTGCCGCGCCTTCGCGAGTGCTGCGAGCAATGCGGCGAGGATCGACGGGTTGAGCTGCTGGCTCACGCTCGTGGTCTGCGGTGCCGGTGTGGAAGCATCCGCCGGTGCTGGTGCTTGCGAGGTGGATGCCTGTGCCTGGCCCGGCGCTGGCTCGGACACCTGCGGAAGCGTCACGCGCACGGTCACGGTGCGCTGCGTTGTCGGTGAAGACGCCTGTGCCGGCGCTCCGATCACGACGGATTGTGCAAGGGCGAGGGCGAATGCCGCGATCACGGCGGCGAAGACCAGGCCCAGTCGTCGGCGCAGTCGTGGAGGGCGCGCGAGAGAGCTTCTCGAACCAGAGACCCGGTTCGCTCTCGTTGGCATACCCCGTGCCACGCCTCAACCCCGAACTGCCCGTCCGTTCGCAGCGCCCCGAAACGCCTCGACCCGGACGGTCGACACGGGTGACGCTAGACCCGGGCAGCACCGGGTGCAACGAATATTCTGGGCGCCGTTCCGGCGACCGCCTGCCGCCGTCGGCTCCTCTGCCGCTCGTGGCGCGCGCTTGAGCGGATCTTGCGAAATCGCCGTCTCGTGGTCCAACCCCGAAGAGGGGGTGAGCGGTTCGGCTGCGTTCCGCACCCATACTGCTCATATGAGCACTCCGCCAAGACGGGCAAGAGTGCCCGACGGCAGTCGCCGTCCGCGGCCGAAAGCGCTTTCTCGCCCCTTTTCAGCGCAAGAAGTGCCCCCTTTTCAGTGGAAGAAGTGGCGCTCTCCCGTGAGGTACATGGTGACGCCCGCGGCCTTCGCAGCATCGATCGAGAGCTGGTCTCGAATGGATCCGCCCGGCTGCACGATGGCCTTCACGCCAGCCTGAATCAGGATCTCGGGGCCGTCCGGGAACGGGAAATAGGCATCCGATGCAGCGACCGATCCGACGGCCCGTTCGCCCGCGCGCTTGACCGCGAGGTCGCACGAATCGACGCGGTTCACCTGGCCCATCCCGACCCCGACGGATGCCTCCCCCGAGGCGAGCAGGATGGCGTTGGATTTCACCGCGCGGCACGCGGTCCAGGCGAACTCGAGGTCTGCCAGGGTGGCCGCGTCGGCCGGTTCGCCTGCCACGAGCGTCCACTCGGATGCCGGTGCGAAGTGGTGGTCCGCCACCTGCAGGAGCATGCCTCCGGAGAGCTGCTTGACCTCAGCGACCGGTGCCTGGAAGCCGGGCTGCAGCTTGAGGATGCGCAGGTCTTTCTTGGTCTGCAGCAGCTCGAGCGCTTCCGGCTCGTAGTCGGGTGCGACGATGACCTCGGTGAAGATCGGCTTGACGGACTGCGCCATGGCGAGTGTGACGGTGCGATTGGCCGCGATGACGCCGCCGAACGCGGAGGTGGGGTCGCACTCGTGTGCTTTGCGGTGGGCATCCGCTATGTCGTCGGAGACGGCGATGCCGCACGGGTTGGCGTGCTTGATGATGGCGACCGCGGGTCGTTCGAAGTCGAATGCGGCGCGTAGTGCGGCGTCGGCGTCGACGTAGTTGTTGTACGACATCTCTTTGCCGCCGAGCTGCTCCGCCTGAGCGATGCCGTTGCCTCCAGGCGATTCGAACAGTGCGGCGGGCTGATGGCTGTTCTCCCCGTAGCGGAGGGATGCCTTCCGCTGCCAGGTTGCTCCTACCCACGCGGGCAGTTGCGCGCCCTCGGCGTCGTCCGCATCGTCGGGCGCGAGCACGTTGCCGAGCCATGATGCGACGGCAACGTCGTAGCCGGCGGTGTGCCGGAATGCGTCGCGGGCGAGCTGTGTGCGGAGGGCGAGCGTCGTACCGCCCGAGGTGATGGCATCCGCCACGTCCTCGTACCGCGACGGGTCGACCACGACGGCGACGTTCGCGAAGTTCTTCGCCGATGCCCGCACCATCGCGGGACCCCCGATGTCGATCTGCTCGACGATCTCGATCGGCTCGGCTCCCGACGCCACGGTCTGTGCGAACGGGTAGAGGTTCACGACGACGAGCTCGAAGGGGCGGATGCCCAGCTCTGCCAGCTGCGTCTCGTGATCTTCGAGGCGCAGGTCGGCGAGCAGGCCTGCGTGCACTGCGGGATGCAGGGTCTTGACGCGTCCTCCGAGCGACTCGGGGAATCCCGTCAGCTCGGAAACGTCGGTCACGTCGATGCCGGCATCGCGGATGGTGCGCGCCGTGTTGCCTGTCGAGACGAGTTCGACGCCAGCCCTGTTCAGCACGGTGGCGAGCTCCACGATTCCGGTCTTATCCGTGACGGAGAGCAGAGCCCGACGCACCGGGATGACGTTGCGTTCGCGATAGAGGCTCGGGTCGGCTGCGTGGGCGGCGCTCATGCTGTTGCCAGTTCCTTCAGGTCGATGTGTCCGTTGGCGATGTCGAGAACGGCCTGTATGAGAAGGCGGCGCTCCACGATCTTGATGCGCTCGTGCAGCCCGGCTTCGGTGTCGTCGGACAGCACGGGTACGCGCTCCCGGGCGATGATCGGACCGGTGTCGACTCCGTTGTCGACGATGATCACGCTCGCCCCGGTCTGGCTGACGCCGGCTTCGACGGCATCCCGCACGGCGTGCGCACCAGGGAATTCGGGCAGGAACGCCGGATGCGTGTTGATCATGTTCGGGCTGAGCGCTTCGACGACCCGCGGTGGGAACAGCCGCATGAATCCGGAGAGAATGACCAGGTCAGGGGCCCATTGCGTGATCTGCTCGAGCATGGCGTCGCCCCACTCGGCCCGGTCGTCGAATGACGAGAACGCGACGGTGAACGTGGGGATGCCGAACTCCTCGGCGACCTCGAGGCCTCCCGCGTCGTCGCGGTCGCTACCTACGGCGACCACGCGTGCCGGGAACTGCGCATCTTCGGATGCCTCGAGCAGCGAACGCAGGTTGGATCCCTGGCCCGAGACCAGCACGACGAGCGACAGCACGCGTCAAGCCTACCGGCGGCGGGCGGCCGTTCCGCGCGGATGAGCGGAAGGTGCCGGGCGGCAGAGCGGGAGAGCGGGAGGTGCTGGGCAGGAGCGAGTGCGGGCGACGACGCGGCTGGAGAGATAAACACACACATCACGTGCGATGCGGGATGCGCCTCATGCTGCGCCGAGAGCGCTGCGCCGAGAGCGCTGCGCCGAGAGCGCTGCGCCGATCGCGCTGTGTCGATCGCAAGAGGAGAGCAGGGCGAGAGAAGGGCGAGAGCAGGGCGAGAGGATCCCCGAGGCGAGAAGACGGAGCGAGACGACCGAGACGACAAGAGCGAGACAAGCTGACCGAGACGACAAGACCGAGACAAGCTGACCGAGACGACAAGACCGAGACAAGCTGACCGAGACAAGCTGACCGAGAGGACAAGGCCAGACGCTCCCACCGTCATGTGCGCATGACGGTTGTGGTGGTCTTCTTTCCTGGTGGTGTGAGGGCGCGGGATTTGGTGGTGCGTCGCCATTGTCGTGTGCGGTCGATCCACACCGGTGGTCGTACGTAGGGGATGCCGTCGTGGATGGTGATCTGCCATCCGGAGGTGTCGATGGTGTGGTGGTGGTACCAACACAGCAGCACCCCGTTGTCGGTGTGGGTGGGTCCACCGCGGGACCATTCTTGGACGTGGTGGATTTCGCACCATCCGGCGGGAATTGCACAGCCGGGGATGGTGCAGCCGCCGTCGCGGAGGCTGATGCCGCGGCGTTGTTGTGGGGTGAACCCGCGTTCCGGGGACCCTAACGCGATCAGACGTCCGCCCGGGCTGAAGTACCCTTTCTGCACCCCGCCGGTGCAGATGAACTGCTTCACCGTACCGATCGAGACAGGTTCTGGGATTCCGTCGATCCACCCCGCACCGGTGCCTGAGGTGAGCTCGTCGGCGGATACGGACACCAGCACGGTGGGGGCAGCACCGCCGATGGTGGGCATGTCGGCGCTGCGGGAGGCGGCATCCAGGATGCTGATCAACGCGTCATGCCGTTGCTGCGCCGGGGTGCGGGGATCCCCGGACACCAGCGCTTCGGCGTGTTGTTCGGGGGTGAGGAAGCGGCCGGTGGTTTTCGGGGACAGGAACGCATCCAACAACCGGTCCAGTCTGCCGGCCAGTTCCGGAATTGCCGCCAACCGGTACACCGACACGTCCCCCCGGGTCCCGGTTTTGCTGAACCCGCGGTGCAGCATCGCTGCCGCCTCCCGCGGTGCCACACCATCCGGATCCAGGGCAACCTGCCATTGCAGGGCCTGCACTCGCGTCTGGTCCGCGGTGAACGGGGTGATGCGTTCCCCGGTAGCCGTGTCGACCCCGAGCACACATCCGACCAGGGCGTGTTCGGCCGCCTCGAGCAGCACTGGTTCTGCCCGGTTCTCCACCGCACCAAGGCAGCTGATGATCACAGCAGCGGCGTCAACACCGATTTCGCCGTCGCCCATCGCCTCGGCGACAGCTGGGAACTTCCCCGGCAGGGCGTCGCCCGTCAGCGTCTGCCGGCCGCGAACCCCAGCCCCAAGGCGGCATCGTTGCACGGCGGTGCGTTCGGCGACCTGCGTGACCCGGGCGATCAACTCGTAGGCGGTGCGGCAGCCATGCTTGGCCGACAACCGGTCGGACCCGAGCACGGGGCGGGAGCGTTCTGCTGCTTCGGCCGCCACCGCCACCCGCAGCGCATCCACGGTACGACCGAGGTTCTCGATCGCCGCCATCGCCGCCAACAACACCGCATCACTGAGGGCGGGAACCTCGTCAACGGTCACCGTGGCACGAGCAGCAGCAGTGACTGCTTCCAGCTGTTCGGTGATCTCGTTCATGGTTCCACCCAACCACCACCCACCGACAATCCCGCAAACAAACCCCAGATCAACCCCTGTTTCCTGTGGACAACGATGCGAGCCAGTGGGCTGTGGAGGACAAGACGTCGAGCGGTCGTGGGTGGACTGGACGTCGGCGGACTCGACGTCGGCGGACTCGCCGACACGACTTTCATGGACTCGAGATGCCACGAGGTTAGGCGGACGACCGCGCAAAGACGTTCTGGACGAAGGGCGCACAAACACTCAACCGCACTACCCGCACGCGTCGTCCAAGAACAACCGCGGGATCGTCACCGAGGGACCTGTCGGGACCAATCGGGACCCGAGGGACCCACCGGGACCTAAAGGATGCCCAGCTGACCGCACCCGTCGCATCGGTCATACGGCCCCGAGTCGCCTCGGTCGTACGGCCCCGATATCCAACCTGAACCACGCATCCGGCCCCACAGGCACCCAGCCCAAGGGCACGAGGTCGTCCTACCCGTCGTCCCCGTCAGACGTCTCGTGCCGGGCGAACTCGGGTTCCGCGAAGTCACGTTCCCGGTAAGCCCGCGGAAGTCGCCCTCGGGGAGTCGGCACGCGCGGCGCCGACGGACGAACCAGACCCCTCGCGCCTATGCGCGAGCCGCCATCCGGACCTGTCTCCCGGTCAGAAGGCTCAGCGGCGTTCCGCGACCTTCCCGACTCCGAGGTCCGCGACTTGCTGGGCTCTGGCCTCCCCGACTCCGCCTTCCCAGCCTTGGAGCTGCGCGCCTTCCGATCTTTCGTCGACGGCGCATCCTTCGCACCGCGAGCGTCGGCGGCAGACCTATTAGCCGTCGCCGCGCGGCCGTCCTCCCCGCCACGAGCATCCTCGGCGGCCCAAATGTCCTCAACACCACGGGCGTCCCTCGCGCCCTTCGACGACCCGGAACTCAGGTCAGACTCTCTCCCGTCGGCGGCAAAGGACCACACATCGTCGGCGTCGTCGTCCAGGTGCGCGAGCCATCCGGCCATGGCGCCGGTGCCAGCGGATGCCTGTCCACTCGTCGCCGCTCGCGTCGGCTCTGCAGCGAAACCGCCGATCCGACGCTCACGCAGACTCACGCGAGCCGCGGCTTCCGCGGGTTGTCTGCGCACCGCGATCCCGATCGCGGCACCGACCCCCACCTCGACCACGATGGCTGCACCGACCAGCAGCGGATTCGGTCCGGCATGCTGCAGACGTCCGGGACCAATCGCGCCCGCGGACCACCACGCGAACAGTCCGAGCACGATCCCGGAGCAGACCGCGCTCAGCACCACGACGAGCGCGAGGCGTCCAGCGCCCCACCCCGGCATCCGGTCGAGTCGGCGTCGCGACAGGATGCCCGCACCCACGCCGCACAACACGGGAATGAGTACCGCGACGAGCCCGAAGGCCGGGTCTGCCTGAGGCAGCACCCCGAACAACGGCACGTTCGGCAGCGGTCCGAGCGACGTCTGTGCGACGTCGACGGACGACCCGGTACCGATCGCGAATCCCGGTCCCGCCATCCACGACGCACTCCAGATCACGGCATTCGGCAGCAGCGCCAGCTGTGCAAGCGTGAGCACGATCGCTCCGAGCACTCCCGGCTGCAGCGCCTCGTAGAGGCCAACGATGCGGCCGTAGTTGAGGAGCATGAGAACGGCCAACAGCACAGCGGATGCCGCGACGACGAGAGCGGATGCCGCGACTCCCCCACGCAGGCCGGCCGCGATCACCGCGCGTACCACCGGACTCCACCCCCGCACCGGCCATGGCAGAGCGGGGGCACCAGATGGCCGCTCGCCCCGTGGCGGGTCCGAGCGCGCCCGATCCGCTCGATCCTGCAACTCGGCCGCCACGACGCCGATCCCGATCCCGAGTGCGAACACCATCGGGGGAAGCAGCGATCCCTGCAGAAGCGACGGCACCGCCGGCCCGGTGTGCACACTCAGCGTGACGAGCGCGGAGAGCACGGCGAAGGTGGCGACACCCGAGACGGCGGCCGAGAGCGGGTGCGGAGTGGCCCATGCGCGTCGGCCGGTGTGCAATCCGAAGACGACGGTCAGCAGGGCGATGCCCAGGGCTGCAACGCTCACCGTGAACACGTTCGTGCCGCTCAGCCCGAACGTCGCAGACGCCACGGGGTCGAGCGTGAGCGTGACGTCGGCACCGTGCCCGAGCAGCCAGATGTCTGCCCCAGCCCGCCAGAAGGGCGTCCAGTCGCTCGTCACATCGAACTGCAGGGCCCACGCGACGGTGAGCGGCACGAGCGGTATCGCCAGGCCGACGCCGAGCGCAATCACCGCGTCGAGCGCGGCGAGCAGGATGACGGTGATGCGGTTCATGCGGTGACGACCCTACCGGCGCCCGGCCCGGCCACGGGGCGGGCGCGCCCGCTCACAGGCATCCTTCATCGAAGGGGCTGCTCAGGATTACGCCGTCACGTGTAGCGGTGCTCCCGAATCCAGGGCACTGTTCGAGCCCTGGTCGTTGCGTGGCAACTCTACTGCGGGCAGCCGTGCTGGCTACGGATACCCTCGATCTCGATGGATTGGCGACAAGACCGGATCGGCTCGTGCGCACGCGGCGAGAACCCGACACTGCTGGCGGAACTCTCGAGCGGGTACGCCGTCATGGGCGACGTGCAGTTCCTTCCCGGGTACTGCGTTCTCCTCAGCAAGAACCCTGCAGCAAAGGCACTAGCCGAACTCCCCCGAGCCGAGCGGGTGGGCTTTCTCGCCGACGTGGACCTGCTCGCGACGGCCGTCGAGCGCGCGTGCCGACGCTTCGATCCCGCGTTCCGCAGAGTGAACATCGACATCCTCGGCAACGCGGATGCGTTCGTGCACGCACACGTCTGGCCGCGCTACGAGTGGGAGCCTCCCGAGCTCGTCTGGCGACCGGTGTGGCTCTACAACCTGGAGAACTGGCGTGATCCGGCGACCACCCTCGGGCCCGACCAGGATGCCCTGCGCGCCGCCATCGCAGACGAGTTGCGCTCGCTCGCGCAGCACGACCCGATTCACGTAACAAGCGCCTGAACCGGCGGCGATACTCGCACGATCCCTAAAACGGTTGCGTACCGCTCCCGACTCGCGAAGTCACGCCATCCCCAGATCGCCGGACGGCCCTCTTCTGCACAGAGGTGCAGAAGTCGGTCCCCCCAGACGACGGCCACATGAGCTCCCCACGGGTCGTCGGTGGCGTTGAACAACGCAAGATCCAGATCCTCACGTGCCTCAGGCGAGACGTGAACGAAAGCGGGGTCGGCCCAGAGCTCGCTCGAACGTTGCGGTGGAACCGATCGACCGAAAAGGGCCAACAGCCCGTACGCATACCGCTGGCAGTTTGCGCCTTCGCGTATAGGCCGAGGATGCCTTTGCCCGGGGTGCGCAGCGGTGACATAGGGAACCGCCGTCACCCACTCCGGCCAACCGCCGACGGGCCGCAACCGACTCAGGTCGTCGCTGGTGACTGCTGTGTCCGTGCTCATGTTCCGATTCCAGCACAGCCCCGACCCGTCGCCCGGCGCCCTTCGAGCTGCACCCGGCCCCGAAACGAAAAGCGCAGCCGCCTCCCGTCGCGCACCCCCCGCTCATGCGTGGTGCCCTCAGGGAAGCGGCTGCGCTCTGATCTCTCGGTGCGACGAAGCCGTTGCGTCGCGCGCCGCGGCATCCGCCGTTCCGGTCTACAGCCCTGCGACGACCTCGCGCAGCAACTGTGCCGTCTCGCTCGGGGTCTTTCCGACGCGCACGCCCGCTGCCTCGAGGGCTTCCTTCTTGGCCTGCGCAGTGCCAGCCGAACCGGACACGATTGCGCCGGCGTGGCCCATCGTCTTGCCTTCTGGCGCCGTGAATCCGGCGACGTAGCCGACGACCGGCTTTGTCACGTTCGCCTTGATGAAGTCGGCAGCACGCTCCTCGGCGTCGCCGCCGATCTCGCCGATCATCACGATCGCCTTGGTCTCGGGGTCGGCCTCGAACGCTTCGAGAGCATCGATGTGCGTGGTGCCGATGATCGGGTCACCGCCGATGCCGATAGCGGTCGAGAATCCGAGGTCACGCAGCTCGTACATCATCTGGTAGGTCAGCGTTCCGGACTTCGAGACCAGCCCGATGTTGCCTTTGCCCGTGATCGTGGCGGGCGTGATGCCCACGAGCGACTCGCCAGGCGTGATGATGCCAGGGCAGTTCGGTCCGATGATGCGGGTCTTGTTGCCCTTCTGCTTGGCGTACGCCCACGCCTCCGCGCTGTCCTGAACGGGGATGCCCTCCGTGATGACCACGAGCAGCGGGATCCCGGCGTCGATGGCCTCGACCATCGCATCCTTGGCGAAAGCCGGCGGCACGAAGATGATCGAGGCATCCGCCCCGGTCTTCTCGATGGCCTCGACGACGGTGCCGAAGACGGGCAGTTCGACCGCCGAACCGTCCGCAGCGGTGTGCGCGACAGTGGTGCCGGCCTTGCGCGCATTGACGCCGCCGACGACCTGCGTTCCGGCCTTGAGCATGAGCGCCGTGTGCTTGGTGCCTTCGCCGCCGGTGATGCCCTGGACGATGACCTTCGAGTCCTTGTTGAGGAAGATCGACATGAGTTCTGTGTTCCTTTCCGGCGCAGCTGCCGCTACGCGGCGGCCAGCTCGGCGGCCTTGTCGGCGCCCTGGTCCATGGTCTCGGCGAGCGTGACCAGCGGGTGGTTGTAGTCGGTGAGGATGCGACGACCCTCCACCACGTTGTTGCCGTCAAGGCGCACGACGAGCGGCTTCGACGCCTCCGGCCCGAGGATGTCCAGCGCACCGACGATCCCGTTGGCAACCGCATCGCAGGCGGTGATTCCACCGAACACGTTCACGAAGACGCTCTTCACCTGCGGGTCGTTCAGGATGACATCCAGGCCCGCAGCCATCACCTCGGCGGATGCTCCGCCTCCGATGTCGAGGAAGTTGGCCGGCTTCACGCCGCCGTGGTTCTCGCCTGCGTAGGCGACCACATCCAGCGTGCTCATGACAAGTCCTGCGCCGTTGCCGATGATGCCGACCTCGCCGTCGAGCTTGACGTAGTTGAGGTCGTGCTCCTTGGCCTTCGCCTCGAGGGGGTCGGCGGCCGCCTTGTCCTCGAGCGCGTCGTGCTCCGGATGCCTGAAGTCGGCATTGGCGTCGAGCGTCACCTTGCCGTCGAGGGCGATGATGTTTCCCTCACCGGTGAGCACCAGCGGGTTGACCTCGACGAGGGTGGCGTCCTCGCCCTTGTACACGTCGTACAACTTGATGAGCACTGGCGCGACGGCGTCGATCAGGTCATCGGGGAACCCGGCGGCCTTCGCGATGTGCTTGGCCTTCGCCTCGTCGATACCGGTGATGGGGTCGACCTCGACACGAGCGAGCGCTTCGGGCTTCTCCACCGCGAGCTGCTCGATCTCCATGCCGCCCTCTACGCTGGCCAGCGACAGGTACGAGCGGTTCGCACGGTCCAGCAGCACCGAGAAGTAGAACTCCCTGGCGATGCTCGCCCCCGCCGCCACCATGACCCGGCGCACCACGTGCCCCTTGATGTCGAGGCCGAGGATGGCCTTGGCTGCGGCCTCCGCGTCGTCCGGGGTCTTCGCCACCTTGACGCCGCCGGCCTTGCCGCGACCACCCGTCTTGACCTGCGCCTTGACGACGGTCACGCCGCCCAGCTTCTCGGATGCCGCGCGCACCTCTTCTGGAGTGTCCGCGACGATACCCGGCAGCACCGGGACCCCGTATTTCTCGAACAGGTCACGTGCCTGATACTCGTAAAGATCCACTGCTTCCCAATCCGTTTGCGGTGAAATGGCGGTCGGTGCGGGCCGGGCCGCAGACGACCTTCTGTCGCCGGCGGTGTGGGCTGATGGGCACTTCAGTCAGATAGCTCGACGCCGAGATAAATTGCCACCGACAGCCTACCCGAGCGCCGCGGCGGTTCTCTCTGCGGGCGGTTCAGCAAAAGCGGCTACGTTGCCGCCATGGCGGAGCGACACGGCGGCCCCATCGGGCTGCAGGATGTCGGCGGCGAGTGGATCGTGCTCGCCGGCGGCGGATGCGCCATCCTGCTGCAGCTCGCGCATCCTTCGGTCGGGCGGGGAGTCGCCGAGCACAGCGACTTCGCCTCACGTCCGTACGACCGTTTGGTCGGAACGCTCACCTACGTGACAGCGGTCGCGTGCGGAACGCAGGACGACGTGCGTGCGATGCGTCGCGTCGTCGACCGCGCTCACGGTCCCGTACACGGCGGACCGAACCGGGTGGAACCCGCCTACACCGCCTTCGATCCAGATCTGCAGCTCTGGGTCACGGCGACGCTGTACTGGACCGCGGTGCGCGTGTACGAGCGGGTTTTCGGGCGGCTCGACGAGGCATCCGCCGATCGCGTGTACCGAGAGTTCGCCGCGGTCGGCACGTCGCTTCAGCTGCCGACGGATGCCTGGCCGGCGACCCGTGCGGATTTCGACGAGTACTGGCGCGACGCGCTCGAGCACTTGAGCGTGCTTCCGGCGGCCCGACGCGTGTCCGGCGACCTGCTACGCGCTGAACGTGCTCCGCTGTGGATGCGCGCGCTCATGCCCTGGGCGAGACTCGCGACCGTTGCACTGCTGCCTGCGGAGTTGCGTGCGCAGTACGGGCTCGCGTTCACCGAACGCAACCGGCGGCGGTACGAACGGATGATGTCGCTCACTGCAGCGGTCTACCCACGTCTGCCCTTGCGCATCCGTCACGTCGTGCGGGATCGGCTGCTGCGGAGGCTGCGCTCCGAGGCGAGCCGACACGGTTGGATGCGCCGGGCATCCTCGCTCCCCTAGGCTTTCGCCGACGGGACGGCCGCCACCGGAGACCGCGGCGCTGTCGGATGAAAGGCGATCGGTGTCCTCCTATTACGACTGCTTCATCGCCGGCGATCACGAGGCAGCGAAGCACCTCATCGCGAGCGCCCTGAACTCTCAGGGATTCGTCGTCGAGGTGCAGTCCGATGGCAACTGGTATGCGCGCCGCGGCAACATGACCACCACGGTGTTCGTCGGTGCCCTCGCCGGCGACAACTTCCAGATCACGTTCGGCGTGCAGTTCTTCGTGGATGCCGCCGGCCAGCTGGTCGCGCGCCTCGATAAGAACCTCGCGGTCGGGTTCTTCAAGGGTGGCGTGCTCGGCCTGAACAAGATCGACACGGCGTTCGGCCAGACAGCGACGGCGATCTACAACACCCTGATGTCGGCCGGCGTGCTCACGAACACCGTCCAGGACTGAGGCCGCAGACCAGGCTGCGCTCAGCCGTCAGATTCCGGCCGGTCGATGCCGAAGAGAGAGCACGTGGTGTTGTAGTAGTCGTCCGTGATGCCCATGTCCTTCATTCCAATGCGCTGAGCGACACGCTGCGAGGCGGTGTTCATCGGGTGCGTCACGGCCAGGACCCTTTCGATGCCGCCGTCGAATGCGTGCCGCAGCACGCGCGACGCCGCCTCGCTCGCAAAGCCGCGCCCCCAGGCATCCGGGTGCAGGTGCCAGCCGATCTCGGTCTCCCCAGACGCCTCAAGAGGGGCGGATGGTCCCGATGCGGGAAGGTCTTTCAGTAGGAGGGCGCCGTATTGCCGCTCCGACGTCGCGTCGGTGATGGCCCAGACTCCGCGCACCGGATGCTCGAGCGCGGCCAGGCGCTCTGCCCGCGCGATCGCCTCGGTGCGATCTTCCATGACGCGCGGATCCCGCCCGATGAAACGCTGCACCTCCCAGCGGGAGTACATGTCGAAGAGGAAGTCGACGTCGTCGAGGGTGAACGGGCGCAGCACGAGGCGCTCGGTGCGGAGAACGACCATGCGTCAGGCGGCTCTGGCCGGTTCCGCCCGTTCAGCGGCCTGCTCCTCCTGCTCGCGCTCGTCTGCGCAGCCCGCACACAACCACAGCATCGCCCCGTCCGGCGTGAGCACCTCGAGAAATGCGTACTCCGCACAGTCGGCGCAACGGTGGGTGGCGAGCAGCAGGTCGAGGTCGTCGTCTGCCGCCGCGTTCTCGATGATGAACTGCTCGTCTTTCGTCATGCATCCATGGTGCGACCACCCACTGACATGCGATTGAGGCTTGCCGGGGAATGCTTGCATTCATCGGCAAGCCGATTGAGCATGTTGAGCGCGAAGCGCGATCACAGACGATTGAGGCTTGCCGGGGCAATGCTTGCATTGTCGGCAGGGCCGGTTAAACGCCTCGAGCAGCACCACCGCGTGCTGTCGGAGGTTCCGGGTAGAACCGGACCATGAGCGAACGAGTACAGAACTGGATCAACGGTTACGTCCGGGCGTGGCAATCGAATTCGCCTGACGACATCCGCACGCTCTTCACCGACGATGCCGCGTACTACACGGCGCCGTTCCGGGAGCCCTGGCGAGGCAGCGACGAGATCGTGCGGCAGTGGCTGGAGCGCAAAGACGAGCCAGGCGACGCATCCTTCACGTGGCAGCAGGTGGGAGAGGATGGGGACCGCGCGTTCGTGCAGGGCGAGACGGTCTATGCGGACACCACGTTCAGCAACCTCTGGGTGATCGACTTCGCGCCAGACGGACGCGCCGTTTCGTTCACCGAGTGGTGGATGGACCGGTCTGCCGGCTGACTTCCCGGCCCGGATTCCGAGGACGGCCGCCGCTCAGCCCGCCTGTGCTGCGCCGATCGCCTCGCGCAGCATTCCGTCGTGCTCATTCAGCAGACGCACGGCGGCATCGCCGTCGAGACCGGTGAGCACCACGAGGATCGCGGCCTTCACCCAGCCGTCGACCTCGGTGAGCGCGTCGGCGGCCGTACTGGCGTCGGTGCCCGTCGCCAGCATCACGATGCGCTCGGAGCGCGCTCGGAGCTTCTCATTCGTGGCCCGCACGTCGACCATGAGGTTTCCGTACACCTTGCCGAGACGCACCATTGCGAGCGTCGAGATGGTGTTGAGTACCATCTTCTGGGCGGTTCCGGCCTTGAGTCTCGTCGAACCGGTGACGACCTCGGGTCCCACCACGGTCTCGATCGCGACATCGGATGCCTCCCCGATCGCCGACCCCGCGTTGCACGCGAACCCGACAGTGCTCGCTCCGAGCTCACGGGCACGTTTCAGCGCACCGAGCACGTACGGGGTGCGACCGGATGCCGAGATCCCGACCACCGTGTCGTGCTCGCCCACCGAGAGATCGTCCATGGCGTCGGCACCGGCGACGTCGTCGTCTTCTGCGTTCTCCACCGCGGTGCGGATGGCCGCGTCCCCGCCCGCGATCACGCCCACCACCCGCGACGGATCCATGCCGTACGTGGGCGGTATCTCGCTCGCGTCGAGCACGCCGAGCCGTCCGGGCGTTCCGGCGCCGACGTAGATCAGCCGACCGCCAGCTCGCATCCCGTCGACCACGAGGGTGATGGCCGAGGCGAGCTGCGGGGCGCACGCGGCGACGGCATCCGCCACCGTCGCGTTCTGCCGGCACATCAGCGCAACCTGCTCATCCAGTGAGAGCCGGTCGAGATCGCGGGTTGCCTCGTTGACCGCCTCGGTGGCGAAGGATTTCAGGCTCTCGCGCAGCGCGCCGCGTCCGTCGGAATCGGGCGCGCTCGTGCTGTTCGTCATGTCTACACCGTACGAGACTTCAGGCATCCTCCCCTCCTCCGCAGTCGACTCCTACACAGTCGACTTCTCCACGGTCCCGTCCTCCACAGTGCCCCCCTCCACAGTCCCCACCTCCACAGTCCCCTCCTCCACAGTCGAGGCGGAACCTGCGTTGTGCACCTTCGGGCATCCGACCGGCTTCTGCCCGTCGCAGGACTGCCAACGTTCCTGGCATGACGAGCATCCATCACGGCCATTCACACCCTTACCCCAGACGCTCCCTTTTGGTCGCGCTGCTGGCGGTGCTGCTCGCCCTCACGGGCGTTCTCCTTCTGCCCTCCCCTGCCAGCGCCGTCGCGGCAGCCGGCACGGGTGTCGGCTTCAGGTCGCCGGACGGCTGGTGGATCGGCTCCTGGTCGCTGGCCGACGGCACCCGCGGCTTCTGCATCGATCTCGGCGGCCAGGCGCCGACCGGGCACGAGCTCGAGACCGTAGACGCCGCGGACCTCAGCCGATTCTCCGACGACGATCGTGCGCGACTGGCGTACATCTCGCGCACCTGGGCCGGAACCGACGACCAGGTGACGGCAGCGGCCGCGCAGCTGGCGACCTGGACGATCACAGGCCTCAACGGCCACAGCCTGGAGTCGCTCGCGGCGCGCGCGGGCGACCGAGCGGGTGCTGTCCTCGACACCGCCAATCGGATGCTCGCTGAGCTGAATGCACCGAAGGGGGCGTCCAGGTCCGTCGTCGCCCGACTCGCAATCGACCGCGATCCCACCGGTGCAAGTTCCCTCTTGGCCGGTCTCGAGGTCGAACACCTGGCGGGATCGGCGACCGCGGAGCCCGGTGCGTTCGAGGGAGTCGCGACGGTGCAGGGCGCCGTTTTCGCCGACGGCTCGCACGAGCACAAGGTGCGCAACGGCGTCGCCTACCCGCTGACGCCCGACACCGGAGACGGCGTCGTGAAGCTCACGGCGTCGGTGTCATTCGCGAACCTGCCCTTCGGCAACAGTGTCACCGTTGCACGGGCGCAACCCGGAGTACAGAGCGTGCTGACAGCCGGTCCCGGCCGGGCGTCCGCGCAGGCGGAGCTGTCGACGCAGCGCCCCTCCTCACTCCCGTTCCAGCCCGTGGTCGCCACGAAGGCAAGCGATGTCATCGCCGTCACCGGCGGGCAGGTGCACGACATCCTGCAGGTCGGCATCGGCGCTGCGCCCGGCACCACGTCGGAGTGGGGCGTGTACGGCGAAGACGGCGGACCATACGTCCCTGTCCCGGTCACGGTTCGGAGCACGCTGCTCGGACCGTTTGCTTCGCAGCCGATCCCGGCCGATACGCCGCCCGCCGATGCTCCCGTCGTGTGCGAGGTGACGACGCCGGTCGATCATGGACCAGGCGAGTACGTGACACCACCGTGCACACTCCCGACCGCCGGGTACTTCGTCTGGGTGGAGACGGTCACGCCAGACGACACCAAGCCGGAGGAGGGCCGTAGCCGAGTCAGACCGTGGACCTCACGATTCGGCGAAGCGTCGGAGACTGTGCTGGTGCAGGCGCCGGCCTCCCCTGCGGCCGAGATCGACCGGCTCGCGGCGACCGGCTCAACCGACGGTCCGGCACGTGCCGGCGTTGCGCTGGGCGCGACGTCAGCACTGCTATTCGGGATCTCGGCGCTGTTCGCACGGTGGGCTCGCCGCAACTCCCGTCAACCGAACGGCGGCGTGTAGTGCGGAGCCGACGCGCGCCGATGGCCGGACGATCAGAGCTTCTCGATCGGGGCGATCTTGATGAGCAGCTTCTTCGTGCCCGACGTGTCGAACTGAACGTGGGCAACTCGCTTCGCCCCCTCGCCCGTGACAGCGGTGACACGTCCATCACCGAAGTCGACGTGACGGATGCGATCGCCGGGCTCGAGCGTGAGATCGCCGTTGTCGCGCACCTGGGCCGTGACCCGGTTGGGCCAGGCGGCTGCGGGGATCTCCGGCTTGGCACCGAACGACCCGCCTGCTCCGGTGAGGCCCCGGTCCGGACCGCGCTCGGGACGGCGAGCGTTCAGCGCACGGGACTGGGTACCGCCGCGCGAGTTGGCGAAGCCGGGCGACTGCCTCCAGTCGATCAGCTCCCCGGGAATCTCCTGCAGGTACCGGCTCGGCAGCGCGACTGCCACATCTCCGAACTGGGCACGCGTCATGGCCAGCGAGAGGTACAGCCGCTTGCGCGCACGCGTGATTCCCACATAGAACAACCTGCGCTCCTCGGCTGGACCGCCCGGCTCGTTCGCAGACATGCGGTGCGGCAGCAGTTCCTCCTCGACGCCGGTGATGAAGACGACGTCGTACTCGAGGCCCTTGGCGGTGTGCAGCGTCATGAGCGAGACCGTTCCGCTCGCGTCGTCGATCTCGTCTGCGGCCGCCACGAGCGACACCTCGGTCAGGAACTCGACGAGTCCTCCGCTCGGGTTGTTGCGCTCGAACTCCTTGGTCACCGCCACGAGTTCCTCGACGTTCTCGGCCCTTGCCTCGTTCTGCGGGTCCCGGCTCGCGCGCAGGGCATCGACCAGGCCGGAGCCCTTCAGCAGGTGCACGAGAACGTCGCTGACCTTCGCCGCGCCGCTCGGGACATCCGGGTCGATCATCGCGGCGCCCTCGTCGAGCAGGGTGGCAAGGTCGACGATGGCTTTGGTGACCTTTGGACCGAGACCAAGGGATCCGGCATCCCGCATCGCCTGCCTGTACGTGAGGCCGTTCGCTTCCGCGTACGACGCGAGTTGAGTCTCGGTCGCCGGCCCTATGCCGCGCTTCGGTGTGTTCAGGATGCGCCGCAGCGCCATCTCGTCCGCGGGATTCGCTACCGCGATGAGGTAGGCCATCGCATCCTTGATCTCGGCACGCTCGTAGAACTTGGTGCCGCCCATGATGCGGTACGGCAGAGCAGATCGGATGAAGATCTCCTCGAGTGCACGCGTCTGGGAATTGGTGCGATAGAACACAGCGATCTCGTTGTAGGGCACGCCCGAGGAGTGCAGCTTCTCGATCTCGTCGGCGACGAACTGGGCCTCATCGTGACCGGAATACCCGGTGTAGCCGACGATCTTCTCGCCGTCGCCTCCCGACGACCACAGCTTCTTGTCCTTGCGGTCGAAGTTGTTGGCGATGACGGCGTTCGCCGCCGAGAGGATGTTCTGCGTCGAGCGGTAGTTCTGCTCGAGCAGCACGACCTTGGCGCCGGGGAAGTCGCGCTCGAACTCGGAGATGTTGCGGATGTCAGCACCACGGAACGCGTAGATCGACTGATCCGAGTCGCCCACCACGGTCAGCGAGGCCCCGGGTACCCGCCCAGACCCGTCGACCAGGCCTCGCATGGTGAAGTCCTTCGCCTCGAGCTCGGCGACCTCTTCAGGCTCGATGGGGCGCGTAAGCATGTGGATGAGCTCGTATTGCGCGTGATTGGTGTCCTGGTATTCGTCGACCAGGACGTGCCTGAACCGTCGCTGGTAGAGCGCCGCAACGTGCGGGAACGCGCGGAACAGGTAGACGGTCTGGCCGATCAAGTCGTCGAAGTCGAAGGCGTTGGCCCGCTCGAGGTCGCGGCTGTACTGCCGGAAGATCTCGAGGAAGATCGCCTCCTTGGGATCCGACCGGTTGGCGGTGCGAGCGAACGAGTCGGCGTCGGAAAGCTCGTTCTTCAGCTTGGAGATGCGAGCTGCCGCACTGCCGGGCGTGAACCCGTACGTGTCGGCCTCGAGGTCCTTGATGATGCGTTTGAGCAGAGCCCTCGTGTCGCCCGAGTCGTAGATCGTGAAGTTTCGGTTGTAGCCGAAGTGCTCGGCCTCCCTGCGCAGAATGCGCACGCACGCCGAGTGGAACGTCGAGATCCACATGCCCTGTGCGCTCTCGCCAACCAGGGCCTCGACGCGCTCCCGCATCTCGGCGGCCGCCTTATTGGTGAAGGTGATGGCGAGGATCTGGCTCGGCCACGCCTCCCGGTTGGCCAGCAGGCTCGCGATGCGGTGCGTCAGTACCCTCGTCTTGCCAGAGCCGGCCCCCGCAACGATGAGCAGGGCCTGGCCACGGTACTCGACGGCCACACGTTGCTGCGGGTTGAGACCGTCGAGCAACGAGTCGCCGCCTCCTCGCGGACGGAAGGAGTGCCCGTCTCCGACCACGTCGACCCCGTCGAGAATGATCGGCGCGGATGCCCGAAAGGCCTCGGGATCGCGCGTCGCGCCTTCCAGAGCAGCGTCGTCGAGAACAGGGGTATCGGGAGGCGTCGTCATGCTGCGACAAGTCTAGGCGGCGCCCCCGACAGGGAGCCTGGAGGCGTCCGACCGCACCCGCCGCTTCTCGCTGCACGCGGCGCCTGGCGCCGAAGGCGCAGCCACCGTCAATGTTGAGTAGCGCCGAAGGCGCGTATCGAGACCCCCAGGGCCTCACTCACAGCGAATCGCGCACCACGACGGCGAGGTCCGGCTGATCGGCGAACACGGCGTCGACACCGGTGGACATGATGGTCTCGAACTCGCGCTGCCAGTCTCCGAACTTGTCCGCACCCGCTCCGCGCCTGAAGCGTCTCGACAGGAACCGGTTCTCCGGCCGCAGCGTCCAGGCATAGATCTCGAGCCCGACGCCGTGCGCACGGTCGACCAGGTCCGTCGTTCCGTCACCGGCGGGATCCTGCAGCAGCGACTTGCTCACGCTGATGCCGTCTATGGCCTGCTCCCCCGTCGCCGTGGCCAGCGCGTACAGCCCGGCACCGTCGATCTCTTGGGCGTACCCGCGAGCGGCCGAGCCATCGCGGGCAACCGAGTCGTAGGGCGCGCCGCCCGCTTCGATCAGATAGACGTACTTCGCCCGCACTCCTCGTGCACGAACCTGGGACAGCACGGTCCGCTCGAACGACTCCACCACGAGCCGGCTCCGTGCGTCGTCCCATCCGGAGTCGCGCACGGATGCCGAGAGCAACTCGTCCACCGGCAAGCCCAGCCCTTCGAAGTACGTGGCGTGCTTGATCTCAACGACGAGACCCAGCCTCTCACCGCGGCGCTCGGACTCCCGATCGACGAGGTCGAACAACTGCGACAGGCGCATGACCGGATACCTTCCGTCGAAACTCGCGCTCGCCTGCCGGAGGGCGGGCATCCGCTCGACAGCCCGAAGTGAGGACAGCTGCGCCCACGTGAAGTCCTCGGTGAACCAGCCAGTTCGTTTGACGCCGTCGACGATCTTCGTGGTGCGGAGGTGCGCGAATTCGGTTCGCGACGCGACATCGGTAGTGGCCGAGATCTCGTTCTCGTGCCGAAGCACGAGAACGCCGTCCTTGGTCGGAACCACGTCCGGCTCGACCGCATCGGCGCCGAGAGCGAAGGCGAGCTCGTACGCTGCGCTCGTGTGCTCGGGCCGATACCCGGGCGCACCGCGATGGCCGATGATCAGCGGCGAGGGCTGGGAAGGCATGCGGCAGATCCTAGTCAGCCCGGGTTGCTGCATCGTGAGGCGCCACTTGCACAGCAGAACCCCAGCCGCGACATGAGCCTTCTTCGGTAACGTTTCATCATGGCTCTCTCGAACCCCGCCTTCTCGCGCAATCCGGCCTTCAGACCGAACAATGCCGCCGCGGTCGCCACGACGACCGAAACCGAGCCGCTCGCCACGGCAGGGGGCATCCAGTCGCTGTACGAGGCGCCCGCCGCGACATCGACCGACACCGGTCGCATGACCTACGAAGACACCATCGTGAAGACGGTGCTGCTCTTCGCGGTCATCCTCGCCGCCGCCGCCGTCGGCTGGTTCTTCCCCGTGCTCGCGCTGCCAGGAGCCATCGCCGGCCTCGTGCTCGGGCTCGTCAACTCGTTCAAGCGCACGCCGTCGCCCGCGCTCATCCTCCTGTACGGAGCAGCACAGGGTCTGTTCATCGGCGGCATCTCCGCCATATTCGAGCAGCTGTGGAACGGCGTCGTCATCCAGGCCGTGATCGCCACGCTCGCCGTGTTCGCGGTGACCCTCGTGTTGTTCGCGAGCGGCAAGGTGCGGGCATCCGCTCGCGCGACGAAGGTGTTCCTGGTCGCGCTCATCGGCTACGCGCTGTTCGGACTCGTGAACCTCGTCGTCATGCTCTTCGGCGGCTTCGGTCAGTCCGCGACCGGCGGGCCGTTCGGCATCTACTCCATGCACATCCCATGGCTGTTCAACCTGCCGCTCGGCGTCGTCATCGGTGTGGTCGCGGTGCTGCTTGCGGCCTACTCGCTCGTGCTCGACTTCGACTTCATCCAGAACGGCGTGAAGAACCGCGCACCCCGCGTCATGGGCTGGTACGGCGCGTTCGGCCTCGCGGTCACGCTCATCTGGCTGTACGTCGAGTTCCTGCGCCTCTTCGCCATCATCGCTGGCGGCAGTCGAAACTGATCGCCGAAAGCTGACGTAAGAGCGGGCCGCCCTTCGGGGCGGCCCGCTCTTCGTTACGGTGCAGGGGAGCCGAGCGGCCGCGCGCAGGCAAGCCGGCGGCTTCGTGCGGCACCGCGACCGAGACGGCCGCGGAGCAAGGCCGCGTGGAGGCCGGAAATGGCCGCCACCTCAAGCGACCTCACTCCCACTCGATGGTGCCCGGCGGCTTCGACGTGACGTCGAGCACCACCCGGTTCACGCCCTCGACCTCATTGGTGATGCGGTTCGAGATGCGGGCAAGCACGTCGTAGGGCAGCCTCGTCCAATCCGCGGTCATCGCGTCTTCGCTCGACACCGGACGCAAGACGATCGGATGCCCGTAGGTGCGCCCGTCCCCCTGCACGCCGACCGAACGCACATCGGCCAGCAGCACGACGGGGCACTGCCAGATCTGGGAATCGAGGCCGGCGGCGGTGAGCTCGTGCCGCGCAATGGCATCCGCTTTGCGCAGCAGTGCGAGACGCTCTCGCGTCACCTCGCCGACGATCCGGATGCCGAGCCCTGGACCCGGGAACGGCTGCCTCGCCACGATCTCCTCCGGGAGGCCGAGCTCGCGCCCGACGGCCCGAACCTCGTCTTTGAACAGTGTGCGCAGCGGCTCGATGAGCTCGAACTGCAGGTCCTCGGGCAGACCGCCGACGTTGTGGTGGCTCTTGATATTGGCGGTACCGGTACCGCCTCCGGACTCCACGACGTCTGGGTAGAGCGTGCCCTGCACGAGGAACCGGATCGGGTCGCCCGCAGCCTTCGCCTCGTCGACGAGTTCGCGCTGCACCTTCTCGAAGGCGCGGATGAACTCCCGGCCGATGATCTTGCGCTTCTGCTCCGGGTCGCTCACGCCCGCAAGAGCATCCAGGAACGTGTCGGCGGCATCCACTGTGATGAGCCGCACGCCCGTGGATGCCACGTAGTCCTTCTCGACCTGTTCCCGCTCGCCCTCGCGCAGCAGCCCGTGATCCACGAACACGGCCGTCAACTGGTCGCCGACCGCCTTGTGCACGAGCGCGGTCGAGACGGCGGAGTCGACTCCACCGGAGAGCGCGGAGATGACGCGGCCGCCTCCCACCTGCTCGCGGATCGCGGCGACCTGCGTCTCGATGACGTTCTCGCTGTTCCACTCCGCCGGAATGCCGGCGGCACGGTGCAGGAAGTTCTCCAGCACTGCCTGCCCGTAGGCGGTGTGCTTCACCTCCGGATGCCACTGCACCCCGTACAGTCGGCGCTCGTCACTCGCGAACGCCGCGACCGGGGTCGAGTCGGTCGAGGCGAGCACGTGGAATCCCTCTGGCGCCTTCGTCACGGAGTCGCCGTGGCTCATCCACGCAGTCTGGTCGGCCGGCTGATCGGCGAGCAGCGTGCCGGCATCCGCAACGCGCACGGCGGTCGACCCGTACTCCCGTGCTCCGGTCTTCGACACCTCGCCGCCCAGTGCGTTGGCCATCACCTGGAAGCCGTAGCAGATGCCGAGCGTGGGCACGCCGAGGTCGAAGATCTCGGAATCGAACGCGGGAGCGCCCTCCTCGTACACGCTGGACGGGCCGCCGGAGAGCACGATGCCTGCCGGCTTCTTCGCCGCGACCTCCTCGGCCGTGATGGTGTGCGGCACGATCTCGGAGTAGACGGATGCCTCGCGCACCCTACGCGCGATCAGCTGCGCATACTGCGCCCCGAAGTCGACCACGAGCACGGGGTGCTCGCCGACCGCCGCGTGCTGGTCGTCGACCTTCGTGCCTTCAGCTGCAGTGCCTTCAGCTCCATCGCCTTCCGCTGCCGTGCCTTCCGCTGCTGACCGAGCCTGCTCGCTAATGGGATGCCTCCACGGTGGTCGTTGCTGCCTTGGATGGGGCGGCGCTCTCGGCAAGGAACCGCCTCACCTGCCGCGTGATGAAGTGCTCGACGATGAACGACATGAACGGCACGACGCCACCGAGGGCGATCTGCACGAACTTCGTGAACGACATGCGCATGAGCGACCACAGGCGGAAGTCCGCAACGAGGTAGAGCACGTACAGCCATCCGTGCGCGATGAGGATGCCCGTCGAGACGTCGACCCCGGGCAGTTGCGCTTCGGGGTTGGCCGCGTTGTATGGGACCAACGACACCACGGCTTTGCCTGGCACGAACGCGTACACGGAGTAGCCCACCGCGTACTTGAGGATCATCTCTGCCACCAGGAGCAGAAGCATGACACCCGTGATGTAGGCGGTCACCCGGTAGAACCGCAGAGCGCCATGGATCTTCGGAATGTCCACGGCCCGTGGCCTGGCCGAATCCGCCGACCGCAACTGTTCGATCGTGCGCTTGAGGAGGCTTCCGCCGTCCTCGTTTCGGGGGGAGTTCGGCATGGGTTCAGTTTACGGGGCGGTCGCTGGAGGATTCCCACGCGGCCAGGGCCTGCTCGTACTCGGCCTCGGCGTCTTCGCGCTGCTTCTCCCAGGCATCCTTCACCAGCCGATACCAGAGGAAGATGGCGAAGCCGGCGAAGATCGCCCATTCGGCTGCGTAGAAGATGTTCAGCCAGTTGACTGTGGCCTGCTCGATGGGTGGCGGCGAGTAGATGGCATCGAGCCCCGCAGGCGGCGTCCCGTGTTCCACCAGGTACGAGCTGTAGATGTCGGAGTCACCGATCCCGTGCCAACGGTTCACCAGCGCAGCGACCGACATGTCCTTCATGGCGAAGGGATCGCCGCCGGCCTTCGGCGCCTCTGGCGCCTCGGACGGCAGCAGCCGTCCCACCAGCGTGACGGTGGTCGGCCGCTCGCTCTTCAGGCGCGCGATCGCCGCTTCCGCCTTCTGCTGCGTCGGCGCCCAGCCCCGGGCGACGGCGAGCTGCGCCGTTCGGCCTTCGCGGTCATCCGATGAGGGCGTGAACCTGGCGATCACCCAGTAGCCGGCGGTTCCGTTGTTGAGGCGACCGACGAGCGTCCCATAGTCCTGCTGCGCGAAGACGCCGTCGGCGCGCACGAGCTGGCCGACCCCGGCGGTGGTGGGCGGCGAGTTCACCGTTGCGATGTCGTCGAGCGGTTTGACCGTCTCCGTCGGATGCTCCACGACGTGCCCGGACTCGACCGCGCGTTCCAGCTGCCACTGTCCGAGCCAGGCGAACGCGGCGGCGACGGCGAGGGCGAGCAGAAGCGCGGCGATCCACTTCGGGCGCACCATGGTGCGCGGGAGCGATTCGGTCTGCGGCGGCGCCGGCTTGGCCGCCTGTCGGGTATCGCCGGAGATGTCAGTTCTACTTTCGTCTGTCGTCGGAATCCGTCTGCCGCATGGCCTGCTCGATGACGCTGTCGAGGTCGGCCCTGGCCGATGCTCCCTCTGCGTCTTCGGCCGGTCTCTGCCCGCTGCTGACGGCGTCGACGAGGTCGATCTCCTCGTCGAGCACTGGGTCGCGCTGCTTCGGTTTGACCCTACGTCGCGGCCGGATCAGTGCAGCACCGATCTTCTCAGAGTTGGCTGTGAGCACGGGCCCGAGGATCGCCATGATGAGCACGTAGAGTCCGGCGAACGGCTCGAGCTTCTGGTTGAGCCCGGCGGCCAGCGAGAGCGTCGCGAGGATCAGCGTGAACTCGCCGCGGTTCATCAGAACGGCTGCGATGTTCAGGCCGGCGCGGGCATCCAATCGGTTGAAGAACGCGATGAGTTCGCCGGAGAGCACGTTCAGGGCGACGGTGAGCACGATCGCGATGACGACGATCCATGCGACGCTGCCGAACTGCGCCACGTTCAGCGCGAGGCCGAAGTTGAGGAAGAAGAAGGCCGCGAAGACGTCGCGCAGTGGTATCGAGATGCGCTCGACCTTGCCCGAGAAGCGGGTGGCGCCGAGCACGAGACCGATGAGGAACGCGCCGATGGCATCCGTGACTCCGATGAGCTCGCCGATGCCCGCGAAGAGCAGCGCCAGCCCGAAGAACAGGATGGTGAACAACTCGTCGTCGCGAGTGCGGAAGAACCTGGAGACGACGCGTCCGCCCCATCTGGCGACCGTGAACATGGCCACGAGGAACGCCGCGGCTATCGCGAGCTGAAGCACGACTGGCCAGAACTGCGTCTGTCCGCTGAGCACCACCGAGACGATCGCGAGGTAGACGGCGATGAACACGTCGCCGATGACCGTTGCACCCAGGATGGCCGGCGTCTCGTTGTTAGCTAGGCGGCCGAGCTCGATGAGCATCTTGGTGATGATGGCGCTCGATGACGTTCCCACCATGCCCGCGATGATCAGAGCCTCGCGCGTGCCCCAGCCAACCAGTTCGCCGAACAGGAAGCCGACGCCCATGTTCAGCACGATGTACGTTCCGCCCGAGATGAGAAGGCGGCCAGCGTTGCCGAAGAACTCGTCCTGGTCGAACTCGAGCCCGAGGTTGAAGAGCAGCAGGATCAGCCCGAACACCGCGATGAGTCCGATGTCGGCGGAGTCGAAGTTGAGCGGGAAGAAGCCGGTGTGCGGGCTGGCAAGCAGTCCGACGATCATGTAGATCGGGATGGCGGGCAGCCTGATGAGCTTTCCGAGCCGGCCGAGGCCGTACGCGATGACGAACAGCGCGCCTAGCACCATCAGGTCGGTGGCGATGGAGTCGGTGTGCGCGGCCGCGGCGGCAAGGAGCGCAGTGGGGCGGGCATCCGCTCCTGAGGATGCCACTGCATGCACGGCGGTCCCATGGGAGGAGAGCCCCTGGGACAGGGGCGCGTGCGACGCGGCGAAACGAGCGACGACGTCGTCACCGAGGGTGGAGAGCAGGGCGGGCACGGCGGCGACGGACATGCGTCACACTCCGGGTGGCGCGTCAGCGAGGGCGGGCTTGCCTACCTCTCCAGTGCGGAAATAGGTGAACGCTTTTGCGACCTTCTCGGGCGATCCGGCGACCACGAGTGTGTCGCCTGGGAACACCTTGAAGTCGGCGGCGGGCGCGGGGTTCGTCGACTCACCGCGCACAACCGCGACGACAGTGAGTCCGACCATGCCGACCTCGGCCGGGCTGCCGAGCTTCTGGCCCGCGATGTAGTCCTCGTAGTCGACCGTGAACCAGTCGATCGACAGGCCGGGGATCTGGTCGAGCGCCGTGAGCGACTCCGTGATCTGCGTTCCGCCGAGCAGCTCGGCGAGAGTGTGCGCTTCGTCTTCATTCAGCCGAAGCGACACCTTGGTGACGTTGGTGGAATCTTCGTCGTCCGAGAACGTGATCAGGTCCGAGTGTCCGGAGCGGTGGGCGATCACGCCGA
This sequence comes from Rathayibacter sp. KR2-224, assembly GCF_049446075.1. Taxonomy (NCBI): domain Bacteria; kingdom Bacillati; phylum Actinomycetota; class Actinomycetes; order Micrococcales; family Microbacteriaceae; genus Rathayibacter; species Rathayibacter sp. KR2-224. Next base: position 1,509,855 of record NZ_JBMSEB010000001.1, read on the forward strand.
CTTTGCCGCCGTCATCCGTCACGAATGTGTGCAGCACACCGACCCCGGGAAGCTTCACTCGTCGAACATCAACCATCGTCAAGGACTCCCGTGCATTTGCGTGATTCCAGTCTAGTCAGCGCGCCGCGGGGCACCGCCTGCCACCGCTCCGCCCTGGGTGAACGCGGCCGTGCGGGAGGTGCGGGATTCCCGTGTCCGTGGCGGCGTACGTGTCGGCGTCCACGTCCGTGTCGGCGTCCTCGTCGCCATCCGCGTCGGCGTCCGTGGCTGTTGCGCCAGGTTCGAGCAATTGCGCCACATTGCCTGGCGCAGACACGATGAAGTGGCGCAACTACGAATCGGGGAACCGCGTGGCCTTCCGTCCACAGGGTGTCGGCCTAGGAGTCCTCCACCGATCGCCACCTGGCGCCCGTTCAGTAGAGCGCTTCGGCTCAGCCTTGTCGCATGCCTTACGGATTCCGTTCGACCCCGGACTGCGATCTGGTTCTGGCGCGTGATCTGAGAGAGACCGGCATGTACGACCCTGCTCGCGCGGCCACAGGACCCGACGCGCTCACACGACTGAGATGGGGCGCATATGCGCCGGCGTCGGCATTCGATCGTCTCGGCCTTGCGGAAAAGCATGCGATGCTCGTGCTCGCCGCGGCTGCGACAAGGAAGAGCCCGGTTGTGAGCGGCGTCTCCGCGGCCATCCTGCATGACCTTCCGCTCGTCGCGCATACCCCTGACTCGGTTCACCTCCTGGCCCCGGCCTCGAGCGGGCGACGGCGAAACGGAATCATCGAAGTCGCACGGTGGTCTTCCGTGCACGTCGTCAGCGGCGAGCCGAGTGTGACAGCGCTTCCCGACACGCTCATCGAGGTGTGCCGCACGGCACCGTTCCTGACGGCTCTGACGATGGTCGATCACGCATTGAGGATCGACCGTTTCGGGCGACGTCAGCCGCTGATCACTATCGAGGCACTCCAGGAGACATTCGAGCGACGGATGCCGTTCCGCGGCTTCGCCCGCGTGCAGCGCGTGCTCTCCTTCGCCGTCACCGGAGCGGAGACTCCGTTCGAGACCATGAGCAGGGTCACGATTGGAGAGCTCGGCTTCCCAGAACCGCTCCTTCAGCATCCCGTCGTCCTGCCGAGCGGACGGATCGTCTACGCCGACTTCGGATGGCCGGAGTTCGGAGTACTCGGTGAAGCAGACGGATGGGGGAAGTACATCGACCCGCGTTACGGAACAGCATCACTCGAAGAGCGCGTGCGCGCTGAGAAGCAACGGGACAACGCCCTTCGAAGATTGGGTTGGACACCGGCGCATTGGGAATGGGATGACGCCTGGCAGCGCGACCCGCTGGAGACGATCCTTCTGGATGCCGGCCTTCGGCAGGTTGGTCGACGCAGGACCTGGCGGTGATCAGCATGCGTGATTGCGCCAGGTTGCCCGAATTGCGCCAGGAAGCGTGGCGCAATCACGACAAGGTGGCGCAATTGTGGGCGACGTGTGGCGCAGTCACGGCAAAGCGGCGCAATTGTGGGCGACGTGTGGCGCAGTCACGGCAAAGTGGCGCAATTGTGGGCGACGTGTGGCGTTGGGCCGCGCACGGGCCGGCGGCGGCGCGGCGGGCGCGCGGCGCGCCGGGTCAGCCCAGGTCTGGGGCCTCGAGGCGCACGCGGTCGGCGGATGTGTCGTCGGGCTGCTCCTGCGACGCCCGTTCGGCGGCGACGCGGCGCAGGTAGCCGGCGATCTCCCGTTCGATGCGCTCCTCGTCCCAGCCGAGCTCCTCGCCCATGAGTCTCGCAGCGACGGGCGCGGCAGAGACCCCCCGATCCCAGGCCTCGATCGAGATGCGTGTGCGCCTGGCCAGCACGTCGTCCACGTGCAGAGCGCCCTCGTACGATGCGGCGTACACGACCTCGGCTGCCAGATAGTCGTCGGCGCCGGGCAGGGGTTCGGCCAGCTCGGGCCTGTCCGCCATGAGGTCGATGACCTGTTGCGCCAGCGTGCCGTAGCGATTCAGCAGGTGCTCGACCCGCGAGACATGGATGCCTGCCTTGCGCGCGATCCGTGCCCTGCGGTTCCAGGCGGCCCGGTAGCCGACGGAACCGACGAGCGGTATCTCGGCCGTGGCAGACGCGGGAACCTTGCCGTCGAGAGCGCTCGCCGCCGCATCGATGGCATCCTTCGCCATGACGCGGTAGGTGGTCCACTTGCCGCCGGCAATCACGACGAGGCCTGGTACGGCGTGCGCGACGATGTGCTCACGGGAGAGCTTGGACGTCTCATCCGACTCGCCCGCCAGCAGCGGACGCAGACCGGCATACACACCCTCCACGTCTTCGCGCGTGAGCGGCACCGTGAGCACGCTGTTCACGTGCTGGAGCAGGTAGTCGATGTCGGCAGCGGTCGCCGCAGGGTGCGCCTTGTCGAGGTGCCAGTCGGTGTCCGTCGTGCCGATCAGCCAGTGCCTTCCCCATGGGATGACGAAAAGCACGCTCTTTTCGGTGCGCAGCAGCAGCCCGCTCGCCGATTGGAACCTGTCCCGCGGGACGACGAGATGGATGCCTTTGGATGCGCGCACCTTGAACTTGCCGCGTTCCCCCACCATCGACTGCGTGTCGTCGGTCCAGACGCCGGTCGCGTTGACGACCTGCTTCGCCCGAATGTCGAACAGCTCGCCCGTCTCGCGGTCCCTGGCGTGCACGCCCACGACGCGCTCGCCCACCTTGATGAACCCTTCGACCCGCACGCGATTGGCGACGTGAGCGCCGTAGTGCGCTGCAGTCCGAGCGACCGACGCCGTGTACCGGGCGTCGTCGACCTGCGCGTCGTAGTAGGTGATGCCGCCGATGTAGGCATCCGCCGCGAGGGAGGGCGACAGCCTGCGCACCTGCGCGCGTGTGAGGTGCCTGTGGTGCGGCACGCCCGGCGGCCGGAGCCCGGTGTAGCTGAACACGTCGTAGAGGAGCATGCCTGCTCCGATGTAGAGGCGCTCGAACACCGGACGGCGCAGCGGGTACAAGAACCGCACGGGTTTCACCAGGTGCGGAGCGAGTTGCTGCAGCAGGAGGCCGCGCTCCATCAGCGCCTCGCGAACCAGCCGGAAGTCGAGCTGCTCGAGATAGCGGATGCCGCCATGGACCAGCTTGGACGACCTGCTTGAGGTGCCGGATGCCCAGTCCCGCTGCTCGACGAGACCGACGGTGAGGCCGCGAGTCACGGCATCCAATGCGGATCCGGTGCCGACGATGCCTCCGCCGATGACGAGCACATCGAGTTCTTCGCCGCTGCGCATGGCTGCGATGGCGGCGGCGCGCTCGGCCGGTCCCAGCTTCGCCGCCTGCTCGTTCGGCTCCCTGACTCCCACGACGGCCTCAGTGCCCCTGGTACGGCGCGACGACGACCTCGACGCGCTGGAACTCCTTGAGGTCGGAGTATCCGGTCGTGGCCATGGATCGCCGCAGCGCTCCAACGAGATTCGCGGTGCCGTCCGCAACGCGTGCGGGGCCGTACAGGATCTCTTCGAGCGTCCCCGTCTGCCCGACCTCCATGCGGTACCCACGCGGCAGTTGCGGGTGATGCGCCTCTGCTCCCCAATGCCATCCGCGGCCTGGAGCATCGGTGGCGCGCGCGAGGGTCGTGCCGAGCATGACGGCATCCGCCCCGCAGGCGATCGCCTTGACGATGTCTCCTGATGATCCGAGCCCGCCATCGGCGATCACGTGCACGTATCGCCCGCCGGACTCGTCGAGGTAGTCGCGACGCGCGCCCGCCACATCGGCGACGGCCGTGGCCATCGGCGCATGGATGCCGAGGGTCGCCCTGGTCGTCGACGCCGCGCCTCCCCCGAATCCCACGAGCACGCCCGCCGCGCCGGTGCGCATGAGGTGCAGGGCGGCCGTGTAGGTGGCGGCGCCGCCCACGATGACCGGAACGTCGAGCTCGTAGATGAACTTCTTGAGGTTGAGGGGCTGCTGGTTCTTCGACACGTGCTCGGCCGAGACGGTCGTGCCGCGGATGACGAACAGGTCGACACCCGCGTCGACCACCGTCTGGTAGAACTCCTGGGTGCGCTGAGGCGAGAGGGATCCGGCGACCGTCACGCCCCCGGCGCGGATCTCTGCCAGCCGATCGCGGATCAGCTCGGCCTTGATCGGCTCGGAGTAGATCTGCTGCATGCGCGTGGTCGCCTCAGCGCTCGGCATCGAGCGGATCTCGGCAAGCACGGACTCGGGGTCTTCGTACCGCGTCCACACGCCCTCGAGGTCGAGCACCCCAAGGCCGCCGAGCTGCCCGATCATGATGGCCGTCGACGGTGAGACGACCGAGTCCATGGGCGCCGCGAGGATGGGCACCTCGAAGGTGTAGGCATCGATCGACCACGAGATCGAAACGTCTTCGGGGTCACGCGTGCGCCGGCTCGGCACCACGGCCACATCGTCGAACGCGTAGACGCGGCGGGCCCGCTTTGCGCGGCCGATCTCGATCTCCATGGTCACCGGCCCAGCCTAGATGAGTGATGTGGGCGGCATCCGAAAATCGGAGATCCGCGGCGACACGCGGTGCCCGGCGGGCGGCAGCCGTGCCTGCCGCCGTGTCTTCCGATTTTCGGACGGCCATTGGACAGGCAACGGGACGAGCAACCGGCCCGATCGCGATCACAACACGTCGGATGCCGATGGCAAGCTGGCAGGCATGGATCGCGTCGCCGCTCAGCCCCTCGACCTTCTCCGCACCCGCACCAGCGAGAAGTGGACCGCATACCCGTCCGACGTGCTTCCGCTGTTCGTGGCAGAGTCCGACTTTCCGCTCGCCGAGCCCGTTGCATCCGCTCTGCACGCCGCCATCGACCGTTCGGACACCGGCTACATCGGGCACGATGGCGGCGCCTCCGTCGGCGCGTTCACCGATTTCGCGCGGAGGCGCTGGGGATGGGACGTCGACCCCGAGCGCGTCAGCACGACGACCGACGTGAGCGTGGTCATCGTGGAGGCACTCCGCGCGCTCATCCGGCCTGGCGACGGCGTCGTCATCACGCCTCCCGTGTACCCGCCGTTCTTCGAGCTGATCCCGGAGGCCGGCGGACGCGTGGTGGAGGCTCCGCTCGCCCACACCGCCGATGGTGGTTACGAGCTCGATCTGGACGCGATCGATGCCGCACTGGCGGCCGGCGCGCGCGCCGTGCTCCTGTGCAATCCGCACAACCCGCTCGGACTCGTGCACTCCCGCGAGCGCCTCGCAGAGCTGAGCGAGGTGGTCGACCGCCACGGAGCCGTGGTCGTGAGCGATGAGATCCATGCGCCGCTCACGCACTCGGACGCATCCTTCACGCCGTATCTCACGGTGTCGGAGGCCGCGAGGAACCACACCATCGCGGCCCACTCGGCGAGCAAGGCGTTCAACCTCGCCGGGCTGAAATGCGCCATGTTCGTCACGGCATCCAACCGTATGAGCGACCTCGTGCGCGGGATGCCGCAGGAGGTCGAGGAGCGCACCAGCATCTTCGGGCGCATCGCGAGCACTGCCGCATTCGAGCACGGCGAAGAGTGGCTGAACGGCGTGCTGGCCTCGATCGAAGACAACCGGCGTCTGCTGACACACCTGCTTGCCGAGCGGATGCCCGCCGTGCGCTACCGGGAACCGCGCGCCAGCTACCTCACCTGGCTCGACCTCACCGACGTCGGCTGGGGCGCGGGCCCCGCCGCCGTCGCACTCGAGCGCGCCAAGGTGGCCGTGAACAGCGGGCTCACCTTCGGCGCGCAGGGTGCAGGGCACGTGCGCTTGAACATCGGATGCTCGCCGGAGGTGCTGACCGAGGCGATCGACCGACTGGCGCGCGCCGCCGGGTGACTGCGGCAGGGCGGCGCGCTGTGCTTGCTGAGCGAGGTGCGCCGCTGCCGCTCTTCCGCGGAAAGTGGCGCCGGGCGCGCCTCAGGCCGCTGAGCTGTCCGCCCGGCCGGTCGCGCCGTGGTCTCGGCCCGTGGCCGATGCCGCGGTGTCGGACGTCGCCATGCGCTCCATGATGTCGGCCGCGAGCTCGAGCACACCGCGTTCGGTGGCCGAGAGACTCATCATCGCCTGCTCCAGCCAGGCATCCCGCTGCGCGAGGTCGGCCCCGAGCGCCGCACGACCGGCATCCGTGATCGACAGGATGTGCTCGCGCCGGTCTGCTTCGCTCCGTTGACGCGATACCAAGCCCTCCAGCGCCAGCTCGGCGAAGACCCTGGTCAGCGACTGCGGTCTCTGCCGTTCCACCTCGGCGACGGCGCCGGCGGGAAGCGGCCCGAGCCGCGCGAGCGTGCCGAGCACACTCAGCTTGTTGCTGCTCAGGGCGCCCATCGTGCGCTCGCTCCTCAGCCGGCGCGCCAGACGCATCACGCCGCGGCGGACCGTCTGCGCAGGGGCGACCGCGCGCTCATCGTCAGCTCCGGCGTACGCCGGAGGGTCGGGGAGCGACGAGAGGTCTCGAGTGCGCGCTTGGTTCATTAAGGGATATCTTACTATCGATCCCGATCTTCCCGCGAACTCTTCAAAGACGTCCCTCGAATTGGTAACACCATGCGAACTTTCTTGGCCAGAGCGTTGCGCACGCTCGCGGACCCCGGCCTGCTGCGACTGCGGACCGCAGCTGTTCAGCACGTCATCGCGGTCGTCAGCGGCGTTGCCGCGTGCATTCCCGCCGTCGTCTTCGGCGCGGGACCGTCCGTCGTCGTGCTCGCCGTCATGCTCTCGATCAGCTTCACTGCCGAGCGTGCAGGGGCCACCGCAGCGCAGCGGTGGTCGTCGGTCGCGACCTTGCCCCTGGTCGGGATCGCCGCCGCGGGCGTCGGCTACCTGCTGGTCGCGGTTCCGCTCGTGGGCGACCCGCTCTTCGTGCTGGTGCTCTCCGCGGCGATCTGGGTTCGGCGCTTCGGGCCGCGCGCCAGGCGAATCGGAACCCTCATCGCACTGCCCTTCATCGCGGTGCTCGTCGTCCCAGTGCCCGTGCCGGCGAGTGCAGCGGAGCATCCTGGGCAGGGCTTCGTGTTGTGGGGCGCTGCGGTTGCACTTGTCGTCGCCATCGTGGCAACGGGTGTGCAGTGGGCCGCAAGGGCGAGCGGCGTCACCCCGCGGGCGAACAGCGCCGCTGCTGCCGTCGCGCCCACGACCCCCAAGCGGTCGAGCCTGAGGCCCATGGCAAGCACGCGCATGGCGGTGCAGATGGCGGTGACGCTGTCCGGCGCATTCCTCATCGGTCACGTCGTCTTCGGGGAGCACTGGTTCTGGGCCGTGCTCACCGGTTATGTCGTGGCCAGCGGCAACCGCGGGCGCGGTGACGTGCTGTACAAGGGCATCCACCGCACCATCGGGGCCCTGGGCGGAACCGTTCTCGCCGCCCTACTGTCGCTTGCGGCGCCGGCGACACCGCACGCGGCAGGAGGAGCAGGGATGCCCGTGCTCGCCATTGCCGTGATCCTGGCGCTCGGCCTGTGGCTGAGGCCCGCCGGCTATGGATGGTGGGCCGCAGCGATGACGGCCATGCTGTCCATCCTGACCGAGCTGGAAGGCACGTCGCCCGGTCCCGTCATGCTCGTGCGCCTGGCCGCCATCGCGGCATCCGGCGCCTTCGCGGTCGCCGTCGCATGGTGGGTGCTGCCCGTTCGAACGGGCGACTCGCTCCGGGCGAGGACCGCCGCAGCCCTCGCCGCGCTCGGAGACCTGCTCGTCGCGTGCATCCGTGAGCGCGAGGCGGTGCCGCAGCGAAGGGCATCCTTCGACGCGGCGCTCGCGGGCCTACGCCAGCTGGGGCCGACGATGAAACTGGATCGCCTTGCCCGGCTGCGCGAAAGGGGCAGCGCACAGCGAGCAGACGTCATCCCCGCCATCGAGGGGTGCTGGCAACCCGCTGACAGCATCGCAGCCCGGGTCGAACACGGGCATCGGCTCACCGGCCGGGAATCGCGTGAGCTCGGCGCGCTCGCCCGGCTGCTGGGAGAGTACAGACGGATGCTCGTCGGCGCGCCACCACCGCAGCCCGCCCGCGAAGCGGTCGAGTTCCCGGAACTCTCCGCCGCGATCGAGTGCCTGCTGCCCGCGCTGCGAACGGTCGCGCGCCCCGCGGTACTGGCATCCGGGCCGCCGACCGGGCACTCTTGAGGCATGGTCGACTACGCCAATCCGCTTCGCCCGCACGAACGCATCGCCGATCACGACAGGCAGGACGCGGTCTCGGCGCTCTCCCTGGCCCGCGACGAGGGGCGGTTGACGGCTGATGAGTTCGAGCAGCGCGCCGCCACCGCACGGTCCGCCGTCACCTGGAGCGACCTCGCTCCCCTGTTCTCCGACCTGCCGCGGCCGTCGTCGGTCATGGCGCCCGACGACTACCGGCAGTCCCGCGCGCTCGGCGGCAGGTGGGGCGCCACGATCATGGCGTTCGTGCCGTTCCTGGCCCTCGGGCTGTTCTTCATCGCGGGCTTCGTGTGGAACGGGTGGGCATGGGGTTGGCTGTTCTTCCTGCTGATTCCGGTGCTCGGCATCCTGATCTACGGGCCGGGAGCCGACAACCGGCGCCGACGGTACTGAGCCGACCGTTCCGTGACCATACCGAAGCGATGAACGTGGACAAGGTCGACCGCGCGATCATCGCGCAGCTCAGCGCGGATTCGCGCCTGTCAGTTCGAGCCCTGTCCGAACGCGTGCACGTCTCGCGCAGTGCCGTCGCCAGCCGGTTGCAGCGGCTCATCGCCGACGGCGTGATCGAGGGCTTCGGCGTGCGTGTCGATCGCAAAGCGATCGGTTTGCACGTCACGGCGCTCGTGATCGTCAAGGTGGAGCGCCAACCCGGCTGGAAGGATGTCGCGGCCTCGCTTTCGGCCCTCCCGTTCGTGGAGAGCGTGCTCGCGGTCAGCGGCGACATCGACTTCGTGGTCACCGTGAGCGCGCCAGACCATGAGCACCTGAGCGACGTGATCATGCGGCAGCTGCACGAGGTGGAGGGCGTGGCATCCACCCGCTCCTACATCGTGCTCGAGTCGTGGGACGGCACGGCGCCCGGCATCGCACGCGATCGCTGGGACGACGCGGAGTGACCGCGCAGCCCAACCGCTCTCGGACGGGCGACAGGCCGGCTGAGACGTGGGCTGAGCACTCGGCCGAGATAGCGCGGACAATCCGCCTCGACGCAGCTCTTGGCAGCTCTTTACGCGGCGGACGAATGGCACGACTGAGCGTGCGATTCGTGCCTAATTGACCGCGTACTACGGCCACAACTGCCGACTGAATCGACCTTGCCGCATTCCGGTGCGCCCCGGGCCGGCACATCGCACCATGGCAGTGTGAGTGACGACGAGGTCATGGCAGAGGCGCGCGCCGCAGGAGGCCGCCCGAGCGTGCGCGCGGCATCCGTTGCACTACCTACCGCCGAGCCCATCAGGCTCATCGACGAGCGCGGGAGGCCGGCCGCTGCCGAGCGGACCGCGGGATTCTCGCTGCCGGATGCGGGCATCCTTCTCGACCTGTACCGCCGCATGGTCGTCGCGCGGCGGTTCGACGTGCAGGTCAGTGCGCTCACGAGACAGGGACGGCTCGCCACCTACCCGAGTGCCCTCGGCCAGGAGGCGTGCGAAATCGGTGCGGCGGCGGCGCTGGCGGATGCCGACTGGTTGTTCCCGACCTACCGGGACTCGATAGCACTGCTCACCAGGGGCGTGCCGCCCGTTGGCATCCTGTCGTTCTTCCGCGGCGACTGGCACTCGGCGTTCGACCCGACTGAGCACCATGTCGCCCCGCAGACCACACCGCTCGCCACCCAGGCCCTGCACGCGGTCGGCTTCGCCATGGCGGCCAAGCTCAAGGGTGAGCAGACGGTGACCCTGACCTTTCTCGGCGACGGTGCGACGAGCGAGGGCGACGCTCACGAAGCGTTCAACTTCGCGGCCGTCTGGCAGACGCCGACCGTGTTCGTCATCCAGAACAACGGCTACGCGATCAGCGTGCCCTTCGCCAAGCAGTCGAGGGCACGCACGCTGGCCGACAAGGCGATCGGCTACGGGATGCCAGGGCATTTCGTCGACGGCAACGACGTCGCGGCGATGTATGCAGTTGTGGCGGATGCCCTCGAGCGCGCGCGGCGCGGCGAGGGTCCCACGTTGATCGAGGGCCTCACCTACCGCATGGAGGCGCACACCAACTCCGACGATCCCAGCCGGTACCGGGACGACGACGAGGTCGAGCGGTGGCGGGCTCTCGACCCCGTCACCCGGCTCGAGACGTACCTGACCGACGATGGAACGCTCACCGAGCAGCTGCGAGCCGAGATCGCGGATGCCGCTGAGCAGCTCGCCGCCACCACCCGCGAGGCCATGAACGAGTCGCCGCACCTGGACCCGCTCGAGCTGTTCGAGCATGTCTACGCAACACCGCGGGCATCCATGGCCGAGCAACGGGCGTACCTCGCCGACGAGCTGGCGGCATCCGGATCGCACGTGTATGCGGGCGGCACGGGGACGACGGGAACGGGTGTGACTGGCATGGGCGCGACTGGCACTGGCACGCCCAGCACGGGCACGACCGAGACGGGAAGGGCGTCATGACCATCGCGCATCACACGGACGCGCCGGCGCAGGGCAGTGCCGCGGCGCCGGCATCCCGCAGCCTCGCCGGAGCGCTCAACGCCGCACTCGCCGACGCGCTCGATGAGGAAGACTCGGTCGTCGTCTTCGGTGAGGACGTCGGCCCGCTGGGCGGCGTGTTCCGTGTCACCGACGGGCTGTCCGCCCGCTTCGGCGAGCAGCGCGTGTGGGACTCACCGCTTGCCGAGGCCGGCATCGTCGGCACGGCCATCGGCATGGCCATGAACGGCATGCGCCCGGTCGTCGAGCTTCAGTTCGACGCGTTCAGCTACCCGGCGTTCGAACAGATCACCTCGCACCTGGCCAAGATGCACAACCGCACGAAAGGACGCGTGAGCCTTCCCGTGGTCATCCGCATTCCGTACGCGGGTGGGATCGGCGGCGTCGAGCACCACTCGGACTCCTCCGAGGCGTACTGGACCCACACGCCCGGGCTCACGGTGGTGACGCCATCGAACCCGTCCGACGCGTACTGGATGCTCAGGCAGGCCATCGCGAGCGACGACCCGGTCGTCTTCCTCGAGCCGAAGAGCCGGTACTGGATGAAGGATGCCGTCGACCTCGCGCAGCCGGCGCGGCCGCTCGACCGCGCGCGTGTCATCCGCTCAGGGACCGACGTGACGCTGCTCGCGTACGGACCAACGGTGAAGACCGCGTTGGATGCCGCGGAGCTCGCCGAACTCGAGGACCTTTCCATCGAGGTCGTCGACCTGCGCTCGCTGTCTCCGTTCGACGACGAGACCGTTGGGGCATCCGTGCGAAAGACGTCGCGGGCGGCGGTGATCCACGAGGCGGCTCAGTTCGGAGGGTACGGTGCCGAGGTCGCGGCTCGGGTCACCGAACGCAACTTCTTCTACCTGGCCGCGCCCATCCTGCGCATCACGGGCTTCGACGTGCCGTACCCGTCGCCCAAGCTCGAGGAGTACTACCTGCCGACGGCCGAGCGCGTGCTCGCCGCGCTCGACACGTGGGAGTGGTGAGCGGCATGGCTCACGGCGACGAGCCCGGCGGGCAGCGCGAACGATTTCTGCTTCCCGATCTCGGTGAGGGGCTGACCGAGGCGACCATCGTGTCGTGGCTCGTGCAGCCTGGCGACACGGTGGCGGTCGATCAGCCGGTGGTCGAGGTGGAGTCGGCCAAGTCGATCGCCGAGCTGCCGTCGCCGTACGCGGGCAGGGTGCACGAACTTCACGCGGCGGTCGGGGACGTCGTGCACAAGGACGACCCGCTTGTCACGATCACGGTCGGCGCGGAGGCAGAGGAGCGCGACGAGCTCGTTCCCGGCACAGCGCTTTGGGCGGAGGGACACGCGGAGGCCGGTGAGGCGGCCCCGCAGCGCGTCGACGAGCAGCCGGAGGCATCCGGAGCCGTTCTCGTGGGTTACGGCGTCACCGAGTCCACCCGTCGGATCGGTCGCCCCGCGGGCGGACGCTTCGGCCGTGGACGCCGACACGTTGGCATCGCAACGCGGCAAGACGGCTCCGGCGGCTCACAAGACGAACGTGTCGCGGCCGCGACCCCGTTGCCGCACGATGGTGTGCGGTCGCCGGTGGTGTCGCCGATCGTGCGCAAGCTCGCCAGGGACAACGGCTTCGACGCAGCGGAACTCGAGGGAACGGGGCCCGGATCGCTCGTCATGCGGCAAGACGTGGAGGCCGCGATCGCCGCACGACGGGAGGCGCCCCGGCTTGCGGAAGACGGAGGCTCCGACACGCGCATCCCGATCGTGGGTGTGCGCAAGATCATCGCCGATCGCCTCACGAACTCGAGGCGGAGCATCCCCGACGCCACCATCTGGCTCGACGTCGACGCGACCGAGCTCGTGCGCGCGAAGGAGCGTCTCGCCGAGGCGACCGGCGAGCGGTACAGCGTCACGGCGCTCGTGGCGCGCTTCGTCGTCGCGGGCCTGCGACGGTATCCGGTGCTGAACTCGTCGGTCGACGAGGCGGCCGGCGAGATCGTGCAGCACTCCGCGGTGAACCTCGGACTCGCCGCACAGACCGGCAGAGGCCTCATGGTGCCTGTCGTGCGCGGCGCAGAGCGCTTGAGCCTCAGCGAGCTGCGGGATGCCCTCGCCACCCTGGTCGCGCACGCGCAGGCCGGCGATTACCCGCCCTCCGCGCTCTCCGGGGGCACGTTCACGCTGAACAACTACGGCGCGCTCGGCGTGGACGGCTCGTCGCCCATCATCAACCACCCCGAAGTGGCCATGCTCGGGCTGGGGCGGCTTATGGAGCGGCCCTGGGTGGTGAACGGGCAGCTCGCGGTTCGCACTGTGACGACGCTGTCGCTCGTGTTCGATCACCGCGTGTGCGACGGCGACGTGGCATCCGGGTTCATCACCTACGTTGCGCGGTGCATGCAGGAGCCGCTGCTCGCGCTGACCGAGTTGTAGAAACTGCTCCTACCGTGGGAGGAGCAACTTCGCCTCCCGCCGGAGGATGCGCAAGGCAGGCGTGCGCGGGAGGCTGGTGCCATGACATCCTTCCGATTCGGCGTGGTCAGCGGTTCGCACGGCGACGCTCGCGCCTGGGGCGAGACCGCGAGGCGGATGGAGGCCAGCGGCTACTCGGCTCTGCTCGTGCCCGACACGCTGTACACGCCGTCGCCGTTCCTCGCGCTCACGGCCGCCGCCGCTGCCACGACGGAGCTGCACCTCGGAACGTGGGTGCTCGCCGCGCCGCTGCGCAGCCCCTCGGAGGTGGTGCGCGAAACCAGGACGATCGTCGAGCTGTCGGCCGGACGGTTCGAGCTCGGCATCGGTGCCGGGCGGCCGCAGGGCGAGCAGGATGCCATGGCGCTCGGCAGGCACTGGGGCACCCCTCGGGAACGGGTCGACCTGGTTCAGGCGACGCTGGAAGCCGCACGCGCCGAACTCGGCGATGCGCTTCCGATCACGTTGGCCGGCAGCGGAGACCGGATGCTCCGTCTCGCCGGTCGACTGGCCGACACGGTGGCGCTTCCGCTGCCGCCGACCGCCACGATGTCCGACGTGGCGGCGCAGGCCGAGCGGGTGCGGGCATCCACTGCGGAGGGCAGAGCTCAGCTCGGGCTGGCCCTGCAGATCTCCGGCGTCGGCGACGATGTTCCTGAGTGGTTGCGACGCAGTTCAGGCGTGACGCCCGAGGGGTTGCGCGATGCGGGAGCAGTGGCGCTGCTGTCCGGCGATTCTGCCAGCGACGCCGACGCGCTGCTCGGGCTTCGCGAGACGACGGGCGTGTCGTTCATCACCGTCTCCGAGGAGTTCGCGGAACGCCTCGCCCCGCTCGCGGCGGCCCTCAGCGGCCGCTGAAGCGCGGCAGGCGCCACCGAACACGACACGTTTTCAGGACCTGAGCAGGGCCGTCGACATACTGGCCGCCGATGAGGCTCTGTCCTGAAATCGCGTTGGGGCGGCGGCCCTCAGCGGCCGCTGAAGCGCGGCGGGCGCTTGTCCTGGAACGCCGCGAAGCCCTCCGCATAGTCGATTGTGCTCGACAGCGCGACCTGAGCATCCGTCTCGTCGGCCATCGACTGCCACAGTCCGATCCTCTCGTCGCGGATGCGCGCGACGAGCCGCTTCTCCGCCACGAACGCGGCCGTCGGTCCCGCCGCGACCGCCGCCGCCTTCTCCCGCGTGAACGCCAGCACCTCGCCGGCCGGCAGAACGCGGCTGAAGAGGCCGGATGCCACGGCATCCGATCCGCTCATCAGCTCGCCCGTGTAGACGAGGTCGAGCGTGCGATGCGCGCCGAGACGCTCCACGAAGAGGGCGTGCCCGCCGGAGTCGAGCGCGGCACCCAGTCCCGCGAACGGCGAGCCGATCTTGGCGGTGTCGGCCACGTACACGACGTCGGTTGCGATGAGCAGCCCCAGACCGACGCCGAGGCACGCGCCGGTCGCAACGCCGAACGTCGGAGCAGGGAACTCGGTGAGCCGGTGCAGGAGCGTCGTGAGTCGATCGAGGTAGCCGCGCGGGTCATCCGTCGCGGGATCCACGTGCGACACATCACGACCCGCGCAGAACGCCCGGCCCTCGCCGCGCACCACCAGGGAGCGCGCCCCCTCGGCGGAGTCGAGTGCGGCATCCACCTCGTCGAGAGCGTCGCGATCGAGCGAGTTCAGCTTCTGCGGCCAGTCCAGCACCACTTCGGCGACATCGCCGTCGCGCTCAACGCGTACCGGCATGGTTCTCCCCTCCTCGATCACGTGTCGTAGTCGACGACGACCTTCTCACTCGTCGGAATCGACTGGCAGGTCAGCACGTATCCGCGGTCCAGCTCGTCCTGCTCGAGCGCGTAGTTCTCCACCATGTCCACGGTGCCCTCGCGCAGAACGGCTCTGCACGTGCCGCACACGCCGCCGGCACAGGCGAACGGCACATCCCCCCGCACCCGGAGCGCCGCGTTGAGGATGCTCTCCCGCGCGTGCGCGGCGCTCGTCACCGTCGACGTGGTGCCGTCGAGCCGGAACGAGATCGTGCACGTCTGCTCGCCCGGGTCCACGGCGATCGGCCTGCCGCGCTGGGGTGCCGGGCTTCCGGGCTCCCCCGTGGTGAAGAGCTCGTAACGGATGCTCTCCGCCGGCACCCCGCGCGCCCCAAGCACGTCTCTGCACAGCTGCACCAGCTCGAACGGCCCGCAGAGGAACCACTCGTCCACATCCGCAACCGGCAGCAGCCGGTCCAGGATCAGGTTCAGCTTGTCGGCGTCCAGCCGGCCGCTCAGCAGGTCGGAGCTGCGGCGCTCCCTCGTGAGCACGTGGTACAGCGCCAGTCGTGACGGGTAGCGGTCCTTCAGGTCGGCCAGCTCATCGACGAACATCGTGTCCATCGCGGTGCGATTCGAATAGACGAGCGAGAACCGGGTGTCGTCCGAGGCGGCGAGCACGCTCTGCGCGAGCGCGATGACGGGCGTGATGCCGCTGCCTGCCGCGATGGCCGCGCAGTGTGCCCGGCTGTCGTGAGCCGGGCTGTCGGCGACCACGCGCGACGTGAACCGGCCCTCCGGACTCATCACCTCGAGCGTCATCCCCGGTTGCAGCTTCTCCAGCGCCCAGGTCGAGAACACGCCGCCCAGGTCACGCTTGATCGCGACCCGCAGTTCGCCGAGCGGTTCGTCCGGGGTCGGCGCCTGGCAGATCGAGAAGCTGCGGCGCAGCATGTCGCCGCCGATCCGCGTGCGAATGGCGATGTACTGCCCGGGCTCGTAGTCGTACGCATGCGCCAACTCATCGGGGACGGCGAAAGCGACCTCGATGGCATCCGGGGTGAGCCTGCGCACCGCCGAGACCGTAAGCGTGTGGAACGCGCCTCGGCGCTTCGACTGGGAAGGGAGGGGGGATGATGCGGTGGTCGCAGCGCGCATCAGTGCGCCTTGAAGTGGTCGAACGGCTCGCCGCACCTCTGGCACACGTACAGTGCCTTGCACGAGGTCGACCCGAAGCGCGACACTTCGCGCGTGTGCAACGACCCGCAGTGCGGACAGCGGATGCCCAGCCCGAGCCCCACTCGACCCTCGCTTCGAGCGGCGGGCGGTGCGATGCCGAACGCCTCCAGCTTCGCCTTGGCGCTGTCGCTCATCCAGTCGGTGGTCCACGCCGGTGCGAGTACGGTGCGCACCTCAACGCGCGGATACCCGGCGGCGGCGAGCGCCGACACGATGTCGTCTCGGATCGCGTCGACCGCGGGACACCCTGAGTACGTGGGCGTGATCTCCACCCGCACGGTGGCGGCCTCGCCATCGCCGACGACCCGCACCGAGCGCAGCACGCCGAGGTCTTCGATCGTGAGCACCGGAACCTCCGGGTCGCACACCTCGGCCGCAAGCGCCCATGCGCGGCGCTCGGCGCTGTCCACCGGCTCCCGGCGCTCGGCCGCGTCCGCCGACTCCATCACCATGTCGCCCCCGGATGCCGCCTAGCGAGCACCTGCATCTCCGCCAGCAGGTGCCCGAACGCCTCGGTGTGCACGCCGTCGCGTCCGCCTCCCCTGGCACCCGGAAGCCCGGGCACCTCGAGTCCGGACTCTGCGATCACGGCGGGCACGGTGCGGTCGAACGCGTCTCGCAGGCTCTCCGGCGGCACCGCGATGCCGTCGAGCGTGGCGAGCGACGCATCCGAACGGAACAGCTCGTCGACGAACGGCCACATGGCATCCAGACCAGCCTGCATGCGCTCGTGGGAGACATCCGTTCCCAGGCCGAGGCGCCGGACCCACTGCACGCTGTGATCGACGTGGTACTCGACCTCCTTCGCGGCCTTGGCGGCGATCGCCGCGAGCGTCGGGTCGGCGGATGCCTGCAGCCGCCGGTACAGCGCGTCGAAGTACACGGAGGCGATGAGTTGTCTCGCGATGGTGTGGGCGAAGTCACCGTTGGGGCGCTCGAACAGCTGGTGGTTGCGGAATTCGGACTCGTCGCGGAAGTACGCCAGGTCATCCTCTGTCTTGCCCCACGCCGAGCCGGCGTAGGTGAGCAGCGACCTCGCGTGGCCGAGCAGGTCGAGGCCGATGTTCGCGAGCGCGACGTCTTCCTCCAGCTCGGGGGCGTGCGCGATCCACTCGCCGAGGCGCTGGGCCAGGATCAACGCGTCGTCGCCGAGCGCGAGTGCGTATCGGGCTACCTCGTCGCTCGGGCGGTCGAGGCCCTCGGCGAGTTCGCGCTCGATCGTTTCGGCCGAGACGGCGGTGGAGATGGGTCGGCTGGTGTGTCTCATGGCTAGAGGTGCGGCACCCCCTCTGAGTCGGTGTAGTACGTGGCGTGACGGAATTCCTTGCCCTCCGCTGACTCGAAGAACGCCCCGCGGGCATCCACGTCCGAAGCGGTGATCGCGCTCGAGGGCACCACCCAGACGGAGACGCCTTCGCCGCGCCGGGTGTAGACGTCGCGGGCGTTGCGCACGGCCATGACGGCATCGGGCGCGTGGAGGGATCCGGCGTGAACGTGCGAAAGGCCTCTCGCAGAGCGGATGAACACCTCCCACAGCGGCCACGTCTCCCGGCCGCCCGTCGTGCCTTGCGCCTGCTCGTCGGAGGCGGCCATCACGCGATCCTCACCAGGCGGGCCGAGCGGTCGGCATCCTGCCGTTCGGCATACGCCCTCGCGGCCTCGCGCACCCAGGCGCCGTCCTCGTGGGCCGCCCGGCGGTTCTCCAGTCGAACGGTGTTGGCCTGGCCGTGGCCGGCGAGCACGTCGTAGAACTCGTCCCAGTCGAGTTCGCCGAAGTCGTAGTGGCCGCGCTCCTCGTTCCACCTCAGATCCGGGTCGGGCAGCGTGACGCCGAGCACCTCGGCCTGAGGCACGATCATGTCGACGAACCGCTGCCGCAGGTCGTCGTTGCTGAAGCGCTTGATCTTCCACCCCATGCTGCGCTGCGAGTTCGGGGACTCGCCGTCGGGCGGCCCGAACATCATGAGTGCAGGTGCGTACCAGCGGTTCACGGATTCCTGCGCCATGCGCCGCTGTTCCTCGGTGCCGCGCATGAGCGTGAGCAGAATCTCGAAGCCCTGCCGCTGATGGAACGACTCCTCCTTGCAGATGCGCACCATCGCCCGGCCGTAAGGCCCGTAGGAACAGCGGCAGAGCGGCACCTGATTGCAGATCGCGGCGCCGTCGACCAGCCATCCGATCGACCCCATGTCGGCCCACGTGGGAGTGGTGTAGTTGAAGATCGACGAGTACTTCGCCTTGCCGCTCAGCAACTGCTCGTACATGGTCTCGCGATCGATGCCGAGCGTCTCAGTGGCCGAGTACAGGTAGAGCCCGTGGCCTGCCTCGTCCTGCACCTTGGCCATCAGGATCGCCTTCCGCTTGAGGCTCGGCGCCCGGGTGATCCAGTTGCCTTCCGGCTGCATGCCGATGATCTCGGAGTGGGCATGCTGCGACATCTGCCTGATGAGCGTCTTGCGGTACGCCTCCGGCATCCAGTCCGTGGGCTCGACGCGGGAGTCCTGCTCGATGAGCCGCTGGAACGTGAGCTCCTCCGCGGTCGGATGGGCCACCGGCGAGTCGGAGGCAGCGGTCCGCGAAACCGCCGTCCGTGATTCGGATGCGGCACCCGCGGCGGCCGGTCGCGTCTCATCCCCAGGCATCCCGCTTGCTGTCGTCATCGTTCACCCCTGTCGGTGCGGTCTTTCCTCCGGCCCATCTGGCGCCGGCACTTCGTCGTGCCCTGCCGCATTCGCACGTGAATCGCTCCATCCGCCGTTGGACTGCCGCATTAGCCCGTGAACTCCACCCACCATTAGCCCGTGAATTCCACCACCACAGAACCTTATACTGACCGAACGTTCAGTTAGTATATTGTGCCATGCGGGACACGGACAAGGTTCGTCCCCGAGCCGCCGGCCACGGGCATCCGCTGTTCCGCCGGCGCCTGCGGCGTTCGACGATGAGCGAGGAGCGTGCATGAGCAGCCAGACGATGATGCAGCGTGACAGGGCGTCCACGGGTCTCGGCATCGAGGTGATCACCGACGAAGCCGGCTACGCCGTCGTGCGGATGCCCGTGCGCGACGACATGCTCAACGGTTTCGACATCATCCACGGCGGCCTGGTCTTCGCGCTGGCAGACACCGCCTTCGCGATCGCGTGCAACGAGGACGACGACGTCACAGTGGCCGCCGGCGCAGACATCACCTTTCTCAAGTCCACGACCGCCGGCTCGGTTCTGACCGCGACGGCACGGCGAGTGGTACGGCGCGGTCGCACCGGTGTGTACGACGTCAGCGTCGTCGACGAGACGGGCGACGCCGTCGCCGAGTTCCGCGGGCGCTCGGTCACCACCCGCCGCACCGCACCGCCCACCACCCTCACCCCGGCCCCTACCCCCAGTCCCAGCCCCAGAGACCGCCACTGAGACTTGGCGTACGCCAAGTCAGGTGGGGAGACACCAGCACCACCGAACGCGGGAGACGTCGATGACGACGACACAGGCAGCGCCGCTGCGGATGACCCCGGCCGATCCGGACTCGCTCGATCCCGAGGAGCGGCTCGACGTCGATGCCCTGCGCGCGCTCCAGCTCGAGCGGCTGCAGTGGACGGTGCGCCACGCGTACGACAACGTGCCGCTGTACACGCGCAAACTCGACGAGGCGGGGGTGAAGCCATCAGACATCCGCTCGCTCGACGACATTCGGCTGCTGCCCTTCACCACCAAGGCCGACCTGCGCGAGACGTATCCGTTCGGCATGTTCGCCGTGCCGATGTCCCGGGTGGCGCGCATCCACGCGTCGAGCGGCACGACCGGCCGCCCCACCGTGGTGGGTTACACACTCGGCGACCTCGACCGCTGGGCGTCGCTGGTCGCGCGGAGCCTGCGGGCATCCGGCGTGCGGCCAGGCATGAAGGTGCACAACGCCTACGGTTACGGACTCTTCACCGGCGGACTCGGCGCGCACGCAGGCATCGAACGGCTCGGCGCCACCGTCATCCCGGTCTCCGGCGGGCAAACGGCACGGCAGGTGCAGCTCATCGCGGACTTCGAGCCCGACGTCATCATGTGTACGCCGAGCTATCTGCTCACGATCGCGGATGCCATGGAGCAGGCCGGAATCGATCCCCGCTCGACGAGTCTGAAGGTCGCGATCCTCGGCGCAGAGCCCTGGACGAACGAGCTTCGGCACGCCATCGAGCAGCGCATGGGCATCGACGCGGTCGACATCTACGGGCTCAGCGAGGTCATGGGACCGGGAGTCGCCAACGAGTGCGTGGAGACCAAAGACGGACCGCATATCTGGGAAGACCACTTCCTGCCGGAGGTGATCGGCGAGAACGGCGATCCGCTGCCAGACGGCGAGCGCGGCGAGCTCGTGTTCACCTCGCTCACGAAGGAGGCGTTCCCCGTGCTGCGCTACCGCACGCGCGACCTCACGCGCCTGCTGCCCGGCACGGCGAGGCCCGCCATGCGCCGCATCGAGAAGATCACCGGACGCAACGACGACATGATCATCCTGCGCGGGGTCAACCTGTTCCCCACGCAGATCGAGGAGCTCGTGCTCGGCATCGAGACGCTCACGCCGCACTTCGTGCTCGAGCTGACGAAGGCTGGGGCACTGGATGCCATGACGGTGCGCATCGAACGTCACCCCGGTCTTCCCCGCGAGACGTGCGAAGCAGCCGCCGTCGTGCTGGCCGAGCGCATCAAGAGCCGTCTCGGCTCCACTGTGGACGTCGAACTCGAGGAACCGGGCACGCTTCCGCGCAGCGAGGGCAAGTACAAGCGCGTGTACGACCTGCGATGAGCATCCGTTTCCACCCTCACGGCCCCGTGCGAAAACAGGCAGGAAAGCGCGTTCCTCGTGAGAGCAGGCAAGATGCTCCTGTCCTTGCGCGGTTTGCCTGTTTTCGGGTGATGCCGAGTTGTGCGCGGACGCCCACTCACAGGCTGGAAGACTGAGGATGATGACCGAGACGAAGCCAGAAACTGCGACGAGGCGCGGGCGTCCGGGGTACGACCAGCGGGGCATCCTCGAGGTCGCCGTCGCCGCGTTCAACGAGTTCGGTTACGACGCGACGTCGGTCGGGGTGCTGGCCGAGCGGCTGGGCCTGTCGAAGTCCGCGATCTACCACCACGTCGCATCCAAAGACGAGCTGCTGCGGCTGGCGCTTGACGAGGCGCTCGATGGGCTCGAGGGCGTTCTGCTCGAGCCCGGCGCACGCTCAGGTGCCGCCGCCGACCGCCTCGCACACGTGCTGCGCGGCGCCGTGCTGGTGCTGGTGGAGCGACTGCCCTACGTCACCCTGCTGCTGCGCGTACGCGGCAACACCGAGGTGGAGCGAGCCGCTCTCGCGAGGCGCCGGTCGTTCGACCGTTCGGTCGCCGCGCTCGTGGAGGATGCCCGCGACGAGGGATCCCTGCGCGCCGACATCGACCCAGGCGTCGTCACCCGGCTCCTGTTCGGCATGATCAACTCGATCGTCGAGTGGTACCGCCCAGGCGGCCCGGAGGGCGCGGAACAGCTCGCCGACGACGTACTCACCGTCGCCCTCGACGGACTGCGGGTCGCTACTCCTTCGCCACGAGCGTGAGCACGTCGTAGGTCGCCACGGCCTCGTCGCGCTGGTTCGTCAACACGGCGTCCCAGCGCACCTCGCCGTAGCCGTCGGTCTCGCGCGGCGTTATCTGCTTCGCCGTGAGATCCACGCGGATGCTGTCGCCAGGCGAGACGGGCGTGAGGAACCGCAGGTTCTCCAGGCCGTAGTTCGCCAGCACCGGGCCCGGATCCGGGTCGACGAAGAGCCCGGCCGCGAACGAGACCAGCAGGTATCCGTGCGCCACGCGCCCTGGGAAGAACGGGTTCGCCGCGGCCGCCTCTTCGTCCATGTGCGCGTAGAACGTGTCGCCTGTGAACTCTGCGAAGTGCTCGATGTCGGCAAGCGTCACCTCACGAGGCTGCGACGACACCCGGTCGCCGATGCGCAACTGGGCGAGCGACTTGCGGAACGGATGCCCGTCATCCGAGTTCGATGCGGCTCCCGGATGCCACTCTCCTGTGATGGCCGTGAGCATGTCGGGCGAGCCCTGGATGGCGGTGCGCTGCATGTGGTGCAGCACCGCACGGATGCCGCCAAGCTCCTCGCCCCCACCAGCGCGCCCCGGTCCGCCGTGCACGAGGTGCGAGACGGGCGAGCCGTGGCCCGTCGACGTGCGGGCATCGTCGCGGTCCAGCACCAGGACACGCCCGTTGTACGCCGCGATGCCGGTGACGAGCTCGGCCACCTCGGTCGCATCGTGCGATGCGACGCTCGTGACGAGCGAGCCCCGGCCCGCGGCGACCAGGTCGATGGCCTCCTGCGTGGTGTCGTAGCCGAGCACGCTGGCGGCAGGACCGAACGCCTCGATCGTGTGCACGGCATCCGTCCACGGATCGTCGAAGGCGAGCAGCACTGGCGCCACGAACGCACCGCTCGGATCGGCTGCCTCGGTTCCATCCGCCCGCCGCACGACCGGGTCGTCCAGGTCGCCGTACACGATGCGGCCGCCTGCGTCGACGAGCCGTCGGAGCTGACGCAGCACCTCGTCGCGTTGCTGCGCCGACACCAGCGGACCCATGGTCACACCCTCCGCGCGCGGGTCGCCGAGCACCACCTTGCTGTCGAGCCGCTCGCCGATCGCCGTCACCACGTCATCCCGCAGCGCGCTCGGCACGATCAGGCGCCGGATCGCCGTGCACTTCTGCCCGGCCTTCACGGTCAGCTCGATGACCACGCCCCGCACGAACGCGTCGAACTCGGGTGTGCCTGGACCGGCATCCCTGCCGAGCACCGACGCGTTGATCGAATCGGTCTCGCTTGTGAACCGCACCCCTCCGGTCTGCACCGAATCGTGTGCGCGCAGGCGCTCGGCTGTCGAAGCGGAGCCCGTGAACGACACGATGTCCCCCAGCCTCAGGTTGTCGAACAGGTCGGGCACGCCTCCGGTCACGAGCTGCAGCGAACCGTCTGGCAGCAGCCCGGAGTCGACGAGGATGCGCACGAACGCCTCGGTCACGTAGGCGGTCGGCGTCGCGGGCTTCACGAGCGACGGCACGCCCGCGAGGAACGCGGGGGCGAACTTCTCCAGCGGTCCCCACATCGGAAAGTTGAACGCGTTGATCTGCACAGCCGCGCCGGGCAGGCGCGTGTAGACGTGCCTGCCGAGGAACGACCCGTCCTTCGACAGCCGCTCCGGTGCACCGTCGACGACCAGCTGCGTGTTCGGCAGCTCGCGCCTGCCCTTCGAGGAGTAGGTGAAGAGCACGCCGATGCCGCCATCGACATCGACCATGGCATCCGTCTTCGTCGTACCGCTCACCGCACACAGCTCGTACAGCTCCTGCTTGCGCTCGGTGAGCGCCTGCGCCAACTGTTTCAGCAGGATCGCGCGCTGATGGAAGGTCAGGCGGCCGAGAGATGCCTGCCCCACCGTTCGTGCATACTCGAGCGCCCCTGCCAGATCGAGCCCGTTCGTGCCGACATGCGTCACCACCTCGCCGGTCGACGCGTCGCGCACGGCCACGACGTCGGTGTCGTCGCCTGGCGTCCACCAGGATCCCTGCACGTAGCTGGGCAGTATGTCGGTCATGCTGTGCCTCCCTTGCTGCTGATCACACTCGCGAATCGGCTCTCGTGCGCCCGGACTACGGGTGACGCCGACGGTCGCGGCACGAGGCTGTGGTCTCGCGGAATCGGACGGTGCTGATACCCTGCCGAACGTTCGGTCGGTCCCTGACGGACCGACTGCGGCTCACTCGGCCGACTCGCGGTCGGCAAGACGAACGGATCGGGGTGCACGGTGGCACACGCTGCAGACGACGAGGGCACGTGGCGCATCGTGCTCGGCGAGCTCGACGTGAAGATGGGCGTCGAGATCCTCGAGCAGTCGGCGGAGCGGGTCGTGGCGACCATGCCGGTCGAGGGCAATCGCCAGTCGTTCGGCCTCTTGCACGGCGGCGCATCCGTCGCGTTCGCGGAGGCTCTCGGATCGTGGGCCGCGGTCATCCATGCCGGGCCCGGCAGGTCCGCCGTGGGCCTCGACGTCAATGCCACGCACCACCGTTCGGCGAGGTCGGGGCTGGTCACGGGAGTCGCCGAGGCGATCAGCCTCGGACGGCGCGTCACCTCCCACGCCGTGACGATCACAGACGAGAACGGCCGGCTGCTCTGCACCGCACGCATCACCAACCTCATGGTGGACGCGCGCCCAGACGCCGGGTGACCCAAGGACTTGTTCACTCCGGCTGCTCCGGCCAGTCGAAGAAGCCGCGACCGCTCTTGCGGCCGAGCTCACCGGCATCCACCTTGTCGCGCAGCAGCTGCGGAGGTGCGAAACGGTCACCCAGTCGCCGCTGGAGGTACTCGGCGATGCCGAGCCGCACGTCGAGCCCCACGATGTCGGTGAGCCGCAGCGGCCCGACCGGATGCCGGTAGCCCAGCACCATCGCGCTGTCGATGTCGTCGGCGCTCGCGACGCCCTCCTCGAGCATGCGGATCGCCTCGAGGCCGAGCGCGACGCCGAGCCTGCTCGAGGCGAAACCGGGTGCATCGGCCACGGTGATCGCGGTCTTACCGATACCGGCCACCCAGTCCTGCGCTGCCCCCACGGTGTCGTCCGTCGTCGCCGACCCTCGCACGACCTCGACCAGCTTCGATGCCGGAACGGGGTTGAAGAAGTGCAGCCCGAGGAATCGCTCGGGCCGCGTCGCGGCCTCGGCAAGGTCGTCGATCGAGATCGCGGATGTGTTGCTGGCAACCACGGCGTGCGGTGCCGCCCGCTCGATGCGGTGCAGCGACTCGACCTTCAGCTCGAACTGCTCGGGCACCGCCTCGATCACCAGGGCGCACTCTGCGAACGCGTCGTCGGTCGCGCCTACGAGAAGCCGGGCGGCAAGGGCGTCCACGGTCTCCGCAGTGGTGCCGCGTTCGACGCTCGCCCGTACGGCGTGCATCACGCGAGCGGATGCCGCCGCGCACTGCTCGGCGTCGCGCTCGACGACGCGCACGAGGCATCCGGCGAGCAGGAAGGCGTGCGCGATGCCTGCACCCATCGTTCCCCCGCCGAGCACGCCGACGACTGGCGGAAGCGGGGTCGTCATGGCGTGCCTCCGTCCGCTTCGGCCCCTGCGGTCTGTGCCGCTCCGTCGGGGCCCGCGTGCGCGTTCCTCTTCCTGTGTTCGAGGAACTCCGTCATGCGCCTGTGCTTCTCCGGGGAGTCGAAGAGCACGGCCTGCTCGCGGAGCTCGGCCTCCGGGTGCGCCTCCGCAGGAGCGGCAAGCAGTGCCTTCGTCGCGATCGTGGCCGCGGCATCCATGGATGCGATGCGGTCGGCGAGCCTGTGTGCCGCAGGCAGCAGGTCGGCGGGCTCCACGATCTCGCTGAGCAGCCCGGCACGGAGCGCCTCCTCGGCGTTCAGCCGGCGTCCGGCCAGCAACAACTGCTTCGCCAGCGACTCCCCCACGAGCGCAGGCAGCCGCCAGGTGGCGCCGGCGGCCGCGACGATGCCGAGGCCGGTCTCCGGATTGCCGAACACCGTGCGTGGTGTGCCGATGCGGAAGTCCGCGGCGTAGGCGAGCTCTGCACCTCCGCCGAGAGCCCATCCGTCCACGGCCGCGATCACCGGCATGGGCAGCCGCGCGATGCGCAGGAACAGACGCGTGTTGATACCGGCGAGCGCATCCTGGGCCGTGCGGTCGCGCAACTCGGCGATGTCCGCACCCGAGGCGAAGACGCCATCGCCTCCCACGATGATCAGGATGCCCGGGTCCCGTTCCAGCTCGGCGCACAGCTCGTGCAGTTCGTCCACCATCGCCTGATCGATGGCGTTGCGGGTGTGAGGGCGATCGAGGGTGACGACCGTACGGTCTCCGGCGCGTTCGACGCGCAACGTCCGCTGCCGGGTCATGCGCTCTCCACGATGAGCGAGGTGCCCTGGCCGACGCCGACGCACATCGTGGCGAGGCCGTATCTCGTGCCCTCTCGAAGCATCCGGCCGAGCAGCGTGACCACGAGCCTGGATCCGCTGGAGCCGAGCGGATGCCCGAGCGCGATCGCCCCGCCGTCGGCGTTCACGATGGAGTCGTCGAGCTCGAGCTCGCGCATGACGGCGAGCGATTGCGTCGCGAAGGCCTCGTTCAACTCGACGCTCCCGATGTCGTGCATGCCGAGGCCGCTCCGCTGCAGCGCCTTGCGCGTGGCGGGCACGGGTCCGATGCCCATCACCTCGGGTGCGACTCCGGCGCTCGCGCCGGCAACGACTCGGGCAAGCGGAGTCAGCCCGTACCGCTCGACGGCAGAGGCGCTGGCGACGACGAGCGCGGACGCTCCGTCGTTGAGCGGGCTCGAGTTGCCGGCCGTCACCACGCGCCCGCCCGCAACCACGGGACGCAGCCGGGCGAGGGCATCCATGCTGGTGTCTCGGCGCGGACCCTCATCGACGATGACGGGACCGGCCTTGGTCGGCACGGAAACGAGCTCGTCGTCGAAACGTCCGGCATCGGCAGCCGCAACGGCACGGAAGTGGCTGCGCAGGGCGAACGCGTCGGCATCGCTCCTGCTCACGCCGTACACCCTGGCGACCTCCTCCGCCGTCTCCGGCATCGAGTACGTCGCCTTGTCGCGGGCAGCGAGCACGGGGTTGACGAAGCGCCATCCGATCGAGGTGTCGAACTGGTCGCCCGGCTTCGCGAACGCCCGCTCCGGCTTGGCCTGCACCCATGGTGCGCGACTCATCGACTCGACGCCGCCCGCCACCACGACATCCGCGTCCCCTGCGCGAATGGCCTGCGCGGCCATGGTCACCGCCGTGAGCCCAGATGCGCACAGCCGGTTCACCGTCACACCCGGCACCTCGTCGGGCAGACCGGACAGCAGCACGGACATCCTTGCAACGTTGCGATTGTCCTCGCCCGCCTGATTCGCCGCACCGAGGATGACCTCGTCGATCGCCTCGTCCGGCACCCCGGAGCGACGCACGGCCTCCCGCACCACGAGCGCCGCCAGATCGTCGGGACGCACGCCGGACAGCACGCCTCCGTAGCGGCCGACGGGCGTGCGCACGCGCGAGACGAGGTACGCGTCGGACATCGTCGCCCGCCCTTCATCGCGCCGGACCAGCCTGCAACGACGGTCGAATTAGTTACCGACCGTTCGGACAGTAATTCTGGCAGAGGCGCGCGGCCCGGTCAACCGGGCGGCGTCGACCGACCCGAACCGCTGAAACGGGCCAAGACCTCAGACGACGCTCAGCGCGTGTAGTTCGGCGCCTCGACGACCATCTGGATGTCGTGCGGGTGCGACTCCTTGAGACCAGCCGGCGTAATGCGCACGAACTTGCCGCGCTCCTTCAGCTCGGGAATGGTACGTGCACCGACGTAGAACATCGACTGGCGAAGGCCGCCGGTGAGCTGGTAGGCAACGGCGGACAGCGGGCCGCGGTAGGGGACGCGACCCTCGATGCCCTCAGGGATGAGCTGCTCGTCGCTCGGCACGTCGGCCTGGAAGTAGCGGTCGCGCGAGTACGAGGTCTTCTTGCCGCGGGTCTGGAGCGCGCCGAGCGACCCCATGCCGCGGTAGTTCTTGTACTGCTTGCCGTTCAGGAAGACCAGGTCGCCGGGGCTCTCGTCGCATCCGGCGAGCAGGGAACCGAGCATGACGGTGTCCGCGCCAGCGACGAGGGCCTTCGCGATGTCGCCGGAGTACTGCAGCCCGCCGTCCGCGATCACGGGAACGCCCGCCGGGCGAGCGGCGAGGGATGCCTCGTACACGGCGGTGATCTGCGGAACGCCCACGCCTGCAACGACGCGCGTGGTGCAGATGGACCCGGGCCCCACGCCGACCTTGATGGCGTCGGCACCTGCATCCACCAGGGCCTGGGCACCGGAGCGAGTGGCGACATTGCCGCCGATCACCTCGACGTGTCCTGCGCGAGGCTCGTGCTTGAGGCGGTGGATGATCTCCAGCACGCCCTTGCTGTCCCCGTTGGCCGTGTCGACGACGATCACGTCGACACCCGCGTCGACGAGCGTCATCGCGCGGTCCCATGCGTCGCCGAAGAAGCCGATCGCGGCGCCGACGCGAAGCCGGCCCTCGGCATCCTTCGTGGCGTTGGGGTACTTCTCGCTCTTGTCGAAGTCCTTGACGGTGATAAGCCCGCGGAGCTTGCCCTCCTCGTCGACGAGCGGCAGCTTCTCGATCTTGTGCTGCGCGAAGATGGCGATCGCGGAATCCGGGTCGATGCCGACGGGAGCCGTGATGAGCGGAGTCTTCGTCATCACGTCGCGCACGAGCGTCGTCGAGGTCTCGAACGGAGAGACGAAGCGCATGTCGCGGTTGGTGATGATGCCGACGAGCGTGCCGTCATCCTCCACCACGGGAAGGCCGGAGACGCGGAACTGGCCGCACAACGCATCCACCTCGGCAACAGTCGCGTCTGGGCGCGTCGTCACGGGGTTGGTCACCATGCCTGACTCGCTGCGCTTCACCTTGTCGACGTAGGTGGCCTGGTCTTCGATGGAGAGGTTGCGGTGCAGAACGCCGAGGCCGCCCTGGCGCGCCATGGCGATAGCCATGCGTGCCTCGGTGACCGTGTCCATCGCGCTGGAGAGCAGCGGCGTTGCCACCGTGATGCGCTTGGTCAGGCGCGACGACGTATCGGCCTCGCTCGGAATCACGTCGGTATGCCCCGGCAGGAGCATCACGTCGTCGTACGTCAGTCCCATGAAGCCGAACGGGTCCGCCTGGTCCATCTCTCCCCTGTCCTCGCTGTCGCCTTCACCCTCGGCGTCGGGAAGGCGGATCGCGGTGCAATCCCCCTGCACCAGCGCGACAAGGATGTTCCAGGATAACGCCGCGCACCTGCGAGGAATTCCCCGAGCGCGCGGCGGACGAGAGCGCCGCTCACGCAGGCACGGGCGCCGCTGCTCCTGGCCTCGGCGTCAACGCCGCCGCGAGCCGGCGAAGGCCGGAACGGATGCGCCGCCCCGCGCGCTTGAACCAGTCGTCATCGTCCTTGTCGCGGTTGAGTATCAGCACCACGACACGCATGGCCGCGATCGCGAGCCAGATGGCTGCGAAGAACGTGTCGCCTACCATCACGTCGGCGACGGCGATGATCGTGGCAAGCAGCGCAACGAGCGAGGCGAGCACGATGTAGCGGCTGCGCCACACGTACCGCTCGTGCGAGCCGCGCACAGCGCGCCGGTACAACGCCAGCGCGTACGACTCCGCGAAGCTCACCCCGAGCGCAGCGCTGACGAGCAGCAGCATGCCGATCGCCATGGTACAACTATGCGCTCTGCACCCGACGTCCGACCCCGTGAACCCTTACGTCGTGTGCGGAGCGCCCGGCGTGGGACGAACTCCGGGTCTCTTGTGCGCTACTCGGGAAGCGGGTCGGCGGACACGGCATCCTTCGACGCCCCGCGCGAGGTCGCTCCGGCCGCTGAAGAACGGCGGTCGCGGCGCACCGCGAGAACCATGTCGACGGTGAGCACGACCAGCGCAGCCCAGACCAGCGCGAACCCGATCCAGCGCTCGAACGTCATGGCCTCATGCAACAGCACGACGCCCACGATCAGCTGCAGGATGGGCGTGAAGTACTGGATGAACCCCATCACGATGAGGGGGAGGCGGCGGGATGCCGCAGCGAAGAACAGCAGTGGGATCGCCGTGATCACCCCGGCCCCGAGCAGGCCGATGGTGTGCAGCACGCTGACGTGCCCGAAGGTGATCCCGGTCGTCGCGCCCACGACGAAGAGCTGCACGATCGCCACCGGCGTGAGCCAGGCCGTTTCGAGGGTGAGGCCGCTGAGCGCGTCCACGTCCCGCCCGACCTGCTTCTTCACGAGGCCGTAGAGGCCGAACGAGAACGCCAGCGCCAGGGCGATCCACGGCAGGCGTGCGTAGCCGACCGTGAGCACGACGACGGCGACCACGGAGATGCCGATGGCGATCCATTGGGTGATGCGCAGGTGCTCGCGCAGCACGATCACGCCGAGCAGCACGGTGACGATCGGGTTGATGAAGTACCCGAGGGATGCCTCGACCACCTGGCCGGACGTCGTCGCGTACACGTACGTCTGCCAGTTCACGTAGATGAGCACGCCTGCCGCACCCATGACCAGAACGATGCGCGGCCGCTTCAGGATGACCGCGAACGGACGCCATGCGCGCGTCACGACTATCGCGATGCCGCAGAAGACCAGCGAGAACAGCACGCGCCACGCCACGATCTCGAACGGACCGGTCGGCGCGAGCGCGATGAAGTAGACGGGCAGGAAGCCCCAGATCAGATACGCGGCAAGTGCGAAGACGATGCCACGGCCGGCCCGAGAGGGAGCCGCGCCGGTGACGCGGCCGCCGGACGTTACAGAGGAGGCAGGCGCTGTCGCGGCGCCGTTCGCCGGCTCTTCGGCGGAATGGTTCACGGCTGGATCAGGCACCGATCCATCGTAGGTTCCACGACCGACGTCCGCGGCCGATCTGCGCATACAGCCGGGCCTTGCAGCCCGGGCCTGCAGCCGGGCATCCAGGCAGGCCTGCAGCCGGGCATTCAGGCAGGCCGGTACCCGAGACTCAACCACCCGTTTTCAGGACATGCGCCGAGCCGGCGTCACTATCCGGTCGCCCCGCCGCATGTCCTGAAAACGGATGGTCAAGGCCCGTTGACACCGAGCCGGGGCAGGAATGTCACCGTTCCGGGGCAGGCCAATGCCAGCGGGCATGCGAAAGGGGTCCGGATGCACAGGCATCCGGACCCCTCTCGAAGTGCTGCGGGTCACCGCAGCGACGCGAGCGTCAGCGCTCGATGACCGCCAGCACGTCGCGGGCAGAGAGCACCAGGAACTCGTCTCCGCCGAACTTCACCTCGGTGCCGCCGTACTTCGAGTAGAGCACCTTGTCGCCGACGCTCACATCGAGGGGCACGCGGTTGCCGTTGTCATCGATGCGGCCGGGTCCGACCGCGATGACCTCGCCCTCCTGCGGCTTCTCCTTGGCGGTGTCCGGGATGACCAGGCCGGACGCAGTGGTCTGCTCAGCCTCAACCTGCTTGATAACGATGCGATCCTCGAGCGGCTTGATGGAGACCGACACGGTTGACCTCTTTCTGTACTTTGTACTGAAGACGTAGTTAGCACACTGACAGTGAGAGTGCTAATCAGCAGTGTAGGCGCACGGCTGGCACTCGTGCAACGTGAGTGCAAGCAGCGGATGCTCGTCCGCGGCACCCGGCGGGAGCACGGCCGGCGTGGATGCCATGGCGATAGGTTGTCGCAGGTGGAACGCGCGGAACTGGTGGAGTTGCTGAGCCCGGAGGGCCTTCGGCTGCTCGACTCGTTGCCGAGGTACGAAAGCGCGGCAGACGTGGTGCGCATGGTGAGCGACTTGCGCAAGCAGGGGCATCCGCCCGGGCTGGTGGCGACCGTGCTCACCCAGTCGAAGCTGCGCGCGAAGGCCACCGCCAAGTTCGGGCCGTTCGCTTCCCGCATGCTCTTCACCGAGGCGGGGCTGGAGCAGGCGACGAGGCTGTCCGTGGGCGCGAGGCACGCCGGCAGGTACGCGCAGGCCGGGCTGGGCCGGGTTGCAGACCTGGGCTGCGGCATCGGCGGCGACGCCATGGCGCTGGCGGCACTCGACCTCGAAGTGACGGCCGTGGACGTCGACGAGGTGACCGCGGCCGTCGCCAGCTACAACCTCGCTCCGTTCTCGAACGCGCAGGTGCTGTGCTCGCGGGCGGAAGACATCGACCTCACCGCACAGGATGCCGTCTACCTCGACCCCGCGCGTCGCACGGCTGGGCATTCGGGCACCACGCGCCTCTCCGACCCCTCTGACTGGTCGCCAAGCCTGGACTTCGTGTTCGGCCTCGCCGAGCGGATGCCCGTCGGCGTCAAGCTCGGACCAGGCCTCGATCGCGCGCTGCTGCCCCAGAATGCCGAGGCGCAATGGGTCTCGGTCGACGGCCAGGTGGTCGAGGTGGGCGTCTGGACGGGGCCGCTGGCGAGGGACGGCATCCGCCGGGCAGCGCTCATCGTCCACGGAGACTCGGTCGCTGAGCTGACGGCTGCAGGCGACTCGGACGACGAGCCGACGGGGGCGCTCGGCGAGTACCTGTACGAACCCGACGGCGCCGTCATCCGAGCACGGCTGATCGGTGACGTGGCGCGCGGTCTGCAGGCCAGGATGCTGCGACACGACATCGCCTACCTCACCTCAGACAGACTCACGACGACACCGTTCGCAACGGCCTTCAGAGTCATCGAGGAGTTGCCCGGCAAGGAGGCGGAGCTGCGCGCGGCGCTCGCGAAACGCGGAGTCGGGACGCTCGAGATCAAGAAGCGCGGTGCAGACGTCGATCCGGCGGCGCTGCGGAAGCGGCTCAAGCTGAAGGGCGGGGCATCCGCCACGATCGTGCTCACCAGGATCGGCGCCAGGCACGCCACTCTGCTGGTCGAGCGGGTCGACGACGAGCAGCCGGCGTGACGTCGTCCGCTCGGGCGATACAGCGCGTGTGATGGGTGCGATCGCGGGCGACCGCCGTTCTGGCTGACGACCACGCACTCGCCGACAACGACCAAGGGCCGCCCCGCTCCGGGGACGGCCCTCGTACCGTGATGCCGGCGAGCCGCGCCGGCTCAGTAGTTGTAGCTGTAGTTCGCCGAGGCGATGGCGCTGATCACGATGATCAGGATCCAGAACAGGATCAGGGCGACGGATACGAAGCCGAGAATGATTCCCGTCAGCCAGAACCCCCTCGCCTGCGGCTCACGCGACTTGCCCAGGAATCCGAGCACGATGCCCGCGATGCCGAAGAGCGCGCCCCAGCCGAGCGAGATCACGCCGATGATGCCGCCGATCAGCGCGAGGATGCTCAGAATCGGCGACTTGGTCGGAGCTGGCGCGTACGGCTGGCCGTACTGCGGAGCACCGTAAGGCGGCTGCTGAGGAGGAGCCCCGTACTGCGGGCCAGGCTGCGCGCCATAAGGCTGCTGCGGCGCACCATACGGCTGCTGCGGCACGCCGTACGGTTGCTGCGGCGCACCCTGCGGCGCACCGTACGGCTGCTGAGGCTGCTGCTGTGGAGCCCCGTACCCGGGTTGCGGAGCCCCGTACGGCTGCTGCGGCGGCACCGGCTGCTGCGGCGGCACGGGCTGCTGTGGCGGCACCGGCTGCTGTGGCGGCACCGGCTGCTGTGGCGGCACCGGCTGCTGCGGCGCGCCGTACGGCTGCTGCGGCGCGCTCGGCGGCGGAGGCACCTGCTCCGGGTTCTGTGGAGCATTCGGGTCGGACATTGGTGCTTCCTTTCTCGAAGCCTGATGCACGAGCGAGGGGTGAGGAGCGGCAGCTGCCTGCTCCTCACCCCGAACGCGTCTGGGCGAACCTGATCAGTAGTTCTTGAGCGAGGTGCCCAGCGAGGCGAGCACGACCACGGCGATGATGATCACGATGATCTCGAGCGCGATCGCGACGAAGCCGAGGATGATACCGGTCAGCCAGAAGCCCCTGGCCTGCGGCTCCTTGCTGCGGCCGAGGAACCCTAGAACGACTGCAGCGATCGCAAACAGACCGCCGAAGTAGAAGAACGACCCGACGATGCCGATGATGCCGCCGATCAGCGACAGGATGCTCAGGATCGGCGTCTTCTGCGCCGGAGCTGCGTACGGCTGTCCGTAACCCGGGGCGGGCGCGCCGTACTGCGGAGGCGCGGGCTGCTGCGGTGCGCCGTACTGCGGAGGAGCCGGCTGCTGCGGGGCCCCGTAAGCAGGGGGCTGCTGCCCGCCCGCCGGCGGCTGCACAGGCTGCTCGGGGTTCTGTGGTGCGTTGGGATCAGTCATTGTTCAGTTCCTTTCGGCTTTCGGCCGTCTAACGATCGTCGGCTAGGAGTGCATGGACATCACGAGAACCACGCCGACGATCCAGAGGATGACGCCGAGCACGATTCCGATGAAGCCGAGGATGATGCCGGTGAGCCACAGACCCCTTGATGCGGTCTCCCTCGTCCTGCCGAGGAACCCGAGCACGACCGCGGCGATGCCGAGGATGATCGCGATCAGCGGAACCAGGAACGATACGACGCTGATGATGCCGGCGACCAACGAGATGATGCTCAAGACCTTGGACGAACCGCGCCCTGTCGTCCCTGCGTACTGGGGAGCGCTGGGCGCACCGTACTCCGGAGGGGCCGGCGGACGCGGCGTTCCCGACGGGTCCTGAGGAGCGTTGGGATCGGACATGAGCTGGATCCTTTCGAGTTGGCCGGCACGTGAGGCGCCGGTCGTGCGTCCGCTCCGGCTGAACCTGAACGAAAGCTGTGTATGCCAATGCTGGCATCCGCCTTGGGGAGTGTCAATGCACCCCGGTTGTGGCGTGTCGAAGTACGACGCGCCTGAGCGGACGCTCATGCCGCAACGCTAGGCCGGTCGGCTCGCCTCCGACATGGGGAGCGCTCCCCATTCGTGCGCTGCCGCAGACGAACGTCAGACCTGGATGTCTGTGACCGGCAGCGTGGAATCCGCTCCGAAGTCGAGACCACTCGCCTCGTGACCGGCCATGATGCGCTGAGCGGCAAGAGCCGCGATCATGGCGCCGTTGTCGGTGCACAGCGACAGCGCGGGGATGCGCAGGGTGATGCCCGCGGCATCCGCGCGTTCCTGCGCCAGCTGCCGCACCCGCGCGTTGGCGACGACGCCGCCCCCGAGGAGCAGGCGAGGCACGTCGCGGTCGATGCACGCGGCGATGGCCTTGCGCAGGAGCACGTCGGCGACAGCCTCCCGAAAGCTCGCAGCCACGTCGGCGACGGGAACGGGCTCGCCCGCGTCCTCCTTGCGCTCGACCCAGCGCGCGACGGCCGTCTTCAACCCCGAGAACGAGAAATCGTAGCGATGCTTGGCCATGTCTTTGGGGAGGGTGAGTCCGCGTGGGAAGCGGATGGCTTGCGGATCGCCGTCGGCCGCCACCCGGTCGATCTGCGGACCTCCTGGGTACGGCAGCCCGAGCACGCGCGCGACCTTGTCGAACGCCTCGCCTGCGGCGTCGTCGATCGTCTCGCCCAGCAGCTCGACATCGTCGGTGAGGCTGCGAACGTGCAAGAGGGACGTGTGGCCTCCCGAGACGAGGAGCGCGATGGTGGGAAGTTCGATGCTCCTGCCGGGTCCCCCGTCGGCGTCGAGCAGGTCGGCGCCGACGTGCCCCACCAGGTGGTTTACGCCGTACAGCGGCTTGCCGAGTGCGACGGCGAGTGCCTTCGCCGCGCCGACGCCGACCATGAGGGCGCCGGCGAGACCTGGACCGCTCGTCACGGCGACGGCGTCGAGGTCGGCGAGCCGGATGCCTGCCCGCGCGAGCGCCTCGGTGATGGTCGGCTCGAGAGCCTCGAGGTGTGCGCGTGCTGCGACCTCCGGCACCACTCCGCCGTAGCGCGCGTGCTCCTCCATGCTCGAGGCGATCACGTTGGCGAGCAGCCGAGTGCCGCGCACGATGCCGACGCCCGTCTCGTCGCACGACGTCTCGATGCCCAGCACGAGGGGTTCGGAGTTCACGGGCGGTTTGGGGTTCAGCTCGAGGCGCATGACGATCGCATCGACGTCGTCGGGCTGGTAGTAGTGCGGCCGCACGGCGATGGGCTCGAATCCGAGCGAGGTGTAGAGGCTCTGTGCTTGCGGGTTGTCGTCGCGCACCTCGAGGAACACCGTGCGGGCGCCTCGGCGTGCCGCCTCGTCGATCATGTCGTGCATGAGCGAGCGGCCGAGGCCGAGCCGTCTCGCCGACGGGGCGACCGCGATCGTCTGGATGTCGGCATCCGTCGCCCCGCTCACGCAGCGGAGGCCGGAGTACCCGACAACTGCTCCTTCCCGCTCCGCGACGAGGTAGTAGGAGTGGGGTGACGTGAGCTCGCCGTGCATGAGGTCGGGCGACCATGCGTCGCTGACGAAGACCGACGTCTCAAGCGCCATGATCGCGTCGAGATCGTGCACCGAGGCGCGGCGCAGCAAGGCATTCATGCCGTCACCCGCTTCGGGCCGCTCGACGGCGTGACGTCGGGCGAGCGCAGGTAGAGCGGACGGTCCTCGGCGAACGGCCGTCGCGCCGCATACAGCCTTTCGGCGAGCATGCCGAGCTGCCCGGCCGAGACGGATGCCGCGTCGAACCTGGGCACGTCTGCCCGCGTCGCTGCACCACCGTGTCCCGCTTCGCGCACCGCCATCTCGTACAGCTCGTCCGGCTTCGCGAGGCCCGGTCCTCCGGTTCGCAGTGGTAGGCCCAGCTCGTCCACGCCGCCGTACGTGCTCCAGTAGAGCTCTCGACGGCGGGCATCCGTCACCACGAGCAGTGGGCCGGAGTGCCCGGCGCCATAGCGCCCCAGTGCGACGGCGTCGTGACTCACGATCGGTACCAGGGGCTTCGCGATGCCCAGCGCGAAGGCCTTGGCGGCCGCGATGCCGACCCGGAGCCCGGTGAACGGGCCCGGGCCCATGCCCGCGACGACGCCGGAGAGCCGGCCCGGCGCGACGGATGCCTGTTCCAGGGCATCCAGGATCATGCGCCCGATCACTTCCGCGTGCCGCATGGTGTCGGTCGTCGTCACCTCGCTGAGCACGCCGCCCTCCAGGTCGACGACGGCGACGGACGTGCCTGCCGAGGTGTCGATGGCGAGGAGCATCCTTTCAGCGTAGCGATCGCCTATCCATCCAGGGTCGAGCTGCCCGTGCAGCGACAGCACCTACCGCGGGTCGAGTAGCCGCGAAGCGGCGTATCCACCGCGGGTCGAGTAGCCGCGAAGCCACCCATGCCGAGCTGATTCACGAGAACCCGACGTGTTTTGCGAGAGGATCCTCCGCTTGGCTGCTGCAGCCAGCGACTGTCCTAAATGCCTTCGGCGGTAATAGCTACGGCCAGCCGCTGATGGGCGTCGATCGTCATGCTCATTAGATTTTGCGGATCAAGGCTGAGTTCGGGGATCACCCCATCGAGCCAGCGCAGACCGGCCTTGGTGAGCAGTTGCTTTTCGTTCGTGACCCATTCGCCTCGGTGAGCGAGGATCGCATGAGCGGCGTAACAGGCGCCCTCGCTCAACAGGCCCGCGCACTGCGCGGTACGCCCGCGCCTGGCATGTCCCTCCTCGGCGTAGTGCAGGGTCGAATCGGCCCACCGCCACCAATTGCCGGGAGCCGCGCGGCGCAGCGCCTCGGGGTACTCCCACTGCGGCAGAAGCCCTCGCAAGGTTCTGTTGATCCCCAACTCAGCCAGCAGGATGTAGCTCGGGAGCCCCGCTTGATGGAAGAGGAGGCGTTCGACGGTGTACTTTCCCCGGCAGGCGTCGTCGTGGATCCGCTCGATCAGCTCCAGGTCGCGGTAGTGAATATCGATCAACTGCCCGTCCACGGTGAGCTTGCCGCCGCCGTTGAAGATCGGGCTCCACTCGCCGAGTTCGCTGATCTGACCAGACCAGCCGAGATCACGGATGTGTTGCGGGTCAAAGTCTCCCCGGTAATACACGGCGACATCCCAGTCGCTATCGGGACGACTTGTTCCCTGCGCACGAGAGCCGCCGAGCGCGACGGCTTCTACCCCAGGCAGATTCCGTAGCGAATCGGCGACGTAGTCGACAAAAGGCGCGAAAGCGTGGTCAAACGTAGACAAGGTGGGCTCCTGGCATGCCGGATCGATCAACTCGCACGCGAGAGCGGCGAGGACTGAAACAACAGCTAAAGGATCACGAACTACAGCTTTACACGGCCCTCGTCCCAAGCCAAGCGCCGTGTTCCGCGGCGAACCGACGGACAACCGGACTTGCCGGGTAGACCGTTGCCATCTCCTCGATGACGCGTCCGGTCGCCGCTGCGTTATTCAGGTTGCCTCCGAAGGAGTACGGCGAGCTCCGTGCTCTCCCGGCACAGCAAGTCGTTTCCTCCTGGCGCGAGCCGTACGAATAGCGACCACTCACCGAGCGATGCGCGTCGTGTCTGCTCAGCTCAGCTCAGCTCAGGACAGTTCGAAGTTCGGCTTCGGTGAGCGCGCGGCTCGAATAGATCAGGCGAACCGCAGTCGGGTCCGGATTGCCTGCATCGGGGCCGCGGTACGCGAGATCGAAGCCGAGTTTGACCGCGACGCGGGCCGAGGCGGTGTTGTGCTCGAGTAAGTAGGCCACTATCGGAAGGCCCGGGAGAGCGAGCGTGGCCTGGCCCACGGCTTCATGGGCGACTTCGCTCGCATAGCCCTGACCATGTTCCTCGGCGGCGAGCCGGTACCCGAGGCTCCAGACCGCGCCGCCGGTCATCAGCGTGCAACCGCCGTATCCGATCACGCGTGACGAACCGCGCGGGCGAACGATCCAGGGGCCGAGCCCGACCTGTTCCCAACTCTCCAGCCAGCGGGAGAGGACGGCGCGCGTCTGTGCGATGTCCCGGTGGCGGCCGCTCGGAAAGTGGCCCCACACTCGCGGGTCCTGGTTGATGGCGAACAGTTCCTCAGCATCGCGTTCCGCAGGACGCATCAGGTCGAGCCGGGCGGTTTCGACTGGCAGCATTCCGTCGAGGCTACGCGAGACCCATGACAGCCCCTCGGACGAGCGCGATGGTGCATCCCTGCACCGCGCAGAGCCACACTGCCCATCTGCCTTCCGCGAAGCTCGCAGACTTTGACATGGCCACGAGCGTCGGAGCGAACGACCTAACCGCTAGCCGCCCTACCCGGAATTCCGCAGCCCTAGACGCGGTTGGCACCAGAGGCCGCGGCTCTCGCGCCGATCATCAGTGAACGCATCCATAGGGGCAATATGACAACTCTCGGCATCATCGGAAGTGGCAACATCGGGACTGCTGTCGCGCGGCTCGCAGTCGCCTCGGGGATGAACGTCATCATCGCCAACTCTCGAGGACCGCAATCCCTGCAGGATCTCGTCGCTGAACTCGGAACGCACGCCTCTGCCGGGACGGTCGGGGACGCGGCTCGGGCCGACGCGGTCGTTCTCTCGATCCCACTCCTCGCAGTGAAGGATCTACCCGATGGACTGCTGCACGACAAGCTGGTGCTAGACACGAGCAACTACTACCCGTCTCGTGACGGTCGAATCCCGGAACTCGACAGCGGAGCCCTGACAACGAGTGAGCTCGTGCACAGCTGGCTCGGCGGCGCCCGCCATGTCAAGGCGTTCAACAACATCCTCGCTCACCACATCCCTGTCCTCGCCCGCCAAACCGGGGACCCGGACCGCTCGGCGTTGCCCGTGGCGTCCGATGACGCGGATGCAAAGACAGAAGCCGCCGCGATCCTGGATCGTCTCGGCTTCGATGTTGTCGACGCCGGACCACTCGCCGATTCCTGGAGGTTCGAACCTGAATCGGCTGGATACACGCCGATATATCTGGCCGACCCAGCCACGCGTCTCGACCGGCTCATGTCCGCCCCCGCCGGCCCCACCCCCGCCAGCGAGGTCAAGGCTGCATTGGCATCGGCCACCCGCGTGAACATCGCCGAGCGCGTGTAGCGAACCCCGGATGGGCCGATCTCTTGTGGTCAGGTTGTAGTGATGTTTTCTGCCGCGTCCCTGAGCTGATCCGCCGCTTCCCGAATCCGTGACGGCAATGTGCCTTCACGAGGGGCGGCCGCCCACCGATCGAAGCCTCTGCGGAAGATTGCGACACCGACGTCCGCGAATAGCTCAGCTGCTGATGGATCGGCGCCGCGTTCACGCAATCCCGCCGCGAGGGCAACCGCGACGGCGGCGAATTTCGCGTGCCCGCGCTCCTGTAGTTCAGGGCTGGCAGCAATGACCTCACGACGCTGCGATGCGTGCTCGGCGACGTGCTCGGCGAGCATCTCGCCGACGTCAGTCATGGCCTGGAGCATCGCCTGGAACGGCGCGAGCGTGGGGTCCACCCGCCGCATTGCGTCTGCGAGCGCGCCTGGCAGTTGTTCCGAGCCGGCGAAGAGCACGTCACGTTTGTCGGCGAAGTAGCGAGAGAATGTGCGCCGAGTCAGGCCTGCACGTTCCGCGATCTGCGCGACGGTGACGTTCTCGTAACCGCGCTCGAGGAACAGCTCGATGGCGGCCGTGCGCAAACGTTTCTCGGCGTCTGGCTCCCATCTGGTCATGAGCCCAACCTAGCAGTTATGTCGCAATGAGACATGACTGTGCTAGCGTCAATGACTCAATGAGACATCACCTTGGATGGAGCCAGACATGAGCATGGACGGACAGCGGGTCATCATCGTCGGAGGAAGCTCCGGCATGGGGTTGGCGACGGCGCGAGCGGCAGCACGTGAAGGTGCGAACGTGACCATCGCATCGAGCAGCCGGCAGCGCATCGACGCAGCGTTAGGCGAACTGCCCGAAGGATGCGCGGGTGCAGTACTCGACGTGCGAGACGAGGCCCAGGTCGCGGCCGTCATCGAGCAGTTCGATGAGATAGATCACCTGGTCTTCACCGCCGGCGATGAGTTCACGCCGCGGCCGCTGGCCGAGCTCGACCTCCGGGATGCGCACTCGATCCTCGACGTGCGATTCTGGGGAGCCGTGACCGTTATCAAGCATGCGATCGGGCGACTGCGGTCGACGGGCTCCATCTCGCTGACCACCGGCACGGTGGGGCAACGCCCGATGCCTGGCGCCGCGCTCGCGGCCGCAGGTGCCGGTGCGACGGAGGCACTCGTACGTGGCTTGGCCGTGGAGCTTGCCCCGATCCGCGTCAACGCCGTCCGGGCGGGCGCAGTCCGGACCCCGATGTGGGACCGCGTAGCCGCCCCGCAGAGAGACGCCATCCTCGCTCGCCTCTCGCAGCACACGCTTGTCGGAGCCGTCGG
The DNA here is from genome assembly GCF_049446075.1 of Rathayibacter sp. KR2-224. NCBI lineage: Bacteria > Bacillati > Actinomycetota > Actinomycetes > Micrococcales > Microbacteriaceae > Rathayibacter > Rathayibacter sp. KR2-224. Next base: position 1,550,709 of record NZ_JBMSEB010000001.1, read on the forward strand.
CGAGCCGGAACAGATCGCCTTGGCACACCTCTATCTGATGCACAACGGCTACGTCACCGGCACCACTCTCGCGGTCGACGGAGGCTCACTGCTTGCCCCGAGCTGAGACCAGTGCGACCGTGGCCAGTGCCTGCAAGTCCGTCCGCTAGCGCGCGATCCCCAAGCGCCCGCCGCCGATCGTGGAATCCGCCGCCTTCGCCGCGAACCTACAGCTGCCAGCGCGACCCGTGCGGCGTGACCGTGACGACGCGCGGCTCCTCCGGCACGTCTTCCGACTGTGCCGCGTCGTCCGCCGAACCGTCGTCCGCCGGACCTTCGCCCACGACATCATCGCCCGCGCCGCTCGGGCGCTCGATCGTGACATCCAGCCACGACTCGGCCACGCCGTCGAGCAACCCGCTTCCCCACTCCACGACCACGACGGAACCGGCGAAGTCGATGTCGAGGTCGTCGAGTTCGACGGCGGAACCGAGCCGGTAGGCATCCACGTGCACGAGAGGCGCACCGCCGGAGAGCGAAGGATGCGTGCGCGCCAGCACGAAGGTCGGGCTCGTCACCGGACCACGCACGTTCATCGCCTCGCCGACGCCCCTGGTCAGGGTGGTCTTGCCTGCACCGAGCGGGCCGGAGAGCACGACGAGGTCACCCGCCTTCAGCAGGCCGCCGAGGTCACGGCCGAACGCCTCCATCGCCTCCGACGTCGGCACCGTGTGAGTGCCGGCAACCGGCATCCCCCGTGGCACTCCGCCGCCTCGCCGCTCACTCGCCGACATAGCGCCTCGACACTCGCCTCCCCAGCCGTGTGACGATCTCGTAGCCGATCGTGTCAGCCGCACGCGCCCAGTCCTCGGCCGACGGCACGCCCGTCTGGGGGTCGCCGAACAGCGTGACCTCGTCGCCGACGTCGACTCGGCTGTCTCCCACGGCCACGACGATCTGGTCCATGGCCACGCGACCCGCGATCGGATGCCTCACCCCGCCGATCGAGACCTCAGCCCGCCCAGAAGCCTGCCTCGGAATTCCGTCGGCGTACCCAACGGGCACGAGCACTACCGTCGTCTCCCTCGGCGCGCGGTACGTGTGGCCGTAGGAGACGCCCTGCCCCTCTGGGATGCGCCGAACGGCCGCGACCCGGGACCTCAGCGTCATGGCGGGACGCAGACCGAATTCGGCCGGCTCCCGATCGGAGAACGGAGACAGCCCGTACACCGCGATGCCCAGCCGCACAGTGTTGTACCTGGTGCGGGGCAGCGTGAGCGCTGCGCCGCTTGCCGCGAGGTGCACGAACTCCGGGTCGAGACCGGCACGGGATGCCTCGGCCAAACCCCTGTCGAAGGCGGCGGCCTGCGCGGTGTCGGAGTCGGCATCGGTGCCCGACAGGTGGCTGAAGACTCCAGCGACGTGCACGAGGCCGGCCGCCTCGGCGGCGCGGGCGGCGCTGACGGCGGAGGGCCAGGCATCCGGGGTCACGCCGTTGCGGCTGAGTCCGGTGTCGAGCTTGAGGTGCACCACCGCCACGCGGCCGGCACGTTCAGCGGCGGCGGCGACGGCGTTGAGCTGCGCGACCGAGGAGACGCCCACCTCGATCTCTGCGGCGAGTGCGGCGTCGAAGTCCGGATCGGAGTCGTGCAGCCATGCGAGCACGGGTGCCGTGATGCCCGCCGCTCGCAGTTCGAGGGCTTCGGCGAGGTCGGCGACGCCCAGCCGGTCGGCACCTCCGGCCAGCGCTGCTCGCGCTGCCTGCTCCGCGCCGTGCCCGTAGCCGTTCGCCTTCACGACGGCGATGGTGTGCTCAGTGCCGATCGCGTTCCGCAGTGCTTGCACGTTGCCGCGGATCGCGCCGAGGTCGACGACCGCCTCGCGCAGCGGGGCCAGCTCGCTCACGCGCGCCCCTCCCCCGGTACGCCCCGCGACTGGGCGTGCGCTGCGCCTCCACCCGTCACGTCGTCGGTTTCCGCGACGACGAAAGCGCACGCCACTCCGCCGTCGTGCGTCATGCTGAGGTGCCAGCGACGGATGCCCCGCCCTGCCGCCACCTGCGCGACGGCACCGTGCAGCACGATATCCGGGTTACCGTGCTCATCGGAGACGACCTCGATGTCGACCGCGACCACCGAGTCGGCTCGGCCGAGCGCCTTGACGACCGCCTCCTTCGCCGCGAACCGGGCCGCGAGCGAATGGCTGGGCAACTCCCGTTCGGCCGCTGTGAAGAGACGCGTGAGGAGTTTCGGAGTGCGCGCTATCGCCCGCTCGAAGCGCTCGAGATCGACGATGTCGACGCCGATGCCCGCGATCACGGCGTTCCTTGCGCGCTGCTGCCAGGCATCCTGCCGCCCTATTCCACCGTGACCGATTTGGCCAGGTTGCGCGGCTGGTCGACGTCGAGACCCTTGGCCGTGGCCAGCTCCATGGCGAAGATCTGCAGCGGGATGACCGCCAGCAGCGGCTCGAAGAGCGGCGCCGCCAGCGGGATGCGCACGACCTCGTCGGCGAAGGGCAAGACGGATGCGTCGCCCTCCTCCGCGATCGCGAGCACGCGTGCGCCGCGGGCGCGGATCTCCTGGATGTTGGAGACCACCTTGCGGTGCATCTCGTCTGAGCCGCGGGGGCTCGGCACGACGACGAACACCGGCTGCCCTGGTTCGATGAGGGCGATCGGTCCGTGCTTGAGCTCACCCGCCGCGAATCCCTCGGCGTGGATGTACGCGAGTTCCTTGAGCTTGAGCGCACCCTCCAGCGCTATCGGATACCCGACGTGCCTGCCGAGGAACAGCACGGCACGCGTGTCGCTCATCCAGTGTGCGAGTTGTGCGACGGAATCGCTGGACTCCAGCACGCGCTCGAGCTTCTCCGGGATGGCCGCCAGTTCCTCGAGGTTCTCCGCCTGCTCGGCATCCGACAGCGTGCCGCGGAGTCTGGCCAGGTGCAGGCCGAGCAGGTAGAGGGCCGTGATCTGGGCGACGAACGCCTTGGTCGATGCCACCGCCACCTCCGGCCCGGCATGCGTGTACACGGCGCCGTCGGACTCGCGCGGGATGGTCGCACCCTGCGTGTTGCAGATCGACAGGGTCTTCGCCCCCGCCGCCCTGGCGAACTTGACAGCCATCAGCGTGTCCATGGTCTCGCCGGACTGGCTGATCGACACGACCAGGGTCGTCGGAGTAATCACGGGCTCCCGGTAGCGGAATTCGTGGCTGAGTTGCACCTCGACGGGAATTCGTGCCCACTTCTCGATGGCGTACGAACCCACCTGGCCCGCATACGACGCGGTGCCGCAGGCGATGATGACGATGCGGTCGATGTGCATCATCAGATCGTCGAGCGCGGCGAGCTCGGGGATGACCGCTTGTCCCTCGTGCACGCGCCCGCGCAGGGTGTTCGCGACGGCATCCGGCTCCTCGGCGATCTCCTTCGCCATGAAGCTCGACCATCCGCCCTTGTCGCTTGCCGCGGCATCCCAGGCCACCTCGAACGGCTCGACCTCGACGGTCTCGCCGTCGAAGTCCGTGACGACGACGTCGGTCGGCGTGATGACGACGATCTGGTCCTGGCCGATGGCCACGGCGCGCCTGGTGTGCTCCACGAAGGCCGCGACATCCGATCCGAGGAAGTTCTCCCCATCGCCGAGGCCGATCACGAGCGGCGAGTTGCGCCTGGCTCCCACGACGACGCCAGGCTGATCCTGGTGCACAGCGAGCAGCGTGAACGCGCCGTCGAGCCTGGCGACGACGCGACGGAACGCCTCGACGAGATCGCCGGTCTGCCGGTATTCGCGTCCGAGCAGCAGTGCAGCCACCTCGGTGTCGGTCTCGCTGGTGAACGAGAGCCCTTCCGCGGAGAGCTCATCACGCAGCCCAGCGAAGTTCTCGATGATGCCGTTGTGGATGACGGCAAGTCGACCATCGTCGCCGACGTGCGGGTGCGCATTGCGGTCGGTCGGCCCGCCGTGCGTGGCCCAGCGCGTGTGGCCGATTCCGGTCGCACCGTTACCGATCGGATGCCGCTCCAACTCGTCCTCGAGCACGCCCAGCTTGCCGGCGCGCTTGGCCACGTTCAGCTGCCCGTTCTGCGCATCGATGACGGCGACGCCGGCGGAGTCGTAGCCGCGGTACTCCAGCCGCTTCAGGCCGCCGAGCAGCACCTCGAGCGACCTGTCGCTGCCGACGTAACCGACGATTCCGCACATGAGGGTCGATTCTACCGGCGGGAGGTGCTCAGCCCGTCTGCCGGATCGTGCACGTGCCGCCAGGGTGGCCCTGCGGCGGGGCGGCGTGAATGCGGCCGGTAGGATTGTCAGCCATGGCGACGAACGGCGCGGCGCAGTCCGCGCGCATCACCCCGTTCGTCGAACTCGATCGCTCCGACTGGGCAGAACTGGCCCAGAGCACGCCGCAGCCCCTCTCCGAGTTCGAGGTCGCTCAGCTCCGCGGCCTTGGCGACCGCCTCGACATGCGCGAGGTGGCAGAGGTCTACCTGCCGGTCAGCCGGCTGCTGAGCATGTACGCCACCGGCACCCAGCAACTGCAGCGCGCGACCACCGAGTTCCTCGGCGAGCGCACCGCGCGCACGCCGTTCGTGATCGGCGTCGCTGGATCCGTCGCCGTCGGCAAATCCACGACGGCGAGGCTTCTGCGCGAGCTGCTGAGCCGCTGGCCCACCACTCCGAACGTGCAGCTGGTGACGACAGACGGATTCCTGCTGCCGAACGCCGAACTCGAGCGGCGCGGCCTGATGACCCGCAAGGGATTCCCCGAGTCGTACGATCGCCGCGCACTTCTACGCTTCGTCACCGCCGTGAAGAGCGGTGTCGAGGAAGTGCGTGCGCCGTTCTACTCGCACCTCAGCTACGACATCGTGCCCGATGCGCAGGTGGTGGTCAGGCATCCGGATGTGCTCATCGTCGAGGGCCTCAACGTGCTCCAGCCCGCCGGCGGGGGCAACCGTCTCGCCGTGAGCGACCTCTTCGATTTCAGCGTCTACGTGGATGCCCGTACCGCCGACATCGAGCGCTGGTACGTCGAGCGATTCCTGAAGCTGCAGCGCGGCGCGTTCGCGGATCCCCAGTCCTACTTCCACAGGTATGCCAGCCTCACGGAAGAGGAGGCGACCGCGCAGGCGCTGTCGATCTGGCACGCGATCAACGAGCCCAACCTGGTGCAGAACATCCGACCGACCAGGTCCCGAGCCAAGCTCGTGCTGCGCAAAGACAGCGACCACACCGTCTCGTCGGTACTACTGCGCAAGCTGTAGCCGCTGCACCCCGTCCGGCATCTGTAATTGCGCCAATTCGTGATGATTGCGCCCGGAAAAGTGGCGCAACCACGACGAAGTGGCGCAATTGCCGGAACGCCGGGTGGAGGTGGACGGCGCTACTGGGCGAGGCGGATGCGCACGACCTCGGCGAGCTCGTGCGCGTGCCGGTCTGCGGTCGCCTGGTCGGCGGCCTCGACCATGACCCGCACCATGGGCTCGGTGCCGGACGGGCGCAGCAGCACACGGCCGGTCGAACCAAGGGTGGCCTCCGCCGAGCGCACGGCTTCGGCGATGACGTCGTCCTCGTGCAGGCGGTGATGGTCGACTCCGCGCACGTTGACCAGGATCTGCGGGTACACCGTCATGCACTTCGCCAGCTCGGCGAGGGTCTTGCCCTTGCGTGCGATCTCGCTCACCAGGTGCAGCCCGGTGAGGATGCCGTCTCCTGTCGTCGCGAACTCGCGCATGATCACGTGTCCGGACTGCTCGCCGCCGAGCGAGAAGTCGTTCTCGTTCATCTGCTCGAGCACGTACCTGTCGCCGACGCTCGTCTGCACGACGTCGATGCCGTTCTCGGCCATGGCCAGACGCAGGCCCAGGTTGCTCATCACGGTCGTGACGAGCGTGTTCTTGTTGAGCACGCCACGCTCGGCCATGCTCAGGGCCAGGATCGCCATGATCTGGTCGCCGTCGACGATATTGCCGTCCGCATCGACGGCCAGGCAGCGGTCGGCGTCGCCGTCGTGCGCGATTCCGACGTCTGCGCCGTGCGCGACGACGGCCTCCGCCAGCTTGTCGATGTGTGTCGAGCCGACACCGTCATTGATGTTGATGCCGTCAGGATCGTCACCGATCACCGTGACGCGCGCGCCGGCATCCGTGAACGCCTCAGGCGAGATGCCCGCGGCCGCGCCGTTGGCGCAATCGAGGAGCACGTGGATGCCGTCGAGCCGGTGCGGCAGGCTCGCCAGCAGGTGCAGCACGTAACGGTCTTCGGCGTCGGCGAAGCGGCGGATGCGCCCGACCGCTGCGCCGGTCGGCGTCAGCTTGGGGAGTCCCAGCGCCGCCTCGATGCGGTCCTCGACCACGTCGGGCAGCTTGGCGCCGCCCCTGGCGAAGATCTTGATGCCGTTGTCTGGCGCCGGATTGTGCGATGCGGAGATCATCACGCCGAAGTCGGCGCCGATGTCGGCGATCAGGAATGCGGCGGCCGGAGTGGGGATGACCCCGGCGTCGAGTACGTCGACGCCGGAACTCGCCAGCCCGGCGGCCACCGCAGCCAGAAGGAACTCGCCGGACACCCGAGGGTCGCGCGCCACAACCGCGACGGGGCGTTTGCCCTGCGCGCGGCGTGCTTCGGCGCTGCGGCCCTGCCCGAGAACGACGGCGGTCGCCTGGGCGACGCCCAGGGCGAGGTCCGCCGTCAGTTCTCCGTTCGCCAGGCCGCGAACACCGTCCGTACCGAAAAGGCGTGCCATAGAAGGTCTGCCCGCTTTCGGCAGGATCAGCGCTTCGAGTACTGGGGAGCCTTGCGGGCCTTCTTGAGGCCGGCCTTCTTGCGCTCGATGACTCGAGCGTCACGGCTGAGGAAGCCGGCCTTCTTCAGCGTTGCTCGGTTGTTCTCGCGGTCGATCTCGTTCAGCGCACGAGCGATCGCCAGACGCAGCGCTCCGGCCTGACCGGAGGGGCCGCCGCCGGTGATGCGGGCGATGACGTCGTAGCTGCCGAGCAGGTCGAGCACCTTGAACGGGTCGGTGATGAGCTGCTGGTGCAGCTTGTTGGGGAAGTAGTCGGCGAACTCACGGCTGTTGACCGTGATGCTGCCTGAGCCCGGAACGAGGCGCACGCGGGCGATCGCCTGCTTGCGGCGGCCGACGGCCGCACCGGGAACGTTGAGAACCGGGCGGGGCGCCGCGGGCGCCTCGGTGGCCGGAGTTTCGGTCGTGAAGCTCTGCGGCACGTCCTGGGCCTCGAGCTGGTCGGAGATCTTCGCCACGATGGATTCAGTCCTTGTCTAAGTCGAGAAGAGTTCTTGTTTGACCGGTGCCTACTGGGCGACCTGGTCGAAGGTGTACGGCTTCGGCTGCTGAGCGGCGTGCGGGTGCTCGCTGCCCGTGTAGACCTTGAGCTTGCGCAGCTGCGCGCGCCCGATGGAGTTCTTCGGCAGCATGCCGCGGACGGCCTTCTCGACGGCGCGAACCGGGTTCTTCTCGAGAAGCTCGGAGTAGGAGACGGCCTTCAGACCACCCGGGTAGCCCGAGTGGCGGTATGCCTTCTTCTGCAACGCCTTCTGGCCGGTCAGGGCCACCTTGTCGGCGTTGATGATGACGACGAAGTCGCCGGTGTCGACGTGCGGAGCGAACGTCGGCTTGTTCTTGCCGCGCAGAATGGCGGCGGTGTGGCTGGCCAGGCGGCCGAGCACCACGTCGGTGGCGTCGATGACGACCCAGTTGCGCTGGATCTCGGATGCCTTGGGGCTGAAAGTGCGCGTCACAGTAGTGGCTGCTTTCTTATGTCGTGGTTGGGTTGGTCGTGAATCCCGCTCCGGTCGGGAGTTACCGCTTCGATGAACCGGGAACGCCGCAGGTGGAGGGCTCAACTACGGATGCCGCGCCGCAGTCGGCGGACACCAAAGGTCAACATTACCCGACGCGGGTCGGCCCGTCCAATCACGCCCACCGCCTCGTCTCTGGTGCTTCGCCGCGCGTTCACTTCAGCGCCACGCCGGGGTCGGATCCGCTGCCTAGCTTGGGCCCATGCGCAGCCCAGTCCGTGTCGTCGCCGTCATCCCAGCGCGAGCCGGTTCGGTCGGCGTGCCCGACAAGAACCTCCGCACCGTCGGCGGCGTTCCTCTCGTGCAGCGGGCGGTGCGCACGGCGCTTGCGACGGCATCCGTCGACCATGTCGTCGTGTCGACCGACGGACTCGAGATAGCGTCTCTCGCCGCGGAAGCCGGTGCCGGGGTCGTCATGCGGCCGGCCGCGCTCTCCACGGGTGTCGCCTCGAGCGAGAGCGCGATCACGCACACGCTCGACGTGCTCGAGGAGCGAGGCGCGGAGCCCGAGGTCGTCGTCTTCTTGCAGTCGACCAGCCCGTTCACGCGCCCCGAGGACGTCGATGCGGCGGTCGCGCGGGTGAGGTCAGGCGAGTGCGACTCCGTCTTTTCCGCCGCCCAGACGCACGCGTTCATCTGGGAGGTGGACGCACGAGGAGCGGCGTACGGCGTCAATCACGACCCGAACGTTCGGCGCATGCGGCAGGATCTCGCGCCGCAGTACCGGGAGACCGGCGCCTTCTACGTACTCGACGCTCAGGGCTACCGCCGGGCGGGCCACCGGTTCTTCGGTCGCGTGGGCGTGGCCGTCGTGGCCGAAGAGATCGACATCGACACCGAACGCGACCTCGCGGTCGCCGACGCGCTCGCTCCCCTGCTCTCCCCCGCTGTCACGGCCGCGGATGCCACGGCGCGCGAGGCCGCCCCGGCTGCAGTCGGTGCATCGCTGGCCGTTGGCGCCGCGGTGCAGGCCGCCGACGGAGCCCACGGGTCCGTCGGCCGAGCGCCCATGCCTGCGGCAAGCGGCGCGGCGACCATACCTGCAATGTGGAGTGCGAACGACATCGGCGCCGAACTGGATGCCGAACTCGAGTCCGCGGCGCGCGGGGCAGAAATGGACGGCCTGGCAGGCATTCAAGCCGTGGTGACCGACTTCGACGGCGTGCACACCGACGACACCGTGATCGTCGATCAGAACGGCATCGAGTCCGTTGCCGTCGATCGCAGGGACGGACTCGGGGTGCGCATGCTGCTCGAGGCGGGCATCCCCGTGGTCATCCTCTCCAGCGAGACCAACCCGGTCGTTGCGGCGCGGGCCGCCAAGCTCGGCGTCCCCGCCATCCAAGGCGTGCACGACAAGGGGTCTGCGCTGCGCGAATGGGCGGCGGATGCCGGGGTCGAGCTGGACCGGATCGCCTACCTGGGAAACGACGTCAACGACCTCGGCGCGCTACGCGCCGTCGGCTGGCCGTTCGTCGTGCGCAACGCGCATCCCATGGCGGTCGCCGTGTCCCGTCGAGTGCTCGACTCGGCCGGCGGCGCTGGCGCCGTGCGTGAACTGGCGGAACTCATCGTTCAGCACAAACGGAAGGCGCAATCATGACAGCATCGACCAACCACGTGCGCATCGGCGTGAACCTCATCGGCGACGGCCTCCCGGTGTACGTGATCGGCGAGATCGGCCTCAATCACAACGGCGATGTCGACATCGCCAAGCGGCTCATCGACGTCGCCGCCGATGCAGGCGCGCAGGCCGTGAAGTTCCAGAAGCGCACCCCGGCCGTCTCGACGCCTGAGCACATGAAGAACACTTCGCGGCAGACGCCGTGGGGCGAGATGACGTACCTCGAGTACCGCTACCGCGTGGAGTTCGGGCGGGAGCAGTACATCGAGCTCGGCGACCACGCGACGATGCGCGGCCTCGACTGGTTCGCATCGCCGTGGGACGTGCCGTCGGTCGAGTTCCTCGAAGACCTCAACGTGTGCGCATACAAAGTGGCGTCCGCGTCCGTGACCGACCTCGACCTGCTGTCCGCCATAGCAGCCACCGGGAAGCCGGTCATCCTCTCCACCGGCATGTCGACCATCGACCAGATCGACGCGGCCGTCGCAGCGCTCGACGGCTCACCGCTCGTGGTGCTGCACGCGACATCCACCTACCCTCTGCCGCCCGAGGAAGCGAACCTTCGCATGATCGGCACGCTGCGGGGCCGGTTCCCCGGCGTTCCCGTTGGGTACTCGGGCCACGAGCCGGGCCTGCAGATCTCGCTGGCGGCCGTCGCGCTCGGCGCGGTCGCGGTCGAGCGCCACATCACGCTGGATCGCACCATGTGGGGCAGCGACCACGCTGCGTCTCTCGAACCGCAGGGTCTGCAGCATCTCGTGCGGGACATCCGCGTGATCGAGCAGGCGATGGGCGACGGAGTGAAGCGGGTCTTTCCCGGCGAGCTCGCACCGCTGGCGAAGCTTCGCCGCGTGGAGGCCTGAGCCGTGCCAAGAAGCGTGCTCGCGATCGTCGACTCGGACTCGTTCGTCAAATGGGGTGCGAGCCTTGTGGGCACGCTGCCGGACGACTGGAAGACGTCGCTGATCGCCGTCAACACGGCCGCGACGGCGAGCGACGCGCAATTGGATGCCGCACTCGCGCACGCTCCCGTCGCTGCGGGCGGCCCCGAGTCCGATCCCGTCCGGCTCATCGGCCCTGGCGGCCGCAGCATCGAGCGACTGTCGCACACCGAGATCGTCGACCGCGTGCGCAGGCAACGCCCCGATGCCGTGCTGGTGGCGACCCGAGGACCCATCGCCGAGGTGCTCATCGACGAGATCATCCGCAGGGTCCCGAGAAGGCCCGTGATCGTGACGGGGCTCCCCGGTATCTCGACGCCGGCGAAGTGGAAGGGCCTGTTCCTGCGGGCCCGCGCCGACCTGTTCGTGCTGCACAGCCACCGCGAGATCCGCGAATATCGCGCGCTGGCGGCATCCCACGACCTGTCGCATCGCTTCGGACTCGCGACGCTTCCGTTCCTTCATGCCGCTCGAGGCATACATCCGCCGGTCGAACGCGACAGCATCGTGTTCGCCGCTCAGCCGACGGTGCCTGCCGGCGTGGAAGCGCGGCGGATGCTCATGGGCTGGCTAACAGAGACCGCGCGCGCACACCCGCAGCTGCGCATCGTGGTGAAGATCCGTGCATCGGGCGGCGAGGGGCAGACGCACAGGGAACCGCATCCGTACGCAGACCTCGTGCCGATGGATGCGCCTGCCAACCTGGTCGTGGAGGGAGGCCCCATGGGCGAGCATCTGGCTCGCGCCGTCGGCTTCGTGACCGTGAGCTCCACTGCCACGCTCGAGGCGATATCGCACGACGTTCCTTCGCTCGTGCTCGCCGACTTCGGCGTAAGCGGCAAACTCATCAACGAGGTCTTCATGGGGAGCGGGCTGCTCGGCACGTCTCGCGATCTCCTGGCCGCGCGGTTCAAGCACGTGGTCGACGGCTGGCGTGAGGACAACTACTTCCATCCGGCCGAGGACGACGACTGGGCAAGGCAGCTGCAGATGCTGGTCACGCTGCGCGAGACGTCCAGGCTGACGGTGCGGCCTGCGGTGCGCGTGAGCCGTGGCGGACCCCTGCGGCGAGCGTGGGAGCGCAAGCGAGCGTTCGGCAGGCACGACCACAGCGCTCTGGGCTACGTCGCGCTGGCGGTCGGCACCCCGTTGCGCGTCGCGCGAAACGCAGCGCTGGCCGCGCTGCCGGCTTCCGGACGCGAGGAGCGCGGCGACGCCACTGCGGCCGAGGACGCGCTCACGCCCGAGTACTCACCCGCCGGCTGAGCAATGCCCGCTGGCAATGCCCGCTGGCAGCGCCGGCTGTGCAATGCCGGCTGTGCAGTGCCGGCTGTACAGCCGAGATCAGAGCACGCGCCTCGCGCGGGTCTGCTCGGCGCGGGCGGCGAGCTCGGACCCGTGCGGGTATCCAACCTCGATGAGGGTCAGGCCCTTAGCCGGCATGACCTTGAACGCGCTCGTGCGCGTGCCGACGTCCCGTAGGAGCGCGAGGTCCTCGATCGCGAGTCTGCCCTCCCCCACCGCCACGCACGCGCCGACGAGCGCGCGCACCATGCTGTGGCAGAACGCGTCGGCACGCACCCCGGCGACGAGCACGCCGTCCGGCTCGCGCCGCCAGCCGAACTCCTGCAACGTGCGGATCGTGGTTGCGCCCTCGCGCGGTTTGCAGAACGCGGCGAAATCGTGGAGTCCGAGCAGCGTCTCGGCGGCCGCATGCATGGCCGCCACGTCGAGGAGAGCGGGATGCCACACCGTGCTCGTGCGCGTGAGCGGGTTCTTCTGCGCCGCGGCATCCGCCACTCGGTACTCGTACCTGCGCCACACGGCGGAGAAACGGGCGTCGAAGCCTGGCTCGGCGACCTCGGCCGAGGTGACGACGACATCGGAGCCCGCTGCGCCGAGGATGCCGGTCAGACGCCTGCGCAGCGCGGTCGCGGCATCCGGGTCACCCGCCTGATTCCTGGCCTTGCGCGGTCGCAGGAGTGAACGGAGCTGCTCGTCCGTGAGGTCGACGTGAGCGACCTGTCCCAGCGCGTGCACGCCGGCATCCGTCCGCCCAGCCACGGTGAGCGTCGGCGCGGGCTCGTGCGTGCGGAACAGCGTGCGCAGCGCCTCCTCGAGCACGCCCTGCACGGTGCGCAGGCCGGGCTGCCTGGTCCAGCCGCTGAACAGGGTGCCGTCGTAGGCGATGCCGAGCCGGATGCGAGTGCCCTTGTCTTCGCCCGCCGCACCCCCGACCGCCACCCGGTCATTCTATGTATGCCGGCTCGCGCTCATGATCGCCGGGTTGAGCTGCTGCCACTTCTGTGCGGTCTGTCCGAGCCAGAACACCATGAAGAAGATGATGAGGGCGAGCTCCCCGACCAGGACCCATGGCTGTCCGCGACCTGCGCCGTTCAGGTGCGAGACGAACACGACGGCGAGGTAGGCCAAGCTCATGCACATACCCACCGTCACGACGATGTACAGCGCGCGCCAGGGGCGGTGCGCGGTGACCGCGGAGATCACCGAGACGGCGATCATGATGCAGAAGAAGGCGGCTGTTGCCACAAGGTGTCCGAGCGCGAGCAAGGTCGACGCAGCGACGCCGAGCCAGAAGAGCCAGCCGATCGACACGAGGACGACGACGACCACGGGCGCCAAGACTCCGGGCGCCAGGGCGTGGCCCGCCGCCTGCCTGGCTGCCGGGAGGCACACGGCGGCGGCCGAGACGAGGATGCCCATGACAGCGACCACGATGACGCCCACGAACGCCCCGCGCGCGTCCGTCGCGGGCACGCACACGGTGCCGTCCGGGCACCGGCCACCCGTTCCCGGCGCGTCGTGGGCTCCGAGCGGGGTGGGCACCACCGCGATGAACGCCGCGAACACGGCAGCGACGTCGAGGAGAACCTGCTCAACGCTGTGGCCGGACAGGGCGACGAGCGCCAGGGCGATTCCGAACATGGCCCCGGTGAACATCGTGCGGCCCGGCGTGTAGTACAGCGCACTCAGGCTGGTGACGGGACCAACGACGACCGTCACCACGACGAGTGCCACCAGCACCATCGCCGCGGACGCGACGATCGCCAGACGCAGGTGCCGGTATGTGCGCTGCGTTGACGTACTCGACAGCTCCATGGTCCCGATCCTGCACCCGGAGTGTTCGCGGACACCCGTACTTCAGCGCGTGGTGGGCTGCAGCACCGCCAATACGGTGCGGCGGTCAGCGAGCGGGGAGTCCCACCCCGAACGCCGCCGCCAGCTCGAGGATCTTGCGGGCGCGCCCGAGTCGGGGTAGGTCGCTGCCGTCGCGGATGATGCGGCCACGGGCCTCGAAGTCGCCGAGGAACTCCTCCGCCCAGGCCACGTCGGTGGGGGTGGGGCTGATGACCTCGTTGATGACGGGAGCCTGGTCGGTCGACAGGCACAGCTTACCGGTCATGCCCATGGTCACGGTCACCTGGGACTGCTCTCGCAGCACCGGGTGACTCGTGCCTACGGTCGGACCGTCGATGGGCCCGGGAAGCTTGCCACAGCGGCTGGCGACCACGAGCTTTGCCCTCGGGTAGGCCATGGCCATGTTGTCCGCCGCCATGCCAGTGTCGCGCCGGAAGTCACCCGAGCCGAACGCGAGCCGGAACGCTCCCTCAGCACGCGCTATGTCGGGCGCGCACTCGATGCCTATCGCCGACTCGACGAGGGCGATCACCTGCGTGCGGGCCCCGAGCACGTGATAGGTGTTCGTCACCTGCGACGGGTCCTCCGTCTTGGCGAGCATGACCCCCTGCAGGCCGGGAAGCTCGCGCAGTGCGCGCAGATCATCGGCCCAGTACGGCGTGGTCACGTCGTTGACACGCACCCAGGCCTCGCCGCCTCCGACGAGCCAGCGGGCGACATCCTCGCGTGCCTCGTCTTTGTGCGACGGGTCGACTGCGTCTTCGATGTCGAGGATGACTGCGTCGGCCGATCCGTTCGCCGCCGCGTCGAACTCCTCCGGCTTCGTACCCGGCACGAGCAGCCACGAACGCGCATGCTCGGCCTGCGGCCGCGGAAGACGCTTCGCTGTCGAAGCGGAGGTCATGGACTCCTCCGCAATCATGTCGTCCACACTGGCTCCTTGGATTCGCAATTCGGTCATGAGGACTACTCGCTGGGTACCGGCGGAGTAAGTCGGCGTTCAGTGTTCTCGGCAGTCGGAACACTCATCGTCTGCTCGTCGAACGGCAACTCGCCGTCAAGCACGCGCTGCACGCGGTTCTTATCGATCTCTCGCGTCCACGTGCCGACCAGCACGGTCGCGACCGCGTTCCCCGTGAAGTTCGTCAGCGCACGTGCCTCTGACATGAACCTGTCGATGCCCACGATGAGACCGACGCCGTCGAGCAGCTGCGGCCGGTAGACCTGGAGACCGCCGGCCAGGGTCGCGAGGCCGGCACCGCTGACGCCTGCGGCACCCTTCGAGGCGATCATCATGAACAGCAGCAGGGCGATCTGCTCGCCGATGGACATCGGCTTGCCGACCGCGTTCGAGACGAAGATCGACGCCATCGTCAAATAGATCGCTGTGCCGTCGAGGTTGAACGAATAGCCGGTCGGCACGGTGATGCCGACGACCGGCTTGGAGACGCCCAGGTGCTCCATCTTCGCCATGAGACGTGGCAGTGCCGCTTCGGACGACGACGTCGAGAAGATGATGAGGTACTCCCGCGCCAGATACTTCATGAGACTGAAGATGCTGATGCCGCTCGCAAGGCGAAGCACGGTGCCTAGCACGAGCACGATGAACACGACGCACGTGATGTAGAAGCCGCCCATCATGGTCGCCATCCCGACGAGCGCCTTGCCGCCGCTGGCACCCACGACGCCTGCGATCGCTCCGAACGCGCCAAGGGGTGCTACCCACATGATCATCATGAGGATCCGGAACACCAGTGCCTGCGCCGTTTCGATCACCTTCAGCACGGGCCGGCCCTTCTCTCCCATCCGCTGCAGCGCGAACCCGGTGATGAGGGCGATCAGCAGTGCCTGCAGCACGTTCCCGCTCGTCAACGCCGAAAGCAGCGAGACGGGAATGATGCCGAGGATGAAGTCGGATGCCGTCGATTCACCAGTCGCAGCCACCTGATAGTGCGCGCCCGACAGATCGAGACCGCTGCCCGGGTTCAGCAGGTTTCCGACGACGAGCCCGATGGTCAACGCGAACGTCGACATGACGATGAAGTAACCGAGAGCAAGTCCGCCGATCTTGCCCACGGTGGCCGCTTTCGCGATGGAACCGACCCCGAGCACGATCGTGCAGAAGATCACCGGCGTGATCATCATCTTGATCAGATTGACGAACCCCGCGCCGATCGGCTGTAAACCGACTGCGAAGCCGGGGAAGATCAGCCCTACGGCGATGCCGGCGATCACGCCGATGATCACCAGCAGGTAGAGGAGATGCGATTTGTCCAACCGCTTCTGTCGTAGTGGCGCCGTTGCCATCTGAGGTTCCTTTGATCTGAGCCCGCACCTGCGCGGGCCATCGAGCAGGGTCGACCCATGCTCGCTCGGGGCGGACCCGTGTCGATGCTTGTGGTCATACTGTTCGCGCAGGGATCCACGCCAAGGCGGGAGAATGACGTGTGATCAAGAGGCTGATCGGGCGAGGAAGCGTCGCCTCGAGGCTCTTCGCTGCGCAATCGGTCTTCGTGCTCGCGCTCAGCGGCGTCGCATTGCTCGGCCTCTGGCTGGATGCGAACCAGCGCGTGGACCAGGATGCCCGAGCGCGCACGCAGTCGGTCGCGGCATCCGTCGCTGACGACCCCTACGTCGTGACAGCCGTGCAGAAACCGGATCCCTCGCGCCTCCTGCAGCCGTTCGCCGTGCGGCAGATGCGGGACTCCCATGTCGACTTCATCACGATCATGAGTACGTCCGGCATCCGCTACACACATCCGGATCCCGCCGAGATCGGTAAGACCTACATCGGCACCATCGCTCCGGCACAACGCGGCCACGCGCTGACCGAGACCTACACGGGCACCCTGGGGCCGTCGGTACGGTCTGTGTATCCGGTGTTCGGCACCGGCGGAAAGGTGGTGGCCCTCGTCTCCGCCGGCGTCACCGTGGGGAGCGTGGGGGCCACCGTGAACGCGCAGCTGCCGTTCGTGGTCGGTTCCGCGCTCGTGCTGCTTCTGCTCGGCGGGCTCGAGGCCCTGCTTCTGCACCGCTACCTGAATCGTGTGACGCACAGCATGGGTCCGGAGGAACTGGAGCGCATGTTCTCGTACTACGAGGCTGTGCTCTATTCGGTGCGCGAGGGGCTGCTTCTGGTGGACGCCGGCGGAATGGTCACGCTGTACAACCAGAGGGCTGCACAACTGCTGAACCTACCCACGCCCGATGTGAACGATCGCCGGGCGAGGATGCCCGTGGCAGAGATGCCGATTCCGGAGACGTTGCGCGCGCTGCTGGCCGGCGGGGACCGCGTTCACGATCTGGTGCAGCTCACTGACGATCGGGTGCTCGTCATCAACCAGGAGCCGGCGAAGGCTCCCGGCCGCTCGCGGCTGCCCGGCAGGCTCGGAACGGTGACCACGATCCGAGACCACACCGAGCTCCAGCAGTTGACCGGGGAATTGCAGACCATGCGCACGCTGGCCGACTCGCTGCGCTCTCAGACACACGAGTTCTCCAACAAGCTGCACACGATGGTGTCGCTGATCGAGCTCGATCGAACGGCGGAGGCTCTCGAGTTCGCTACAGAGGAGCTCGCGGTCAATCAGCTCTTGGCCGATCAGGTGGTCGGCTCGATCGACGAGCCCGTGCTGGCCGCTCTGGTTCTTGGCAAGACGAGCCAGGCCCAGGAACGCGGGGTGCAGCTCAGGGTGAGCACCGCCTCGACGAGCATGCGACCGGACGTGAACACGGCAGATCTGGTCACCATCGTCGGCAATCTGCTCGACAACGCCATCGACTCGGCCGCGGATTCAGCCGAGTCCTGGGTCTCTCTCGAACTCTCGACGGAAAGCGAAGAAGGCGGCACCGGCTTCGTGATCAGGGTGTCCGACAGCGGTCCGGGCGTCGCTCCGGAACACGAGGATGCCATCTTCGAGCGCGGCTACTCGACGAAGCAGTCGGGACATAACCGGGGATACGGCCTGGCTTTGGTCGCCCAGGCCGTCCGGCGCAGCGGAGGCTCGATCCGTCACCTGAACGGCGCACCGGGTGCTGTCTTCGTCGTGGCTCTGCCGCTGCCGACGACGGCCGAGCAGGCCGCGGGGGCAGCATCCCGCGGGTCAGGGTCTGGCGAAGCCGGGCCACCGCGGCGACTGGAACGGTTTCAAGATCTGGCGGCGTCCGATGATTAGCGTCCTCGTCGTCGAAGACGAGGAGATAGCCGCGGCCGCGCACGCGGAGTATGTGCGCCGAGTAGACGGGTTCCGGCTCGCGGGCATTGCCAGGACCGGCGAGGAAGCCGTGCGGATGCTGCGGGAAGCGCGTGCCGGCGGAATCGACCTCGTGCTGCTCGACATGAATCTTCCGGACATGCCGGGGCTGGTCGTCGCGGGGAGGGTCCGCGCGCTCGGCATTCCGGCAGACATCATCGCTGTCACCGCCGTGCGCGAGCTCGGAATGGTGCGCAACGCGCTCTCGCTCGGCGTCGTGCAGTACCTGATCAAGCCCTTCACGTTCTCCGCGTTGCGAGACAAGCTCGAGCACTATCTGCAGTTTCGGCAGTCGCTGCCGCGCGGAGCGATGCAGACGTCGCAGGCGGAAGTCGATCGGGCACTCGCGGCGCTGCGCACCCCCTCGGCGCCGTCGATGCCCAAGGGCCTGTCGTCTGACACGCTCGAACGGGTGACGGCGCTGCTGCGGGCCGAAGACCACGCCTTCTCGGCCGCGGAGGTCTCTTCAACGCTCGCCATCTCTCGAGTGACAGCGCGCCGATATCTGGAGCACCTGGCCGACAGCGGCCTCGTCTACAGGACGCCTCGGCACGGCACGCCTGGACGTCCCGAGCTCGAGTACCGCTGTCGCTGAACCACGCATCCCGGCACGCTCTCCGACGAGAGGCGTGCCAGGGCGTCACCCGGCGCGGTTCAGCCCTTCGCAGGCTTGTGAACCACGAACACGCGCTTCACGGATGCCGCAGGGGTGAACCCGCTGCCTCCAGCCTGCTCGGCCGTGATGTGGCACACACCCGTGCTGATCACGTGCACCGTGCTGCCGTCGATGGTGCATGATCCGGTCGCGGAGAACGAGACGGGCAGCCCCGAGCTCGCGGTCGCCTGCAGCGAGAAGTCGGGCGCCCCCAGGTCGACCGGTTCGGGTTTCGGGAACGAGATGGTCTGGGCGACCGGCGCGGCGTACACCTGCGCCTCGACGATGCCTGCGGCCCAGTCTGCCTCGTTGCCGTTGTGGTCGTTGACCACGTCGGCGACATCGACGCGAACGTACCGATACGAGCCGGTCAGGTCGTCGCTCGTGAATCCGGTGCTGCGGTTGGCGAGGCGGGCGACGATCCGCGTCCAGTTCGTGCCGTCTGCACTTCCGTACACCGCGTATCCGCTGTACGTCTCCGACCCGTTGTAACTGCGCCAGCTCAGGTCGATCCGGCTCACGTCGAACGCACGACCGAGATCCACCTGCCAGGAGTACGGAACGCTCGAGGGTTGGAAGTAGTTCGAGTCGTCGCCGCTCAGGTTCAGGTTGAAGACGTTCCCGTCGTTCGCAGCTGTTGCCGGATGTCCGTCGACTGCGCTGCTCGCCGTCGCAGGTTTGCCCTGCGAGACCAGTTGCACAGACGGCTGCTGAACCAACCCCGTCTTCTCAGCGAACGACACCGTCGGCTGGTACTGCATCGAGACGGACGGCGTGGCACCCTCGAGGCCGTCGAAGTCGAGCGGGAGCCATACGTAGGTCGACGTGCCCAGCGCCGCCGGGTTCCAGTGGTCGCCCTGGTAGAGGTACTGGGTTCCGCCTTTCGCCTGCAGGGTGAGGATACTCGTCGGCTGGCTGTAGAAGGTGCTGTTGTTCCCTACGGGCTGCAGCGCTGACCATCCGTTGGGGTCAGCGATGTTCTTCGTGTATGAATACATCGCCTGGTTGGGGTACCAGCCGGACTGACTGGAGGTGAACACGAAGTAGTAGTCGCCGGCCTTCACGAGCGCCGGCGCCTCACGGCGGCCGCCGGCGAACAGCACGTAGGAGTTCTGCCAGTCCACGTCGGTGTCGCCGTCGATCAGGCGGTACACGCGCATGTCGTTGCCGTTCTGGGCCGAGACGATGTAGGCGTCGCCGGTCGACGGGTCCTGATAGACGGTGAAATCGCGCGATCCGTACCCCCACAGCTTGTCCGTGCCGGTGTAGGTGGGGTCGGCGTCTGGGCTCGTGACGTGTCCGGCACCCGGCCGGAAGTCGCGCACGAAGGTGTAGTCGCCATCGATCGTCTTGCTGGTGGCGACCATGAGGTGCGACGCGGAGTAGTCGCTCGAACGTTCCCAGTGCGCCCACAGTACGAACGTCTTCGATGCCGCGTCGTAGACGATCTTGGGCCGTTCCACCTTGGAGTCGGTGAGTTCTGGGGAACTCGCACGGGTGAGCACGTCGTGATCGAACGCCCAGTTCTTCAGGTCGCTGGACTTGTAGAGGCTGAGTGTGGAGAAGTTCGAGGAGTTGTCCGACTTGTTCTCGCCGACCCAGTAGTACCAGGAGCCGACTTTGATGATGCCGCCGCCATGGGCCTGGATGGGCGAGCCTGAGGTGTCGTACCAGGTGTGGCTATTGGGGATCGCGGTGTAGGTGCCGGGGTCCGGCTCGATGTCGTAAGCGACCTGGGTGTCGGTGCTGGCCGTGCCGTCGCTGAAGGCGATCGTGTCGATCGTTTCGGAGTCGGAGACCGTGATCGCACCGGTGTACAGGGTGCCGTTGGTCGCGGAAGCCTTCGATCCGTCGGTCGTGTAGTAAATGGTCGAGCCGGGCGTCGTTGTCGCGAGTTCGACCTTCTGCGCGTCTTTGTACGTGCCACCCGCGACGCTCGCCGTCGGGGGCGCCACCACGAACGGGGTGGTGTCGACTTTCACCGCACCCGACGCGATGCCGAACCAGCTGATGACGGGTGCTCCGCTCTGGCCGCCGATCGTCACCTCCAGCTTCTCGGGCCCGGCGGCGGCCTGCGCCGCCGTCACCGTGAACCCGCCGGTGACCATGGTCTTCGACGGTCCCTGCTTGCCCGACGTGCTGATCATCACGCCGGTCGCGATGGGCGTCGACGTGCCGTCCGCCGCGACCATCGCGACGTTGAACTGCCGGTTGTTCCACCACTCCTGGAAGCCGGCGGTCACGGTGTAGGTTCCGGCCTGGAGAGGCAGGTCGTACACGATCGGCTTCGAAGTGCTTCCCGCGCCGAGCGCGTACAGGCCGTCGGCGTAGGGATCTGTACCGGTCGCCGAGCGCTTGGCGACGTACGCGTTCCCGTCGTTGAGGTATCCCCAGGTCGCGGAGCCG
This sequence comes from Rathayibacter sp. KR2-224, assembly GCF_049446075.1. Taxonomy (NCBI): domain Bacteria; kingdom Bacillati; phylum Actinomycetota; class Actinomycetes; order Micrococcales; family Microbacteriaceae; genus Rathayibacter; species Rathayibacter sp. KR2-224. The sequence goes on from NZ_JBMSEB010000001.1 coordinate 1,571,554, forward strand.
GTGAACTGCTGATCGGCCACCGTGTTCACCAGGCCTGTGCCGAGCGCCTTGGCGACGGCGTCGTATGCCGGTGTCGAGGCCGACATTCCGCTGTCGACGTAGTACAGCGTGCTCGCAGGCACGACCTGCACCTGTGCCGTGACGTTCAGACCGTTCACGTCTCCCACGACGGAGTAGCTCTGGTAGGTGCGTGCGAACGTGTACCCGGAAAGGTTCCAGCTCACCGCCTCGGTCTGCTGTCCCGTCGCCGTGTTCACGGCCACTTCCGACGGCAGCTTCGGGGTCTCCCTTGTTGTCGTCGCGACGACGATGGGCGAGACGAGCGAGGTGGGCACCGGCTCGGCCGCCTGCGCGCCACCCTGGGTCAGCAGTGTCGTCAGCACCGCGGATGCCGTCACCAGCGCCGCCCCCGCGACGCGACGTCGCGTTCGCCGCGTTCGTCCGGGTGAACTCGTCGACTTCTTCGTCATCGATGTGCCTCTCTGCATCATCACTGGGAGCATCTCAGCTCGGGCGGCGTCGTGATCGCGGACTTGGGCCCGGAATGTTTACGCAAACATTGTGACCTTATCGATCGAGGTCGCGCGACGTCAAGGAATCGAACACGCTCGAACGCGCGGGACATACCTGCGCGGTTTCGCGAACGCGGGGCGTTGTGACCGTCGTCGCCTCTGCCAGGTACGAGGCCGGCCACGACGAGCCCTCGCATGGGATGCCCCTCCTGCCCCGATCGTCTCGGTGGGGCCGGAGGGGCATCGTCATGGGGCCGCGCCGGCCGAGATCATCCCTTGACGGCGCCTGCCGCGATGTTGGCGATGAAGTGCCGCGAACCGATGATGAAGATCGCGATCAGCGGCAGCACGCTGATCAAAGCCCCCGCCATGACCCAGCCGTAGTTGGTCGAGTACAGGCTGTTCAAAGCAGCGAGCGCGGTCTGAACGGTTTGCGTTCCCGGATTCACCAGCACCACCAACGGCCACACGTAGTCGTTCCACGCGCCGATGAAGGTGAAGATGCCGAGGAAGGCGACGCCGCCACGCACCATGGGAAGTCCGATGCTCCAGTAAGTACGGAAGAATCCGGCCCCGTCCATCCGCGCCGACTCGACGAGCTCGTTCGGCAGTGACGACTCGAAGAACTGCCGCAGCAGGAAGATGCCGAAGGCGTTGGCCGCGCCAGGGATGATCAACGCCTGAAGCCCGCCGACCCACCCCAGCTTGCTCATGAGAACGAAGCTCGGCACCAGCGACAGGCTGCCCGGGATCAGGAACGTGGTGAGCAGGATGCCGAACAGCACCTTCTTTCCGGGGAACTCGAACTTGGCGAAGGTGAAAGCGGCCAGCGAGTCGAAGAACATCACCAAAAGGGCGCACGAGCCGGACACGATGAAGGAGTTCAGCACTGCCCGGAACAGGTCGATGCTTCCGAGCACGCCCTTGATGTTCGGCCACAGCTGGTTGCCCGGAAGCAGATCGGGCGGATAGCCGAAGATCTGCGCTGTGCTCTGGGTAGACATCGCGAACAGCCAATAGAACGGGAACAGCGAGAGGAGAACGCCGACCCAGATGCACGCGTGCGTGACGATACGCCAGACAAGCCGCTTCTTGCGCGCTGTTCGACCCTCGAACTCACTCACATTGCGCACGGCCGCCGGCTCAAGGGATGGAGTCATCGTGGTCACCGTGCCACCTCCTTCTTCGCCTTTGAGCGCTCGGACATCCGGGTGAACATCCCGGGGACCGCCGTTCCGAACTCGTTCTCTTTGCGTCCGTTCACAAGTCGCCAGTTCACGATCGCGAACAACAGCACGAGCACGAACAGCGCCCATGCGATGGCCGACCCGTAACCGAAGTCGAAGTGAGTGAACGCCTGGTTGTACTGGTAGAGCACGATCGTCATACCGGCGTTGTTGGTGCCTCCGTTGTTCCCGAGCAGCACCTGCGGCTCCGTGAACAGTGAGAGGCCGCCGATGGTGGACGTGATGACCGTGAAGAGGATCACGGGGCGCAGGAGCGGCACCGTGATGCGCGAGAAGATGCGCCACGTGCTCGCGCCGTCGACCCGTGCCGAGTCGTAGAGCTCGGTGGAGATCGCCTGCAGCCCGGCGAGATAGATGATCGCGTTGTACCCGGTGTAGCGCCAGATCACCATGATGGCGATGGTCACCTTGATGCCCCAAGGGTCCGACAACCACTGCACTCCGGCGTCCGTTCCCCCGAGCCATTTCAGGAACGAGTTGGCAAGGCCGAACTGGTCGGAGAACACCGAGCCGAACACGACCGCCATTGCGACCATCGAGGTGACGTTCGGAACGAAGAACGCGAGCCGGTAGAAGGACTTCAGCCGCAGGTTCTGGTGCAGCAGGAAGGCGATCACCAGTGCCATGAACAGCATGGGGACGGTCGAGAGAAACCAGATGATGAACGTGTTGCCGACGGACTGCCAGAAGATCGGGTCAGCCACAAGGTAGAGGTACTGGTGGAGGCCGACGAACTTCATCGCCCCCATGCCGTCCCAGTCCGTGAACGAGATCACGATCGAGAAAACGATGGGAAAGGCTCCGAACACGAGGAACAGGAGGTAGAACGGCGCGATGGCCACGTACTGCGGCCAGAACCGACGCGCGGGTGTCTTCTTGGCAACGGCGAGAGGAGTGTTACGGGGCTTGGGTCGTAGCGGGATCCCCGTCGTCTGTGCGGTCATACGTTCACCCCGTGCTTCTGAAGGACTCGGTTCGTCTGGGTCACGGCGTCATCCCATGCCCTGTCGGGGTCCTTACCCCCGGCCTCCACGTTGGTGATCTCCGTCGTGAAGAAGTTCGCGATCTGCTCGTACGGCGAGACGAAGGCCGTCGGCACCGTCGCTGCCTGCTTCTTGAAGAACTCGAGCGAGTTCTGCGATCCGAAGAACCCGCGGCTGGCATCCTTCATGATTCCGCTGGTCAGGGCGTCTGGTGCCGAAGGGAAGAGCTGCACCTCGTTGTACGTCTGCGCCTGATGAGTGGCGGTCTGCGACCAGGCGATGAACCTGTACGCGGCCTCCGGATCCTTGCAGGTGTCAGGGATGGCGAGGAAGGAGCCGCCGCTGTTTCCGGCCCTGACCGGCTGGGACGCCAGGCGCCACTTGCCCTTGGTGGCCGGCGCGGTGCTCAGCAGGATCTGTGCCCACCAGACAGCCTCGATATGGCCGGCGGTCTTGCCGCTGATCCACGCAGCGTTCTGATCCGTGGCCAGTTGCTGGTTGCCCAGCACGCCGGCCTTGATGGCCTTCACCGTGGTATTCCAGGCGTCCCGCACTGCGGAGGTCTCGTTCATGTACAGGGGCTTGCCCGTGCGGCTGAAGTAGCGCTCCGGCGACGCGTTGACGATCTGGCTGAACAACTGCACGGAGTCCATCAGCATGTGACTGCCGACGTTCGCCTTGAGCTTGCGGCCGAACTCGATCCATTCGTCCCAGGTACGGATCGAAGCAGACACAGCGTCGGGCTCGGAGGGAAGGCCGGCTTTGGCGAAGATGTCGTAGCGGTAATAGAACCCCGTCGGACCGCTGTCGATCGGGAAGAAGCACATGCGTCCGGTCGGTGTGATGCCGTAGTCCCATTTCCACGGGAAGTACCTGTTCTTCAGGTCTTGTGCGCCGAACTGGTTCAGGTCGACGAACATCGACTCATCGGGGAAGTACAGCGAGACGTTCGAGTTGATGGCGGTGATGTCGGGAACGTACGCGTGGCCGGCCAGGCTGGTGCGGAGCTTCGTGTCCCAGTTCGAATTCGGCGGTTGCTGCGAAATCAGGGACATGTTCGTGCCCGGAATGCCTGCCGCCGCTTGTTTGAGCACGCCTGGACCCATCGAGCGGTTCCAGTACCACAGCACCAGCTCTTTCGGATCGGTAGAAACGGATGTCTGAGATGCGCATCCGGTAAGGCCGCCGGCGAGGGCGAGAAGACTCACCCCCGCCGTTCCGGTCAGTAGCGATCTCCGTGAAAGTGCGGTCATAAGCCCCTCGCTTCTCGACTCTGAGTTCCTGGGGATGGGCCGGTCGGAGACCGAACCCGAACGATGCCGCGGGCTCCCGTTCTACTCGATCGGAAGCGGTACGGTGTCGCCCACCTTGGTTTCGTGAACGTTCACGATGCGGTCACACTGGCACCCCCCATATGGGGCTGTCAAGACTTCTGTCGCGATTCGCCGGCATCGACGCTTGTCGTTCACGGCGAAGCGCATGCGTGCGCCGGTGGCTCCGTCCACGTCGTTTCAGGAAACGAGAAGGGGCGATGGGCCGTGTCGCTGACACGGCAGCGTCGGTGGGGGCGATGGTCGCCGTCCCCGTACAATCGGCAGCCATGGAGATGAACCGCAGGGCGACGATCGTCGACATCGCGTCCGCTGTCGGTGTCTCCCGGCAGACCGTGAGCCGGGCCATGAATGACATGCCTGGAATCCGGGCGCAGACCAAGGAACGAGTTCTCGAGGCCGCGCGGACTCTCGGCTATCGACCATCCCGCTTTGGCAGAGGCCTCGTCAAGCGCGGACAACAGACGGTCGGCCTCATGGTGAACAACCTCACCAACCCGTACTTCCCAGAACTGGCAGCGGCCGTCGTGGCGAGCGCCGCGCGTCTGGACTGGTCCGTCGTACTCCTTGACACCAGCCTCATCGACGACCAGCGCGCGCTCCTGACGGCGCTCGCGCCGCAGATCGACGCGCTCCTCGGCTACGTGAGTCTGAGCAGGCGGGAGCTCGAGCCGATCCTCCCCGGCGTACCCGTGATCGGCATCGATGCGGGTTTTCAGCAGGGCGGACCGAACTGGGGCGGCGTCGAGTTCGATTTGGCGCCCGGCGTTCGCGAAGCGGTGGCGCATCTGCTCTCGCGGGGCGTCAAGCGTCCGCTCGTCCTCGACAGCTCCGAGGTTGGCGCACCGATGACGGGCCGGGCCAGGCTCATCGCGGACGAGTGGCGGGCCAGCGGCATCGAGGTCGCGCTGGTGCAGACGGGCAGAGACGACGTCAACTCCGCCGCCGAGTCCACCGCGTCGAACCTCGATCTCGTCCGCCGGGCCGACGCCATCATGGCGTTCAACGACTACTCAGCGTTCGGTGCGATGAAGACGATGCATCGCAACGGCATCCGGGTGCCCGAGGACGTACGCCTGGTCGGCATCGACGGCCTGGCGGCCGGCACGTACACGATCCCGGAGCTCACGACGCTAGGCGTCGACATGAGCGAAGCGGCCGAGGCTGCCATGTCGGTCGCCCGCTCCCTGCTCGATCCCGAGCAGCCGTCGACGGGACGCTGGCTGCGGGTGCGGCATCGGCTGATCCTGCGCGAATCCGCCTGAGTCGGCCTCGACTGGTCCCCGGCGTGCCCGCCAGACGACGGAACCCCCGGCATCCATGGATGCTCGGGGGTTCCGTTCGTGCGCTAGGTGTTACTTGGCTTCCGACTCACCGGCGTCGACGTTGTCGTCGTCGGTCTCGGTCGCCTCGACGGCCTCAGCCGCCTCATCGGCCGCCTCGGTCTCGGCGGCAGCCTCTACCGGCTCGCTCGCCGGAGTCTCCTCGACCTCGGTAGCCTCGGCATCCTTCGTGGACTCCTCGGCGGCCGCGGCCTCTTCGGCGGCTACCTTCGCGGCAGGCGAGGGCGGTGCGGCCGGGGTCTTGCGCTTCGGCGTCACGGGCTCGAGCACCAGTTCGATGACAGCCATGGGCGCGTTGTCGCCCTTGCGGTTGCCGATCTTGGTGATGCGCGTGTATCCGCCCTGGCGGTCCGCCACCTGGGGTGCGATCACGTCGAAGAGCTCGTACACCACGCCCTTGTCGTGGATGACGCCGAGCACGCGGCGGCGAGCGTGCAGGTCACCGCGCTTGGCGAAGGTCACCAGGCGTTCGGCGAGCGGACGCAGGCGCTTGGCCTTGGTCTCGGTGGTCGTGATTCGCTTGTGCGTGAACAGCGCAGCGGCCAGGTTCGCGAGCAGGAGTCGCTCGTGGGCAGGGCCGCCTCCGAGGCGAGGACCCTTGGTCGGCTTAGGCATTGTCGTATTTCTCCGTTGTCATTCGAGATGTGATGAGCGTGCGTGGCGACGAATCAGCGGTATTCGTCGTCACCGGCGCTGTAGAAGTGGGTGCCGTCGAACCCGGGAACCGAGTCCTTGAGCGACAGGCCCATCTCCGTCAGCTTGTCCTTGACCTCATCCACCGACTTCTGACCGAAGTTACGGATGTTCATGAGCTGCGTCTCGGAGAGCGAGACGAGTTCGCTGACGTTGTTGATGCCCTCGCGCTTGAGGCAGTTGTACGAGCGCACCGAGAGCTCGAGGTCCTCGATCGGCATGGACAGCTCCGAGCTGAGAACGGCGTCGACCGGCGCGGGGCCGATCTCGATGCCCTCGGCCTGCGTGTTGAGCTCGCGGGCCAGGCCGAAGAGCTCCGTCAGGGTGCGTCCCGCCGAGGCGATGGCATCCCTCGGGCTGATGGCCGGCTTGGTCTCCACGTCGACCACGAGGCGGTCGAAGTCGGTGCGCTCACCGGCACGCGTGGCCTCCACGCGGTAGGTGACCTTGAGAACCGGCGAGTAGATCGAGTCGATCGGGATCTGGCCCGCCTCTGAGTACTCGTTGCGGTTCTGCTGCGCCGAGACGTAGCCGCGGCCGCGCTCGATGGTCAGTTCGACCTCGAAGCGCGCGTTCTCGTTGAGCGTCGCGATGACGAGCTCGGGGTTGTGGATCTCCACGCCGGCCGGGGCGGAGATGTCCGCGGCCGTGACCTCACCAGAGCCGGTCTTGCGCAGGTACGCGGTGATCGGCTCGTCGTGCTCGCTCGAGACGACCAGACCCTTGATGTTGAGGATGATCTCGGTGACATCCTCCTTTACGCCCGGGATGGTCGTGAACTCGTGCAGCACACCGTCGATGCGGATGCTGGTCACCGCTGCGCCCGGAATGGACGACAGCAGCGTGCGGCGGAGCGAGTTCCCGAGCGTGTATCCGAAGCCCGGCTCGAGAGGCTCGATGACGAACCGTGAGCGGAATTCCGAGATGTTCTCTTCGGTGAGCGTGGGGCGCTGTGCGATGAGCACTATTGATTCCTTTCGGCTAAGCGTCCGCTATATGACGCTTGCTCTACGAGGTATTGAGTTGTGAAAAGGCGGATTCTTAGGCGAGGCGAGCCAAGGGCGCCGGTCGGCGGCGGCATCCCACCCGCCGACCGGCAGTGCTCGGATGCCTCAGACGCGGCGACGCTTCGGGGGACGGCAGCCGTTGTGCGCCTGCGGCGTCACATCGTTGATGGAGCCCACCTCGAGGCCGGCGGCCTGAAGCGAACGGATGGCCGTCTCACGACCGGAGCCCGGTCCCTTGACGAACACGTCGACCTTCTTCATGCCGTGCTCCTGCGCCTGGCGGGCGGCCGACTCGGCGGCCAGCTGAGCCGCGAACGGCGTGGACTTGCGGGAGCCCTTGAAGCCGACGCCGCCCGAGGACGCCCAGCTGATGACGGCGCCGTTGGTGTCGGTGATCGAGACGATCGTGTTGTTGAACGTCGACTTGATGTGGGCCTGGCCCACTGCGATGTTCTTCTTTTCCTTCTTGCGCGGCTTGCGTGCGGCCGTCTTGGGTGCTGCCATGTTTTCCTACTCCTGAGATCTCGAAGCGCTGGCCCAGGCCTAGCGGGCCTTCTTCTTGCCGGCGACGGTGCGCTTCGGTCCCTTGCGGGTGCGCGCGTTGGTCTTGGTGCGCTGGCCGCGCACGGGCAGGCCGCGACGGTGGCGCAGCCCCTGGTACGAACCGATCTCGACCTTGCGGCGGATGTCGGCTGCCACCTCGCGGCGCAGGTCACCCTCCACCTTGTAGGTGCCTTCGATGTGGTCGCGAAGGGCGACGAGCTGGTCGTCGGTGAGGTCCTTCACGCGGATGTCCCCCGAGATACCGGTGGCCTTGAGCGTTTCGAGCGCGCGGGTGCGGCCGATTCCGTAGATGTAGGTGAGGGAGACTTCCACGCGCTTCTCGCGCGGAATGTCGACGCCTGCCAGACGTGCCATGTGTGGCTTCTCCTGTTGTCAGGTGGAGGTGTGGAACACGCCCGGTGCCTCGGCCTCCAACCGAAGGTGTCCCCTCGAGGGATGCGGGGCATCCGGATCGAGGTTCTTGGGTGTGCTGTTCTTCGCTGTCTTCAGTTGTGTGCGCGGATGACTGGCATCCGCAAGTCTGTGCTGCTCTCGCTTGTCACGACGCAGCGGCGAGGCGTCAGCCTTGGCGCTGTTTGTGACGCGGGTTGCTGGAGCAGATGACCATGACGCGACCGTTGCGGCGGATGACGCGGCAGTGCTCGCACATGGTCTTGACGGAGGGCTTGACCTTCATGAGTTGTTCCTTATCGCTGTCCTCGTGCACCGCGACCGATGGATGCTTCGCGCATCCCGTCGCGGGCCGTTACTTTCCGGCGACCGATTACTTGTAGCGGTAGACGATGCGGCCACGGGTGAGGTCGTAGGGGCTCAGCTCGACGATCACGCGGTCCTCGGGGAGGATGCGGATGTAGTGCTGACGCATCTTGCCCGAGATGTGGGCGAGAACCTTGTGTCCGTTGGTGAGCTCAACACGGAACATCGCATTGGGCAGCGCCTCGATGACAGATCCCTCGATCTCGATTACGCCGTCTTTTTTGGCCATAGCCTCACTATCGCTTCAGGCACATCGGTGCCGGTCGTGCGGTGGATGGATGGTGTCGGATGAACCGAGCGGATCACCGCCGGCTGCACACCGCAAAACGGGTGCAAGACACCAAAGATCTATCTTAGGGGATCCCGGGCGTGTTCGCCACTCGGATGCCGCGTCGTGCCTGGTGCAACGCCGGCTCGCGTCGTAGAATTCCCGGCTGCGGCCTCGGCGGGCGCCCGGATTCCGTCGCGCTCGGAGTTCGGTTGGGCACGACAGCGCTGGTGGCAAGAGGTGGGACAGGGACCGCTGGTCAGTTCTCGCGGGCGAGGAGCGCGGCGTTCATGGCGCGGGTCAACTCGATGTCGACAGGCACCTCCGCACCGTCGATGTGGGTGATGGGAGCGGCGAGGCGCACGCTCGAGACCAGCCACGAGGCATCCGCTCGGGCGAGCTCGACCGCAGGGACCAGGGCCTCCTCGGTTCGCAGGCCCCGTGCCGCCGCGAAGGCGAACACGCTCAACTGGCTCGTTCCTGGCAGGATGCCGATATCGGTGCGCGGCGTGACGATGCGGTCCCCGAAGCGGAGGATGACCGTCGATGTCGGCGCCTCCATGACGTAACCGTCCGAGCTCAGGAAGATGACATCGTCTGCACCGCGCCTGCGCGCCTCGCGCAGCGCCGCCATGTTGACGGCGTAGGACAGGGTCTTGGCACCGGGCAGAAGCCAGGGAGCGCGCTGCGCGACGTCGCTGGAATAGCCGCGGTCGAGCGTGACGACGCGGATGCCCGTCTCCCGCTGCGCGAAGTCGCCATCGGCAGGTGAGGCGACGATCCAGCCCGTCGGCGTGCCGCTGCCCTCGACGCCGCGCGTCAGCACGACCTTGATGCCACCCTGGCGATCGACGGGAAGGGATGCCGCGGCCAGGGTGATCGCCTGCCGCCACTGCGCCTCGTGCGGGGCGGGCAGATCGAGCAGAGCCGCCGAATTCGCCAGACGCGCCAGATGAGCGTCGAGCGCCTGAGGATGTCCTGCCACGACGCCCAACGTCTCGAACACGCCGTCGCCGCGTGCGGCTCCGAGGTCGCGCACGTCGAGCGTCGCCACGCCCGCCTCCACGCGATGGACGGTGGAATCGAGGTCTTGGCTCGGGGCGTCGGCCGGCAGCACGTCGATCATGAACACAGGCACGGTTTCGAGCCTACGGGGTCGCCGACGCTGTACTAGGCGGGCCGGACAGGCGTGATGCCGAACGGCTTCAGGCCCTCGGCCCCGCCGTCGTGTGCGGTCAGAACCCAGATGCCGTCCTTGTGCACCGCCACAGAGTGCTCCCAGTGCGCGGCAGACGAGCCGTCTTCCGTTGCCACCGTCCAGCCGTCGTCCCGCACGTACGTGTCGGGCGACCCCGTGACGACCATCGGCTCGATCGCGACGACGAGCCCCGGACGCACCTCTGGGCCCTTCTGGCGAACGCTGTAGTTGAACACGGGAGGCGCCTCGTGCATGCGCCGCCCGATGCCGTGGCCGATGTAGTCGGTGAGGATGCCGTACTCCCCCCGCGACAGGATGTACTCCTCGATCGCGTCCCCCACCTGGTTGAGATGGGATGCCCGTGCGAGCGTCGCGATGCCGTGCCAGAGCGCCTGCTCCGTGACGGTGCTGAGCGCACGGCGCTCGGCGACGAGATCCGGACGCTCCGGGTCGTCGAGCACGACCGTGAACGCCGCGTCGCCGTTCCACCCGTCGAGGATTGCCCCCGAGTCGATCGAGAGGATGTCGCCCGGCTTCAGAACGCGGTCACCTGGGATGCCATGCACGACCTCATCGTTCACCGATGCGCAGATGGTGTGCCGGTATCCGGGCTCGAGCTTGAAATTGGACGAGCCGCCGCGGGCTTCGATGGCCCGCTCGGCGAGGCCGTCGAGGTGCAGCGTGGACACGCCCGGGTTTGCCGCGGCTCGCACCGCATCGAGACTGTCGGCGGTCGCAAGGCCGGGCTCGAGCATGAGCCTCAGTTGTGCTGGCGATTTGTAGATGGAACGCCGGATGCCTGGCACGGCCCTGCCTCAGGCCGCTGCGGTGTCGCCGGCGTCGCCGATGCCGTGAGCAGCAAGAGCCTCGCGGATGCGCGCGGCTACCTCGTCGACGCTGCCGATCCCGTCGACCTCGACAAGGAGTCCGCGCTCGCGGTACACGTCGACGATGGGCGCAGTCTGCTGCGTGTAGACGTTCTGGCGGTGACGGATGGCCTCTTCCGTGTCATCCGCACGCCCCTGCTCGTGAGCGCGGTGCGTGAGCCTGCGCACGAGCTCGTCCTGGTCCGCCGTGAGGCGCACCACGGCCTCGAGCTTCCCGTCGGAAGCCAGCAGCTCGTCGAGGAACCGCACCTGCTCGAGCGTGCGCGGATACCCGTCGAGCAGGAACCCCTTCGCGGCGTCTGGCTCGGAGAGCCGGTGCGCGACGAGCTCGTTGGTGAGGTCGTCTGGAACGTAGTCGCCGGCATCCACGATCTCCTTCACGCGCACACCGAGATCGGTCTTGTGCGTGATGTGGTAGCGGAAGATGTCACCGGTGGAGATGGCGGGGATGCCGAACGCGTCCGCGATGTACGTCGCCTGGGTGCCCTTGCCCGAGCCGGGCGGGCCGACGATCAGGAGGCGAGCACCCCGCTCCCGGTTGGACTCTTCGTGCGCGGTCAACGGAGCAACCCTTCGTAATGCCTCTGCTGCAACTGCGAGTCGATCTGCTTGACCGTCTCGAGTCCGACGCCGACGATGATCAGGATCGAGGTGCCACCGAACATGAAGTTCTGGCTGGTGCCGAGCAGCGAGAAGGCCACCAGCGGGATGAGCGCGACGATCGCCAGGTAGATCGACCCTGGCAGAGTGATGCGCGTCAGCACGTAGTCGAGGTATTCGGCAGTCGGCCGCCCGGCACGGATGCCTGGGATGAAGCCTCCGTACTTCTTCATGTTGTCGGCGACCTCTTCCGGGTTGAACGTGATGGCCACGTAGAAGTATGTGAAGCCGATGATGAGGAGCGCGTACAGCAGCATGTAGAGCGGGTGGTCGCCCTTTGTCAGGTAGTCGGTGATCCAGGAGACCCACGGTGCGGGAGCCTTGCCAGGCGCCGGCTGGTTGAACTGGGCGATCAGCGCCGGCAGGTAGAGCAGGCTGGAGGCGAAGATCACCGGGATGACACCGGCCATGTTGACCTTGATCGGGATGTAGGTGTTGTTGCCGCCGTAGGTGCGCCGCCCGACCATGCGTTTCGCGTACTGCACGGGGATGCGCCGCTGCGACTGCTCGACGAAGACCACGGCCGCCACGATGAACAGGCCGATCACGATCACGATGAGGAAGACCTCGAAGCTCTGCGTCTGCTCCACGGCCCACAACGAGGCGGGGAACTGCGCGGCGATCGAGGTGAAGATGAGCAGCGACATTCCGTTGCCGATGCCCTTCTCGGTCACCAGCTCGCCCATCCACATGATGAGGCCGGTGCCCGCGGTCATCGTGACGACCATCAGCAGAACGGCGTACCACGAGTCATCCGTGATCAGCTGCGAGCACTGCGACGTGCTGTTGGAGCCGAACAGGGCGCCGCTGCGCGCCACGGTGATGAGGGTCGTCGACTGCAGCACGCCCAGCGCGATCGTGAGGTAGCGCGTGTACTGCGTGAGCTTCGACTGCCCGGCCTGGCCCTCCTTGTAGAGCGCCTCGAAGTGCGGGATGACCACGCGCAGCAGCTGCACGATGATCGACGCCGTGATGTACGGCATGATGCCGAGCGCGAAGATGGAGAGCTTCAGCAGCGCACCGCCGCTGAACAGGTTCACCAACTCGTAGAGGCCCGTGGTGCCCTGGTTGGCCGACAGACACGCCTGAACGTTGCTGAAGTCGACGAACGGTGCCGGGATGAACGAGCCAAGACGGAACAGCGCGATGATCCCCAGCGAGAAGGCGATCTTCTTGCGGAGGTCAGGGGTGCGGAGAATCCGCCCGATGGCGTTGAACAAGTGAGGTCCTGCTTTCCGGTACAAGGCCCTGGCAGCAGTCGGAGTCGACCGGCTGGTGGCAGAACCCAAAGGAATCGGGCCGGGGGCCTGTGCGGCCACCCGACCCGACTACTTTACGGGGTGAATCCGGATGCATCGCATCCGTGGATTGCCGCCGACGAGGAGGCTACTTGACGGAGCCCCCCGCGGCGAGGATCTTCTGCTCGGCGGAGCCGGAGACCTTGTCGACCGCGACGTTCAGCTTCACGGCGATGTCTCCATCGCCGAGAACCTTCACCTTTTCGTTCTTGCGAACGGCACCCTTGGCGACCAGGTCGCTCACGGTGACGTCGCCGCCCGCCGGGTAGAGCTCGGCCAGCTTCTCCAGGTTGACCACCTGGTACTCGACGCGGAACGGGTTCTTGAACCCGCGCAGCTTCGGGGACCGCATGTGGAACGGCAGCTGACCGCCCTGGAATCCGGGACGCACCTGGTAACGAGCCTTCGTACCCTTGGTGCCTCGACCGGCCGTCTTGCCCTTCGAGCCCTCACCGCGTCCGACGCGGGTGCGGTCCTTCTTCGCGCCGGCGGCCGGGCGGAGGTGGTGCACCTTGAGAACCTGCGGGCGTGCGACCACGTCAGCGTCCTTCTTCGCGGCGGGCTTCTTCGCTGGGGCCTTCGCGGCCTTCGCGTCGTCGGCCTTGGCGGCTGAGGTCTCCGCCTTCTTGGGCTTGGCGTCTGAGCTCTTCTCGCCCTTGGCCGCTGTGCTCGCCTTCTTCGCAGCGCCGGCTTTCGCCGCCGTGCTCGACGCTTCGGCCGTGCCGGCCTCAGCTTTTGCCGTGGTCACCTTGTCGGAGTCGTCCGACTTCTTCTGTGTGGCCATTAGTCGATCTCCTCAACCTTCACCAGGTGAGCGACGGTCTTCACGTAGCCCCGGTTCTGCGGGGTGTCCTCGCGAACGACGACGTCCCCGATGCGCTTCAGCCCCAGGCTGCGCAGCGTGTCGCGCTGGTTCTGCTTCTCACTGACTTTGGACTTGATCTGGGTCACTTTGAGCTGCGCCATTACGCACCAGCCTTTGCGGTCCGTGCGGCCTCAGCCGCCTGTGCCTCTGCACGCAGCAGGCGCGCGGGGGCGACCTCGTCGAAGTCGAGCCCACGGCGGGCGGCGACGGCGCGAGGCTCTTCGAGCTGCTGAAGCGCCGTCACGGTCGCGTGCACGATGTTGATGGTGTTCGACGAACCGAGCGACTTGCTCAGAACGTCGTGGATGCCTGCACACTCCAGCACGGCACGCACCGGGCCACCGGCGATAACACCGGTACCGGCTGCGGCCGGACGAAGCAGCACCACACCGGCGGCGGCCTCACCCTGCACCGGGTGCGGGATGGTGTTGCCGACGCGCGGGACGCGGAAGAAGTTCTTCTTCGCCTCCTCGACACCCTTCGAGATCGCCAGCGGCACCTCACGGGCCTTGCCGTATCCGACGCCGACGAGACCGTTGCCGTCACCGACCACGACAAGCGCGGTGAAGCTGAAGCGACGACCGCCCTTGACCACCTTCGAGACGCGGTTGATGGTCACGACGCGCTCGAGGAACTGGCTCTTGTCTGCGTCGCGGCTGCCGCGGTCACGGCTCTGGTTGCGGTCACGGCCGCCGCGGCGGTTGTCACGCGCGTCACGGCTCGTGGTGTCCGTGCCTGCTGCAGTCTCAACGGGCTTGTCCGTAGTCGCCTGCTCCGCAGTCGTCTGCTCGGCCACGTCCTGCTCCTTCTTGTTCTCTGCGTCGCTCACAGGCTCAGCCCACCTTCCCGGGCTCCTTCTGCGATGGCCGCGACGCGGCCCGCGTACTTGTTGCCACCGCGGTCGAAGACGACCTCGGCGATGCCCGCCTGCTTCGCGCGCTCGGCGACCAGTTCGCCGACCTTGCGGGCCTTGGCGGTCTTGTCACCGTCGAACGTCCGCAGATCCGCCTCGAGGGTGGATGCCGACGCAAGGGTGTGGCCCTTGGAGTCGTCGACCACCTGCACGAAGACGTGCCGCGCGGAGCGGGTCACGACCAGGCGCGGACGCGTATCGGTACCGACGACCTTCTTGCGAAGTCGTGCGTGCCGGCGGTCGCGTGCCGCTGACTTGCTCTTGACGCTCATGCTTACTTACCAGCCTTTCCGGCCTTGCGGCGGACGACCTCGCCTGCGTAGCGGATGCCCTTGCCCTTGTACGGTTCCGGCTTCTTGATCTTGCGGATGTTCGCCGCCGTCTCGCCGACGGCCTGCTTGTCGATGCCGGACACCGTGATCTTGTTGTTGCCCTCGACGGTCAGCGTGATGCCGGCAGGCGGCTCAACCGTGACCGGGTGGGAGAAGCCGAGCGCGAACTCGACGGACGAGCCCTTCTGCGCGACGCGGTAACCCGTGCCGACGATCTCGAGGCCCTTGGTGTAACCCTCGGTGACGCCGATGATCTGGTTGTTGATCAGAGTGCGCGTGAGGCCGTGCAGCGAACGCGAGTTGCGCTCGTCGTCCGGACGCGTGACGAGAACCTGGTTCTCCTCGAGCTTCACCTGAATGGGCTGCGCCACGGTGAGCGACAGTTCGCCCTTCGGGCCTTTGACGGTCACATCCTGGCCAGCGACCTTGACGTCGACGCCTGCCGGGATGTCGATGGGGAGTCTTCCGATTCGGGACATCTTGCTACCACACGTAGGCGAGGACTTCCCCGCCGACGCCCTTCTTCTCGGCCTCGCGGTCGGTGAGCAGACCGGAGGAGGTGGACAGGATGGCGACGCCGAGGCCGCCGAGCACGCGAGGCAGCTCCGTCGACTTCGCGTACACGCGCAGTCCCGGCTTGGAGACGCGCTTGATGCCCGCGATGGAACGCTCGCGGTTCGGGCCGAACTTCAGGCTCAGCGTGAGGGTCTCGCCGACGCGGGCCTCGCTGATCTTCCAGTCCGAGATGTAGCCCTCGTTCTTCAGGATGTCGGCGATGTTGGTCTTCAGCTTCGAGCTCGGCATCGACACCGAATCGTGGTACGCCGAGTTCGCGTTGCGCAGTCTGGTCAGCATGTCTGCGACCGGATCTGTCATGGTCATGGGTTGTTTCCTTCGTTCACCAGGTTTCGGGGCCCTTTACAAGGGAACCGACCTGCGGTGGTCCCGCTGCCGGTCGGCAGCGGGTGGGTTGGGTCTCAGTCGTTCGACTTGAACGGGAAGCCGAGCGACTTGAGCAGCGCGCGGCCCTCGTCATCCGTCTTCGCGGTCGTCACGACGGTGATGTCGAATCCGCGAACCCGGTCGATCTTGTCCTGGTCGATCTCGTGGAAGATCGCCTGCTCCTGCACGCCGAACGTGTAGTTGCCGTGGCCGTCGAACTGGCGGTCAGACAGGCCGCGGAAGTCGCGGATGCGCGGCAGCGCCAGCGCGAGCAGGCGGTCGAGGAACTCCCAGGCGCGGTCGCCGCGCAGCGTGACGTGTGCGCCGATCGGCTGGCCCTCACGCAGCTTGAACTGCGCGATGGACTTGCGTGCCTTGGTGACCTGCGGCTTCTGACCGGTGATCTTGGTGAGGTCGGCGATGGCGCCGTCGATGATCTTGCCGTCGCGGGCGGCGTCGCCGACACCCGTGTTGACGACGACCTTCACGAGGCCAGGGACCTCGTGAACGTTGCCGTAACCGAACTGCTCCTTGAGCTGCGCGGCGATCTCGTTCTTGTACTTCTGCTTGAGGCGCGGCTGGATCTTGCCAGCCGGCGCGGCAGTTGCGGTGTCGGTCATTACAGGTCCTTACCTGACTTCTTGGCGTAGCGGACGCGAACGGTCTTGGTCACGCCGTTCTTCGTCACCTTCTCCTCGCGGAAACCCACGCGGGTCGGCTTCTTGGTCTCGGGGTCGACGAGCGCCACGTTCGACACGTGGATCGGCGCCTCGTGCGTCTCGATGCCACCGGTCTTGGATCCGCGCTGGGTCTGCCCGACCTTGACGTGCTTGGTGACGTAGTTCACGCCCTCGACGACGACACGGTTCTGCTCGACGAGCACCTCGATGACGCGTCCCTGCTTGCCGCGGTCTCCGCCGCGGGCCTGGGTCGCGCCCGAGATGACCTGTACCAGGTCGCCCTTCTTGATGTTCGCCATGGGTCAAATCACCTCCGGTGCCAGCGAGATGATCTTCATGAACTTCTTGTCGCGAAGCTCGCGACCGACCGGTCCGAAGATGCGGGTTCCACGGGGGTCGCCGTCGTTCTTCAAGATCACTGCTGCGTTCTCATCGAACTTGATGTACGAGCCGTCTGCACGGCGCGTCTGCTTCACGGTGCGGACGATGACCGCCTTGACGACGTCGCCCTTCTTCACGTTGCCGCCTGGGATGGCATCCTTCACGGTCGCCACGATGACGTCGCCGAGGCCGGCGTACCGGCGGTTGGAGCCACCGAGCACGCGGATCGTCAGCAACTCCTTGGCGCCGGTGTTGTCGGCGACCTTGAGTCGGGATTCCTGCTGAATCACTTCTTACAACTCCTTGTCACAAGCAAGCCGACGGCCTACTTGGCCTTCTCGAGGATCTCGACCAGGCGCCAGCGCTTCGTGGCGCTGTACGGGCGGGTCTCGTTGATGATGACGAGGTCGCCGATGCCGGCAGTGTTGTTCTCGTCGTGCGCCTTCACCTTGTTGGTGCGGCGGATGACCTTGCCGTACAGCGGGTGCTTCACGCGGTCCTCGACCTCGACGACGATGGTCTTGTCCATCTTGTCGCTGACGACGTAGCCGCGACGCGACTTGCGGTAACCGCGGGCGTTCACGTCCTTGACGTCGTGCGCCGCGTGCTCGTGGCCGGTGGCGGTGGTCTCAGCCTTCTCGGTCTCAGCCTTGGTGGCAGCCATTACTCCGCCTCCTCCTTCGTCTCGGTCGACGCCTCAGCGGCGTCGGCCTTCTTGCTGGTCTTCTTAGTGGCCTTCGCAGGAACCTCGGCCGGGGCCGGCGTCGCACGGATGCCGAGCTCACGCTCGCGGATCACGGTGTAGATGCGGGCGATGTCGCGCTTGACTGCACGCAGACGGCCGTGGCTCTCGAGCTGGCCGGTTGCCGACTGGAAGCGCAGGTTGAACAGCTCTTCCTTGGCCTTCTTGAGTTCGTCGACGAGCCTCTCGTCGTCGAACGTGTCGAGTTCAGAGGAGACAAGCTCCTTGGATCCGATCGCCATTACGCGTCGCCCTCCTCGCGCTTGATGATGCGTGCCTTGAGGGGCAGCTTGTGGATGGCACGGGTGAGTGCCTCGCGGGCCAGCGTCTCGTTGACGCCGGCGACCTCGAAGAGCACGCGGCCCGGCTTGACGTTCGCGACCCACCACTCCGGAGAACCCTTACCAGAACCCATGCGGGTCTCGGCGGGCTTCTTCGTGAGCGGACGGTCGGGGTAGATGTTGATCCACACCTTTCCGCCACGCTTGATGTGACGCGTCATGGCGATACGAGCTGACTCGATCTGACGGTTCGTCACGTAAGCGGGCGTGATGGCCTGGATGCCGAACTCGCCGAAGGTGACCTTCGTGCCACCGGTCGCCTGGCCGCTACGGCCGGGGTGGTGCTGCTTGCGGTGCTTGACTCTGCGGGGAATCAACATGGTTATGCACTGGCTCCTTCTTGCGCGGGCGCCTCGGCCTGTGCACGCGGGGCACGGCGCGGGCGGTCGCTGCGCTCCGGGCGGCCGGACTTGGCGGCAGCCTGCTCGCGAGCGAGTTCCTTGTTCGTGATGTCGCCCTTGTAGATCCAGACCTTCACGCCGATGCGGCCGAAGGTGGTCTTGGCCTCGTAGAACCCGTAGTCGATGTTCGCGCGCAGCGTGTGCAGCGGCACACGACCCTCGCGGTAGAACTCCGACCGGCTCATCTCCGCGCCACCGAGGCGACCGGAGACCTGGATGCGAACACCCTTGGCGCCTGCGCGCTGAGCACCCTGCAGACCCTTGCGCATCGCACGGCGGAATGCCACGCGAGCGGAGAGCTGCTCGGCGATGCCCTGAGCGACGAGCTGGGCATCCGCCTCCGGGTTCTTCACCTCGAGGATGTTGAGCTGGATCTGCTTGCCGGTGAGCTTCTCGAGGTCGGCGCGGATGCGCTCGGCCTCTGCCCCTCGGCGACCGATCACGATTCCGGGACGTGCGGTGTGGATGTCCACACGCACACGGTCACGGGTGCGCTCGATCTCGATGCGCGAGACGCCTGCTCGGTCGAGCTGCGTCTTCAGCAGCTTGCGGATCTTGACGTCTTCGGCGATGTAGTCGGCGTAACGCTGACCGGGCTTCGTGGAATCCGAGAACCAGCGCGACACGTGGTCCGTTGTGATTCCCAGACGGAAGCCGTAGGGGTTTACCTTCTGACCCATTACTTCGTCCCCTCGTCAGGAGTGGCCAGCACAACGGTGATGTGGCTGGTGCGCTTGTTGATGCGGAACGCGCGGCCCTGCGCACGGGGCTGGAAACGCTTCAGCGTGGTGCCCTCGTCGACGAAGGCGCGGCTCACGTAGAGGTCCCGCTCGTCCAGGTACTGATTCGAGGCGTCGGCCTTCACCCGGGCATTCGCGATTGCGGATGCTACGAGCTTGTAGACCGGCTCGCTCGCACCCTGCGGCGCGAACTTCAGGATGGCCAGGGCCTCCTGTGCCTGCTTGCCGCGGATCAGGTTGACGACGCGACGAGCCTTCTGAGGCGTAACGCGGATGTGTCGCACGCGTGCGATCGACTCCACCATTTCTTTCTCCTCCTTATGCCACCGCGTCAGCGGCGGCGACCCTTCTTGTCGTCCTTCACGTGTCCGCGGAAGGTGCGCGTCGGGGCGAACTCCCCGAGCTTGTGGCCGACCATCGTCTCTGTGACGAAGACGGGGATGTGCTTGCGACCGTCGTGAACGGCGATCGTGTGGCCGAGCATGGCCGGCACGATCATCGATCGACGCGACCACGTCTTGATGACGTTCTTGCTGCCGGACTCGTTCGCACGGACCACCTTGGTAAGCAGGTGCTCGTCGACGAAGGGGCCCTTCTTGAGACTGCGAGGCATCTTCTTCTAACTCCTACTTGCGCTTCTTGCCGGTGGTGCGGCGGCGGACGATCAGCTTGTCGCTTTCCTTGTTCGGGTGGCGCGTGCGGCCTTCCTTCTGACCCCACGGGCTGACCGGGTGGCGACCACCTGAGGTCTTGCCCTCACCACCACCGTGCGGGTGGTCGATCGGGTTCATCGCGACACCGCGGACGGTCGGGCGAACGCCCTTCCAGCGCTTGCGGCCGGCCTTGCCCCAGTTGATGTTCGACTGCTCGGCGTTGCCGACCTCGCCGATCGTGGCGCGGCAGCGGGCATCCACGTTGCGGATCTCGCCTGAGGGCATGCGCAGCTGTGCGTACGGGCCGTCCTTCGCCACGAGGCGAACGGATGCTCCCGCGGAGCGGGCGATCTTCGCGCCGCCACCCGGCTTCAGCTCGATCGCGTGCACGACGGTACCCGTAGGGATGTTGCGCAGCGGCAGGTTGTTGCCAGGCTTGATGTCAGCGCCGGCGCCCGACTCCACGATGTCGCCCTGCTTGAGCTTGTCGGGAGCGATGATGTAGCGCTTGGTGCCGTCCACGAAGTGCAGCAGCGCGATGCGCGCGGTGCGGTTCGGGTCGTACTCGATGTGCGCCACCTTGGCGTTGACGCCGTCCTTGTCATTGCGACGGAAGTCGATGACGCGGTACTGGCGCTTGTGGCCACCGCCGATGTGGCGAGTGGTGATGCGGCCCTGGTTGTTGCGGCCACCGGTCTTCGACAGGGGGCGCAGCAGCGACTTCTCGGGCGTCGACCTGGTGATCTCGGCGAAGTCGGCCACGGACGAGCCGCGACGACCCGGGGTCGTCGGCTTGTACTTGCGAATAGCCATGGTTGTTCCCTTGCTCCTTAGCCGACAGCCGTGAAGATGTCGATGGAACCGGACTTGAGGGTGACGATGGCGCGCTTGGTGTCCTTGCGCTTGCCTGCACCGAAACGGGTGCGGCGCGTCTTGCCCTGACGGTTCAGCGTGTTGACGGATGCGACCTCGACCTTGAAGATCTTCTCGATCGCGAGCTTGATCTCGGTCTTGTTCGAGCGGGGGTCGACGAGGAAGGTGTACTTGCCTTCGTCGATGAGCGAGTAGCTCTTCTCGGACACGACCGGAGCGATGATGACGTCGCGCGGGTCCTTGTTGATGCCGGCCATTACGCGTTCACCTCTTCCTTCTTCGTCGCTGCTGCCTTCTGCTTGGCTGCGACGAAGGAGTCGAAAGCAGCCTTGGTGAAGACGATGTCGTCGGAGACGAGCACGTCGTAGGCGTTGAGCTGGTCGAACGTGATGTTGTGCACCGTCGGGATGTTGCGCACGCTCTTGACACCCGTCTCGTCGCCGCGCTCGGTCACGACCAGCACGTGCTTGGAGGAGGAGATGGCCGAAAGCAGCGAGACGGCATCCTTCGTCGAGGGAGCGTCGCCTGCGATCAGCGACTCCACGACGTGGATGCGCTGACCGCGTGCGCGGTCGCTCAGAGAACCGAGCAGAGCGGCTGCGATCATCTTCTTCGGGGTGCGCTGGGCGTAGTCGCGCGGCGTCGGGCCGTGCACGATGCCACCACCGGTCATCTGCGGTGCGCGGATCGAACCCTGGCGGGCGCGTCCCGTGCCCTTCTGCTTGAACGGCTTGCGGCCGGCGCCGGAGACCTCTCCGCGGTTCTTGGTCTTGTGCGTGCCCTGTCGCGCTGCTGCGAGCTGCGCGACGACCACCTGGTGGATCAGCGGAACGTTGACCTGAACGTCGAAGATCTCCGCCGGCAGCTCGACGGTGCCGGTCTTCTTGCCGGCTGCGTCGAGAACGTCGATCGAGGTAGCCATGTGACTACGCTCCCTTCACTGCGTTGCGGACGAAGACGATGCGGCCGCGAGCGCCGGGAACCGCGCCCTTGACGAGCAGCAGGCCCTTGGCCGCGTCGACCGAGTGCACCGTGAGGTTGAGCACGGTGACGCGCTCTGCGCCCATGCGACCGGCCATGCGCATGCCCTTGAACACGCGGCTGGGCGTCGAGGACGCGCCGATCGAACCGGGCTTGCGGTGGTTGCGGTGCGAACCGTGCGAGGCGGAGACGCCCTTGAAGTTGTGGCGCTTCATGACGCCGGCGGTGCCCTTACCCTTCGAGGTTCCGACGACGTCGACCTTCTGGCCGGCCTCGAACGTGGCCTCGACGGTCAGCTCCTGGCCAGGGGCGTAGTCGGCGGCGTCCGCCGTGCGCACCTCGGTCAGGTGACGACGAGGCGTGACGCCCGCCTTGTCGAAGTGACCGGTGGCCGGCTTGTTCACCTTGCGCGGGTCGATGGCGCCCGTGGCGATCTGCACGGCGCTGTAGCCGTCGACCTCGGGCGAGCGCACCTGCGTGACGACGTTCGGCGCGATCTCGACGACGGTCACCGGAATGAGCTTGTTGTTCTCGTCCCACACCTGGGTCATGCCGAGCTTCTTGCCGAGCAGACCCTTGACGGTCTTGGTCTCAGTAGTAGACATGGATGGACCCCTACAGCTTGATCTCGATGTTGACGTCGGCCGGCAGGTCGAGACGCATGAGCGAGTCGACGGCCTTCGGAGTCGGGTCGATGATGTCGATCAGCCGCTTGTGCGTGCGCATCTCGAAGTGCTCGCGGCTGTCCTTGTACTTGTGGGGCGAACGGATGACGCACACCACGTTCTTCTCGGTGGGGAGCGGCACCGGCCCGACGACCTGAGCGCCGGCACGGGTCACCGTGTCGACGATCTTGCGCGCCGAGGTGTCGATGACCTCGTGGTCATACGACTTAAGCCGGATGCGGATCTTCTGTCCCGCCATATCTGACTCTCTCTCTACTGTTCAGGCGTCTTACGGCGGTCAGGGCCGCATTGGACGCGTTCGCGTGTCAACGCTGTGTTGTCAACGCTTATTTGGGGCGCCACGTGGTGCCGCACCGCTGTTCATCTGTCAAGGGCGAACGGATGCCTCTGCTTGCGCTCAGGCATCCCTCGCCTCTCACCGACCCCCGCTCCCGGGCGTGTCGCCCTGGAGGAAAGCACATGGATATCCCATGGGCTTGCGAATGTCGGTCAGCTTTTCGTTCTTCTACCCGCGGCCTAGCCTGAACTTCGAGGACACGATCCGCGGTCGGTACGACCCTCGGAATCAACCAGCTCGAAGCGGCTATGCACTGCCTGGCAGTGATCCGGTGAGCAGCGCGGGGGCGCGCAGCACCGAAATGTTGAACCCCAAAAGCTTGCCAGATTTCGGGGGTTCGTGCAACTCGGGCGTGTCGCGGTCGACGACGCGTCTGGCAGCAATCTTCCGCACGGTGAGAATGTGCGGTCAGAGGCACATTATCCTGGGGAGACGGTCGCGGCGCCGTCGGGGAGACAAAGTGACATTTCGGCAAGCTTTGAGCGTCATCTGGCAACGACGGCTTTTGATCATCGCCGTTGTCGTTCTGGCGGTGGCGGTGGCCGGCGTCTTCCTTGCGCGGCAGACGCCGGTGTACACGTCGTCCACGACGCTGCGCATGAGTGCGCTCGCGACGAGCGCGTCGTCCAGCGGCCAGATCGGCACGGCAGCTGTGGACTTCGATGCGGAGAGCATCACCTCTCCTGCCGTGCTCGACCCAGCGGCGAAGAAGCTCGGCGAGCCGCTGGCAGCCTCCGCCTCGTGGGGCGCGGCCTACAGCCTCGCCCAGGCATCGTCGCAGACGCAGGCGAACGTGATCACGGTCACGGTCAACGGAAGCAGCGCAGCGCAGTCGCAGGCCAGGGCGAGCGCCATCGCCACGTCGTACAACACCTACCTCAAGGGTCAGCTCGCGAAGGCGCGAGCTGCGGCACAGGCGCAGGCCGCCAAATGGAACGCGTCTGCCGAGGCCTACCAGGTGCAGGTCACGGCGAATCCGGCGAACTCGATAGCGCAGTCCAACCTCGCCAACGCCATCAGTTCGCTCGCCAGCGCGAACAACACGATCAACAAGATCGACAACGGCGGCGAGCCCCTCACCGTGACGAAGGCGGCAGCTCCTGGCGCGTTCCAGGGCACGAGCCCCGCGATCGCGTTGGCGGTCGCCATCATCGCCGGGCTTGTCGCCGGCATCGGCATCGCCCTCATCTGGGACGCGTTCGACGACCGGCTGCGCCCAGACGATGACCTCGAGGCACTGACCGGCGCACCGGCGCTCGGCGAGCTGAGCCTGGACAAGCGGATGCAGCGGCGCGGCGATTGGCTCCCGGCCGCCGGCAGGAAGCGCACGGCTCTGAACGAGGGCCTGCGCGCGCTGCGCACGACGCTCCAGGTGCTGCTGCCGCAGGGCAACGACGTCGTCGTGCTGACGAGCGTCGAGCCGGGGGACGGCAAGACGTTCATCTCCTCCAATCTCGCTCTCGCGTGGGCCAGGACCGGCAAGCGGGTCGTGCTCGTGGGCGGCGACCTGCGCAAGCCGGGGCTGGACGAGTATTTCGGCGAAGTGGCGAACGGTCCCGGCCTTACCGAGCTGCTGCAGGCCGCCGCCGTGCACGGGTCGGCGCCGAGCGTCGACGAGATCGCCGCCAATCTGAACCGCACCAAGTTCCGCGGCCTGAGCATCCTGCCCGCCGGATCGGAGCCCTGGGATCCCGCCGACCTGCTCGCCGTCGACGGACTTGGCGAGATCATCGCCGCGCTGCGCTCCCTGTGCGACATCGTCGTGATCGACTCGCCGCCGGCCCTTGCGCTGGTGGACGCGAGTCTTCTGGCCGCGCATGCCGACGGGGCCGTTCTCGTGGCATCCATCAGACGCACGAGGCGCAAGCTGCTCGGCGAGACGGTGCACGCCCTTGCTGGCAACGGCATCTCGGTGCTCGGCGTCGTGGCCAACCGCTCGAAGCGGCGCATCCCGAAGTCGTATTCCGCCTACTACGGCGGCTCGGGAGGAGCCGCGAAGCGCCGTCCGCCTGTCGCCACCACAGCCGAGGAGCAGGAGCCGGAAGCCGCGTTCGACTTCGACGAGGACTTCGTGAGTGAGCCGGCCGAGCCCGCAGAGCGGAACGTCGGCCGCGGGACGACGCGGAACGCTCAGCAGCACGACGACCGGTCGGATGCCCATCGCGGCTCCTCTGAGGACGAGAAGGTCTGACCATGCCAGGCTCGACGTCATCCGACGTGGGAAGCCCCGGCGTCGAACGCGATGTGACGAGCATGCTGTTCGTGTGCACCGCGAACCAGTGCAGGTCGGTCATGGCCGAGGCCATCGCCCGTCGCAGGTTCGCGGGAGCTCCGTTCGTCTTCGGATCGGCCGGTCTCATCGAGGGCGGCAGGCCCATGCCCCCTAACGGTCAGCTCGTGGCCAGGGAATCGGGCTTCGACATGTCTGCTCACGTCAGTAGGCGGGCCGCGGCGAGCGACCTCGGCGGGTGGGACGTCGTCCTCACCATGACGAGAAGTCACGCCCGTGAGCTCGTGGCCGCCGATCCGGGGCTGTGGCCCCGCGTCTTCACACTGCCGCAGTTCGTGCGGTGGCTCGACGAGCATCCACCCCGTAGGCATGTGCTGCTGAAGGAGTGGATCGAGCAGGAGGCCGAGGACCGCCCGCGCTCGGAGATGATCGGATCGAGTTCGGACGACGACATCGCCGACCCGGTCGACGGGCCACCCGATGCGTGGCGGGAACTCGTCGCCGAACTCAGCGATCACATCGACCGGCTGGCCGGGCACCTCATCCCGGGTGGCGGCTCTGCGCTCACGGGCACGGCAGCGGCGCGCAGCTCGAGGTCGCGGTAGGCGCCCTGCGGCACCACTGCTGCCACCGCTAGACGCCCATCCAGTCGGAGATGCGGGCACCGAATGTGGAGCCGTCGAAGACCTGGGCTCGCCGGCGGCAGGCATCCGCGTCGGCCTGAAGCGCCGTCTCGACCGCACGCCGCAGCTCGGCGGGGTCGGTGGAAGCGAACAGGGAACCGGTGACACCGTCGAGCACGGTTTCCGCTGCCCCGCCGATGGCATTCCCGACGACCGGCGTGCCTGCGGCCATCGCCTCGACCGGCATGATGCCGAAGTCTTCGATCGGGGCGAAGAAGAAGACCGCAGCCCTGCGGTACAGGGCGCGAAGCAACGCGTTCGACGGACGCGGCACGAACGTGACGCGCCCGGGATGCTCGGCCGCAAGAGCCGCCAGCCGCTCCCGTTCGGGTCCGTCGCCCGCGATCACGACGGGCAGGTCGGCCGCCACGCCCGCCGCGATCGCCAGGTCGAGGCGTTTGTAGGGCACGAAGCGGGAAGCGCCCAGCAGGAATCCGGCAGGCAACGCGTCGAGCACCGCCAGCTCGCTCGGCGTGAGTTCCTCGTCACCGCCTGGGAAGACGCTGAGGTCGACCGGCGGGTAGATCACCGTGCTTTCGCGGTCCCAGCACCGCTCGACCCTGGCGGCGATGAACCTGCTGTTCGCCGCGATCTTCACGGGCTCCTGGGCGCGTCTGCGGTCGATCGAACGCAGCGGGGCTGCGATCGCCCTGGCGAGCGCGCCGTCGCCGCGCTGGTCGATCTCGGGCTCCCAGATGTACCTGGCGGGACTGTAGGTGTAGACGAACTTCGGAACGTCTCGCTCCGGCCGTCGCATGCGCGCGTGATGTGCGAAGAGGTGGGTGCAGCACAGCAGCCAATCGGCATCCGCGACCGCGGGCAGCCTGCGCCACCACTCGAGCAGGAACGGCATCGACGCAGCCTTGTGCCTGCGCAGCGGGGTCTTCGCCAGCCAGCTCTCGCTGACCCGGCCCGCGCCGTACCTGTCTGGAACGTCGTCCCACGGGACGACGATGGGGGCGCCTGGGAAAGCCTCGGCGAGGGCATCCACAACGCGTTCGCCACCGCCCACCGACTCCATCCACTCGTGCACGATGACACCAGTCACTGACGCTCCCCCGATCGCGCTCCGCCGCGCGCGGAGTGCTGCAACGCGCGCCTCACCTCAGCGGCTCCTGCGCGCGCGCAAGCAACGGTGCCAGCACCGCGCGGTATTCGGCGACGCGATCCGCCCAATCCGGCACGTCGACGGGCGGCGCCGTCGGCTGCCAGTGCCCGAGACAGGCGGCGACGGCAGCGGGGAATGCGTCGGGCGCAGCGGTCGTCACCCGAGCCTCGTCGCGGAATCCCGCAACGGCCGTGCTCACGACCGGTCGCCCGACCGCCAGGTACTCGTACAGCTTGAGCGGGTCGAGGCTTTCGGTGAACTCGTCGACGACGTGCGGAACGATCAGTACGTTCGCGTGCTGCAGGTAGCCGGGCACCTCGTCGCGCGGTCTCGCACCCGCCAGCAGGATTCGCGGATGCCCGCTGAGCCTTCCGGTGTTCTCCTGCGTCAGCGCGTTCGGGCCGACGAGCACGACGGCGCCTTCGGTCAGCGCGTCGGCGGTTCGCACCACGAGGTCGACGTCGAGTCTGTCCTCATGCAGCGTACCGACGTAGAGCGCGATAGGGCCGGCTGGCAGGTCGGAGGGCCTTGGCACCTGGCGACGGTACCTGGCGACGTCGACCGCGTTGGGAATGAGCCGCACCGACCTATGGCTGCTCTTCGATCGTTGTAGACCGGGTGAGCAGACGACCACCTCGTTGCAGCGACGCAGCAGCTCGGCGTCGGCGTCAGCGATGCGCTCGTGTTCGCGTGCCCCGCGCTCGGCAAGCACCCAGTCGTCCGTCACGTCGTACAGGCTCGGCCAGCCGAAGGCATCCAGAAGCGGCGACTGCCCAGGGTCGTTGATCCACAGCACGCCGTGCCGCCACCCCGAGCGTGACACCGCCCGCCGGATGCCTGCGCTCACCAGCTCGTCAGCCATGCGTCCGACCCGGCGCGGAAGCACCTTCGTCGGCTGGTACAGCCGCAGCCGTCCGTCGTAGCCGTCGGCCACACGCAGGCCTCGGCCGATCGACGCACGCCTGTGCGACGCGAGCGCGTAGAGCGGGTCGGCGGCCGGCTCGACGAACAGCACCTCGAGCTCGTCGTCGGCCCTGAGCAGACCGTCGATGAGGTATTGGTTGCGACGCCACACGTCGTCCCAGGGCTCGAGCGATGCGACGACCACACGCTTCGATCCCCGCGAGGCGTGCGCTGCGTCGTCGACCGGACGCCTCAGTGCCGTGTCGTTCACGAGGCCGCCACTCGCGTCGCGGCAAAGCGGCGTCGTGAGGCGTCAGCGCGCGCAACCGAGTCGAGCAGCGCCACGGTCGCCGCCGTCTGGGCGGCCACTCCGAACTCCTGGCGCTGGCGCGACCTGAGCTCTCTGCCGTACTCGTGCCGCCGCTCCGGATCGGCGAGCAGACGGGAGATCTCGCGTGCCGCTTCGTCCGCGTCGCCCGGGGCGAAGAGCGCGGCATGCGGCACGGAGCCCACAGTTTCCAGGTGGCCCCCACCCGCCGCGGCGACCACTGGGAGACCGTGCGCCATGGCCTCGAGCACGGCGAGACCCAGTCCCTCTCTCGGGGTGGGTGCAACGAGCACCGACGCACGGCGCAACCAGTCGGACACGTCGTTCTGAAAGCCCGCGAACTCGACCGAATCGGCCACGCCGAGTTCTGCGGCGAGCGCGATCAGGGCATCCTTCTCGGCGCCGTCCCCCACGATCACGAGACGCCATCCGGGCGGCCGTTCCGCTGCCGCCCACGCGCGGACGGCGACATCGGTCGCCTTCTCGCGCTCGAGCCGTTGCAACACGAGCAGGAACGGCTCGCGCACGGCGTCGTCGACGTCGGGAACCTCGCTCACCCCGGTGTGCACGACGACGCTCTCACCCTCGATGCTGTCGGCGACGAAGCGCGAGATCGCCAGCTGGGCAGCGATCCGCCGGCGTGCAGCCGCCGCCAGGACTTTGTTGACGGCGTTGCTGCCCCTGCGCGCTGCGAAGTGCCGAACGCTCACGACCGGTGCACCGCCTGCGGCTCTGGCCG
Source organism: Rathayibacter sp. KR2-224 (assembly GCF_049446075.1). NCBI lineage: Bacteria > Bacillati > Actinomycetota > Actinomycetes > Micrococcales > Microbacteriaceae > Rathayibacter > Rathayibacter sp. KR2-224. The sequence continues at coordinate 1,600,159 of NZ_JBMSEB010000001.1, forward strand.
CGGCACCTGCCAGATCGGCGAGCGTCATGTGCGTGACGACGACATCCGCGTCGGTCAACCGCCGAAGGGTGCGGAACGCTGCAGCAGCCGTCGCCGCCGGATGCCAAGCGATGTCCGCTGAACCGAGCGCGGCGCCCATGGTGTCGGGGCCGCCCCCGATGACGGTGACGCGGCATCCCTCCGCGGTCAGGGCGAGGGCCGACTGCAGCACGTAGCGTTCGACTCCCGCGAACGCCTCGGAGCAGACGACATGCACCACGTGCATCGGCCCACCCGGAGGCCTCACCGTGCGTCGCGGCCCGACAGCCCCCGTCTCGACGGCCACCGGCCCGTGCCGGAACAGTGCCGCCCGCCTTCGCGCAGCCGCCCCGCGCTCCCCGGGCAGAACGGATCCGCGCACGGCGGCGCCGACGAGCGTTCCTGCCCGGTAGAGCTGCCATCCCGCCGGCCCGTAGTGCTTGCGGATGTATCGCTCGGCGCTTCCGTAGAAGTGGCGTTCGCGCTGGCGCGGGTCTCCACCCGTGCCCCCGCCCTCGTGCGTGGCGGCGACGTCGGCGACTGCTATGTCCCAGCCACGTGACCGAGCTCTGCGCTGCCAGTCGGTCTCCTCTGCGTAGAGGAAGAACCGCTCGTCGAGCCGTCCGACCTCCTGCAGCGCCTCGCGCCTGAGCAGGAGCGCGGAGCCGATGGCGAAGTCCCGCCTGCGCCGCAGCCCGCCGAGGCCGACGGCCTCGATCCATGCGCCGGCGGGGGTGGGGAAGGGCCACCACACTCGCACCCCGGCGCCCGTCTCGGGATCCGTCTGGGTCGCGCCGACTGCTGCCCGCCGCTGTGCAGAATGCAACAGCTCGTGCATCGTGCGCACGCCTTCAGGGGAGATCCTGGCATCCGGGTTCAGCAGGAGTACGTCGCGCGTGCCCTCTCCGCATGCCTCGATGGTTTCGAGTCCGAGGTTGACGCCGCCGGCGAACCCGAGGTTGCGCCCGGCGTCGACGTAGCGCGCACCGTGGCGTTCGGCGAGCGTGCGCGTCTCTGGAAGCGACGAGTTGTCCACGATGGTCACAGGCAGGCCGCTGCCCAGTTCGGCAAGACATCCCTCGAGCGGTGCGGGCGACCCGTACGCCACGATCAGCACGTGCGGATCCTGCGCGGCGCCGGCGTCCCCTCCACCCAGGACCGACTCGTACATCGCCTTCTGCATGCTTGCCACGTTCTCCCAGGTGAATCGCACAGAGCGCTGCAGCCCCCTCGCCCGCAGGTCGGCCCAGCACGTGGGCTCGAGAGCGCGCGCGATGGCGTCGGCGAGCCGACGCGGGTCGGCCGACGGCACCAGCAGGCCCGCGTCGCCCACCACATCGGGGATCGCGCCCGTGTCGCTCGCGACGACGGGCACGCCAGACGCCATCGCCTCCACCGCCACGCGGCAGAACTGCTCGAGCCACGTGGCGCGGGCCAGCGACGGCACGGCCAGCACGTCGAGTTCGCGGTACCGGTCTGCCAGTTCCGGCCCACTCGCGAAGCCGAGGAAGTGAACCCGGTGCGCCATGCCCAATTGCACGGACAGTGCCTCCAGCTCGGCGCGCTGCGGCCCGTCACCGGTCAGTCGCACCTGCCAGTCCTCGTGGCCGGCCGCGGCACGCAGCAGCACGTCGACGCCCTTGTGCGGCTCGAGTCGCCCGACATACCCGACGACCTTCGAACCGTCTGCGGGAGGCACGCGATCAGCAGGAGCGAACGTGCGAACGTCGACGCCGAGCGGGATGTGGACGGCCGGACCTCCGAGTCCTTTGGCCGTGAGGATCTCTCCGGCCTCGACATTGCAGACGTATGCACCTGAGGCACCATGGAGCGCTGCGCGTTCCAGCCATCTGAAGGGGATGGGAAAGCGCTTGCGGATGTTCTGCGCCGAGTAGAGGACGTACGGCGCGGTGGAGCGGCGCAGCCGCCCGATGAGCAGCACCTCGGCCGTGGCGAGAGAGTTGGGCTCCTCATGCAGGTCGATCAGGTCTGGCCGCTCGCCGATCGCTCGCCAGATGGGGCGAGGATCGTAGGCGAAGACACTCGGATGCCCGCCCACAGTGGCGGCGCCGCGCACGAAGTCGTCACCGCCCGGCTCGAGCGCGACGTCGCGGCCACCCTCGTTCCACACCTTCGACGACACGAGCTCGACATCGACGCCGAGGCGCCGCAGCTCCCGCTCGCGCTGCCGCCACGCGGACACTACCGCGTGGTGGGCGATGCGGAGCACCTTCATGGCTGGCCTGACGGTCGGGTGAGTGGTCCTCTTACCTTATGGGCGCCCTTGAAGTCTTCGGCACCTGAGCGGACCTCCCAATTGTGGTGGGTTTCGCGGCCGTGACCGGCCTGGCCACCGGCCGGCTCCACCTCGTGCGCGGCCGCTGCGGCGGAGGTAGCTCCCAGGAGACGGGCTCGCCGCGTTCCCTCTTGTCGTCGTCGAGCGCCTTCACGCCGTAACAGATGCCTGCCACGATCCAGAGCAGGGACGCCTGCCCGGCAACCCAGTAGAGATCGAACTGCGCCTGCGTGAAGCGCATGGCCACCACCGCGACGCCGACCGTGCCGTACACCGGGTCCATCTTCCACAGGTACCAGCCCGCCACGGCGAACAGCGCGAGGAATCCGATCAGCCCGAACACGCCGACGGTGGTCAGAACCTCGAGTTCAGCGTTCGGCGGCTGGAAGGCGTCGAACTGCCCGGCGAAGTGGTTGGTGTACCACCAGCGCATGCCGACACCGAAGACGGGCGACTTCAACCAGATCTCGAACGACTGCGCGTACCAGTCCACGCGCTGGTGCGCCGAGTTGAACTGGTTGTTGTCCGCCAGCTGCGAGGTCAGTTGACTGACGACCCACGCGACTCCTGGGATGGCAGCGAGCCACACGATGCGCACCCGCCTGCCCGTCTGCGGCCTGGCCCTGATGCTGACGATGAGGATGCCGACGATCTCGCCGACGAGGCCCTGCCTGGACTGCGCCGCGACCACACCGAGCGACGCGATGATGACGACGGCCCACGACCAGGCCGGAGACCAGCGCAACCACACCGGGCGGGCGAAGGCGATCACGGCGGCCGCGCCGAGCATCCCGCCGATCGTGTTCTTGTTCAGGTCGGGCAGGAACACGGGCTGGAACGACCTGGTGTGCAGGTAGGTCGTGAGCGACACGAAGATCGTGACGATGCCGATGCCGCAGCAGCCGAGTACGTAGAGCGTGAGCGCGAGTCTCGCCCGGTCGGCGCGGCCGATCACGAAGCCGACGACGAGGCTGCCAAGCACCAGGAAGACTTCGTGCACCCACTCGATGACGTTGGCGCTGTACGGGTTCAGCAGCTGCGTCGGGATTGCCGTGGCGAGGTAGAAGACGCCGGCCCACACCAAGGGCAGCAGCACGCCTGCTCCCCTGCCCCTGAGGGCGAACAGCGAGACGATGGATGCCAGCGCGAGCACGACATCCGAGACGCTGAGCGCCCCGCCCACCCTCGTGAGCACCAGTGTCGCCGGAACGGCGAGCACGGGGATGATCGTCGCGTCGCGCGCTGCGACGCCCGCCATCAGAACGACGACGCCGACCGCGAGCGCGATGAGACTGCTGTTGACGCTCAGCACGCCGAGCGCGACGCCGACGACCACCGCGAAGGCTCCGATGGCGACCAGCGAGGGCGCATTCACTGCGAACCTCGGCTTCACGCCATCCATGCACACATGCTAGGCGACACCCTTTGCCTCCGATCGGCCGGAGCTCGACCGCGCCCAGGCCCGGCGGCTGCCGCGGTCAGATGCTGATCTCGTCGAGCACGGCGGCGAGGTGCCGCCAGGTCCAGGTCCAGTCGCGTTCCGTAGCGCGAGCTCGCGCCGACGCCGCGTACTGCGACCGCAGGCTGGAGTCCGAGGCGAGCCGGCCGATAGCCTCCGCCAGGTCCTCTGGGCGCTCGTGGTGGAACAGCACTCCCGCGTCGCCCAGCAGTTCGGGGATGCCCCCGCTTTCAGCCGCGATGATCGGCAGCCCGGTCGCCATACCTTCGCCGACCGTGAGGGGGCACGGGTCGGGCCAGCGGGAGGGGATCACGAGAATGTCCGCGCGCCGCAGGAGTGCGGGCAGCTGCTGTCTGTCGACGAATGGCTCGAACCGTACATTCGCGCGAACCCGGCCCGCCAGCTCGCGCAGTCGCTGCTCGTACGGCGACAACGCCGCATCCGGATCGAAGCCGTGGCTGCCGACGATCTCGTACTCGAGCTCGTCGCCGCCGAGCTCGGTGCCATCGACCATGGCTGCCGCCTCGAGCAGGATGTCTGCGCCCTTCTCCGGGATCGCCCGCCCCAGGAACATGACGCGCAACGGTCCGGGCGACCGCAGGTCGGTTGGCGAGAACTGCGCGGCATCCACGCCGTTCACGACGGTTCGCACGCGCTCGTGCAGCGATGGCGGAAGGTGCTCGCGCAACTGAACGGCGAGCGAATCGCTCACGCTCACGATGCGCGCGGCATCCCCGAGCACACGCGACGCCTCGGCTTTCGTGTAGCTGCGCAGCACGTCGTTGTGCGCGTACAGCACGGAGGCATGCGGCTGGTCGCGCAGCAGCCAGGGCACGATCGGGGCGTTGTGTGCGAGCACGATGCCTGGCGGCTGGTCGCGCAGGCTCTCGGCTGCCTGGCGGAAGTAGGCGGCCGCCGATCGTCGTGGAAGGCCGATCCGGCCCAGCGCGGCGTCGATCGCGCGGGCGCGGGAACCGGGCGCTGCCACGCCGTCGTACTCGACGGCGGCCGCCGAGTCGTATCGGGGCGAGTAGGTGTCGCGCTGCAGCACCACATGCTGCGGATGCCGGCCGGCATCGCCGGCGACGGTGGCGCCCGTGGCCAGTCCGTGCACCACGGTGGGTATCGCCGAGCCCGTCCGCGGCGAGAAATGGTCGCCGGGCGTGATCAGGTGGTACACCGGCACGACGCCGCGGTCGATCTCGCCGTGTGCCGTCATGCGCTCATCGTAGGGGTTCGCGCAAGCGGCTCAGCCGGCCGCCTCGTTCCAGATCGCGGCGTGCTCTGCTGCACACCTCTCCCACGTGAACTCGGATGCCCGCAGCCTGCCGCGCTTCAGCAGGTCGCCCCGATCGACGGCATCCTCGAGCACCGCCGCGATGCCCTCGGCCAGCCCTTCGCCCGTCGGCGGCACCAGCACGGCCGCCCCGCCTGCGACCTCCGGCAGTGAGCTCGTCTCGGCGGCGACGACGACGGTGCCGGCGGCCATGGCCTCGAGCACGGGAAGCCCGAAGCCCTCGTGCAGCGATGGCACCACGACGGCCTCGGATCCCGCGATGAGCCCTGGCACGAGGGCGTCGTCGACTCGTCCGAGAAGTGCGACGCGCGGCAGTCCGCCGAAGAGCTCGGTGCGCCGCGGGTGAGGCGGCCCGGAGAGCGCGAGCGTGACATCCGGATGCCGGTCGGCCAGTCTCCGCCATGCCTCGGCGAGCGCAGGCAGGTTCTTGCGCTCGCTTGCACCCCCCGCGTGCAGGATGTACCTGCCCCGGATGCCGATGCGCTCGAGCGTCGCGGGAACCAGCGGCACCGGCTCGCGAAATCGATCGTCGACGCCCAGGTGCACGACACGCACGTTGTCGAGTGCGAACAGTTCGACGGCGTCTGAGGCGGTCGCTTGCGAGACGCACACCACGGCTGCGGCCGCGCGGAGTTCCGCTCCCGCGCTGGCGATCGGCGTGCCCTCGTCGGGAAAGCGCCACGCCACCACGTCGTGCAGTGTGACGACCTCGCGTGGCGCGGGGGGAAGCATGAGGCTCATGCGGTGCACGAGCGTTCGCCGTGGGTAGATGAGTCGGCCGGCTGCGCGACGGATGCCCGGTCCCGCCTTCTCCAGCAGCCCGACGGGAACGCGTCTGTCGCCCGGCAGGTCCGACCGCAACGACCGCGCCGCCAGCTGCCGCACGGACCACGGTCGCCCCGTGGATGCCAGGGCCGATACGGCGCGTGATGATACCTCGCGCTCGTACACCTGGGCCCCCATCGGGGCGGCTGTCGCCACGGTCGCGATCGCGAGCCTGTTCATCCGCTCTCCTACGCCCTTGGGCGACATGAGGCGCCAGTCTAGCCCCGGGCGGTCGGGACACCGCCAGCGGCGCGGTTAGGCTTACGCCCGTGGGGCACAGCGACTTCGCCGTCAAGGCGGAAAATATCGGCAAGACGTATCGTCTTGGCGTCAGCAACGCCAGCCATTCAACGCTGGCAGAGGCCGTGCTGTCGCGGCTGCGGCCGCAGCGCACGCCCGAGTTCAAGCGTTTCGACGCGCTCGATGAAATCGACTTCGAGATCCCGCAGGGCGAGGCGCTCGGCATCGTCGGCCGCAACGGAGCAGGCAAATCGACGCTGCTGAAGATCCTGACCCGGGTCACGGCGCCCACCAGGGGCCGCATCGAATTCCGGGGGCGCATGGGCAGCCTGCTCGAAGTGGGCACCGGTTTCCACCCAGAGCTGACCGGCAGGGAGAACATCTTCCTGAACGGCGCGCTCCTCGGCATGACACGGTCGGAGATCCTCAGGCAGTTCGACGCGATCGTCGAGTTCTCCGGCATGGAGCGGTTCCTCGACACGCCGGTGAAGCGGTACTCGTCCGGAATGTACGTGCGCCTCGCCTTCTCGGTCGCTGCGCACCTGGAGACCGAGATCCTCGCCATCGACGAAGTGCTGGCGGTCGGCGACGCCGAGTTCCAGCGACGCTCGCTCGACAAGATGCGGCAGGCCGCGCAAGAGGGCCGGACGGTGCTCTACGTCAGCCACATGCTGCAGACGGTCAAGACGCTCTGCACCTCGGCGATCCTGCTCGAGCGCGGGCGCCTGACCCATCACGGCACCGTCGACTCCACACTGCACGCGTACACCGCGAGCTTCGATCGCTACGCGCAGGACCAGGCCGACCCGGCCAACCGCCAGGGGTCTGGCGGTGTGCGGTTCAACCGTGTGTGGATGGACGACGATCATGTCGGATCCGGCGACGCGATCGCGGTGCACTTCGACGCCGCCGCGACGACGAAACCGCTCGGCGTGCGGGACTACTGGGTCTCGGCCCACATCGTCGACGAACAGGGCACGATCATCGTGCAGTGCGACTCCAGGTTGAACGGCACAACGCTGAGCGTCGACGAGCGGCACAACGGCCGCCTCGAGATCAAGAATCTCTGGCTCAAGCCCGGCACCTACTCGGTCGACGTGTTCGCCTGCCAAGCGGGGAACATCCTCGACGTCTGGGATGCCGCCTGGCGCTTCGAGGTCATGCCCGACCTGAGGTACGAATCCGGCGCGACGACCGACGCGACCTCGGCCGGTGTCGTGCTTTCCGACTTCCAGTACGAGGTGGAGTGACCCGATGAAGACGATGGTCATCGAGCCGCCACGGCGGCTCAATCTGCCGAGGTGGCGGGACCTCTGGCAGGCCCGCGAGGTCGTCGTGCGGCTCGCTCTGCGCGACATCATCGTGCGCTACCGGCAGACGATCCTCGGCATCGCGTGGGTCATCATCCAACCGGTTCTGTCGGCAGGTGTCTTCTCTCTCGTGTTCGGCACCGTCGCGGGCCTCTCGAGCGGAAAGCTGCCGTACTTCCTGTTCTCACTGGCCGGCATGCTGCCGTGGAACCTCTTCAACGGGGCGCTCACCAGGTCGTCCGCCTCGCTCATCGCCAACCAGGCGCTGGTCTCGAAGGTGTTCTTCCCGCGCATCCTGGTGCCGATTTCGACCATCGCGAGCGTGCTGCTCGACTTCGTGATCGGGCTCGCCGTTGCGGTGATCCTGCTCTTCGTCTACGGCGTGAACCCGGGCCTGCCCGTTCTGCTCATCCCGGTGTGGGTGGTGCTCATCGCGCTGATCGGCGAGGGCATCGGCATGGCGACGGCCGCCATGATGGTCAAGTACCGCGACGTCGGGTACATCCTGCCGTGGGTGCTGCAGATCCTGCTGTACGCGAGCCCGGTGGCGTATGCGATCTCGTCGGTTCCCGAGCGACTGAGGTGGGTCTTCGACATCAACCCCATCACCTGGTTCCTCGAGGCGTTCAGGTGGTCGTTGGTCGGAACCGAACCGCCGGCGGCATGGCAGGTCGTCGGACTCGTCGTCTTCGCGTTCGTGGTCTTCTTCCTCGGCACGCTGTACTTCCAGAGCCACGAACGGGAGTTCGCGGACATCATCTGACGCCCCGCAGCTGTGGCCCCTCTGTGGGTGACTTCTGACCGCTCGGCCTGTCGGCATCGCCAGAACCGGAATACTCTAGGGATCCTCAGGTTCTGGCGAATCGCCCCTACGAGACGCTCTGCGTTCGCCGCAGGGGCTATCGGCGAGAGGCACGACGATGACGCACATCTCCACGACCGGGTCAGCGGCAGCATCCGCGCCTGCCGCCACGGATCCCTCCGCGTCCGCTCCTCCGACATCGGCACCCGCCGCGGCCGACCTCATCCACTTCGTGGACGTCGTCGCCGATGTGATCCACCACCACGCCGATGATGTCGCGGTGGTGGGTCCGTCGATGCAGCTCACGTACGGCGAATTGGACAGCTGGTCGGATGAGATCGCCGCTGCCGTCTTCTCGGCTCTCGGTGGCGGCAAGGACCCCGTGCTGGTGCTGGCAGCACACGATTCGCCCGCGGTCGCCGCGTTTCTCGCCGTCGCCAAATGCGGTCGACCCGTCGTGATGCTCGACGGCACCACCCCAGTCGGCCGCATGCAGGGCATCGCTGACGTGGCCGCCCCCGCAGCGATCCTCTACACCTCGGAGTTCCGCGAGCAGGTCGGCCTTCTCGGCGCGATCGGCGGCATCCCCATCACGATGCCCGACCGCCCGAAGCATGAGGTTCCGCACTTCGATCGGGTGCCTCTCGACCACGACGACCCGCTCTCGATCGTCTTCACCTCCGGATCCACGGGCAAGCCCAAGGGAGTGATCATCGGATCGGTGGCGTTCACCGTTGCGCTGACGTCGGCCGGACTCGCCGAAGGAAGCGGCGAGAAGGTGCTGTGTCCTGTGCCGCTCGGATTCGTGTTCGGCCTCGGGCTGCTCGCCCGGACCCTCGCCGTCGGGAGCCAGCTGCACCTGCACGACCCACGCGTACTGGGAGTCGAAGGCCTCGCCGACCGCATCGACGCCGCCCGGATCACCGAGCTCGGAGCCACGCCGTTCGTGGTCCGCAGCCTTGCGAAGTCGGTTAAGGAGGGCCGCGTCTTCGACTCGATCCGCAGGGTGTTGCTGGGCGGTGAGGCGGTCCTGACCAGAGACGTCGTCGCTGTACGCGGATTCACGAACGAGGAATGCATCGTCGCCAACTCGCTCGGCTCCTCGGAGGCATGGGGAGTGGCGAGCCTCGTCATGGACCGCGATTTCGTGCTTCCGGACCAGACCTTCCTTCCTGTCGGGGTGCCGACCGCCGGGCGTGAGGTGGCCCTGATCGACGAGTCAGGTGAGGAGGTCACCGAGCCGATGCGGCCGGGCATCATCCACCTCACTGCCGAGCACATGTCCGGCGGGTATTGGCGCGACCCGGATTCGACGGCGGCGCGCTTCCGCACCCTTGGAGACGGACGCAAGTGCTACATCACGGGCGACCTCGGTCGGTGGAATGAGAGCGGGCAGCTGGAGTACCTCGGTCGCGCCGACAACATGGTGAAGGTGCGCGGCTACCTCGTGGAACCGGCGGAGGTCGAGTCGCACATCCGCGCCGCGGGCGAGGTGGAAGACGTCGTCGTGGTCGGGCGCCCATCGGCTCGGATGGACGGCACCACGGTGCTCGTCGCGTACGTCGTGCCCGCGCTCAACGCGTGGGTTTCCGGCGCCGCCGTCAGGCGCAGGCTCGCGACCGAGCTGCCCAGCTACATGGTGCCAGGACAGATCGTCGAGCTCACCTCGCTCCCCCGCAACCCGAACGGCAAGATCGACAGGCTGCGGCTGCCTGAGCCCCCTCGCTCCCCGGAGCCCAAGCGGGTGAGCAAATACGAGTACGAGGAGGCGATCGCCGATGTTGCAGCGGCGACGCTGGGCCTCGAAGCCGTCGGAGTCGACGACGATCTGTTCGAGCTCGGTCTCGACTCGCTCGCCGTGGAAGAGATGGTGGCGATCCTCGAAGATCAGCTCGATCTTCAGATCACATCGGCCACCATCATGCAGAATCCGACGGCGGCGCAGCTCGCGCGCCTGCCGCACGGCAAGGCGGATCACCTCGTCGACGGGATCATGACGATGATCGCCGCGGGCACCGGCACACCCGTCTTCGCCATCAGCGGCGCAGGAGGGCTCGCACTGCAACTGCGGGAGCTCGCCCAGCAGTTGAATTCGGGACGACCCGTGTACGGCATCCAAGGCCACGGGCTGGAGGGCAACGCACTCCCCGACGTGACCATCGCGCAGATGGCGCGTCGCGACCTGCGCACTATCCGCCGGGTGCAGCCCACCGGGCCGTACGCGATCATGGGTCACTCGCTCGGTACGTTGATCGCCTTCGAGGTGGCGAGAAGGCTTGTGGAAGCCGGCGAGGCGGTCACCTACCTCGGGCTCCTGGATCCGCCTGACCCGACGGCCATCGAACGCTCATCCGTGCTCGCTTCGCTCGTGCAGGAACACGAGTCCGAGCCGGTCGATCACAACGTGCTCGCCCGGCTGAGGAATGAGATCGCGGATGCCTACCCGTTTGCGACCCGGTCGTTCTGGCGTCGCGTGCAGTCCGACGGGCGTTTCCACGCCTGGTTCGAGGCGGGCGGCTCGGCCGCGCGACGCTACCAGCTGAAGCATCCGCTCGCCCTCGACAACACCTACGTCTACCTCGCTGAGGGGACTCCGGCCTCGGTCGCGGAGGGATGGTTCACCCAGCCGCCGCACATCGTGCCCGTGCCGGGCGACCACCTCTCGATGCTCCGGCGGCCTTACGTGACCGAACTGGCAGCCGCGGTCTCGCAACACATCGCCGTGCCTGCCTGAGGCATATGAGCGGCATCCGCTCACCGGCTCGGCTAGCCTGAACCGGGAGCGGGAGGGGCCGACGTGACGCGCATTCTGTGGGTGAGCGCCGAGACGCCGTCGCGCGACGGGCAAGGCGGGCAGCGCAGGCAGTTCCATCAGATCAACGCGCTCGTCTCGCGCGGGCACGAGGTCACGGTCATGGTCCCGACCGCGGGACAGAGCGACGCGAGCATCCGCACGATCGTTCCCGTGCTGCGACCGAGGCTGACCGTGTTGGGACGCATGTCCCGACGAATGGTCGAGCGGATGCGCCGCACCATCGCTGCCGGCGAGTGGGACGCGATCGTCGTGTCCCATCACGAGTCGTTCTGGCTGCTGCCCGAGCACGTCCGGGTTCCCGTGCTTCTCGACGTGCACAACGTGATGAGCCACTGGCACCACGCGGCGGGCAGGATCGAACTGGCCGACCAGGCTCGCGGCATGGAGGTGCATGCCGTTCGCAAGGCGGACGGCGTCATGACGTGCTCCGATGTCGAGACGCACCGGCTGCTCGCCGTGCACCCTGAGGCGGAGGGCAAGGCCTTCACCGCCCCGCTCGGGGTCGACCCTGCCGAATGGCCCGACCGCGGGTTCGACCGCAGCGAACCACGCGTTGCGCTGTTCGGGAGCTGGGGCTGGCATCCCAACCGGCTGGGGCTCGAGTGGTTCGCGGAAGAGGTATGGCCGCTCGTGCAGCAGCGGGTCTCCGATGCCGTCGCGCTCGTCGCAGGTACGGAGGCCGAGCCGAAACCGACGTGGCCGACGGGCATCCGCATCGTCGGCCGTGTTCCCGACCTTGCACAGTTCACATCCTCGGCGACGGTCGTCGCTGTGCCGGTCAAAGACGGGGTCGGGGCATCCGTCAAGTTCGCCGAGGCGCTTGCGACCGGGGCCGCGGTGATCGCGACAGCGGACGGCGCCAACGCCTTCGAACGTCCCCCCGCGTTCGTCTCCGACGAGCCTGCTCAGTGGGCGGAGTGGATCGCGGCGCGCCTCGAGCAGCGGGGTACCGAGCCCGCGCCGTCAGCGGCGAGGGCCGTGGCGCTGTCGAGCATGACCTGGGATGCCGCGGCGGCGCCCATCGACGTATGGCTGCGTGCCAACGCTCGGCAGCAGGCATCCGTTCCACCGCTATCGTCGTGACGTGGTGATCGCCAACGACAGTGCCGGCGCCGGGGAGAGTGCTCGACCCGACAGTGGTGCGCACGCACCTGCGAGGAGCCATGGGGGGAAGCGCGACCAGAACTCAACCGCCGAAGAGCAACCGAGCGTCGGCCCGGCGCCTGCTCCGTCCGTTTCGCTGATCGTGTGCACGACGGGAGCGCCCGGGCGACTGGCCGACGTGACCCAGCGGCTGTCGGCCGTGCTCGACGCGACGGACGATGTGGAGGTGCTCCTCATCGACAACTCCGCCGACGGCGGTGTCACGGTTGCGGACGAGCGCATCCGCGTCGAGCGCTGTGCGCTCCCCGGTCTCTCGCGAGCCCGCACGACGGCGAGCGCTCTCGCCCGCGGCACCGTGCTGGTGTTCACCGACGACGACGTGGAGTTCGGTCCTGAGTGGCCGACGTCGATGGCCGAGCTCGTGCTCGACGGGTCGTTCGATGCCGTCGCCGCGCCTGTTCGGCTGGGGCCGGAATTCGACGGACTCAGGTCGGTGCTGCTGAGGGAGTGGCTCGCCGAGGGGAATCTCGGAGATGAACCGCGCCTCATCGGCGCAGGCATGGCCATCCATCGCCGCGTGCTCGGCCTCGGCCTGTGGGACGAACGCATCGGTGCAGGGCGCCCGGACTTCGCCTTCGGCGAGGAGAGCCTCTTCGAGAACATGATCAGAGCTGGCGGCGGCACCGTCGGTCTCGCCCGCGACGCCACGGTCATCCACCACCCGGACCCTTCGCGCACGACCGCGCAGCACTTTCGCCGCATCGCGCGGCAGAAGGGTCTCTCCGGCGCCTATCTCGGCTACCACTGGTGGGGTGAGTCGATGAGGATGCCCCGGCTCCGCCAGGCGCGCCGCGTACTGCGGCTGCTGGGGCACCGGTTGGGCCGACGCGGTCGCGCCGGTATCGATGAGGACGAGCTGAGACTCGTGCAGTCCGTCGGGGAGGCGGCCGGCTACGCGATGCTGAGGGGCGAGACCAGGCTGTACGCGCGGGCATCCTGATCGCCGAACAACGACCTTCACCCCCGATCGGGAAACTGGGCAATCCTCACATTGCCGCGCATACTGGGATGAAGCCGCCGCGCCCAAGGCGTCGCGGACCGATCCGCAGTTGAATGGCGGCGACGAAACCCGATGCGCGCGCGACACTGGTGGGGCCTTGCGGCCGCCGGAACGACGACCGTGGTCGTCGTCGCCCTGACCTGGGCGGTGATCGGGCTGGGCTCGAGCGGCGACGCTGCTGCGCCGTCAGCTGCGAACGCGTCCGACGTACCCGTGTCGACGGCGTCGGCGTCGTCCTCCACGGCGGTCTGCGGTTTCGGCGGCACGCTCGTGAACAAGATCACGGCGAACCGGCCCGCAACGGTCGACGCCCCAGCTCTCACAACGTGGAAGATCGGCGGCCAGGGCACTCTCGGTGCTCTCGCGGTCGCCGGCGACACGGTCGTCGTGGACCGTGACCTCGACAACGGCACCTCCGACTTTCTGCGCTACTCCCTCTCCGGAAAGCTCAAGGGCACGACCAGCATCGCAGTGAAGCACGAGGGCAGGTGGGCGCTCGCCGACGACGGGTCGCTGTACGTGGTGGACGCATACCACGGCTCAACGCGACGGGTCGTGCACTTCGCCGCGGACGGCTCCAGGCTCGGCTCCTTCGACGTGCCCAAGAGCGACGAGAGCACAGGGCATCCGCTCGACCTGCAGTACCTCGTGTGGGTTCCCGCCTACGAGGGCTCACCCGCGCTGCTCGTCGGGGAGGGCACGCATACCGTGCACATCATGCGGCCATCCGGACAGAACCTCGGGCTGTTGAAGAACGGCCCGGACGTGATGGGCAACAGCCTGGGCGGCCCGCTGGTCTCCGGATACTCCACGTCGGGCGGCTCGTCACCCCTCACGACGCTGGACGTGATGGACCTGGGCTCGAGCAGCACGCCGTTGCACACCGTGTACCCCGCAGAGCAGAACGACGGCGGCACGGCCACCGACACCACGACCTCGACGACGCCCTCTCCGCACCGGCTGGCATCCGTCGAGCCTGGGCCGCACGGAGACGGCTTCGTGCTCAGCACGGCGTACGGCGTGCAGTGGGTCGACGGCGTCGGGGTGCGAAAGGGTGTGTGGCTGGCTGGCCAGGACGGCTTCTCGCCTGCAGACCCGGCGTCCATGGCGGAGTCGAACGGTCGTTATTGGATGCTCGTGAAAACGGGAGACGCCGCCGTGGAGAGCGTCGCGGCGCTCACCTCCGACCAGCTGGCCGCCCGTTTCGCCTCGCCCCTGCTGCCGACCGCCGACGTGGAACCCGACCTGGCGCAGCTGGGTCTCGGAATCGGCGCGATCACGCACGCGCCGTTCAATCACTTCGACTCCGGGCAGAGGCCGGCCGTCTACCTGCGCACGGAGAAGGGATGGGGTGCCGTGACCGGATCCGCGAAGCCGCCCATCGAGGTGCGCTACACGGTCACGGGAGACCCGACGCTTCCAGACCCCGTTTCATCAGACGAGAAGACCGCAGCCATACCGTGGGGCGGCGGTGAGACCGCCCTGGCGCTGCCCAAGACGAGACCAGGCCCTTACGAGGTGAGCCTCGAGGTGGTCGACACCTCGACGCACGCCGTGCTTTCCGGCTCGTGCCTGCACTACTCGGTGGGTGCACAGGGAGCCGACCTGAACCTCGGTTCGCTGGCGGCAGGAGACGACTGGGGCGGGCCGGCGCCACTGCGCGGAGCCGAGCTCGCCGCGACGCTCGGTGTCGGTAGCTCGCGTGTTCAGCTCGACTTCGGCAGCCTGGTGCCCGACCCCAAGTCGACGCCGAGCGAAGCATCCATTCAGTGGGCTGCCCTGCCGGGCGCGAACCTTTCGCCAGACAACGACCCGTTCCAGAACCTGCGCAAGGCGGGCGTGTATGCGGCGCATCACGGGGTGCGGCTCATCGTGCAGGTCGGCAGCGGGGGCGACGCGGAGAAGGCGGCAGCGGCATCCGGCACCTGGGCGGGCTGGACCGCGCTGATCGTGGCCACGTTCGCGCGCGAGGCGCCGGCCATCTCATCGTGGGAGGCGTTCAACGAGCCGAACAGCTTCTACGACTCCGCCGACGAGTATTGGAAGACGGTCGAGCTGCCGTTCGCCGAGGCGGCGCACGCGGCCAAGGCAGGCTCGTACGTCATCGCAGGCAACCTTCTCGGCTTCGAGACGGACTGGTGGAAGAAGGCGGCAGCCGACGGGGTGTGCTCGCACGTGGACGCGATAGGAGTGCATCCGTACACCGGTTGGAACAGATCGTGGGAGGAGGAGGGCTTCGACGCGAAGGGCGCCGGCTACGACGCCCTCCGCCAGGCGCTCGGATCCTCGTGCGCGCGGCTTCCGCTCTGGGACACCGAGTCGGGCTGGACGTCGGACAGCGCCACGGCGTACTGGGCCCAGGGCTCGAACATCGCCAGGAAGCTCATGTGGTACCAGCAGGACGGCATCGCGGGGTGGACGTACTTCTACAGCGAGGGCGGCTGGGGTGAGAACGACTCCAGCTGGTCGCTCATCCAGTACCGGGCGTATGTGAAGCCGGGCGGCCTTGCGTACGCGACGGTGTCGCGGATGCTGCACGGCCGGGGCGCGCCCGTAGAGGTGGCCACCGGCATCCCCTTCACCCACGCGATGCGTGTGCCAGGGAACGACACCATGCTCGTCGCGTGGACCGACGAGGCCCGCATCCAGGCAAGAGTGACAACAGGCGCGTCGTCGCTTCGCGTCACCGACGAGTACGGCGCGACGGATGCCGTGGGTCTCTCGGGCGGGTCGGCGCAGGTCACACTCACGGCAACGCCGCAGTTCTTCCGCGCACCGGCCGGCAGCACGATCGCCCTCGGCGCCACCGAGACGTTCGGCGCCGATCTGCTCAAGGGGCAGAGCGCGCAGGCCTCATCGACCTACAAGGACTCGAAGGCACAGACCGTGACCTCCGGCACGGCAGACCCGTACCGCCCGTGGCGTTCTGGCGAGGTGAAGGGTGGTGTCGACCCGCACCCGAGCATCACGGTTCCGCTGCGCTCTGCGACCACCATCGACCGGATAGCCGTCGCGACCACCAACATCGCGTGCTGCGAGGCGGGGCTGCGCTCCTACACCGTCTCCGTGCAGAAACCGGATGGCACGTGGCAGGTGGTCGCCCGACCCCAGGACCAGTTCTGGGAGCGGACCGTCGTCTTCCGGTTCGACCCGGTCGAGGCGAAAGCGGTGCGCGTCGAAGGCGTGTGGACCACGATCCGCGACGTCAAGATGCTCGCGATGAACTACACCGGGTTCGCAGGTGGTCTGCCGCCGCCGTTCATGGGCCTGCAGACGACGACCAACTATGTGATGTCGGTGTCGGCGGTCTCCGCGTGGGCGGCGGGAAGATCGCCGTAGACCGACTCGTAGGCATCCACCGCGCGCTCCCAGGTGAACGACCGCACACGCTCGGCGCCCGCCGCCGAGAGTTGTGCCGCGAGTCCGGGCTCGTCGGTCAGCGTGCGGAGCGCGCCGGCCAAGGCGTCGACGTCGAGCGGGTCGACGAGCAGCCCGTCCGAGGAATGCGTGACGAACTCGGGTGCTCCGCCGTGCGTTGTCGCCACGAGGGCCGACCTGCCGCGCCACACCTCGAGCGCTGCGATGCCGAACGCCTCGAACCGGCTCGGCATCACGCCGATGTACGCGCCCTCGCGCAGTGCGCCGACGGTCGGCCTGTCGAGTCGTCCTGGCAGCACGACACGTTCGCCGATACCGAGCCGGTCGGCCTGACGACGCAGCGCATCGAGCTCGGGCCCGGCCCCGCCTATGATCAGCCGGATGTCGGGCGGCAGTTCCGCGCGCGCGAACGCCTCGATCAGCAGGTCGAACCCCTTCATCTTCTGCACTCGGCCGACCGCGCAGATGTAGCGGCCGTCGACGCCGGCCGGCGGCACGCCGACGGGTTCGTCGAGGTCGATGCCGTTGAACACGACGACGCCGCGGCCGGGTGCCAGCCCGAAGCGCACCGTGAGGTCCTCGAGCACGACACGCGAGCATCCGGTGACGGCTGCTGCGGCGGCGAGTCCTTTCCGCAGGCTGTCGATCGCGAACCGGGAATGCGTGAACACCCCTGCATCGTCGGCGACGGTCTCGCCGTGCGATGTGATGACCAGTGGCGTTCCCGTGCGGGCCGCGAGCAGTCGTGCGTAGGTGCCGTTGGGGCCGAAGCAATGCACGTGGATGACGTCTGGCCGGTGAGAGCGGAACGCCCGGCGCCAATGCAGCGCGGCCTGCGGCATGCGGATGGCGAAGCGCAGCATCGACGGGACCGAGCGGGCGGGCAGCGGCGCAGGGAGATCCCAGACCTCGATGCCGTCGACCTCCCGCACGCCGAACCGCCCATCGCGTTCGATGGTCCAGACGACGACGTCGTGACCCCGGGCGCGCAGGATGCGGGCGACATTGCGCACGTGCTCCTCGACGCCGCCCACGTATGGGTCGTACGAGCTCGTCGCCAGCGCGATCCTCACGACGCGATCCTCCGTGCGAACCTCGGCGCCGCGGTGCTCGCGGCGCGACTCTCGTACCCAGCAGCCGCCACGCCCTAAAGCTAGCGTCTGGCTGCGGCGCCCACCGCACCGCCTACTGTTGTCTCGTCACGAGCGAAGGGGGAACGATGCCGCGACCGCGCGTGCTCGTGCTCGACCACACGGCTCAGGAGGGCGGCGCAGAGCTGGCTCTCGTCCGGCTCCTCGACGAGCTGCACGACGAGGGCGAGTTCGACCTGCGCGTGCTGCTCTTCGGGAACGGACCCCTGCAGGCGCGGTTGACGTCGGCCGGCGTGCAGGCCGCCGTGCTTGTGCTGGACGAGGACGTCGCGACTATGGCGCGAGACACCGCAGCGGGCGGGGCGGCACGGTCTGCGCTGAGCGCCGCCGCGTTCGTGCCAAGGCTCGTGCGAGCCATCCGCGGCTCGGGCGCCGACCTGGTCGTCGCGAACTCGCTCAAATCCGCGGTCTTCGCCTCCATCGCAGCACCCCTTGCGGGCCGCCGGTGGGTGTGGCACCTGCACGACCGCTTGGCGCCCGACTATCTGCCGCGTGCGCCACGAACCGCCATGCGCTGGCTCGCCGCGCTGGGTCCGCGAGCCATCGTCGCGAACTCGTTCGCCACGCTCGAGACGCTGCCAGCGCTCGCAATGCGCAAGGCGGTGGTGGCCTATCCGGGGCTGGCTCCCGAGGCATTCGAGGTCGACACGCGCGCGGAACGCGATGGGACCCCCCTCGTCGGCATCGTCGGCAGGGTCAGCCCGACCAAGGGGCAGCGCGAGTTCCTGCAGGCAGCGGCAGCGGTCGCCGTCGGGCATCCCGACGCGCGGTTCTCCGTCGTGGGTGGCGCACTGTTCGGCGAGCACGACTACGAGTCGCAGCTGCAGAGTCTCGCCGACCGGCTCGGCATCGCCGACCGAGTCGAGTTCACCGGGTGGGTCGCCGATGCCGCCGTGCGGGTCGCCTCCCTCTCCGTGCTCGTGCACGCATCGCCCGTGCCCGAGCCGTTCGGCCAGGTCATCGTCGAGGCCATGGCCGCCGGCGTGCCCGTCGTGGCGACGGCCGCAGGCGGAGTGCCCGAGATCCTCGATCCCGAGGCCGAAGGATCCGTCTGGACCGCAGGAACGCCCGACGCGACGGCCGGCTGGCGCGCGACGCCGAACGGGGTGCTGGTGCGACCTGGCGACCCGGACGCGCTCGCGGAGGCCATCGCGTACGTTCTCGACGACAAACAAGCAGCGGATGCCCGAGCCCTGGCCGCGCGCGCAGCCGCCGGCTCGCGCTTCACGATCGCGCGCACCGCATCCGTGGTCTCGGCAGCCTGGAACGGGGCACTCCCGGCCCGCCGACGCGTCCGATAGCCTGTGACGGCCCGAGGTGTCGGGCCGGCTGAGCGAGACGAGGGCCCGTCATGAAGATCATCGAGACAGACATCCAGGGACTCATCGTCCTCGAGCCGACGCCGCACCGCGACGAGCGTGGCTACTTCACGCGCACCATGGACGTGAACATCCTCGCCGATGCCGGCATCGACCCTGCGGGCTTCAAACAGGAGAACCAGTCCCGCTCCTATCAGGGCGTCGTTCGTGGGCTGCACGGGCGCACGAACAAGGGCGAGGCGAAGCTCGTGCGCTGCGCGCACGGCGCGGTGCTCGACATCGCCATCGACGCGCGGCCGGGTTCGCCGACGTTCGGCGAGGTGCGCACGTTCCTGCTCGACGACCAGGTGCACCGTCAGGTGTACATCCCGCGCGGATTCCTGCACGGCTACCAGGCGCTCACCTCGGTCACCGACTTCTGCTACCGCATCGACGACTTCTACGGTCCTGACGAAGACATCACGATCGCGTTCGACGATCCCGATCTCGCCGTCGTCTGGCCGGCGCCGATCACGATCGTGAGCGAGCGCGACCGCAACGGCATCTCCTGGCAGGAGTACAAGCGGGTCATCGGCGTCGACTGACTCCGAAACCCGCGCCGCCGCCTACTCCGGCTCGATCTCGGTGGGCTTCGGGTCGACGACGACCCATTTGCCGCCGTTCTGCTCGACGCCCGGCATGGCGCGCCTGACCTCGGGCAGCAGGTCGGAGATGAACAGCAGCACGCGGTCGGGGCTGGCGGCGACCAGTTGCTCTGGCGAGACGATGGGGATGCGCGTGCCCGGCATGGTGCGGCCGTGTTTCGCCGTCGAGGCGTCGGCGATCATCGCGACGTCGTCCGTCGTCACCTGCGCAGAGGTGAGCAAGGCCGCCGTGCGGGATGCTGCGCCGTACCCTGCGACCGTGAGCCCCTCGGCTTTGGCACCGTCGAGGTAGGCCCTGATGGCCGAGACGGACTCGAGGAGTGCAGTGTGCAGCGACTCGGTGATCCGCTGAGGGTCGAGCACGCCGAGCGCGTTCTCCTCCTCGATGAGCCGTGCGACGGACTCGGCCGTTGCCGAACCCCACTTGCCGCCCTTCTTCGCGAAGGCGAGCATCGTCGTGCCGTTGTTGTAGAGCGGATACGACCAGGCGCCGATGGCCACCATGTCGATCTCCTCGGCCATGCGAACCATGGCAGGCGTCGTGTAGTACGCGAAGTGCCCGTTCTTCAGAGCGTTCCACATGCCCTCGCGCACGATGGCAGAGGCGTTGTGGATCATGAAGAGGATGACCCCGTCGTCGGAGAGATGCCCTCGCCGCTCTAGGAATGCGGCCCGCTGATCGGCGGCGTGCATCATGCCGTGCACGTCGACGATGAGTTCGGCCTCGCCTTCGGTCACCTCGACGAGGTGGAACGGCTCGAGCTGTTTGTGCCACGATCCGCCGTGCGGGCTCGGGTAGTGCAGAACGCGCGATCCGGGCACGATCAAGCCTGCGGCATCCGCGTCGGCGACGCACAGCTCGGCCTGCCGGACAAGCGCCGCAGGCTCGACGCCCATCACTTCCTCCGGCGTCGTCGGGTCGTCTTCGAGCTGCAGCAGCCCGCTCACCGGGCTGAAGACCATGCGCATGCTGTAGCGCGGGTCGGGGCCAGGGTCGGTGGGCTTGGGGAAGAGATCGGATGCCGGCTGCTCGCCCAGGTCGAGAACGACGACGCCGTCCGGATCCTGCGACCAGCGATCACGCCAGCTGTCGATGGGTCGGGTTTGTGATGCGGTCATGATGCTTCCTTCGCTCGGGTGCGAGACAGATAACGATCCACCTGGTCGGATGTCACCGACAGCGGCGCTTCGCCACGACGCACGCGCTGCTCCCAGTCCACGGTGAAGGCGATGGCCTCGTTCACGCGAAGCCTCGGGCGCCATCCCAGTTCGGAGCGAGACTTCGCCGAGTCGACCATGAGCAGCCCAGCTTCGTGCGGTCCGCCGTCGTCCTCGTCGATCCACGAAGCGCCATCGTCCCACAGCCGGGCGGCCTCGTCGGCCAGAGCGCCCACCGTCCAGCCGTCCTCGGCCGCTGGGCCGAAGTTCCACGCCGAATCGTGCCGCCGGCCGTCGAGGTGCTCCGCCAGCGTCAGATAGCCGCTGAGCGGCTCGAGAACGTGCTGCCAGGGTCGCGTCGCCCTCGGCCGGCGCAGTCGCGCGGGGCGGTTCTGCGCGAAACCGGAGATGAGCTCGGGGATGAGTGCGTCCGGCGTGGCATCCCCTCCCCCGATGACGTTTCCCGCGCGAGCGGATGCCACGGCGAATCCGGCCCGCGGAAACGACACCGCGAACGAGTGGGTGGCGAGCTCCGCCGCCGCCTTGCTCGCGCTGTACGGATCGTCGCCGCCGAGGTGGTCGATCTCGCGATATCCCCAAGGCCACTCGTTGTTGCGGTACACCTTGTCGGTGGTCACGACCACAACGCGCTCCACCGACTCGGCGTCGCGCGCCGCCTGGAGCACCGAAAGGGTGCCGTCGACGTTCACCGAGAACGTCTCCCTAGGGGTCAGATACGACTCGCGCACGATGGACTGCGCGGCAAGGTGCAGAACGATATCCGCTCCGGACTGCCTCACCGCCGCTCCCAGCGCGTCGCCGTCGCGGATGTCGCCGCGTGCGTCGCTCTCCAGGAGATCGGCTACTCCAGCACGGTGATAGAGGAAATCCTGCGGGGTCTCCATCGCGTACCCGTGGATACGCGCACCCATCCGGTGAAGCAGAACACACAGCCACGCGCCCTTGAAGCCGGTATGGCCGGTGATGAAAACAGAGCGCTCTGCCCAGTACGCTGTGTCCATAGTCACACCGTAGGCCATAGCTGTCATACCGACACCGGCCAGGGGGTATGCAGTGAACGCACAAGGCGACGACATCCCGAACCGTTTCGCCCGATCGGCCGAGTTGCAGCGACGCCTGCACGAACTCGTGCCGGGCGGCGCGCACACGAACGCGCGCGGATCCGACCAGTATCCGGAAGACCTCGCTCCCGTGATCGTGCGCGGCGAGGGCGCCCGTGTGCTCGACGCGGACGGCAATTGGTTCGTCGAGTACGGCATGGGCCTGAAGGCGGTGACCCTCGGGCACGGCTATGCGCCGGTCGTCGACGCCGTGTGCCGGGCCGCAGCAGACGGCGTCAACTTCTCCAGGCCGACGGTGCTGGAGGTCGAGGCCGCCGAGCGGTTCCTGACGATGGTGCCGACGGCCGACATGGTGAAGTTCGCCAAGAACGGCTCGGATGTCACGACAGCGGCCGTGAAGCTGGCGCGCGCCGCCACCGGGCGCGACCTGGTCGCCGTCTGCCGTACGCAGCCGTTCTTCTCCGTCGACGACTGGTTCATGGGCGTGAGCGCCATGCCCGCGGGCGTTCCAAGGGCCGTGAGCGACCTGACGGTCAGCTTCGCGTACAACGACCTCGAGTCGTTGGAGGCCGTGGTGGCCGCGCATCCGGGTCAGATCGCGGCCGTCGTCATGGAGGCGGCCACGGGCACGGTCGAGCCCGCGCCCGGCTTCCTCGAGGGTGTGCGCGAACTGGCTGACCGAGACGGCTTCGTTCTGGTCTTCGACGAGATGATCTCGGGCATGCGCTGGTCGTCGGCAGGCGCCCAGTCGGTGTACGGCGTCACGCCCGACCTCTCCACCTGGGGCAAGGCGCTGGGCAACGGCTTCAGCGTTTCGGCCCTGGCCGGCAAGCGCGAGCTCATGGAGCTCGGCGGCCTGAACACGGATGCTTCGCGCGTCTTCCTGCTCTCCAACACGCACGGGGCGGAGACGACGGGTCTCGCCGCATACCTGGCGGTCGCCGAGGCATATGAGGAACGAGACATCGTCGGGATCATGGAGTCCCAGGGCGAGAAGCTGCGGGCAGGTCTGCTCGAGGCCGTCGCCGAAGCCGGCGTCGCCGATCACATCGCAATCCTCGGCAGGCCCTCGGCACTCGTCTTCGGCACGAAAGACCACGAGGGCAAGCCTTCGCAAGCGTTCCGCACGCTGTTCATCCAGGAGCTGCTCCGACACGGCGTGCTCGCGCAGTCCCTCGTGATCTCTGCTGCGCACACCGACGACGATCTCGAGACGACGATCACGGCGGTGCGAGAGGCATCCGCGGTCTACGCCCGCGCGATCGAGGCCTGCACCACCGACGGGTATCTGCGCGGCAGGCCAGTGGCTCCTGCCATCAGAGAGTTCGCCGCGCCGCGGCGGCTGGGGGTTTGACATGAAGGTCGTTCTGTTCTGCGGCGGCATGGGAATGCGCATCCGCGCCGACAACCAGTCGGCGCCCAAACCCATGACGCCGATCGGCGACCGGCCCATCCTGTGGCACATCATGAGGTACTACGCCTACTTCGGGCACACG
The DNA here is from genome assembly GCF_049446075.1 of Rathayibacter sp. KR2-224. Taxonomy (NCBI): domain Bacteria; kingdom Bacillati; phylum Actinomycetota; class Actinomycetes; order Micrococcales; family Microbacteriaceae; genus Rathayibacter; species Rathayibacter sp. KR2-224. The sequence continues at coordinate 1,623,613 of NZ_JBMSEB010000001.1, forward strand.
GAGTTCATCCTGTGCCTCGGCTACGGCGCGAGCGTCATCAAGGACTACTTCCTCAACTACCGCGAGACGGCCTCCAACGACTTCGTGCTGGCGAACGGCGGCCAAGACGTCACGATGCTCGAGTCCGACATCTCGGACTGGAAGATCACGTTCGTCGACACGGGCCTCACCACGGCCATCGGCGAGCGCCTGCGACGGGTGCGCAAGTACCTCGGCGACGATGAGGTCTTCCTCGCCAACTACGGCGACGGCGTCTCCGACGTGGACATGAACGGCCTGATCGAGGCCCTTCCCGGCGACCACGTTGGCAGCCTCCTGGCCGTACCACCCCAGGACTCCTTCCACGTCGTCGGTCTCGACGGCGACGGCGGCATGACCGGCATCGTGCCGGTCGGCACCATGAACATGTGGATCAACGGCGGCTTCTTCGTGTTGCGGCAGGGCATCTTCGACTACATCGACGAGGGTCAAGACCTCGTGATGGACGGCTGCATCAGGGCAGCAGCAGACGGCAGGTTCAGCGCCAATCGTTACGAGGGCTTCTGGGCCTGCATGGACACACTGAAGGAACGCGCGTACCTCGAAGAACTGCACGCCACGGGCACCGCCCCATGGGAGCTGTGGCGGCAGAGGGAACGGGCATGAACCCGGCCCCGCTGTCGGGGCACCGATGATGCAAGCGGCGGCAGGCTCGAAGACGCGCCTCGGCATCTGGGGCGTGTTCGGCCGTGGGAACTTCGGCAACGAGGCCACGCTCACCGCGTTCCTCGAGCGGCTCGACGCCGACGTGTACGAGCCGGTGCTGTTCTGCGAGGATCCCGCCGTGGCATCCGCGCTGCACGGCATCCCGGCGACGAGCCTCGGCCGTCCCGTCGAAGGCAGAGCCAGGTCGGGCCTGCATCGCGTGCTTTCGGCCGGGCTCAACCGGCTGCACCTGTTGCGCGGGGCGATCTCCGCCGCGCGATCAGTCGACGTCGTCGTCGTCGCGGGTACTGGCGGACTCGAGCGTTACGGCTCGGGAGCCTTCGGCACCCCGTTCGAGATCTGGGCGCTCGCCAAGGGCAGCAGCCTGATGCGCCGCCCCTTCGTGCTGCTGGACATCGGCGTCGAGGTGCTCCCCCGACGTCTCGCGCGCTTCTTCGTGCGGGGCGCGGGAAGTGCGGCGAGCTATCGCTCCTATCGCGACGCTGTCGCCAGGTCGAGCATGGTCGTGAACGGACTGCACAAGGCGGCCTCCGACGCAGTGGTCACCGATCTCGCGTTCGGGCTGGAGCCCGCACGCTCTGCCGCGGCCGAACATCCGACGGTCGCCCTGGGCGTCATGGACTACTGGGGCCGCGACAGTTCGCATGAGACCAGCGAGGCCGTGCACAAGCGCTACGCGGCGCAGCTCACGGCTCTCACGCGCGAGTTCCAGAGCCGCGGCTATCAGGTGCGGCTCATCGGGGGCGACGACGGCGATCTCGAGTTCGCGCACGTGCTGTCCGCCGGTCTCGCCGACGGCACCCCCGTGGTGGAGGCCCGCAGCCCCGATGAACTCGTTGCCGAGATGTCGTCTGCGCACGTGGTCGTCGCGTCGCGCTACCACACGCTCATCATGGCCCTGTTGGCCGGCACACCCTCCCTCTCGATCGGGTACGCGGACAAGCACCGCGCGATCCTCGACCAGCTCGGACTGCCTGGGCAGCACCGCGACATCGAGAGCTTCGACGCCCACGAAGTGGCGGACGCCGCGACCGCGCTGGCCGCCGAGCGCACGACATGGACCGAACGGATCGACGCGGCGATCGACGCCGCTCGTGAACGGCTCGACCAGGAGTGGGATCAGGTCGCCCGGGTCCTGACGCCGAGCAGGAAGGCACGATGACCACCCTCACGCTTCCCTCCGGTCCCCTCGTCGTGCTCGCCGTCGGGGCGCATCCTGACGACATCGAGATCGGATGCGGCGGCACGCTTCTCGAGCTGGCCAGCCGACGCGAGGTCGACCTCCGCACCCTCGTTCTCACAGGCGTGCCCGAACGTCAGGCCGAGGCGGAAAGGGCGGCAGACGCATTCGGCGCCTCGCAGCCCCCGGTCTTCGCTGGTCTGCCGGATGCGAGGCTCCCTGAGCACTGGGGGGCGGTGAAGGATGCCGTGCACGCCTTCCGTGACGCCAGCCCGCGCCCAGACCTGGTCTTCGTGCCGCGCAGCGACGACGCCCACCAGGACCACCGACTGCTTGGCACCATGGCGCCGACGGTCTGGCGCGGTCCGCTCGTGCTGCAGTACGAGATCCCCAAGTGGGACGGCGATCTCGGACGGCCGAACCTCTACGTGCCGCTGCCCAAGCGGATCGCGAGGCGGAAGGTGGAACTGCTCCATTCGAGCTTCCCCTCGCAGCACGACCGGGATTGGTGGGACGATGAGTTCTTCCTGAGCATCATGCGGCTGCGGGGCGCCGAGACGCAGAGCAGGTACGCCGAGGCGTTCTTCGCCTCCAAGCTGACCATTTCGATGGAGTGACGATGACACGGCTGACGTTCGGCGTTCCGGTCTACAACGGCGAGCGCTACCTCCCGGCGGCGCTCGAGTCGTTGCAGAGCCAGACGCTCTCGGACATCCGCATCGTCATCTCGGACAACGGCTCGACGGATGCCACGCAGGACATCTGCCGCACGGCAGCATCGCACGACGACCGCATCAGCTACCACCGCTACGACGACAACCGGGGCGGCATCTGGAACTACCAGAACGTGATGGCACTCTGCGACACCGAGCTCTTCAGTTGGATGGCGGCAGACGACATCAAGCTCCCCGAGTTCACCGCCGCGACGATCGCCGCGCTCGACGACGGCGGCCCGGGAACCGTGTTCGCCTGTCCCCGGACCAGGCTCATCAACGGCGAGGGCGTGATCTACGAAGATCTCGACGACGTCGACCTGCGCATGGACGCCGCCACGGCGCACGAGCGCGTGCGCAACATGCTGCGGGCGCAGGCGTCGCATCCCATGTACGGGGTGATCAGGATGTCTGCACTGCGGAAGACCCGCGGCATCCGCTCGGTGCTCGGCGACGACATGGTGCTGCTCGTCGAGCTGCTGTGCGCAGGCAAGATGGCCACCGCCAAGGAGCAGGCGTTCCTTCAGCGCCGGCACGATGCGCAGGTGTCTGTTCAGGGCGCCGCAGCTTCATCGTGGTTCGCACCCGGCCAGCGGGGGGACCGGTCGTTCGCGGAGACCCGTACGAACATCGAGATGTACCGCGGGGTCGCCCACAGCGAACTCCCGTTCTCTGAGAAAGTACGCACCTGGTCGGTGCTCGGCCCGTCGTGGGTGTTCCCACGCTGGCGAGCGATGGCTCGTGACGTGGCGAACGCGGTGGGTATGAGCCCGGGAGCCGGCCGATTGCGGGCTCAACAGGCGGCGCAGGCCGCCGCCGCGACCAGGTCTGGCGAGGGTGGTTCCGGGGCGGAGTGACGCCGCCTGGCTCTTTCCGAGTGCAGTCAGCGAGCCGGAAGCTGCGGGCATGCTGAGTACAGCCCTGGGTGCAGCGCAGGATCTGCGCAAGATCCGCCCAAGACCTCCCTTCGGCTGGGAAGGGATACTCGCCGCTGAAGCATGCGGCGAGTAACATGAGCGTCGCTCATTCTGCGCAGGCGAATGGGTACGCGAGTACCGCCCGACAACGACAGCCCGCCGCCGTGTCGTGCACGCTCCTCGTGGGAATTCTCGAGGAAACGAGACACCATGGCAGCATCCAGCCTCGGCCAGGTGAGCGTCATCTGTGCACCGCCCAATGGGCGTAACCCCGGGATGACGTCGGTCGACCTAGCTTTCGAGAAGGTCGCGCACGCGGCCGGCGCAACGCAGGTGACGTACTGGCGGCTGTGGGACGTCAGTGAGTGGAGCGAGTTCCGCGGAGCCGGCGACCTCGTAGCATCCTCGTCGTACCGCGACCCCGACTCCCTCATCGCATACCAGTCGATTCGCGGACGGCTGGACGAGGCGTTCAGCGCAGACCGCATCGTGTTCTGGGGCGACTTCATGCACATGGCGGTGTACCAGCGCCACATGGCCGACGTGCTCGCGAGGCGAATCGGAGTCTGCTCGCGGGAAGAGGCAGACGAGCTCGTGGCGCGCACGCTGATGCTGCGCGACGCCGATGAAGGCACGCTCGGTCGCGTCTTCTCCTACGGCAGCACGCTGGGCATGAACACCGCTGCCGACTACGCGGGACGATACGGGCACGACCTCGACCGGTTCATGGCGGCGGCGCGCGATGTGTGGATGCGCGATCCGTACTCCGCCCAGGTCGTCAGAACGATCAGGGGGCCGGAGCGCGGGGCCGCGCAGGCACTGGATGCCGCATTCCTGCTTCACGACGGCACCCACCGCGGCGGAAAGGGACTCGGCGTCTTCATCGGCCGCTCGCAGGTGCGCCCGGAGGTCGTCGCATTGTTCGGCAAGCGGCTGGCCCAGCGCTTGGGCGCACGCGCCCGCTGGATCCCGTGGGGCGGGTCCCCCGCGTTCTGGCCCGTCGATTCCCGCCGCCGGTTCCGCGCCTCCTGGCCGGCCCTCGAGCACGAGAACGACGAGCCATCGCGCATCGATCTGCTCGGCACATCGCTCCGGTCTCTGCGCGGCGTCCCCAAAGAGCCGAGAAGGCCCGTCGACGCCGCCGAGTTGATTTACGGGCTCGGCGACCTGGACTTCGTTCTCACTGACACTTACCACCTCGCGATCAACGCGTGGGCGCAGGGCACTCCGACGATCTGCCTCGTCGACGGCGGGGGTGTCGACTGGAGCGTCAACTCGGGCGAGCCGAACATGCGGCGCGACAAGCGAGTCGACCTCTACTCCCAGCTCGAGGCGTTGGGCCTGATCGTGGATCTGGCCAAGCTCGGGCGCCGTATACCTCAGGAAGTGGACAGGCTGGCTGAGCTGCTGGCTCAGCCCGAGTCCCTCGCCGTCACGGCGGGCCGCATCGAGGCGCAGCGACGGCAGAGCATGGATGCCGTGCTGGCCGCACTGGGGCAGGCGCTTCCCAAGCCGCCTCGGCGCCAAGGCCAACTGCAACTCGGCCTCGGCTGACCGAAGGGCCGTGCAGACCACGTGCCCGGGTAAGGTGCCCTGGCCAGGTGTGCAGGTCAGGTGTGCAGAGCGTCGGCGACGAGCTCTGCGATGTCCGCCGGCCAGCCGTGGCCAGCACCGAGGAGTGTGCGCAGTTGCACTGACGCTCCTGCGCGGCATCCGCCGTACGAGGTGACGCGTACGCCATCGGACGGCTGCGTCGTCGTCGCCTGCGCGTTGCAACCGTCGAGTGCGGCCCAGCGCTGGGCGGCGGCCGGCGCCGACAGCACTGTGGTTCCACCTCCGATGCCCGCGAAAGGGCCGCCATCGTAAGGGATGGAGTCATCTGCCGTGCCGTGCACCTGCAGGACCGAGGCCGGCCTGCTCGGCGAACATGAGCTCGCGACCGACACAGGTAGCGGGCCCGCCACCGGGACGATGAGGTCGACGACGTCGGCCATCCGGCAGCCGAGAAGATCGACCATGAGCGCGCCGTTGGAGAAGCCGACCGCGGCCACGCGCTCCCGGTCGACGGGAAGCATCCCTTCGATGCGTTCCACGGCCGCGCGAGCGAAGGCGACGTCGTCGATTCCGGCGACTTCGGCCGGCGTGTGCCCGGCGCCCTCGTTCCACGTGTTCTGGTAGCCCTGCAGGAAGGCGACGATGAAGCCGCGCTGGTCGCCGACGTGCTCGAAGTCCGTGGCGGATGCCGTGCCCTCTGCCGTGTCTCCAGCGCCGTGGAACACGAGCACGAGGGGCAGCGCACCGGAATGCGCCGGCGCGTGCACGAGCATCGAGCGTTCGCGCCCGCCCACCTGCATGGTCACTTCGCGGTCGACGGGGCCGGTCGAGGCGGAGCTCGCCGGCGCGGAGCTCGACCCAGACGCGGCGTGCGTCTGCGGCGAGGACGGGGCACCGCCCTGTGGCGGACGGGCGGCGAAGACGACCGCGACCGTGCCTGCTACCAGGACGGCGGCCGCCACGACGACGGCGACCGCCACGAGGCGACGCCTGGGTCGTCGGCCGCCTTCAGACGCCATCGATGCGCACCAGCTCCGTCACCCGGCCGATCGCCGCCCGTAGCCCGTCGTGGTCCCCGGCTGTGCCGAGCACCGAGTACACGTGACCGTGGTTGCCGTCGCGCCAGTCCACGGCGTGGCCTGGCCCGCGATTGAGCACGACCTCCTGCACGCCTGGCATGACCCTGAGGTCGTCCAGCCCCGTGACGGCCGTGATGCGGTGGATGTCGTCGCGCGCCTGCACATAGAGCAGGTAGCCCAGACCGTTCGGCTGCACAGGCCCGACCTCCACCGACTCGCCGAGCGCGAGCCGCAGGGCGATGCCGAGGAAGTCGATGCCCGTCGTGAGGTCGAGCAGTTCGGGTACTCCTCCCCCGATGCGGCCGTTGACCTCGATGACGACCGGCCCCGTGGGGGTGAGCTTCACTTCCGTGTGCAGGCAGCCGACCGTGATGCCGAGCGCATGCGCCGCAGCCGTCGCGGCGTCGACGATGGGCCCGGCCTGCTCCTGCGAGATGGCGGCCGGGATGAAGAACCCGGTCTCTCGGAACGGCCGTGCCGGCGGGGTGCGACCCGTGATGGCCAGGGTTGTGACCTGGCCGGCCGCCACGAAGCTCTCGACCGAGACGTAGTTGGCGAAGCCTTCCCCGCAGAGCTCGGCATCGACATCCTCGATGTATTCCTCGAGCACCCATTCCCGTGCTTCGGACCCGTGCTCCGCTTCCCCGGACCCGGCGACGATCGAGCGCACCTCGGCGATCGAGCCCACCGCATTCGTGTTCCTGCTGCCCTCGCCCTGCCGCGGCTTGAGTACGCCGGGGAACGGCTCGTCCTCGGCCACACGCATCCACTCGTCCTCCGACAGGCGCCTGTGCAGCACCCAGCTGCGCGGCGCAGGGAGGCCTGCGGCTCGCAAGGCGGACCGTTGGGCGAACTTGTCCGTCAGCAGCCGTGCCGTCTGCACGCTGTGGAAGGGCAGGCCGAGCCGGTCGGCAAGCTCGGCCGTCCACTCGAGCAGATCGTCTGCGAGCGCCAGCACCCCGTCGAGCCGCTCGTCACGCACCATCTGTGCTGCCTCCGCCCCGGACACGCCGGCCACGTCCACGACGGTTCCCACGCGCGCGAGCAGCCGAGTCATGGAACCCAGGCGAGCGTCGGCCGTGTCGACCAGCCAGACGACGTCGCAGAGGTTGCGAGCGGCATCCACGATCGCAAGCGTGCCGAACGATCTGGGGTGGAAGACGAAGCCAAGGCGGGGCCGCCGCCGATCATCCGGCGACGCCACGTTAGAGCGCCTTGCGGGCGACGAGCAGCTGAGCGTTGTCGTTCATGAGGCGGTCGTTGCTCACCATGACGAGACCGCCGTGCGCGTCGCGAACGATGCGGTCGAGCGCGAACGGGGTGTCGCGGCGGAACCCCGCCATGCCGCAGATCGACAGGGCTGCGGTCGCCGTCTTGACCGCCAACTCGGACGTCGACACCTTCAGTCCGCGCAGTCCGACGACCAAGCCGGGGTCTTCACCGTTTCCCGCCCGGTCCAGCGCCTCGTACCGCAGCGCGGAGCCGACGAGCAGGCTTCGCACCGCCTGCAGTTCGCTGGCGAGCTCCGCGAGGCGCAGCGCGGACGGCGGCAGCGTTCCTATGCTCCTGCGAGCGGCCGCGTTCACGAACGAGTGCGCCTTCGCGCCGGCCGCCTCGGCAAGCCCCACCCATGCGGCGCTCAGAAGGATCTGCCGTGCCTGTCCGGCCCCGTCATTGGCGATGACGGAGAAGGGCACGGGAAACAGAGCATCCGAACTGATATCGGCGGACAGGTGGAACCCAGACGAACACGTTCCCCGCAGACCCATCGTGTTCCAGTCGCTGGTGCGCTCGAGGGTGGTGTCCTGCTTGCGGCAGATCATCATGACCTGATCGGTCTCCGCGGCATCTGTGTTCGGGCGCGCGATCGTCACGATCGCGTCGGCGTACTCGCCGTAGGAGATGGCGAGAGCATCCTTCTCCAGGTGCCAGCCGCCCTCGCGCGGCTCCAGTGCGCAACGGCTGCGCGACACGTCGCCGCCGATGCCGACCTCGCTGTTGGCGTTCGCCAGCAGAAGGCCGTCTGCCGCGACCTCGTGCAGCACTGCACGCAGTGCGGGCGTGGTGCCGTGCCTGACCAGGTTGAAGACCTCGATGCTGTGCATTCCGAGCACGAGCGCGCTCGAGGTGCAGTGCACAGCGAGCGCCCTGACGGCGCCGGCCACCTCTGCGAGCGAGGCGCCCCTGCCGCCCAGCTCGACCGGAATCAGCGCCGCGAGCAGGCCGGACTCGCGAAGGGCGGCCACCGCCTCCTCGGGGAATCGCGCCTCGGCATCCACCTCGTCTGCAACGGGCCCGGCAACCTCGACCCCGATGCGCCAGGCCTCCTGCTCCATCCACCCCGCAGACGTGGCGGGCGCGGAAAGACCGTCGAGCAGTACTTCGTCGAACCGGTCCGACCCTTGCGAAACGGTGTTCTCCATCACAACGACTCCTTTCGTCGCCACAACGACGGCATCCTTGTCGAAGCACTCGAACCGGGGTCGGGTCTCGGGCCGTTGATCGCGAGTGGAACTTGGCTCATGATCTCACGCGAAGGCGCGTTCGAACGCGCTCGCTCACCCGCTTCACAACCTCATCCTGACCAGCGCTCACACGGAGGGAGTGATCGGCATCGGGGGCCGGTTCCACCCGGAATCGACGCTCAGAGCTGAGCGGACGCCCCCACACGAGTCGCCACAGCGCACTGTGCCGCATCCTGGCGAGGTCTTCAGGGCCCCCGACAACCGTCAGGTCCACTCCGCGGGATACCGCCCGTGCCGTCGTCCACATCGGATCGCGTCGCGGGTCCACTACACCCCATGCCTTCCACAGCAGGGTCGCCTGGCGCTTGTGCCGAACGGCGAATCTCCGCAGCCAGCTCGGTTTGCGCGGGAACAGCGTCCACGCAGGGGGAAGCGCAGTGTTGAGGTCGGTGTCGAAGACCACGTTGACGACGATGGCTTCGCGCAGTGCACCGGTGACGGTTGCCTGCAGCACGCTCGTGCCCGACGAGCACAGGCCGACGCCGATCACCTCGTGCCTCCGGTTGTCGGAGAGCTCCTCTACGACATCGCGCACGTCGTCGATCCAGCCTTCGTCATAGACGGTGTCTGGCGTGTGTCCTGGGCGGGTGCCACTGTCCCCGACTCCTCCGTGGTCGACTCTGACCGATGTGGCGCCGTCGCGAGCGAGTGCCCTGGCGATCCTGACCCACGTGCGCCCCTCGCCAAGGTGCCGCTCGGCCGCGACGTTGAACATGGCGATCCTCGGGCCGGCCTGATGCTGTGGGATGCCCGTCGTCTTGACCCCGAAGAGCAGCCGGTCGGGGCCGAACAAGCAGGCCTCCTCCTCGAGCTCGACTCCGTCTTCGTTCCATCGAGCTCGCGGCTGCAGCCGCGGAAGGATGTCGACGGCCGGCTCTGGCGCCGATGCCGAGAGGCGAGCGACGATCGTGTCGACGGTCTGCTCGGGAACGCTCGCGTGAAGAGTGGGCACGTCGAGCAGTTCCGCCTGCCCGCCGGCATCGATCCACGATGCAGTCTCTGTGGGCAGCGCGGCCAGCAACGATGTCGCCCGCGGCCGGTCGACACGGGCGACGACCGTCGTGCGGCGAGCGAGGTCGTCCACGGACGCACGACCGTCGACGGCCAGCGCACGGATGCCTGACGCCGCCTCCGGCGTGAAGCGGTACGACGGCGTCTCCACCCAGCCCGAGGGAGCGGTGCGCCTGCCTTCCAGGAACACGCTGTGCACCAGCTGCAGTTCGCGCAGGAAGCCGCGGCCCGTGACGCACGGATCCCACAGCACCAAATCGTTCAGGTCGAGGCCGCCCTCGGCCGCCGCGACGTAGGCGAGCGTCGCTCCCATGCGCATCCCGATCACGCTCACGTTTTCGGTGCCCCACCTTCGTGCCTCGCACACGGCCTCCCGCACGGACGCGACCCACGCTTCGGCCCGATGCGTGTCTTCGAAGGATCCTGCGCTGTCACCTGTTCCGTCGTAGTCGAACCGAATGCTGAGGAAGCCGTCGGCCGCCAGCCGCTGGGCGAGGGTGCGGAACGTGCGGTACGCCATGTTGCCCTCTTCGGCGATCGGCTGGCACAGCACCACGGCACCACGCACGCGCTGCGAACGCGGGTACGTGAACCAGCCCAGCAGCGGGCGGTCTCCCGGGCCGAACCACGTCGGCGCCTCGATGACGCCGTCGTGCTCCAGCACCACCGGCTCGCTCACGCCTGCAGCGCCTCGCGCACGGGAGCCGGCCACCGTTCCTGGTCGGTGCCGTGACGCTTCACGAGCGCCAGCGCGATTCTCTCCAGCCCGAAACCTATGCATGCCGAGTGGGCGGCGAGGCCATCAGGGGTGCGGATCGCGAACGACTCGCCGAAATGCGATTCGTGGCAATTCGCCGACGCGATGGCGGTGCGCGCGCTCACCGAACTGACGGGCGCCGTGATTTCGAACTTGAGCGCCGTGGCCCGCTGATTGGCGGCGAGCATGCGTCCGGCCCGACCGAAGAAGGGGTCGTTCGCCTCCTCGACGGCCACGTCGAGGCCGAGCGAAGCCAGCAGCTCCGCCCCGCGCGCGAGCCATTCATCGCGATGCGCTCGCGCTGCATCCGGCTCGCCCACGTACACGAACTCGTGCTGCCTGAAGCTCTGCATGCGCACCGGATCGAGGCTGGGCTCGTGCCGGAAGCAGTAACCCTGCACCTCGTAGCGCACTCCGCCCTCTGGAAGCGTGCCGGTGAGGGTGGAATAGAGCGGATGACACGCGGCGGACGACAGCGCCACCTCGGCCACCGCGAGCAGCTCGGTCCAGTCCTCGGCCTGATCGAGGGCGAGGAGCAGCGCTGCGTGCTCGGCGTCGCCGCCGCGGAACACCTCGATGGCGCCCGCCAGGTCGGGGAACGAGCGCAGATAGTCGGTGCGTTCGAAGGCATCCCTCGCCATGATCGGCGGGAAGTACAGCTGTGTGCCGCCACGACCCGCAGCGGACCGGGATGCCAGCGCCTCCACCCCGCGCACGATACGTTCGAACGTGCCAGATCGTTGGTACAGCCCGTCGACGCCTGCGTGTACGAGCAGGCCGGACGCGAGCAGCTCCGCCCGGAATGCGGCCCGTTCCGTGTCGGGGTCGGGCGCGGACATCAGCCCTCTGCCACGCGGAGGCCGCTCACCGCGGCTTCGATGCTGGCGATGGAGCGGAAGGTGTCTTTGCGCAGAAGGTCGTCAGGGAACTCGACGCCAAGGGCATCCTCCAGCCCCAGCATCACGTTCACGCTGGCGTGCGACGTCAAACCGAGTGTGTACAGGTCGGCTTCACGGTCGACGCCCGTCAGGTCGACGCCCAACCTCGCGTACTCCGCGAGGACCTTGCGAATCGTCTCTTCCACGACATTCCTGTTCTCTCGTGGACCGCGTGCCTGCTCGCGCGTCAGCTCATTGTACGAGGTCATCGAGACGCCACCCGATGGCATGCAGTCACCCGTCCTGGGGGCGTCGACGCGCCGGAAGCCTGCGACCACACCACTTCGCTCACACTGCCACGACGACGGCGATCGCCGTCTCGCTCGTGTGCGTGAGCGATACTTCGAAGTCCACCAGCCCGGCAGCATCCGCCAGCTGCCGCGCCACACCGGTCAGCCGCAGAGACGTCCACCCGCCCTGCTCGCGAACCACTTCGATGTCGGTCAACGGCGGCACCACGTCGGTCACGCGCAGAACCTTGAGTACCGCCTCCTTCGCCGCGAACCGCGCGGCAAGGCTCTCGGCCGCTCCGAGCGCGTCGGCCCCCCAGCCGCCGCAGGATGCCACCTCCTGCTCCGTGAAGACGCGACGACGATAGTGGTCACCGTGCGCAGTGAGAGCCGCCAGCACGTCGGCGACCGGCTGTGCATCGACCCCAACGCGCATCAGGCAGCCGCGCCGATGGATCCGATCGCCCACTCGGTGCGAATCGCACTAGCCGGATGACCGCACTCGGACAGCATCTCGGCCACCGACTCGACGAAGGAGCCTGACCCGCAGACGAAGCACTCCGGGTTGCTCGCTGCGGGGAATCCGAACAATTCGAGATCGCGCCGGCTGATCCGACCGCGGGTTTCGCCACGCGAAAGCGCGCTGGCTCGAGTGATCACCGAGGTGACGCGGGCGCCGCATTCGATCTCCAGAAGCGCGATCTCCTCGTTGTACGGCTGCTGCCGCCTCGAGCGCACGGAATGGATCAGGCGAAGCGGGGCAGGGCCGGGCCGCGCCGCCCACGCGCACGCGATGGCGAGCAGCGGCACTATTCCGCTTCCCCCGCCGATCAGAAGGAGCGGCCGGTCGCCTGTCTGTTCCGGCTGCCACGCCATGCGATGACCCTTGGGCCCGTCGACCTCGAGACGCGCACCCTGCATGAGGTGGTCGCGAAGCTCGGCCGGCACCGCGAGCCGAAGCCAGGTCGCCGGCGTTCCGCCCGTGCCCGGCGCGTTGGCTATCGAGTAGCTGTGCGCACGATCCCACCGGCCGGCTCCTGGAACACGGATGTCCACGTGCTGGCCCGCCAGATGCCCCGGCCAGGCTTCCACGTCGATCGTGATCTCGCAGAGGCCCGGCACGAGCGGTGCCGTGGTGACGAGCCTGGCCTCGTGCCAGCGGCGGCCGATCGCGACGGCTTCCGACAGCTGCTCAACGGACATCCGATCCCCCCGCCGCATTCAATCGCGCGTCCACGGCGCTCCCCGAGACCATTGCTCCGCCGGACGGGCGGCAGGGGCGAAGAACACGACGGCCACGACGGGCGCGGCGCACAACACGAGCCAGCCCATCGCCTCGAGGGCGTCGCCCGGCGGGGCCGCAACCACAGACAAGGGCCGCCCCACCGCGATGAGCGCTGCCGACAGCAGCACGCACCACGCGAGCGCCGTTCGCAATGGTCGTGGAACCGAGTCGGGTGGCCGGTCCAAGGAAACCGCCGACATCACAACGGCCACGACCAGGCCTGCACCCATGACGTCGCTCGGCCGATGGGCGAATGAGATGGTGGATGCCCACCCCACCACGATCGTCAGGCCGAACGCGCACGCGACGACCTGGCGCCGCCATCGTGGCAGCGGATCCGTGATGGCGATCGCGAGCGCCGCCGAGAACGCCAATGCCATGTGTCCGCTGGGGAACGTGTTGTCGTCGTAGCCGATCACGCCGAGCGCCGGTCGCGGCAGCACAACCTTCAGCGCCTCGCAACTCAGCGTCGAGATCGCGACCACGAGTGCAGCGGTCAGAGCATCGCGCCACCGGCGACGCACCACTGCCGAGATCCAGGCCGCTATCGCGCCTGCGGCCAGTAGGAAGACGCCTCCCCATCGGATCGCCTCACTCTCCGAGCCGAACGGCACGCCGAGTATGCCGAGCGCGCCGAACGCGCCGCTGTCCAGCCACTGTCCCTGAGGGGTCAGAACGAGCACGACGTACACGAATGCGAGGGCTGCCAGAAAGACCGCGATCACGGTCGCCTGGCGACGAACGGCGGATCGAGACACCGCGGTGTTCGTCACATTCCATCCCGTTCTCCGCGACCCTATGGGACCGCAGCAGGAGCATCATCTCATCCGCGGGCATCCGCGACCCCGTCCCTCCCGCTCGCAGGGACGGGATCGCGTGCCCCGCGGTTGGCGCGTGCTTCATCAGTAGGCGCCGACCGGGTTCAGGAGCACTCGAACGGTGCGCCAAAGGATGATGAGGTCGCCGGTGAGAGACCAGTTCTCCACGTAGTAGAGGTCGAGACGCACACTCTCGTCCCAGTCCAGATCGCTTCTGCCGCCGATCTGCCACATCCCCGTGAGGCCTGGCTTGATGAAGAGCCGGCGGTGAACATGGTTCTCGTACGCCGCGACCTCGCGGGGCAGCGGCGGCCGCGGGCCGACCAGGCTCATGTCACCGACGAACACGTTCCAGAGCTGGGGAAGCTCATCAAGCGAGTACTTGCGGATGAAGCGCCCGACCCGAGTGACGCGCGGGTCCTCTTTCATCTTGAAGAGCACGCCTGAGCCCTCGTTCAGGGCGGCGAGCTGCCTGACGTCGGTCTCGGCGGTGGTGACCATGCTGCGGAACTTGTGCATGGTGAACGTCTCGCCGTTGCGGCCGACGCGTTTCTGGGAGAAGAACGCTCCACCCGAGCTGTCCATGCGAACGAGCACCGCGAGCATGAGGAACACCGGCGACAGCGCGGCCAAGGCGATGCCGGAAAGCACGACGTCGAGCGCCCGCTTGAGCGCGTGCTTGGTGCCGTCGAACTGCGGGATCTCCACGTGGATGAGTGGGAGGCCCTCGACCGGGCGGAAGTGGATCCTCGGGCCGGCGACATCGGTCAGACCCGCCGCGAGGACCAGGTCGGTCGCCGCCCCTTCCAGCTCCCAGCTCAGGGTGCGCACGAACCCGCGGTCATCGGTGGGCTGACCGGCGAGGATCACCGTATCCACCTGCAGATTGGCGGCGGCCATGGCGAGGTTGGCCAGATCTGCGACTACAGGAACGCCGAGTTCGGGGTACTCGGCGTTCCGCTCTGTACCATCGATGGCTGCACCGATGATGTGGTAAGTGGCACCCGTCTTCCGTTTGAGCTGGTCGACGACGTATGCCACGTCTGAGGCCGATCCGCCCACGAGAGCGCGGGAGAGGTACCGGTCGTTCGACCGCTGCCTGGTGAGCCAGCGCCGCCAGAACCACCGGCTGAGCGTCAACGCGATCAGGCCGATCGGGAGCGTCAGCACGAAGAATCCTCGCGCGATCTCCACCTTGCCGACCACGAAGACGATTGCCAGCGATCCGAACGTGAACGCGCTCGCGCTCGCAACCCTTCGGTACTCGGAGAATCCGACGCCGAGTGCCCTCGGGTCACGGGTGCGGCAGGCTGCGAGGAGCACGAGCCAGGTGGCGACGACGCCGAGCGAGATCAGCCAATAGAGCTCGTCGAGACCGCCCAGGTCGTCCGGCGCGATGCCGAAGCGGGCGAGGAAGGCGCCGCCGACCGAGGCGGTCACGATGATGAGATCGCTGATCACCAAACGGTTGCGGTAGCTGCGGCTCCAGCGCTGTTCAGGCGAGAGCTGGCCGGTTCGTCGAGCGCTACCGATCCGGCCGAGCGAGGGCCGTCCGAGGGCGATCGACCTGCGATCGTCGAGCCCGGTCATGCTGCACGCTCGCAGGCGGACGGCATGCAGGCGCGGCAGGAGAAGGCGCGACTGTGCTGGGAATCGGGGCGACGCGTGGTTCGGGTTCCACGCGCCGCCCCCGTGGATGAGGCCACTTCGGGCACCTCTGGTTCGGGTAAGCGGGTACCGGGTGTGGGATGCCGCCTTGGCTCCTTTTCGAAGCCATCGGAATAGGCGAACGACCCCAGCTATGCTGAGTCTATCGATTAATGAGGAATCCTCATGTCCCTAATAGAGGGGCTCTCCCAAAGTGGGGACATGCGGAATCAGTCGGGCGCGAGCAAGCTGCATCGCACCCGCTCAGCGGGTCGACTCGAGTTCGGGAATCAGGGAGTCAGTTGGAGTTGTGCGCGCGACGACGCGAAAGGGCGATGGCCCCTCCGCCGGCGAAAACCGCCACGCCGGCCAGGCCGACGATAGGCCACGCGATGGAACTGCCGGTGTCGGCTAGCGATGGGCCTGCGTCTCGTTGCGGGACGTTGACCACAGTGCTACTGCAACTGGTTTCG
This sequence comes from Rathayibacter sp. KR2-224, assembly GCF_049446075.1. Classification (NCBI taxonomy): domain Bacteria; kingdom Bacillati; phylum Actinomycetota; class Actinomycetes; order Micrococcales; family Microbacteriaceae; genus Rathayibacter; species Rathayibacter sp. KR2-224. The sequence goes on from NZ_JBMSEB010000001.1 coordinate 1,639,445, forward strand.
CAGGGATCTATGGGTACGTAACTGTCGGCTGCTGCGGCAAGGGGAGCGGAGAGAGTGACTGCTGCCACTACTGCGGTCCCGCCGAGGCACGCCAAAAGATGGCGTTTCATTGGGTGGCCTACCTTTTTCGGGTTCGGGAGGCAATTCGGGTAATACCCACTCTACCTAGACGCAGGTCTTGCGCCACACCCCCGATGGGGTGTATGTAGCTCAAGATTGCCGCAGAGGGCGCAGGTTCACCGCATTATGTCTGCACAGGAGAAGGGAACCGCCTGCACTCGGGTCGGCCAGACGCCGGGAGTCGCCTGAACCTGAGCTCCATGCGCCTTCTGAGAGGGCTGCTTCGCCTGCGCGCCCACGAACTGGAACGAGTAGACCGAGCTCTGACCAGGGTGGAGCTTCACCAGAAGCTGGGCTACGCCGTGCTTCGCATCGGTCACCCGTTGAATGGGGACCTGCTTTCCGGAGGTCGTGGCGCCGACCACGACGAAGCCGGGCGGCGCGTACACGGCGACCGTCGTATACGTGTCTCCGGCGGGAACCCCGGAAAGCCCGGCGCCGGTGACGTAGCCGGGGAGGGATTGCGCAGCGTCGGCCGGCGCGTCACTGGAGAGCGTCACCCGCACCAGGTAGTCGGGCCGGCCGTCCTTCCGGCAGCTCGCCGCGCCAAGTCCGATTCCGGTGTGCAGGTAGTAGTCCATCTTGGCGCCCGTTGCGTCGTTCAGGTACACACCGAATCCGGCGCTGCCGCCTGAGCTGCCCGGCAGGCCGCCTGCCAGGGGCGTGCCGGCCAGAATGGCCTGCTCCTTCTTGTCACCACTCCACACCAGCACCCGACGCTCTTCTCCGGCCTGCGTCAACGCCGACAGCATCGCCGTGCTGTCGAACTGGCCGCTTGCGACCTTGTTGAAGACGGCGGCGGCCGCCGAGGCGAAGAAGGCGTTCTGCTGCAGAGGATCACTGAAGCGCGCGTAGGAGGTGCTCAACAGCACCTGCACCGCGTTGTCGCTGGAAAGCTGCTCGCCATCGCCGAGGCCCACCGGGCCGGTCGCCTTGAGCAGGTAGCTCAGCGCCACGGGATCCATCGAAAGCACGCCATCGACCTTCGTACCGAACCGCTTCTGCCACATCGCCTGCACGACTGCGCCCGAAGTGGCGAAGTCGGGCGTCAGCGTGGCGTCTTGGATGTACTCGCCGACGATGGATCCGTACAGCTTCTGCGTCGCCGCAGGCAGCGGAATGACGGGGCTGTCGAGCGCAGGGAAGTCGGCAGCGGACGCCTGGCTCACGAGCGAGATTCGGCCGTCCTGTGCGCGCAGGAGCGCCAACGCGCCGACGATGCCCCCGGTCGCGCGAGCCTCGGCGTTGTTCTGGATGACGAGCACGTAGTCCCGCGGGCCGCTTGCGCCGAGCATCGCAGGGAGCAGCCTGACCCCGCGACTGGCGGCATCCGTCACCGCGGCCGCCTTGGCGAGAGCATCCGTCAGCTTCTGCACCGCGTTGCGAACGGGCGTGATGGTGGCGGACGCGTCGATGCCGCGCACCAGCGCGAGGTCCGATTGCAGCGCCGAGTCGGCGCGCGTCACGATGGGCGCCGCTTCGACGAGAGGCTTCAGCGGCACGGCCCCGTTCACCGGTTTGAAGCTCGCGAGATTGATCGTGCCCGCAAGCTTGGCGAGCGGTGCGACCGCGCGGTCGGTGACGTCGGACGTCGCCCACGCGATCTGCCGCACCGCCGAAAGGTTTGCGCCGATGCCGGGAATGAGCTCGGCGACACGCCAGATCGGGTCCCCCGTATCGTCGCGTGCCGCGTGAAGGTGCGCGGCGAGCACGCGCGTCGTGGCCGACGCCGCCGCCGAGTCACCCAAGGAGATCTGCGCCTGCGCCTTCTGAACGAGGGGAAGGGATGCCTCGAGCTGGTTCTTCGCGTCGAGCGCCCTCACCGTCACCCACGCCGCGCACGCGAGCACGAGCACGATGATGCCGACGATCGACCAGCCGATGACGCGCCGGCGCACGCGACGCGAAGCGCGCGGTGCGGCTGGCGAGTCGGACATGGGGGTATTCAACCAGACCCATGTCGAGCGGCTGTCAGGAAGAACAACTCCGCGGATGCGAAAAGGGGCCGGGCCCGAAGGCCCGACCCCTTGTCGAGATCGATACGCCGCCTTCGGCGGCTACTCGATCTGAGTCGTCCGGGCTCAACGCGCTTCGCGCATTGAGCCCTGCCGACTCACTTGATGATCTTGGTCACCGTTCCGGCGCCGACCGTGCGGCCACCCTCGCGGATGGCGAAGCCGAGGCCCTCCTCCATGGCGATGGGCTGGATCAGCTCAACCGTCATGTCGGTGGTGTCGCCGGGCATGACCATCTCGGTGCCCTCGGGCAGAGAGATGACGCCGGTGACGTCGGTGGTACGGAAGTAGAACTGCGGACGGTAGTTCGCGTAGAACGGGTTGTGACGCCCACCCTCGTCCTTGGACAGGATGTACGCCGTGCCCTCGAACTGCGTGTGCGGGGTGACCGAGCCGGGCTTGGCCACGACCTGGCCGCGCTCGACGTCCTCACGCTTGGTGCCGCGCAGCAGCAGACCACAGTTCTCGCCGGCCCACGCCTCGTCGAGCTGCTTGTGGAACATCTCGATACCCGTGACCGTGGTCTTCTGCGTCGGGCGGATGCCGACGATCTCGACCTCGGAGTTGATCGCGAGCGTGCCACGCTCGGCGCGGCCCGTCACGACGGTGCCACGACCGGTGATGGTGAAGACGTCCTCGATGGGCATGAGGAACGGCTTGTCACGGTCACGCACCGGGTCGGGGATCGAGTCGTCAACGGCCTCCATGAGGTCGAGGATGGACTGCGTCCACTTCTCGTCACCCTCGAGCGCCTTCAGACCGGACACGCGCACGACCGGCGCGTTGTCGCCGTCGAAGCCCTGGCTCGACAGGAGGTCGCGAACCTCGAGCTCGACGAGCTCCAGGATCTCCTCGTCGTCGACCATGTCGGTCTTGTTCAGCGCGACCAGCAGGTAGGGAACGCCGACCTGCTTGGCGAGCAGAACGTGCTCACGGGTCTGGGCCATCGGGCCGTCGGTCGCCGCGACCACGAGGATCGCGCCGTCCATCTGAGCGGCACCGGTGATCATGTTCTTGATGTAGTCCGCGTGACCCGGGGCGTCGACGTGCGCGTAGTGGCGCTTCGGAGTCTCGTACTCGACGTGCGAGATGTTGATCGTGATACCGCGCTGGCGCTCCTCAGGAGCCGAGTCGATGGACGCGAAGTCACGCGGGACGTTCACGTTCGACGGGTACTTGTCAGCGAGCACCTTGGAGATCGCCGCCGTGAGCGTCGTCTTTCCGTGGTCGACGTGACCGATCGTTCCGATGTTGACGTGCGGCTTGGTCCGCTCGAACTTGGCCTTAGCCACTGTGGGTCCTCCTCAGGACTCTCGTGTAGAAGCTGCGGACGGCGTGGACCGGCCGGACATTCTACGGGGATCTTGTATATGTTACGGGATGTTGAGTGCGGGTCGCGCGTCTGCGCTCTCCGACTGGAAGGACCCTTCGACTCGCTACGCTCGCTCAGGGACCCGGAAGGGTGCTACTCGCCCTTGCTCTTCTGGATGATCTCGTCGGCCACAGCCCTCGGGACCTCCGCATAGCTCTCGAACGACATCGAGTAGACGGCGCGACCTGAGGTCTTCGAACGAAGGTCTCCGATGTAGCCGAACATCTCCGACAGCGGCACGTGAGCACGCACGACCTTGACGCCCTGCGCATCCTCCATGGCCTGGATCTGACCACGGCGGGAGTTGAGGTCGCCGATGACGTCGCCCATGTACTCCTCGGGCGTGCGCACCTCGACGGCCATCAGCGGCTCGAGCAGCACGGGGTCCGCCTTGCGAGCGGCCTCCTTGTACGCCATCGAACCGGCGATCTTGAACGCCATCTCGGACGAGTCGACCTCGTGGTAAGCACCGTCGAGCAGGGTCGCCTTGACGCCCACCGTCGGGTAGCCGGCGAGAACGCCGACCTGCATGGCATCCTGGATGCCCGCGTCGACCGAGGGGATGTACTCGCGCGGAACGCGGCCACCCGTGACCTTGTTCTCGAACTCGTACGTGGTCTCGGCCGTGATCTCGAGCGGAGCCAGCGCGATCTGCACCTTCGCGAACTGACCGGAACCACCGGTCTGCTTCTTGTGGGTGTAGTCGTGCTTCTCGACCGTCCTGCGGATGGTCTCGCGGTACGCGACCTGCGGCTTGCCGACGTTTGCCTCGACCTTGAACTCGCGCTTCATGCGGTCCACCAGGATGTCCAGGTGAAGCTCGCCCATACCGCCGATGACGGTCTGACCGGTCTCCTGGTCCTGCTCGACGCGGAACGTCGGGTCTTCTTCGGCCAGCTTCTGGATGGCTGTACCCAGCTTCTCCTGGTCGGCCTTGGTCTTCGGCTCGATGGCGACCTTCAGCACGGGCTCGGGGAACGTCATCGACTCGAGCACGATCTGGTGCGTCGGGTCGCAGAGCGTGTCACCGGTCGTGGTGTCCTTGAGGCCGATCACGGCGTAGATGTGACCCGCGGTCACCGAGTCCACCGGGATCTCCTTGTTGGCGTGCATCTGGAAGATCTTCCCGATGCGCTCCTTCTTCTGCTTGGTCGAGTTGATGACCTGCGCGCCGGAGTCGAGGTGACCCGAGTAGACGCGGATGTACGTCAGACGACCGAAGAAGGGGTGAACGGCGATCTTCGAGACCAGCGCGGCGAAGGGTTCGGTGGCGTCGGCGTGACGCTCGAGCACCTTCTCCGGGTCGCGAACGTCGTGGCCCTGGACGGCAGGCACGTCGAGCGGGCTGGGCAGGAAGTCAACGACGGCGTCGAGCATGGGCTGAACGCCACGGTTCTTGAACGCGGAGCCGCACAGAACGGGGTAGATCTCGTTGTTCACCGTGAGCTTGCGGATGGCCGCCTTGATCTCGGGAACCGTGATCTCCTCGCCGCCGAAAAACTTCTCCAGCAGCTCGTCGCTCGTCTCTGCGACGATCTCGAGCAGCGCGTTGCGGTACTCCTGCGCCTTCTCCTTGAGGTCGGCCGGGATCTCCTGGATCTCGTACTTCGCCCCCATGGTCACGTCGCCCTTTGCGTCGCCGGGCCACACCAGTGCGCGCATCTCGATCAGGTCGACGACGCCGACGAAGTCGTTCTCGGATCCGATCGGCAGCTGCAGCACGAGCGGCTTGGCGCCGAGGCGGTTCACGATCGTGTCGACGGTGAAGTAGAAGTCGGCGCCCAGCTTGTCCATCTTGTTGACGAAGCAGATGCGCGGAACGTTGTACTTGTCGGCCTGACGCCACACGGTCTCGGACTGGGGCTCGACGCCCTCCTTGCCGTCGAAGACGGCGACGGCGCCATCGAGGATGCGCAGGCTGCGCTCCACCTCGACGGTGAAGTCCACGTGACCCGGCGTGTCGATGATGTTGATCTGGGTGCCGTTCCAGAAACAGGTGACCGCGGCGGACGTGATGGTGATGCCGCGCTCCTTCTCCTGCTCCATCCAGTCGGTGGTCGAGGCGCCGTCGTGCGTCTCGCCGATCTTGTGGTTGACGCCCGTGTAGAACAGGATGCGCTCGGTTGTGGTGGTCTTACCGGCATCGATGTGAGCCATGATGCCGATGTTGCGGACCTTTTTCAGGTCAGTGAGCACGTCTTGTGCCACGGGGATTCCTCCGGAGAAAGATTGGTGTGAGTGCCGGCTGATCGAGCCGGCGCGCGGGGCGGGGAAAGGCATCCAGCCGCCCCGTGCGTCTGACTGTTACAACCGGTTTCGGGCCGGAATTGTTCCGGCGGCGAGACGGATGCGCGGCGCCGGCTTTGCGGCCTGCGCTACTACCAGCGGTAGTGCGCGAATGCGCGGTTCGACTCGGCCATCTTGTGCGTGTCTTCACGACGCTTGACGGCAGCGCCCAGGCCGTTCGAGGCATCCAGGATCTCGTTGGTGAGACGCTCGGTCATCGTGCGCTCGCGACGGGCCTTGGCGTAGCTGGTGAGCCAGCGCAGGGCGAGCGTGTTGGCACGGTGCGGCTTGACCTCGACCGGAACCTGGTAGGTCGAACCGCCGACGCGGCGGCTCTTGACCTCGATGGTGGGGCGCACGTTGTCGAGCGCCTTCTTGAGCGTGGCGACGGCATCCTGACCGTTCTTGGCGGCAACACCCTCGAGCGCGTCGTAGACGATGCGCTCGGCGAGGGCCTTCTTGCCGTCCTTCAGGATCTTGTTGACGAGCTGGCTGACGATCGGTGCGCCGTAGACGGGGTCTGCGACGACGGGGCGCTTGGGAGCCGGACCCTTGCGAGGCATTACTTCTTCTCCATCTTCGCGCCGTAGCGGCTGCGAGCCTGCTTGCGGTTCTTCACGGCCTGGGTGTCGAGCGCGCCGCGGATGATCTTGTAGCGAACGCCGGGGAGGTCCTTCACACGACCGCCGCGCACGAGCACCATCGAGTGCTCCTGCAGGTTGTGACCCTCACCCGGGATGTACGCGGTGACCTCGGTGCCGTTGGAGAGCTTCACGCGGGCGACCTTGCGGAGCGCGGAGTTCGGCTTCTTCGGCGTGGTGGTGTAAACGCGCGTGCAAACGCCGCGCTGCTGCGGGTTGGCCTTCAGGGCCGGCGCCTTGGTCTTCGAGACCTTCGGCGAACGGCCCTTTCGGACCAACTGCTGAATGGTTGGCACTATTTCTCCTATTGATGCTGCACGGTGACAGCGTTGATGATCTGTTTCACATCACGACCCACCGGATGCCGCAGAGAAGCGGCCTCGTGAATATGGTGGGTATGCCGTGGGGGTGACCAGCGAATGCATGGTTCCCTGAAGCGCGCGCAGAGCGCACACCCGCAACAGCTTACCTGATACAGGCGTGTCGCGACAAACGGGACCGAGCCCGTGCGATACACGCCTTGAAGTGTCAATCGGATTGCGCCAGTTCGACACCTTTGCGCCACACTTTCGGGCGCAGTCAGCAGCACCTGGCGCAGACAAGGGAACTGGCTCCAGAACCGAGTCGGCGGGGGCGCGGCAATCCCCTGAGCGCCCGCGCCCCGGTCGCTAACGTGGTGCCATGCGCTTCGGAACCTTCCTCCCCCAAGGCTGGCGATTCGACCTCGTCGGCATCGATCCCGTCGACCACTGGTCCACCATGCGGGGCCTTGCCGAGGCCGCGGACGCCGGCCCATGGGAATCCCTCTGGGTCTACGACCACTTCCACACCACTCCGGTGCCGAGCGAAGAGGCGACGCACGAGGCATGGACGCTGATGTCTGCCTTCGGTGCGTCGACGTCGCGCATCCGCCTCGGGCAGATGTGCACGTGCATGGGCTACCGCAATCCGACCTATCTCGCCAAGGTCGCCGCGACGGTCGACCACGTCTCGGGCGGACGCATCGAGATGGGCATCGGCGGCGGCTGGTACGAGCACGAGTGGCGTGCGTACGGCTACGGGTTCCCGGAGGTGCCCGACCGGCTTCGGATGCTGCGCGAGGGCGTCGACATCATGAAGCAGGCGTGGACCACAGGCACCGCAACGCTCGACGGACAGCACTACAACGTGGACGGCGCGATCGTGCGGCCTCTTCCGCTGCAGGAGGGCGGCATCCCGATCTGGGTGGCCGGTGGCGGCGAGAAGGTCACGCTCAAGATCGCGGCTCAATACGCGAGCTACACGAACTTCGCCGGCTCCCTCGAGGAGTTCGACCACAAGGCGCAGGTGCTCCGCGGCCACTGCGAGCGCCTCGGCAGAGACGCCGCCGAGATCACGTTGTCGTCGAACTTCAACACCATCGTCGGCTCCACGGAGAAGGAGGCGAGGGAGCGGCTGGATGCCGTCGTCGCGCGAGTGCGCCCGCACGTGGGCGACGAGCGAGCCGACCGGATCGAGCAGGAGTACCTCAGCTCAGACGGATTCGGCACACCCGAGCAGGTGGCCGAGCGCCTCGCGACGCGAGCGGAGCACGGGCTGGGGTACAGCATCCATTACTTCCCCGAGCTCGCGTACGACACGTCGGGCTGGGAACTGTTCGAGCGCGAGGTGATTCCCGCGCTCTCGTAACCGGCGGGGGACGGCCAGCCATCGTCCTGGCGCTGGCGCAGCGACCGGCCGGACTGCACGGTGCCGGTAGTAGCGCCGGCCTAGCTGCCGGCGCTCAGAGCGGCCAGCCGCCGGAACGACGGTTCCCAAGGGGATGGTCCTCAGCAGGTCCTGTCGACGGGACCGCGCGGCCCTGCTCACTGCTCGAGCTTTGCGCCCATGACCGTCGCACCGAACTCGAACCCGTCGGCGCTCTTTCGCCTCAACGGCCTACTTGGTACTCGTATCCCCGGGCCAACGGTGTAGTGCTGCACGTCATTCTCATCGCCGGTCACTCGGAACCGGAACTCGCGTTCGTATTCCTCACGACCGCATGTGGCGGTAACCCGTAACGCGAAGCCGGACCCGATGGCTATGCCAGGCGAGAAAGGGCTGAATTCACCCATCCGCCGAGTCTTCGACACAGCCCGGTCTCCGACCCCGGAACGGACTTCGATGACGCCCCTACGCTCGACGCCGTCATCCGGCCAGTGGATGTCGTCCCGAGGATAGACCGCAACGATGAGAGCCTCCGGCTTCTGCGGCCGCCGACCTCCGGTTGTGGCTCCTGCGGTCGACGTTCTCTGACCGTGCCGATATGCCAGGAGAACCGTCGCACCGATCTCCAAACCCGCGACATAGACGAAGAAGGCCGACCCGAAGCGCGCCGGAACGGACCAACTCAGCAGCACTGCGACAAGCACCAAGCCGAGGAACAGCCACAGCACGAAGAATCGACGCGGAAGGAACGGGACGACGATGCCCATCGCGACGGCGATCCACAGCCAGGACAGATTCTGCGGGAATGTCGATCCCGGCCACGGAATGACAATTCCTAGCAGCAGGAAGACCACGGCGAGCGCACCACCGAGCAGGATCTTGCTGCGGACCTCCAGGTGAAGTTCCCCTTTGCGCCGCCCGACCCGTCCGGCCGTCATTGGCACCCTTGCCTTCACAAGACCATCAGAGCGGCCACGACGCGTCGGGAATCTGCAGGTCCGGGCGACGCGCGCGGAGGAACTCGATCAGTTGCTGATACCCCAGCAGGACACGGGATGCGTGGAACAGCCGCTTCGACGCCGAGCGTGCTACCACCCCGCCGTAGTTGTTAGAAGCGAGCGGTGCCAGCGCGCTGATGTCGCTAAGCGCAACCTGACGGGGCGCTCCGATTCCGGGGATGACCCACACGGTGTCGGCGGTCACCTCGAGGCGTGATCTCGCCATGCCATGCGCCAGCCAGACGAAGAGGGCTCCGCCGATCGCCATCGCAATGCCGGCGATACCCATAGCCAGGGTCTGGGAGTCATCCGTTGCGGTGAGTGCGACGAGAAGCAGGAATCCGCCGAGCACGATCGCGACGATGCCCACGGTTCGCACCAGCACACGCTGCCAGCGGCGGGAGCACACAACGAACAGCACGCCCGCGCGTGATGACTTCCACCTGGCCGTCGACGGCGTCCGGCGAACCAGGCTCGACACGATAGCGGTCACAAGGGACAGCACGACAGCACTGATGACCAGGCTCAAGATGACCGTGGCGACGGAACTCACGTGCGCGCGTTCTTCCGGTTCTTGCGCTGGAAGAGAAGCGAGCGCACGAACAGACCGAAGAAGAATCCCGCCAGAACACAGCAGATCATTGCGATCGCGTCGAATCCCGTGATCGTGGACACCCAGAGGAAGACCAGGATCGCGGCCAATGACGCGATCAGCGGGAACCTACCCGGAAGCGCGACCGTGAGAGCACCCACGACGAACGCCAGGACCACAGCCCACCAGTCCTGACGCAGCGCATCGCCGAGGTGCGCCTGTTGCAGGAACCCGAAGGCGATGAACGCCGCGGGAACGACCGTTCCCAACGGGATGGTCCTCAGCAGGTCTTGTCGACGGGACCGCACGGTTGAGCTCACTTGAACCATTCTGTAGCCTTGTCGATCGCTGGGCTCTCACTCGCCGCAACACTACTGCCGATCAGCGCACCTCCCCACAGTGCTTTCGTGTTCCGTCCAGCGAAGTTGAGAACCCCGTCGTTGCTCCGGACTCCGAAGTGGGACGCCTGCTCCAGACTGTTCATTCCCTTGGGATCCGGCGGAAGAACGTGGTCGGCACCCGGCACGCTGCTGGCATAGGGGAGCACCATGCTCGTGCCGCCAGCAACGGTGCCAGCCGTCGCGACGTGGGTCCAGTCGATCGGCTCTCCGGGGTGTGCGACGACCTGAGTCACGATGTCGCCGCCGGCTCCGCCCGCAGAGTTGATTCCGGCCGTGAGCAGGTGCGCTGTCACGCTCGTTGTCGCACCCCGAGTGCCGTCCTCGAGGAGGTTCCGCGCGATCGTGCCGCCGGCCGGCCCCGCACCGCCGCTGACCGCCCCCGCGAAGGTGCCGCCCGCGAACGCCCCTGCTGCGCCCTGCCAGGTGAGGTGGTTGTGGTTCAGGATGACATAGCTCGCCTCGCTACCCGCGCCGCCGATCGCTCCGTTGATTCCGACGGAATAGGCCAGAGCGGTCGCGCCGTTCGCGCCCGCGGACACTCCGGCGGCCCACGCCCCGGCCCCTCCCGTTGCGGCACCGATCGCCATAGTGACGCCGACCTGTGTCCAGTTGACCTTGCCGGTGGTGAACTTCTGGATCGCGGTGTCCGCGCCACCCGCGATGAGTGCACCGGCTCCTGCCATCAGCGCAATGCCCGCCGGGCCTCCGACACCGGTGCACATCAGCGCAACGCCGGCGACGATCGCCGCCCCTGCGGCGATGTACTCCCAGTTGTGGCTCACCCAGTTGGTCGTCGCGTCCCACGCCTCGGAGGCCCAGCCCCGCGTCTGCGCCCTCAGCTGAGCATCCGTGAGCGGATGAAGGCCGGTCGGGTCACTGAAGGCCAACGGGTTGTTCCCCGCGTAGCTGTACGGGTTTGCCGCCCAGCCAGCCCCGATGACCGGCGGAAGCGGGTCGGTGGCGAGGAACCCGTGCGTGGCGGGGTCGTACGTGCGCGCACCGAGCCACTCCAGCGGTGCCAGACCGTCAGGACGGCTCAGAGACAGGGTGCCTGTGGCGGTGAGACCGAACCCGTCAGGCAGCGAGACCACGGAGTCGACCCGCCATGGGTTCACCGCGTCTTGCCGGGTGCCGCGCCATCCGACGCTGGTCCACCCCTCGCCTATGCCGGTGACCGGGCCGAGCGGAAGAACCGGGGTGTCGCCGACGCCGACCAGGGTGGGGACCGCTGAAGCCGTGTCCCACCAGAGGCGGTTCGAGCCCGCCTGGGCGAGCTGGCCGAGGGCGTCGACGCGCAGTACGGTCGAATCGACCGCGCCGTGCCCTGCCGCGCCAGACATCCGCGTGAGCCAGCCGGTGGGCGTCCACTCGTACTCGAGCGTCGCGCCGTCCGGCCCTACGGTGCGGATGCGCCCACCGCTCCCGTCGTATTCGTGTGCGGTGGAGCTGCCGTCGTCGTGGTGCACCGCGACGAGCTGCCCGGCCGGGTCGTACCCGTACGACTCCTGAACACCGTTCACCGTCTGCTGGGCCACCCGCCCGGACAGATCGAAGGTCAGGGTCTGCGCGATCCCCTCGGAGACCACCTCGGTGAGCTGCTCGGCAAGGTCATAGCCGTACCGCGTGACCGAGCCGTCCCGGATGATCGAGGTGATGCGCCCGTCCGCGTCCCGCTCGATCTCTGTGGTGACCTCGTCTCGGTCCCTCGCGGTCGTGTGCACGGTGATCATGCCGTCTGCCCACGTCCACGACTGACGGGTGACGTTGCCGACGGCATCCGTTGCGACGGCCGTCGTCAGCTGCCCCACCTCATCGTGCGCCAGTACGACCGTTCCGAGACTCGGGTGCTCCACTCGTTCCAGCCGACCCGCCGCGTCGTACTCGTAGCGGGTGGTCCGGCCGAACGCGTCGACCATGCTCGTGCGACGCCCGGCCCTGTCGTAGCTCCAGGTGAGTCCGCTGGCGCCTTCGTCGCCGGATGCCTGGGTGTGGCGAATGAGACGGCCCGCGCGGTCCCACTCCTTCACGTGCCTCACCGCGGCGTCGCCCGTGTAGTCGTCGACGATCACGCGCCGGTGAGAGAGGTCGTACGTGTTGGATGCGATCACCCGCTCATCGACGCTGGTGGATACGGCTTGCCCCGACGCGTTGTAGGTAAAGCCCAGACGGTGCCCATCGCCATCCTGCTGCCACAGCAGGCGGCCTGCGGCGTCGTACCCCGCGGTCGTCGTGCGGCCGAGGGGATCGGTCTTGGTCACCAGGCGATCCATGCCGTCCCACGACTGCGACGTCACACCGCCGGCCGGATCGATGGTTCGCACCAGCCGACCGTTGTCGTCGTATTCGAACCGGGTGACGGCGCCCAGTCCGTTCGTGACGGATGTCAGCTGTCCCGCCAGGTCGTACCCGAAGCAGCGGGTGCCCCACCAGGTGTCGACCGCGGAGGTAACGCGCCCCGTCTTGTCGAACGTGTAGCTGGCGGTGCCGGATCCCGGCTGACGCACTTGCACGAGCCGCCCGCAGGCGTCGTACTTCGCCCAGGCCACGTCACCGTTCGGCAGGATCTGCCGCACCAGGAGCGAATCCTCGTCGTACTCTCTCGTCGTCACGTCACCGTCGGGGCCGATCACCTGAGCCAGTCGCCCGCACTCGTCGTAGACGTATCGAGTGGTCACACCGGTCGGGTCGGTTGTCTCCACCGGCCTGCCGGCGGCATCGCGGCGGATGACCGTCAGCGCACCCTCGGCATCCAGCACCTCGACCACACGGCCGCAGGCGTCGTACACGTACGTCAGCGAGTCCTCTTCGCTCGACCCGACGCTGCGCGGGCGCCCGAGAGCATCCAGTCGCAACGTGGTAGCGAGCAGACCCTCGTCTACGGTGACGGTGTTGTCGGCGTGGTTCGCCTGGACGCCGCTGACGACGCCAGTCGGGTCGATTGCCGCGGTGCGCGTCCCATCCTTGTCGTACCGGTTCTCCCAGACGCCGCCGGTCGGATCGATGGTCGTGACTAGACGGGACAAGGCGTCGTGGGTGTACGCCCAGGTGGACCCGTCGGGAAGCTGCAGCGTCTTCAGGTTGCCGAGGTCGTCCATGACTCGGGTCGTCGCCCGGCCGAGCGGGTCCACGATGCGGGACTGCGACCCATCCGCGCCGTATTCGAACTCGGTGCGGCCGCCGTCCGGGGCGATCTGCGCGGCGAGCCGGCCGGCGGCGGTGTGCTCGAACCGCCACACGCCGCCATCCGCATCGCGACGGCTCACCAGCACGCCGGTTTCATCGTAGGAATACGTGGTGCGATGACCCGACGGAGTCACGGCCGCAACCGCCCTGCCCGCAGCGTCGCGCTCCAGCCGGGCCACATCGCCGACCGCGTTCGTCGTCGATACGAGGTCACCGTGCTCGTCGTATCCGAACCGAAGGACCACCCCGGTCGGATCCGTCACCTGCGACAGCAGCCCGTGCTCCCAGACCATGACGGTGCGACCGCCGGCCGGATCGACGATGACCGAGGGGTTCCGCGTCTCGCCCTCGTACTCGTAGCTGGTGACGGCATCCGGAGTGCTGCCGTCGGTGGATCCGGTGACCACCGTGATCAGGCGGTCCAGGTCGTCGTACCCGTACTGCAGGTCCGCCCCGTCGGGAGTGATCTGATGGATCAGGCGCCCCCGGTCGTCGTACTCCTTGACGGTCTTGCGGCCGACGCGATCGGTCGCCTCGACCATGTCGCCGTGGTCGTCCCAGGCATACGATTGCTGGTTTCCGTCGGAATCGATCACGCCGATCAGGCGGCCGAAGCCGTCCGCGATCCAGGTGTTCGCTCGTTCGCCGTCTGTGTCAGCGACCTCGGTGACGCCACCGGGCAGGTACGTGTACCGGCTCGTGCGGCCGAACGGAGATCGCTGCCAGGTGACTCGGCCCTGCTCGTCGTATCCGTTCACCAGGAGGATCACGCCGTCGCCGTCGATCACCTGCTCGATGAGGCCCGGATTCTCGCCCCAGACATACCGGCGCACGCCCGACGGACCGGACGCGGAGACCAGACGGCCCGCCTCGTCATAGTCGTAGGCGACGCGACGACCATCCGATGCCTGAATCGCGGACACCTGGATGCCGTCCCACTCGATGGAGATCGAACGGCCGCGTTCGTGCACGAGGCCGATCAGCCGCCGGTTGCCGCCGTACATCAGGTCGACACGGGTGCCGGCTCCACGAGCGAACGACTCCAGACGACCGGATGCCGTGAACATCCAGGTGCCGCCCGCGTTGTCGAACACGACGAAGCCGTCGCCGAAAAGGTCCAGCCAGTACGAGGAGCCGGTCGCCCGGTCCCACCCGTCCTCGCCACGGGGGAACACGATGTGCCGCCCGTCCGGCTGGACCCAGTGCGCGGTCTCATCGACGAAGAGCAGTGCGCTCTCGGTCCACGACGACCAGCCGGGGCCGAAGGCCCCAGGCGTCGGGTCGACGGAGTTGTACATGCGCGTGAAGACGAGCTCGCTGCACGCCCCGTCGAACGCGAGGTCGGTCTCCGGCTCGATGAAGTTGCCGGTCGCGGTGTTCACCGGGTCGTCGGCGTAGCCGCTCGTGACCAGCCCGCCCTTGACGGTGGGCATGCTGATGGTGAGATCCTGGCGCGTTGCCGACACGTGAGCGGCGGCGAGCGCCGCGGTGAGGGCCGCGTTCGACAGGGTGCACACGCTGCCCGACCCGCCGGCCCGCTCGAACGCGGCGGCCACCACGTTCGCCCAGCTGACCTCCTGGGTGTTGCCCTGGATGAACTGCTGGAACGCGGTCAGCACGCTGCCGGCATCCAGGCTCCCCCAGCCGCACGACGAGGTGAACGCCGTGTACGCCTTCTGCACTGCGGAGTGCTGGGCGGTGAGTGTGGAGTCGTTCGTGCCGGTGGTGGTCGCGAACGACGTGAGGTTGTCCGGGATCGCCGAGGATGTTCCCGACGAGGCGCCGCCGCCGGACCCTGGTTGCGGGGTCTCCCTCGCTCCGACCGGGGGCTTAGGAGCAACGGGATTGAGCGGCGGAGCCGGAGGACCCACCGGAGGCGTGTCGCTCTGGCCGAGCACGTTGTGCTCCACCCAGCCCCACGCGGAGCTCAGCCCGCTCTGGTGCTTCTGGTCCTCTTCCCACTTCCTGGCCTTCAGGCGGCGCTGCTGCTCGGCGTCGGCGGCCTTCTGCAGCTCCCCGGTGAGCGTCGCGACGGCACGCAGCGCGGTGGACAGCTCGCCGGCATCCTTCACCTGTGTCGTGCCGTTCGATGCGAACACGGTGGAGAAGTAGCCCTTGAACTGCTCCTCGCCCTTCGTTCGCGCCGACTGCATCGAACCCTTCTGGCCGTCGATCACGCCCGCGGCGGTATTGCACGCGGTGATCAACGCCTGAGCATCCGAATCGGAGAACTTCACGTTCTCCTTGTACGCACCCAGATCAGCCATGGAAGCCGCCCACTCTCCTACGAAGTCCGAAACTCACCGATCATCGCGCCGAACCGGCGCGGTCGCAGACCGGTCCGGTTTCGGCCCCGGCCCTGTTTCGGGCCGACACTCCGCGATGACTCAGTTGCCGCCACCGGCAGTGAAGATGTTGGTCGAGATCGTCTTCAGCTCACGATGAAGCTCGTCCAGCTTCTGAATCGCGTTCTTCAGCGCCGTGTTCGTGCTCGGCCACGTGTCATTGCGGAACGTCTCGGCCAGAGGACCGTCCCAGTTGTTCGGCTCCGACAGGATCTTGCCCTGGGCGTCCAGAGCGCTGATCTGGTCCGTCAGCCCGCCGTTGATGATCGTCTGAATCTGCGAGATCGCCGCCTTCGCGGCCTCCGTCGACAAAACACGAGAAGACATGGATATCCCCTATTCCAAGTTGCCTGCTGAACGCAGGACGAAACGAAACTCCGTACCACCCGGGCACGAGGATGCACGAGCGACACGAAAACCTTCAAGCCATCAGCCCGCTCGATCCGAACCGACTGACAGGACCGATGCTAGCCAGCCAAGGCGACGGGCCGGAATGGGGAGGACTCCCCATGCTCACGGAAGAGGCAGCTGCACTCGTTCGAACGCGCCACGCGCCACGTACACGCCACGCCCGGGAGGGAACTCGCTGCGAGCCGCACGCGGCAATGGGGTATTCAGGATGATGTCGCCGTCTGTCGGCTCCGGCTGCAGCAGGAGACCGCGCCTACTCGACTTGGCCTCGCCGATCATCCCCCAGCTGGATGCCCACCCGCTTTGGTCGCCTTCGGCAAGAAGGAAATGGTCGCTGCGGTTGACCGCCTTGATGAGCTCGGTCAGGGATGAGTCGGCGGCCGACTGCGAGAAGTCGCCAATCGACTCGATGAAGACGCCGATGCGGGTGCCGCCCTCCTCACGCACGGATGCGCTCAGCCTGGCCGCGAGCGCGTCCGCGGCCTCCGCCGTGGTGGCACACTCGGCCCACATCGACTCGCGCGAGGCGACCGACCGCGCATTGCCGATGTAGTAAAGACGCGCCGCATGGTCGAAGCGTCGCAACGAGCGAGCCATCGCGATGAACGCGGTCGTTCGTCCGCTCGCCGGCGGACCGGAGAGCACCATGGCACCGACGGGGTCGAAGCCGACCGGCACGAGGTCGGTCTCACCGACGCCGAGGACAGGCGCATCCCCGACTCGGTCGGGCAGCGAGGATTGCGGGTACTCGACGGGCAGGGATCCGACCTCCGGAGCCAGCTTCACGCCGGCCCGGTTCATGGCCTCGGCGAGCTTGGCGACATTGGCGGACTGTTCGGACACCACGGAAGAGCCGCCGAGCACGGCGATCTGCGTCTCCAGGCCGTCCACGATCGCTCTGCCGGCGGGCGACGTTGAGGAGAGCACGTCGGCCGGGGCGTCGAGCATGCGGTACCCGTCATCGTCGGCGAGTCGCAGCACGACGTTCCGCTGCACGCTCGCGGAGACCGAGCTGGGTACCGCGCCGCCTCGATCGGCGGTGAACGCGACGTGTATGCCCAGCTGCCGTCCGTCGGTGAGGATGTCGCGGAAGATGTCGTACCACTGCGCGCGGTTGCCCATCGCCTCGAAGTCTTCACGGAAGCTCGGGAAGCCGTCGATCAGGAGCAGGATGCGCGCTTCATCTGGCTGTGCCGCGAGTGCGCGGTACTCGGTGATGTTGGATGCGTTGGCCGCGGCGAAGCGCGCCGATCGATCCTCCAGCTCCTTCCGCAGCATGCGGAACAGCCTCGCGACCCGTTCGATGTCGTCGCCCTTGACGACGGCGCCGACGTGCGGCAGCTGCTCGAGCATCCGCAGGCTTCCGGCGCCGAAATCCAGCGCGTAGACCTGCACCGGACCGCCCCGCGGCGTGATCGCCGCCGAGCAGGCGAGTGTGCGGAGCACCGTGGACTTGCCGGAGCCTCCCGTTCCGTAGACCGCGAGGTTGCCGTCGACATCCGGCTGGAAATAGATGGGCACCTGCTCCTGCAGCTCAGGCACGTCGGCGACGCCGAGCAGCAGCTCCGAGTCGGTCCGCTGCCGAAGCAGACTCAGGTCGTATGCCGGCGCCAGCTCGTCGAGCCATGGGCGCCGCGGAGCCGGGATCGCCGCAACCCGCTGCGCATCGATCATGGATGCCACGAGACGCTGCTGATCGGTCGGGCCCGGGTCGCGCTTCAGGTCGGCATCCGGATCCGGCGCCGCCGGGTCCTCCCAGCGCACCTCACCGCCGAACCGAAGCTCCGCAACGTCGATGCCCGCCCGCTCCGGTTCCCGGGTCGTCCACCCTCCCGCGTAGCCGGACTGGAACAGGGTGAGCCGGCCGGGACCGGTCTTCGCCATGCCCCTTCCCGGGATGCCTGGGTCGAAGTGGGCGGCATCCTTGATGCCGACGACGTCGGTGGAGTCCGATTCGTCCGCCATGCGCAGCGCGACGCGCAGGTTGGTGTTCGCGCGCAGGTTGTCCCTGATCACACCGGCCGGCCGCTGCGTGGCCATGATGAGGTGGATGCCGAGGGAGCGGCCGCGCTGGGCGATGTCGACGACACCGTCCACGAACTCCGGCACCTCGCCGACGAGCGCGGCGAACTCGTCGATCACGAGCACGAGCGCAGGCGGGCTGTCGGGGTCTCCGCGCCGCTCGAGCTCCAGAAGGTCTTTCGCCTTCTTACGGTTCAGCAGGTGCTCGCGGTGCCTGAGCTCCGCGCGCAGACTCGTCAGGGCCCTCCGCACGAGGTGCGGACTCAGATCGGTGACCAGGCCGACGCAGTGCGGCAGGTTCACGCAGTCGGCGAACGCGGATCCGCCCTTGTAGTCGACGAACAGGAAGGTGACCCTGTCTGGGCTGTATTCGGCGGCCATGCCGAGCACCCAGGCCTGCAGGAATTCGGACTTTCCGGATCCCGTCGTTCCGCCGACCAGCGCGTGCGGACCCTGGGTGCGCAGGTCGAGGTGCATGGCGTCGATGCCCCCCGACCCGACGGTCGCCCGCAGGGTTCCCGCCCGACGGGGAACGGGGGCTGCGCCGCTGCGGTCGTGCACCGAGTTGTTCTGTCTCCAGCGGTCGACCACCGCGTCGCTCGACTCGACGAGGTCGTGGCCGAGCAGCGTGACGAGCGAGATGGATCGAGGCAGGTCGCTGGAATCGGCCGTGACCGCGCCCGCGTCGATGACGGCGGCCATCCGACGGGCGAACTCGAGCGCTTGGCGGCCGTCGACGGCCTCGGTCACGATGTCGTCGATGACCTCGCCGAGACGCACGAAGCCGACGCGCCCAGTGCCCTGCTCGTCTCCCAGCTCGAGGTAGGTGCGGCAGACGGCGGGGAGGGCGGGCACGTCGTCGGCGATCCAGATGGGGTAGACACCGGCATCCGCCGCCCGCTCCGCCACCTGCACGAGGCGGGCGCGGTCGACCGCGGCGTCATCCGAGATCAGCACGACCATGGCGGGAATGGGGGCCTGGGTACCCTGCACCGTCTGCCCCTTGCCTACCTCTGAGCCGCGGTCGAGCTTCGCCTGGTCGGCCTCGATGGCGCCGCGGCGCTGGGCCGACCCCGGCTGTGAACGCGACTCGATCAGGCCCTCCAGTGCCGAGACGAGCGTGGCGCCACTGGAAGCGCTGTCGGCGAGATGACCGACCCCGATCGGCGATTGCGGGCTCGAGGTGTGCGGGATCCACTTCAGCCACTCCAGCTCGGCCGACCAGCGCGGAGAGACGACGGCGGCAACGGCGAGTTCGGCCGGCGAATGCAGCGACGTGAGCTGCACCATGATCGAGTTGAGGCTGCCGATGGCCTGGTGCGGCGATCCGGCGATGCCGAGCGCGCCGGAGTCGAAGAGGTTGTCGACGATCGGCACCTGACCGATCGTCTCGTGCTCGCCGACGACCTCGTCGAGGCGCTCCTGGTAGGCCTTGAGGATCTCGCCGCGTCCGCCCGTCTTGATCGCGTTGCGGCTCTTCATGCGCCCGACACCGAGGCGAACGTTGAGGAACGACCAGTGCTCGGGTCGGCGAGTCCAGAGCAGCGGTCCGCGCAGGATCGCCTGGTTGAAGGCATCCTCGGTCGACGGCGACTCCTTGGTGCGCAGCTCGTGCTCCTTCGCGAGCTCCGCGTCGAGTTCCTCGCCGAGACCGCTCAGGCGCTCGTCGAACTCCGCGACCGACTTCTTCAGCCGGCGCTTCGCGCGCGTCTTCTCCGTGAGCGAGTTGCCCACCATCATCACGGGCGACATGAGGATGAACAACAGCGACGTGATCTGCTGCGAGAACGCGAACATCAGGCCGCCGACGAGCAACGGCGCGATCATGGCCAGGAGCGGGAACGGCTGCGGCTCCGGCTCCGCTGGCACCTCGGGTGCCGCGAATTCCTGGCCGGCGTAGCGCACCTCCACCTTGGGCGAACGATTGAAGAAGACCGGGCCGGCCTTCGGCACCATGCCTGCCACGTCCGGATGCGTGACGGTGATCCTCACCTCGGAGTCGCCGATGAGCAGCGTCTCTTCGCGCTTGATGCGCAGCCGAGGGACGATGCCGCCGTCGACGACGATGCCATTCGCGCTGCCCAGATCGACGGCCTCCACGGCGTCCGAGGTCTCGAAGCGAACGTGACGCTTGGAGACCAGGTCGTCGTGCAGCACGATGTCGCAGCCCTGGTCGCGGCCGAGCACCGTCGTGCCGAGCATGAGCGGAAAGCTGTTGCCGGCATCCGGACCGCTCAGCACGGCGAGAGTCGCAACCTGGATGCGGCTGCCGACCTCCTTTGGCGCGTAATGGATGTCTGCTGGTGCCAACTGCACGACCGCCCCGCTGGCGATCCAAGCCTCCCCGACCGGCACGTCGGGCGGCAGCGGCACCGACTCGGACTGGCCAGGGAGCGTCGCGCGCAGCGTCAGCGGTACACCGTCGGCCGCTGGTGCACCGGATGCCTGCGCCGAGGAAGCGCCTTCGGGATCGAGGCGCGCGATCGCCGATGCGATCTCTGAGATGCTCGCGGCGGCATCCGCTGTGACGACGATGTCGGCCGGCGCGCCCGAAGGCCGCTTGAGCGTGAGCTTGAGGCGCATGCTGCTGGACTCCTGGGGCCTGGCCGCGCTGGACCACGGACGGGAAGCGTCGCGGAGCCCACGCCCCGCGACGCTTCCCTACCCTAACCGGCGCACAGGCGCCGAGGCGTTTACAGCGACCGTTGGTATGCCCGCAGCGCACGCACGGACCAGATGTAGGCCAGCACGCCGAGCACGAGCAGCCCCCCGACGTGCCACAACGCGGAGGCGTCGACGGTGCCCGCGAGGGTGTTGCGGGCGAGGTCGACCGACCACGTCATGGGGTTGTACTTCGACACGTTCTGCACCCACTCCGGCATGAGCGACGCCGGCATCATGGTGCTGGACAGGAACGTGGCAGGCAGCACGACGATCTGCGAGATGCCGATGAGAGCGACATGGCTGCGCGCGGTGAGCGCGACGGCCGTCGACAGCGAGCAGAAGATGGCGCCGAGCAGTAGTGCCACCAGCAGCGCGAGCGCCATGCCGCCGATGCCGCCCGGGTAGCTCGCCCCGCCCAGCCAGCCGATGAGGAGCACGACGATCGACTGCGCGAGGCAGATGACGAGCTGCTGCACCAGCTGACCCGTGATGATCGCCGTGCGGGCGACCGGCGCGGTGAGGAGCTGGTCCATCACACCCGACTTCATGTCATCGATGTAGCCGGTCCCCGCCCACGCGCCGCCGTAGAGCACGGTCATCATGAGCACTCCGGGCACCAGGAAGGTCGCGTAACCCGTGTCGCCGAAGCCGGGCAGCTTGCCGAGTGACGAGAAGACCTGGCCGAACAGCAGGATCCACACGATGGGCTGCACAAGCGAGAACGCTGCGCCCCACACCTGCCTCCTCGTGTTCGTGAGCCAGCGCCCGGTGATCTGCGCCGCCTGGGTGAGCCATCCGGCCCGCACCGGATGCGCCGGCACGCCGCGCGTTGCCGCGGCGATTGTCGTGGTGGTCATGCTGCTTCTCCGTTCGGGATGATGTCGTTGCGGCCGCCCGCTTGGGTTCCCGATGCCGCCTCGTCTGCGCTCGTCGAGGCATCCGCGGTGTCGAATGAGCGGCCCGCGTAGTGCAGGTACACATCGTCGAGGCTCGGGCGGGATGCCGACACGGCGCCGAACACGATGCCCGCGGCCTCGAGTGCCGCGATGGTGGGCGCGACGGCGGCCGATGCGTCGTCGGTGCGGGCGACCAGCTGGCCGCTCGTGCCCTGCGACTCGACGACGACGTCACGCAGCCCAGCAACCCGGGAGGTGGCGGCGCGTACCGACTCGACGTCCGGCTCGATCAAAGCCACCCGAAGGGTGTCACCGTTGAGGGATGCCTTCAGCTCGTCAGGACTGCCGCTCACGACCCTGGTGCCGTGGTCGATGATCATGACGTCGTCTGCCAGCCGGTCCGCCTCCTCGAGGTAGTGAGTGGTGAGGATGACCGTGATCGCGCGTTCGGCCGACAGCCGGCGGATCTCCGCCCACATCGCGGCCCTCGCCTCGGGGTCGAGGCCGGTCGTGGGCTCGTCGAGAAAGAGCACGCGAGGTGCGTGCACGAGCGCGGCCGCGACATCCAGCCTTCGGCGCATGCCCCCGGAGAACTTGCCGACCGGGCGGTGCGCTGCCTCGGCCAGGCCGAACTCGGTGAGCAGAGCGGATGCCCGCGCCCTGGCATCCGCGGAGCTCATGCCCCGCAGTCGGCCGGCGAGCACGAGGTTCTCCGTTCCGGTGAGCAGGGGGTCGGTGCTGGCGCCCTGCGACACGTAGCCGATGTGCTGACGCACCTCGGCCGGCCGCCGCACCACGTCGATGCCGTCGATGCGTGCGGATCCGCCGCTCGGGCGGCTGAGCGTCGTGAGGATCTTCGTCGTCGTGGACTTGCCTGCGCCGTTCGGGCCGAGCATCGAGAACACGATGCCCGCAGGCACCTGGAAGGTCAGTCCGCGCAGCGCGTGAACGGGTGCACGACGTGCGCCGCGGTAGGTCTTCGTGAGGTCTGCGACATCGACCGCGATGCGCGCGGCTGCCGCCTGATATGCCGTTACGTCGTTCATGACCGGCTCTCCTTGTCGTCTGAAGTGAAGTTGTGGGTGGAGCGCTGGGCGGTGGCGGAACCGTGTTCGGGAACGAAGAGCATCCGCGCAAGCACGAGGAAGAAGACGACGAACCCCGCGACGAGCGCCAGCCACGACCAGAGGAATCCGATAGTGAGGCTGAGCACGACGAACCCGGCGATCGACAGCACCATGATCACGACCGTGTAGATGCCGAACCTCGCGGCGGCTGCCGGGTCTTTGCTGAAGCGGTCGCCCCCGTCGTAACCGGCGTATTCGGTACGGAGTCTGGCCGCCCACGGCTTCTTGCGGTTCGTCTGCGTGGCTCCTAGATAGCTGAACCAGGCGATCGAGATCACGACGAGAGGCGCCGCGACCACGAGCAGCCACACGTCCCGCATGGTGCCGAAGAACAGACCGGCGAGGGCGAGCCCGGCCAGTCCGAGGAATGCGCCGGCGCCGTAGCCTACGGCACGCCGGCCGGGCAGCGGGTAGTTGGTGGTGGTCTCCTGGTGCGTTCCGTCCCCGACGATCACGCCCACGGGTGCGGCGAGCAGCACGACGGCTACTGCGACGGATGCGGCGAGCGGCCACCCGAGGATGCCCAGTGCCGCCAACACTGTCAGCGCGAGTCCCGCCGCGGCGACGACCGCGAGCACCACGGTGCGCACCACGAACAACGGCCGAGGACGCACCTTGTGGCGGCGGAGCAGCTCGAACGCGTCGCTCGCGCGGGAGGCGGCATCCGTCGGCTTTCGCGAGGCATCCGTTGGGGGTGCGGGGTCTGCTGCGGACACCGGCTCACCCGTCACCTCCGCGACGAGCTGGGCAAGATCGCCGAGCTCGTCGAAGGCTGCGGTCACGGCAGCGGTGGGGCCAGAACCGGATGCCTCCAACTCGGCGACGCGGGCCGCCAGGCTCGCCCGCAACTCGTCTTTAAGGTCGTGGAGCTCGTCGGTGTCGGGAAAGCGTCGGAACGCCTCATCGAGGCGCGCGTCGAGCTCTCCCTGGTCACGGGCGCTCATGAGCGGCCCCCTTTCAGATTCAGGAGTCTGTTGATGATCTGCTGCGTCGCCAGCCAGTCCTCGACGTTGCGTCGATAGACAGCGCGGCCGGCGTCGGTGATGCGGTAGTACTTGCGGCGACCGCCCTGGGTCTCGTCACCCCAGTACGGCTCGATGAGTCCGTCCTTTGTCAGACGGCGGAAGCTGGCGTACAGCGTCGCCTCCTTGATCTCGTACTCACCGCCCGCGGCGTCGCGGATCGCCTTGTGGATCTCGTAGCCGTAGCCGTCTCCGCGCTGCAACACGCCGAGCACGATCGTGTCGGTGTGCCCACGCAGCAGATCGGACGCGAACGCAGCGGATGCCCCGAGCGGCTCCCGTTGGCCGCCCCGCTGCCCGCCGCTCGCGTCTTCGGCGTCTGGGCCGCCGGAGGGATGCGCACCGGACGGGTGCCCGCCGGAGCCGGTGTTGTCTTCCATGTCGAGTACTGTAACAGATATAGTACTTGCGCTGTCAAGAGTGAGGGCAAATCCCTCTTCGAACGCTCGAAGCACCCGTTGCATCCGTTGCATCCGTTGCATCCGCTGCATCCGCTGCCGTCTACCGGCGTTCCGCTGTCACAAAATGCGGGTCCTCCTCCGCCGTACCCACGTTTTGTGACAGCGGAAGGGCAACACGAACGCGCGCGACTCCAACGGACGGGATGCGCGCTGGCCGGGCCTGCGGCGCCGGCGTGGGCTACCGCGCTGAGTCGCAGGCCGAGCGCACCCGCCGACCAGTTCCTCTGGGTGACGGAACAGCAGTCTGGGCGTGACCCTGATCACCCGCCACCCGCGCTCGGCCAGCCTGTCTATGCGGTCCACGTCTTTCGCCCACTGGGCCGGATCGCTCCGATGGTGATCGCCTTCGTACTCGATGGCAACCCGCAGCGCCGGGTAGGCCATGTCGACGCAGGCGAGGAAGGTTCCATGCGAATCGAACACATCGTGATCGAGCTCGGGCTCCGGCAGGCCGGCGGCGACAAGTGTGAGTCGCGTCCACGTCTCGGGTCGCGACGACGCGCCCGTACGAACCAAGGGCAACGCGGCGCGCAGCGCTGCGCCGCCGACCCGTCGCCCTGAGTTCGCGGCGTCATGCAGCTCCGCAATGGTGCCGAGCGGCGACGCGGGAGCCCGCGAAAACCCGCCGGGCATTCGTGGCACGCGCGCGACGGCATCCGCGACGGCGACGACGTCGTACGGATGCACGAGAATTGCGGCGACGCTGGCCCAGGTCGATGCCGGGCTCGACACACGCAGACCCGAGTCAGGATGCTCGCACACGGTCGTGCTTGCAGCTCGCGCTTGGTGCCTGACCACACCTCGAGCACGCGGAGCACGCCTCGGCGCCACAACGCTCACGTGCACCACGTTGGGATCGAGGGACCCAGGCGGCAGTGGCAGCCGCCAGATCGTCGCCGCCGTCAGGTGGCTGAAGAACTCGTGTTCGGCCATGCGCGCGGCATATCTGCGGGCCAGCTCCTCGACGTGAAGCTCGACCGAATCTGCTTTGTCGGGCAACGGGATGGCACGTACGCCGTGGAATGGTGAGTCGAGGTCGCGTGCGCGAAGACGGGATGCCGCTACGCCGGCATCCCGGGCCGCAGCGGACGTGAAGATGCGCCCCAACTCGGGCGGAATCGACGACCTGCGCATGTCAGGAACCATGCCGCATCCCGGGCGACGGCCTCGGTCCGTCTCCACAGGGCCGCCGCCCTCGCTGACACCGATGGGCTTCGCGGACCCGTCTCCGTCACTCCGCTGTCACATAATGCGGGTCGCAACCCGGGACATCCGCATTTTGTGACAGCGGAACGCGCGACGTCCGGCGAAGTGGAACGCGCGAGGCCCAGCGAAGCGGAACGCGCGAGGCCCAGCGAAGCGGAACGCGCGAGCAGCGACACGCCGCCGACGCTCAGTCGCCGCGTTTCTCCCAGGGCCATCGCGGCCGGCCACGCTCGTCGAAACGTGACGACAGCACGATCATGTCCAGCAGCACGACGACGACAGACAGGATGCCCGCCGCGGCCGCGAACGGACCGATGAGCTGCGCGACCGCGAAGGGAACGAATCGGTACGGATCGGCGACGGCCACGACCACGCCTCCCGCGACGGTGTACGCCACGTATGAGCCGATGCCGGCCAGCAGGGCGGGGCCGATCGCGATGTCATGCGCCCGCCGCTCGCTCCGCCGCGCGCGCACCAGGAGCACGACGAAGACCACCGCCGCCGCTGCACCCGCTGCGATGGGACCGGCGAGGGGACCGGCATCCGGTTCGTCGATCACGTCCCGATTCAGCAGCACGCTGAGCACACCGAGCGCCGCAATGAGCAGCGCGGCGTACAGGGCCGTCGCGAAGACGGCGAGAGTTGCTGCGTAACGACGGAATTCCATGATCGGATGCTGCTGCCTAGCCTGGAGACTACCGCCGATACTCACGCGCGCCGGTGCTCGCTCGACCGCCTGCTCCCCAGGCCGGCCCGCGATGGCGCGCGGTCGATGCAGGTGTTGCCTGACCCGCGGACGACCTTTGCCGGCTCAGGCCGCTGGTGTTGCCGGGCCTGCCGCCATCCGACGCTCGTGTTCGCGCTGAGCCTCGAGGTTTGCCGCGCGCACCCTGCGGCCACGGGCTGCGATCCAGGCGCCGAACCACATCGCCACTTCGCGCGCCACCACGGCAGCCGCGATGGTCAGCGGACTGACCCAGAGGGTCCCGAGGAACTGGTTCACCTCGCTCGTCTTCAGGGTCCACGCCTGCACCGTGACCAGCGCGCCGGCAACGTAGCCGAAGTACACGGCGACGCCGACGACGAACGACCCGATGACGTGCGCCCACCATCCGGCGCGGTTCACGATCGCGATGACGAGCGCGTAGACGAGGAAGAACACCACGACGGGAGCCCAGAAGCCGGCCGTCTGCAGGTAGCGCTCCCAGAGATTCACGGCCGTGTGCGGATTGCGAAGCGCGAAGATGCCGAGTGCTACGGCCGCGAACACGACGGCGTACACGACTGCGGCGATCACATCGATGAGGATGCCCACGAGCCGGTTGCCCCGCCTCCTCGGCGGCGTCGGAGCCGTGACATACATAGGCGTAGCGGCCGCGGCGGTCGCGGCGTACGGGACCGGCTCCGGTTCGGCATTCGTCTGTGTCGCTGCGGGTTCGGCCGCCGGCTCTTCGGTGACGGGAGCGGCCGCTGGTGCTCCGGCGGGAGCCGCCTGGGCTGGCGCACCGTACACCGGCGCCTGCTCGGCAGGCGGGTACCCTGCGGCGGTCTGTTCTGCGGGCGCGTAGCCGGCCGGAGCCGGCTCGCTCGGCGCATAGCCGGCCGGAGCTTGCTCGGCATATCCGGGCTCGGCGTCCCCATACCCGGTGGGCGCGGTCTCGCCTGCAGTGCTTCCGTACTGCGGCGTACCGGCATCGGCGGGCGTTGGCTCGCCGTACCGAGCGTGACTGCTCTCGTAGTCTGCGGGCGCGGAGTCGGCCGGTGCGGTGGCCGCCGCGGAATCGGCTGAGCCGATCCCCGTCCCGTCGTCGCTTGTGGTCGCGGCCCCGCCTGAGGGCTCGGGCGGCAATACGGTCGGCTCCGACCTCTCGGTGGCCGGCACGTCGTCGTTCCCACGGATCACGTCGAACGCGGCCGTGTCGTCGCCGACGTACGCCGGCTGTGCAGCGCCCGTCGGCTCTGCAGCGCTCTCCTCATCGAGGGGTGCGCCCGAAGCCGGCTCACCGGCATCCGTCGGCACCTCGTCGATGCGCCTCGTCTCGGCCGGCGCGGAATCGTCCAGCTCCCCACCGGCGGCATCGGTCGACTCCGGTGCGTCCTCGTCCACCGGTCGCTGCTCGACGGGCTTACGCGTCTCGTCCGCGCCTGACCCGTGCGGTGTCTCGTTGCTCATGGTGCCCCCTGCAATGTTCGCGGCTTCGCCGCCCATCAGGCTCAGTCACCTGTCGCGGTGCTCGCGGCTGAGCCGCTCGACAGCTTGCGCCACGGTAGCAGCGGCCGCAACGGGCTTGCGCTAGGCACACCGCAGGGGGCAGGAAGAGTGCGGATCCACCGTTGCGCAGGCATGCAGCGGAAATGACGAGGAGCCCCGCGCCGTGATGGCGCGGGGCTCCTCGTGTCCCGGTGAGGCGGTTGCCTCGCAGGGAAAGCAAGCAAGCTTGCTTTCCCCTCCCTCAATCAGTTGTATCGCCGCTTCGCGGCTCACAACTTCCCGCGGTTCGGCGAAACGAGCAAGCTCGTTTCGCTCTCACCTTGGTCAGTTGTAGGTACCGGGGGTGTAGTCGTCCGAGCTGAAGCTGTCGAAGTCGACGAAGCTCAGATCGTTCTCGTTGAACACGGTGTCGTCGGTGAAGATGCGGTTCGGGTAACGCTCCGCCTTCGCCTCCTCGGTGGGCTCGACCGTCACGTTGCGGTAACGGGTGAGACCCGTGCCCGCAGGGATCAGCTTTCCGATGATCACGTTCTCCTTGAGACCGATCAGCGGATCGCGCTTGCCCTCCATGGCGGCCTGCGTGAGCACACGCGTGGTCTCCTGGAACGACGCGGCCGACAACCACGACTCCGTCGCGAGCGAGGCCTTGGTGATACCCATGACCTCCTGGCGAGCGGATGCCGTCTTCTTGCCCTCGGCGAGCGCAGCACGGTTGATCTCGTTGTACTTCGCGCGGTCGACGAACTCACCTGGCAGCAGGTCGGTCTCGCCGTGATCCACCACGGTCACCTTGCGCAGCATCTGCCGCACGATGACCTCGATGTGCTTGTCGTGGATCGGCACGCCCTGCGAGCGGTACACGCCCTGCACGCCGCCCACGAGGTGCTCCTGCACCGCGCGGATGCCACGCACGCGCAGCACCTCCTTGGGGTCGACCGTGCCGACAATGAACTGCTGACCGAGCTCCACGTGGTCGCCGTCCTCGACGAGCAGCGTCGAGCGCTTGAGCACCTGGTAGCGGTGCTCCTCGTCGCCGTTGTCGGGGGTGAGCACGACGTAGCGGGCCTTCTCGGTGTCCTCGATGCGCACGCGGCCTGCGGCCTCGGCGATCGGGGACGCACCCTTCGGGGTGCGTGCCTCGAACAGCTCCTGCACGCGGGGAAGACCCTGCGTGATGTCGTCGGCGGATGCCGAGCCACCCGTGTGGAAGGTACGCATCGTCAGCTGCGTACCCGGCTCACCGATGGACTGCGCCGCGATGATGCCGACGGCCTCGCCGATGTCCACGAGCTTGCCCGTGGCCAGGGAGCGGCCGTAGCACTGCGCGCAGACGCCGACTGCGGACTCGCAGGTCAGCACGGA
Organism: Rathayibacter sp. KR2-224; assembly: GCF_049446075.1. Classification (NCBI taxonomy): domain Bacteria; kingdom Bacillati; phylum Actinomycetota; class Actinomycetes; order Micrococcales; family Microbacteriaceae; genus Rathayibacter; species Rathayibacter sp. KR2-224. The sequence continues at coordinate 1,668,467 of NZ_JBMSEB010000001.1, forward strand.
GCGCACCCGGATGGTCTCGACGCCCGCCCCGATCAGCTTTTCGATCAGAACGTCACCGACGTCCTCACCGGCCTCGGCCACGACCGTGCCCTTCTCGTCCACCACATCGGTGGACAGGCTGCGGCCGAACACGGAGTTCTCCACGTTCTCGTCGCGGATGAGCACGCCCTCGGAGTTGCGCGCGCCGATCGAGAGGTCAAGACCCTTCGTCGTTCCGCAGTTGTCTTCGCGGATGATGACATCCTGCGAGACGTCGACGAGACGACGCGTGAGGTAACCCGAGTCGGCGGTACGAAGAGCGGTGTCGGCCAGACCCTTGCGGGCACCGTGCGTCGCGATGAAGTACTCGGCCACCGAGAGACCCTCTGAGTAGCTCGAGATGATCGGACGCGGGATGATCTCACCCTTCGGGTTGTTCACCAGACCGCGCATACCTGCGATGTTGCGCACCTGCAGCCAGTTACCACGAGCCCCGGACGACACCATGCGGTTGATGGTGTTGTGCTCCGGGAAGTTCTCGCGCATGGCCTTGGCGACCTCGTCGGTGGCATCCGTCCAGATCTTGATGAGCTCCTGGCGGCGCTCAGCCTCGGTGGTCAGACCCTTCTCGTACTCGCTCTGAACCTTCGCCGCCTTCTTCTCGTAGGAGGCGATGATCTCCTTCTTCGAGGGCGGGGTGACGATGTCGCTCAGCGCGACGGTGACGCCCGAGCGCGCTGCCCAGTAGAAGCCGGCATCCTTCACGCGGTCAAGCGTGGCGGCGACCTCCACCTTCGGGTAACGCTCGGCCAGGTCGTTCACGATCGAGGAGAGCTTGCCCTTGTCGGCGACGGCCTCCACCCAGGGGTAGTCCTCCGGCAGCGTCTCGTTGAAGATCGCACGACCGAGCGTGGTCTCGCGAAGAGCGGTTCCGCCCTGCACGAAGCCTTCGGGGGCATCCTCTTCCGCCAGGTACAGACCCGTGAGACGGATGCGCACCTTGGCGTTCAGGTCGAGCGAGCCCTGGTCCTTGGCGAGGATCGCCTCGGAGACCGACGAGAACGCACGGCCCTCACCCGTCGCACCCTGCTTGACCGTGGTCAGGTGGTGCAGGCCGATGATCATGTCCTGTGCGGGCAGGGTCACCGGGCGGCCGTCGGACGGCTTCAGGATGTTGTTCGATGCGAGCATCAGGATGCGCGCCTCGGCCTGGGCCTCCACCGACAGCGGCAGGTGCACAGCCATCTGGTCGCCGTCGAAGTCCGCGTTGAACGCGGCGCAGACGAGCGGGTGCAGCTGGATGGCCTTACCCTCGACGAGCTGCGGCTCGAAGGCCTGGATGCCCAGACGGTGCAGCGTAGGCGCACGGTTCAGCAGTACGGGGCGCTCGCGGATGATCTCCTCGAGCACGTCCCACACCTGCGGGTTCGCGCGCTCCACCATGCGCTTGGCGGCCTTGATGTTCTGCGCGTGCTGCAGGTCGATCAGCCGCTTGATGACGAACGGCTTGAACAGCTCGAGCGCCATGTCCTTCGGCAGACCGCACTGGTGCAGCTTGAGCTGCGGGCCCACGATGATGACCGAACGGCCCGAGTAGTCGACGCGCTTGCCCAGCAGGTTCTGGCGGAAGCGACCCTGCTTTCCCTTGAGCATGTCGCTCAGGGACTTCAGGGCACGGTTGCCGGTCCCCGTGACGGGACGACCGCGGCGGCCGTTGTCGAACAGCGCGTCGACGGCCTCCTGCAGCATGCGCTTCTCGTTGTTCACGATGATCTCGGGAGCCCCGAGGTCGAGAAGGCGGCGCAGACGGTTGTTGCGGTTGATCACGCGACGGTACAGGTCGTTCAGGTCGCTCGTTGCGAAACGGCCACCGTCGAGCTGCACCATCGGGCGCAGCTCAGGCGGGATCACCGGAACGACGTCGAGCACCATGGCCGCGGGCGAGTTGCCCGTTGCGAGGAACGAGGAGACGACGCGCAGTCGCTTGATCGCGCGGATCTTCTTCTGTCCCTTGCCGTTCGCGATCTGGTCGCGGAGCAGCTCGGACTCGGCCTGCAGGTCGAACGCCTCGAGGCGACGCTTGATCGCCTCTGCCCCCATGTAGGCCGTGAAGTACAGGCCGTAACGGTCGACGAGCTCGTTGAAGTCGGCATCCTCTGGCTTGAGGTCGCCGACCTTGAGCGTGCGGAAGCCTTCCCACACGCGCTCGAGACGGGCGATGTCTTCGTCGAAGCCCTTGCGGACCTGCGACATCTCCTTCTCGGCGCCGTCGCGGGTGCGGCGCTTCTGGTCGGCCTTGGCGCCCTCTTCTTCCAGGGCGGCGAGGTCTGTCTCGAGCTTCGCCAGGCGCTCGGCAACACGGGCGTCGCGCTGGTCGGTGAGCGCCTTGATCTCGAGGCGCAGCTCGTTCTCGAGGCCGGGCAGGTCTTCGTGGCGAGCCTTCTCGTCCACGTCGATCACCATGTAGGCGGCGAAGTAGATGACCTTCTCGAGGTCCTTCGGCGCCATGTCGAGCAGGTAGCCGAGGCGCGAGGGCACGCCCTTGAAGTACCAGATGTGCGTGACGGGAGCGGCGAGCTCGATGTGGCCCATGCGCTCACGGCGCACCGAGGACTTCGTGACCTCGACACCGCACCTCTCGCACACGATGCCCTTGAAGCGCACTCGCTTGTACTTGCCGCACGCGCACTCCCAGTCGCGGGAGGGTCCGAAGATCTGCTCACCGAACAGACCGTCCTTCTCCGGCTTCAGGGTGCGGTAGTTGATCGTCTCGGGCTTCTTGACCTCACCGTGAGACCAACGACGAATGTCGTCTGCCGTGGCCAGGCCGATACGCAGCTCGTCAAAAGTTGTTACGTCGAGCAATTTCTCTCCTAGTAAGAAAAGTTCGTCAGAAGGTCTGGCTGGCTTCAGATGTCGTCAATGGACGACGACTCGAAGTGGCTGGACAGGTTGATGCCGAGCTCCTCCGCCGCACGGTATGCCTCGTCATCCGTGTCGCGAAGACTCACCGGGGTGCCGTCTGCCGAGAGCACCTCGACGTTCAGGCAGAGCGACTGCATCTCCTTGATCAGAACCTTGAAGGACTCCGGGATGCCCGGCTCCTGAATGTTCTCGCCCTTGACGATGGCCTCGTAGACCTTCACGCGGCCCAGGATGTCGTCGGACTTGACGGTGAGCAGCTCCTGAAGTGCGTAGGCAGCGCCGTACGCCTCGAGGGCCCACACCTCCATCTCGCCGAAACGCTGACCACCGAACTGCGCCTTACCACCGAGCGGCTGCTGGGTGATCATCGAGTACGGTCCGGTCGAACGCGCGTGGATCTTGTCGTCGACCAGGTGGTGCAGCTTCAGGATGTACATGTAGCCCACCGAGACCGGCTCGGGGAACGGCTCACCGCTCCTGCCGTCGAACAGCTGCGTCTTGCCGCTGTGGTCGATCAGACGCTCGCCATCGCGGTTCGGCAGCGTGGAATCGAGCAGACCTGCGATCTCCTCCTCCAGCGCACCGTCGAACACCGGCGTCGCCACCTTGGTGTTCGGCGCCGCCTCACGTGCGACCTCGGGAAGGCGTCCGGACCAGTCCGGGTTGCCCTCGACCTTCCAGCCCTGCTTGGCGGCCCACCCGAGGTGGATCTCCAGCACCTGGCCGAAGTTCATGCGGCCGGGAACGCCGAGCGGGTTGAGGATGACGTCGACCGGCGTGCCGTCCGCGAGGAACGGCATGTCTTCGACGGGCAGGATGCGCGAGATGACGCCCTTGTTGCCGTGGCGGCCCGCGAGCTTGTCACCCGCCGTGATCTTGCGCTTCTGAGCGATGTAGACCACGACACGCTGGTTGACGCCGCTTCCGAGCTCGTCGTCGCCATCCACCGCGTCGAACACCTTGACGCCGATGACCGTGCCCTCTTCACCGTGGGGAACCTTGAGCGAGGTGTCGCGCACCTCGCGGCTCTTCTCGTTGAAGATGGCGCGCAGCAGGCGCTCCTCGGCCGACAGCTCGGTCTCGCCCTTCGGGGTGACCTTGCCGACGAGGATGTCGCCGGGGCGCACCTCGGCACCGATCCGGATGATGCCGCGCTCGTCGAGGTCGGCCAGCAGTTCCTGGCTGACGTTCGGCAGGTCGCGCGTGATCTCTTCCTTGCCCAGCTTGGTGTCGCGGGCATCCACCTCGTACTCCTCGATGTGGATCGAGGAGAGGGTGTCGTCCTTCACCAGGTTCTGGCTGAGGATGATCGCGTCCTCGTAGTTGTAGCCCTCCCACGGCATGAACGCCACGAGAAGGTTCTTGCCGAGCGCGAGCTCGCCGTTCTCCGTCGCGGGACCGTCGGCGATGACCTCGCCTGCCTCGATGCGCTCACCGGCGTTGACGATCACGCGGTGGTTGTAGCTCGTGCCCTGGTTGGAGCGGTCGAACTTGCGCAGGTAGTAGGTCTGCGTTCCGCCCTCGTCGAGCTGGATGGTGACGGCATCCGCCGAGACCTCCGCGACGACGCCGGCCTTCTCGGCCGTGAGCACGTCCCCGGCGTCGATGGCTGCGTAACCCTCCATGCCGGTTCCGACGTTCGGCGACTCGCTGCGCAGCAGCGGCACCGCCTGACGCTGCATGTTCGCACCCATGAGGGCGCGGTTCGCGTCGTCGTGCTCGAGGAACGGGATGAGCGAGGTGCCCACCGAGACCATCTGGCGCGGCGAGACATCCATGTAGCCGATCTGGTCGGCCGGAACGAGGTCGACCTCGCCGCCCTTCTGGCGGGCCAGAACGCGGTCCTCGGCGAAGTGGCCGTCCGCCTTCAGCGGGGCGTTGGCCTGGGCGACGATGAAGTCGTCCTCCTCGAACGCGGTCAGGTAGTCGATCTGGTCGGTGACCTTGCCGTTCACGACCTTGCGGTACGGCGTCTCGATGAACCCGAACGAGTTGATGCGCGCGAAGGATGCCAGCGAGCCGATCAGACCGATGTTCGGGCCTTCAGGCGTCTCGATGGGGCACATGCGGCCGTAGTGCGACGGGTGAACGTCACGCACCTCGACACCTGCGCGATCACGGGACAGACCACCAGGGCCCAGCGCCGAAAGGCGACGCTTGTGGGTCAGACCCGCGAGCGGGTTGTTCTGGTCCATGAACTGCGACAGCTGGCTGGTTCCGAAGAACTCCTTGATCGCCGCGACCACGGGGCGCACGTTGATCAGGGTCTGCGGCGTGATCGCCTCGATGTCCTGCGTGGTCATGCGCTCGCGAACCACGCGCTCCATACGGCTGAGGCCGGTGCGCACCTGGTTCTGGATGAGCTCGCCGACCGCACGGATGCGGCGGTTTCCGAAGTGGTCGATGTCGTCGACATCCAGGCGGATGTCTGCGGGCTTGCCCGCACGAACGCCGTCGATCGCGTAGGTGTTCTCACCAAGCTGCTTGACGCTGGGAGCCGTCGGGTCGTGCAGGGCCACCAGGTACTTGATGGTCTTGATGATGTCCTGCGGGGTCAGCACGGAGTCCGACAGCGGGGCATCCAGGCCCAGCTTGCGGTTGATCTTGTACCGGCCGACCTTGGCGAGGTCGTAGCGCTTCGGGTTGAAGTAGTAGTTGTCGAGCAGTGCGCGGGCGGCCTCTGCTGCCACCTGCTCGCCCGGACGGAGCTTGCGGTAGATGTCCTTGAGGGCCTCTTCCTTGGTGAGGATGGTGTCCTTCTCCAAGGTGAGCTCGATGGACGTGAACCCCTTGAACTCCTGCAGGATCTCCTCGCTCGTCAGACCGAGGGCCTTCAGGAAGACCGTCACGGACTGCTTGCGCTTGCGGTCGATGCGCACACCCACCTGGTCGCGCTTGTCGACCTCGAACTCGAGCCATGCGCCACGGCTCGGGATGATGCGGGCCGAGTAGATGTCCTTGTCGCTCGTCTTCTCGGCAGTGCGCTCGAAGTACACGCCGGGGCTGCGGACGAGCTGGGACACGACGACACGCTCGGTGCCGTTGATGATGAACGTGCCCTTCTCGGTCATCAGCGGGAAGTCGCCCATGAACACCGTCTGAGTCTTGATCTCACCGGTGATGTGGTTCATGAACTCCGCTTCGACGTAGAGCGGTGCGGAGTAGGTCTTGCCCTTCTCCTTGCACTCGTCGATGGAGTACTTCTTCTCCTCGAGGAAGGGGTTGGTGAACGAGAGCTGCATGGTCTCGCTCAGGTCTTCGATGGGAGAGATCTCTTCGAAGATCTCCTCCAGACCGCTGTTGCCCGGCAGATCCTGACGACCTTGCGCCTCGGCTTCGGCGACGCGAGCCTTCCACGCGTCGCTTCCGACCAGCCAGTCGAAGCTCTCCGTCTGCAGTGCGAGGAGATCTGGAACGGTGAGGGTGTCGGTGATCTTGGCGAACGAGAGACGAGAGAAGTTTCGTCCGTTCTTGGGTGTGGTGGTGGAAGATGCGTTGCGCGCAGCAGCCAAGGAAATAACCTCCATGGGGTCCCTCATGGGGACCACGGGTGACTGTCGGTCAGGTTGTGGTGTGGACGAAGACTCCCGCTACAGTGGTGCCCTGCCGTTGTGCTCGTATCTGACCGGCCCATGGCCCTGTCGACGAAGCGGTCTGCAAGCAGAACCTCCGTGATCAGGACCCTTCGAGGACCCAGCCCATGCACACACCGGGGACACGCAGAGCCGACCGCAATATGAAGGCATGAGTGTGGGAGCGCAAAGAACAACTATATGTCAATGCGACGCGCCGTGTCCAGTTTTTTCTTGACCGATCGAGAATTCAGCAGTATAAGCGCCCGGACCAGCCGGTTTATTCCGCGCGCCGCCGTCGCGCAGCTCTGCTGAGCCGGCGTGTCGCGGCGGCGGATGCCGCCCCCCGCCGGCGCCGGCAGGCGGTTTTCAGGACATACTGCGAGGCATCCACACAGTGTCGACGGGTGCTCGTGCCGCCTGAAAACGTGTCTTTGCCGGCAGATGCCGCTCGCGGCGGCAGCAGCAGCCGGTTTTCAGGACGTGCCGCCAGGCATCCACACAGTGTCGACCGGTGCGCGCGTCGCCTGAAAACGTGTCTTTGCCGGCAGATGCCGCTCGCGGCGGCGCCAGCAGCCGGTTTTCAGGACGTGCCGCCAGGCATCCACACAGTGTCGACCGGTGCGCGCGTCGCCTGAAAACGTGTCGTTGCCGCTGGGCCGTGCCGGGCGAGGGTGTCGTTGCCGCTGGGCCGGCGCGAACGTGCCGTGCCCGCGGGCCTTCGGTGTGTGTGGTCGGAACGCCGGCCGAAACAGCGGTCGCGATTCCGGGCGTATTGATCACCAGGCGTTTTTCAGGACATGCCGCGACGCATCTCGATAGTGTCCACGACTGCGCGCGTGGCCTGAAAACGCGTCGCGTCGTCGGCGAGGCCCGCCGCTCCAGCTCGTCCTCCCCAAGCCCACAGCCTGAGCCCTCATCCACAATCCGCTTCGGCGCCCGTTCCGCCGGAGGCTTCTGCCGACATCCTGCAGTGCATGGATGAACCGCGACTCGGAGTCTTTCCCCTTGCCGAGCTTCGCTTACTGGGCCATTCTCGCTACGCCATAGCCGATGCGATAAGCAGTGGCCGCCTCGAGCGGGTGAGGCGAGGGTGGTACGCCGAGCCCGCAGCGGATGCTCACGCAAAACTCGCCGTGCACGTGGGCGGCGTGCTGACCAGTGCGTCGGCGGCGCGTCACTACTCGATGTGGACACCACTCGATTCCAGGCTTCACGTGCTCGTCCCGCGAAACGCGTCGCGGCTGCGGCCTCTGCCGCCGACGGCAGGGAATGTGCTCTGTTTGCACTGGGCTGCCGGAAGCACCAAGGCAACGGCCGTCGCCGCGCCTCTTCAGGTCGTGAAGGATGCGATCCAATGCCTTTCGTTCGACGCCGCCGTCGCCATGGCCGATTCGGCCCTGAATAGACACCTCTTCGAACTTCAGGATCTGCGGACCATCTCGGCGCGGATCGCCGAGTGGGCAGACCCTGCGTCTCAATCCGGCACCGAATCCCGGTGCCGGATTCTCCTGCGTCGCAAGGGCGTGCGCGCACGAACCCAGGTGTGGATCGATGGGGTGGGGTTCGTTGACCTGGTCGTCGGCCAACGCTTGGTGATCGAATGCGACAGCGCGACCTTCCACGATGGGTATCAGTCGACCCGTGACTACGACCGAGACATGGCACTCGTCGCGCAGGGCTACATCGTGCTCCGCCTGAAGTACAGCCACGTCATGTTCGAGTGGGACCGAGTGGAGGCGCTGATCCTTTCGATCGTGCGAGCCCGGCGCCATCTCTGGCGCGCCGGGGGCGCCGCGGGCACCGTGTACTCGCTGTGAGCAGAAGGGCCACCATTCCGCGTGCACCCCCGTGGGCCGCAGGCCGCAGAGCCTCTGTGGGCGGCCAGACCGCCCGGTTGAAGGGCGCCCATCGCTTGCCGCAGCAGTACTCCCCCCGCTTGTCGCAGCAGTATTTCAGGATGGTGAGGAAGCCACGCCAATAGTGGCGACGGCTCCGGGGATCTCCTGAAATCGGCAGAGAAGACGGGTGCTGGTCACCGGGAGAAGCAGGACGGCACGGCGCGTTCGGGCCGAGCAAGACGGGCACTGCCCGTTCGGGCCGAGCAAGACGGGCACTGCCCAGACGGGAATAGCCAGACGGACACTGCCAACTCGGGACAAGCAAGACGGTCACTGCCGGTTCGGGAGAAGCAAGACGGGTACCGCCCGGCGCTGCTCGCGGGGAGGGTGCGGCCGAGCTTTCGGACCGTCAGGGGCGGACGAGGGCGATCGCCTGCGCACGGTCGCGCAGGCCGAGCTTGGCGAAGATCGAGTTGATGTGGGTCTTCACCGTCGCCACGCTGACATAGAGGTTCGCAGCGATCTCGGTGTTGCTCAGCCCTTGGCCGACGAGCGCGAGCACTTCGGACTCGCGCACGGTCAACTGCGGATGTCCGTGGCGCAACTCCTCGGCGGACAAGGCGCCGCCCCTGGGCGACGCCGGCATCTGGGCCGACCGCTGCGTCCCTGACAACGCCGCGGGTTCCGGCAACGCCGCAGGCTCCGGCAGCGCCGCGAGCTCCGCGGATTCCGGTTCCCGTCCCGAGCCCCCCGAAGTGCCTGTGAGGCCGCCGATGAGACGGGCTCCGACTTCCCCGGCGAGCGTCGTCTGGCCACGCGCGACCGAACGCACGGCCGCCGCGACCTCGGCGCGGGAGGCATCCTTGGTGAGGTATCCGCGAGCGCCTGCGCGGAGCGCTCCCATCACCGAGGCGTCGTCGGCGAACGTGGTGAGCACGAGCACGGCCGTGTCCGGATGCTCCGCCGTGATACGCGCCGTCGCTGCGGCTCCGTCGAGCACGGGCATCCGCAAGTCCATGAGCACGACGTCCGGGTGCCGCTCTCCCACCATCGCCACCGCCTGCTCGCCGTCTGCGGCCTCGCCGACCACCTCTATGTCGGGCAGCAGGTCGAGCACGGTCACCAGGCCGTCGCGCACGATCGCCTGGTCGTCGGCGACCACAACACGGATGTGCGGCTCGTTCTCCTTGTCGGTCATGCCGTGCCCTTCGGGGTCAGCGAAGCCGAAGCGCGGACTTCGAACCTGCCATTCCGCACGCCGCACTCGACGACACCGCCCGGCAGCCCCGCGAAGCGTTCGCGCATACCCACAAGACCCTTCCCCGATCCCGTTGCCGCCAATCCGGTCGCTGCACGGTTCCCGGAAGCGGATGCCGGCGCAAACGCCCTGAGCGGATTCGCCACCTCGAGTTCGACGGCGTCAGGACGCCAGGAGATCCGCACCTCGACCGGCTCACCTGGGGCGTGCTTGCGGGCGTTGCTCAGCGACTCCTGCAGCGCACGTCGGAGCGCCGTCGCGACCGGCTCCGGTACATCGGTCGGACTGCCGAGCTGCTCGAATCGCAGCCGGCCGCCGAGCCGCTCGTGCGCGTCGACGAGATCGATGAGCTGCGCGCCGAGATCCGCGGTGCGAACGGATGCCGGCGCATCCGTCTCGGACCGCAGAGCCTCCACCGCCCGGCGCGCCTCTGCGAGCCCGGATGCCGCCATCGAGCGTGCGTCGTGCAGCCGGCTGAGCGCGGCATCCGTTTCGCCTGCCTCGAGCTGCGCCTCCACGGCGTCGAGCTGGATGACCAGACCGCCGAGGCTGTGCGCCAGCACGTCGTGCATGTCGCGCGCGAGAGTCTGGCGCGCGGCGAGCGCCGACGCTTTCGCCTGTTCCTCGCGCATCGCGGATGTCCGTTCGGCGAGTTCGACTGCGGCGGCCTGCCTGGCGCGAGCCTGCCTGCGGTTCGCGCCGCCCAGCAGCGCCACGAGCACCGTCGCTTCGAGTGACAGGATGCCCTCCGGCGTCACCGATCTGCTCCCGGTGAGGGTGACGATGAGGGGCACGACGAGGAGAAGTCCTCCTGCGATCAGAGCGCCGACATAAGTGAGCCACGGCGGATGTTCGATCGCCCCCAGCTGCATGACGCCGGCGATCACCGGTACGACGAGCAGCCCGTTGGTCGCCCATGCCGCAAGAGCCCCGCCGACGACCATGACGAGATACGTGGCACGTAGGAGGGTTAGCTTCCTGGCCGGCACGACCAGACTGCCGATCCAAGCCGCAATCGAGACGATCGCGGCCGGCACGGTCGCCAGCGGAAGCGAGACCGTTCCCTGCACGACCTGGGGCACGAGGTATCCCACGACGAAGGCCATGCCGAGCACGTTGAGCAGGATGCCGAAGGGCGTGCGCCGTGGCCCGAGAAACACCTCGGTCATCTCTGCGCTCCTCCCCGCCGCGTAGGTCCCGACTGCATCGACGCGGCCGACGGCGGTGGCACCGGAGCGGTCCCGCGGTCGATTCGGTGTCCATCCTGCCGCACGGCCCGCATGTCCTGCCGGGGCTCGGGCGGGGCAGCCGCCCGGCCAAGCCGAATGGGCCCGCCGCTGCTGGTCGATACCCTGCAGGTCAAGGCCCAGCAGGTCGATGCCCTGCTGGCGGATGCCCTGCCGATCGATCGTCAGACGCCGACCGGCTCGCTGATCCGTCCCGCGCGGTAGAGGATGACGCCGACTCGCGCAATGCGGTTCGCCGCGACCATGAGCAGGATCACCCCAGTGGATGCGGCCAGGTGCGAACCTGCCATGCCGGCGAGGGCATCCATGCCGACCCGCACGGCGATGAGCACGACCCAGAGCACGAGGCCCATCCAGCCGGTGCGAGTCTCGAGGCTGATGGGAGAGCTGGTGGGCCGGCGGTCGTTCGCGTGGGCCTCGCGGTAGAGACGGATGCCGTCCGCCGAAAGCGGCCGGAAGATCGCGATCGCCCCCATGACCGCCCCAAGCGCGAGGGAGACGACCAGCTCACCGAGCAACACAGCGATGTCGAGACCCGTGAGCGCCTTCACGTTGGTCATGCTTCCGAGGGTGGCCACACCGACGATGGCAAGGATCGCCGGCAGTCGCCACATGCGCCCTGGGTCGACGACGCGCCACGTCATCTGGCGGTAACCGACCCAGGCGACCAGAACGACGATGAGGATCACGTTGGTGACGAGCTGGAGGGAGATGGACACGGTGCTCCTTGTGTGATGGTTCGACCGGTGGTTCGCAATCGGCGCGGCTTCGGCGAACGAGGTGATGCATCCACTCTTCCCAGGGCGGAGGCGTGCGCCCACCGACCACGGGTGGAGAAACGGGTGGAGATTCCTAAGGAGCGGATGGCGCGGGTTGAGGGGGCGCGATCCTAGGCTGAAGGGGTGCAGGAGCATCCGTCGGTCGTTTTGAAGCACAGCGGCCTGCGCGCCGTGATCGAACCGGACCGCTGGGTGCCCGCCTCGTTCCAGCTGATCGTTGACGGAACGCCCCAATCCCACGTGGATCTCGACGATCCGACGAGACTGTTCTTCGAGTACGTGCAGCGCATGGGCAACGTGATCGACCTCTTGCGCGAGCCGGGCGAGCCGATCACGGCCGTCCACCTCGGCGCCGGCGCCATGACGCTGCCTCGCTACATCGCGGCGACGAGGCCGGGCTCGAGGCAGCAGGTGATCGAGCTGGAGAGCGAGCTCGTCGACCTGGTGCGGGCGGAGCTGCCGTTGCCGAGGTCGGCCCAGATCAGGGTGCGTCACGGGGATGCCCGCGAGGTCGTGCGCAAGCTGCCCGCCGGTCTGCGCGGCACCGTCGACCTGCTCATCGTCGACATCTTCAGCGGTGCGCGTACGCCTGCTCATGTCACGAGCGTCGAGTTCTATCGGGAGGCCGCCTCGCTGCTGAAGCCGGACGGCGTTGTTCTCGTCAACGTGGCGGACGGGCCGCCGCTGTCGTTCGCGCGCGGGCAGGCATCCACGCTCGCCTCGGTCGTCGAACACGTCGCGGCCCTTGCCGAGACGCAGGTGCTCAAGGGCAGGCGCTTCGGCAACATCGTGCTCGTCGGCTCGAACGCGCAGCTACCGCTCGACTGGCTGCCTCGATTGCTGGCCAGCGGACCGCACCCGGCGAAGGCCGTCGCAGGCGATGAACTCAGACAATTCGTGGCCGGCGCCGCCGTCGTGACCGACGAGACCGCCGTCGCCTCCCCGTTGCCAGGTCGGAGCGTGTTCCAGCTGAAGGGCTGACACGCACAGCGCCGAGGCTTGGCGCACTGCGTCGAGACTTCGCGTACACGACGATGCATGGCGCACGCACCCAGGCCTCGTCGCGTATACGAAGTCTCAGTGCCGGGTGGAAACGCGGGGGTGGCGCCGCCCGAGCGGCAGCGCGGGAGCGGCAGCCCGGGAGCGACAGCCCGGGAGCGACAGCGCGGGGTGGCAGCGCGCAGCGGCCGTACCCCGGAGCAGCAGCGCGGAAGTCAGCGCAGAGCGTGGCGGAAGCGGATGCGCTGCCCCGGCCGCAGCTGCGCGAACAGGTCGAGGTCGGCATCCGCGACCACGGCGATCACCGGATATCCCCCGGTGACCGGCCCGTCGGCGAGCAGCACCATCGGCTCTCCGGAAGGCGGCACCTGAATCGCGCCGGGCACCATGGGTTCGCTGGGCAGCTCGGCCGGGAGTCGCGGGTCGTGCGAGCGCTTCAGCACTACGCCCTCGGGCGAGCGCAGCCGCGCGCCAACGCGGTTCGACTCCTGCGTCACCTCCCACTCGATCTCGTAGAACGCGTCGACGGATGCCTGCGCGAACCAGTCCTCGCGGGGACCCGCGACCACGTGCACGTCCACCTCGTCGTCGGGCGGCGACGGCACCGTGAGTGCGTCGACCGCCGGAATCGCGCCAGCCACCTCGGCGGCGAGCGCGATCGCCTGACCGTCGGCCAGTGGAGCCGCACCGACCCGTGCGCCGACATCGGTAGAGGCCGAATCGAGTTCGTGCTGCGCGCTCACCCCGCCGCGCAGCGCCACGTAGTAGCGCAGACCGTGCAGAGCAGGGCCGAGCTCCAGCACATCCTCGGCGTGCGCGAGCACCGCGGCATCCGGCTCGATCGGATGCCCGTTCACGCGCAGCGCGCCCCCCGCCCCCGTCACTGCGAACCACGTCGGCCGATCGAACCGCAGTTCCGCTCCGATCAGCACCTCGAGTCCGGCCGCGTGTTCGAGGTTGCCCACCAGCCGATTGGCCAGCCTGAGGGCGCCCCTGTCGAGTGCGCCTGACCTGCCCGCGCCGATGGACGCCGAGGCTGGCCGGCCGAGGTCCTCGACCAGCAGTTGCGGACCCGAGCGCAGCACCGTCACGGAGTCCGACCCTGCCTGAATGTCGGCGTCCGATCCGCCGGGAATCGCAGGATCCGCCGCATCGGAGAACTGATTCTCGTCCGGTCGATCGTTCGATTTCCGGCCGATCGTGTCAGAGTCGCGGCCAACGGTGCTCGGCACTGTGCCGTCGGTGCGGCCGGTGCTGGCGCTGCTGCCCGTGCGATCGGCACGGCCTGCGCCGCCGGTGCGGCCGGTGCTGCTTGCACGGCCGGTGCTACCGGTGAGGCCCGCACCGTCGCGGCCGGCCGCGTCGAGGGCTTCCACCGGCCGGAACCTCACGACAGTGCCGGGGGTGAGTAGCGCGGGGTGCGGCTCCGTCGCGCGCCAGAGCGGGGCATCCGTTCGTCCGATCAGCTGCCATCCGCCGGGGCCCTCCCTCGGGTACGCACCGCTGAAGCGGCCGGCGAGGCCGACGGCCCCCGCGGGCACCCGCGTGCGCGGAGCGGTACGCCGAGGCACCTCGAACCAGTCGTCGTCGGTGACGAGGTAGCCGAAGCCGGGGGCGAACCCGCTGAAGGCCACGCGCCACAGGGCCGACGCATGCCTGCTGACCAGCTCGTCCACCGCGACGCCGGCGAGCCGGGCCACCTCGTCGAGGTCGTCGCCGTCGTACACCACGTCGAGCACCACGGCGGCGGGCACCCCCGATTCACCAGCCGCCGCGGCGGACGCGAGCGACGAGGAATCCTGCGCAGGAGGCATCCGCTCGACTGCACGCCCGAGCCAGGTGCGAACTGCGTCGGCGGGTATCTGCTTCGGGTCGAACAGCACGGCGAGCGTGCGCGCCGCGGGCACGACGTCGTCGACCCCGGCCGGGCGGGCCGACGACAGGCCGGCGTGCAGCGCCAGCACGGCACGCAGCCCGGGCAGGTCGACGATGAAGGCTCTGTCCCCGATCCGACTGATCGGCGGTAGGCGGTCAGTCGCGCCCATTAGGCGAAAGCCTCGATCCCGATTCCGGATTCGTGCAGCGCCTCCCGCACCACGATCGCCATCGCCACGGCATCACGGCTGTCGCCGTGCACGCACAGGGACGCGGCATCCAACTCGATCGTCTGCCCTTCGATCGTTTCGACGACGCCGTCGGATGCCATGCGCACCGCACGCTCGGCGATCCCGTCGTCCACGCCGAGCACGGCACCTGCCATGCTCCGCGGGGCGAGTGTGCCGTCGGCCAGGTAGGCCCGGTCGATGAACGCCTCCCGCACGAAGCGGACGCCGCGGCTCTCGCACGCCCGCTCGATGGCGCTGTTCGCCAGCCCGAGCAGTGCGAGGTCGGCCGGAAAGGATGCCACGGCGTCGGCCACCGCGGTGGCCTGCTGCTCGTCGCCGACGATGCGGTTGTAGAGAGCGCCGTGCGGTTTGACGTAGCGCACCTCGGCCCCGACGGATGCCGCCGTGCCGGCCAGCGCGCTCAACTGGTAGACCACGTCGGCGTGCAAGTCGGAGGGCGCAACGTCCATGTAGCGGCGGCCGAAGCCCGCGAGGTCCCGGTAGGAGACGTGCGCGCCGATCACGACCCCTCGGTCACGAGCCGCGCGGCAGGTGCGCAGCATGGTCGCCGGGTCGCCGCCGTGGAACCCGCACGCGACGTTTGCGCTCGAGACGACGTCGAGCATCGCCTCGTCGTCGCCCATGACCCACGCGCCGAAGGACTCGCCGAGGTCGCAGTTGAGGTCGATCACGCGCATCCATCTCATTCTGCCCGCCCCGCTCCGCTCGCCCCAGCCCCCTTACCTGGCCGGAACCGGATGCCCTCGACGACGTGGCGGCGCCAGCGAGCCCGTCAGCCGCTCATGACCTGCTGGAGCAGCCTGGAGAAGTCGTCGGGACCGACGCTGATGTCGCCCAGGTACGGACGATCCATGTCTGCCGTGACGAAGATGACGAGGCCGACGAACAGGGCGAGCATCCCAGCCATCGCGAGGTGGACACGCAGGCTTTTCACGTCGACACAGGCCAGCAGCACGGCGTTGACGAGGGCGCCCACCCAGATCAACGCCCACAACAGCGTCGGCAAGCCGAGCGAGGTCACGTTGATGCGTGTGCGCCGCGCCGTCACGAAGTCGTTGTACTGGTTGACCGTCGCCGTGTAGAGGCTCGAGGTTCCCGCAGAGGGACGGTAGTGCAGCAGCATGTGCTGGAACGTCAGCAGGGTGACGGAGCTGTCGGCCGGCGCCATCCCTGCGTGCTGAAGGGGCCAGTCCTCGCTGATGACCGTGCGCGTGTATGAGCGGAGCGCCTCCTGCAGAGGGCCGGCGATAGCTGCGGGAAAGCCCGAGACATCGCGGTACAGGGCGCCGAGCGCAGACGACTCCTGCAGCACATCGGTGCGCACCTCGACGTAGTTCTGATACGCCGCAACGGCGACGAGTGCGAGGAAGATCCCGAAGAAGACGCCGAAGGTGCCGATCGAATAGCCGACCACGCGGTCCCACTCCTTGGGCTGCGCGGCAGCACTCCTCACCCACGGCCGAAGTGCGAACACCAGCGCGAGGGAGCCCGCGACGAAGCCGATCAGGAAGATCGGAAGACTCACGAACAACGGCGCCGAGTAGAACCACGACATGGCGTCACCCTAATGTCGAGAAAGGTTCAACAACAGGGTCGGGGTCTGTTGGGCGTCCGCCCGTGAGCTGATCGAGCCCTCCCTCCCCATCCCGGCACGGGACCAGAGATGCACAGCCACGCGCGTGCGTCGCGCATCCGTCGGTGCCGCTGGTTAACCTCGAAGCGTGGCTGATTTGGTACGAGTGCGTCGCTGGGCCGAAGCGCTCATCGCGATGCATCTCGACGCGGATGCCTGGACATTCGGCTTCGACAACGCCAAGACCCGAGGCGGCCAGTGCAACCACTCCACGAAACGCATCACGGTCTCACGGCACCTGGCCGCGCGGTTCGACGATGACGAGATCCACCAGGTGCTGCTGCACGAGGTGGCGCACGCGGTCGCCGGTCCTGCCGCCGGGCACGGACCGAAGTGGAAGTCCATCGCGCGCGACCTCGGATATGTCGGAGAACGCACGCTCGACAAGCCGGTCGCCGAAGACCTCGCGCCGTGGGTCGGCAGGTGCCCGAGCGGCCATCTGCACTACCGCTATCGCAAGCCCACCCGCACCATGTCGTGTGCCCGATGTTCGCGCAGGTTCTCCCGTGACCACCTGATCGTGTGGGAGCGACGTGGCGGCTAGCCCCGGCACGGCAGGATTGGTGCGGCAGCCAACGCGGAACAGGTGAACCACAGCACATGACACTCACGGCATCGGAACGCGCGTCGGCGCACAACGGAACGACGCCCACGGCGCCCGCGCTGGAGACGCCGACGGAGCCGCCTGCCCCGGCCAGGCTCGGCGAGACGGGGCAGTGGTTCCACACGCCAGACGGCCAGCGATGGTGGTTCGACTCCGGATGCCTGTGCCTCGACTTCGCGTACACCGGCGGCATTCCGGAGCCGGGCGGAGGCGAACGCATCCCGAACGAGCCGTGGGAGCTGCTACGAGCGGCGACCGACCTCGCCGCCTGGCTACACGACAGGTTCCCGGCGATCGACCCGGCCTGTGCCGAGCACGAGCTGCGCGACGCGCTCACGCTGCGGGAGGCGATCGCGCACCTGGCGCTCGCGGCGCTCGGCGGGCATCCGTATGCAGCTCACGACGTCGACATCGTCAACCTCTACGCGTCGACGCCCGACCTGCCGCCTTCGTTGGCCGGCGGCAGCATGCAGCCGGGCCGCGGCAAAGCGAGGGCGACCCAAGCGCTCTCCGCCATCGCACGCGACGCGGTCGCCGTGTTCGGATCGGGTTGCCGCGACGGCATCCGCTCGTGCGGTGCCGACGACTGCGGGCTCGTCTACCTCGACGTGTCCCGCAGCCGCAACAGGCGCTGGTGCTCCATGCAGCGCTGCGGCAACCGGGCAAAGGTGCGTGCCCACCGCGCGCGACGCGCAGCCGCGCCTGCCGCATAGCTCTGCACCCGCGAACGAACGCTCGACGGGCCACCCGGCCGACGCAGGGGCGGTAGCGAGTGTCGATCATGGTTGTCGCAGGCGCGGTAGCGAGTGTCGATCGCGGTTGTCGCAGGCTCGTGGCAGAGTCGCAGAATGACCCGCATCGGTGCGATCTTCAACCCATATCCCAACCCGCCTGAAGCGCTCGTGGATGCCGCGGCTGCAGCCGAGCGGGCAGGGGTGGCCGAGCTGTGGCTGTGGGAGGACTGCTTTCGGCAATCCGCCTTCGCTGCGGCGTCCGCCGCGCTCGCAGCGACGTCGTCCCTGCGGGTCGGAATCGGCATCGCACCCATGCCGTTGAGAAACGTTGCCGCGACGGCCATGGAGATCGCAACGCTGGCGCGCATGTTCCCAGGCCGCCTGCTTCCCGGGGTCGGGCACGGTGTGCAGTCCTGGATGGAGCAGGTGGGCGCGCGCGTGGCTTCACCGCTGACTCTCATGCGCGAGCATGTTCCAGCGCTGCGGGCGCTGCTCGCGGATGAGACGGTCACCGTCGACGGGCGCTACGTCTCGCTCGACGCCGTGCGCCTCGACTGGCCGCCTGCCGACATCCCACTCGTCTACGCAGCGGCGGAGGGTCCGAAGACGCTGAGGCTGGCCGGGGAGGTGGCCGACGGCGCCGTGCTCGACAGTCGGCACACCATCGAGGAGATCGCGCACGCGATTTCGGAGGTGCGAGCCGGACGATCGGATGCCGGTCGCGACGGCGAGCCCGACATCGTGGCGTTCGTCGCCGTGGCGTTCGGCGCCGACGGCGTCGAGCGCTCGGTCGCGGACTGGGACGGCGAGATACCGGCGGATGCCGCCCAGCGCGTGCTCTCCGGAACCTTGGAAGAGGTCGTGCCCCGCGCGCAACGCTTCGCCGACCTCGGCGTTGACCACCTGGTGTTCCTGGCCCCGCGATCGGAGCCCGACCTCACCTCGTACTTCGAGAAGGTCGGAGAGGTGGCGCGAGCGGTCGAGTGACCGTCCACGCTCGTGCCGGCAGGTCAGTCGACGACCTGCACCTCTTTCCAGAAGGCCACGTAGTCGCTGAAGTCCTTGCCGACCCGATCGAAGGCCGTCGGGTAGGGCTCCGGATAGCTCCACGCTCGGTCTTGGAGTCGCTGTCCGTCCGCGTTCACGGTGAAGTACTGGCACTCACCCTTCCACGGGCAGGTGTACGGCGTCGGGCTCTTCTCGAGCAGTTCCGACCTGACGGCAGACGGCGGAAAGTACCAGTTGCCCTCGATCTTGATGAGGTCTTCGACGGGCGCCTCTGCGATGACGGTGTCGTTCACGATGGCTTTCACGGGATGGTCCTTCCCTCTTCCCTGCGTTCGGCGGGCTGCACTGCTCTGGGCCGGCACACTGCGTGCCGGGGCTCACGCTCCAAGACGTGGCAACGCCCGCCGCACTCGCGCCATTCCCGGTCTTCTCGTTCAGCGGTATGTCCGTGGTGCGGAACCTATACGACCGATAGGCTTTCCACGCTCGAGACCGTGCTCGCCCGCGGCCGCCGGGCCGCTCACGGGCAGCGCCGCCGTTCGACTGCCGCCATTCGACTCAGGAGTGCCCGATGACCGACACCGGCAAGCAGGACGACGACGCACAGCATGCGGCCGAGCAAGCGCGGTGGCCGCAGGTCGCCGGACCGGCGCACCAGCCGTATGCGGAGCAGCAGGGCCAAGGCGCCTCGGCCCCGACCCGCGGCGAAGCAGGGGAGACGGTGCAGTACGCGGCGGAGCCGTTCACCGCGGAGCAGCATCCGGAGCCATTCGCCGCGGAGCAGTACCCGACGCTTCCGGTCGACGCGGGGCAGGACCCCGATCAGCTCAGCGCTCCGCCGGAACCGAAGAAGAAGCGCACCGGGCTGCTCGCCGGCATCGTCGGCGGGGGTGTGCTCCTGGTGCTCCTCATCGCCGGTGGCGTCTGGTTCGCGTTCGAATCGAGCGCCCATACCCCTCAAGCAGCCGTCCAGCCGTTCATGGATGCCTTGGTGAAGGGCGACGTCGCTCAGATCGTCAAGACCGGCAACATCGACACGAACAGTCCGCTCGTCACCGAGAAGGCATACGCAGCGACGAAGGACCGAATCTCGGGCTACTCGATCAAGCCGGCGGGCTCACAGTCGAATACGGCGAGCGTGTTCGTCAGCTACAAGCAGGGGTCGGACCGCCACAGCGAGACCTTGGAGTTGAAGAAGAGCGGCACGGATCTGCTGTTCTTCACAAGGTGGACCCTCGTGCCGGTCACCCTTCCGACGGTGAAGGTCACGGCGAACGCCCCAGGCGACGCGTCCGTTCAGGTCAACGGAGTGGCTGTCGGCATCGACAACAGGGGCAACGCCGAACTCCAGGCGCTGCCGGGCCGCTACGACGTGACCCTCGCGACGTCGGCCAACTACACGGCTCAGAGTCAGACCGCCACGATCTCCGTGATCAACGCCTCCACGGATGCGGCGGGCAGCGCGGTGAAGCTCAACGCCAGCCTCACCGATGCCGGCAAAGCTGCGGCCGTCACCGCTGTGAACGCGTGGGTTTCGGCCTGTACAGCATCCACGGAGCTTCAGCCCGCTGGTTGCAGCTTCGGTCTGATCAACGACCTGCCGGGCGTGCACCTGTCGAATGCCAAGTGGACGCTCGTCACTCCGCCCACCTTCTCCGTCGGCGCGTGGGATGGTGCCGGCTGGGCAGTCGACACCGTGACGCCCGGGTCGGCGACATTCCTGGCCGACGGATCGGCCGACGACGGCAGCTCTGGACAGGTGACGTCGATTGCACCGGTGAACGTCGCCGTCGAAGGCGAGATC
Source organism: Rathayibacter sp. KR2-224 (assembly GCF_049446075.1). NCBI lineage: Bacteria > Bacillati > Actinomycetota > Actinomycetes > Micrococcales > Microbacteriaceae > Rathayibacter > Rathayibacter sp. KR2-224. The sequence continues at coordinate 1,688,976 of NZ_JBMSEB010000001.1, forward strand.
ACCGGATTCGACAAGAGCGGCAACGCGATCTTCCAGTCGATCGACTGGACGGGCAAGGCGAGCCTGCCCACCGCCTGATGCCGCGGCGGCGCGGCACCGTCGGTACCGTCACTGCGTAGCGGCGACACGCTCCGCGATGGCCGACGTCGAGGCATCCACGTACGCGCCGTCGACCAGTACAGGAACGGCGGTCGAGACGTCGGTCTGGTAGGCGACGGCGATGTCGTCGCCCTGGTCGTCTTTCAGCAGCTCGCCGCCGCTCACCGATGCCGTGAACATGTGACGGATGCCGCGCTCGAGCCCCGTATACGCCGCACACGCCGCTGCCGCCTCCGGCGAGCACGCGTCGATTCCCAGCTTTCCGAGCGCGTCGATCACGGCGCCCGCCGTCAATAGATCCTCGACGGCGAAACGCACGCTCTCGTCACTGCGCACTTCCCCGGCCGCCACGATGGAGACCATGGCTCTGCGGCCGATGCGTTCCTGGTGGTCGAGGATCCACTTCGCCACAGCGGTGCGATTGCGGAGGGTGGCGGCGACGACCGGAACGCCGTAGGTGGAGGCGAGCGCGGTGAGGCGGGATCCGTTCAGCGAGGGCACCACGGCCCGCCGGGCCTCGAAGTCGGCGACGTTCTGTTCGGTCATGCTCGATGGCGACAACGAGACGCCACGATCGCCGCGGCGTCCGGCCAAGCCCGCCTCGCCGAACTCGCCGGCGTCGTGGGCCGCCTCCGCCTCGTGTCGCAGCCCGTCGTACGGTTGCACCTCGAGCCCGAGAGCCACGCCCATCTCGACCGTCGTGGTGAACGAGATGGCATCGACCACCACGATCACGCCCGCGCCATGTGCGATGCCGCGCAAGCCTTCTCGACCCCAGTCGAACCGCACCTCGTAGCGCTGTTGCGTCGGCTCGTCGGGGCTCAGCGGGGTCTTCACCTACGAAATCGTATCCGCGCGGACGAGGGTGAGTCGCTGCGTCGGACGCGTCATGGCGACGTAGAGAGCGGATGCCCCGCGCGGCGCCTCCGCAACGAGCGCCTCGGGATCCGCGATCACCACGGCGTCGAACTCCAGGCCCTTCGCGTCGTGCGCACTGAGCACGACGATGGGTTTCACGAGTCCGGATGCGCCGCGTCCGGCATCCGTTCCGTAACGGCCGCTGAGGGCATCAGCAACGTCGTCCACGAGCGCGGACGGCGCGATCACGGCGAGCGTTCCGCTGTCGTCGATGTCGCGGTCGTAGGCCACGGCATCGACCGTGGCCGCGACGAGGGAAGCTCCGGCCTCCCGTGCCTCGCGCACCGGCCAGTCTCCTTCGCGCACGGCTCGTGCCGGCGTTATGGGCAATCCGGCCTCGCGCGCCAACGCTTCGGCACGCCTCGCGATCTGTGCAGGCGTGCGGTAGTTGACCGTGAGCTCTTCGAGGCGCCAGTGGTTCTTGAAGAACGGGCCGACGGCATCCGCCCACGACCGTGCGCCCTGCGCCGACGACGACTGCGCGATGTCGCCGACGATGGTGAACGACCTCATGGGACAACGCCGCACCAACAGGCGCCACTGCATGGGGCTCAGCTCCTGCGCCTCGTCGACGACGACGTGTCCGTACGTCCACGTGCGATCGGATGCCGCCCTCTCGGCCGTCGTGAGCCCGTCGCCGTGCGCTCCCGCCTGGTCCACGAGCTGCTCTGCCGTGACGAACGACTGGGCGCCGGCATCCGCGATCGCAGCACGCGCCACCCGCAGGTCGCGCTTGCGCTGCTCCTTGGCCGCCTGCTGCTGTGCCTGGTCTTTGACGTCGGCGACCTCGCCGAGCACGTCCGCTGCCTCATCGAGCAACGGGATGTCGCTGATGGTGAATGCGGCATCCCGCTCCCGGTACAGCAGGGCTCGTTTCTCATCGCTCCATCTCGGCGTGAGCTCCGCCAGCCACCTCGGCCGGGCATACAGGTCGGCGAGCAGCTTCTGCGGTGTGAGCGGCAGCCAGGCCGTGTTGAGCAGCACGCGCGCGTCGTAGCTCGTGCGCACGTCTTCCCGCAGCACGGCCAGGTCCTCTTCGTCGAGCGTGTGGCCCTTGGCACGCAACTGCTCGGCCAAACGCGCGGTGAGGGCGGTGAGCGCATTCTTCACGAATGTGACGCGGGCCAGGTTGTGCGGCTTGCCGGTGCGCTGGGCGCGGCGAACGGCGTCCCCGATGAGCGCAGGCTCCACTACGATCCGCTCGTTGTCGACCTCGATCACCGACGCCTCCGCAGGCACCTTCTGTCGCGACTCGACGGCACGATGGATGAGGTTGACCATCTGCCTCGAGCCCTTGAGCTGGGCCGTCGCGGGACGGTCATCCGTGTCGGCCGATACCCCTGGGAACAGCTCGCCGAGGCTCTGCATCACCACCCCGGTCTCTCCGAGCGAGGGCAGCACCTCTTCGATGTAGGTGAGGAACGCCCTGGTCGGGCCGACGACGAGCACACCGGATGCCTCGAGCCGCTGCCGATGCGCGTACAGCAGGTAGGCGGCGCGGTGCAGCGCGACGGCGGTCTTGCCTGTGCCTGGGCCGCCCTGCACGACGAGGGCGTCGCGCAGTTCGGAGCGGATGATGCGGTCCTGTTCGGCCTGGATCGTCGCCACGATGTCGTTCATGCGCCCGGTCCGCTGCGACATGAGAGCCGCCATCAGAGCTGCATCGCCGGACACCTCCTCCGGCCTGGTGCCCGGGGTCTCGAGCAGACGCGCGTCGAACACCTCGTCGTCCACGCGCAGCACCTGCCGGTCGCGCATTGTGAGCCGCCTGCGCGCGGCCACGCCGAGCGGGTTGGCCGCCGTGGCCTGGTAGAACGCGCTCGCCTGCGGCGCTCGCCAATCCAGCAGCACCGTGTGCTCGTCGTCGTCACGCAGTCCGATGCGGCCCACGTAACGCAGCCGCGCATCGCGCAACGGATCGCCCGCGACCTGCGAGGCGGACGCATCCTTGCTCGGGCCGTCACTCGGCGAATCGTCGTCGGCCGGCACCTGGGCGAGTTGCAGCCTGCCGAACACCAGCCGCGGCTCGACCTCGCGCAGCTGAAGGATGCGGTCCTCGTAGAGCCTGGCGTAGGCATCCCGTTCGCCGCGCGCCTGATGCGTGCCGCCGCCGGTCTGCCTTCGCACGTCGGCGAGACGCTGCACGGTGTCCTCGCGGAGCGCATCGAGCCTGGCGTAGAGGTCGGCGACGACGCGGCGTTCCCGGACGAGTTCCGATTCGTGCACGCATCCCCCAGCGGTAGGTCAGGACCGTCTAGTTTACTGGGCGGTGCCCCGCCTCGCTGGTTGCGTAGCCGGCGAAGCCGACACCGCCCACGCCGCCGGATGACCACGTGACCTGGTAGGCTTGAGCATCTTGCGATCCCGACGCCGGGAATCGCCTGCGTCGTTTGAGCGCATCAGCTCGCGAGACACCACCGCATTCTGTTGCGGTGCTGCTCGCTTCGATTCCTTCTCACGGCGAACGGATGCGCCCACTGGCGCCTTCGCCACTTTCGTCCCCCGTCCCTAACGGATGGGGTGGCACCCTGCCCTGAAAGGCACCCATGACTTCCTTCTCCGACCTCGGCGTGCCCGCGCCCCTCGCCGACGTGCTTCGTCGCGACGGCAAGACCGAGCCGTTCCCGATCCAGGCCGACACGCTCCCCGACACGCTCGCCGGACGCGACGTCCTCGGCCGCGGCAAGACCGGCTCTGGCAAGACCATCGCGTTCGCCTTGCCCATCGCCGCGCGTCTGGGCACGCGGCTCGCCGGCGGCAAGCGCAGGGCGGGGCATCCGCTCGCGCTCGTGCTCGCGCCGACCCGCGAGCTCGCCACACAGATCGCCTCGACGATCGAGCCGCTCGCTGCCGCCTACCGTCTGACCACCACCACCGTGTTCGGCGGCGTGAACCAGAAGCGCCAGGTGGACGCGCTGCGCGCTGGCGTCGACATCCTCGTCGCCTGCCCCGGCCGTCTCGAAGACCTCATGCAGCAGGGCTTCGTCTCGCTCGACGCCGTGGAGATCACAGTGCTCGACGAGGCCGACCACATGGCCGACCTGGGATTCCTGCCCGTCGTCACACGCATCCTCGACAAGACCCCTGGCTCCGGTCAGCGCCTGCTGTTCTCCGCGACGCTCGATAACGGCGTCGACAAGCTGGTCAAGCGTTTCCTGCACTCCCCCGTGCTGCACTCCGTCGACGACGAGACCAGCCACGTCGACCGCATGACGCACCACGTGTTCGAGGTCGACTCGGTCGACACGAAGAACGACCTGGTGCACACGCTCGCTTCCGGCAAGGGCAGGAGCATCCTGTTCATGCGCACCAAGCATCACGCGAAGCGACTCGCGAAGAAGCTGACCGACTCGGGCATCCCTGCTGTGGATCTGCACGGCAACCTGTCGCAGCCGCAGCGCGACCGCAACCTCGCCGCGTTCGGCGACGGCAGCGTGCGCGTGCTCGTTGCCACGGATGTCGCTGCACGCGGCGTGCACGTCGACGACGTGCAGCTCGTGGTGCACGTCGACCCGCCGACCGAGCACAAGGCCTACCTGCACCGCTCGGGTCGCACGGCCCGCGCTGGAGCTACGGGCGACGTGGTCACCATCACGCTGCCGACGCAGCGGGATGACGTGCGCACCGTGCTGCGCAAGGCAGCCATCGCCGCGACTCCGACACCGGTGACTCCTCGCTCGCCTGAGGTTGCCCGCTTGGTCGGCGAGGTGGCGGCCTACGTGACGCCGTCACAGCAGCCGGCCCAGAGCGGCCAGCGTGGCGGCGCCCCCCGGGCGCGCTCGAACGGCGGCAGGAGCCGAGGAGAAGGCGCGGGATCGCGCACCCGCGGCGACGGCAACGCAGTGTCCGGCCGCACGCGCGGCGCGGCCAGCGGCGCCGGCTCCCAGCGCGGCAACGGAGGCGCTGGCCAGGCCGGTGGCAAGCGCGGTCAAGGCGCAACCGAGGCGCGGCCGGCGAGCTCGACTCGCGGGAACGCGACGCGTGGGAACGGCGCACGCACGGGCATCCGTGTCGGCGACGTGGTGCGAGGCAACTCGGGCACCGCGCGCGGACGCGGCAGCCGCCGCGCTCAGGGCTGAGTCGCTCAGGGGCTGACACAAGTCAGCCCCTGAGGCGTCAGACCTGTACCTATCGGGCTCGCACCGGTCAGCCCTGTGCTCGCTCGGCGACGGGCTGCCACTTCTCCCACTCCGCGATGCGGGAATCGTAGTCCGCTTTCGCAATGGACAGCGGGCCGTTGCCGAAGAACACGCGCAGCGGCGGCTGGGGCGAGTCGACGACCTCCAGGAGCGCTGCGGCGGATGCCTCGGCACTCCCAGGAGCGCCGTTGCGCTTCGCCCTCGACGCCTGCACCTGCTCGTGCACCTCTGCATAATCGGGCAGCGCTGCCGAGCGCTTCGCCGATGCGCCCGCCCAGTCGGTGTCGAAGGCGGCCGGCTCGACGAGCGTGACATGGATGCCGAACGGCGCCACCTCCTGCGCCAGCGCCTGGCTGAATCCCTCGAGCGCCCATTTCGAGGCGTTATAGATGCCGACGAGCGGGAACGCCGAGATACCGCCGATGGACGAGACCTGGATGATGTGCCCGCCGCCCTGCTTCCTCAGAATGGGCAGCGCGGCCTGAGTGATCCACAGCGCACCGAAGACGTTCGTCTCCAGCTGCGCTCGCGCCTCGTCCTCGCTGATCTCCTCGATGAAGCCGAAGTGGCCGTATCCCGCGTTGTTCACGACGATATCCAGCCGTCCGAACCGTTCGTTCGCGGCGTTCACCGCCTCGAAGTCCGCGTTGCGATCGGTCACATCGAGCTGGATGGGGAGGATCAGGTCGCCGTATTCGGCCACGAGATCGTCGAGCGACGCTACGTCCCTCGCGGTCGCCGCGACTCTGTCGCCCCTGCTCAGCGCCGCCTCTGCCCAGGCGCGACCGAAGCCGCGCGATGTGCCAGTGATGAACCAGACCTTGCCGTTGTTCTCTTCAGCCATGCATCCCACGTTATGACCGAAGCCCCGTGGGTGCCGAACGCCCGAGTGGCGATACCGCTCAGGCGGTCTTCATCACGGTCGCGGTGAAGTTGTGCACGCGCGAGAGCAGGGCATCCGCCTTCTCCGCAATGTGCTCGGATGACTGGGCGTGCGGCGGCGTGATGCGGATCAGGAGCGAGCACGCCAGGTCGTCGCAGATGTAGGAGCCGATCGTGTTGCCGTTTCGACCGGACTCGCCCGCCCTCGGCGCGCTGAACATGCGCACCTGCGTGGCCGGCTGCGCGGAGTGGCAGAACGAGCACATTGCGGCGATCCCCGGCCGCAGACCGCCGCTGGCCGCACGCAGCACGATGCCGGTCGGCGCGTCGTTCATCCAGTGCACGATGTAGCCAAGGTGGGATGCCTGCGGGTCACGCCAACCAAGGAACTCCCGCTCTTCCCACAGGGTCTCGTGGATGCCGGGAATGGGTAGCCTGGCCAGCTGCTCCGGCGTCGCGTTCACGAACGACGAACGGATCTCTTCCTCGGTCAACGGCTTCACGCGGCTTCCCTCCCCATCACGTGACGACCCTCGCGGCGGGCCGGACGACCGCAACAGACTAACCGCGCTGACACGTTGCTGCGATGCCCGTGCATGCTCACTATCGTCCTCGTATGGCCGACACGCAGGGAGGGGAGCAGGCATCCGTGAGCATCCGTCGCGCGACTCCTGCTGATGCCCTCGGCATAGCGCGAGTGCACGTGCGGTCGTGGCGCGAGGCGTACGGGCACGTCTTCTCGCCGTTCCTGCTCGGCCGCCTCAGCGTCGAGTCGCGCGCGGAACGATGGCGGCGGATGATCATCGCGGGCGCCGAAGTGTGGGTGGCGGAACTAGTTGCGCAGCCGGTTGAATCCGCGGCGCATGCAGTGAGGGCGGCGCCTGCGAAGGCGTCGGCCCTGAAGGCGGCGCCCACGGCGAAGGCGGCGCCGGGAGCCGTGAGTCGGATCGTCGGGTGGGCGTCGGCCGGCCCGGCGCGCGATGAGGACGGGCCCGTGCAACGGGAGCTGCATGGCATCTACGTGCTGCGCGACCACCACGGAACCGGTGCGGCCCAACGGCTGCTGGATGCCGCGCTCGGCAACTCCCCCGCGTTTCTGTGGGTGCTGGTCGACAATCCCCGGGCTCGGGCGTTCTACCGGCGCAACGGTTTCGTTCCTGACGGCACCACGAAGGTGGACACGTTCGGCGGGGAGCCGGCGGCAGAGCTGCGCATGGTGCGCCGGTAGCGCGCGCGGTGGTGTGCAAGCTATGAAGCGTTGATCAGCCTCTGAACGGAGGCGGCGATCCAGCCGGTGAGGGCATCCGCGTCGCCCAGGTCGTCACGGAGCACCCGGAGTCTCGCGGACACGCCGAGCACGAATACGTCCACGGCTTTGGCACGGTCGGATGCCTCGTCCTCACTCAGGCCGTAATCCAGCAATCTTCGCCGCAGCGGCTCGAGCGATTGGGCGTCGAGAAATGCGGCGAGTGTCTCGGCGGCCTCGCGCCGTTCTCCCGACGCCCGGAGAAGCACAAGGAGTGGGTCCTCGCCCTTCATGCTCGTCCACCTCGACACGATGCTCTCGGCCAGGCGCCGGCCCAGTGATTCGCGCGGACCCTCGAACACCCGGTCGAGCTCGAGCTGCACGTTCGTCGTCGCGACGAACAGGCCCTCCTTGCCACCGAAGTATCGAGTGATCAGGTTCGGCGAGACCTGTGCCGCGTCGGCTATCCCCCTCACCGTCGTTCGAGCGAAACCGCTGCGCCCGAACTCGCGCCTTGCCGCGATCAGGATGCGCTGACGCGTCTGTTCGGCGTCCTTCTTCGTGGTCGTCACGCTCGAACCATACTGTTCGTCGGCCGCATGTGTACAGTCGCACACATCAATGTGTATGGTCGTACACATGACTTTCGTGCTCGAGCCCGTGCCGGCATCCGACCTCGACGACCTTCGGCGTCGCCTGCAGTCCACGCGACCTCCGCGTCTGCCGCTCGGCGTTGCCGGATGGGAGCGCGGAACCAATGCTGAGGCGCTCTCCGCCCTGCTGGAACACTGGCGCGACGGCTACGACTGGCGCGTCCACGAGGCGCGCATCCTTGGCCTGCCGTGGAAGACGATCCGAGACGGCGACCTCGAGGTTCGAGCAATCCACCGACGTGCCGAGATCTCCGGCGACGCGCCGGCCGTGCTTCTGCTGCATGGCTGGCCGGATTCGGTCCTCCGGTTCGAACGCGTACTTCCGTTGCTGACCGATCTGAACGTCGTCGTGCCAGCTCTCCCCGGATTTCCCTTCGCACCCGAGCTCACCAAGCCGGGGATGAGCGTCGTCGCGATGGCGTCGGCTGTTGCCGAATGTATGCGATCTCTCGGTTACCGGCGTTACATCGTCTCAGGCGGTGACGTAGGCGCCGATGTTGCCGAGCAGCTCGCGGTCATGCATCCCGAACGGGTGGCCGCACTGCACCTGACCAACATCTCCCCGTTGCACGCCGTCTTCGCCGAGCGGTCGACATTGGATGCCCACCACCTCCGCTACCTGGATGCCGTTGCGGCCTGGCAACGGTCAGAGGGCGGATACATCGCCGAGCAGTCGACGAAGCCGCACACCCTCGCGCCGGGCCTCGCCGACTCACCGGCTGGGCTCGCGGCGTGGTTGCTCGAAAAGTTGCAGGGCTGGTCGGATGCCCCCTTCTCCAACGACGATCTGCTCACCTGGATCAGCGCCTACTGGTTCACCAATGCGATCGGCACCTCGTTCGCGCCCTACGTGGAGTTCGCCAAACCCGTGCCCTACGTGCCGACGCCCACGGTGCTCAGCGCCTTCGCACACGACACGAAGCCGGCGCCGCGCAGCTTCGCGTCGCTCTTCGTCAACGTGCAGGAGTTCATCGAGCACGAGCACGGCGGCCACTTCGCCGCGTGGGAACAGCCGGATGCCTACGCCCGCGACCTGCGCGCGGCCATCGCGCTCGCAGAGGGCCCTTGAGGCATCGCCCACTCCACCACAGGACCGTGAGGTCGCTCGCTCAGGGCAGCACGCCGACGGATGCCAGCGCCGCGCGCACCAGGGAGCCCCTGCCGCCCTCGAGCTCGGCCACGACCTGCGGCTCGCATGCCTCGGCAGGCGACATCCAGGTGAGCTCCAAGGCATCCTGTCGTGGTTCGCACGTGCCCGTCACGGGGACCACGAACGCGAGGGAGACCGCGTGCTGGCGATCGTCGTGGTACTGCGACACCCCGGGGATCGGGAAGTACTCGGCCACCATGAACGGCACGGGGCTCGCGGGTAGCTGGGGGAACGCCATCGGCCCGAGGTCCTTCTCGAGGTGGCGGAACAGCGCATCGCGCAGCGTTTCGCCGTACATCACGCGGCCCGAGACGACGGTGCGCGTGATCTCGCCAACGGCATTCGCGCGAAGCAGCAGCCCGACCTCGGTCACTTGACCGAGCCCGTCGACGCGCACAGGCACCGCCTCGACGTACAGGATGGGCATCCTCCGCCGCACCTGCTCCAGTTCTAGGTCGCTCAGCCAGCCGGGTCCGACGCCGGGCAGCGCACCGTCGCCGTCGTCGGGAACCGAGGCATCCGGGTCGGGATCGGGAGTGCGCACCGCCATGGGTCGATCTTACGGATGCAGGTGGCCGCGCCCGTCCAGCGCCTCACGACCCGCTGGTCGCACCACGGTCGAGTGCTTGAAGATCCGACCGCAGCAGGCGGAATTCCTTGCGCCGCAGCATCCTGAGCAGCGCGGCAGCGGGAAATCCGAAGGCGGCGCGTCCAGGCTCCACGGGGTACGGTTCGACCCGGGTCACCGCGTAGCCCTTACCGCGGTAGACGACCTCGCAACCAGCCGCGGCGACGATGTTGCGATACCACTGCACCTCGGGACCGTAGGTGAGCTCCGCCACGAAGCCATCCTCGACCCGGGCAAGGATCACGGGAGTCTCGTACACCTTTCCACTCTTGCGACCCACATTGCGCACCAGTGAGAACGGCCCGATGCCGCGCCGGGCGAGCCTGCGCGTGAGCCGGTTCAGAGTGTTGTTCAGCACGGCGAGGTAACCCCGCTTGGAACGACTCATCGCTGCCATCTGCCGTCCTCCCCTTCCCGCCATTCCGTGACAGCGCCGGCGACCTCAGGTAGATCGACGAACCAGTAGGTGACGTCGGGATCCCAGCCCGCCAGTATCGTCGCCATTGTGCTGCCCGATGGGTCGGCAGCCGACGGGCCCTCGACGACGAGCGCGCGACCCGCGGTCGAGAGGTATCCGGCGACCGTCAGGTGAACGCCGTCGTACTCGCGACCCACGGCGGCCCAGTCAGGGATGATCCACGGCCCGTTGCGGCCCGTCGTGCGGTACCACTCGTGCCGGCGCGAAGCGGTGAGCACCGAACTGGACTCGTGAGCCCAGTAGTCCGCCCAGAAGAGCGCCGTGCTCAACCGCGTCGGAAAACCGGCGCATGCCGTTGCGACCTCGAGGCTCAGCCGTCGACCTCGCGGGCCGGCGAGCAAGGCATCGGCTTCGATGGACACCATTGCAATCTAGCCAGGACCGTTCGAGCCGGGTACGGGTCGCGACGGCAGGAGATCGAGGAGCCTCAGTCGGCGAGCGCCTCGACGATGAGTTCGCTCAGCTCGCGCGGCTTCGTGAACTGCGGCCAGTGCCCGGTGGGGAGCTCGGCGATGTGCAGCGACGACAGCCGGGTGGTGTCACCGAGCCATGCCACCCCCTGGTCGATAAGGCCGTTCAACTGCTCGGCCGACATGGTGCAGATCACGATCGTGGCGGGCACGTCGAAGCGGCGCTCGTCGGTGAGATGGAGCGGATCGATCGCCGCGTGCGACGGCGAAGGATGCGTGTGGGCTGCGATCTGCTCGCCCAGCTGCGGCGTGATGTCGCGCACGTCGGCCTCCTCGAACGCGTCCCAGCCGGGGAACGGCATGTCCGCGTCGTCGTACGGCACTTCATCGTTCACGATGGCGCCCTCGCCGCCTGGCCAGCTGTCGACGTAGACGACGCGATCGACGCGATCGGGGCGGCGGTCGATCGCTCCGAACGCGACGAGCGCTCCCCCGCTATGCGCCACCAGAGCGATCTTCTCGTCGTCCGGCACCTCGTCGATCAGGCGCACGACGCGGTCGATGTGCGTGTCGAGCGTGATCGAGCTCCGATCTGCGTCGTCGGCTTCAAGGCCTGGCATGGTGAGGGGATGCGCGAGGTGGCCGGCCGATTCGATAGCCGGCACGACGGCATCCCACGACGAGGCGTCGAGCCAGAGTCCTGGTATGAGGAAGGTCTGCATGTGGCGACGCTAGCCGGTGGCTGCGACATCGGCCAAAGTGTCGAACGGCCGTGCCTCAGGCGGGGTCAGGCCCGTTCGGTCGGCTCCCCGGCCACCTCACCCGACCATCGCATGCGCCGCCATGGCCGCGACGGCAAGACCGCCTGCCACGAATTCGATCCGCTCCCAACGAGCCGGTCGGTGTCCGGCGACGCCGGCCGCGGCGAGCGCCGAATAGCCGACGAACGCGAGGCATCCGATCACGACCACAGCGCCGAGCACTCCGTTGGCGTGCTCGTGGGCGGATGCGGGCGCATGAGCGTGCCCGGTCGTGGCTCCCGCGATCAGCGCGGCCATCGCGAGGCATTGCAAGGCTCGATGCACGTCCATCACCGTGGCTCGTGCTCTTGGCGCGGTTCTCGCCGCGACAGGTTGTCCGCCCACCGGCACCGAAACACCTGCGCCCGCACTCCTAGCGGTTCGGAATGCTGGATGCGGAATGACGATCAGCATCGCCGATGCCACGAAGACAGCGATCCACAGGATGCTCGGTACGCCGCCTGGAACCAGTAGGCCCCCTGGAATCATGACGTCGAGCATTCCGACGAGCATGATCCACATTGCGGCACGGCTGCGACATGATGCGCTGCCCGTCAGCGTGCAGCAGGTGCTGACGGCCAGGGGCAGCATGCCTGCGGCTTGCATGATCGCTGTCGTCATCGTTCCCTCTTCGTGCATCGTCGACGGCGGCAGCCGGGGTCGGCCGCGATACCGATGTATCGGCGGCCGACCGGGCGCGGCCGAACGCTCAGAGCGGCGACCTCACTCGCAGTGGCACTCGTGCGATGCGGCGTGCGTGTGGCAGTGCGCGGCCTCGGATGCCGGCACGTTGAGGACGGGATTGCGTCCGAAGAAGCCGTACGGCTTGAGTGTGAACTTCGCGTGATCGACGGGCATGACGGGCCAGTCCTCCGGTCGCGGAAAGTGGGTCGGCCCGAAGGTGTGCCACAACACGATGTCTTCGCCGTCGAGCGGCCGATCGGCGGCCATGTAGGTAGGCAGACCATCGCCGCCCGGGTTCTGGTTCACGAACTCGCCCGCTGGGTACCGCTCCTCGGGCGCATACTGCGTCACCCAGAGCTGTTTCGTCGTGAATGCCGCCCGAGACGCGACCGACGATGCGGCATCCGCGAGCAACGTCGGCGACTGCTCGGGATACAGCACGTATCCGGTGGAGCGACCAAGCCGGTTGGTCTTCTCGGTGTTCACGATGCGCCACGCGCGTCCGACGGAGGAATCTGCCGCCCTTCCGCCCTCGGCTTCGGTACGCACACGGGTCACGCGCTGGGTGAAACCGTTGCCGTGCGGGTTCTCGTCCGAGTAGGGCATCCGAACCGCTTCGACCTCGTCGACGGCGTTCGACAGCCCGTCGACCATCATGTCGAGCCTTGCGCTGAAGAGGTGCTGGTGCACGGGAGCGCCGAGGCCGGGTGCCACCTCGGTCGCGTAGGGGTAGTCCTCCCCCCGATACGACGAGGTGAAGAGGATGCCCGTGAGCTTCGCCTCGCACTCGATCGTTCCGTCGAGGTAGAGGTACCAGTAGAAGCCATAGTCGTAGTTGCCGACCGTGGTGAAGAACGAGATCACCAAGCGGCGCTGCCTTCTAACCTCGCTGGAGCCCGCGAACAGGTCGGTGTGCTTCCAGAGGGTTCCGACGTCTTCCTCGTGCACGCAGATCGCGTTCTTGATGACCCGGGGATTGCCGAACTCGTCGCTCAGCGTGGCATCGAAGTAGCGAATCTCACCCAGGCAGTCGCAGCCGAGGGTCAGCGAGTTGGCGAAGCGGCCGAACAGGTACTCCCCTGTGTCGAAATAGTTCTGCCAGAACCGCGTCGGAGATGGGTCGCCGTACGGCACGACCATCTCTGCGATCGACGCCCGGTAGATGACTGGCCTCACTTCGCCGTCCTGGTCTGGGTCGGCGTAGCCGATCGTGTGCAGCACGAGCCCCTCGCGAGCGTCGAATCCGAGACGGAAGCTCCAGTTCGCCCACGTCACCGCGTCGCCGTCGACCGAGAAGCTCGGCCCTTCGGGCTGGCGGATCTCGATCGGCTTCAGGTCGGTGGGCGTTGAAGGACGGCCGGACTCGAGCTGGAAGTTCCCGGCTTCTTCGGGAACCGGCAGAGGCAGGAGATCGACGAGTTCGATGAGCGACTTGCCGATGATGTCCACGTAAGCGCACAGCCCGTCCACTGGGTGAGCCCACGGATGATCCTCCGGGTGGTCCTGCCGGAAGGCGAAGACCCGGATGATCCGTTTGCCGGCCTCCCCAGGGAGGTCGTAGTACCCCGGCGAGAGCGGCGCGTACACGACGGCATCAGGATCGAGGCCACGGGCGACCAGGGCGGAGGTCCACCGCTCGTCGGCTTTGAGGATCGGCTCGATGGCGCCGAATTCCTCTTCCAGGATCGGCAGACGCCCCTTAGTGCCGTCCACTTCGGTGACCGACGTCACGAGCCCAGCGTCGATCGAGACCGTGGCGTCGAGCTCCAGGCCGCTCACCGTGTCGAGCAGCAGCGCGCGAGCCATCCGTTCCGGCCGCTCGCCTACCCCAGCCAGGTGGGCGAGCACGTCCGACTTGTGCGGCTCGAGCAGCCCGACATACACGAACCGGGTGGTCTCGGGTGCGTGACCGGCGTCTCGGAGGATCGCCGCGACCCGGTCGATCTCCGACGTCGTGAGGCTCGAGACGGGACTCGCGGCGGATGCCGTGCCATCCGACATCCGATCGGGTTGCGTCATGGTCATTGTTGGTCCTTTCGAGAAGGGCAGGAATCGATGGATCGGTAGTTGATGAATCAGGGCTCAAGCGCCGGGCTCAAGCGCCGGGCTCAGGCGACTCGCTCAGGTGGCGTCGCTGATGGTGTCGATGATCGTGTCGTACCGCTCGGGCCTGGTTCGACGGAGGATGGCGGCTTGCACCAGCCCGATCACCGGGAACGCGAGCATCACGGCGAAGAACGCCGTCGTGAGCCACCCGAACACGGGCGAGCCCTTCGCGTCGACGTCGCCGATAAGGAGCGGGAAATTCGTCGCGATCACCCAGCAAATGGCGAGCAGGCCGAGAAAGCCGATGGCGGGCGCTATCCACGTGCGCCACGCGCCGGCACGAACCCGCTTGCGAGCGAAGTAGACGATCACGGCAAGGCACGTAAGCGCCATGAGCACGACGATCGCGAACGTCGACACCCCGCTGAACCAGGTGAAGACCTGCAGCACGGGGTCGAGCCGGAAGAGCGCGAAGACGACGATGAGCACGAGTGCCGTGGCGCTCTGAACGAGAGAGGAGACGTGAGGAGAGGCGTGCCTGTCATGCACCTGGCCGAGCTTGGCCGGCAGTACCGAGGCGTTCGCCATCGAGTGCTGGTAACGGGTGACCACGTTGTGAAACGACAGGACGCAGGCGAACAGGCTCGTGAGCAAGAGCACGTTGATCGCGATCTCGCCACCGCTTCCCAGGTAGCGCTGAGCCGTCTCCATGATGAAGCCCGCGGTGTTATTCGCGACGGCCTTCACCAACTTGCCTGGCCCCCAACCCATGACCAGCGCCCAGGACGCGAACGTGTAGAACACGGCGATCGCGATGACCGCCACGTAGGTCGCGCGAGGAATGGTCTTCTCCGGATTCCGCGCCTCGTCGCGGAAGATCGCCGTCGACTCGAACCCGATGAACCCGGCAAGCGCGAACATCAGACCGAGGGCAGGCGAACCGGAGAGAACGTTCGACGGTGCGAACGGTGCGAGCGACAGACCCTCGGGGCCGCCCGTTCCGATGATGACGGCTGCCAGAACGACGACGATGCCCACCTCGGCGACGAGCAGAACACCGAGCACCTTCGAGCTCAGCTCGATGTGCCGGTAACCGAGCACGCCGACCAGCACGATTGCAGCGAGCGAGTACAGCCACCACGGCAGAGCAGGCCCGTGCAGTGACTGAACCGTTCCTGCAAGCGTCTGGCCCAGGTATCCGTACACCGCCACCTGCACCGCCGTGTAACAGAGAAGTGCGAGATAGGCCGCTGCGAGCCCCAGTGGACGCCCGAGGCCATACCCGACGTAGGTGAAGAAGGCGCCCGGTCTCGGCAGGTAGCTCGACATCGTGGAGAGGCCCACCGCGAAGAAGAGGAGGATCACCCCACCCACGAGGTACATGCTGGGCGCGCCTACGCCGTTGCCCAGGAGCACTCCGACGGGGAAGCCGCCGCCGACGACCGTGAGAGGCGCCGCGGCTGCCACCACCATGAAGACGATGGCACCGACTCCGAGCTTGCCCGTCAACGCACGCCGGGGCTCCCGGATGCCTGCAAGCGGCGAGCCGATGAGGGTGGCCGGTTCGTCTGATGTTGTCATGAGCATCTCCAATGGGTGGGCCGTAGGGATGCCGCTCAGTCTGGGAGGTCGCCGTTGCCGCCCGATCTCCTCCCGGTAACCGAAGTTTCCTCGGGAATGAGACGGCCGGTCTCGCTCCGAGTGACGGCCGCGGCACGCGATCGAAACGTGCGCGCAACGGTCGAGGGCTTATCTGGTGCGATGGTCACGGAACTGAGCAGAGCCATCGCCCGCCCGCCGCGTGTGCGCGGCATCGCAGGACAGTCGGCGATGCACGGCCTCCAGCGCAGAAGCCTCGGCTTCGTGGAGGTACTCGGCCAATCCATCGGAGCCATTGCCCCGTCGGCTGTCGCCGGAACCGTCCCCGCGCTGCTCGCGGCGCGAACCGGTGGTGGGGTGCTCCTGGCGCTGGCCGCCGGCTGGCTCCTCGCAGCCTTGGTGGCGTCGGCGATCGGGCAGTACACGCGACGAATGGCCGCCCCTGGCTCGCTGTACACATTCGCCACCAAGGGACTGGGTGCCGGTGCCGGGTTCACCTCGGCCATCGGCCTCATGTGCGGCTACGGATTCGTGGCCATGGCGGCGCTGCTCGGCGCCGCCCACTATCTGCAGACGTTGTTCCAACTGCCGACGGGAACGATTCCATCGATCGTTCTCATCGCGGCGATCACGGGCGTCGTCGTGGCCGTGTTGTGGGCGGGCATCCGCATCTCTGCTCGGGTCACGATCGCGATCGAGTGCGTTGCGATCGCGGCGGTGATCGTGCTCATGGCCATCGTGCTCGCGCATACTCCCGTGGGATCGCTGTCCGCACCGTTCACCCAACCATTTCCCCAGCTCGGTGACCTGTTCGCGGGGATCGCCTTCGCCATGACGGCGTTCGTCGGGTTCGAGTCGTCCGCGTCGCTCGGCGTGGAATCCACGCGGCCGTTCGCGACGATCCCGAGGGTGATGCGCTGGAGCATTCTGGGAACGGGTTTCTTCTATCTCCTGTCCGCATACACACAGCTGGCTGCTTTTCACGCGGCTCATATCTCGCTGGAGAGTGTCCAAACGCCTGTCAACGTGCTCGCTTCGAACGCTGACATCGGCTGGATCGGCACGATTCTCGACGCGGGACTCGCCGCAAGCTTCATGGCATGCGCGATCGCGTCGCTCACCGCGTTGAGCCGGGTGCTGTTCTCGCTCGGCCGCGAGGGCGTTCTGCCGTCGCGCCTTGGGCTCGCAGACCCAGGCAGCAAAGCTCCTCGGGTTGCATTCGCACTGGTCGCGCCCGTGGTCGCCTTGGTGCCGATCCTGCTGCTTGCCGTCGGATGGTCCCCCGAGGTACTGATGCCCGTGCTGTTGTCGGCCGCAGTGCCCGGCTACCTCGTGTCGTACTGCCTGGTATGCGCGTCGGTTCCCTTGTTTCTGCGCAGAATCGGTGAGCCATCGAGACGCGCAGCGTGGAGCGCAGTAATGGCATCCGCTTTCATCGTGACCGTGTTCGTGACGTACCTCATCATCACGGGCACCGGTCGTCTCGCATTCGCCGACGCGCTCGTCGCGATCGTCGCGCTCGGCGCGGGAGCTGGATACCTCCTGGTGCGTGCGAATCGTGGTCGTGCCTTGAGAAGAATGGGCCTGTTCGACCAGACGACCGCTTCAGACCTGCTCGGCGGCCCACCGTGACTGCCGGCGCTGCACAGGGCCTGAGTGGACGACAACCCCACGCAGTGTTGAGCGCGTTATCACTGCTCGAGGAGGTTGCACGGATCGGGCCTGGCGCGACGGCCCAGCAGATCTCGGAGTCGCTGCGCATGCCCCGTGCAACGGCGTACCGTCTGCTGAACCTCCTCGTCCAGGAGGAATACCTCGTGCGACTGCCGGATCTCAGCGGGTTCGCCCTCGGAGCTCGCGTGGCGCAGCTGGGTGGCGGGTCATCCGCCGAAGGCATGGACAGGCAGGTGGACGACATCCTCGCCGTTCTTCGGGGCCGCATCCGCGGCGGGGTGCATCTTGTGGCCTACGCCGAGTCGGGGATCATCTTGCGGGACGTCGATCCGGACTTTCCCCTCAGCGACCCAGAACGCATCGTTCAGGACCTCGCCGTCTCTGCCCTCGGTCGCTTGCTCTTAGCAGAGCGCGAGGGACGCACACCCGTCTTCGCAGTCCAGGAGAACGGCCTCATCGTCGGTTACGGATGCTTGGCCGCGGCCGTGCGAAACGCCTCAGGCGCGCTCGTCGCGGGTATCGCCCTGTCGCTGCCGGCCGGTCGGCTCTTGGACACGGCGTCCTTGCTCGGCCAGATCGAACAGGAGCGCCGGCGGCTGGAATCCGCACTGGTGTGATCCGCACCGTTTTCCGGCGCATTGACTCCGTCGCTCGGCTGTCGGACGCATGTGTTGGGATGGAGCGATGAGCGACGTGCTCGAGCGTTTCTCCCCCGCCACCCGCGCGTGGTTCGAGGGGGCGTTCGACGCGCCCACCTCGGCCCAGATCGGCGCGTGGGATGCCATCTCCCGCGGCGAGAACACACTCGTGATCGCGCCGACCGGTTCGGGCAAGACGCTCGCGTCGTTCCTCTGGTCTATCGACCGACTGATGCACGAGGGCGCGCAGGATGCTGCCGCAGAGGTCTCGAAGGCCGACGGGTCGAAGGCCGAGGCGTCGAAGGCCGAGGCGAAGCGCGCGCGAGGGACGCGCATCCTCTATATCTCGCCCCTGAAGGCACTCGGCGTCGATGTTGAGCGCAACCTTCGGTCGCCACTGGTCGGCATCACCCAGACCACGAAGCGCCTCGGTGCGGAGCCACCGCACGTCACGGTCGGAGTGCGCAGCGGCGACACGCCGGCGAGCGACAGGCGGGCGCTGCTGACCAAGCCGCCCGACATCCTGATCACAACGCCCGAGTCGCTCTTCCTCATGCTCACTTCCCAGGCGCGGGAGACGCTGGCGACGGTGCAGACCGTGATCGTCGACGAGGTGCACGCCGTGGCGGCGACGAAACGCGGAGCCCATTTGGCCGTGTCGCTCGAACGGCTGGATGCAATGCTGCCGAAGCCCGCGCAGAGGGTGGGCCTCTCGGCGACAGTGCGTCCAGCTGAGGAGGTCGCTCGTTTCCTCGGCGGCCGCAGTCCCGTGACGATCGTCTCCCCGCCTTCGCAGAAGCGGTTCGACCTGAAGGTGGTCGTGCCGGTCGAGGACATGACGGCTCTGAGTCCTGCGGCGCACGACGACGATCAGGCGCCGCAGGGCGGCTCGATCTGGCCGCACGTCGAGCAGGCCATCGTGGATCGGGTGCTCGAGCACCGGTCGTCGATCGTGTTCGCCAACTCACGTCGGCTGGCCGAGCGCCTCACCGCCCGGATGAACGAGATCTACGAGGAGCGGCTGGCGGATGCCGCGGAGAGCGGCAGGACGGATTCGCCGAGCGAAGCCGGCCCTGCACTTGAGACGGGCAGCACCGAGCAGACGAACGCGGCGACCCGCCGCAGACCCCGCCGACCTCCGGCCGAACTGATCGGCGGTTCGGGACAGACGCGCGGAAGCAGCGCGGCGGCATCCATGGAGCCTTGGGCCGTCAGCACGATCGTCGAAGAGCGAAGGCAGCCCAGGGAGTGGACGAGCGGCTCACACGAGGCGACGCATTCCGAATCGGGCATATTGGCAAGGGCCCACCACGGGTCCGTGAGCAAAGAGCAGCGCGCCGTCATCGAGGATGACCTGAAGACCGGCCGCCTGCGCTGTGTGGTCGCCACGAGCAGCCTCGAACTCGGCATCGACATGGGCGAGGTCGACCTCGTGGTTCAGGTCGAGGCTCCGCCGTCCGTCGCCAGTGGACTGCAGAGGGTCGGCCGAGCGGGCCACCAGGTAGGCGAGGTGTCGAAGGGGGTGATGTTCCCGAAGCATCGCTCCGACCTGATCAACTCGGCTGTCGCGAGCGAGCGCATGGTCGCAGGGTTGATCGAGGAGCTGAAGATTCCGGCGAACCCGCTCGACATCCTCGCGCAGCAGACCATCGCGGCAACCGCCCTCGACCCTGAGGATGTCGACGGTTGGTTCGACACCGTGCGCCGCAGTGCCCCGTTCGCCACACTCCCGCGCAGCGCGTTCGACGCCACGCTCGACCTCATCTCCGGCCGCTACCCCAGTGACGAGTTCGCCGAACTGCGGCCGCGCGTGGTGTGGGACAGGGACCGGGGCATCCTCACAGCCCGCCCCGGCGCCCAGCGTCTGGCCGTCACGAGCGGGGGCACCATCCCCGACCGCGGCCTCTTCGGTGTGTACATGGTCGGCACGGGCGACGAGACGAACCCTGCGAAGGGCGGCCGGCGGGTCGGCGAGCTCGACGAGGAGATGGTGTACGAGTCCCGGGTGGGCGACGTCT
Source organism: Rathayibacter sp. KR2-224 (assembly GCF_049446075.1). Lineage (NCBI taxonomy): Bacteria > Bacillati > Actinomycetota > Actinomycetes > Micrococcales > Microbacteriaceae > Rathayibacter > Rathayibacter sp. KR2-224. Next base: position 1,709,038 of record NZ_JBMSEB010000001.1, read on the forward strand.
TCGCTCTCGGAGCGACGAGCTGGCGCATCCAGGAGATCACGCACGACCGGGTGCTCGTCAGTCCGGCATTCGGCGAGCCCGGGCGGCTGCCGTTCTGGAAGGGCGACGGTATCGGACGTCCCTCCGAACTGGGCGAGGCGGTCGGCGGGTTCGTGCGCGAGGTGTCGCAGGCATCCGAGAAGGATGCGCGTGCGCGCGCAACGGCAGCGGGTCTCGACCCGCTCGCGACGGCCAACCTGCTCGCCTACCTGGACGATCAGAAGAAGGCGACGGGTCACCTGCCGACGGACCGCACGCTCGTCGCCGAACGCTTCAGGGACGAGCTGGGCGACTGGCGCATCGTGTTGCATTCCCCTTACGGCATGCAAGTGCACGCGCCGTGGGCGCTGGCCGTCGCGGCCCGGGTGCGCGAGCGACTGGGCATCGATGGTTCCTGCATCGCAAGCGACGACGGCGTCATCGTGCGCATCCCCGATACGGAGTCCGAACCTCCTGGCGCCGATCTGTTCGTGTTCGAGCCCGACGAGCTCGAACAGCTGGTCACCGACGAGGTCGGCGGCTCGGCCTTGTTCGCGTCTCGCTTCCGTGAGTGCGCCGCTCGTGCGCTGCTTCTTCCGAAGTACAACCCGGGCAAGCGGTCGCCGCTGTGGCAGCAGCGGCAGAAGGCGGCGCAGCTGCTGGATGTCGCGCGCAAGCATCCGCAGTTCCCGATCATCCTCGAGACCATGCGCGAGTGCCTCCAGGATGTCTACGATCTACCATCGCTGCGCCGCATCGCCGCGCGGATCGGGTCCAGAGACATCCACATAGTGGAGGTGGGCACCGAGGAGGCGTCGCCGTTCGCCCGCTCGCTCATGTTCGGCTACGTGGCGGCGTTCATGTACGAGGGCGACACACCGTTGGCCGAGCGGCGCGCTGCTGCGCTTTCGGTGGATGCCTCGCTGCTGTCCGAACTGCTCGGGCGCGCGGAACTGCGGGAACTGCTCGACCCGGCGGTGATCGAACGCGTCGAGCGCGAGGTGCAGCGGCTCACACCGGAGCGGCGCATGTCAGGGCTCGAGGGCGCCGCAGACCTGCTTCGCCTGCTCGGGCCGCTCACCGTCGACGAGGTGGCGGAGCGCTGGTCCCGCCGCCGCGGGTCGAGTAGCGACGCCGAAGGCGCCACCCCCCACCGCGGGTTGAGTAGCGACGCCGAAGGTCCCTCGGCTCCGCCGCCCACTCAACCCGCAGAAGCACACCCGGACCCCGCCGATGCCCGCGCCGTTCTCGACGAGCTCGTCGCCGCAAAACGTGCCCTGCGCGTGACCATCGCCGGCGCCGAGCGATACGCGGCCATCGAAGACGCGTCGCGGCTGCGCGATGCTCTCGGCGTTCCGTTGCCGATCGGCGTGCCGACCGCGTTCGTCGAGCCCGTCGCCGATCCGCTCGGCGACCTGATCGGCCGCTTCGCCCGCACGCACGGTCCGTTCGTGGTCAGCGACGCCGCGTCCCGCTTCGGTCTCGGCGCAGCCGTTGTTCACGATGCCCTGCGCCGCCTCTCCCAGGACAGGCGCATCACCGAGGGCGAGTTCCGCCCGAACGCGAGCGGAACCGAATGGTGCGACGCGGAGGTGCTGCGCCGCATCCGGCGCCTGTCGCTCGCTGCACTGCGGCACGAGGTCGAGCCCGTCGACCAGAAGACGTTCGCGCGGTTCCTTCCGGACTGGCAGCACGTGGGTGGTGGGCTTCGCGGCGTGGATGGCGTGGCATCCGTCATCGAGCAGCTCGCGGGGACACGCATCCCGGCCTCCGCGTGGGAGAGCCTGATCCTGCCCTCGCGCGTTGCCGACTATCAGCCGGCCATGCTCGACGAGCTGACGGCGAGCGGCGAGGTGTTGTGGACGGGAGGCGGCTCGCTCCCCGGAAACGACGGCTGGGTGAGCCTGCATCTCGCAGACAGCGCGCCGCTCACCATGGCGCCGCCGCCCGAGCACGCCACCGACGAGCTGGAGCGCGAGGTGCTCGCGGCGCTGGGTGCGGGCGGCGCATTCTTCTTCCGGCAGCTCTCGGATGCCGTCGGTTCGCTCGACGACGCGGCGCTTGCGACCGCTCTCTGGGATCTCGTCTGGTCGGGCCTGATCACGAACGACACGTTCGCCCCTCTTCGCGCCCTCACCGGGGGCAGTGGGGCGCACAAGCCGCAACGGTCGGCTCCGCGCGGCCGCACCCACGTGCCGCGTGCGTACGGCCGCCCTGCCGCATCGTTCCGGCCGGCACCCGTTCGCTCCGGACCGCCGACCACGGCCGGGCGCTGGTCGATCCTTCCGCTCGCCGAGACGGATGCGACGGTGCGCGCCAAGGCCGTCGCCGAGACGCTCCTCGAGCGCTACGGCGTCGTGACCCGCGGCAGCGTGATGTCTGAGAACCAGCCCGGCGGATTCGCGCTCGCATACCGCGTGCTCAGCGGCTTCGAGGAGTCCGGCCGCGCCCGGCGTGGATACTTCGTCGAGACTCTCGGCGCGGCGCAGTTCTCCACGAGCGCGACCGTGGACCGCCTGCGCACGTTCACGCTCGACTCGACACTCGAGCCGCCACGCAAAGCCGTCGCACTCGCCGCGACCGACCCCGCGAACCCGTACGGGGCCGCGCTGCCGTGGCCGCAGGCATCCGCAGCGGGCGGTGCCGTCTCGGCAACGGGCCATCGCCCGGGGCGCAAGGCAGGGGCCATCGTGGTGCTGGTGGATGGGGCGCTCGTGCTCTACGTCGAACGCGGAGGCAAGACGACGCTGTTGTTCGACCGGGACGAAGACGTCGTGCTGCCCGCCGCGCGCGCTCTGGCCGACGTCATCCGCCGCGGCCGCATCAGCACCCTCACCATCGAGACGGTCGGTGGCGACTTCGTGCTCGGTACGCCGTTCGGCGAGGCGCTCGTCGCGGCCGGGTTCGGTGCAACGCCGCGCGGTTTGAGGTTGCGGTCATGACCATCGAGGCCACGCGCAGGCCCACTGCCGATCAGTTGCGCCACATTGCTGGGACTGCGCCACGTTACCTGGCGCAGTCGCGACGAAGTGGCGCAAGCGCACGGTCACGGATGCGAAGCCGGCCGGATGCCTGAGGGCGACTCCGTCTATCGCCAGGCCCGCATGCTGAACGACGCTCTCGCGGGTGCCGTGCTCACCAGGTGCGACCTCAGGGTTCCCGCCTTCGCCACCGTCGACCTGAGCGGCCAACTGGTGCGTGGCGCCGTCAGCCGGGGCAAACATCTGCTGATCCGTGTCGGAGAGCACACGATCCACAGCCATCTGAAGATGGAGGGCGAGTGGCGCGTCTACGCGCCAGGCGAGCCGTGGCGGCGCCCCGCTTTCCAGGCCAGGGCCGTGCTGGCGACCTCGACCGCTCAGGCGATCGGCTTCGAGCTCGGGTTGCTCGAGGTGCTCCACACCGCGCGCGAGGCGGAAGCGGTCGGCTACCTCGGCCCCGATCTGCTCGGCCCCGACTGGGACGAACGGGAGGCGGTGCGGCGATTGACACGGCATCCCGACGTGCCCATCGCAGTCGCCCTGCTCGACCAGCGCAACCTGGCGGGTCTCGGCAACGAGTACGTCAACGAAGTCTGCTTCGTGCGGGGAGTACTCCCGACGCGGCCGGTACGCGAGGTCGACCTGCCGAAGACGGTCGCCCTCGCGCACCGGATGATCGTGGCCAACAAAGACCGCGCCATCCGCACCACCACGGGTGAGACGCGTCGCGGCCGTACGTCGTATGTGCACCGGAGGGAAGGGATGCCGTGCCGCCGATGCGGCACGGCCATCCAGCGGATGCGGCTGGGCCGCAACGAACTGGAACTGCGCGAGACCTGGTACTGCCCGGTCTGCCAGACCTGATCCGGCGTCGGGACCGCCCCATCGCACCCCGCGCCGGGTGGCGCGGGGTGCTTGCGCCGGGTGGCGCGGGGGCCCTGAGCCGGACCCCTCAGGCCGCGGGACCGGAGGTCAGTGTCACGGTTGCACTGTGCGAAGCACCGGATGCATCCGTCCAGGTGACCGCGACCGAGTCGCCCGGCTTGTAGTTCGCGAGCACCGAAGTGAGGTCAGCGGACGAGCTCACTGCCGTGCCGTTGACCGCCGTGATCGTCGAACCCGCCACGATTCCGGCAGATGCCGCCGGCGTTCCGTTGAGGACTGCGCCGACCTGGGCGCCCTGTACCTGGGTCTGGGTGCCATTGCTGTAGCCGTTCCCGTTCAGTGAGCCGGGATACCCGGACGCACCACCAACGCTCGAGTCGCTCGATGCGACCTCGACGCCGAGGAAGGCGGGAAGCCCGATCCTGACGTTCGCAGTGGCCTGCCCCGATTCGATCTGCTTCACGACGGCGAGGGCCGCCTGAACGGGGATCGCGTAGCCGTCCGAGACGCTCTGGTCGGATGAGGCGGCGGTGTCGATCCCCACGACCTCGCCTTGCGAGTCGAGCAACGGCCCACCCGAGTCGCCGGCCTGGATGCCGGCGTTCGTCTCGATGAGCCCGGTCAGGGTTTCGGACGAGACGGCGCCCTCGGCCGCGGTCGTGATCGATTTGCCGGTTCCCGTGATCTGGCCGTCTGCGGCGACCAGGCTGCCCGTACCGCCGGCATTCCCCACGGCCGTCACGTTGTCGCCGACGTTGACGCTTCCGGTGTCCAGCGTCGCAGTCGCCAGTCCCGATGCTCCGCTGAGCTCGAGAACCGCGATGTCGTCCGCGGCATCCGTGCCGACCACGCTCGCCTTGTAGCTCGCTCCCGTCGATGGGATCGTCACCGTGATGCTGGTCGAGCCCTCGACCACGTGGTTGTTGGTGAGGATCTCTCCCGAGCTCGTGAGCACGATGCCGGTTCCGGCGGCCTCGGCACCCTGATACGCGAGGTCGGTGTCGATCACGACGACGCCCTTCTGCTCGTTCGCTGTAGCGGTCTGCGAGCTTCCGGTTGCCCCCGAGGTGCCGGACGAGCCGGTACTTCCCGAGCCCGTGCCCGCGCCGCCCGAGGCGCCATAGCCCGCGCGCTCGGCCGCCGACTGTGCTGCCGCCTGCGAGAAGGCCGTAGCGATGTTCTCCACCGTCACCGCACTTGCCGCAACTCCCGCCAGTCCGAAGGCGACGGATGCCGCAACAGCGGCCGTGATCCAGCCTGCGGTGCGTCGTTTTGTCGTGTTGTTGTGCATGATCGTGGTTCCATTCCGGGTCGATTCAATGCATCAAGTGCAACTCGCGAGAACACGAAAGCTCTTTGTCTGCTCCATGCGGTTTCTATGAATGGTGGGTGGTTCTTGAGTGTTTCCTATGCTGGGTCCGCTGGGAGCCGGACCTGACGCCGGAACCCTCCTTCTCCTTGACAGAGCGGCGTTCGCTTCTCTAACCTGCAGAAACAATTCGTGATAGATACGAAAGGTTTCGCATGCCCCAGACACCCCCATCGGGATTCGTCCGCACCGACGGCACTCGGTTTCTCGACGGACACGGTGTTCCGATCCGCTTCACCGGCGTCTGCGTCGGGGGTTGGCTGAACATGGAGAACTTCGTCACGGGCTACGCCGCGAACGAGTCCATGATGCGTGCAGCCGTACGGCGGGTGATCGGCGACGACCGCGCCGATCGCTTCTTCGAGCGGCTCCTGACCGCGTTCTACGGCGAGTCCGACGCGCGCTTTCTCGGCGAACTCGGCATGACGATCATCCGCATACCGGTGAACTACCGGCACTTCGAGTCGGATGCCCGGCCGTTCGAGATCCTGCCGACGGCCTTCGATCACCTCGATCGCGCCATCGAGGCCTCCGGCCGGCACGGGATCTACTCGATCATCGATCTGCACGCGCTCCCCGGCAGCCAGAATCACCACTGGCACTCCGACAACGAGACGCACCTGCCGCACCTGTGGCAGCATCCGCACTTCCAGGACCGCGTCGAGAACATCTGGAAGGCCATCGCAGAGCACTACAAGAACAACACCTGGGTGGCCGGCTACAACCTGATGAACGAGCCCGCCGACGAGTCGCGCGAGGTCGTCGGCCCGCTGTACCGGCGGCTGTTCGAGGCCGTGCGGGCCATCGACCCGCACCACACGATCTTCCTCGACGGCAACACGTATTCCACCGAGTTCGACATGTTCGATGCCGAGCCGTGGGAGAACACTGTGTACTCGCTGCACGACTACGTGGCGGCCGGCCTTGGCCGCGGCGGGGACTACCCCGGCTACACGGACGGGGTCTGGATCGACCGCGACTACGCCTACCAGAAGTTCCTGCAGCGGTCCGAGTACGCCAGGAGAACCGGCACGCCCATCATGGTCGGCGAATTCGCACCCATCTACACGGACGACGAGCGCAAGGATGCCATGCGCAGGCAGATCCTCGCCGACCAGCTCGAGATCTACCGCGACAACGACGTGAGCTGGACGAGCTGGATGTACAAGGATGTCGGCCGCCAGGGCCTCGTGCGGGTCACCGCCGACTCGCCGTATCGCCGTCGATTCGACACGTTCATCGCGAAGAAGAACCGCCTCGCCGCCGATCAATGGGGAAGCGATCGGCTGGGCGGCGAGGGCGTGCGGGAGGTCAGTCAGGCAGTGCAGGATCTCGTGGCCCGCGAGTTCCCCGGCTTCGACCCCTACCCGTGGGGACGTTTCGACTGGGTGGCGACGCTGCTCAACAATGTGTTGCTCGCGCAGCCTCTCGCGCAGGAGTACGCGGACCTGCTCAAGGGTTTGCACGACGACGAGCTCGACGCGCTCGCAGATTCGTTCACTTTCGAGCAATGTGCAGTAGCAGAGAGCCTTCGGGATCAATTGGTCGCCGGGCAAGACTCAGCGCCCGCTCGGACGGCCTGACGTGCGCGCCGTCGTGCTCCGCGGCGCCCGGACTCCACCGCTGGTCGAAGACGTGGAACTCGCCGAGCCGAAACGAGGCGAGCTCGTCGTGCGCATCGAGGCGGCCGGTGTGTGCCACAGCGACTTCCACTACATGTCGGGCGAGCTCACGGCGCCGCTTCCGCTCGTTCTCGGTCACGAGGGGTGCGGCATCGTCGAGGAACTCGGCTCCGATTGCGACGGGCGAATCGCGATTGGCGACCGCGTCGCGCTGCTGTGGCGACCGAGGTGCGGCAGGTGCGATGCATGTCTCTCTGGAAACCCCGCGCTGTGCGAGAAGGGTGCGGTGCAGGCATCCACGGGCGGCCTGCCTGACGGCACGAGCAGGCTCTCGCTCACCGACGGTTCGGAGTTGCATCACCTGATGGGTGTCTCGTGCTTCGCGGAGCGAGTCGTGGTGAGCGAGAGCGCCGTCGTGAAGGTGCCGGAGGGCGTTCCACCTGAGGTGGCTGCCATCTCCGCCTGCGCGGTGGTCACGGGCGTCGGTGCGGTTCTCAATGTCGTGGAGCACGCGGCCGGCGTCGGGATGCTCGTGGTCGGAGCAGGCGGCGTCGGACTCTCCAGCGTGATGGGTGCACGCCTCGTCGGCGCGAACCCGATCATCGTGGCCGATCTCGATCCGGCGAAACTGGCGCTCGCACGCGAACTCGGTGCCACGCACGTCATCGACAGCGGGAAGCACGACCTCGTCGAGGAGGTGGGGCGCATCACCGCCGGGACGGGAGTTCCATGGGTGATCGAGGCCGTTGGTAGGGCAGCGACCCTCGAGGCGGCGCTCGAGTGCGTGGCCGCGGGCGGCACCCTCGTCGCCATCGGTCTCGGATCCGCCGAGACCCGGTTCGCCGTTCCGCTCAACCGGCTGGTGCAGCGCCAGAAGCGCATCGTCGGCTCGCTGTACGGGTCGGCCAACCCACCGCTGGATCTTCCGCGCATCTTCGGCTTGTACCTGGCAGGGCGCCTGCCCCTCGACCGTCTCATCGGCGAGCGGATGCCGCTGGAACGGGTGAACAACGCGTACGAGGCGCTGTTGGCCGGCTCGGTCGGCCGCGGCATCCTCGTACCCTGACGGGCGCCGACCGCCCGCAAGTCGGGCGGAAATAGGTACAACTGCCGTACGAATTGCGCGCGGCTCGAACAAATTAGGCAGACTGGAGTCTGCGTCGCGGCCAGAACCGGCATCCCACGCGTCGCATCGAAGACACCCGCTGAAGCGAAGGAGCTTGTCCATGACCCTGCGCAGCCAGGACTGGTACGGCGGAGAAGGCCGCGACCCATACATCCACAGAGCGTGGATGCGGCGCGGCATACCCGCGGATGCCTTCAACGGCCGCCGCCCGCAGATCGCGATCGCGAACACCGCGAGCGACCTCACGCCGTGCAACATCCACCTGAACGAGGTGGCGGAGTACGTGAAGAACGGCGTGTACGAGGCGGGCGGCATTCCGCTCAACCTGCCGGTCGTCAGCCTCGGCGAGACGCTCGTGCGGCCCACCGCCATGCTCTGGCGCAACATGGCCGCCATGGCGATCGAGGAGATGCTGCGCGCAAACCCGGTGGATGCCGTCGTGCTGCTCGGCGGGTGCGACAAGACCATCCCCGCGCTGCTGATGGGCGCGGCATCCGTCGACATCCCGGCGGTCGTCGTGCCCGGTGGCCCCATGCTGAACGGACACTTCCGCGGAAAGCTGATGGGCTGCGGCACCGGGGTCTGGCAGCTGAGCGAAGAGGTGCGGGCCGGCACGCTCAGCGAAGCGGAGTTCGAGCGGTCCGAGACGTCGATGATCCGCTCGAAGGGCCACTGCAACACCATGGGCACGGCTTCGACCATGGGAATCATGGCCGAGGCACTGGGTATGACGATCCCGGGCCTGGCCGGCACGCCGGCCGCCGACTCGCGTCTTCTGGAGGCCGCGCACGCGACCGGACGCCTGGCCGTCGAGCTCGTCGCGGAGGACCGCCGCATCTCTCAGGTCATCACGAAGGAGTCGTTCCACAACGCGATCGTCGCCTTGGCCGCGGTGGGCGGCTCGACCAATGCGGTCGTGCACCTGCTCGCCATCGCCGGCCGGCTGGGCATCGAGCTCACGCTCGACGACTTCGACCGCATCGGCGCCGACGTACCGCTGCTGGTCAACCTGCAGCCGGCGGGCGAATACCTGATGGAGGATCTGTTCCGCGCCGGCGGTGTGCTCGCGGTCTTCGACCAGGTGAAAGACCTGTTCGACCCCAATGCCCAGACCGTGATGGGAGCACCGCTCGTGGACTTCCTCGGCGCCCATCCCGTGTGGGACCGTGATGTGATCTCGCTGCGCGAGGACCCGCTGCAGGATGCCGCAGGCATCGCGGTGCTGCGCGGCAACCTCGCCACCCGCGGCGCCATCATCAAGCCGGCGGCGGCAACAGCCGAGCTGCTCGTGCACAGGGGCAAGGCGGTGGTGTTCGACTCGATCGAGGACTTCCACGCCCGCATCGACGACCCTGATCTGGATGTCGACGCCGACTCGGTGCTCGTGCTGCGCGGATGCGGGCCGAAGGGCTACCCGGGAATGCCCGAGGTCGCCAACCTGCCGCTCCCGCCCAAGCTGCTGCAGCAGGGCGTGCGCGACATGGTGCGCGTGTGCGACGGACGGATGTCGGGCACCGCGTACGGCACCGTGGTGCTGCACGTTGCACCCGAGGCCGCGGCAGGCGGCACGCTCGCACTCGTGCGCGACGGCGACATCATCTCGCTCGACGTTCCGAACCGGCGCATCGAGCTCGAGGTCAGCGATGAGGAACTCGCACTGCGCAAGCCTCCGTTCCGCGAGACGGGAGCGTTCGCGAAGGCCGACCGCGGCTGGCAGAAGCTCTACATCGAGCACGTTCAGGGCGCAGACACCGGGGCCGACCTCGACTTCCTGATCGGATCGAGCGGCTCGCTCGTGACGCGCGAATCGCACTGACGCCGGCTCTCCGCGGGTTGAGTAGCGGGCCAACGGCCCGCGTATCGAAACCAAGACCTGGAACCCAACGGAGCACACACCCACCCCGGCAGGTTTCGATACGCGCCTGCGGCGCTACTCAACCAGCGACGCTCACCAACGTGCGGCGCCACTCAACCAGCGATACAGCGGTCAGCCGCACGAAAGGACGCAACATGAACGACACGACGAACCGCGCGCCGCTCGCGCTCGCACGGGTGCGGTCCGGCAAAGACACGATCTGGGCGGTGCGCTCGGGCGACGCCTATGGGCCGCTGGGGACCACCCTCTCCGAACTGCTCGGGCTGTCGCGCGACGAGGCCCGCGCAAGGATCGAGCGAGCAGCAGAGCAGGCCGCCGATGGAGGCATCCCCGTGGAGGCCGTTCTGGCGCCGGTCGACCCTGCGCAGGAGGTGTGGGCGGCAGGCGTGACCTACCTGCGCAGCCGCGACGGCCGCATGGAGGAAGCCACCGACGGCACACCGTACGACCGGGTGTATGTCGCGGAGCGGCCCGAGCTGTTCTTCAAGGCGACCGGCCGACGCGTCGTGGCGCACGGCGAACCCGTCGGGGTGCGGGCCGACTCAGGCTGGGATGCGCCGGAGCCCGAACTCGGCATCGTGCTCGACGCACACGGCGAGATCTTCGGATTCGTGCCGGGCAACGACGCGAGCAGCCGTTCCATCGAGGGCGAGAACCTGCTGTACCTGCCGCAGGCCAAGGTTTACACGGCATCCTGCGCACTCGGTCCAGAGATCGTGCCGTCCTGGCTGACGCAGCAGCCGTTCGACATCGGCATGACCATCACGCGAGCCGGCGAGACGGTGTTCCAGAGCAGCACCTCGACGGATGCCATGGCCCGCTCGCTCACGGACCTCGCCGACTGGCTCTTCCGCGGCCTCGACTTTCCGGAAGGCACCATCGTGCTGACGGGAACCGGCATCGTGCCAGGCGCGGACTTCACGCTCACGCCGGGCGACGAGGTCACCATCGACATCGCGGGCGTCGGCACACTCAGCAATCCCGTGATCGGGGTCGGCCGCTGAGACGCGCCGAGTGCGCGACAATGTACAACCAGCAAACGCTTTCTCAGGACGCGCGAGAACCGGTGAAGGAGACACGATGAGCGACAGCACCACCGACATCCGAGAGGACACCGACCTCGATTCGGTGATGAGAACGGCCGCCGAGGCTGCACCGGTGCTTGCCGCAACGACCCCGTCCGAGCGTGCCGGCTGGCTTCATGCGATCGCGGATGCGCTCGACGCCGACGCAGCCTCCCTCGTTCCGCTCGCGATGCGCGAGAGCCACCTGCTCGAACAGCGTCTGAAGGGGGAGCTCGTGCGCACCACGTTCCAGCTGCGGCTCTTCGCCGAGCACATCGAGCGGGGCGCTTACCTCGAGGCCACCGTCGATCACGCCGATCCGGCATGGGGCATGGGGCCCCGCCCCGACCTGCGCCGCGTGCTGCGCCCGCTCGGACCGGCAGCCGTGTACGCCGCGAGTAACTTCCCGTTCGCGTTCTCTGTGGCCGGCGGCGACACCGCCGCCGCGATCGCCGCCGGATGCCCCGTCGTCGTCAAGGCGCACCCCGCGCACCCCGAGCTGTCGCGCGCGGTGGCGACGCACGTGAGCGCCGCACTCAAGGCCTCCGGCGCTCCCGATGGGGCGTTCGCACTCGTCGAGGGCCTGGAGACCGGCCGTGATCTCGTGCTGCACCCGGAGACCACCGTGGCGACGTTCACCGGATCGCTTCGGGGCGGCCGCGCCCTTTTCGACCTCGCAGCATCGCGCCCGACCCCCATCCCGTTCTACGGCGAGCTGGGCAGCGTGAACCCCGTGTTCGTGACGCAGGCCGGGGCATCCGCCAGGGCCGACGAGATCGCGACCGGGTTCGCCGGCTCCATGACGTTGGGCGTCGGCCAGTTCTGCACGAAGCCGGGCGTGCTGCTCGTTCCCGCAGGAGCTGGGCTCGAGGAGCTCGTCGTCGACGCGGTGCGCGCCACCTCCGGCGGGGAGATGCTGGACGAAAAGATCCACAAGGGGTTCTTCGACAGTCTCGGCTCGCTTGCCGATCGCGACGACGTCGAGCTGCTCGCCGGAGATCCCACGCGTGCCGACGTCCCCACACCGACCCTTTACGGCACGGATGCCGCGGCCCTGCTCGCCCATCCGCATGAGTTGCTCGAGGAGCATTTCGGCCCGGCCGCGCTGCTCGTACGGTACGGGTCCCCTGACGAGGCGCTCGCGGTCGCCCGGGCGCTGGAGGGCCAGTTGACCGCCACCGTGCAGGGCGCAGACGACGACCAGGATGCGGCGGCGCTCGTCTCCGTGCTCGCGGACAAGGCGGGCCGCGTGCTCTACAACGGCTGGCCTACGGGTGTTTCGGTGACGTATGCGCAGCAGCACGGCGGACCCTACCCGGCAACCACCGCACCGCACTTCACGTCGGTCGGCACGGCATCCATCGCGCGGTTCCTGCGTCCGGTCGCCTACCAGGACGTGCCGGATGCCGCGCTGCCGCCGGCGCTCCAGGAGGCCAACCCGTGGCGACTGCCTCGGCTGGTCGACGGCGCGCCTGTCCCTGCGCCGTCAGGGGAGTAGGTGCTGGCGCACTCGTCGGCGGTCGTGGTCGAGTCCCGGTTCGTCGACCGCTGACCTTGCCGGGCTGGCGCGCTGGCCGGTCCGTGCATCGTCACTGCCATCCGCCGTCGACGACCCAGGTCTGGCCCGTGCACAGTCTGGAGTCCTCGGCGGCGAGCCACAGCACCATGCGCGCGACGTCGGCGGGGTACAGCAGCTCCGGCAATGCCTGCATGCGGTAGATGTGCTGCTTCTCCGCCTCCCCCACCCACTTGTCCAGCTGCCTGGCCGTCATGATCCAGCCGGGGATGACGCAATTGACCCGGATTCCGAAGGCGCCGAACTCTCTGGCCAGTGTTCTCGTGAGGCCCTCGATGCCGGCTTTCGCGGCTATGTAGACGGGTAGGTCCCTCAGGTCGATGTGCGCACTGATCGACCCGAGGTTGATGATCGAGCCCCGCCCGGCATCCTTCATGCCCTGCACGACGGCCTGTGCTGCGAAGAAGTGGTGCCGGATGTTCACGTCCATGCGGTCGTCCCATAGGTCGACGTCGACGTCGTCGACCCGGTGCCTCGTGTCGTTCGCGGCGTTGTTGACGAGCACCGTCACCGGACCGAACCTCTCCGCGGCCGCGCGGATGCTCGCGGTGAGGCCGGGGATGTCGCGCACGTCCGCGTGCCGATACGACGGTTCAGGGTCTCCGCGCTCCACCACCTCATGGATCAGGGATGCCGCCGCGTCGTCGTCGAGATCGACGAACGACACGCTCGCACCCTGTGCCGCCAGTTGACTCACGAATTCGCGGCCCAGCCCGGATGCCCCGCCGCTCACGAATGCGTGCGCACCCCGAAGCGATGGATAGTCGGCGAACTCGGCGGCGGGCGATCGCGCAGGCTTTGCCGAATCGAGGGTCACATCGCCCGCGTTCATCGGCGGAACAGGCATCCTCGCTCCTTCGCGTGGCCTCTCGCGGTGTGCGTGAAGTTTTCTCCGCGCGCACGAAACGTCTCGTGAGCCCAGGGTAGGGGCGGGTGAGTGCATGGTCAACTTCACGAGCGACGCGAGAAACTTTCGTGGCGGCATCCCGTGGCATACAGTGTGCACATGTCTGATCGCGAGACCGCCGAGGTGCGCCCGTCGAGGGCGACGCTGGCCGAGGTGGCAGCGCTAGCGGAGGTCTCGGTCGCCACCGTGTCGAAGGTGCTGAACGGACGCACCGGAGTGTCGGACGAGACCCGCAGCCGGGTCGAAGCCCTGCTGAACGACCGCAACTACAACCGGCGCTCGACGCCGCAGGGCACGGCGCCGCTGATCGAGGTGCTGTGCTTCGAGATCGACAGCCCGTTCGGCGCGGCCGCCATCGCCAGCATCGAGCGCATCGCGAGGGAGCGACAGATCGGCATCGTGGTGTCCTCTGCAGAAGAAGACCACAGGCCGAATCCCGGATGGGTAGACGGCGTCCTGCGCAGACAGCCGCTCGGCGTCATCCTCGTCGCGTCCGAACTCGACCCGAAGGATGCCCAGCGGCTGCGCTCGCGCAGCATCCCGATGGTCATGGTCGACCCGTACGGCGCCCCTGCGTCGGATGCCCCGTCGATCGGTTCGGCCGACTGGAACGGCGGCTTCCTGGCCACCCAGCACCTGATCGACCTGGGCCATACCGACATCGCGATCATCACCGGTCCGGAGAACCAGATGGCGTCGACCGCACGCCTCTCGGGCTACCGGGCAGCCCTCGACGCGGCGCGCATCCCGGTGCGCCCCGAATACATCCGCCCCGGCCGTTTCCACCATCACGACGGCTACGTCGGCGGCACCGAGTTGCTGACTGCTGCGCATCCGCCCACCGCGATCTTCGCCTCTTCCGACCTCCACGCCCTCGGCGTCTACGAGGCCGCTCGTTCGCTCGGCATCTCCATACCGGGCGACCTCTCGGTCGTCGGATACGACGACCTGGCCATAGCGAAATGGGCGGGACCGCCCTTGACCACCATTCGTGTACCGCTCGCCACGATGGCCGAGCAGGCCACGCATCTGGTCACGCGGTTGCGCGACGAGCCCGACCTCGCATTCAGCCGAGTCGAGCTCGCGACGTCGCTCGTCGTGAGAGAGAGTACGGCCGCGCCCAGGGCCTGACGGCTCCTGCCCACCTCGTATGCAACGGCCGTCGGGCCGGGATTCCCTTGGCGCACCCCGATGAGCTGGCGCCCCCAGCCTTCGCCTGTGCTGCCCCAGTGCCTGCACCTGGATGCACCTGCCCAGCCCGGCCCTCGTCGCCCTCGCCACCCGCCACGCTGCTCCGTTCCGAATGCACTCCAATCGATAACGAAACTTTCTTGCGTACATGGAAAGCTTGACATGAAGTTTCGCGCGGAATAACGTCATGCCGACAGCGGTATCCACCCGCTGCTGCAGCGAGAACAACGGCGTCCATGCGCGAACCTCTGACCAGGCGAACGGCGGCCGCCGATCCCGAACGCCGCGATTCCACGGATCCCGGCTCCCACTCGGATACGACGCCGTATCCGCAACCGAAGAGGATCACAATGCACGTGCCATTCCGATCGAAGAAGGCGCTGAGGGCCGTCGCCCTGGCAGCACTGGTGGGCATGACAGCGCTCGGGCTCGCCGCCTGCAGCAGCGGCAGCAACCAGAGCTCGAGCGGCAGCGCCACCAAGGGAACGATCAACTGGTGGGGCTGGACCCCGACGAACAGCCAAGAGGCCAAGGATTTCATCTCGGCGTTCAACAAGAAGTACCCAGACATCAAGGTCAACTTCAAACTCATCGACATCACGAGCTACGACGCGACCATCCGCGCCGCGCTCGCCTCCAGCGGCGGACCCGACCTGTTCGATCTGCAGCCAGGCGCACGCGTCCAGCAGTTCGGGCCGTACGCCGAAGACATGGCTCCCGTGGCGAAGGACGCCCTCGGCGCGAACTGGAAGTCGAAGATCGCGCCCATCGCCATCAGTGGCATGACCCTCAAGGGCAAGCTCACCGCGTTGCCCGTGGGATCCACGTACGCAGGCATGTTGTGGGTCAACTCGCAGCTGTTCGCCAAGTACAACCTGAAGCCTCCGACGACTCTCGACGAGTGGAAGAAGGACTGCCAGGTCTTCAAACAGGACGGAGTCGGATGCTTCGTGCAGGGGGCTGCCCAGGAGGGCTTCGACCAGGACACCCTGCAGTCGATCTCCAACTCGGTACAACCCGGCGTCTGGACGAAGGCCTCGCAAGGAAAGGCGAAGTGGAATGACCCGACGATCGTGAAGACGCTGACGATCTGGAAGGACCTGTTCGACAGCGGAATCATGCAGGCGGGTGCGCTGGGCGCTCAGCAGTATCCGGATGCGAACAACCAGTTCCTGACCGGCAAGTACGCCATGATCATGATGGGCACCTGGTACACGCAGTACGCGACCCAGACCGCCATGGCCGAGGCGATCTCGGCAGCAGGTGTCGCCGGCGCGAAGACCTTCCCCATCCTGCCCGTCGCCTTCCCGGACGTCGCGGGCAAGGGCCACACCAGCGAGATGTACGGCGACGCCGACTACGGACTCGCCGTGGCATCCAAGTCGAAGAACCGCGCAGCTGCCGAGACCTTCGCCAAGTGGATCGCGACCACGACAGAGGGTCAGCAGGTCATCGCGAACCGGCTCGACACCCTGCCGACGCTGAAGGGCGTCAAGCCGGACTTCTCGCAGATCAAGTTCGTCGATCCGGGTCTGCAGAGCACTCCGGTCAACGACCTGCTGAAGAAGGTGGGAAGCGTGAGCGAGCCGCGAGAGGCGCTGCTGAGCGCCGACGTGCAGAACGCCATCCTCGCAGCCGCACAATCGGTCGCGGGCGGGAGCTCCACACCGCAACAGGCGGCCGACACGCTCGAGAAGGCCGCAGAGGCCGCGGCGAACCAGTGAGCGAGTTCCGAACGTCGGGTGTGCACCGATCCTGTGGAGGCCGATCATGACCGATTCGGTGATTCGCACCAGGCGCACGTCGCCGACCGCGCCGCAGGGCGGCCGTCCCCCTCGCGGGGCCGGCCGCCGGCGCCGCCGGCTGCACGCCCCCGGCCTGCCCTGGATCCTGCCCGCTCTGGTGCTCGGCATCGGGCTCATCTATTACTGCATCGGCTACACCGGCTATATCTCGCTGCTCAACTGGGACGGCCTGAGCCCCGAGCCGGAGTGGGTCGCGCTGCACAACTACATGAGGATCTTCCAGGACCCCGTGTTCTGGAAGGCGGTTTGGCATACCGTCGTGTTCTTCATCGTCACGTTCGGCCTGCAGACTCTGCTCGGCCTGGTCTTCGCCGTCATGATGCATTCGAAGATCAAGCTCGGCGTTCTCTACAAGGTCATCGTTTTCGTGCCCGTCGTGCTGGCACCCGCGATCATGGCTCCGGTGTTCCGGCAGATGTTCGCTGCGAACGGGCAGTTCAACTGGCTGCTCGACCACATCGGCCTCGGCTTCCTCGCTCAGCCGTGGATCGGCCAGGAGAGCACGGCGCTGCCGGTCATCATGGTCATCACCATCTGGCAGTGGACGGGCCTCACCTTCGTGCTCTACTTCGCGGCGATGAGCCAGATCGACCAGTCGATGATCGAGGCGGCCCGAATCGACGGTGCCGGTAACGTGCGCACGCTCGTCAGCATCATCTGGCCGAGCGTGCGGGGCACGACGGTGGCGCTGGCCATACTCAGTGCGATCGGCGCGCTGAAGACGTTCGACGTGCCATGGCTGGTCACGATCGCTGGGCCCAACAACGCCACCCAGTTCCTGGGCACGTACATCTACCAGACCACCATCCAGCTGGCGCATGCCGGGTACGGCGCCGCACTCTCGGTCATCCTGCTCGTCGTCGCGCTCGTCATGGCCATCATCTTCCAGACCGCCGGACGTGAGCGCACGAGGGAGAAGGCATCCGTCAGGAAGGGAGCCAACTGATGTTCGAAGTCAGAACCTGGTGGGGAAAGCTTCTCTTGCAGCTGGCGGCGACCGTGTTCGTGCTGCCGTTCCTCTTTCCGCTGATCGTCATGGTGCAGGGCTCGTTCGCCGGCGCGGGCTGGGGCAACTACTCCGCCGTTCTCGGGGTGCCCGGATTCTTCCGGTTCTTCTTGAACAGCGGAATCATCGCGCTCGGCGTGATCGTGCTCGTGTACGTCGTGACCATGTTGGCCTCGTACGGATTCGCGAAGCTGCACATCAGGGCGCGCGAGGTCTACTTCTGGATGCTTCTGGTCTGCCTCACCCTGCCCGAGGTGGTGCTTCTCACCCCGCTGTTCGCCACCACGCAGCAGCTCGGGCTGTACAACACGTATCTGTCCGTGATCCTCCCGCTGGCCGCCCTGCAGGTGCCGTTCGCGGTGCTCCTCACCCGGAACTTCATCAACGGGCTGCCGGACGAGATGTTCGAAGCCGCGCGTGTCGACGGCGCCAATTCCTTCCGCGGATTCCTCTACCTGGTCATCCCGCTCACCCGCCCGATCGCCGCGGCGGTGCTCATCTTCACGCTCATCGGCGCCTGGAACGACTACCTCATGCCGTTGGTGTTCTTGCAGTCCCAAGATCTGCAGACCATCACGTTGGTGCCGCAGTTCTTCGTCGGCGAGTTCAGCAACGATCAGACCAAGGTGCTGGCATCCGCCGTGCTGACAGCGGTTCCCGAGATCATCGCCTACCTGTGCCTGCAGGGCTTGTTCGAGCGCGGCCTCTCGGCGGGGGCGATCAAGTAGCAGATCCTCCGGCGGGCGGTGCAGAGCCGCGCGCCGCCCACATCTCCACCCTTATCGATAGAGAGGACGGCCTCGTGCCACTCATCCAAGTAGATCTGTCCCGCGAGCTCTTCGACGCGTCGCACGACGCGATCGGCGACGCCATCCACGAGGCGCAGATCGAAGCGCTAGGCATCCCAGCAGACGACCGGTTCCAGGTGTTCCGGCCGCACGGGCCCGGTGAGCTCAAGTTCGACCCGACGTACAACGACGTCGACCGCAGATCGCTCCTGCTGATCAGGGTTACGGCCGTGCACATGTACCCCGCCGCCACGAAGCAGGCGTTCTTCCGCGCCGTGGTCGACAAGCTGGAGCCTTTCGGCATCCGTCGTGAAGACGTGCTGATCAGCCTGGTCGAGAACGGCTTCGAGGACTGGTGGGCCGGTCGCTGAGCCGTCAGCGCTCGAACTTGCCGCGCTCGCAGACGCGGGCGAACCATCCCAGAGAGGAAATCACTGTGCTCAAGCACGACAACGCACCGCTGAGCGTGCTCTTCATCGGCGGAACCGGAACCATCAGCGCATCCTGCGTGCGCCTAGCGGAGGCGACCGGCATGCGCGTGACCGTGCTGAATCGCGGCTCGAACCGGGCGCAACGCGAGCTGCCGGCATCCGTCGAGCAATTGACGGCCGATGTCGCCGACGAGCATGGGATCGCCCGTGCGATCGCCGACCGCGAGTTCGATTCCGTCGTCAACTTCCTCTCCTACGACGAGGGCGACGTGCAACGGATGCTCCGCCTCTTCTCAGGCCGCGTCGGCCAGTACGTGCACATCAGCTCGGCATCGATCTACGCAAAGCCCGTGCGGCAGGTGCCCATCACGGAGTCGACACCCACTGGTCCGAACCCGCCGCTGCCGTACGCGACGGCGAAGTGGCGAGCCGAGCGGGCGTTGTTCGAGGCGCACCAGGCATCCGGCTTCCCTGTGACGATCGTGCGTCCGTCGCATACCTACGACGACCAGAACCCGCCGCTGCCTGGCGGTTGGACCGTCGTCGACCGGCTGGCGCGAGGCGAAGAGCTGCCGGTGCACGGGGACGGCACGTCGCTCTGGACGCTCACGCACGCCGAGGACTTCGCGCAGGGACTCGTGGGCCTCCTGGGCAATTCCCGCGCTATCGGAGAGGTCTTCAACATCACGGGCGACGACGTCTACACATGGGATCAGATCTACACGATCGTCGCGAGGGCGCTGGGCGTCGAGCCGCGGCTCGTGCACATCGCGAGCGAGCTCTACCCGGTCATCGCGCCCGAGTGGTTCTGGTCGGGCGAGATGGTCGGCGACCTCGGGCATTCGGCCATCTTCGACACGACGAAGATCCGCAGGTTCGTGCCGGGCTACGCGCCCACGCTCACGTTCGAGCGCGCTGTTGCGCGCATGATCGGGTGGCGCGCCGAGCATCCGGATGCGGCAGCCGGTGACTCGGAGACCGAGGCCGTGCTCGACCGCTTCGTGGCCGCGTACCATGACGCGCGAGCGGTGGTCGCCAGGCATACTCCTGTCATGTCGACCGAGCAGACCGCCGCGCCCGTCGACGCCGCGGCCGTCGACGCTCCCGAGCCGGAGGAGGTACGAAGGTGACCGTGGCAACCAGAAGCCTGGGCACGAGCGGCATCGAGGTCTCGGAGCTGTGCTTCGGAACCAGTCCGCTGGCAAGCATGGCCCGGCTGTACGGGTACGAGGTGGACGAACGAAGGGCGATCGACACGGTTCTTGCCGTGCTCGAGAGCCCGATCCGTTTCATCGACACCTCCAACGGATACGGCGAGAACGGAACGGCGGAGCGGCGCATCCGAGCCGCACTGCGCGAGTACGGCGGGCTGCCGGACGACGTCGTGCTGGCGACGAAGGTGGATCCGGACCCCGTCACGGGGGACTTCTCGGGTGCTCGGGTTCGGGCATCACTCGACGAGAGTCTCGAGCGACTCGGCGTGGATCGCATACCCCTGCTTCATCTGCACGACCCGGAGCGCATCACCTTCGAGCAGGGTACGGCCGACGATGGACCGGTTGCGGCGCTCGTCGATCTGAAGCGACAGCGAGTCGTCGACCACATCGGCGTGGCCGGCGGGCCCGTCGACCTGCTCGGCCGCTATCTCGACACCGGCGCATTCGACGTGGTTCTCAGCCACAACAGGCACACCCTGCTCGACCGCTCGGCCGATGCGCTCTTCGAAGCCGCTCGAGCGCGCGGGATCGGTGCGCTCAATGCTGCGCCGTTCGGGGGCGGGATGCTCGCCAAGGGCCCTGCTGTGCAGCCCGGTTACGCATACGGCGAGCGCGACGGCCGCATCGCCGCAGCGGCGTCCGCCATGCAGGATGCCTGCACCCACCACGGCGTGCCTCTCCCAGCTGCCGCGCTCCAGTTCTCGCTCCGGTCCGAGGTGGTCGATTCGACGGTCGTGGGCATCTCGACACCGGAGCGCGTCGAGCAGACCCTCGAGTACGCGGCGATGGAGATCCCGGCCGAGCTCTGGGACGAACTCGAGGCCCTCGCACCCCCGGCCGACCTCTGGCTGCACTGACCCACCGCCGGTTGAGTAGCCGGCCAATGGCCGGCGTATCGAAGCCGCGCACTGGGATGCCGGGCTTCGATACGCGGCTTCGCCGCTACTCAACCGGCGGTGGGCGCAGCGACCACGGCCATCACTGGTCCGCGACGATGACCTCCACGCCGCCGGCCTCGAACTCGGCGACCAGGTCGGCGGGCGGTCGCGCGTCCGTGATGAAGTAGTCGGCCGCGGCGATGGTCGCCACCTGCGCAAACAGGTCCCGCCCGAACTTGGAAGAGTCCGCGAGTATGGCGACCCGGGATGAGCGTGCGATCATCGCAGCCATCATGTCGGCGTCGCCGACGTTGCTGGTCGAGTACCCGCTCGTCGGGGAGACGGCCCCAACACCGATGAAGGCGATGTCGCCGCGTACCTCGATCTCGCGATCGCTGGAGCCGAGTCGCAACGCGAGCGGTCCCGTAGTCGTCTGCGTCACCGTGCGCACGGAGCCACCGAACACGTAGAGATCGCGAAGAACGTTCGGTGAGATCTCGGCGGGTATCCGAAGATTGTTGGTCGCGATGGTGAGATTCCGCTGCTTCCTGAGGTGACGCACCAGCGCGAGCGTCGTGGTGCCGCCGTTGAGCATGACCACCGATCCGTCTTCGACCAGTGCGGCGGCCCGTCGCCCGATCGCTTCCTTCGCCGCCGTCTGCACACGCAGCCTGACCTCGAGCTCCGTATCGGGTTTGGTTCCCGCGCTCAGGCTGACGGCGCCGCCGTGGGTGCGGATGAGCAGCCCTTCACTGTCGAGCTGATCGAGGTCGCGTCGGATGGTGTCGGTGGAGACGCCGAAGTGCGACGCGAGCTTGGCAACAGTTACCTCGCCGTGTTCCGACACGTAAGCCGCGAGATCCGCTTTGCGCCCAGCGGGAAGTCGCCGTTCAGCTTCCAGCATGCTCATCGTTTTTCCCCCTCAGATCCGGATGCGTCGGCATCAGCCTAGGACAGCAGCATAAAACAGCATCGAACGGCACGTATAGGCCTACCTTTTCGGTAGACCGTGCTGTTTTCTGCTTGACGTCGCAAGCATGACGTTCCTATCATGCAGATAACTGCATAAAGCGGTAAAGAGCAGCAGCAGTCTTACCAACGATGGGAGAATCATGGGCAAGGGAGCTCAGCGGTCGTTCAAACGATCGCGATGGATGCTCACAGCGGCAGCGACGGTGTCCGCGGCCGCGCTCGCGCTGACGGGCTGCAGCGGCGGCAGCCCCAGCGCCAGCGACACCAATCAGAAGGTGAACCTGACCTTCTCGCAGTGGTGGGCCCCGGAAATGCCGAGCGGCGCCCTGCAGAAGATCGCGGATGACTTCCACAAGGCGCATCCGAACATCACCGTCAAGCTGATCAGTGCACCGTTCGCGTCGCTGCAGACGCAGACCATCTCGCAGGCCGCGTCAGGCACGCTGCCCGACATCGTCGGCCTTGATGGGTCATGGGTGAACCCCCTGTACAAGCAGGGCGCGCTCTACAACCTCACTGACGCGATGAAGTCGGCGAAATACGACGACAGCGACCTGGCCAGCCAGGTTGCGTTCAAGGGCAGCACGTACATGATCCCTGTGGTCAACTTCGTCTACCCGCTCTTCACGAACGACGCGATTCTGGCCAAGGCGGGCATCACGACGCCGCCTGCAACCTGGAGCCAGTTCACCGACGACGCCAAGAAGATCAGCCAGTCGGATGCCGGCGCCAAGGGTTGGGTAGTGCCCCTCGGAACCACGAACCCCAACGGTGTGCAGAACGACATCCTGTCCTGGGCGTGGGCCTCCGGCGGCAGCATGCTCAAGGCCGGGCAACCGGACCTCACAGGCAATGCCGACGTCACGGGTGCCGTGAACATGGTCAAAGACCTGGTGAGCTCCAACGCCGTGCTCCCGGGCGCGAACAGCCTGCAGGAGACCGACAAGGTCACGAACTTCATCAACGGCCGCGTCGGGATGATGATCGACTCTCTCGCGCACGTGACGACCATCACGAAGGGCGCACCTGACCTCAAGTTCAGCGTCTCGGCCCAACCGGTGAAGGACGGCTACAGCGGCACGAAGGGCATGCTGACCGCATCGTGGGGTATCGGCATCTCCGCGAAGACGCAGCACGCAGCGCAGGCGTGGCAGTTCATCCAGCACCTGATGAGCAAGGACACGAACTCCAAGCTCTCCACACTCGCGAACGGGTTCCCCGGGAACAAGACGTCGAAGCCGGACTTCACCGGCGCCGACGCGCACTTCCAGGCCGCGTTCGCCATCTACCAGAAGAGCAAGCCGGTCAACGAGTTCACCGGCCTTCCGGCCGCAGACCAGCTCATGACCTCGTTCCTCACGGAGTTCCAGAAGTCGGTCGCCGGCCAGGAGTCGACCTCGGCGATGCTCCAGAACGTCCAAGCCCAGTGGAAGAAGCAATTCTGATCTGCACCTGACCTGCAGAACGGGCGGCCGGCTCCGGCCTGCTGCAGCCGGCCGCCCCGAAAGGAACCACCATGACCACATCACCACCAGACACGGTGATGATCACGAGCCCGGCATCGCCCGTGCCGTCACGTCCGCGCAGGGGGCGACGCAGACCGTTCGAGCCGTACCTCCTGATCGCG
Source organism: Rathayibacter sp. KR2-224 (assembly GCF_049446075.1). NCBI lineage: Bacteria > Bacillati > Actinomycetota > Actinomycetes > Micrococcales > Microbacteriaceae > Rathayibacter > Rathayibacter sp. KR2-224. Next base: position 1,732,377 of record NZ_JBMSEB010000001.1, read on the forward strand.
CCGACGGTGCTGCTCGTCACCGGCCTCATGGTCGTGCCGGTCGTCATCGTCATCGCGTATTCGCTCTTCGACAACGTCGTCACGAACCAGAACCCGCAGTTCGTCGGGCTCGCCAACTACTTCACGATCCTCACCGACCCCAACTTCTGGAACGCGGTCGTCAACACCGTGGTCTTCACGGTCGCCAGCGTCGTCATCCACATGATCATCGGTATCGGTTTCGCACTGATGCTCAATTCGAAGCTCGTACACAAACTGCCGCGGGCGATCTTCAGGGCGATCTACATCTTGCCCTGGATCTTCACCGCCTCCGTCGTCGCGGTGCTGTGGCGACTCCTTCTCGACCCCTCAGGCGTCGTCAACTACCTGCTGCAGGCACTGGGGATCCTGCACGAAGCGGTGCCGTGGCTCGCCACACCTGCGACCGCGCTCCTCGCGGTCACCGTGATCAACATCTGGTCCGGCTACCCGTTCTTCATGATCAGCTTGCTCGCCGGGCTGCAGGGCGTACCTGGCGATCTCTACGAAGCCGCTCGCGTCGATGGAGCTGGGCTCATTCGCCAGTTCTTCAGCGTCACTCTGCCTGCGCTGCGGCCGATCCTGTTCAGCATGGCGCTGCTGGACCTGCTCTGGACCACGCAGCAGTTCACCCTGATCTGGGCCACAACGGGCGGCGGCCCGATCAACCACACCGAAGTTCTCAGCACCTACACGTACAAGCTCGCGTTCAACAGCTACCAGTTCTCACTGGCATCCACGAGTGCCGTGCTCATTCTTCTGGCATCGCTCTTCGTCGCGATCTTCTACGTACGTCAGCAGAAGAAGGCGAGCCTGTTTTGAGCATCGCACTGAAAACCCGCACGAAACGCAACGTCGGACGCGTCTTCATCTACGTCGCGCTGCTGGTCGGTGCCGTCTTCGCCGGTTTCCCGGTTCTCTGGATGCTGTCCAGCTCGTTCAAGTCGAACGCGAACATCTTCGCCTACCCGCCGAAGCTCTTCGACGGCTCGTTCTCTCTCCAGCCCTACGTGGCGGTCCTCACCGACCCGGTCAAGATCGGGTACTTCGTCAACAGCTACATCGTCGCCATCTGCGTCGTCATCATCACGCTCGTCATCGCGCTGCTGGCCGCATACGTGTTCAGCCGATACGAGTTCAGGTTCAAGTCGATCATCCGAGTGGTGATCATAGGAGTGCAGGCGGTTCCCCCGATCACCCTGCTGATCCCGTTCTTCGGAATCATGGTCGGGCTGCACCTCTACAACACCTACCAGGGCCTGATCCTCACCTACGTGGTCTTCACGCTGCCGTACGCGATCATCATGATGACCGCCTACTTCGACAGCCTTCCCCGCGAACTCGACGAAGCGGCGCGGGTGGATGGTGCCACATCCTTATCGGTCCTCTGGCGGATTCTCGTGCCCGTCTCCGTGCCTGGCATGGTGTCCGTCGGTCTGTACACGTTCATGATCTCGTGGAACGAGTACCTCTTCGCGCTGACCCTCACTCAAACGGACGACCGCAGGACGGTACCCGTCGGCATTCAACTCCTCATGGGCCAGAACAACTACCTCTGGAACGAGGTCATGGCGATGAGCATTCTCGGCTCGATTCCCGTGCTCGTGCTCTTCCTCATCTTCCAGCGCTACTTCATCGGCGGCCTCGCGGCCGGCGCCGTGAAGTCCTGAGCCACCCGACCTGACCACAACACAGAAAGAGAAACCGTGCTGTACAAAGGCAAGTCCATCCTCGACGTAGCGAACGAGCACAATTTTGCGATTCCCGCTTTCAATATCAGCGACTGGGCGATGTTCAACGGAGTCATGGACATCAGCGAAGAACTGGCGGCGCCGGTGATCATCGCCATCCATCCGGACGAGGTGGCGCACATCACCACCGACCTCATCGCTGCGATGCACTCCCGCGCTCACCGCTCGAGCGTTCCCGTCGCGATCCACTGGGATCACGGCGGTGACTTCGAGCAGATGATCACCGCGATCCAAGCGGGCTTCACCTCGGTGATGATCGACGCGTCGCTCAAGCCGTTCGACGAGAACGTGGCGCTGACCCGGAAGGTGGTCGAGGCCGCGCACGCCGTGAACGTGCAGGTCGAAGGCGAGCTCGGCACCATCGGAGCCAACGACAGCTACGGTGAATCCGGGGCCGCCGAGATCATCTACACGAACACGGCAGACGCCGTGCGTTTCGTCGAGGAGACCGGGGTGGATAGCCTCGCCATCGCCATCGGCACCTCCCACGGGCTGTACCCGGCAGACAAGAACCCGGAACTGCGGCATGATCTGCTCCAGGAGATCAAGGCGGCCACCGGCATCCCGCTGGTGCTGCACGGCGGCTCGGCCAACCCCGACGCCGAACTTCGCCGAGCGGTGGAGCTCGGAATCAACAAGATCAACATCTCCAGCGACATCAAGGTCTCATACCACAACCGCATGCGCGAGGTGCTCGGCACAGACGAGCGGCTGCGGGAGCCGAACGTCATCCAGCCCGAGCCGATCGCAGCACTGAAGGAAACCGCGAAGCAGAAGATCGAACTTTTCGATGCAGCCGGAAAAGCGGATCTCTACTGACGCGATGTCTCCCTCGGGGCCGGGGAACATCATCCTCGGCCTCGGTGGAACCATCGACTACGAAATCGTCTGGGACGAGCAGCTTCTCCAGCGGTTGGCGTTGGAACACGGCATCCGCCGTGACGAATGCGACTCGTCGCTCCCGATCAGCGACGAGCGTTCGCTCGTCGCTGTCATCCTCGGGTTCGCTCTCGAACGGCACGGCGGCGAGCGCTTCGTTCGGTCGCCCTCCGTGATCGAAGAGTTCGCGGCCTTGCACGAGAAGACGGTCACGTTGGGCGGGACATGTGTTCGCGCCGCGCTCATCATGAGGGCGCTCGGCGTGCGTTCGACCGTGCATCTCGTGAGCATCGACGACGACTTCCGGCGGCTGTATCCCCGTGACTGCGACTACATCTCCAGCGCCGTTCACGACGGAATGCCTCCGCACCTGATCGTGCAGCTGCCCAGGCACGCACGGATCGGGCTCGCCGATGGGGAGGTGTGCATCGAGGGCGCCGATCGGCTGATCTTCGCGAACGATCCGCCGCACGTTCGCATGGAGCTCAGCCCCGACCTTCAAGAGTCCGCGCGCACGGCGCAGTGGTTGCTCGTGTCCGGGTTCAATGTGATGACAGACCTGCAGCTCCTGCAACATCGGCTCGGGGAACTGCGATCGATGCTCGCGGTGCGCCGGGCGACGGCTGTCGTGATGTACGAGGATGCCGGGTTCCATTCGCCGCACCTGCAGCGGACGGTTCGTGAACGCATCTCGCCGATCGTTGACGTGTACAGCATGAATGAGGACGAGCTGCAGACGCATGTCGGCCGCGACGTCGATCTTCTCGACCCCGGCTCGGTCGCACGTGCGATCAACGACGTGCGTGCCCTCATCCCCCACCCCACTCTGGTGATCCACACCCGATACTGGGCCCTGGCATCCGGACCGAACGCCGAGCGATACTCGACCGGGCTACGCGGAGGAGTCTCCGCGGCAACGGCGCGCTACGTGCACGGCGACGGGGTCACCGCGGCGCGTGTCGCAGCGATCGACGAGCTCGAACCGCCGGCCGAACACCGCCGGATTGCGGAGTCCCTTCCGCAGGTCGTGAGCGAGCCGGTGGTGTGCGTCCCCGCGTACTCGGTCTCCGTCGCGCACCCCACAACGATCGGGCTGGGCGACTGCTTCGTCGGCGGCTTCCTGGCCGCGCTGGCGACAGATGCCGGCCAGGAGATGAGCCCGGCGTGAGTATCGGTGCGGCCTAGGGCGCGACGAGCTTGCCGTCCTCCGCATCCTGCGGCGCTTGCGCCTTCAGCTTGAAGTGCTGCTTCTTACCTGTTGCCGTGTACGGCAGGTCCGAGACGAACGTGTACCTGCGCGGACGCTTGTAGTCGGCGAGCGCGACGCTCGCACGCAGGTAGGCGTCGAGCTCGCCGGCCGCGGCGCGGGCATCCGTCAGCTTGCCCTCGCGCGGCTGCACGTAGGCGACGACGAGTTCGCCCCACTCAGGGTGCGGAAGGCCGACGACGATGGAGTCCGCCACGTCGTCGTGACCGGCCAGCACCTCCTCGACCTGCACGGGATGCACGTTCTCGCCTCCCGAGATGATCATGTCGTCCTTGCGACCCACCACGGTGATGATCTCGTTCTCGTCCCACGTGGCGAGGTCGCCCGGATACACCCAGCCGTCCCTGAACTTCTCGGCCTGCTCCTCAGGGTTGCCGAGGTAGGCGTATCCGCTCTTCACCGAGCGCATGATCACCTCGCCGATCTCCTGGCCGTCCTTCTTCGCGTACTCGTCCGGCGACGCGATCCGGTCGGCGAAGACCTTGACGACCGCGACGTCGTCGTCGAGGCAGGCCCGGCCCGCCGCGCCTGCGGCATCCGGAAGGTCGTCGGGCCGCAGGTAGGTGTTCCAGAACGCCTCGGTCGTTCCGTAGCCGTTCGCTATGCGCGGAGTGAGCACGCGCTGGTAGCGCAGCGCGGCGGCGCGGTCGAGCGGAGCGCCCATGGTGACGATGCCGTGCAGCGACGACAGGTCGCGCGCTTGTGCTTCCTGGGCATCGGCCAGGCGCTCGAGATTGGTCGGGGCGCCGATCACGTACGTGAGCCTGTCCTCCTGGATGCCGTCGAGCACCACCTGCGGATCGAACTTCGGCAGCGTGACCACCTCGGCACCCACGTAGAACGCCGTGTTCGGTCCCGCGCAGTAGTTGCCGCCGCGGTGGAACCACGGCGACATGTTCATCGTCTTGTCCGTTGGCGCCAGCGGGAAGTGCATGATCACGTCGTGCGCCGTGAGCACCTCGTTGAGGCTGGTCAGCGGCACCGCCTTGGGCATGCCCGTGGTGCCCGAGGTGTAGAGACGCGACGTCTCATCCCAGGTGCTGGCATCCGCGGGCGCGTGGAAGGTGGGAGCGTCATCCGCCAGCAGCTCCTCGAACCGCACCGCGCCTGGCAGCACCTCGCCCGAGCCCACGCCGGCGAGGATGCGCGGCGTGTGCTCGGCGAGCTCGAGCGCCTGACGCACGTTCGACGCGTCATCCGTGTCGTACACGAACACCGTCGGCTTCTGGCTGGTGAGGATGTGCGCGGTCTCGGCCGGCGCGAGTCGGAAGTTCATCGGGGAGCTGACGGCGCGAAGCCCCTGTGCAGCGATGTACAGGAAGGCGAACTCCGGAACGTTCATCAACTGGTACCCGACGATGTCGCCGACTCCGATGCCCCGGGAACGCAGCCCCTCGACGAGCCGCCCGGTCACCTGGCCGAGTTCTGCATAGTTCCAACGACGACCAGAGGACGGATCGGTCAACGCGGGTCGCCGGCTGTACCGGTGCGTGTTCCGCTCGAAGGCCGCAGCCCACGTGAAGTGGTTCTCGAAAACGCGTCGAAAGTCGCTTGGGTCGTAGTCCGTGTTCCGCTCCGCCGAGCCGTTGCCGCCGTCTGCCATCGTGGTTCCTTCCTTCGCCCTGACGCCCGGTCATCTTCGTCGGCCGCCTGCTCGGCGTGAGCCTATCCCCGGTCAGGCATCCTCATCCGGTGCCGTCGTTGGGCGGCGACTAACGTTGAACCCCATGCAGACGCCAGCGGCAGACATCCACGTCGACGAGCAACTGGTGCGCGCCCTGCTGAACGAGCAGCACCCCGACCTGCGCGGGAATCTGCGGCTGGTGACGAACGGCTGGGACAACGCGATCTACCGGCTGGGAGACGACCTCGCCGTGCGTATCCCGCGCCGCGACGCGGCAGCCCACCTGATCGCGCACGAACAGCGCTGGTTGCCCGAGCTCGCCGCGGGCCTGCCCGCGGCAGTGCCCGTTCCCGTTCGCGTGGGAGCGCCCAGCGCGTTGTTCCGCTGGACCTGGAGCGTGCTGCGCTGGGTCGAGGGAGTCGACGGAGCGGATGTCGCGGCACCCGATCGCACGCCCCTCGCCGTGCCGCTCGCGCGCTTCGTCGCAGCGTTGCACGTTCCGGCACCCCGGATGCCCGGCGGTCAACTGCACCCGGACGTTCCGCTCAACCCGGTTCGAGGCGTACCACTGGCATCCCGCGACCGTGTCGTACGTGAGCGCCTCTGGGAGTTGCGCCGGCTCTGGGACCTCAGCGCACTGGGCGAGCTGTGGGAGGAGTCACTTGCCGCACCACCCTGGCAAGGGCCACCGATCTGGCTGCACGGCGACCTGCATCCCGGCAACCTGCTGCTGGATGACCGTGCGGGCCACCCCGCGTCGCTTGCAGCCGTGCTCGACTTCGGCGACCTCACGGCCGGCGATCCCGCGACCGACCTGGCGACGGCCTGGCTCACGTTCCGCCCTGAGGCGCGGGAGGTGTTCCGCGCGGTGGTTGCGGACTCCTCCCATCCGCTGTCGGGCGCGACGGATGCCGCCACCTGGCTCCGCGCTCGCGGCTGGGCTCTCGTAATGGGCGCCGCGCTCGCCACCGCCTCCGACGACAACCCGCGGATGCATGCGGTCGCCACGCACACGCTGAGCGAGCTGTTGCGCGAGGCCTACGCCCGCTGAGTCACGGCCGCCGCGCCACCGCGGGTCGACTAGCACGCGAAGCGCGCGTATCGAAACCCACTCCCCCTGGAACACAACGGGTTTCGATACGCGGGCCGCAAGGCGGCGGGCTACTCAACCCACGGTTGCACGGAACGCCCGCAGCCTGAGGCTGTTGCCCACCACGAACACGCTCGAGAACGCCATCGCGGCTCCCGCCAGCATGGGGTTGAGCAGGCCGAGCGCCGCGATCGGCACAGCAGCGACGTTGTACGCGAACGCCCAGAACAGGTTCGACTTGATCGTGCGCAACGTGGCCCGCGAGAGTCGGATGGCGTTCACGGCTCCCCGGAGGTCTCCCCCGACGAGTGTGATGTCCGACGCAGCGATGGCCGCGTCGGTCCCCGTTCCCATGGCGATGCCCAGATCCGACTGCGCCAGCGCAGGGGCGTCGTTGACGCCGTCGCCCACCATCGCGACCGTCTTTCCCTGGTCCTGAAGGCGCGCGACGACCTCCACCTTGTCCTTCGGGAGCACCTCGGCGATGACCTCGTCGATGCCCACCTCGGCCGCGATGCGCTTGGCCACTGCTGCGTTGTCTCCCGTGAGCAGCACGGGCGTGAGGCCCAGCCTCTTCAAGCCGGCGACCGCCTCGGCACTCGTGCTCTTCACCGTGTCGGCGACCGTCAGGATGCCCCGCGCCACGCCGTCCCACGCGACAGCAACGACGGTCTTGCCGTCCCGCTCGGCCGCCGCCTTCGCATCCTCGAGCTCGGCGCTCAGCGGTACCGCCCAGTCAGCCAGTAGCGAGACCCTGCCTACGAGCACGGCGCGCCCGTCGACGACGCCCTGAACGCCCTTGCCCGGCACGCCCACGAAGTCGTCAGCGGTCGGCAGCTGGCCGAACTGGTTCCTCGCGGCGGTCACGATCGCGTGCCCGATCGGATGCTCCGAGGCATCCTCCAGCGCGCCCGCGTACCGCAGCACCTCGGCGCGATCGACCCCGGATGCAGCGTTCACGCCCTCGAGCGCCATGCGTCCGGTCGTGACGGTGCCCGTCTTGTCGAGCACGACGGTGTCGACCCTGCGTGTCGACTCGAGCGCCTCTGGCCCCTTGATGAGGATGCCCAGTTGCGCCCCGCGTCCCGTCCCGACCATGAGAGCGGTCGGAGTGGCAAGGCCCAGCGCGCACGGGCAGGCGACGACGAGCACCGCCACCGCCGCGGTGAGGGCGGCGGCGACGGGCGCGCCCGCCACGAGCCATGCGATCAATGCGACGACTGCCACGCCGATCACGATCGGCACGAAGACGCCGGAAATGCGGTCGGCGAGCCGCTGCACGCGCGCCTTTCCGGCCTGCGCGTCTTCGACGAGCTTCGCCATCTGCGCCAGCTGCGTGTCGGCCCCCACCCGCGTTGCGCGCACGATGAGTCGCCCGCTCACGTTCATGGTTCCGCCCGCCACCTGGTCGCCACCAGCGACCTCGACCGGCACCGACTCACCCGTCAGCATCGACACATCGACCGCGGATGCCCCAGAGACCACTGTGCCGTCGGTCGCGACCTTCTCACCCGGACGCACGACGAACTCGTCACCGACCTCCAGCTCGACCACCGGAACGGATGTCTCGCGTCCGCCGCGCAGCACCCTGGCCTCGTTCGCGCCGAGCTCGAGCAGGGCACGAAGCGCGGCGCCGGCCTGACGCTTGGAACGCTTCTCGATGTAGCGGCCGGCGAGGATGAACGTCGTCACGCCCGCCGCCACCTCGAGGTAGATGTTCCCGGTACCGTCGCCGCGAGAGAGCGTGAGTTCGAACGGATGCCGCATGCCAGGCATCCCTGCCGTGCCGAGGAAGAGCGCGTACAGCGACCACAGGAATGCGGCGGCGACCCCCATCGAGACGAGGGTGTCCATCGTCGCAGCGCCGTGCCGCAGATTCACGAGCGCTGCACGGTGGAACGGCCACGCACCCCACACCGCGACGGGCGCGGCCAGCGCGAGCGATGCCCACTGCCAGTAGGCGAACTGCAACGCCGGGATCATGGCCATCGCGATGACGGGAGCCGACAGCAGCGCAGACACGATCAGCCGGCCGCGCAGCGAGTCCAGCTCGGGGTCGGCGAGCGCAGTGCCATCGGTGTTGCGCTCACCGTCACTTGCGCCGGCCTGCCCTCTGCTCAGTGCGGCAGTGACGGCGGGCGCATGCACCCATGCCTTGTATCCGGCCTTCTCGACCTCGGCGATGAGCTGCGCGAGTTCGATTCCGGCAGGAACGGCAACGGATGCCCGCTCGGTTGCGTAGTTGACGCTGGCGGTCACGCCGTCGAGCTTGTTCAGCTTGCGCTCGATGCGGTTCGCACACGACGCGCAGGTCATGCCGCCGATCTCCAGTTCGATGCTCGGAGCATCGGATGTCTGCGTCAGCGTAGTCATCGACGCCTCCCTCAACGACGCACGGCGGTGTACCCCGCCTCACGCACTGCGTCGAGAACCGCGCCATCGTCGATAGGCGCCGCCGAGGTGACGAGGAGCTTGCCATCCCTGGCGCTCACGGCGATCTCCTGCACGCCCTCCAGCAGACCGACCTCTTCGCGCACCGACGACTCGCAGTGCTCGCAGCTCATACCCGTCACGTCGTACTCGGTGGTCACCATCGTCGTTTCCTCCTCATTCAGGTTCGATTCGATAATACCCCCCAGGGGTATTTCGTTCGCAACGCGAAGGCCTGTTGCCTTATTCCGAAACTCCGCCTCCCATCTCCGCTCCATCTGCGACGCTGGAGAACGTGCGCCCGTTTCTGCTCATCGCCACGCGTTTCGACGACCATCTGGCCGACGCGGAGTACGAGGCGTTCCGATCGTTCGCGGGCCTTGGCGGCAGCGAGCTGACCCGCGTCCGCCTGGAGAAGCATCCGCTGCCAGAGATCGACCTGGATGCCTACTCGGGCGTCTTCTTCGGCGGCAGCCCGTTCAACGCCAGCGACCCGCGCGCAACAAAGACGCAGGTGCAGCTGCGGGTCGAGGCGGAGCTTTCCGCACTGCTCGATCGCATCGTCGATGCCGATTTCCCGTTCTTCGGCGCTTGCTACGGCGTCGGCACTCTTGGCGTGCACCAGGGTGGTGTGATCGACCGCACCTACGGCGAGCCGGTTGGCACAGTGCAGGTGCGGCTGACCGACGCAGGAATGCGCGACCCGCTCTTCGCAGGCATGCCTCCCACCTTCGGCGCGTGGGTCGGGCACAAGGAGGCCGTCACGAGACTTCCGGCGGATGCCACGCTGCTCGCCGAAGGGGACTCCTGCCCGGTGCAGGCCTTCAAGGTGAAGACCAACCTCTACGCCACTCAGTTCCACCCCGAGCTGACGGCAGACGACATCGTCGAGCGGGTTCGCACCTACCGCTACGAGGGCTACTTCGAGCCGGACGAGTTGGACTCGACCGAGCGGACCATCCGCGCTGCGCCGCCCGTCGAGTGGCCGTCGCGCCTGCTCCGCGCTTTCGCGCAACGTTACGCACGCTGATCGACCGGTCGAGTCGACGGATGCTCCGCGCAACCTCAGACAGCGACCTCATAACGCGGTCCAAAGCTGCTCAGAATGCACGGTGGCAGCGTGGGCGCATGCCCGACTATGCAGCCGAGATCGAGTTCCACGTTCCCGACTTCGCAGGTGCCGAGTTCCGCATGCTCAGCCGCCAACTCGTCCCTCTGCTCGAAGATGCCGAGGGCGTGACGCACGTGCAGGCCGATCGCGCGGCCAAGTGCATCCGCGCGGGTATCGCGCTGAGCGCGCCGAGTTCGTCGACCGCGAGGGCCAAGGCCGGGTCGCTTGCCAGGGCGCTGCAGGCTCAGACCCGCAGGGTACGCAGCGAGCGCATAGCCCTGCGTGTGGAGATCGTTCGCAACTCATAGCCATCCCACAAACCGCATTCAGAGGTCAACCCCCCAGGCGGAGGCCGCTGGGCCGCGCTACATTAGAGGCATATCCACTGGATGTGGCATCGAGCACTCCCAGCAGGCATCCCCAGGAGGGGAGGCGAACGGTGCGTTCCCAGGGGTACAAAGGGAATCCTGGCGGCCAAGTGTTCGGGTCACTTCGCCTCCAGGATTCCCGCTTTCATTGTGGTTTGGCCCCATCGCCCCTTGCAGGACCGGGCGTTGCTGGCGGGCGAACGGGCCGGTGCCACGGCAGACGCGTTCCTTCGCGCCTACGCGGCCGACGCCGCATAGGACTCCCACCGCGACCTACTACGACGCAGACTGTAGTTCTGAACGGAAGGGCCAGCAGATGTCCGAAGCATCCTCCATCACCGTTCGTTCCGCCGACGGCACCTCCATCGGCTATGAGCTGCACGGAGACGGCCCCGGAGTCATCCTGATCGACGGCGCCATGTGCTTCAGAGACTCCGGCCCGATGCGGCCGGTGTGCACACAGCTCAACGCGGACTTCACGGTGCTCATGTACGACAGGAGGGGCCGCGGAGCCAGCGGCGACGCCCAGCCGTACAGCGTGGACCGCGAGCTCGACGATCTCGAAGCGCTGCTCGACACGCTGCTCGACTCGACAGGCACCACGTGCGGTGCGCCGACGCTCGTCGGGATCTCGTCGGGAGGTGCGCTCGCGCTGCGCGCCGCCGCGCGCTTCGGCAACCGGGTGCGTGCCGTCATCGCGTTCGAGCCGCCGTACATGCCTGAGCCGCTCGCTGCCCATGCCCAGAGCTATACCGCTGCCCTGTCGAACGCACTCACGTCTGGTGACCGGGACGCAGCGGTCGAACTCTTCCTTCGCAGGGTGGGGATGCCACAGGAGGCGCTCGCGGGCATCCGGCAGTCCCCGGCGTGGCCGGGCATGACAGCGCTCGCGCCCACGCTCGCCTACGACGACGCGGTCATGGGCGACAGCCGGATCCCCGTAGATCTGGTCGCCTCCATCGCCGCACCCGTGCTGGCGCTGGCCGGCGGTGCGAGCCCGGACATGATGCGGTTCGGGGCGCGCGAAGTGGCGGAATGCGCTCGCGGCGGCGAGTTCGACGTGCTCGAGGGACAGGGCCACGACGCGGATCCCGCGGTGCTGGGCGCACGCATCCGGGAGCTCCTGCTGGCGTGATCGCATCGTGACCCCGCAGCATCCGTTTCGCTAAGAGAAACGGCTACCGCGTGCGGGCGCCCGTGCTTCGTCAGCGAAGCGGGGTGCCAGGACGCAAGCGAGAACCGCCGCCGCCCTGGATCAGCGCTGCACGGCGAACGACTCGCCAGGACGAACGGCGCGCAGCTGGTACGCGCCGGAGAATCCGAGTGACCGGGTCACCCACCGTGGGGTGACGGTGCGGGCGCCCAGGTCGAACGACAACGTCAGGCGGTGCGGAGTATCGATGAAGGCGACGTCGATGCGCAGCACGCCATCGGAGGAGCGGATGCCGCCCCGCACGGCCACCGGGACCTCGAGCGTTCCCGACTCCCCACCATTGGTCACGACCCACTCGCCGTCACCGACGAGCCCGCCCACCGTGCCTGTCGGTGTCGTCGAAGTGCGCTCCGGAGCGACTGCCGCGAGCCAGCCGTCTGCTGCCTCTGCAGCCGAGGTCGCTTCGGCCGGCGGGATGGCGGCCGCCTCCGCACTGCCCTGCTCGCGCACGACGACTCGCCATCCACTCGCGCCGGACCCGTGCTCGCGCTCCAAGGCCACCGAGGTCAGGGTCTCATACTCCTCGAGCGATACGTCTTCGGCGGACCGCTGGTACTCGCCGGCGGCCGCGGCATCGAGTTCGGTCAATGAGAGGAACTCTTCCTCGCTCGCACCCTCCTGCGCCGTGGCGATCGGGAAGCCGATGCCCCGGCGGATGCCGTGCAGCGCGTCGCCGCCGCCGGTCTCCTGAAGCGGCTCGTCGCGGAACGCCGGAAGCAGATGCTTCCACACGCGGTTCAGCAGGTCTTGCATGTCGACGGTCTGCGACGTGATGGCCACGACGGCGTCGTGCTCTGGCAGCACGATGCAGTACTGGCCGAAGGCTCCGTCTCCGCGGTAGCCGTGCCGCGCCATCCAGAACTGGAAGCCGTACCCCTGCTCCCAGTCCGAGTCGGCCTTGGTGAGGGAGTTGCGCAGAGCGTTGTCGACCTGGAGGCTCGTCGCCTGCCGCACCCACGACTCGGACAGCAGGCGCTTGCCGTTCCACACACCGTGCCGCAGGTAGAGTTGCCCCAGCTTCGCGACGGATTCGGGAGTCGTGAACAGCCCGGAGAAGCCCAGTTCGACATCGACGGGCTCCTGTTGCCAGCCGACGGGAGCGATACCGAGCGGCTCGAGCAGTCTCGGTCGCAGGTACTCGCTCAAGCGCACGCCTGATCGGCGTTGGACGATGGCGCCGAGCGTGTAGGTCGCGAGCTGGTTGTAGGTGAAGACGCTGCCCGGTTCACGCTCCGGCGGTGTACCGAGGAACGCCTTGATCGGATGCTCGGGATCCATCGCGAACGCGACGATCATGTCGTTCAGGTGGCCGGTCGCCATGGACGCGAGGTGCCGCACCAGGATGCCTCTGCTCGCGCGCGCAACGCTGTCGGCGTACTCCGGAAAGTAGTCTGCGGCAGGCGCGTCCAGGTCGAGAAGGCCCTCCGCGGCCGCGAATCCGGCCGCGGTCGACGTGAAGCTCTTGCTGAGGGAGTAGACGAGTTGGGGCCGATCGAGCGCGTACGGCTCCCACTGTGCCGACGCGATCACGGCGCCGTGCCGAACCACGACGAGAGCGTGCGGGTCCTGCGTCGGGTCGCCGTCCAGGTCGTCGATGAGCGAACGGATGCCCGCCGGGTCCACCCCCTCGGCCTCGGCACTGCTACGGCGCCAGCCGGCCTGATTCGCTTCCCACCCGCGGGCCAGGCCATCCTCATCGATCGTCATTTCGCGGGCGTGGTCGGCGTCGTTGCTGCTCACTGGCATCCTCTCGATTTCGTCATGACGAGCCTTCCACGTCTGCACGAAGGCCGCGAGCACTGTATACAACAGTGTTGTATAGTTGCGCACACATCGTGAGGAGACATATGAAGCTGACCAGGCACGAGCACGCTTGCGTGACGATCGAGCACGACGGGACGACGATCGTCATCGATCCGGGAACCCTGACGCCCGCCGCCGCCGACCTGCTCAGGAACGCGCACGCCGCGTTGATCACGCACGACCACTTCGACCACTTCGACGCGGATGCCGTGCGGGCCGCTCTCGAGGAGCAACCGGAGTTGCGCGTGTACGGACCTCAAGCAGTGGCGGACGCGCTGGCCGGCACCTCCGCGGCGGCCGAAGGGCGTGTGGTCGCCCTCACCGAAGACGCGCAGCTGACCGTGGGCGCCGTCGACGTGACGGCCTTCGCCGGGTTGCACGGCGTGATCCACCCCGAGATCCCGGTCCCGGCCAACGTCGCCTACCTCGTAGGCGGAAAGGTGCTGCATCCCGGTGACGCGTACATCGCTCCCGGCGCGCCGGTCGACACGCTCCTGCTCCCCACCTCTGGCCCGTGGACGGTGACCGCACAAGCGATCGACTACGTGAGGTCGGTTGCGCCGCGCCAGACCATCCCCATTCATGACGCGATCCTCAGCGAGTTGGGCAGGGCCGGCTCACAGAGGATGCTCGGTGAAACGGGCCCAACGCGAACCCCGATGCTCCAGACGGCACCCGGACAGTCGGTCGAGTTGTGACGGCGACGCCGCACCGCGCCGGCTGCCGATCACGATCAGGCGGCCGGACCTAGGGTTCTCAGATGGCCGAATCGGATGCCCGCGCGCTCGCTGAAGACCTGCGCCTCGCGATCAGCAGGCTCGTACGTGCCACGCGCGCGCAGAGCTCAGGCCTGCCCCGCGTGCACGCCGAGGCACTGGCGCAGCTCGACGCGGAGGGCGCGCAGACGATAGCCCAGCTCGCAGCACGACGAGGCGTGCGCCACCAGGGCATGAGCAGAGCGGTGGCCGAGTTGGAGTCGACCGGTTACGTGTCTCGCTCGCCGAACCCGTCGGACGGTCGCGGGTACGTCATCTCGCTCACGGAGGCGGGGCACGCGGCACTCGAACACGGCCGGGATCTGCGCAGGGATCTGCTCGCGCGCGCGATAACGGAGCGTCTCGACGACGAGCAGCTCGAGCTCCTGAAGCAGGTGCCCGAGCTGCTCAGGCGCATCACGCCGTAGCTACGCCACCGGCAACCATGTGCGACGCCGGCACTCCTACTTCAGTTGCGACGTGAGCGTGTTCTGCAACGTGGTCAAAGCATCCTTCGGCGTCGCCTTCAAAGCCAGCACGCTCTGCGCGAAGTTCGTCATGGCAGGAGTGCTGTCGACCAGGGTGACGTTCGAGAAGAGCGCGGCACCACCAGGAGCGGCCCACGTCTTGCAGACCGGTTGCCATACCGAGATCATTTTCGCGGCGTTCTTGTCCGCCTGGAACTCCTTGGTCTGGGCGATCGACTTGAGCACGGGCAGCCCGGGACCGGTCCCCTGAGTCCACAGCGGCGCCATGTTCTTGTAGTAGTAGGTGAGGAACGCCTCCGACCCCTTCTGCGACGGGGTGTTGGTGTACATCATGATGTTGTTCGGGAACGAGAGCGTGCCCTTCTTGCCGCTCGCCGATACGAGCGGGTCGCCGACATACATGTCGGGGCCGGCGTCCCCGCCCACCTGGGAGGCGAGGCCCGGCGCCTCGAAGCCCATGGCGAAGCGCCCCGCCTTCCACTGCGAATACGCGTTGTTGGTCGAGTAGCCGGTGCTGCCTGGGTCCATGTACCCCTTCTTGACCATCTCCACCACGAAGTCGAGCGCCTCGATGTTCTGCTGCGTCACGCAGTTCGGCTTCTGCTCCGCGTCGAAGAGGCCGCCGCCGTTGTTGATCAGCAGCGCGACGAGGATCTGGAAGCCGTTGCCCTGCGCTCCCGACGAGATGCCGAAGCCGTATACGCCGTTCTTCTTCAGCGCCTCGCACGCGTTCAGGTAGGACTGCCAGTCGGTGGGCGGCTCGACTCCCGCCTGGTCCAGAAGCGACTTGCGGTACCAGAGCACCCGCATGTCGAGGTTGTAGGGAACTGCGACATAACCCTCAGGGGTCTTCATCGTGTCGATGAGGCCGGGGAGGAAGTCGTCATACAGCCCGTTCTTCTTCCACGAGTCCAGCAGTCCGTCGGCATACGCGATGTGGTGCTGCTTGGAGAACTGGAAGGCCTGCGTTCCACTGCCGCTGCTGACGGCCGGACCCGTTCCAGATGCCACGGCCGATGCGAACGTCGTCGTGAAGTTGGCCCATTGCACGGACTGATAAGTGGCCGCCGGCAGCGAGCCACTTGGCTTGTAGCCAAGCGTGATCTTCTTGTCCAGCGGAGCGAACTTCACGTTGCCCCATGGCATGTTCCAGAACTTGATCGGTTTGCCGCCGGCCCCGGTCGAGGAGCATGCGGCAAGAAGCGTCGCAGCGGCCACGCCGCCTGTGACGGCCATGAAGCCACGCCGCGAGAGAGCTGCAGCACTGGGTGAGCTGTTCATCGAATTTCCTCCGCTAAGCCGATCCTGCGTCGGCGCTCGTCGTTGAACGTGGAGAACGGACGTGCTTTGCGCAAAGTACCGTCATTTGTTCAGCTGTCGGCCATATCTTGACAGCCAATTTTCCCGATTGCAACCGGGATGGTGGCTAAGGCGTTTGCGCAAACTCTCGTCCTCGATATGCTCGTGCTCATGACGGATGGCGCGAGTAACCGGCCGCCGCAGCGCGCGACGCTGTCGATGGTCGCCGAGGTCGCGGGCACGAGCATCCCCACGGTCTCCAAGGTGCTGCGGGGCGGCACCGACGTCTCGCCGGCCACGCGTTTGAGGGTGATGGATGCCGTGCGCAGCGTCGGCTACACGCGCCGGGCATCCGCATCGCCTGTCGTCCCCCCGGCCAGCGAGAGCCGGCCAGGCATGATCGACCTCGTCGTGAACCATGTCGAGGGCTCGTGGGCGAACAGCGTACTCACCGGGGTGGAACGCGTGGCGTCCGAAGCCGACCTCGACGTCGTGATCACGCTGGTGCGCAACGGGGCCGACTGGGTATCGCGGTTGCTGCGGCGCCCGTCCGCCGGAGCCGTCGTTGTGCTGGTCGACCCGACGTCCAGCCAGGTGCAGGCACTTGCCGCCGCACACATCCCGGTCGTGCTGATCGATCCCATGACCAAGCCGGCGGTCGAGGTGGCAAGCGTGGGCGTGGCGAACTGGGACGGCGGGCGCCTCGCCGCCGAGCATCTGACCTCCCTCGGGCATCGGCGCCTCGGCGTCATCGCAGGGGCAAAGGCGCACGTCTACAGCAGGGCCAGGATCGACGGCTTTCGCTCCGCAGTGGATGCGGCCGCATCGGACGGTTCAGCCGTACGCGTCGGGTACGCGGACTGGGACCGCGGGCTTGCCGCGCGTCAGACCCACGAGTTGCTCGAGCGCGATCCGGGGCTCACCGCGATCTTCGCATGCTCGGACATCATGGCTCTCGGGGTCTACGACGCCCTGAAGGCTGCCAGCAGGAGCATCCCAGCCGATGTGAGCGTGGTCGGATTCGACGACGTGCCAGAAGCAGAGTGGGCCAGGCCCTCGCTCACCACCATCAGGCAGCCGAGCGCGGAGATGGGGGCAACGGCCGTGCGGATGCTTCTGGAGCTGATCGGAAGGGGAACGGCGGCGGGTGGCGCAGTTCCGCGGTGGGAGATGTCGACCGAACTCGTCGTGCGGGAGTCCACGTCCGGCCCAGCGGCCTGACCGGCCGTACTCGGACGGAACCCAGGCGAGCAGCGTATCGAGGGCCGGGCAGAATTTGGCGAAACCTGAGGATTTCCCGCGGCGTCTCCGCTGGTCGGTCTGAGACGATCGGGGGGCTGCGTTTCGCAGTGCGCCGCAACCCGATGCGGGCGAGAGCCACCCCGAAGCGATCGCCCGGCCTGGCGAACACCCCTTCGTTCGAAGGTCGCGGTTCGGCGGCGGACCCGCCCCACCCTGCAGAGCACCGTTGGGGCGGGTCCGGCCGTCCGGCGCGTTGCGCCAGGAGACCGCTCCCTAGTCGATCCGACCGATGGGGGATTCGTCGTAGCTGTCGGTGTCGGTGATCGCCGTCGCGATGGCCCTACCCGACTGCGCGAAGGCAGCATGCACGCCGTGCGAGGTGAAGTCGGCTTCGACGATCGTCTCAGCGCGCAGTTCGCCGAAGCCGGGGAACGACACGGTGAGGAAGCGCGGAGGCGCGCTGAAGGCATCTTCGTGCACTAGCGCCGAGGCGTGGAGCAGAAGCATGCCGGGCAGGTGGTCGACTGCGTGGTCGAAGAAGAACGGGTCGGCCTCGTCCACCCTCAGCCGCGCACGCAAGTGGTCGCTGTCGCGTTCGATCGTATCGATGAGTGCCGCGCCGGCATCCCGGATGTCATCACCCAGCCGCTCGGCATGCCGCCTGATCGCGCGGTACTCACTGTCGCTGAGCACACGCGCCCCGACGTGCCCGGATGCCACGCCAGGCAGCCGGTAGTCGACCTCGAGAATGAACGGCAGGTCTTTGCGATAGCGGATGTCGGCGAACGTCACCTCGAGCTTGCCCTCGAATGCCCCAAAGCGCGGGAAGTAGAGGTTGTCGGTCTCAACTTGCAACGTCATCGTGGAGACGACGAACTGCACCGAGTGGCCCATTCCGAGGCCGGCCACGCAGATCGCCAGCCCTGCCTGCCGGAACGCCTCGGCCAGCAGCGTCACGGGAATGCGCGAGGGCACGGGATGGCACAGCCAATGGCTGCGCGGGATCTCGATCTCGGCAGACCAGGTCTGCTCGGTTACTTGCTCGATCGCCCAAACGAGCGTTTCCGATCGAGTGGAGCGGTGAGCGGCACTGCTGTCAATGAGAGGCAACGGATGCACCCTTAGCTTGTCGAGTTCGCGCTGAAAACGGCGAACCGACCGACAGGCTCGGCCGGTTCAACCATCTGACCGCTTCGGGTACGGCCGCGCGATGTGCTCCAACACTAGCGGCCGGCCGGCGCTCACGGACGCGGATTCGTGTCCCCCAATCAGGCCCTAGCGGCTCACGGATGCATGGGCAACGTCGTCAGCGGCGTCGACACCGCCCTGGCGGGCAGACGCACCGTGAAAGTCGAGCCGAGCCCCGGCTCGCTGTCCACCTTGACAGTGCCGCCGTGAGCATCCACGATCGTCTTCACGATCGTCAGCCCGATCCCGACGCCCTGGATCGCGGCCTCACGGGCGTCGCGCGTTCTGAAGAACCTGTCGAAGAGTCGCGACTGGTCGGACTTGCTGATGCCGCGGCCGTTGTCGCACACGGCGATCACGATGCTGTCGTCTTCATTCTCAAGCCGTACCGCGATGGTTCCTCCCTCTGGCGTGTATTTCGCGGCGTTGGAGATCAGGTTGTCGACGACCTGCTTGATCCTGGCGGCGTCGAGATGGGCGAGCACCGTGCCCGAAGGCACCTCGAGCTGCAGAACCTGGTGCGCGGCATCCAGCGTCGGTCGGAACGTGGTCACCGATTGCGTCAGGAGTCCCGACACGTCGACGGGCTCGATGCGCAGCGCCAGCTCCCGCGTGCTCGTGCTGAGCAGGTCTCGGATCAGGGCGAGCATCTGCGTTGCGCTGCGTTGGATCGTCCTGAATTCCTTGCCGAACCCGAGTGCATCCACATCGAAGCCGTCATCGATGAGGTCGAGGTAGCCGACGATGGAGGTCAGCGGCGTTCGCAGCTCGTGCGAAACGGTCGCGAGGTATTCCTCTCGAATCTCGATGGCGTTGGCTAGGTCGGTTACGTCGTAGGTGACGATGGCCGAGCCGAGCCGCTCGCCGTTCGGGCGCGCGATCGCATGTGCCTCGGTGACGATGGCCCGCTGTTCGCCCTCCGGGTCACCCACCCAGTAGATGAGCCCCCTCTGGTCGCCTTCAAGCGTCTCGGAGATGATGTTCTTGTCCTGCTTGACTCGGGTGCGCCGGTCGGATGCATACACATGGTGGCTGAGGCCGGTCGCCGGATCGAAACCCGTCAGTCCGAGCAGGCGCTCGACCATTCGGTTGTGCAGCACCGGCTTGTTCTCGTTGTCGTAGAACAGCACGCCGACGTTCACCGCGTCCGCAATGGAGCGGATGACGACGCTGAGATCACCCATCTCGTCGAGGAGCCGCTTCAGCTCGGCCGAAGTCTTCTGCAACTCGATTTCAGCCTGCTGCTGCCTGTCGCGCAGCCAAAGCTCCGATGTCGCACGGCCCACCTGCACTCCGATGTAGGCGAAGAGCGAGCGTTCGAATGCGGTGCGACGCGCGGGCGACGCGCCGTCCGCGACGAGGAGCGCACCTGTGGCGGAGTCGTCGAAGCCGATGGGCACGAGCACGACGCTCCGCGTGTCGCGATCGAACAACGCCGTCGCGACGTCGCGATCCTGCTCAGGCGACAGATCGACGATCGGCTTCACCACCGGCCCCGTACGCGGCGGCTCGAGCCCGGCCTGCGCATACTGCGAGGCGAGGGTCGTCAACGGCTCGACCAGTTCACCCGATTCACCGCCAGGCGATGTCCAGCAGACCGGCAGCGTCGATCCGTCTGCCGGATCGGCAGGAACCAGAACCGCAACCTCTTTCGCCCCGAAGATGCGTCGGATGCCGTCGGTCGCGGCCGCGGCAAGGTCAGGGAGTGTCTCGGCGGTGTGTATCGCCCAGGTGAGTTGCATCGTCTGGGTTCTGAGGGACTCGGCCGCGGCAAGCCGTGTACGTCGCTTCAGCGCCCGCTCCCTCAGCAGGCCGACTCGCACGGCGAGTTCACGCGGTACCTGGTCGAGAAGCACATAGTCGCGGTCGATGGCGGCCACGTCATCGTGGTCCAGGTCGCCAGGCGATTCCGCGACGATCAGCACTGCGTCGTTCTCGGCGTCCACTGCATGCCGTCGCACTGTGGCAACGGACGAGCGGATGCCTGCGGCACCCAATGCCGCGCGGGCTGCAGCCTCACCCGCTGCCGTCTGCGCGACCACGATCACGTGCGGCGCATGCACGACATGCTGCTGGCGGCCGAACGGATCCATAGCCACTGACCATCCAGACATCGCGCTCCCCCTCCGGGCGCGGGCGGGGACCTATCTCCCCGACCCCAGACCCTGGCGGCCGGTACAGCAGCCTGTGATCCACCGTGCCGCGCCGTAGCGTCACCTCAAGTGTGACATGCGAAAGCCCACTGTCCTGAGGGAGTCTTGAGCAGCCGTTGCGTTCAATGCGTAGAGAGGTGCGACAGACTGGCAAAGTTCCCGCGAACGAAGAATTGTGGGGGCGCCTTCAACCCGAATGAAGACGCCCCCTCTCCCCCGGTCCGAAACGTGCCTCAACCCGAATGTGGCTCGTCGGCACACGGCGCGTCTGTAACGATCGCAGTGTGGAGAACTACAGAGTATCCGTCCTGGCTGTAGTTCTCCACACAACGCGCGCAATTGGATCACCCCCTAGTGGGGGATTGACAAAGGTGATACCGTGCAGGACTCAATCGCGAGGAGCGGCGAGTCGGTAGCCGACGCCGCGCACGGTCTCGATGAGATACGGCGAGTTGGCGTTGTCGCCGAGTTTCTTGCGCAGGTTGCCGACGTGCACCTCGACGCCCCGCCGGTCAGCATCGCCGACGTAGGGATTGGCCACGTAGCCATCGCCTCGAAGCAGGCGCGCCAGGTCGTCCTTGCTGCGCACGTTGCGGCCGGATCGGAGCAGCGCTTCGAGGATTTCGAACTCGCTTCGCGTGAGCACGAGCTCGACGCCGTCGCGTTCGACGATGTGCGCATCCGGATCGAGCACCACTCCGTTGTGCTCGAGGCGTCCGCCGACCGACGTGTCGGGAGGATCGGGAATTGCCGCGATGTCCTGACGGCCGTGAGAACCCGAGTCGGCCGCATGGCCCCCCGGTATCGGAATCTCCATGGTGCGCGGGCGACGCAGCATGGCCTCCGCTCGAGCGCGCAGCTCACGTGGACGGAATGGCTTGAGCACGTAGTCGTCGGCTCCCACCCCAAGGCCCTGCAGAGCGTCGATCTCCTCGTCCCGAGCCGTCACCATCATGATGTACGCACTGCTGAGCGCGCGGATGCGCTTCGCAGTCTCGAACCCGTCCATGCCGGGCATGCTCACGTCCACCGTCACAAGCACCGGACGACGCTCGGCAACTTGCACAACACCGTCGACGCCGTTCGAGACGGCGATGACTTCCAGACCCATCTGCTCCAGCACGGTGCCGATCAGTTCGCGGATACCGTCATCGTCCTCGATGACGACCGCGCACTCCCCCACGATCGTTCCCATGGACCGAAGCGTAGCAACCGTGCGGCGGCGATGAGACCGGCCGAACGGCGCGGGAGATCAATGGTTTCCGCTACGCGCCGCACTTGGGGGGCATAGGCTGAGACCGATGGCACAAGCGCGAGCCGTAGCGCGACGGGATGAGATCGTGCATGCCGCGGCTGCCGAGTTCGACGAGGTGGGCTACGCCGCAGCATCCCTGTCCGGCATCGCTGCGCGCTTGGGGCGCACCAAGGGTGCGATGAGCTATCACTTCTCGTCGAAGGCATCCATCGCTCGCGAGGTTGTGGTGCTCCAATACCAGCACTGGGGCGACGTCGTCGAACGGGTGCGCCGCGAAGGCTACTCGGGGCTCGAAGCGATGGTGCTCCTCTCCTTCATCGTGGGCGGCAGATTCCGCGATGATGTTCTCGTGCGCGCGGGCATCCGTCTGCAGCACGACGCCGGCTTGCACGAAGTGGACCTGCCGACGCCGTTCGTGGGATGGAACACCCTCACGCTCGAGTTCCTCGAGGAGGCAGGGTCTGCGGCGAAACTGCCGGATGGGCTTGATCGCGCGGGCGTCGCCGAGGTTCTGGTCGCGGCGTTCACCGGTCTGCAGCAGGTCGCGTATCGCCTGACTCGTGCCGCAGACATCGACGACCGGGTCGAGCGCTACTGGCTGCTCCTGCTTCCCAGCCTCGGTGTGTCGGACGCCGGGCATCTCATCTCGCGGTTGCGCGAGCAGTCCAGGCGGTTTTAGCCAAAAGTCGCTCAATTTGCAACCGTCCAGACGCGCGTCTAGATTAAGCGCGGACCCAAGGACGGACAAGGGGCGAACGCATGGGCAGCCTGCTCGTGCCGCGGACGCGGCCGACTCACCCGGAGCATCGGGCCGATGACTCCGTCGGGCCGAGGTGAGCCCGAACGCGCAGCGGAACGCCGTCGTCATCGAAGACGATGTCGAGATCCGAAACCTCATCAGGGCGGTGCTGGAGCGTGCCGGCCTTCACGCGACCGTGTCGTCGAACGGACTCGAGGGCATCGCAGCCGTGCGTGCGGTGCATCCCTTCGTCATCACCGTGGACATCAGGATGCCTGGCATCGACGGCTACGAGACGATCCGCCGCATCCGTGCCATGAGCAACGCCTGCATAGTCGTACTCACGGCGCTCACCTCCAAGCACGATGAGGAAGAGAGCATCCGGTCGGGTGCCGACTTCTTCATGACGAAGCCCTTCCGCCCGCGCGAGCTGCAGGCGTGGGTCGCTCATCTGCTGCGCGGAGTGCGCGAGAACTGAACCTGCCCCACAGAAACTGCGAACCTACGACTCGCCCTCGGCGCTGGCGCCGCGCTTGCCTCAGGAGGCGGTGATCGGGCGGAACGTCTCCTGCAGCGAATCGAACCTGCCGTCGGCGGCGAGCTCTGCGAAGAGGTACACCTCACGCGTGGTGATGGAGCCATCCCGCCCGACCAGCCGGATGATGTGCCGCTCGGCATAGGCGGATCCGCGCGCCAACTCGTCGAGCACCTCGATCTCGACCGTCTTGATGAGGGACCGCAGGTGCTCGACCTGCGTCGCGAAGCCGCCGCGGTCTATCCACTCGCCGTCCGTGCTCTGCCGATATGAATCGGTGAAATGGCGGGTAAGCGCTTCCTCGACGGGGAGGTCGTGGTCGGCGAGGAGGTCGCGGAGTGCCGCGGAGATCGATGCCATACGGGTCCCTGATGGTCGAATCTGAGTAAGGCCACCGTACCGTGTTCGGGGGCACGCCAAAGCCTATCCGTTGCTAAGACGCGAATTCGTCGGCGCCTAGGACCCGCGCGGCGCCAACGGTGCGTCGATGGCCATGACGGGCCACCCTCGCTCGTGCGCCACTTGGAGCATGTAAGGGTCGGAGCCCACGACGACAGGGTGGTCGACGCCCTCCAGGAGCGGCAGGTCGCTTGAGTGGTCTCCGTAGCCCCAGCTCTCCGTGTCGGTGCCCAGCGCCGAGAGGTAGGCCTCGACCGTGCGCCGCTTGTCGTCGCCGATCATCGGGCGGCTGATGGTGCCGGTATATCGGCCATCGACGACCTCGAGCCCCGTGCAGTACAGGTCTTCGACGGCGAGATCGTCGGCCAGCGGGCGCAGCGGGCCCACGAACGAGCCGGAGACGAGCACGACGTGGTCGCCGCTCTGCTGGTGTTCTCGGAGCAACTCCAGAACATTCGGCCGATAGAAGCCGGGCTTCGAGGATGCCTGCGCGTACCAACTCCGGCCCGCCTCGGCTACCTGCGCGGCCGGTTGGCCTGCCCAGATGCCGAAGTAGAGGCGATTGAATTCGCTTCGGTCGAGACGCACCACCTGCTGCGCGAGATCGCGAAGCTCGTCCTGGGAGATCATCGAGGGCACGAGGCTCAGATAGTGCAGCAGAAACGACTCGAGCGTCCGCACCGATACGAGCGTCTCGTCGACGTCGAAGAACGCCACACCCTGCACACGTGACATCGGCTTCGCTCCTCACCGCCCTGATGCTCAAGACGGCATGGCTGGGCCGCTCCGACGCTAACACGCCGACGTGGCGTGCGGGAGGCACGCCGCGACGGCCCTGGAGCCCGAGAGCCCACGAGGCGAAAGAAGGATGCTGGCGCCTGCCGCTCGCCCTGGCAACCCCTTTGCAGCATGCTGCGACTCACGTTGGCTGTCGAGTGACAACAAGGAGGATGCATATGGCTCAGATCATCGAGAGCATCGACGTTTCCGTGCCGGTCACGACGGCGTACAACCAGTGGACGCAGTTCGAGTCGTTCCCCGACTTCCTCGACGAGGTGGACTCGATAACCCAGCTCGACGATACGCACACCCGTTGGAAGGTGACGGTCGGCGGCGTGACGCGGGAGTTCGATGCCGAGATCACCGAACAGCATCCGGACGAACGGGTCGCCTGGAACAGCATCGGCGGCGAGACCGAGCACGCCGGTGTTGTCACGTTCCACAAGCTGAGCGATGCGAGTTGCAGGGTGACCGTGCAGCTCGACTGGGAACCGCAGGGACTCGTCGAGAAGGCCGGATCCATGTTGGGCATGGCCAAGCACGCCGTGAACAAGGACCTCGAGAACTTCAAGAAGCTCATCGAGAGTCAGGGAATCGAGACCGGAGGATGGCGAGGCGATGTCCCGCGGTGACGAGGCGACCGGACTGCAGGAGCAGGCCAAGCGCCCGCGCACCGCGATCGCGGGGCCCTACGGGCATCCGTTCCACCCGATGATCGTGACGATCCCCATCGGAACGTGGCTTGCGAGCGTCGTCTTCGACATCGTTGCCCTGTCTGGCGTGGAGCCTCGGGCGTTCGCCCTCACGTCGCAGTGGCTCATCGCCATCGGGGTGATCGGCGCGGCGATCGCGGCATGCTTCGGGCTGATCGATCTGTCGGGCATCCCGTCGCGCACACGCGCGAAGCGGACCGGACTGCTGCACCTCACGTTCAACACGATCGCGCTGATCCTGTTCATCGTGAGCTTCATCATCCGGGCCGTGCAGGGCCCGGACCCCTCGGTGGTCGGCTTCATTCTGTCGATCATCGGGCTCATCGTCGTCGGGGTCTCCGGATACCTCGGCGGCGAGCTGGCCTACCGATACGGTGTGCGGGTGGCCGACGAGGGCACGCAGCGCGCCGGGTACTACGAAGGGTGAGGATCACTCCTCGAACGTGACGGTCCCGATATACATCTGTCTGGCCGTGCGCTGCCCGTTCCAGGCGTGGAATGCGGTCAGGTAGCGGTCGTCCGCTACCAGCACCGAGTTGTGCCCGGGGCCGGTGAGGCGCGTGCTCGCGGAGCTGAGGAAGCCGGGCGCTGGGCCAATGCCCACCGTCGACGCGAGTTCCCCGGACAAGGATCGACGCAGGCAACTCCTGCAAGGAGGAGTCGCCTGCGTCGCAGTCGAGCAAGCCGAGGTACCGGTCGCTAGGTGTCAGTGGGTCTTGACGAAGATCTCGTCGCTGAGCACGCCCGGACGGATGCGAAGCAGGCCGTCATCTCCGACTGGCACCTGGATGACAATGTTGCCCGTCACAGTTGCGCCTGCGTAGAGTTCCTGGCCGCTGAAGCTCGGATCTGGAGGTACGACCAAGTGGTCGAAGGTATTGATCACGTTGCCCTTCGAGGTGACGTAGGAGACACCGACAAGTGATGTGTCTCCGGAGTCCTTTCCGCTGTAGGTGACAGTGAGGTTGATCAGTGCATACGTCGATCCAGCCTCCGGCTGGTCGTTGAACTGGTTGGCCTGGGTGACGGCGTCTGCACCGTTCAGGTTCACCGAGTTCACCGTGACGCTGTAGTCACCGCCCGTGATCTGCGACCCGATCGGGGCCGGATTGTTCCGCGTGCCTACTTTGCCCGAGCCTGCGTCTGCCTTGGAGCTACTGCTGGCAGCGCCGGAAGACTTCGGCTCGGCCACACTCGAGTCCGTGCCACCCAACGCGCCGGCGACAACCGCGAAGAAGACCACGAACCCCACGATCGTGCCCACGATCGAAATGATGAGGCCAGTGAGTGCAAGAGCCTTGCCTTTGCCCTTGAGGAAGAGGGCGACGATGGAAAGGACAAACGCGATAGGCAGCGCCACCCAGCCAACGATGAGGGCGCCCGGAATGCAGGCGAAGATGAACCCGATGACGGCGACGCAGAGCGCGACGATTCCGAGCACGTTCACCTGCTTCGCGGGCGTGGACGGCGGGAGAGTCGTCGTCTGCCCTGTCCCATTTGCCGGAACCTGTCCTGATGAGTACTCACCAGCCTGCTGTGCCGATTGGGTCCCATACGTGGGCTCGACGGAGGCGACTGCTGCAGCTGCAACTGGTGCCGTCGTGGGCGTGTCTGCCCATCTTTGTCCGTCCCAGTACCGTTGCTGACCTGTCCCGTCGTCGTAGAAGCCGGGCGGCGGGGGTACGGGATTGTCGCTCATGTGGTGCCTTCCTCTCATTGCTGTGTAACGTGCAAACGATACTGAGCAAACACTCAGGATCAGGGCGTGCGAGCCCCTCAGACCCGTTTTGGGGGTAGGAGCGCCAGCAGTCCCGACGGTCGATCAAGGGGGCCTCGTCCGCGGCGTCGGGCCTCCTGCCCTCACCCGATCGTGATCGGCGAGCCGGGCGTAAACGCGTTGTCGCTGACGAGCAATGTCGTCGGCTTCGCGCCCGGGGGCAGGTCGAACAGCACCGGTCCCTGCACGGCGTTGCCGGGGTTGATCGCCGCGAGCCACGTGTTGGCGTCTCCGGATGCGTAGAGGGTCGCCGCGTCGTCGGCACTGAACGTCTTGCCGGATGCGTCCTTCAGCTTCAGGTCATCGGCGATGAACATCTGCGAACTGCTGCCCACGTTCGCGACCTTCAGGTCCACCTGGAAGAAGGAGCCCTGAGCTGTCTTCGTCAGCGGCGCTGAGCCGGCCGTTGTGCCGGCATCCTTGACGTCCAGCACCGTGAATTCGAAAGCGCCGGCCTTCACCGGAGTATTCATCCCGGGCGCCGATGGTGTCGAGGCCTTGGTCGCGGGCTTACCCGAGGAGGAGGAGGCAGGTGTCGTACCTGCGGAGCACCCGGTGAGGGTCGCCGAGAGAACCACGGTCGCGGCGCAGAGGAGCAGTGTGGTGCGAGCTGTTCGTGTGAACATTGGTCTTTCCGATCCGGTGAGATGTGTTCGAGTCATGCAGCCGATCAGGCCGAGACCAGATCACCAGGACAGCTCGGCGCGCCCAACGTCGGAAGGGTCGGGATCGACCGACTGAAAGGAGGGTGTCCGCGATCTCGGATCCGCATCATCGGAGGGAAGAAATCGGCTGCCCACTCCCTACCATCGGATCCATGACGACCCTGGACGCATCATCGATGCCGTACGTGCCGTAGCCGCCGGGGATGCCGCATTCAGCGCTCGTACCGCTCGGCAGCTGACCGAATGGGTGCAGGACTCGCATACGGCGCAGCTGCGACGAGATGCTCAACTCAAGCTCGCGACGCTCACGGAGCGGGAACGCGAGTACGCTCTTGCCACTGTCACCGGCGCATCCGATGCCGAGCTTGCGGCTCAGTTCTTTGTCTCCGAGACGACGGTCAAGTCGGCGCTGGCGACGATCCGCATGAAACTGGGGCTGCGGACGAAGACCGATGTCGCAGTTCTCGTCGCCCGCGCCGGCAACTGAATTGCCGGAACTCGTCCGCTCTTGTTGCCAAGAGGCGTACACCCGACCGGGTCCATGCCCGGAGCCGCATGAGCGGAACTCGACGCCCGCATCGCGCGCCTTACGAGATGCTTCCGAAGAGCCTCAGCTCGGCGATGTTGATCCAGTTGTTGTTCGTGATCCTCAGGTAGCGATAACTGACGGCTGATGTTCCGTCGGGTCGTGCCCAGCTCTGCCAGCTGAGCGCGCCGACCGCGTTGTTCGTCACACGGGTCCAGGTCGTGAGATCGTTCGAACCCTGGATGTACATTCCGCTCGCCCTACTCGTGCCGTTGGCATCCTGCCGAACAAGCAGTTCGGCGCCGTCAAGCCGGATGCTGTGCCCCGCTCCCGCATCGATGGTCTCGTAGTACTGGCCGCTCACGGGTCCTATGTCCGAGAAGGTCGCCGCGTTGTCGTCGAACATGTTCTTGACGTACTTCAGGTTGGCCGTGTCCGGCTGCCCTGTCGCTGTCACCGGAGTCATTGTGCTCAGCGGGTCGGCTATGAGCCCCACGTCCGATGTCAGGAACACACTGGACGCGTCAGTGGTCCGTGTCAGCGCTTGCCTCTGCTCACCATTCGGCCCGGAGTAGGTGATGCGGAACGCGAGCTTGCGGCCGGGGGTTGCATCGGAATCCTCCTTCAGGAAGGCGTGCCAGGACGTGCCGCTTCCTGTGACGATCGCGTCGGACCCGTCGATGCTCGCATCGACATTCGTGATCGTCTCCGAGGTGGTGAAGTCAACGGTGACTGTGTCTCCCGCGACAGCGATACCGGGTTCGGCGTCCGTGCTGCTGGCGTGCGCCGAGACCACGGAACTCACCGGTGGCGCGACTCGGGCCCCGAAGAGCCTGAGTTCGGCGATGTTGATCCAGTTGTTGTTCGAGATCCTCAGGTAGCGGTACGGCACGGGCGAGCCGCCCGGCCGCAGGGCTAGGGTCTGCCAGTCCAAAGTGCCGTGGGCATTGTTGGTGATGGTCGTCCATGTCGACTGGTCGTTGGACCCCTGGATGCTCAACCCTCCGGCCCGACTGGTTCCGTTGTTGTCTTGGCGCACGAGGACCTCGGCACGAGCTAATGCGACCGAACCGCCGTCTCCGAAGTCGAGCGTGATGTAGTACTGACCGTTGACCGGGCCGACATCGGAGAAGGTCGCCGCGTTGTCGTCGAACATCTTGGCTACGAACGGCACCTTCGAGGTCTCCACATCTCCGGCCGGGGACACGGGCGTGGAGATGCCCGGCACGTCGCTGATCAGCCCTTGGGAGTCGGACAGGAACAGTTTCGTACCGTCGCTCGTCACCTCGAGGGGGTCTGCCTTCTCTCCGTCGGCCGTGGTGTATCCGATGGCGAAGCCCGCCAGCTGGCCCGAGGCGATTGAGCTCGGAAGTACGGCCGTTGCAGTCCACGAAGTGCCGGAGCCCCCGATCGAAGCCGTCTGGCCCGCAATGGAACCGCTCACTCCATGGATCGGTTCCGTGCTGGTGAAGGCGACGGTGATCGTGTCGCCGTTACTGGCGATCCCCGGTTCAGGGTCGTTGGAGCTGATCGACGCGGTGGCGATGCGGTCGACCGCCTCGTGCCGCGCGCCCTGAATGTGGAACTCTGCGAGGTCGAAGATGCCGGGGAAGTTCGGATCCGTCGGCGCACCAGGATCGTCGACCTGCACTTTGAAGAATCGGAATGCCTCGTCTGTCAGAGACGGATCCACCGGAAGGGTCTCGAGGGCGTTCGTGTTCGTCGTCTCCTTCGTGGTGAGCTTGGTCCACGTGATGTCGTCATTCGACCCGTACACGTTGGCGCCCTGGGAGCGGTTGCCGAAGGTCTGACGAGCCTGCAGCTCAAAGGCGGTGCTCTTCACCCGGTATCCTCCGCCGAAGTCGACGGTGAACGAGTTGACGCTGAGATCGCCGGGGAACGTGTAGTTGTCGTCGTCGGTGAGGTAACCCGCAGTGCCCGAAGGCAGCGTGGACGTGGTGATACTTGCGTAGTCCAGGGTTCCGTCACGCAGCCGCGGATTGAGTAGCCGAAGCCCGGCCACAGCCTTCTGAATGCTCGAGAGTGCGACCGCGAACTCCGCGTCGCTGTCGGAGCTCATCCCCGCCGTTGCGTCGGCGACTGCCTCGTCGAAGGCCGCTTTCGTCGGTGTCGTGTATGTCTCGGTCGAGTCGTGGCCGCTCTGTGCGAGCGCGAGTGCCGCTGTCCGGTCCTTCCCGATCCGAAGAGCGACCTTCAGTGCTGTCGTCGTGGTGCCGTCGTCCGCCTGAACGACGAGTTGATGATCGCCGACATCGTTCCTCGAGGGGCTCCACCGAAGCGTGCCGTCCGCGGAGTCGACCGTGACTCCTCGGGGTTCGGCCGACGCGCTGTAGCTGACGGCGTCGTTCGAGTTCGAATCCACCGCGGCCAGGGCGACACTCATGGGCGTGCCTGCGATTCCCACGAGGGTTGCGTTGCCACCCTGCGGGAAGACGGGTGGAGTGACGGTCCCTGCGGCATTCGGGATGACGTAGTCGAGGTCGAGGTCGCCATGTGACCCGGCGAACGTGTAGTAGACGATGTTGTTGCTTCCGGAATTCCAGCCGGGCACGACGGAGGTGTCCATGTCGTAGGTGACCATCCGCCACTGCCCGTGCGTGTCCGGAATCGTGATCGTCTGATAGGGAGACGTGCCCGGTCTGCTGCGCACCTCCAACGTCGATACTGAGTTCGTGCGCACCCTGATCGCGACGGGGCTGTAGCCCGTCAGGCTGCCGTATTGCATGGTGCGCACGGCAAGGGTCGTGCCCTTGGTGCCGAGCCGGGCGCGGAGGATCCTGTTCCCGCTATCGTCGACGGACTTCGCATCGCCGCTGATGATGGATGCCTTCTGCACGAATGACACGTTCTTGTCGGGCTGCGGGACCGTTTCGCCCTTCGCCGCCGCAGGGATCGAGAGCCAGTAGTCGTCGCCGGTCAGCGTTCCACCCCAGAAGCTTTGCAGTCCGTCGGAGCCGACCTTGGTTCCGACCTCGTTGGTGTTGAAGTTGTAGAAGAGGGCTCCATCGCGCTGCTGGAACTGTTGTGCGACGTACGGCGCCACCTTGGAAACGTCGACATGTTCGTCGTAGGTGTAGACGTGGTAGAGCTCGTTGAGCGAGTTGCTCCAGCGCCCGCGGTATGACTGAGCGAGCTTGCCGCCCTGTCGGGTTATGTCGACCCAGGGGATCGTGTAGCCGTCCATGAAGCCGAAGAATGCGTTGCTGCCGGCGAGGAGCCGGTTCCCTAAGAACCGGTATGGGTCCACGGCGTTCTTCTTCGTGGAGACGGTGCCTGCCGACGGGTCGAGCTTGGTGCCCTGAGTGTTCACTAACCGCGCGAGAGTTGTCAGGGTGAGCACATCGTCGGCCGCATGCGCCTGGTCGCGCCCCATCTCCAGATGGTTCACGAAGGAGTGCCCGTAGGGGTTGTTCGGATCGTTCTTGTCGATCAGTCGGTACATCGATGCGAGCGCGCCATTGACATCCTGCTCGGGTGCGGTCGAGTTCACGGTGAACCACTCGACCGCCTGGTCGTAGCGTGCGCGGTTGTCGGTGAAGATGTAACTGGCCATGGCGCCCTCGAGCGGCAGCGTTCCCTGATTCATGTACCAGGCGTTGCCGTAGTCCATCGTGTCGACCATGGGAACGGCGAAATTGTTCGTGAAATCGGCTGTGTCCTGGTCGGTCCATTCCAGGGGATACGCGTCGGAGCTCGGCACGGCCGAGGTGTATCGGAGCAGCTCGGCTGCGGCCATGATGCGGTACACGAAGGGCCCGGTCTTGATCTCGGCGTCCGCAAAGAACTTGTATCCACCCGGATTCATGTGGCTCCAGATGCGCACGATCTTCAACGCGTTCTCCCGGTAGACCGGGTTCCCCGTGAGGTAGTAGAGAATCGCCTGCGTGTACGCGCCCTCGGAATCCTGTCCGAGCTTGTTGCTTTCGTCGACGCTGTTGAAGTCGGCTTCAGCAGGGATGCCTTCGCCGGATCCCTGATTGGCGGAACCGAGAGTGGTGCTCGCGTAGCTGGTTGCGAGCATCCCCTGGTAGTAACTCGTCCACGGTTCAGCCCCGGCGAGCAGTTCAGTTCGCGTGGTTTCCAGACTGGAAGCGTCGACGCCGACGCCGGGATGCACGAACCCTGCAGGACTCGTGGTCTTGGCTATCGTGACCGAATCCGTCACCGCCGGCGCCGTATTCGTATCCGCCAGTGCGGCATGCGTGGGCACGAGGCCGGACGCCACCACGGCTGCCGCCACGGCGAACGCGGCCCATCCTCCTCGCGCTTTCTTCAGCCCGAACATTCGTCTTTCTCCTCCAGTGCAGAATTGGCGGTACTTCGTTGTGATGTGCTTGGCGTCGGCGTGGCATCGAAAACCCGCCCGCCGCATCCCTTCCGCTAGTCGAGGTAAAGCACCACGGTGCTCTGGGGCGGGACCGCGATTCCGCTTGCCACCGCGACGTGCTCCGTGTTGCCGTGGAATCCGTGCGGCGGAGTGCTCAACAGACGAGCGGTCCCCAGACCGGTCACTTTCACAGTGAAGATCTGGTCGATGGTGGTGTTCATGCCCACCAGATACCGGCCGTACCGAAGCTCGTAGTAGGGGGCGATGCCGACGAGAGCCTCTTCGACGCCGAGCTCCGTGGAGCCCAGTGCGGGGTGGGCGTCGGACGGGATGATCGCCAGCGGAAGTACCTCGCCCGCGTAGGCCTGGTGCACCGTGTCTCCTGGCGGCGTTATGCCTCCGAGAGGGAAGTTCGAGCCGCCGTTGCTGTCATTGATCGTGTAGTCCTGGTTCACCCAATCCTGCACAGTGAACGTGCTCGAACTGAGCGCGCCCCCGGTCTTCTGCCGAACCGTCGCCGACTGTTCGGCCGACGGGCTGAGCAGGTGCACGCGGCCCCAGCTGTTCACGCCCTGTCGCGCCCTCCAGTACAGCGAAGCGAAGAACAGCTCCTGCCCGTTCTTCACGGCCAGAACGCCGTCGACCTCGTCGGTGAAGACGAAGTCCGGAGCGTCCCAGTCCACCGGCATCCGCTCGCTGGATACGGGAAGCGCGCGATAAGCATCCAGGTCTCGGGCGAGCATCCGCGTGGCGTTCAACTGCACCCGGTTGCTCGTGTTCGTGAACATCAGATCGAGCTGCGGAGCGAACTGCCCATCGTCGAACATCTCCTGCGTCCACCCGGTGAGCTTCGGGTCTCCGAATGCGGCGGCGGCCATGACCGGGCTGCAGTCCCAGACCGTCCGCGAGGCGTAGACGATGACACCTGGGTACTGCTCGTTGCGCCATCCCACGACGGTCTCGAGCCTCGCGACGCGGTATCCGTCGGCATCGGCATCGAATTGCCTGAAGTAGCCGCGGGCCTGAACCATCTTGACCATCTGGGCACGCACCTCGGGAGCCGGAACGGCCCCGAAACCGCGAGTGATGGACTCGTACATCATCACCAACCAGTCGGTGACCTCGCCGTAGCTGCCCACGTATCCGAGTTCGCGGGTCAGGCCCTTCGGCGTGACCACGTAGTAGTCGGTCCCGAGCGGCTTGGTCCGGGTGCCGTCTGGCAGTTCCGGGCCGTACCACGGCTTCAGGCCGATGCTCTCGTAGATCCATTCACGGGCGCGTGACTCGGGCCAGGAATCCTTCGGGGAGATGAGAGACAGCCCGCGGTTGGCCTGGTAGATGCCGATCGCCGTGATCTGCGCCTGGTTGGAGTAGTGGCGCATGTTCTGTTTCCAGTAGTCGCGGCTGGAAAGCAGCATGTCGGTGTAGGCGGCACGACGACCTGGCAAACCGGCTGGCGCAGGCGGTGTGCCGGTGACGAGACGCATCGAGACGTCGTCGAACCATGCCGTGCCCGTGCCCTGCACCCGAAGGTCGATGCGAACCTTCGTCGCCCCAGACGGCACGGGTAATGCCGCGGTGATCTGCTGCCAATCGTGAGTACCCGTCGGGCCATAGAACTTCTGATCGGACTTCACGATCTGCCCGGCGTCGTTGTAGAAGAGGATGTCCAGAAACGGGCCGGGCGCGGAGACGGAGTCGGTCTTGCACCAGACGCCG
Source organism: Rathayibacter sp. KR2-224 (assembly GCF_049446075.1). Taxonomy (NCBI): domain Bacteria; kingdom Bacillati; phylum Actinomycetota; class Actinomycetes; order Micrococcales; family Microbacteriaceae; genus Rathayibacter; species Rathayibacter sp. KR2-224. The sequence continues at coordinate 1,766,512 of NZ_JBMSEB010000001.1, forward strand.
AAGGAGTACGTGCCGGTGCCAACCAGAGGGCGGCCGGCGATCGTCACGCCGACGGCGCTGCCCGCGGTGCCGTTCGGGTTGGCCACGATTTTCAGCGACGCGCTTCCGCTGTGCGCGACGGTCGTGTCGGTGCTGACGGTGCCGGACCCCAGCCACGTGGCGGTATTCCAGCCGGCGGTGCCGAGCTCGAATCCGGGGTTCGCGACGGTCGTCGGCCCCGTAGTCACGGTCTTGTCGAGCTCGTCCTGGATGTCCTCCCATAGGTAGGAGAGCACGAGTCCGACGCGACCGAAGCCCTGCCATTGCTGGTCGGAGCCGGTGAGCACGGTGGGATCGGCTTTCCACGCGTTGTATCGACTGTCGATCCCAGCGCAGATCGCGGTGAGCGCGTCTGGATTCTGGTATCCGGGGCTGGCCTTCCAGGTGTACGCCTCGGCGAGCATGTTGAATCCCCAGGCGTCTGTGCCGTACGCGCCACCGCCGTAAATGAGTCGGTTGTGCTCGGCGAGAACCGAGGCGGTGAGCTTCGCTATGGCGGCGTCGTCCTCGTTCGGGCGAGCCTTCGTCGCGGGCACCGTGCCCAACACATCCGTGGGGGCAGGCGAGAAGTACGGATCGGTGTGCGTGTAGACGCGGTAGACCGGCCGGGACGGCTCCGTCTGGTTGTAGTAGTACGTGCTGACGGTGCCGCCGTAGTCCCAAATGCGGCCCATGGAACGGATCTCTATGTCGAGACTCGTCTTGCCGTTCGTATATCTCTCGGGCAGCGGGAGGGTATGGAAGAAGAAGCGCCCAGGGCGGCGGGGGTCGGTGCCCAGCTGATCGAGATTGTCGACCGGCCCCTCGTCGTACCATCCGACCGATTTGCCGTCGACGAAGAGCTGGAGCCGCCAGTTGTGCGATTCATCCGCTTTGTCGGCGACGTCACCTCCCCACAACTTCACGGTGAGATAGGTCGTCTGCGTGGGGTCGACCTTGACTGTGAGGGCGGCGGATCCGCCCCACCAGCCCGGGGTCGCCTGAGGGTTGAAGACGCGGGCGGGTTGAGACAGCGCGCCGGCAACCACGTCGGAGAGCGATGCGCTGAACGCGTGCGCCTGCTCCGATGCAGCGTCGCCGAAGACCACGGTGTCGAGTGGCTCGTTGAGCGATGGCTTCCCGCCAACGGCGTGCAGACCGGTCACGGGTTCCGCACGTGCGGCGGCCGGCGTCCAGATGAAGGCGTTGGTCGCGGCGATGCCCGCGGTTGCTGCGGCGGCTGTCAGGATGCTCCGTCGGCTGATCTCGTTGCTCATGCTTTCTCCGTTCACTTCGTTGTGGTGCTGGAAAATCGCGAACACGGCTCCCCCACCGCGTCGGGCGCACGGCATCTCACCGACCGCGCGTGGGCGCGAGGCCGACCGGCTCGGGCGGCGAGCCGGTCGGCCGCCCGAGCCGAGAATCCGAATCGGACTACTTCTGGGCTTTGAGGTAAGCGCTGACCTGCTTCTGCATCTCGTTCTGCAGCTTGCTCAGGCCCGCCGACTCGGCAGCGGACTTCAACTGGTCGAGCTGGCTGTCGACATCCACGGCGCCGTAGTAGAGCGGGTTCGCGTACTGAGTGATGACGTTGTTCATCGCGGCGGCGGCCTGTTTCACCGGCGTGACGTCGGGGATGAACGATGCGAGAGAGGCCTTGGTGAAGTTGTTGTAGTCCTGGGCCCAGTCGAAGACCTTGGACTCCGAGTCGGTCATGAACGACGAACGCCGCTCGAGCTTGGTGCGCCACAGCAGGGCGAAGCCCGGGAAGGCGTACGTGCTGAGCTGCTTGACGCCGTTGTTGTCGACCGGTTCCCAGTCTGTGCCTTTGATCCCGTATTCGAGCAGGTCGTGATTCTCCTGGATCGACACGTAGTCCTGCAGCGCCAGCGCTCGGTCGACGTCACCGCCGTTCGCGTTGACCACGACGAGGTTGTCGGCCTGGAAGGTCTGAAGCGGTTTGGCCGAGGTCAGCGGGCCGCCGAAGGGAAGGACCTCTTCGAGATCTGCCGAAGGCACAGCCTTTCGCAGGGCGACGAGCGCGTTGCTGGCGGTGCCGTCCGTGATGGCCCATTGGCCTGCGAACTTGCCCGCCTCGAATTGAGCCGTTGTGGTCGCGCTGTCCGCGTTGAGGCCGTTGGCGTTGATGATGCCGTCTTGGTAGTACTTGCGGATGCGACGCAGCGTTTCGACGATCTGGTCGTTCTCCCAGAACGGCACCGGATCGGCTGAGCCGGCCGCGAGCTTCTTCTCTTCGAAGCTGAAGTAGAGCCCGGAGCCTGCGAAGAGCGTGTTGAAGTACTTCGTCGGGTTCTCCCAGCCGGACTGGTCGAAGAGGCCGACCGGTCCTTGAGGCCCGATTGCAAGTTCGAAGGTCTCGTTGGATGACACTGCGAACGGTGTGACGCCTGACTCCTTCTGCTTGATGGAGTAGAAGAACTTCTCGAGCGTGCCGTAGTCCTGAATGGTGTCAAAGCCGTACTTGTCGGCGAGGTCTTTACGGATGCTGAAGTGCTGCACCCGGCCAGCGCTGTTGACCTGGGGGATGCCCCAGAGGTGTCCGCTCCATTTGTTCGAGGAGAGCAACTCGGGTGCCAGCTGCTTCGACAGGTTCGGCCACTTGGAGATCTCCTTGGTGAGATCGATGAGCGACTTGTCCTGCTGCAGCTGTGCCATGTTCAGCCAGAGCGCCTGGAGCGCGGTGTCGAACTTCGCACCAGCGGTGAATTTGAGCAGCGACTGCTGCGCGTAGTTGGTCCAGTTGATGAACTGCGCATCGAGCTCGAAGCCATGCTCCTTCTTTAGGCCCGCATTGAACTTGGCCAGCACGGTCTTCCAGTTTGTGGGTGCAGTGCTGGGCAGAATCGCCATCGAGCTGCCTGAGAGTGCTCCGCTGCTCGACGAGCCTGACGGCGTGCATCCGGCGAGGGTTCCCGTCAAGCCGAGACCGATCGCGGCGGCTCCGCCCATGGCGAGGAACCCGCGACGGCTGATTGTCGTGGACATATCCGTGTACTCCTTTGTGAACAGACTGCGAGGGGGTGAGGGGTGGAGCGGAGTCAGCCCTTCGTCGCGCCGAGCGTGAGCCCTTTGACGAAGAAGCGCTGGGCGAAGGGATAGGCGAAGAGGATCGGGGCGATGGTCATGACGGTCATCGCGAACCGGAGCTGGTAGACCGGCGCAGCAGCCTGAGACGCGGATGCGCCGGGCAAGGTCGCAGCGTTGGTCACGTTCGAGATCAAGTTCTGCAGGATCAGTTGCAGCGGAAATTTGTCAGGGTCGGAGATGAACAGCAACGCCATGAACCACTCGTTCCAATACGTCACCGCATAGAAAAGGCCGAGTACGGCCAGAATCGGTTTGGAGAGCGGGATGACGATCTGGAAGAAGACGCGCAGTTCCCCTGCGCCGTCAATGCGCGCCGAATCGAGGATCTCCTCCGGCAGTTGCCGGAAGAAGCTCACCGCCACGAAGATCAGGAACGGCGCCAGCATGACGGGCAGGATTACCGAGAACCAGCTGTTCGAGAGGTTCAGCACCTGCGTCACGAGCAGGTAGAGCGGTACAAGGCCGCCGGTGAACAGCATGGGGATGTAGGCGAAGACCGTGAGTGCCCGACTCACGCGTGGCAGCCTCCTCGCGATGACCCAGGCGAGCGATGCCGTACACGACAGCGACAGCGCCGTTCCCACGACGGTGATGAAAAGGGATGCGATGTATCCGTTGATCAACGACTGTCCGGTGAACAGCATTTGGTACGCGGCGAGCGAGAAGGGGGCCGGCCAGAAGCTGTAGCCGTTGGCGGCAAGGACCGACTCGTCCGTGAACGAGCCGGAAACGATCATCCAGAGCGGCACGAGACAGAACAGGCCGAAGATCGCCACGCAGACGTAGCTGATGATGGTGAACGGCTCCAGCTTCGCGCGCGCCGGGCGCGGCGCTGCCGGTACGGCTGGGGTGACCTCGTCGAAGACGGTCTCCGCCTCGATGTCCGTGATGGTCTGGGTGCGACCGGAAGAGATGAGGCTCACAGGATGCTGCTTTCCTTGTCGACGCGGCGCTGTACGAACACCGCGGCGGAGACGAACACGAAGCCGACGACGGATTGAAAGAGACCGATGGCCGCCGTGGTCCCGAAGTCGCCGACGGTGCGCAGCGAACGGAACACGTAGGTGTCGATGACATCGGTGGTCGGAAAGAGGGTCCCGTTATCGCCGACGATCGCGTAGATCGTCGCGAAGTCGCCGAAGAAAATGCGACCGACGCCGAGCACGATGAGGATGCCCATCGTGGGAAGCAGAAGCGGGGTGGTGACCGACAACGCCATGCGCGCCCTGCTGGCGCCATCGATCGCGGCAGCCTCGTAGATCTCTTCCGGGATCGAGGTGATGGCGGCGAGGAAGATGACCGAGGTGTAACCGCCCAGCTGCCACACCTTGACGATCGTGAGAATCCAGGGCCAGGCGCCCGGCGTCGTGTACCAGTTCACCTGCGGGAGGTCGACCACGTTCAGAAGGTTGTTCACCATGCCGCCACGGCCGCCGACCCCGGCAAGCACCGCCTGCAGGATGATGCTGATCACGATCGGCGAGACGAAGTACGGGAAGAAGATGATCGACTGCCCGAATCGACGGGTGAAGTGTCCCTTGATCTCGTTCAGCATCAAAGCGAGCAGCAGACCGGCGGCGAGCGAGGCGGCCAGGAACAGCGCATTCAGGAAGATCGTGTTGACGACGATCCTTGGCGCATCCCCGCTGGAGAAGAAGTACGCGAAGTTCTGCAGGCCGTTCCACGGGCTGCCGAAGATTCCCTCGCTGACGTTGAAGTCCTTGAAGGCGACGACCAGTCCGGCCATCGGCCCGTAGGCGAAGACGGCGAACCAGATGACGCCAGGCAACGCGAGAAGCAGAAGCCCGGCTGTGCCCCGGCTCGTCGGTTTGCGGCGGCGGGGCGCGACGACGGCGCTGCGTGGTGCGGCGACTGCGGTGCCTCGTTGCACGTGTGGACTCCTCATAGTCTCGATCAGTTCGCTATGGAACTAGTTTCACAACCGCGAAGCTAGACCACCTCGAGACGCAAGTCAAGCGACCTGAAGCGACCTCTGGCGCAAACCGCCTGCCCGCATGTGAAGGCGGATGCCTGCGGCGCTACGGCGAGTACGATCCCCTGCATGTCCACTGCACGCAAAGCTCTCAACCCGCGACAGGGCGGTTCGCGCGGTCCAGCTCGAGTGGGTGCAGCGAACCTTCGCGACGTCGCCGCGCGGGCAGGCGTATCCCCCGCGACGGCCTCAAGGGTCTTCGGTGGTCACAGCAATGTGCATGCCGACACGCGTGCCCGGGTGCTCGCTGCCGCTGACGAGCTCGGGTATGTCGTCAACGGACTCGCACGGGCGATGACCGGGCGAGGCCCTGGCACCGTCGCCTTCGTCGTTCGTTCGATGATCGGCCCCACGTTCGCATCGCTGGCAGCCGGCGCCGAAAGCGTCGCGAGAGCCAACGGGCATCTGCTGCTGATCTCGACGACGGAGGGCGACCGGGAGCGGGAACGCGAACTGGTCTCCACACTGCGGGAACAGCGAACGCGGGCCGTGCTGTACGTCGGTTCCACGGAGTCGGACGCCGAATTCGACTCACGAATTGCGGGATACGCGAAGGATCTCTCCGATGTGGACGCCTCGCTTGTGCTGTGCGGACGCCCTCCGGTGAAGGGCGCACCAGGCATCGTCAGCGTCGACTATGACCACCGAGCCGGCGTGGGTGTGGCCGTGGACGAGCTGGTCGCACTCGGCCACACACGCATCGGGTACCTCGGCGAAGGCAAAGGCATGACGACGGCCGAACAGCGCATCGACGGGTACCGAAAGGCGATGAGCCGCCACCGGCTGCCGCACCCCAGGGACCTGGTCGGCAATGCGGCCAACACGGAGGAAGCCGGCGAAGCCGCGGCTCGAGAACTCCTGTCCAGCGACGCACGACCGACGGCGATCGTCGCGATGACCGACAACATCGCCGTCGGCAGCTATCGAGCGGCGAGGTCGTTGGGCATCCGGATTCCTGAAGACCTCTCGATCGTGGGCTTCGACGATGTGCCGTTCGTCGGGGACCTCACCCCCGGCCTGACGACGGTGCACCCGCCGTTCTTCGAGGTAGGCGTTCACGCCGCGAAGATCGCGCTGGGACTCGAGCCGGCGCAGCACGTGCTTCTGCAGCCATCCTTCGTGCGGCGCGGCTCGGTCGCCCCGCCAGCAGCACGCGTCTGATTCGCAGCCCTCGCCGACAGACCATGGTTCTCGTCAGAGGCAGTTGCAATCCGTGCATCTTGTAACTAGTTTCAGTGCTGCGGGCTTTCCGCCGTGAACGACACTGATCGATGAGGTTTCAATGACGAGCGCCCCTGGCAAGACCGAGTCGGCGGCACGGCCCCATGGGGAACCGGCGAGGTCGGCTGTGAGCTTCGCCATCATGATGAGCCCGCCCGACCTCGCGGATCATCTGTTCGGCGCCGACCTGAACTCGTTGCGGATCGACGGCGCCAAGGCTCTGAGCAAGGCGCCTTTCAGCTCCCTGGACGATGTGGACGCCCGACGCGCCCTAGCCGACGCCGAAGTGCTTATCACGGGCTGGGGAGCGCCTGCCCTCAGCGACGCGGACCTCGATGGCGCGCCGAAGTTGAGATATCTCCTGTACGCCGGCGGGCAGGGCTCGTCGCTCTTGCCGGCGAGTGCATTCAGCCGAGGCATCCAGGTATCCAATGCCGGCTGGTTGAACGCGATTCCCGTCGCCGAGTTCACCGTTGCGATGATCGTTCTGGCGAACAAGCGGGCCTTCCAAGCACGACGGATGTATCGCCAACGACGAGCACGGATCGACCGCGAGCTCGAATTCCCCACGAGCGGAAACCGCGACAAGACCGTAGGCATCGTAGGTGCGTCACGCATCGGCCGAATTGTTCTCGAGCGACTCCGCGACCACGACCTTCACGTGCAGATCTACGATCCGTACCTCACCGCAAGCGAGGCGCGACGCCTAGGCGCACTGCGCGTCGACCTCCATACGCTCATGAGCACCAGTGATGTCGTCACACTGCACCCACCGCTCAACGCATCGACCGAGGGCATGATCGACGCCGATCTCCTGGCTGCGATCCCCGACGGCGCCACGCTCATCAACACCTCGCGTGGCGGCATCGTCGACCAGGACGCCCTCCTCGTGGAGCTGCGCACGGGTCGCATCGAAGCCATCCTCGACGTGACGACCCCCGAGGTCCTCCCGCGGGAATCCGAGCTCTACACCTTGCCGAATGTCTTTCTGACCCCACACATCTCCGGTTCGATGGGCACAGAGATCCGTCGCCTGGGTGACCATGTGGCCTCCGAGCTGGAGCGGATCGTGCTTGGCCGACCGCTTGCTTTTCCTGAGGCCCTGGACCGATGAACCTGCATGTCGAAGAGTTGGCGCCGGCTCACGGCCGGCGCCGCGGAACGATAGTGGCTCTGCCTGGGCTGGCCGAATCGGCTGGAACACTGCGCGTCACAGCTCAGCACTGGGTCGGCCGCGGGTTCCGGGTGCTCTGCGTGGACCCGCGCGGACATGGGCTGTCGCCCAGGTGGACTCCGGAGTTGCTGCAGCGTCATCCCGGCGATGTCATCGCCGAGGAGGTTCTGCACACCATCTCGCCATTCCTCGCTGGCGACCCTCTCATCGTCTTCGGGCATTCTGCCGGCGGGTCTGCGGGCGCCGCGGTTGCAGCATCTCACCCTCAAGGCCTGGCGGGCGTTGTGCTCGAGGATCCGTTCTGGCGCCTCCCGGTCACACCTCACCAGGACCGCGGCGTGGCCGCTGCAGCCGCCTCGGCACTCGAACGCCAGCAGGCGATGCCGGATGCCGAACGCCGACGGGAGATCGGCGAACTCTTTCCTCTCTGGCCGGCCGACGAACTCCCCGAATGGTCTCTGGCGAAGGAACGGATGGATGTGGCGTTAGTTCTGAACGGTGACGTCATCCCGACGCGAGCCTGGACCACGCTGCTGACAGATCTGGCGGAGAGGTCGGTACCCGTGCACATCGTCACGGGCACCATCGCGATAGGGATCACGGCCAATCATCGTGCGATTGCGCGGACTTTCGGCGCCGATGTCAGGGTCATCGAGGGAGCCAGCCACTTCGTCAGACGGGATGCTCGCAAGCGATTCCACGCCGTCGTCGACGAGTTCCTGGACGAAACGGTGCCGATCGACGACTGAGCCGCCGCGCGACCGTGCCGCACGTGACGAATGTCACGTGCCATCCGTGACGGATGCCGTGTTCCCGCCCTCGATCAAGAGAGCAGGGTTGCCGCATGAAGACGTTTCTGCGCACTCTTTCGCTCGCCGTGGCCTCCGCCGTCACGGCGGAGTTCCTTCTCGGCGATCAGTACTTGAACGGGATGGCGTCGCTTGGGCAGCAGTTCGCCCAACTCGTGCTGTTCACCGCCTTCTACGGCTCGGCAGCGGTGCTGATCCGCGAACTCGCACGACGCGCGCAACTCGGATGGCCGGGCATCCTGGTGCTCGCCCTCGCCTTCGGCGTCATCGAGGAGGGAGTCGTGACGCAGTCCCTCTTCAACCCCGACTACGTGGGCCAGCACCTGCTCGCCTACGGATTCATCCCGTGGATCGGCACGGCAGGACCCTGGCTGGTGTTCGTGCTCACGCTGCACGTGGTGTGGAGTATCGGATCGCCGATCGCAGTGATGGAGGGCGCGTTCGGAGAGCAGCCCTGGGTGCGCCACCCGGGCTGGCTCGCGGTACCCGCCGTGCTCTACGTGCTGGGCGGAGCGGCGATCTTCTTCGCTTCCTGGGCAGCGGGTGGCTTCATGGCCGATGCGTGGCAGCTGATCGCCACCGTCGTGATCGCTGTCGCCCTCATCGTCGTCGCGTTCACAGTGCGCCTCAGGCGGGAACCGCTTTCGGCACCCGGGCGTGGCACCGGCTTTGTCGCGTCGCTTGTCGCTGGCCTGGTGCTGAGCGGGGCGTTCCAGCTCGCGTTCGGCCTGCTCCACCCGTTCTCGCCGTGGCTCTCGGTCGCAGGGATGCTCGTGGTGATCGTGGCAGGCATCCTGTTCGCCTTCCGTGCCCGCCCGGATGCGTTCGGTTTCGGCTGCGGCGCCATCCTCACCTACTGCGCGGTCGGCTTGCTGCTGCACGCCGGACCAACGGGGCCCGCCGCGGTTGCGGAGCAGTCCGTGCTCGCGCTGATCACCCTCGCGGTGCTCGCGACTATGGTCGTTCGGCGCCGGCGGCACCGCACAGTTGAGGCCGCACGGGTTGACGCGACCGTATGAGGCGACGCGGCTGTCACTCGGCGCGTCGTCCGGACACAGCCGCGTTACGCCTTGACGGCCACCTCGAATATCTCGGAGAGCGGTGACTCCAGTCTTGCTTCGGCTTTGACCCGTTCGCGGACTGACGCGTTATTGGCTTCGAGTCGACGTACGTCGGCTTCGGTCTCCCAGAACGAGATCACCAGAGCCTTCCCGTTATCCCGATCGACGAGGTAATAGAAGCCCTGGAAGCCCGATAGGTCGGGCGCGCTAGCGAGTTGCTCACGCGCCAGGCCGCTCAGCGCGTCGAGCTTCTCGGCGGGCTGACGAACCGTTTGTACCCGTGCAAACATCATTCCTCCCATGTTCATGATGAGACATCAGCGTCTCACAATGAGACCTTTCTGTATAGCCCAGCTATGCTCTCACCGGGAGGCGTTGAGAACCGTGAAAGCGACCAGGGGCGAAGCAGCACGCCTTCGCACGCAAGCGGCGATCATCGACAGTGCCGCGACCGTCCTCGCCGCGCGCGGCGACGCGGCGAGCATGGATGAGATCGCGACGTCTGCCGGCATCGGCAGGGCAACGCTCTACCGCTACTTCCCCAATCGAGAGTCCCTGCTCACCGCGATGGCGGAGGCGAGTGTGCGCGAGCTCGCCGCACGGATAGAGGACGCCCACCTTGACGCGGTGCCGTTCGACGAGGGCTTGGCCCGTCTCGCGCGCGCCGTCATCGCCACCGGCAGCAAATACGTCGCCCTCGATGCCGACAGCAGCAGCTACAGCTCTATGTACCCGGACTTCGATGCCCGCGTGACCGAACCGATGTTTGCCCTGTTTCGCCGCGGAATCGCCGACGGCTCGCTGAGGCGGGATCTCCCGTCCGATGTGCACATCGACCTGTTCTCCGGGTTGATCAAGGGAGCGCTCACGGCGACCGCGAGCGGGCGCCGTGGAATAGAAGAGAGTGCCGCCGCCGTCACCTCGGTCTTTTTGAGAGGAGCCGGCGCAGCCGCATGACTGGCGACCGATCCGCTCTCCGACGAGCCTCCCGGTTAGCGCTCGGACGTTCGCACCGACTGTTGCTGCGTCGCGGCATCCTTCGACTCTCGGCCGATGCGAGACAGCGAGCGGTCCAGCACGCTGATCAGCAGGAAGACGATGGCGATTCCGAGCACCACCCAGCCAAGGACGTGGAGGCCGGAGGTGGTCGCCCGCTCGCCGTAGACGCTGCCATAGATGACCGACGACGCGATCGAGCCCAGGTACATGAAGGTGCGCAGCAGCCCTGCGGCCGAACCGATGCGCCGGGGATCGGCCTGGTAGTACAGGGTGTTCTGGATGGCGAGGTTGTTGAGCCCCTGAGGAATGCCGAGCACGATCATGGCGGCGACGATGAACCAGATCGGGGAGTCGTCACCCATGAACAGCACCAGGAGACCGGCCACGACCTGCGCCGCGGAGCCGAGCACGAGCTTGAAGCGCACCTCCGGTCGCCTGCCTAGAACGACCGCTACGACGATGCCGGTTGCGAAGACCGGTAGCAGCACGAGGCCGGCCGCTGTAGGCGTGAGCCCCCGGCCGTCTTCGAGCCATTGGGTGAATCCATAGACGAAGAGATACGCGATGGTCGCGGTCAGGAACGACCGCAGGTACGTCAGCACGAGTGGAACGTTGCCGCCGAGAACGCGGAGATCGACGAACGGTTCGACCGGCGTGCGCAGCTCCCACCACGCGAAGGCGACGAATGCGGCGACCGCGAGCGCGAGCATCCAGAGCAGTTGCACCCCGATGTTCTGCAAGAAGACGAGTAGTGACACCATCGCGATCGCGAAGAACAGGATGCCCCACCAGTCGATTTTGGGCCTGGCATCCTTGGACGGCTCGAGGCCCGTGCGACGCGGCATGAAGATCCAGCCGAGTATCAACGACGCCAGCCCGAGGGGGATGTTCACCGCGAACGTGGCCCTCCACCCCCAGCCCGCGATGAGCAAGCCGCCGAGTGTAGGGCCGATGACCGCCGTGGTCTGGGTCGTGACGCTGAGGGCGGTGAGGATGCCCGCCGGGCTCTTGAGCCCGGTGCGCTCGCCTTCGCTGCGGATCAGGTGCATCGCGGCGGGATAGCCGGCGCAGGTTCCGAGTCCGAGGATGACGCGAGCCGCCACGAGCCACCAGATGCCTGTTGAATCGTTCGGAGCGATGAGGCCGACAAGTCCCGCGACTGCGACGAGCCCACCGCCCAGAAGGAAGAGCGTCTTCACGCCGAAGATGTCGACCAGTCGGCCGACGAGCGGTTGTCCGATCGCCGTCGCCAGGTAGAGGCTCGAGACGAGCCAGACCGTGTCGCTCGCCGGAGCGCCGAGCGCGATGCCGATCGGCGTGAGGGCGACGGCGATGATGGCGGTGTTGATGGGGTTCAGCACCGAGCCGAGCATCATCGGTGCAAGGAGCCGCCTGTCGAAGCGGTCCCCGGGCGGCGGCTTCAAAGCCATCAGGCGAGCACCCGCTCGAGGATGCCCGTCGCCGCGGCGACGACGCGCAGCTCGGCTGAGTCGAGCCCGGCGAGTGTCTCTTCGAGCCAGGCGGCGGCGGCTTCCTGTTGGTTCTCGGAGCGCGCAGAACCGGACTCGGTCAGATGAATCAGCTGACGCCTGCCATCTGTCGGATCCTGGCTCCGCGTCACGAACCCCGCCACCTCCAGCGCCTCGATCGTTGCAGCCATCGACTGCGGCCGGACCTTCTCCACGGCAGCCAACGCACTCACGGTCGCGACGCCACCCTTCGCGAGCCGCGCCAGTGCGGATGCCTGCGCGGGCGTGAGCGAGCCGTCCGCACCCGCTTCCCGGAAGCGCCGCAGCAACCGGGCGATAACCGCCCGCAGATCGATCGCGGTTTGAAACGCGCTCGGGTCGGCACGTTCGGCTCCGGGCCCCGTCGCGCTCTCCGGCGCCCGAACAACCGAGTTTCGGGACTGTTCACCTGGGTCCACGGCGGCGCCGGCTCGTGCGCCCGTTTGCGGTTCAGCCATATAGACAGTTTAGGCTGTGCAGTTGTACCTGTCTAATGCCGAAAGGGCGACATGACGACCGCACTCCTCCTGATGGACTTCCAGAACAGCATCCTCGCCGGGCGCCCCGGAGCGGAGCCGGCGGCTGCGGCTGCGAAGCGCGCGCTCGCAGCGGCTCGGGATGCCGGCATCCCCGTCGTGTTCGTGCGTGTCGGTTTTCGGGCGGGCATGCCAGAGGTGAGCGCAAGGAACAAATCATTCGGCGCCGCAAAGGCATCCGGAGCAGTACTGGACGAGACGGCTCCGGCAACCCAGATCGTCGACGCATTGAGCCCACTGCCCGATGAGCCGGTGGTGGTGAAGCGCCGGATCGGCGCATTCGCCTCGGATCTCGCCGTCGTGCTCAGCGGCTTGGGCACGACCGACCTCGTACTCGCCGGCATCTCGACGAGTGGGGTCGTGCTCAGCACCATCCGCGACGCCGCGGACCGCGACTTCGGGCTCACGGTGCTCCACGACGCGTGCTTCGACGCCGATGACGAGGTGCACAGGGTCCTGACCCAGAAGGTCTTTCCTCGCCAGGCCGAGGTGGTGAGCACAGAGGAGTGGATCGCGAGCCTCTAGGGATTGAGGCCTGTGACGGAAGCGAGCGGTAGGCGGCGTCAGCCGTCGCTTCGAAGTCGTTCGGTGTGGCGTCGCTGCACTACCGTGGCCCCCTTGATGAAGCGCTCGACGGTGCCGAGCTCCGTCGCGCTGAAGTGTGCCGTTATCTCCGACTCGCTGTCCTTCAGGAGGGGAGCGATCATCGAATTCGCCAGGTCGCGAACCGCCGAAGTGGCGCGGACCAGAACCTTGCGCCGGTCATCGGCGTGCGGCGAGCGCACAACGTAACCCACCGCCTCGAGCCGGTCGAGCATGGTCGTGACGCTCCCGGGCGTCAGGTCGAGTTGTGCCGCGATCTCGCGCGGCGTGATGTCGTCCTCGAACTTCGAAATCAGGATCTCGAGGCATCGCAGGTCCGTCCTGTTGACGTGAAGCACTCTGGCCATCTCGCGATCGAAGTCATCGACCGCCGCCTGGTACTGCTGCATCGCGAGCCCGAGGGTAGCTATCTGAGTCGCCAAGTCGTTTGACATTCAAACCATCCAGTCCTAAGGTCGTTTGAGGCTCAAACAATATCACGCGGAAGGACGCGCTCTTCATGACCAAGGCACTCATCGTCGGCGGTGGCGTCGCTGGTCCGACGCTCGCCGTTGCTCTACGCAAGATCGGCTTCGAGGTCGACATCTTCGAGCAACTACCTGCTGATGCGGACCAGCGTGGTTCCTGGATCAACTTCCAGGCAAACGGACTCGATGCACTGCGCTCCATCGGCGTCGGCGATTGGATCGAGAACATCGGCTACCCGGTCGACACCATCAGCTTCATCAATGGGAAAGGCCGTCTGCTCGGCACGATGCCGATGGCGTTCCGTCGGCCGGACGGTTTGACCTCGAGGATGATGCCGCGCGCCAGGCTCTTCACTGCGCTGGCCGAGATGGCGAGGCACCATGGGGTGCAGGTCCAGCACAACAAGCGCATGGTCGAGGCGAGCAACACCGGGTCGGGTGTGGTTGTGCGCTTCGACGACGGGACCGAGGCGAGCGGCGACATCCTGATCGGGGCCGATGGCATCCACTCGCAAATCCGTCACGTCATCGACCCGACCGCGCCGCGACCGCGGTACGTGCCGGTGCTCAATGTCGGCCACTACATTCCGGACTTCACGGTCGATGTGCCTGAGCGAGACTTCCGCATGCAGTTCGGAACACGATGCTTCTTCGCGTGGATGAACACGCCAGACGGCGGCACAGTCTGGTTCGCCAACCCGCCCATGAAGTCCGAACCGGCTCGCGGCGAGCTGTCAGGCATGACCGACCAGCAGTGGCGCGCCTGGCTTCGCACCCTGATGGCCGGTGATGCGGGCCCTGCCTTGCAGATCATCGATGCGACGCCGGGACCGCTGACCGGATGGGCCACGTACGACATGCCCGTTGTGAAGAAGTGGCACGACGGCTCTCGCATTGCGATCATCGGCGACGCCGCCCATGCCACGTCGCCCGCGGCCGGCCAGGGCGCGTCAATGGCGTTGGAGGACGCCGTTATCCTCGCGAAGTGCTTGCGGGATTGCCCGAGTGCGGCGATCGCCTTCACGACGTTCGAATCGCTGCGCCGTGATCGTGTGGAACAGATCGTCGCGCTTGGACACAAGTCCTCCACGGACAAGGCTGCCGGGCCCGTCGTCCGAGTCATCCGAGACGCAATACTCCCCGGGAAGTTCCGGGCGGCGTCGAAGGACGGTGGACAGTCGATGATGTGGCTCCAGGGGCACCACATCGACTTCGACCGGCCCGTATTCGGGCCGGTCGAAGGTGTCTCGACATCCCACGCCTCACCGAGCTGATGCCCGCGCCGGCACCTATTCGTATCGCAGCGAAGCGACAGGATCAGCCTTCGCGGCACGCGCCGCCGGCAGGGTCCCCGCGACGAATGCGATTGCCATGACCACCAGGATGATGACGCCGATAGAGGCCGGGTCGAAGGCGAGAAGGTGCAGTCCTGGCAGGTTAGCCAACAGCGATCCGGAAAGCGCTCCGCTCACGGCCGCCCCCACAGCGATTGCGACACCGGCGCCGAGTGCGCTTCCGAGGAAGCCGATGAACGCTGCTTCCAAGCTGAAGAGGCTGAACACACGCCCGCTTCCCATTCCCATGGCTTTCATCAGCCCGATCTCTCTGGTGCGTTCCTGGACGCTCATGAGGAGAGTGTTGACGATTCCGAAGCTGGCGGCGAGGAGCGCGATGACGGCGAAGGCGTTGAGTACCAACACGATTCCGTCGATCACAGTCTTGAACGTGCCCAGCTGGTCGGCGACCGTGGTTCCCGTGTACCCCGACTTGAGCAGCCGGTTCTTGAGAGCGGTGACCTGCTGGTCGGAGGCCCCAGGGCTGAAGCGGATGCTCGCCTCGGCATAGCGCTGAATCTGGTTCGACGGCACGCCCGTGTTCTGGGCGGTGAAGAGCGCGTCGGTCAGGGCAGCGTTCGGCGTGGCGCTCGGCCCGGTCGGCGAGGCGATGCTCTGATCGGCCACCCCGACGATGGTCGCTTCTACGATGTGCTGCGTACGAAGCGCGTCCGTGACGGCAATGGAAACCTTCTTACCGAGCGCCGACTTGTTGTCGCCGAATCCCAACGGTTTGACGAACGATGTCGGCAGCGCCACTTGTTGTTCGGCGGAGGAGTCGTCCGGCTGGACGCCTGCGACGAGCTGGATCCTTTGCCCGGCGATGAGGCTTCCCATGCCGATCACGTATTTTGAGCCGCTTCGGCCCTGGATGAAGTCAGGCGAGACCGATTTGGTCGCTTTCACGCTGCGCACGCCGTCGATGCCGGAGATCTTCTTCAGGTCTGACGGAGTAAGCGCCACCACCGTTGCCCCGGGTGCGCCTGGGCCTGTGCGGGCAATGGCATTGGGGTCGTATTTGACGGGTCCCGAGTTCGCGGCGGCGACACCGTTCGTGTGCGAGGTGCGCGTCACTGTCATGACGTCTGCTGCCCCCACAGCATTGACGGTCTTCCCGATATACGCGTTGATTCCGGTGCCAAGCCCGTTGGTCAGGGTGAGTGTGAACGCACCTACGAAGATCGCCAGAACCGTCAGAAGCGTCCGCGTTTTGGACCGGAATGTGTTGCCGACCGCGGTGCCGATCAGATCGATCGTCTTCATGCCGCCACCGCCACGGATTCCTCGACCAAGAGGCCGTCCCGGATCAGGATCCGCCGATCGCAGCGAGCCGCGAGGTCTTCATCGTGGGTCACGACGATGAGAGTGATGCCGCTTTCGCGGTTGAGCGTGAAGAGGATGTCCTCAACCACCGCGCCCGTGGTCGAGTCCAGGTTGCCCGTCGGCTCGTCGGCGAAGATCACGCGTGGATTGTTCACCAACGCCCGGGCGATGACGGCGCGCTGCTTCTGACCGCCGGAGAGATTGACCGCCTTGTTCTTGGCCTTGTCGTCAAGTTCGAGTTGCCGCAGTGCCGCCAGCCCCCGTCGCTTCCGCTGCGAGCGTCCGATACCCGCGATCTTCATCGGGAGCACCACGTTATCGAGCACCGACGTATTGGAGGTCAGGAAGAACTGCTGGAAGACGAAACCGAAGGTCTTGTTCCTGGTGCGGTTGAGATTCCGCCCCTTGAGCGACCGAGTGTCGGTGCCTTCGAGCTCGACCGAACCCGACGTTGGTACGTCGAGCAGTGCCAGCACGTGCATGAGCGTGGACTTGCCCGATCCACTCTTTCCGACGATGGCGACGCTCTCACCTTCCTGAATGTCGAAACTCACGCCCTTGAGGGCGTCGAAGCGGTTCGGCCCTCTCCCGTACGACTTGCGCACGTTCTTGACACTGATGATGGATGTCGTCATCGTTGGTTCCTCCTGGGATGCTCGGCGATTGCGACGCCTTGCCCAGACTGCGCGATTCTGACCCTCGCCGCGTCACCCTTCGGTGGTGGAGGCATACCGCGGCTGGGGTATCGCATATGACGCCGACGGGGGCTCCGTTTCCGTTCAGCTGGCAGCAGACTGGACGAATGGGAAACGAGACGGCGCCTACTCTCGCATCTGCTCGACCCCATCCGCTTCCCCCGCCATGGGTCGGGGACTTGCTCGCCGCCGTGCTGGTCGTGGTCGCGGCGTTCGTTCCGTTCCCCGACGATGAGTACCGCCCCAGAACTCTGCTCGCGATCGCCGTCCTGATAGCACCGGCCGGCCTGTTGCCGCTTCGCAGACGGTGGCCGTTGCAAGTTCTCGCCGGCACGCTCGCGCTCTTCGGCGCCGCAGCGCTCATCGGAACGCTCTCCCCCGGCATCGTCCTCGCCTCTGCGATAGCCATGTTCGGTGTCACCAACCGTTCCAGCCGTCGCGTCGGGCTCATCGCCACCGCTTGTGCGATCGCCTCCCTGATCCTTCTCAGCCTTCTGTATTCCGTCCACAACGTCTTCGACCCCAGGACCATCCAATTCGCAGCGACGGTCGCTTTCGCCGCGGCCGCCGGTGACGCGACGCGGTACCGGCGGGAATACATCCAGTCGATCACCGAACGGGCCGAGCGTGCAGAACAGGGCCGCGAGGCCGAGGCAAGCCGACGGGTCGCAGAGGAACGACTGCGGATCGCCCGCGACCTTCACGACGCCGTCGCTCACCAGATCTCGGTGATCAGCCTCAACGCAGGAGTCGCCTCCACCGCACTCGACTCACGGCCCGAACGCTCGCGCGAAGCACTGGCCGCCATCCGCGTTGCAGCGCGCACCGTACTGCGCGAAATCGGCGATCTCCTGGAGGTGTTGCGCAGCGGAGACGACGATTCCCCCTCGCTGTTGCCGCAACCCGGCCTGGCTGAGCTGGGCAGCCTGATCACCTCGTTCGGAGAAACGGGACTGGCCGTGAATATCCGCATGGAGGGCGATCTTGCCCGCATCGACGGAGCCGCCGAGTTGGTCGCCTACCGGGTGATCCAAGAGGCACTGACGAACGCACACAAGCATGGCAGCGAACATCGGGCCCACGTATTGATCTCGATCGGTGACGACGAGGCCCTCATCGTGATCAGCAACCCGACCTTCCCACAAGCCGGCCGGTCCAGTCCTCACCCTGGGTCGAATGTCGGTGGTCACGGTCTGCTGGGCATGCGCGAACGCGTTGCGTCCGTGCGCGGCACCATCACCTTCGGCGCGACCGGCACCGAATACCGAGTGGATGTCGTCCTGCCGATTGCGAAGGAGAAGCCGCAATGATCGGTGTGCTCGTCGTCGACGACCAAGCGCTTATCCGCCGTGCGGTCGTAGACATCCTTGAACAGGAAGAGGATCTCCGAGTCGTCGGTGAGGCCCGTGACGGCGACGATGCGCTACTGCTCGCCCGGGAACTCCACCCCGATGTCGTGCTGATGGACATTCGGATGCCGAACCGCGATGGCATCGAGGCCACGGCCGCCATCTGCGATGATGCCTCTCTTGCCGGGACCCGGGTTCTGATCCTGACCACGTTCGAAGAAGATGAGTACCTCGTCGCCGCGCTCCGAGCGGGCGCCAGCGGATTCGTCGGAAAGGGAGCCGAACCGGAGGAAATCGCGCGGGCCATCCGATCGGTGCATGCCGGCGACGCACTCCTATCGCCCACGGCCACCCGCAACCTCATCACGACGTACGTTCTAGGTCCCGTTCGCACCTCGACGGAGGCTTCACGCCATGCGCCTCGATTGGATGCTCTGACCGAACGCGAAGGAGAGGTGTTGCTTCTCGTCGCCCGCGGCAAGAGCAATCAGGAAATCGCAGACGAGCTGTTCATTTCGCCGCACACCGCCAAAACCCATGTGAACCGCATCATGTCGAAGGTGCACGCCCACGACAGGGCCCAGTTGGTGATCCTCGCCTATGAAACCGGCATGCTCGAACCCGGACCTCGTTGACGGGACGACCGCCCGATGCAAACGCCGCGGATCCGTGTTTTTGAGGGATTCCGGGGGGCTGTCCAGAGGGATTCGGGGGGCGTTTTCGTGGCGGTACCGGTGGGATTCGAACGCCCGGGGATCGAGTTGGGGTGCTTACTCGGGTAGAGAGGTGAAAAGCGCGATACCGTCGTGCGCTTCCAGGCGCAGGAGCCCGTTCGGTGTGGTGTGAAGGGTGGTTCCCGACCAGGCGTCGAAGTAGTGCCCGGGCGAGACGAGCACGGTCATCGGTGTTCCGTGTCGTTCGAGCGCGGTCGGCCCGAAAAGGCCGAACGCCTGTTGCCGCTCCCCCTGGATGGGTAGGAGCACCGTATCGGGGGTGAGGACGGCCGCACCGTTGACAGGTCCGCACGCGACACCCAGGATCGCGGACACGGCGGCCCTACCGTCGGGGCCGGCAAGAGCGGAGTGGGTAAGCGAGACCGTGCAGTAAACGATCGAGCCCGAGCCCCACGTGCGTCTCCACAAGACGGGGCTGCCGCTGTGCTCCAGCGTGATGCTCGTCTCCGCCGCCCAGTTCTCGTCGAAGTCGACCGCGGCTTCCACGGGCGCTACCGCCCCGATCCGATGCCCGTGGACCAACAGCTCGAAGCCGTCCGCCCGGTCCGTCGCGGTGCTCAGACCAGCGCTGCGAATACCGGTCGCCGGCCCGATCGTTCCGGGCCACGGACGGTGAAGGCCGGCGTCCGTGTCGAACTGGCCCGTGGTGGCATCCAGTACCACGGTGGCCCCGTTGTCGGCGAGAGTCAGGATGCTGCGGGCGTCGCTCTCGTCCCAGGCAGCGACGTTGGGCAGGATCAAAGTCTGGGCGCTACCCGGGTCGATGGCGTCGATCGACGACAGTGACGTGGGCACTCCCAGCCGCATCATCTCGACAGTGATCAGTGCCGCGCCCTGGGACGCCGCCGACGTCGAGGCTGCGTACCGATTGTTCCGACCGCCCTGCGCCATGGCCAGCTGAACCGCTTGCGATCGTTCGCTCACCGCGACCACCGCGCGGACCGGCTCCGGCTGCCACGCACCGATGTGCGACTCGACCGATTCCAGCGCGCGCCTCACGGCGTGCATCGTCGCGGCCCGCTCGCCGATCGCGTCGTCATCATCCAGCAAGCCCCATTCACCGGCCTCGAAGTCGTGCTGGCGGGTGTTGAAGCACCATCCCGTCACGGACTGGGCTCCGACGAGGAGGGGCGCAAGGTAGGTTGCCCCGATCTCGGCCGGCCCCACGCCTGCGGGCGTGCCGCCTGCGTAAAACGTGTTCCCCGTCTGCACCTCGGTCACCTCGGTCGAGGTCGGTCCGGCCGTGCTCTGCAGCAGGCGGACGCCGGCGCACACCAGGGCGGTGAAATCCGCCTTGGTCGCGAACGAGAAGGCCCAGGGCGCGTGAAAGCTTGCGCCGAGAGTGTCGACCGTTCCGGCGAGCTGCGTGAGCTCGTATCCGTACTCAGCGAGGTTCAGGAACACCTGGTTCGGGTTCACGCAGAGTGGCGTGATCTGGTCGGTCTCGCGCACGAAGGAGGCGATCCGGTCGAGCTCCTGACCCAGGAGTCGCGTCCTCAAAGCGACATCGGCCAGGACCGGTCCGAACGACTGCCAGGCGCTTGACCGGTGCGCAGGATGTGCGAGGTCTTCGGGGAAGGGTACCTCCGCAAACGAGCCGAACCCGCTTCTCCACCGCTCGTTCAGTTGCGCGATGTCGTTGTTGTAGCGATCGCTCAACACACGCGCCCACTCTTCGCTGCTGCCCGCGCCTCTGAAGTGAGGTTCGTCGTTGGGCGCGAATGCGTAGAGCGGCTCGTTCCAGAGAATCCATTGACCGAGGCCGGGGTGGCGATGGTAGCGCCGTACGCACGCCCGCACGTAGGCGGCAGCGGCATCGAGCCACTCGGGAGAGAGTGTAGGAGTGTGACTATGCAGCACCGATGGGGTTCCCAGCCACCAGGGACCGGAGTTGGCGGTCAACGTCGCCTTGATCCGGATGCCGTACCGCTCGGCCGCGTCGAAGGCCGCATCGAACAGCCGAAATTCCCAGTCATCGGAGGAGGCGGGCTGGATCCACGGCCACATGAGGAAGAGCCTCACCTGGCCAAACCCGAGCGAGGCGGCCTTTCCGAAGAGCTCGTCGACCCGCTCAGCGCTGTCATGCTGTTCCAGCCAGATCTGCGTGCCGAACCGGGCATCGACGTTCCGCTGCTTCATTGCCGTATCTACTCCTCACGCACCGCACCGTGACGACCGAGGCTATCGCCGCAAACGTACCCGGCCAAGGGCAATGGTCCGTGAAGCACAAGCGGATCCGTTACGGGCGGCTTCATCGACGCAGCTGCTTCGCGACGTCAAGGTTGGCGCTGGCGGCCCACGGTGGTGGGTACAGGCGGTGCCGGCACAAAATCCGACGTCACGAACCATCGTCGAGCTGCCCGTGACGTGCACATGACCAGACGACGAGATCCCAACTCCTCATCCACGACCTCGACGTCACCGTCGTCAACAGCACCACCGGCGAACTACTCCGACACCTCACCATCGACACCACACGCGACTTCCAACCCCGCCACAGAAAGCAATAGCCCGAACCCACAAACGTGGGTTCGGGCTATTCCGATGTCCAGAGACATCACACTGGCGGTACCGGTGGTGTCCTGGTTCGGGACATTGGAATGGGGTGTCTCGGGTGATCGGAATAGCGTGTCTCGGGTGATGGGAATGCCTCAGCGGTGACGCTGAGGGATGACCAAGCAGCGTCTGGTGATCACCGCAGTCCTGTCCGGAATCTCGCAATCCGAGGCAGCTCGCCGCTACGGGGTGTCACAGGGGTGGGTGTCCAAGCTGGTGGCCCGCTACCGGTTGGAGGGCGAGGCCGCGTTCCAACCGCACTCGAGGCGACCGGTCACCTCACCGGGCGCGACCCCGGCGGCGAGCGTCGATCTCGTGATCGGCATCCGTGGCCGCCTCGTCCGGGCCGGCCTCGACGCCGGCGCGGACACGATCGGCTGGCACCTCCAGCACACCCACCGCATCACCCTGTCCCGGGCCACGATCAATCGGATCCTGACCAGGGCAGGGATGATCAGCCCGGAACCGGCCAAGCGTCCCAAATCGTCCTACATCCGCTTCCAAGCCGACCAGCCCAACGAGACCTGGCAATCCGACTTCACCCACGTGCGCCTCACCGACGGCACCGACACCGAAGTCATCGGCTGGATCGACGACCACTCCCGATACCTGCTCCACCTGACCGCGCACCCACGAGTGACCGCCAAGATCGTCGCCGACACCTTCCACACCGCCGCCACAACCAACGGCTACCCGGCATCCACCCTGACCGACAACGGCATGGTCTACACCGTGCGCCTGGCCGGGAGCAAAAACGCCGGAGGACGCACCACACTCGAACACGACCTACACCGGCTCGGCATCACCCAGAAGAACGGGAAACCCAACCACCCCACCACCCAAGGCAAGATCGAACGACTCTGGCAAACGTTGAAGAAATGGATCACCGCGCAACCAGACCAACCTGCCACGATCCAGCAACTGCAACACCTACTCGACGCATTCACCGTCGAATACAACACCCGCCGACCACACCGATCACTGCCCCACCGGGCCACCCCCGCCACCGTCTACAACACCGGCAACAAAGCCTCACCCGCAGCCACCAACACCCCCACACACGACCGCGTCCGCGACGACCGCATCGACAAATCCGGCACCGTCACACTCCGCGTCGCCGGCCAGCTCCGACACATCGGCATCGGCCGAACCCACGCCGGAACCCACGTCAAACTCCTCATCCACGACCTCGACGTCACAGTCGTCAACGCCACCACCGGCGAACTACTCCGACACCTCACCATCGACACCACACGCGACTACCAACCCCGCAAAAACCAATAGCCCGAACCCACAAACGTGGGTTCGGGCTATTCCGATGTCCAGAGACATCACATGGCGGTACCGGTGGGATTTGAACCCACGGTGGAGTCACCCCCACACATGTTTTCGAGACATGCTCCTTCGGCCGCTCGGACACGGTACCGCCGTCTACTGTACGCGACCGCGCCACGCCCGACCAACTTGCGCGGGGCATCCGACCACGGCCGCAAAACCGCCATGGCCGCGTCTTCGCAGCCTTCGATCACCGGCGCCCTAGGCTGAATCGGTGCGAAGTGGAGGACGGATGCCGCGAGGCTCGATGGCCGCGCTCGTCACGGCATCCGGTCTGGTCGCGCTTGTCGTCGGTGCAACTGCTCTCGTCAGGTCGCTGCGCGCCAGGCAACGCATCGCCGCGCGCGCACTGAACGAGACGCTGCCCGTGAATTCCGCCTGGTGGCGGGCTCGGGCGAAGGCCGAGGGCGAGCTGCTGCTCGTGACGCTCGGCGACAGCGCTGCCCAGGGGATCGGCGCGAGCGAACCAGGACTCGGATATGTGGGCATCCTCGCGGACCGCATCGCGCACCGCAGCGGACTCTCGGTCCGCACCGTGAACCTCAGCGTCTCAGGTGCGACGGTGGAGCAGACCATCGGGTATCAGCTGCCGCGGCTTGCCAAGCTGCAGCCGGACATCGTCACCGTATCGATCGGCGCCAACGACATCGCATCGTGGGATGCCCGCTCCTTCGAGATCGCGCTTGCCGCCGTTCTCGACGCCGTGCCGCGGCACGCGATTGTGGCGGACCTCCCCTACTTCTACCTGCCTGGCAACGAGCGCAAGGTCGCCGCCGCGAACGGCATCGTGCACAGGCTTGCTCGCGACCGTGGGCTTGCGGTCGCCCCGCTGCACGCCACCACCAAGGGTGCCGGCATCCTCGGGGCGCTCACACTGTTCGCCGGCGACCGCTTCCACCCCAACGACCGCGGCTACGAGGTGTGGGCATCAGCGTTCGCACCGCTCGTGGACAAGCGCGTCGACGAAGTGCTCAGCGAGCGCTCGACTCATCCCCCTCGGTAAGGAACTCGAGCACCCGTTCCCAGGCAGGAACCACGACCAGGTGTCCCACCCCGTCGATGTCATGCCGTCGGGCGTTCGCCAGCTGGGACGCATACCACTCTCCGTGTTCCGGCCCGATTTGGTCCGCCGTTCCGTACACGAGCAGTGTCTCGGCCTTCACATCGGCGACATCGAACCCCCACGGATGCGCCGTGTACGCGAGCAGGTCCGTCACCTGACCGATCGGCCCCTGCTGCACCGAATCCGCGAGCATCCTCTCCAGGCGTTGCTGAACTCCCGGTCGCTGCAGCACGTCGTCGTCCACATCCCGGATGCCCAGCATCGCGAGCGGTGGCGGGTCGGTCGGCTGGAAACCTTGGATCTCCGCCTGCTGGGCGAAGGCGCCCATCAAGGCCTCGAACGCCTGTCCTGCCGGCAGGTGCGACAACGCCTCGCTCTGCTCGGCCAGCGGCTTCGGTATCCACTCCACCGCGTCATTCGGTGCGGGTGTGCCGATGACGGCGACCCGTCCGACGAGCTGCGGATGCCGCGCGGCAAGCGCGAGAGCCACCCGCCCTCCCGCAGACCAACCCACCGCCGACACGTGCCGCTCGGCGGATTCGCCGAAGGACATTCCCGGGCCGGAGCGCTCGTGGAGGAACTCGGCGATGTCATCTGCCGCACGCGCCACCGACGGCCACTCGCCCTGCGGCAGCGGATCGGACGAGCCGTAGCCGGGCCGGTCGAGCGCGAGGATATGTGCGTTCGACGTCTCCGACAACGTCGGATCAGGGTCGAAGACTCCACTGCCCGGCGCGGGGTGACAGAAGATCACCACCCGACTCGCGGCCGGGTTGCCGTGCGTGGAGACGCCGATGCGTCGGCCGTCACCGAGCGTGAATGTCTGATCTGCCATGGCGTGATTGTGCGACCCACCTCCGACATAGCTCCAGGCCTTGCGCTCTCCACAGCAGCCCGCCTTCCACAAGTACGGCCGTTCCGGGAGGCTCCGTCGGTGGTTCCACATAGCCTGAACCCGCGTCCACAACCCGGCACGGCGAGCAGAGCCTTCGGCCGAGACGGATCGAAGTGGCAGTACGAGACCCGCGAGGGCGAACGGTCGGAGACCTGATGGCGAAAACGCAAGGCGGATACCGCTGCACCGTGTGTGGATGGACGACCGCCAAGTGGGTCGGCAAGTGCGGCGACTGCCAGGCGTGGGACACCATGAGCGAGGTGGTGCAGACATCGGCCCGCGTCACCCCGACCCGCATCGCCGAAGATCGTGCGGCCGTCCCGATCACGGAGATCGGGATGGATGCCGTCTACCACTGGCCAAGCGGTATCGACGAGTTCGACAGGGTGCTCGGCGGCGGCATCGTGCCAGGAGCCGCCATCCTCCTCTCCGGCGAGCCCGGCGTCGGCAAGTCGACCCTGCTCCTCGAGGTGGCGTCTCGCACCGCCGCGGCAAAGTCACGCGTGCTCTACGTCTCGGCCGAGGAGTCCGCGGGCCAGGTGCGGCTGCGTGCGGAGCGCACCGGCGCGCTCCGGCCGAGTCTTTTCCTGGCGGCCGAGACGGATCTCGCGGCTGTAGTGGGCCAAATCGATGCTGTCGATCCCCAGCTCGTCATCGTCGATTCGGTGCAGACGGTGGCGAACTCATCAATGGACGGAATGGCCGGCGGTCCCAGCCAGGTGCGGGAGGTGGCATCCACGCTCATCCGGGTGGCCAAGGAACGCAACCTCCCCATCCTGCTCGTGGGACACGTCACGAAAGACGGACAGGTCGCCGGCCCACGCGTGTTGGAGCATCTCGTCGACGTGGTGTGCCAGTTCGAAGGCGACCGGCAGACGGCTCTGCGATTCGTGCGGGCTCTGAAGAATCGGTTCGGCCCCACCAACGAGGTCGGATGCTTCGAGATGTCCGGCGACGGCATCGCAGAGGTCCCCGATCCCAGCGGGTTGTTCTTGAGCCGGTCCGCGACTCCTGTTTCCGGCACGTGCGTGACCGTCGCGATGGAGGGCAAGCGGGCAATTCCCGTCGAGGTGCAGGCGCTCGTGATCGACACGTCAGCACCCAATCCGCGGAGAGTCACCAGCGGAGTGGATGCCGCGCGCCTCGCAATGCTGCTGGCGGTGCTCGAGAAGAGGGCGGGCATCCGCGTGTCCGACAAAGATGTGTACGTGTCGACGGTCGGCGGTGTACGTCTGACCGAGCCGGCGGCAGACCTGGCGATCGCGATCGCCGTGGCATCCGCCGTGCGTGATCGGGCCGTCGGCCACTCCATGGTGGCCTTCGGCGAGATCAGCCTCGCGGGCGAGGTGCGTGCCGTGACATCCGCTCGTCAACGGTCGGCCGAGGCCACGAGAATGGGCTTCCGCGAGCACCTCGACGGGGAGACCGGCGGCATTGCGGCGGCCCTGCGCTTGGCCTTCGCCAGCGGTCTCAGCGATCGGGAACGCGAACTCGACGCCGCGTTCTGATCGCTGCGGCCTCCGGCCGGACGAGCTCAGTTCAGCAGGAACTGCTTGGTCGTCTTCGACGTCACGCCGTTCACCTGAACCTTCAGGTGATACGAGGCTCCGGCGGCGGGCGCGGCCTGACGCGCCTTGTCGCCGCACGTCGAGGGATCCGACCGCGTACGGTCCCAGGCGATCGGGTTCGAGGTGAGGGTCTTACCCGGCTCAAGCAGGACGACCGTGTCGACCGGAGTGGTCTGGCAGTCCGTGGACTTCCAATAGACCTCGTTACCGCTGGTGACGGTGAAGATCTGCTTGGCCGTGCCGACGTCGAAGGTGCAGGAGCTGGCTCCGGTGTTGGTGATCGAGAACGAGAGCTGCGGCTGTGCTCCCGCGCCATAGCTGTTCGAGTCCGTGATGGCCTCGACATCGATGGCGGACGTCGCACACGCCTTGCCGCTCGCGGACGCCTTTGTTGTGGGAACCGTGGTCGGATTCGTCGTTGGCTTGGTCGTAGCCTTCGTCGTCGAGCTCGTGGAGGTGTGCGTCGCGACGGGAGCCGAGGCATTCGAGTTGCCACGCGGGGCGAACACGATCAGCAGGATGACGACGAGGATCGCCAACAGCGCCAGCCCTACGACCAGCCGGCGGCGCCAGTAGATCCTGTTCGGCTGGGGGCCGACCGGATGCTTCAGGCTCGACATGCGAACAGGTTAAGCGGCGCTGCAACGGTAGCTGAGGCAACTCGCCGGAAGCATGGCGCAATCACGGCCGTACGACGTGATATCGGATGCCCCGCGCCTACACCCGCGCGCGGTCCTGCGCGCCGGGACCCGACGCATTCGCTCCCAGGCTCCGTTTGGTTGCGGCGCCGAGACCGCGACGGCGCCGCTACAGGCGCTTGATCATGCGGGTGTTGCCCAGCGTGTTGGGCTTCACGCGTGCCAGGTCGAGGAACTCCGCAACGCCTTCGTCGCGGCTGCGAAGGAGTTCGTTATACACCTCGGGATCGACGGTCGCCTGGCCCATGTCTTCGAAGCCGTGGCGTGCAAAGAAGCGCACTTCGAACGTGAGGCAGAAGAGGCGGCTGAGTCCGAGGCCGACGGCGTCGTGCTCGAGTCGTTCGAGGATGGCATGCCCGACGCCGCGCCCGCGCCACCCGTCTGCGACCGCGAGAGTGCGCACCTCGCCGAGGTCCTCCCACAGCACGTGCAGAGCGCCGCAGCCGATCAGGCCACCCTCGAGATCCTCGGCCACCCGGAACTCCTGCAGCGCCTCGTACAACGCCACCCGCTCCTTGCCGAGCAGGATGCGTCGCTCCACCAAAGGCTGCACCAGTTGCTGGATGCCCGGCACGTCGCTCGTGCGCGCACGCCGCACCCGGAACCCGCGCAGCTCGGTAGTTGAGATCGGCTCGGTGAGGAGGTCTGCCACGTAATTCAGCCTAGGCCGTGTTGCTGAGGAGCCTCGATCGAGGGGGTAGCGAGCAATAAGTAGCAGATCGAACTCGACCCGACGCAGATGGATGCCGGTGTGGAAATCGCCCGGGCACGCCGAAGGGGGCGGGTCATGGGTCTGGGACGCGCGAGGGGCCGGACCCGTGATCCGGGCACGCGGAAGGGGCCGGACCAAACGGTCCGGCCCCTTCGATGCGCTCGCCTTACAGGCCCGCTGCCAGGTCGGGCGTCGTCGCGCCGGTGCCGATCGGGCCGGCGGAGATGGCCCCCACCGGCTCCTTGCGAGCAGCCGTGGTGAAGACGAACTCGCCGTCCACGAAGTCGACCGTGACGTGGTCGCCCGAGTTCAGCTCGCCGTGCAGGATCTTCTCGCTGAGCCGGTCCTCGACCTCGTGCTGCACCGCGCGGCGCAGCGGCCGTGCACCAAGCGTCGGGTCGAAGCCGACCTCGATGAGGCGTTCCTTGGCGGGAGTGGTGAGCTCGATCGTCATGTCGCGGTCGAGCATCCGCTCGCCGAGACGCTTGGCGAAGAGGTCCACGATCTGCAGCAGCTCGCCCTTGTCGAGTTGCGGGAACACGATGATCTCGTCGACGCGGTTCAGGAACTCGGGCTTGAAGTTCTTCTTCAGCTCCTCGTTCACCTTGCCGCGCATGCGGTCGTAGCCCGACTGGCTGCCGGCGTCACCCTCGGCCTGGAAGCCGACGGGACCACCGGAGATGGCAGCCGTTCCGAGGTTCGTCGTCATGATGATGACCGTGTTCTTGAAGTCGACGACGCGGCCCTGGCCATCCGTCAGACGCCCCTCCTCCAGAATCTGCAGGAGCGAGTTGAAGATGTCCGGGTGTGCCTTCTCGATCTCGTCGAACAGCACCACGCTGAACGGCTTGCGGCGCACCTTCTCGGTGAGCTGTCCGCCCTCTTCGAAGCCGACGAACCCGGGAGGGGCACCGAAGAGACGCGAGACCGTGTGCTTCTCGCCGTACTCCGACATGTCGAGCGAGATCATGGCCGACTCGTCGTCGAACAGGAACTCCGCCAGCGCCTTGGCCAGCTCCGTCTTTCCGACGCCGGTGGGGCCGGCGAAGATGAACGAACCGGACGGGCGGTGCGGGTCCTTCAGACCGGCACGCTGACGGCGGATCGTACGGGAGAGCGCCGAGATGGCCTCCTCCTGGCCGATGACACGCTGGTGCAGCGCCTTCTCCATGAAGACGAGCCGGCTGGACTCCTCCTCGGTGAGCTTGAAGACCGGGATGCCCGTCGCCTGCGCCAGCACCTCGGCGATGAGTCCCTCATCGACCTCGGCCGTCGTCTTGACGTCGCCGCTCCTCCACTGCTTCTCCAGCCGCAGACGCTCGCCAAGCAGGTTCTTCTCCTCGTCGCGCAGCGCTGCCGCCTTCTCGAAGTCCTGCTCCTCGATCGCGCCTTCCTTGCGCTCGCGCACCTTGGCAATCTTGTCGTCGAACTCGCGCAGCTCGGGCGGAGCCGACAGGATCGACAGGCGCAGGCGGGCGCCTGCCTCGTCGATCAGGTCGATCGCCTTGTCGGGAAGGAACCGGTCGCTGATGTAGCGGTCGGAGAGGTTCGCCGCGGCGACGATCGCGCCATCCGTGATCGACACCTTGTGGTGGGCCTCGTAGCGGTCGCGCAGTCCCTTGAGGATGTTGATCGCGTGGGGCAGCGACGGCTCCGCCACCTGGATGGGCTGGAAGCGGCGCTCTAGCGCGGCATCCTTCTCGAAGTGCTTGCGGTACTCGTCGAGGGTGGTCGCGCCGATGGTCTGCAGCTCGCCGCGCGCCAGCAGCGGCTTGAGGATGCTCGCCGCATCGATCGCGCCCTCGGCGGCGCCCGCACCCACCAGGGTGTGGATCTCGTCGATGAACGTGATGATGTCACCGCGCGTGCGGATCTCCTTGGTCACCTTCTTGAGGCGCTCCTCGAAGTCACCGCGGTAGCGGGACCCGGCGATCAGCGACCCGAGGTCGAGCGTGTACAGCTGCTTGTCTTTCAGCGTCTCGGGCACGTCGCCGCGCACGATGGCCTGGGCCAGCCCCTCCACGACGGCGGTCTTGCCCACGCCGGGCTCCCCGATGAGCACCGGGTTGTTCTTCGACCGGCGCGACAAGATCTGCATGACGCGCTCGATCTCTTTCTCGCGCCCGATCACCGGATCGAGTTTGTTCTCGCGCGCAGCCTGCGTGAGGTTGCGGCCGAACTGGTCGAGGATCTGGCTGCCGCCCTGAGCGGCTTGCTGCTCGTTCGCCCCCACCTGTACCTGCTCCTTGCCCTGATAGCCGGAGAGCAACTGGATGACCTGCTGGCGCACCCGGTTGAGGTCCGCGCCAAGCTTGACGAGCACCTGTGCGGCCACGCCTTCGCCCTCGCGGATGAGTCCGAGCAGGATGTGCTCGGTTCCGATGTAGTTGTGGCCGAGCTGGAGCGCCTCACGCAGCGACAGCTCGAGAACCTTCTTCGCACGCGGAGTGAAGGGGATGTGCCCGGTCGGCTGCTGCTGACCCTGGCCGATGATGTCTTGAACCTGCTCGCGCACGGCATCAAGCGAGATCCCCAGGGACTCGAGGGCCTTCGCCGCAACGCCCTCACCCTCGTGGATCAGGCCGAGCAGGATGTGCTCGGTGCCGATGTAGTTGTGGTTGAGCATCTTGGCCTCTTCTTGGGCCAAAACGACGACTCGGCGAGCTCGATCGGTGAATCTCTCAAACATGTGTCACTCCTCGCGGGGCTGCTGGCGGAGTGCCGGCGAGATGCCCGCGCGACTTGCTGTCGAGCATCCGGATGCCTGCACGTCGGCCCCGATACTTCGAGGGTAGTGAGCGGTTCCCTTCGTTTGGCCGCTGTTCGCCGTCGGCGTTACGGATGCGCCGGTGCGGGGCACCGGGTGCATACTCGGCGGCCGGCGCTACTTCGAGGACAGCGCCTGCAGAACCCAGGTGAGTCCCTGGCCGGTGACGGCCACATCCCCGTGGCGATCGATGGTGTTCGGAGTGGCGAAGACCGTGGTGTGCGGCACGTAGTCCATCGTGCAGGGCTTCGCCTTCGGCGGGCCGGCCACGGTGAGCTCGATCTTGTTGTGTCCGGTCAGCTTGAAGCGGCTCGCGATCGGCGGGCACGTCGAACTGCCGTAGAGGGTGACGGTGAACTGGTCCCCGCCCTTGAGCCACACGGAGAACGGCGCACCTCCCGCACTGCTCGCCGGCGCCTCGACACCCTTCGGCTCACCCTTGTAGTCGGTGATGGGCTTCGTGGAGTTTTGAGCGCATCCGGCCAGAGCCAGCACGACCAGACCCGCCACGACGGATGCCGCGACCACGTGAACACGACGACGCGGGCGAATCAGGGTGCGCGGCATGCCTCCATGGTAGGGCGGTCAGTGCCCGCGGCCGGGGAGCCCGGGCGGCGTTCGGGAGGCGACGCTCGCGGTTCGTACTGCGAGCTTTAGACAGCTAATGGGCACCATGGCCCGAAGCGCGGGCGCGGCGATGCGAACGTAGGATGCCGCACATGAGCAACCTGGAGCGGGAACCCGCCGAGCTCGTGACGGTCCCGTCCGGCACGCCGGCGACCGAGCTCACCACCGTCCTCGACACCGCCGTCGAGACCAGCGCGGCAGCCGCAGCCGCCAGCGACACCGCCACCGCCACCGACATCGCGACAGCCAGTGGCGAAGCAGAAGGCAGGGCCGCGCGCGGCAATCCGAGCACGAGCACGAGCACGAGCGACGGCGTCGTGCTGCTCGAACCCCGCGACGTTCCCCTCGGCGGCCCGCGTGCCATGCCCGTGCATCGCACTCTTCCGCAACGCTCGAGGTCGACGATCGGCGGCTGGTGCTTTCTCGATCACTACGGTCCGGACGACGTGTCGGTCACGGGTGGGATGCGCGTGCCTCCGCACCCGCACACCGG
This sequence comes from Rathayibacter sp. KR2-224, assembly GCF_049446075.1. Classification (NCBI taxonomy): domain Bacteria; kingdom Bacillati; phylum Actinomycetota; class Actinomycetes; order Micrococcales; family Microbacteriaceae; genus Rathayibacter; species Rathayibacter sp. KR2-224. The sequence goes on from NZ_JBMSEB010000001.1 coordinate 1,798,158, forward strand.
CCTGCAGACCGTGAGCTGGCTGTTCCAGGGTGAGATCGAGCATCGCGACAGCGTCGGGTCGCACGCCCTGGTGCGCCCTGGCGAGCTCAACCTGATGACCGCGGGGCACGGCATCAGCCACTCCGAGGACTCGACGCCGGGTACGACGGTGCTGCACGGTGCGCAGCTGTGGCTGGCGCTTCCGGATGCTTGGCGCGGCCAGGCCCCCTTCTTCGAGTGCACGGTGCCGGCGCCCGTTCGCATCGGCGACGCCGTCGCCCGCGTGTTCATCGGGGAACTCGCCGGGGCATCCTCCCGGGCGACCGTCTTCAGTCCGCTGCTCGGCGCCCAGCTCGACCTGGATGCCGGTGCAGAGTTGGTGCTCGACGTGCGGCGCGAGTTCGAGCACGGAATCCTGCTCGATCTGGGCGACGTGTCCGTGGAGGGCGTGGAGGTGCCGCACCGCCACCTCGCCTACGTGCCCACCGGACGTGCGCGGTTGCGGCTGTCGAGCGTGGGCGGGGCGCGCATCCTGTTACTGGGGGGCGAGCCGCTCGGAGAGCAGATCGTGATGTGGTGGAACTTCATCGGCCGTTCGCACGAAGAGGTGGTGACCTCTCGGGAGCAGTGGCAGCACGAAGTGATCGAGGGCGAGGATGCCTCGGGCCGCTTCGGGACCGTCTCCGGTTACCCCGGTCCCCCGCTACCCGCGCCCGTCATGCCGAGCGTGCGGTTGAAGCCCCGGCAGTAGCTCTCGGATCGTCTCGCGGCCGCGCTCAGCGGTACAGCGGACTTCCGTCGGGCCCGGTTGGCACCGGCGTTCCGTCGAGGAACGTGGGCCACGCAAGGGGCGCGCCGCCGACGGCTCGGAAGTCCGGCGCTCCTGTCTGGTCGGCGGGAACGGGCGCACCGTTGGCGAGGCGCGGCCACGTGAGCGGGGGGTGGGATGCAGCGGGCGACGCACCCTGCTGCGCGCCGGGGGCGCTCGCAACGGGCGGCAGCCCCTGCTGCGCCCCAGGAGCCGGCGGCACGGACGGAACGGGCGGGGCGTACCCCGGCTGGGCTGCGCCGGCCGGGTAGCCCGCGGCCGGGTAACCCGAGCCGGGATAGCCAGTGCCGGAATTCCCACTGCCGTACTGGTTTCCGCCGAAGGACGCACCGGGGTAGGCCCCGCCCGCACCGTAGCCCGCGGTGCGCTGCGTACGGTGGCTCCGGTTGATGAGCAGGCCCCAGAGTGGGATCAGGACGAGTGCGACGCCCGCGATGACGGCAAGCGATGCGACGATGCGGCCGTAGAAGTCGTAGTCCCACAGGTGGCTGAACGGATTGGGCGCCGGAATGGTGACCATGACCGCGATCACCCCGAACGCGCCGGCCGAGACGAAGGCCAGCACGCGGGTCACCGTCGTGACCCACCGCGAATACAGCAGCCGCACGAGGTCGGCGAGCGCGAGCATGCCGCGCACGAAGATGAGACACAGGATGCCCCGCCAGATGTCGGCCCACAGAACGAACGGGCCTGAGCCGTTCTCTGTCCAGATGGTGACGATCCAGAGGAGCAGCAGGTAGGCATCCGTTGCCAGCGACGCGAACTCGAACCACTCTGGCCGATATGCGCCGATGACCGTGTCGAGCCAGACGAGCAGGGCGAACACGACGAGCGCGACATCGGTCGTGACGACGCGCCCCAGTGTGTCGCCACCAGCGCCGAAGAGGATGAACGCCACCGAGACGAGCGCGCACGCGGCGACCACGATGAGAACGATGCGAGCACCCCACGCCCCCAGCACACTGGCGCGCTTGCCCGTCGAACCTGTCACAGGACGCCCCTCGCCAACGGACGCCGGGTCGCCCCACGGCGCTGCCGTCTGCCCGGCCGGATTCTCGTTGCTCATCAGGACCTCCTCGTGGTCGCGTCGCCAGCGTATCGAAGGGGTGGGTCCGGGACGACGGAATTCCACAACGGCCTGTCACGCCGGGCGGTTGTCCACATGCGGCTCGCTCACTGCAGGGCGGAGGTCAGCCTCGCAAGGTTGTCGAGCACGGTCGATCGAAGAGGCTGGCGCATCCACTCCTCGAGGGTCAGCTTGGTGCTGGCATCCCGGTAGCCCTGCTCCACCCTGCGGAGGTCCGCCACGAATGACCTGCCCCGCACCATGAGCGAGATCTCGGCGTTGAGCATGAACGAGCGCATGTCCATGTTGCTGGAGCCGATCACCGCCACCTCGTCATCGATCGTGAAGTGCTTGGCGTGCAGGATGTATGGCGCCTTGTACATCCAGATCGTCACGCCCGCCCGCAGCAGCTGCTCGTAGTACGAGCGCTGTGCGTGATAGACGAGCACCTGGTCTCCGATCTCGGACACGAACAACTCGACCCGGATGCCCCGCTGCACGGCAGTGGTGAGTGCGGTCAGCATCGCCTCGTCCGGCACGAAGTACGGAGATGTGATGATGATCTGCTCGGTGGCGTAGTAGAGCAGGGCGAGGAACAGCTTGAGGTTGTTCTCGTTGTCGAACCCGGGACCGCTTGGCACCAACTGGCAGTCGAGCTCCTCCTCGGTGCGCACGGCCTCGATCGGGTCGCGCTCACGCGCCAGCAGCTCACCCGTCTCCGAGTACCAATCGGTGATGAAGATGGCGTTGAGCCCCGCGACGATCGGACCCTCGAGGCGAGCCACCAGCTCTTGCCACTTCAGCCCCCGCCTGATGTTGCTCCGCTTGTTGTAGGTACGGTCGATCACGTTCTGCGAGCCCATGAAGCCGATGCGACCGTCGATCACCACCAGCTTCCGGTGGTTACGAAGGTCGGGCCGTTGGTACTTGCCCTTGAGCGGCTGCACCGGCAGCATGAGCTGCCACTGGGCGCCCATCTCGGTGAGCCGCTTGATCGTGCGCCGGTACTGCGGGGTGCGAAGGGATGCCACGTGGTCGAGCAGCACACGTACGGTCACGCCTCGCCGCACGGCGGCCTCGAGCGCATCGAAGAACGGACCGGTCGTGTCGTCCCACGTAAGGATGTAGAACTCGACGTGCGCGTAACGGGTCGCGGAGTTGATCGCGTCGGTCATGGCATCCAATGACGCGTTGTAGTGGCCGATGAGCGACGCCGAATTGCCGCCGACCAGCGGCATGGAGCCGAGGCTGCGGTTCAGGTGCACGACCGACTCGAGCCATGGCGGCCAGGGATGGTCGCGGCGCAGCCGTTCGATGCCGTCTGTGGACTGAAGGATGAACTCGTTGATCTGCTGCTGGCGCAGCCTCCGCTGCTTCGGGAGCTTGTAGCTGCCGATCAACAGGAAGAACAGCCATCCGATGTAAGGGATGAAGAAGACGGCGAGCAGCCAGGCCGTCGCCGATGTGGGTCGTCGATTGCGTGGAACCACGATGATCGCCACGATGCGGAACGCGAAGTCGACGACCAGCGCGATGACGATGATGATCCAGGTCAGGGTGCCGCTATCCATGCCATTCCCCCATGCACGTGCCCCGCATGTGACGCGGAACGCCGGAGCGGATGCCTGACGCCGGCGACCCCGTGCGTCTAGTGGGGCAACCGGCGGCGAGCGCGCTCCTGTGCCTCGATCTTCGCGTACGCCTTGCGTTCGCTGCGGTCGGCACGCACAACGGCGCGCATCACCGCCCAGAACACGAGCCCGACGAGAACGGTCGGCGCGAGTGCCCAGATGATGCCTGCCCATACGCCGTTCATGATGAGACAAGGATACGCGGGCGAGATAGGGGGAACGGTCGGGGCCGGCTAGGCGCGAGCTGGCCCCGACTCCACCTGTACCACCTCCCCCGCCCGTGCACGAGGCGAGGCGGTGGACCCGCGCTGCACGAATACAGGGAGCGGAGCAGTGAGATCCTGGGGTTGTCCCCCATCGACGACCGTGAGCAACGCCTCCGCCGCAAGCGCACCAAGCTCTCGCACGTCGTGACTCATGGCCGAGAGGGGCGGCAACGTCATTCGGCACACGGTCGAGTCGTCCCACGCCAAAATCGACAGGTCGTCAGGCACAGAGAGCCCTCGCTCTAACACCGCCTCCAGGCCAGCGACGGCCATCAGGTCGTTGTCGAACACGACGGCGGTCGGAGGGTCAGCACGGTCGAGCAGCTCAAGGATGCCCGCGGCGCCGCTCCATCGCGAATAGTCACCTACGACGGTGCGGAGGGTTCCGCCAGATGCAGCCATGGCGTCCGCGAACGCTGCACTGCGAGCTTGCGTGTGCGCGAGCCTCTCGGGTCCGCAGACCCGTCCGATCGAGTGGTGTCCGAGCGCCGCGAGTTCCTGCACTGCGTGGACCGTCGTGGTGTAGTTGTCGACGCGCACGACGGCGCCACCCGCCGCGTCCATGGGCTCACCGAGCGTCACGTGCGGCAATCCGAGTTCTGTGAGCAGCGCGCCGCGAGAATCGTTCACGGTCAGGTCGGTGACCACAACTCCTGCTACGGCACTGGACGCCGCCCAGCGCCTATAGGCCGCAATCTCCTCATCCAGAGTCGGCACCGTCTGCATCAAGACGCGCATGCCGCGCGGGTGCAGCACGTCCTCCATGCCGGAGATGACCTCGCTGTAGAACGTGTCCACTCCTGCGGGCGAGCGTACGAACGCCATGCCGATGGCGGGCGGCACATCATGGGATGCGTTCATTGGACAAGTATCTCCGCAGGCCGCCGGTTCTCTACCGGCCGCGTCAATGGGGCAGGAGGTCGTTCGCCGACCTCAATACGAGACCATCCGTGAATCGTTCAGGATCCACGACCGCGTCGCTCTTGATGTGGAAGGTCGTCGACTCACCCGCGAGCAGTGTCACCAGGCCTCGGTCGACCGTCGCACGTGCGTCAACCCGGTCGACGGCGAGAAAGACGTCGCGTAGATAAGAACGCGCGGTGACCACCACGCGGTATCCGCTCTCCGACTGCGCCGCCCTTGCCTCCGCCGCTGTGGGATCAAGGCGTTGGTCGATGACCTCCGCGCCGTTCCAGACAGCCCTCGCGAACCCTTCGATGTCGGCCACGACGATCTCGCCGGCGGGGTCGCCAAGGGTTGCGACGTCTGAGGGCAACGGGAAATCGGCGGCGGAACGGGGCGGGACGTGGACGGGAATCTGTCGCTCCGCCAGCACGGTGCCGTCGAATGCCACCCGCATGACCCGCGCGAATGCGGAGACGGCATCCGACGTATCGTTCACGAGCACGAGGGCGATGCTGGCGCCGTCTTCCGATGGTGCGCTCTCGCCGGGCCTGGGCTCGACGAAGACGGGCTGTATGGTCGCCAGGCGCGGTGCATACGCGTCACGCATAGCGAACCAGAGCGGCTTACGGTGCTCGTCGAAGTCCACTGCGGCCCAGGAGACCACCGGCCAGTCGTCATTCAACTGCCACAAGATGGTGCCGGTGTTGAACGGCGTGAGCGACCGGAGGTGCTCGATTCCGAACCGGACGGCGTGCGCCTGGTTCAGCTGCGTCGCCCAATGCCAGTCCTCGACAGTGCCCGGCTTCGGCAGGTGCGCCGCCATCCCCAGCTCGAGCTTGAGATTCCCGTGGTCGGCCTTCTGGTGCACGAGCATGTCATGCCCGTAAGGCTCCATGGGTATGTCGTGCACGACGCGACTCAGGGTGCTCCACGCGGGCGGCCCCTGGTACCCGAACTCGCTGACGAACCGTGGGCGGTGGTCACGGTATGCGACGTAATCGCGCTCGTTCCAGACATCCCAGATGTGCATGGTGCCGTTGCGTTCGTCGTTAGGGTGCGCATAGTCGACGAACGAGAACGGGCTTGCCGGCGAGTACGGCCTGGTCGGATCGAGCTCGGCCAGCAGCCGTGGCAAGAGGCCGCGATAGTAGCCGTCGCCCCACGCGCGGCCTGCCAGCACAGGGCGCCAACCCCATTCCACGTAACCCCAGAGGTTCTCGTTGTTGCCGTTCCAGATCGCCAGTGACGGATGCTGCGACAGTCGGGTGATCTGCTCACGCGCCTCGGCCTCCACCTCCTTCGCCAGCCATTCCTCTTCGGAGTAGGCGGCGCAGGCGAATAGGAAGTCCTGCCACACCAGGAGGCCATGCTCGTCGGCGAGTTCGTAGAAGTCGTCCGATTCGTAGATTCCGCCACCCCATACGCGAAGGAGATTGACGTTGGCGTCGACAGCGTCTTTGAGGCGCCGGGCATAGCGGTCGCGGTTCATCTCGGTGATGAACGCGTGATCCGGGATCCAGTTGACACCCCGGATCAACACCGTCTCACCGTTCACACGCACCACAAACTTGTTTCCGGCCTCATCGGGCGAGGTATCTACCACCACCGTGCGGAAGCCGATCCTTCCGTGCCACGAAGCCGGGGTGCCGTGCAGCGACACGTCGACGTCGTATAACGGCTGATCGCCGTGACCGATCGGCCACCACAGCTTCACATCCGGCACCCGCAGCACGACGGATGCCCGCCCCGCTCCGGCGGCGATCGTCGCTTCGGCCCGCACGCCGCCCACACGCACATCGAGGCGGACCGCATCGTGCGTGTTCTCATCTCGCTCAATGTCGACATGCACCGTAGCCACGCCCTCAGCGGCGTCGACGTCGACGAGTGGACGCACTGATGCGATGCGTGCCCCGGACCAGGAATCGATGCCGATGGGCTTCCAGATGCCGCTTGTCGCCACGTCGATTCCCCAGTCCCAGCCGAAGTTCGAGGCGGACTTGCGCAGCTGGTTGAACGGATGATGGTTCACATGCGGCCACACTCCGTACTCGGCGTCGCGCCGCTCCGCCTCCGTTACAGGTGCAGCGAACGTCACAGTCAGCAGGTTCGCGCCCTGCTTGAGCAGTTCGCGAACGTCGAACCGGTAGCTACGGTGCTGGTTCTCGGTGCGCCCGACGAGCCTGCCGTTCAGTTCGATGGTGGCGACCGTGTCTAGCCCGAACGCGACCAGATCATGACGCGTCTGGCCGTCATCGACCCACCGGAATGTCGTCGAGTAGCGCCAGACCGTGCTGCCGATCCATTGCTGCTCCGCTTCGTTGTCGCCGTCGAATGGGTCGGCGATGAGGCCGGCCCGCAGGAGGTCTGTGTGCACCACGCCAGGCACGACGGCTTCCACATCTGCGAGATGCAGACCGTCGGGCGTCGGTCCTTGCACCGCGCTGAGGGTCCAGCCGTCGTGGATCGATGTGAATGTGCTGGGGAAGAACGGCATCGTGATCTTTCTGTTTCGTGATCCTGGTACCCGTGCCCGCATGACTCGGACGCGGCTCGTCCGGCATCGGAGAACGGCCGCGTCCGAGACCTGCGCCGCGCGTTGTCTACGCGCCGGCGAGTTGCTTGAGCCTGAGCTCAGGGTTTGGAGCGGCGGCCGCCAGAAGCTTGGTGTACTCGTGCTGCGGGTTGAGGATGACATCGTCAGCGGGCCCCCGCTCGACGATCTCACCGCGGTACATCACGAGAATCTCATCGGAAAAATGCCTGGCCGTCGCAAGGTCGTGAGTGATGTACAACACGCCGAGGTTCTCTTCACGCTGGAGCGCGGCGAGCAGGTTGAGCACGCCAAGGCGGATCGACACGTCGAGCATCGACACGGGCTCGTCGGCGATCAGCATGCTGGGCTGTGGAGCAAGCGCTCGGGCTATCGCGACGCGCTGCCTTTGACCGCCGGAGAGCTCGTGCGGATGCTTCGCCGCGAACTCGTCGGTAGGGGTCAAGCGCACGCGCTCCAGTAGCCGGGCAACTTCGACGTCGATCTCCGCCTTGCTACTACCTCTTCCATGCAGCTTGAGCGGCCGGGCAAGGTGATGGGCAACGGAGTGGTAGGGGTTGAGCGACGCGAACGGGTCTTGGAAAACCATCTGCACCTCGTGTCGATAATCGCGAAGACCTCGACCGCGCCGGCTGATCGCATTGCCGTCGAGCAGGATTTGCCCCTCGCTCGGATGTTCCAGCTGCAGTAGCAGCTTTGCGATCGTCGACTTGCCGCTTCCGGACTGCCCGACCAAGGCCACGGTCTTACCGGACTCCAGCGCGAAACTCACGTCGTTCACGGCGACAAGCTCCTTCGAGCGCCATCCGCCGCGCACTCGATATCGCTTGAAGACATTGCGGAACTCGAGGGTCGTCATCAGTGGGCTCCTTCGGTTTCGACGGAAGCGGGCAGAGAAGTCGAATTCGCCTCGGGAACCGCGTCCGGGTCCAGACGTGCGTCACGAACCCCCGTGCGGATGAAGTCGCCGCGCTCACCGGTGAGGCTCGGGAACGAGGCGAGCAACTGTTTGGTGTATGCGTGTTGGGGCTTCGTGTAAAGGTCGTACGCGTCGTTCAGCTCGACAATCTCGCCCGCCTTCATGACGGCGATCCGGTCACTGATCTCCAGCAGCAACGGCAGGTCGTGGGTGATGAAGATGACTGCGAATCCGAGTTCGGACCGCAACCGGGTGATCTCGTTGAGGATCTCTCGCTGCACCACCACGTCGAGCGCCGTGGTGGGCTCGTCCATGATCATGACCTGTGGATTGAGCGCCATGGCCATCGCGATCATCACCCGCTGCCGCATTCCGCCGGAGAGCTCGTGCGCGTACGACTTCAAACGATCGCGGCCGACGCCCACGCGCTCCAGCAGGTCACCGCAGAGTTGCACGCGCTCCTTCTTCTTCATCTCCGGACGATGCGCGGTGAAGATGTCTTCGAGCTGATCCTGCACACTGATGACCGGATTGAGCGAGTTCATCGCACCCTGGAACACCATCGAGATCTTGTCCCAGCGGAATGCGCGCAAATCCGCGCCGCCCAACGTAGCCAGGTCTACCGAGTACCCCTCACGGGAGTGGAAAGTGGCGGACCCCGAAGTGATGAGCGCCGGCGGCTTCAGCAGCCGCGTGACGCCATAGGCGAGCGTCGACTTGCCACAGCCGGACTCGCCGGCGAGCCCGAGCACCTCGCCGCGGCCCAGTGTGAGCGAGACGTTCTTCACCGCATGCGTGGTGCGAGCGCCCAGGTAGTCGACGCTGAAGTCGTCGATCGTGAGCACCGGGTCGGTCACGTTACGGGGCGGACGGATGGTCGTGGCCTGGCTCACTTGATGTCCTCCTGCTCGAGACGCTTGATCTGGGAGGCGCTGAGCCCCCACGCCTTGCGGGCCGCTCTGGTCTGGTTGCGCAGCTTCGGGTTGATGATCTCGTCGATCGAGAAGTTGATCAGCGAGAGCGCGCAACCGAAGAGGGCGATCACGAGACCCGGCGGGACGAACCACCACCAGGCGCCCTGCGTGAGTGCGAGATCGTTGTAGGCCTGGAACAGAATGGTGCCTAGCGTGAACGAGTTGTTCGCACCCAGCCCCAGGAACGACAGGCCCGCCTCGCCGAGGATCGCGAAGATGATGGCGAACACGAACTGCGACGCCATCACCGGGATGAGGTTCGGCAGAATCTCCACGACGAGCACGCGCCACGTCTTTTCTCCCGAAACCCTCGAAGCAGCGACGTAGTCCCGATTGCGGAGTGAGAGCGTGACGGCTCTGAGAACGCGAGCCGATCCCGCCCAGCTGGTGATCGCCAGAACGATGGCGATGAGGAAGAGGCCGCGCTGGTTCTGCGGAACGTAGTTGCCGATCACGATGACGAGCGGCAGACCGGGGATGACGAGAATCACGTTGGTGAACAGCGCGAAGCCCTCGTCAACGGCCCCGCCGATATATGCGCCGAGGATGCCGAAGAACGCGGACAGAACGGTGGCGAGCACACCGACGACGACGCCGATCACAAGCGAGCCACGGGTGCCGTACGCGATCTGCGTCCAGACATCCTGTCCGGTTTGGGTGGTACCGAGCCAGTGGTCGGGTCCGGGCGGCGCGAAGGCATTGGTGCTGATCGCGTTGGGGTCACCGACCAGAAGCGGGCCGACGACGCCCCAGAGAATGATGACGCCGGCGATGATCAGGCCGACGATGAGCTTCGGCGAGCGCGAGGGCAGCAGCCTGGCGATGCTGCGCCGGGCGCCGATCGCCGCCGGTGCGACGTCGGTCGTTGCGACTGTGGATGCCATGAGTCACCTCCTATGAGCGAGCGCGTGTGCGCGGGTCGATGAGTCCGTACAGCACGTCGACCACGAGGTTCGCGGCGAGCACCGAGAGTGAGATCACGAGGAATACGCCCTGCATGAGCGCATAGTCGTCGTTCGCGACCGAACTGAAAAGCAGTTGGCCGATGCCCGGGTAGCTGAAGACCTGCTCGGTCACAATCGACCCGGCGACCACGAATCCGAGTGAGATCGCGAATCCGGAGAGCGAGGGCAGCACCGCATTCCGGGCCGCGTACGTCATGCGCACCCGCCTGGGGTTCAGGCCCTTCGCCTCCGCTGTGACGATGTAGTCCTCGGAGAGCGTGGAGACCATCATGTTGCGCATGCCGAGCATCCATCCGCCGATCGAGGAGATGACAATGGTCAGAGCGGGCAGGAAGCCGTAGTAGACGGCGCTGCCGACGAAGTCGAGGCTGAAGCCCGGCGTCGTGGTGGCCACGTTGTAGCCGCCTGCGTAAGGAAAGAGCGGCACGACTCGGGTGAGCACCAGAACCAGGATGAGCGCGAGCCAGAAGTATGGAACGGCTTGGAACATCGTGGTCACCGGGATGAGGTTGTCGAGCCACGATCCGCGCTTCCAGCCGGCGAGCATGCCGAGGCCGATTCCCACGATGAACGAGATGAGCGTGGCCAGCCCGACGAGCGCGATGGTCCAGGGCAGCGCCTGGCCGATCACCGTCGTGACCTTCTCCGGGTAGTTGGTGAGCGAGATGCCGAGGTCGCCGTGCAGCAGGTTCACGATGTAGTCGCCGTACTGCTGCAGCAGGCTCCCGCTGCCACCGCCGAGTTCGACCTCGAGGGCGTGCCTGGTGCCAGGAGTGACCGGCTGGCCGGCCGCACCCATCTTGGCGATCATGATGTCGACCGGGTTGCCCGGCATCATGCGAGGAATCAGGAAGTTCAGCGTCACCGCGGCCCATAGGGCGACGACGTAGAACGCGATCTTCTGAAGGTAGAACCGCATCTGAAGTCTGCTTTCTGCGCGGTCGTGAGTCGGGCGGATGCTTGGCAGGCATCCGCCCGAGTCACGGCCCCTTATCGCGTTGCGGCTACTTCACCGGTCGGATTGTCTTGAGCACGATGCCCATGCCCCAGTTGCCGCCCCACGGAAGCGGGAACGCGTACTGGTTGCTCTGCGACGGCCAGCCCGTGGCGCGCGAGTTGTTGTACTCGGCGAGGGCGGAGTTCACGTACACCGGCACGTACGGCATGTCCTTGACGATCTGATCCTGGATCGTCTTGTATGCCGCCTGCTTCACCGACTCTTGGTTCGTGGTGGCGAGCTGCTTGATCGCCGCGTCGACGGAGGGGTTGGAGTAGCGCGACGTGTTCGTCGACGCCGCGGGCTGCCCGACCGGGGCGGTCGCCGAGCTGGACAAGTAGTTGTTGTATTGGAAGTACGGGTCGGACGAGACGCCCATGTTGACCGAGTTCATCGAGATCTGGAACTTGCCCGTCGACTCCGACTGAGTCCACGCGTTCTGCGCCATCTGGTTGACACTGAGCTTGATGCCCGCCGCCTTGAACTGGCCCTGCAGCAACTGGCAGATCGTGTCGTAGTCGGTCCAGCCCGAGACCACGTTGATCGACAGGTCGAGCTCCTGGCCGTCCTTCGCGTAGTAGCCGTTCGAGCCGAGCTTCCAGCCGGCCGCTTCCAGCAAGCCCTTGGCCTTGGCGATATTCGCTGTCTGCGGCACTTCGAGATAGTCGGACTTGGTGATCTGCGACTTGTTTACGGTGTTCAGCAAAAGCGACGGGGATGCCGGCGCACTGAACCCGGCGGCGGCCTGCTTGTCGAGCTGCGTACGGTCCATCGCGTAATACATCGCCTGCCGCACGGCGACATCGGTCTGCGGTCCCGTGCAGCCGAGCGACGCGTTCTCGCAGGTGAAGAGCGCGGTGGTCGCCTGAGGCGAGTTCGAATAGCTGAGGCCCTTGTGCTTGGACATGATGCTCTTCAGCGTCGGTAGGAAGGCGCCCATATAGTCGGTCTGTCCGGCTTCGAGGGCGGAGGTCGCCGCATCAGCGTTGGCCAACGAGATGGTGCGCACCTCGTCCACCTTGGGCGCATCTGCACCCGTGCCCCAGTACTTCGGGTTTCTCTCGAGCACATAGCTCTGCGGCGTGAAGGTCTTCAGCATGTACGGGCCGGTGCCGACCGGGCTGGTGTTGGTCACCTTCGTCGGGTCGGAGATCTTCGACCAGATGCTCTGCGGCACGATCGGCTCGTTGCCCAGGATCTGCGGTTCGAGCGTGAAGGCCGTGGACGGGAAGGTGATGACGACCGTGTCATCGGCGGTCTTCTTGGCAACCCACTTGACGCCGGAAGTGTTGAGCGCCGGGTTGTTCGAGATGAGGTTGAGGGAGTACACGACGTCGTCAGCGCTCTCCGGCTTGCCGTTCGACCACTTCACGCCCTGGCGGACCTTGACCGTGAGCTGCGTGCCGTCACTGTTCCAGCTGTACGACGTTCCGAGCAGTGGCACCGGCTTACCTGCACGCGCCTTGTTGTAGTAGAAGAGCGGCTCGTAGATGGCACCGTTCGTCTGCGGTAGAAAGGCGCCCGTGTTGTTCAGCGGGTTGAAGTTCTCCGTGAAGTTGCCGACCTGACCCGTGAACATCGTGATCGTGCTGGTGCCGGACGAGCCGCCGGAGCCGTTGTTGGCGGAACAGCCCGCCAGGGCCATCGTTGCCGCGGCGGCGACCGCGACTATCGCGACGCCGAACCGGCGTCGTGTGCTGCGTGGAGACATCCTTGTCCTTTCGTTGACCGGGAGGAATGCGGTGCAGAGCAGGTCACCGCGGCCGAAACGAAGATGCGCTTCGTTGCGATACGGTCTTTCTTAGGCCACTTTATAAAGCCTGTCAAGTTAGAGTTCATGGCAAGATCAGTCCAAGGAGGAGCGGGTGGCCAGACAGCGCATCGCGCTCGCGGGCGGAACCAGCAGAGGACTGGTGCTCGACCTCATTCGCACGCTCGGTCCGATCAGCCGGGTCGAACTCGCCGAGACGACAGGTCTGACGCAAGCAACCATGTCCACGGTCGTGCGGCAGCTGCTGAGCGAGGGACTCGTCGTAGAGACCGGCAGGGGTGAGTCGACAGGGGGCAAGCCCCCAGTCATGCTCGATGTGAACCCCGACGCGCGTTTCGCCGTCGGTGTACAACTCGGCCGCGAGTCGATCACGTACGTAGTGATCAATCTGGCCGGCGCCATTGTGGGAAGAACCCGGACGACGGGCATCGGATCCACAGAACCGAACGAGATGGTGCAGCGGCTCGCGGCCGAGGTTGATCGCACACTCCATGGCCTGGGCATAGCCAAGGACTCGGTGGTCGGAGTCGGAGTCGTGGCGCCTGGGCCCCTCGACATCGGGCGCGGCATGATCCTCCACTCACCCCATCTTCAGGCGTGGCTCAACGTGCCAATTCGCTCGATGCTCTCTGATGCGGTGGATTTGCCCGTCATTCTCGACAACGACGCCACCGCCGCTGCGATCGGAGACTTCTGGAGCGGCAAGCTCGACGACGCCACGGCGCACGCCACGGTGTACATGGGAACGGGCATAGGCGCGGGAGTGCTCATCGACGGAATCGTCTTCCGCGGCTCCAGCTCAAATGCCGGAGAGCTCGGCCAGGTGTGCGTGACCGGACCGGAAGGCGAGCAGGCGTATCTCGAAGAGCTTGCGGACCCTGGAGCTGTGGTACGCCGGGCGCAGGCAAGCGGAGAGGCGGAGCGGTTGGGACTGTCCGGCACGGATGACTTCGTCGACTTCCGCTTGATCGCTACGTTGGCAGCGCGGGGGGATTCCGGTGCTGCAGCCCTCATCGAGGAGTCGGCCGAACACCTCGCATCTGGAGTGCTCACGCTCGCCAACCTGTTCGATCTCGACTCCGTGTCGTTAGCCGGGCCCGCATTCGCTGTGGCCGGCCCGACTTACGCACGAGCCATCTCACGCCGCTTGGAATCGGACTTCTTCGTGCGCATGCAGCACGGCATACGAGTTCGTCTCTCCACCGACGTGTCGGATGCCGCAGCGGTCGGCGGCGCGGCGCTCGTACTCCAGACGGAGCTCGCGCCTCGCACGATGGGGTTGACGACCGCAACTGTGGGTTGAGCGGTTGAGCCAGGTGGTACCGATCGACGCTGCGATCACGGTTGTCGCACGGGTGCGGGACGGATAATGTCTAGGCCCCCCACACACCCCCGGAGCCACCGACGCCTGACGTACTGACGTTCCTCACCACGTTCTCGTTCGACCCCTATGCGTTCGGCCTGATCGTGGTCGCGGCCGCGCTCTACGGCCTCGGACTGCACTTCGCCCGCCGCAACGGCGTGCGCTGGCCGGCATGGCCGACGATCGCGTTCTACGCCCTCGGGCTCGGTTCCTACGCCTGGGTGCAGTTCGGATTCCTCGGCGCCTGGAGCACCGACCTGCGCTGGGCCTTCACCACGCGCATCGCCTTCCTGCTCTTCGTGGTGCCAGGCCTGCTCGCGCTCGGCCGGCCCGTCTCGCTCGCGCGCGCCGCCATGTCGGGGATGCCCGCGCGCGTGCTCGAGCGCATCCTCGGCTCGTGGCCGGTGCGGCTCATGGGCAACGCCATCTTCGCTCCGGTCGTCGCGCTCATCGGATTCTGCGTCTTCCTCACGCCGTTCGCCGCGGTGCTGCGGCTCGATCCGGCGTGGGAGGCGGCGATCACGATCGGAGTGCCGCTGGTCGGGCTCCTGATGGTGCTGCCCATCACCGACAGCGGGCTGCTGCGCACCAGCCTTTTCATCACGGCCGAGTTCATGCTCGCGTTCGTCGAGCTCGTGCTGGATGCCGTGCCAGGCATCCTGCTGCGCCTCAACGAGACCGTGCTCGACCACGCCCCGGCAGTGACCGGCTTGCTGCCGCCGTGGTTCCCCTCGCCGCTGCACGATCAGCATCTGTCGGGCGACTTCCTGTGGTTCATAGCCGAGGTCGCGGACATCCCGGTGCTGATCATCCTTTTCGTGCGCTGGATGCATACGGACAAGCGCGAGGCCAAGAAGATGGACGAGCTCACCGACGAGCAGATGGAGCAACTCACGCAGGAGCACCTGAAGCGGTTCCAGCGGTAGGCGGGCCCGCCCGGGCCCGGTGCGCTCGGCGGGGTCCGGTGCTCGGCAGCTGCCCTGCGGGCCCCGTTCCGAAAACAGCAGTCATCACGCTCTCGTGCCGAAGACAGCAGGATGTCTGCTGTTCCCATGCACGTCTGCTGTTCTCCGGCAGCGAGCGGGATCGGGTCACGGTCCGCAGCGGTCACGGTCCGCAGCGGTCACGGTCTGCACTGGTCACGGTCTGCACTGGTCACGGTCCGCACCGGTCACCCTCCGCACGGTCACACTCCGCACCGAGTCCCGATCCGCACCGGGTAACAGTCCGCACAGAGTCAGGGCCGTCCAGCGGCGAGCAGCGCCCTCGTGACCTCAATGCATCCCTCGAGGTCGGACATGACCTGGCGGTAATCGAAGCGGTGGGAGCGCATCCCTTGTCGGACGAGTTCGGCCTCCCGGGCTCGATCACGTGCTCGCTGCTCGGGAGTCGAGTGCCAGCTGTCGCCGTCGACCTCGATAACCAACCACCCGTTGATCACGAAGTCGACGCGACCCACGTGTCTGATGGCCACTTGCACCGCAACGGACCACCCCTCACCCACGGCCGCTATGCGGAAGAGTGACTCGATTCCGGATTCTGCACGAGCGTCGATCAGCAGCCGAAGCCGGGCGAATCGTCGGGGCAGACGAGCGAACAGATCGTCGAGGCGTGAGGCTGCGAGCACACGCGTGTACAACGCGCTGTCGATGGAAGCGATGAGGTGTTGCGAATCAACTCGGGGAGCTAGTTGCACGAGCGCGCTTACCCCGTCCGCGCGCCACCGGATGCCTGTCGGCCACACATGGTCGTGCGGATAGATGCGGTACTCGTGATCCGCGAGGCCGGGCAGCCTGCTTGTGCCGGGTTTCACCGCTACGCAGAGGCCGGTATTGTGCGAGACCCAGACGCCGTAAGAGCGCAGCGCGCTCTCACCACCGAGCATCCCGCCCAAGCCGACAGCACGCACGGCGAGTGGGTCGGCATTCGGGGCGGCAACCCACGACCTGCGCACGGACCGGCCCGCTTTCTCGAGGTATTTCGCGATCGCCCGAGTTCCGCACCCGAGTTGCCGGAGCTGATTCCGTGTGGCGAGGCCGCCGAATCGGGCCAGCGCGGTCGAAACATCCATGCAGCCACGGTGACAAGATCCAGCCCCGACGCGATCGTCGGTCATTGGTTCGGTGGAACATCTGGAGCAGCACCCGCCTGGGGAGGACAGGCAGGAGGCGCATCCGGTTGCGGTTAGAACAGCAGATGTCGCAGAGAACAGCGAACATCCTGCTGTTCGCGACGCGAGAGCGCGATCACTGCTGTTTTCGGGGATGCGGGGAAGCGAGCCGGCGGCCGAACCTGGCGCTGGTGCGGCGACCGGAACCGGCACCCGGCCCGGGACGGGCGCTGCGTCGGAAGCCCGGGACGGGCGCTGCGTCGGAAGCCCGGGACGGGCGCGCTGAAAGCAGCAGATGTCAACCACAACAGCAGACATCCTGCTGTTTTCGGCACGAGAGCGCGATCACTGCTGTTTTCGGCGCGGCCGTGCGCCCGGACCCGGCCGTGGCGGCGGTGGGGCGGCCGTGGCGACAGTGGGGCGGCCGGGGCGGCGGTGGGGCGGCCGAGGCGGCGGTGGGGCGGCGGCGGGGCGGCCGGGGTGCGGCGGGCGGCGAGGGCGACGGTGGGGCGGCGGGGCGCGCCGCCGCTACTTGACGAGGGGGAAGAGGATCGTCTCGCGGATGCCCAGGCCGGTGAGCGCCATCAGGAGTCGGTCGATGCCCATGCCCATGCCTCCGGTTGGCGGCATGCCGAACTCGAGGGCGCGCAGGAACTCCTCGTCCAGCCGCATGGCCTCGTCGTCACCCTGCGCCGCCAGCCGCGCCTGCTCGACGAAGCGCTCGCGCTGCACGACCGGGTCGACGAGTTCGGAGTATCCGGTGGCGAGCTCGAAGCCGCGGATGTAGAGATCCCACTTCTCCACGACACCCGCCTTCGAGCGGTGCGCACGAACGAGCGGAGATGTGTCCACGGGAAAGTCCCGCACGAACGTCGGCCGCTCCAGTCCGCCCTTCACGAAGTGCTCCCACAGCTCCTCGACGTACTTGCCGTGGATCGGATGCTTGACCTCGATGCCCACGAGTTCGGCGAGTGCCGCTAGCTCGTTCAGGGGCGTCTCGGGAGTGATGTCGGTGCCGCCCGTCCACGGGACGCGACCCGACGCGACCGCCTGCGTGAGGGCATCCGTGAGGCTCTCGTACATCGAGACCGAGTCCCACCTGCCGCCGAGATCGTACTCGGTGCCGTCGGCCCAGGTGACGACGTGTCCGCCGCTGGTCGCCCACGCCGCGTCTTGGATGAGGGTCTGCGTCAACTCCGCCATGGTGTTGTAGTCGCCGTACGCCTGGTAGGCCTCGAGCATGGCGAACTCGGGGCTGTGCGTGGAGTCGGCTCCCTCGTTGCGGAAGTTGCGGTTGATCTCGAAAACGCGGTCGATGCCGCCGACGACGGCACGCTTGAGGAACAGCTCGGGCGCGATGCGCAAGAACAGTTCCGTGTCGAACGCGTTCGAATGCGTGACGAACGGGCGAGCGGATGCCCCGCCGTGCATCGTCTGCAGCATGGGCGTCTCGACCTCGATGAAGCCCCGCGAGGCGAACGTGGCGCGCAGTGACGCGACCGCCTTGGCGCGGTTCACCACGTTGGCGCGGGCCTGGTCGCGGGCGATGAGGTCGAGGTACCTGCTGCGCACGCGCGTCTCTTCGGAGAGCTCGTTGTGCAGGTTGGGCAGAGGCAGGATCGCCTTCGAGGCGATGGCCCAGTCATCCGCCATCACCGACAGCTCTCCGCGTCGCGACGAGATCACCTCGCCGTGCACGAAGACGTGGTCGCCGAGATCGACGAGCTCCTTCCAGCGCGTCAGCGCCTCCTCGCCCACCGACGCGAGCGACACCATGGCCTGGATGCGGGATCCATCTCCCGACTGCAGCACCGCGAAGCACAGCTTTCCCGTGTTGCGCAGGTGCACGACGCGACCCGCGATGCCGACGAAAACGCCCGTCGTGGCATCCGCTTCGAGATCCCCGTACTTCTGGCGCAGCTCGGGAATGGTCGCGGTGATCGGCAAGGCGACGGGATAGGCGCCGCCGGCGGCATCCGACTCCGCGATGAGCCGCTCACGCTTGGCGAGCCGCACGGCCTTCTGTTCGCCGATCTCCTCGGCGGTCAGCTCGGCGCCCGGCTCTGCCGACGTTGTGCGGGTCTCGCTCGCCATGGTTCCTCTTCGTTCGGTGCGATTCGTTGGTGTGCTGCCCGGGTCGGCGCACGCTAGTCGATCAGGGGTGATGCACGGGTGCCGTCAGGCAGCACCTCAGCCGGCGGCCCCGATCACCACGCTCGCGTTGTCGATGAGTCGGGTTCCGCCCACGCGCGCCGCGATGAGTGCGATGGCCGGTCCGCGGTACCGCTCGTCAACGGAACGAAAGGTGTGCGGGTCGACGATGGCTAGGTAGTCCAGCTTAACGGCCGCGGATGCCTGCACGCGCGCGAGCCCGGCGGCGAGCGCCTCGTCGGCTCCGTGTGCAGCGGCCGAGGCGACATCGTTCAAGGCGGAGGACAGGGTGACGGCCTCACGTCGCGCGTCGCCGTCGAGATAGGCGTTGCGGCTGGAGAGGGCGAGGCCGTCGTTCTCACGCACGGTGGGAACGGCTTCGACGGACGACCGGATGTCGAGGTCCGACACCATCTGCCGCACCAGAAAGACCTGCTGGGCATCCTTCTGGCCGAACAGCACAACGTTCGGCCGCACGATGTTCAGCAGTTTGGCGACCACTGTCAGCATGCCGTCGAAGTGGCCGGGCCGCGATGCGCCCTCGAACTGGGATGCGACGTCGCCACCCGTCACGCGGGTCTGCGTGGGGCCATCCGGATACATCTCGTCGACGGCCGGCGCGAAGACGACGTCGGCGATGCCCGTGAGCGCGCCGAGGTCGGTCTCAAGGGTGCGCGGGTAGCGGTCGAAGTCCTCGTTCGGGCCGAACTGCAGGGGGTTCACGAAGATCGACACCACCACGAGGTCGCCCAGTTCGCGCGCTCGCCGTACGAGCGCCAGATGACCGTCGTGCAACGCACCCATCGTCGGCACGAGAGCGACGCGCTCGCCCTTGGCAGTGGCATCCGCAACGATGCTGCGGATGCCCGGAATGGTGGTGGCCACGTGCGGGGTCGGGGTCATTTCGTCTCCGTCATCTGGTCTCCGTCGTATCGTCTGCGTGGTCTCGCCCGATCATGCCGGGTGGTCCAGGCGGCATCGGGTCCCGGTGGCATCGGGCCCGCCGGCCGTTCGGCATCAACGCGGACGCTCGTCCGGGTCGTCCGGCCATCCGCTCGTGTCGTCCCAGCCATCGGCCGCGCTATCGGTTGCTCCGCCGAGGTCCCATCTACCGGGCGGCACGGGCGGTTCGGGCGGAGTCGCAGCGTCGAGCATCCCGACGTCGAGCACGTCGAGCTCCGTCGGCACCCCCGCCCTGCGCAGCGCCTCGTCGACGGATGACCGCACAAGCGACGACAGGTAGGCCCCCGGATTGTCGATGCCCGCGCGGGCGAGGATGCCGGATGCCTGCTCCACGATGGAGCGCGAGAACGTGGTGGCCGTGGAGATCGCCTCAGCGTAGGCGGGGCGGTCCTGCTCATCTACTATGACGGGCTCGCCGCCCATCTCCACGACGAGCGCCTGCCCGATCGGTTGAACGGGTGTCGGGGCCGTGACCGCGAAGTACGTTTCGGCAAGCCTCGCGAGGTCGAGACTCGTGCCGCTGAACACCATCGCCGGGTGGATCGCCAGCGGGATGGCGCCGCGCTGCAACGCCGGCGTGAGCACGCCGACGCCGTACTCGGGCGACGTGTGCACGACCAACTGTCCGGGCTGCCAGGCGCCGGCGATCGCGAGCCCGTTCACAAGTTCGGGCAGTTCCGACCCCGGAACGGCGAGCAGCACCAGCTCCGAGCGCTCGATGAGATCCGGGATGCTGAGCACGGGCACCGCGGGCAGCAGCGCCTCGGCGCGCTCCCGGTTGCGATCACTGGCGGTCGCGATGCCGACGACGGCATGTCCCGCTCCGGCGAGCGCGGCGCCCAGCACCGGCCCCACTCGGCCGGCGCCGACGATTCCGACGCCGAGGCGTCCCGACCTGCCGGCCATCAGGCATCCCCCACCGCGTCGGGCCGCGGAGCCGGCGCGTGCTCGGCGTCTGCCCATGCGATCGCGCCCGCGCTGACGATGGCGAACAGTTCCTCTGCGGCCCGCGTGTCCATGACCGGGACCTTCGCGTGCACGGGTCCGTCGATGAGGTGCACGTCGACCGACGCCAGGTCGAGGATGCGCCGCGCGGGCCCTTGCTCCACCTCCACACTCTGCATGCGCGCGAGCGGCACGAACACGATGCGCCGCCACACGGCACCGTGCCGCACGACGATCACGCCGTCGGCGATGGTGTAGCCCGTCTTGCGCCATGAGAACGGCCGCAGCCATCTGGCGCGCGGCGGAGCAGACGAGAACGCGGACTGGTCGGCGTGAGCGTTCATGCCGGCGTGCGCGATGGCATCCCGCACCGTGTCGTCCATGCCGGGAAGCAGCAGCGGCAGCACCCGCTGAACGTCGCGGATGCTCCCCACGGGCAGCGTCGTCGTGCGGGCCTCGCCCGCGGCGTTCTTGCCGCGTGTGTGGCCTGCGGTGTTCATGCGCATCTGCCACCAGCCGAACGGCCGCCACGCCAGCGGCTGCAGCAGTTCGACTGCGTGGATCCGCCGCGGCGGGATGTTCTCGCTGCTCGTGGTGAGTAGCCCGAATCCGATGCGAACGCCCTGGTCGCCGGCGGAGATGCTGTAGCGCAGCGCCTTGCTGAACCGGCGGACGAAGAGGCCGCCGAGGCTCAGGATGATCGGGAAGATGACGATGATCAGCCAGAGCCGCCCGAGCGACGCACCGACGAGCATGGCGATGAGGATGGCGGCGAGCACCATCGTGGGACCGCTCAGCAGCAGAGATCCGGCCAGCCTCCCCGGGTGCATGTGCACGACGGATGCCGGCGGCGCGGCATCCGGGTCGAGGTCGGCGGGGGTGATGAATTCGTCGACCCGATCCGTGAGGATGCCCCTCGCCGAGATCCGTTGCGCCTCCGGCTGCGCCTCCGGCTGGGCCGGCGGCTCCCCGATCGCCGACCCACCTGGCGCTGCCTGCTGTCCGATCGCCGTCGCGATCCCGTCCTCGGCCGGGATGCCCGTCGGCGCGTCGTGCTCAGCGCGCACGCCGGAAGCAAGTCGCAGGATCTCGCGGCGAAGGGTCTCGGTCACGGCGGAGGACAGGTAGGCGAGATTCAGGTTGGCGTCGTTGCCCGCCACGACGATTTCGAGCTTCGCCGCGCCGAAGATGCGCGCGAACACCGGCCGTTGGATGTTCACACCCTGGATGCGGTCGAGCCGCGCCTTGCGCTCCTGCCTCCGGAGGATGCCGCTGCGCAGCTCGACGGCCTGCTCCGTCACCCGGAACGTCTGCACGCGCCATGACAGCGCGAACACGCCTACGCAGAGCGCGATCATGAGGGCGGCGATGCCGATGGCCGGCCATACGAAGTTGTGGCGGATGATGACGTCTACCGGGTCCCCAGACGGATAGTCGGGTGTGCCGATGACGAAGCTGACGATGCGTTCCCGGAGGTTGGCCACGATCACTCCGACGACGGCCACGATGGCGATACCGCCCCGCAGCAGCGGCGTCGCCTTGTGCATGCGGTGCCACTCGCCGTCGGCGAGTCCCGTCGCCCGGCTGTACGTCTGGGTCACAGACCTGTCCTGCGCGACTCTGCGAGTTCCACGAGTCGGTCACGCAGCCACGCGGCATCCGACTCCACAAGACCGGGAATCGAGACCCGGCTGGATGCTGCGGCCGTCACGAACTTCAGCTCGGCCAGCCCCAGTGCGCGGTCGATGGGCCCGCGCTCGATGTCGAGCAGCTGCATCCGCCCGTACGGAACGGCGACGAAGCGCTGGAACATGATGCCCCGCCGGATGAGCAGGTCGTCGTCTCGCAGGATGTACCCGATCGCGCGGGCGCGACGCGGCGCGATGATCAGCTGCACGATGGCCACCACGACGATGACGACGAGCGCGATCCACGCCCACCACCACAGCAGCACGAGCCAGGCGAAGACGGCGATCGCGGCCGAGACGGCACCGCTGATCAGGGAGCCGACGACGACCACCACGACGTACTTCGGCGAGACCCGCCGCCACGACGTGCCGTCGAGCGCTGCGACATCCAGTCGTTGCGACACTGTGCTCCTGTCCCGTGCTGCCCGAGCGACGCCGTCATCGCACGATGTTCGCGGCGTGCTCTTACGCAACCTGCGGGTTCCATGGTACTGACGCGCCCTGCACGCGAAGTGTGGCCCGTCTGCGATGTGCGCCCGGCCGCGCTCCGTCGTTCGGCGGCCACGAAATGCGGGTGGCGGATGCCCGCACCCGCGTTTCGCGACAACCGGAAGGTGTGCGCGTGCCCATTGGCAACGACCGCCAAACAATGCGTGGATCGGATGTCTACACCGAACGGCCGGTCACCCTCGGCCGCGGTCTAGTGTTGGACCGTTGCCCGCCGCCCGCTCACGATCGGAGCCCGCCTTGTCCACAGCAACTCCCACCGCACGTCTCGTCCCCACGCTCGCCGACCGCGTCGTACCGCGCAGCGCCGTCGCCAACGCACTGCTGATCCTCGCCGGAACCGCGCTCGTCGCCATCTCGGCCCAGGTATCGGTGCCGCTCTGGCCCGTGCCCGTCACAGGGCAGACGCTCGCCGTGCTGCTCGTGGGCGCGAGCCTCGGCGCCTGGCGGGGGGCGGCATCCCTCGGGCTCTACCTGGTGCTTGGCCTGGCCGGCCTGCCCATCTTCGCCGACTTCACCGGCGGCCCCGCCTCCGTGCTGCTGCCGAGCTTCGGCTTCATCATCGGCTTCATCCCCGCAGCAGCGCTGATCGGATGGCTGTCCGAACGAGCGTGGGATCGTCGCCCGGTACTCGCCGCGATCGGCTTCTTCGCTGCGAGCATCGTGCCGTTCCTGTTCGGCCTGCCCTACCTGGCTGTCGTGCTCGGCAACCTCGGACTGCCGCACGACTTCGCCGCGGTCATGGCCGCGGGCTTCACCCCCTTCATCGTCGGCGGCATCGTCAAGTGGGCGATCGCCGCTGCGCTGCTTCCGCTCTCCTGGATGCTCGTGCGCCGCGTCGACCGCCGCAACCGCCCCAGCGAGTAGAGCCCCGCAACCGCGCCACCGCCGGTTGAGTAGCGCCCGCGAAGCGGCCGCGTATCGAAACCCGCACATACGAACCCGGATTTCATACGCGCCTTCGGCGCTACTCAACCGGCGGTCACACGCCTCAGGCCTGGGCGATGCGGATCATGTTGCCGCTTGGGTCGCGCACTGCTGCGTCTCGAACGCCCCAGAACTGGTCGGTCGGCTCTTGAAGCACCTCGACGCCCGGCGCGGATGCCAGCTTGTCGAACGTGCCTGCGAGGTCGTCGGTGCGTAACTGCAGCATCTGCAGCTCGCCCTTGGCGAGGAGGGCGGCGATGGCGTCGCCGTTCTCCTGAGAGCGGCCGGCGTGCGGCTGCTCCAACACGATCTCGATCTCCGGCTGAGTAGGCGTGGAGAGGGTGATCCACGTGAAGCCGCCGTTGGAGACCTCGTTCTTGACGGTGAGTCCGAGGATGTCTCGGTAGAAGGGAAGGGCTGCCTGCGGGTCGTCGACCAGCACGTGCACGCCGCTGATTGCTACTGTCATGCCCTCAACGCTAGGGGGATGCCTGTGCCCGGGCTTCTCCGAAACTGCTCGCCTTCGCGGTGGGCTGCCTCAATACTTCGAGAGCTCGAGCTCTTCGAGGTGCGCGCGTCCTTCGCTGCGCCTAGGCCGCGTGAGCACCATCGTCTGGCAGGAGGCGAAGGCATCCAGTTCCTCGTGGCTGCGCGCTCGATACGCCGATGGCGTCTCCCCCACCAGCTCGGTGAACCGCGACGAGAACGAACCGAGGCTGGTACAGCCCACGGCGAAGCAGACATCCGTGACGCTCAGGTCGCCGCGACGCAGCAGAGCCTTCGCGCGCTCGATACGTCGGGTCATCAGGTAGGAGTACGGCGTCTCCGAGTACTCGTCACGGAAGCGGCGGCTGAAATGGGCGGGCGACATGAGCGCGGTCGCCGCGAGTGCCTGCACATCAAGGGGCTGCGCGTATTCGCGGTCCATCCTGTCGCGGGCGCGCCGCAGCCGCTTCAGCTCATCGAGATCGGCGCCCATGAGTCCAGTGTGCCGCAGTTGTCGGCCGCCGCCCAGAGTCAGGTCGCGATGTGGGCGGGCAGGGCGCGGATCAGTACCCGAACCGCCGCCTCCGCGCAGCGCCGACTCAGTGCGCGGGCGCGTGGTCGGCGCGCTCCGCCTCCTCGTCCTTTGGCGGCGGCAAGGTGCAGAAGTACTCCGCGATGAGGCCGCCCACGAGCAGGATGACCGCGCTCACGGCCGCGATCACGCTCAGCCAGATGGCCTCGCTCGAGGCCTGAACCGGCCGAGTCAGGATGTAGACGACGACGCCGATCCCGGTTCCGGTGAGCAGTCCGCCCACCAGGCTGCAGGCCTTGGCCAGCACCGCAATGCGCATGGCCCTGAACGGATCGACGTGCACCTTCACCTTGCTGCGCACAGCGCGTCTGATCGGCACGGCCAGCAAAACGACGATCACGCCGATCGCGACGAGCGTGACGGAGAGCGAAACCGGCGGGACGAGCATGGGCGCGCCGGCCGCCACGAGAGCGATCTCGAGCAGGTAACCGATGCCGATCCCCACCAGGCCGAGGGGAATCAGCGCGCCGGGTCCCGTGCGCCTCATGAGTGACTCCCGTCGTCCGTCCAACCCGGCCCATGCTCCGTCGAACCGGCTGCAACCACGGATGCCCGCACGCGCGCGAGCAGCGCATCCACCCGTCCCAGCCCTGGCAGCTCGGCATCCGGGTCGACGTCCAGCCACGGTGCGAGCACGAACTCGCGCTCCGCAGCACGCGGATGCGGCAGCACGAGCGTGTCGTCGTCCACTTGCCGGCCGCCCACAGCGATGAGGTCGAGGTCGAGCGTGCGGTCGCCCCAGCGCTCAACGCGAACGCGCCCGTGGGCATCCTCGATGCGGTGCAGCTCGTCGAGCAACGCGTGCGGATCGAGCGCCGTGGAGATCAGCGCGACACCGTTGAGGTAGCGCGGCGCGCGCTCGTCCACTCCGTCGAGGCGCACTGCGGCGCTCTCGATGAACGGGGAGACGGCGTCCAGTCGAACACCTGGCGTCTCGGCGAGGTCGTCGAGCGCCCCACGAATCGTGGCCTCCCGGTCGCCGAGGTTGCTCCCGAACGCGATCACCGCCGGCTCGAGCGGGCGCATGCGCTGCGGCTTGGCGATCACGAGACCACCCCATCGATCCAAGCGCGGTCGCGCACCACTGTCACCGCTACGTCGCCGAACGGCACGGCTATCGGCGCTTCCGGTTTGTGCACCGTCACCTCGGTGCGCTCCACCGGGAACGACAGCACGACGCGTGCGACGCGCTCCGCGACGGTCTCGATGAGGTCGACCGGATCGGATGCCACGGCGTTCGCCACGGCCTCCGCCAGCTCCCCGTAGTGCACTGTCTGGGCCAGCAGGTCGCCGCTTGCCGCGGGCCCGAGGTCGAGCCAAGCCACGAGGTCGATCACGAAGTCCTGCCCCTGCTCGCGTTCGAAGTCGAAAACACCGTGGTGCGCGCGCACCCGGATGCCCGTCAACGTGATGCGGTCGCCGCTCATGACTCCATCTTCCCGTCGGTCGCCCCGTCGGCGGCAGGCGGCTCCCCGAGCCACGAGCGCACCACCTCGAGCGCGATGCGCGTGGAGACCACGTCGTGCACGCGAACGCCCCACACGCCGTCGCGCGCCGCCAGCGCCGCGATGACCGCGCTCGGCAGATCGCGGTCCTGCGGGCTCGCGCCCTCCGGCATGAGCTCGCCCAGGAATCGCTTGCGGGATGCCCCGAGCAGCACGGGCAGGCCGGCCGTCTCGAAGTCGCGCAGGTGGCGCAGCACGTCCCAATTGTGATCGGCGTTCTTCGCGAATCCGAGCCCGGGGTCGACGATGATGCGGTCGTGGGCAACGCCCTGAGCCTGCAGGTCGTCCACCCTGCGGAAGAGCTCCTCGCGGATCTCGCGCGCGGCATCCGTATAGCTGGCGAGCTGGTTCATGCTGCGGCTGTGCCCGCGCCAGTGCATCACCACGTAGTCCACGCCGCTGGAGGCCACGAACGGCCCCATCGCGGCGTCGGCCAGGCCGCCGGACACGTCGTTCACGATCTGAGCGCCGGCGTCGACGGCAGCTCTGGCCGTCTCGCTGTTCATGGTGTCGATGCTCACGCGGATGCCTCGCGCCGCCAGCTCGCGCACGACCGGTAGCACGCGTCCCAGCTCTGCCGGCACAGGCACCCGCTCGGCGCCCGGACGCGTCGACTCGCCGCCCACGTCGACGATGTCCGCGCCCTGTTCCGCGAGTTCCACGCCGTGCGCGATGGCGGCATCCGTCGACGCCCACCGTCCGCCGTCGCTGAAGGAATCAGGCGTGACGTTGAGCACGCCCATGATATGCGTCACGCGACTCCCCGGCCGATCAGCGTGATCAGTTCGGTGCGCGCCATGGGGTCGCTGAGCTCGCCTCGCGTGGCGATGGTGACGGTCGAGGCATCCGTCTGCCGTGCGCCCCTCGTGGTCACGCACGCGTGCGTGGCGTCGAGCACGACGAGCACGCCGCGCGGGTCGAGACCTGCGACGAACGTGTCGGCGATCTCCTCGGTGAGGCGCTCCTGCAACTGAGGACGCGCCGCGAGGATCTCGACCACCTTCGACAACCTGCCGAGGCCCACCACGCGATCGCGCGGCAGGTAGGCCAGGTGTGCAACGCCCATGAACGGCAGCAGGTGGTGCTCGCACATCGAACGGAAATGGATGTCACGCAGCAGCACCGTCTCGGCCTCGCTGTCGCCAAGCGGAACCGACTCACGCAGCGGCTCCACCGGGTCCAGTTCGAGCCCGCCGAAGAACTCCTCGTAGGAGTCCGCCACGCGTTCCGGGGTCTGCTGCAGCCCGGAGCGCGTGGCGTCCTCACCGATGGCGGCGAGCAACTCGGCTACGGCCGCTTCGATTCGTCCGCGGTCGATGGCCATCAGGTCGCGGCCCTCGCGCTAAGCCGTTGCGGGGCGCGGCTTGATCTGGCGCGAGCGCTTCGGCTTGCTCGGGTTCGGGTCGGAGTCCACGTCGCCGTCGACGATGCCCGGGTCGATCGGCGCGGTCTGCGGCTCGGGGTAGGCGATCGGCGGGATGCCGGGCGAGACCCGGTTCTCCGCGGAAACCCACTCGGGGCGCTCCGGCAGCTTCTTGACGTTCTTGAAGATCTCGGCGATCTGGTTGTGGTCGAGCGTCTCCTTCTCGAGCAGCTCGCGAGCCAGACCGTCCAGGATCTCTCGGTTGTCGTTGATGACCTGCCACGCCTCGTCGTGCGCCTTCTCGATCAGCGCACGAACTTCGGCATCTACGCGCTCGGCGATGCGCTCGGAGTAGTCGCGCTGGTGACCCATGTCGCGGCCGAGGAACATCTCGCCGGACGACTGGCCGAGCTTGACCGAGCCGATGTCGGAGCTCATGCCGTACTCGGTGACCATCTTGCGGGCGATGCCGGTCGCCTTCTCGATGTCGTTCGAGGCGCCCGTCGTCGGATCCTTGAAGACGACCTCCTCGGCCACGCGGCCACCCATCGCGTAGGCAAGCTGGTCGAGCAGCTCGTTGCGCGTGATCGAGTACTTGTCTTCCAGGGGCAGCACCATCGTGTAGCCGAGTGCGCGTCCGCGCGGCAGGATCGTGATCTTCGTCACGGGGTCCGTGTGCCGCATCGCCGCCGCAGCGAGAGCGTGGCCGCCCTCGTGGTACGCGGTGATGAGCTTCTCCTGGTCCTTCATCACCCGGGTGCGGCGCTGAGGACCGGCGATGACGCGGTCGATGGCCTCGTCGAGAGCGCGGTTGTCGATGAGCTGCGCGTTCGAGCGGGCGGTGAGGAGCGCCGCCTCGTTCAGCACGTTGGCGAGGTCGGCACCGGTGAAGCCCGGCGTCTTGCGGGCAACGACCTCGAGGTCGACGCCTGCAGCCAGGGGCTTGCCGCGTCCGTGCACCTCGAGGATCTTCTTGCGGCCCTGCAGGTCGGGTGCATCGACGCCGATCTGACGGTCGAAGCGGCCGGGGCGCAGCAGCGCCGGGTCGAGGATGTCTGGCCGGTTCGTGGCCGCGATCAAGATGACGTTGGTCTTGACGTCGAAGCCGTCCATCTCCACGAGCAGCTGGTTCAGCGTCTGCTCGCGCTCGTCGTGACCTCCGCCGAGCCCAGCACCACGGTGACGGCCGACAGCGTCGATCTCGTCGACGAAGATGATGGCCGGCGCGTTCTGCTTCGCCTGGTCGAACAGGTCTCGAACACGGCTGGCGCCGACACCCACGAACATCTCGACGAAGTCGGATCCCGAGATCGAGTAGAAGGGAACGCCGGCCTCGCCTGCCACAGCACGCGCGAGCAGAGTCTTACCGGTTCCCGGAGGGCCGTACAGCAGCACGCCCTTGGGAATGCGGGCACCGACCGCCTGGAACTTGGCCGGTTCCTTCAGGAAGTCCTTGATCTCCTGCAGCTCCTCGATGGCCTCGTCGCTGCCTGCAACGTCGTCGAACGTGACCTTCGGGCTCTCCTTCGAGACCAGCTTGGCGCGCGACTTGCCGAACTGCATGACCTTGTTGCCGCCGCCCTGCATGCCGGAGAGCATGAGCCAGAAGAACGCGCCGATCAGTACGACCGGCAGCAGGATGCTCAGTGCTGACAACCACCAGCTGGGCTGCGGTACCTGGTCGTTGTAGCCCTTCGCCAGGTCGGCATTCGTCACAGCCTTCACCACGTCGGCCCCGCGAGGCGCCACGTAGTAGAACTGCACCTGCGTGCCGTTGTTGCCGTCGGCCTTGTCGAGTGTGAGGTCGACACGCTGATCGTTGTCGACGATCGTGGCCTCTGTGGCCTTGCCGTCTTTCAGGAGCTGCAGGCCGTGCTCGGTGCTGATCTCCTTGAAGCCCGACATCGTGATCAGGCTCGACCCGATCCACACGATGACGACCGCAAGCACGATCCACAGAATGGGGCCACGGAAGATCTTTTTCAGGTTCATGGTGCTGTCAGGCTACCGCCACGGCCCTGAGGGGCATCTGCATGTTCGCCGACGGCGTGCTATGCGCGCGTGGGCGAAGAAGCAGGCGCCCCGGGACTCACTCGTAGACGTGCGGCGCGAGGATGCCCACCGAGCGCAGGTTGCGATATCGCTCGGCGTAGTCGAGGCCGTACCCAACCACGAAGTCGTTCGGGATGTCGAAGCCCACGTACTTGACGTCGACCTGCACCTTCGCGGCATCCGGCTTGCGCAGCAGCGCACAGATCTCGACGGATGCCGGCCCGCGCGAGACGAGGTTCTCCCGCAGCCAGGAGAGCGTCACGCCCGAGTCGATGATGTCCTCGACGATGAGCACATGGCGGTCCGCCAGCTCTGAGTCGAGGTCTTTGAGGATGCGCACCACACCGCTCGACTTGGTGCTCGCTCCGTACGAGCTGACAGCCATCCAGTCCATGTTGATCGGAATGCTCAGCGCGCGTGCGAGGTCGGCCATCACCATCACCGCGCCCTTCAGCACACCGACGAGCAACACGTCTTTTCCTGCGTAGTCGACGTCGATCTGCTCGGCGAGCTCGTCGAGCCGTCTGTGGATCTGTTCCTCGGTGACGAGCACCTTCGTGAGGTCGCCCTCGATGTCTTCTGGCAGCATGCTCTCCCCTGATCCAGGTGCTCGACGTTCGGGTTCGTTCAGAGGTGGCGACGCTCCGCTCGGCTCTGCAAGGTCAGGCGCCGGACGAGGTGAACACGAGCATCCCACCGTCGCGTTTCACTTTAACGCCTGGCAGATCGAGCCGTTTCTGGCCGTGCCACTCGGTCACGAGGCGCGCCACGGCAAGCACGTGCACACGCTCGAGAGCGATGCCGAATTCGCTGAGAACGACGAAACGGATGATCCGGTTTCGCACCGCGGGCGGGTTCGCCTCGAGCGCGCCGACCGAGACCGCGATGCCTGCCTCGGCCGGCTCGCAGATGTCTTCGATGACCTCCTCGATCATCTCGTCGAACGCCCGGGCGTCTTCGCGCAGCTGCTCGGCCGTGCGGGCGAGCGCCTCGGCGACGCCCGGGCCGAGCTCGCGCTCGAGCACGGGAAGCACGTCGTGGCGCACACGAACGCGTGTGTACGAGCGGTCGAGATTGTGCGGGTCGTCCCACGGCTCCAGCCCGGCGTCGATGCACGCCTGCCGCGTCGCCTGCCGCCGAATGCCCAGCAAAGGCCGCAGCACGCTCCCCGACTCCGGCGCCATGCCCTGCAGGCTGGCGGCACCGGAGCCGCGCGCGAGCCCGAGGAGCACGGTCTCCGCTTGATCGTCCAGCGTGTGCGCGAGCAGCAGGTGGGATGCCCCGACGTCGGCGAGCACCTCGGCGAACGCCGCGTACCTGGCTTCGCGAGCAGCGTTCTCCGGACCTCCGGTTCCTGAGGGCGTCGCGACCTCGACGCGCTTGACGACGACGGGGTCCAGGCCGAGGGCGACCGCCTGCTCGCGGGCGCGGTCCGCCGTGGTGGCCGAGGCATCCTGCAGCCCGTGGTCGATGATCACGGCGCCGACACGGATGCCCGCGCGTAGCCCCTCGAAGGCGGCACCGGCCGCGAGCGCGAGCGAGTCCGCCCCGCCGGAGAGCCCAACGAGCACGAGGTCGCCGGCGCTCACGGCAGCGGATGCCAGGGCGTCACGCACTGCGCGGCGCACGTCTGCGATCGGCGGGGTGAGGCGCGGACGGCGCTGGGCATCGGTCACCCCTCAACGGTAGGCGCCCACCGCCGGTGCGCGGCGCTACTCAACCCACGGTGCGCGCCGCCACTCAACCCGCGGGGTGCGTGGGCGCCGGTAGATTGGCATGCGATCAGTCTTCCCAGGAATGGAGCACCGAATGGCCGAGTACGACGCCGTCATCGAGATTCCGCGCGGCAGCCGCAATAAGTACGAGGTGGACCACGAGTCCGGCCGGGTCTACCTCGACCGGGTTCTCTACACGAACTTCAGCTACCCCACGGACTATGGATTCTTCGAGAACACCCTCGGCGAAGACGGCGATCCGCTCGACGTGCTCGTGCTGCTCGACTACCCGCTGTTCCCTGGCGTGGGTGTGAAGGTGCGCCCCGTTGGCGTGCTCCACATGAGCGACGAGGCAGGCGGCGACGACAAGATCATCGCCGTGCAGTACAAGGACCCGCGCTGGACGCACATCCAAGACGTCGACGACATCCCGGAGTACACGAAGAAGGAGATCCAGCACTTCTTCGAGCACTACAAAGACCTCGAGCCCGGCAAGTGGGTCAAGGTCGATGCATGGGGTTCGGCGGAGGACGCCGACAGGCTCGTGCAGGAGGCCATCGCCCGGCTCGCCGAGCAGGGACACTGATCCGCTTCCGCTCGCCCCGCGTTCCGGCCGTTCACGGGCGCACGACGTGGGCGAAGACGGTTCTGGTGGTCGCCGCCCTTTCCGTGCTCGCCGGATGCTCCGCGCAGCCGGCCGCGCACGTCACCGTCGCCTCCACTCACGCTTCGATCGCCACGCAGACGACTCGGATCGTCGACGTCGCCGCCCTGAACTCGGCACTCGCGGCCCTGGAGAAGCAGTACGGCGCACGCGTGGGCATCCAGGCCGTCGACACAGGTGCGGGAACGACCTACGGCTATCGGGCGAGCGAACGCTTCGCGCTGGACTCCACCAGCAAGCTGTTCACCTCCGGCGCCGTGCTGCAGCACGCGACGGACGCCGACCTTGCCGCCGTCGTCCACTACGACGCATCGCAACTCCAGTCGTACTCTCCGGTGACGTCCCAGCACGTGAAGAGCGGAATGCCACTGTCCGACGTGATCACCGCAGCACTTCAGTACAGCGACAACACCGCCGCGAACCTGCTGTTCGAGCAACTAGGCGGCCCCGCCGCGGCGCAAACGCAGGTACGCACGTGGGGCGACCGGGTGACGAACCTCGATCGCACCGAACCGGACCTCAACACCGCGATCCCGGGCGACCCGCGCGACACATCCACTCCGCAGCAGGTCGCAGAGGACCTGAAGAGCCTGACGCTCGGGCACACGCTTCCGGCTGAACGGCGCCAGTTCCTCGTCGACACGATGCTCGGCAACACGACGGGAGGGCCGTACATTCGTGCTGGCGTCCCATCCTCGTGGCGCGTGGCGGACAAGACAGGCAGCGGAGGCTACGGCTCACGCAACGACGTCGCGGTGCTCTACCCGGCGGGGGCGAAGCCGATCGTGCTGGCCGTCTACACGACGCGGAGCACCCAGGATGCCGCGTCCGACGACGGCCTGATCGCCGCGGCCACGAAGCTGGTCGTCGCCGCGCTGAGCTGACAGCTGGCGTGATCTGCCACGTTGGCCCGGTGGCCGCGAGGCATCCGGCCCTCGAGTCCGCCGCGAGGTCAGCCAGTGGGGCGCGCCACGTAGGGATACGGCGTTCCCCACAGCGATTGCACCGCGAGCGGCTCCCCGTAGTCGCGCGCCGCGATGATCTGGTTGTTCCCCAGGTAGATGGCGTCGTGGTAGAAACCGCCGTCGTACCAGAAGATGATGTCGCCACGCTGCCGCTGGCTCAGCGGAACGATCTGACCCCGGCCTTGAGCCGTGTAGTACTGGTCGGAGACACTGTGCGAGCCGACGTAGATGCCGGCCGCCCGGTACGCCATCATCACGAGTCCGGAGCAGTC
This sequence comes from Rathayibacter sp. KR2-224, assembly GCF_049446075.1. Classification (NCBI taxonomy): domain Bacteria; kingdom Bacillati; phylum Actinomycetota; class Actinomycetes; order Micrococcales; family Microbacteriaceae; genus Rathayibacter; species Rathayibacter sp. KR2-224. The sequence goes on from NZ_JBMSEB010000001.1 coordinate 1,831,280, forward strand.
GTAATAGACAGGGCCTGCCCCGTCCAGGTCGTACGGTGCGCCGATGTGCTGGTACGCGTAGGCGATCGCGGTCTCGACCGCGCTCGTGTTCGGGGCGCTGACGCCGCCACCGGAGGATCCACCGCCAGCTGAGGGAGCGGTGGAGCCACCACTTGCAGATCCGCCGCCGGTGTTCGAGCCGCCACCTGCAGATCCGCCGCCCGCGTTCGAGCCACCCGATTGCCCGCCCTGCTGTACGGGAGGCGCGGGGGCCGCAGGAGGCACAGCGGCTTTCTGCTTTGCGAGCTGTCCGGCCGCATAGGACTGGGCGACCTCGACGGACGTGTTCTGCAGGGTCGCGAGCTGGGTGACCAGTTCGGTCTGCTTCGCCTGCTGGTCCGCGACGGCCGCTTGTGCGGCGGTCGCGGCATCCTTCGCCTTCTGCAACGCGCTTGAGGCGGCGTCAGTCAGACCTTTGCGCGTCTTCTCCGCGGCCGACGCCTGAGCTGCGAGCGACGTCGCGGCATTCTTGTCACGGATCGCCTGGTTGTAGATGGCGCTGGACTGCTCCGTGAGCTGGCTCATGGTGCCGAGCTGGTAGAGCAGGCGCTCCGAGGCATCCGCGTCGCCACCCGAGAGCAGGAGGTTGATCGAGGAGTCGCCGCCGGTCTTGGCGAGATGGGATGCCAGCAGCCCGGCACGCATGGCCGACGTCTTGGCGGTCTTCGCCGCCGTCTTCGCCTTCTCCTGCAGCTCGGCTGCCTTCGCCGTGGCGTCGTCGAGCTTGCCCTTGGTGATGAGGTAGGCCTCGGCCGCCTTGTCCGCGGCGATGCTCGCGGCATCGGCCTGGCTCTGCAGGTCGCCGATGAGTCCGGTGATCTTGTCGACCATCGCCTGCTCGTCGGCCACGTTCTGCTTGGCCTGCTGAACGTCATTGGCGCTCGGATAGTCGTCGGCGTGCGCCGGTGGGACGACGATGCCGATCGCGCCGGTCATGACGCCGACCACTGCCGCGCTCATCGACAGCGGAACGAGCGACGACGTGCGGTGCAAAGGATGCCTGCGCGGCTCGCTCTGCTCGGGGTCGGCGATCGGTCGCCCGGCCGGTCCCCACACGGAGGACCGCTCGCGCTTACGTCTCTCTGCGCGCAGCACTTCGGCGTCGCGTTGCATGAGTTCGTCGGCGCGCGTGGTCTCGTTCGGCGATTCCGTCGCCATGTCGCCCCCCGCGGTTTGTCAGCCGAGCGGGGCTCCCCGAGCGGCCATGAATGAAACGGGATCTCTTGCGCTCCCGTTGATCCGCACTTCGAAGTGCAGATGGCATCCTGTGGACTCTCCGGTCGAGCCGACCAAGGCAATCGGCTCCCCTGCTCCCACATGTTGGCCAGCGCCGACCAAGATGCCTCCGTTCACGATATGTCCGTATCGTGTGGAAATGCCACCCCCGTTGTCGACCATGACCAGGTTTCCGTAGCCGCCGTATGGCCCCGTGAAGGTCACGGTGCCATCGTGTGCGGCGTAAATCGTTGCGCGGCAGCCGGCTCCGATGTCGGCTCCCTCGTGATAACTGCTGCAGCCAGAACACGGCGCGACACGCGGCCCGAAGCCGTCGGTGATGGGCCCGTAGGCGGGAACCGCCCACCCCTGCGGGCCGACGTAACCGCCGGGCAGGCCTGCACCGGATTGCGCTGCAGCTGCAGCCGCAGCCTCTCTGGCAGCGACGCCCTGCTGGTATCCGGCGACGGTCTTCGCCGTCGTGTCCTGCAATGCAGCGAGCTGTGCCTGAAGTACAACGGACTGCGCCTGCTGTGCGGCGAGCGCGTCCTGCGCAGCCTGCGCGGCGGCGACCGCATTCTTGAGCGCGGCATCCGCGTCGGTGCGAAGCTGCTCGCGATCGGTGCGTGCGACGTTGGCCTGGTCGCTCGTCGCCTTGGCCGTGTTGCGCGCCTGCTCGGCCTGTTGGTAGATGCCGCTCGTGTTCTCGACCAGCTTCGAGGCCGATCCGAGGTGGTCGAGCAGCTTGTCGGCATCCTGCGAGTTCTTGCTGCCGCTCAGGAAGATGTTGGCCGTAAGGTTGCTACCGCCTGAGCGGTACAGCTCGGCCACGAGGCGCCCCGCCTGGGCAGTGGCGTCGTCGGCCTTCTTCTTCAGACCGGATGCCTGTTCCTCGAGCTTCTGCGCCCGCACGTCGGCGAGGTCGAACTTCTGCTGCGCCTCGGCGAGCTCGTTTCCGGCCTTCACCGACGCCGCCTGGGTCTGCTCCACCTGGGTCTGCAGGTTGGCGATGAGTCCCTGGATCCTCGTGACCTCGGCCTGCGCGGCAGCCTGATTGGCCTTGGCGTTCTGCACGTCCTGCCAGCTGGGGTAGTCGTCGGCGTGTGCCGGAGCGGCGATCCCACCCACGAGCGCGAGCGCGGCGATGGCGACAAGTGCTCGCAGGCCGATGCGGGCATCCCTGACGCGGAGCGCGCGCCAGAAGCGAACGCTTCGTCGCGTCCGGTGGTCTCGCGTCATGGCTCTCGTCCTCGTGTCCGGTCGCGGGGTCGCCGCCGGCGGGGTGTCTTGCGACTGTAACCCGGGTGTGGGTCGACACCCGGGTCATTCCGCGAGGGTTTCGGGAATCGGCCGATTGTCACTTCCTTTCGAGCGCTCGCTTCACTTCAGACCCGACTCTGCGATTCCTTGCACGAACTGCCGCTGGAAGATCAGGAACACGATGATCACCGGGATCATCGACAGCAACGTGACCGCCATGATCTGGTCCCAGGGATGCGAGTACGCGCCGTTCAACGAGTTCAGCCCGACAGACATCGTGAACTTGTCCGGCGTCTGCAGTGCCACGAGCGGCCAGATGAAGTCGTTCCACCGCCAGACGAACGTCAGGATGGTCAGCACGGCGATGAGCGGACCGCTCATGGGGAGCACGACGCGAAGGAAGATGCGGAACTCGCTCGCACCGTCCACTCGAGCAGCCTCGATCAGCTCGTCGGGAATCGCGATCAGGAACTGCCGGGCGATGAAGATGCAGATGCCCTGGGCGGCGCTGGGCAGGATGACCGACCAATAGGAGTTCACCAGCCCGAGCTTCGAGATGATCACGAACTCGGGTACGACGATGACCTGGATCGGAACCATGATCGTCAGCAGCATGAGCGCGAAGATCGCGTTCCGCCCGCGGAATCGATACTTCGCGAATGCGTACCCGGCGAGAAGGCTGATCGCCACAGAAAGAACCACGCTGGCGACCGACGTGATCGTGGAGTTGAGCATCCAGAGCCCTATGGGCTGGCTCTGAAACACCCGGGCGAAGACGCCAAAGTCGACGCGAGATGGCCACAGCGCGAACCCGGATCCTTCGGCCAGGCCGCCTGGGCTGATGGCGGTGACGAACACCCAATACACCGGGAAGAACATGATCAGCGCGCCTGCGACGAGCAGCGCCCACACGATCCATCGTCCGACCGCCCGCCGGGCCGTGCCCGGGCGGTTCGGGGTCTTCCCGATCCTCGTAGGGGCCGCTGTCTTCGATGCCGTGAACGACGTCATCACAGTTCCTCCGTTCGACGCGAGAGCCGGTTGCGCAGCAGCGTGAGAACGAGCAGGGCGACGACGAGGAAGACTCCGACCGCCGACGCGTATCCCATTCGTCCGTCTGTGAACGCGGACCGGAAGATGTACTGAATGAGAACGGTCGTGGAGAACCCGGGACCGCCGCCCGTCATCACGTAGATCACATCGAACGCCTGCAACGAGAACACGATGTTGAGCACGACGAGCATGTAGGTCGTCGGATTCAGCAGCGGCCACGTGATCGAGGTGAAACGGCGCCAGGTTCCGGCGCCATCGATCTGGGCCGCCTCGAGCAGCGAGGGGTTGATGCTCTGAAGCGCGGCCAGGTAGGTCACCATGCAGAACCCGATGCGTCCCCACACCACTGCCAGGATCACGGTCAGCATCGCCCAGCTGGGTGAGCTCAGCCACTCGATGCGCGGAAAACCCACCACCTCCAGGAACGCGTCGACTATGCCGTTGTCGCTGTTGAACATCCAGACCATCACGAGCGAGACCGCCACACCTGAAACGACCATCGGCAAGAAGTAGAGGCTTCGGATGATGCCCCTGCCCGGCAGCTTTCGGTTCAGCATCACGGCGAGCAGCAGGCCGATGGCCGTGCTGGTCGGCACCGTGCCCACCGTGAACACCACGGTGTTCCACACGCTGGTCCAGAACAACGGGGTGGTGAGCATGGTCTGGTAGTTCTGCGTGCCGACCCACGTTCCGTCGCCGAAGAGCTGAACGTCTTGAAAACTGAGCACCAGGGCCGCGACGATGGGCGCGAAGGCGAAGAGCGCGAACAGGATCAGGCTCGGACTGATGAACACCCACGGCGCGAGCCTCGCCTGACGTCGCCGATGGCCGCGATCGCTTGCTGAAGCGATCGTCCTGGCGCGCCCAGGCGGGGCAGGGCTGGCAGGGCGGGATAGCGCGCTGGTCATCACGCCGCGCTCTTGATTCCGTCTGAGATGTTCTTGGCCGTGTCCTTCGGCGTCTGGCTGCCGATGAAGCACAGGTCGAGCTGGTCGGCGAGCACCTGGTTGATCGAGGCGAAGTTCGGCAGCGTCTCCACCTTGGCCATGGCCGAAGGCACCGTCTTGGCCTGCTCGCTGAACAGGGACATCTGCTCGGAGTTCGATGCGAACTGGAGCTTCTCGTTCATCAGGGATGTGCGGACCGGCAGGAACAGATCGGTCTCGCAGAAGTACTTCATGTTCGCCTGATCGCACACGAACTGGATGAAGTCGGCTGCCACTGCCGGGTTCTTCGAGTTGCGCGAGACCGAGAGCAGGTTCCCGCCGAGGTCAGAGGCCGCGGAGACATCCTTCGGCATGTACGTGATGTTCCATTTGTCCTGCGGCAGGCCCTTTCCGATCTCGGTCATGATCCAGTCGCCGAAGATCATGAGCCCCACCTGGCCGCTCGTGAACGTGTTCTCGACGGCGGCTGTCGTGGATCCCTTGATGGTGTTCGACTTGGGGATGAGCCCCTCCGTGTACAGCTGCTGGAACCAGGCGATCGCCTCGACTCCCTCGGTGGAGTCGATCGCCGGCGTCTTGCCGTCGTCTTCCATCAGCTTTCCGCCGTGCATGTAGAGGAACGGAAGCCAGCGGTACGCCGTGTTCACGCCTTCGAAGCCGTACGCGACCGCGGCCTTGCCCGTCGCCTTCTTGACCTCGCGGGCGATGCTGAGGAACTCGTCCCAGCTCCACGCGGCATCCAGGCTGTCCGGGATCTTCGCGCCGATGGTCTGCAAGGTCTCGGTGCGGTAGTACGTGCCGAACGTGTCGGTGTGCTGCGGGATGCCGTGCACTTTTCCGTTCAGCTGCGCCGCGCTCCAGAACGTCTCGCCGAACCCCTTGCCGTAGTCCTTCTTCAGGTACTGGTCGAGGGGGATGAATCCGCCGTTCTTGGCCCAGCGACCGATCTGCTGCCAGGTGTTCCGGATGATGTCAGGAGCGTTGCCGCCCGCGAGCTGGGTGCTGAGGTACTGGTTGAAGTCGCCGTTGGGCGTCACCTGAACTTTGATGTTCACGCCGGGGTGCGTCTTCTTGTAGTCGGCAGCGAACTTCTTGTAGGCCACTATGTCGGCGGGGATGTTCCACGTCGTCATGACGAGGTCCGCCTTGGTGTCTGGGCCCACGTTGTTCGACCCGGATGAGGTGCCGGCCGAGGAGCACGAGGCGAGAGCGGGCACGAGCGCCATGCCGCCGAGTGCAGTGGCCGCGTACCGCAGGGCGGTGCGTCGCGAGATGAGGTTGCTGTCGTTCGATGCGAATTGCGATGGCATAACAAACTCCTTTGTTCATTGGTGGCACTTGGACGGACCGGATTAGCACTGGGCGGCCGAACTGCAGGGCAGGACGGCCGCCCCCTGCGCGGCACCGAACGGATCAGGCGGCTGTGTCGGCGGCGAGCGCGGATGCCTGCCGCGTGGCGCGCTCGGGCAGGCGTAGCGCCTCAGGGAGCAGTTCCTCGTGGGCGACCAGCAACTCGTCGGTCATTGCTCGGATCTCGTCGAGCGTCAGCAGAGCCGCCGTCAGCGGGTCGAGCGCCACCGCGTGATACACGTTCTCGCGGTCGCCCGTGAGGGCTGCTCTCACCGCGAGGTTCTGCACGCCGATGTTCGTGCGGTTCAGGGCGGCGAGCTGCGGAGGCAGGTCGCCGACCGAGGTCGGCTGCACGCCGTTCTTGTCGACGAGGCACGGGACCTCGACGCAGGCATCGTCGGGAAGGTTGCCGATCAGCGACTGGTTGGGCACGTTGCCGTAGATGACACTCGGTACACCGGTGACGAGCGAGTTGACGATCGTCGCTCCGTATTCGACCGACGGCGCAAGGTCATCCTTCAGCTTCTGAAGCTGCTGTTCGATGTCGCCTTCTTCGTCATGCGACGAACAGATCTCGAAGTAGTCCCACCTCTGCGGGATGAATTCGGAGACGAGGTCTGGATTCTTGCGGAAGTAGGGCAGGTACTCGGAGGCGTGGTGGCTGGACTCGGTCTGGAAGAAGCCGAAGGTGTCCATGATCGATGTGCGGACCTGTTCGTTGCCGCCCTCGTAGTTGCTTGCGGCTTCCGCCGCTTCGCTATGGTCACCGTCGTCTGCCAGCAGATCCTGCGCGCCGCGTCCACGAAGGTGCAGTCTCGTCATCGTTTCGCGCAGGCGCGGGTAGAGGTCCTCGCCGTTGTGCTCGAACTTCAAGATCCAGGCCTGGTGGTTGATGCCGGCCGAGACGAAGTTCACCTCCTCGTATGGCACCCCGAGCGTTCGTGCGAGCATGCGTGTCGTCCCTTGCACGCTGTGGCAGAGGCCGACCGTCCGAAGGCCCTTCGCGTTGAGGAAGCCCGTCGCCATGGCCATCGGGTTCGCGTAATTGATGAACTGGGCATCCGGGCAGAGCTCGAGGGCGTCTGCCGCGATGGCCTCGTATGCCCCGACCGACCTGAGGAATCGGAACACGCCCCCTGGGCCAACCGTGTCACCGACGGTCTGATCGACTCCGTACTTGCGGGGAATCTCGACATCGTGACGGTACGACTCGATGCCGCCCACCTGGAACGTGATGATGACGACGTCGGCGTCGCGGAGGGCTTCGCGACGATCGGTCGTCTCGTCGATCTGAATGTCGAAGCCATGGTGGGATGCCAGATCCCGCGCCGCACTCGCCACGCGCGACACGCGATCCGCATTGATGTCCATCAGACAGAGGTGACCCGACCGCAAGGCGGGAAAGCTCATCAGGTCGCCGATAAGGCGGAACGGGAACACGAAGCCGCCGGCTCCGATGATGGTGATCTTGGGCTTGGCTGCATTGTCAGGCATATCCGTACGGTATGAACCAACAGCACAGTGAAGCTTCCCGATTGCAAGGCAACCTTTCCAGGATCTTCAGGTGCGCCTATCGTGAGCACATGCGCCAACGACGGCCTCGAGCGGCTACCCCCGAGTCACAGGTGGTGGTGGAAGACCCGGCGATCTGGGCCCATCGCGGCTCCGCCCCGCACATGCGCATGTCGCACCGGCACGACGACCTCGAGCTGAACTACGTCGTGCACGGTCACCTGAAGTATCTGTTCGGCGGGGATCGGTTAGTCGTCGAAGCCGGACAGATCGCGATGTTCTGGGCCTCGACGCCGCACCGGCTGATCGACGACGAGAACCGGCCAGACGGGAAGAACTATTGGGTGCACATCCCGCTGTCGACGGTCTTCAGTTGGGGTTTGCCCGCCGAACACCTCCGCGAACTCCTCACCAGCCGGCCGATCGTGCTGCCCGTCGACGCCACAGGCAGACCCGTCGAACCGATGTTCGCCTCGTGGGTCACGGACCTGACCGGCGGGCCCACCGAGCAGTGCGCGCTCCTCGAGATCCAGGCCCTTGTGCAGCGGCTTCTGTTCTATTTCCTCGAGCACGGCAACGACGTGCCGGCAGAGGTCCGGCCGAGTCATCTGCATAACGACGGCATGCAGCACATCGTGGAGATGGCGCAGTTCACCGTGGCGAACTTCCGTTCCGACATCACCCCCGCCGACATCGCCAAGGCGACTCACCTCAACCCGAACTACGCGATGACGCTGTTTCGCGAGATCGTCGGCACGACTCTCGGCGGCTACCTCACGCGCTGCCGTATGGCGGAAGCACAGCGACTGCTGCTGACGACCACTATGACGACGAGCGAGATCGCGCACGCGGCCGGATTCGGATCGCAAAGCAGCTTCTACGCCCACTTCACCCGCTCCTGCAACGTGTCGCCAAGCGCGTACAGACACGGAGGTAGAGGCGACCAGGATGCCCGCGGTCTACGCAGCGAGACGCACCAGACCATCTGCATCCCCGACTCGATCCAGGCGGCGTCCTGACGACGGATGCGCAACAGCCAAGAGCGAGCCCAGCCGGTTTGGCAATCGGTCCGGCCTCCTCTAAGCTTGTCCATCGGTAGTCAACGCCGTGAGCGCGGACGGCCCCATCGTTTAGCGGCCTAGGACGCCGCCCTTTCACGGCGGTAGCACGGGTTCGAATCCCGTTGGGGTCACAGGCGATTGAGGTGAAACCGGAAGGCGTGCTTTCCGGTTTGACCGATTGAGCCTGGTGAGCGGCTCGGCCGCGAGTGCCACTACACTGATAACTGAAAATAACGAGGCCCTGTAGCGCAGTTGGTTAGCGTGCCGCCCTGTCACGGCGGAGGTCGCGGGTTCAAGTCCCGTCAGGGTCGCGCTGGAGAAGCCCTTCTTTATGGAGGGCTTCTTTTCCAGTAGGCGTCTTTCCTCGATGGATGCCTCGGCTCTGTAGCTCAGTTGGTAGAGCGTTCGACTGAAAATCGAAAGGTCACCGGATCGATGCCGGTCGGAGCCACCACCAAAACCCCCGGTCAACCGGGGGTTTTCTCGCTTCTAAGGAAGCTCCCGAATCCGGGAATGGCTACTTTGCCCACACTTTGCCCACATCTGCAGCGGCTGCTCCGGCATCGAGTGCGGTAGCCACTGATTCCAGGTCGTCATCGAACAGCTCAGCGTAGACATCCAGAGTCATGGCCGCTGACGCGTGGCCGAGCATCCGCTGCACGGCTTTCACGTTCGCGCCGGCCGAGATCGCCAAGCTCGCGGCGGTGTGCCGAAGGTCGTGAATGGTGAGCTGAGGGAACTCCGGATCCCGCTCACGACAGGCCTCAGCGGCGACCGCGAACTGACGGCGCCGGAAGTTTCCGCTGCGCAGCACGCCGCCGTCCGGCCCGACGAATAGCAGGTCATCGCGATTGCGTCCCTCGCACCTCTTCGCGATCGACGCGGCCAGGAAGCTTGGAAACGGCACGGAGCGACTGGCGTGGGACTTCGGCGTGCTCCATACGAGCTGCCCACGGGGCGAGCTGACGGCTTCGCTCACGTCGATGCGGCGTCGAAGCATGTCAACTCTCCCGACCTTCAATGCCGCCATCTCGCCCCACCGCAGCCCGGTGTAGGCGAGGAAGAGCACGATGTCCGAGTACTCAGGGCCGCATCCCATAGCGAGATCTCGAACCTGCTCATGGGTCAGATAGCCTCGAGCATGCCGTGTTACGCGCGGCAGGTGAACGCCCTCGCACGGGTTCCGTCCGAGCCGGCCATCGCGAATCGCATATTTCATCAGGCCGTTCAATACGAGATAGATCTGGCGGACGGTTGACGGGCTCAGCCTGGATGCGAGATCGCTGACCCAGGCCTGCACTTCGGCGTGACCTATCTCTTTAAGTTGGTACTTGCCCCACTTCGGCAGAACGTGCTTGTCGAGCCATTGCCGGTAACCCGACAGGGTCGTCTCCTTGAGCTGCAGCTGCGATGCGTACCAATGCGGCGCCCACTCGGCCACCGTCACCCGCGCGCGAGTTGGATCGACGAAGTCGCCGCGGATCTTCGACACTTCGATGGTTGCGAGGAACTCTTCCGCTGCGCGTTTGGTCTTGAACCCGCGCTTGTCCGTCTGTCGGTGGTCGGGCGTGCGGTACCGCACCCGATACCGTCGACCGCCGGCTGTCTCGTACGGCTCAATTGTCGCCATGATGTCCCCCTGCCCTATTGAACGCGCTACCCGCGACGGCCGCGATCAGATCACTTCGACTCGCGTGTGGTGGGAGCTGGCTAGCACACAGTTCGACATGGTCGGGATCCGCGAGGGTCCGGTAGGTGCCGGCCATCGCCTCTGCTGCTTTCCGAACAGCATTGGCCAAGGGTGAGGCTTCAGTCGTGGCCACGGTCCACCCCTCGTCGACCAGCCACACCGTCACCTCCATGGCTTTCAACCGCTCGTCCACGTCGGCCTCGGAGGTGATGAGCACCACCATGTCGTTCCGTGCCTGGTCACCAGGTTCACCAGTTCCGCCTTCATTACACCCTCTCCCCGTTGTCATGCCTGGCCAGATCGTTCTTCTGGCCGTTCCGGCGACAGAGATCAAGAGCGTGCGTAGGAGGCGAAGCGAGGGAAGGGAACGATTGCTAAGCGCAGGCCGCTCGCGGCCGGAGTCTGCAAATAGCGACTGCAGCGAGCGCGGCCGACGCAGCACGCTACGATCGAGCGCCGGATCGGAGAGAAGACACGGCAAACTCGGCACGCCGCGGGCGTCCCACACGACCGAGTGCAGCCCGCCCGGGGGCTTCGGGCAAATCATTCGAGCCGCCGACTGACTGTTGTTCTATCAAGACGTCGTCGTGACGCTCCTCGGTGGCGCCACGGGGAGCGTCAGTCCCGATGGCGACGCTTGCTCGGGCGTCCCTGAGTCACGCGGTCCACTATCAAATCCCAGTGAATGCATGGGCTTTGACTCCTAGACGACGGCTTTAGTCACGTTGATTTTCAGTCCATTCTGAGGCCCCGGAAATGCCGAGCATGAACCGCGAAAACCCCGTGATTTCGCGGATTTTGAGTGACAACGGGGTCGCTTGAAACCGTTGGGTTCGCATCGGTTGTAGTCAAAACGTACTCACGCCGCTCACTCGTTCACCTCGGGTAGCAGCCCACGGTCTACGGGTTGGATGCCGGTTCGCGCCGGACCGAGCAAGCTGCCCGTTTGCCACGGAGCCACGGTCGTGGCCGCCGGTGCGCGCTCACCGCGAAACCTGGCCGGCAGATGACCCGAACGGGTGATTCCCGGATAGACCTGAAACCGTGAATCGATACACGCGTTAGTTGCACGCTTCCCCCATTTCGCTGGCAGCCGAGGATACGGTCAGCGTGAAGGAGCGCGCAGTACCCAGTTCAAGTCACACCTGGCTGCTGGCTGAACTATCCCTTCGCGGGCGGCATTTGGCGGCTTGCCAACGCTTCGACTGGAACTCACCGGGGCACTGTGCGACTTCCTCGCCGCGCCTCCGCTCGCGAAGATCGGACAGACAACTCGGTTTCCGTCGCGTGAGCGCCGCGGCGCTGCTTCGGAAAGCGGCTTACGACGGATTCGCACCACCGTGACTACTCGCGCGACGCGCACTCGGCGCGGGGAGTGAGGCGACCGCGCCCGAGGTGCACGACTCCGGAGATGGGGATCCCCCGTGCTGACCAAGGACACTCTCCTTCTCTTGTCGGGTCAGGACAGCTAGGTGACTACGGCAAAGACCGTGGACCGGACTTCCGCGAGTATTCAGTCTGCGGGAGCGGACCTGCACGAAGGTGAAGGATCTCGCGCCATGACACCACGCGACGCGCACCTTTGGCCTCGCCGACGCGGCTGATGGCCCTAGGATCATCGCGTGACCAACCGGACGGCCGCGCTTCACATAGCTGCTTTAGTAACCAGAGTGAGCGACGACCGCAGGAAAGTGTCGTTTCGCGTCGACAACGGGACTACTACGACCTTGACGTCGGAGGATCCCACTGACTGGGAGGTCGGCGGATGGGCTCTCTGGTCGGTAGAAGATCAAGCGATATATCCATCTTCCATTGACCTTCAGTTTGATGCCATTCCTTTGCGCGTTGGTGTGGTGAAGAAGATCGAAGGTGGCCGGGCGGTCATAGCGGTTGGCGACCACAATTACACGACGCCAGCGCAGTCGAAGGTCAAGTTCAAGGTTGGAGCCCTGGTCGAGTTCAGGGCGGACGTAGCCGTAACTCGACGGCTTGCCAAGAAAGGGGGTTTACCCGGCCAGCTCGACGAGATCCTCAATGCGTCTGGGCTTGGAGTCAATGACGTGGCCGCCAGTAACGGATCCGGCGAGACGTTCGACGACTTTCTTGGGTACGAATCAGTGAAGCGACAGGTCATGGAAGTCGTTCAATCCGATGCCGCATTCCGGGGACGCCTGAGCACATTGAAGGAGCGGCCGCTGAATGGAATCCTCTTCACCGGTCCACCCGGCACGGGCAAGACGTTTATGGCGCGGATAGTCGCGCACGAATCCGGTGCCGCCTTCTACCCGCTTGCCGCAGCCGAGATCACCAGCCAGTGGGTGAACCGGAGCGAGGCGAATCTTCGGGAGCTGTTCGCGAAGGCCCGTTCGCAAGATCGCGCGATCATCTACTTTGACGAGATCGACAGCATCGCTTCAAAGCGAGGTCGAGACTCCGCTAATGATTCGCAAAAGCTCGTTGGCCAGCTCCTCGCAGAGATGGACGGCTTCGATCAGCGAGGGAACGTGACGGTCATAGCGGCCACAAACAATCCAGACGTCCTGGATCCCGCACTTCGGAGGGCTGGCAGGTTCGACTGGGAGATCGAGTTTCCGCTACCCGATCACGCGGACCGGTCCGCCATCTTGAACGGGCTAGCGGCCGTGCGTCCGCTGGCAGAACCAATCGACTTCGAGTCGATCGTCGATGCAACCGAAGGATGGACGCCAGCGCGTCTCCGCGCAATCTGGACGAATGCGGCCATGGTGGTGGCTGCGGAGGAGCGAGATGCCTACACGCGTGAGGACATCATGGAAGGCTTTGAAAGAGCGACAACGATGACCTGGAACGAGTCCGCTCAATGAGCTTCTTTCACCGAAAGGCGAAGCTTTCCGAATCTGCAGCCCTCTCGACTGAGCAAGCCGGTCCCGAGGGAGAACTGCGCGAATTCGTCTACTTGGACGAAGTGAGCGTACGAAGCCTTCGCGCCTCAAGGGTCGGCGCGTTGCCCTCCGAGCTCCGTGACATGCGATCGGCCGTACTCGCCGCCGAAATGAGCGGTACGGTAACCGCCACGGTGCCCGCCGTCGTTAAGGCCTCGATTCAGTCGACCCTGACGTCGACGAGGTCGGGCGGCGCTGAAATCCTCCGCAAGACAATCGTGCAGTCCGACTTCAAAGATCTTCGAGATGGTGAGTTGCATCGACTTCTCGTGGGGCCAGCGCGCCAAGCAGCTCCAGCGTTCGATGAACATCTTCTTGAAACTCACAACCAGTGGATCATGCGCGCAAAGGAGGTCGCGCGTTCTGGCTTGGTTGAGATGACGGTACGTCTAGGGGCGGCGGGGATCTTCAAAGTCGGCGCGGTCTTTGAGTCACTGACGACGCTGTTTTCGCAGTCAAGACTTGATCCGGCCACGGCCCGAACGCTGCAGGACATGGGTCCGATGAACGAGATGGTTCAAGAACTCCTGGCTGGTTTGGTCCCAATTGAGTGCATTGCCGTTGACTACCAGGTCGGCGAAATCGACGGCGAAGACTGGCTGGTTCATAACTCCATGATCAGTCACTTGCCTTCGCTCGTGAATATTCGTCCGCTCGTCCTAGTCGCGACGACGACGAGTTCGCTCTACTGGCAAGACCTTCGCCAAATACTCTTCTCGGATCTAGAGTTCGACGTCCTCGCTAGAGTCACGAGGCCCGGTGTGGCCAATGCTTGGTCACCGGTCAAACTCGCGGACGTTTTCCGAACGTTTTCACCAGCGACCGCGGATGCTGTCGATAATCTAGACTCCCTGGCTCGTCAACTTATGGCTGAACACGCCTCGAAAGAGTCACTCGCGCCCACCCCGATCGCGCTTGCTCCCATGACTGAACGGAAGTTGCTTGCGTTCGCAATCGCCGCAATCGGAAGTGCTGAGGCGGAAATCCCGGAGGGCGTCATCGAGGGCATTCGAGCAGTAGCGGTCAGATACCCGAATGCAGCCAAGGTGTCCGAAATGCACGCTGCGTACGACGAGGTCTGCGACCTGCTCTTCGAAACCGTTCAACTACAGGTTCCGCTTGTTGACCGTGCCCGTCTGAGGGCTGGGGCAAACGCGATCGCGAGCGATTCTACGGCGGCCGCGACTGCGACTAACGCTGCGCCCGACGTCGCGCGAGCCACGATCGAGGCAGAAGTCGTGGCGATCTACTGGTGACGACGAGTCGCGGGCGATGAGCAGCAAGCTTGCGCGCGGCGAGTCGCACCCACCAGCATCGGGCCGCCCGGCCAGGTTCGCATGAGGGTCGTCACGCGTGCACGACCTTCCCTAAGGTGAAGCTCGTAGAGGGCCGTTCGGGGCGGGAGACCGCCGCTATCGGAGGCGAACGATTAAGCAGGAGCACAGGTGAACGACCAAAGCACGAGGCTCGAACTCACGTGGCCGAACAAGAACAAGTTTCTTCTCCTCCCACGCGATGCCGACGGTAAGCCCGTTTGGGTCGAACGCGGCCACCCGGCCGCATCCGAGGTTCGCCTAACAGACTTCATCGGCGCCGTCGGCGAAGTGAACGACGAAGACCCATACGCTGACAACCTCCTCTTCATTGGAGACAGCCTTGACATGCTTCGCGTTCTCGCCGAAGTTCCCGAGTATCGCCGCGAGTACCGAGGAAAGGTCAAACTGGTCTACATAGACCCGCCTTTCAATACTGGGCAGGCCTTCGACCACTACGACGACTGGATGGAACACTCCACGTGGTTGTCCTTCATGCGCGATCGGCTACTGCTAATTGAGCAGTTGCTCGCGCCGGATGGGTCCATCTGGGTCCACCTCGACGACGCCGAGCAACATCGCATGCGGGCACTTATGGACGAGGTGTTCGGTGCCGGCAAATTCGTCGCGACCGTGGTCTGGCAGAAGAAGTATTCGCGAGACAACCGACCGGCCATCGGAACGGTCCACGACTACATCATCGTTTACGCGCAGTCCGGTGCATCCGAATGGAAGCTCGCCCGCAATCGCGTTCCGCGAATCGATTCAACTGCCTACCGCAACCCGAATCACGACCCGCGCGGTCCGTGGCGACCAATCCCTCTCGATGTTCAGGGCGGACACGCTACAGCCAGCCAGTTCTACGACGTGTTGACACCATCGGGCCGCACCGTACGCCCATCCAACGGCCGCGCCTGGAGTGTGTCAAAGCCCATCATGGACGCGATGATCGAACGCGGTGAGGTCTACTTTGGCGTGAAGGGCGACGGTATGCCCAACACGATTAGGTACCTCGCCGATGACGAGGGTCTGGTGCCTTGGACATGGTGGCCCCACGATGAAGTTGGCAACAACGATGACGCCAAGAAGGAGATCATCAGCCTCTTCGGGGAGGATGCCGTATTCGATACCCCAAAGCCCGAGCGCCTCATCGAGCGGATAATCCATATCGGTTCAAACCCCGGCGACATCGTTCTCGACGCATTCGCGGGATCCGGAACTACTGCGGCCGTTGCCCACAAGATGGGTCGCCGGTGGGTGACAAGCGACATCAGCGCATACAACGTCGAAACCTTTGTTGGTCCCCGACTGCAGGGAATTGTCGATGGAACCGACCGTGTCGGGATCAGCGTTCGCGAATCGACCTCGTTCGTGGACGACGCTCTCGATGGCTACGTCAAGCCCACTGACGCCAAGATCGCGCTTCGCGTCCTCCGTGCTGTCTTCGAGCATGTCGACCTCAACAGCTTGGCGCGGAGTGCAGCCGCGGACGTTCTCGAGGAACTCAAGCAGAAACTGAGGCCGAAGGACGAAAACACGGCTGTCGAGAGCGGCGGTGGCTTCCGCGTCGTAGTCCTCGCGCCGTCAATGTACGAGGTGACCGCGTTTGGAATGATGCTTGCCGAGTGGGCAACCAACGGCCGGTTCGCGCGAGCGGTTGCCGCGCAGCTGGGGTTCGAGTGGCAGCCTGACGCGTCCCCGTTCTGCGGCATCAGAGGCCGCATGCGTCTCGCTGTCTTCGATGGTGCTGTTGGCGCAGAGGAAGTACAGCTGGTAACTGCCGCACTCGGCGAGAAGGAACGCGCCACGATCGTTGCGAAGTCGGTTCTGCCAGAAGCTGAGCAAGTGCTGACGCAGCTCGCCAAAGGCTCCCATATTCGCAAGGCGCCGCGTGACCTGCTCACAGCTGCCGCGCAGCGGGCTCGGCGCATCACACATTCAGTTCAGGAGACAGCGTGACAAGCAATGCACCGCGCGTCCGGTTAGAGCTGAACTGGCCCGGCAAGGACCAATTCCTCCTCACGCCAGCCGACGAGACCGGCGCTCCCGTCTGGGTGAGCCGTGAGCACCCGGCCGCGCACGAGGTACGCCTCGCCGAACTGGGCAGCAGCCATGGCGAAGTCAACGAGCTACGGCCCTACCAAGACAACTTGCTCTTCACCGGCGACAGCCGCGACGTATTGCGAATCCTCGGACAAGTTCCGGAATTCCGGCGCGAATACCGAGGCAAGGTCCGACTCGTCTACATCGACCCACCATTCAACACCGGGCAGGCCTTCGACCACTATGACGACTGGATGGAACACTCGACATGGCTGTCGTTCATGTACGACCGGCTCACGGCCATCCTCGACCTGCTCACCGACGACGGGTCAGTCTGGGTGCACCTCGACGACGCTGAGGCCCACAGAATGCGGTCCTTGATGGACGAGGTGTTCGGCGCGGGAAACTTTATCGCGGACTTGACCGTCGAAATGAACCCCAAAGGCAGACAGCTCGACAAGTTCTTTGCCGGATCCAACGACCGGCTGCTCGTCTACGCCAAGGACCGCGCTAAGGTCAGACTCCAATGCGGCTCTAAGGACGACGTGAACATCGGGGACTTCCCGAAGATCGCCGACGACGGTCGCCGTTACCGCTACCTGCCATTGCGGAACACGAACAAGAAGTTCAATCCGACCACCGCTCGCACGATGTACTTTTCCATCCACGGAAACCCGCGAACTGGCAAGGTCGCGATGGAGCCGTTTGAGGACTCGGAACCCATCTGGCCAGTCTTCGGCGACCTCACACCGGCCGTTTGGCGGTGGTCGCCCCCGAAAGTGGTTGCCCAGGCCGAGGAACTGGAATGCCGCGACGTTCGCGGCGGCCAGGGAGTACGGGCCGACATCTTCCAGCGCGACTTCCTCCACGACGACCGCACGAAGAAGTTGAAGACCGTCTGGATGTCCCAGGACACAGGGTCTAGCGACGAAGGCAAGCGGGAGCTCAAGGCCCTCGGCCTGAATGGGTTCGACACTCCCAAGCCAGAGCGTCTCCTCAAGCGCATCATCGAGATCGCCACCGTACGTGGCGACATCGTGGTGGACGTCTTCGGTGGTTCCGGCAGTACCGCGGCCGTCGCACACAAGATCGGTCGGAGGTGGGTCACTGCCGAGATCAAGCGATCCATCGTCGACCAATTCATGCGACCGCGACTGACGAAGGTCGTTGATGGCATTGACGACGGCGGAGTAACTAAGATGGCTGGCTGGACCGGTGGCGGCGGATTCCGGACTGTATCGGTGGCCCCGTCAATGTACGCCGTCACTCCGATCGGGATCCTCTTGGACGACTGGGCGGTGAGCACCCGATTCGCCCGCGCGGTAGCCGGGCAGCTTGGCTTCGATTGGGATCCACATGAGCCGTTCTGCGGCCGAAGGGGCAGGATGCGGCTCGCCGTGTTCGATGGCACGGTCGGCCCCGAAGAGATCCAACAGACCGTCGGTAGGCTCGCCGATAACGAACGCGTGACTGTCGTCGCCCGAGCCGTACTCCCCGGTACTAACGAGTCGCTCGCCGGCCTCGCAAAGGGATCGCGTCTCCTGAAGGCTCCACGCGACCTCCTGACCCCCTCGACCCGACGAAGCACTCGAAACGCGAATCGTCACATGACGACCCGCCCGTACGATCTGAACTCCAATGAGCCTCGAGGAGCCCTCACGTGAGCATCCCCTACGATGAAGCCCTCGTCGAGCGGATCGGTCACACGCTCGACCTCCGCGAGCCCAATCAGAAGGCCCTTGACCGACTTGCCCAGGCGCTCGATGATGCGGGGCACGGCGAAGAGTTTGTGGCTGACCTCGCCACCGGTGTCGGCAAGACCTACATTGCCGGTGGCCTCCTCGACTACCTGTATGAGTCGGGAATTCGCAACGTCGTGATTGTGACCCCTGGGTCCACCATCCAGACCAAGACGATCAACAACCTCACACCCGGACACCGCAAGTATCTGCGAGGCCTGCAGTGCAATCCGCTGGTCATCACTCTTGACACCGTCGAGCGTGGTGAGGTCGCAGCCGCGCTGGCCGACGAAAACCGCTTCAAGGTCTTCGTCTTCACTGTTCAGTCCCTACTCGGTTCTGGTAAGGGCGGAAAGGACGCCATCCGGCGCGCCCACAAGGCCCACGAGACTCTTGGGCAGGCGCTCTACGAGTACCTTGCCAACTCCGACGACCTCGTAATCATCGCCGACGAGCACCACGTCTACTATTCGACAACGGCGAAGAAGTTCCAGTCCGCGATCGATGACCTGCACCCGTCGGCACTCATTGGGCTCACTGCGACCCCGCATCCGTCCACGAAAGACCGGGTCGTTTACGAGTACAAGTTGTCCGAAGCTATTGCCGACGGTTACGTAAAGATCCCTGTTCTCGTGTCGCGACGGGATGGAATCAAGGACAAGGCCACCCAATTGGCCGACGGGCTCACCCTGCTCGACGCCAAGCGTGCCACCATGCGTGCGTACTGCGAGCAGACCAAGAAGCCGTACGTCGAACCGATCATGTTTCTCGTTGCCTCGACCATCGACGAGGCGAACGAGTATAAAGACCTGCTCGCCGGACCCAACATGCTCGGCGACCCTGATCAGATCCTCTTGGTCACCTCTGAGGAGCCCGACACAACTTTGGCCCTGCTCGACACACTTGAGAGCCCCGGATCGAAAATCCGTGCCGTCGTTTCGGTCTCGATGCTTAAGGAAGGCTGGGACGTTCGCAACATCTACGTCATCGCTTCCGTGCGATCTATGGAGTCGCAACTCCTCACCGAGCAGATCCTCGGTCGCGGCCTACGGCTCCCATTCGGGGAACGCACCGGCAACCCGATGCTGGACACCGTCGAAGTCCTCTCCCATGACTCCTTCGCAACCTTGCTCAAGCAGGCACGTGTGCTGCTCGAAGAGACGCTCGGAGAGCGCGCTGACGCCGCCACCGCCGTCATCAATCCCGCGACCGGCCGGAACGTCCCAGGCGTCGCACTCGCGCCAAGCGGCGCCGTTCCGGCCGCCGTCGCGCCGGCAACCGGCGTAGTTGAGTTCCATCTACCCGGAGTCGCGGCCGCCGACCCGGATCAATTGACCCTCTTCGAGGCTGACGATGAAGCGCTCGGCTCGGGAGAGCCGGCACCGACACACGTAGGATTCGGGATGGCGACCGTCGACGCGCGACTCAAGGCCGCCGCCGAAGACCAGCAGATCCTTACCCGAACCTTCGAGCCACGCACGCCCGACGGCATCAAGATCCCGCTGTATCTACCCAGCGTCGCCACCAAGTGGGTTCGCGATCCGTTCTCGCTGACTTCCATCAACAACACCGACGTGGAGGCATTGGGGCGACAGTTCGCCAAGGACAACGCACCCACGCTTGTGCGTAAGGCACTCGACTCAAAGCGTGACGAGAGCGGAGAGGCACACGTCGTCATCAGCGACCTCTCCGACTCGGTGATCGCCTCGCAGGTAGCCATTCCTTACGGCAACATCGAAACCGATCTCGTCGCACGGCTCATGGCGACCAACGGAATCACCGCCACTGTCGGAGAGGCGAACGCCGCCCTTGAGATCGCCAAGGCGTTCCTTACTGGCGCCGACGTAACTATCGACACACCATGGCGTGCGGAGCACGGCAGACTCGCCACCGCCCGTCTCGCCGAGTGGATTAACACGAAGCAGACGTCTTCCCCGGTTCGCGAGGTCAAGGAGGTCCACTACGTCAGGTGGCCCGAGCCGCCTATCCGTAATGAGTCCAGGCCTCCCGCAAACCGGCACGTCATAGCGCGGGCCAGCGAGTTCACACGAGGGTACCCGTACGAGGGCTGGAACAAGTCGATCTACGAGATCAACGCCTTTGACGCGTACTCGACCGAGTTCTGCCTCGCGGCGCTGTTCGAGTCCTCGCCGGATGTAGCTGCATGGGTCCGGATCAACGAGACTGTCCCGCTGCGCGTTGCTTACCTTCTTGGCGCGGTGCAGAAGCAGTACGAACCAGACTTCATCGTCATCGACACTGCGGGCACTTACTGGATCGTCGAAGGCAAAGCGGACTCAGAGATGACCTCGCCAATCGTTACCGCCAAGCGCGACGCTGCTTTCGCATGGGTAAGCACTGTTAATACAAGCGATGCCGTCCACGGCAAGTGGGGGTATCTCCTTGCTTCTGAATCAGTGGTCGCCGCAGCGTCCAGCTGGACTGGGCTAAAGGCAGGTGGGCAGATGTACCAATGACCGGGAACCAAGACGCCCTCCAGCCAGTGGCTTCGCGGCCAGGGTCAGCTCCAGCCAAATCGCGAGGAGATGTAGCGCGGTGTCTAGGCTCGGGAGGATTCTCGAGGTGTGTCTGATCTTGCACAGCGCCCGAGGCCACGTCCTGTTGGCTCATCTCACTGGGCGGCGGTTGAGTTCTGCCGCGAGTGGATGGTCTATCTCGGCGAGGAGGACACTGTCGTCGCTCAGGGTGCAACGGGAGCGATCTGCGAGCTCTACAGCTCCCGATATGTCGCGCTGGTCGAGAACCGGACCGGGAACATCGAAGTTCCGCTTGTACAGCGAGCGGTCGTGCTCGCCACGTCCGACGGACGTCGAGCCGTGGTGTTCCATTCCGGGGGCTGCTTTGGTGACGCTGCGGAGCTCGCCGACGCTTACGGTATTGCCTTGATCACGTACATGGCACGGGCTGGCGATATTGCCGCCGCCAATCGGGTGGCGGTTCCGATCTGCCGTTCTTATCGTCTGCCGTAAAGGCCCGGCCCCCGTGCGGCGGTTCTGACCGTCTCCGGTTTCTCGGTGGGGCTCGGGACGGCGGCCCGGTTCAGTTCTTCGCGTGCGGCATCCCGCGAAGACCGGATGGTGGGCTCAATAGTGCCGCGTTGCATCATCTCTCTCAGCTCGACTGCGGCTCCTCGCGGGGTGGGTACGGTGAGGATGATGTTGTTGCTGAGTCGTCCGCGGGTGAGTCCGACGTAGAGGCCGGCGGCATCGACGCCCGGGCCGACGATCGACCGGTCGGTGGTCTCGCCTTGCGCCCCGTACGCGGTGCTGGCATATCCCAGGTGCATGTGGCAGGCGGCGTATTCGTGGCTGACTTTCCGGAACTGTGTTGAGTCGCTCACGCTAGTCAGCACGAGATCATCGTCCGTGATCTGGTGAAGGATCCAGTTCTGCCGGTTCTCGACTCCTGAGCGACCGTTGTTGCGACGGGTCTGAACGATGTCGCCTTCCAGCAGTCTCTGGCCGCCCTGCCCGAGAGCAACGCGGCGGGTGGAGAGTGCGCCGGTTTGGATGCGTCGGGCTTGGATCGACTCGCTCACGGCCTGGGCCTCAGTGTGGGTTGCGGTGACGAGGGAGATCGTTTCTCGCCGGTTCGTCGCTTCGAACCACGCATCCGTCATCGCCGATTCGACTCCGCTTGTGTCGTTGGCGAGCTCGACGTGCCCGGTCTCAACGAGTCGTCTCGCCAGGATGCGCCGGTCATCGGCCGTCTCAGCGCGCCTCAGCTCGAGCGTGAAGCGTCCCCACTCCGGATCCTTGAACCGATGAACATCCACTAACTCGACCTTCTCCGCGCTGCTACGCCAGATGAGCTCCATAGCACCGGAGTGACCGACTGGGAGCGACTGGTTGGGATCACCGACGGCCGCGATCCCAGCTCCGGTTTCGAGGGCGAGTTGTAGGAGAGCGTTTGCGGCATCGAGGTCGAGCATGCCGGCTTCGTCGACCACGATCCGGTCACCCGGGCGCAGCGGCTGACCGTTAACTCCTTCGAACGGGTGCTGCGTGGTGGGGTCGATCTCGCCGACGGTGAGGCGTGACCAGACGGTGCGTCCCCTTGCGTCTTCATGCCATCGCCATCCGAATGCGTGAAGAAGCTGATGGAGGGAGGACGAATCACTGCCGATCTCCCGGCCGGCTACGTTGGCTGCCTTCTTCGTCGGCGCGACGACGATCATCCGATGGTGCTGTACCTTCAGCGCTGCGGCGGCCACCTTCAGCATCGTCGTCTTGCCCGTGCCGGCCGCACCGATGACCGTCACAAGCTTGGCGGTGCCAGCAATCACACCCGCGCCATTCACCTGCCCGTTGTCCAATGTGCGGTCCGGTTCAATCGCCGCCGCGATCTGCACGATCACCGCATCCGGCACGCGAACACAGCCCTCGGGGAGGAGTTCAAGTTTGTTGGCCAGCGAATACTTTGCCACGACCGTTTCAGTGGCCACGAGGTGCTTCACGTGATCAGGCACGACGTCCCTGTCGAGGAGATGTACCGTGTGCGCCGCCACAGCCTTGACCACCAGTTCGTCGACCAGCGATGTTAGGTTGTCGCGTTCGGTGAGCAGGCCCGTGGCGGACAAGGCACGGAGGATTCCGGCGCGGACATCGAACACCGAGAAGCGGCCACCAGTTCCGGCGGAGCGGCCATCCGCATCCACCACGGCCCTGGCGGCCACCAAGTCCAGGTCAACGTCCGTAAGCGTGGCTCCGGTTGCCGCTGCCACTGGCCGTGCGGTCACCGTCGGGTCGGCGGTGCGGATCTCGTCCCGGATAACGGCCGCCCAGGTGTCTCCGTCTAGACTCTTCGGCTTGTCGGGCCGGCCGGCGGCCCACGCCCACCTGTCGATCTGGTTCAGCACGTTTCGGGACGGTTCCTCACCTGGATGCTGGCCTCGCCACCACTCCAACCGGGCCGACCGGTTGGTCTGGATCTGCGCTGATCGCTTCGACAACGGCCGCACCAAATGCTGCAGCTGCTCAATCTCGCCATCCGCGTTGAGCGTGAAACCCTTGGCCGCAAGTGCGTGGATCCAGTCCGGGTCGGTGCGGGCGGCGAGGTCGCCTTCGGCGTTCACCACGTTCTGGAACCGCAACGCCACCCGGGTGTCCAAGTTCGACCACTTGCCGTCCTGACCTTGGACTTTGACGTTCAGCCAGAGGTGGCGATGCTTGTGCGGGTCCAATGACCGGGACCGTTCGTGCTTCAGCTCGACCACTTCAACCCGGGCCAGGTCTTCCCGGATGAGACCGCCGGCACCACGGCGGGCGTTGAGTTCGGTCTGCCAGAGGTGGATGATCCGGTCCCGCAACCGGTCCTGCAGATCCTCATACGCCGCATTCAACTCAGGATCCAGGAGCGCGGCGATCGAGAACGACTTAGGTGCGTTCACCGTCGCATCAAGAACCAGATCCGCCACCGGCGACTCCAGATCACGGCCACGCCGCTCCCCGGTGAGCGGGTCGAACCCGTCCACCCACGCCCGCAACTGATTCCGGCTGAGGAGGTCGTCACGGATGACACCGTCTTCGCAGATGTACCGGGTCATCACCGCATCCGCGTAATCCGCGGCAGCGATCACCCCAGCAGCATCTTTCGCCGTCAGGGTGGCATCACAGACCCCGCCGAAGGCGTACGCGACCGCTTGCTTCACTCCTTGCGAAGCTTTGCCTCGCTTCCATCGCGCGATTCCTGTCGACGACGCTCGAAAAGTAGGCCATAGCGACGGTTGAAAAGTAGGCCACCCAGACAGATTGGATGGGTGATCTCCTTGGAGGATTGGGCGTTGATCAGGCGGCTGGTCGCGGAAGGGATTCCGCAGCGCCAGGTCGCGAGGGAGCTGGGCGTCGCACGCAAAACGGTCGCGGCCGCGGTGGCGTCTGAGCGGCCGCCGAAGTACGAGCGGAAAACGGGGCCGACGTCGTTCACGCCGTTCGAGTCGCGGGTGCGGGCGCTGCTTGAGGAGCACCCGGATATGCCGGCCACGGTGATCGCCGAGCGGGTCGAGTGGACGGGGTCGATCAGCTGGTTTCGTCAAAACGTGCAACGGCTGCGCCCTGAGCATCGCCTGGTCGATCCGGCGGATCGGCTTTCGTGGGCGCCGGGCGATGCGGCGCAGTGCGATCTGTGGTTCCCGCCGGGGCGCATCCCGCTCGAGGACGGCACGAGTGCGCTGCTGCCGGTGCTGGTGATCGTGGCCGCCCACTCCCGGTTCCTCACCGCCCGGATGATCCCGACGCGGAAGACCGAGGACCTGCTGCTGGGCTCGTGGGAGTTGATCCGCCAGCTCGGGGCGGTGCCGCGCCGGCTGATCTGGGACAACGAGTCCGGCATCGGGCAGCGGGGCCGTCTGGCAGAGGGCGTCTCCTCGTTCGCCGGAACGCTCGCGACGAAGATCGTGCAGCTGAAACCGTACGATCCGGAGTCCAAAGGGATCGTGGAGCGGCACAACGGGTTCTTCGAGACCTCGTTCATGCCCGGCCGCTCCTTCTCCTCGCCGCAGGACTTCAACACCCAGCTGGCCGAATGGCTCCAGCGGGCGAACACCCGCATGGTGCGCACCATCAGGGCGCGCCCGGCGGATCTGATCGAGCATGACCGCTCCCGGATGCTGCCGCTGCCGCCGATCCCGCTGCAGCTCGGCTGGAGGCAACGAGTGCGGCTGGGACGCGACTACTACGTGCGCCTGGACGCGAGTGACTACTCCGTTGATCCGCACGCGATCGGGCGGATGGTCGATGTGGCTGCCGATCTCGACCGGGTGCGAGTGCGCTTGGATGGGCGGATCATCGCCGACCACGCAAGGGCCTGGGCGCGCGGGGCCACGATCACAGACCCGGCCCACGTGGCCGCAGCAAAGGGTCTGAGGCAGCAGTTCCAACAGCCGAAGCCGGCGGCCGACGATGGCCTCGCCCGCGACCTGGCCGACTACGACCGGGCCTTCGGGCTCACCGGAGAGGTGGCCTGATGAGCGGCAAGCCGACCGAAGCGGTCAAGCAGATCACCTACCTCTCCGCGGCGCTGAAAGCGCCCAGGATCACCGAGGCCGCAGGTCGTCTGGCCGAGCAGGCCCGTGATGCCGGCTGGTCGTTTGAGGACTACCTGGCCGCCGTTCTCGAGCGGGAAGTGAGCGCCCGCAACGCCTCCGGCGCCGAGCTGCGCATCCGCGGCGCCGGATTCCCCGCCCGCAAGACCCTCGAGGACTTCGACTGGGACGCCCAACCGGCCAGTCGGCAGCAAGTCGCGGCTCTCGCCTCCGGCGGGTTCCTCACCGAAGCGCGCAACGTCGTGCTCCTCGGACCGCCCGGCACCGGGAAGACCCATCTGGCCACCGCCCTCGGGATCATCGCCGCCCGGCACGGGCACCGGGTCCTGTTCGCCACCGCGACCGACTGGGTCACACGCCTGACCGATGCGCATCGACAGGGCCGGCTCCCGCAAGAACTCGCCCGGCTGAAGCGCTACGGGCTGATCATCGTGGACGAAGTCGGCTACCTGCCCTTCGAGCAGGACGCCGCGAACCTGTTCTTCCAGCTCGTCTCATCCCGCTACGAGCACGCCTCGCTGATCCTCACCTCGAACCTGCCGTTCTCCGGCTGGGGCGGCGTGTTCGGCGACCAAGCCGTAGCCGCCGCGATGATCGACCGCATCGTGCACCACGCCGACGTCCTCACCCTCAAAGGCGCCAGCTACCGCCTCCGCGGACGCGGCATCGACAGCCTCCCCAGCATCAAAACCCAAGACGCGGCAGACTAAGCAAACAATGAACCGGTGGCCTACTTTTCGGCCGTCGCATTGGCCCACAATTCAAGCGTCGTCGACACGATTCCACCCCTCACACTTGTTCTTCGTCGAAACCGCCGATTTTGGCGCGCACATCACAGAAAGTGCCTGCGTGCATTGCCAATTTTCGACCCTCCAGTTTTCGATAATCCCTGCCATCACTCGTAGCCATAGGTCTCCCTCCCTCGAACTCGTCTCACTTTGTCTGCCTCTCCCGTTTCGGTCCCTCGTCCCTCCTTCGAGAAGCACTTCACCGACCGAGCCCCGAGCAACATCTCGAGCCGAGAGAAGGCACTGCATTTGACACACCGTGCGGGCATCGTCAACGGGCGGGCTAAACGGGCATCCCCGCACAACGCGCGGCACGCCACAAAGCGACGACAGCGGTCAGGTGCGGTGGAGGACCGACCGGCTTGCGTGCAGGCATCGAATCCTGAGCAGCGGCGGAGTCGCGGCCTTGAAGGTGCTAGCGTTCGGCGATTGACCTTTCGCACTGACGAGTCCGACTTCGAGGGTGACCGGCTGCGACGCCCGGCGCCACTCGGCAACCACGGACTCTTCCTTGATGCCGCGATCCTGTTTTTCTTCCCCGGGTTGCGTCCGCATGGTGAGTCACACGCGCGATCACTGCGTGTGTGGCCGGGGCGATTGACTCAAGGTTCGGGAAGGGCCGTGCGGGTGCTGTCTATCCGGAGATCGGCCGTGGGTCGGCAACTTGTGGTGAAGTACAGATATGGCTCTCAGGACTGACCTCACCGTGGACCTCGCATCGAGTCACGTTCCGCCCGATGAAGCGGATATTCGTCACTGGGCGTCTCAGCAATCGGTCTTCGTGTCGAGTCTCATTGGCGACATGCGGGATGAGCGTGCGGCGGTTCGTGCGGTGATCACATCCTTCGGTGCGCGTCCCGTGATGTTCGAGCATGACCTCGGCGGGCAGGAGGTGCCCCCGGACCGCGCGTACCTCGACGGTCTCGTTGGATCAACCATCTACCTTGGCATCTACGGCCCCCGCTACGGTCAGCCGCTGGGCAACGGCTACTCTGCAACTCACGACGAGTATCGGAACGCCGACATCGCGAACATGCGAATGGCGCTTTTCGTCCGGGACCCGTTCGGCGGGGCCGATGGTCCGCAGCAGGACTTCGTCGGCGGGATCCGGGCGCGATACACGACAGCTTCATACGCAGATGCTGCCCAGCTTGGTCGGCGCGTCGAGGAGCGGTTGAGGGTTATGGCGGCAGAATCTCTCACGCCGTGGGTGGTTCTGGGAGATACGGCATTCCGAGCGAGTTCTACCCGGACCTCGGGCGAGATGGTCGTCGTACGAGCCACCATCCGCAGTAGTAGAGTCGCAGAACTCGTCAAGGGCTTTCCGGACGCACGCGGTGATCTCGCATACGCCGGTGCTCACGATTCCGCTGTGGTGCAGGTGACAGACGTGTCGAGCGAAGCGACGTCTGCTGGCAGTCAGACTCTCGAGATCACCATGAGGAGGACCCGTCAGCAGCAGCACCCGTCTCCGATGTCTATCAACGGCATGAGCGCGGACGATGTCTTCGAGACGGCCCTGCGCGGCGCCCTGTTCGGCGAGCCCGTCCAGAACTCGTTCTGGGGCATCGCAAACATGGAGGACCCTCTCGAGATCCTTAGAGGGCGCAATCTCCCCGATCCGGTTGTGCGCTCGCTTGCCCACGTACTGACGGATGAAGCGCTCCGGCACCAGGAGATCAAAGGCGGCACTTCGAAGTTCACGCTGGGGCCGCCAAAGGCGGAAGGCAGGTTGCTCGAGGTGTCGTGGTTCCCTCCGCGCCGCTACGTCAACGAGCCGACACCGGCCGAGCGCACAGTCACCGGCACTGTCGCCCCGATCTGAGGACGGGTTCAACAGTGACCGAAAACGCGGGAGATGCTAGGACTCTCCAGGGACGGCAGCGTGCTCGTGCCGACTGGCTTGCGGAGAAGTGGGACGAGATTAGACCGCAATACCGGGACGACCCCGACTGGTTGCGCCAGCTCGCGACTCAGCTGGAACTATGGGTCGGCGACGAGCTCGGCGAGCCGTTGTATCTGGAGGTCAGTTACGGCCCTGTGCCCGACGAGGCGGCGGGCGAGTCGGGCGCCTCCGTGCCGTGGAATGCGCTCAACTCAGACACTCTCTATCTGCGGGCGCTGACCAAGACTCAGTTCGTGGCCGTCGATGTTCGAAAGGCCAGCGGCCAGGTGGCCGTTGCTTCGGTGTCGTTGGTCGTCGTCCCGAGGTCTCATCTTGAATCGCTTCAAGCAGAAGACATGACTTCGATGGGACCACGGCCCGACACGATACGGCGGGGGTGCCTCAATCGTTCCTGATTCCGCACGCGGATGACCACGGCGACAGTGATAAGTGGCGCACCGGCAACGACTTTCGAGTGTTCAGCGCGTTACGCGACGATCTCAGGACTCCGCCCGCGATCACTGGCCAGCCTGTCATCGCCATAGCCTGAGGGCATCGTCGATCCATGCTTTGATGCTGGCCTCGTGCCAGCGACTGAGAGATTCCGCGTCCTCACGTGGATCGTCGTACGTACCACGGCCATCCTCTTTAGCAGGGGCATTATCGGGTGCGCTTACTGCGGTGCGGCCGTGCCGCCCTTGTCGGCATCGTCGGCGCGGCTCACGCTCTCCTCGAACGGGGAGATCGCCTCGAGGACGTGCTTCACGCCCACTGTCTCCTCGTCGTCGTTGGTTAGCGGCGTGTCGATCCGGATCCGTGCCGTGACGAAGCTCTCGCTTCCCACCGTGAAGCCGTTCGCCTCGGCCGTCGCCTCGTCGGTCATTGCACCGTTGTACCGGTCGCCCGTGGCGGCGTCGACGATCTCAAAGTGCTGCGTTCGTAGCACGAGGCCTGTCAGCACACCGCGACGCACATCGGCGTACCTCGTCTCCGGCGGCATCATCTCGATCAGGTCGACCGCCGCACGCACGAAGACGGGCGGCGCCGAGACTGCCTGAACCTCGTGCGTGTGAGCGATCGACGTTGAGAGCGTGATGCCGCTACCGACCGCAGCGAGCGGGCGAAGCATGTCGAGGAGACGATTGCGCGTCTTCGACGAGTGGCGCTTCAGCTCGGAGAGAACTGTGGGCCCCTCGCCGGTCGCGACCGCCTCGACGAACGACGAGAGCCGGGAGAACACGTCGGACGTGAGTTCGGTCGCCTCGACCATGCCCACCGAGTCGATAGCCATCACTATGACGAACGACGCCGCCTGCAACTCGACAACGGACACGCTCAGCTCGCGCGCGACGGGCGACTGACTCTTGCCGACATACTCACGGGCAAGAGAAACGATCGCGCCGTCGATCGCCACCTGGAGTTCACCGGCGTTCCGCGCCGGGAACTCGGTGCTGTGCTTTCCCTCGTGCTCGATCTCCACAGCGAACAGCGTCCGCGACTGTGCATGAGACAGCGCGACGAGCTTCGACGGCTCGTACGCCTCAACGGTAGCCGTCGGCAGCGACAGGCGCGCGCTCTCGGTTGGCAACCAACTCGGCGGGAGGTCAGCGCCGCTCGTCGGCGTGATCGTCGGCACGGCCTCGTCGTCGTCGTTCCACGTCCAGTCGATACGGAACAGCGAACCACGCGGTGCGCCCGCGAAAACCTCGCGGAATGGCACGATTCCCGAGCGCATCGCCCTGAAGCGAGCGCCGTTGAGAGCGACGCCGAGCGTCACGAGGTCGCCCGTCTCTTCGTCCTCGTTCACCGTGTTCACGACGTAGTACAGGTCGGGCCAATCGATGGAACGCATGGCGAACGTACGGCGGCCGTCGTAGTAGACGTACGTTTCGACATGCTCGAAGGGGGTGCCGACGAGATCAAGCGACTCGAAGTCCATCAGGCCGCCTCCTCCCGCGCTTCGAGGATGACGACGCCTACCGGCGCGAGGTCGTAGGGGTTCGTCCACCAGTCGTGGTGGCTCTTGCCGATCTCGACCGGAGTGTGAAGCAGGTCGCCGTCGGATTCGCCGATCGTAATCTCGGCCACCGACTTCGAGCGCACCCAGGAGGAGAACTCAGCGGCGGCGTGCACGTCGTCGAGGTTCGCGAACATCGACAGGCCGTGTGCCTCGGGCAGTTCGAGCCTTCTGTAAAGCGGGCCGCCACGCGTCTCGTAAGGACGCATCCACGACGCCGCGGTCGTCTCGTCGCCCGACCTAAGGGTGCGCTGAGCAAGCCGATAATACGTCCCCGGCTTTGGGGCGGCTTCGACTGGCGGGCACTTTGGCGGGAACTCAACCGGCATCCCGTGAAGTAAACCACGCGGGCGAAGTCATCCGGGAGGTTTGCGAGCCAGGCGAGTTCCTCAACGTCGTTGTGCCACCGGTTCGACACCGGCCGCAGGATTCCCTCACTACTCGACGGGGCCGGGCGATCCCGTCGTGCCGGCACGCGGCCGAGGTCGTTCGCGCATTGCCCGATTGTGGAGTCCAGTCGCGTACGCCTTAACGCTCGCAGGCGACCCGCCTCTCGCCAGTAGTGCCCGGATATGGGTCCGCTTGCGCGCCGCGCCGATGTCGGCTATTCCGAGTGGTGGTCGGGGTGTGCGCACCAAACAGTTGCCGGACCGTCTTGTGAGGATGGAGTGTCAGTGCGTGCTGCTGGAATAGTCTGTTTCGTCGTCGGACCCGTGATCTTCGTCGTCGGATCGTTGGCCTACGCACTCGAAGGTTCGCGCCCCAACTCGTTCCTGCTCGCAGCGATCTCAGTTCCGGTCGTCATGCTTGGATCCTTCTTGACCCTGAGGGCTGCCAGCATTCGCCATGGCACGGATTCTCGTGATCCGAGAGATGGGAGCTGAGATAATTCCTTGGGCGGCACGGACGGCAATCTCGAATGCGCATGCAGCGGGATCGGCTTCCCCGACTCAGCCTTCTCCTGATCCCATGAGGGACCGGCATTCGGTCCACGATCCGGCCCCTGATGCTCACGCCATGTGGATATCGCAAACCTTAGACTTGGCGCCGGAGGGTGACGGTGACTGCAGGTGTGACTAGTGGGCTGACCGTGACCGTTATCGCGGTCATGGTGCTCATCATTCTGGACGTCTGGGTCTACCTCGACGCGCGTTCGCATACTCGCCAGAATGAGCCGGTTGCTGTGCAGCTCGGGGGCTTCACGATTGACGCACCGCGAGTCTGGGTCGCGTTCTGCGTTGTTCTGTTCGTGATCTTCTTTCCGCTGTACTTGGTGGCTCGCCGCGCATCACAATGACGCCCGCGAGCGGATCCTCAATTGAAGCGTTTGTCGCGCCAGCACGGGCACGACAAGGTGCGACCGTGCAAACGGCGGGCGTCTCGCCTTACACTCGTGGCATGACTGCGAAGCTTGCCGAGTACATCGAGGCGGGGAAGTCGCTCGACACCACCGAGCGCCTCGAAGCTGCTCGCCAGCTTCTGCTCAGCGTAGATTTCGACGACGCCGAACAAGGTGAGATGGACCAGGCATGGGACGAGGTCATCGACCGACGGGTGAGCGAAGTCGTGAGTGGAACGGCGAGGCTGGTCGACGGACGCACGGCACACGCGCAGATCCGCGCTGAGATCGCAGCACGTCGCAAGTGACGCGCGGCTGGCGCGAACACGCCGAAGCGTTCGACGAGTACCGGGCAGCCGCGCTTTGTATGACGATCGCAACGAAGGCCTGGGCGACGCTTTCATGGATGCCGCCGATGCTGCAGTAGAGAGCATCCTCGATCCCGCCATCAAGTGGGGCTTCTATAGAGGTCGGAAATACTCACCGCAGATCTACTCGCGCAGCGTCGCCGGGTTCCCCTTCGACGTGATCTACGTCGATCTCGGTGAAGAGATAGTCATCATCGCCTACGCCCATGAGAAGCGCCGACCGGGCTATTGGACCGGGCGCCTCAAGGACTGACGCACGCCGCCCGGCGGTCACGCCGTGTCGCGTTTGCCCACATTTTGCCCACACTCCAGCGAAAACGAACGCGATCGCAGTGATAGCACGACATTCAAAATCCGCGTAATTCCGCGGAAGTTGGCCCAATTGCGCGACCCGGTAGGGCCACTGGAGCCGACTGAAAATCGAAAGGTCAGCGGATTGATGCCGTCGAACCCACCATCAAGACTCCCGACCCCACTGGCGGGTTATCAGTGAGACGTTAGTTGCTCCCCGCGCCGGTGATAAGGCAGTGCCTCATACGAGCGTCTAGATAGGATCGACGCGTACCTCGAGGGGAAGACAATCGCATGGGCAGACGACCTTGGGCCGCAGGTGGGGCCAATCCCGGGGTAGGAATCACCCGAGTCGACCAGTTCACCCGTATCCGGTGAGCCCAGCTGCCGGCCGGCGGGCGGTCGTCATTGAAGACGACGACGATCTCCGCGACATGATCTCCACGGTGCTCGAACGCGCCGGTCTCTCCGTGGTGACAGCACCAAACGGGCTCGACGGCCTCGCGGCGGTGCGCGCCACCGATCCGGTAGTCATCACCGTCGACCTTAAGATGCCCGGCATCAGCGGGCTCGAGACCATCACACGGATTCGCGACATCAGTGATGCGCTGATTGTGGTGCTGTCCGCGATGACGGCCCAGAACGACGAGGACGAGAGCCTGCAAGCCGGAGCCGACGTCTTCATCCTCAAGCCATTCCACACGCGGCAGCTCCAGGAACGCGTCGACCAACGACTCAGCGACCTGGACCAGGACTGACCCGGAACCCGTAAGGATCGGGCTCGAATATCCCGCTACGCCCTGCCGCTCTTGGCCGCACTCAAGCGGGCTAGGCTCGCCCACACCATGGGTACGTATAGGTTCGCCGGCCGCGACGGCGTGGAATTGGCGTGGACCGAGATCGGCGCCGGCCGAACGCTCGTTTTCCTGCCCGGCTTCGGCGGGGCAGGCTCGCGTCTGCTTGAGTACGACCCGGTTCTCACCCTTGCCGAGCATGGGTACCGCGTCGTTGTTCCGGACTCGCGTGGCTGCGGAAGCAGCGGCAAACCGGATGGTCCTTCCGGGTATCCGTCAGACGTGCTTGCCGACGATGGCTTCGCCCTCATCGAACATCTCGGACTCGGCGATCGAGACTATGACCTCGCCGGATATTCACTCGGTGCACGCATCGTCGTCAGGATGCTCGCACGGGGCGCGCAGCCCGGGCACGCCATCGTGGCTGGACAGGGATTGGCGAAGGTGACCGGCCCGCAACAGAGTGGGACGAATCACCGAGTCCTCACCGCCCTTGCCAGGGGAGTCGCGATCGAGCCCGGGTCGACGGATGCGCGGATAGCCGAGGCGCTCTCGCGCGGCGGCACGGAGCCCCGGACGCTGCTGTACCTGTTGAATTCACTGGTCTCGACCCCTGAGGCCGCCCTGGCACAGATTGCTGTCCCGACGCGTGTCGCGATCGGTGATCGGGACGAACGCTCCGAAGCCGATCAGCTGGCGTCGCTCTTGCAGAACGGGCGGTACGTCTCCGTTCCGGGCGATCACGGCAGCGCTCTGGTATCGCCCGAACTGGCCAACGCAATCGTCGAGTTCCTCGCCGCGCGCTGACATCCGGGTGCCAAAACCGCACGTGAACCGATCCGATTACGTCCCTAGCGCTGACGGAAACCGCCGCCCTCACACCACGGGCGTGTCACCTACGGCTGTTGCCTGCTGCGCCAGAACATCGGCGAGTACCCGTGCGTGGATCTCTTCGGTGAGGGTGTGGATCAGCCGAGTGAGCTCGGTGTTCTCCTTGAGCAGCGATCCCTGCTCCTGATAATCGCGGTCGGCCTTTGCCTGTTGGAAGGCCGCCTGACGGTTTTGTCCGATCATCACGAACGTTGATAGGAAGATCGCCTCCAGCGAGACGATGAGGGTCAACGTGGGCCACGGCGACTTCTCGAGCACGAGCATCCATACCGCGAACAACAGAATGTGCAGATAGACGAACCACATCGAGCCGGCGAAGGCCGTGATCGCGTCGGCGACGCGCAGCTGGATGCTTGCGGCGCGACGTTCCGCCTCGGCCCGCACAGTCGGATGGAGTGACCCGAGATCGGACTTCTTCAGCAGGATCCTTGGGCGCAAGTGCGGCACCGGATGCTTGGGGGCGACAGTGGTGGCGTCGGCAGCGTTGGTCATGTGATTTCTCCGAGGTTAGAGGCCGGCCGATCCAGCCGGATTAGGACTGAGACTAGAGTCCGCCCTCAAGCGCGACGATCAAACTGAGATGGTGCTCAGACTCCCCGGGCGGCTCCTGCCCGACCGCCAGACTCGCCACGGTCGACTCGACGATGAACGCCGGACCGCTGGTCCACGTTGAGCGTGAGGAGTCTTAGAAGTCGACTGGCGTATGTGTCCACGGTCTTGAGCCGTGGTTGGCATTTGCCAGCGTTTCAAGGGTCACGTTCACGTCGTGATCACCGGCGCGTTGGCGCCACTCTTGAACGAGGTCCGAAAGGATCTCGCCGGACATGGCGAGCATTCGAAGTCCCTTTGCGGATGGTGTGACGATTTGTTCACGACGATCGTTCGGGTTCCGGATTCGCTTGGCGAAGTCGGCTGCTTCAAGGCCCTGGATGGTTCTGGCTGCCGCCTGTTTGGACACGCCGAGGCGCTGAGCGAGCTCTATGCCGGTACATCCTTCACCCATCGCCTGCATCGCCAGCCCCTGCGCGGCTGTGACGTTGGAAAAGCCGACCGCGGCCAGACGGCGGTGTAGTTCATCAACCATTCCACGAAAGGTCGCGAGCAGGAGGAACGGAGCCGCATTGTCTGGAACACTGCTCGCCACGTCACCCAGACTACCAAACAGTCAACATGATTGACCGAGGTCGGTATCGTCTCCTATAGTCAACATCGTTGACCGATAGGAGATCTCATGATCCGAACGTCCGCGGAATCCGCCGATTCATTCACCGCGCACGACGTGGTTTTCCACTCGCACGTGCGCTCACAGCTGGGCTCGCGTCAGCTCGCCGCATGGCGCGCGGACTTCGTTCCCAACACGGCAGGGCGACCGCACCGCATGTCAGCAGAGGAGGTCTTCCACGTTCTCGCGGGAGAAATCACCACAGAGGTCGATGGGTACACGGCGCTACTCAGGGCAGGCGAGACAATCGCAGTACCGGCAGGATCGCTCTTCTGCGCGAGCAATCTATCGGGCAGGCCGGCTTCTGCATGGGTGGTGACTCCTGTGGGAATGACGGTGACGATGGAAGACGACTCGTCCTTCATGGCTCCACCGTGGGCCCAGTAGAAGCCACGACTCGGGACGAGCGAAAGCGACGATCGGTCTCAGGTCTATCTGTCCTGGAGGTGCAGCCGGCCCCTGTCGCTGGCGACGCTTACCATGCCGGTGTGGCGGAACCGGTGGATCAGTGGTGGGCGAGGCGCCAGTTCTCGCGCGGCACCGACGTGCCCTATCCGGTCGGAACGTATCGGGAGGCGTGGGCTTCGTTTCCTGCGTTGATCAGGCAGTATCATCCTGACCTGAACCAGGGGTTCACTCTCTCGCAGATCCCGCCCGCGGCAGAGGTTCTGCTGCAGTGGCAGTGCGAGGCTGGCCACATCTTCGTGGCGACGCCTGCGGAGCAGCGCGAGCGGCCCGGGCAGCGGCGCAGGCGTTCGGCGTGGTGTCCCGAATGCACACGGCTGGCGCTCTCGCGCCCCAATCCACGGCTGAGCGTGGTTGAGGATGGGCCACGACCTGCGCGACCACCCCGGCCGGCGCGGAGGATCTGCGACAAGACGCCGGCGCTGCCCGTCGGAACCGCGTTCCTAAGTGTGTGCGCTCCGAAGCCGGCATCCGCGGTCGAGGCGGAGCTGCGTGCGGGGCTCGAATCGCGACTCGCCTTCACGGCGGGGCTGAACGCCATCCGCATCGGCCGCCCGTTCTTCGACCACCTCGAGGTGTGGCCCGACATCTTGCTGCCCGAACTGCAGGTCGCGGTGGAATACGACAGCACCGGACGGCACGGGCTCGAGCATGTCGGCAAACGACAGAGGGTCGACGAGCGCAAGGACCGCGCAGTGCGCTCGACCGGCTGGGAGGTGGTGCGCATCCGAACCGGCCGACTTCCTGCCCTTGGACCGCATGACATCGTCGCGTCGGGTCTGACGAAGAAGACGTACGAGCGGATCATCGACGAACTCCGCGAGATCCGCGGCCAGCTGTTCGTCGACGCCTACCTGCGTTGACGCGACGGTCACTCGTGTTCTGGCAGCAGCGGCGCGGACAAGCCAGGATCACGACCGAGTTGCGCGGCCCGGGACACCGAGGCCGCGCCGAAACGGTCCCGCACAGCGTCGACCGCCGCGTCGAGTCGAGATCCCTCACCCCAGTCGATCGGCAGCTCGGGCTGGATGCTGTCCGTGCGGCCCAGCTGCGACAAGGAGATCCCGATGAGGGTGATGCCGTGTTCCGCGATCTTCGGCTCAGCGACGGCGAGCAGGCCTTGCGCGATGGCGAGCAGCACCGCCGTGCGGTCGGTCGGGCACCGGAGCGTGCGCGAACGGGTGGCTTTCGTGTAATCGCCGTAGCGGAGGCGCAGCACGACGGTGCGGCACGTGCGGTCCTTGTCGCGAAGCCTACGAGCGAGACGATCGATGATCTGGGTGAGGATGAGGTCGAGTTCCTCGACCGTTCTCGGGCGCGAGCCGAGCGCGCGCTGGGACCCGATGGATCCGCGCCGCCGCGTGGTGTCTACGGGCCGGGGATCCCGCAACCTGGCCAACGCGTGCACATGCGCACCGACCGCCTTGCCCAGGGCCTTTTGCGCCGTCCCCTCTTCCAGCTCGGCCAGCTGCCCGACGGTACGGATGCCCAACCGATGCAGCTTCTCGGCCGTCACGGCACCGACTCCCCACAATCGCTCCACCGGGAGCGGGAGCAGGAACTCCTCTTCCCGTGCGGGTTCGACGACAAGGAGTCCGTCGGGCTTGCTCACCGCGCTGGCCACCTTGGCGAGGAACTTGGTACGCGCAACCCCGACCGAGATCGCGAGACCCACTTCCGCGCGCACCCGCGCCCGCAACCGCACCGCGATCTCTTCGGGTGTGCCCGCGATGCGTCGAAGACCGCCAACTTCGAGGAACGCCTCATCGATGGAAAGCCCCTCGACCAGAGGCGTCGTGTCGCGGAAGATCGCGAACACGTCCTTGCTCGCCGCGGAGTAGGCATCCATGCGCGGGGGAACGACGACGGCATCCGGGCACAGCTCGCGTGCCTGATGCCCGCCCATCGCGGTGCGGACGCCTCGAGCCTTCGCCTCGTAGCTCGCCGCCAGCACGACGCCACCGCCCACGATGACGGGCCTGCCCCGCAACTGCGGAGCGTCGCGCTGCTCGACCGAGGCGTAGAAGGCGTCGAGATCGGCGTGCAGCACCGTTGCTTCGCCACGCATGCCAGCCTCCGCGATTCGAACCTATGTACGAATGATGGCACGGGCGGCTGACATCAAGCGAGTATCAACCGACCTTTTCTGCCACCCTGTCGGGCTCAACTGCATGCGACTCCGAAGCATCCTGCTCGAAGCGCTTCCCTCGCGAGCGGTAGTAGTCCCGCCACACGAGCCGATGCACCGGGATCCACTTCGGAATGGTCCGCAACCCGGGGATGAACGGGATGAGCGCCAGCAGAACCGTGAGGATACCCATGATGAGCACGACCAGCAGGTCGGCGTTCGGCGCCGATGCGAAAGGCTCCACCTGGTAGAAGAACGAGAACAGCCACAGCCACGACTGGCCCGGATAGTTGCCGGTCTCGTTCATCATTCCCCACTGGTCGCCGGTCAGATGCTGAGCCGTAGCCAGGTTCTGGAAGTAGGCACCGTCGCCGAGGAACAGGATCGCCTTGGTGTAGTCCTGGTTGTAGAAGCCGTTCTGTCCGGCGAGTGCGCCGTCGAGCGCACCGCTTCGCGCCATCCCGGTGAGCGAAGTGATAAGAGCCGGGACCGGTCCGTAGGCGGTGCGAGCAGTCGGAAGCGCGGACGACTTGTTGGCGGCGAGCGCCTTGCCGTAGTTCGTCGTCCATCGTGCCTGATCGGCCGCTGACGCCCCTGTCCATGTGTCGACGGCCGCCGGCATGTGCGGCAAGGTCTTCAACGGCGCGATCACGAACGCGTTCGCCGTATCGATCGGGATGCGGACGCCGGACATGCTCTGCAGGTCTAGTGGCCCGATGGTCTGGGTCGCGTCCGGCGTGTGGTCATAAGGAGGACCGTAAGTGGCGGTGTCGCTCGTTCTGCCGAGCTCGGCCGTCGCCGTGGTCGCGAAGTCGATGGGCTGCGCTTTCGACCAGGCTGCGAACGTCACGCTCGGCTCGTCGGGGGATCCGAGAATGGCGACGAGCCCGAGTGTGAGCAGGGAGACGACCACGAATCCGACGGCGACCTCTTTGACCAGGTCGTAATCACGGACGCGTCCACGCCAGGGCCGGCTGACCAGGTCGTCGCCCGAACGCCAGGACATGCGCGGTTTCGAACTCATCGTCCTACCTCCGACTCATTGCCCGGCCTGACGACCTGGTCGTCTGTTTCGTCCGCGTCGATCGGCGGCACGACCCCGTGCATCCGAACGAGGAGAACGTGAAGAACCACGATCGCGGCAACCGCGATCGGGAGCAGAACGATGTGCCAGGTGAACATCTGCCCGAGATTGGCAACATTGAACCAGGCGCCTACCCCGACCGCGTTCAGTGCGTCCTTGCCCTCGAAGGCGATCCATTGCGAGTCGAAGTTCGTTTGCAAGAGGTAACCGGTGAACCCGGCGACGATCGACACGGCAAACGCGATCACGCCGGTGATCCAAGTCAGCACGCGTCCGCCCCGCCACGCGGCCATCCAGTACTTGCCCCAGAGGTGCACCACCATGAAGAGGAAGAACAGTTCGACGCTCCACAGGTGCACACCGTTGGTGAAGTGCCCGACCGACGACACGTGGTACCAGGCGGGACCGTTCAGGCTGAGCACCAGGCCCGAGATGACGACGACGGCGAGCGCAGCGAGCGCGGCCATGCCGAACACGTAAATCCAGGATGCAACATAGCTGGGCTGATCCTGCGGCAGCAGCTTGTCCGGTGGGAGGCGTTTCAGAAGCCACCGGCGGATCCGACCCGTCCAGGTATAGACCTCGTCGTCGCTCATTTCCGGCGCCGCGCTCTCGGGAACGGCACGATCAGCGCCAGAACGAAGAGGGCGAGCATGATCGCGATGACGATCAGGTTGCCCAGCTGAACGACGAAAGCACCGAAGCCGATGTAGATCCCAGGTGTCGCACTTTCGATGATCCCCATCACGTGCTCCCTTATTTCCGACTTCTGCGTATTGCTCTGAGCGTGCGGCGCACGGCTACGAGGGCATAGGGCCGAAGGTCCTTCAGGTGTTCTCTTACGCCTGGCCGGCGTTGGCGTCTGGAATGCGCGCGTTCATGGCCCGAGCCCGATCGCCAACAGCTCCCTTCGAAGGGACCGAGGGCCCTTTCAGATGCACCGCCGATGTCGCGGGACTTTCTGCCCTGCCGCTGCGCGCACGACATGGCTTGGCTCGTACTGCGCCGACCGGTATCCGACGGCGCACCGCATACGACCGGAGGACTGTGAAATGAAGGCTCTCGTGTACAACGGCCCGGGCGAGAAGAGCTGGACCGAGGTGCCGGACCGCGTGATCCAGCGTCCGACCGACATCATCGTGAAGATGGTGGCCACGACCATCTGCGGCACCGACTTGCACATCCTCAAGGGCGATGTGCCAGAAGTGGCGAAAGGCCGCATTCTGGGGCACGAGGGCATCGGTGTTATCACCGAGATCGGATCGGGGATCACCCAACTCGCCATCGGCGACCGTGTGATCCTTGCCTGCATCAGTTCGTGCGGAGTGTGCTCGAACTGTCGCAAGGGCCTGTACAGCCACTGTCTGAGCCCAGAGGGGACGCCCGGGATCGGGTGGATCTTCGGGTACATGATCGACGGCACGCAAGCGGAATACGTCCGCGTCCCGTTCGCTGAGAACTCCGTGTACAAGGTGCCGGATGGAGTGACCGACGCCGAAGGCATCCTGCTCTCGGACATCCTCCCGACCGGTTTCGAGATCGGGGTGCAGTACGGGCACGTCCAGCCCGGCGACGTTGTCGCAGTCGTCGGCTCAGGGCCGGTCGGACTCGCGGCGGTGATGACGGCACGGTTGTACGGCCCGTCGAAAGTCATCGCCATCGACCTCGACGACGCTCGACTCGCTCGTGCACGAGACTTCGGCGCCACGGACATCGTCAACTCAGGGCAGACGGACTGGAAGGACCAGGTTCTGGCCCTCACCGACGGCGACGGCGTCGACGTGGCGATCGAGGCAGTCGGCGTGCCTCAAACGTTCACGATGGCCGTGGATATCGTGCGGCCAGGCGGGCACGTCGCCAACATCGGAGTGCACGGCAAGCCCGTCGAGCTGGCGCTCAACAAACTCTGGATCCGCAACATCGACATCTCCACAGGGCTGGTGAACACCAACACCCTTGGCATGCTGCTGAAGCTGGTGAGCCAGCACCGCCTCCCAGCGGACAGGTTCGTGACGCACCGTTTCAACTTCGATCAGCTGATGGATGCCTACGAAGTCTTCGGGAACGCAGCCGAATACAACGCGCTCAAAGTCCTGATCCAGGCCTGAGGCCTCGTGCTTGGGCCCGGCCTTCCTGCCCCGCTGCAGTGTGGACGGGACGCTTGAGGTCAGAGAGCCGCCGCGCCCAGCTCGGCTTCAAGACGTTCGACGTCAGCCCTGTGGCACAATTCGGTCGCGGGGGTCGTCACAGCAGCCGCGCCTGCGGCCACGGCCGCGCGGAATGCATCCTCGACGGAGCGTTCCTGCGCAAGCCTCAGCACGAACGCCGCGAGGAAGCAGTCACCTGCACCTACGGTGCTCACTACGTCTACGGACGGTGCGCGCAATCGCACGACTCCCGCCTTCGACGCCAGAACAGCACCGGCGTCTCCCAGCGTCAGTGCGACGTACTCCGCCGATCCATCTGCGATCAGGGCGGACGCGGCTTCCAGCTGACTGCGCTCGCTGTCCAGCGTCACGCCGAAATGTGCTCCTAGTTCGCGGCGGCTTGGCGTAACCAGAAACACTCCCTCGGCGAGCGCCTCGGTCAGCGCAGGCCCGGTGGAGTCGACCACGCAACGAGCCCCGCTGTCGCGAGCGAGGCGGACCACTCGTGCGTAGAAGTCGTCGGGAACCCCGGGTGGCAGGCTCCCGCTCGCCACCAGGTACCCTCCGGGCTCGATCGCCTGGCTCACGAAGTCCAGACAGGCACCCCACTCCTCCTCGCTCAGCGTCGGGCCTTCGAGGACGAAGCGGTACTGAGCACCGCTGGAGTTCTCATCCACAGTGAAGCTTTCGCGCGTGCTGCCTTCAATGGGAACTACCACGCTCGGCAGGCGTTCGGTTTCGATGAGGCGGCGATAGGCCTCCCCGACAGGTCCCCCTGCCGTATACACCGCAAGCGTGCGGCCCCCTAACCGCCTCACGACCCTCGACACGTTGACCCCGCCACCACCTGGATCCAAGCGGCTCGTGGTGCACCGCAGCTTGTGGTTGCCGACCACCTGCTCAGTGGACGTACTGATGTCCAGGGCCGGGTTGACCGTCAGAGTCAGGATCGGTCCGCCCCGGAGCTGTGTGGCTTCCACGCGGCCAAGCATAGGCCGGGAGGGCGCTGTGGCTCGTGACGTGGGTGCCCCCGCACGGGGCCGAGTGCAGAGCGATGATATGTAGAACGGATGCTCGTTGGCGTAGTTCTCTTAGGCCACCGGCACATCCAGCCCAATGGCGTCAGATGAGGCGCTAGCCGGCTGCCTCCTGAACCGTTCGCAGCAGGAGACAGAACTCGTTGCCCTCTGGATCGGCGAGCACCACCCAGGTCGCGTCGGCTGGCTGTCCGACATCGATCTTGGTCGCCCCCAGCGCCAGCAGTCGCTGCAATTCCTCACTCTGACTGGTGCCGTCGGCCCGGAGGTCTAGGTGGATGCGGTTCTTCACGGTCTTTCCATCGAGAACCCGTCCGATCTCGATTCGCGGCCCCGACCCATCGGCCGGGCCGATGTCGGCTCCCGTGGCATCGGACAGCAGAAGTTCCCACCCGAGCACGGATCGCCAGAACTCGGCGACCCGCTGGGGATCGAGAGCAACCATCGAGATAGCGGCGATGCGACTGGTCATTCGGGAAGCCTACGAGCGGCTGCGAGAAGAGAACAAGGCATAGCGCGCGGAATCTGTGCTGCCGTCTCTCCCGGCTTGCTGGATGCCGCCCGTGAGTAATTGCAACTCACCGCCGCGTGCAGACAACAGGCATAGCGTTGACCGCTATTGCCGACGAACAGAGGCCTCATGCAGATCAACAAAGTTCGCGTCGATGGGCAGATGTTCATCCTGCAGCCTGAACAAGACGTCGACGCACTCCAAAGCGAGATCGTCGATGCTGCTCGTGCCGGCGGTGATTTCGTAAGCTTCAACACCGTTGGCCGATACAGCATGTCGGTGCTCATCACCGCGGGTGTCGTTGTGCGGTTCGAAGTGATCGACATGCCGGAGGAACAAGTCAACGAGTGGGAAGAGCGACCCCCGAACATTGAGCCGAACGAGGAGCAGTATGACGAACTCCTCACCTGGGAGTATTAGTTCCGCGTCGCACGGCGCCAGCTTGCATCCTCACGCCTCGCGACGGTGCCGGAGTGCTCGACTTGGAAGACAGGCGGGAGCTAGAGCATGGCGATGAAGCTGGTCATCGAGACAGACATCTTCGACGACGTCGACGACGTGGGAGCACTGGCGTTGGCACATGCGCTGGCCGATGAGGGCCGCGCCGAGATCACCGCGGTCTTCGTGAACACGCCGAGCCGCTGGGGACACCTCGCAGTCAAGGTGGTCAACCGCGCTTTCGGGCGGCCCGAGATCCCCGTGGGCCTGCGCCTTCCAGTGGACGACAACATCGCCGAGAACGACTACGCGAAGCAACTCGTCGCCCGCTTTGGGTCACCCGCCGACTCTGAGGACGTGCATGACGCGGTGGCATTGTGGCGCGACGTTCTCGACTCGGCGGACGAACAATCTCTGGTTCTCGTCTCACTCGGGTTCTACGACAATCTCGTCGCACTGCTCGACACCGTCGATGGTGAATTGATTCGTCGAAAGATCAGCCACGGCGCTGTCATGGGCGGCCGCTTTCCGAACGGCGTGGAATTCAACTTTGCAAAGGCGCCCGCACTTACGCAGCGCTTCCTCCGCGAGTGGCCGACGCCACTGGACTTCCTCGGATGGGAAATGGGCACCGACGTCGAGAGCGGGCGCAGCCTGACGGCTTCGAGCCGGCTCGACCCGGTCTCGTCCGCCTATCGACTCTTCTGCGGCCCCGATGGCGGACGCCCCAGCTGGGATCCGATGGCCGTCGCTCTGGCCGTCGACGCTGAGGACTGGGGCCTCACGCTCAGCGAACCCGGGAGCGTGTCGGTTGACGACGATGGACACAACGTCTGGCGCCCCGACCGCAATGGGACGATGCGCTACGTATCAGCAACCCCACCGGCCGCCGTCGTCGGAAACCGCATCGACACTCTGGTGGTATCCGCCGTCGACAAGCGCGTCGTCAGCGCGCCACCGCCCGGGTGAGAGACTGAACTCCTGGAGGACGCCATGGCAGATGCAGCAGCAACTGAGGGCAACGTTCAAAGCTGATGGACCTGGCCGAAAATCCGAGCGTGGCGTTCGAGGGGTCGGCGTTTCGCGAGACCGAAGCATCGGAAGAAGTCTGACGACTGACGCTGATCTCGTCCTTGGGGTCGCTTTGGGCTGATCACGGCGAGGTCCGGCGCAGGTTGCTGTCGTCCGGAGTGCGCCGCCGTGGTCACCGGCATCCGCTAGCTTTGCCGTCATGCTGATACCCGTTGCCGGCCTCCCTGAGCTGTCCTGGACCCACAAGCCGGGCGCGGCGTCGTACGACGCCTCCGCGGGCGAGCTCACACTCACGGCGGCTGGCGGGGTGGACTGGTCGAACGATGCGCTCGGCGGCCCTTCGCAACACGAGGCGACGAGCCTTGGGTTCGATGCGCCCGGGGACGACTTCACCCTCTCGGCCCGTACTCGCGTCACCAGCGCACGCACAACATTCGACGCAGCGGTGCTGGCCCTGCACAGCGACGACGATCATTGGGCGAAGCTCTGCTTCGAGTACTCGCCGGCCGGCCAGGCGATGGTTGTCACCGTGGTCACCGACCGCTTCTCCGATGACTGCAACAGCGCCGTCGTTAC
The DNA here is from genome assembly GCF_049446075.1 of Rathayibacter sp. KR2-224. NCBI lineage: Bacteria > Bacillati > Actinomycetota > Actinomycetes > Micrococcales > Microbacteriaceae > Rathayibacter > Rathayibacter sp. KR2-224. The sequence goes on from NZ_JBMSEB010000001.1 coordinate 1,875,499, forward strand.
CGGCACCGATGTTCATCTGCGAATCGCACGCCTCGGGGATGCCTGGGCCTTCCACTCCTCGACGGACGGCGTTCGCTGGGATTTCGGCAGACTGTTCCACCTGGTCCCCGGTGGCGCTCGATGGAAGGTCGGATTCATGGCTCAGGCGCCGATGGGCGACTCGTGCACCGCGGTATTCGACCGGATCGCGCTGCGCCACGAGCGCCTCAGCGATCTCAGGAACGGCGCCTGATCCCTACGCGACTGGAATGAGCATCCGAGGCGGATGCCGCATGCGAGCGGCCGCAGCATCTCGAGACCGAGAGCTGCGGCCGCTTTCACGCGCCTTGGATCAGGCGGCCGCCGGTTCCCGCAGCTGCGCGAGACCCTCCGCCAGGGTGGTCGTCGGACGGCCGATAAGCTCGCCGAGCGTCGGCGACGCTTGGCCAAGCGCACCGTCGCGGATGTTGCCGTCAAGCGCGGCGACGAATACGGCCGTTCCCTCGTCGAGGCCCGCGTCGGTGAGGATGCGAACGTGCTCCTCGGGTGCGACGGAGCGGTAGACGACATCGCGCCCAAGGAGCGTGCTCGCCTCGCGGGCGAACTCCTCGAAGGTCCAGGCGCGGTCTCCACTCAGCTCGTAGATTGCGCCGTCGTGACCCGGTGTGGTGAGGACGACGGCGGTCGCTTCCGCATACTCCGCACGCGTCGCGCTCGCCACTCGACCGTCGCCAGCGCTTCCGACGATCTCACCGGTCGCGGCGGCCACGTCGAGGGTTCCCGCGTAGTTCTCGGTGTACCAGTTGTTTCGCAGAACTGTCACGGTGAGGCCGGAGTCGGCGAGAAGCCGCTCAGTCTCGGCGTGCTCGGGCGCGAGCACCAACTCGGAGGTGGTCGCGTAGGGCGCACTCGTGTAGACGACGCGCCCGACGCCTGTTCGCACGGCCGCATCGATCGCGTTGCGGTGCTGCGGCACGCGCTTCCCCGTCTCGGATCCCGAAACGAGCAGCAACACGTCTGCGCCGTCGAAGGCGCCGTCGAGCGTCTCAGGCTGCTCGAAATCGATGACGGCGGTCTCGACTCCGCGCTCGGCGAGAGGTGCGAGGCGCTCCGCGCTGCGTCCGAGGGCACGAATGGTGCCGGCAGGTACGCCGCGCTCCAGGAGGGACTCGACGACGAGACGGCCGAGCTGGCCGGTGGCACCGGTGACGACGATGGTCATGGGGGATCCTTTCGATGGGTTCGTCATGGTCAACCCGCGGAAGGTAACCAAACTTCCCAAACGGCGGTACCCACCTTTTGGTAAGTTACTTACGTGGATACCGGAATTGAGTCGTTGAACGGCTTCGGCTTCACCGATGGCGTTCTTCCATCGGAATGCCCGAGCCGCATCGTGCTGAATCACATCACGAGTACGTGGGGTGTGCTCATCCTGGTCGCCCTATCGCGGAGCGACCTGCGATGGGGCGAGTTGCGCCGAACGGTGCAGGGCATCAGCGAGAAGATGCTTGCGCAGACGTTGCGCATCCTCGAGAAGGACGGGTTCGTGCTGCGTACCGCCCAGCCGACCGTGCCGCCGCGCGTTGACTACAGCCTGACGCCGCGCGGTCGTGAGGTGACGGAGCGACTGCTGCCCCTGATGGGTTGGATCGCCGAGAATGCCGACGAGATCGTCGCCTGAACCTCGCGGGCAGACGGCGGAAGCCCGGACGCGCTAGTCGAACAGCACCACGACCTTGTCCGCGGCTCCCGGTGTGGTCGCGTTTGCGACGAGGCGGTCAGGCGACGCTGACCCCGAGCTGATCGGCGACTTCACGCACGCGCTGATGGCCGTCGCGACCCGGGCCACCGAGGATCGGGCGCGGGACCCCAGCGCGCGACAGGACCTCGACAAACACGTCGCCGACCGACTACGCCCCTTCGTCGCTGCGCTCCGGGATGCCCTTCCCCGGTAACGCGGCAGCATACGCGTCCGCCGCGGCATCCGGTCTTGTGCTCGCCAACCTACCGGTCGTTAGGTAGACTAGTGCCATGAGCTCGGACACCGACACCCGCGTTCGACGTCGTAGTGGCGCCCAGACACGTCGATTGGCACAGCGGGTCGCACTCGAGCTGTTCACCAGGTACGGGTACGAGCGAACGTCGTTACGGCAAATCGCGGAAGCGCTGGGGATCAACAAGGCGTCGCTCTACTACCACTTCGCTTCGAAAGAGGCGATCCTTCAATCCCTCATGGATGAACGTGGGAGCGAGGCAGAGCAGCTGATCGAATGGCTACACCAGCAGCCCCGCACTGCGGATCTGCTCGAGCAGGCGGTATTGCGCTGGGTTTTGTCCTTCTCGGCGGACAAGCTCCGCGCCATCCGTTTCATGGCAGCCAACCCGCTGGTCATCCGAGACCTCGCAAAGGGCGGCGGTGACCGAGTCGGCTCGCTGCTCAGCGCTCTCATCGACGACCTGAGCGAACTGCTTCCCGAGCGCACCGACGAGAACGTGCTGCTGCTGCGGATGTCGGTCCTGAGCATCAACTCGGCAGCGCAAGCAGTTGCCCCTGGCGTTGACAATGCCGTCATCGTCAACGCTGCACAGCGCGCGGCTCGAGCCCTCCTCCGGGAGATCAGCCGCGCGAGCTGACCCGGCCTGCGCAATTGCTCGAGCGACAAGGGCGAGCCAGAACCGCGCAACCAGAAAGAAGAGAGCCATGACGATTCTGCTCATCGTCCAGTTGGTACTGGCTGGTCTGTTGGCCGGGGAAGAATTCATTGTTCGCTGGGGAATTCAACCGGCGATCGCCTCACTGCCCGACGACGCGCACGTGCGTACGCGGATTGCTCTGGTGAAACGCTTGAAGGTAGTCGTCCCGATCCTTATGGTGGCGGCGGTGCTCGCCTCGGTCGCGGTGTTGATCGGCGAAGGTCTCGCGCAAGGATTTGGATTCCGAATCGCCGGAATGGTGGCTCTCATCATCTTCGTTCTCGCGTCGTTTCTCGGCACGGTCCCGATCAACATGGGGGTCAACGACTGGAATCCCGACGATCTACCGGCTGACTGGGCTTCCGTGGTGACACGTTGGCAGCGGATCGACGTTCTCCGCTCAACTGCTGCCGGGCTGGCATTCGTACTGTTCATCGTCGCACTCGTGACGCGGACTGCATTGTGAGCCGCCGCCCCTATTCGGGTAGCAGCACCCGCACGTGGTCCCGGATCTCTTGCACCACCTCGTTCACCGGGGCGGCGATGTTGTTGGTCGCTGCCATGGCGATGAACATGGCGGCGGAGACGAGGTGCGCCCTTGTCGCGGCATCCTTCTCGCCGATGCGCCCGTCGCGTAGCAGCACGGCCCTGATCGCCTCTTCGGTCTGCACGGTCAGCTCCAGCGCAGCACGATGGTTGGGTTCCGCGGGGTCGCCGAAGACGATCTCGCGCAGATAGGTTCGTCCGTTGTCGATCTGCTTGCGGTTGCACTCCACGACCGGTCGCACGATCGCCATCAGCGCGTCGAGGGGGTCGCGGATGCCTTGCGCCGCCGACTTGCCCTGCTCGAGCGCCTCGGCGTAGGTCGAGTTCTGCACGAGGAGCAGCAACTCGGCCTTGCTCTTGGCATAGAGGAACAGCGTTCCTGCGCCGATGTCTGCCCGGTCGGCGATCTCCTGGGTGGTGACGTCGTCGACGCCGCGCTCGGCGAAGAGCTCTTTGGCTCCAGCCATGATGCGGTCTAGCTTCTCCTGCTTGTTCCGCTCACGTCGGCCGGGCGACTTGGATGCCAGGGGCATGGCTGTCCTTCGTTGCTGAATGGGCTGGGACCTGCGGCCACTCATTCTTTCACGTGGCCCGGGAAGGCCTCCGTTCCGGTCACGGGCGTCACGGGAAATCGACGGCGGCGGGTCACGACGTGGCGCCCGACCCGAGGAACTCGACGGCGACGGGAGCGAACCGGTCGTGGAACTGGAAGACCCCGCCGTGTCCCGAGTCCGGGTAGATGATCAGGTCGGAGCCCTTGATGCGCCGGTGCAGGTCCTCGGAAAGAACCGACGGCACCATGCGATCGTTGTCGCCGTTGGCGATCAGGGTGGGTTGGCTCACGCGTGACAGGTCGGCGGAGGCCGAGCGTCCGAAGTTCTTGATCGCCTTAAGCTGTGTCGGCAGTCCCGGAGTCCTGAATGCCGTATCGCGGTCGGTGGTGCGTTCCTTCAAGCGTTCGACAAAGGCACGCCCGGCACGCTTGCCTGTGACGTTGCGGTTGAAGAACAAGAACTCCTTCGGATCCGACCGCGTGAGCGCAGCTCGGAGAACATCCCAATACGTGACGCGGGCCACCTTGTCCATGTCCTTGCCGCCCCTGGGGCCGGTGCCGGTGAGGATGAGCTGGCGCACGAGGTCGGGATGCTTCAGCACGAGGTCCTGCGCGATCATCCCGCCCATCGAGAAGGAGAAGACGTCGATCTTCTCGTATCCGAGTGCCTTGACGAAGGAGTAGGCGCCATCCGCCATCGCCTCGATGCTGTCTCGAACGCGGCCGGTGGAGCTTCCGACGCCGGACTGGTCGAAGGTGATGACGTGGCGATTCTTTGCGATGGGATCGACGATGCGCGGGTCCCAGTTGTCCATGTTTCCGGCGAGGTGCACGAAGAACACCACAGGGATCCCGCTCTTCGGTCCCAGCTCTCGGTACGCGTAGGTCACGCCGCCGGCCTCGACCGTGCGGGTCGGCGCCTGAGCGTATGACGTGATGACGGCTTCGTTCGATAAGTCTTCGGTGTTCATGATGTTCTCCTGTTTCGGTGTGGGTGTGATGGATGAAGCTGCTCAGGCGTGGCTGACCACGGCCTTGCCTCGGATGCCGCCCGAGGACAGTGATCGCACCGCTTCGGCCGTCTGGTCGAAGCGGAAGACGCGTCCGACGACGGGACGGATCGCGCCGTTGTCTACGAGGGCGCTGACCTGACGTAGCTGGTCGCCGCTTGCGCGAACGAAGAGGAACTCGTACCGCACGCCGAGCCGCCGAGCCCGTCGGCGAATGCGGGCGCTGAGCGCGGACATCGCCAAGCGCAGCACCGGGTTGGCCCCGGTCTCGCGGGCGAACGCGGCGTCCGGCGGCCCGGCTATGCCGATGGCCTTTCCACCGGCCCGCAGCACGCTCAACGACCTCTCCAGGTTGGGGCCCCCGACGCTGTCGAGCACGAGGTCGTAGCCGTCGATGAGTTCTTCGAACCGCTGATTGCGGTAATCGATGACGATGTCCGCACCGAGCTCGCGGACGAAGCCGAAGTTGCCCGCGCTGACGGTAGTAGCGACGGATGCCCCGAGCTGCTTTGCGAGCTGGATCGCGATGGTCCCGACGCCGCCCGCACCGCCGTGGATGAGCACGCGTTGCCCCGCTCGCACGCGCCCCTTCTCGACGAGCGCCTGCCAAGCGGTCAGCGCAACGAGCGGGAGCGAGGCCGCTTCCTCGAACGTCACAGTCGCCGGCTTCAGAGCCAGGTCTTGTTCCGCAACCGCGATCCGCTCGGCGAACGTTCCGATCCGGTCCTTGTTCGGACGGGCGTACACCTCGTCTCCCGGGGCGAAGCCGCGCACCTCGGCGCCGACGGCAGCGACCGTTCCCGCGACGTCGTTGCCCAGAACCTGCGGCAACCGGTACGGGAGTATCTGCTTGAACTCGCCGGCACGGATCCTCTCGTCCAACGCATTGACGCCTGCTGCTCGCACCTGAACGAGCACATCGCTAAGGCCCAGAACAGGCTCGGGCACATCCGCTTCATACAGCGGACCCTTGTACTCGCTGACGACGAAAGCGCGCATGTCCATTCCTTCTCGGTTCGAGGCGCTCTTTCGGCTACGTGTGATGACCGAGGTCTCGACCTCCTGTCACCCGGAAAGTCGAGCGCGCTCAATTATGAGCACACTCATGTTTCGATGTCAACGCCACCTGGCATCGCCCGAGAACGACTTCGAGCCCGGTCAGTGAGGAGACTGACCGGGCTCGAAGGGCTTTTGTGCGTTCCAGCTCTGGCGCTGATTCACTTCCGCGCGCAGGTGGGTTGCCAGTCGCGTGTCAGGGATGGACGGGCAGCCCTTGCCGGCTGGACGGTTATCTCCATATCGATTTCAGGTGCCAGGCCTGCACGGAGTCGACCGTGGCCGTGCCGCCGGCGGCGAAGGCGGTGACTCCCGTACTCGAGGCATCTGGCAAGATCTGCTCGGTCAGCACACGCGTTCCGTCGGCAGCGAAAACCTCGACAGAAGAGGCGTCGACGAGGATGTGCAGGCTGATCCCACCTTGGGCATCCAGCGTGAGCGGGGCTGTTGCTCGTCCCGAGAACGACGGATTGAAGCTGGTGTTTCCCGACTGGGTGCGATCGATGTACAGCTCTCCGCTGCCGGTGTCGTATCCGATCTGAGTGGACTGTCCGTTGCCGACGCGAACGTTGAGGCCGAACGTCGATGCTGTCCCGGCGGTGAGACGAGCGTTCAGCTCCAGTTCCGCCCCGTTAATGGGAAGCGCTGTGGTGCCCGAGACCTTCGTCTTCCGGACGTTCGCGGCCGGTCCGCTTCGCAAGGTGTTCAACCCCTTCACTGGGTCTTGGACCAGTTGCACGCTGCCGTCCACGGTTCGCAGGGACTCTGTCCGAGGGAACGATTCCGCGCCTTGCCACGGTGAGGTGGGCACGTTGGCCGCGTACGCCCAGTTGTTCATCCATGCGATGTTGATCCGCTGACCGTTCGGTGCGTCGTTCCAGGTGTTCTCGGCGTAGAAGTCGGATCCGTAGTCGATCCAGTGTGCACGCTGGATCTGGTTCAGCGCCGGCTTGGATGCCAGGGTGAAGTCGTCTGCGAGGATGTGTCCCCAGCCGCCCGTCGCGTTGTCAACGATCTGCAGTTGCGCTTGCTTGCCCTGCAGGTCGGCGAGGTTCCAGGATGCCCAGTCGAGGCTCTCGCTGTTCTTGCCGGTAGCCGAGCGCACAACTTTTCCGTCTACGAGGAGGTTCACCGAGGTCTGGTTGTCCCACACGGGCGCCTTCTCGTTGGCGAAGACGATATCGCCCACCATCAGATGCCCCCAGCCGGTGGAGCCGTCGTTCTGATCGACGACCTGGATCTGTGCTTGCTTCCCCTGATAGCCGGATGTATCCCAGGTAGCCCACTGCAGGTTCCCGGTGTTGTTCCCGGTGGCAGTCTCGACAACCTTCCCGTCGATGATGAGGTTCACGGCTGTCGGATTCGCTTGACTCATCGGGTGCGTACCGCCGGCGATCTGCAGATCGATGTACGGACTGTTGACGGCGAAGGTGGACGACGTGATGGTCCCCTGGCCGGGGTCGCCATCTGGTCCCCAGGTGTCCAGCACGCCGGTGCTGACCTGGTTTCCGAGCTGCTCATGGCTGGGTCCGGTGCCGACGAACGCTCCCGTGGTCGTCCAGCCTGGGTCATATGCGGATCCAGAGAAGTCGGTGAAAACGGTCCCGCTCGGGAGAGTGCCGAATGGGACGGCGCCCGCGGTGAACGGGTTCTGACCTCCACCCACCAGGAAGTTGAGGTACTGCTTGTCAATAGTGAAATCGGGTGAGGTCAGGCTTCCAGTGGAGGCGTCTCCGCCGTTGTAGCTGTTCACCAGGTAGGTGCCGGAGTAGCCGGTAACTGTCTGCTGATCGGGCAGTGCGCCAGCCGCGGGTGCGCTGCCGAAGGCGCTTCCTGTCGTTGTCCAGTCGCCGTAGCTTCCTGACTCGAAGCCGTCCAGCGCCGTTCCGGCCGGTGGGGTGTAGGTGGCCGGACCGTCGGGTACGAACGTGGATCCGTTGAATTGCCCTACGAAGTACTGCACACCAGTGCTGCCGACGCTCACGCTCAGCACCCACTTCTGGTTGCGCGTGTTCCCGTCGACCGGCAAGGGGTAGAGGTCGGGCATCTCCCACACTCCGGTGGTCGCCCCGGCAGGTCCGAAGGTGCCGGCTTGCGTCCACTGTTTCAGGTCGGGCGAGGTGTAGAACGCGACTTTGTACTGGTCGCTCAGCGTGACCGCCATCATCCATTCGTGACCAGGCGCGTACCAGAACACTTTGGGATCACGGAAGTTGACCGACCCCATGTCGATCACGGGGTTGCCCGCATAGCGCGTCCAGGTGTGGCCATCGTCCGTGCTGTATGCAACGCTCTGCGACTGCACGTTGGTCCCTGCCTGCACGCTGGTGTAGATCGCCACCATTGCGGGGTTCTTGGCCGTTCCGAACCCGCTGGTGTTCTGACTGTCGACCACGGCACTGCCCGAGAAGAACGCACTGCTGCCCGGATCTGGCGCGGGCCCCGTCACATCAATGTTCGTCCAGTGCGTGAGGTCCTTGCTGACGGCCCCCTTCCATGTCCCGAAACTGAACAAGTAGTAGAGCCCGTTCTTGTAGACCAGTCCATTGGGGTCGCCGATCCAGCCGGTCGGCAGTGAGTAGTGGAATTGCGGACGATACGGCTCTTGGTAGCTCGCGCCGCTGCTTCCCGTGGAAGACGAGACGGGCTGAGGGGTCGCCGCTTCGCTCGGGAGCGGCGCCAGGCCGGCCAGGGCGATTCCGCCGAGTGCAGCTGCAGCGACCGCCTTCGCGAACCGCGCCCGCAAGCTGAGACGCCTGGCCGGGCGGCGGAGGTGTGTTGGAACCATGGAACGACCTTCCTCTCTGAAGGTAAAGCGACTCGGGATGGCCCGTCAGAACAGATCAGGGCAGCGATACGTATGCGTCGCTCCTATCAATGCGTATCGACAACGGTGTGCAGCGGACCCATTCACCCGCCGCGATTTCACGCGACGGTGACGACGTCCTCCGGTCGGGTCACCGATGCGACAGGTTCGGTCTCGACCGTCGTGGCGAGGGTCCACACCACGGCGTCGACCGGCGCCTCGAGTGTCCACGCGGTGCCGCTGAGCGGGTAGGCGCGCGTGGTCAGCGAGCGTCCTGCGTTCGTGAACACCTCGATCACCGACCCGTCGAGGAACACCCTGACCGCGGGCCTGCCGGATGAGGCGTCGAAAGCGTCTATGGCGACCGCGCGGCCACCGCGGGCGCGGGAGCTCGTGCTGGCATGGTCGGTGTCGATGGTGACCGTCCCTTGTGCGGAGTCCAGGTCGATGTCGACCCACTCTTCGGCTCCGAAGCGCAGACGCACTCGGCCGGTGCCGGCGGGCACCGCGATCTCGGACTGAGGTGAAAGTGTCGAACCGTCGGCTGGTCGAGGGTCACCGGTGCGTAACCCGGCGAGCGCGGGATGCGGCTCGCTGCACAGCCGCGCATCGCCGGCATCGTCTGGGCTCAACCAGACCCGTCGCGGCAGCGAGATCGCGCCGGCCCAGCCCTCGTGCTTCCACCACGCCTCGTCGCGTCCCTCCCTGATCCAGCCGAAGAGGAGCGGCCCGTACGAACTCTCTCGAAGGACCGAGGGTGCGTAGAAGTCGTGGCCGTCGTCGACCGCGTGGGGTGCAGGCGCCGCGTCGATCGGGAAGGCCAGAACCGGCCCCGGCCCGTCGGCGAACGACCAGGAGCAGACGACGGCGATCTCGCGGCCGTCGACGCGGATGATCTGCGGGCACTCCCAGCCCTCCCCCGTATCGGCGCCGCCGACGACGCCTCGCTGCAACTCGGTCAGGTGACCGTCGTAGGCCCAGTCCAGACCGTCGTGCGAGCGGTAGTGGCGGATTGCGGCGAGCCCGTCTGCGGCGTCGGAGCCGACCGCCATGTGCCAGCCGTCGGCATCCGTCCATACGAACGGGTCACGGAGCATGCGGATGCCTTCGGTCGTTGCCGGGTCGTCGAGCAACCGAGTCGGAGGACCGAAGTTGGCACCGTTCTCGTCGCTCAGCGCCGTGAGGATGTGCTCCAGTGGCCTCGATTCGATATGGCCGGAGTAATACGCGCGCACTCGGTCACCGTCGACGACCGCGTTACCGGACCAGCATCCGTCTGAGTCGTATCCGCCGGGCAACGGGCTCATGGCGGGACGATGCAGTCTCCAGCGCACGAGGTCGGTCGTCGTCGCGTGTCCCCACTCGACCGGCACGGCCATGTCGGCCAAGGACCGGGACTGGTAGTAGAGATGGAACACGTCGCCGAGCTCGATCGGCCCGTTCGGGTCGTTGAGATAGCCGCGCGGCGGGCTGATGTGGAACTTCGGGCGATGGTGGGGATAGTGGTCGGCCATCGGCTCGCTTTCTTGAGACGCTCGGCCATTTGCGCCGAGCGGTGGACGGGCGACGACCAAGGGACGGCTCAGGGATGCGAGCCGGTCACGGTCGTGCTGGAGGCTGAGTCAGCGGAATGACCCGGCGGTGACGCCTTCGATGAAGTACCGCTGAGCGAAGATGAACAGGATGACGCTGGGGATCATGGCGAGGATGACGCCTGCCAGCACGATCGAGATCGATCCCGTTCCGAGGTTGCCCTGAAGGCCGACGAGGCCGAGCGGCAGCGTGAAGTGGCTCTCGGAGTTGAGGAAGATCAGCGGCCGGTAGAACTCGGCCCAGAACCCGGAGAAGTTCAGGATGCCCAGGGTGGCGATCGCCGGTGACGCCATGCGTGCGTAGACGTGCCAGAAGACGCCGAATTGAGTGGCGCCGTCGATGCGCGCCGCCTCCCCAAGCTCGCGAGGCATCTGCATGAAGTACTGCCGCATGAGGAACGTGCCGAATGCGCTGCCGAGGGCTGGGATGATCAACGCCCCGAGGGAATCGCTGAGACCGAGGATCCTCACGATGACGAACACCGGGATAATGATCGTCTGCAGGGGCACCATCATCGTCGCCAGAAAGACCCCGAACACGACGTTCTTCCCCGGGAACGAGACCATGGCGAAGGCGTAACCGGACAGGGTGCAGGTGATGGTCTGCCCGACCACGATCAGCACCGTGACGATCACGCTGTTGACGAAGAACTGAGCGATCGGGATCTGATTGAACACGGCAACGTAGTTGCCGAAGTCCCAGTCGGTCGGAATCCACTGCGGAGGATTCGAGAACGCCTCTGCAGGGGTGCGCAGCGACGTGCTCAGTGTCCACAGCAGCGGCCCGAACGCGAAGATCGCCCCCAGGATCAGCAGGACCATGCCGACGATGCTGCCCAGCTTCACGATGGGGCGTCGACGGCGCCCCGCGGCACGCACCGTGCTGTCTACTTCGAGTGTCGTCATTGGTAGAACACCAGCTTTCGCGCGGCGAGGAATTGGATGCCCGTGACGAGCAGGATGATCACCAGCAGCAGGATCGCGATGGCCGACGCGTATCCGAACTGCAGGTTCTGGAAACCCGTCTGGTAGATCGAGATCGTCGCCGTGGTTGTCGCCGTCCCAGGGCCGCCCTTCGTCATGATGTAGGGCTGATCGAACAGCTGCATCGCGTTGATCATCGCCACGACGGTCGCGAAGAGGATGGTCGGACTGATCAGGGGGATCTTGATGCGGAACAGCGTGCGCCACGGGCCGGCCCCATCGATCGCGGCGGCCTCGGTGACGTCGGTCGGCACGGAAGTGAGCGCGGCGACGAAGAGCACGAACGTGAAGCCGACCTGCTGCCAGACGACCACGAGGATCATCGTGATCTGCGCGGTCGTCGGATTGATGAGCCAGGGGATGCTGGGCATGCCGAGCTCGTTCAGGTAGTAGTTGATGAACCCGAACTTCGCGTCGAACAGGTATCCCATGAAGATCGAGACGGCCGCGGTGGATGCCAGCAGCGGCAGGTAGAACGTGGTGCGGAAGAACACCTTCGTCCACTTGTGCTTGCGACCGTTCACCAACACGGCCAGGAGCAGGCCGAGGCCGATCTGCAGCACCACGATCCCGATCGCCAGCAGGACCGTGACCCCGAATGACGACAGCACCTGCCCATCGGAGAAGAGCCTCGCGAAGTTCTTGAGGCCCACGAATTGCGGCGGAGTGATGACGTCCCAGGAGAAGAACGAGAGTCCCAACGACACGAGGATCGGGATGAGCGTGAATACGGTGACGAACGCCACCGCCAGCCCGATCATCAGGTAGCCGAACACACCCTCCCTCCGGGCCGCCCGTCGCACACCTGGGCGACGGGCGGCCGTGGAGGCCTTCACCCGAGACGCGGTCGCCCGCGTTTCGGTTGTTGCAGACATCAGGAGTTCGCCGCCGCCTTCTCGAGGTCGGACTGCATGCCGTCGAGCGCCGCCTTCGCGTCACCGCTCGACACGGCCTGCGTCGTGCGCTGGTTCAGCGAGGTGGCAAGCGCCTGGTAGTACGGCGGAGCCGAGATCGGGACCGAGCCATCCAGCTGATCCCAGAACACCGACCAGTGCTCGGGTCCGGTCGTCTTGTAACGCTCCGCTGTCATGAGCGACTTGCGGGCAGGGGTGGTGACATTGCCCGGGAAGACGAGGTCGAATGTCTCGGGCTGAACGAGCATCTTCACCACCTCCCACGCGAGGTCCTTGTTCTTCGAGGTGTTGAAGATGCCGTAGCCGGCCGCGCCGAACAGCGACTTGTTGCTCTTCCACTTCGGGAACGGCGCCACGTCGAAGCTGCCGGTCTTCATGCCCGCGTTATGCAGGCCGCCCGCCCAGAACCCGCCGCCGATGGTCATGCCGATGCGACCATTGGCGAACAGGCCCTGCAGCGTTCCGCCGCCTCCCACGTCGGGCGAAGGGGAGAGGTTCGCCTTCTGCAGTTCGATCACGTACTCGAGAGCCTCAACAGCTGCAGACGAGTTCGCGGTCGGTGCGCCCCACTTGTAACCGCCGGCCCTTCCCTTGGCTTGCGCGTTGTTGGCGTACGCCTTGTTCCACAGCCAGTCGCCGCCCGAGTACTTCTCCTCAGTGAGCAGATTTCCGTTGTTCGCATAAAGGAACGACGTCCAGCTGCCCCACAGGCGCACCACCCAGTCGAAAGCATTCGTGTTCGACCCGAGCGCCGCGAGCTTCTGTGCGTTGTTGTGGAAGTCATCCATGGTCCACGACGCCGAGGGGGCTGAGAGCCCGGCCTTGGAGTACAGGTTGCTGCTGTAGAACATGCTGCCCGCGTTGAAGCTGTCCGTGAGCTCGTACAGGTGCCCCTGGTACATCATCGACTCGACCAGTGCCGGGTGCACATCGTCGAAGTAGCTCTTCAACGAGCTCATGTCCTTCGTGACGTAGGAGTCCAACGGCACGATCATCTGCTTCGACGCCATCTCCTGGAGACCCTCGGTGGCCACACTCACCAGGTCGGGTGCGGAGCCGGCGGCGATCTGGGTCAGCACCTTCGCGATGAAGTCGTTCCAGTCGGTGCCGTTGATCCCGGTGATCTCCAGCGTCGCGTTCTTGTCGATCTTCTTGACCTGCGGTTCAAGCGCCTTCTGCAAGGTGGTCGCCGCGCTCTGCTGGCCGAAGTACAGCATCTTCAGGGTTGCGGAGGCGTTCTTGCTGCTGGTCCCCGCTCCCGCGGACGTTGCCGAACAGGCGGACAGCGCCCCCAGCCCCGTCAGTGCCAAGCCGGTGCCGCCGAGCTTCAATAGCGTGCGACGATCCATGGTCGGGCCAAAGCTGCCGGTCATAGTTCGCTCCTCTCTGAGCAGTCGTATCGCGAGTTCGGGAATCCCACGACTTCGCAACCAATACGTATTTACCGGTGCAACATAACCACGCGCCAAGAAAAATAGCAATACGTATTGGCGTCGTGACAGGATGGTTACGAAAGGGGGAGCATGCCGAAGCAGAGGAACCGCGAGACGGCGCCAGCAGATGCGGTCCCAGACGACCAGGTGGGCGCTCTGCGCCGCGTGACGATGAAGGATGTCGCAAAGCGCGCGGGTGTGAGTCAGCCGACCGTGTCGTTCGTGCTCAACGATCGACGGGATGTCTCGGTCGCCGAGGCCACGCGAGCCCGGGTCTTGGAAGCTGCGAGGGAGCTCAACTTCCAGCCGAACCAAGCGGCGAGGGCTTTGCGCTCGAACAAGTCGTACACGATCGGGGTGATCGCTGATCGCATCATTTCCGAGCCGTACGCCGGTCAGATCGTGCTCGGAGTGCAACAAGCGGTGCAACCGGCAGGCTACGTCTGCTTCGTGGTCGAGACGTCGAGCTCATCGGATGCGGTCGACACCGCCGTGCACAACCTGATCGCGCAGGGCGTCGCCGGGCTCATCTACGCGGCCCCTGGCCCGGAGCCGGTGCATGCCACCATCACCGAAGCCGGCGTGCGCACGATCTTCGTCAACTGCTGGGCAGCCAACCAAGAAGGCACACCCCAGATTCTTGCCGACGAATACCAGGGCGGTCGGGATGCCGCCGCAGCCGTGTTCGCGGCAGGACACCGCCAGGTCGCATACATCGGCGGCCCGGCAGACGACTATGCAACCCAGGAACGCGAACGCGGGCTGGTCGATGCAGCGCTCGAAGCTGGAATCGACCCGGTGAGCATCCGTCGGGAGCACCGCGACTACCAAGTGAACTCCGGCTATGAGCTCGCGCTCACCGTCCTCGCCGAGGACAAGCCCACCGCGCTGATCTGCGGCAACGATCGCATCGCGGTAGGGGCGCTCATGGCGGCGCACTCCGCAGGGCTCGACTGCCCAGACGACATCAGCATCGTGGGATTTGACGACCAGCCAGACATCGCCGCCCAGCTCCACCCTCCCCTGACCACCGTCGCCCTGCCGCACCTTCAAATGGGGCTGGCGGCCGGCCGCATGCTCCTCGCCGACGAAGAGCCGACGGGGCGGCAGCTCATCCCCTGCAGTTACATCCCGCGGGGATCCCTCGCGGGACCACGCACCGCACACGCCTGAGGCTCTTCAACGCGGGCTACCGCGGGCTCACGCGTGCTTCCGTTTGGTAGTACTCGATCGAGACGATGCCCGTTGCTTCGCTCCAGCTCGGGATGGGCGAGATCGAATCGGTCGGAGCGAGGTGAGGAAACCGTACGGCTCGCCCTGACCCGCTCTCGTCACCGTTCAGTACCCGCACCACCTGCCATGTCCCATTCACGTGGTCCAGCTCGATGGCGCTGCGGATTCCGACCCCGTGGTCCCCCCAGCAGTTCGCGCTGATCGAGCATCCGCGGGCCACCACGAAGATGCGGCCTGGTGCTTCGTGCACGATCACGGCGTACGCGGGGTAGATCGGCGTGGCGAGCCCCAACGGGTCGGCCGTCGTCACGGTGAGTTGCAGGTCGCCGAGGGTCACGGTCGCCGTCGTCTGCTCTTTCGTGAGCATGAAGCCGCGGGTTTCGGCGTTCGGTCGCTGCTTCAGGATGTGCGCGACCGCTGCCAGCAGATGGTAGCCGTCGCGTAGTTGCGCCGATTCGTCGTGGGACAGGACCGAGTCCGCACCGAACGGCGAGACCAGCATGGCGTCGTGCTCGCCGACGGCCCTGAACATGTGGGCGACGCCCTTCGCACCCCGCTGCATCTCGGGGATGAGAAGGCCGCCCGCGAGCTCGCGATAGTCGGCGGCGATGGTGTCGAAGTCGGCCGCATAGATGTCTGGGGCGCACAGATCGATGGCCGGAGCCGCGGCGCGCCAGATCGGTACGACCGACCGAACCGGGCCGCCGCTGGGATAGACGCCGGCGATCCGACCTCCGGCGAGCGCCACCGCGGGCGGTTCGTCGACCATGGACAGGTCGTAGTCGGTGGGGAGTTCGAGCCAGGCATTCACGAACATCGGAACGTCGAACGCTTCCCTTCCCTTCAGGGCGACGGCGTTCACGTACTCGGCGTAGGCCGCGGCCATGAACGCCTCCTCAACAGGCAGGGAGGCACCGAAGATCTCCGGCCAGGTGCCGGTCTCGCGCGACCCGGCATCCCGCCATGCCGTATGCACGGGCAGGCCCGGATGAGTTCGGATGACATCGAGAACGACCGCAGGAACCGGCGAGTTCCAGCTCTCCTCCGCGGCCTCGCCGACGTCGCGAGCACCGCCGAGGAGGCCGACCTCGTTCTCGACCTGGATCATCTCGACCACGTCTTCAGCAGCCACTTCGCTCAGGTGCCGCGTGAGGGCACCGAAGGCGGCAGCATCGGCGTCGCGGTTCGCCGCGGAGAACGGCGAGAGGATCTCCACCGGTCCGTTCTTTGTGCGTGCCCGCGGAAAACGCCGCGGATCGGTCTTCACGAACCCGGGCACGTAGGTCGACATCCCGTTCTTCCACGACCCGAACCACAGGGGAATGAGGCCGAGGCCGGAACTGCGCGCCGTCTCGAGCATGAAGTCGACCAGGGTGAAGTCGAACCGGCCCTCGTCGGGTTCGATCGTCTCCCAGGCGATCGGGGCGAGCACGGTCGTCGCCCCGAGTGCCCGTACTCGTTCGAAGGATCGCGCGATCTGCGTCTCTGTGCTCGAGCTCGAGTTGTGGAGCTCCGCACCCAGCAGCAATCGGCGAGTGCCGTCGACGAAGAAGCGCCCTTGCCGAATCTCTTTCACGTGGCCCGGGTGTCCCTCTTGCATGTCTCTTCTCTTTCCTCGTGGGTGGATCACGGCAGCGGATGACCGTGGTGCCGCAGGGGCCCCGCGCAGGCATCCCGCAGCACGGAGCCGACGGGCGACGCGCGCGGCAGATGTCAGGCTTCGGTCTGGCGAGCCTCAGAAGCCCTCGGCAGTCATCCGCCAGCCGTCCGGGAGCTCTGCGTCCGACTCGTACGCCCGCACGAGATGAGCGATGGCAGCCAGGAGGCCACCGTTGGAGGGCAGATACACGGGGAGGAACCCGGGACGTTGCGGGTTGTGACCGTTCTCCAGGTACTGGTTCTTCGGGCTGTCGAGCACGAGGAAGTGGAGAGACTTCTCAAGAAGCCCGAGCCGCGAAGCCGTCATCGACATGACCGGGTAGTCCCATCCCCAGGTCGACTGGAGGTTCCAGCGATCCTCCACCTCGATAAGGGTGCGATGCGCGATCGAGGCGTCGATGAGCTCGGTTGGCGGCAACCAGCCGTAGGCCATGAGCATCGAGGGGTGGTCTTCCCTGATCACGTAGGGCTCGTTGGAGATCGCGGCATAGGTGCCGTTCGGTAACACCGTCGGTCGTCTCATCCCTTCGGCGACCCGCGTCCACTCTTCGTCGTCGCTCTTGCCGCACAGCCGCCGCCATTCGTTCGCAACAGAAAGGGCCCACGACCAGTACGCCAATTCGAATGTCGGGTTGGCGGTCGTCGCGCGGTCCGGGTAGTAGCTCTCCTGCGCAGGCACCAGCGGCGGAGGGAGTTCGAACCCATTGGGGCCTTCGACGACGAAGCCGACCATGAACTCCGCCGTCGCCTGCACGAGAGGAAGGTGGCGCTGCACGAAGTCCACTCCGCGGCCTCGCGAGCGGATGAGCTCGAGAAGGTGGATGATATGCGGCTGTTGCCAGATGATGAACGCCCCGATCTCGCTCGGAGATTCGTCACCGGAGGGGTCCGTCTGCTTCGGCCATCGCGCGCCCGGGTATCCCTGGTGCCTGGCATGCTCGCGCGCCACGGGAAGCGTCGAGTGATACCACCCCAGGCTTCGTTCGAGCAGTTCGGGTCGTCCCCACAGGGCGAAATGCGCCGCGTGCCACCAGTGCATCTCGAGGTGGAACTTTCCGGACCACGAGTTCAACGTGAGTCCCGTTTCTTGCGGAGGTGTTGCGCCTGCACAGTTCACGGCGGTCAGGTATTGGGAGAGCACGACGCGTCTTTCCAGCTCGTCCGCTTCGGGTGCACTGCTACCTGCAAAGCTCACGGCTGCGCCGTTGTTCCAGAACTCGGCCCACCACGCGGTCGCCGCCGCGAACACCTCGGCGGCGGCCGGCACCGGCAGCTGCGCTCGGAAACGACGATCGACCTCGGAAAGGCGGACCACCACCTCGAGCGTCGACGACGTGGTGTGCGCGACCACGCCATCGGTGGCGACCCGCATCTCGACGCTGCCCGAGCTGGCGAGCTCGGCCGAGTACGAAGACGACCCGACGCGACGATGGGCCGTCGCCCGGCCGTGCCCGACCTCCCAACGGCTCGACGTCTCTGGCGTCGTCTCGAAGGAGGCGAGGTCATCCTTCTGCGATTCGAACCGCCACTCGACCGCGAGCCCCTGTGCCAACAGGTCCGACTCGACCCGGGTCGCGATGACGCTCTCGCTGGGATGCACGGTCGTGGTCACGTGCACGCGGGAGCCGTGCAGAACGTAGTCGGCTTCGACCGTTCCCGAGTAGAGGTCGAGGCGAAGATGCTTCTCCCGCAGTTCGTCGGGATGCCCGGGTGCGGTGAGAGCACCGCGTGCGGCGAGCGCGAGGCGGCCGAGGTGAAGCCGCCGGGGGTTGAAGTGCAACCAGGCGGCAGCCTCGAGATCCGCGGGGATGTCGTCGGTCGGGCGGTACAGGCCCATTCTGTCCAGGTACGGAACCACGCGTCGACCGTTCCGGTAGCCGGTGGTGGCGTCGCGAGGATCCATTCGTTCTCTGCCCGGTGTCTCGTACCAGCCCCAACTGGACTGGGTGCGGAGCGGGATCTGGTAGTCGTCTTTGCGGAACGGGCGGTGTGCCTGGGGCGGGAGTCCCTCGCCGGCCGCGGAAGGCGGGATCCGCGCCGGATCGGGCCGCAGCTCGTGGAAGTCGGCGAACGTCTGCAGACCCGTGCAGTCGACGGTCGCGGCGAGATCGCCGTTGCCGACCGTGAGAACGGCTGTCGGGTGGGCCCGAGTGAAGTGCGGATTGTGCCGTCTGACCAGAGAAGTTCGGTCGATCCGGTCGTGCTTCGTGACCATCGCGCGGCGTCCTATTTGATCGCGCCGGCGCTGATGCCGTCCACGATCTGGCGCTGCGCGACCAGGTAGAAGATCACGACGGGGATGATCGAGATCATCGTCGCGGCGAGAAGGATCTGCGGTTGAGGAGTCTCCGCCGACACGAAGCTTGTGAGGCCACGCTGCACGGGCATCAACGAGTTGTCGTTGAAGATCACGAGCGCCATCAGATACTCGTTCCACACGGCGAACGCCTGAATGACGGCGACGGCGGCCAGGCCCGGCCTGGCCAGCGGCAGCATGATGCTGAAGAAGGTTCGCACAGCGGATGCCCCGTCCAGGGCTGCCGCTTCTTCGAGGTCGACAGGCTGGGAGGCGAAGAAGCTCCTCATGATCAGGGTCGAGATCGGGATGCCCGACGTGATGAGAATGAGCACGTACCCCTGGCGCGTGTTCGCGAGATCGAGCGAAAGCAGCACCTTGTACTGGGCGAGGAACATCGCCGGGGCCGGAATGATCATCACTGCGAGGATCAATCCCGTGAACGCCGCCTTGCCCTTGAACGGGATGCGTGCGAGCGCGTATCCGGCAAGGCTCGACACCAGGAGGATGCCCGCCACCGCGGTGAGCGTGTAGAGGATGCTGTTGGTCAGGTAGACGCCGAGGTCTCCCTTCACCCAGGCCGTGACGTAGTTGCCCCACTGGGGCGCCAAGGGAACCAGCGTGCCGCCTTTGAGAAGCTGCGGCAGTGACTGCAGCGAGCCGGACAGCATCCAGACGACGGGAAAGAGTGCGCTGATGGCCGCAGCAGTGAGCAGCGCGTAGATGGCGACTCGTACCGGGGTGAGCCGCCGCCCGCGACGCACGCGTGCAGGGTCGGACGCCTCAGTGGCGACGTGCATGGGGGCATCAGTCGTGGTCGTCATGGTGGTCACCGGGGAGCTCATGCGTTCGCGCGCCGTCTGGACAGTGCGAGTTGCAGGACGGAAAGAAGAATCAGGGCGCCGCCGAAGATCACCGACATGGCGGCCGCGAGGCCGTAGTTGTTGTAGGTGAAGGCCTGCGTGAAGATCTGGAGGGTCGGGACCATGGTCGAGTAGCCGGGCCCGCCGTTGGTCAGCACCTGCACCGTGCCGAAGATCTGCAGTGCGGCCAGCAACGTCAGCAGACTGACGATCGTCGTCACCGGCGCCAGCTGCGGCCACGTGATGTAGCGGAACTTGGCCCATCCTCGAGCGCCGTCCAGTTCCGCCGCCTCGTAGAGATAGCGGGGAATGTCTTGGAGCCCGGCGAGGAAGAGGATGAATCCGAAGCCCCAGTGGAGCCAGAGGAACACACCGATCACGGCCAGCAATGCGACCTTGGGGTCGTTGAGCCAGTCGTGCTCGAGCCATCCGAGTCCGACCGCACCCAGGATGCGGTTGATGATGCCGGACTGCGGGTCGAGCATCGCGGAGAACACCATGCCGACCACGACCACGGAGAGCACCCCTGGCAGGTAGTAGACCGTGCGGAAGAACGCGCGTCCTTTTCGGATGCTGTTGACGGCGATGGCCATGGCCATGGACACGCCGTTGCCGATGAAGAAGCCGACGGCCCCGAAGATCACCACGTTCCTCATCGACGCCCAGAACGGAGTGTTCTGGAACGCCGCATGGAAGTTGGCCAGCCCCACCCATGGCGTATCGGGGCTCACGCCGTCCCAGGATTGGAAGCTCAGCAGGATCGCCTCGACGAACGGCACGAGGGTGAAGAGCGCGATCAAGACGAGCGCCGGGAGCAGGAACAGGTATCCCGTGATGCTGCGACGGCGGGTGAGCCGCCGTCCGTGCGGCGCCCCTGCGAGGGAGCGCCGCACGGCCAGAGGAGCCGAAGACGACGTCACTGGCTGCCGCCCTGTGCCGTTTGCACGTCGGCGACGACCTGGTCGACCGTCATCGTTCCCAGTACGAGCTGCTGCGAGTCCCGAGTGATCGCGTCAGCCACGGGAGCGCTGAACGTGTTCGGGATGACCTGCAGCGACTTGATCGAGGAGGCGAAACCCTGCAGCGGGGCCGGCAGCTTGCCGCTGGCGAGCAGCGTCGGGTTCGTCGGAATGATGTACGCCTGGTCTACGAACGCCTTCTGCTGCGCTTCGTCCGTCAGCCATTTCACGAAGTCGAGGGCGGCCTGCACGTGCTTGCCGCGCGGGTTCACGGCAGCGCCCTTGCCAGGCACGCCCGGAGCGCGAGGCGTGTACTTGCCGTCGGATGCCTTGGGGACCGGCAACGAGATGTACGACGTGTAGTCGGGAGACGTCGCGTGAGCGACCGATACGCCCGGGGTTCCGTCGAAGTACGCCGCGACGCTGTGCTTCGTGAAGAAGTTCGTCTCGACCGTCGGATTGTCGTTCTGGCCGCCCGGGAGGGCGTTGTTCTGGATGGCACCGGCCTCACGCAGGTCGGCGAGGAACTGGAAGGTCTTCTTCCAGCCTGAAGACGTCCAGCTGTACTTGCCCGCGAACGTGTCGGAGATCTGCTGGTCGGTGAGATAGTTCGAGGCGACGTACTGCAGCAGGTAGGGGCTGACGGATGCCGCGACCGAGAATCCTCCCTTGCCCGCCTTGTTGCTGGCGGCAAGCTTGCCGATCAGGGCGGTGGTCGTCTTCGGAAGGTTGTCGGCGCTGATGCCGCTGGCCGTCGGGTCGGCGAGGATGCCGTAGGACTGGGTCTCCCAGTGGGCGCTGTAGATGCCTGGCTTGATGCCCAGGTTGTTGCCCTTCACGAACGTGGCCATCTTGATCACCGATGGCGTGAAGTTCTTGCTCCAGTCGCCTTTCAGCTCCTTGGTCAGGTCCATGGCCCAGCCCGCCTTGTAGAAGGGCGCCATGGACGTCGCGTTGAGAGCCGAGAACACGTCGGGCATCTGCTTTGATTGCGCAAGTGCCTGCAGCTTCGGCAGGTAATCGGCGGGGCCGGGCGAGTCGACCGTGACCGTGACGCCCGTCTCCTTCTTGTACTGCTTCACCAGGTATTCGAGGGCGGCTTGCTGGCCGCGTGACTGGTTCAAGAACGTGAGGGTCACGCCCTTCTCACTCGTACTGGTCTGCTTGGCGGGCTGCCCGCTTGCGCTGCATCCGCTGAGCAGGAGCGCCGCGCTCGCCAATGCAGCACCCGCGATCACAGCCATCCGGCGGCGAACCCTGAATTGATTCACTTTCCTTGATTGCATTGTCCTCATCCTTGAAAGACATCGGGAGACGCGAGGTCCCCAGCTCTGGCGCGCAATGACGGATGTCCGCGCCCGGGATACTCAGGTGAACGAACACTGAGTGGGTATTAGTGTTCGCATCGTGGACGCTATCCTGACTCGCAAGTCGTGTCAATACAGAGTGGCCAATAGCTTTAGGCCGATGTTGCGCTAAAGTGGCGGCCATGACGAAGGTGACCGACGGTCCGCCGGTGAAGGCGGCCGGGGCGCGCGGCAGCTATGCCAAGACGCGGGCACGACGCCGTGCCATCGCAGAAGCCACGCTCAATCTCGTGCTCGAGAAGGGTCACAAGGCCGTGCTCACGTCGGAGGTGGCGAAGCGCGCGGGGTTGAGCGAACCTGGGGTTCTATATCACTTCCCGAGCAAAGACGACTTGCTGCTGGCCGCACTACGTCTATCTGACGAGTACGAATGGGGATCGCTCCCCGACGGTGAATCCGTTCGCCAGGCCCCGTATCGAGCCGCGGTCAGTCTTCAACGCACCAATATCGTGCGTTTGCACACGGCGATGTTCGGCGAGTCGAGCAATCCGGGGCATCCTGCTCACGAGTACTTCAAGGAGCGCTGGCGGCACGGCGATGAGCTGATGGTGGAGAGCATCCGCCGGCTGCAGTCCGAGGGCATCGTCGACCCCGACCTGGACCCGCTGCGAGCTTCTCGATGGATCCACGCGGCCTGGGAAGGCTTGCAGCTGCAGTGGCTCGCTTCGCCTGACTTCGACATCGCCAGGGAGCTGAGGGCGCTCATCGAGACGATCCTCGGCGACCGGTTCCGCGACACGCAGGCCTGAGCGGGCGCCAGTGCCGATGGCTCCCGCCGCGCTATTCGGCCGGCCATCCTCAGCGACCATCCTGTCTGCCGACGGGGGCAAGGTCCACGCGCGGCACGCTCGCGCCGTCAATTTGTGCCGCATCCCCTGTCGGATTCCGGCCGAAAGTGACGGCGAGGGGGTAGTGCTGTTCCGGGCCGATCAGCGGGGAGTCGCCGCGAGTAAACGCCGCGGCAGTCGGCCCATACGTCGCCTAGATCCAGAGGCCGTGGAAGAAGTCCGTGCGCTCCTCGGATGCCTCGCTTGCGAGCTCGACGCGGACGACGGGACCGGCGTCCCCCGACCTGAGCCGCTCGGGAATTTCGACGATCAGGGCTGAATCATCGAGAGTCCAGTCCAACTGTCCCGTGTGCCCGAGAACCCGCACGTCGACGATCGGCGCATCCAGGAGCCGGCTGGATGCGCCGAAGCTCGCGATGCGAATGCGGCCGTCTTCTGGCTGCGTCAACGCGATCGCGTAGACGTACCGGTGCCCCACCTCGGTCATCGTGGTGAAGCGCAAGTCCGCGCTCGTGTACGCGGCAGACGTGGCATCCGCGAACGAACCGGGCGTGGGCTGCGTCGGTCCCTCGCCGAACACGACCCATGGCGAGGTGCCGTAGATGGCCTCGCCGTTGACCGTGAGCCATCCGCCGATCCGCTCGAGAAGCTCGACCTCTTCTTCGGCGATGGTCCCGTCGGGTCGCGGCCCGATATTCAGCAGGAGGTTTCCGTTCTTCGAGACCACGTCTGCCAGCTCGGCGATGAGGTCCCCCGCGCTCTTGTAGTCGTGACCTTCGACCCAGCTCCATGACGTGCGCGAGACCGATGTGTCGTTCTGCCACACGTCGGGAAGGATGCCTCGCATCGTTCCGCGTTCGATGTCGAGCACCGCGGATCCCGGCGCGAAGGCATCCCACTTGTAGTTGATGACGACCTCTCGGCCCCATTCGGCAGCGCGGTTGAAGTAGTACGCCGCCAGTCGCCGCAGGTACGGCTCGAACGACGGCTCCTCGATGCCCGTGTCGAAGTAGAGGATCTGAGGTCGGTATGCGTCGATGATCTCTACCGAACGCAGCAACCAGTCTTCGAGGAAGCGCTCGGTGGGGTTCATCTCCTTGCGCAGCGCGGGGCCGTACAGATCGGAGTAAGCGGGGTCGCGAACATCCGAGTCGAACGTCACGCCGCCGTTCATGAAGAACCAGTGCTCGGCTCGGTGCGAGGATGCCCCGCGAATGAGCCACGCTTCGTCGACCGCAGCGAGGAGCTCGCCGAAGACGTCCCGCTTCGGACCGACCACGGAGGTGCTCCACCTCGACCGGGCCGTTCGATACATCGCGTAGCCGTCGTGATGCTCGGCGACGGGGACGACGTATTGCGCCCCGGCCCGCTTGAACAGCGCGGCCCACTCGGCCGGGTCGAAGCGTTCCATGCGGAAATGCGGGATGAAGTCCTTGTACCCGAAGTCCTTCTGCGCACCGTACCTGGCGACATGGTGCTCGAAAACCGGGCTCCCCTGCCGATACATGTTGCGCGGGTACCACTCGTTGTCGAACGCCGGAACCGAGTACGCGCCCCAGTGCAGGAAGATGCCGAACTTGGCATCGGAGTACCAGCGCGGCGGGCGATACTGCTGGAGAGACTCCCAGGTCGCTTCGTAGGGACCGGCGTCGATGACCGCTTCCACCGCGGCGAGGCCGGACGTGTTGTCGGAGATATCGACCGGTTCGGGCAGCGTGGCCGGGTCGAGGGGCTCAAGTGGCATTGGCGGCTGTTCCTTGTGTCGTGTTCGGTGTTCGGTGTTCAGTGCGTCGATGTCGGATGTCTCGGTGCGCGGTGGCGGCACGCGGCGCGCCTTTCGGGGGTCGGAGGCGCCGTACCGTCAGTCGTCCAGCCGCGCCACGGAGCCTCCCGGCACCAGTCGAGGATCGATGAGCCGGGTGATCCGCGGCTCGCCCGGGTCGTGCTTCTCCGACAGCCGCTTACGCATGATGGCTGCAGCCTCCTTCGCGATCGTGCGCGTGGGCTGCTCGATGATGGTGAGGCGCGGCATGGTCACCTGCGCCAACTCGAGGCTGTCGAATCCAAGCAGCGAGACATCGCGTCCCATGCGCAGACCCGATTCGTTCACTGCGATGACGGCCCCCATCGTCAGCTCGTAGTTGGTCGCGAACAGGGCGGTGGGCCGGTCTCGCCTACCGAGCAGCACGGCAGTTGCGGTGCGGCCGTGGTCGACGGTGAGCGGACCGGATGTCTGCAGCGAGGCATCCAGGTCGACCCCGGCGTGCAGCAGCTCGGCGGCATACCCAGCGGCACGCAGGCGCATGGTCGAGACCGTCTCGTCTCCCCCGACGACGCCGATGCGGCGGTGCCCGTGATCGAGCAGGTGCATGGCGGCGAGCGCACCCGCGCGTTCGTTGTCGAGGAGCACCCGGTCGACGTCGAGGTCGGACGCGTCCCAGTCGACGATGACGACGGGGATGCGTTCCGCCGCCTCCTGCAAGGGCGCGACGTCGTGCGCAGACGGAATCGCGATGATGCCATCGACCATGCGGTCCATCAGCAACTCGACCGCCTGCTCGGCCGGCGTCGGACTGGACGAGACGATGACCGTCATGCCGTCTTGCCTCAGTGATTCCTCCGCGCCGGCGATGATCGTGAGGTGGAAGTCGTTGTTCAGCACCGGCAGCAGCACACCGATGGTGCGCGAGCGCTGCAGGCGTAGGCCGCGGGCGAACGGATTCGGCCGGTAGTTCAGGTCGGCAGCGGCCGCCTCGATCGCAGCACGATTCGCATCGAGAACGGTACGCCCGTTGTAGTACTTCGAAATCGTGGCCAGGGAGAGGCCGGTCTTGCGCTGGATGTCCTTGTAGCTGACCATTTCGGCCTTACCCTCCCGCTCCGATCGTTCGTCTTGTGCGCCCGCCGCCGGTCAGCGGAGGCCCACGGTGAGGATGAGATTGGCGAAGAGGCGCTCGTCGCCCGTGGCGATGACCAGTCCGACGTCGGCCGAACGGGCCAGCTCGTAGAACGCCCACCTGTCAACGCGTTCGAACGGCACTCCCTCGCCCAGCAGCGACCGGTACTCGTCGTGTGCGTCGACGGGCGAACCGTCATCCGGCCCCATGATCGTGGCAGCCTCGAAATTCACCGCGGTCATGAGCGGCTGCAGCACCTGCCCGACACCGAGAAGGCCGGGAGCGACGTTCAGGTGGATGAGGCGCGCCGACTCGTTCTTGACGGTGAGGTACGGGTAATTGCCGTCGGCGATGAGCACCTTCGACCCGTGCCCCGCTGTGCCGATGGCATCCATCAGCGGCGGATGGATCAATCCGTATTTGAGCACGTCGGCCCTTCCTTCGATGACGGAGAAGTTCTCGAGAGAGTGCTGGTCACCGAACCCGGTGGTTCTCGTAACCGGACCAGCCGGGGATGCTGCCGTCGACATCCCAGAGATCCAGCCAGGAGCCGGCGCCGGGCCACAGGAAGACCTGTCCCTTGATCAGACGGTTGTTGCGCTCAACCGACCGCATCTCCTCGATCTCGTCGGGCGTCAGCGGATCGTCGACGATGGCTGCGAGGTTGGCCGCGTACTGAGCCTCTTTCACGGAGAACGGGATGGGGATCTGCCCGCGTGACACCGCCCACTTGAGGCAGATAAGAGCAGGGTGCACGCCGTGGTCCCGCGCGATGCGCACCACAACCGGGTGCTCGATGTCGACGATGTCGTCGGGTGTGCGGTCGCGCTCGGGGCGCGACGGCGAGCCCAGCGGCGAGTATCCGACGGGCTGGATGCGGTGGTCCAGGCAGAACCTGAAGAGCTCTGGCTGCTGGAAGGTGGGATGCAGCTCCATCTCGTTGAGCGACGGCGCGACTCGGGCATCGCGCAGGATGAGCTCGAGCTTGGGGATCGTGACGTTCGATGTGCCGAGGTGGCGCACCTTGCCCGACTCCTGCAAGCCCTCGAGCGCACGCCAGGTGGCCATGAATTCGTCGTGCACGTACGGCCGGGCCTGCGGGTCTCGCGCATCGGGATCGGCGAACGGAGCGTGGGAGTTGGGGAAGGGCCAATGCACGAAGACGGCATCGAGGTAGTCGAGGCCGAGATCGTCGAGCGACTTCTCCACGGATTGGACCGTGGCGTCGGGCTCGTGCGCGTCGTTCCACACCTTCGACATCACGAAGATCTCTTCGCGCTCGAGACCCTCGGCCCTGGCCTCCGCCAGCGCGCGGCCCACCTCTGGCTCGTTGCCGTACACCGAGGCGCAGTCGAGTAACCGGTAGCCCGCCTTCAGAGCGCCGCGCACAGCCTGCGAGACGGCATCCGCGCCATAGCGGTCCGACCCGAACGTCCCCATGCCGATGGCCGGAATCGCAGCGCCGGTGCGAAGGATGCGCCGCGGAACCGTGGCGGGATCAATGGCGACGGGATCGGGATTCGTGGCGGGCTGGGACATGGCGCCTCTCGAGTGTGCTTCAGAACGAAACGTTTCGCCTTGAGCTTAGGAGAGGTTGTCGCCGCGCGTCAACGTCCGGGTTCCCTTCTCCAAGACGGTGAGATCGGGGATCGATGTCTCTGCCGTAACGTTTCACCCGAGCTCGAGCAGGACGGGTCCAGCCGGCGGGGACCGGCGCCTTCCTATACTTCGAGCATGAACGAGGATGCCGCTCCGAGGGTCCTGGTGGTCGAGGACGACCGCCGGCTGGCATCCATGCTTGCCGAGCTTCTACAGACGGAGGGATACGAGGTGGTGCTCGCGCACGACGGTCAGCGGGCACTGCACGAGGGCCTCACGCGTGAGTTCGATGTCATGGTGTTCGACCGGGGTTTGCCTGTGATGGAGGGCCTGGATGTCTTGGGCAAGCTTCGATCCAGCGGCGTCGTCACACCCGCGCTGGTGCTGTCGGCGTTGGGCAATCCGGCCGACCGGGTCGAGGGCCTGAACCGAGGCGCGGAGGACTACCTGGCCAAGCCGTTCGATGTCGACGAGCTTCTCGCACGACTGCGCGTGCTGCGTCGACGGCTCCTCTCGACCGCTCCTGTTCTGCGTGTGCCAGGCGGCAGCCTTGATCTCGAGCGTCGCGAGGTCACGACGGACTCCGGCGGCACCGTGACCCTGTCGGAACGCGAGGCCGACCTGCTCGCACTGCTGGCCAGGCATCCTCGTCAGATCTTCACCCGCGACGACCTCATGGCGAGGGTGTTCGCCGACGCCGACGACAGCGGCGTCGTCGACACGTATGTTCACTACGTGCGGAAGAAGCTCGGGCGCGGCTGCATCGTGACCGTGCGTGGCATCGGATACGGCATCGGTCGCACGTCATGAGCACGACCGAGGCCATCGAGCTGCGACGTGCGGCCAGACGCCTGGCTGTCAGCTTCGCGGCGCTCATGGTGTGTCTCATCTTGATCGTGGGCGCCGTGGTGTTCGGCGTCGTCATCGCCGGTCAGAACGAGTCCATCGCTCAGTCGCTGGTCAATGCGGAGCATCTGGATTCGCCGAGGGATGCCGCGCCGGGCACGTACATCGCCATCGTCGAAGGCGGGCACACCCTGGTCTCCCAAGATGCGCCGAAAGGCTTCCCGGACGAATCGATGCTGGCGCAGGTGAGCCGGGATGGACGAGCGGCGGAGGCGACGAAGACGTTCGATGGACGGGACTTCGCGGTGCGAACGGACAGCGACAGCGGGCGCGTCGTTCAAGTGGCGGTGGGCCGCCGCGAAGGCCAGGAGGAGCTGCAGAGACTCGCGATGGCGTTCGCGGCGGCCGCATTGGTGGCCATCATCGCCGCGGGCTTCGGCGCCGCCTGGATGTCTCGACGTGCGATGCGCCCGATGGCTCAGGCTCTGGTGCTCCAACGAAGGTTCGTCACCGACGCGTCGCACGAGCTACGTACACCTCTCACTCTTTTGAGCACGCGCGCGCAGCTGCTTCGCCGACGCGTGCCAACCGACGACCACGGCGGTCTCGCCGAGGGCGTGGATGAACTCGTGCAGGATGCGAAGTCGCTCACCGAGATTCTGGAGGACCTCCTCATCGCGGCAGATCCGCGAGCGGCCGCCGAACGCACAGAGGTGGATCTCGTGGCGATCGCCGACGAGGGGGTCGGCACCATGAGCGCCGAAGCGGAAAGCCGCGGAATCTCGATCGTGCGCACGGGTGCCCGAGCGCCTGTCGTCGTCACCGGCGCTCGCAAGGCGCTCTCTCGTCTCGTCGTCGCGATCCTTGCCAACGCCCTCGATCACGCGCGCTCCGACATCGTCGTGGATGTCGGCATCCACGGCACGCAGGCGGTCATCCGGGTCGGAGACGACGGGCCGGGATTTCCGGCAGAGCTCAAGGAGCGAGCCTTCGATCGCTTCGCCAGTTCCAGAAACGGGTCAGACCCGGGTTCGGAGGGCGGCTCAGGGGCGGGCCAGGAGGGCGCATCCCGGCACTACGGTCTCGGGCTCGCCCTGGTTGCCGAAGTCGTCGCCAGACACGGCGGCGCGGTTTCCATCGACAGCTCCTCGCTCGGCGGCGCCGAAGTCGTCGTGCGGCTTCCGCTCTCTGAGTCGCAGCGCGACTGACCGCTCGTCCCCAACAGCCATCGGCCGGGCTCCCGGATGCACAGGCAATGCATCGACTCCTCGCCGCGTCCTTACAGCCCGGCTAAGAAAGTTGGAAGATCATCCGGCGAGAGTTGAATCAACGCACCTCGAAAGGAGCCACGATGAACACCAGGATCCGCGGAGCCCGCCTCGCCCGCACGCTGACCGCGGTACTCGGTGTCGGCAGCTCAGCTTTCGCCCTCGTCGCCGGTCTTGCCCTGTGGCACGCGACGCCGGTGCACAACAAGACCACCTCCAGCACCTCCCAGAGCACTGGGTCGGGCTCGTCGCAAACCAAAGACGATTCGAAGTCCGGAGACGATTCGTCGACAAGCTCGCCGACGCCCGACGACTCATCCTCCAGCACGCCCGCGCCGTCTCCGACCACATCCAGTCCGTCCACGGACTCCGGGTCGACGTCGAGCACCTCGCCCGTGGCGCCCAGCCAGTCGTCGAATTCGTCGCAGGCCACTTCTTCCGGTTCCTGAGCAGCTGACGAAGCGTGGACAGCGGTCGTGGCGCGGAAGGCAGGCAGCACATGACGATTCACGCGAAGACCGGAGCTCCTGCTCGCCGCGACTGGAAAGTCTGGGGGCTCGACGCATCCGTCGTGGTCGACGACTCCGAGCAGCTCGACGCCGCTGAGCACGCTGTGCGGGAGGTTCTGGATGCCGTCGACCTGGCGTGCAGCAGGTTCCGTTCCGACTCAGAGCTTTCGTTGCTGCGGGGACGCCTTGCTCACGGTGCGACGGTGTCTCCCATGCTGGCCGCGCTGGTGACGGCCGCACTCCAGGCGGCCGAGCTCAGCGGCGGCGACGTCGACCCCACACTCGGCAACGACCTCGAGGCGCTCGGATACGATCGCGACATCGCACAGCTCCAGACGTTCGGCACGTCGTCTGCCACGGTGCGGGTGCTACGCCGCCCGGAACCCGGCTGGAGGCGAGTCGCGTTGCACGACGGCCTGTTGACGGTTCCCGACGACCTCACACTCGATCTGGGAGCGAGCGCGAAGGCCGTGGCAGCCGATCTCTCGGCGCAGCGCATCGAAGCGAGCCTTGGCACTGCCGTGCTCGTGAGCCTCGGCGGCGATCTCGCCACGGCTGGTCGCCCCCGCGACGACGCCTGGGAGGTCCTGGTGCGCGACACAGCCGACGATCCCGGCCAACAGGTGCGCCTGGCCGGCGGCTGGGCGATGGCGACGTCGAGCACCCAGAAGCGCAGGTGGATGGCCGACGGGCATCATGTGCACCACATTCTCGACCCGAGATCGGGGCTGCCGGCCGCCCCCGTGTGGCGCACCGCGACCGTCGTCGCGCCGACCTGCCTGCGGGCCAACGCGCTCAGCACCGCAGCCATCGTCCGCGGTACCCAGGCTGTCGGATGGCTGGCCGCGCAGGGTGCGCCGGCCCGCCTCGTCGACGAGGCCGGCCGCATCCATGTCACCGAAGCATGGCCATCCGACATTGGGCGGGGTGATGACGTTGTTCGATAACGCCATGTGGGCTTTCGGCCGGATCAGCGGGATCGTGGCGCTTGCGCTGTTCACCGTCACCCTGATCCTCGGCATCGTCACGCGGTCCGGTAGGCCGCTGATCGGCATGCCGCGCTTCTCGGTGACGCTCGTGCACCGCAATGTGGCGCTGCTGGCATCCGCGTTCCTGGTGCTGCACGTTGGAACGCTCATGTTCGACAGCTATGCGCACCTGAACCTCGCCGATGTCGTCGTACCGTTCCTCGGGTCGTTCAAGCCGTTCTGGCAGGGCCTGGGAACCGTGGCCGTGGATCTCCTGATCGCCATCGTCATCACGGCGCTGTTGCGGAGGGCGGTGGGGGTGCGCGTGTTCCGGTTCGTGCACTGGTTCACCTATGCGATGTGGCCGATCGCGGTTGCTCATGCCATCGGCAACGGCACGAACGGAACGGACAAGTGGTTCCTGCTCGGCACAGTCGCGGCCTGCCTCTGCGTGGGAGCGGCGGTGATCTGGCGACTCACGGATCGCTTCAGTGAGACGGCAAAGGCACGAAGAGAAACGGGCGCGCTATGAGTGCCACGACCGCACCACGCTTGTTCGCCGCAGGTGCGCGCGCGAGCTACCAGACCCATCTGCAGACGTTCGGGTCATTGGACACCGGCAGCATCCAGTCCTCACTGTTGGGCGAGTTGGAACGATCAGGGCTCACCGGGAGGGGCGGTGCCGGCTTCGCCACATGGCGCAAGCTCCAGGCGACCGAGGAGGCACGCACCAGTCGGGTCATCGCGAATCGGCCCGTGGTCATCGCCAACGGGGCCGAGGGCGAACCGCTCAGTCTCAAAGACAAGTCACTGCTCGAGAACGCACCTCACCTGGTCATCGACGGTCTGCTCGCCGCAGCCGCAGCGGTGCATGCCACCAAGGCATACGTGTACGCGACGTCCCAGAGCCTCGAAGCGCTGGGTCTGGCGATAAGCGAGCGGCGGGATGCTGAGCGCATCTCTCTCGCCGAGGCGCCCGACACGTTCATCTCCGGTGAGGCGAGCGCGGTTGTGAACAGCATCGAAACGGGCATCGCGGTACCGCAGGACAGGGTGAAGCGACTGAGCGAAGCAGGTCTGAAGCGCCGACCGACACTCGTGCACAACGTAGAGACACTTGCGCACATAGCCCTCGTTGCCAGGTATGGAGCTGCGTGGTTTCGCGGCACCGGCTCTCAGAGGGACCCCGGAACCAGGCTCGTGACGGTCACGGGGAAGGCGCCGGGAGACCGGGTCATGGAAGTGCCTGGGGATGCCATGCTGGCCGACGTGCTCCGTGCCGCGGGCGTCGATCTCATGGGCGTGCGAGCCGTGCTCGTCGGCGGCTTCCACGGCGCGTGGGTGGAGCGTGACGAGCTCGACGCGCCCCTGTCGGCCGATGGTCTTGCACCGCTGGGTGCGAGCCCTGGCGCCGGCATTCTCTCGGTGCTCGGCCGCGACGAGTGCGGTCTGCGGACCACAGCGCGCATCCTCGACTATCTCGCACAGGAGTCCGCACGGCAGTGCGGGCCCTGCATGTTCGGTCTGCCCGAATTGGCCAGACTGTTCGAGGAACTCGCGACCGGTTCCCGTGAGAAGGCCCTGCCCGCGAGGCTGCGCGCCCTTGCGGCAGACGTGAGCGGACGGGGGTCGTGTCATCATCCTGATGGCACGACTCGCATGGCCGCCAGCGCGCTGTCCGCATTCCGCGATGACGTGCACGCGCACCTCCAAGGCCATTGCCTCAGCTCGAAGCGACGATAGGAGCAGTCGTGAGAGACATCGACGACTACGCGCGTCTGCACATCGACTGGACTCGTTGCGACGGCCGCGGCCTCTGCGCTGAACTCCTTCCCGAACTGCTCGACAGGGACGAATGGGGCTATCCGCTGCCGCTGCAAGCCGGTGATCGTTCCAACGTCGTGGTGCCACCGCACCTCATCGAGGCCGCCGAAAGCGCTGTGCGGGTCTGCCCTCTGCTCGCGCTCAAGCTGCTGGATGCGCCTGGCCGCTGAACGGCAGACGTCGCGCCGCTCACCTTCGCCGCAAGCTCGCTGCTTCAATCGCACGCTGACGGGGGCCTTTCGGCCCTATTGCCGCTCACGCGCAGTTGCGACGATCGGAAGTGAGCATCGGAGGAGCCATGAGCCGCTCGATTCGCCTTTCGTTGACACTTCTTGCCACCGCCATCGGTTTGACGGCGATGGCCGGCGGATTCGCGCTCGTGCTCGGCACCGTCGACACGTCGAACGCCGGCGGGATAGCCCCGGACTATGCGTTTCTCGAAGGCAGCCCGTTCACTTCGTACCTCGTACCGGGACTCTTGCTCGCAATTGTGATCGGTGGCCTGCACCTGCTCGCCGCATTCATGTTGGGACGCGGGTCGCGGTTCGGCCCGCTCGCTGCGGCGGTAGCCGCCTTCGGGCTTCTGATCTGGATCTTCGTGCAAATGGTGTTCATCCCGTTCGGCCCGCTGCAGGCGATCTATTTCGTGGCCGGGCTCGGCGAACTCGGGTTCGTCCTGCTCATCCTGGGCCTGCTGCACCGTCCGGTGTTGAGCCGGTCATGACCGCCACATTGCGCTTCCTGGGCGCGACCGACACCGTTACCGGCTCGCGTTACCTACTGGAAAGCGAAGGCCGTCGCATCCTGGTCGACTGCGGACTGTTCCAGGGATACAAGAAGCTGCGCGAACGCAACTGGGAGCCACTCCCGGTCGATCCGGCGAGCATCGAGGCCGTCGTCATAACGCACGCACACCTCGACCACACCGGATATCTGCCGATACTGGTTCGCGACGGATTCACCGGCCGCATCCATGCCACGAGCGGCACGGCAGAGCTCAGCGAACTGGTATTGCGCGACAGCGGGCGCCTACTCGAGGAGCAGGCCGACTACGCCAACCGGCACCACACCTCCCGCCACGCACCGCCGAAGCCGCTGTATACGGAGCGGGACGCCATCGCAGCTCTTGAGCGGTTTGATCCCCATCCGTTCGATGAGGAGTTCCAACTGGGCGAGATGAGCGGGACGCTCTTGCCGGCTGGACACATCCTCGGCGCGGCACAGGTTGCTGTGACGTTACAGGGGTCCCGCGTTCATTTCACGGGTGACCTCGGCCGGGTGGACGACCCGCTCATGCGTCCGCCCCGCCCTCTCGAGCCGACAGACGTTCTTGTCTGCGAGTCCACCTACGGAAATCGGGCACATCCAGCCGTGGATGCCGAAGGGCTCCTCGCGGAGATCGTCACGCAAACATGCCGCAAAGGTGGCGTCGTCATCCTGCCAGCGTTCGCGATAGGCCGCGCCGAATCCCTGCTCCTGCACCTGAGCAGATTGCGCACAGCAGGGAGAATTCCAGACGTGCCGATCTTCCTCAACAGCCCCATGGCGGTCGACGGATCGGAGATCTACGCCAGGTATCCGCAAGAGCATCGCCTCTCGAAACAGGAGTTCGACGCGATGTACCACCTGG
Organism: Rathayibacter sp. KR2-224; assembly: GCF_049446075.1. Taxonomy (NCBI): domain Bacteria; kingdom Bacillati; phylum Actinomycetota; class Actinomycetes; order Micrococcales; family Microbacteriaceae; genus Rathayibacter; species Rathayibacter sp. KR2-224. The sequence continues at coordinate 1,909,772 of NZ_JBMSEB010000001.1, forward strand.
CAACACTCGTGCATTCGGTCGATGAGTCGAAGGCGCTCAACACTCGAGGCGGGCCGGCGGTCATCATCTCGGCGAGCGGGATGCTGGAGGGCGGGCGCGTGCTTCACCACATCGCCGCGTACGGCTCAGATCGGAACAACGCGATCGTGCTCACCGGGTTCCAGGCCGGCGGCACTAGGGGCGCCGCGCTCCAGCGCGGAGAACGCTCGTTGCGCATCTACGGACGCGACATCCCGATTCGGGCGCAGGTTCACTCGTTGGAGATGCTTTCGGCGCACGCCGATGCTGGCCAGATCGTGGATTGGTTGGGTGCGGCGTCATCTTCGCCCGAGGTCATCTACCTGACTCATGGCGAGCCGGATGCTTCGGACGCCCTGAGACAACGCATCCAGCGCACACTCGGCTTGGCTGCAAGGGTGCCCGAGTTCGGCGAGACGGTCGCCCTCGGGCGGGTACACGAACACGCGGGTTACGCGTCGTAAGAAGAGCTGGAAATCGGCGGGACAGCGGTGGAGATCTTAGTCAGCCACCCAGCTCACGCCAGTCGGCGATTGCGTCGCCCTCTGCCCGAAGAATGCGGCTCCCCCGAACGACGATCGCTTACCCACGGTGCAGCAACTGCAGGCGGAGCACCCTCACCCGCGTAAGCGCCCATGCTGGCGACCCACCGCAGTTGCGCCGACCGGTGCCGCTCGTCCTCGAGAGCGTGCAGTACCGAGTGCGTTGACGGTGGCGCGATTCGGGGGAGCACATACACAACGCTATGCGGGCCGTCTGCAGTCCCTAGGGCCGTTAGTCCTACCGCTCAGGCGAAGGCTCGCTCGCCAACGCTCAGCCGCTCACCTCAGCGGCGCTAGGTCGAACTGACCCTGTCGAGGAACCGCCGATGAAAGCGGTAGTCCTCCGTGACTTCCGGATGAAACGCCGTCGCGAGGAGGTTGCCCTGCTCGACCGCGACGATACGCCCGTCGGGTAGTGCGGCGAGCGGCGTGACGTCCGTGCCGACAGACTCGATCGAAGGGGCACGGATGAACACAGCACGCACTGCCGGCGACCCGAGGGCGGGTATGTCCAAGTCCGTCTCGAAGGAGTCGTTCTGCGACCCGAACGCGTTTCGTCGCACGGTGGCGTCGAAGCCGCCGAACGTCTGTTGGCCAGGCATCCCGTCGATGAGCCGATCCGCAAGCAGCACGAGACCGGCGCAGGTTCCGTAAACCGGCATTCCCGAGTCGATGCGCTCCCGGATGGGCCCGGCCAGGCCGAACGCCCGGCTGAGCTTGTCGATCACCGTGGACTCGCCACCGGGAATCACAAGCCCGGCGACAGCATCCAGTTCCTGCGGCCGACGCACAGGAACAGCGGAGGCACCGAGTTGCTCCAGAACCCGCAGATGCTCGCGGAAATCACCCTGGAGCGCGAGGACCCCAACCTGCAAGCCTGTGCTACCAACCACGTTGCGCAAGCCGGTGCGGCGCAGGCACGTCGGCAACGTTGATGCCCACCATCGCTTCGCCAAGGCCACGCGACGCCTCGGCGATCTGCTCGGCATCGTCGAAGAACGTCGTTGCCTTCACAATCGCCGCAGCCCGCTTGGCCGGCTCTCCAGCCTTGAAGATGCCCGATCCCACGAACACACCGTCGGCGCCGAGCTGCATCATCAGGGCGGCGTCGGCGGGCGTCGCGACGCCCCCGGCGGTGAACAACACCACGGGAAGTTTGCCCGTCGCTGCGACTTCGGCGACGAGTTCGTACGGCGCCTGCAGCTCTTTGGCTGCAACGTAGAGCTCGTCCTTCGTCTTGCTTCGCAGCGCGTTGATCTCGCCCGTGATCGTACGGATGTGTTTCGTGGCTTCGGAGACGTCACCAGTGCCCGCTTCGCCTTTCGAGCGGATCATCGCCGCGCCCTCGACGATGCGGCGCAGCGCTTCGCCGAGATTGGTCGCACCACACACGAACGGCACCGTGAACCGCCACTTGTCGATGTGGTTCACATAGTCGGCAGGCGAGAGGACCTCGGACTCGTCGATGTAGTCGACGCCCAGCGTCTGCAGCACCTGAGCCTCGACGAAGTGCCCGATGCGGGCCTTCGCCATCACGGGGATGGACACCGCCTCAATGATCGCGTCGATCAGATCGGGATCGCTCATGCGTGCAACGCCGCCCTGGGCACGGATGTCTGCGGGTACGCGTTCGAGCGCCATGACCGCAACTGCCCCTGCATCTTCTGCGATCTTCGCCTGGTCCGCCGTGACGACGTCCATGATGACGCCGCCCTTCAGCATTTCGGCGAGCCCTCGTTTGACGCGGGTGGTACCTACTTCTGGGGCTTCGATCGTCTCGTTCACCGTGCCATCCTACGGAACTCTCGATGTGTGGATCATTGGGGCCGGGCGGCGACGCTCCCCTGCTGCGGCGCGATCAGTACCAGGGCCGGATAGGTCACGATAGCGACGGCCACATGCATGACACCGAGGGTGAACACGCCAAGCGGAGCCTGCCCGAGGTGCCATATCCAGATGTCGGGCAGTAAAGAGACCACGGTCACGATGACCGCGAGCCAGAAGAACAGGCGAGCCGCCCGGGACGCGAACAACGTGACGACCGGCCACGCCATGCACGCGATGAGAACGCCGACGATTGCGAGTTTGGCGTAGTCCGCGAAGGCGAAATGACCGTAGCCGACCGTCGAGGGAAAGAGCGCCTCCGCGGCGGCGACCAAGAGCGCACATGCAGCCAGGGATCCGGCCACCGCTACGACTGTCGCCACACCGAACCGCCACAGTCTCGGCTGCCTCGACCCCAACGGGAAGTCGATGCCGATCATGCTCAATACCTGCGGCACACGCGTGCTCTGCCCTTTCGCCGAGGACATCTGGTCTCCGCTTTCTCACCGCAGGCGCGGCATCCGGCTTGACAGTACGTGAGCCGTCTCAGCACTTTCTTAGCCGAGGCGCCCGCAGACCGAGTGCCGAGCTCGGGGACGCCGTCGCTCATGCCTGTGGCGCGGGATGGCCAGACTGTGCCGCCGGTCGTTGCCTCTCGGCTGCAGGCGCGTCGCAGAGGTGCACGATCAGCACGATCAGTCCGGCGATCGGAAGCAGCAGCCAGAAGAGTTCTGCCCAACTGCGGCCGGCGTCACGCAGCCTGCGGACGGACACGGCCAGGGTGGGTACGAGCACGGCGATCGACCAGACGCCGGCCAAGCTCGATCCAGTTTGCACGACGCCCCAGGGCGTCACTGCGTTCATCGAACTGAGTGCGGCGCTCACCAGGGTGCTGAACAGAATGAACCACCAGAATTCCGGCCGGCTGGCGCGTCCGGTGAAATCGGCGTACTTACGGAACACCGTTGCGATTGCTTGACCCATGTTCATGAGATGTCTCCACTTCAGGTTCTCCTGAACCCGAGCATCGGCCCCGACCCCACTGCCGGACAGTGCCGAAAGTCCCGGGAGACAGGAAGGCGAGATCCGGACACGACCGTGCACTCGCCGCTGGAAACCGATGATCGGTGCGCGAGGAGCACCGATCCCACGGGACCAAGGGCCCTTCGGTCCGAACCGCGACGCGCTTTGCTGTTCGTGAGGAGTTGACGATGGCACTGATGCGCGCGTGGCGGACCACCGGCTCGGCGGAGGGCCTTGAGCTGGCCGAGATACCAGTGCCTGAACCCGCAAGCGACGAGGTTCTCATTCGGGTTCTCGTCTGCGGCATCTGCAGGACCGACCTCCACGTGGTGGACCATGAGATCCCGGTGCACCTTCCGATCGTTGTACCGGGTCATCAGGTGGTTGGACGCGTCGTGGCAGTCGGAGCGGCGGTCAAGGCGATCTGGTCGGGGGACACCGTGGGTGTGGCGTGGCTGCGCCGCACATGCGGGCAATGCGCGTTCTGCAGAAGCGGCTCGGAGAACCTTTGCCCGCATTCCGAGTACACCGGGTGGGATGCCGACGGCGGCTTTGCAGAGTACCTGGTCGCGCCCGCCGCGTACGTGTACCGCCTCGCTCCAGACACCGACGCACTGACAACGGCCCCGCTGCTCTGCGCGGGAATTATCGGATATCGTGCCCTCTGCCGCGCCCGGCTGCCTGCAGGGGGCATCCTCGGCATCTACGGCTTCGGTTCGAGTGCCCACATCACGGCTCAACTCGCCATGGCAGGCGGAGCACGCGTCTTCGCCATGACGCGAGGCGAACAGAACAGGGAACTGGCCAGACAACTGGGCGTCGACTTCGTCGCGGATGAAACGGCGCGGCCGCCTGAACCGCTCGACGCTGCGATCGTGTTTGCACCCGCAGGCGAACTTGTTCCCGTCGCCCTGCAAGCGACCGGCAGCGGCGGAGCGGTTGTGCTCGCGGGTATCGAGATGAGCGACATACCGAGCATGTCGTACGCCGACGCACTATTCCGGGAACGGGACTTGCGCACGGTGACGGCGAACACCAGGGCGGATGGTGAGCGCTTCCTCTCCCTCGCCCACAACCTGAAGCTTCAGCCCCGTGTCACCACCGTCGTATTCGAGAGGCTGGCGGATGCTCTCTCAGCCCTGCGCGACGGAACCGCCAAGGGTTCCATGGTGCTGACAATCACCGAACCAGACAGGCAAGGAGACATCTCATGACGAGCAGGACAGTGGTCTGCTGGAACGACTCAGCGCCGGCGGACGCGGCGGCGGAGTGGGCGTTGCGGCGTGCAGGATCCGGCGGTCGTCGAGTGGAATTGTTCGACGTCGTCGATGCCGCAGACTTCATCGACGAGCCACTTCGCTTGGAGCGGGCACGCGACCTGGCAAGAGAGCGATTGGAAGAACGGCGATGCGACCTGGCGGACGCCTACCCGAACGCCCGGTTGGAGAGCCATTTGCTCGTCGGGGATCCGCTCTCTTTACTCGCAGAGAAGACGCGGCCTGGCACTTTGGTCGTCGTCGGCACCGCTCAGCGTGTGACTCCGCACTTCACGTACGGGTGGTCGCTTGGGGCGCGGCTCGCGTCGGCGGCCTCTGGGCCCGTTGCGATCGTGCCCTTGGAGGAACCCGAGGTCGCACAGGGCCGCTCCGGAGTCATGGTCGGGATCGACGAATCGGACATCAGCGAACTCGCCCTCCGCTACGCCGCCGGCGAGGCGGCCAGTCTCGGCGCGCGGCTCAAGGTGGTTCACTGCTGGCAGGAGCCGCTGGCGGAAGACCCGCTCGTTGTGCCGAGCGAGGCGTTCGTCGCCTACCACGAAACGGTGCATCAGGAACTCCTCGACCATCACGTTCGACTCGTCAAACAGGAACATCCCGAGTTGCACATCGTCCCTGTCCTCCTTCGCAAGCATCCGGTTACGGGACTCAGGTCGGAGTCTGACAACGAGTTCATGGTCGTTGTCGGAAGCAGGCGTCTGACCGGCTGGAAACGCGCATGGCTCGGTTCCGTCTCGCACGGCCTGGTGCTCACACTGCGGGCGCCGACGGTGGTCGTCGGTGACGAGACGGAGACGGATGCCTGAGCCGCGCCACCGTTCATTCCCCGAGCAGCCCGCTAAACCCCGACGACGTTGAACAGCCGGCCGATGAGATAGGTGGCGACGAGCGCGATCACACCGCCGATGACGACACGCAAAGCAGCCTTGCCTCGAGGGCTTCCACCGATGGCCGCTGCGAGATAGCCGGTGAGGGCGAGCGCGAGGATGACGGCCACGAACGTCACAGGTATGCGCAACAACTCGGGCAGCAAGATGGTGAGCATCGGCAGCGCGCCGCCGACGAGGAACGACAGGGCCGACGCGAACGCCGCGTGCCACGGGCTCACCACGTCGTCGGGGTCGATATCCAGCTCGGCCGACAGGTGTGCACGCAGTGCGTCATGCGCCGTCAGTTCCTCGGCGACCTTGTGCGCCGTCTCTTCAGAGAGTCCCTTCTCCCGGTAGAGGCCGGCGAGTTCCTCGAACTCCTCGTCGGGCATCGTCGCGAGCTCATGCTTCTCCTTCTCGATGAGCGCCCGCTCGCTGTCTCGCTGGCTGCTGACCGACACGTACTCGCCGAGGGCCATGGACACCGCACCACCGACCAGAGCAGCCAGACCGGCGATCACGATCGGCCCGGCGTTCGACGTCGCACCGGCAACACCGACGACGATCGCCGCGACGGAGACGATCCCGTCGTTGGCACCCAGCACGCCGGCGCGCAACCAGTTCAGCCGTTGCGCTGTGCCGCCGACATGTGGCTCATCGGGATGCTGGCCGACTAGAGACTCTGATTCGCGATCCGACATACCAGAACTCCACCACAACTACCGCATGACAACAACGAAGATGAGGCACACCTCACAGGCCCGCCCGCGGCTGCTCAGTGGCTCAAACGCCGTCGGCGTCCTCTGCCGGGACCTGAGGCCGGACCACAAGGACGGGGCACAACGCGTGATGCACGCACTGCTCGCCGACCGAGCCGAGGAGCAAGCTCGCGAAGCCGCCCCTACCGCGCGAGCCGACCACGAGCATCCGTGCCCCAGCTGCAACGGCGATGAGCACTTCCGCCGGTTGTCCCAGCTCGGCGCGGAAGGTCACGTCGACCGACGGGTGGGCTTCGACGAGCGCGCGGGTGTCGGCCCTCAACTTGCTGTCCACCACGCGAGAGATCTCGTCGAACGACGACACGTAGCCGAACTCCTCCTCCGGTGCTTCCGGCGCCGTGTCGATGCTCCAGGAGCGCACGATGACCAGTGGAGCGTTCAGTGCCTCGGCCAGCCCAAACCCCTGTAGGAGCGCCTGATCCGCACCCTGCGAACCGTCGTGGCCCACCACGATGCTGTCTGCCGCTGCCTGCTCCGCGGCATCCATGAGGTTGTTGTCGTTCATTGCGACTCCTGTCTCCATTCATCGGACAGCCTCAGCCAACCGCCTCGACCGCATCGTGGGCAGGGCCGAAAGTCCCGACGGCGTCCGAGGATAGGGCGTGCAGGGCAGCCGTCAGTGGGCGGTGACGCGCCGCTCGCGGGGAGGGCGGGAAGCACGAAGGGCAGCGAGGATGGTGGCGAGGTCAACGGCTTCCTGAAGCAGCGCGCCGATCGTCGCCGGGATGACGCCGAACGCCGCTATCGCCATCAACACGACGGATGCCGCGATCCCGAGCCAGATGCTCTGCATTGCGATTCGAAGAGTGCGTCGCGCGATGATGACGGCGTCGGCGACCCCTGAGATGTCGTCGACGAGGAGCACGACATCGGCCGACTCGCTTGCCGCCGTCGCGCCTTTGGCACCCATCGCGACGCCGACGTCCGAGCTGGCGAGCACGGGAGCGTCGTTGACGCCGTCGCCCACCATGATGACCGGCCGCTCCTCGATGGCGCGCACCCTGGCGACCTTCTCGGCGGGTGGGCATTCCGATCGGTAGCGCTCGATGCCGAGCTCGCCCGCAACTCCCGCCGCCGTCTCTTCGACGTCTCCGCTGAGCATCTCGATGTTCTGGATGCTCAGCTCGCGAATGCGTCGAAGCGTCGGCACCGCGTTCGGTCGCGGAGCATCGCGGGCAATCAGTGCGCCTGCGTAGGTGCCGTCGACGGCAACATAAATGGCCAGTTCACCCGTATTGATCGAAGTGCGCCGAGCATCGGATGCTTCGGCCACCACGAATCTGAAACTTCCGACCACGGTGCGGCGGCCCGCGATGTCTGCGACCACCCCCTCCGTCGCGTGCTCCTCGGCGAAGCGTGCGGGCTCGAGCTCGATCGATCGGGAGGACGCCGCCTTCATCACGGACGCAGCGAGCACATGTGACGAGTATTGCTCCGCGCTGGCCGCCCACCGGAGTACATCCTCTGCGACGAATCCGGCAGCTGGTCGAACCTCGCGGACCTCGGGTCGCCCCGAGGTGAGGGTTCCGGTTTTGTCGAAGACCACGGTCCGCGCCGCTGCCAGCGCTTCGAACACCGACCCGGCCCGAACGATGATGCCCTTGTGGGCTGCCAGGCTCATGCCCCCGATGAAGGCGACAGGGGCGGCGATCAGCAGGGGGCACGGTGTAGCGAGAACCAACACTTCCGCGAACCGTACCGGGCTGCCGCTGAGCAGCCATGCCGCTGCCGCCAGCGCGAGGGAGAAGGCTGTGAACGGGACCGCGAAACGATCCGCAAGGCGCACCACCTTGGCCTTCGACTGCGCGGCACCCGCGACGAGCGCGACGATCTGCTGGTACTGGCTGTCAGCGGCCACCGCCGTCGCACGCATGCGGGCGGCCTCCGTCCCGTTGGTCGAACCGCTCAGCACCTGCTCGCCGTGCAGCTTCTCGACAGGAATGCTTTCGCCGGTTATCGATGACAGGTCGAGCGCGGCTCGGTCGGTCAGCAGGTCCCCGTCGACCGGCACGACCTCGGCCGGCCGGATCAGCAAGACGTCGCCGATTCGCACCTCGTCTGCTGGAACGTCGACGATCGCTGCTCCGGTGTCACGATGCGCCAGGCGAGGCTCCCGGCGCAGCAGTGCATCGAGTTCTCGGCGAGCCCGGCGGTTCGCGTAGTCCTCCAACGCCTGCCCGCCGCTGAGCATGAGTACGACGATGAGTGCCGCGACTTCCTCGCCGACGAGCACGGTCGCTGCTATGGCCGTGATGGCCAGCAGGTCTACTCCGCCGCCGTTCACCCTGATGGTCCGCACCATGCGAACTGCGTAGCCGGCCGCCACGATCATCGAGTACCCGCCGGCGACCCACACGGCAGCCGACGTCAGGCCGGCCAGCGCGAGGCCCGCGGCGACGACCCCGATCAGCAATGTGGCCGATACGACCGGATAGCGCACGACCAGCCGAGCCAACCTGGCTGACCTCGTTGGTGCGGCTGGGCCCTTCCGTTCGTCCACGTCGAGGGTCATATGGACGAAGACGCCTCGCTGTTCTCTTCTGATGCCGAACTCTGGACCGCCTCGTCGTAGACGAACACGAGACGAGCGGGCACTCCCCCCGCAAGCACTTCGACCACCGCCTCATTGACATCGCCGAGGTCTCTCGGCGACGCGACCACGCGGGTCCGGCCCGCAGCGTGCAGAGCGAACACCTCTGTCAGATCCTGTCGGGTGCCGACGATGGATCCGATCACGGAGATGCCCTTGAGCACCGTGTCGAACACCGGAATGGTGAGCGCGCCGTTTGCGGGCAGCGAGACCAAGATCAACCGTCCACCCCGGTTGAGGGATCGGAACGCCTGGTCGAAGACGGAGGGCGCGACTGCCAAGACAATGGCGACGTCAGCGCCACCCATGGCAAGGATGGCTTCCGCAGGGTCGACGTCGGCAGCGTTCACGACCGCGTCTGCGCCGAGCTTGGTCGCCAGCTCGAGCTTCTCCTGTGTGATATCCACTCCCACGACCAAAGCGCCGACCAGTCTCGCGTATTGCACCGCGAGGTGACCGAGTCCCCCGACGCCGAAGATAGCGACCCGCTCTCCCGGTACGACGTGCGCGGCCTTCACCGCGGCGTACGTGGTGACGCCGGCGCACGTCAGCGGGGCGGCATCCATCGCAGTCACGCCGTCGGGAACGGGCACGACGAACCGAGCGTCGGCCAGCGCATACTCGGCATACCCGCCGTCGACGGTGTACCCGGTGTTGTACTGCTGCTCGCACAGGTTCTCGCGCCCGTCCACGCAGTAGCGGCACTCCCCGCACGCGTGCCCCAGCCATGGCATTGCCACGCGCTGGCCGACGGTTCTCGAGGTGACCCCGTCGCCGAGCTGCTCGACGATCCCAACGCCTTCATGGCCTGGCACAAACGGCAGCGCCGGCTTCACCGGCCAGTCGCCGTTGATGGCGTGGATGTCTGTGTGACAGAGGCCGCATGCCTCCAGCCGCACGAGTATCTGTCCGGGCCCGGGTGCAGGGATCGGGCGATCCTGAACCGTGAGTGGTTGATGAAACTGATTGACGACGGCAGCGCGCATGGCGGTTCCTTTCGGTTGAGAACCAGTCTCGATTCGCCGGTGGCGGCCGCCCGGGCCGAAAGTCCCGTCAGCTGGAGCTGGAACTGGTTCGATCGGAGTGACCTTCGACCCTTCCGGCGCGGCCCGGCGACGGAGAGCCTGAACCCATGAGCAACACGAGCAAGGCCGCGAACGCGACCATCGTCTATGAGTCCATGTTCGGCAGCACACGACGAGTGGCCGACGCCATCGCCGACGGCCTGGGCGAGAGCCTGGTCGTCAGTGTCATACCCGTCGGGGATGCTCCGCGATCGTTCGCTGACGTCGACCTCCTCGTCGTCGGGGCGCCGACGCACGTGCATGGGCTCAGCCGGGCATCGACCCGGGAGGAGGCCAGGAGCTGGGGAGCCGACCCCGACCGCCACCTGCAGCTGGAGCCGGATGCCGCGAGAGCTGGCGTCCGGGAATGGCTGGATGGCTGTGAGCAGCTGCCGTCGCGCTTCGTCGCCTTCGACACCAGAGCCGATATGACCGAACTGTTCAGCGGTTCGGCAGCGGCCGCGATCGACAAGCGCATGGGAAAGCTCGGCTCGCACCGACTGCTCGAGAAGAAGAGCTTCCTCGTCGACAAGCGGAGCTACCTGGAACCGGGTGAAGTCGATCGCGCCCGCGAGTGGGGCTGGTCCATCGCCGCGGCGCTGCACATCCTCGTCGAGGACTGAGAGGTAGCTGCGTCTCTCGCCCGCGACGCAGGCCGGGTCGCGACTCAGGCAGAACGCGAAGACCGAGCGCGTGGTGACCGAGCGGTGAACCGCGCCGCGCGCCTGGCGACGCGGTGGGGATAGCCTCTGCGTCGCGCCTGGGCGGCGCGCGGAGCGCTCAGGCGAGCGTAGTACCAGACCTTCGCGAGCTCGACGAGAACGAGGTACACCGCGACCATCCCGACGAGCGCGAGGAAGAACGGCGCGGGCAGCAGCGCGAATCCGAGCAGTGCTCCCACAGGAGAGTACGGAAGCCAGACACCGAGTGCGACCACGGCGAGGACCGAAACGGTCAGCGGCATCGACGGCCGGCTCCGCAGGAACGGCACACGGCGCGTTCGCACGGCGAAGACGATCAAGGTCTGCGTGGCGATGGACTCGATGAACCATCCGGCCCTGAACTCCGGGGCGACCGCGTGGAAGACGAAGAGCATGAGTCCGAACGTCGCGAAGTCGAACACGGACGAGATCGGTCCGAACAGCAGCATGAAGCGGCGAATGGCACCGATATCCCAATGCGACGGCGCTCGCAGCTGCTCGGGATCGACGTGATCGCTCGGGATGGCGAGCTGACCTGTGTCGTAGAGCAGATTGTTCAACAGGATCTGCCCGGGAAGCATCGGAAGGAACGGAAGGATGATCGAGGCGATGGATGCACTGAACATGTTGCCGAAGTTGCTCGACGTGCCCATCAAGACGTACTTGATGGTATTCGCGAAGATGCGGCGACCCTCGGTCACGCCGTCCGCGAGCACTCCGAGATCCTTGTCCAGAAGCAACACGTCGGCGGCGTCCTTCGCCACATCGACCGCGGAATCGACGGAGATCCCGATGTCCGCGTGATGCAGCGCCAGAGCATCGTTGACACCGTCGCCGAGAAAGGCGACCGCGCGTCCCTTCTCCCTAAGAGCACGGATGATGCGCGACTTCTGCTCGGGTGAGACCCTGGCGAAGATGGTCGCGCTTCTGGCGGCATCCGCGAGTGCTGCATCGTCGAGCTGCTCGACCTGTGCTCCGGTGAGCGTGCCGAGCATCGCCATCCCGAGACTCCCGCAAACGCGCTCTGCAACCACAGCGCCGTCACCGGTTGCGATCTTCACCTCGACCCCGAGCGCTGCCAGCCGCTCGAGGGATGCCTTCGCGTCGGCCTTCACGCTGTCCACGAAGCAGAGGAACCCGCGCAGTGCCAGTCCCTGCTCGTCGGTGGGGCGGATGCTCTTCACTCCGTCTGCCTGCCGCGTTGCGACGGCCACGACCCGGGCCCCGGCCGCGTAGAGCGCGTCGAGAGTCTCCCCTGCGTTCGGGGGAGCCGCCGGGCAGAGCGGCAGCACCGACTCCGGGGAGCCTTTGACGACCAGCAGTGCCGGGGACCCGGCCTTGGCGACCAGAGCAGTGGACATGCGGCGTTCGTGATCGAAGGGAAGAGCATCAAGCCTGCGGTATCCCGATGTGACCGCGTCCTTAGCCGGGCCACTGGACAACAGGGCTGCGTCGAGCGTATTGAGCCCGACGACCGACGGCGTCTGTAGATCTGCTTCGCCGGCCAGGAGGCCCAGCAGGACCAGCTCCGATGGTGATGCGGTCTCGTCGACGGTGATCGCACGATCGAATTCGATGAGGCCGCTGGTGAGCGTGCCTGTCTTGTCGGTGACCAGGAGGTCGAGATCGCCGAGATCTTCGATGCAGACCAGGCGTTTGACCAGCACCCGTTGGCGTGCAAGTGCCCGAGACCCTGCGGCAAGGCTGGTGCTCACAACGGCCGGGAGCAACTGGGGCGTGATGCCGACAGCGATCGCCAGCGAGAAGAGGAGCGATTCGACGACGGGTCGCCCGAGGAGCAGGGCCGCGATGAAGATGACCGAGGTCAGGATGATCGCGAGTCCCAGCAGGAACGTCGAGAACCGGCCGAGCCCCCGTTGGAATTCCGTCTCAGGCGCCTGTTCCGCCAAGCCGACCGCGATCCGGCCGAATTCCGTGTGCGGTCCCGTCGCCACCACGACCCCGACGCCCGAACCTGCATGCACGACCGTGCCCATGAGTGCGCAGCAGTCGAGGTCACCGAGCCCCGTTCCCGCCGGCACCGGTTCGCTGGTCTTGGCAGCGGCCGATGCTTCACCCGTGACGATGCTCTCGTCGCATTCGAGGGCCGTGCAATCGAGGAGCCGCAGATCTGCCGGAACCACCGTGCCGACCGAGAGCACGACGACGTCTCCCGGAACAAGCTCCGTGACGTCCACGTTCTGCCGTGCGCCGTCACGTACGACAACAGCCGTGTGACGAAGTCGATCGTGCAGCGCGTCGGCGGCTCTTTCGGCGCGGAATTCATTCACGAATCCGAGCCCGACGCTGATCAACAGGATGACCGCGATGATGAGCGACTCGATGCCCTGACCGACGAACGCGGAGATCAAGGCAGTCACGAACAGCAGAAGCAGGATGGGGCTGCGCATTTGACGCCAGAGCACGCGAAGAGGTCGGGCCCGATGCTGCCGCACGGCATTCGCTCCCCCGCTCGCGAGCCGCTCAGCGGCCTCAGCCGAACTCAGCCCCGCGGTGGTGGATGCCTGCTCGGACAGCACAGCACGGGCATCCTTCGACGCCGACAGGCGTACTGCGCTCAGGTCGTCGGCGCTTTGGTCGCCAGGGCGCTGGCCGCCCGCGCTCTGGGGCGAGACCACGGACGGATGCTTCTCGCTGGCCACCACGGCCTCAGTCTGCCCTTCGGAGAGGGTTTCGATGCGATCACCCGATTCAGCCGGTCTCGGTGTCACGTGCGGTCGACCGGCTTGGTTCCGTGGATCACGAGTACCGGGCAGTCCGCGTGTTCGACGACCGACCGGGAAACGGACCCGAGCAGCAGGCCGGTGAAGCCACCGAGGCCTCGGCTCCCGACGATGAGCATCTCGGCTCCTTCCGCCTCGGCGATCAGCTGCCGCACCGGAGATCCGGTGCGGATCACCGTCGAGTACCATAACGGCGCCGTCTTTCCGAACACCTCCGTCGATGTCTCGGCCGCAATCCTGCGAGCATCTTCTTCCGGCGACCAGCCGCCCATGGCGTACCCGGGCCACGACTGCGGGTATTCCCACACGGTCACGCCGACCAGGGTGCATCCGAGGTTCTCCGCGATCCTGGCTCCGCGCCTCAGAGCGGAAAGAGACTCGGGCGAGCCGTCTACGCCTACGACGATGCGGCCGCCCGGATGGATGCGGTCCTCGCTCTCGGTCACGTTCTCGTTCATCGTTTCGTTCCTTTCAGAGTCCGGTTCGCGAATCGAGGCCTCGACTCCGAGCCGCTGCACCTAGCCGGGCAGGTTCGCGGGACATGCCCGCTGGTGTGTCTTCCGCGGCGACGGGCGCGTGCACGACGATGGTCGGCGACGAGAGGTTGAGCAGCACTTCGTATGCGACCGCCCCCAGGCTGCCGAGCCGTCCGTTCGGCCGTCGCGAGTCCCCGATCACGAGCAACTCGCCCTTGCTCGCCAGCTCGTTCAGAACGGCTCCCGCAGGGCGGTGCACGATCCTGCTCCGGATGATGACGTGCGGCTGCCGCTGCCGGGCGCGCGCCACTGCGCGTGCCAAGACCTCGCGTGCCTGGTCGTCTCGTCGCAGCTGCCAATCGCGACGCTCGTCGTCGTGATCGAGGTCCATGCCGACAGGCACTCCCGACGAGCGCACGGCGACAAGCTCGCAGCCTCGTACGGATGCCATGTCGACGGCCAACTCGACGGCCGCCCGACCGGCAGGGGCATCGTCGACGCCCACGACCACCCCGCGCCGCAACTGGGATGCGGACTCCGGAATGACGGCAACGGAGCCGGTGACCAGGTTGACGAGTTGGAGACTGCGTGATCCCAGAGCCCGGCCGTAATGGAACCCGGTCTTGTGCGTGCCTACCACGAGCATGGTGCCTGGGGCGTCGAACGACGCCAGTTCGGCCATGGGGCTGCCCGATCGCAATTCGCTGGTCACGCGCACGTCATCCGCCAACGACCGTGCGTAGGCCGTCTCTCTTGCCAGCAGCGCACCGGATTGCTCGTCGATCTCGTCGATCATGCTTGTGCCGATGGTGTCCCACTCGTCGTCTGCGATATGGACGAGCACGACCCCGGCGCCGCGTTCTCGTGAACGAGCGACCGCCCAGCGCAGGGCCGCCCTCGACGGGACGGAACCGTCGACGCCGACCACGAAGCTTCGAATGTTCATGCCGGTACCTCCGACAGCAGTTTGTCGCCGCCCGGACAAGCGTCGAAGGGCCATTGGTCCCGCGGCGTCAAGGCGAGACTGCGCGCCTGGACAAGAGGGCCATCCTCGTCAGACGCCTTTCCGGTGGCTACACTCAGGGACGGGGGAAAACTCCCGATCGGTCGACGAAACCGTCGGGAGAAGGAGTACTCATGCAGGGCGACGAGCCCATCACCTTTCCCGACGCACCACGCGCCGAATTGGACAACGCGCTCGGCAATCTCGTCGAACAGGCCCGCAAGGTTCTGGAAACGCAGGGCCGCCTTCGTGCGCTCCTCCATGCGAATCGGGCACTCGTCTCACAGTTGGACCTGCCCAGTGTCCTTCGCAGGATCATTGAGGCGGCAGTGGAACTGGTCGGCGCGCGCTACGGCGCGCTGGGCGTCATCGCAGAGTCGGGTGGCCTCGAGCAGTTCATCCATGTTGGGATGACCGCGGACGACGTCGAGCGCATCGGGCACCTCCCTGAGGGCCACGGCCTTCTCGGCGCGCTCATCGACGATCCGCGGCCCATCCGGCTCGACTCGATAGCCTCCGACCCGCGCTCCTCCGGCTTTCCGGTCGGTCACCCGCCGATGACCGCCTTCCTCGGCGTCCCGATCACAGTGCGCGGCTCCGTCTACGGAAACCTGTACCTGACCGATCCGGTCTCCGGGAGCTTCAGCGAAGACGACGAGCAACTCGTGAAGTCCCTCGCCGCAAACGCCGGATTCGCCATCGACAACGCGCGTCTTTTCGCTGAGACGGCGTCTCGTCAGGCGTGGAGCGCTGCGGCCGCCGAGATGACCGCAGCCATCCTCGGAGGTGAGGCGAGAGGGGGTCCCCAGGAGCTGGTCGACCGCGTCGGGCCGCTCGTCTCCGCTCGGTCCGTCTGGGTTGTCGAAGCCGATCTACGCCACGGCGAAGCGCGCGTTCTTGCTGCAGGGGACGGGGCTAGCCATCGAGCGCCACTCGTACTTGTCGACGACCAGCTTCGTTCTGCCATCGAGGGAGCCCTGCCGGCTCGCGTCGAGCATCTTCGCATGCACGAGACGGGCGAGCGGGAGGCGGGACCCGCCCTGGTGGTCCCTCTCCAGCACACGGCCGAGCGTCCGGCGGCTCTGATCGCGCTCCGCGAGAGCGGTGATGACCCGTTCACGTCGTTCGAGCTCGAGCGCACTGTCGCTTTCGCCGGGCAGGCCGCCCTCGCCATGGAACTCGCGTCGGCCCGAGCTGACAGGCAGAGGATCGAGCTTCTGGAAGACAGGGCTCGCATCGCACGCGACCTTCACGATCACGTCATCCAGCAGCTCTTCGGGGTCGGAATCGAGCTGCAGAGCGTGGAGTCGATACTCGGACCCGGGCCCGCGACGAAGCGCATCGAAGGCACGGTCCAATCGCTGGATGATGCGATCAGTCAGATCAGAACGATCATCTTCGCGCTCTCCCGTGACCGCGAGGCGGGAGGCAGCCTGCGTCACGCGCTCCTCGACATCGTGCATGAGATCGGCGGCACCCTTCCGGACCCGGCAACAGTGTCATTCGCGGGCCCTGTCGACGTCGTCGCCGCGCCCCGACTGTCCGACGACGTCACCGCATTCGTGCGGGAGGCGTTGACCAACGTGGTGCGGCACGCCGAGGCGACCACCGCATCCGTCGTCGTCAAGGCAACGGCCGATGATCTCGAGGTCGCCGTCGCAGACGACGGGCACGGCATCGGCGAAACGACTCGTCGCAGCGGACTGGGGAACATCGCCGATCGCGCCAACCGACTGAACGGCGAGTTCTCGGTGGAGTCGGGAGCCGAAGGGACGCGCCTATTGCTCCGGCTGCCGGTCGAGAGCGGGGAAGGATGAACGCCGCGCCCATCCGGGTATTCCTCGCCGACGACCACGAGATCGTGCGCAGGGGAATCGCTGCCATGATCGACGGCCAGGACGACATGGAAGT
Organism: Rathayibacter sp. KR2-224; assembly: GCF_049446075.1. NCBI lineage: Bacteria > Bacillati > Actinomycetota > Actinomycetes > Micrococcales > Microbacteriaceae > Rathayibacter > Rathayibacter sp. KR2-224. The sequence goes on from NZ_JBMSEB010000001.1 coordinate 1,926,593, forward strand.
CGTGGGTGAAGCCGCGACCGCAACGCAGGCGCGCATGCGCATCCCGGCCGTGCTCCCCGACGTCGCTGTCCTCGACGTGCGGATGCCCGACGGGAGCGGGATCGACGTCTGCCGCCTCGTCAAGCAGGAGCATCCGCAAGTGCGCTGTCTCATGCTCACGGCGTACGACGACGAGGAAGCGCTGCGGGTGGCCGTCATCGCGGGGGCCGACGGATACGTCATCAAAGACATTCGGGCGGGGCTGCTGCTCGACAGCATCCGCGCAGCCGCGCACGGTAAACGCTTGATCGATCCCCGCCTGGCGTCCCGAGTATCGTCACAACTCCGAGAGACCTCAGACGATCCCCGGTTCACCTCCCTCGGCCTGCGCGAGCGCCAAGTGCTCGCGTTGATCGCCGACGGGCTCACCAACCGGCAGATCGGCGAGAGGCTGGGCCTGGCGGAGAAGACCGTCAAGAACTACGTGAGTTCCCTGCTGTCCAAGCTCGGCCTCGAACGACGCACGCAGGCCGCCGTGCTTCACCTCGAGCACCGCGCCGACACTTGACCGGCGACTGTCAGAACGGCGCCGGTTAGAACAGCGACGGCCAGAACAGCGACGGTCAGAACAGCGGCCAGGGCGTTGCGGGCATCCACCCGCTCGGTGCGGGGAATCGCGGATCGGCGAGCATCCGATCGCAGCGCTCGGCGAAGGCATCGAGCTCGTCCTTGGACAGCAGCGGCCCCAGCTGCGAAAGCAACGTGCCGCCCGGGCGCAGGGCCGCACGCACGCGCTGCACGCCGTCGACCTCTTCGGCCGTGAGGGACTCGCCCACCCAGCCCCAGAGCACGGTGCGCAGCTTGTGGTCGACGTGGAACGTGAGACCGTGGTCGATCCCATAACGGTGCCCGTCCGGCATGGGCAGAACGTGGCCGCCCTTCCGGTCGGCGTTGTTCACGATCGCGTCGAAGACGGCCAGCTTGCGCAGCTCGGCCGAGTCCTCGTGCACGAGCGCGACCGGCCGGTCGTCCTCGTCGAGGCCCTCGAACACGGGCAGCCAGCCCTGCGCGAGGATGCCGCCGGCTGGCACGACGTCGACGGGGTCGCATGCGGTGTCGACGTGCTGCCAGAGCTGCAGCATGCCGGGCCCCAAAGGGCCTTCGCCGATCCAGGTGTACGGAACGACGTTCCAGCCCAGCCACTCCGAGACGAGGTACGCCGCCACCTCACGGTCGGCCAGGTCGCCGTCGGGAAAGTCCCAAAGCGGTTTCTCCCCCGCCGTCGGCTTGTACACGACGGGCACGCCGTCGATCGAGGCGAGGAACGTCTCGTTGGACGCGGCAGGGATGCGCGCCACCAGCTCGAGCGGACCGGCCGGCTGGGCCGCGCTCACAACGACTCGGGCAGCACGCACACGTGGCCCTGCGGTTCCATCGGAAGGCCGCACAACGGGCACAGCGGTCGCCCGGCCGCAACGACCTCTCGCGTAGCCCGGACGAACGCGCGCGCGGTGCCCACGGGCATCCTGATCACGAGTGCCTCCTCCGGGTTCTCCTCATCGCCCGCGATCCCTTCGTCGAGTTCGTCGTCGAGCTCCACATCGGAGTAGGCCTGCAGCACGAGTTGCGCGGTGGCGGGGTCCCAACCGAGGCCGATCGTTCCCGTACGGAATTGTTCGTCGACGGGTTCGAGCGGCCCTGTGTCGATGAGCTCGGGCGATGCGTCTGCCGGGATGCGGTGCGGGTTGCCGTCGTCCATCATCTCGTCGAGCAACTGCCCTGTGTGCATGGCGAGCAGCGCGGCCTGCTCCTTCTCGAGCAGCACGCTGACGAGCCGTCTGCCCTGCCGCACCTGCAGATAGAAGGCACGCGCACCCGGCTCGCCGATGGTGCCGACGAGTACGCGGTCCGGCCAATCGAAGTCGTAGACGACGGTGGGCATGCGGACAGCATAGGAGGGTGGCACCGGTCGGATCCCGTGTGTTACGCCGACGCCCGGGGGATTGCGGATCAGGCCGGTTCCGCACCGCCGCCGACGGGGGCATCCGCATCGGCCACACCCTCGTGCAGCCAAGCGAGGTCTCCGCCGTCGGTGTTGATCGCGATCACACGAGGCGTCCCGTCTGCGTAGTGCACGATCGAAACGGATGCCGGCCCCACGTTGATGCGCTGGAACAGATCGAGGTGCATGCCGAGGGCGTCCGCGAGCACCGACTTGATGATGTCGCCGTGACTCACCGCGACCCACACCGCCCTCGGTCCGTGTTCTGCCGTCACCGCGGTGTCGTGTCGCCGCACCGCTGCCACCGCACGCGCCTGCATCCCGGCCATCGACTCACCATCGGGAAAGACGACGGATGCCGGGCTCGCCTGCACCTGCGCCCACAGCTTCTCGCGCGCCAGCTCGGCCAGCCGCCGGCCTTGCCACCGCCCGTAGTCGCACTCGGTCAGCCCGTGCTCGACGACCAGCGTCGGCGAACCCTGCTGCTGCTCGAGGATCACCCGCGACGTTTCCCGGCAACGCTCCAACGGACTGCTGACCACGCGAACGAGCGGAACGGGCGACAGCCGTTCGGCTGCGCGCCTGGCCTGCTCGCGGCCCACCTCGTCGAGCCCGACACCGGCCGCCCGGCCGACCAGGACGCCTGCGGCGTTCGCTGCGGTGCGGCCGTGCCGCACGAGGATCGCCGTCGCCATGCATCCGAGGGTAAACGGGTTGCCATGGACGCGCCGCCGCGGCGTCCCACCCACCGCCGGTTGAGTAGCGGCGCAGCCGCGTATCGAAACCGTGGACGGGATGACTGGTTTCGATACGCGGCGCTCACGCGCTGCTACTCAACCGGCGGTGGCGGGTGTCAGGAGCCGCGCAGCATGGCATCCATCGTGCGGTACGCGTTCGCGACGATGGTCAGCACCGGATTCACGCCGCCGTTCGTGACGTGCACCGAGCCATCCGTGATGCGCACGTTCGGGTGTCCCCACACCCTGCCGTAAGGGTCGACGACGCTGCGTGCCGGATCATCGCCCATGCGGCACGTACCTGCCTGATGCTGACCGACGCTGGGCGCCCAGTCGCTGCGGCCCGTTCCGACCGGCGCCACCGCCTGCGCACCGGATGCCTGCAACCATTCGGCAGCGCGCTCGGTGAGGAAGTCGCGAGCCCGGAAGTCCTCCTCCAGCAACGCTCCGCTCAGCCGAGCGACCGGTGTACCCAGCTCGTCGGTCACCGATGGATCGACCGTGACCCGGGAATCAGCGCTGGTCAGCTCCTGGATCGGACCCATGACCCTCAGCATCTTGCTCGCGAGCCGACGCATCCCGGCCTTGGACTCTGCGCCGAATGGAGGCAGGAATCCCGCGGCCGCGAGATACCTGTAGGTGTTCGACGGGGTGGTCACGAACTCGTTGGCGATCATGCCGCCACCGATGATGCCCTGGTTGCCGTGCTGATAGACCGTCGTCGCGATGGATGGGCCCGGGCCGAGCAGATCGACGACGTCGTCGTCGAAGATCCCCGTGGCGCCGCCGTAGAGGTGGGCCTGCAGGTGCCGTCCCACCTGATCCGAGTTGTTGCCGATGCCGGCCGGTTCCTGCTCCGACCTGCTGTTCAGCAGCAGCCGCGCGCTCTCCACTGCGCCCGCGGCGACGACGATCTGCTCGGCGTAGACATCCCTGTTCCACACGCCGTCGTCGGCGCGGCCCGCCACACGCACCCCCGTCACCTTGCCCGCCGCGTCGACGATCAGGCGCTGGGCGCTCGTGCGGATGACGATGGAGCAGTTCCCTGTGTCGACGGCTTTCGAGAGCGTGGTGTTCTGGCTGCCGTTCTTCGCATCGACGGGGCACGCGAATCCGATGCACATGGCGCATTGCATGCAGGCAGAGCGCCCGAGGTAGGGCTGCGAGTTGATCAGCAGCGGCGGCGCGACGGTCGGAAAGCCAAGTGCCGCAGCACCCCTGCCCAGAACCTGGTTGGAGACCCCGCCTGGCATAGGCGGCATGGGGTACGGACCCGATCGGTGCCCGGCGTGCGGAATCTGGATGCCCGCCCCGCTCACGCCCATCTCCCACTCCGCCTTGAGGTAGTAGGGCTCGAGCTCTTCGTACCCGAACGGCCAGTCCGCGAGTGCGCTGCCCTCCGGCACACCGTACGTGCTGGCCATGTGGAAGTCCGTCGGCGAGAACCGCCAGGCCTGAGCGCCGTACACGCGCGTGCCGCCGCCGACCGTGAACGCGTTGTTCCCCCACGAGGAGTCCGTGGGCTGGATCACGTGGTCGCCTGCTCTGTTGTGCAGCACTCTCGGATGCCCGTCGCCGTCCGGCCCGCTCACGGGGGCTATGGCCCATTCCGAACGCGCATTGCGGATGTGGTCCCTGTGCAGCTCGTCCGTGCCCGGCCATCCCCCGGCCTCGACGACCAGCACACGACGACCTGCCGTGGCGAGCTCGGCAGCCGCGACGCCGCCGCCGGCCCCTGAGCCGACGACGATCACGTCGTATCGATCTGCGATTTCGCCGGGCGTGATGAGGCCGGTGTGGCGATCGCTGACCACGGTCGCGGCGACCGGCCATCCGCCCACCGGCTCCGACCGCCAGCCGAGCATGCGCCACGAGAACGCGCCGGCGTTGCCGCCGTTGGTCGGGTCGGCGTAGTAGCCGCCGCTCACGAGTTCAGCGAACCAGAGCCAGTCGGCATGCTCGAGCGGGGCATCCGTCTCAACGAGGGCGTGCATGCGAGGCGCCCAGTCCGGGCGGTCTCGGAGGACGCCGGTCAGAAACCGCGTCGCGCCGGCCTGCGATGCCGACGGCCAGTCGTCGGCGGGCACGGCGAGGTCGGCGAGTTCGTTGAGTCGTTGTTCGTGGTGGCGGACGAATTCTTCGGGTTCCATGTGTTGTTGCAGTTCCACTCAGCGCACGATCAGCACGGGACAGTTGGCGTGCGAAGCGCACTCCGAGCTGACGGAACCGAGCAGCAGACCGGCGAACCCACCCCTGCCGCGGGAGCCGAGCACCAGCATCTCGGCGCCCGTGCTGCGCTCGATGAGCACCTGTGCCGGATGCCCGTGCTGCACCACCGTGGTCAGGAGCGCCGGTCGGTCGCTGCCGTAGGCATCCTTCAACGCCTCTTCGAGCGTGTCCTTTGCGATCTCTTCGAACGACGGCTCGGCCGCCATGGCGTACGGCGAAAGCGCAACGGGATAGCTCCAGGTCGTAACCGCCTCGATGCGAGCGCCGAGCAGCCGAGACAGCCGGTCGGCCTGCCTGAGGGCGTCGATGGACTGCTCGGATCCGTCGACCCCAACCACGATCCGCGGCGCATCGGACCGGCTTTGGTCGGCGTGCTGCTCGTTCGTCTGGCGCTGCGTTGCGCTTTCGTTTGTCTCGCTCATGTCTTCAGCATGCTCCCGTGCCCGGAGGCGACGCCACCTCCCATTCGGTCGACGAGGGACTACTCCTCGTCGCTCCAGACGGTGTCGTCACCCCACGGTGCGACGTCGATCTCGTTGCCCTCGGCGTCGGCCAGCGTCCACCAGTGCGGCGCGAACTTCTCGTCGGCGATCTGACCACCCGCGGCGAGCGCGGCGGCGATGCGCGCCTCGGCCTGGTCACGCGGAAGAGCCAGATCGATGTGGAAGCGATTGCGCTGCGGCCGCGGCGCATCCATCTGCTGGAACCACACCGACGGCCCGATTCCGCGCGGGTCGACAAGGTCGTCGTCCCCGCGCCGGTCGTACCCGAGCACGGCCTGCCAGAACGGCAGCACGGCCGGGATGTCCATGGCGTCGATCGCGATCTGCACCGCGTGCACGCGAGTGTGGTCGGGCTCGATGCCAAGCCGCCGCGCGGCATCCTCGATCTGTACGGCGAGCGCGGAATCCCGTTCGCTGAGCCCTCCCACCTCGTGCGTCTGCAGCCGAACCGTGACTGCGGGGTAGCGCAGGTCGATGTCGGGATGGTGGTTGGCGGCATCCGCGAGTTCGCCGATGGCGTTGACCAATTCGAGACCCTTCGCGAACGATCCGGTGGCGAAGTAGGCGGTCGCCCCGCCGTAGACGCGATGCCACGTGTCTCCGGGAACCGCCTCGTGGAACTGCTTGACGTCGATGCGCTGCACCATGGTGTCCTCCCCACGTCCATGCAAGCCCGCCTGCCTGCGGCGGTCAAGGCTCGGCGTAGCATCCTCGCGTTCGTGTGCTCCCGTTCGGCGCAGTGTGCCTGTTCGCCGTTGCGCCCGCGTGGAAAGATGGCGGCATGACGGGCACCCTGCACATCACCGGCGATGCGGCCGCCGACGAACTGCTCTCCACGTCTCCGCTCGCGCTGCTGCTCGGCATGCTGCTCGATCAGCAGGTGGCCATGGAGATGGCGTTCAGCGGACCGGCCAAGATCCGCGACCGGATGGGCGGCCTCGATGCCGCGTCGATCGCGGATGCCGACCCGGATGCCTTCGCGAAGCTGTGCGCGACCCCGCCGGCGGTTCATCGGTTCCCCGGATCGATGGCCGGGCGCGTCCAGTCGGTGTGCCGTGCCGTCGTCGACGACTGGGGTGGTGACGCGGCGGCGATCTGGGTCGAGGGCGACCCGGACGGACGCGAGGTGCTCAAGCGCCTCAAGGCGCTGCCCGGGTTCGGGGACCAGAAGGCGCGCATCTTCGTCGCGCTGCTGGGCAAGCGCTACGGATACGACGGCGCGGGCTGGCGCGAGGCCGCCGGCGACTACGGCGAGGACGACTCGTACCGTTCGGTCGCCGACATCGTCGACGAGGCATCCCTCGCTCGGGTGCGCGAGACGAAGCGTGCGGTGAAGGCGGCCGCAAAGGCGCCGTAACCACCCCAACTGCCTGAGAACGACGGCCGAACACGACTGACGAACACGACTGTCAGGAAGAGGAAGAACGTACATGACCTACGTCGCACGCGAGGATCGCTACGACCGGATGCACTATCGCCGCACGGGACGCAGCGGCCTCGACCTCCCCGCGCTGTCGCTCGGTCTCTGGCACAACTTCGGCGACGACCGTCCTCTGGAAACGCAGCGCGCGATCGTGCGCCGCGCCTTCGACCTCGGTATCACGCACTTCGACCTGGCCAACAACTACGGTCCGCCGTACGGCTCGGCCGAGACGAACTTCGCATCAATCCTGCGCGAGGATCTGCTGCCGTACCGCGACGAGATCATCCTGTCCACGAAGGCCGGCTGGGACATGTGGCCTGGGCCGTACGGGCAGGGCGGCGGCAGCCGCAAGTACATGCTCGCCAGCCTCGACCAGTCGCTTAAGCGCATGGGCGTCGACTACGTCGACATCTTCTACTCGCACCGCCCGGACCCGTCGACGCCGCTCGAAGAGACCATGGGCGCACTCGACACCGCGGTGCGCAGCGGCAAGGCGCTGTACGTCGGCATCTCCTCGTACAACGCGGATGACACGCGCAAGGCGGCCGCGATCCTCGCCGACCTGGGCACCCCGCTGCTGATCCACCAACCGTCGTACTCGATGCTGAACCGCTGGATCGAGACCGAAGGGCTCCTGGACGCCGCGGGCGAGCTGGGCGTGGGAGTGATCGGCTTCACCGCGCTGGCGCAGGGCATGCTCACGGGAAAGTACCTGAACGGCATCCCGGCCGGATCGCGTGCGGCCGAGGGTTCGTCGCTCTCGGGCGAGCTGCTGTCGGAGGCCGCGCTCGCGCGCATCCGCTCGCTCGCCGACATCGCCGAGGAACGCAATCAGACGCTCGCCCAGCTCGCGCTCTCCTGGGCGCTCAGGGATACCCGCGTCACCTCGCTCGTGATCGGCGCGAGCAGCGTGGGCCAGCTGGAGCAGAACCTCGCGGCTCTCGACCACCTCGACTTCACAGACGACGAGCTGACGGCGATCGACGAGCACGCGGTCGACTCAGGCGTCGACCTCTGGGCGACCGCCCGGCGCGGCGAGCTCGGCCCCACAGCCGGTTGAGTAGCCGCGCGCAGAAACCCGGCCCCACCGCAGGACCCCGCCCTCGCATGAGACGGTGACATGAAGCCACGCCTCGGCGGCGCACTGCGGCGGGTCAGGCGTCCTTCTGCAATTGCAGCAGCAGCTGCGGCGCGCGGCGGTCGAGGATGCGTCCGCCGACTCGTACCCCGACCGTGAGCGCGATCGGGCCCAGCACGATGCCTGCGGCCAGACCCGCCCAGCCCCAGACCGGCTGGCCGGTGAGGAGGGCGAGCACGAGGAAGACGATCTCCGGCGCCGTGATGACCGCGAGCACGCCCCAGCTGATGAAGGTCGACCCGAGCAGCGCCGTGTTCGCGCCCGGACGCGTTCTGAACGGGTTGTCGCCTGGCGCCGGTGCCGGATAGACCAGCACGGCCGACGTGATGGAGCACACAGCGAGGCCGCCGAGCAGCAGGCCGAGGGCGAGGCCGAGCAGGCCGGGCACGGGCTGCCACTGATCGGTGAGCCCCGCCGTGATCAGCGTGACGGCGACGACCGCAGGCAGGCCGAACGTCAGCACCGCGGATGCCCGCCCCCACCGATCTGCGCGGCCGGGCACGCCCTTGCTCACGTGCAGCACGAAGGCCGTCGAGTCGAAGGACACGTCGGCGATTAGCGTGACGCCGAGCAGGAACGCCACGAACGGTCCCGCGCTCACCACGAGCGGCGGGAACTGTGCGAGCGACGAGTAGAACCAGAGCAGGACCGGCATCACCGGGATGATGACGAGCTGACGCAGGTAGCGAGGATCGCGGAACCAGTAGATGAGGCACCGGGCCGCAATCGCGCCGGCAGGCGTTGCGGGCAGGAGCCCGAAGAGCCCGAGCTTGCCCTGGGCTCGCACCCTCGAGGATGCGTGCGCGGGCGTGACCAGCGCACGCGCGAGACCCCACCGCCACACCACGAAGACCACGGCGATCGTCGCGGCCCCGATCAACGCCCGCAGCACCGCGCCGAGGGGATCGCCGAGCGCCACCTGCGACGGGATCGCCCAGATCGCCCCGAGCGGCGTCCACGACATCGCGTCGGCCAGGCTCGGCAGCACGTCCGCAGAGTGCCGCAGCGACGAGGCGGTCCCCGCGATGATCGGCCCGAGCAGAATGATCGGGATGAAGATGAGGATGCCCGCTGCCTCACGGAACCGCCGCCCTGATGCCAGGCTGGCGGCAGCGGACGTGACGGCGCGGGACAGCATCACGCACAGAACCGCACCCGCGATGCCGCAGATGAGCGCGAGCACGGCGATGGCCGGCATCCGCAACCACGAGCCGAACGTGAACACCGACGCGATCATCGTGATGGCGCCAGGCACGGCGACGATGCCCGAGATGAGCAGCCCCGTGAGCAGCGTGTTCAACGGGATGGGATAGGGGGCCAGATGCGGGGCATCCAGTGTCTGCTCGACCGAGAAGAAGAGCGGCAGGATGGCCCAGCCCAGCGTGACGACGGAGCCCGCCAGCACGACGATGGTGCGTACCAGGTCGACCGGCGCGAAGTTCAGCGCGAAGAGACCGAGCACCACCATGCCGAGCACGAACAAGCCGTAGAGCGCGCCGATTATGACGGCGACGAGCTGTCCGACGCTGCGCTTGAGACTGTTGCGCAGCACCAGCAGGCGGAGCCTTACGAGTGCTGCAACCACTCCGGACCCTCCTGCACGCGGCGCCCGCCCACCAGTTCCACGAAGCGGTCTTCGAGGTCGGCGCCGCCTCGCACCTCATCGACGGTTCCCGATGCCACAACCTGGCCGTTCGTGATGACGGCCACGTGGTCGCACATGCGTTGCACGAGATCCATGACGTGCGAGGACACGATGACGGTTCCACCGCCACGCACGAAGCCGCCCAGGATGTCGCGGATGTTCGCCGCCGAGATGGGGTCCACCGACTCGAATGGCTCGTCCAGCACGAGCAGCCGGGGGGCATGCACCATGGCGCACGCAAGAGCGATCTTCTTCGTCATGCCCGCCGAATAGTCGACGACGAGCGTACCGGCCGCCGACTCGAGGTCGAGCAGCTGCAGCAGATCCTTGGTGCGCGAGACGGATGTCGGCCGGTCCATTCCGCTGAGCAGGCCCGCGTACACGACGAGCTGTTCGCCGGTGAGCCGGTCGAAGAGCCTCGCCGCATCGGCCAGCACGCCGATCTGCGCCTTCGCCGTCAACGGATGCTGCCACACGTCGATGCCGTGCACCGTCACCGAGCCGGCATCAGGTTTCAGCAGGCCCGTCGCCATGCTCAGCGTGGTCGTCTTGCCTGCACCATTGGGGCCGACGAGGCCGTAGAAGCTGCCGACAGGCACGTCCAGGCTGATGCCGTCGACCGCACGCTTCTGGCCGAACGATTTGTAGAGCCCGCGCATCGAAAGCGCCGCCGTTGCGTCAGGCGTGGGCGGACTCATTGCGTCGGTCATGGCATCCTCCTTGGCAACGTCGTGCAAGTCTGGCACGTCACCAACCGACAGCTTCCCCTGCCGAGACGAAGCCGACAACCCAGCACGCGACGCAGAGCACGAACGCTCCCACCGTGATCCACCAGCTGGGTGCGTGGCGAAGCATCCTGATCAGTCCGCCGACGAAACCGGCGAGGGCCACGACGACGGATGCCGCACCAGCGGCGATCAGGCAGGCGACGGCGGCCTGGGCGCTGCACGTCTGCGCGGGGCAGTAGTCGAGAAAGGCGAGTCCGAAGATGGCCACGAACGAGGCGATGCCGATGAAGATGCCGGTCACCAACCACACCACGACCGACAGGATGATGTCCCACAGCAGGTAGGGCGGTCTCGCCTCCGGGACGGTCATGGTGCGAGTTTACGAACCGTGCATGAACGTCCACCGCATCCGCCGCGAGCGCACACCGTGTGCGACCGCCGCAACCCGATTTTGTACAGGTCTGTCTGATACGATCGAGTCATGGCAACACGCGACAAGGGCCCGTCGCCACGCGAGCGTCTGCTCGCCGCCGCCGACGAGCTCTTCTATGACGAAGGCATCCACACCGTCGGCATCGACCGCATCATCGAGAAGGCGGGCGTGGCGAAGGGTTCGCTCTACTACAACTTCGACGGCAAAGACGACCTCGTGCGCGAGTACCTGGCCGGCCGCCACGCCCGCTGGGCAGCCCGCATCGAGGCCGCGACCGGGGCCGTGGATGATCCGCACGCGAAGGTGCTCGCTGTGTTCGAGGAGCTCGGCCGCATCTTCCGCGAGCCCGACTATCGCGGATGCGCCTTCTCTCGCGCCATTGCCGAGGCCCAGCCCGACAGCGCCGAGGTGAAAGAGGCCGCCAGCTATCGAAACTGGGTGCACGGCCTCTTCGCTCGCCTCGCGGATGAACTGGGTGCCGCCGAGCCGTCGGCCCTCGCCGAGCACCTGGTCGTGCTCTACGACGGTGCCCGTATGTCGTTCCAGATGGACCGCGACGCGAAAGCGGCCGAGTTGGCTCGCGACATGGCTGCACGGCTCATGGATGCCGCGCGGCCCGTTTCCGCCGCGCGCTGAGCGTAGTCGACAGGCGACTTAGACCGCCGCCGGGCAGTCCGGGCACAACGTCGATGCGGCCGTCACCGCGCGGCGTTCTCCGACTGCCCTGCGTTGCTGGGCAACCAGCCCGACCGCTCCGGCCAGAAGCACAACGACTCCATACACGACGACCGTGGAGGTGAGCCCGAGCGGTGCGATGAGGAATCCGCCCACGACCGCTGGCACGCCGAAGGCCAGGTAGGCCACGGTGTAGACCGCCGCGAAAACGCCTGCTCGCTCGTGCGGCTGAGCCAGTGCGCCGAGCACGCGAAGCGACCCGGACAACGCCGCACCGAATCCCGCCCCGCCCAGCACGCCGCCCACGATGAACAGCGGCAACGAACCCGCGTACACCGACGTCACGGTCACCGCGGCTCCGGCCAGAACGGCCACGCACGCCACGATCAGAACGCGCCGGGCGGCAACCCGGCCGAGCACGAGCCCGACAAGCGCTGCGGATCCCGGCGCCGCGAACGCGGCGACACCATCGACTGCTCCGCTGTCGATGTGGAACACCCTGAGCACGATGGTGGGTCCGAGCCCGAGGAACAGCGCGCCCAGGGTCCAGGTCGCCGCGATGCCCGCCACGGCCGCGGCGAACTCGCCTCGCACAGCAGGAGGCAGCGCGATTCGAGGCACGAGGCTGCGCAGAGCGCCGGACTGCCTGGTCGAGGTCTCCGGCGAGAGAGCGGCAATCGCGAGGCCGAGGATGCTCGCGACGGTGAGCGCGGCGAACACGATCGCGTTCGCAGCGGCGCCGAGCTGAGTCGCGAACCCCGCGAACAAGGCGCCAAGCGCGAGACCGCCGGGCGGAACGGCGCCTGCGATGACCGATCCGAGACGCTTGCGGTGCTCGGGCGCCAGCTCGACGATGGATGCCGTGAACGCACTGGTGGCTGCGCCCGTCGCGACCCCCTGCAGCGTGCGCGCCACGATCACCCAGCCGATGCTCGGTGCGACGACGAGCCCCGCCATCGCAACCGCTTGGAGCGCAAGCGCGCCGATCAGAACAGGGCGCCGTCCCAGGTGGTCGGAGAGCTTGCCGGTCACCAGCAGTGCGGCGATGAGCCCGAACGAGTAGACGGCGAAGGCCAGCGTGAGAGCCCACGACGGGAAGCCCCACTCCTGTTCGAGCAGGAGCAGCATGGGCGTAGGCGCCCCCGAGGCGAGGTACAGCCCGACGGCCGCCAGCGCCGTGCCGACGAAGGCGGCACCGGTGGGAAGCGTGAGCCGGCGCCTGGCGACAGGCAGCGGAACGGGCGCGGTAGCGGGCGAGACGTGGGAGGTCATCCGGGCCTTCTCTCGTGAAGCAGTGGAGTGGTTCGACAGCGCTCGACGGCGATTTGAACCGATCTGTCCAATAGATTAGACCGGTCTGTTCAAGATGGCAACCGCCCCAATGCGAACACGCCCGCGACGCTTTCCTGCGTCGCGGGCGTGTTCTCGTGTGGAGCCGGTTACTTCTTGCTCTGGTGCAGAGCCTTCTCATCCACCGGCGCGGCCCCGGATGCCCGCAGCGCCTTGTAGTACTCCCTCGCCTCGTTCTGCCGCTCGGCCTCGGCGCCGCTGGCGATCTTCGCGCGAAGGTGCTCCTGCTCGTACCCGAAGGCATCCACCAGCGACTGTGCCTGCGGACGCAACCGCGCGACGAGGCGGTCGATGTAGGCCGTGACAGCCTGAGCGCGCTGCGGCGAGAGCCGGCCGTGGATGATGTACCAGGCGACGTGCTTCTCGATCAGACCCAGGCCGAAGAGATCGCGCAGCCAGGTGAGCACCCGGCGGGTGCCGGCATCCTGAATCGTCGCGAGCGCCTCGGTGAATGCCTCCCACTGCAGCAGCTCGCCGTGCGCCCGTGCGGCCTCGATGAGTTCGTTCTGCTGCGAATTGAACAGCTCTGCGGCCTTGTCCTTCGGCAGCTTGTTGGCGTTGCGCAGCCGGGTGGCCACCTCCGAGATCATGGTCTCGACACGGTCCGTGAGCAGCTCGCGCTGCGTTTCCGGGTCGCGCAGCTGGCCCACCGAGCGGGCGGTCGAGCCGAAGTCCGCGACGGTCTGCGCCAGGCGGCGCAGACCCGAACCGTGGTATGCACGGTCGGCGGCCTGGGCGACGACGTAGCGAGCGAGCGCTCCGGCGTCCGCCTTCGCGAACTTCCTCGAGTAATCGGTGAGCAGGCGTTTGGCCACGAGTTGAAGGAGCACGTTGTTGTCTCCCTCGAACGTGACGTACACGTCGAGGTCGGCGCGCAGGCTGACCAGCCGGTTCTCGGTGAGGAAGCCGGCGCCTCCGCAGGCCTCGCGCGCCTCCTGCAGCGTGTCGAGCGCGTGCCAGGTGGAGAGCGGCTTGAGGGCGGCGGCGAGCGTCTCGAGGTCTTGACGGTCGTCATCCGTGTCTGCCTTGCCGCTGAAGACCTCGTCGAACTTCACGAGCAGCTTGTCGTGCGCGAACACCTGCGCGTAGGTGGTGGCGAGCCTCGGGATCAGGCGGCGCTGGTGGCGTTGGTAGTCGAGCAGCACTTCTTCGTCCGTGTCGCTCGCCGCCGTGAACTGACGACGCTGATTGCCGTAGGTGATGGCGATGGCGAGGCCGATGGCGGCACCGATCGTGGAGGCGCCGTCGAGCGAGACGCGACCCTGCACGAGGGTGCCGAGCATGGTGAAGAACCTGCGGCCCGGGCTCGCGATGGGGCTCGTGTAGGTGCCGTCTTCCGCCACGTCGCCGTAGCGGTTGAGCAGGTTCTCGCGCGGGATGCGCACGTTCGTGAAGTGCAGGCGTCCGTTGTCGATGCCGTTGAGGCCACCCTTGAGGCCGTCGTCTTCGCCACCGATGCCAGGCAGGAACTCGCCCGTCGCGGCATCCCTGATCGGCACATAGAAGCAGTGCACGCCATGGTTCACGCCGTTCGTGATGAGCTGCGCGAACAGAGTGCAGGCGATGCCGTCTTTGGCCGCATTTCCGAGGTAGTCCTTCCACGCGCCCCGGAACGGCGTGTCGATGACGAACTCCTGGGTCTCCGGGTCGTAGGTGGCCGTGGTGGCGATGGAGGCGACATCCGATCCGTGACCGGTCTCGGTCATCGCGAACGCGCCAGGCACCTCCAGGCTCATGATGCCTGGCAGGTACTTCTCGTGGTGCTTCGCCGTGCCCAGGTGCATCACTGCCGCGCCGAACAGTCCCCATTGCACGCCGCTCTTGATCTGCAGGGACGGATCGGCGGTGACGAGCTCCTCGAAGCCAGCGATGTTGCCGCCGTGGTCGTTGCCGCCGCCGACCGACGTCGGGAACGCCCTGTGCACCTGTCCGTTCTCCACCAGCAGCTTCAATTGCTCGAAGACGCGACGGCGATGCTCGTCGAGCGTCAGACCCTCCACGCGCTGCAGGGCGGGGTTCTTGGCGAATTCGCGCGAGGCGACCCGGATGTGGGCCCATGTGCCGAGCAGCTTGCGGCCGAGCTCGGCCACGTCTACCTCGGCGGGTGGGGCATCCACGTCGATCGGTCCGGTCTGCGCGGTGTAGACGCTGCGGTTGGGATGCTGTGGGCGGTCCGGGCGGGTCTGGTGCTCGGTCGTGGGCTTCGAAGCGGTGTCCACCATCGTCGGCCTTCTTCCGTGGGGTCAGCGAGAGACTGCCGCGGCCTCCAGCATCTTCGCGGAGTTGCGGCGTGCGACGCCCTGGTACGAGCGTCGGCTCAACGGTAGGTCGGCATCCTGAAAGCGCCCAGTCGCCGGTGCGGATGCGACAAACTGCGTTCGATGCGAGACCGCGGTGCCTGTGGGTTTGTGCAATCGCCGCGCTGCGGCCGTCAGGGCGCGGGCGAAGCCGCCGGCTCCGGTCGGGCCCAGCGCGCCCACGCGGCCACGTAGACGGCGAGCCCGGCCACGAGCCCGACGACGACCCAGAGCACGACGGTGAAGTCGATCCAGGAGCCGATCGGCGGCGACCCTGGCAGGAAGGTGCGCAGCGGAATGGTGGCGAACAGCATGGCACCCATCCATCCCATGAACGAAGGCTCGAGCCTGCGTCTGCCGCGGAAGGCCGTTATCGCCACGAACAGCACGAGGCACGGCATCATCACGAGGAGCGCCAAGAGCACGAACGCGAAGGCCACCGTGCTCGCCGACCGGCCGACGCTGAAGTCGAGTCTGGGCGCAGTGATGACCGCCTCGGCCAGCGTCGCCGGCTGTTGCGCCGGAGCCTTGGTCCTTTGCGCGACGGAACCCGACCACCCGGGCACGTCGCCCGTCATCCACACCTTGGTCGGGATGGGGCGCGAGACGCCCTCGCTCGTGACGTAGGCGAGCACGACCAGCTTGTCCGTGCCGTACCTGTCGAACGGCCACGTTCCGATCTCGCCCTCCGCGAGCAGCCGCACCGGCTTCGTCGCCACCGCCGAGTCCGCCTTGAATGCGAGCGTCTGGCTCCCGTCGATCGGCGAGACGATCACGTCGATGTCTTCGGCGAGCGCGAGCCCGTCTCCGCTGAGCAGGGTCTGCGACGGATCGATGCGCGCGGTCATGTCGATGCGCTGGTGGGCGGCATCCACGCCCTCGACGTTCAGCACGACGGTGACGCCGCCGCTGTCCGGCTCGGGCCCGTTGGCGCTCGGGGACGTGACGTTGCCGCTGAACGCATACAGCGTGACGACGGCGACGTAGACGAGCACGAAGGCCAGCGCGACGGCAGCGATGCGAAGCATCCCTCGCCGGCGACGACCCCGGCTCTCGGCACGTTGCGGGTCGGCACCGTCCTCGTGCCGGTGGCCCGCGCGCGCATCTGCCTGCGCGCTCTCGCCCGAAGCTTCCTGCCCCACGCCGCCGAGCCTACGGCGCCGACGGATGCCGTCCGCCGCGCCGCGCTCAGGCATCCGCTGCTGGTGCCCGCGGTGAGCGCCTCTGCCGGGCGGGCAGAGTGTCGCGGGTGACTGAGATGCTGGATGCCATGACCCGTTTCATAGCGCTGCTGCGCGGAGTCAACGTGGGCGGACGAACCATCAAGTCCGCAGAACTCGCCGAGGTGTTCCGCGGACTCGGATACGACGCGGTGAAGCCCGTGCTCGCCAGCGGCAACGTGGTGTTCGAGGCGCAGGGAGAGGCATCCGCTCTGCGTTCCGACATCGAGCACGCCCTCACCGAGACGTTCGGCTACGACGCGAAGGTGCACGTGCTCGACACGGATGCCCTTGCCGCGATCGTCGATGCGTACCCGTTCGCGGAGCGCGACGGTTGGCATCGCTACGTCGTGTTCTTCATCGGGGCGACGAGCGGTCAACGGCCGAACGAACGCCCGGCCGAGCTGGATGCCGTCGCACACGACCTGCTGCATCGCGAGCTCGACCCGAAGCTGGAGCAGCTGGCCGACGGAGGTTCGGTCGTGTATTGGACCGTCGAGCGCGGCCACACGCTGGACAGCATTGTCGGCAAGCGCGTCGGCAGCGGACGCGACAAGGCGTTCACCACGAATCGCAATCTGAACTCGCTGAGGAAGCTGCTCTGATGGCGGTGCGTCGTCCCGTTCTGCGGCTTCCAGACCAGAGCGCGTGGCGTTCGTGGCTCGAGCAGAACCACGAGGGCAACGACGGCGTGCAGCTTGCGCTGGCGAAGGGCGGCACCGCCGGCATCACGTATGCGGAGGCTCTCGACGAGGCGCTCTGCTTCGGCTGGATCGACGGGCAGAAGCAGGGTCTCAGCGACACCGAGTGGCTCCAGACGTTCACGCCTCGACGGCAGCGCAGCATCTGGTCCAAGCGCAATCGGGAGCACATCGAGCGGCTGGAGCGCGAGGGCCGGATGACCCAGGCCGGCCGCGCGGAGGTGGAGCGTGCGAAGGCCGACGGACGGTGGGATGCCGCATACGCCGGCTCACGCGACATCGGA
The DNA here is from genome assembly GCF_049446075.1 of Rathayibacter sp. KR2-224. NCBI lineage: Bacteria > Bacillati > Actinomycetota > Actinomycetes > Micrococcales > Microbacteriaceae > Rathayibacter > Rathayibacter sp. KR2-224. Next base: position 1,943,937 of record NZ_JBMSEB010000001.1, read on the forward strand.
GTGCCCGACGACCTGGCGGCGGCGCTGGCGGCGAGCCCGAAGGCATCCTCGATGTTCGAGACGCTGACGAGCCAGAACCGGTTCGCGATTCTGTTCCGCATCGGCAACGTGAAGCGCGCGGAGACGCGCGAGCGCAAGATCCGCGAGTACGTCGCGATGCTCGAGCGAGGCGACACGATTTACAAGCAATTGAGGCGAGAGTCATGAGAGCTCGCTCTCACTCCCGAGCCGATTGCGCGGGTTGAGCGGCGCAGCCGCGATCACAAGCAATTGAGGCGAGAGTCATGAGAGCTCGCTCTCACTCCCGAGCCGATTGCGCTTGTTGAGCGGCGCCAGCCGCGATCACAAGCAATTGAACTCGCCGCCACAGCAGCACTAATTCAGGACATAGGCGCAGCGGCGCCGATTATGTGCTCGGCCGGCCGCAGGTCCTGATTAAGTGCGCCTCCGGTGGTGTGCCGGGGGGCTGGGGCAGTGGGTCGGCAGACTCGGCGCTGGGTCGGCGCGGCTCGGCCCTGGGTCGGCGTGCCTGGTCGGCGCATCGCCGCCACAGCAGCACAATTCAGGACACACGCGCAGCCGCGCCGATAATGTGCTCGGCCGGCCGCATGTCCTGAATAGGTGCGACTCTGGCGGCGTGCCGGCCGACTGGGCGATGGGTCGGCGCCTCCGGTGGTGTGCCGCGCCGACTGGGCGGTGGGCCGGTGCGACTGCGGCGCTGGTCGGGGCGACTGGGCGGTGTGCGGCGCGACTCGGCGGCGGCCCAGTGCAATGGGCCCTTGGCGCGCACGTCCGAATGGCCCGGCTCGGTCGCTCTAACGGCATGTAACGTCGAAACATGACCCTGTGGATCTGTGCGACCTGCGGCGTCGAGCACGCGGACACGTCCGAACCCGCCGCCGAGTGCGCCATCTGCAGCGACGATCGGCAGTGGGTGCCGCGAACCGGCCAGAAGTGGACGACGGCCGAGGAGCTGGTCGAGCGAGGCATCCGTGTCGACCTCCGCGAGCTCGAACCCGGCCTGGTCGCGGTGAGGAGCGACCCCGAGGTCGGCATCGGACAGCAGTCCATGCTGGTGGTCACACCGGCAGGGAACCTGTTCTTCGATCCGCTCGGCTACGTGGACGAGGACGCCGCTGCGCGCGTGCTCGCGTACGGGCCGGTCATCGCGATCGTCGCCAGCCACCCGCACATGTACGGGGCGCAGGTGTCGTGGTCGCGAGCACTCGGCGACGCCCCGGTCTACGTGAACGAAGCGGATGCCGAGTGGGTGCGGCGGCAGGATGCCTGCATCCGGCTCTTCCGCGGAACCGTCGAGCTTGCGCCCGGACTCGAGTTGCACACCCTCGGCGGGCACTTTCCTGGCAGCACCGCAGCGTTGTGGGAAGCCGGCGCCGACGGGAAGGGCGTGCTGCTCGCGGGCGACGCGATCTTCCCTAACCCGAACGGAACATCCGTCTCGTTCATGCGCAGCTACCCGAACCTGCTGCCGCTCTCGGCCGCGGTGGTCGAGCGGCTCGCGCCGAAGGCGCTCGGTCTGCGGTTCGACCGACTGTTCAACAACTTCGGCCGAAGCGTTCCGCAGGACGCGCATGCGGTGGTGCGGGCATCCGCTGACCGTTACATCGCCTGGGTACGCGGCGACCACGACGACCTCACGTAGCTCCGCACCTTCGCGGCCATGCTGTCGGTCGCGGTGAGGAATCAGACGACGCGGTACTCGAGGATCGTTAAGCCGGTGCCCACGGCGATGCGTCCGTGCGCTCGAGCTGCATGCGCCCGTAGTCGCCGTCGAAGAGACGGAAGCCTGCGTCAAGCAGTACGGCGTGACCATCATGCGCAGAGCGCGAGCGGACCGCGGACCGACGCGACCGGACTTCAGTAGGGTCGAACGCTATGGACCTGGTGTTCATTCACGGACCCGCCGCGTCCGGAAAACTGACAGTAGCGCGTGCGCTGGCGGCGAAGGTAGGTTACGGCGTCTTCCACAACCACCTTGTGGTGGATGCCTTGACGAGCGTGTTCCCGTTCGGCTCTGCACCGTTCGTAAGACTTCGCGAGCAATTCTGGCTCTCGACGTTCCGCGAGGCAGCGGCGGCCGGGACATCCCTGATCTTCACCTTCGCCCCCGAGCCGACCGTGCCGATCGGGTTCCCCGACCGCGTCGTGAGCGTCACCGAGGAGTCGGGCGGACACGTGCGGTTCGTCGAGCTGACGGTGGGCGAGTCGGAGCAAGAACGTCGGCTCGACAACGAGAGCAGGCATGAGTTCGCGAAGCTGACCGACATCGCAACGCTCCATCGGTTGCGCCGGGACGAAGCTCCGGGTGAGCGGCCACCGACAGACCTTCTCATCGACACAGAGAGCTCGGATCCCGCCGGGTCCGCCGAGCGCATCATCGACACGTTCGCTCTTGCGCGGGTCGAGCCGCACGAGCGGTACCCGGCCGGCTAACCAGCACGGCCGGCCCAGCTCAGCTTGCCGCGGCGTCGTGCGTGTCGACGGCCGGCTTCTGCGCAATCAGTTGGATCAGGTTGCCGCAGGTGTCATCGAACACCGCGACGACCGCGATGCCGATGTCGGCAGGTGGCTGCGTGAACGTGACGCCCGCCGCAGTGAGTCGCTCGTGTTCGGCGTAGACGTCGTCGACCGCGAACTGCGCGTAGGGGATGCCGTCCTCCATGAGCGCGTCGCGGAACGGCTGCACCGCCGGATGGCTCGACGGTTCGAGGAGCAGTTCCGGCCCGTCCGGCGTCTCAGGAGAGACGACCGTCAGCCAGTAGTCACCGCCGATCGGCTCCTTGTGTTTGAGTGTGAACCCGAGGATGTCGGTGTAGAACGCCTGCGCGGCCTCCTGGTCGTTGACGAACACACTCGTCATTGCGATTCTCATGGCTCGTTCCCTTCTGCGTGACAATCGCTGCGCGGATCAGTCCGGAGCGCCGGCGACCACCTCGAGCAGTCCCGCGCCGTACGTCTCGAGCTTCTTCGCACCGACGCCCGAGATCTGGGCGAGCTCGTCGAGCGTGCCCGGGCGGGCCGAGGCGATTCCGCGAAGCGTGGCATCACCGAAGACGATGTATGCCGGGACTCCCTGCGCCCTGGCCTGCTCAGCGCGCCAGGCCCGCAGCGCTTCGAAGAGCGGATGCGCGGCATCCGGCAGCGAGTCGACACTCGCCTTGGCAACACGCGACCGCTGCGTGCGCTCGGCCTGCTGCCGCAGCGGCACCTGCCGGGAGCCGTTCAACACCTCCGCGCTCGCCGGCGTTATCGCCAGCGTGCCGTAGCCGTCGTCGTTCACGGCGAGCAGGCCCTGCGCGAGGAGCTGCCGTACGACGCCTCGCCACTGCTGCTCGCTCAGGTCGGCGCCGATGCCCCACGTGCTGATGCCGTCGTGTCCGTACTGGTCGACCCGAGGAGTGCGCTTGCCGCGCAGGATGTCGATCAGATGCCCCGCCCCGAACCGCTGATTCCGTTCGCGCGCCAGCCGCACAACTGTGGAGAGCAGCTTCTGGGCGGCGACGGTTCCGTCCCAGGTCTGCGGCGGGTTGAGGCAGGTGTCGCAGTTGCCGCACGGCTCGGATGCTTGCCCGAAATACTGCAGCAGGTTCTGCCGCCTGCAGTGCACGGTCTCGCACAACGCGAGCATCGCGTCGAGGTGGGCGGACATCCGTCGCCTGTGCGCCAGGTCGCCGGCGGACTCCTCGATCATGCGGCGTTGCTGCACGACGTCTTGCAGGCCGTAGGCCAGCCATGCCACCGCTGGCTCGCCGTCGCGGCCGGCGCGGCCGGTCTCCTGGTAGTAGCCCTCGACCGATTTGGGCAGGTCGATGTGCGCGACGAACCTCACGTCGGGCTTGTCGATGCCCATGCCGAACGCGATCGTCGCCACGATCACGACGCCGTCCTCGCGCAGGAAGCGGGACTGTGCGCGGGTGCGTCGTGATGCGTCAAGACCAGCGTGGTACGGCATCGCGTCGATGCCGTTCTGCCGCAGGTGCTCGGCCGTCTGCTCGACGGTCTTGCGGCTCAGCGCGTACACGATGCCCGACGATGGGGTCTCGCCCTCGGCAGCATCGCCGCCGAACTCGTTCTTGATGAACGAGACGAGCTGGCGTCGCACCTCGTTCTTCTCCACGATGCGGTACTGGATGTTGGGCCGGTCGAAGCTGGCCACGAAGTGCTCGGCGCCCTGCAGCGCCAGCCGCTCGGTGATCTCGCGATGTGTCGCCTCGGTCGCGGTCGCCGTGAGCGCGATGCGCGGCACCTCGGGCCAGCGCCGCGCGAGTTCGGACAGACCCAGGTAGTCGGGGCGGAAGTCGTGACCCCACTGCGACACGCAGTGCGCCTCGTCGATCGCGAAGAGAGCGATCTTTCCCCGCGACAGCAGCTGCTTGGTCTGCTCTGATGACAGCCGCTCAGGCGCGACATACAGCAGGTCGAGCTCACCCCGCAGGTACGCGCGCTCGACGGATGCCCGCTGGCCGGCATCCTGAGTCGAATTGAGGAAGGCCGCGCGCACACCGACGGCGATCAGCGCGTCGACCTGGTCGTGCATGAGCGCGATGAGCGGCGAGACGATGATGCCTGTGCCTTCGCGCACGATCGACGGGATCTGGTAACAGAGGCTCTTGCCGCCGCCCGTGGGCATGAGCACCACGGCGTCGCCGCCGCCGATGAGCCGGTCGATGACCGCGCCCTGGTCGCCGCGGAATCCCTCATAGCCCCACACCGTGCGCAGCACCTCGAGCGGGTCGGCCCCCACCATGCGACGAACGGATGCCTTCTCGAGTTCGGCCTCGTACGTGTCGGGATCACTCGTGGCCGGGCCTGGGCCGGGACGCAGTGCTTCTGGACCGTAGTCGTCGTCGGGCGGAACGAGCTCGTCGGGGTCCCAGTCGGCCGAGTACGCCCCGGCGAGCTCCGCCGGCGCGGCGTCGAAGGAATCGGACGTACTCACCGCTCAACGATATGGGCGATTGAGCCGAGGCGTGGGAACTTGTTCACACGGCCGAGGCGATTGAGCCCGTGAGCCGCGCAGCCGCGATATGGGCGATTGAGCCGAGGCGTGGGAACTTGTTCACACGGCCGAGGCGATTGAGCCCGTGAGCCGCGGCAGCGGCGATATGGGCGATTGAGGTGAGGCGTGGGAACTTGTTCACACGGCCGAACCGATTGAGCCACGGAGCCGCGCAGCCGCGATCTGCGCACCTAGGCTGGAGGCATCCAAACGCAACGGGGAAGGTCATGACGGCACGTGGCATCCGCGCGGTCCGCGGAACTGCGGCTGCGAGCTTCGCCGTCTTCGTGGCTGCCCTGTTCCATGACGCGGCCGGTGGCGGCCTGCCGTCCACGCTGGCCGTGACGCTCTCGCTGGCCTTCTCGGTTCCGCTGTGCGTCGCTCTCGCGGGCCGGCACATGGCGCTGTGGCGACAGGCGGCATCGGTCGGCGTGAGCCAGCTCTTGCTGCACCTGCTGTTCGGGCTCGGGACGGATGCCTCAGGCACCGCCCTGACCGCTCCCGCCGGTCACGTGCACATGGGCTCCCACATCCAGCTGACGCCCGGCCACTCGATGCCGATGCACCACGACGCTCCCGTCATGTGGGCGGCACACGCTGCGGCCGCGATCGTCACGTTGATCGCGTTGCGTCACGGCGAGCGCACGCTCCATGCACTCGTGAACTTCACGGCACTGCTGGTCACCGCGATATCCAGGATCGGCGTCGTTCCTCTTCGCGCACCGGCACGGATGCCCGTGCAGACCCGCCCGCACACGCTCGCGACGCCGACCCGCGTGCTCGGGGCTCTGCGCCATCGTGGTCCCCCGCTGGTCTCTCTCGCGGCCTGACCCGCGCTGCATCTCTTCATGCATCGTGCCTGCGAGCGATTTCCGCCCCCGGCGGAACGGCATGCCACCGACGCTGAACTTGATTCCGCGCGCCTTCGACCGTTGTCAGTCACAGGCATCCGACGGCCTCGAGCAGACATATGCGCGAGGCGGCATATGAGAGAGACCATGAAGAAACGCATATTCATCGCCGCTGCAGCGGCCACCGCGGCAGTCGCCCTGGCGATCGCCGCACCCTTGAGCGCGAGCGCCCACGTTCGTGTCGACCCCGACCAGGCGTCGCCCGGCGGATACACGGTGCTCACGTTCCGCGTGCCGACCGAGTCGGCCACCGCTGGCACGGTGCGGCTGGAGGTCGACTTCCCGACGAACACTCCGTTCACGTCGGTCTCGTACCAGCCCTTGGCCGGCTGGTCTGCGACCGTCACCACGTCGAAGCTTCCCAAGCCGGTCAAGATCTCAGGCGCGACGGTCACGCAGGCACCGAGTCGGATCGTGTGGACGGCGGATCCTGGCGTGCAGATCGCTCCTGGGCAGTTCCAGCAGTTCACCATTTCGGCCGGGGCGGTTCCCGACACGGGCAAGCTGATGATGCCCGCCACGCAGACCTACTCGGACGGCAGCGTCGTGAAGTGGGACCAGCCGACGCCCGCTTCGGGTGAGGAGCCGGAGCATCCGGCTCCGACGCTGTACATCAACGATTCGCCGCCTTCTCAGGCCTCGCCGACGATCGTGACCAGCACGGCAGCACCCGCCGCCGGAACCTCCGCAACGGATGCCGTCGCCCTCGGCCTCGGCATCACCAGCCTCGTCGTGGCCGCAGTGGCGCTCGTGCTCGGGGTGCTCGGCCTCACTCGCGGGAGGCGGGTCGGCGCGGCCACCGTTGACGGGCATCCGGACGCCCGTGCAGCGGGAACTCGGGAGGACGGCGCGTGATGCGCAGCCTTCGCGCCGTGGTCGTGGTCGTCGCACTCGCGGCGGCCGCGGCCCTCGGCGCGCTCTCGGTCACGCCGGCGAGCGCCCATGACTACCTCGTCGACAGCTCCCCCAAGGCGGGTTCGACGCAGACGGCGCCGCTGAACAGCGTGCGCCTCACGTTCGACGACGTCGTGCTCGATCTGTCGAGGTCGGGTCCTGGGGCGTTGCTGCAGGTGACGGGGCCGAACGGGGCATCCACGCACTTCGAGACCGGATGCCCGACCGTCAACGACCGCAACGTCACGGTGCCCGTCTCGCTCGGGGCGCCGGGAAAGTACCAGGTCACCTGGCAGATCGTCTCGGCCGACGGACACGTGGTGTCGGACTCGATCCAGTTCGACTACGCACCGCCGGCGGGCACCCCTGCGGCGAAGGGAGCTGCCAGCAGCCCGTGCAAGGGGGCAGGCGCCTCCGCCGCCCCGACCGCGGGTGCCGGTACAGCGCAGGGCACCGTGAACTCGGGCGCGATCGTGATCGTCGTGGTGATCGCTGCGGTCATCGTGCTGCTGGCCATCGTGGCGGTCGTCGTCATCCTTCTCACCCGTCGCCGCACGTCCTGACCCGCCAGTCCGTACCGTCCGCGCTCACGCGGTGGGTCTCACCTGCAGAAGTGGTTCCATAGAGGCTGGTTTGGAACCATTTCTGCAGTCGAGTCGACGCGGCGTGGTCGACGCGATCCATAGGTGTGCTGTCGTCAGCGAGTGCGGAGGCTGACGCACCGCGTCGGATACTGGACGCATGCCCACCCACCTCATCACCGGCGCATCGTCCGGCATCGGCGCCGCGCTCGCGACCGCTCTGCACCAACGCGGCGTCGACCTCGTGCTGCTCGCGCGCAACGCCGAGCGTGCGGACCAGCTCATTGCGGCGTTCCCGGGAGCGACAGCGCTCATGGGCGACCTGGAGCATCCCGAGACGCTCGAGGCATCCATCGGCGCACGGATGCCCGCCCGCCTCGACTCGCTGTTGCACGTCGCCGGGGTGCTCGACCTCGGCTCGGTGGCGTCGTTGCCGGTCGAGGTGTGGCAGCGCACCCTCACCGTGAACGTTTCGGCACCGGCCGAGCTCACGCGACTCGCGCTGCCTGCGTTGCGCGCGGCATCCGGACGCGTGGTCTTCGTCAACTCGGGCGCCGGGCTGAACGCGTCGCCGGACTGGAGCGCGTATGCGGCGAGCAAGTTCGCGCTGCGTGCTCTCGCCGACGCCCTGCGTGCCGAGGAGCGGGCCGCCGGGGTTCGGGTGACGAGCGTCTATCCGGGACGCACGGCCACGCCCATGCAGCAGAAGGTGCACGAGCAGGAGGGCGCGGAGTACGACGAGACGCGGTGGATCCGGCCGGAATCCGTCGCGGCCGCCATTCTTGCCGCGCTCGACCTGCCGAGGGATGCCGACCTGACCGACATCCGCGTGCGCCCAGGAGAGTAGGCGAATCGCCGCCGATCCAGGCACCCGTGCGGAGCGGCAGGCCACCTGCGGACCGACCACCCGCGCGGACCGGCGGGCGACCCGCGCGGAGCATCCAGCCATCCGGCGCGGACCGGCAAGCGAGCGGGCGGCGTCAGAGCAGCGCGCGCATGACCGCGGTCTCGACAAGGTTCACGAGCAGGAACAACAGGGCCTGGCCGCCGAGCGCGACCCCGGCTCCCGCGAAGCCCTTCGGTGCTCCCCGCTTGAGGAGTGCGACGATGCCGACCGCGAGCGCGGCAACACCAAGGACGCCCACGACCGACATGCCGATTCCGCTGATCACCGAATACGCGACGTTGTAGGTGCGCACCACGATCAGAAGCGAGAACGTCTGGACCAGGCTCACCAGCACCACGGCGAGGCCGAGGATGAACGAGACGACGCCCAGCGTGTTCCGCGTTCGGCCCTCGTGCACTGGTGACGGTGTCGGTTGAGGCTGGGGCTGGTACGTCATGCACCGACACTGTCATGTCCGCGGCAGCGCGCAAAGCCTTGGGAGCGTTGACCGTCCGCTGCCCCGCGGTCCGCCGCCGCCGTGCACCGTCCGCCGCACGCGACTATAGTTGTTTCACAACAAGCAACTACTTTCGAGCGTGACGGAGAACCTCGCCGCGCTCCCTCTCGAACCGTTCCTGGAGTTCCGTGACAGCCGCCACCACACCGCCGCCATCGCCCGCACTCTTCAGCAAAGAGCATCCGCACTACAAGTGGGTCGCGCTCAGCAACACCACGCTTGGCATGCTCATGGCGACGATCAACTCGTCGATCGTGATCATCTCGCTGCCCGCGATCTTCAAGGGCATCGAGTTGAACCCGCTCGGTGCAGGCAACGTGAGCTATCTGCTCTGGATGCTCATGGGCTACATGCTCGTCACCGCCGTTCTCGTCGTGACGTTCGGGCGCCTTGGCGACATGTACGGACGCGTGCGCATCTACAACCTCGGCTTCGTGGTCTTCACCATCGGCTCGATCGCGCTGGCGTTCGACCCGTTCACGAGCGGTGCCGGTGCCATGTGGCTCATCCTGTGGCGGTTCGTGCAGGGCATCGGCGGCGCCATGCTGTTCGCGAACTCGACCGCGATTCTGACGGATGCCTTCCCCGCACATCGACGCGGCATGGCGCTCGGCATCAACCAGGTCGCGGCGATCGCAGGAAGCTTCATCGGGTTGATCGTCGGCGGCCTGCTCGCGGTCGTCGACTGGCGTGCCGTGTTCTTCGTGAGCGTTCCGATCGGCGTCATCGGCACGATCTGGTCGTACATCTCGCTCAAGGAGGTGGGCACCAAGAACCCAGGCAAGCTGGACTGGCCGGGCAACATCACGTTCGCCGTCGGTCTCGCGACGCTGCTCACGGCGATCACGTACGGCATCCAGCCCTATGGCGGCAGCTCGACGGGCTGGGGCAACCCGTGGGTCATCGGCGGCATCGTCGGGGGCATCGTGCTGCTCGGCGTGTTCACCTTCATCGAACTGCGCTCGGCGGCCCCGATGTTCAACATGCGGCTGTTCCGCATCAGAGCCTTCGCGATGGCGAACCTCGCCGGACTGCTGGCGTCAGTGGGCCGAGGCGGCCTGCAGTTCATGCTGATCATCTGGCTGCAGGGCATCTGGCTCCCGCTGCACGGCTTCAACTACGAGGACACCCCGCTGTGGGCCGGCATCTACATGCTGCCGATCACGATCGGCTTCCTCATCGCCGGGCCCCTCTCCGGTGTGCTCTCCGACCGCTTCGGAGCCCGGCTGTTCGCGACGCTCGGCCTCTTCATCGTGGCCGTCACCTTCGTGCTGCTGCTGATCATCCCCGTCGACTTCGAGTACTGGCAGTTCGCCATCATCACAGGCCTGTCCGGTATCGGCTCCGGCATGTTCGGTGCGCCGAACCGTACGGCGATCATGAACAGCGTTCCGGCCAATCAACGCGGCGCCGCCTCCGGCATGGCAGGCACCGTGCAGAACGCCGGGACCTCGCTCTCGATCGGCCTCTTCTTCTCGCTGCTCATCTCGGGTCTGGCCGCGTCCCTTCCGTCCTCGCTGTACAACGGACTCACGGCACACGGCGTTCCGGCGGCAGCGGCGCAGAAGATCGCGGAGCTCCCACCGGTGGGCAGCGTATTCGCCGCGTTCCTCGGCTACAACCCGATCCAGAGCCTGCTCGCGCCGACGGGCCTGCTCCACCAGTTGCCGGCATCCGATGTTGCGAAGCTGACCGGCAAGGAGTTCTTCCCGCAGCTCATCCAGAACCCTTTCCACGACGGGCTCGTCGTCGTGTTCGTCGCCGCCGCGATCATGTCGCTCATCGGTGCCGTGGCATCCTTCAGCCGGGGCAAGAAGTACGTGCATGTCGACACGACGCCCACTCGCCTTCCCGAGACCCGCAGCGAGGTGCGCACGTCGGCCGACCGTGCGACGGCGGGGAGCGGGGCCGCGGATGCAACGCGGAACCGCACGGGAGCGGCAGGCGCCTAGCGCCGCTTAGGATCGACGGATGCCCACCCCACCCGAGAAGGCCGGCCAGGTGGCGAGCGGCGAGCGTAACGACGCTACGCACGAGCGCGCGGAGATCGCCGCGCGCCTGGCGGTGGTGATCGGGCGCATCAACCGGCGCATCCGCCCTGTGGGCTCGCATCTGACGCAGGCGCAGCTCTCCGCCCTGTCGAGCATCGCGCGCAAAGGGCCGCTGCGCCCTGGTGATCTCGCCCGCATCGAATCGATCGGGGCCCCTGGTGTTACCCGGCTGGTGGCCGAGCTCGAGGCTCGCGGTCTCGTGGAGCGCCAACCGGATCCGGACGACGGGCGGTCCTCTCTCGTGAGCGCGACGGATGCCGGTGCCTCAGCAGTGCTGCGCGCGCGAGCGGAGCGCGCTGAGCGGATCGGCGAGCTGATGTCCGAACTCGACGACGACGAGTTCGCGGCGCTCACCGGCATTCTCGACATTCTCGAGAAGGTGGCGGCGGCACCCGCAGCGACGAACCCGACCCGCGACTGAACAGGGCCGGACGTCCGAGGGCACGGCCACCGCAGCCGCCGTCGTCTCAGGCCGCAGCCGCGCCCAGGTGAGCACCGCCGTCGGTCTCGATGATCGTGCCCGTCACGTTCCGGTTCGTCGCAGCGAAGACCACGGCCTCAGCCACCTCGTCCGCCGAAGCGACATGCCGCACAGGCAGGGTGGCAGCGGTCTGTGCGAAGAACTGCTCGCGCGCCTCGGCCGGGAAGAAGTCCCACCAGGGCGTGTCGACGCCGCCCGGACTCACTGCGTTCACCCTCACCGGCGCCAATTCGCTCGCGAGCGGACGCACGAGCCCCTCGACGGCGGCGTTCAGCGAGCCGATTCCGGCCGTTTCCTTCATGCCCATGCGCCCGGTGATGGCGCCGATCAGCGTGATCGAGGCATCCACCGCCAAGTGCGGCAGCGCCGCCTGCAGGCTGTTGACCGTGGGCCAGAACTTCGCTTCGAACGCTCCTCGAAGGTCGCCGAGCTCGAGAGCGCCGAACGCCCCGAGGCCTGCGCTGCTCGCCACGGTGACGACCAAGCGGTCGACGCTTCCGAGGTCGGCGAACAGTGCGTCGAGTGCGGTCCGGTCGCTCGCGTCGATGACATGTCCGATGAACTCCGGATGCTCCTGCGTGACCGCCTGCACCTTCTCTGCTCTGCGCCCTGCCACGTGCACGGAGTCGCCGACCGCTGCAAGACGAATGGCCGTCGCCAGGCCGATGCCCGAGGTTCCGCCGATGATCAATGACGTGTGAGTCATGCTCTTCTCCTATTTCGAACCGTTACGTCTCGTATTAGAGATTAGCATGGCAGGGTGAAGGGCGTGCAAGCATCCGATCGGCCAGCGAAAGCGGGGCGGAAGCGCAGCGAGGAGAGCCGGCAAGCGATTCTCGAGGCGGCGTTCTCACTCTTCGTCGAGTCTGGGCTGCGGGCGCTGACGATCGAGGGAATAGCGGCAGAGGCGGGAGTGGGGAAGCAGACCATCTACCGCTGGTGGCCTTCCAAGGCCGACGTGCTCATGGAGGCCCTCACGGTCAAGGCCGAGCTGCTGGTCTCCACCGACGATCACGGCAGCTACCGCGACGATCTGCGCTCGTTCCTCACCCAGTCCTTCGAGATCGGCCGAATCGATGGCGTGCGCGAGCTGCTGGCGGCCCTGATGGGACAGGCGCAGGTCGACCCCGAGTTCGGCGCCACATTCCGGGAGCGCTTCCTCAAACGGCGACGCCTTGCACTCGGCGTCATCCTCGAGCGAGCGGTGGACAGGGGCGACTTTCCTGACGGGCTGCGCCCAGAAACCGTCGCCGACGTCGTCTTCGGTGTCATCTGGTACCGCGTGCTCGCGAGCGGGGGCATGCCGGATGATCGACTCGTTGACGAATTGACGACGATGCTCTCGTAGGCGCAACCGCCGTTAAAGCGCGTTGCGAAACGGCATCGTGGTTCTGGCCGGGGATGTCCCCGCGCAAGGAGCTCAGCCGATCGCCGCGCTGATCGAGGCGACGGTCTCTTCGAGAGTTCCGTTGCCATCGATCCAGATGGCGCTTGGGCGGCTCGTGCGCAGGCCGGCCAAAGACTGGACCAGGCGCAGGGCATCCGTCGGGCCGACCAACCGGCTGTTGACGCCATGCTCAGGGCGCGAAGGCGATTGGGCACGCCGGTCCAGCCTGTGCGCTAGCCGTTCTGGGTCGACGTCGAGGACGAACTCATGGAACGACGCCGAACCGCGCTCGGCCGCGTCCTGGAGTGCCTCGATGAAGGCGGTGCGGGCGAGATACTGCCCCACGAATACGTCGTGCCCCGAACGAAGCTGCTCGTCGACCAGGGCCAGCGCCAGCCGGCGAGCATGGAGCCCTGACCCGTTCGGGTCCTCCTCCCAGCCACCGATCGAGTGTTTGAGCTGATCGACGTCGAGAGCAAGGGCCATCCGTCGGTGCGTGGCCAGGGCGTGCGCCACCGTTGACTTTCCCGACCCAGGGGCGCCATTGATCAACACGACACGAGCCACAATCGTCCACCCTATGGTTCCCGTGCCAGACATCCTCGGCGCGAAACCGTCACCCGGGCTCGCCGACGGACCCGGGTGGCGGTTCGGCGATGACGCTTAGGGCGTCTCGTCTTCGTTCAATTCCTCGTTGCGGCCGAAGTCGTCGCTGCGCGGCTCGCCGAAGGCCCGCTCGAACAAGCTCTCGTTCCCTGTGCGCGAGTCGACGCGATCGGGCTCGTCCGCGTCGCCCTCGAGATCGTCGAGGATGCCGTTCGTCTGGTCGAAGGGATGCGCGACGTCTTGCGCCAGCACGCCAAGATCGCCCTGCGAGTCCGATCCGCGCTCGAAACGTTCGTCGCCGGCCTCTTCGTCGGCCGCCTGCGTACTGCCCGCCAAGCCTTCCGACGTGCCGGTGGCGCCTGACGAGCCCCGTGCACCAGCTGCACCCGCATAGGAGGGAGGGCCAGGGGGTGTCGACGGCGGAACGGGAGTGGTCGGCTCGGATGGATCGGGGAACGTCGGCTCGGAGGGCGTCGGCACTGACGGCTCGTCGGGGCTTGGGGTTGTCGGCTCCGACGGAGTCGGGAAGGTCGGCTCAGAGGGCGTCGGCGTAGGGGACGGCTCTCCAGGGCCGCCCGGCTGGTTCGGCTGATCGGGAACGATGTCGGGCTCGGTAGGACCACCTGGGCCGGTCGGCGCCCCTGGCGGGACTGGTCCACCAGGCTGCACCGGGTCCTGAGTGTCGCCGCTCGAGCCAATGGGATTCGATGTGTCGCTCATGGTGACACGGTCCTGCCCCGACGCGCCGGCCTCTAGGGGTTGACGCCGTGCCGGTCGCCGATGGGACACGCACGCACACAATGCACACAACGCGCCGAAACGATCACAACGACGGCTAAGGAGCACAAACGAGACGCGTCCTGCTGTCGGTCGCACGATAGGGCATCGCCACAAAGACAGAGAGGTCTCGGCCGATGAGCAATACCCTTCACCCCAGCGACGCGGAGAACGCGGCGCGCATCGAGGTCGTCGGGCTGACGAAACGGTTTCTCACTCCCAAGGGAGTGCCGTTCACCGCCATCCGCGATGTGACCCTGACGGTCGAGCCCGGCCAGTTCTGCGCCATCGTCGGACCGACCGGATGCGGCAAGTCCACGACGCTCGCGCAGGTCTCCGGGCTCGAGCATCCCAGCGCCGGCTCCGTACGCGTCGGCGGCCAGACCGTCGACGGCGTCACGAGCGGCGTCAGCTACATGTTCCAGTCCGACTCGCTCTTCCCCTGGAAGACCGTGCTGAACAACGTGCTCGTCGGGCCGACGCTCACGGGCACGCCGAAGCGCGAAGCCACCGAGCTCGCCATGGACTGGCTGCGCCGGGTCGGCCTTGCCGGTTTCGAGGACCGCTACCCGCACCAGCTCTCCGGCGGCATGCGCAAGCGCGTCGCCATGGCTGCAGCGCTCATCAACAACCCGCGCATCCTGCTCATGGACGAGCCGTTCGGAGCGCTGGACGTGCAGACCAAAGCCATCATGCAGACGGAGCTGCTGCAGCTGTGGGAGCAGTTGCGGCCATCCGTGCTCTTCATCACGCACGACCTCGACGAGGCCGTCGCGCTGGCCGACAAGGTCGTCATCATGACGAGCAGCCCAGGCACCGTGAAAGACGTGTTCGACGTCGACCTGCCGCGTCCACGCGGCGACGTGCAGGAGATCAGACACGAGGAGCGCTTTCTCGAGATCCAGAGACGCATCTGGGAGTCCCTCAAAGAAGAGGTCACGAGAGCGTACGAGCAGACGACGGGAATCGCGGCATGACCATGGCAACGGCAAAGATCAGCGGCGCGTACGTCGTTCCGTCGGAAGAGACCGACGTTCAGTCCACGGCACGCCGCGCTCGCGCCAGGCACACCACCTGGGTCTGGGTCGGCAGGGCGCTCGTCGTCGTGTTCGTCATCGGCGGATGGCAGTTGTGCACGTCGCTGGGATGGGTGGACAAGTTTTTCTATGGCCAGCCCTCCGGAATCTGGAACAGCCTCGTCAAGCTCTTCACGCAGGGCACTGCCTTCGGCTCGATCTGGGAAAACCTCTGGATCACGGTGCAGGAGGCGTTCCTCGGGTTCCTGCTCGGCACGGCAGCCGGCATCCTGTTCGGCATCGTGCTCGGGTCCAACCGCTACCTCGCCTCGGTGCTCGGCCCGTACATCAAGATCGTCAACTCGATTCCACGTATCCTGCTCGGCGCGATCTTCGTCGTGGCGTTCGGCCTCGGGATGTTCCCGAAGGTGCTGCTGGCCGCGGTGCTGGTGTTCTTCGTGGTGTTCTTCAACGCGTTCCAAGGTGTTCGCGAGGTCGACCCCAACCTGGTGGCCAACGTGAGAGTGCTGGGAGCGTCGCCCCTTCAGGTGGCCAGGCACGTCACGATCCCATCGGCCATGACCTGGATCATCGCCAGCCTGCACACCGCGTTCGGCTTCGCCATCATCGGCGCCCTCGTCGCTGAGGTGCTCGGAGCACAGAAGGGCATCGGCCTGATCATCACCCAGGCCTCGGGCAACTTCGATCCGGACACCGTGTTCGCCTGCATGGTCATCATGGCCGTCGTGACTCTGGTGGCCGAGTACCTCATCACCCTTCTGGAGCGCGTGCTCCTGCGCTGGCGGCCACCCAACCGCTCAGAGGCCCAGGCGATCTAATCCACGCGACCTAGTCCCCTGCATCATCACGCCGAGTCCTCGGCGACCACGAAAGGAAAGCAGTCACATGAACAAGCGCGCAATCTGCGCAGTGGCGGCCGCCGGAGCACTGTTGCTCGGGCTCACCGCCTGCAGCAGCGGAGGCTCAGGCAGCGGCAACACAGCGGCCGCTGCGGGAAGCAGCAAGTCGGTCCCGACCGTCAAGCTCATGGTGGGCGGCATCGACAAGCAGATCTACCTCCCCTACCAGCTCGCCCAGAACCTCGGGTTCTACAAGAAGTACGGCGTGAACGTCGAGCTCTCCACCGAGCAGAACGGCGGCGTCGGCGCGGAGGATGCCATGGCATCCGGCCAGGTCGACCTTGCGGGCGCCTGGTACATCCACACGGTCGACTTCCAGTCGAAGGGCAAGGACGTCATCAACCTCGTGCAGCTCTCCGGAGCACCTGGCGAGCGCGTCATGTGCGGCACCGACAGCGGAGTGCACTCCGCCGCCGACTTCAAGGGCAAGACGATCGGCGTCACCGACCTCGGATCAGGCACCGACGAGCTCGCTCAGTTCCTGGCATCCAAAGCCGGACTCTCGAAGACCGACTACCACACGCTTGCGGTCGGTGCGGGGTCCACGGCCATCGCGGCCATCCAGCGCAAGTCGGCCGACTGCGTCGTGACGACTCAGCCGACCGTCGGTGCGCTCACCTCGAAGAAGCTCGCTTACACCGCGGTCGATCTCGCCAGCACGA
The DNA here is from genome assembly GCF_049446075.1 of Rathayibacter sp. KR2-224. Taxonomy (NCBI): domain Bacteria; kingdom Bacillati; phylum Actinomycetota; class Actinomycetes; order Micrococcales; family Microbacteriaceae; genus Rathayibacter; species Rathayibacter sp. KR2-224. The sequence goes on from NZ_JBMSEB010000001.1 coordinate 1,960,646, forward strand.
GCGGCGCGAAGAAGGCCCTAGGCGGCGCATGGCCGGCAGCAGGGCTGCTCGCACGGGCCGACTGGGCGAAGTCGCACCCGGATGCCGCGCAGAAGGTGGTCGACGCACTGGTCGCCACGATGCACTGGATCAACACCCACTCCGCTGCCGACATCGCCAACAAGCTGCCCAGCCAATTCGTGCAGAACGACACGATCAGCAAGCAGCAGTACATCGCCGGCCTCACCACCGATAAGGGACAGTTCCTGCCTGACGGCATCATGCCGGCCGGAGGTCCGAAGGTGATCTTCAGCATGGAGAAGACGCTCGGCGTCGACACCTCGAAGATCTCCTACTCCGCGACCTTCACCAACAAGTACGCCGAAGCGGCGAACAAGCTGGAGGGCACCAAGATCACGACGACGCCCGCCGGCGCCGCCGGCTGACCCCGGCAACCGGACGGGCCCGCGCAGAACGCCTGCGCGGGCCCGCTCCGTCGTTGCCCGCCGGCAGCCGACCGCTTGGAGCCAGGCACCGAACGGACGACGGCCCGACCCGCCTACAATCGGGTCACGCAACCCGAAGAAGGATCGCATGTCCACGAAGCTGTGGCCCCCGCCGCCCTGGCGTTCGTGGACCCTTTCGTCTCAGATCCTCGCGTGGGTCATCTGCATCCTCGTGGTGACCAGCGCCATCGGCGCGTTCGTGTTCGCCGCGGTGAGCAGGCAGGCCGTCGACGCGCAGTACCAGCAGCGCTCGCTCGCCGTGGCATCCTCCGTCGCCCAGATGCCGCAGATCCAGCGTGACGTGACCGATGCCGACCCCCACCACGAGATCCGCATTCTCGCGGAGAACGTACTGAAGGCCACGGGAGCCAGCTATGTGGTCGTGACCGATCGCGGCGGCATCCGGTTCTCGCATCCGAACCCCGACCTGATCGGACAGCGCCTCGAAGAACCTGTCGCGGTGCTCGACGGCAAGACGCACGTCGGCATCGACCCGGGGAGTCTGGGCAGATCCGCCAACGGCAAGGCACCCATCTTCGACGCGCAGCACCGCGTGGTCGGGCAGGTGTCCGTCGGCATCTTGGAGACGCAGGAGGCGGGCGACAACGCGCGCACGGCGGCGCTCATCGCCGGATACTCGCTCCTCGTGCTGCTCGTGGGCACACTCGGCTCGCTCGTTCTGGCTCAACGCATCAAACGCGTGACGTTCGGTCTGGAGCCGGCGTCGATCGCGGCGCTGTTCCAGGAGCGGGAGGCCATGCTGCACGGCATTCGGGAGGGCATGATCGGGTTCGACAGCGACGGCCGCATCACGGTGCTCAACGACGAGGCGCGCCGCCTGCTCGGTCTGCACGCGGATGCCCTGCATCACCGCATCGAGGACGTGCTGCCCGACGGCCGCCTGCGACAGGTGCTCGCCGGCTCGCAGCCGACGGATGGCCGGCCGGCCGAGGACAGCGCGATCCTCACCGAGGATGCGCTGCTCGTCGTGAACCGTATGCCCGTCTCGGTGGGCGGCCGCAACGTGGGCGCGGTGGTGACGCTGCGCGATCGCACAGAGGCGGAGGCGCTGCTGCGCGAGATCCGCGCCATCGACGGGTTGAGCGAGGCGCTTCGCGCCCAGGAGCACGAGTACGCGAATCGCCTGCATGTCATCACCGGCCTCATCGAGCTCGGCGAGCTCGACCAGGCCTCCGGGTACCTCGAGCAGCTCACGCACGCGCCGTCCTCGGTCAACGAAGATCTCAGGGCGCGGCTCGCGCCACCCGAGCTGGCAGCGCTGCTCACGGCCAAGACCGCCGTCGCACGTGAGCGCGGAGTGCGTCTGCTGGTCACCGACGACACGGAGCTGGAGGACGCCGGCATCGACACGCAGACGCTGCTCACGGTCGTCGGCAACCTCGTGGACAACGCGATCGATGCCGTGGCTGAGCACGACGGCGAGCACGAGGTGACCGTGCGCGTCAGAGGTGATGACGGCATCCTGATCGCGGTCGACGACTCCGGGCCGGGCGTGCCCGCGGAGCACGTGCAGGACGTGCTCGTCGACGGCTACTCCACCAAATCGCAGCGCACGTCGTCGCGGCGCGGACTCGGCCTGGCGCTCGTGAGCCGCATGGTGCGCCGACTCGGCGGGGACATCCGCGTCGCACCCGGCCCGGGCGGGCATTTCCTGGTGCGCATACCGCGCGATGGGGCGAAGCCTGCCGCGCAGGTCGGTGCACACGACGCAGCGCACGACGCAGACGATCGGCGCGCTGAGCGTGAGACGCGCGAGAGGAGCGAGACCGCACCGTGACGGACACGATCAGAACGCTCGTAGTCGACGACGACTTCCGTGTGGCGCACATCCACGCCGAACGCCTCGCTCGCGTGCCCGGTTTCGAGTCCGTCGGCGAGGCGCACACGGCCGCCGAGGCTCGGGCGATGATCCGCGACAGAATCCCGGACCTCGTGCTGCTGGATGTCTACCTCCCGGACGAGAGCGGCGTCGCGCTCCTCAAATCGCTGCACGCCCTGCCGAACCCGCCGGACGCCATCCTCATCACTGCGGCCAGGGACCTGCAGACGGTGCGTGCGGCCATGCGCACCGGAGCGTTCTACTACCTGGTCAAGCCGTTCGGGTTCGACCAGTTCGTGCGCGAACTCACGGCGTACAAGGCATGGCGGGAGCAGACGGCATCCGCGTCGCCGGCGGACCAGGCCTCCATCGACGACCTCTTCGCGCTGCAGCGAACGCAGCACGCCGGGCCGCGCCGACTGCCGCCGACCATGGCCAGGGTGTTGGAGATCGTGCAGGCCGCCGGCGCACCCGTGAGTGCCGCGGAGGTGGCCGACGCCCTTGGCATCAGCCGGCCGACGGCTCAGCGCTACCTCAGCGAACTCGAGCGCCGCGGAGCGGTCGAGCTGCAGCTTGAGTACGGATCGACCGGGCGGCCGACGAACACCTACCGGCCGCCGCGGTGATGAACCCGCAGATGCCCTGCGCGACTTCCCGGGCCGGTAACCGGCTACTCCCCCGAGAGTATCCGGACGTACTCCCGGCGCGGCACGACACAAGGGGTCGGCCGAGGACAGAATGAGCGGTGAGCGGGGGAATCCGCTGTCAGTGAGGAGGCACCCATGACAACCGCACCTCGTACACCGGAGAAGCTGATGCGTCGGTCACGCGAAGCGCTCAGCGCCCTGGCCGTTCAGTTCCTGCTCGGGATGGGCGCGAACCTCATCGGGAGTCCTGAGGAGAACGGCGGCACCGCACGTGTGCTGGCCGGGATCATCCTCGGTCTGCATGCCCTCGTCGGCATCGGACTCATCGTCGTCGCCGTGCGGGTCTGGCTCGCGGCACGTGCCGAGCACACGGCCGAACGCTCGGCTCTCTGGGCCTTCATCGTGGTCATCCTGACGTTCCTCGCCGGGATCGCCACAATGTTCACGGGCAACGACTGGCTGTCGTTCCTCATGGCCGTCGGGTTCGTGGCGTCCGCCGCGCTCTACGTCATGACCGGCGCCGCCGCGCTCGCCGTACGACGGTCGCCGGCCGTGCGCTGAGCGCCGTTAACGGGCCTTGCGCCCCGGCTCCGCAATGGAGTCGAGGCGCAAGGTAGGGAGTGCGATCGAACTGATCAGGCGACCGGCTCGGCGTCGAATGCGATGACGTCGCTGATGCGCGCGTCGCCAGCAGCGACATCCTCGAACTGCGCCTCGATCTCGGCGCGACCGAGCAGCTCGGCCATGCGACGGCGACGCTGACGCGGGATGAGCGTCACGACCGTGCCCTGCTTGCCCGCGCGGCCCGTGCGGCCAGAGCGGTGCAGGTACGTCTTGTACTCATCGGGCGCGTCGGCCTGGATGACCAGGTCGATGTCGTCGACGTGGATGCCGCGCGCGGCGACGTCCGTCGCGACGAGCACCGAGACGCGGCCGCTCGAGAGGCGGTCGAGGCTGCGCTGACGACGCGACTGGGTCAGGTCGCCGTGCAGCGACACTGCCGGGATGCCCGCGTCGTCGAGCTGTTCGGCCAGCTGCTCGGCGAACGCACGGGTGCGCGCGAAGATGAGCGTCTTGCCATCGCGGTCGGCGAGTTGCTCGACGATCGCGCCCTTCTCGCGGTGCTCGATGACGAACACGCGGTGGTCGATCGTGCCGGACGCCTGGTCTTCACCGGCGACCTCGTGCACGGCCGGCTCGACGAGGAACTCGTTCACGAGTGCGGCAACACCCTTGTCGAGGGTGGCCGAGAACAGGAGCTTCTGCCCACCCTCCGACGTGTGGCGCAGGATGCGCTGCACCGGCTCGAGGAACCCGAGATCGCACATGTGGTCGGCCTCGTCCAGGACGGTCATGACGACCTCGCTGAGGTCGAGACGTCCCTGCTCGATGAGGTCCTCGATGCGACCGGGCGTGCCGATCACGATGTCGACACCGCGCTGGAGTGCGCCCACCTGGCGGGCCTGCGGCACGCCGCCGTAGATCTGCGTGGTGAACAGGCCGACACTGCGCGCAATGGGCTGCACCGTGCGGTCGATCTGAAGCGCGAGCTCGCGCGTCGGCGCCATGATGAGGGCGCGGGGCTTGCGTCCCATCGTCCTGCGGCCGTTCGCGCGGCCGGATTCCGCCCAGAGCTTCATCAGCCTCTCCACGAGAGGCGCACCGAAGGCGATGGTCTTGCCGCTTCCCGTGCGTCCGCGGCCGAGCACGTCGCGCCCGGAGAGAACGTCAGGGATGGTCGCAGCCTGGATCGGGAAGGGAGCCGCTGCACCGAGTTCGGCGAGCGCGCGCACGATGTTGCCGCCGAGGCCCAGGTCGCCGAACGTCACGCCCTCGACATCGGATGCCTGGATCGCCTCGGCCTCGAGCCGCTCGAGCACGACGTCGTCGTTCGACGCGTGGCCCGCATTGCTCCCGGTCCGCTCGTCGCGCTTCGGGTAGAACGAGGAATCGCGGCGCTCGCGGGGAGCATCCGTGCGGCGGTCGTCTGAGGAGCGGGTCGGACGGTCGTCACCGAAGCGGCGGGGGCGGTCGTTTCCGAAGTCACGGCGCGGACGGTCGTCGCCGTACTGACGGCGGGGACGGTCATCATTGAAGTCACGACGGGGACGCTCACCGTCGAACTGGCGACGGGGACGGTCATCGTTGAAGTCACGACGGGGACGGTCGGCGTCGGATCTGCGCGCCGGCCGGTCGTCGTACTGACGGCGGCGGTCGCCGTCGCCCGAGCGGGGTGCGCGGTCGTCACGGTATGCCGGGCGCTCGCTGCGGGGTGCGCGGTCGTCACGCTGGGGGCGCTCGTCACGCGAGCCGTACGGGCGCTCACCCCGGTACGAACGCGTGTCGTCGCGGTCGCTCCGGTTCGCGCGGTAACCGTCGCGGCGGTCCTGACGCGGGGCACGGTCATCCGACCTGTCGCGCGACGGGTAGCCGCCCTCTGCACGGGCTCCGCCCTCTGCACGGGCTCCTCCGCGCGGACGCTCGGCCGAGAGACCGCGTGATGCGCGCTCGTCGGATGTCCAGCGGCGCTTCTTGGGGGCATCCACTTCGTCGGCAGCGCGGAAGCCGCGGTGGCCGGCGCTGCGGCTTCCCGGCTTGGTCGACGCGGCGCCGAACTGCTTCTTGCCGCCCGACTTCTCGCTGTAGCGGGGGTCGAAATCACGAGCCGGACGTCCGCCGGCAGGCTTCTTGTTCTTGGGCATGAGGATTCTTCTGGGTTGTTCTCGGGTTGCATGGCAGAACCCGCGACACGGCGTCGCGTCCTTGCAGAAACTGCTGACGAGCGGCACCGAGCCGTCCGTATGGCCGTTCACATACAGTGGTCATCCGCCGCGGCGTGCTTCGACGCGAAAGGTGCTACATGCACCGGCGGAACCGGCCTACAGGACTGACAAACCCATCCGCGCATTTCACGCGGTGTCCAAAGCCGACCGAACGAGTCTAGCTGATGTCGCTGGCAGCTCGCTCCACGCGTGCCGCCCGGCGCTTTCGGGTCTCCACTGCCGACTCGCCGAGCAGCGTCAGAACGATCACCGCGACCAGCACCGCAAGCTGCACGAACACGGGTGCGGCTAGCCCCAGAAACACTGTTCCGAGGGCCGCCAAGCCCCCGATCACACGCCACACGACCGCGCCGAGCCGCATCGTCATGCGGTACGCCGCCTCGCCGAACAGGAACAGGGCGATGCCGACTGAGATCAACCAGACGAGTGGCGCGCGGGCGACCGCGAACGAGTCCTCGAGGGCGCCGTGCAGCCCGGATGCCAGAAGGATCAGCCCGACGATCATCACGAGGTGCTCGAAGTAGTACGCGACGACGCCGAGGGTCGCCCGACGCTGCGGCGAGGCATCCTGCATCACCCGCACGGCTCGTTCGTCGTCGCCTGCGAAGTAGCACCACCACAGTGAAGCGATCACGGCGACCGTCGCGACGGCGCCCACGATCAGGGCCGGTCCGACCTCGCGACCGACGAGACCCGCCCCCACCGACACGATCGACTCGCCGAACACGATGATCATCACGAGGCCGTGCCGCTCGACGAAGTGCTCTGGCCCGAGCGCGAACCCGACGCGCGTGGCGATCACGGCAGACGCCGCGAAGAACGCGAACGGCAGCAGGAAGAACAGCCAGTCGAGCGGTCCGGTGACGAATCCGGAGACGATGAGGCTGATCGCCGCCAGCAGGTTGAGGGGCCCGACGCGAAGCATCGTGCGCATGCCGCTCGAGCCGCCACGGCTGATGAAGATGCCGGCGTGAATCACCACGACGATGGCGTAACAGACGCCGAAGAGCATCCCGTACCGACCCCACGCATCGGCGATCGACAGCGACATCACGAGGAAGGTCGCCATCGCCAGGATGAGCAGCAGTCGACTGAGCACGGTCTGCTCGGCCGCCTGGTTCGTGAGCCAGGAGTATGCGTCGTACATCCACCACATGACGCCGACCGTCACGGCCGCCTGCAGCACGGTGACGACCGTGGGATGCCCCACGATGGACCCTGCCACCCGGCCCACCGCGAACACGAACACGAGGTCGAACAACAGCTCGAGCGTCGAGACCCGCGAGGCGACTCGACCGGCACGCGGGAGCACGCCCGCACCCCTCGTCTGCGCCATGGGTCCATTCTCGTTGCACTCGCGACGCCGCCTGCGCCGCACGGCAACGGGCGCGGCCGAGCGCAGTCGCGGCGAACCGTGCGGCTGTTCGCGGCGATCGTGGCGTGAATCGCCCCGGAGTGATCTATGGTCATCACGAACGATTCGCCACTGAAGTCGAAACGCTCAGCCATCATCCCGAATCAGCAAGCGCCCGTGACCAGATCAATCTCCTCGGGGCCGACCAGGCCCCGCCGCCCGCACGCATGGCTCATCGCCATGTGCTCCACCGTCGCCGCGTGCGCTCTCCTCGCCGTCGGGATGCTGGTCGCGGCCCCGGGCGCGCACAGCAGCGGCGTGCGAGCCACTCCTTCGGCCGCCGCGATCCCCGCCGCCGGCTCTCGAGCCGCGGACCGATCAGTGGGCAAGGCGGCGCAGCCCGCAATGGGCATCGACACGTTCGTCGCGCCGGGCGGCATCGGCAGCGTACGCGACCTCCCGTTCGCCGCGGCGCCCGACGGAAGCGCCGTCACGCTCGACGTGTGCACCCCCGTCACTCGCGGTACGCACCGGCCGGCCGTGCTCGCCATCCACGGCGGCGGCTGGATCAAAGGCGATAAGGCAACGGCGGGCAACCGGGCGGTGTGCCAGTGGCTTGCGTCCGAGGGGTTCGTCGCCTTCGAGGCGGACTACACGCTGGGCAAGCAGGGCATGTTCCCCGTGCAACCGCAAGAGCTTCGCAAGGCCATCTCATGGATCCGCCAGCCCGCCACCATTGCCCGCTACGGCCTCGACCCCAAGCGGGTCGCACTCTTCGGCGGTTCTGCAGGCGGCAACCTCGCTGCGCTCCTGGCGACCGAGGGCACCGGGCCGACGGACGGTGGGAGCCGGGTGGCGGCGCTCGTCGATCTCTCCGGACCGGTCGACCTGACGGCGCGCGGTCAGACGCTCGGGCACCCGGGTGCCGCACTTCAGGCCATGGAGCTGGCGTACCTCGGATGCGCGACGTTCACCGACTGCTCTCGCGCCACGGCGGCGTCGCCGATCGCGCACGTGGACTCAACCGACCCGCCCACGTTCATCCAGGCATCCAAGAACGACTTCGTTCCTCATGAGCAGGGCGAAGCCTTCGCCTCGGCGCTCACCAAGGCCGGAGTGCCCGCGAAGCTGCGCCTCGTGCCAGGCGACCGCCACTCGATCGCGCTGCTGGATGCCCCGAGCCGCGCGGCGATCGCGGCCTTCCTGCACCGCTACCTGGGCTGACCCGCCAGGGGGCTGTTACCTTCCCGCAGCCACGACCGTCATGCTTCATGACGATGTCAAGACGAGGAGAGTGACTGGGTGGACGCCAAGCGCGACGACCGGACGATGACAGAGGCCTTCGAGCAGCAGCGTGGCCGCCTGACTGCGTTGGCATCTCGCATGCTGCGCTCGCACACGGACGCCGAAGACGCGGTACAAGAGACCTGGCTGCGCTTCTCGAGGCAGGATGAAGCATCCCTCGACAACGCGGCCGGCTGGTTGACCACGGTGCTGGGTCGCGTGTGCATCGACATGCTCCGCTCGCGCACGGCGAAGGCGGAGACGTCGCTCGACGACCGGCTCGACTGGATCGTCACCGAAGACGACTCGCGCTCGCCGGAGAGGAACGCGGTGCTCGCGGATTCCGTCGGCGCGGCGCTGCAGATCGTGCTGGACACTCTGACCCCCGACGAACGCCTGGCGTTCGTGCTGCACGACACGTTCGCCGTGCCGTTCACCGAGATCGGCGAGATCATCGGCAAGTCGACGGATGCCGCCAAGATGCTCGCCAGTCGCGCCCGCCGCAAGGTGCGCGCGGCCCAGCATCCGACCGACCTCCGCAGGCAACGCGAGGTCGTCGATGCATTTCTTGCAGCGGCCCGGGATGGGGACTTCGAGCGGCTGCTGCAGGTGCTCGATCCCCAGCTGAAGTGGCGCATCCACACGTCGAGGGGCGTGATCGAGCGACACGGGGCCACGGAGCTCGCGCGGCAGGCGCAACGCGGCATGAATGCGCCGGTCACGGCTCGCCGGGTGCTTGTCGACGGTCGCCCTGGCGTGGTCGCCTGGCGTTCCGGTGGGGCGCCGCTCGCAGTCATGCGTTGCACCATCGTGGGCGAGCGCATCGTAGGCGTGGAGTCGCTCACCGATCCGGAGCAGCTTCGCGCCATAGACCTGCCGCCGCAGTCCGCCTGACCGGCTTCCTGCGCTGCACGTCAGTTACCTCTCCCCGCGTCAGTTACCTCTCCGCTCTGACATCCGTCATCACTACGTAACCGGATCAACGCGACTAGAGGAGAAATCGTGGCCCGCATCAATGCGCTCAGCACAACCGTCATGCCCAAGTTCGTGAAATACATCGTGTCGGCGAACCGGGTTCTGGACCAGTCGACGCTGCCGGCGTCCATCGATGAGCTGGTGAACATCCGCGCCAGCCAGATCAACGGATGCGGCGCATGCCTCGACATGCACATCAAGGATGCCGCGGCTGCGGGTGAGTCACCCCTACGGCTGAGTCTCGTAGCGGCGTGGCGGGAGACGACCGTCTTCACGGACGCCGAGCGCGCCGCGTTGGAGCTCACCGAGCAAGCCACGCGCCTCGCCGACGGCCACGGCATCGACGACGCCGTGTGGGCGGATGCCGCTGCTCACTTCGACGATGAGCAGCTGGCTGCCCTCGTGGCGCGGATCTCGCTCATCAACGCGTTCAACCGCATGAACGTGATCCTGCAAGAGAAGGGCGGGAGCTACGACCCCGCGCACAGGGCGGCGGCAATCGCGGCTGCGACCGCCGGGTCCGATCCGGCGCACGCCACGCTGGAACGCGCCGCCGTGTGACCGAAGGGACCGGCCAGCGCCGTTCCGAATCGGTGCGAGCGGCTCCGCCCGCAGGCTCGAGAGAGGGCGGCCCCCTCGATGTTCGTGGGCGATGCTCGCGGCGGAGCCGAGGCTATGCATCCACCGTCGACCGAGAGGCATCCACCGCGGGTCGAGAGCGCGCGAGCTTCGCCGCCTTGCGGGCACGCCGCCTGTCGTGGGCGCCCTCAACGAGGTTGTACAGCGTGGGCAGCACCACGAGCGTCAGCAGCGTCGACGACACCAGACCGCCGATGACCACGATGGCCAGCGGCTGAGAGATGAAGCCGCCCTGCCCGGTGAGACCTATCGCCATGGGCAACAGCGCGAAGATCGTCGCCATGGCCGTCATCAGGATCGGCCGCAGCCTTCGGGATGCGCCGTGCCGCACGGCATCCGGCACAGACAGTCCTCTCCTGCGGTATTGGTTGACCAGGTCGACGAGCACGATGGCGTTGGTCACCACGATGCCGATGAGCATGAGCACGCCGATGAGCGATGCCACGCCCAGCGGAATGCCGGAAACGATCTGCAGCGCGATGGCGCCCGTCGCGGCGAACGGCACGGACACCAGGAGCATGAGCGGCTGCCGCAGCGACCTGAACGTCGCCACCATCACGACGTAGACGATGAGGATGGCCGCCAGCAGCGCGAGGCCGAGTTGAGCGAAGGCCGTTCCCTGACTGGCCGTGACGCCGCCGATCGACGCGGATGCCCCCTGCGGCAGCTTCGCGGCGGCCAGCGCCTTCGACACTTGCGCGTTCGCCGTCGAGAGGTCGTCCGAGTTCGGGGTGGCGGTCACCGTGGCGCTGCGCAGCCCGTGCTGGGTCGTCACCGTGGCAGGCCCCTCGGTCTGCTTCACGTCGGCGAGCGCGCTGAGCGGCTGCGGACCGCGCTGGGTAACGATCTGCACGTTCCTAAGGGCCTGGACGCTAGTCGGCTGGTTCGCGTTCGCAATGTAGATGTTGAGGGTGTTGTCTTTGATCGCAACGGTTCCCACCTGCGTGGGTTGCATCGCCTGCGATACCTGGCTGCCGACCGCGACCTCGCTCAGGCCGTACTCCGCCGCGGTCGCGCGATTCACGTCGACGGCGATGTACGGAAGCGAGGCACTCAGGTTGCTCGTCACCTGGCTGAGAGCGTCGAGCTTCTTCACCTTCGAGACGATGGTGTCCGATGCCTTCTGCAGGTCGGCCTGGGTCGACGCGGTGACGTCGATCTCGATGTCGTTCGATTCGCCGAAGCCGGCGTTCGACGACACGGTGATGTCGCCATGGCCACCGACCTCGCCCAGCTGTTTCTCCACCGTCGCCTGCAGCTTCTCCTGATCCGCCTTCGGATCCGTGGTGATGGAGAACGTGGCGCCGCCCGATCCGCCCGAGAAGGCGTCCCGCAGCGAGCTCCCGCTGGATCCGATCGAGAGCTGCACGGTCTTGATGCCGTCGATCGACAGCAGCTTCTTCTCCACGACCTGGGCCGAGGCATCCTCTGCCTGCAGGCTCGTGCCCGGGGCGAAGGTCTGCGAGACGGTGAGCGTGTTCTGCCCGGTCGAGCCCAGGAAGTTCGTCTTCATGAGCGGTGTCAGCGCGAGCGTGCCGCCGAGCACGAGCACCGCGACGATGATGGTGACGAACGAGTGCTTGAGCGTCCAGTTGATGATGGGCAGGTAGCCCTTCTGGAGCCGTGAAGGATGCTCCAGCTCGTCGTGCCCGCTGGCCACGGCATCGGCTATGGAGAGGTGGCTCGCGTCGTCGTCTGCCGCCTCCGCGTCGGCCGTAGCGCTCTTCTTCGGCCTCGGCGGTCGGAGGAACCAGTACGCGAGCACCGGAACGATCGTGAGCGCGACGAGCAGCGACGACAGCAGAGCGATCGTGACTGTGAGCGCGAAGGGGCGGAACAGCTCGCCCGTCACGTCGCCGACGAACGCGATCGGCAGGAACACGGCGACCGTGGTGATCGTGGAGGCCGTGATCGCACCGGCGACCTCGCGCACGGCATCCACGATCGTCTTCGCCCTGTCGACGCCCGCGACGAGGTGCCGCTTGATGTTCTCGATGACGACGATCGAGTCGTCGACCACGCGGCCGATCGCGATGGTCAATCCGCCGAGCGTGATGATGTTGAGCGTGTAGCCGCTCGCCCACATGCCGATGAACGTGATGAGCACGGAGGTCGGGATGGAGATCGCGGTCACGATCGTCGAGCGGATCGAGAGCAGGAAGATCAGGATGACGATCACCGCGAACGCCAGCCCGAGCAGCCCCTCCTCGGTGAGGGAGTTGATCGACTGCTCGATGAACGGCGCCTGATCGAACACCACGGTGAACTTCGCGCCGTTGCCCAGCTTGTTCTGCAGGTCGGGCACGATCTTGTTGACGGCACGCGACACCTCGACCGTGTTGGCACTCGGCAGCTTCGTGACGGCGATGGTGAGGGCCGGCTTGCCGTTCACGCGCGAGATCGAGGTGCTCGGGTCATCCGTGATCTTCACGGATGCCACGTCACCGATGGTGTGCGCCGTGACCACCTGAGTCGCCGGGGCCTTTGCGGCAGCGGTTTGGCCGCTCGGCAGCTGCGCGGACCCCTGGCCGGTGCCCGCTGACGCCCCTGCGCCGGCCGTTGCACTGCTCGCGGAGGTGGTGACGAGTGGCAGCGACGCGATCTCGTCCACCGACGTGATGGTTGACCCTGCCTGCACCGACAGTGTCTTGTCGTCTTGCGTGATCGAGCCTGCGGGCAGCAGCACGCCGTTCTGACTCAGCGCGTCTTTGATGCTCTGCACCGTGGTGCTCGATGCGGCGAGCTTGGCGGCATCCGGGGTGATGGTGACCCGCTGGCCGATCTGTCCGATCAGCTGCGCATCGTTGACACCGTCGACCTTCTTGAGGTCGGGCAGCACGAGCCTGTCGATGTCGTCGCCGAGCTGCTTGCCGCTCTCATCACCCGTGACGGCCAGTTGGATCACGGGCAGGTCGTCGAGGCTTCCGCTGAGCACCTGCGGGTCCACCGTGTCGGGAAGCGTGGACTTGATGCGGTTGATCGCTTGGTCGAGCTTCTGCTCGGCGGTCGCGAGATCGGTGCCGTACGTGAACTTCGCCGTGATCACCGAACGGTTGGTGCTGCTCACCGCCGACGTGCTGTCGAGGTTCGGCACGCCCTGAATGGCGGTCTCGATGGGCGTGCTGACGTCGTTGTTGACCACCTCGGGCGAGGCACCCTGGTAGCTCGAGACGATGGCCAGCTGGGGGAACTCGATCGACGGAACGAGCTCTTGCTTCAGGTTGAACAGCGCGATGCCGCCGAAGACGGCGGCCACAATGGTGACGAGAGCGATGAGAGCACGGTTCTTCATGCTCAGAACGGCGAGGGAGTGCACGGCCGGGTCCTCAGAGTGATGGTTGCGGAAGCTGCAAGACGTCGGCTGCTTGCACCGCCCGGCCGATTATGGCACCGGCCGCTGAGTGGCCGACCGGAGCCGTCGCCCACCGCTGGTTGAGCGCTGCCGCAGCCGCCGCGGGTAACTCGCGGGGCCGCCGCTAGACGACGGCGGAGAGCATGCCAGGCTCCGGCATCGGATGCTGCGCGACAGCCGACCAGGCGCGCTCGAGCGCGGCGACAGCCCGCTCGACCTGTTCCTGGTTGCGGGTCAGCGGGATGCGCACGAACCGCTCGAACGCCCCGTCCACGCCGAAGCGGGGCCCGGCCGTGATCAGCAGGCCTTCGCTGCGTGCGGCAAGCGCGAGCTGCGAGCTCACCGGTGCTCCGATGTTGACCCAGGCCGCGAGTCCACCGTGCACGTGCGGCACGACCCAGTCCGGGAAGGCTTGGGGCACGATGTGCTCGATGGCCGCACGGCCCGTCGCCAGCGTGGCGCGTCGTTCCTCGAGCACGGTCTCGTAGCTGTCGAAGAGCGCCGTGACGACGAGCTGCTCCAGCACGGGCGTGCCGAGGTCCATGTTGGCGCGCACGGCGCGCAGCCGCCTGATCGTCGAGCGCTCGGCACGCACCCACCCGATGCGCAGGCCGCCCCACATGGTCTTGCTCGCCGACCCGATCGTGATCACCTCCGCACCGTTAGCGACGGCGGCCATGGGCCGCAGCGTGTGCGGGCGGTCGATGTCGAGTTCAGCGGGCGTCTCGTCGACGATCACGACGGTCCCCTGCGCTGCCGCGGCGTCGAGCAGGCGTCGGCGGACGGATGCCGTCATCGATCGCCCGGTGGGGTTCTGGAAGTCGGGCATCAGGTACGCGATCGACGGGCTCGTGCGCCTGAGCACGGATTCGAATGCCTCGACGTCCCAACCGTCGCGAGAGTCGGCGGCGACGGGCGCCGTCACGAGCCGCGCACCAGCCGCACCTATGGCGTCGTACGCATGGGGATAGGTGGGCACCTCGATCAGCGCGCGGTCTCCTCGGCTCACCATGGCGCGGGCGAGCAGCGCAATCGCCTGCTGCGCGCCCACCGTGACGAGGATCTCGTCAGGGTCCGTTGCGAGCCCGCGCTGTGTGTACCGTCGCGCGATCGCCTCCCTGAGCACCGGCAGGCCGACCGGGTCGTACCCCGTGTCGTGCAGGAGCGACGTGAGCTGCTCGGATGCCCGGCGCACGGCATCCGCCATCATCGACGGCGCAGGCAGCGCCGCCTTGGTGAAGTCGAGCAGACCCGGCGCGGGCACGGTCGACGAGGCGGCGCCGCCCGGGAGCGCCGTGCGGGTGCCTGAGCCCTGCCTACTGATCGCGAAGCCCTGCTCACGCAGCCGCTGGTACGCCGCCGTCACGGTCGTGCGACTCACGCCGAGCTGCGCGGCGAGGTTGCGCTCGGCGGGAAGGCGCACGCCCGAGAGCAGCCGGCCGTCGATGACGAGGAGGCGGATGCGATCCGCCAAAGCTTCGTAGGAGGGTCCGGCATCACGCCACTCGCCAAGTAGGTCCAAAAGGGAGCGTGGACTGATCGCGGTGCTGGCCATCAGTCCACTTTAGCCGAATTGGCTATACACTGAAAGGCCAGTTCCGAGATTGGATACTTGTTATGCAGCCAATCTTGATCTCCGGCACCGCAGGCCCCGGCATTGCGGCTTCCGCCGTGCGCCGCTCCGGCTGGCTCGCCGCCCGAGCTGCGAGCCCGGCGCATCGACGCATTCAGCTGCTCGCGGGTCTCTTCCTCTACGGCATCGCGATCGCCACCATGCTGCAGGCCACCATCGGCGTCGAGCCATGGGATGTTCTCGCCCAGGGCATTGCGAAGCGAACGGGAATCCCGTTCGGGCTCGTGACCAACCTGGTGGGCGCCGTCGTGCTGCTGTTCTGGATCCCGCTGCGCCAGCGGCCAGGCCTCGGAACCGTGCTGAACGTGCTGCTGGTCGGACCGTCCGCACAATTCGGGCTCTGGGCCATTCCGCAGCCGGACCAGCTGTGGGCGCGCATCCTGCTCTTCGCGGGCGGTCTCGTGCTGATCGCGGCGGCATCCGGTCTCTACATCGGGGCGCAGTACGGGCCCGGACCGCGCGACGGTCTGATGACGGGCCTCCATGCCCGCACCGGCCGGCCGGTGTGGCTCGTGCGCACGGGCATCGAAGCCGTCGTGCTGTTGATCGGCTGGCTGCTGGGCGGCAATGTCGGTTGGGGCACGCTGGCGTTCGCGCTGTGCATCGGGCCACTCGTGCACGTCGCCATCCCTTTGTTCGCGCTCCGGCTGCCCGAGGCGGCGACCCTCGAGGAGGGCGACACCCGGCTCATCGAACCGGATGCCGCCGCTCGCCGCCGCGAGCCCGCCAGGGAGCGCTGGGCGCTCGGCCCCCGTGACTGAGCAGCCACCCGCGCGCAGATGCGCGCCTAGAGCTGCCGCTCGGCGTAGGCGCGGAACGCCTCGCGTACGTACTCGGCACCCTCGGTGCCGCCGTAGTTTGCGGCGAACCGATCGTCCGCGACGTACATGTCGCCGTATCCGAGCAGTGTCTCGCGCGTGATGGTCACGCCCGTCGCAGGGGACGACGCGCTCAGCCAGTCGACGTGGCGCTGCACGAGCTGCTGCACCCTGGCATCCGCCACGTCGACACCCTCGGCGCGTGCGGACGCGTAACCGGCGGCGATGTCGAGGTGCTCCTGCTGGAACGCCCTCTTCTCCTCGTCGGTCTTCGAGCGCCACCACGCGTCGCTCTTGGCGTACGCGTCCTTTCCCCAGCGCTCCTCGACCTCCTGCTTGTACTGCGTGTGATCGAATCCATCGAATGCCTTATCGGCCATGATCGGCTCTCCTTTCTCCAGTGCCTCGATGGTGGATTCCACGGATGCCGCCTGCCGCGCCAGCCGCTCCTGCTCGCTCTTCAGCCAGCGCAGGTGGTGCCGGAGTGCGGAGGCCTCGTCGGTCTCCCGCTCCAGCACGGCGGCGATCTCGGGCAGCCCGAGCCCGAGCTCGCGGAGCAGCAGGATGCGCTGCAGACGCACGAGCGCACGCTCGTCGTAGTAGCGGTATCCGTTGCCGCCGATGCGGCTCGGCTTCAGCAGCCCGATGTCGTCGTAGTGACGCAGCGTTCGGCTGGTCGTGCCGACCAGCCGCGCAAGCTGCTGAATCGACAACTCGACCGCCTCGGCTTCGTCTGCCACTCCGATCGCTGCGGTGCGGACATCCGTGTCATCCCTCATGACAACGACGCTAGAGGTTTACGTAACGTCAAGGTCAAGCGAGTCGGCAAAAGAACGGAGCGAGGGCGTCAGGACGACTCGTCGGCCGTGCGGAACACGGGCCATGACACCTCGGTGCGGTAATCGGCTTCGCGGTCGGTGTCGAGTGCCGAGACGAGGAAATCCTCCCTGATCGGACCGGTGACGCCGATCGCGCGCTGCGCGACGTAGGAGCCGAGCTCGCCGTATGTGGTGTCCATGTCTGCGTGCGAGCCGACATGCAGCATCACGGCGCTGTCGCCGGCTGGCAACTCCACCCACTCGACACGCCCCGACCGGATGCCTTCACCGCGACCCTCCCGAACGGGCACGAACGCGGTCAATCGCCCTCGCCCCTCCTCGAAGAGCTCCGGATAGAACAGCGTGCCCGGCGCGCCGTGCAGTTCCACGTGGAGCCTGCCGGCCGCCTCGACGAGCTCTCCCAGCGCCGCGAGCAGCCAGGGGCCGACGCGCTCCATGTCGACCTGCTCGTCGATGGCGAGCACGGTCTGGGCCGCCCGGGTGCGGAACGACACCGCGCCGTCACGGTGCCCCTCCGAACCCAGCAGCGCCCGCAGCGAGGCGACGGCATCGTTCGTCTTCGCCAACTGCGCTTCCATGCGCTTCAAATGCGCCGCGATGGTGCGGTTGCGTGATTCGACATCGGGCGACGACACCACTTCGCGCACCTCGTCGATGGGCATGTCGAGAGCACGCAGGCGCTTGACGACCTGTGCGACGGGCACCTGATCGGTGGCATAGCGCCGGTATCCGCTGCTCGGGTCGACGCTGGCTGGCTCGAGCACCCCGACGTCGTGGTAGTAGCGCAGCGCCTTCACCGTGAGGTGCGTCATGCGCGAGAAGTCGCCGATGGAGACCAGGGATCCCGTCACGTCGTCGATCCTGCCAGGGCCGGCCGACATGCCGCTCGACCGGGCGTGGCCTTCCAGCGCTGCCTCTGCGACAGAGGTGCGGACCCGTGCGGAACCGAGGAAAGCCGCGGCGGTCATCGGGCACCCGTCCTCGGAAGCAGTGCGGTGAGCGCGAGCGTTGCGACAGCGATGCCCGCGAGCGGAATGAGGCTCGCGGCAAAGGCGAGCGCCGGTCCGACCGCCGCGACCACGCCGAAGAAGACCGTGCCCACGACTGCCACGCCGATCGAACCTCCGACCTGCTGCATGGTCGACAGCACGCCGGAGACGATCCCGGCCTCCTCCTGCGTCGCCGTCGCGAGCACGAGGCGAGTGGACGGGGGGATGCTCAGACCCTGCGCCGCCCCGCACAGCACGAACCCGACGAGCAGCCACGCCACATCGCCGCCGGTCATCGCCACCGAGGCGAGCGCAGCGAAGCCGGCCAGATTGCACATCGCGGCCGCCACGAGCACTCCGCGCCCGAGGCGCTGCGCGAGCCGCGGCGCGAGAGCGACGGCTGCGATGTACGGAATGGCGAGACCGAGGAAGATCCCGCCCGACTCGAGCGCGGTGAGGCCTCTTGCCACCTGCAGGTACATGGTGAGCACCAGGTAGAAGGATGCCTGCCCGCACCAGAACACGAGCTGCCACAGCATTCCGAAGCGGAAGGCCGGCGTACGCAGGAGCATTCTGGGGAACAGCGGCTCACCACCGCGCACCTCGAGACGGCGCTGCTGTGCGAGGAATGCGGCGAGAACGACGGGCACGCACGCGAAGCACACCCACACCCACGGCGCCCATCCCGCGTCGCGGCCTTCGATCAGCGGAAGGACGAGCGCGAGCACGGCGGCCGTCATGAGCACCATGCCTGCGATGTCGAGACGATGCACCACTCCCCGCGTCGCGGGCACGACGAGCGGAGCGAGCACGAGGGCGAGCAGCCCGATCGGAATGTTGATCGCGAAGATGCTGCGCCACTCCAGGGCGAACGGGTCGCCTGCGATGAGGAGTCCGCCGATGATCTGGCCGGCGGCGGCACCGACGCCCAGCACTGCCGCGTACAGCCCGATCGCCCTGGCTCTCGCCTGGCCGTGGAACAGGGATCCGATCATGGCGAGCACGCTCGTAATGACGAAGGCGGTCGCCATGCCCTGAACGAGACGACCGGCGACGAGCACTCCTGCGTCGGGGGCGGCGGAGCAGAGCACGGATGCCGCGGTGAACGCGCCGATGCCGAACAGGAATGCCCTGCGCCGGCCATATCTGTCGCCCAACCGCCCCGCAACGAGCAGGCACGATGCGACGCCGAGCGAGTAGGCGGCGACCAGCCATTCGAGGTCTCCGGCAGTCGTGTGCAGGTCCGACTTCATCGACGGCAGCGCGACATTGACGATGAAGAAGTCGATCGCAGTGATGAACGTGCCGATGAGAAGGGCGGAGAGCGCCCGCCAGGGCGGACGGGCTTCGATGGGATCGGGCAGGCCGACCGCGGCCGACGCAGAGGCCGGCACGACCGGGGCTGTGGAACCGATGACGGTGTCGTTGGTTGTCATGACACCGTTCTCGAGCCTCCCCCGAGGGGAGAGTCAAGCGTCTGCGAAAAGAAGGCGCAGACCGCCTGGTCGGCCGCCGCGTCGGGCCGTCAGGACGGCAGCGCGGCTCCCGGAAAGCCGGATGCCTCGTGCACCTCTGCCACGAGCACGCCTGCTGCGACGGCGGGGTCGGCCTCGATGATCGCGGCAGTCTCCTCGGGCGAGCGGTCGAACACACCGATGCCGGCCATGTCGCTGCCGTCGCGTACGGGAAGCACGACGGAGAGGATGCCGGCATCCCCCAGCTGCATGTTGCGTCTGCCGTGCTCCCAGATGATCGACCGCGCCTCAGGGCTCTCGTAGTTCGGTCCGTGCCGTAGCACCACCACCGAGTACCGGCGAACGAGTGCGAGGCGCCTGCGCATCTCGTCGTCGTCGACGTTCGGAAGCTCCGGCAGCGCGGGCCGTCGCTCGTGATCGCTCATCGCGCCACCTTCTCACTGCCGCCCGATGCGCCCGTCATCGCGTCGGCAACGGGCTTCGTGCCTTCCACTGCCTCGACGAAGCGCGCGAGGATCGCATCCCAGCCGCGGCTGAACGAGCCGCCCAGATAGCCGCCTGGCAGCGCGCAGTCTTCACGCAGTTGCTGCTCGCTCAGACTCTCCCAACCCCGGTGCTCGAGCTCGACCCGCGTGCGGTCGGATGCCTCGGCCACGAACCGCAGCTCCACCTCGGTCGGAACGCCCGTCACGTTCCACGTCATCGCGAAGCGTTCCGGTGGCGCCCAGTCCAGCACGACACCCCAATCCCGCTCCGTGCCGTCGTGCCACGTCTCGTACACGCGGCCTCCGAGCACGCGCTCGAAGGTGACAGATGCCACACGGTCCTCGCCCATCGAGAACGGGCGCAGCGGCCACCAGCGGTCGATCGTGCGCACGAACGTCTCGAAGACGACCTCGCGGCCTCGGCGAACCACGATGCTCTTGCGGATCGGAGGGCGCTCGAAGGCGAGCACCGCGGCGTCGCCCGGTGCGGCATCCTCCTGGCTGCTCATCGACCCGCCTCGATCCCGTGCTGCGGGATGCCGTCGGTGGCGGCGTCCGTCTCGTCGGCCTCAGACTCGACGATGCTCGCGGCATCCGCAAGGGCAGAACCCCAGAGTTCATCGAGGAACCGGCGCAGCCCTCTCAAGCCTTCGGCTCGAGTGCGGTACAACCTTCGGGTGCCGTCGCGGCGCTCGGTCAGCAGGCCGGCATCCTTCAACACCGTCAGATGCTGGCTGATCGCCGGGCGCGACACGTCGAACGACTCCGCGATCTCGCCCGCGCTCAACTCGGTGGATGCCACGAGGCGCAGAATCTCGCGCCGTCGCGGCTCTGCCACCGCGCGCAGCACCGTCGTATCCGTCGCCTCGGGCCACCCAGGATCTGCCGCGGCGCCGGTCGCCGATTGCGCGCCGGCCACTAGGCCCACAGTCCGATGGGCGTGCCCTCGGGGTCGGCGAACACCGCGAACGAACCGAAGCCGTCTGGCAGTTCGGTCGGGGGCACGAGAGCCGTGCCCCCGAGTTCGGTGGCCTTGTCGAGGCACGCCTGCAGGTCGTCCACCCGCACGTAGATGGTCGTGCGCGGGCCGCCGCCGTCTTCTGGGTGGCCGATCCCGCCGGGTATCGCTGCCTCGCCAGACTGCGTGTCGATCAGTGCATATCCGCCCCCGGCGGGCTGTGCCGTCCATCCGAGCAGTTCGCTGTAGAACCGAGTCGCCCGCTCTGTGTCGCGTGCCGTGATCTCGAACATCGCTACCGGCTGTCCCATGATTCCTCCCTGAATCGAGCCTTCTGTCGATCACTGCTTACGTTAGTGCTTGCTAACGATGAGGTCAAGCCGCTCGGTTGCGCGCCGCCGCGGAGACTCGCGCGGCGGGGCGTCCAGGCAATCTCCGCGGAACGTTTGCAATCCCAGGGAACGCGATATATCGTGTGTTGAGAAGTCGCGATATATCTCGATCCACATGGGAATCACACGGCTTCTCCACAGACATCGAAGTGCGCCACATCCGCAGCCCGGAAGGCGCCGACCGTCCCGAGGGACGGCGAGGAGAGAAGGGAACCGACATGGCACAGGAACGCTGGCTCGTGATGCCGGGCGAGACGAAGACGATCGACTTCGAGGTGGTGCGCAAGCTCAAGGTCGGGCTGATCGGCGGCCAGGTCGACGTGATCGGGCACGACGAGCCGACCGCTCGCGTCGAGGTGAGCGAGGTCACCGGCAAGGAGCTGAAGATCTCTATCGACGGCGACACGCTCGATGTCGACCACCCGCAGTGGCGCTGGGACAACTTCATCGACGTGTTCCGGTCATGGCGCGACAAGGCGAGGGCCGATGTCACCATCCTCGTGCCGAGGGACGTCGAGCTGAAGCTGGGCGTCATCTCGGCGACGGCACTCGTCAGCGGCCTGGTCACCGACGCCAAGCTCAACACGGTGAGCGGCGAGATCACGGCCGACGGCCTCGTCGGCGACCTCGACCTCAACACGGTCAGCGGGGAGCTGACCGCGCGGGACCACCGCGGCGAGGTGACCGCGCACACGGTCTCAGGCGACATCACGGTCTCAGGCAGCGTGCCGAAGTTCAGCGTCGACAGCGTGAGCGCCAACATCTACCTCGACCTCTTCGACATTCCGTACGAGGTGACGACCAACACCGTGTCGGGCGACGTGACGATGCGGCTCGACGAGAACGTGGGGGTGCGCTACCGCCTCAACACCGTGAGCGGTGTCGCCCACCTCGACGGAACCACCATCGTGCGCGGCTCCATGGGCAGGACCTACACGCACCAGACCGGCTCTCTCGAGGGACGCTGGCTCGACATGTCGGCGAGCTCCGTCTCTGGGAACATCTCGGTCGTGCGCCGGCCGGCGGGTGCGACGAGCTCGTCGACGAGCACCACGGACGCCTCGGACGGCGCCGCATGACGCCGGCCGTGTTCTCGCACGGAAGCCTCCGCCTCTACCTGCTGAGCCTCCTCGACGAGTCGCCGAGGCACGGTTACGAGCTCATCCAGGCGCTCAGCGATCGTTTCGGCGGAACGTACAGCCCGAGTGCGGGCACCATCTACCCCCGGCTGGCGAAGCTGGAGGAGGAAGGGCTCGTGACCAAGAGCACCGTCGGCCGCAAGACGGTCTACGCGATCACCGATGCGGGGCGCGACGAGTTGCGGCAACGGGCATCCGAGCTCGGCGACATCGAGAACGAGGTGACGGACTCGCTGCGCCGCATGGCCGACGAGGTTCGCGCCGGCGTCAACCAGGCGATGAAGAGCCTAAGGGCCGACCTCGCCGCCGCGGCGCGCGAGGCGAAGCAGGATGCCCGCAGCACGGCGCCAGGCCACCCGGATGCCTCGCCCGACCCGCGCGCGGAGTCACGCCTCGCCCTCCGCGAGGCCGAGAGCGTGCTCAACGAGTTCCGTCAGCTTGTGCGGGCGGACCTGCGGCAGGCATCCATGCGCGACGGCATCCCGACCGGTGCGATCGCCGCATTGCGAGAGGGGCTCGGGCGCCTGCGGGAGGACCTGCTCGGCAGGCTCAACGGTTAGCCGTCGTTGCGCCCGGGCGGTCTCGGTTCACCCACCGGTGTTCGGTTGCACGCCTGCGAACACGCTCGCGTAGTCCGATAGCCACGCCCAGTGGTCGATCGGCCAGCTCACCAGCACGGCGCGGCCGACGACGTCGCTCTGCGGCACGAATCCGTGACCGGGTAGGCCGCGATTCAGGGAGGAATCCTTCGAGTTGTAGCGATTGTCGCCCATCACCCAGAGGTCGCCTCGTGGCACGACGACGTCGAAGTGCACTGCAGCGGCGTCCGCTCCGCCTGGGAGCGGGTCGTTGAGGGCGATGTACGGCTCTTCCAGCGGTGAGCCGTTGACGACGAGCTGGCCTAGGCCGTTGCAGCACGACACCCGATCTCCCGGCAGGCCGATCACGCGTTTCACGAGGTCGTCCGAGGTCTTCGGTGCCGCAAGGCCGACATCCGTGAGCGCCTGCATGACGGGATTCGCCGCCACCCCGTCCTTCGCGGATGCCGGCAGCCATCCGCCCGGGTCCTGGAACACGACGACGTCGCCGCGATGAATCGGCACGACCGTCGGCACGAGCTCGTTGACGACGATCAGATCGTCGACCCGAAGCGTGTTCTCCATCGATCCGGACGGTATGTAGTACGACCTCACGACGAAGGTCTTGATCAGGAACGAGATCAGAACGGCGACGACGACGATGATCACCACGTCGCGTGCGAACGTGAGCGCCCGCCGCCTGATCGAGGGGCGGCTCTTGGACCGTTGGCTACGCCCTGAGCCCCTGACGCGTTCGCGCTCAGGCGACGGTAGTACTGACATCCGGCTCCTTCACTAGACCTTCGTCTAGGTCTTAGGGTAAGCCACAGCGAGACCGCTCGGGTAGTCCGGTGGGCTACCTCCGATGGCGGACGGCGACAGCGACGATGTGCCTGGAAAGCCGCGGTATGGCGGGCGATTCGTCTCCGACTCCGAACGTGCGCCGATACAACGCTGTGCGTTGCCTTTACGGGGCGACGCACCGGCTTGACAGGCATTAGCCAGGTAGTAGTGTCGACCCTCGTGACTACAGAGGGGAGGGTTCCCGGGCTAGACGGTCGCTCCGCAAAACGGTGGCTGATCGGGGAACCTCTACCCAGCGAAAAGCTCGAGGGCCAGCTCCTTCCGAAGCACCTAGCCCTCCCGATCTTCGCCAGCGACGCACTCTCGTCCGTGGCATACGCACCGCAGGAACTCATGATGGTGCTCCTGATCGGCGGCGTGGCCTTCCTCTCCTACTCCCCGTGGATCGCTCTGGCCGTCGTCGTGCTGCTGCTCACAGTGGTGGCTTCGTACCGGCAGCTGGTCAAGGCGTATCCATCGGGCGGGGGCGACTACGAAGTCGCACACAAGAACCTCGGCGAGAAGGCAGGCGTCGTCGTCGCATCCGCTCTGCTCGTCGACTACGTGATGACGGTCGCCGTCTCCGTCGCCAGCGGCGTGGACAACATCATCTCCGCACTGCCGGAACTCAGCGGATTCCGGGTCGAACTGGCCGTCGCGTTCGTGGCGCTCATCGCCGCGATGAACCTCAGAGGCGTGCGAGAGGCGAGCAAGGCGTTCGCCATTCCCACGTATGCGTTCATCGCCAGCATCGCCGTCATGATCATCGCGGCGCTCGTGCGAACCGCGGTGGGTGCGGCGCCCGTGGCGGAGTCTGCGCACTACCAGGTCAGGGCCGAAGGCGTCGCCCAGGCGGCGATGATTCTTCTGCTGCTGCGGGCGTTCTCGAGCGGATGCTCCGCCCTCACCGGCGTCGAGGCCGTCGCCAACGGAGTGCCCGCCTTCCGCACGCCGAAGATCCGCAACGCTCGCACCACGCTGCTCATGATGGGCGGCATCGCGGTGTTCCTGTTCGCGGGACTCATGCTCATCTCGCTCATCGCAGGCGTGCATTACGCAGAGAACCCGTGCGACCTCATCGGGTGGAAGCAGTGTGCGACGCAGCCGCAGCGGTCGCTTATCGCGCAGCTGGCATCCGCCACGTTCGGCAACAACTCGATCCCGTTCTTCATCGTGCAGGCGGCCACTGCGGTGGTGCTGCTGCTTGCCGCCAACACGGCGTTCAACGGATTCCCGTTGCTCGGCTCGGTTCTCGCGCGCGACTCGTACGCGCCGAAGGCTCTCTCAACGCGCGGCGACCGCCTGGTGTTCTCGAACGGTGTGATCGCGCTCGCGCTCGCTGCGATCCTGCTTCTGATCATCTATCAGGCGAACCTGACCAACCTGATCCAGCTGTACATCATCGGCGTCTTCGTCTCGTTCACGCTCGGCCAGTCCGGCATGGTGAAGCACTGGATCACGCTGCTGCGAGGCGGTGCGCGCGAGCGGGTGAGCATCATCCGTTCGCTGTGCATCAACGCGTTCGGGGCCGTGCTCACGTTCAGCGTGCTCGTTGTGGTGACCATCACCAAGTTCACGCACGGCGCGTGGCTCGTATTCATCATGATGCCCGTGCTGTTCCTGCTCATGCTCGGCGTGAACAGGTACTACCGCGACGTGGCCAAAGAGGTCGAGGTGGATCCGACCACCACCTTCGGCTCGAGCGGCGACCACGCCGTCGTGCTCGTCGGCAAGATGCAGAAGCCCGTGCTGAAAGCGCTCGACTACGCCATCGCCGCCCGGCACCAGTCGATCGAGGCCGTGCACATCTCGGTCGACGAGGAGTCCACGGAAGCGCTGCAGAAGCAGTGGCGCGACATGAACATCCACGTGCCACTGACCATCATCGAGTCGCCATACCGCGACTTCGGCATCCCGCTCATCAAGTACATCAAGCACCGGCGCGAGGAGCACGGCTCCGAAGTCACGACCGTCTATCTGCCGCAGTACATCGTCGGCCACTGGTGGGAGAGTTTCCTGCACAACCACCGGGCCCGCCGCATCTCGAAGCAGCTCATGCTCGTGCACGGCGTGACCATCGCCCTCGTGCCGTGGCTGCTGGACTCCTCCGAGCTCATCTACGGACGTCGCTCGCGGCCGCTGCCCGGACAGGACCGCCGAGGCGAGCCGATCCGCGCCGTCCCGCGCCGTCCTCTCGCTCCCGCAGCGCCCGGCGGAGCGGGACGCGGCAGGAGGGATGCCTCCACCACGGCCCCGACACCGACCGAAGCCTCCGGTCAGGCAGATGCGCAGTCCCCCGCGCAAGGCGAGCGCAAGACACCCACGCACGCCAGCCACCGCTGAAGCACACCTCGCGTTTCACCTGCAGAAATGGCGAGCACGGGCGCCCCAACGCGCCATTTCTGCAGGTGAAACGCACCGCGGGATGCGCAGCGCCCGGCCTGCTGGCCTAGCTTGGCAGCATGAGCGCGAAGTCCGAGACGTTCCTCGAGGTCGACGGGCACGAGGTGCGCATCTCGCATCCGGACAAGGTGGTGTTCCCCGAGCCTGGCCTGACAAAGCTCGACCTCGCCAGCTACTACGTCGCGGTCGCCGACGGTGCGCTCCGCGGAGCGGGCGGCCGCCCCATGGTCCTGAAGCGGTTCGTGAAGGGGCTGTCTCACGAACCGTTCTTCCAGAAGCGAGTGCCGGACGGGCATCCGTCGTACATCGACACCGCCACGCTGCACTATGCGAGCGGCACCTCGGCCGAGGAGGCCGTCGTGCGGGATGCCGCAGGCCTTGCGTGGGTGTCGAATCTCGGATGCCTCGACCTCAACCCGCATGCCGTGCGGGCCGAAGACCTTGACCACCCGGACGAGCTGAGGGTCGACCTCGACCCGATGCCGGGCGTCGACTGGTCGCAGATCGTGGACGCGGCGTTCATCGCGCGCGAGGTGCTCGAGGACCACGGGCTCGTCGGCTGGCCGAAGACGAGCGGATCGCGCGGGTTGCACATCCTCGTGCGCATCGCGCCGAAGTGGGACTTCGCTGCGGTGCGACTGGCTGCCGAGACGCTGGCTCGTGAGGTGGAGAGCCGGGCACCTGGCCTCGCGACCGCGCGGTGGTGGAAGGAAGAACGCGGCGAAAGCGTGTTCGTCGACTTCAACCAGAACGCGAAGGACCGCACCGTGGCATCCGCGTATTCCGTGCGGGCGGTGCCCGACGCCCGCGTCTCGACGCCCTTGGACTGGGACGAGGTGCGGTCGCGCAGGCCGGAGGAGTTCACGGTTCCCACCGTTCTGCAGCGGTTCTCGGAGCGCGGCGACGCGCATGCAGGCATCGACAAGGCGGCCGGCTCGCTTGACGCGCTTCTGGCGCTGGCCGAGCGCATGGGCCCGGCTGAAAAGCCGCCGCGCGCGGGCGACGGCGCGGGACGTCGCGTCTCGGCGATGCCGCTCATCGAGATCGCCCGCACGAGAACGAGGCCCGAAGCACTCGACGCGCTCGAGCGATGGAAAGCTGAGCATGCGGATGCCGCCGCCCACCTGCATCCTGCGGACGAGCTCGTCGACGGCATGCGCGGCTCGAGCTCGCTCTGGTACCGCGTGCGGGTCAACCTGCAACACGTGCCCGAGGGCGAGCGGCCCGCGCAGGGTCCGCTGCTGGCCGACTACGACCCCTGGTCCGGGCGGGAGCGGCCTGGTCGAGCGTGATCGGGTGCCGCGACGGACCTGAGTGCCAGGCCGCGCTCAGGCGGTGATCCGCGTCGGGTTCCGCGTGTCGCGCCACGTGACCGGGGTGTCGCAGGGAATCTCCGCACGAACGCCGGTCGCTGACGCGCTGGAAGGCTGGCTCAGCGCGGGTCCGGCACGACCGGAGGGTGAGACGAGCGCACGACGAGCTCCGGGGTGATCAGGCGGTGACTTGGGGAGTCCGGGTCGGCATCCACGAGCAAGGACAGCACCGCCCCGGCCACCTCCTCGAGCCGTTGATCCACGCTCGAGAACCCCATGGCCTCCGATACTGGGGTGTTGTCGAAGCCGATCACCGGTGTCGCACCGTTCGTCTGCACCACAGCGCCGAGCGCAAGGCCGTCGCTGGCGGCGACGACGGCATCCAGATCGGGCACACGATCCAGGAGGCGCGCGGATGCCTCTCGCGCGGCCGTCACCCTGTCGACCGCCGTCTCGCGCAGCGACTCCAGCCCATCCGCCAGCCCGGCAGCAGTCATGGCGTCGCGCCACCCCGCTTCCCGTTCGCCGCCCGTGTCTGAACCCGACGGCCAGCCGAGGAACCCGATGCGCGTCATGCCGCGCTCCAGCAACGACTCCGTCGCGGCGCGTACACCGGCGCGCCCGTCGACGTCGACCCAGGCATGGCGCGGATCGTTCATGTCGTCGATGCCCCACGGCCTGCCGAAAGTGACGAAGGTCTGACCGTGCTCGATGAGCCACTCCGTGCGCGGATCGTCATGGAACGTGGCGGTCAAGACGAAGGCATCGACATCGGATCCGTCGATGAGACGGCCGAACTGCCTGATCTCGTCCTCTGGCCCGGTCGCAGTGAAGAGCAGGATGCGCAGGCCGACAGCATCCGCGCCCTCCGTGAGCGCGTGCAGGAAGCGGTCGAGGATCGAGCCCGATATGCCGTCGAGCATCGGGTCGAGGCGGATGCCGATGGTCGAGCTCTTCTGCGTGCGCAGCCGGCGGGCCGAGGCGTGCGGTCGGTATCCGAGGCTGTCGATCGCCTGATGCACGCGCTCCCTGGTGTCCGGCCGCACGATGTCCGGCGAATTGAGCACGTTCGAGACCGTCTGACGCGAGACGCCGGCCACACGTGCGACGTCTTGAACGGTAGGCAGCTTGGACATCTGCTGCTCCTCTCCGTCGGTGCGTCTTCGTCGGTGCGGTCGTGGCTCTTGGTGTGTCGGTTCTGGGATCCACCCCTACCCGTCGCCCACACAGTGAACGCGGTCGGCGCTCGTCACCGAGACCGTACCCGCACGCCTGGACGATGAGCGTCACCACCGTCTCGGCGCGCCAAGCTGGTCTCGTTCGTGGGCCGGGCATCGCCTCCACTCACGTTGTCAGCGGAGGCTTGACACGGCATCCCGCGCCGAATTAGTTTGACCGTACACGCATTTGAACGATCAAACCAGCAACGTCGGAGAATTTGATCGTTCAAGAGCCGCGCTGACGCGGAGGTCCCGCAGCGGCGCGGTTCAGCACCAGACCACGCACACGAGGAGTCACACAAATGCAAAGACGCACACGATGGCTGGCGTCGGGCGCGCTCGCGGTAGCCACCGCGCTCGCCCTCACGGCCTGCGGTTCCGGATTCAGCAGCGGAAGCTCGACGAGCGGGTCGCTCACCTCGTCGAAGAAGCCGCTCACGGTCATGATCGGCTCGAGCGGCGACGCCGAGACCAAGGCTGTGACGGATGCCGTCGCATCCTGGTCCAAGTCCTCGGGCACCGGGGCGAAGGTGATCAACACCAACAACCTCGACCAGCAGCTCGCGCAAGGCTTCGCCGCGAAGAAGCCCGCGGATGTCTTCTACCTGTCGACGGGATCGCTTGCGGGCTACGCGGCGAACGGATCGCTGCTCGCGTACGGCGACCAGCTGAAGGACAAGAGCGACTTCTATCCGTCGCTCGTCAAGAACTTCACGTACAACGGCAAGCTGTACTGCGCGCCCAAGGACTTCTCGACGCTGCAACTGATCATCAACAATGACGACTGGAAGGCGGCCGGCCTCACCTCCTCCGACTACCCGAAGACCTGGGATCAGCTGGACGCCGTCGCGAAGAAGCTCAGCACCGACGGCCGCACAGGCCTCGTGGTGAGCGGCCAGTACGAGCGCCTCGGCGCCTTCATGGTGGAGGCGGGCGGCAACCTCATGAACGACGCCAGCACCAAGGTGACGGCCAACAGCGATGCCAACGTCAAGGCGCTCGACTTCGCCAAGCAGATGCTCAACGACGGCGCCATGAAGTTCGCTGCCGACGTGGGAGCCGGCTGGGGCGGCGAGGCGTTCGGCAAGAACCTCGGGGCGATGACCATCGAGGGCAACTGGATCTCCGGCGCCATGCAGACCGACTACCCGAACGTGAAGTACACGGTCGTGCCGCTTCCTTCCGGCTCAGCGGGCAAGGGCACGCTGCAGTTCACCAACTGCTGGGGCATCGCCGCAGACAGCCCCAACCAGAAGGCGGCCCTCGACCTGGTGCAGAAGCTCACGAGCAAGGATGACCAGCTCGGGTTCGCGAAGGCGTTCGGCGTGATGCCCTCCATCCAGTCCGCAGCCTCTGAGTGGAAGAAGCTCTACCCGCAGTTCACGCCGTTCCTCGATGCCGCGTCGTACGCCAAGGGCGTGCCCACGGTGAAGGGCGCATCGGATGTCATCGCCGACCTCGACTCGAAGATCGGGCAGCTGAAGGCGAACGACCCGAAGACGATCCTCGACGCCACGCAGAACAACCTCCAAGCGCTGCTGAAGTAGAGCCGAAGTGGCGACAATGACTGCGACAACGCACGCGCCTCGTCGTGCCGGGTTCGGGGGGATCCGGCGCGGCGAGGCGGCGTCCGGCTGGCTGTTCACAGCGCCGGTGCTCATCATCCTCGGCGTCTTTCTCGTGATCCCCGTGGTCATGGCGCTCTGGGTGAGCTTCTCCGACTGGGGCGGACGTGGAAGCCCGTTCTCGTCGGACGTGCACTTCGTCGGACTCGAGAACTACTCGAAGCTGCTGGCGGGCGGCGGCCTGGCCGAGAGCGACTTCGGCACCTCGCTGAAGAACAACGTCTGGTACGTGATCTTCGTGGTGCCGCTGCAGACCGCGCTCTCGCTCGTGCTCGCGCTGCTGGTGAACAGGGCGCTGCTGCGCGGGCGCGGATTCTTCCGAACGGCGTACTACTTTCCGTCGGTGACCAGCTCCGTGGCCATCACGGTGCTGTGGCTGTTCCTGTTCAGCACAACGGGCACCGTCAACCAGGTGCTCGGCTCGCTCGGCATCAAGGGGCCGAACTGGTTCAACGAGCCGAGCGGGGTCGTCCAAGACGGGCTTGCCACGCTCGGGGTGCACCAGGGGCCGGCGTTCCTCACGCAGAACTCCTTCCTCGGCGTCTCGTTCTGGGATTGGCTCGGCGGGCCGTCGGTCGCCATGTTCGCCTTCATCGTCATGGCGGTCTTTACGACGAGCGGCACCTTCATGCTGCTCTTCGTGGCCGCCCTGCAGAACCTCAGCCCCGACATCGACGAGGCGGCGATGATGGACGGCGCAGGCGGCTGGAAGCGATTCTGGCGGGTGACACTCCCCCAGTTGCGGCCGACGCTGTTCACGGTGCTCACGCTCGGGCTCATCGGATGCTGGCAGGTGTTCGACCAGATCTACACCGGTACGCAAGGCAACCCGGCAAAGACCACTCTCACGCCGGCGTACCTGTCGTACCAGAGCGCATTCCAGAACCAGGCGTGGGGACAGGGCGCAGCCATCGCGTTCATCCTGTTCGTGATCATCGTGGCGTTCACCCTGCTACAGCGCTGGATTCTGCGCGACAAGAAGGTGTCGAGGCGCAGGCAGCTGGCGTACTCGCCCGAGATGGCCGCGCGCACGGCGTCGACCGCGCGGACCACGGGAGGTGGCGCACGATGACGTCGACGCAGACGCAGGCACCGGTCGTGGCCGCTGCGATGGGCGGCAACGGGCATCCGCGTGGAGGCACGGCGCGGCGCGTGAGCGGCAAGATGATGGCCGGTCGCCTCGTGCTGTACGTGGTGCTGATCGCGATCGCGGCGATCTACATCTACCCGTTCCTGATCCAGGTGGTCACCTCGTTCAAAACGGATCCGGATGCCGCGTCGAACGCAGCTTCACTGGTTCCGCAGACCTGGACGACCGCCGCCTACCAGAAGCTGTTCGTCAACTCGGACTTTCCGCTCTGGTTCAAGAACTCGGTGATCGTCACGGTGTTCGTGACCATCGGACGCGTGTTCTTCGACTCGCTGGCCGGCTATGCGCTCGCGCGTCTGCACTTTCGCGGCCGCAACGTTGTGTTCGCGGGCCTCGTCGCCGTGATGAGCGTGCCGCTCGTGGTGCTGCTCATTCCGAAGTTCCTGGTGATCAACACCCTGGGCATCTACGACTCGTACGCGGGCATGATCCTGCCGCTGCTGGTCGACGCCGCGGGTGTCTTCATCATGAAGAACTTCTTCGAGTCCATACCGGCGAGCGTGGAGGAGCAGGCTCGCATCGACGGCGCCGGCACGTTCCGGGTGTTCTGGTCGGTCGTGCTGCCCATGGCGACCCCTGCGCTGATCACGATCGTGATCCTGTCGTTCCAGGGCTCGTGGAACGAGCTCAGCCACTTCATCATCTCCACGCAGAGCCCGCAGCTGACCACGCTGACCAAGGGAGTGGCATCGCTCGCCAGCGGCGCGCTCAGCCAAGGCACCCAATATCCGCTCAAGCTCGCGGCGGCCGCCATCATGACCATTCCGGTCGCCGTCGTGTTCTTCATCTTCCAGCGCCGCATCATGAACACCAGCGAGGGAGCGGTGAAGGAATAGTGACACCGAAGGGAAGCATGCAGCACCATCGTCAACCATTCCTCAACGACCAGATCATCGCCCTCCGGGCACCGACACAGG
The DNA here is from genome assembly GCF_049446075.1 of Rathayibacter sp. KR2-224. Lineage (NCBI taxonomy): Bacteria > Bacillati > Actinomycetota > Actinomycetes > Micrococcales > Microbacteriaceae > Rathayibacter > Rathayibacter sp. KR2-224. The sequence continues at coordinate 1,992,782 of NZ_JBMSEB010000001.1, forward strand.
TGTGGTCCGACCACGGCGGGGACGCCGGATCGGCCCCCATCCACGGGCTGTATCACGGCGATGTGCGAGTTCTCGGCGGCGTGGAGCTGACGGTGGACGGGGAGCGGCCGGAGTGGATCTCGGTGGCGCAGCCTGGGGCATCCGTTGTGACGTTCACGGGCGTTCTCAGGCACCTGGACGGCGAGGGCGCGGACCCTAGGGTGCGCATCGATCGCACGCGCGAGGTGAAGGCGGATGCCGTGCTCGAGCGGGTCGAGATCCGCTCGGCGCGCGACGTGCCCGTGCGCGCCCGGGTCGCCGTGGAGCTGCGACCCGACTTCGCCCCGATGCAAGACGTGAAGGCCGGCATCCGTTCGACACAGGAGTGGACCACCGAAGCCGACACGGCCGGCATCACGTGGACGAGCGGCCCGACGACGGCCACGATCCAGGCCGCGGATGCCTCGCTACGGCCGACGGAGGCGGGCGCGGTCGCGGAGTGGAACGTCGCGCTCGAGCCGGAGGGAACGTCAGTGCTCGAGTGGCGCATCGAATTGAATGACGCCTCGGCGGTCGTCGCGGGCGCCTCGGGCGACTCGGCGTGGCACGATGTCTCGGTCGAGGCGGGCGACACGCGCCTGTCCAGGTGGGTGAACGCCGCGCTGTCCGATCTCGACGCGCTGCGCATGACGTCGTCGCTCGCCCCTGGCGAGGAGTTCCTGGCGGCGGGAGCGCCGTGGTTCTTCACGCTGTTCGGCCGAGACTCCATCTGGGCCGCGCGCTTTCTACTTCCGCTGTCCACGGCGCCCGCCCTGTCGACGTTGCGCGTGCTGGCTGCAGCCCAGGGCACGACCACCGACGCCGAGACGGCTGAGCAGCCGGGCAAGATCATGCACGAGCTGCGCGCGGCGGAGCTCGCGCTGCCTGGCGAGGGCGTGCGGCTCGCACCCCTCTACTACGGCACGATCGACGCGACTCCCCTGTGGGTATGCCTGCTGCACGATGCGTGGCGCTGGGGCGCGCCTGAGGACGGCATCCGCATCCTGCTGCCCAACCTCGAGGCCGCGCTCGAGTGGATGCGCCACCACGGCGACAGCGACGACGACGGCTTCCTCGAGTACGTCGACACGAGCGGTCACGGCCTGGCCAACCAGGGGTGGAAGGACTCGGGCGACTCGATCCAATGGCGCGACGGAACGCTCGCCGAGGGTCCGATCGCGCTATGCGAGGTGCAGGCATATGCGTACGAGGCCGCGGTGCACGGCGCAGACCTTCTCGAGCACTTCGGTCGAGAAGGTGCTGACGAATGGCGCGCGTGGGCGGCAAGGCTCAAGGAGCGGTTCGCGGCGGCGTTCTGGGTGGACGACCCGCAGGGCGGCCGCTATCCGGCCGTCGCGCTGGACGCGAGCAAGCGGCGCGTCGACACGCTCACCAGCAACATCGGTCACCTGCTCGGCACGGGCATCCTCACTGCCGACGAGGAGCGCGAGGTCGCCGATCGACTGGTCTCCGCTCGCCTGGACTCCGGTTTCGGGCTGCGCACCATGGCCACCGACTCCTCCGGGTACTGGCCGCTCAGCTACCACGGCGGCTCGGTGTGGACGCACGACACCGCCATCGCCATCACGGGCCTCGCTCGCGCCGGCATGGTGGAGCGGGCGGACGGCCTCGTCGAAGGCCTGCTTCGTGCGGCCGAGGCATTCGACTTCAGGATGCCCGAGCTGCACTCCGGCGATTCGGCTCGCCACATCAGCTCCCCACCCCCGTATCCGGCTGCCTGCCGTCCCCAGGCGTGGTCCGCGGCAGCGGCGATCGCCGTGCTCGGCACACAGCTCGGGCTGCGGCCAGACGGCGGCGACCTCGTCGCGACGCCCGGCCCTGCGACCGGCCGCATCGAGGCATCCGGGCTGCGGGTGGGCAGGCGGGAGTTCGTGGTGCGAACCGACGGCGAGGCGGCAGAGGTCTCGCCGCGCTGACGCGCGCGGCGGTACGGCTACAGCAGCGCCATGATCTGACGCGCGATGACGCGTCCGGAGCGGTTGGCGCCCAGCGTCGAGGCGTATGGCCCGTATCCGGCGAGAAACACGCGCGGGTCGGTCCACACCTGGCCGGACTCTACCGAGACGCCGCCTTGCTTCTCGCGGAGCTTGAGCGGGGCCAGGTGGCGCAGCTCCGGGCGGAAGCCGGTGGCCCAGATGATGACGTCCGCTGACGTGAACGAGCCGTCGCGCCACCTGACGCCCTCCGGCTCGACCCGCTCGAACATGGGGCGCTCCTTGAGGAGCCCGCGGGAGATGCCCGCCGCGACCCTGCGCGTGAGCGGAACGCCCGTCGAGCTCACGACGCTCGGCAGCATCCGTCCGGCTCGGGCGGCGGCATCCGCGTCGCGCACCACTGCGACGCCGCCTTCGATCGTGCGAACGTGGTCGGTGCTGAAGTCGACGGGGCGGCGGGATGCCCACGAGATCGATGCCGCGACATCCTCCAGTTCGAGGAGAAAGCCGACCGCGCTCGTGCCTCCGCCGACAACGACGACGCTCTGTTCGCGGAACTCCTCAGCCGACACGTACCCGTTCGTGTGCACATGCCGTCCGCGGAATGTACCGGCGCCCGGGTAGTACGGGACGAAGGGCGAGCCCCAGGTTCCCGTGGCGTTCACGAGCACGTGTGTGGCGATCTCGCCCTCGCTGTGCTGCACGACGAGGTCGGCGCCCCGGTTCACGACGGACGTGACACCGACGGGTCGATGCACGTTCAGGCCGAAGTGGTCCTCATACCGTCTGTAGTACCCGGCCACGATGTCTTTGGCCGGCAGCGTGCGGTCGGCGGTCTCGAAGCTGATGCCGAGTTCGGTCATGCCCGGCAGGTCGTTGACCTTGTGCGCGGTGCCGAGCCGAAGGGCATCCCAGCGGAACTGCCAAGCACCGCCCGTGCCAGGACCTCGGTCGACGACCACGAAATCCACGTCGGGCTCGAGCTGGAATCGCCGCAGATAGTAGGCGACCGCGAGGCCCGCCTGGCCGGCCCCGACCACGGTCACCTGGGTGCGAGCGGGGACTGGAGACACGGTATATACCATCATGCGGCACTGGGAACGTGGACCCCGGTTGATCAGGGGCCGCATGCTAAACTTGCCGCTAGTTTTCGTTTCCCGTCCAAAGTCCCGCGCGCGCTTGAATCGCCCCGGGCCTGTCATCGTGAGGGGGTCTCGCATGGGGCGCGGCCGTCAGAAGGCAAAGCACACCAAGATCGCTCGGGAGTTGAAGTCGTACAGCCCCACGGTCGACTACAACCAGCTCGAGCGCGAGCTCACCGGTCACTCGCACGAGGACGACCCGTACGCGGCATGGGCTGACTACGAGGCAGAAGCCCCGCGCGACGACGACTTCGAGCACCAGGAGCGCTCGGCCGGCTGAGTCGTGGGCGGCAAACGCGACGCGCATCCCGAACGGGGTGCGCGTTTTGCGTTGTCGGCGGCCCTGACGACCGCCGGCCGGGTAGCACGCGAAGCCCGCACCGCCGGTTGGGTAGCACGCGAAGCCCCGCACCGCCGGTTGAGTAGCACGCGAAGCGCACGTATCGAAACCCGCCCAGCTCCGGCTCAACCGGCCGTGACATCCCCAGCTGTCGCGAACGTCTGCAATCCCGTCACCCGCAAGAGGTCGAGCCGCGCCTCGTCCGCGCTGCCCGGCGTGACGGTGTAGACGACGATCCGCAGGTCACTTCCCGGTGCCGCCAGCACATCGCAGTCCACCGTGATCGGGCCGGCAGCGGTGGGGGTGATCGTCTTTCGGCTCGACCTGTGCTCCGCGACCCGCGCCTGACTCCACCGGCGTTCGAATTCCGCAGACTCGGCGCGCAGCCGCGAGACCAGGTGCACGAGGCTGTCGTCGTGTGGGTACCGGCCGAGCGCCGATCGAAGGTCAGCGGCGAGATCGCTCGCGAATTCCTCCTCGTGCTCGTCGTCGTACTCGATGCCCTCGTGTCCCCGGGTGAAGTACCGCCAGACGAGATTGCGGTCCATGCCCACAAAGCGGGATGGGTCGCCCGTCACGGCCGCCCAGAGCGGATTCCACAGCAGGATGTCGTGGGTCGCCGTGAAGACGGCCATCGGCACGTCGCTCAGTCGGTCCACGATGCGCTGCACGCCCGGGCCGATGTGCCGCGGAACCAGGCCGCGGTCCGGCGGCGCGGCTCCTGCGACCCGGTAAAGGTGGTCGCGCTCGCTGTCGGACAGCCTCAGCGCCACGGCAAGTGCCGCGAGCAGTTGCGGAGACGGATTCGTCGCGCGCCCCTGCTCCAGGCGAACGATGTAGTCGACGCTCACACCGGCCAGGGCTGCAAGCTCCTCACGTCTGAGCCCCTTCGCACGTCGCCGCCCGCCCACGGGCATCCCGACGTCGGCCGGGCCCAGCCGAGCGCGCCAGGATCTCAGCACGCTGGCGAATTCGCTCATGAAGACAATCCTGCTGCGTCGTCGCCACGCGATCGTGGTACTGGCGGTCCCACCGTTCGAGCATGCCTGGGTGATTGCGCGCCCCGGTCGCAACCTGAACTCATGACAACGACACTCATCACCGGGGCCAACAAGGGTCTCGGTCTCGAAACCGCCCGCCGCCTCATCGACGCGGGCCACATCGTCTTCGCCGGAATGCGCGACACGGCAAGCGGTGACGCCGCACGCGCTCTCGGAGCCCAACCCGTGCAGCTCGACGTCACCGACCAGGCGAGCATCGATGCGGCGATCGGAAGCCTGCCCGAGCTCGATGTGCTAATCAATAACGCAGGCATCCTCGGTAGCAGCCTGGGTATCGACGATCTCGATCCCGCCGCGATGCTCAGCGTGCTCGACACGAACCTGATCGGTCTCGTGCGCGTCACCCAGGCGGCTCTGCCGCTCCTGCGGCAGTCCGGCAATCCGGTCATCGTCAACGTCGCGTCCGGTGTCGGCTGGCCGCGTTTTCTCGTAGCGGAGGATCACGACGAGTTCGCCGTTCGAGGCATCCCGTACGCCGCGTCCAAGGCGGCGGTCATCGCCCTCACCGTGCAGTACGCGAAGGACCTGCCCGAATTCTGCATCAATGCCAGCGATCCCGGATACACCGCGACCGACCTGAACGGCCACAGGGGCCACCAGAGCGTCACCGAGGGAACCGACGCCACCGTGGCCCTTGCCCTGCTGTCGGCCGACGGGCCGACGGGCGAGTTCCACGACCGGCACGGACGCATCGAGTACTGAGCGGGGTGGGGCCGGCGCTACTCAACTCGCGGCAGCCAGCCTGGCGATCTCCTGCCCGGATCGCACCGCATCCGTCTCGGCGTTCTGCTTGAGTTCGGCCGCCACGTCGGTGAAAGCATCGAGGGCCGGATTCACGCCGACCAGGGTGAACGGGCGCTGCACGACACGCAGGTCAAGACCCCAGACGTCTTCGAGCACGCGGCGCAGCCACCCTGTGGAGTGGTCCCACCCCTCCTTCGGCGAGCCGGGCACGTAATTCCCACCGAGAACTGTGACCAGGGTCGCGGGCTTGCCGTTGAGCGCCGTGCCCTGAGGATCGATGCGAGGATCCGTGTACGCAAGATCGAACCAGGTCTTGAAGTGCTGGGAGACCCCGTAGTTGTACAGGGGAACTGCGAACACGAGCGCATCAGCGGTGATCACCTCGTCGGCGATCTCGGTGGCAAGGGCGCGGGCAGCGCGCTGGCGGTCCGTTCGCTCGGCCTCCTCGACGAAGCCCGAGGTCACGACGTCAGCCCACGCGGTGGCCGGAACCGGCTCGACGGCGAGGTCACGTCGTACGACGTGCGAGTCGGGGTGGGTCGAGAGCCACTCGGCCTCGACGAGGTCGGCCAATGACCGGCTCGCCGACGTCGCTGGCAGGATGCTGGCATCAAGACGGAACAGCTGCATGATTTCTCCATTTCGTGATTAACGAGTAACTCTTAAAAAGAGAGTACCTCCGGAGAACCTAGCACTTGTTACGATGGACGCATGGCATCGATCGAGGAGGAGCACGGCACCTGCGACGCGGCCGTGACCCTCGCGTTCTCGGTGCTGGGCAAGCGCTGGAACGGCATGATCGTGTCGGCCCTCGGCAACGGCGCCAGCACCTTCGGCGGCCTGCGGGTCGCGGTGCCCGGCATCAGCGACGCCGTGCTCTCCGACCGTCTCGCCGAGCTCGCCGACGCCGGGCTCGTCACTCGTGCCGTGTCACCGGGGCCGCCCGTCGCGGTGTCGTACACCCTGACCGACAGCGGCGAAAGGCTCCTGCCGATCCTCGACCAGCTCGGGCGCTGGGCGGCCGGCAACCTTTCGGCGAACGTGCAAGCCTGACCGAACCCCCTAGCGGTACGCGGTTTCGATACGCGCCTTCGGCGCTACCCAACCCGCGGTAGGGCGGTTCCTTCGGCGCTACTATCCCGCGGTGGGCGCCCTACAGCCAGCCGTTGGCGGATGCCTGCGCGGCGGCATCCGCTCGGTTACGGGCTCCGGTCTTGCCGATGGCCGCGGACAAGTGGTTGCGCACCGTGCCCTGCGAGAGGTGCAGTTCCCTTGCGATCTCGTTGACGGTGCCGCCTCGTGCTGCCACCCGCAGCACCTCGGTCTCACGCTGGGTGAGCGGCGAGACACCGGATGCCAGCGATTCGGCCGCGAGCGCGGGATCCACGACGCGCAGCCCCTGCGCGACTCGGCGAACGGCATCGGCAAGCTGCGCAGCAGGCGTGTCCTTCACCACGAAACCGCTCGCTCCGGCCTGCATGGCGCGGCGCAGGTATCCGGGCCGGCCGAACGTCGTGACGATGAGCGAGCGGCACTGCGGCAGGCTGTTGTGGAGCAGTTCGGCCGCAGCGAGACCGTCGAGACCCGGCATCTCGACGTCGAGCAGGGCTACCTGCGCGTTCGAGTCGCGTGCAGCGTCGAGCACCTCGTCGCCGCGTCCCACCTGGGCGACCACCGTGAGGTCGGGCTCGAGTTCGAGCAGTGCGGCGAGCGCACCGCGTACGAGCGCCTGGTCGTCGGCGAGCAGCAGCCGGATCGGATCGCTCACGACACTCCTCGCACTGGAACCCGAACGATCACGTGCGTGCCGCCGTCTTCGCCCGGCTCGATCCGAACGGCTCCGCCCACCTTCGCCACGCGCTCGCGCAGGCCGACAAGGCCGTGCCCGTCTGCTGATTCGCTCGCCGGTCCGGAGGAGCGAGCTGCGATGGCCGAGCCGGGCATCCCTAGGCCGTCGTCGCCGATGATGATGGCCCGCTTCTCGAGCGCCACCCAGCAGTTCTTCGCTCGCGCGTGCCGCACCACGTTCGTGACGGCTTCGCGTAGCACCCAGGCGAACGTCTCGCGCAGCTCGGGCGCGACGACGTCGGCGGATGCCGGCAGGTGCGGCACCACGTCGGCCGCGACGAGCGCGGCGTTGGCCGCCGACAGCTCGGTCTCGAGCGTCATCGCGCGGTACCCGGCGACGGATGCCCGCACATCGGCGAGCGCGGCGCGCGCCAGCCGCTCGATGTCGGCGAGCTCCGCCTCTGCGCGTTCCGGATCGCGCGCGACGAGCTTGCGGGCGAGCTCGCTCTTCACCGTGACCACCGTGAGCGAGTGCCCGAGTACGTCGTGCATATCTCGTGCGAAACGCTCGCGCTCGTCAACGACCGCGAGTCTCGCGATCTCGCCCTGGGCATCCCGCAGCCGCCTGATCGCCTTGATCTGCTCTCCGAAGGTCAGCATCATCACCGAGATGGATGCCGTGAGGGCCATCGCGTACCAGTAGTCGGCGAACGAGTCGGTCGCGCTGACCACCACGAGTTGCGCCAGCAGCACGACCGCGATGGTGACGACCGTGAAGGTCGCCGGCAGCCAGCTCATCGCCGCCATGATCGGCACGTAGAGCCACAGCCACACCGTGTTCACACCGATCAGCGGGATCGCAAGGCACGTGTAAGCGAGGAAGGCCGTGTAGGCCACGGCGGCAATCTGCCACGGCCTGCCCCACAGGAGCGGCGGTAGCACGACGTACACCACGCCGAGTACGACGACGTGGATCGTGAGGAGCGTTGCCGACACCGGATTCGCGCCGCTCACCCACGTGAGGATGATCGGGATCGCGAGGTAGGCGAGGCCCCACAGCGATCCGAAGTACCACCTGCGCGCGCCGGGTGAGCGCAAGCGCAGCGCGACGGCCTCCCGCAGCACGGCGAACGGATGCCTGCTGCCGGGCATCCGTTCGCTCTGCGTCACGTCCATCAGCGTAGGTGCGGCCGTCACTGCCGTGCCGCATCCCTCCGATAGCGCCAGACGATGACTGCTCCGAGCACGACGGTCCAGGCGAGGAGGACGAGCATGGGCTCGAGCACGTCGCCGGAGAGGTGGGCGCCCATCTGGCCGAGGCGGTTCAGCCAGTACGACGGCACGACCTGGGCGATGTTCGTCATCCAGCCGGGCAGGATCGACAGCGGAACCCAGAGTCCGCCGAGGATGGCCATGCCGAGGAAAATCACCATGAACAGCGGCTGCGCGTACTGCGGCTTCGCGAACTGGCCGATCAGGATGGCGATCAAGGCGAACGGGATGACGCCGAGCCAGAGCCCGAGCGCTGCCATGGCCCAGCCGCCGAAGCTGAGCGACGAGTGGAAGACCAGCACAGAGATGACGATGAGCGCGACGATGCTGACCAGGGCGATGAGGAGTGCGGCGGCGACCTTTGAGATGAGGTAGCCGACCCCGCTCAAGGCGGTGAGACGCAGTTGACGGTTCCAGCCGACCGAACGCTCGGTGACGATCGTGAACGACTGGCCGAGCGCCGCCATCATGCCGCCGTATCCGGCCATCTGCACGGTCGTAACGATGATCCACGGCAGCCCGGTGACCCTGTCGAACGCGCCGTTCGCGCCGTAGACGCCGCCGAACAGCAGCAGCATCGCCAGTGGCACGGCGAAGGTGAAGACGAGCGAGCGCACATTCTTCAGCTGACGCAGGGACTCGAGTCCCAGGTAGGCGATGCTCATGAGGGATCTCCGATCGTTGCGGTGCCGGCGGCCGACGCGGTCAATGCGAGGAACGCGTCATCCATGGAGTGCGCGGTCACCTCGATGTCGTGAATGTCGCGGTGGTTCGAGAGCAGGGTGCGCAGCGCGGCGTCCGAGTCGTCGCTCACGAGGGACAGCACGTCGCCTCTGCGCTCCACACTGCGCACGCCGGGCAGCTCATACAGCTCGGCCTCGACGGCCGGCGTCCATTCGAAGTCGAAGGATGCCCTGATGCGCCTGCCCGACACGACCGCCTTCACCTCGCCCGGGGTGCCGTCGGCGACCACGCGCCCGCCGGCCATCATGACGATGCGGTCGGCGTAGGCATCCGCCTCGTCGAGGTAGTGCGTGGCGAAGACGACCGTGCGGCCAGCATCCGTGAACTCGCGCATGGACTGCCAGAACGTGCGGCGCGCCTCGACGTCCATGGCGGCGGTCGGTTCGTCGAGGAACATCAGGTCGGGGTTCGAGACGATGGCCACGGCGAACCGCGCCCGCTGCGCCTGCCCGCCGGAGAGCTTGCTGACCTTCTGCTTGGCGATCTCGGTGCACTTGGCGCGAGCGAGCGCTTCGGACACCGGCATCGGATGCCTGTGCGCCGCCGCGACGAGCGCGACCGCCTGCCCGACGGTGAGGTCGGGCAGCAGCGCGCCGCCCTGGAGCATCGCGCCCACGCGTCCGGCGCTGATCGCCGCGCGCGGTGCGTCGCCGAACAGGACCGCGGTGCCCTCCGTGGGCGTTGCGAGCCCGAGGGCGAGGTCGATCGTTGTGGTCTTGCCTGCACCGTTCGGCCCGAGCAGCGCGACCACCTCGCCCGCGCGGATGGTCAGGTCGATGCCGTCGACGGCCCTGATGGCCCCGAACGTCTTACGCAATCCGGTGAGCTGGATGACGGGCGGCCGCACGCCGGTGGCGTGGCCGGCCCGCGCCTGAGTGGCTGGTGTCGTGTTCACGCTTCTATGCAAGCGGCCCGCGGATGCCAGTGCCTCGGCCGTGCATCACGTTGCGCGCGTGACATTTGTCACCCACCACTCCGCTGCCCGGACAACCACCGCCTGGGCACTCACCACCCGCGCGCCCACCACCCGCGCGCCCACCACCGGACACGCGCCCGCCGAAAATCGGAGATCTGCGGGGCAGGCCGGCGTGCCGGCGCCCCTGCTGGCGTGTCGCGGCGAATCTCCGATTTTCCGCGGGTCTGCCTGCGGCGCGCCTAACCTTCCGGCGGCCGGCGGGCCTCAAGCAGGATGCGCGAACTGTGGCAGACGAAGGCGCCGTCGCGCTCGATGATCCGGTGGATCTCCAGGAGACGGTCTCGGTACCGCTCGACCGTGAAGCCGGGGACGGTCCAGATCACCTTGCGCAGAAAGTGCACGACGGCCGCGACGTCGAAGAATTCGATGCGGGTGCGCTCCTCGCGCAGCTGCACCACCTCGAGGCCGGCCTGCACCGCCTGCTCGCGCAGCAGCTCGATGCGCGGCACGGCACCGCTCGGCTGCGGCCCGAGCAGGAACTCGTACAGCTCCGCGTTCGATCGTTCGCCGATCTGCTGCGAGAGGTACATGCCTCCGGGGCGGAGCACGCGCGCGATCTCGGCGAGGTTCTCGTTGCCTGGCACCGGATGCCTGCTCAGCGCGAGCGCGAAGGCCGCGTCGGCGAATGGCAGCGGGGCATCCTCTGGCGACTCCGCGACGATGCCGCCGAACGGGGCGAGGGCCGCACGGGCGATCGGCACGTTGGGTCCCCACCCCTCGGTGGCGGCCACGGCGGACGGCGCGGGATCGGCGCCGGAGAGGATCTCGGCGAAGACCTCGCCGCCGCCGGTCTGCACGTCGAGCGCGCTGTCAGCGCCGCTCGCGCGAACGGATGCCAGGCGCGCGTATCCCCAGCTCGGGCGCTGCTCCGTCGCACGACCGTGGAACCACGAGAAGTCCCAGCCCTCCGTGGGCACGGCCTCGCCCTCGGCGATCAGCGCGTCGAATGTCACGTCCACGAGGCACGAGTCTGCCAGGTGCATCCGGCCCCCATAAGGGGCACGAACGGGTGTAGGCTCCCATGCTGCGGATGAAACGATTCATCCATGGAATGCAAGGGAGCAGTTCGTGGAGTTGGGGAAGCAAGGGTTGTCTCGGCGTTCGGCGCTTGGGCTCTTCGGCGCGGTGACAGCTGGTGCGGTCGTCGCCAATACGGGTGCTGGCGCTGCGGCGCACGCCGCCGGTGAGGCTCCCCCAGGACCTGGCGACGTCAGTGTCGCCATCGGCGGTCGCCCCGCCTCGGTGGGAAGCTACGCGTTCCCCGGCCAGGTGCCCTCGCTCGTGCTCGACAACGGGCTGGTGACCTTCACGTTCGGCCGCGACGACGCGGCGGGTGGCGTCGTGACCGGCTGGACTGACACGTCGATCACGGCCACTTCGGTCCTCGTGGACGGCACAGAGCTCGCGCACAACCTCAACGGCGTCGACCCTCGCGATCCTGATCGCCAGCATTCCCTCTACATCGACGCGAGCGGCGGCAAGACTCGTCTCGTGTGCACCGAGGTGCGCGTGCTGCGGGCATCCCGCGACCTCGTCGAGGTGGCGTTCCTGGACACGACGAGCACGCCTCTGCAGCACGAGCACCACCTGATCATGCGACGGGGCAAGCGCGGGCTGTACGGATACGACATCGTGACGGCTGCCGCGGCCACCTCGATCAACGAGGTGCGCATGAACACGCGCTGGGACCGCGCCATGCTCGACAACGCGTACAACTGGGAACGCGGGAGCGGCAAGCAGCCCACATATGCCTATCTCGCGACCCAGCAGCAGGTGCAAGACGAGACCTGGCGGGTCGACGGCGTCAACAACCCGAGCCTGCCCTCGCCGCAGGACAACTCGGGCAACCTTCCGCCCGGCTCCGTGTACACGAAGTACAACTGGAGTCTGTATCACCACGAGAACCCGATGTTCGGCCACTTCGGTCACGGATTCGGCGCATGGCTCACGCCGCTCGGCGGCGTCACGGAAGAGACACTGTGCGCGTTCTACGGTGTCGGTCCGAACCATCAGGACCTCGCCATCCATCAGGACGCGCTCATCCTCAACTACTTCGGCGCGAATCACTACGGCCTGCCGAGCTATCAGCTCGGCCAGGGCTATCGGCGCCTCTACGGGCCCTGGTACACCCACATCTCAACGGGCGGAACGGATGCCGAGGTCATCGCCAACGCAGCCGCCGCGGCTCAGACGGAGATCGCCGAGAACCGCGCAGGCGCGTCATGGATCGTCGACGACCTCTACCCGGAGCCGAGCGATCGCTCCCGCGTCACCGGCACACTCCGTCTCGCAGACGGCCGACCGGCCGACGGCTTCTACGTACTGCTGTCGACCCAGACGGTCGCGGATGTCTACACCATCCACGAGCCCACGTACTGGGTGAAGACGGCAGCCGACGGGACGTTCTCGCTGCCAGGCATCCCGCCCGCCTGGGTTCCCGGCACCAAGACGCCCGGCACGTACACCTTGTACGCGTTCGCGTCCAAGGGTTCGGTCGTGGAGCAGTACCAGCAGACCGGTGTCACGGTCGCCGGCAGGACGACCGATCTTGGGACCATCACGTGGACTCCGACGAACAGGTCGACATTCCTCTGGCAGCTCGGTCGCGCCGACCGCAGCAGCCAGGAGTTCGCCTTGGCGACGAAGTCTCCCGTGCACTCGGAACCGCGTGCGTACGAGAAGCCGAGCGACGTGCCTGGCGCGCTGACGTTCACCATTGGCGAGAGCTGGGAACCCACGGACTGGTACTACGCCCAGACCCAGGGCGGCACGTGGACGGTGTCGTTCAGCCTCGACCGCGAACTCACGGGCACCGCGTACCTCACCGTTGCTACCGCGATGCAGCAGGGCGGTCGTCCCACCGTCGTGGTGAACGGGGACAGCTCGGTGGTCACCGGGTCACTGCCGAACAACAACGACTCGACAATCGCTCGCCAGGCTGACCGCAGCGGCTACCCACGCACCGCCGTACTGACGTTCCCGGCCGGCGCACTTGTGGTCGGGACGAACACCATCACCTTCACACGCGGGAACGGCACGGCCGCCGGCAACGGCCTCGGATGGGACACGATCCTGCTCGAAGTCGACGAGGGCCGCGACGTCGGCGACGCCGAGCTCACGGCCACGGTCGACCTCGTCGCGAAGGAGCGCAACAGCAAGGGCACGTGGCGGGTCACGGTGAAGAACACCGGAGCCGCGGCCGCAGGCGATGTGCGCTTCGACTCGGTGCAGTGGCGTGCAGACGGCAGAGGGCAGGTACGCGGCCTACCGGCGGTTGCCGGCCGGGACCCGAACAAGTTCCCGGTGCCGGTCAGCGCAAGCATCCCTCCCGGTGGTTCCGCAACAGCGGAGATCGTCGTGGACGCCAGCGGCGTGCTCGGGGGAATCGGGTCAGGTGTCGAGATCGGAGTGACTGCGAACGGCGGTCGCGCGCGTACGACCGTGACCGGCAAGAACGGGCCAGGCGCCTGATCCGCGGCGCTCACCGCTTCACTGCGGGGGCCGGCGTCGAGGTCAGCTCGCGAACCCGCCGACGAGGCGCACGGCCCCGCCGTCCACGCCCTTCGCGCCCTGCTCGTAACCGGTGAGGTCGTGCTCGACCGTCGACACGCTGCCGACCTGCCAGGCCGGAATGCCGTCGATCGCGAGAGTCGAGATCACGGTGGATGCGGCATCCGCCGACACGACGGCGAAGAAGCCGATGCCCAAGTTCCAGGTGCCCTCTGAACTCTCGAGCGTGGTGCCTGCCAGATCGCTGAGCACGCGGAAGACGGGTGAAGGCGACCAGGTGGAACGGTCGACGTCGACCCACGAGCCACGCGGAAGCACGCGCGCGAGGTTGGCTGCGATGCCGCCGCCGGTCACGTGCGAGAGGGCATGCACGGATGCCCCGCTGGGCGAGGCGAGCACGCGCAGCAGCGGCGCGGTGTACAGCCGCGTTGGCTCGAGCAGCGCCTCGCCCACCACGCCGCCGAACTCGTCGAGACGGTCGGTGAAAGCGATGCTCCGCTTGGCCAGGATGTGCCGAACGAGCGAGTACCCGTTCGAGTGCAGACCCGAGCTCCCGATCGCGAGCACGGCGTCGCCGTTCCGCACCTTCTCCGGGCCGAGCACGGCATCCGCTTCGACCACGCCGGTCGCGGCGCCCGCGACGTCGTAGTCGTCGACGCCCAGCAGCCCTGGGTGCTCCGCGGTCTCTCCGCCCACGAGGGCTGTGCGGGTCTCGGAGCAGGCCGCGGCGATGCCGCGAACGATGTCGGCGATGCGCTCGGGCACCACCTTGCCGCAGGCGATGTAGTCCGTCATGTACAGCGGTTTCGCGCCGACGACGACGATGTCGTCGACCACCATGCCCACGAGGTCTTGACCGATGGTGTCGTGCTTGTCGATCGCCTGGGCGATCGCCACCTTCGTGCCGACGCCGTCGGTCGAGGTGGCTAGGAGCGGACGCCGGTAGCCACGCAGCGCGGATGCATCGAACAGGCCGGCGAAGCCGCCGACGCCGCCCAGCACCTCGGGCCCATGGGTCTTGGCCACGGCCGACTTCATGAGCTCGACCGCCAGGTCGCCCGCTGCCGTGTCGACACCGGCCTCGCGGTAGGTACTGGTGGAGTTCTCCGTCACGGCCTCCAGCCTAAGGCGACTGGGGCGAGAGTCACGCGCGGCGGCTACTCGAGCCGGGAGTGAGCGCCGAGAGCGTGCCAGGTGCGGCTGTGGTAGACGAGCGGCGAGCCCGCATCGCCGTCGGCGTCGGGCAAATGGGCCTGCACGGCATGCGCTGCGATGACCGTCGAGCCGCCCGCACGCATGCGGTCGATGACCTTGCCACGGATCCAGGTGCCTGCGGCCGTGAAGTAGGGCTCGCCCGTGACGAGACGCTTCCAGCTGTCGGCGTCGGCGAAGCGATCCACACCCCGCGCCGCGCCGAGCTTGGCGAGGGCGAGTTGTTCTGCGGACAGCAGGTGCACGACCACCGTGGCCGCCCTGATGATGGTCTGCGAACTCGAGGACTGATCGGAGATCGAGAAGACGAACAGAGGCGGCTCGGCGCTCACCGAGAACACGGACGTCGCGGTCAGCGCAACGGGTCCGTCGCCCGCGTCGGCAGTGATGAGAGCAACCCCAGCCGGGTGATGCCGGAATGCCAGCTTGAATTCCTCTGGCGTGAGCCCCTCGAACGACGGGGAGCTAGCGACGCCACCGTCCACGATGGGAGCCGGATCGGTCGTGCTCGTCACAGCACTCAAAGTCATGGTCGCGTGCCTCACTCTCTTCGGCCGGTGATCGGCCGGCTGCGCCATGGATGCGCACGAGAGTCGAGCGTAGGAACCTCGACGGCTTCGTACAACGACGCATTCGTAATGAGAATGCATCGCCCGGCGCGATCGGTGGTCACATGATTTCGCCCCGTGACGGTATGTGACCAGCGGCGGGCCGAGATCGGAAGCAGCGTGCTTATGGTCGCTGGGTGGCGAACACGTTGGACATCATCCAGCTGCGCACATTCGCGGCCATCGCGGACTGCGGCGGCTTCGGGCGCGCAGCCACCGCCCTGCACCTGAGCCAGTCCACCGTGAGCCAGCACGTTCGTCTTCTGGAGCGCAGGCTCGGCTCACGACTGGTGCGCCTCGAGGGACGACGCACGCGTTTCACCCCGACCGGTGAAGCGCTGCTGATCGAGGCGCGGCGCATCCTCTCGGTGCACGACGAGGCGCTGGCGCGATTGGATGCCACGCACGACCGCAGCATCGTGCTCGGCTCCACTGAGACCGCAGCCGAACAGATCCTCCCCGAGATGTTGAGGGAGCTGCGGGCCGTGTACCCCGATCGTCCTGTGCAGTTCCGCATCGAGCGCTCGACGCAGATGATCGACGCGGTGGACAAGGGCACCATCGACCTCGCCATCGTTCTCGATGTGGACAGCTCGGCGGCCGGAGCGGAGGTCGGCTCCCTTCCGCTGAACTGGTACTCGGCGCCGGGAAAGCAGCTGCCTGACGACGCGCCCGTACCGCTCGTCGCCTACATCGAGCCATGCGGAATGCGACGACGCGCACTCCAGGAGCTCGGCGGTCTTGGCAAGCGAGTGGAGATCACGGCCGAATCCGGCAGTCTTGAAGGCGTGATCGCCGCGGCAAGGGCCGGCCTCGGGGTAGCGGTGCTCCCCACGGCCGGGCCGGCGCCCTCAGGGCTCGTGATTCGGCGAGACCTGCCCGACCTCGGTCGCATCTACGTGCGGCTGCTGTCCAGGCGGGGTCTCGACACGGAGCTGGAGAGCTCCGCGCTCGGGGCGCTCACGCGGTTCTTCTCCGCCAAGCGGCACCTGCAGGCGGTCTGAAGCATCCAGTCGAGAATCGGCCGGAACCCAGCGCGTGGGCCGGCCGGGAAGGAACCGATGTCACACCTGATCACGGCAAGCGAGCTGGCCGGCGAGCTGGCGAGCAGCACCCCACCGCGCGTGCTGGACGTGCGCTGGCGGCTGGACCGTCCCGACGGACGACCCGAGTACCTGGCCGGGCACGTCCCGGGTGCCGTGTACGTCGATCTCGACCATGAACTCGCCGAGCACGGAGATCCGCGCGCGGGCAGGCATCCGCTTCCTCGGGTCGAGAAGCTGCAGGCCTCCGCCCGAGCGTGGGGCATCCGCCGCGGGGATCGCGTCGTCGTCTACGACGACCTGAAGAACATGTCGTCGGCACGAGCCTGGTGGTTGCTGCGCTACGCCGGGCTGTCGGACGTGCGCTTCCTCGACGGGTCGCTCAGGGCCTGGACGTCGGCCGGGCTCCCCATCGAGTCCGGGAACGTCGTTCCCGAGCCGGGCGACGTCGTGCTCGAATACGGCGCCCTGCCCGTGCTCTCGCTCAAGGAGGCTGCCACCTTCCCCGCGACAGGAACGCTGCTGGATGCCCGGGCCCCCGAGCGCTACCGCGGCGACACCGAACCCATCGACCCTCGTGCCGGCCACATCCCTGGCGCGCTCAACGCCCCCACGACCGGCAACGTGGATGCCGAAGGACGCTTCCTTTCGCCCGAGGCTCTCCGGGCGCGTTTCGCGGAGATCGGCGTGCCTGCCGACGGTCCGGTCGCGAGCTACTGCGGCTCGGGCGTCACCGCCGCGCACACGTTTGCGGCACTGACCATCGCCGGTTATGAGCCTGCCCTGTACGCGGGGTCGTGGAGCCAGTGGTCGAACCACCCCGAGCTGCCGCTCGCCGTCGGCCCCGAACCCACATGAGCATCGCCGACCAGACGACGCTCGCTACGGACCGTTCCGGCCTTCTCCCCTCCGGCCCTCCGCTCGAAGTGGTCGTCGCGCGGGACGTCGGGCACGTGCAGGAGACGCTGAGGCGAGCCAGCCGCGACGGCATCCCAATCGTCACCCGTGGCGCGGCGTCCGGTCTGGCCGGTGCTGCCGTGGCAACTGGCGGAGAGATCGTGCTCGACCTTTCGGGCCTCGACCGCATCCTGTCGATCGATCCCGTCGACGGCGTGGCCCGGGTCGAGCCCGGAGTCATCACGGCCGAGCTCGACCGAGCAGCTAGAGAGCTGGGGCTCTTCTACGCCCCCGACCCGGGAAGCGTCGGAATCTCCACGATCGGCGGCAACATCGCCACGAATGCCGGGGGCCTGCGCGGGGCGAAGTACGGCGTCACTCGGGATGCCGTACTCGCTCTCGACGTGGTGCTGGCCGACGGCGAGCTGGTGCACGTCGGGCGCTCCACCGTGAAGGGTGTGACCGGCTACGACCTCGCCGGCCTGATCGTCGGTTCGGAGGGAACGCTCGGCGTCGTGGTCGGCGCGACCCTGCGCCTGCTGCCGATCCCGCCGCACACCGCGACGGCCATCGCCTACTTCGACTCGCTGGAGTCTGCAGCGGATGCCGTCGCGGGCATCGCGGTGAGCGGCACGCGACCCAGCGTGCTCGAGATCATCGACGGCGCGACCCTGCAGGCCATCGACGATGCGCAAGGCAGCACGCTGCACGACAGAGGCGAGGCCCTTCTCGTGGTGCAGACCGACGGCTTCGGGGCGGAAGCGGAGCTCGCCGTCGTGCTCGCCGTGCTGAACGCGAGTGCCGCTTCGGTGGAATGGACAACGGATGCGGGCGAGGCTGAGCATCTGCTCGCGGCCAGGCGACTGGCGCTTCCCGCCATAGAACGGTTGGGCCGCGTGCTCATCGAAGACATCGCGGTGCCGCGCAGCCGACTAGCCGAAGCCATCCGCGAGATCGGAGTCATCGCCGAACGGACGGGGGTGCGCATCTTCGTCTTCGGGCATGCCGGGGACGGCAACCTGCATCCGATCATCCTGATCGGAGGGGATGCCGCGCAGCAGATCCCTGAGGCGGCGCGCACTGCCGCCGATGCCATCTTCGGCCTGGCCCTTCGGTTGGGCGGCACGCTCACGGCAGAGCACGGCATCGGGCTGCTCAAGCGGGAGTGGGTGCGCGCCGAGGTCGGCGACCGCGTGCTGGCGCTGCACGGCGAGCTCAAGCGCGTGCTCGACCCGGCAGGCATCCTCAACCCAGGCAAGGCGTTCTGAGCACACCGACACCGCACCGCCGCCGACGATCCGACGCGCTCGGCTTCACCCCGGGAGATCCCATGTCACCGCACCAGTCCCCGCAGCTCGCCGACGGCTACCTGCCGGAGCGCTATGTCGTGGTCGGTGCCGGGGCCGTGGGTGTGACGTTGGCGGTGGAGCTGCACGGCGCGGGCAGGCAGGTCGTGCTGATCGCGCGCGGCAGCCAGCTGGAGCATGCGAGGGCCGGCACCCTGCGCTACATCCGCCCAGAGGGCGAAGAGACGGTGGATGCCTCGATAGCGGCTCCGATCGGGGAACTCGTGCTGCGCTCGGGTGACGTCCTGGTGCTCGCCACGAAGTCGCAGGACAGCGAGCGGACTCTCGCCGACCTCGCCGGAGTCCCCGCCCGAGCACCGCTGGGCAGCGCACGCGACGTTCCCGTTCTGACACTCCAGAACGGCCTCGACAGCGAGCGCAGCGCCCTCCGCCGCTTCGCCACCGTGCTCGCCGGTGTTCTTTGGTTGCCGTCGAGCTACACGCGGCCAGGAGAGGTCGTGTCGCCCGGCGATCCAGCCGTCGGCACCGTGTGGCTCGGCGGGTACCGCGACGGGGACGGCGCCCTGGCCAACCGCGTTGCCGCCGATCTCCGAGCGGCGAGCTTCGAGGCCCAGGCCGTCGCGGACATCGCTCGCTGGAAGGCGGCCAAGCTCGTCGTCGCCGCAGGGTTCGGTCTCGACGCACTGTATCCGCCAAGTGCGCTTCGGGATGCCGCACGTCGGCTCATCGAGGATGAGGCGCGCGCCGTTCTCGCGGCAGCGGGCTGGGGAATCGCCGACTTCCGCACGGAATCGACGATCCCGCTCGAGCGCAGCGCGGCGGCGGACATCCCGGACCATCCGCGGGGCGGCAGCTCCACGTGGCAGAGCCTGCACACCGGCCGCAGCCTGGAGACCGACTTCCTGAACGGCGAGATCGTTCTGCAGGCGCGGCTGAACGGCCTGGATGCCCCGGCGAACGAAGCACTGCAGGCGCGTCTCGCGCGCGCTCGCGCTGAAGGCACGCCCGCGGCATCCCTCGACGAGGACGACCTGCTGCAGACGGTGCAGGCACTGAGCCTCGCGTGACGTCCGGCCCGCAGGAGACGCGAACCGGTCAGGAGGCCGGAACGCTCTCCTCGACGGGAGCCGTGGGCAGGCCGGCATCCCTCCAGGCAGGGAACCCGCCGTCGACGTGAACGACGTTGCGGAACCCGAGCTCGAGCAACTCGACCGCCACCGGGAGCGAGCCGTTGATGGAGCCGCAGATGACCACGATGGCCTGGTCGTGATCCGCCACGCCCGGCAGCGCCGCGTCTGAACCGACGTCGAACTGTTCGCCGATCCTGGTGCGGTCCGCGATGACGGCCTGAGGGATGGCGCCGTTCTGTTCACGGTTGCCTGCGCTTCGCACGTCGATGAGTAGGGCTCCACCTGCCACTGCGGCTGCCGCGAGTTGGGGCGTCACGAGCTGGGGTGTGCTGGAAGCAGTGCCGGGCGCGACTCCTGCGTCGGGCAGGGAGCAGGCGGAGCTGTCGGATGAGGCGGTGGACATGGTGCTTTTCCTTTCGTGAATGACTGGTCGGCCGGTCAGGCCGGCACCGAACGGCGCCCTGGGATGGCCGCTAGTAGTTCCCTCGTCAGCTCGTGTCGGGGATCGCCGAAGACCTGCGAGGTAGGTCCGGACTCGACGACGCGCCCCTTGCCGAGGACGGCGACACGGTGCGCGAGCCCGGAGACAACGGCGAGATCGTGCGAGATGACCAGGTAGGCGAGGCCCAGCTCGCGCTGCAGCTCGCCGAGAAGGTCGAGGATCTGTGCTTGCACCGAGACGTCGAGCGCCGAGACCGGCTCGTCGAGCAGCACGAGCTCGGGCCTGAGTGCCAGCGCCCTCGCGATCGCGACACGCTGCCGCTGACCGCCTGAAAGCTCGGCCGGTCGTCGATCGAGCGCACTCTGCGGCAGCGCCACGCGTTCGAGAAGCTCGCGTACCGCCGCACCTCGCGATGCACGGTCTCCGATTCGGAATGCCTCGAGCGGTTCCGCGATGATCTGCGCGACGCTGAACTTGGGATCCAGCGATGCGAACGGGTTCTGGTGCACGAGTTGCACTCGGCGCCGCAACGGACGCAGTGCGCGCCAGCCGAGGCCGGAGACATCCGCACCGTCGAAGTGCACCGTGCCCGACGTCGGGCGCTCGAGGCCCATGGCGATGCGCAGCGTCGTGGTCTTGCCGGAGCCCGATTCCCCGACCAGCGCCAGGGTCTCGCCTGGCGAAACGCTGAGGCTCACGTCGTCGACGGCCAGGAGATGACGCGGACCGCCATCGGGCGAGCGCCCAGGCAGGCGGAACTCCTTCGAAACACCTCGGAGCTCAAGCAGTGGCACGGATGCCTTCCCCTCGGCAGGGCGGGCAAGCGGCGTCGCCGGCGGGACCGCGAACGCGGGCGCAGCATCCAGCAGGCGTTTCGTGTACGGATGCTCCGGCGCCGCCAGCACGCGCGCGGGAGTTCCACGCTCGACGACCCTTCCGTTCTGCATGACGACGACCTGATCGGCACGGTCGGCCGCGATGCCGAGGTCGTGAGTGATGATGAGCAGGCCGATGCCGGTCTGCTCCACGAGGCGGTCGAGGTGATCGAGGATCCTACGTTGCACGGTCGCGTCAAGGGCGCTCGTCGGCTCGTCCGCTATCAACAACCGAGGATGGCCGGCCAGCGCGATGGCGATGAGAGCCCGCTGCCGCAGTCCGCCGGAGAGCTCGTGCGGATACTGCCGAGCCCGGAGCACGGCGTCGTCGATGCCTGCGAGAGTGAGGGCGTCGATCACCTCGGCCGACACCGCGCGCCTGGGGACGCCGCGACGACGAATCACTTCGGCGATCTGCGGCCCGATCTTCAGCGTGGGGTTGAGCGACACCATGGGATCCTGCGGCACGAGGCCCGCGACGGTTCCTCGAACCGATCGGAAGTCACGATCGCCGAACCGAGTGACGTCTCGTCCCGCGATCGACACCGCGCCGCCGGTGATGCGGCCGCCCGAGGCGAGCAGACCGAGGGCGGCCGCCGCCATCGTGGACTTGCCTGAGCCCGATTCGCCGACGACGGCGACTCGCTCCCCTGGCGACACGCTCAGGTCGATGCCGTGCAGCACATCTCTGGCCTCCCGCCCCGCCCCGTAGGCGACGCGGAGTCCGCGGATGTCGAGCACGGGCCCGATCGCCGGCCGAGCGTCGTCGCGCGATTGATCGCTCATCTCTGCAGCTCCTCGATGGTCTTGCCGATGTGGTTGAGCGCAAGCACGACGAGCCCGACCGCCAGGCCAGGCAGAAGCGCGAGCCACGGCGAGGTGGCGAGGTAGTTGCGGCCGTCCGAGATGAGGGATCCCCACTCGGGCGAGGGGGGCGGCGCGCCGAATCCCAGGAAGCTGAGTGAGGCCACGGCCAGCAGCGCGGTGCCGAAGTCCAGCACCGCCAGCACGAGAACCGGCCCCCACGAGTTGGGCAAGACGTGGCGCCACAGCACCCGCAACAGTCCTCCTCCGCCGATCCTGGCGGCCTCGATATACGGGAGCGTGCGCACCCGAAGCACCTCCGAACGCGTCACGCGAGCGAATCCTGGCGTGATCCCGACGCCGACGGCGAGCGCGACGTTCACGGTGCCGAAGCCGAGAGCCGTGACGATGGCGAGGGAGAGGAGCAGGGCGGGGATCGCCAGCAGCACGTCGATGAACCGCATGAGCACGGCATCCACGACTCCGCCCACGAACCCGGAGACCACGCCGATGACCAGTCCGGCCAGCACCGCAACGCCCACCGCGATGATGGTCGCCTCGATCGAGAGCGAGCTGCCGTAGACGAACCGCGTGTACTGGTCGCGGCCCAGTTGGTCGGTGCCGAACCAGTGCGCGAAGCTCGGGGCCTGGAAGACGGTGTGCGGCGATGTGGCGCTGGGGTCGCCGTGCGCGAGCACGAAGGGCGCGACCGCCGCCAGCAGCAGCGCAGCCACGTAAACCACGGCGACCACCACTCCCGGACGACGCACGAGACGGCCCACCAGCCCGGCACGCCGCCGGGCCGGGCCGTCGGATGCCTCGCCGCCCGCGTCTCGCGCGGCGCCCGCGGCGCGCCACGTCGCTCGGCCGGCCGGCGAGCCGCCCAGCTCGAGGGCGGGTTCGAGCTCGGCGGCGCCTTCGATGATCGAGACTTCCACGGTCACGGCTGACCTCCTTTCATGCCACGCGCGCCGTGACGACGACGCGCGGATCGAGCAGCGGATAGACGAGGTCGACCACGACGTTCACAAGCACGAAGCCGGCAGCTGCGATCACGACGATGCCTTGAACGAGCGGGATGTCCTGGGCGAGCACGGCCTGCTGGGCCAGACGACCGATACCCAGGCGAGAGAAGACGGTCTCGGCGACCACAGCGCCGGCAACCGTGTAGCCCACGATCAGGCCGAGGATCGTGAGCGCGGGCAATGCCGCGTTGCGAAACGCGTGCACGGCATGCACCGCGAACTTCGAAAGGCCCTTCGCCCTCGCCGTGGTGATATAGCCCTCACCCAACTGATCGTTCATGCCGCGGATGAGCACCTGGGCGAGGATGCCCGAGGTCGGGATGGCCATGGTGAGCGCCGGGAGGACAAGCGTCGCGGGCGTCGCCGAGCCGACCGACGGGAACAGATGCAGGTCGAAGCTCAAGAGCTGGATGAGCAACAGGCCGATGAAGAAGGTGGGGAACGAGACCCCGAGGGCGGGCAGCCGCTCCAGCAGGCGCCGGAGCGGCCGCCATCCCACATACGTCGCGAGGAAGGCGAGCACGATGCCGCCGACGGCGGTGAACAGAATCGCCGTTCCCGCCAGTGCGAGCGTCGGTGGCAGGTTCTGCGCGATCAGCGAGGACACCGGCTGATGCATCGAGACTGATTGCCCGAAGTCGAGCCTGAGCGCCTTGCCCAGCTGCGAGAAGTACTGCACGATCACCGGCTGGTCGTAGCCGTATTCGTGCGCGATCTGCGCGATCTGCGCCTTCGAGGTCGTCGTCGCAGTCCCCGACCGGTTGATCAGGATCTGCACCGGATCGCTCGGCAGCAGGTACAAGACGATGAACGACACCGTGTATGCGGCCCACAGCACCAGTACGGCCTGGCCGAGCCGGCCCACCACATACTTCAGCATGCTCGCCCTCCTTCCTCAGGCATCCGGTTCCTCAGGCATCCGGTTCTTCAGGCGCCGGGTTGTTCAGCGCGGGCTTGTTCGGCGCCCGCTTGTTCGGGTGATCGGCTCACTTCGAGATCCACACGTCGTTGAGCCGCAGGAACGCCTCGTTCGTGAACTTCAGGCCGTGCACGGTGCTCGCGACACCCGCCACCTGAACCCTGTTCTGCAGCGGGAAGAGCGTGCCGGACGCGATGAGCTCGTCTTGGATCTGCCCGAACAGGGCGGTGCGCTTGGCGGTGTCCGGTTCGGCGATCTCCTGTGCGAACAGGCTCTGCAGCTTCTGCGCCACATCCTGCTTCTGCGTGTAGGCACCGGGCCCCTTGCCTTCAGCCACGACGGAGGTGTCGTAGTACGTGCGCAGGATGTCTGCGTCACCCCGCGTGAAGTACGTGCCGGTCAGGTCGAACTTGCCGTTGTTGGCATCCACGGAGAACTGGGCAGGGGTGTCGACCTGCTGCACGATCTTGATGCCGATGGCCTTCAGCTCGCTCTGCAGCAGATCCCAGCCGGGCCACGGCGCGTTGATCAGCAGTGAGACGGCCAGTTGCTTGCCGTCCTTGTAGCGGTACCCGTCGCTGCCGGTCTTCCAGCCCGCGGCCGAGAGTGTCTGCTGCGCGGCCTTGGCGTTGTACTTCAACGACGACGACTCGTTCTTGTACTGCGGAGTCGACGAGTCGATCACGCTGGTCGCGACAGGGTAGCCGGGATAGAAGACCGTGTCGGCCCAGGTCTTGCGGTCGATGCCCAGTTGGATCGCCTTGCGCACCGCGTCGTCGCCGAGGATGCCGTTGATGTTCGGCAGCAGGTCGAGGGCGAGCCCAGGCAGAACGGCGCTTTGGATCGATCCGCCTCCGGACTTGATGCTCTGCTGGTCGGCGGCGCTGAGCGGGTTGCGCGGCCACGCGACGTCGATCTGGCCGCTGTTCAGCGCACCCACCAGAACGCTCTCTTCCGGGATGTACTTGACATCGAGCTCGTCGATGTAGGCAGCGGCCCTGTTGGAGTTGATCGGCGAACCCCAGTCGTAGTCCTTGCGCTTGACGAGCACGACGGACTGGTTCGGCGTGTACTTCTTCAGCGTGAACGGACCCGACCCGTAGAACTGCCCGAGCGCTCGCTGCGCTGGCGTGAAGTCGGTGTACGACTTGGGCGACAGGATGCCCAGTGTCGTCGTGGCTGTCGCCTGCAGGAATGCGGCGTTCGGCGTGGCGAAGTCGACCTTCACCTCGTACGGATCGACCACGGTCGTTGACGAGTACCCGGAGATGTACGTGGCGCCGAGGGATGCCAGCGCGCCCAGCTTCTTGACGTTGTCGAGGGTGTCTTTCACCGCTGTGGCGTCGAACTTCTCTCCGTCGCTGAACGTGACATCCTTGCGCAGCCAGAACGTGTAGGTCTTGGCGTCCGACGAGACGGACCACTTCGTGGCCAGCCACGGCTTGATCGCACCCGTCTTCGGATCCTGGTCCGTCAGCGAGTCGACGAGGTTGCGGTCGAGCGAGCGCGATTCGATCCAGAAGTTCTGGTTGGGGTCGAGGTTGGCGTAGGGATCCTGGTTGAAGGCGAGCGTAAGCGTTCCACCCTTCTGCACCGCGGACTCCGACGTGGTGGCCGCAGTGCCCGCGCCCGAGGCGGAGCACGCCGTGAGCGCGAGGATCGACGCCATGCTCGCTGCGGCGACGCCGAGCAGTCGGCGACCGAGTCGTCGGTGGGGCGGGTGCGTGGTGTTCATGGTGGTGCCTCTCGTGCTGTGGTTGGTCGGGTGTCGTGATGTGATGCGATGCGGCCGGCCTGCCAGCCGACCGATGGTCAGGATCGATAGGTCGAAAGCACTCGGCTGCCGATGCCGGTCAGGGCGGTGTCGTCCTGAGGTGGATGGATGCGTGAGGCGAGCACGTCGCGCAGGTGGCGCTCGAGCGGATTGCTGCGGCTCAGGGCGGGGTTCCCGAGTGCGGCGACGGCGGTCTGCACGGCGTGGATCGCCGCGCGGGTCACGACGGTCTTCGCGGCCTGCAGCTGGCGCGAGGCATCCTCGCCGGAGTCCAGCCGCCTGGCGGTGGAGCGCAGGAACTCTTCGGCCGTGACGAGCTGCACCTCGATCTCGCCGGCAACGGACCGGATGCGGTCGGTCGTGGCAATGGGGGCGCCGAGCGCGCTCGGCACCCGCTCGTTGGCGAACCGGGTGAAGAACGCCCGGGCGGCTCGTGCGACGCCGAGGTAGAGCGCCGGAACGGCCAGGGCGACCCCGGTGAGGTTGCCGTTGTTGGGCACGGACCCCACCGGCGAGCCGCGGAAGTTCACCTCGGGCACCTCGACGTTGTCGTAGACGATGTCGTGAGTGCTGGTGCCGCGCTGGCCGAGGTGGTCCCAGGTCTTCTCGATGCGGATGCCTGGCGTTGGCGTGCCGTCCTCGCTCGCCGACGGAACGATGACGTGACCGATCAGGCGATCGGAGCCTTCGGCCGGGTGCAAGCCCGGCTCGGTGACCGCCCAGACCAGATGGTAGGCGAGCCCCTCGGACCCCGTGCCGTACGCCTTGCGGCCGTTGAGTACCCAGCCCGTTCCCGTGCGTCGCACCGTGGTCGCAGGCAACCCGCCGCGAGCCGGCGCACCGAGTTCCGGTTCGGCACGGATGGCGTTGATCAGGGTCGGGCGCTCGGCGGATTCACGCAGCAGCCGTAGGTAGAGGTCTTCCGGCCACACGTCGGCGAACGAATGCTGGAACACCGTCATGGCGGCGATCAGCGCGGTCGCGGGATCGCCCTCGCCGAGGGCGAGGAAGACGTCGACGACGACCTCGTGCGCAAGGCCGCCGTGGCCGCCCCACTTTTCCGGGACCGTCGCCGTGAGGATGCCCGCCTCGTGCACCGCACGGATGCCCGCCCACGGGAACGCGGCATCCCTGTCGACCTGCTCAGCGTGCTCGGCCAGAACCACCTTCAGCTCGGCCAGCCTCTCGGGTGAGACGTCGACGGGCCGCAGCCGCGGGACCGGCGGCCGCCCTTGTCGAACGTCGGCGAGATCCACCGTTCGGGTGTCCGCGATGCTCACGCGCCGACGCCTTCGAGTTCACGCCCGTCGTGGCGCTCCTCGCGCTCGCGCACGACCTCGTCAAGGGGACGCTGGTCGACGACCTCGCCTCTGCGGCCCGTGGCTTCGCGATGCGCGAGTTCCTGACGCACGAGCGGAATGAGGTAGCGACCGTAGTCGACGGCGTCGTTGTAGTTGTCGTAGCCGCGGATCGAGATCAGGTCGGCGCCGAGGTCGACGTAGTCCAGAATGGCAGCCGCAACGGTCTCCGGTGTTCCCACCAGTGCGGTCGAAGCACCCTGAGCGCCGGTTGCGGTCGCGGTCGGGGTCCAGAGCGCCCGGTCGTGCAGGTCGCCACGTGCGGCGATCTCGAGCAGGCGCTGCGATCCGACATTCTGCGGACCGTCGCCCGAGCGCCTGCGGCGCTGTATCCACAGCTCCTTGCCCACCGCCTGTTGCGCGGCGGCCGAACGGCTCTCCAGGATGCCGAGGATCTTGTTGGCCTTCTCCCACGCGAGCTCTTCGGTTGGAGCGATGATGGGCCGGAACGTGACCCACGTGCGAGGTCTGTCGGTGCGACCTGCCGCGCGTGCGGCCTTGGCGACCTTGTCGATCTGGAACCGGGTGTCGGCCAGCGGCTCGCCCCATAGGCCGAAGATGTCTCCCAGAACTCCACCTATGCGGTACGCCGCTTCCGACGACCCTCCGATGGAGATCGGGATGGTGCCGTTCACGGGCTTCACGACCGACACGAAGTCTTCGAAGCGATAGAACCGGCCTTCGTGGTCGAACGGGGCATCCGCCGCCCACACCTGGCGAAGGATGCGGATGTACTCCTCCGTGCGGTCGTACCGCTCGTCTTTGCTCGAGTAGTCGCCCTCCCTGGCCTGCTCGTGATCGTTGCCGCCTGAGATGAAGTGCACGACGGCGCGACCACGGCTGAGCTGGTCGAGCGTGGCCAGCGCCTTCGCCGCGACCGTCGGGTAGACCGTGTTGGGCCGCAGCGCGACGATCGGCTTGAGTCGCTCGGTGTGCTGGGTGACGACGGCGGCGAGCGTGAACGGGTCGTGCGCAGGCGAGCCGTAGGGAAGGAGCGTGTAGTCGAAGCCGCCCTCCTCGAGGGCCCTCGAGTACTTCTTGAGGTAGTCCACGTCGATGGCGGGTTGGGAGAGCCCGTTGACCTCGTTCGACGGGTTCACGTTGATCGCGCTGATGAATTCGACGGCCATGAGTGTGCCTTTCAGATGGGACGGGTGTGGACGACTAGTGGGTGTGAACGCGCTTGCCTTCTGCGGACCGAAGCGGCCTGGTCCCGAAGCGGTGTGCCCAGAGCGGATGTCGCCGAGGACGCGGGTTGCCGGCAGGCACGACGACGGATGGCGGCCGTGACCGAGCAGGGCACGGGCTGCAGCCGGTGCATGACGGCCGTGCCGTCCGGACGGGTCAGCGCGTTGCCGGTCTCAACGGCGACAGGGGCGAGAGCACGCGCACGCAGCGGCGGGGAGGCTCTCGCCCCGCAGCATTCGACGCATGGTCCCGGTCATGTCATTCACCGTATGAGCGACCCGGTCGCCGCGTCCAACGACGAATCCGGATGCTTTCCGATCACGCAGTGCGATGCGATTTCATGCAACGTCACGAAGCGTCGCGCGGCGTCACATGAGTGAAGTCCGACCTCAGCGTCCCGCCCGCTGGATCGCGGCGATGGCGGTGTCGACGGCCTCTTCGAAGCGGTGCGGCGGTGGCGCGCCGAAGCCGACCACGATGGCCTGCCGCGCCGGCACATTCGCGCGTATTCCCGGGCCGGTACTCGAGCGCGCGGCTGGCTCGTCGCCCACGCCGGGCGGCGCCACCAGGAACCACTCGAGACCGGCGATCGCGAGGCCTGCGGCATCCGCATGCCTCACGACGTCGGCTTCGCGGATGCCCTGCGGCAGCTCGAGCAAGCAGTGCAGCCCCGCCGCCATGCCCGTGAGGCGGGCGTCGGGTATCCGCTCCGCGACGACCGATTCCAGGTGTTGCCGTCGCTCCCGGTAGCGAGCACGAGAGCCGCGCACCGCCCGGTCGTAGTCGCCGTGCTGGATGAACTCGGCGAGCGCCAGTTGGGTGAGGGCTCCCGGCTTCGCACCGTCGCGGTCTCGCTCCTCGGACACCGCACCGACGAGCGAATGCGGCAGCACGCACCAGCCGAGGCCGACCGCCGGGCCGAGCGCCTTGCTGGCCGTTCCGATATAGACGACGCGAGCGGGCGAGAGCGACTGGAGTGCACCGACCGCCCTGCGATCGAACCGGAACTCGCCGTCGTAGTCGTCCTCGATCACGATGCCGCCGGTGCGCTCCGCCCACTGCACGACGGCGGTGCGGCGAGCCGGGCTGAGGGCGACACCGGTCGGGAACTGGTGCGCCGGCGTCAGTGAGACGGCGTCGGCGTCGAGCTCGTCCAGGCGCTCGATCACTGCTCCCGCGTCATCGACCGGCAGCGACACGATCTCGAGCCCGGCGGCCTCGAGGATGTCCCTGTGCGGCAGATGTCCGTACTCTTCGACGGCGACGCGGCGAGCGCCTGCCCGCACCAACGCCGCAGCCACGAGTCGCACCGCGTGCCCGGCCCCGTGCGTCACGTGCACCGTCGAGACGTCCGCGACCGCCCCCCGCGCCCGCCCCAGGTACGACGCGAGCGTGCCGCGCAGTGTCGCGACACCCGCGGCATCGCCGTAGCCGAGGTCGGCGACCGGTGCGTTCACCGCTGCCCTCCGTAGGGCCGAGGCCCACGCTGAGCGCGGGAACGCCGAGGTGTCGGGGATGCCCGCCCTGAGGTCGAGGCGGATGGCAGAGGTCGCCGTGTCGCCGAGCGAGGACGGAAGTGTCCGCCCGAAGTCGAGAGTGCCTGGCGCGCCCGCCGCATCCGGCGATCGCCCTACCCCGCCGGCGGCCCTGGCTCCATCGCCACGCCCGAGGCCGGAAGCCGTTGCGGCTACCCAGGTTCCCGCGCCGGTCCTCGCCTCGAGCCAGCCCTCGCCGATCAGGCGGCCGTACACCTCCGCAACGCTGTTTCGCGCGATCCCCAGGTCGCGTGCGAGGCTGCGGGTGGCGGGCATCCGTGTTCCGGGCGCCAACCGACCGTCGCGGATCATGTCGCGCAACGCCGACTCAAGCGAATCCGTCTTGCGGCGGGCATCGAGCGCGAGGTGCAGGTCGAGACCCGAATTGGCCCAGGCATCCGTCATGCAAATGGACTGTAGCAGGGCGCCATTCCGTCACTACGGTGAGATCATGACCGACACACAGACCACTGGCTTTCAGGCCTCAGGCGAGGCGGC
Source organism: Rathayibacter sp. KR2-224 (assembly GCF_049446075.1). Taxonomy (NCBI): domain Bacteria; kingdom Bacillati; phylum Actinomycetota; class Actinomycetes; order Micrococcales; family Microbacteriaceae; genus Rathayibacter; species Rathayibacter sp. KR2-224. The sequence goes on from NZ_JBMSEB010000001.1 coordinate 2,022,947, forward strand.
CGCCGAACAGACGGCCGCCGAGCCCATCGTGCTTCCCGACGTGCGATTCGACTTCGACGAACTCGCACCCCGTTTCTCCCGCGCCATGGCCCACCTCGACCACGCTGCGGGCGTCGAGCTCGATGCGGCGCGCATCCCGGAGGGCTTGCGCAACCTGCTCAAGCTGCGTGCCTCTCAGCTCAACGGATGCTCCTATTGCGTCGACCAGCACTCACGAGACGCTCGCGACTGCGGCGAGTCGTTCCAGCGCATCGCTGCCGTCGCCGTGTGGGAGGAGGCGCACTTCTTCACCGCTCGCGAACGGGCGGCGTTCGCACTGACGGATGCCGTCACGCGGGCATCCGAGACCCGGGTACCCGACGAGGTCGTGGCTCGCGCGCTCGCCGCCTACTCGGAGCAAGAGGTCTCCGCTCTTCTCGCGCTTCTCGTGGCCATCAATGCGTGGAATACCGTCGGTGTCACGGCGCGCTGCTGGCGAGCCGAGGCAGAGGACGACGTCGCGAACTGACCGGCTGCTCGCGATCCGCCTGCTTCCCGGAGTCCCGGGCGCCTCAAGAGCGCCGGCCTCACCCGCTCAGCGGTCGACCGGCTGCTGCGACCCGCTGGGGACGGCGAGCTTGCGCTGCAGGTACTGCTCCCACGTGCCTTCGCCGCGCACCGGTCCGTTCGAGAGGATGGCGTCGTGCTGCACTGCCCTGGCTGCCTTGCCAGGCAGCCGCACCGAGATCACCCAACGCCGCAAGCCGGCCTGGCGCAGGTACGACCGCATCAACTCGTGCGTCGTGTAGACGCGGGGACCGCCGAACTCGGCGACGTAACCGGCAGGGGAACCCTCGGCAAGCGCGACCAGGCGGTCGGCAACCTCGTCGGCCGCGACGGGCTGCACGCGCATCCGTTTCGGCAGGGGAATGACCGGCAGTTTGGCCATCGACTGCATCACAGGGAACACGAGGGTGTCGAACTGCGTCGCGCGCAGTGTGGTGAAGGGGATGCCCGACCGCTCGATCACGAGTTCGCCTTCGCGCTTCTGCGCGAAGTACTCGAACATCGCGTGATCCGTCTTGGACTTCACCGGGATGCGATTCGCACCGGCAACCGAGACGTACACGATGTGCCGAACGCCCGCCGTTCGCGCGGCCTCGACCAGGCGACGCGCCTTTTCCCCGTCGCCCTTCTGCGATCCGGCGCAGTGAACGACGATGCCGGCGCCGGCCACGGCATCCGCCACCCCTTCACCCGTGTCGAGATCTCCGGAGACGTACTCGACGTCGTCGCGCTGGCCGGTGCCACGCCTGCTGACGACGCGCACTCGGTGCCCGCGCTCCCTGAGCCGGTCGACGACGAGTGAGCCGAGGGCGCCGGCGCCCCCCGTGACGAGAATGAGCGGCGAACCGGCGCCTGGTACGGACGAGGTGGTCATGGGGTGCCTTTCGTCGTGCGACTCGCGCTTCAGCGGTCGCGATCGGATGCTTACACCAACTCGATGCGCGGGCGCGCCAGAATGTGACGCGTGACCGAAACCGCGCAAACGCTCGAGGCGGGGTTCACCGCCCTGCAGCCCCGGCTGCGCTCGCTCGCGTACCGCATGCTCGGCTCGTTCAGCGATGCGGACGACGCGGTGCAAGAGACGTGGCTGCGCGCCTCCCAGGCCGAGCTCGACGACATCCGCAACCTGGATGCCTGGCTCACGACGGTGGCCGGTCGCGTCTGCCTCACGATGCTTCGGTCACGTCGAACGCGCGGCGAGTCCTCGCTCGACGCGGCGCTGGCGGGCGAGACGCGCGTTCCCGATGCCGTCATCGTCTCCGCCGACTCCGCGAACCCCGATGCAGCGGCCGCGGCATCCGAATCCATCGGGCTCGCGATGCTCATCGTGTTGCAGGCGCTTGGACCGGACGAGCGGCTGGCGTTCGTGCTTCACGACACGTTCGCGGTGCCGTTCGACGATGTGGCGAGGATTCTCGAGACCACGCCCGCGGCGGCGCGACAGCTCGCCACTCGCGCGCGTGCGAAGGTCCGCACGGCGCCGACACCGGATCCGGACCGCGGCAGGCAGCGGGTGGCAGTGGATGCCTTCTTCGCCGCGGCAAGGGAGGGCGACTTCGACGCGTTGCTGAGGGTGCTGCATCCCGAGGTCGTTCTGCGCTCGGACGGCGGTGCGCAGCGGGCATCCGCGACCGCGATCATCCGGGGACCGCAGGCCATCGCGAGCCAGGCGATGATGTTCACGTCGCTGGCGCCATACCGGCGCTCGGCCTGGATCAACGGCGCAGCCGGCGTCGCCATCGTCGGTCCGCGGGGGCCGCTCTCGGTCATGGCCTTCACGGTGGCAGACGGCGTGATCGTCGAGATCGAGGTGATCGCCGATCCCGAGCGGCTCGTCGCTCTCCTGCCGCCCGACCTGCTGTCAGCGGGTTGAGCGCAGAGCACCGGGCGGCGCGGGGCGCATCAGGTTCACCTCAGTCGGGTATGGAAGACTGATCGAGCCGGAGTCCCGGCCCCATCCCGACACACCAGGAGCACCACGCCAGCATGTGCGGCATCGTCGGCATCGTCTCTACCGAGCCGGTCAACCAACTGGTCTACGACAGCCTCCTTCTCCTCCAGCACCGCGGACAGGACTCGACAGGCATCGCCACTGCCGACGGCAGCATGTTCCACATCCACAAGGCGCGCGGGCAGGTGCGCGAGGCGTTCCGCACGCGCGACATGCGTTCCCTGCTCGGAACCATGGGTCTCGGCCACGCGCGCTACACGACCAGGGGCGACGCGGCGAACGAGCAAGAGGCCCAGCCGTTCTACGTGAATGCGCCGTACGGCATCATCCTGGTGCACAACGGAAACCTCACGAACACGCGTGAGCTGGCAGGCGACCTGTTCCACATCGACCGTCGCCACGTGAATTCGACGAGCGACACCGAGCTGCTGCTCAACGTGCTCGCCACCGAGCTGCAGGGTCAGATCACCGGCCTCGAGTTCGATCCCGACCAGGTCTTCAACGCCGTGGAGCAGGTGCACGAGCGCGTCGAGGGCGCCTACGCGGCGATCGCCATGGTGGCTGGGCAAGGCCTGCTCGCCTTCCGCGACCCGTTCGGCATCCGCCCGCTCATCCTGGGCCGCAAGCCCGCCGGGCTCGTGGGCGACGAGTGGATCGTGGCATCCGAGTCGGTCGTGCTCGAGGCGCTCGGCTACGAGGTGGTCAGGGATGTCGCGCCGGGCGAAGCCGTGTTCATCACGCTCTCCGGCGAGCTGTACTCCAGGCAGTGCGCCAAAAACCCCGTGCTCATCCCGTGCTCGTTCGAGTACGTGTACCTCGCGCGTCCCGACTCGGTGATGAACGGCATCTCGGTCTACGAGGCAAGGCTGCGTCTCGGCAACCGGCTCGCCGACACGATCGCGAGGTACGCGCCGCTCGGCGACATCGACGTCGTGATGCCCATTCCGGATTCCTCGCGACCGGCGGCATCCCAGGTGGCGCAGAAGCTCGGCATCGAGTACCGCGAGGGCTTCTACAAGAACCGCTACGTAGGACGCACGTTCATCATGCCCGGCCAGGCGCAGCGCAAGAAGAGCGTGCGGCAGAAGCTGAACGCCATGTCGAGCGAGTTCAAGGGCAAGAACGTGCTCATCGTCGACGACTCCATCGTGCGAGGCACCACGTCGAAGGAGATCGTCGACATGGCCCGCGCCGCCGGCGCCAACCAGGTCACGTTCACCTCGGCCGCACCCCCCGTGCGCTTCCCGCACGTCTACGGCATCAACATGCCGACCCGCCGCGAACTCATCGCCGCGGGCCGCAAGATCCCGGAGATCGCACGCGAGCTCGGCGCCGACAGCCTCATCTACCAAGAGGTGAGCGACATGAAGGATGCCATCCTCGAGGGTCAGAACGTCGTCACCGATCTCGAGATGAGCTGCTTCACCGGCGACTACGTCACCGGCACGGTGACGCCCGAATACCTCGAGTGGGTGGAGCGCACCCAGCTCAGCTGAGCGCGCCCGGCTTACGAACCCTGGGTGCCGTCGGCCCGCGGGAAACCATCGTTCCGAGCGGCACCGTCGTTGCGCTGTGCACCGTTACGCGCGGTGTCGTGCTGCAGCGGTTCGTCCTGCTCCGCTTCGGCGGGCAGCTCGCCTAGGTTCGGAAGAGCCTCGTCGCCGGATGCCGCGGCATCCGGCTGTCGTATATCGATGCGGTCAGCGACCACGGTGCGCTCGGTACGCTTCGTCGCCGCAGAAGCGATGATGGCGGCGAGCGCGCCCAGGCCGACCCCGACGGCCACGGCTGCCAGCAGTACGAAACCGAACACGGTGTTGCGGTCGTATCCGCTTCCCTGGGGGAACGAATACGTGGCGATGAACGCGGCGACGCCGAACACTGCGCCACCGAGCACCATGAACCGACCGAAGCGAGGTGTTCGTCGCACGCGCACCTCGTGCTCCGACTCCACGGTCGCCTCCTCGCGCTCCGGCTCGCGGGCGGGTTCTTCCGGCACTGCGGGGAGCCGGCCGTTGCCCGTGCTGACGAGCTCCTCGTGGTCCGCCTGTCTGGCGGAATCGCTCAGTTCGTCGTCGTGGGAATCGCGTGGCACCCGTCCATTGTCTCCCACGCCGCGGGGCGTGGCCTGACCGTCCCGGTGAGGCCGACTCACCGTGGCCGGTACACCGGCAGGTAGGGCTCGAGGGTGGCGCGCGTACCCGAGGCGTGCACGGTGCCGGATGCCACAGCGTCCTCCCACGAAGCACGTCCGGTTGCGAGGGCGAGCCAGGTGGCGGCATCCGTCTCCACCACATTGGGCGGCGTGCCTCGCGTGTGCCGGGGGCCCTCCACGCACTGCACGGCGCCGAACGGCGGCACCCGCACCTCCACGGAGTTGCCCGGCACCTTGTCGGCAAGCGCCTGCAGCAGAAAACGCACCGCGGCGGCCGTCGTGTCTCTCGGAGCGGATGGTTGGAGCGCGGCCGACACCGCCGACATCCCGTCAGCTTCACTGATGCGTGCCTTGGCCATGGTGTCCATTGTGCCCGCGGCGGCAGACGGTGCAGACGGGGCCGCCCGCGTCATCCGATCCGAAGGCTACTGGTGGCGGTGCTCCCGAAACCAGCCGACGAGCGCGTTCGCATGCCCGTGGCCGATACCGAACTCGTTCTTGAGGTACGCCACCTGCTCCATGTGCTTGAGCTCGGCCACCTTCTCCAGCTCGGACATCCAGTGGTCGATGGGCTGGCCGTACTTCTTCTCGATCGATGGAAAGTACGACGCCGGTCCCGTGACTTTTTCCTCGGCCATATGTCCATTCTGCCCGCGAAGCCGGGGCCGGGCGGATACCGCGGCGAGCGGGGCGCTGCCGCCCTCGGCTCCCCTGCCCGGGGGTGGGCCGCCGCTCACCACGCCATAGCATGGGCGAGTGAGGATTCTCGTTCTGGGCTCGGGCGCGCGCGAGCACGCCATCATCCGTGCACTGCTGGCCGAGGATGCCCCGCACGACATCACTGCGGCCCCAGGCAACGCCGGTATCGGCGAGGACGTGCGCACCATCGGCATCGATCCGGCCGACGGCGTCGCGGTGGCCTCGTACGCCGAACAGCACGGCGTCGATCTCGTGGTCGTCGGGCCGGAGGCGCCCCTTGTCGCCGGCGTGAGTGACGCCGTACGCGAGCGCGGCATCGCCGTGTTCGGACCGAGCAAGGCCGCCGCACGACTCGAGGGCTCCAAGGCGTTCGCCAAGCACATCATGGAAACGGCCGGCGTTCCCACCGGACGGGCCGAGGTCGCCGGCACCATCGAAGAGGCACACGAGGCGCTCGACGCCTTCGGCGCCCCATACGTGGTGAAGGCGAACGGCCTCGCCGCCGGGAAGGGCGTTCTCGTCACCGACGATCGCGACGCAGCCATCGAGCACGCCACGTACTGGCTCGAGCACGGCACGGTGCTGGTCGAGGAGTTCCTGGCCGGCCGCGAGGTGTCGCTGTTCCTGCTGAGCGACGGGGAGCACGTGCTCCCGCTGTCTCCCGCGCAGGACTACAAGCGCCTGCTCGACGGCGACGAAGGACCGAACACCGGCGGCATGGGTGCGTACTCGCCCGTGCCGTGGCTTGACGAGAACTTCGTCGACGAGGTGATCGATACCATCGCGCTTCCCACCATCCGCGCCATGGCGGCGGAGCAGACACCGTTCATCGGCCTCCTCTACTGCGGCCTGATCGTGACGGATGCCGGTCCTCGCGTCATCGAGTTCAACGCACGCTTCGGCGACCCCGAGACCCAGGTCATCCTGCCCCGCCTGCTCACACCGCTGTCCGGACTGCTCTATGCGGCGGCCACGGGCGAGCTGGCCGGTGTTCCGCGTCCCGACTTCGCCTTCGACGTTGCGGTCGGCGTGGTCGTTGCGAGTGAGGGGTACCCGACCGCCCCGGTGACGAGACGGCCCATCCTCGGCCTGGATGCGGCATCCGCCGTGCCCGAGGTGCAGATCTTCCACGCCGCAACCGACATCACAGCAATGTCGACGGATGCCACCTCCAGCTGGTCCACGGAGACCATCGTCGCGACCGGTGGCCGTGTGCTCACGGTCGTCGCGCTCGGCTCCACATTCGACGAGGCAAGGGAGCGCGCGTATCGCGCGGTTCGAACCGTCTCGTTGGAGGGCGGCCAGTACCGCACCGACATCGCGGCATCCGTCGCGCCCGCCGCACACTGAGCCGGCACCGAATCTTCGCGGCCGGTCCGGGGGCGGCCTTGTCCGGCCCAGCCGGTCTCAGGCGCCGTCGGGAGGATCGACAAGCAGCGCGACGCGTTCGGCGAGGTACGCGTCGAAGTCGGTGAGGGCATCCGGATCCGTGGGGCGCCAGCGCACGAACGCCGCGCCGCCCTGCACCGTGAGCGGTCCGGACGCTCCGACCAGGCTCGCGTCGAGCGGTATCGGCTTCGCGTCGAAGTTCACACTGGTGCCGGGCGCAAAGTGCCCGCGGAAGGCCGCGACGCCCAGTTGGCGGCGTCGTTCGGCGGACGCCGCGATGAAGGTGGTGCGTCCCGGCTCGTGGGATCGGGTCAGGATGCCGGTGGCGTAGAGGCGCAAGTCGTCGGCCGCGCCCGGCTCGCCCGCCGGAGCACTCCCGACCCCTGTGCCGCGGTGCGGTTCGGTAAGCAGGAGCAGCACGCCGAGCCGCCACACACTGCCCAGCCGATGCAGCCGCTCCGGCCGCGGGATGAAGAGCACCCGGCGAGCCGGAACGTATTCGGCGAGCGCCTCGGTGCGGGCGCCCGCAGCCCTCAGCCGCTCTGCGGCATCCGCGAGGGCGGACCGCACGTGGGCGACGGCGGCCTCGTCGGTCGCGCCACTGCTCGGATGCCCGGCCACCAGACCCTCGGAGCGTCAGCCGAGCAGGCGATCGAGGTAGGCGTTGCGGAACAGGCCATGCGGATCGTACTTCGCAACGAGCGCCCGGAAGTCGTCGAAGCGCGGGTAAAGCGACGGCACGACGCCGTCCGCATCGACGAACACCTTGCCCCAGTGCGGTCGAGCGCCGAGCGGGAAGAGCGCCGCCTCGATCGCGGGCAGCACGGCCTCGACGCCCGCCTGGTCGCGCTTCCAGGTGAAGTGGATGCCGAGCGCGTCCTGCTGGTATGCCGAGCTGAGCCAGAGGTCGTCCGCCGCGACGGTGCGCAGTTCGGTCACCTGCAGCAACGGCACAATGCGCTCGGTGAGCGGAAGCAACGCCTTGATGGCCTCCACCGCCCGATCGCGCGGCACCAGATACTCGCTCTGGATCTCCTCGCCGTTCGAGGGCGTGAACGCGAGCTTGAAGTGCGGAAGCCGGTCGTACCACGGGCCGGGCACGCCGAACTGCTCGGTACAGGCCGTCGCGTCGACACCCGGCAGCGGATGCCGCTTCTCGGTCGCCCGTGCGGCGCCGAAGAAGGTCTCGGGCGCGGGTTCGGCCGAGACGGCATCCGTCTGTGCGCGCTTCAGCCACACCTGCTGAACGCCGCCGGTCCACCCCGTGAACATGCTGACGCTGTAGGCGGACGACGTGATGGCATCGAAGTTCTCGAGCACCGTCGGCCAGTCGAGCTCGGTGTAGACGGTCTGCGCCACCTCGAACGTCGGCACGAGGTCGAGCGTGACGGCAGTCACGAGCCCGAGCGCACCGATGCCGACAACGGCGCCGGCGAAGTCGTCGTCTCCGCGGCGCAGCGTGCGCAGTTCGCCGATTCCGTCCACGAACTCGATACCCGCGACGGATGCCGCGAGGTTGCGATTGCCGTCTCCCGACCCGTGCGTCGCCGTGGCGATCGCGCCGGCCACGGAGATGTGCGGCAGCGAGGCGAGGTTGGGGAGGGCCCAGCCGTTGGCATCCAGCTGCTCGGCGAAGTCGCCGTAACGCGCGCCGCCGGAGACCGTCACCGTGCGGGCATCCGCGTCGAGTTCGAACCGCGGCGGAAGCGAGGTCATCGCGATCAGGGCGCCCTGGGTGTCTGCGATGTCGTTGAAGCAGTGCCGGGTGCCCAGCGCGCGCACGTTTCCGCCCGCCTCGCGAGCCTCGGCGACGGCGCGCTGCACCTCCTCGACGGAAGCCGGATGCACAACCTTGCCCGCGCGATACGCGTAGTTGCCTGCCCAGTTGGTGCCTGCCGATTCGGCCACGTTGCCTCTCTCCGTTGCATTTTGTAGCGAGTCACAACAATTGTGCACCATCTCGGCGCGCCCCGCCGCACGCAGCGTATCGAAACCGCCCTGCGTCGCGGGTTGACTAGCAGCCGAAGGCCGCGTATCGAAACCCCTCCTCCCGCGGCACCATACGATTGACGCGTGACCGCGCCGACCCCCCCCACCCCTGCCCAGAAGAGTCTCCCCGGCTGGACGCACGTGTACTCGGGCAAGGTGCGCGATCTCTACATTCCCGAGGCGGCGGCATCCGTCGAGGACTCCGCCGTGCTGCTCGTCGTGGCGAGCGACCGGGTGAGTGCGTTCGACTTCGTTCTCGAGCCGGGCATTCCGGGCAAGGGGGAGCTGCTCACGACGCTCTCGCTGTGGTGGTTCGACCGCCTCGACGACGTGCCCAACCACCTGGTTGCCGACCACGGTCTGGACGGCGGCGAGCGGATCCCGGCCGAAGTCGCCGGACGCGCCATGCTCGTCAAACCCCTGGCCATGTATCCCATCGAGTGCGTCGTGCGCGGCTACCTGACGGGCAGCGGGTGGGCCGAATACCAGCAGTCGCAGAGCGTGTGCGGCGTGCCGCTCCCGGCCGGGCTGCACAACGGCGACCGCCTGCCCGAGCCGATCTACACGCCGGCGTTCAAGGCGGAGCAGGGCGAGCACGACGAGAACATCAGCTTCGATCGCACCGTGGAGCTCGTGGGTGAGGATGCCGCGGCGCGGCTGCGCGAGGCATCCCTCGACGTGTACGCACGGGCATCCACCATCGCCGAGGAGCGCGGCTTGATCCTGGCGGACACCAAGTTCGAGTTCGGCACCGACCCGGAGACTCGTGAACTGACGCTCGCCGACGAGGTGCTCACTAGCGACTCCAGCCGCTACTGGGATGCCGAGGCGTGGCGCACAGGCACGACCCCGGCCGAACGCATGGCGAGTTTCGACAAGCAGATCGTGCGCGACTGGCTCGCGGCGAATTGGACGAAGGAGGGCACGCCGCCCGCCTTGCCCGACGACATCGTGCAACGCACCGCGGAGCGCTACCGCGAGCTCCTCGAGCGCCTGACCGGCGACTGAGGCGACTACCTCAGCGGCCGACGCGACGTCGCCGCCGAGCCTGGGAGACCAGTGCGCCTCCGAGAACGAGCATCGCCACGGATGCCAGCAGCCAAGGCGCCGCATTCGATCCCGACTCTGCGAGTTCGGCTGCGGGTGTCGCCGTCGCTGTGGGCGTCGGCTGAGTCGCGGCTGTCGGCGCGACCACGATCTGCGGTGCCGTCACCTCCGACGCGAGCGCGGTTACCGTGATCGGCGCTGGGGGATCGAATCCCGCCGGCGGCACGACTGCAAGCTGGTACTCCTGCCGCTGCTCGGTCACGATCTGGTAGCTACCGTCAGACTGCACAGGCACCTCGACGGGAGACCCGTCCAGGGCTGCCACCGGCGTTCCGTCTGCCGACTGCAGTTCCACGCTTGTTCCGGATGGCACCGGCTGGCCCGCATCCGAACCGCCGAGCGCGACGGTTCCGGCAATGGTCGCGGTGGGCGCAGGTTGGGCGAGCCAGAGCTGGTAGACGGGGCTGCCGTTCAGCGCGCCGTAGACGAGCCGGATGCCGTGAACCTGGGACGAGGGAAGGAACCACGCGTAGGCGCCTGAGGTGTCGTTGAAGTTCCCGTAGAGCGTGCCGGGCGAATAGGTGATGGTCGTCGAGCCGTAGGCAACAGGAACCGACCCGGGCCCCGGAACCCAGTTCGGTACGTCGTACGGAGCGGTCGCGCCCGAGCACGCCGACGGTCTGGGCGACGCGTTGTCGCAGTAGTTGCCCGTGCCCTGCTCTCCGAGCTCAGCCGTGGGCAGGTCGTTTCCCGAAGCATCGAGAGGCTGGATGAACACCCAGTCCGCATCGAGGTCGCCGACAGCGAACCCCCAACCGGAGGCAGGCTGCGAACCGAACATCACGGTCGTTGTCGAGGGAGCCGGCGTCGTTACGGAAGGCGGGTTAGGTGCGGGCGAACCGCTCTTGGGACGCAGTGTGAGGTAGGGCTGGGCGCGAGTCGAGCCGAAGTCCTGCCCGAAGCCGGTGTTACTGCCGAGGAAAGCAGAAGATCCGGATGCAACGCTCGCAGTCGCTGCATCCGTGCTAACGACGGCGTTCGCGTCCGTCGGCGACGCGAAGGTTGCGGTACCAGGCACCGACGAACTCAGCGGCGACCAGGTCGGAAAGGTGCCTATTGTTCCGGGCGGGGTGGCCGACGCCGGAAGGGCCCCGACCGCGATGGCTGCGGCCGAAACCGCAAGGATCATGAACGCTTTCACCCCGAAACGCATGGACGCGACCCTACGCGAGCCCGCAACCGCTGCCAAGGGTCCTGCCCATCCCGGCTGCCGAAGTTCGAAAACGGGATCAACCGGAGCGCAGCAGGGCATCAGGTCTCAGGCGATGGGGCGATCCAGCCCGAGCAGCGCCGGGAGGTCCGCGATGCTGTCGATGACGGCATCCGCTCCGGCGTCGGCTAGGGAACGCTCGTCGTGCGATCCGGTCAGCACGCCGATCGTGACGCCGGCCCCCGCAGCCAGCCCGCTCTCGATGTCGGAGACGGTGTCGCCGACGACGATCATGCGCTCGACGGCCGAACCGGCACAGCGCAGCAGGGCAGTCAGGGCCAGGTCAGGACGCGGTCGCCCTCGGGGAACGTCGTCCGAAGAGAGCACGACGTCTGCCAGGTCCGCCCAGCCGAGCTCGGCGAGCATCGCTCGCGTCGTCGCACTGTTGAACCCGGAGATCAGGGCAACACGCACACCGGATGCCCGCAACTCGCGGATGGCCACCGCCGCCCCCGGAACCGCTTCCACGCCTTCGCGCTCGCGGAGTTCGGCGAACGCCGCCTCGAACTCGCTCACCGCGTGGCTGGCCTGGTCGTCGGCATCCGTCGTCGCGACCTCATCGCCGCCTGCCGCCGAGTTCGTCGTGGAGGCGTGCGGGGAAGCAGACACGAGGTGACGGAAAACGTCTGCCCGGTCACACCCGATGTTGTCGCGGATGCACGCAAGCGCCGCGATCCGTTCCTCGGCGCTCGTGGCGATGCCTGCGCGGTCGAGGGCTCGCTCGTACGCACGCTCGACGAGCCCGTCGTCGACGACGGTGGTGCCGGTGAGGGCGAGCACGGCGAGCTCCACCTCGATCTCCTCGACCTCGTCCAGGTCGTCGAGCTCATCGTTGGGTAGATCGTCGATGTCGCGAAAGGTCAGCTCCTCCACCGTTCGCCTGCTGCTGATGATCGCGTCGCGCGTGCTCATCGTCCGCCCCAATCTCCTGCGGGCGCCGATCACGCCCTTCGGGCAGGGTATGCAAGCGTCGCGAACGGCCGGCGAGCCGGCGGTTGCTGGCGGATGAACGGACGCGGATGCCTTGACGTTGCGGCATCCAGTACACAGACCGAGGTCGAGCACCGCGATGGCGCGGCACTCGACCCCGGCGCGAGCTCACTGCTCAGCGCTCACTGGTGAGAATTCAGCGCTCGACGGTCGCCGCCTCCTGCGGGGCACGGCTCGCCACGGGGGTTCCCTGGGTGGCCGTCCATTGCCCGGTGTCCTTCGGGCGAATGAAGAACAGCACGGCGATGGCGCCGAGCAACGCGACCGCAGCGGGCATCAGCATGGACTGCGCCATGGCATCCGCGAAGGGTTGCTGCACTATGGCCGGCAGCTTCGACCCGCTGAACTGTGCCCCCGACGAGCTCGAGTGCAGGCCGTTGGCCGTCAACCGCGCCTGGATCAGGGCGGCGATCGCCGCGCTGCCCAGCACGCTTCCGATCTGCCGCACGGTGTTGTAGATGCCTGCGCCGGCACCCGCCTGCGCAGGCGGCAGGTTGTGCGTCGCGGTCACCGACAGCGGTGCCCAGATGAACGCGTTGGCGACACCGAGCACCAGGCTCGGCAGCAGCAGGCGCGGCCACAGGTCGACGTTCGAGTCGAACCACGACGCGTACCAGAGCAGTCCGATGGCCATCAGAAAGAGGCCGAAGAACGACAGGTAGCGCGGATGCACGCGGTCGGCCATGCGCCCCACCAGCGGCGACAGCGGAATCACCACAACCGCCATGGGCACCATGAGCAGCGCGGACTGCGTGGGAGAGAACCCGAGCACGAGCTGGGCGAAGAAGATCAACGGCAGGGTCATGCTCGTGACCGTGAAGCCGACGGCGCTGATCGCCAGGTTCGCGAGGGAGAAATTGCGGTCGCGGAACAGCTTCAAGGGCATGAGCGGCTCGCCCTTGTTGAACGCCTGCCAGGCGACGAACCCGGCGAGCACCACAATGCCGGCGATGATGAGGCCCCACACGCTGATCGGCCCTGTGATGGTCCCCCAGTCGTATTTCTCGCCCTCCTGGATGCCGAAGACGATCAAGAACAGGCCGACTGCGCTCAGCACGACGCCGAAGATGTCGAACGAGTGCTGGTGCGTTGGCAGCTTGGGCACCAACACGAGCGCTGCGATGAAGCCGATCACGCCGACCGGAACGTTGATGAAGAAGATCCACTCCCAGCCGAGCCCGTCGACGAGCACACCGCCCAGCAGCGGGCCGACCAGCATCGCGACACCGGATGTCGCGCCCCACAGCGCCATCGCGGCACCCCGCTTGTTCGGCGGGAAGGTTCGCGTGATCACGGCCATGGTCTGCGGGGTCATCATGGCCGCGCCGATGCCCTGCACGGCGCGGGCGGTGATGAGCATCCCGATGGTTCCGGCGAATCCGCACCACAGCGACGCGCCCGTGAATAGCACGAGACCGATGAGATAGATGTTCTTGGGGCCGAACCTGTCGCCGAGGCGTCCCGTGATGAGCAGCGGTACGGCGTAGGCGAGCAGGTATGCGCTTGTGACCCAGATGACCGAATTGATGTCGGTCTTCAGGCCTTCGAGGATCTTCGGGTTGGCGACCGACACGATCGTCGTGTCGACCAGGATCATGAAGAATCCGATGACCAGCGCCCAGAGGGCCGGCCACGGACTTCTCTGCTTTTCCATGGTGTCCGTTTCTGTGATGGATGATGAACGGCCGGGTTGGGCCGTGGAGTTTGCGGGACGTGCGCGAAGCGCGCGAGGTATGCGCCGATCCTGTCCGACACCTCCGTCATTTCGACGCTCCGGATGCCGCCGGATCGACAGGATGGCTACCAGTCGATGCTTCCGCTCTTCAGTTCTTCGATGAGGCCTTCGACCCAGGCGGTCTCGGCCTGCAGCATGCTTCGCAGGTACGACGCCTCGATCCAGTACTTGCGGTCGAGGCTCTTGTCTTCGACGTGATCGACCGCACGGCCGACCAGTTCGAGTTGGGCGCGCAAGGCGATGACACGCTTCTGGAGCAGTCTCGCGACGGTCTCGCGTGGCAGATTGTGCGCCTCGGCGAGAGCGAGCGGGAATTCGGGATACTCGTTCTTCCAGTCGGCGAGCAGTTCCGTGATGCGCTCGAGCATCCGGTCGTGCCCGGTGTCGGTGATCTCGTAGGTGGTGCGCTCGGGCCGGTTGCCCTCGCGCTCGGTGCCCGTGGAGCGGATGAGGCCGTCCCGTTCCAGCCGCTCCACGGTGTGATAGAGCGATCCGGGACGCAGCTTGACGAGGCGGTCCTCCGAACGGGCGATGGCGGTCTGGAACATCTCGTACGGATGCATGGGCCGCTCGAGCAGCAGACCGAGGATCGAGATCCCCAAGGGCGTGAGCGCCGACATCCGTGCTCCTCCTTCCGTTGTGTGCTGTTGCGTCTGGGTGCTGTTCCGTCTGGGTGGTGCCATCACATCCGGTGCATCCGGCACACCCCCGCACATCGGGTGCATCGGATGCGTCCGGTGCATCGGCGCCCGAGCGGATGCTCCGCGTCAACTATTCCACGTGGAATATTACGACAGGAGTAATCCAGTTGCAAGTCCCTTTAGCCCGACCAGCCGCAACTGGCCGGGTCCCGAAAAGTCGGAGATCCGCTGCGACGCGCCGCCGCCAGGCATCCGGTCTCCGCGTGCCGCGGTGAATCTCCGATTTTTCGCAGGGTGCGCGGAGGGTTGGCCCGGCACGCAGGGTGTGCGGAGGGTGCGCCCGGCACTCAGGGGGTTCGGCGCTCCACGCGCCCGGCACTCAGTGGTGGAACGCCACCCGCTTGCGACCCGGCATGGGTGAGGCGAGGCTCTCGAGGTCGCGCACGTGAGCCACGAGATCCTCGACGAAACCGGCCGCGAGGTCTCGGGACAGGCCGTTGCGCACGACGACCCTCTGCACCGTCAGCGACGAGAGGGCCTCGGGCATGGGATATGCGGGCACGAGCCATCCTCTCGTGCGCAGCGCCTCGGACAGGTCGTAGAGGGACCACTTGTCGGTGAACCCGTCCTTCAACTGCCAGGCCACCACGGGGATGTCCGATCCGTCGGTCCACACTTCGAACGGCTCGAGCTTCGACACCTCATCGGACAGGTAGAGCGCCACGTCGCGGGATGCCTGCTGCACCCGCCGGTAGCCCTCGAATCCCAGCCGGAGGAAGTTGTAGTACTGCAGCAGCACCTGAGCGCCCGGACGCGAGAAGTTGAGCGCGAAGCTGGGCATGCTGCCGCCGAGATACGAGACGTCGAAGATGAGGTCTTCAGGCAGCAGCGAGGTGTCGCGCCACACGATCCAGCCGAGCCCCGGGTAGACGAGACCGTACTTGTGGCCGGACGTGTTGATCGAGGCGACCCGCTCGATCCTGAAGTCCCACTCGAGGTCGGGCTGCAGGAACGGCGCGATCATGGCTCCGGATGCCCCGTCGACGTGGATCGGAACGTCCAGCCCGCGCGTGGCCTGCACCGCATCGAGCGCTCGCGCGATCTGCGCGACCGGCTCGTACATGCCCGTGTAGGTCACGCCCATGATCGCCACGACGCCGATCGTGTTCTCGTCGACGTGTCGCGCCAGGTCGTGGCCGTCCATGGTCTTGTGGTCGAGCGAGATGGGGATGAAGCGCGGCTCGACATCCCAGTAGTTGCAGAACTTCTCCCAGCACACCTGCACGGCCGCGCTCATCACGAGGTTCGGCTTGTCGGTGGGCTTGCCCGCCGCCTTCCTGGCGTGCTGCCACCGCCGCTTCAGCGCGAGACCCGCGAGCATGCAGGCCTCGGACGAGCCGATAGTGGAGGTGCCGATCGCCTTCGCGGGGTGCGGCGCGTTCCACAGGTCGGCGAGCATCCTCCAGCAGCGCTGTTCGATCGCCGCGGTCTGCGGATATTCGTCTTTGTCGACGATGTTCTTGTCGGCTGCCTCGATGTAGAGGCGCGATGCCTGTTCGTCCATCCAGGTGCCGACGAACGTGGCGAGGTTCAATCGGGCGTTGCCATCGAGCATCACCTCGTCGTGCACGATCTGATACGCCGTCTCGGGCAGCGACTCTCCTGCGGGAATGCGGTTCCGAGGCAGCTCGGTCGCCTCGCCGGGCCTCGTGAACAAAGGGTTCAGCTCGACGGTCTCGAGATCTTCGGACTCATGCCCCTGCTCGAACTTCTTCATGCGCGCCTCCGGATGCTCCGCCCGACCCCGTTCGACAACACCGTACGCGCCGTCGGGCTATGGCTTGCCGCACCTTCAGCGGCTGCGACGGGCCGCGGATGCCGTCAGGTGCGCGCGCATGGCAGCGGATGCCGCCAGCGGGTCGCCTGAGCGGATCGCTGCGGCCACGCCCCGATGCTCCGCGAGCACCGCGGCTGCGTCCACCTCATCGCGCGGAGCATCCGCGAGGCGGGCGGGCGGCAGCACGATGGCTCGAGCACCCAGGCGATCGAGGGCGCTGAGCAGGTACCGGTTGCCAGAAGCGCCTGCCACGGCCCGGTGGAACGCGAAGTCGGCGTCGACCGTGTGTGCCGGCAGTTCCGCCTGTTCCAGTGCGAGAAGCGCCGCGTCGATCGTCGCCAGGTCACCATCGGCCGCTTGCCGGGCGGCGAGCGCCGCCGCCTCGGACTCGACCGCGATGCGGAACGCGTGCAACTCGATGCGTTCTGACTCGTCTCGAGCCGCCAGCCAGTCGTCACCGGCGACCGGCGCAGGTGGAGTCAGCGCGTAGCTGCCAGAGCCGACCCTGGTGCGCACCAGACCGCGGGATTGGAGCCGCTGCAGCGCCTCGCGCACTACCGTGCGGCTGACGCCGAACTCCTCCACCAGACCCCCCTCGCTCGGCAGGCGCTCGCCTGGCGCGATGTCTCCGGCGATGATGCGGTCCCCGATGGTCCTGGCGAGTTGTTCTCCCCGCGAAAGCCCAGTCACGGCGGTCAACGCGTTCCCGACGCGTCGACCGTCACGGATTCGGTGGTCCACGCACGCGCCTGCCCAGTGAAGGTGATGCCGAGCCCCGGGCGCTCGGGCACGAGCATCCGTCCGTCGCGTGTTTCGAGGCGCTCCTCGAACAGCGGGTCGAGCCAGTCGAAATGCTCGACCCAGGTCTCGCGCGGGTAGCAGGCAGCGAGGTGCAGGTGGATCTCCATCGCGAAGTGCGGTGCCACATCCAGTCCCGCCTGGTCGGCGAGGGTCATGAGCCGCAGGAACTGCGTGATGCCGCCGATGCGCGGCGCATCCGGTTGCAGGATGTCGCACGCTCGCGCGGCAATCAACCGCTCGTGCTCCGCCACCGAGGCGAGCATCTCGCCGGTCGCGATCGGAGTGTCGAGCGCACGTGCCAGATCGGCGTGGCCCTCGGCGTCGTAGGCATCCAGAGGCTCCTCGATCCAGGTGAGATCGAACTCCTCGAGCCGCCGGCCCATGCGCAAAGCGGTGGTGCGGTCCCACTGCTGGTTCGCGTCGACCATGAGCGGGATGTCGTCGCCCAGGTACTCCCGCACGGCACGCACTCGGCCGAGATCCTCTTCGCCGTCGGGCAGCCCGACCTTGATCTTGACGCCCCCGATGCCCTCCTCGATCGACCGCGATGCACGTGAGAGCACATCCTGGATCGACGCGTTGAGGAATCCGCCCGACGTGTTGTAGGTGCGAACGGAGTCGCGGTGAGCGCCCAGCAGTTTGGCGAGCGGAAGCCCGGCCCGCCTGGCCTTCAGGTCGTACAGTGCGATGTCGATCGCCGCGAGTGCCTGCGTGGCAACGCCGGAGCGGCCGACGGATGCCCCGGCCCACAAGAGCTTCGTGTACAGCTTCGCGATGTCGTTGGGGTCTTCACCGATCGCCGCGCCTGCGACCTCCCGGGCATGTGCGTACTGCGCAGGACCGCCTGCGCGCTTGGAGTAGCTGAAGCCGTGCCCGGAGAAGCCCTGCTCCGTCTCGATCTCGGCGATGAGGAACACGACCTCCGTCATCGGCTTCTGCCTGCCGGTGAAGACCTTCGCATCGGAGATGGGCGCCGGCAACGGCAACCGCAGCGTAGACAACGTGATGCTGCGGATGGCGTCGGGCATGTATGACATGCGGACGAATCTACCAGACAGCATTCTTATCTGTCAGACAGCTTGCGAGCCATGAGCCCAGGAATGCCGCCAGCCCCGCGCCGGTAGAATCGAGGCATCCCCCGTACGCCGCGAACCCAGGGAGTCCCCTTTGCCCACCATCGTTGTAGAGGTCATGCCGAAGGCGGAACTGCTCGACCCGCAGGGCAAGGCCATCGCGGCGGCGCTCGCACGCACCGGCCGCGGCGCGTTCGACGTGCGACAGGGCAAGCGGTTCCAGCTCACCACGGATGCGCCGGTGACCGACGAGCTGCTGGCATCCGTTCGTGAGATCGCCGCCGAGGTGCTCTCGAACGGAGTCATCGAAGACGTCGTGGGCGTGCACGTCGCGGAGGACGCGACAGCCGGCCAGGGCGCGACCCAGGGCGCGGTGGCCTGATGCGCATCGGCGTCATCACCTTCCCCGGATCGCTCGACGACCGGGATGCCCAGCGCGCCGTGCGCGCCGCCGGCGCCGAACCCGTCGCACTGTGGCACGGCGAACACGACCTGAACGGTGTGGACGCGCTCGTGCTGCCGGGCGGTTTCAGCTATGGCGACTACCTGCGCTGCGGCGCGATCGCAAGCCTTTCGCCCATCATGAGCGAGGTCATCGACGCCGCGAACAAAGGGATGCCCGTACTCGGCATCTGCAACGGCTTCCAGATGCTCGCGGAGGCACGCCTGCTTCCTGGCGGCCTCATCCGCAACGATCACGGGGCATTCATCCGCCGCGATCAGCGGCTGCGGGTGGAGAGCACCGACAGCGCATGGACCAACGGGTTCTCCGCCGGGCAGGAGATCGTCATCCCGCTCAAGAACGGCGAGGGCGAGTACGTGGCATCCGCCGAGACGATCGAGCGCATCGAAGGCGATGGGCTGGTGGCGTTCCGCTACCTGGGCGTCAACCCCAACGGGTCGATCAACGACATCGCCGGCGTGAGGAACGAGCGCGGTAACGTCGTCGGCCTCATGCCGCACCCGGAGCACGCCACCGAGCCAGGCTTCGGGCCCGACACGGATGCCGCGATGCGCTCAGGCGTCGACGGGCTGACATTCTTCACGTCGGCCATCGCCGCACTGCAGGCCGCCTAGGCGGCCCCTGCCCCGGCTGTCCCAAAGCGCCCGTCGCCGTCCCCTACGCCCCCAGAGACGCGCAATTCAGGACATGCACCGGGACGGCGACATAGTCTGCACTCCTCGCGAAATGTCCTGAATTGTGCTGGAGGAAGAACGGTGCCCGGTGTCGTCGCGCGGCTCGAACCGCTGTTCCTCCGCCTCGATCGTCTAGCCGGCGGACGGCAGGCGCAGGTGCGCGTCGACGGCGAGCTGCTCGGGCATCCGCGAACCAGGCGCGCGTTCGCGGCCATCACGTGGCTGCTTGTGCTGGAGTTCGCGATCGGCATCGCGGCCGTCGTGATCGCGCTGATTCTCGCGGCGGGCGGCATCCCCGTCGCCTGGTCGGTGTGGATGCGCACTGTGGTCGTGTTGGGCATGACTGCGACGTTGTTCTACTTCGCGTGGCGGGCATCCCTCGGCTATTACTGGGGCTACTCGCGGCTTCGACTGTTCAGCAAGATCTTCCCCGTGATCACGCTCGTGCTCGCCGCGATTCCGGGCCTCTACCCGCTGTGGATGGTCACCGAGCAGATCGTGTTCAGCCTCGTCCTGATCGGTGTGGCCGACTACCTCGACTCGGATCACATGCGTTCCGTGTTCCCGCGGCCCAAGCGCGCCTGAGTGCTCGCCTCCTGGGTGCGCTCGTCGTCGTTGTCCGCGTCCTCCGCGCGCTGGCGTTCCGCCTTCACCGCCGCCACCTTGGGCACGACGGGGATGGAGTCCGTGAACTGCGAGGCGCGGTGTTCGGCATCCGTGCTGCCGCTGAAGAGCGTGTCGCCTGAGACTCCGCGCGAGCGCGGGGACGGCTGTGCCCCCTGCGCCTCCACCAGCTCGACGCGCCGGCGAGGCAGGGCGGCCGTTGCCTCTCGCTGGATCCACGCCACGAGGTTCTCGCGCACGTAGCAGCGCAGGTCGAAGAGGGTCGGGGCATCCTTCGCGGTCAGCAGCACACGCACGTGCACGAAACCGCCGACGGCATCCGTCACCTGAAGTACCGACGTGCGCTGGTCCCAGAGATCGGTCTTGCGCAGGATGCGATCCAGTTCCTTGCGCATGGCGTCGGGCGAGACCGCCCAGTCGAGGTCGAACTCGACGGCGCCCAGGAGCTCGCTGTGCTGCCGCGTCCAGTTCTCGAACGGCTGCGTCGTGAAGTAGGTCGAGGGAAGAACCATGCGGCGGTCGTCCCAGATGTGCACGACAACGTAGGTCAGGGTGATCTCCTCGATGCGGCCCCATTCGTTGTTCACGACCACGACGTCGTCGAGCCGGATGGCGCCGCTGAACGCGAGTTGCATACCGGCGAAGAGGTTGCCCAGCGAAGACTGCGCAGCGACACCGGCGATCACACCGATGAGGCCGGCGGACGCCAGGATGCTCGCACCCGCCGCCCGCGCACCTGGGAACGTCAGCAGTATGGCACCGACCCCGATCACCACGGCAGCCACGATCGTGAGCCTCCGGATGATCATGACCTGCGTGCGCACCCGGCGGGCGTAGCGGTTGTCTGGCACGTCGAGCCGATAGCGCGCGAGGCCGATGTCTTCGAAGAAGATCACGAGCGCGGCGCCGAACCAGGTCGCGAGTGCGATCGTGACGACGAGGAAGGCGTGGTGCACCGCCTCGACCGTAGGCAGGGGAACGTCGAGCGGTATCGTCGCAGTGACCGCGATCCAGAGCAGGATGTCGAGCAGCAGCAGGCGGAAGGGGATGCGCGCGCGTGAGGCGAGCATCCTCGCCCACTCCTTGTGCCGCGCGATCGCGCTCACGATGGCGCCGATGACGGCCGTCAGTACGACGGCCGCGACGAGGGCGATGAGACAGGCGACGGCGAACGGGAGCCACCCGTGCAGATCGGCCATGGGTTCCAGGGTCGCTAAGGCCGGGCCGGACCGCAAGGAACGGTGCGGGGCTTGACAGGCCTCAGATCAGCGCAGCCATCAGGTCAGAGCTGCCCTCAGGCCACCGGATGCTCGCGGACCTCAGGAGTTGTAGCCGCCAGACGATGCGGCCGCGCCGACCATGATGCCGGCGAACACGACCCACAGCACGACCAGCAGCGCCCAGCCGAGCAGGCAGAGGCCGCCGAGCACCAAGCCCGTGATCGACATGCCGCGGCCGGTCGGTTCGCGCTTGATTCCGATTGCACCGAAGATGACGGCGCCGATCGGTACCAGGAAGGTGAAGCCGAAGAAGATCGAGACCAGGCCGAGCACGAGCGAGGTGATGCTCAGGCCCCTCGGCTGCGGCTGATACGTCGAGTACACGACGGTCTGCTGGTAGACGGGCTGCGTGTACGGATGCTGATAGCCGGGCTGCGCCGGCGGCTGGTAGATGGGCTGATTCGGCGGCTGATTGGGCGGCTGGTAACCAGGCTCGGGCGTCTGCTGGCTACCGGGCTGGGGCGTCTGCTGGCTCACGATTCTCCGTCTGTGGTTTCTGACAGGCTATCGCTCGCATGGGCTGGCGCAGGCCTCGTCGCGCAGGTTCTCGTCGGGAACGCCGTGGAGGCCGCTGATGCGCACGGCTCAGGGTGCGACTGTCTCCCACACGTATCCGTCGGGGTCCGTGAAAGCACCTGCATCGCCGCCGATGACGATGCGATGGGAGCCCTCCCCGGCGGGTGACACGCCTGCAGTCTTTGCCAGCGTCTGCCGCGGGTTGAGGGTCAGCTTGATCGGGCCGGTGTCGAACTCGGCGTATTTGCTTCCGAAGCTCTTCGCGGCTGACAGCCCGTGATCGAGATAGAACCGCTTGCTCGCCGCCACGTCGGCGACACCGAGTTGGAGCACGATCCCGTCGATCCGCCGGGACGCGGGCCCGGTGTCCTTCTTCGACGAGGATGCGACGGTCCAGATCGTGCCGTCGGGCGCCTGGATGACGCCGCCGTATCCCCACAGCGACTTAGTTGCCGCTTTCAGCAACGTGGCGCCCGAGTCGATGGCGCTTCCGATCAGGCTGTCCACGGTCGATGGCTGCGACGTCACGAGCGAGATGGTGAATCCGCGGAAGCCCGTCGTTGCCGGTTGTGATGCACGTACTCGCACTCGATCACCGGCTTCGAACGCCGTGGCGCAGAAGCTTTCGGCCGCCCCTGCGTCGGCCACCTCTATGGTGACGAATTCGATGGTTCCCATGCCTGCAATGCTACGAATGCACGCGGTCGGCTGCGTCTCCTCGTCGCCGCCACGATCCCGTCTGGTCGCGCTTCGTGCTCAGTTGCGTCGTGCTTGGTTGACCGCGTTGATGAAGTACGAACCCTTGATGGCGAGGGCGTACTTCTTCTCTGTCGGGATGCTCCGCGGGTCATCCAGGGCGGCAGCCAGGTCGTCCATGTCGATGCCTGTCAATTGGGCGATGTTCTCGAGCGTGAGCTTGCAGTCGATCGTCAGGCCCTCGAAGATCGCCCGGAGACGTACGTCATCGTCGATCTGAAATCCCTCTGCCAACTGCGAGGCGAGAATGTTCAGCCGTCCGCTCTCATCGCTCGAGAGCGGAGAGGACCACGTCGAGATCACTGGCGAGCCAGACGGAGCCTCCCGCAAGAAGGTGGCGAGTGCGGCGGGCGAGATGCCTGTGATCGCGTGCAGCGCCTCGTTGGAGATCCGCCCCTCTGCTATCAGGCGCCTCAGTTCGTCCGCGGGGTTCGAGGTGTGCGTCATGTGGAGCGTTCTCTCTTCTTAGGTGCGCCGTGGCGGCCGACCCGCGCCTGCTGGGTGGCGGGATGCCTGCTCATCCGGCGAGAAAAGGATAGGTCGCGCCTGCCTGGAGTGGGCGCGACCGCAGCCCAAGTCCTCGGCCTTCCGAGTCCACCGACGCCGAGTCTGCCGACGTCGAGTCCACCCCACGACCGCTCGACGTCTCGTCCTCCACAGCCCACTAGCTCGCATCGTTGTCCACAGGAAAGGGGTGCTGATCTGGGGTTTGTGTACGGGATTGTCGGTGGGTGGTGGTTGGGTGGAACCATGACCGAGATCACCGAACAGCTGGAAGCAGCCACTGCTGCTGCCCGTGCTGCGGTGACCGTTCAAGAGGTTCCCGCCCTCGGTGATGATGCGTTGGTGGCGGCGATGGCGGCGATCGAGAACCTCGGCCGTACCGTGGACGCACTCCGGGTGGCGGTGGCGGCCGAAGCAGCAGAACGCTCCCGACCGGTACTCGGGTCGGACCGGTTGTCGGCCAAGCACGGCTGCCGCACCGCCTACGAACTGATCGCCCGGGTTACTCAGATCACCGAACGCACCGCCGTGCAACGGTGCCGGATCGGAGCCGGAATCCGCAGCCGGCAGACGCTGACGGGCGACGCCCTACCGGCGAAGTTCCCGGCTGTCGCCGAAGCGATGGGCGACGGCGAAATCGGTGTTGACGCCGCTGCTGTGATCATCAGCTGCCTTGGTGCGGTGGAGAACCGGGCAGAGCCAGTGCTGCTCGAGGCTGCCGAACACGCCTTGGTCGGGTGCCTGCTCGGCGTCGACACTGCCACCGGGGAAGCCATCACTCCCTTCACCGCCGACCAGACCCGCGTGCAAGCCCTGCAATGGCAGGCCGCTTTAGATCCCGACGGGGTCAAAGGCCGGGAGGAGCAGGCGATGCTCGAGCGCGGCATCCGCAAGGTCGGGAAACGCGGAGCAGCGACCCGGTACCTGGTCGACTTGATCCCGGAAACCGCAGGCAAGTTCGACCGGCTCCTGGATACCGGTGTCAGCCCGACCACCTCCGGCAGATTCCTCACCCCCGAAGAACAAGCAGAAGTGCTCGTATCCGGCGACTCCCGCACCGCCGCCCAGAAGCGCCACGACGCCTTCGCCGCCATCCTGGATGCCGCCTCCCGCAGCGCCGAGATGCCCACCATCGGCGGTGCTGCCCCCACCGTGCTGGTGTCCGTATCCGCTGACGAGCTCACCTCGGGCACCGGTGCCGGGTGGATCGACGGAATCCCAGAACCCGTCTCGATCGGCACGGTGAAGCAGTTCATCTGCACCGGCGGGGTGCAGAAGGGGTACTTCACCCCGAACGGACGCCTGATCGCGTTAGGGTCCCCGGAACGCGGGTTCACCCCACAACAACGCCGCGGCATCAGCCTCCGCGACGGCGGCTGCACCATCCCCGGCTGTGGCATCCCCGCCGGATGGTGCGAAATCCACCACGTCGAAGAATGGGCCAAAGGCGGCCCGACCCACACCGACAACGGGGTGCTGCTGTGTTGGTACCACCACCACACCATCGACACCTCCGGATGGCAGATCACCATCCGCGACGGCATCCCCTACGTACGACCACCGGTGTGGATCGACGGCACGCGACAATGGCGACGCGCCACCAAATCCCGCGCGCTCGCCCGACAAAGGAAGAAGACCACCGGAGCCGTCATGCGCACGTGAAAGCGCGGTGCCACCGGAGCCGTCATGCGCACGTGAAAGTGCGGTGCCACCTGAGCAGGCATGGTGAACGGCAACACGAGCGCGCGACGGGCGGCATGCCTTTCTCCGCTCCGCGCAGCCCAGGCACCCGTCGCCGCATCACATCATGCGGGCACAAGGAGGCGTCTGACGGCATCCTCGGTCAGCCGTTCCCCCTGTTCGGCTGTGATGCGCACGGACCCCACAAGCGACGCGATCCCCGGCGCAACAACGAGGCGATCCCCTGCGCAACAACGAAGTTGGCCCTGCCGTGTACCTCGACTTCCTCCCGCGGGCCCTGGCGAGCGGCGCCTACCGGGCCGCGCCCGACCCGATCGTCGTCGGCCAGGGGCTCGCACACATCTCGGATGCCCTCGACAGGCTGGGCAAAGGCGTGTCGGCGGGCAAGTTCGTGGTCACGATCTGAGTCGTTGGCCGGTGGGGAGTCGACGCCTACCCACACGGCCCCCTCTGGCCCACACGCCCGCCCTCAACCCGGCAAGCCTGCCACGCTTCCCGCGCCATCCAGACATCGGCGACCCCTCGAAATGCGCCGGTAGAATCGAGGTGCTCCGCGCCGCCGTCCGCGCACTCGAACTGGAGCATCCCCCATCACAAGGAGTCCGCCGCGTGACCGAGCCCGTGACCCAGCCCGCGACAGAGACCGAGTCGGAGAACGAATCGGCGAAGGGGGCGGCATCCGGCCTCGACACGGTCGACAACGCGGCGGCCACGCCCGATCGGGAGCAACCATACGGCGCTCTCGGCCTCAAGGACGACGAATACGTGCGCATCCGTGAGATCCTCGGCCGCCGCCCGACCAGCGGCGAACTGGCGATGTACTCGGTGATGTGGAGCGAGCACTGCTCGTACAAGAGCTCGAAGAAGTACCTGCGGCAGTTCGGGCAGAAGGTCACGCCCGAGATGAAGAAGAACCTCATGGTCGGCATCGGCGAGAACGCGGGGGTCGTGGATGTCGGTGAGGGCTGGGCGGTCACCTTCAAGGTCGAGTCGCACAACCACCCCAGCTATATCGAGCCCTTCCAGGGTGCTGCGACCGGCGTCGGCGGCATCGTGCGCGACATCATCTCGATGGGCGCGCGTCCGGTCGCCGTGATGGACCAGCTGCGCTTCGGCAAGATCGACGAGCCCGACACGGCCCGCGTCGTGCACGGCGTGGTCGGCGGCATCTCGTTCTACGGCAACTGCCTCGGACTGCCGAACATCGGTGGCGAGACCTACTTCGACCCGGTGTACCAGGGCAACCCGCTCGTCAACGCACTGTCTGTCGGCGTGCTGCGCCACGAGGACCTCCACCTTGCCAACGCCTCTGGAGTGGGCAACAAGGTGGTGTTGTTCGGGGCGCGCACCGGCGGTGACGGCATCGGCGGGGCATCCATTCTCGCCTCGGACACGTTCGCCTCCGGCGGTCCGACGAAGCGGCCGGCTGTGCAGGTGGGCGACCCGTTCGCCGAGAAGGTGCTCATCGAGTGCTGCCTCGAGCTGTTTCAGAAGAAGCTCGTGGAGGGCATCCAAGACCTCGGCGCCGCCGGCATTTCGTGCGCCACGAGCGAGTTGGCGTCAAACGGCGACGGCGGCATGTTCATCGAGCTCGACAACGTGTTGCTGCGCGATCCCACGCTGACCGCCGAAGAGATCCTCATGTCAGAGTCGCAGGAGCGCATGATGGCGGTCGTCACGCCCGACAAACTCGATGCGTTCCTCGCCGTGACCGCCAAGTGGGATGTCGAGACGAGCGTCCTCGGCGAGGTCACCGACACGGGGCGGCTCATCATCAACTGGCACGGCGAGAAGATCGTCGACGTCGACCCGCGCACGGTCGCCGTCGACGGGCCCGTGTATGACAGACCGGTGGCGTATCCGTCCTGGCTCGATGCCCTGCAGGCCGACTCCACCGCAGCGCTGCCGCGACCGGATGCTTCCACCGACGACGGCCGCGCCGAGTTGCGCGACCAGTTCCTCGCCCTCGTCGGGTCGCCCAACCTCGCAGACAAGAGCTGGATCACCAACCAGTACGACTACTACGTCGGCGGCAACACCGCTCTCGCGTTCCCGGACGACGGCGGCATGATCCGCGTCGACGAGACGAGCGGGCTCGGCTTCGCAATCGCCACGGACGCCAACGGACGCTATGGCCAACTCGATCCGCACCAGGCCGCACGTCTCGCTCTGGCCGAGGCATACCGCAACGTCGCCGTCACGGGCGCCGTTCCGGCCGCCGTCACCGACTGCCTCAACTTCGGGTCTCCCGAGAACCCGGAGGTCATGTGGCAGTTCTCGCAGGCCATCGAAGGGCTGTCGGATGCCTGCCTCGAGCTCGGCATCCCGGTCACCGGCGGCAACGTCTCGTTCTACAACCAGACCGGCGACACGCCCATCTTCCCGACGACCGTGGCCGGCGTGCTCGGCGTGATCGACGACGTCGCGCGTCGCATCCCATCTGGCTGGCAGGACGCGGGTGACAACATCTACCTGCTCGGCGTCACGCGTGACGAGCTCGACGGCTCGGCGTGGGCCGGAACGGTGCACGGGCACCTCGGCGGACGCCCGCCGGCGGTCGACCTGGATGCCGAGAAGCGGCTCGCCGAACTGCTGCACGCCGGAGGGATGGAGAGCCTCATCGCCTCAGCACACGACCTCTCCGACGGCGGGCTCGCCCAGGCCCTCGCGGAGTGCGTGCTGCGCTTCGGTGTCGGCGCACGCGTGTGGCTGACCGAGATCATGGAGCGCGACGGAGTGGATGCCCTCACCGCCCTGTTCTCGGAATCCACGGGCCGCGTACTGGTGTCGGTGCCGCGCGAAGACGACGTGAAGTTCCGCGGACTGTGCGACGGGCGCGACTACCCGGTTGTGCGCATCGGGGTGACCGATGCGGCCGTCGGCGAGCAGCCCGTGCTCGAGGTGCAGGACCTCTTCACCGTGGGGCTGGAGGAGTTGCGGGCATCCCACCAGGCCACGCTCGCTGAGCACTTCGGTCCCGTCGTCGGCCAGGCGCCCGCGCAGGAGTTCTACACCCCAGGCGACTAGCCCCGTACGCCCGCAAACGCTGGGGCCTGGCGAGTGCCCACAGGCGCGGACGCAAACTTATTGACCGGGCGGTCAATCAAGTCTAATCTTGGGGGTGAACCTTCGTTCCGAACATCGAGGAGGTGTTCATCCATGAAGAAGTGGACACGGTGGCAGGACTGGGTGACCGTCGCGGCAGGCGTGGTCGCCGCCCTTGCCCCCATCTGGGTAACGCCGGGCGGCCTTTCGGTCGTGTTGATGGTTGTGCTCGGCGTGCTGCTCATCATCGCGGGCCTCATCAACCTCGCGATGCCCGGGCTCGAGTGGATGGAGTGGGTGCACGGCGTCATCGGCGTGCTTCTGTTCATCTCTCCCTGGGCCGGCATGTACGCCAACCACGCGGGCGCCGCATGGTTCTCGTGGATCTGCGGAGCGGTCGTCATCATCGTGACCGCCCTGGAGCTCGTACCGAGCATGCGATCGGACCACGACGTGGCGCATTCGCACTGACGAAGTCCACACTGATGGTGGGATGGCGGCGAACCCGTCGTCCCACCATCAGTCGCATCACAGCGATCTCCGGCTACCCCATCACCGAAGCCCGCACCAGGAGAGAACAATGACACCCCGGCGCAGAACCCGAGACGCCGCCGAGACCCGCGCGGGCATCCTCGACGGTGCCGAACGCCTCTTCGCCGAAAACGGCTTCGACGCCACCCCGACCTCCGCCATCGCGGAGGCCGCAGGCGTGCCGAAGGGGCTGCTCTTCTACTACTTTCCGACCAAGGCCGAGCTGCTGCGCGCCCTCGTGGCGGAGCGGATGTCGCTCGGCCCACTGGATGTCGACGCCTTCGTCGAGCCTGGCGATCCGGCGGGCGCTCTGCTCAACCTCACCGCGAAGATCCGCGAGCTCGAGGATGCCTCGCACGTCATCGGCGTCATCGTCTCGCGCGAGCAGCACACCCATCCTGAGGTGCTCAGCGCGCTGCGAGAGCACCGCGAGCGCCTGCAAGCGCTCATCGAGAGGGTGCTGAGCGCCAGTGCACCCGCGCGCCCCACGGCATCCCGCCTGCGCAGCGCCGCCCGCGCGTGGCTCGGCATCCTCGCACTCGGATCCGATCGCGCGAGCGAGGCCGCACGCACCGAGCTGGCCTCACTCGCCGAGTTCGTGTGCGACGGCTTGCTCCCGACGGGGCTCAAGGCCGGAGCCGCAGGCGGCGCAACGCCCTGATCCCGCGCCGCCGCAAAAACGCGAAAAGCACGCTAAGCCTCGTATTGCCGCGGGAGCCGAGGCGTCAGAGTTCGAAGCGGATGCCCGTCGCCTGCTCTGCGAACTCCCACACGCGTCGCGCGATCTGCGGGTCCGCCGACGTCGCCGCCGGGTTCTGCTTCGCCGGCTCGCCCTTGACGAGCCACCGTGGACCCCAGTACGAGCCGCCAACGGCGTCCGACCTGGTGGCGGCCGCAAGCACCGGCCAGGCGCCGCGATCCTTGCCCTGGGTGAACGGCGCCTGCAGCGAGTCGGCGAAGACCGTTCCCCTCGACGGCTCGTTCACGCCCGGCACGCGGGGCGTGCGTCCGCTGATCGAGTAGCCAGGATGCGCGACGACGCTGGTCGCGTCGAGCTCGGCCCTGCGCATCCTGCGGTCCAGCTCGAAGCCGAACGACTCCACAGCGATCTTCGACTGCGCGTAGGCACGCCACGGCGTGTAGTCGTGCTCGAGCTGCAGGTCGTCGACGAGCAACGACGAGAGCCGCGCTGCCATGCTGCCCAGGCTCACCACCCGCGCACCTGGCGAACTTCTCAGCACCGGAACGAGGCCGGCCAGCAGCGCGAAGTGACCGAGCAGGTTCGTGCCGAGCACGAACTCGTTGCCGTCCACGGTCGTCTCCCGGGTGCGCGGGGGATGCACAGCGCCCGCGTTCGCGATCACGAGGTCGATGCGGTCGCGCTCGCGCAGCATCCTTGCCGCCTCGGCCACGCTCTGCAGGCTCGACGTATCGAGCCGCAACACCTCGACGGATGCCCGCACCCCTTCGAGCGCGCACCTCGCGTCGATGGCTCGCGCGGCGGCATCCGCACGCGTCTCGTCTCTGCAGGCGAGCACCACGTGCGCGCCGGCGGCGGCGAGTGCCGCGGCCGTGAAGAACCCGATGCCCTTGTTCGCCCCGGTGACGACGGCCGTTCTGCCGCTCTGATCGGGGACGGTGATTCCCCTCGCCCTTGCCGAGTTCACGCTCGTCATCTCAGGTTTCCTGCCATCCCGATCGCTTGGCCGTGTGCCCCATCATGCAGAACGGCTCACTCCGCGGTCGGTGCGGCACCGGCCCGCACGTGGTGATGAATCACCTCGGCCACCACGAAGTTGAACCATTTCTCCGCGAACTCCGGATCGAGATGACTCTCGACGGCCAACGCGCGCAGCCGCTTGATCTGCTCGCGCTCCCGCTCAGGATCCGCCGCGGGCAGCCCGTGATCCGCCTTCAGCCTGCCGACCTGCTGCGTGAATTTGAACCGCTCGGCGAGCAGATGCACGAGCGCGGCGTCGATGTTGTCGATGCTCTCGCGGATGCTGTGCAGCTGCTCGAGCGCGCGCGTCCGGTCATCCTGCTGGTCGATGTCGGGCATGTGACGAGGTTACCGGTGGATGGTGTGCGCTTTCCGGGCTCTACCTGGCAGATTCGCTCACTCCGCCATGGCCGAGGGCTCGGCCAGCACGCGTCGCAGCACCGGACGCGTCGCCATGAGTCCGAGCCAGACCACGAGGATGCCTCCCGCGATGCTGGCCGCGATCGTCACGAGCGACAGCGGCGCGAGAACGAGCGCCACGCCGGCCAACGGCAGCACGATCACCACGGCGGTCACCGCGGACCCGATGGTCACGATGCGCAACGGCGACAGCACGGCGCGAACGCGTGCTGCGTTCATGGTGCGCACGGGCATCCCGAGCCGGTCGAGGCTCACGTACAGGTCGCGGCGGTCGAGGATGCCCGATGCCTGGCTCACCCCCACAGAGCAGGCGACCATGAGGAACGAGATCGCCAGCGTGATGAACACTCCCGTGCGCACGTCGGCGAGGAGGAGCGCCTGGCCGTGATCGGCTCGCGAACCGCTGACCGCGCCGATCATCGCGAGCGCCGTGCCCGCGAAGACCGCGATGAAGCTCGTCATCGCGACCCCGCTCACCTGGCGCCAGGCCGCCTTCGGCGACTCGAGCACGGACCGAGCGGCGATCAGCCGTTGCGGAGTGCTGGCGCGTCGCAGTCCGGATGCCGCGAACCTGCGGATCACGAACGGGCCGACCAGCCCCAGCATGGCGTTGGCCGCCACGAACGCGGCCGCGAGGATGACGATCACGGTGACAGCACCACCGAGCATGCTCGGGTTCGCAACGCAGAACACGACGGCGACCAGGATCGCGACACCGGCTGCGACTCGCACCCAGTGCGAGCGTGGCGCCGACTGCCGGGTGCGTACGCCGAGCGGCGAGACGACCACACCCCGCAGGCCGATCGCAGCACTGGCGCCGGCGAGCATGCCGATGCCCACCATCACGGCCGCGACGACGAGCGGGTTCAGCAGCAGCGCGCCGGCTCCGATCGGATGTCCGCGGAACGCGATCAGACCCACCAGCGGCGTGAGCGCGAGGTAGAGCACAACGCCACCGAGCGCACCCAGCACGGCGAGCGCGATCGACTCGAGCACGGTCAACCGCGCGACGAATCCGGTGGTGGCGCCGAGGAGACGCAGGGTCGCGAGCCGGTCGTCCCTGCGGCGAGCGGAGAGTCGCGCCGCCGAACCGCCGAGCGAGGCGAGGGGCACCAGCAGCAGGGACGACGCGAAGATCGCAAGCACCTGGTAGGTGAATCCGAGGTCGTCATGCCAGCGGAAGAACGACAGCGCGCCGGCCAGCGTGGTGAGCAGCAGCGCGGTGGCGACGCCGAACGCGACGATCGGAAGCAGGATGGCGGCACGTCCGGATGCCGTCGGCCGCGCCAGCATGCGCGCTACCGCGAGCGTCTTCATCGCTGCGGCCCTTCGGCTCGGTCCCCGAGGCGCTGGCTTGCCTGGCCGGTGGCCGCTGGGACCGGCGGCATGGTCGCGAAAGCGGATCCCGCCGGAGTCTGGATGTAGTCCATGCCCGCTACGTGCGATCGCGTCTCGACGACCTGCCCGTCACGCAAACGCACCACTCGGGTGCAGCGCGCGGCGACGTTCTCATCGTGCGTGACGACCACGAGCGTGCGGCCTCGGCCCGTGGTCGAGCCGATGAGGGCATCCATCACCTCGCCGGAGGTAGTCGAGTCGAGCGCGCCGGTCGGCTCGTCGGCGAAGACGACGAGGGGCTCGATCACCTGTGCTCTTGCCACCGCGACGCGCTGCGCCTGACCGCCGGAGAGCTGACCGATGCGGCGCTG
Organism: Rathayibacter sp. KR2-224; assembly: GCF_049446075.1. Lineage (NCBI taxonomy): Bacteria > Bacillati > Actinomycetota > Actinomycetes > Micrococcales > Microbacteriaceae > Rathayibacter > Rathayibacter sp. KR2-224. The sequence goes on from NZ_JBMSEB010000001.1 coordinate 2,055,013, forward strand.
CTCGAGCCCGGCGAGACCGAGAGCCGCAAGCCATTGAGCGGCGCGCTGCTCGGCGTCCGCACGTGGCACGCCGCCGAGCATGAGCGGAAGCGCCGCGTTCTCAATGGCCGTGAGCTCGGGAATGAGCAGACCCTGCTGGAACACGAAGCCGAAGGTGTCCCGGCGCAGCGCAGAGCGTGCGCCATCGTTCAGACCGCCGACCGACACCGGGCCCTGCTGCGCGTGCAGCACGACGGAGCCGGAGTCGGGCGTGAGGATGCCTGCAAGCACATGCAGCAGCGTCGACTTGCCCGAGCCGGAGGCGCCCATGATGGCCAGCGCCTCGCCGACCTGCACGTCGAGCGAGACCCCGGCCAGGGCGTGGGTGCCGCCGTAGGACTTGGTCAGCGCGGATGCCTCGAGAATCACGGTCATGCATCCATGCTCGCCGCCGTCGTGGCGATGCGCGTCAGGCCATGGGTTGATTCGCAGGCGAGGGGCTAGGCCGATCGGATGACGTGACGAGCACCCTACGCCGGAGTTCGCAGCCCGGCGAGCAGCAGCCGCACCATGCGCTCAGGGCGCCCCGAGCCGGTCCGCTCGTCCGCGTGACACAGATTCGCGACCGCCCCGAGGAACTCGGCGGCGTCCACGTCTTGCACAACGTCTCCAGATCGCTTCGCCGCCGCCAGCAACCGCTGCAGCGTCGGCGCGAGGTGCGTGGAGAAGTAGTGAGCGAGGGGCTCGTACGCCTGGTCGCCCGAGTGCAGAGCTGCCGCAAGGCCGCGCTTCGTCGCCACGAACTGCGTGTAGCGCATGATCCACCGATCCAGTGCCTCGCCGGGCGGGTACTCGGCCTCGATCTCCGCGGCCGCGGCGACGCAGGCGTCGATCTCCTGCCGGAACACGGCCGAGATGAGGTCGGACCTGAGCGGGAAATGCCGGTAGACGGTGCCAACGCCCACTCCCGCTCGCTCGGCGATCGAGCGCACCGGGGCATCCACTCCCGACTCGACGAACACCGCCTTCGCCGCCTCGATGAGGGCGGCGAGATTCTGGCGGGCGTCCGCGCGCTTTCGGCGTGGCTTGGCGTCGATCGTGCCCTCGTCGGCGCGCTCGGTCGAAGTCATGCTCGGTCCCATCTGGTGTACGGAACGATGTTCCGCTAGGGTCTCAATTAAGCGGAACACGGTTCCGGAACAACACTCCCGGTCGCCCACGTGAGATGCGGATCGTTGTTCCGAATATCCATTCTAGCCCGCACGATGCACGACGTCGGTTGGCGTCACGTGCTCGGGCCGCAGGCATCCACTAGAGAAGGCAGCAGCATGCAACACAGAACACTCGGTCGCACCGGGATCAAAGTGACGCCGTACGCCCTCGGCGCCATGATGCTCGGATCGTTCGGCAATCCCGACAGGCAAGAGGCCATTCGCATCATCCATCGCGCGCTCGACGCCGGCATCAACTTCGTGGACACGGCAGACCGCTACGGAGACTCCGAGGAGGTCGTGGGGGAGGCGCTCAAGGGTCGCCGCGACGATGTCGTTCTCGCTACCAAGTTCTGGGGTCCGGTGGACGACGACATCAATCACCGCGGCGCGTCTCGACGATGGATCATGCAGGCAGTCGAACGTTCGCTGCGCAACTTGCAGACCGACCATCTCGATCTCTACCAGCTGCACCGCCCCGACCCGGACACCGACATCGACGAGACCCTCTCGGCGCTGACGGACCTCGTGCGACAGGGCAAGGTGCGTGCCATCGGCACGTCGTCGATGCGCGGATCGGAGATCGTGGAGGCGCAGTGGATGTCCGAGCGTCGCGGTTTCGAGCGCTTCCGCACCGAGCAGCCGAACTACTCGATTCTCGACCGCGAGATCGAGCGGGAGATCCTTCCCGTCGCGCAGCGTTATGGCATGGGCACGCTGGTGTACAGCCCGCTCGCGGGCGGAACCCTGACCGGGCGGTATCGCGCAGGACAGGAGAACGACAACTTCCGGTCCGCCCGAAGCGGTATGCGGCATTTCCACGACCAGCGACGGCTGGACGCGGTAGAGAAGCTCATCGCCCTGGCCGACGAGGCCGGAGTCAAGCTGACACACCTCGCGATGGCTTTCGTGATCGCGCATCCGGGCGTCACGTCGGCTATCGCGGGACCCCGCACCATGGAGCAGCTCGAGGACACGCTGGCTGGCCTAGACGTCGCGCTTTCGGACGACGTGCTCGACCGCATCGACGAGATCGTTCCGCCGGGCGAGAGCATCGGCGCGATGGACATGGTGTACCGCGGACCCGAGATGGAGAGCCCGGCGCTGCGACGCCGGCCCGTGCACGAGCGGGCTGCGGCGTAGGGGGCACCAACAGTCGGCCGGTCGAGGCGCCTCCGAACACATCAGATCTGTCGCCGTTGCACGCGGGGCGAGGCATCCGTGCACAACAGCGACAGATCTGCAAAGACGAGTGCCGCCCGAGCTCTTGACGCTCCACTTGTTTTTTGCAAGTGTGGTCCCAACAACCTGTCAGACTGCAAAGGAACTCACCATGACCGCCATGTTCGTCAACCTGCCCGTCACCGACCTGGAGCGCGCCAAGGCGTTCTACACGGCGCTCGGATTCACCATCAACCCGGCCTTCACCGACCACAACGCGGCATGCGTCGTCGTCGACGACGATCACTGCTACTTCATGCTCCTGGTGCGCGACTTCTTCCAGACGTTCACCGACCGGCCGATCGGCGACCCGTCGTCGACCGTGTCGGCGACGACCGCGATGTTCCTGGACAGCAGGGAAGCCGTCGACACGACCGTCGCCGAGGGCATTTCCGCCGGCGGCAGCGAGGAACGCCCCGCCGCCGACTACGGATTCATGTACCAGCGCCAGCTCACCGACCCGGACGGGAACCTGCTCGAGTTCGGCTGGATGGACCCGAAGGCTGCCGAGCAAGGTCCGGAAGCCTTCGCCGCGCAGCAGGCCTGACGGCGACCATCCAGACAGCACATGGCAGCACGCGACTATGGGCAGTACGGCGGTGTCGCACGAGCCCTCGAGCTCGTTGGCGAGCGCTGGGCGCTGCTCATCGTTCGCGACCTGCTCGTCGGGCCGCGCCGCTACGGAGAGCTCGCCGCGGGCCTTCCGCGCATCCCGAGCAACATCCTGGCGGCGCGGCTCAAGGAGCTGCAGGCGGCAGGCGTCATCCGCAGGGCACCGCGGTCGCGCATCATCATCTACGAGTTGACGCCCTTCGGCCGGGAACTCGAGCCCATCGTGCTCTCTCTCGGCGCCTGGGGATTCAAGGCGCTGGGCGACCCGCGCGATGAGCAGGTGATCACGCCCGACTCGATGACTGTCGACCTACGCACCGCGTTCCAGCCACGGATCGCCGCGTCCCTGCCGGCCACCGCCTATTCGGCGAGGTTCGGCTCGGCACAGTTGCTCGTGCGCGTGAACGGGCCGGCACTGGATGTGACGCGCGGCGACGGACCCTCGGACCTCGCCTTCGCGGCGGGCCCGGGCATCCGTCGGCTCATCTCGGGTGAGCTGGGGCCCGATCAGGCGATCGCGGCCGGCGTCATCGAGGTGTTGCGCGGACCGGGCGACCTCGTCGGCCGCTTCGCCAGCACGTTCCACCTCGCCGCCTGACTCGGAGGCCCGCCCCCGCGGCTGCTCCATCGGCGAGCCCGTGTGGATGACCAAATCCTGCCCAGGCACGGTCGCTCAGGCGAGCGCGGTGATCGAGAAGGCGTTGCCGTCGGGGTCACGGAACGCGAACATCGGCGGGATGCCCTGCCAGCGCAGAATCTCGTCGACGTCGACCCCGCGTGCGGCGAGTTCCCGGTGCGCCGCTTCGATGTCGTCGGTCGTGAAGCGGATTCCGATGGCGCCGCGCGAGACATCCGGCCGCGCGGGCTCGAGCGTAAGGATGACGTCCCCTTCGACCGGCGCTAGTTCGATCCAGCGGCCGCCGTTCGGGGTCGGCATGTCGCGGAGGAGTGCAAACCCGAGCGTGTCGACGTAGAACGGCAGCGCTCTCTCTTGATCGTCGACCGGGATGCTCACCGTTCGGATGCCCGTGATGTGTGTTGCGGCGTTCATGACAGCTCCTTCGATGCGCCCGCCGAATCGGTGGGTCTACGGGTATGACGATCGACGGGCCGGCCGATCGACATGCCGAGGAAACTGATCGGAGGAAGGCCGCGCCGCGCCGGGGCGTCTCAGCCGACGACGGCCGGAACGAGACACGTCGGCGACCCGGTCGCCACCGTCGTCTCTGGCACGGGCATCCCGTCGCGCAACCGGAACACTGCGATGTCCTCGCTCAGCTGGTTGGCCACAAACAGGCGGTCGCCCAGCTGCAGATGGTGTCGCGGCCAGTTGCCGCCGCAGTCGACCGCGGCAACGGGATGCACGCGCGCACCGGCATCCGTCACCTCGAGCACTCCCACCACGTTCGCGCCCCGCACGGTCACGTGCAGGTGCCCGTCGCCGTCAAAGGAGATGTGCGCGCCGGCGTTCCCGTCCCGTTCGTGCGGAGCGATCGCCGGCACGACTGATACGACGCCCAACGTGTGCGGATCGAGCACCGCCACCTCGATCGAGTACTCCGTCATCACGTAGACGTGGCCGCTGGGGTGCAGCGCCATGTGCCGGGGGCCGCAGCCGAAGGGCAGCACGGTCTCCGCCACCGGCACCAGGGATGCACCTTCGGCGCGCCACACTCGCACCGTGTCGTGACCGAGGTCGGTGGTGAGCACGCGTCCGTCGGGCAGGAACAGCGACGAGTGCGCGCGGCTCGGTCGGGGCTCCTCCGCGATATCGCGGTAGGGATCAACGGATGCCTGCGCTTCCGTCCGCCCGACGATCGCCCCGCGTTCGTCGAGCTCGTAGGCAAGCACGCGTCCGTCTCCCCAGCACGTCGCGATAGCGAATCGGCCGTCCGGTGCCACCGCGATGTGGCATACCGCCTCGCCCGCGGCTTGCGCGTCGCCTAGCGACTGCAGCGTGCCATCCCGCGCCACGCGGAACGCGCAGACGCGTCCGGCGAACTCCTCAACGGCGTACACGACAGGAAGGCTGGGATGCGTCGCCACGAACGAAGGCGAGTCGGCGGCAGCAGCCGTACGGATTCCCACGACCACTCCCGCCTCGTCGAGGGCGACGCGTGCGATCCCGCGTCCGTGGCCCCCGGCATCCGCGGTGTAGGTGCCGAGCCAGAGCGAGGAGGTCATGATTCAAGTCTGCGGGGCGTGACGAGAGACATGGTGCAGGCCGGAGTGGGCGCGCCGCCGTCTCGTCCGCGAGAAGCGGTGCGGCCGCCCCTACTCGGTCTCTGACCGCCCCTCGTCGATCCGGCGCATCTCGTATGCGAGCGCCGGGTTGCGCTCCTCGATGTGGGCCGTGATGTTCTCCCGCACATCGGATGCCTTGTTCTGGCTGAGCTTCGCGCGCGCGTCGAAGCGGGTCACGTGCATCCGCAGTCCCACCGTGCCTTTCGCGATGCGACGCGTTCCCGCCTCGTCTTCTGAGAGGCTGCGACCGTGCGGGTGGTGCTGCTCGAAGTAGTCGGTGAGACGGCTGAGCATGCGGTAGTTCTCGTCGTCGCTGAGGATCTCAGGCGTGCCGTAGAGATGCGCGGTGACGTGGTTCCAGGTGGGCACGATGTCGCCGGGCGAGTACCAGCTTGACGACACGTAGTCGTGCGGGCCCTGGATGATGACGAGTATTTCGTGGTCGCCCAGCTCGTGCAGTTCGTCATCCGGACGCCCGAAGTGGCTGACGATCGTGATGCCGTCGGCATCCTCATCAACCATCACCGGATAGTGCGATGCGACGAGCCCGTCACTGGTCGGCGACACGAACGTGGCCCACGGGTTGTCGCGGATCAGCCGCTTGACCTCTTCGGGGTTCGTCATGAGGTAGTGGGGTGTGCGGCGCATGGGATCCTTCGTTCCGGCGGGCATCGCCCGCCTAGACGAAACGCTATCTTGCTCGCACGACCGAACCGATTGAGCGGACGTGTCGGCGCAGCCGCGATATCCGCGATTGCCGCACCGTCCCGCCGATATGCTCGTCGCGGGTAGACAGGGGAGTTGTCCATGCGACGTGCGCGATCCGCGGTGTTGACCGCCTTCACGGCAGTGCTCATGTCGGCATGCCTCGCGGGATGCTCCGCTCCGGCACATGCAGCGGTTCCGCCGGCGCCGACGCTGGCAGCGGCATCCCACCGCACTCCGTTGTCTGCCGGAACCACGAACCTGGGAAGCGTGAACAGCGGTTGGTTCAGTTGAGCGCGATCCGCGAGCCGACCACGTGATCCGCGCGACGATCTTCGATCTCGATGGCGTCGTCCGTCACTTCGATCCGGACTATGTGGGTTTCATCGAGGTGCAATACGGACTTGAGCGCGGGGCTCTCAACCGGGCGGCATTCGAACCCAGGCTCCTCGAGCAGGTGGTGACCGGCCGCATCTCTCGAGCCGATTGGATTCAACGCATCGGAATCCAGGTCGGTGTTCCCCCGGCTGCGGATGCCTGGGGACGACAGCCCTCGCACGTCGACCCCGCGATGATCAGGATTATCGACCAGCTCCGACAGCGCGGCACTACTGTGGCGATACTGACGAACGGCACGGATACGATCCCGCAGGAGTTGACGGACCTCGACCTAGTTCGACACGTCGACCACGTCTTCAACTCGGCAGAGATCGGACATGCAAAGCCAAGCCGCTTCACGTTCCGCTACGTACTCGACGCACTTTCCATGCAGCCGAGCGCAACCTTCTTCACGGACGACTCAGCCGAGAAGGTCGAAGGCGCGGCACTCGTCGGTATGCATACCCATCTCTTTCGGAACGCCCCGGCCCTCAGCGCCGAGTTGGAGCGACTCGGATTGCTCTGAGCGGACTGACCCTCTGCCGGCGTTCGAAACCACGAAGTCCGCCGCTCACCACTTGCTGTTGATCGCCTGCAACCGCTGTCGGATCGCGGCGGACCGCGCATGCAGCACGTACGAAGCACCTGTGACGAGCAGCGGAGCCGGCGAGAGCCAGCCGATCGCGAAGTACGCTCCGATGAGCGGGGGCCACGCGAAGAGCGGGGGCCACGCGAAGAGCGGCAGCATCGGTACGACCGCGAGCAACCCGTAGTAGCACCCGACGACGGGGAGGGAATGCTGGGATATGCGAGCCCGCGTCGATCAGTGCGCCCACGATCAGGCCGGTGCCGCCCCACGCCGTCGTGGCGCGAGGCGGCGAAAGCTCGGCCGGCTCCATGAGCGCAACCAAGCATCGGCAGCATCCGCCCGCCGCACTACCGTTCGGCGGCCTCGCGGAGCATCCGTAGACTCTGCAGCGTCGTCGCGTAGACGATCGTGCTCGGATCGCCGTCGAAGTGGAACTCCCGCACCTCTCGCTTGTCGCCGTGGTGCAGGGCGACGAACACCGTGCCGACCGGCGCATCCTCCGAGGGCTGCGGCCCGCCCTCGCCCGTGACGGCGACGGTCAGGTCGGCGCCCGTCAGCCGCGCAACTCCCTCCGCCATCTGTGCGGCACAGCTGGCTGTGACGACGGGTCCCCGGTCGACCCCGAGCACGTCGTATTTCATCTGCTTCGAGTAGGCGACCACACCGCCCACGAACCACTGCGACGACGATTCGGCGGCTCCGAGGTGGCTCGCGATGGCTCCACTGGTGAGCGATTCGGCGCAGGCCACCTTCAGCGGTCTGCGCTGGGCGACGCGGGCGATGGCTGCGGCCTCTGCTACGGCATCCTCATTCAGTTCACCAGGGCGAGACATGCTCTTGTTCTAACTACGACGGCGATCTGCCCGGGAGCCCTTGACCTCACTCGGGGCCGGTCGCTACTCGGGTGGAGATCCGGCCATCGGTCCGACGTACCGGCCCCTCGGCCGCAGCCTCAGCGGACGCTGCGCGTATTCGTCGAGCGCGTGCGCGATCCAGCCCGCCATGCGGCCGACGGCGAAGATCGCGGCGCCTGCATCGGGCGGCATGCGCGCGGCCGTGGTCAACGCCGCGAGTGCGAGATCCACATTGGGATGCCGCCCGGTGCGAGCCAGCACCTCGCCCGTGAGCCGGTCGACGGCATCCAACACGCGCCGGCCGTCCGGCAGCTCGGCCACGAGCGGCAACAGGATGCCCGCGCGCGGGTCGACTCCCGAGTAGGCGGCGTGCCCGAAGCCAGGGGCCGGGCGGGCGGTGCGCGCGACCGTCCGAGCGAGCGCGGTGCGGGCATCCTCTCCGTCGAACATCATGCCGATGAGCTCGCACGCCGCGCGGCTCGCGTTGCCGTGCAGTGCCGAATCGAGGGCGCCGAGGCCGCTGGACACCACGGCGTACGGCGTAGCGCGAGCGGATGCCGCGGCACGCGCGGCCAGCGTCGACACGGCGAGGTCGTGGTCGACGAGCAGCACGAGCGCGGCGTTCAGCGCACGAAACTCTGCGTCCGTAGGGGGCAGCCCGGTAAAGGCGGTCCAGACCGCGTCGGCGATGGGTGAGTCGCCCTCCACCGGGGTACCCGCGGAGTCCGCCGAAGGTTCCGCTGTCGCAAAGTGCGGGTGTCGCCTGCCCGGACCCGCACTTTGCGACAGCGGAGCGGCGTCGGTGGCGCGGGGCGACAGCGGAGCGGCGTCGGCGGCGCGGGGCGACAGCGGAGCGGCGTCGGCGGCGCGGGGCGACAGCGGAGCGGCGTCGGCACCGCTCGGCGCCAACGCCGCCACCACTCCGCCGATCAGCCGCTCGGCAACGATCCGCACCGATGACGGGGCGAGGTCGTGCCGTGTCGGATCCACCGCTCCGAGCACGGGAACAGCAACCTGGATGCGATCCAGCGGCGTCGCCCCACTCCCGAGAGCGGCAACGGCTGTTCGTGCCGCGGCAACCGCCTCGGGATCGCCCCCGAATCCGCTCGCGCGCTCCGCGAGCGGCTCGCCCCACAGCCAGCGCGCCACCGACTCGTATCGATGGCCAAGAGCCAGCTCGGCGGCCGGAACTCCGCGGAAGTACAGCTCGCCGTCTTCCACAAGCGCGATGTCGGTATCGAGCACCATGAGCGGGGAGCCGGCGGGCGCAGCATCCGTTGTCCGGGGCCCACTCCGCCGACGGGAGCTGGCGAACTGCTCCAGCTCGAGGGCGTCGAAGGTCGAGCCCTGCGCATTCCGCTCGCGTGAGAGCAACCCCCGCGACACGTAGGCGTAGAGCGTCTGTTGACGAACACCGAGGCGTGCGGCGGCCTGCGCGGCGCTGAGACGAGGGAGAGGCGCATCCATGCGCCCATCATATTGATTCGATCAACATTGACGGATGCTAGATCAAGTCGCACCCTGAAATGATCACGAAGGAGATCGGCCATGTCCATCACCGCAGAAACCACGACCAGCGCAGCGGCGCCCACCGCGAAAAGTCGTGCGACCGCCACCATCGACGCCCCGCGCGGACTCGCCGGGGTCGTCGTCGCAGAGACCTCGATAGGCGACGTGCTGGGCAACGAGGGCCGCTACCACTACCGCGGACACGACGCCGTCGAGCTCGCCAAGACCGGCGACTTCGAGCGCGCCTGGCACCTGCTCGTGCTCGGCACGCTTCCCGATGAGGATGCCGCTGCCGGCTTCCGCGCCCGCATTGCGCCCCTGCGCACACTGCCCGACTCCGTGCACGAGTTCATCGCGCGCACGCCGATCGATCCGCTCCGGGGCCTGCAGGCGACGTTGCCGGTGCTCGCCGCAGCGCGCGGGGCCGAGTCGTTGTACGACCTCGATGAAGACGGACGGATCGAGGAGGCGCTCGCCGTGGCGGCTGCCGCGCCGGGCATCCTCGCCGCGTTCCGTCGCAGCCAAGAGGCGGCAGGCCGATCGACCGGCGAACCGGCCGCGGCCGCGGCCGCCAACCGCCTGCACACCGGCACGCCCGCGAACCGCGGGGTCGTCGCCGAGTACCTGCTGCGCGTCACGGGACGCGAACCGGACGAGCGGGCGGTTCGCGCGCTCAGCGCCTACCTCATCGCCACGCTCGACCACGGGTTCAACGCGTCGACGTTCACGGCCAGGGTCATCGCCTCGACGGGTGCCGACATGTCGTCCTGCATCGTCGGAGCCCTCGGCGCCCTCTCCGGCCCGCTGCACGGCGGCGCCCCGAGCAGGGCGCTCGACGCTCTGGATGCCGTGGGCACGCCCGACCGCATCGAGTCGTTCCTGCGCGGCGAACTCTCCGCCGGGCGTCGGCTCATGGGGTTCGGGCACGCGGTCTACCGAACCAGCGACCCGCGCTCCCGTCTGCTGCGCGAAATCGCGCTGGAGTTCGGGGGGTCTCGTGTCGAGCTCGCGGTCGAGTACGAACAGGCCGCCGAGCGGCTGCTCGCCGAGTACAAGCCCGGCAGGGACCTGCACACCAACGTGGAGTTCTACGCCGCGGTGGTGCTCGAGCAGTGCGGCATCCCTCGCGAGATGTTCACGCCGACATTCGCCATGGCACGCACCGTGGGATGGACGGCGCACGCGCTGGAGCAGGCGCGCGATCCGAAGATCATCCGTCCGTCATCGCGCTACGTCGCCTGACTCTCACCCCACGCGACGGAACAGTCGCGCTCCGGCGGCGGTGAGGGCTGCACCGACCGCGAGCACGGCGCAGATGCCCCCGACGTACGCGATCTCGAGATGGCTGCCGTGCTCCGAGACCGTTGCGTACACCAGCACGAACGCGGCAGCCGACACGACGGCCCCGCCGACCGCGATCCACCAGAGCCAGCGCAGCGCACGCGCGCGAACACGCTCAGCCTGGACGCCGAGCAGCGCGAGAACCGCGCCGCCCAGGCATCCGCAGATGGCCACCAGGATGAGGCCGGCGACCACATCGCTCGGACGATGCCACTGACTCACCAGGGCGAGGATGCCGGTCAGCACCGCGAACGCACCGCCACAGAGCGCCGCGACCAGACGCCAGCGCGGGGTCGCCACCAGGAACACGGCGAACGCCGCTGCCGCGGCCACCGTCGTATGCCCGGAGGGGAATGAGTTGCCGAACGGGTCTGTCGCGCCGGTCTCCGGGCGGGTGAGCAAGACGTACTTCGAGAGTTCGGCCAGGCCGCAGGCGACGCCCGCGACCACCACGGCAACGACGAGTTGCGCCCATCGACGTGTGGCGACGCCGAGAGCGAGCGTCAGAAGGATGCCTGCACCGAGCGAGATCAGCGGCACGACGTCGAGAAAGTGCTCGGAGAACGTCGCCACCGCGTTGTGCTGGTTCTCCGCACCATTGAACGCGCGCTCGTCCACGACCTGCCCGGCGTAGGTGCGCACGAAGAAGACATAAACGGCCACGAAACCTGCGAGCAGGCACAGCGCGGCCGCGAAGAACGGCCACGCACGCAGTCTCGGATTCACCGCGCAATCCTCACATCGCGTTCCAGCCTCTAGCTGAGAGCTCGACCCGTCGTCCGTGTTCTCGACCCAGAATCCCCTACTCCTCGAGCAGGTCGTGCCGCACGACGATCGCGTCACGTGCGGGTCCGACGCCGATCGCCGAGAAGCGGGCGCCGCTCATCCGCTCGAGGGCGAGCACATACTGCTGCGCATTCGGCGGCAGGTCGTCGAACTCCCGCACGCCCTGGATGTCCTCGTTCCAGCCGGGGAACTCTTCGTAGATCGGCACCGCGTGGTGGAAGTCGGTCTGGGATGAAGGCACCTCGTCATGACGCACACCGTCGACGTCGTAGGCGACGCACACCGGGATGCGCTCAAGCCCTGTGAGCGTGTCCAGCTTCGTGAGCACGAAGTCTGTGACACCGTTCACACGCGTCGCGTACCTGGCGATCGGGGCGTCGTACCAGCCGGTGCGTCGCGGACGTCCGGTGGTCGTGCCGAACTCGGCCCCGCGCTGACGAAGCCACTCGCCCATGTCGTCGTCCAGCTCGGTCGGGAACGGCCCCGCGCCCACTCGAGTCGTGTACGACTTCACGATCGCGATCACCCGGTCGATGCGGCCGGGTCCCACGCCGGAACCCGTGGCAGCGCCGCCGGCCGTCGACGACGACGAGGTGACGAACGGATAGGTGCCGTGATCGACATCCAGCATCGTCGCCTGACCCGCCTCGAACAGCACCTGCTTGCCGTCATCGAGCGCACGGTTCAGCAGCAGCGATGTGTCGGCCACCATGGGCCGCACCCGGTCGGCGTACGAGAGCAGGTCGTCGACGACCTCGTCGACCGTGATCGCACGCCTGTTGTACACCTTCACGAGCAGGTGGTTCTTCTGATCGAGCGCGCCCTCCACCTTCTGGCGAAGGATGCCCTCGTCGAAGAGATCCTGCACGCGGATGCCTACGCGGTTGATCTTGTCGGCATACGTCGGCCCGATTCCACGCCCCGTCGTACCGATCTGACGCTTGCCGAGGAAGCGCTCCGTTACCCGGTCGAGAGTGCGGTGGTACTGCGTGATGATGTGCGCGTTCGACGAGATCACCAGGCGCGAGACATCCACACCACGGGCGATGAGCCCGTCGAGCTCCTCGCACAGCACCTCGAGATCGACGACGACACCGTTGCCGATCACAGGGGTGACGCCGTCGGTAAGGATGCCGGACGGCAGCAGGTGCAGCGCGTACTTCTCGTCGCCGATGACGACCGTGTGCCCTGCGTTGTTTCCGCCGTTGAACTTGACGACGTAGTCGATACGGTCGCCCAGAAGGTCGGTGGCTTTGCCTTTGCCTTCGTCACCCCACTGGGCACCGACGATGACTATTGCGGGCATTCGTACTCCCTGTGTTCATTCGCGCGCCGCACTGCTTCTTTTGCGCGCCGCTCCCCGCCCGGCGCGCCGCAGTTGGCATGGCGGAGTGCTGTGTTCGGCGCCGGCACAGCCGCCGCCTTGAGGAGCGTGTCGGGCTCTCGAAACCGCGGCCTGTCCCAGCCTACCGGGGCCCAGAGACACGACGCTCTGAGGGGGCCATGCGGTAACCCTCGTGACGCCCGGTCGGCAGCGCGAATTCCGCGGTCCGGCCGCAACCGAGCCGCGGCCCGGAGAACCCCTAGTCCTCGCCGCGGATGACGATGGACTCGGTCGGGGGAGCCGGGTTGTGCACCGGAATCGGCGCGGTGCGCGCCGATTCGATCTCGGTGGCCGCCGTCGGATCGGCCTCGGTGAGCAGCTCGGTGAGGCGCGCCACCTCGTCGGCCTCACGGATGGCATCCGCTGCACGACGCAGTGCGTAGAACGAGCGGAGCACGCCTCGGTTCGGCGAGTGAGACCACGGAATGGAGCCGTGGCCCCTCCAGCCGGCGGCCTCCAGCGCCTCGATTGCGCGGTAGTAGCCGACGCGCGCGTATGCGTAGGACTGGAGCGGCGCATCCGGGTCGAACGTGGCATCCGCGAGCTTCGCCCAGGCCAGGCTGGAGCGCGGATACCGTGCAACGACGAGCTTGAGAACCTCGGGCTCGCCGCCCGCGTCGAGCAGCTCGACGACCACGTCCCGCTCGGCTTCGAGGCGGATCACAGGCTGGTCTTCCGGCAGCGCAGCCGGGGTGTCGGCGCTCATACGGCCATGGTAGTTCGGCTGCCATGCACCGCCGGGAACACTCGCGAAGACCCGCGCACGACTCGGCTAGACGCCACGAAGCACTCGGTCTGAGTCGCTCAGCGGAGGATGAGCACACCCGTCAGGCCGACGCCGGCGACCAGGATCGTCGCGAGCAAGGCCAGCAGCAGGGGGCGGCCGCCCACCCTCACGAGCTTGCGGATGTCCACCCCGGCACCCAGCGCGAACATCGCTGCCGCCAGCACCGCGCCCTGCGCAGTCTTGGCGACATCGAGCACGGGAACGGGAACGATGCCCACCGAGCGCAGCACGACCATGGCCACGAACGCGAGCACGAAGAGCGGGACAAGCGGCGGCCGCTTGCCGGAGGCATCCGCCCCCGTGCGGCGCCGGTGCGCCACGCCGACGACAGCCATGACGGGTGCGAGCAGGAGCACCCTGGCGAGCTTGACGATCACGGCAACGGCGAGCGCTCCGCCGCCGATGACGCCCCCGGCAGCCACGACCTGGGCGACCTCGTGCGTCGAAGCGCCCGCCCACAGCCCGGCTTCACCGCTGGAGAATCCGAGAAGCGAGCTCGCGAACGGAACGAACGGGATCATGAGCGTTCCGAACACCACGACGAGCGCTACAGCGGTCACGACCTCCTCGTCTTTGTCCGTCTGGATGACGCCGTCCACTGCCGCAACCGCCGCGGCACCGCAGATGGAGAACCCGCCGGCGATCAGCATGCGCTGGGCGTATGGCACGCCGAGCCATTTCCCGATCAGCAGCGTGCCGGAGAAGCCGATGCCGACGATGGCGACCACGAGCAGGATGACGCCCCACCCGAGTCCGAGGATGTCGCCGAGCACGAGCTGGAGCCCGAGCAGTACGATGCCGAGGCGCAGCAGCTTCTTGGCGGCGAACGCCAGTCCCGCCTCCATCACAGAGGGCACGGGCACCGTGTTGCGCACAAGCACGCCGAGCACGATCGCCATGAGCGTCGCACTCAGCACAGGCACGACGGATGCAACGGCGAGCGCTATCGCGACCGCCACCGCACACAGAGCAAGCCCAGGCGCAAGCCGAAGAGTGCCGTGCCACAGCGCAGAGGTGCGCGATGCATTGGGGGGATGCTCGATGGGCGCGGTACTGGTCACGATTCCAGCCTGAGATCGAGCCGGGGCGATCGGTAGCCGCCGGATCGGCATGAGGGCATATCATTCCGATATGCCAGCAGTCAGGGATGAGGATGCCGGTGCACACGCCGGCACCGATGCCAGGCGCAACGACCGTTGGCCCGATCTCGCGGTGCTCGAGCTGCTGGTCGCCGTCTCCGAGCACGGGAGCCTGAGTGCAGCGGCGCGAGCGGTCGGAATGGCGCAGCCCAACGCATCCAGGGCCATCGCTGCATGGGAGAAGAGCCTCGGCGTGCGGCTGCTCGAACGATCGCCGCGCGGATCGCACCTGACCGCCGAGGGCGACGTGGTGGTGGACTGGGCGAGCGCCGTGCTCGACGATGCCAGGGCGCTGCACACCGCGATCGCGGCGCTGCGGCGGGATCGCAACTCGCACCTCACGGTTGCGGCGAGCCTCACCGTTGCCGAATACCTCATTCCCGTGTGGCTCACCCGGTTGCGGCGCGAGCATCCTTCGCTCGATGTCGGGCTGCTCGTGCAGAACTCCAGCGAGGTGTTCGATCTCGTCGGCTCCGGGCGAGCGGCGGTGGGGTTCGTCGAGTCCCCTCGGGTGCCTCGCACGTTGCGGCGCATCGCGGTTTCGCACGACCGGCTGGTCGTAGTCGTGGCGCCCGAGCATCCGTGGGCCAAGCGCAGGCGTCCGCTCGGCGCGGCCGAGCTGGCGGCCACGCACCTCGTTACCAGGGAGCCCGGCTCGGGCACGCGGAACACCCTCGATGACGCTTTGGCCGGCTACCGGCGCGCAGATCCCGTGCTCGAGCTGTCGAGCAACGCCGCCGTTCGCGTTGCGGTGGTCAGCGGGGCGGGTCCCGCCGTGCTCAGCGAGCTGGCCGTGGCGTCCGCCGTGCGAAGTGGGGAGCTCGTCGAAGTCCCCCTCTCGGGGCTGGAGCTCGTGCGCACGCTGCACGCGGTGTGGACGGATGCCGCGGCCCTGCATCCTGCGGCGGCCGACCTGGTCGCGATCGCGCGGCGGCAGGTCTCCTCCTGAATCCCTCGCAGCCCTGAACTAGTCGCAGGCCTGAGCTAGTCACGGCCCGGAGCTGAGGCCTCACGCGAGACGACGCGGATTCGCACCGGCCCGCAAATGGGGAGGTGCCGCGCGAATCCTCGCGACGCACAATGGGACATGGCGACCGCGCGCGGAGCCATCCGCACACCCGATCAGCGGCTACGTGTTTTCGTGAGTTCAACGCTCCGCGAACTGGAGTCCGAGCGCAGAGCCGCGCGTTCGGCCATCGAACGCCTGCGTCTGGCCCCCGTGATGTTCGAGCTCGGCGCACGCCCTCACCCGCCGAGATCGCTGTACCGGGCCTACCTGGAACAGAGTGACGTCTTCGTCGGGCTGTACTGGGAGCGGTACGGCTGGATCGCACCCGGCGAAGAGGTGTCGGGGCTGGAGGACGAGTACAACCTCGCGCCGCCCGAGATGCCCAAGCTCATCTACATCAAGTCGTCTGACAAACGCGACGAACGCCTGCTTCACCTGATCGATCGCATCCGCTCCGACGACAACGCCGCCTATGTGTCGTTCGATTCGGACGAGCAGCTCGCGGAACTGATCGCGGCAGACCTGGCCACCCTGCTGGCCGAGCGCTTCGACGACAGCCGCGGCAGGCATCCGGGCGCACGCCACGAAGGCGACGGCGAAACTGCGCGTGATACTCAGCCGAAGCCGGCGCCGCTGGACGCAGCTCGCCCCCTTCCTCCCGCATACACGCCGATCGTCGGGCGTGAACGGGAGGTGGCAGAGATCGCCAGGATGCTCCACGCCGGCTCCGACCGCTTGCTCACGATCGTCGGGCCTGGCGGTGTGGGCAAGAGCCGGCTCGCACTCGAGGTGCTCGAGCGCGCCCGCCACGACTTCGCGGACGGGGCATACTTCGTGCCGCTGGAGAACGTGTTCGAACCCAGCCTGCTCCTCTCCACCATCGCCTACGCGCTCGGCGTGCGCGACACAGGCGAGGTGTCCGTCGAGGAGCGCCTCTCCATCGCCCTCGCGGGCAAACGCATGCTGATCGCGCTCGACAACTTCGAGCAGATCATCGGCGCCGGGCCCACCCTTGTGCACCTGTACTCGATCGCACCGTCAGCCTCCTTCCTCGTGACGAGCCGGTCTGTGCTCCGCGTGCGAGGAGAGCGCGTCTACGAGCTGCAGGGGCTCGGGGTGCCCGATGAGAGCGTCGAGGCCACGGTCGAATCGGCGCTCGAGTCGGAGGCCGTGCGGCTCTTCGTGGCGCGGGCATCCGCGGTGCAACCCGACTTCGTGCTCGACGACTCCAACGCCGACACCATCTCGCGCATCTGCGAGACGCTGCAGGGCCTGCCGCTCGCAATCGAGCTGGCCGCCGCACGCATGCGCGTGCTCACGCCTCAAAGCATGCTCGAGCGACTGGACAGGCAACTGCCGCTCCTCGTCGCGGCGCCCCGAGACGCGCCGGAGCGCCAGCGAACCCTGCGCAGCACCATCGAGTGGAGTACCAACCTGCTAGGCGAACGCGATCGGGCGCTGCTCTTCGACCTCTCCGTTTTCTCGTTGCAGTTCACCCTCGACGCCGTTGAGGCGCTCGGCAAGGGCCGGGCGTGGGAAGGGGCAGAGCTGGAGGAGCTGGACGCCCTGATCGACAGCTCCCTCGTGCGTCAGCACGACGCGGAGGGGCAGCCGTCGTACTCGATGCTGGCCACCGTGCGGGAGTACGCGCTGGAGAAGCTCCACGAGTCCGGCGGCGAGGCGACCATGCGCACGGCGCACGCGACGCACTACCTGGAGCTCGCCCGTACGCTTGGCCCGCAGCTGAAGGGTTCAGGTCAGGTGGCCGCGCTCACCCGGCTGGAGCGCGAACGGTCGAACCTCCGGTCCGCCGTGCGACACCTGGTCTACACGGGGCAATTCGACGATGCCGCCGATTTCGCCTGGAACCTGCTCGTGTTCTGGTGGATCGGCGGGTTCTTCGGCGAGGTACGCATCTGGATGAAGGAGATTCTCGACTCCGGGGCGGAACTGACGGACCGCACCGCAGCCATCGCCCGGTTCTACGTGCTCTGGATGCGCATGTGGCAAGACCCCGATGCGAGCGTCGTCGAGGGATTCGAACAGGTGCGAGCGGTCTTCGAGGCATGCGGCGAAGCGGATGCCACGGCCGTCGCGCTCGGATGCACGGCCATGACACGTGCGCAGATCCCGAATGCCGACCGTGCCGACGCCCGGACCGAACTCGAGCAGGCGATCGAACTCTTCAGGAGCCTCGATGACGGATGGGGCGAGGCCGTCGCATGGGTCACGATGGGACGCCTCGACATGCTCGACGGGGACAACGACGCAGCGCTCGATCACTACCGCCGCGGCGCGGAGGTGTCTCAGCGCACGGGGGACGCCTTCGCCGTCACGATCACGGAACACCACGTCGCGCGGCTGCTGCTGTTCCAGAACAGGCCGGACGAGGCCGAGCCGGCGTTTGCCGACGCCGCCTACGTGTCTGCCACACTCGGCCACCTGGAGGGCGCCGCGTACGGGATTGAGGGTCTGTGCGCGATCGCAGCGCTCAGGGGCCATGCCGAGCGCGCGGGCATCCTCGCCGGTGCGGCCCACGAGATGCGCAAGAAGTCGGGCATGTACGACGCTCCAGCCTTCGTCTACCACCACAAGTATCTCGAGCCGTTGCGCGCCGCCTTCCCGGAGCTCATGCGCGACGCCGAGGAACGCGGGCGCCGCATGTCGGCGGCGGGTGTGATGCGCTACGCCCTCCCGCCCGAGAAGCAGGAGGCGGCTGCGGCGGGCTTCAGCCGCAAGTGAGGTGAGGCATCCAGGCCTTGCTTAACTTGCACGTTACTGTGCAAGTTAGTACGCTGGATGCATGGCCGAGAAATCCGAGACATCCCCGCGGTCGCGTGCACCGCGAAAGGATGCCGCCGAGAACAGGTCGGCCCTGCTCGAGGCCGCCGTACGCCTGCTCAACCGCGACATCGACGCCTCCCTGGAGGCCATCGCGGCCGAGGCCGGGCTGAGCCGCCGCGCGGTCTACGGCCATTTCGCCACGCGTGACGACCTGGTGCGCGAGGTGCTCGTGCGCGGGGCAGAGCGCATCGGGGCATCCATTCTCCCGATCGAGCATGTGGATGCCCGCGTCGAGATCGCTCTCTACGGCGCCACCCTCTGGCGCGAGGTGCGACACGCGAGCGTCACCGCCGAATTCGCAGTGCGCGGACCCCACATGCAGCTCGTCGCACAGTCGCTGGAGCCGGCGAGAGCCAAGCTCAGGACGACCGTGCGGCGCGGCGTGAACGACGGGGTGCTGCGGCGCGACATCGCACCCGAGCCGCTCGCTCGCCTCATCGAGCGAGCGGCACTCGACGTGCTCACCGAGGCGACGCACGAGGGGCTGGACGCCCGTGCCGGTCACACGCTCGTCATGGTCACGGCGCTGAGCGTCGCCGGGCTGGGCTGGCGCGAGGCGAACGAACTCGTGGCCGAGACGCCCGAGCTGGAGTACCGGGAGACCGAGTCGCCGGATGTCGAACAAGTGCCGCGCTCCGGCACGACGAGCGCGAGCGCCACCGCGGCGGCGAAGGGGATGCAGGCGTGAGGATCGAGCTCAACGCGGTGTCGAAGCGGCCGGCCCTCGACTCCGTCACGCTCACCTACGGCACGGGCGAGGTCGTGCTGGCCAGGGCGGAGACCGAACAGCGGCCGACCGTGCTCGGCCTGCTGGCATCCGGCCGCATGAAGCCTGGATCCGGCACCGTGACCGTGGACGGCGAGGATGACTCAGCAACCATTCGCAGGACTGTTGCGCTCGTCGACGCGCCAGACGTGAGCGATCCGGCACCGAACGTCACGGTCGCCGGCGTCACTGCCGAGGAGCTCATGTTCGCCGGGAGGCCGTCCGGGCCGCGGTCGGTGAAGGCGGAACTCGAGTCGCTCGGCATGGCCGAGCATGCGCGCGACGCGATCGGGCAGGTTCCGCCAACGGTGCGCCTCCGATTGCTCGTCGAACTCGCCCTGCTTCGCGAAGGTGTGCGAGGCATCGTGCTCACCTCGCCCGACCGGCACGGCGGCGATCCGAACGCGTGGTGGCGCATCGCCCTCGAGGTCGCGTCGCGGGGCTACGCCGTGCTCGTGATCGCGGGCGACGCCTCAGCAGCCGCCATCGCCGCGAACTCTCTCGTCGAGCGCCTCAAGGCACCGTGGGACGACCCCGCCCCCGACGACGACCCGGCACGCGACGACTCCGACACCTCATTGCTGCGCGAGGACGGCGTGCTCGACCTCCCCGATGTGATCAGCCGGCCCGTACCGGTACACGAACAGTTCAGCGACGACGCCGAGACCGACGTCGCGTCCGACCACGACACTCACACCGAATCGAGTGACGAATGAAAGTCCCCCAGATGATCGCGGCCGAACTGCGCCGTCTGACGGCCAGCCGCATGGCGACCATCGCGCTCCTCGCGCTGATGTGCGTGCCGGTGATCTATGGCGCGCTCTATCTCTGGGCGAACCAGAACCCGTACGCCAAGCTCGACCAGATCCCCGCAGCCATCGTCGTGACCGACACGGGCGCAACGGTTGACGGCAAGGCGACGAACTATGGCGAGAAGGTCGCCGAGCAGCTGGTCGACGACGGCACGTTCGCGTGGCACCCCGTGTCCGCCGCCGCGGCGGCGAAGGGCCTCGGCGACCAGCGCTACGACTTCGCGATCACCTTCCCCGCCGACTTCTCGACGCAGCTCGCCAGCGCTTCAACCTCGAACCCGCAGAAGGCCGTCGTCAAGCTGACCACGAACGACACCAACAGCTACCTCGCGTCCACCATCGGCAAGCAAGCGGCGGAGACCATCAGGACCTCCATCGTGCAGGAGGTGAACCGCGAAGCGGCGAGCCGATTCCTGCTGGCGCTGTCGGACATCCGCTCCAACCTGTCCACCGCAGCGGATGCCGCCGGCCAGTTGAGCGACGGAGCCCAGGCAGCACACACCGGGGCATCGACCCTCGCCGACGGCACGGCACAGCTGGCCTCCGGGTCGGCGACGCTGCGAGACGGGCTGAACACCCTTGCGTCGAAGACCGCAGATCTGCCTGCGCAGACGGCGCAGCTGGCTGACGGTGCCCAGCAGGTCGCCGCGGGCGACGCCACGCTAGCGGGTTACGCCGGCCAGGCGGGAAGCCTGTCGCAGCAGGCGGCGGATGCCGTGCCCACCGTTCGTGCGCAGGTCATCCAGTACATGAAGCAGCAGGGCATCCCGCAGGACCAGATCGACCAGGTCGTCGCACAGCTCGATGTGCTCGGCGGAAAGGTGACCGACGGCAACCAGAAGGTGCAGAGCGCCGTCGGGCAGGTGAACCAGCTCGCGAGCGGCTCAGAGCAGGTGGCGGCGGGAGCGTCGCAACTGGCGGCATCCGCGCCCGCGCTGAGCGGAGGAATCCAGCAGGCCGCGTCGGGCGCGTCGCAACTCGCGGATGGTTCGGCGCAGGCATCGAGTGGCGCAGCGACCCTGCGCGACGGGCTGGGCACGCTGGCCGACGGGGCGACGAAGCTGAAGTCAGGGCTGGATGACGGGGTGCGGCAGATCCCGCAGACGACGGCATCCGAGCGCGCGGCACAGGCGAAGACGATCGCTGACCCCGTGAAGCTGACCAACACCAACGAGGCGAGCGCGGGAACGTACGGAGCCGGACTCGCGCCGTTCTTCATGGCGCTTGCCGCCTGGATCGGCATGTACGCGCTGTTCCTCATCGTGAAGCCCGTGTCGCGGCGGGCCATCACGGCTCTGCGGTCGCCGTTCCGCGTGACATTCGCGGGCTGGCTCACCCCCGCGCTGCTCGGCGTCGTACAGATGGCGGCCCTGTACGCCATCGTGACGGGAGCACTGCACTTCGGCGTGAGTAACCCGGCTGCAACGCTCGGCATCATGGTGCTGGCGTCGGTGACGTTCGCGTCGATCATCCTCGCGCTGAACGTGTGGCTGGGCAGCGTCGGGCAGTTCCTCGGCCTCGTGCTCATGGTGCTGCAGCTCGTGACGGCAGGCGGCACCTTCCCGTGGCAGACGCTGCCTGCGCCTCTTGCCTGGCTGCACCACCTGCTGCCGATGTCATATGCCGTCGACGGAATACGACAGACCATGTACGGGGGCAGCCTGTCTCTGGCCGGTGGCGACGCGTTGTTCCTCCTCCTGTGGCTCGTGATCGCGCTTGCGGTCACGTCGGTCGGCGTCATCCGCATGACCCACCGGCGAACCCTGCGCGACCTGCAGCCCAGCCTGATCGGCTGATCCGATCGCCGATTCGCCCTTGTGCTGTGGAGCCACCCCGGTACCGCCGACCCACCGACACGGCTGCGGCGCCCGATCCATCTACACCAGCCGTTTTCAGGACACAGCCCTGTCCGCCCACGTAGTCGCGCCGGCCGGGCGCATGTCCTGAAAACGGATCGCGGTCCGGCGGCAAGGACCAGCGGAGGCTCCCGGGCCGCGGGATGCCGCCGGTATCGTGGCCGGATGAGGTTCGACGACAGAGTGGCCGTCGTGAGCGGTGGAGCGAACGGCATCGGCTGGGCGACGGCGGAACGGCTGCTCGACGAGGGTGCGCAGGTCGCGCTGCTCGACCGAGAGCCGGGGGTGGCGGCAGCCAGGCTGGCGGAACGGGCCGAACGCGACCCGTCGACGCCCGCGCGCACCGCCGTGTTCGAGTGCGACGTGCTGGATGCCGCATCCGTCGACCGCGCCGCGGCATCCGCACTCGAGCGGTTCGGTCGCATCGACGTGCTGGCGTCCGTCGCGGGTGGCGACCACTTCGTCGAGGACGGCCTGGACGAAGCGCACTGGAACGAGATCGTCAGCCTCAACCTGCACGGGCCGATGCGGCTCATCCGCGCCTGCCGTGAAGCGCTGCTCGCCAGTCGCGGCGCGATCGTGCTGGTCAGCTCTGTGAACGGCATAGCGGCATACGGCGAGCCCGCATACGGCTCCGCCAAAGCGGGACTCACGCTCCTGGCGAAGAACCTCGCCGTCGAGTACGGGCCGTCCGGCGTGCGCATCAACGTCGTCGCCCCCGGCACCGTCCGCACCCGCGTGTGGGACGACCAAGGCGGCCCGGATGCCCTCACACCGCTCTACCCGCTCGGTCGCGTCGGCGAGCCCGCCGACATCGCGGCCGCGGTGGCGTTCCTTGCCTCCGACGACGCATCCTGGATCACGGGCGTCACCCTTCCGGTCGACGGCGGTTCCCTTGCCGGGCCGCTCATCACCATGGGACACGTGCTCCCGCACTGACCGCTGTGCCGCACCGTGCGGTGCCCCTGCGGCGTCACCGGGCGTGGGTAGGGTGGCCGCGTGAAGGCATCCCACCAGGCACGCGCCGACCTGCGTCTGCTGCACATCAGCGATACCCACCTCTTCGGTGACCCCTCGACGCTGCACTACGGCATCGTCGACACGGGGGCCGCGTTCGCCCGCGTGCTCGCCACGGCGTCCGAGATTCCGGGTATCGACGCGGTCGTGCTCTCGGGCGATCTCAGCGAAGACGGCACGGAGGCGTCGTACCGCGGGCTCCGCGACCTCGTCGAGCCGTGGGCCGAGGAACGCGGAGCGCAGGTCGTGTACGCCATGGGGAACCACGATCATCCGGATGCCTTCGCCGCCGTGCTCGGGCCGCGCACCCGTGCGATCACGATCGGCAGGCACCGAATCGTGACTCTCGACTCGTCGGTTCCGGAGGCCGCCTATGGGTCCGTGGATGCCGACCAGCTCGCCTGGCTCTCCGCAGCGGTGGCACAGCCCGTCGATCTCGGCACGGTCGTCGTCGTGCACCACCCCCCGACGCGCGCGGTGACGCCGCTCCTGCGGCGGCTCGAACTCGCCGACCCGCACGCGCTGCTCGGTGTGCTCGAGGGCAGCGACACTCGCCTCGTGCTCAGCGGCCACTACCATCACCCGCTGGTCACGCTGGAACGCGGCATCCCGATCGTGGTGGCCCCTGGCGTCACCAACACCTCCGATGTCACGGCTCCCGACGGTGTCGAGCGGGCACGCATCGGCGCGGGGTTCGCGCTCATCGATCTGCCGGCATCAGGGGCTCCGCGCGTCTCGATCGTGGCGGCACCCAGCCCGCGGGACGGTGAGCTGGTCTTCGAGCTGGATGCCGAGGGCATCCACCGCGTCGCCGAATCGTTCGGAGCGCCCAGCGAGCTCGCTGGCTGAGCGATCGCGCGGAGTCGAGAGCGGAGAGGAACCGATGAAGATCGCCGTTGCCGGAGGAACCGGAATCGTCGGAAGGCACGTCGAAGCGGCGTTGAAGGCGCGCGGGCACGAGCCGGTCACGCTGTCTCGTTCTGCCGGCGTGGACCTGCTGTCGGCATCCGGGCTCGAAGAGGCGGTGCAGGGAGTGGCCGCCGTCGTCGATGTGACCTCGACGACCTCGCAGTCGGCGAAGGCGGCCGTGAGGTTCTTCGGGACGGTCACACGCAATCTCCTCGCAGCCGAGAAGCGCGCTGGTGTGCCGCACCACGTGGCGTTGTCGATCGTCGGCGCCGCCAAGGCGGACAGCGGGTACTACGCGGGCAAGGCAGCGCAGGAGCGGATCCTCCTGGCGATGCCTGGGGGCTGGAGCATGGTGCGGGCGACCCAGTTCCACGAGTTCGCGCAGCAGATGACGACACGCGCCGCCTTCGGTCCGCTGCAGCTCGCGCCCGTCGCACGCTGTCAGCCGATCGCCGCGGCCGAGGTGGGCGAGGCACTTGCGGAGATCGCTCTCGGCGAGCCGCGTGGGCTCGACAGAGACCTGGCGGGGCCACGCGAGGAGCAGCTGACGCACATGATCAGGGCGTATCTGGCGGCGCGGGGCATGCGTCGGGTCGTGATCGACTTCGGGATGCCAGGGGCGATGGGCCGCGGCATGCGCGACGGCGGCATTCTGCCTGGACCCGACGCACGGCTCGGCACCCAGACGTTCGACGAGTGGCTGGCTCAGCAGACTTCGTGATCGCGCCGCCGGTCTACTGCGCCAGAACCTCGCGTCTGCGCCACAAAAGCCGGCGCAATCGGCAGGTTCGGGCGCAATAGCCTCTCTGGCGGGCCTTCGGTTTCAGCCCAAGCGCGCGTGCTGCACGACCCAGGCGTGCATGGCGATGGCAGCCGCAGCAGACGCATTGATGGAACGGGTGGAGCCGAACTGCGCGATCTCCACGATGGCATCCGCCGCGTCTATCGCCTCGGCCGAGAGGCCGGGCCCTTCCTGGCCGAAAAGCAGCACGCAGCGCTCGGGCAGGTCGAACGTCTCGATCAGCACGCTGCCAGGAACGTTGTCCACCGCGATGATCGGCATCCCCTCGTTCCGTGCCCACGTCACAAGGTCGGCGATCGTGTCGTGGTGAACGACGTGCTGGTAGCGGTCGGTGACCATCGCGCCGCGCTTGTTCCAGCGCCGCCGCCCGACGATGTGCACGGTGTGCGCGAGGAACGCGTTCGCACTGCGCACGATCGAGCCGATGTTCATGTCGTGCTGCCAGTTCTCGATCGCGACGTGGAACGGATGCCTGTGCGCATCCAATTCCGCGACGATCGCCTCGATGCGCCAGTAGCGGTAGCGATCGATGACGTTCCGGGTATCCCCGTTTGCAAGCAGTTCCGGGTCGTACCGATCGTCGTGCGGCCAGGCATCCGGTCCGCCCGGCCATGGGCCCACTCCGTGGGTTGACTGCTCGGGTGTGGCGCTCGCGCCTGCGGCTGAATCGGGCGCGTCGTCCACGGAATCACTGTACTTGCACGGAAGCAGCCCTCGGCCCGCACGACGAAGTGCCTCGGCGTGCGCCCGCGTCAGTCGTAGGGGGCCGGCCCCTGTGGAGCGCTCGGGCGGCGCCCCCATTACAGGCGGGACGCCGGCGAGCTTGGCGGGCCGGGTCCTCGCTTGATCCGACTACCCTTGGACTACCGCAACTAGGAGGCTCATTGGGCAATCGCGACGAGATCGAGTGCTGGCTCACTGACATGGACGGTGTTCTCGTGCATGAGAACGAGGCGCTCCCTGGGGCTGCGCAGCTGATTCAGCAGTGGCGGGACTCGGGCACGCCGTTCCTCGTGCTCACCAACAACTCCATCTTCACGCCGCGCGACCTCGCCGCCCGGCTCCGCACCTCTGGACTTGACGTTCCGGAGGAAGCGATCTGGACATCCGCTCTCGCGACCGCGGCCTTCTGCAGATCGCAGATGCCAGGGGGCAGTGCCTTCGTCATCGGCGAGGCCGGCATCACGACCGCGCTGCACGAGGCCGGATTCATCCTGACCGAGACCAACCCGGACTACGTCGTGGTGGGCGAGACCCGCAACTACTCGTTCGAGGCGATCACGAAGGCGATCCGCCTGATCGGTCAGGGGGCGCGATTCATCGTGACCAACCCGGATCCGACCGGGCCGAGCGCCGACGGACCCCTTCCCGCCACGGGCGCGATCGCCGCGCTCATCACCAAGGCCACCGGACGCGAGCCCTACGTCGTGGGCAAGCCGAATCCGATGATGTTCCGGTCGGCAATGAACAAGATCGGCGCCCACTCCGAGAACACAGGCATGATCGGCGACCGCATGGACACCGACATCGTCGCGGGCATCGAGGCGGGCCTGCACACCGTGCTGGTGCTGACAGGCATCAGCGACACGTCGGAGATCGAACGCTATCCGTTCCGCCCCAACGAGGTGCTCGACGGCGTCTTCCAGCTGGTCGCCGCGGAGCCGCTCGAGACCGACGCGTTCTAACGCCCGCAGCGCTCAGCGGTAGCAATCGGGCTGTGACGCTACTCCCGGGTCGGGCCGGTCCTGGCATCCGCTAGCGTCGGATGCGTGACCTCCTTCGCCGAAACCGTGCAACTGAACGGACCGCTCGCCACGCTCGAACCGCTCTCGCCCGACCATGCATCTGCACTCGGGCGTGCGGCAGCAGACGGCGAGCTCTGGAAGATCTGGTACACCAACGTACCCACGGCCGAGGGCATTGCGGAGGAGATCGAACGCCGGCTGTCGTTGCAGACGGAGGGTTCGATGGCGCCGTGGGCGATTCGCAATACGCGGACGGGCGAACTGGTCGGCATGACGACGTATTGCAACATCTCGCAGGAAAACCTGCGGGTCGAGATCGGCTACACGTGGCTCGCCGCCTCCGCACACGGCACGGGCGTGAACGCAGACGCGAAGCGACTTCTGCTCGAGCGCGCGTTCGACGTGCTCGGCTGCAACGCGGTGTACTTCCACACGCACTGGCACAATCACCAGTCGCGTGCGGCGATCGCCCGTTTGGGCGCCAAGCAAGACGGTGTGCTGCGCAACCACCAGGTCTACAAGGGAATCGTGCGCGACACCGTGGTGTTCTCGATCCTCAACAACGAGTGGCCAGGGGTGCGACAGGGTCTCGAGGCCCGCATCGGCCAGCGCGCAGGCTGACCTACTGGGGACCGGGACCCGCCAGGCTGCCCGCGATCGGCTGCCCGGAAGAGCGGCTGACGAAGCAGAAGTAGGAACGCTGGCCGTCTTTCCACTGCTTCTCGGTGACCGGATAGCTGCCCTGCACCTGAGCATCGTCGTACTGTCCGGCGGCATCCAGGTTGAGCACGCCGGGTCGCGAGCACAGCAGGTTGATCTGCGACGCGAGTTGATCCACACCAGGGAATGCCGCGTTCGGGTCGGCCGAGAACACGCCCGTGTAGACCATTTGAGCTGCGTGCGGAGCGGCGCAGTCGACGACGGTGAAGGCCTGGGCCCATGGGGACGTGAAGGGCTGCAGACATTCGCCGCCCCGCAACGTGTTCCACGGATGCGTGCCCGGCGCCTGCGGACCCGTCGCCGCCGCGGTCGCGGTCGGTGTCGGGGTGGGCGTCGGCGTTGCGGTCTTCGTCGGCGTGGGGCTCGGCGTCACGACCGAGACGGGCTGCGCCATGTTGCGCCCGACGATGAACAGTGCAACGAGCAGCAGCACGAAGAGCATGGCGGCCGCGACGATCAGCATGATGCGCTGTGCCCGCGGCGACGGCCCGCCTGCATCGTCGTCGCGCCCGGATGCCTCGCCTCGGCCAGGCCCGCCGGCTTTCGGTGCCCGACGCGCTCGCCTACCCGACGGCCCCTCGTCGCCGGCCAGGAGTGCGGCACCGCCTGCACCCGCACCGCCTGCACCCACACCGCCAGCTCCCGCACCGGGTGGCTCCAATCGCTCCGTCGCCGATGTCGGAGTGCCGCCGAGGTCATCCGTCGCGGAAGACTCGACCGGCGAGGGCATGGGCATCTGGCCGATCGGGACTCCGGCCACGACTCCCGTGAAGACGGTGGTGGCATCCGGATGCTCGTCCGCCGACTGCGACGACGCAACCGCTGACGCACCCCACGGCCAGGAGGGCGCGTCGGATGCCGTTGCCGAGCCCGCGGAGACGGGTGGCGCAGGCGGCGCAGCGGCCTCATCGTCATCCTCATCGTCATCGTCCTGGTCCTCGATCGACGACGAATCGAGCTGCGGCGCCTCGTGCTCAGGGAGCTCGGATGTCTGCGGCCCCGTATCGAGCAGGTCCCCGAACAGCGACCACGCTGACGTGTCGCTGCCGTCGTCCGCTGCCGCGCCTGCCTCGTCGACGCCGTGTGCAGCTTCCGCTCGGGCCTCTTCTCCGGTCGCTTCTTCGTTGGCCGCGGGTTCGTTGGCCGCGGGTTCGCTAGGCGCCGGTTCCCCCGAGTGTTCGGATGGCTCCGTGGCAGCGTCGGCACCCGCCGCGTGCGGGAAGTCGACACCGGGGGCTGCGATGGGGAAGCCGTCGCTCGGCGGCACGCCGGGCAAGCCATCGGACGGGGCCACCGGGAGGAGGCCATCGGCGACCTCATCCTCGGCCTGCCGCCTCCTCGAGCGGCGCAACCAGGGCAGTGTCACCGTGCCCGGTGCAGGCTCCGGGTTCTCAGTGGATTCCGGGGTCGCCGGTGTGGTGGACTCCGGGGCTGGCGGTGTAGAGGCGGGCACCGGCGGAACCGACCCGGGCACCGACGGAGTCGAGTCGGGCGCTGGCGGAATCCAGCCGGGCACCGACGGAGTCGAGTTGGGCACCGACGGGATCGTCCCGGGCACCGGAGGGATCGCCCCGGGCACCGGAGGAATCGCTGCCGTGGCTGACGCGGCCGACTCCGACGCAGGGGGAGCGGATTCACGCTCGCCGACGGTAGGCGTGGCCACGGTGGGCGTGTCCGCAGGGTTCGGCGCGGGTGCCGTCACCGGCTCCCCTGCTTCGCCGATCGCGCCAGCCTGCGGCAGGACAGCCGTGGGCGGTTCAGGTGCGGGTGCCGTCACCGGCTCCCCTGCTTCGCCGATCGCGTCGGCCCGAGGCAGGACAGCCGTGGGCGGTTCGGCGGTGGGGGGCTCCGGCTCGACCACGGGAGGCACGTAGGGCGCAAGCGGAACAGTCGGCGGCACGAGACCCGGTCCTGGCCGGTCACGACGAGCGCGTCGCCCGCTCGATGCCTTCGTCTCGTCCGACTCCCGAGCGGGCGAGCCCTCGTCTCCATCGGTGTCCGGGGCAGGCTCGCCATCCCTGCTGTCCCGCGGGTCCGCGTCGGGCGGAGCGTCGTCGGCACCCCCTGCGCCGTGCACGAGCGGGTCGGGTTCGTCGTTCGGGGTCAGACCCCAGAAGAATCTCGCCTCGCCGTCGCCCGTGCCGCCCGAACCGGCGCTCGACGACCCGCGACGTGGCCCCTCGGGCCGAGGCGGGATAGGCATCGACAGCTCGGGGATGTCATAGGTGGGCGGCGCCGCCCGCGGATCGGGCAGCGTCGGGGCGGGCCGGGGTGCGGCCGACGGAAGGGGCGGGAAGGCCGGCTCGTAGGCATCCGGATCGTCGTCGATATCGAGCTCGTCTGGTTCGAAGGGAAGCCGCCGGTCTGTCCCGAGGTCGTCGCCGTCGCCCGAATCGCCGTCGCTTCGCGACTCATCGTTGCCAGCGCCGAGCAACGATGCGAGGTCGTCGTCGGGTTCCTCTGGGTCATCGGGCCCGCTCGGCCCACCGGAGAAGCGATCGGACACTAGGCGAGACCCAGATCGTCGAGTCCGATGGCGGCGAGGTAGCGATAGCCGGCGTCCTCGATCACCTCTCGCGCTCCGGTATTGCGGTCGACCACGACCGCGACCGCGGCGATCTCGGCGCCGACCTTCTTCAGCGCCTCGACAGCTTTAAGGGGGGATCCGCCGGTGGTCGAGGTGTCTTCGAGCACGATCACGCGCTTGCCCTCGAGGTCGGGGCCCTCCACCTGCTTGCCGCGCCCATGGTCCTTCGGTTCCTTGCGCACGACGAAGGCGTCATAGGCGAGGCCGCGGGCCGCTCCCTGGTGCAGGATCGCGGCGGCGACGGGGTCGGCGCCCATGGTCATGCCGCCCACGGCGGAGACATCCGGTACGTCGGCGATGAGGTCGAGCATGACTTGACCGATCAGCGGCGCGACCCTGTGGTCGAGGCTCACCTTGCGCAGATCGACGTAGAAGGATGCCTTCTTGCCGCTCGTCAGCGTGAAGTCGCCGTGGAAGACGGCCTCGTTCGAAATGTGTTCGATGAGCTGCTGGCGGGTGTCGGTCACCCCTCAAGGGTAATGGTGCAATGGTCGGTGAGATCCTGGGTGTCCCGCGCCTTCACTAGCCTTGGCGCATGCGCCATCGCCTCGCCTCCGTGTTCGCCGTGCTCGTCGCGGCCTGCGCCATAGTGCTCATCGGAGGCGCACCGGCGGGTGCAGCGCCGCGCGAGGCATCCGGGCCTGCCGATGCCGTGGCATCCGGCGTCGTGCGCCCGCTCGCGGCCGACCCCGTCGCGTCGCTCACGGTGGACCGCTTCGACGCCGTGTTCGACCTGCACCGCGACGCCGCCCGCAACTCGTCCATGACGGTCATCGAGACGATCGCAGTGCGGTTCCCCGACGCCGACGTGAACCACGGAATCGAGCGCGCTATCCCCACGTTCGTCGACGACATCCCGCTGCACGTGAAGCTGCGCTCCATCACGGATGCCCAGGGCGCCTCCCAGCCATACGCCACGGTCGACAGCAGCGAAGCGGGCTACGGCGACGACATGCTCGTGGTTCGCGTCGGGGACAAGAACACGTACGTGCACGGGGCCAAGACCTACGTGATCACCTACACGCTGCAGAACGTCGTGCGGCACTTCGACAACACCCACGACGCGGAGCTCTACTGGGATGTCAACGGGACCGGATGGGGCTCGCGGGTGGGTGAGGCATCCGTGCAGGTGCGACTGCACGACGGCATCACCGGCGCCTTGACGGGGCAGCAGGCGTGCTATCCCTCCGCCGCCGAAGCCGCCAACGGAGTGTCGGAGCAGCCGTGCAGCATCCGCACCGAAGGCGACACCATCGCCGCGAGCGTTCAGGGCTTGAGCCCGTACAAGTCCCTGACGGTGGCGATCGGCTTCCAGAACTCGGCGTTCGCCGAACCTCCGCATGCCCGCACGGCATGGCAGTGGGCAGTGTTGCCGTGGTTCTTCTTCATCCCCGTGCTCGCCGGCATCGGCTGGGTGGTCTATCTGCGCACGGGCCCGTTCCGCGATGCCAAGGGCCGCGGGATCATCGTGGCCGAGTACGACGCGCCCGCCGGCGTTTGGCCCATGCTCGCCGCGGACTTCTTGGGCAAGAGCGACGCGGCCTTCCCTGCAGAACTGGTCGGCCTGGCGGTGGGCAAGTACATCAGCATCTCCGAGAACACGGATGCCCCGGCCAGCTCCCGCTACACGGTCACGCTCCAGCGCACGGACTGGTCGTCACTCGACAACTCGGAGATCGCACTGCTCGGCGTGCTCTTCCCCCAGGCGCAGGTCGGCACCAGCCGCGTGCTCGACCAGTCGGATCGCACGCTCGGCGATGCACTCGCTGTGCAGCGGGCATCCGCTCGCAGCCGGGTCACGGAGCTCGGGCTGCGCCTGAAGGCGAGGAATCGAGCCAACTCGTGGGTGCGGTTCGGCCTGCTGCTTCTCTTGGTGCTGCCGATCGTTCACCTGATCCTGGCCGCCGCGAACAAGGCGGGCGCCTGGTGGGTTGTGCTCCCCGACCTCCTCACGGCGTTGTTCGCTCTCGTGCTGCTCGTTCTCAGGTCGCCTCGGCTGCGCATCACAGACAAGGGCGCCGAGGTGCGCGATCACCTCGAGGGGCTGAGGCAGTACATCCAGCTGGCCGAGAAGGACAGGATCGCCTTCCTGCAGAGCCCGAAGACAGCGGAGCGCATCGACGTGCGCGATTCGCAAGCGGTCATCAAGCTGTACGAGAAGGTGCTGCCCTACGCCATGGTGCTCGGAGTGTCGGAGCAGTGGGTCAAGGTGCTGCAGGATCGCTACGTGACGACGGATCAGGGCGCGCCTGACTGGTACAGCGGTCCTTCCCCGTTCTTCACCCTTGCCCTGTGGTCGACCGCGTTCTCGAGCTCGAGCTTCGCCACGACGCCCGCGGCGAGCAGCGGCGGATCCAGCTCGTTCGGCGGATCGGGCGGAGGCGGCTTCTCCGGTGGTGGAGGCGGCGGTGGCGGCGGAGGCGGCTGGTAGCCGCCTCCGCATCTCGCGCCCCGCGCCTCGTGCGTGCGCCTGCCCCGACGCGGCGCGCCTCGCCGTTTGCGCCACATTGGCGCGCTTGCGCCAGGAAACGTGGCGCAATCACGCAAACGTGGCGCAATTGCAGCACGGTCGCCCTGGTACACGCGCGACGAACTGGCGCAATCGCAGCGCGGCGGCCCTGGTAGGCATCCGACGACGGTGGCGCGATTGCGGCGCGGCCTCCCGTCGGAGGCACCCGATAGATTGTCGGCATGCGTGTGGCCACCTGGAACGTGAACTCCATCCGCGCCCGCGCGGGCCGCATCGTCGACTGGCTCGTGCGCGAAGACGTCGATGTTCTGGCGATGCAGGAGATCAAGTGCAAGCCTGAGCAGTTCCCCATCGAGGCCTTCGAAGAGGCCGGCTACGAGGTGGCGATCCACGGGTTCAGCCAGTGGAACGGTGTCGCCTTCGCCTCGCGTCTACCCATCGAGGATGTCGCCGTCGAGTTCGACGGGATGCCCGGCTTCGAGAAAGGCGAGGAGGGCCCTGAGCTTCCTCGCGAGGCTCGAGCAATGGGTGTGACGGTCGCCGGCATGCGGCTCTGGAGCCTCTACGTTCCGAACGGCCGTTCGCTCAGCGACCCGCACTACGTGTACAAGCTGGACTGGCTGGCCACGCTGGCAGCGGATGCCCGTGCCTGGCTCGCGGAGAAACCCGACCAGCCGCTCGCGCTCATGGGCGACTGGAACATCGCGCCGACGGATGCCGACGTGGGCGACCCCAGCCTGGTTCCCGGGATGTCTACCCACATCTCTCAGCCTGAGCGGGAGGCATTCGCTGCATTCCAAGCGATCGGGCTGACCGACGTGGTGCGGCCTTATCAGCCGGAGGGATTCACCTACTGGGACTACAAGCAACTGCGCTTCCCGCGCAACGAGGGACTGCGCATCGACTTCATCCTGGGTTCGCAGCCGTTCGCCGACCTCGTGACGCACGCGAGCATCCATCGCAACGAACGCAAGGGCGATGCTCCGAGCGACCACGTGCCGGTCCTCGTCGACCTCGACGTCTCGCTGCACGGCCCCAATGAAGACGAAGACCGCCCGATGATCTTCGGCTGAGCTCGGCCGCCGCAGCTTCTACGACACGCACGGGCTCCCCTCTCGCGGACGCGCGCCGATCTCACGCCAGCAGCCAGGCGATCACGAGCAGGGCTGGTATCGCCGCGATAGTCGTGACGAGCACGGTGTCCCGCGCCAACACCTCGCCGCGCTGGTACCGGCTGGCGAAGTTGAAGACGTTCTGTGCCGTGGGAAGCGCCCCGAGTGCCACCGCAGCGAAAAGCTGGTGACCGTGCAGCCCGAGCAGGGACGCGACGATCCATGCCGCAACCGGCATGAACACGACTTTGCCCACGGATGCCACGATGATCGGCGTCCTTTCGCGAACCGCTCGGAGCGGCCGTGCCCCGCGCAGCGACATCCCGAACGCCAGCAGCACGAGCGGCACCGCGGCGCCGCCGAGCAGTTCGAACGGCTGGAATACGGCATTCGGCACCTTCCAACCCGTCAGGTCGAGGAGTAAGCCGGCCAGGGATGCCAGGATCATCGGGTTGCGAACGGGCTGCAGCAGGATCGAGCGAACGGATGCGCGCCCGTGCGACGTGATATCGAGAACGACGAGGGCCGTCGGGGCGAACACGATCAGCTGAAGCAGCAACACCGGCGCAACGAACGACGCATTCCCCAGCACGTATACGGCAACGGGGAGTCCGATGTTGTTGGCGTTCACATACCCCGCGCCGAGCGCGCCGATCGTCGTCTCGGCTGCCGAACGACGGAAGAACAACCGGCTGGCGAGCACGAACAGTGCGGCGGTCAGGATGGCCGACACGGCCGCGATGACGACGCTCGCCGAGAACACCTCCCGAAGGTCGGCGCGGGCGAGCACAGTGAACAGCAACGCAGGGTTCGTGACGAAGAACGCCACGCGGTTCAGTACGAACGGTGCGGACGGCCCGCCGATGCCGAGACGTCCAGCGACGTAGCCGACGACGATGACGAACGCGATGATTCCGAATCCCATCAGCACGCCCGTCACCGCTCAAGCCTACGGACCCGGGCGAGACCGGATGGCAACGCGTTGCCACGGCACGCCTCCAACGTGGTGCGGTGCTGCACGTGCCGGCGACGACGACTCGAAGAGGGGTCCTGCGACGACGGCCCTGCGACGATCGCTCGGGTGCGACGTCCCGGCGACGCTGGCTCGGCGATGCCGGCGGTTCCGCCCGACGCCTGGCCCCCGCATCGCGCCCGCCGTAGGCTCGGAAGCATGCCACACCTGAGTGTGCCGGGCGCCGAGCTCTACTACGAGGCCGAGGGACCGGCATCCGCGCCGGCCGTTCTGCTCATCCACGCCGGATGCGCCACCCTGCGCATGTGGGACCCGCTCGTCCCCGCCCTGGTCGACGACCACTTCGTCGTGCGCTTCGACACCCGCGGCTACGGACAGACCCGCACCGACGACGTGACGTTCAGCGACCGCGACGACACCCGCGACCTGCTCGCACACCTGGGCCTTGAGGAGGCGGCCGTCGTCGGGGCGTCGAGGGGCGGGCGCATCGCGCTCGACCTGGCGCTCGAGAGCCCTGACCGGGTCACGGCCGTCGCGACGATCGGATCCGAGCCGAGCGGGTTCCCCGACGCCGAGCTGACCGACGGAGAGGATGCCGCATTCGACGAGCTCGACGACGCCTACGCGAACCGCGACTGGGAGCGGCTGTCGAAACTGGAGACATCACTGTGGGTGATCGGCGTCGGGCGCGACGAGGAGGAGCTCGACCCTGAATTCGTGCAGCTGGCCTACGCGCTGAATCGCGTGAACTCCGTGCACCGCACGGAGGCGCCGTCGTCGGTCCCGCTGGAGCCGCCCGCATGCGAACGACTCGCCGACCTGCGGATGCCCGTGCTCGCCACCGTCGGCGAGTTCGACCTCTCCTACGAGTTGGCCGCGCAGGCGTTCATCGTCGACGCAGTGGCGCATGCCGAGGGATACGTGTTCAGCGACACAGCGCATCTGCCGAGTGTGGAGCATCCGGAAGAGTTCAACTCAGTGCTCTGCGGCTGGCTGGCGAAGCACCGCCTCTGAGCGCAGCGCGCCCGCGTGCCGAGACAAGCAGGCTATGCGCGCCGCGGGCGGCAGCGTCTGCGCCAGAACGCAGGGATTGCGCCAATCGTTCTGGCGCAATTACCGCGACCTGGCGCAATCGCTCGGGTCGCCGCGACGTGGTGCAATCGCCCGCGGCCACCGCGACGTGCAATTGCTCGGGTCACCGGGAAATGGCGCAATCGCTTGGGTCGCCGCGACGTGGCAATTGCCGGGGTCACCGCGACATGGCGCAAGTGCTCGGGCCACCGGCGGGGCGGTGCGGTTGCCCGGGCCGACGCCGCGAGAGAGCGCGCGGCGGTGCCTCAGCGGCGCCCGACGAAGTCGTCCATCGAGGAGTAGACGCCGAAGACGGGGCCGGCGACGGCATCCCAAGCCTTCACGGGAAGGATGCCCTTCAGCGCCCTGGCGAGCGCGACCGACCGCGGCAGCGTGAGCAGCGGTTTACCCGCCAGCATGGCATCCCACACGCGGTCAGCGACGTACTCGGGTCGCATGATGGGCGTCAGCAGCGGACCCCGCGCACCCTCGAACATGCCCGTGTCGATGTAGCTGGTTGCGACGGTGGTGACCTTGACGTTGCCGTGGTCCTCGCGCTCGAGTTCGAGTCGCAGCGAGTCGCTCCATCCGACGACGGCCCACTTTGATGCCGCGTACACGCTCATTCGCGGATTCGACAGCAACCCGGCTGCCGACGCGACGTTCACGATGCGCTTGGCTCGGTACGGATCCCCGATCATCGCCGGCAGGAACTCCCGCGTCACATACATGGGCGCGAGAGCATTGACCTGCATGATCTTGCGGGTGTCGTCGCCGTTGTCGTGCTCCCAGAACAGCGCGCCGCGAACGATGCCGGCGTTGTTGATGAGGATGTCCGGATCGCCCGCTGCCTTGCGCACCTTATGCGCCGTCTGCGCGATCGCACCAAGCTCGCTCAGGTCGACGACGAACGGATGCACCGTCGTACCGGGCTCGGCGACCGCGCGCAGTACGTCCGTGAGCTCCTCGAGCGACGCCCGGTCGACATCCCACAGCACGATGGACTTGGCGCCCTCCAGCACGGCACGCTCCGCGTAGAGCCTACCCATGCCGCTCGCCGCTCCCGTGATGAGGACGCGAGCGCCCCTAACCGTACGTGCCATGGGCTCTATTGTCGCGGGTCGGACCGAAGGGGTCCGTGGTTCAGGATGCCCGCCGGAACCTTTCAACTGCAGAAAAGGCTCTTCTCTGCAGCGGGAAGGGCCTTTTCTGCAGTCGAAACGGGTTCGCGTCCCGGGGCATTCACGAACGGCGCCCGTCAGCTGCTCCTGCGTCACCCGACGACTCCGAACGCGGCCCGGCACCCAGCGGTCACTACGGTGGTATGCATGCCCGAGCAGGAACGCCGCCCCGATTTCGAGACCCGCCAGATCCACGCGGGAGCACTCATCGACGCGGAGGCCCACGCTCGCGTCACACCCGTCTACCAAACCGCCGGGTACCTGTTCGAGAGCTTCGACGACGGTGAAGACCTGTTCGCCGGCCGGAGCACGAGGCGCGCGTACTCCCGCAACGACAACCCGACCAACGCCGTGGCCGGCAAGAGACTGGCCGATCTCGAGGGCGGAATCGACGGCATCCTCGTCGCCAGCGGGCAGGCCGCCATCGCGGCTGCCCTGTTCGCGTTGGCGCAGGCAGGTGATCACATCCTGGTCACGCAATCGTTGTACGAGGGTACGCGCGAGATGTTCCGCGGCACGCTCAAGCGGCAGGGACTCGACGTCGAGTACGTGCCGGATGCCGCGACCGACGAGGAGTGGGCATCCCGCTTCCGCCCCAGCACCAAGGCTCTCTACACTGAGACGCTGCCGAACCCGCTCGGCCAGGTCACCGACATCGAGCGGCTCGCGCGCATCGCGCATAAGGGCGGGGTTCCGCTCGTGGTCGACAACACGGTTCCGACGCCGTACCTCGAGCGTCCGATCGAGTACGGCGCCGACATCGTCATCCATTCCACGTCGAAGTGGCTGGCGGGACACGGTTCGGTGATCGGCGGTGCCGTCGTGGACGGCGGAACCTTCGACTGGGCGGCTCAACCGGAACGCTTCCCGCAACTGGCGGAGGCCCCTAAGCCGGATGCCCCGTCGTTCGTCGCGCGGTTCGGCGCAGGTGCGTTCGGCGCGTACCTGCGCAGCGTCATCGTGCTGGAGTACGGCCCAACGGTGCCGCCGACGAGCGCCTTCCTACTGCTGACCGGAATCGAGACGCTGTCGTTGCGTATGGAGCGACACGTCGCCAACGCACAGCGCGTGGCCGAGTGGCTCGAGCAGCGGCCCGAGGTGGCCGTCGTGCACTACCCGGGGCTGGCATCCAGCGCGTACAACTATCTCGCGAAGCACTATCTGCCGCTTGGACCGGGCTCGATCGTGAGCATCGATCTCGCAGGCGGAAGGGATGCCGCCCGCCGCTTCATCGACTCGCTTCGGCTGGTCTCGCCCATGACGCACATCGGCGACGTGCGCACCCTCGCCATTCATCTCGGGTCGACCATCCACGGCAAGCTCACGGAACAGGAACGACTGGATGCCGGCATCACACCCGGCCTCATCCGGCTGTCGATCGGGCTGGAAAGCGTGCGGGACATCATCGACGACCTCGAGCGCGCCCTCGTGGCGGCGGGTGCCGCCGGTTGAGTAGGCGGCAACGCCGCCCCACCCCGCCGGCGGCGGCTACTCAACCCGCGGTTACGCCCTCGACGGCGACCCTCGACCGGCTGCTCGCTCGATCGCGGCGGGCAGCAACCACAGCGGCGATGCGTCGCACCGCCTCGACGACGGTGGACGGCGCGCACGCCAGGTTGACGCGCACGAAGCCCTCGCCGCCTGTACCGAACGACGGGCCCGAGTTGAAGGCCACCCTGCCCTCTTCGCGCAGAACGACAGCCGGGTCGTTGCCCAGACCGGCCTCGCGGAGGTCGAGCCAGACCAGGTAACCGGCATCCGGGGTTACAAGTCGAGCCTCCGGCACGTGGCTGGCGAGCTCTGAGCGGAAGAGTGCGATGTTGGAGACGACCTGCTCCACGACCGCGTCCCGCCACTCGACGTCGTCGAAGGCTGCGATGGCCGCGTGCAGGCCCAGGATGCTCGTGCGCGCCGCCGTCTCTTCGGGGAGACGCTCGAGGCGGGCGGCTGTGCGGGCATCCGCCGGCACGATCCAGGCGCACTTCAGGGCGGCGAGGTTCCAGGCCTTGCTTGCACTCGTGACCGTCACGCTGCGTGCTCCCGCGGCAGCGGCGATCGGGGCGAACGGGGTGAAGACGGCGTCGGGATGCGCGAGAAGCGCGTGAACCTCGTCGCTCACGATGGGAACGTCATAGCGGGCGGCGAGCTCCGCGAGCGCCTGCAGCGACTCGGGCGAGTGACATCGTCCGGTGGGGTTCTGCGGATTGCAGAGCAGCAGCGCATCCGCGCCGTTCGCGAAAGCCCGTTCGATGCCGGCAAGGTCGAGAGCCCACCCGGATGCCTCCAGCAGCGGCACCTCGACGGGTCGCGCGTGCACCTCGCCCACCATCTCGTAGAAGGGCGCGTACACCGGGGGCGTCAGCACGATGCGGCCGCCGACGGGAGGGACGAGAAGCCGCAGGGTCTCGACGATTCCCACCGTGACATCCGTCGCGAGATGAACGCGATCCGGGTCGATGTGCCAGCCCCACGAGCGCTGGGCGAATCCGGCGAAGGCGGGAGCGAGCGGACCGGGGC
This sequence comes from Rathayibacter sp. KR2-224, assembly GCF_049446075.1. NCBI lineage: Bacteria > Bacillati > Actinomycetota > Actinomycetes > Micrococcales > Microbacteriaceae > Rathayibacter > Rathayibacter sp. KR2-224. Next base: position 2,094,143 of record NZ_JBMSEB010000001.1, read on the forward strand.
CGTCGAGGTAACCGGTGTCACCGGCGGCGAGCGCACGGGAAACGGAATCGACAACGGCGGACGACGGCTCGAAATCCATCTCGGCGACGAAGAGCGGCAGTACGTCGGGGGCGTAGCGGCGCCACTTGATGCTTCCCCGCTCGGCACGGAGCCGATCGATGGAACGAATCGCGACGTGGTTCACTTCTCGTGGCTTTCGACGGTGGACGGTACCCCTCGAATGTATTCGGCGCGCCACGGGGTCCGATCGAAAGCGACGCCGCGTTACGCCCGCTCGGCCTGACGAACCACGAGCAGCTCCCGCACGACCTGGGTGAGATCGACCGAGAAGGTGGGCGGCAGGTCGATGGATGCCGGGCTCGTGCCGACGGCATCCGTCTCGTCGTTCATACCGGTTCTCCCATCAGCTTGTTCTCGTAGGCGAAAGCGACCACCTGCACCCTGCTCTTCAGACCGAGCTTGCCGAGCACCTGGCGCACGTGGCTCTTGACCGTTGCCTCGCTCAGCACGGTGGCCTCGGCGATCTCCGCGTTGCTCAGCCCGCGGGCGATCAGCAGGAAGACCTCGCGCTCGCGGCCGCTCAGCGCGGCGAGGGTCTCGTCCGGTGTTCGCGTCTGCGCAGGCCGCGCGAACTGTCTGACCACCTGCATGGCGTCCGCTCCGGCCCCCAGCCCGTTCTCGGCGACCGCCTCGCGAATGGTGCCGAGCACTTCGCGAGGCAGGGCATCCTTCGTGAGCAGGGCCGTGGCGCCCGCGCGAAGCGCGAGGTAGACGGCTTCATCGCGCTTGATCGTCGTGAGCACGATGACCTTCGGCGGGTCCGAACCCGCGACGATGAGCTCGGTCGCCTCGAAACCGTTGATGCCGGGCATCCTCAGATCCATCAGCACCACGTCGGGCCGCACCTGACCGACGAGCGTCAACGCGGAACCGCCGCCGTTGGCAGTGCCGACACAGTGCATGTCGGGCTGCGCGTCGATGAGCATCGCCAGGCCCGCCGTGAACAACGGCTGGTCGTCGACGATGACTACCCGGATCTGCGCGCGTTCAGCCATGGCGTCCTCAGTCATGCCGCACCTCGATCGCCTGCAGGGGCGAGGCGTCCGGCGCGATCAAGGCGGTGCTATCCGGCGGGATGAACGCCGTGACCACGAATGTGTCGTCGTCGCTTGGCAGTGCCGTCAGCCACCCGCCCACGAGTCGGGCGCGCTCCTTCATTCCGGCGATGCCGATGCCCCGCGTGGCGCCCGTCACGAGTGGGCTGCCACCGGTGCAGGTGGAGACGACGAGCACGGCGAGCCCTGCCCCCTGCGCGTCGAGCGTGACCGTCACCGTCGCGCCGCGGCCCGCGTGCTTCAGCGCGTTCGTCAGGCTCTCCTGCACGATGCGATAGGCGGCGACCTGCTTAGAAAGGGCAAGCGGGGCGAGGTCGCCAAGCACTCGTAGCGTGACGTCGATGCCCGCGGCGCGCACATCGTCCACAAGAGCGGGGATGTGCTCGATGCGGCTCCTGTGCTCGCTCACGTCGTCTTCGTCATTGATGCGCTCGACCAGCCGCCGCACCTCGCCGAGTGCCTCTCGCGCGACCGTCGCGATGTTCCCCAGAGACTCGCGCGAGGCATCCGGATCTACCTCGTGAATGGCGGAGGCGCCTTCCGCCTGCGCAACCACGATGGCGAGCGAATGCGCCAGGGAGTCGTGGATGTCTCGCGAGATTCGCCCGCGATCGTGCGCCAGCCGCAGCTCGAGGTCCGCGTCGTCGAGCTTGGCCGTCGTCGTCTCTAGGCGATCCGTCACGACTTCGACGCGGCGCAACGCGGCAAGCCCGATCCCGATAAGCCAGGCCGCCGCAACCGCGGCCACAAGTGCGGCGACGAACACGACACAGCTGCTCAGCATGCTTCCGAAGCCGTTCCCGATCGCGGACGTCCATGACAGCCATCCGCTCAGCACGAGAACGACCGAGTACACGACGGCGCTCGCGACGCCGGCGAGCAAGGATGCCACGCGCATCCGCCTGCGCTCGTTCGTCATCGCGACGTACCCGACCACGACCGGAACGGCGAACCACGCGGGCCACGAGGTCGAGAGGTCGATGCCCCAGCCGGCCCAACTGAAGAAGTATCCGGCGTAGGTCTCAGCAAGCGGCGTCAGCACGGTGACCACGAGGCCCAGGGCAAGCAACCCCACCGGAACAGCCGCGATGACGGCGAGCGCGAGCCGCGGCATCACCCCGGCCAGGCCGATCGCGAGCGCATAGAGAGCGAACATCACGAGTTTCGGCGCCAGCGGCGTGCGACCGCTCTCCGCGATCGTCCACAGCACCAGGAAGGTGACGGCCGCGGCCAGGGGAATCCCGACGCGCAGCAACCGTGCGACGCTGGGCGTCAACTCGCCGCGGATCGGCAACCGTGCGAACAACTCATCCATGGCCGCCACGCTACGGCCGACGTCATGCCCCGAGCGCGTGCCCACTGGCAAGTTCATCCCTCAGGATGAGTGGCCCGCCTGGCCGAAGCCCTTTGAACTGCAGAAAAGGCTCTTCCCCTCGAGGGGTAGAGCCTTTTCTGCAGTCGAAATCAGGCCTGGAGGATCAGTACCAGCCGGACGACTCCGAGTGACCCCACGCGGCGCACGGGGTGCCGTAGCCACGCGAGATGTAGTCGAGGCCCCAGGCGATCTGGGTGGCAGCGTTGGTCGCCCAGTCGCTGCCGAACGACGCCATCTTCGAGCCGGGAAGCGCCTGCGGGATGCCCGTCGCGCCGCTTCCTGCGTTGTAGGACTGGTAGTTCCAGCCGGACTCGCGATTCCACAGGCTGTTCAGGCACTGGAACTGGTCGCTGCCCCAGCCGTACTTGCTGGCCATCATCGACTGCGCGACGGTCCTGGCGCCGTCGGGCGTATTCACCCTCGAGAGCGCCTCGGCCGCGGCCTGCGCCTCGGCTGCGGCCTTCGCCGCCGCCTCCTGCGCGGCCAGTTGTGCGGCCTTCTGCGCGGCGACCACTGCCGCGTCATGCGCGGCAGCTGCGGCATCCGCGTTCTTGACGGCAGCCTGGGCGGCCACCGTCAGCTTGTGCAGCGTTCCGGGGTTGGACGAATAGTTGTTCTGCAGAGCACTGATCGCCTTGCCCAGATCGGTGACGTCGGCTCGGCCCTGCACCTGTTCCTGGGTGATCTGGGCCACGGCAAGCGCGTCGAACGACGCCTTGGCGGCCTTGGGCACCACCGACGTCGCGGAGACGGACGACGCCTTCACGGCGTCTGTAAGGGGCCCGGCTGCCGTGATGTCGGCGGCCGCTGCGGCCAGCTGCTTCGCCGGTTCGGCGTATGCGTTCGGCACCACGACGGAGGTGGCGACCGCGGCGATGGCGACAGCGGCAACGGCCGTCGCGCCGAAGAGGAGGGGGCGCTTGTGGCGGGTGATCTTGCCGGCCGCTCGGTGCCGGCCGTTGCGGTCGGAGAGCGCGCGAAGGGTGTTCTTGAGGTTGGCGGGTGAGATTCGGGTAAGGAAGGTCAAAAGGTTCCAATTGTCGGGGCTGCCCCGCGTTGTCCACCGGCAAGCGCGCGCACGCATCTTGCAGGCAACGGATGCTCCCCGCACGCTGTGCGCGCAGGCCACACCCGGGCGGGCTGGTCGTCCCTGAACGCCACGCGCGGCTCACCGCCGTGTGGGGGCACGGCGGCGGCCACGACGCGCGCTGAACGCGCGCCGGCTAGGCGCCCCGCGGGTACAGCAGGCAGCATCCGCGGTATTGGGGCTTTCGTCGAACGGCATCACGACCCTTACGGGTGTTGTCTGGATCGAGCGTTTAAGTCCGACGACTCCGACACGGTACTCATGCGCTCTGGACAGCCTGTGCACAGACCCTCCGAGGGCCCTGGGAGCGAAAATCCCGCGGAATCACGCGGATTTTGGCGGGCAAATCACGCGATCCTCGAAAACGCAAGTCGATTCATCCGTATATGACGGCACCCTCTCAGGTTGACGTGCGTGCTTGAAGCGCGGTCAGGGGCGACGGCTACGGCGACACAGACGGCTACGGTGAGACAGACAGGAAGAGGAACGCGGCGAAGATCACCAGGTGCACTCCGCCCTGCAGCTTCGTCGCGCGGCCGGGCACGACGCTCAGGATGCTCACCACTATCGAGAGCAGCAGCAACACGATCTGCGTCTCCCCGAGCCCGAGGACGAGCTGCTGAGGCATCCAGATGGATGCAACCGCCACGGCCGGAATCGTCAGCCCGATGCTCGCCATGGCCGACCCGAGGCCCAGGTTGAGGCTGGTCTGGATGTGATTGCGTTGAGCAGCCCGAACTGCCGAGATGCTCTCGGGCAGCAGGATGACGAGCGCGATGACGACTCCGACGACGGACTCCGGAAGCCCGAGCGCCACGACGCCACCCTCGATCGACGGCGATTCGAGTTTCGCGAGCCCGACGACGGCGACCAGCGAGACGAGAAGCAGCACGAGGCTCGTCAGCGTGGCGCGGACCGTGGGCGGCTCGCTGTGCTCGTCTTCGGCGTCCTCCTCCAGCACCTTCCCCGTGTCTGAGACCGGCAGGAAGAACTTGCGATGCGAGATGGTCTGGGTGATGACGAACAGCACGTACAGCGCGAGGGATGCGATCGCGGCGAATGCCAGCTGAGTCGGCGAGAAGCGCGGTCCGGATGCCTCGGTGAAGTCGGGCAGCACGAGGCACAGCACCGCGAGCGTGGAGAGCGTGGCGAGCGCGGCGCCGGATCCCTCCGAGTTGAACCGCACGGTGCCGAACTTGAACGCGCCGACGAGTATGGAGAGCCCGACGACGCCCATGGTCGTGATCATGAACGCCGAGAACACGGTGTCTCGCGCGAGGGTCGCCGCATGTTCGTCGCCGCCGGCCGACAGCGTCACGATGAGGCCGACCTCGATGATCGTCACCGCGATGGCGAGGATCAGCGAGCCGAACGGCTCGCCCACCCGGTGCGCGATGATCTCGGCGTGGTGAACGGCGACGAGGATGGCGCCGATCAGGATGACCGCGAGCACGATGGCGAGACCGACTCCCGGCTTCGTGCCCCAGGCCAGCACCAATGTGAGCGCCGCGACCAAAGGCACCGCAACGGGGACCCACTTGCCGATGGTGCGAAGCGCCGTCATCGTTCCATCTTCGCAGGCGTCAGAATGGGGCCCTGCGGAAGGAAGGCGAGGCGATATGGCAACCCGCGCATGGCGCACTCTCGAACCGGGTCAGCTCTCGAGGCTGGTCGTCGTCGACATCACGACCGGTGAACGCCGGGTGGTGCTGGAGAACACGGATGCCGTGTTCGAGGCCCCGAACTGGACCGTTTCGCCGTTTTGGGGTGACGCGGAGTGGCTCGTTTTCAATCAGGACGGCCTCATCTACCGCATCGAGGCATCCGCGGAGCGTGCAGGTCGGGACGCGATCGAGCACGTGCCGACGGGCGCCATCGACAGCTCGAACAACGATCACGTCGTCGCACCGGACGGCCGCTACCTCTACATTTCGGCCGAGGACAAGCACATCCATCAGGTCTCGCTCGCGGACGGCACGACCCGACAGGTGACGCACGAGCACGACGGGCCCTTCAACCACTACCTGCACGGCATCTCGCCAGACGGCACGACGCTCTCGTACATCGGGCTGGAGCCCCTCGGCCCGAAGCCCGGCCCGGGCACGCCGGCCCGCACGAACGTCTTCACGATCGGCGTCGACGGATCGGACGACACACAACTCACGTTCTCCGAGAAGCCGCACGACGGAGCCGAATTCGACCCAACCGGTGAGTGGGTCTACTTCAACTCCGAGCGGGAATCCGAGCACCATGGGCACGCACAACTGTTCCGTTGCCGGCCGGACGGCTCATCCGTCGAGCAACTCACGTTCGACGAGCGCGTCAACTGGTTCCCGCATGTAGCCCCAGGTGGCCGTGATCTCGTGTACGTGAGCTACGGGCCTGGTGTGGCGGGGCATCCCGCCAACGAGCAGGTGCTGATCAGGCGAATCGATCCCGACGGCGGAGAGCCTGTGGATGTCGTCGAGCTGTACGGCGGACAAGGCACGATGAACGTCGCGAGCTGGTCGCCCGACGGCACGCGGTTCGCGTATGTGGAGTATCCGATCGCCCACTGAGAAGCTCGCGGCCGCGGTTGTTTATGGCTCGACGCAATGAAGTTGCGCCGATTCGGTCACAGACGCAGCTCTGGGTCGCTACTCGGCAAACTCGACCCCGATGGCCGTCGTTACGCTCGGAGGAGACGCAAAAGAGTCACCACCGAGGAGGTCTCGTCATGTCCATCGCCTTTTCCACGGGGGCCGACGAGGCTCTCGATACGAACGCCGAACGCCTCGCCGGCATCGCGACCGATCCCGCGTGGCTCGCGCTCAAGCACGCGGCCTCGAGCATCCAGGGCGATCAGGTCAAGGACGGCTCCATTCCGGATGCCTCGCGCCACGCGGATGCCCGCGCTCGCGTCGCCACGATCGTGGAGTCGATCCGCGACCTCGCCCCGCTCTTCCCGCACGACGCGGACTACCTCGCCGCACTGCAGGGCGACTTCGAGCGCTGGGTCGACTCCGGCTTCGGCGTGCCCGACTTCTACGACTCGCTCGTCGCGTTCCAGCCGCAGCAACACCGCATCGACGGGCTGCGGCACCTCGTCGTCTTCCCGATGTACACGCAGAACGGCTCGACCGAGAGGCACGTCGAGGCCCTGATCGTCGAGACGATCTGGCCCGAGTTCGTCGCAGAGCTCGAGCGCACCGACTACGGCAACAAACTGTTCGTGTCGCTGCGCCTCGTCGACTTCACGAGCGGGTACGACACCAACTCGGCGGTGCTGTTCCCCGAGACGGTGGCCATGCGAGAGCTCCCGACCTTCACGTGGGGGGCGATCTTCCAGGACCGCGAGGCCGCACGCTACCGCGTCGTGGTGCGCGCGGCATCCGAGATCACGAAGCTCGACCTGCCGAACGACGCCGCACGCCTGCTCGATAACCAGAAGCTGGCCGAGGAGACGTTCGTGATGTGGGACATCATCCACGACCGCACCCACATGCGGGGCGACCTGCCGTTCGACCCGTTCATGATCAAGCAGCGCATGCCGTACTTCCTCTACTCGCTCGAGGAGCTGCGCTGCGACCTCACGGCGTACCGGGAGGCGTACCGACTGGAGCAGACCCTCGGTGCGCGGGCCCCTGAGGAGCTGTCTGACGACCAGCGCAGCATCCTGGAGCACGCAAAGCTTGTGCGCTATGCGATCCTGTTCGACCGCATCTTCCGCTTCCCCATCACGGGCAGCCGGGTGCGCAACTACGACGGTCTCGGCGGGCAGCTGCTGTTCGCGTGGCTGCACCAGCACCGCGTGCTCGACTGGACCGACACTCAACTCTCCGTCGATTGGGATGCCGTCGGCGACGCGGTCGTCTCGCTCAGCGATGCCATCAACGAGTTGTACTGGCGCTCGATCGACCGGCCGAAGACCGCGCACTGGCTCGCGGCGTACGAGCTCGTGAGCAGCGTGCTTGCGCCGAACCCGGCATCCGTCTGGGCGAAGGGGCTGCCGCTCGAGGTGCTTGCGGGCGCGCCGAAGGGCTACACGGATGCCGTGCTCGACGACGAGTTTCCGCTTTCGATGTTCTACGAAGCGCTCGGCAAGAAAATGGGCGATGCGATCGAGTCCACGAAGGGCATCATCGCCACGTCCGTCGGCTGACCCAGGCAACCCCTGCTCACCGAGACGTGGTGGTGGCGACGAGGCTTGCCGTACTGCGCTGAGTCTCATCGCGTGCACCAAGTCTCGCGGGGCCGACCGTGCGGACACAGCGACAATAGGAAGCGATGACTACACGACTGCACGACCCCGACTCCCGCTCGTTCGCCTCGGACAACTATGCGGGCGCGCATCCCGAGATCATCGACGCCATCGTGGCCGCGAACGGCGGGCATCAGATCTCCTATGGCGAGGATGCCTACACCGAGCGCCTGCACGAGGTGTTCGCCGAGCACTTCGGGGACGGCGTCGAGGTGTACCCGGTGTTCAACGGCACCGGAGCGAACGTGACAGCGCTGCAGTCGATGCTTCCGCGGTGGGGTGCTGTTGTGGCATCCTCCACGGCGCACATCAACACCGACGAGAACGGTGCGCCCGAGCGAGTCGGCGGCCTCAAGCTGCTGACGGTCGACACTCCGGACGGCAAGCTCACGCCCGAGCTCATCGACAAGCACGCGTGGGGCTGGGGCGACGAGCACAGGGCCCAGCCGCTGGCCGTGTCGATCACGCAGACCACGGAGCTCGGCACGTGCTACTCGGTCGAGGAGGTGCGTGCAATCACCGACCACGCCCACTCGCTGGGCATGCGTGTGCACATGGACGGCGCCCGCATCGCCAACGCGTCCGCCCACCTCGACATGCCGCTTCGCACCTTCACAAGCGATGCGGGAGTCGACGTGCTGAGCTTCGGCGGCACGAAGAACGGGCTGCTGTTCGGCGAGGCGGTCGTGGTGCTGAACCCGCATGCCTCGCAGGGCATGACCTACCTGCGCAAGCTCGACATGCAGCTGGCATCCAAGATGCGGTTCATCTCGGCTCAGCTGATCGCGTTGCTGACCGATGAACTCTGGCTGCGCAGCGCGCGGCACTCCAACGCGATGGCGCAGCGGCTTCGCTCCGAGCTCGAGGATGCCATTGCCTCCGGCCGCGCTCCCGGCCTCGCGTTCACGCAGGCGACGGAGTCGAACGGCGTCTTCGCCACGCTCCCGAAGGATGCCGCGAACTCGGTTCGCGAGCAGCACCGCTTTTACGATTGGGACCCGGCGCGCGGCGAGGTGCGCTGGATGTGCTCGTGGGACACCACGGAAGACGACATCGACGCTTTCGTCGCCGCGATCGTGGACGCCCTCGGCTCATCGCGGGTTGAGTAGCGGCCCAGCCGCCCACCGCCGGTTGAGTAGCCCGCGAACTCGACGCGCAATGTGGGTACAGGGTCATCGCACCTGCGAAGACTCACAGGTTTGCACCGGATACCTGGCACGTCGCTGAACTGCGGCCATAGCATCCGTCTCACTGAGTCCGCGACGATGCGGCGCACCGGAAGGAAGCGAACCCGATGACCACGACAGAGTCAACACGGCGTACCTCCGGCATCGAGGTGCGCTCCATCGATTACGTGCCTCTTGCCGAACGGCACGGAAAGGTCTCGCACATCGGGCCGTTGTGGTTCATGTGCAACGCCCAGATCGCAACGCTCGCGACGGGGCTGATCAGCATCACGACCGGCGGCAACCTCATCTGGTCGTTGATCGCGATCGCGCTGGGCATCTGCATTGGCACGTTCTTCATGGCGGCGCACTCGTCGCAGGGGCCGCAGCTGGGCCTGCCGCAGATGATCCAGTCGCGTCCACAGTTCGGATACGTCGGTGCGCTGCTCGTCTGGCTGTTCGCCTACATCCAGTACGCCGGGTTCAACATCTTCAATTCCGTGCTGGGCGGAGAGGCGATCGGGGGAGCGATCGGATCGGGGCAGGCATCCAACCCGCTGTGGATCTGGGTCGTCACGATCATCGCAGTGATCATCGCTCTCGTGGGCTACGACTTCATCCACTCGTTCGAGCGCTACCTCACGTACCTCACGATCGTCGTGCTCGCCCTCGTGTCGGTCTCGGCGATCATCCATCTGCACATTCCGGCATCCGAATTCAATCTCGGCGCCTTCAACCCCGTCGCGTTCTTCGGGCAACTCGGGGTGGCGGCCGGCTACCAGATCTCGTGGGCGATCTACGTGTCGGACTACTCGCGCTACCTGCCGGCTGACACGAAGACGAGCAGCACCTTCAACGTCACGTTCTGGGGCAGCGCGCTCGGCGGCATGTGGATGATGTTCCTCGGCTCGTGGATCGCCGTATCGGCCAAAGACATCGGCTCGAACACCATCGTGGACATCAAGAAAGTGGCGGATGCCCTGTTCCCCGGCTTCGGGGTCATCGCACTGATCGTCTTCGCTCTCGGCCTCATCTCCGTCACCGCCTTGAACATGTACGGCGGGTCATTGACCCTCATCTCGTCGATCGACAGCTTCGTGAAGGTGCGGCCCACGCTGACCATCCGCATAGTGACGCTGAGCGTCACCGCAGTGTTCTCGTTGGCTTTCGCGCTGTTCGCGACGTCGGACTTCCTCGCGAACTTCAACGACTTCCTGCTGCTGATCCTCTACCTGTTCATTCCGTGGACCGCCGTCAACCTCACCGACTTCTTCATCGTGCGGCGCGGCCACTACGCCATCGCCGAGATCTTCAAACCCGACGGCATCTACAAGCGCTGGGGATGGGCAGGCATCGGTGCGTATGTGCTCGGATTCGTGGCCATGATCCCGTTCTTCAACGTGGCAGGCGTCTTCGTAGGACCGGTCGCCCACGCGATGGGCGGCGTCGACATCTCGCTCTTCATCGGCCTGCCTGTGGCGGCGGTGGCCTACTGGCTGTTCACGCTGAGGGTGGATGTCGCTGCCGAGCGGGAGCTGGCGAGCCAGCAGGCGCTCGAGATCGAGCAGGCATCCGCCCAGCACGAGTTGCCCTAGCGCAGGGCCGGCAACCGCGGGTTGAGTAGCCGCCGAACGCGGCGTATCGAAACCACACCACCGTGACCCGAACCGCTCCCCGCGACGCAACTCAACCGGCGACGGCGTCCGGCATTCCGGACGCCGCGGGCCGCCGGAGGCGGCACCCGGATGCACACTGGCAACATGTCCGTGTACGTGTCGGCGCTCGACCTGTTCTCGATCGGGATCGGGCCGTCCAGTTCGCACACGGTCGGGCCGATGCGAGCAGCCGGACGCTTCGTCGCCGAGCTCGCGGCGCGAGGCATCCTTCCGGGTCTCACCCGCCTCGAGTGCACCTTGTACGGCTCCCTCGCGGCGACCGGTGTCGGCCACGGCACGCCCGATGCCGTCGTTGCCGGCCTCGCAGGCGAACGCTCGGAGACGTGCGACCCGGCGGCCGTGCATGGAGCGTGGGCCCGAGCCACCGAGAGCGCCCTCCTGACGCTGCGCGATCCCGAGGGCGCGGAGGTCACCGTACCGTTCCACGGGGCGGATCTCACGTTCGAGCCGCGCACGAGGATGCCCGAGCATCCGAACGCGCTCACCCTGCGCGCTTACCTGGATACGTCGGAACCTGCCATCGAGCGCACCTACTTCTCTATCGGGGGCGGCTTCGTCACCGAGCGGGGTGCGGCATCCGCTGGCCACAGTGCCGAGCGAGGCACCGCGACCGAGTGGCCGTTCTCCACCGCGGCCGAGCTGCTGGCGCTGTGCGCGCGGTACGGACTGGGCGTCTGCGATGTGGCGTATCGCATCGAACTCGAGCGCAGGGGCGAATCCGAGGTCGTGGCGGGACTCGACGCCATCCGCCAGGCGATGCACGACTGCATCGAGCGCGGGCTGTACTCCGACGGCGAGTTGCCAGGCGGGCTGCATGTGCCCAGACGGGCGAAGGCGATGCGTGAGCAGCTGGAGGCGACGCCGCCGGATGCCCCGGACTTCGCCGCCGAGTGGATGCGTGCGTTCGCCCTCGCCGTCAACGAGGAGAACGCGGCGGGCAGCCGCGTGGTCACGGCGCCCACGAACGGTGCAGCCGGCATCGTGCCCGCCGTGCTCGAGTACCACCTGCGCTTCAATCCGAGCGCGACGGATGCCGACGCGCGCCGCTACCTCCTCACCGCGGCCGCCATCGGCTCGATTCTGAAGGCGAACGCATCCATCTCGGGTGCCGAGGGCGGATGCCAGGCCGAGGTCGGTTCCGCGTGCGCGATGGCCGCGGCAGGGCTCTGCGCCGTGCTCGGCGGCACGCCCGACCAGGTGGAGAACGCGGCGGAGATCGCCGTCGAGCACCACCTCGGGCTGACCTGCGACCCGGTCGGCGGGCTCGTGCAGATCCCGTGCATCGAGCGCAACGCGATCGCGGCATCCACCGCGGTGTCCGCTGCACGTCTGGCGCTGCACGGAGACGGCCGGCACCTCGTCCCGCTCGATGTCGCCGTCGAGACCATGCGGCAGACGGGCGCCGACATGAGCGATCGGTACAAGGAGACGAGTGCCGCGGGCCTCGCCGTCAACGTCATCGAGTGCTGACCTGCCACTTCTGGGCGCCACACCTCTGTGGTCCGCACCCCAGGTCCTTACCCCAGGGCCACACCCAAGCCCATACCCGAGGGGCCACACCCCAGGTCCTTACCCCAGGGCCACACCCAAGCCCTACCGGAGGGCCCACGCCAGGCCCTGAGCCACAGCCAAGGTGTCCGCGGAAACAGGCAGACCTATCGAAAACAGGCGAGAATTGTCTGTTTTCGCCGCGAGAGCGCGACCATGCCTGTTTTCCGGACAGGTCGGCCGCGGCCGGGCCCCGACACGAAAACAGCAGCTGTGACCGAGAACAGCTGAAATCCTGCTGTTGCGGCCGCGAGAGCGCGAACACTGCTGTTTTCGGAACGGCCGGGCCGACGGGGCGGGGCGACGGGCACCGGACAGGTCCGGCGGCGCGGGGCGACGGGCACCGGACAGGTCCGGCGGCGCGGGGCGACGGCCCGGGGCGACCGGCACGGCGCCGACGGGACCGGGCCGACGCGCGGCGGGGCAGCGCGCTAGCGGATGCCCGAGGTGGCGAGCGAGAGCATCCGCTGGAGGCCGGCATCCGAGTCGCCGCGGCGCTGCGATGCCCACGCCACAGATGACACGAGCGCGAAGAGGTCACGTGGCTCGACGTCGTCGCGGATCGCGCCGGCCTCCTTCGCGCGACCTACGAGCACGGCCATGGTCTCGGTCAGCGGACGGCAGGAGTTGCGCAGCGGCGAGTCTTCGGTGCGGAACGCCGCCGCGATCGACTCGGGCAGGTTGTCGTAGGTGCGCAGGTGGTTGGCGAGCGCGAGCATCCATTCGTCGAGGGCAGCGCCCGGATCATCGGATGCCCGCAGCCGCTCGGAGAGCGCCGCAAGCTTGTCGAGGCTCTCGCCGAGCGCAGCGGCGATGAGTCCATCACGGGTCGGGAAGTGCCGGTACAGGGTGCCGGGGCCGACGCCCGCACGGCACGCGATGTCGTCGAGCGAGGTGAGCACTCCACGTTCCGCGAACGCGTCGCTGGCGACCCTGACGATGCGCTCGTAGTTGCGTTGCGCATCGGCCCTCAACGGCCGCGACCGTGCGGCGGTAGCGGCGCCCATCTGATTCGCTTCCCTTCACTCTCGTTCGCGCGGTGTTCGCGCCCGGTGCTCTCGAATGTCACCGGTTACCTGCAGACTGTTCCCACTCCGTCCGACGAGGGGCGGGGCGGTCACCTCCAGGCTAAGCCTCGCTGCCTGACACCGGGCCGGACCCGACCGATCGCGCTCGACCTGATCTCGCTCGACCGGATCGTGCTCGACCGATCCCGCTCGATCCGATCGTGCGGGCCTGATCTAGACGGCCAGGCGACCCCTCCCCGTTCGCCCAGGACGAACGGATTGTCGTTGACAAAGCGGAGACAGTCTCCGTATCGTGATGATCACTAACAGGAGAGCTCCTCCGGATTCCCACACTACGACACGCTGCCGTGGATTACACCGTTCGTCAGGTGTTACTCAGCGGCGCTTCGCCGTGGGCGTAGGGCACCGGCCTCCCGGCAGTGACAGCAGCAGACGAAGGCTCACGCAGAGCAGAGACAGGGGCGCACCACATGGCCGATACCACACTCGTTCCACCAACAGACGGCATCCGATTGCCGGCCGGCGACCGCCTCGCCGACGCCGACCTCGGCAACGCCGGCACGGCATCCGCAGAAACGGATGCCCGCCCGAACCGATTCCGCACGCTCGGCCTGATCGTCGTGTTCATCACGCAGCTCATGCTGATCGTCGACGCAAGCATCGTGAACGTCGCGCTGCCCGACATCCAGAAGGCGCTCGGCTTCACGCCCGTCGGCCTGTCGTGGGTGGTCACGGCGTATGCGCTCGCCTTCGCAGGCCTGATGCTGCTCAGCGGCAAGGTCGGATCGATGATCGGTGCCAAGCGAGCACTCATCATCGGCACGCTCGTCTTCATCATCGCCTCCGCCGCAGGCGGACTCGCCCCCACCGCCGAGGTGCTGGTGGCTGCACGAATCGTGCAGGGCATCGGCGCAGCCATCGCCGCGCCGAGCACGCTCGTGCTCATCATGGCGAGCACGACTCCAGGCAAGCAGCGCAACCGCGCGCTCTCGCTGTTCGTGCTGGCCTCCGGCAGTGGCGGTGCGATCGGACTCATCTTGGGCGGAGTGCTCACCACCAGTTTCGGCTGGGAGTGGGTGATGTTCGTGAACGTGCCGGTCGGCATCCTCATCGTGATCGGCGGGGCCCTGTTCCTGCGCGAGACCGACCGCGAGCGCGCCCGCCTGGACGTGGGCGGTGCCGTCGCGTCGACCATTGGCATGATCGCGCTGATCTACGGATTCACTACCGCTGCCAGCGCAGGCTGGACGGATCCCGTTGCCCTGAGCGCGTTCGGCGTGGCCCTCGTGTCGCTCGCCGCGCTCGTGCTGATCGAGCGCAGGCACCACAGCCCGGTGGTTCCGCTGCAGCTCTTCCGCGGGCCGCGCAACGTGGCTCCGCTGGTGGCGATGCTGCTTGTCCCGGCCGGAATGTTCGCCTTCTTCTACTTCATCACCCTGTTCACCCAGCAGGTGCTGCGCTACAGCGCCCTCGCCACGGGGCTCGCGCTGCTGCCGTTCGTGGTGGTGCTGGTCGTCGTGAGCCAGGTCGTTCCGCGGTTCCTGTCGCGGATCGGCGAGTGGATCGTCGGCGCCGTCGGACTCGGGCTGCTCGCGGCCGGGCTTCTCTGGCTGAGCACGCTCGACTCGCACGATACGTTCGTGTCGGGCATCCTCGGTCCGATCCTCGTGATGGGGGTGGGTGCCGGCCTGACGTTCGCACCCATCACCGCGGTCGTAATGGACCGGGCGCCCGAGGAGCACGTGAGCGCGGCATCCAGCGTGCTGCAGGCCATGCAGCAGCTGGGCGGATCGATCGGCGTGGCGGCGCTCACCACGGTGTTCGTCTCAGTCACGGCGGTCAGCGGTGAAACCGGCGGTGTGGCAGCCGCGGTGCTCGGCGGCGCCGTGTTCGTGACCATCGCCTTCGTGCTCTTCGCCCTCTGGGGCAGCAGGGTGCCGCAGGGCCCGTCGGGAGAGGATGCCCAGGCGCCGGTCGCGCACTGAGCGCACCGCGCCGCACTTCGGGAGTGCACCCGAACGCCGTCTGCCTCGGCAGACCTGGTCGTTCGGGTGCACTCCCGCTTTTGTGCTCGGGGGCTTTTGTGCTCGGGGCGCGGTGTTGATGGTCCGGGTGCGGTGCAGGTGCACGACGCGGCGGCTGCCGAGAGTCGCAGGCGACGGGTTTCGGGAATGCCGGAGCGCAATATGCGTTTGCATAGGCAGTAGGCAGCGCCGCCGCGTTCCGATCAACCATCGAGGGTCGAGTGCGCGCGGGCATCCGTCGGCGCGTCGGCTCTCACCGTCCCAGAGGAGAGCAATGTCCATTTCGCTCGCGTCAGACCGCATCGCAAACACCAGCGCCCCCATCCACCCCGTACTCGCCGAGCGATTCAGCCCCCGCGCCTACGACCCCACCGCCGAGGTGGAGGAGACGAAGCTGACCGCGGCGCTCGAGGCGGCTCGCTGGTCGCCGTCGGCCGCCAACACCCAGCCGTGGCGCTTTATCGTCGCTCGCCGCGGAACGGCCGCGTTCGAGTCGATCGTCGCCAACCTCGCCGGCTTCAACCAGCACTGGGCGGCGAACGCCGGAGTGCTCGTCGTGGGCCTCACGCAGCGCTTCGACGCGAATGGACAGCCGATGAAGTGGGCCCAGTACGACCTCGGTCAGGCGCTCGCTCACTTCAGCGTGCAGGCGCACGCCGACGGACTGCACGTGCACCAGATGGGTGGACTCGACGAGGCCGGCCTGCGCGCGGCCTTCGGGGTCGACGAGGGTTACGACATCCTGAGCGTCACAGCGGTCGGCGTGCTCGGCGACGTCGACGACCTTCCCGAGAACACTCGGGAGCGCGAGCGTGCACCTCGCACGCGCCTTCCGCTCGAGGACCTGCTGCTCGTCAACGCCTGAGCTGTCGCGCTTTCGGCGACAGCGCTGCACACCAACGCGTGAGTCCGGGAGGGCGCGTCAGCGCCCTCCCGCCACACGCAGCGTCGTCGCCGTGACGTAAGAGGCCTCGGCCGACAGCAACCATTCGACTGCCGCCGCGATCTCGTCGGGCTCGGCTGCACGCTGCAGCGGGATGCCGGCCGCCATGCGCTGCGCCCGCGTCGCGTCGCCGGTGCGCGCGTGAAGGTCGGTATCCACCAGCCCAGGCGCGACACCTGCGACGCGGATGCCGAGCGGGCCGACCTCCTTGCCGAGGCCCATCGTGAACGCGTCGACGGCCGCCTTCGCCGCCGCGTAGTGCACGTACTCACCCGGGCTGCCGATGGTCGCCGCGCCCGACGACATCGTGACGATCACTCCGGGCGTGCCCCTGCGAGTGAACTCCCGCACGGCACGGCGTGCAGTGAGCACAGTCGCCGTGAAGTCCACGTCGATCGTCTGCCGGATCTCCTCGACCGGCGTCTCGACCAGACCGGCGTACCTCGTCGTCAGACCCGCATTCGCCACGACCGCGTCGAGCCGGCCGAAGCGCGAGATCGCGACGTCGAACGGGGCGTCGATGCCGGCATCCGTCGCGAGGTCCGCCTGCACGGTGACGATCTGTGCGCCGGCTTCGCGCGCGGATGCCGCCACCCGGCCGGCGGCATCCGCCTCCGTTCTGAACGTCGTCACGATGTCGTAGCCGGCCCGCGCCAGCCTCAGCACGATGGCCGCACCGATGCCGCGCGAACCCCCGGTCACGATGGCGACCGGCCGGGATTCCGTGGGCGCGCCGGCCTCACGGATCGCGCTCGGGTCGGTCTCGGACATGGTTCGAGCGTACGGTGCCGAGCGCCGCGCCGAAGCGCGGAGCCAACCAGCCCCGCCGGTTCAGTCGCCGTCGAGCACGCGCTGCGCGAAGGCATCCACGTGCCCACGCAGTGCGGAGATGCGCTCGGCGCGGGCGGCCTCGACGTCGAACCCGGGATACGGGGCAGGATGCCTGCGCCGCACGTTCGCCGAGCACTCGAAGTGCTCGCACACGAGGGTACCGACGGTGTCGCCGTTGCGCCCTGCCTTGCCTGCGAGCTTGGCGCCGTAGAACACGACGTCGTTCGACAGATACACGTCTTCGCACCACGAGCACTGAGTCATGCGCCGGCTGCGCGCCTCGGCCTGGCGGAGCAGGATGCCGACCGGTCCCTGCTGGTGCGGCACGATCACGTAGGCGATCCCGTCGTACTTGCGATCACGCCAGCCCAGGTAATCGATGGCGTCCCAGTCGATGCCGGCGAAGTCGTTCGGCAAGTTGAGGTTGTTGCGTTCGCGGAGAGTGGCGTTGACGAGGCACGCGCGGATCTCCCGCTCGGTCACGGGGTACATGGATGTTCCTTCTGCTTTCGTCGGCATCACCGGGCAGGCTTTGCCCGGCGGGACAGGCATCCGCTGGGGATGCCTGTGCCGATGTTTCGTTCGGTGGAGGCGGCCGAGCCGCCGCGGCGCTGGCGCGTAGCGCGTAGCGAGAGTGAGCGCACGCCCGACCGGCGTGCGCGCGCCGCTATCTGCCGCCGGCGCGAACGCCGGCGACCTCCCCACGCCCCGAGGGCGGAACGAAAACCACAGAATGCATCGCGGTCGAGTGTACCCGCCCTGTGCGGCGCGGGGCGGTGCAGTGCGGGCTCGACTACCGCACCGCGCGGAGCGGGCCGGATGCGACACGCCGACATGCGTCGAAAAAGTGCGCGGCAGCATCCGGTCGCCTCTTCCGTCGGCCGCTGGTGCGTCCTAAGGTGTCACCCAGACTCTGTGAACGACGCTGGGGGAGCGACGACATGGCGAGAAGAAACCCGGGGGGTGCGCGCGCTGTCACGCGGCGCACGGTGATCGTGGCTGGGGTGCCGCAATACGCGGGCGTTGCGATGGCGACGGGGGTGGTGCCGGCAGTGGCGCAGGCATCCGTGCCCGCCATCGATGCGTATGCAAGCTCCGTCGGACGCCGGTTCGAAGCGGTCGGCGAGTACGGGAGCTACGAACTCACGCTCTCGTCGGTCGAGCCCTTGGCAGACGGCACTGATGCTCGCACCCGCTTCGGACTCATGTTCACGGCAGCGCCCGCAACGCCTCCAGCCGGTGTCTATCGGCTCACGTCCGGCGCGCACTGCGAGATGCAGGATGCCCAGCTCTTCGTGGCCGGCTCGGTGCACTCCAGGCGAGCACCGGCGCGCCGCCTCCCGTCGTCTCGCATCACGGGCCGACGTCCGTGATCGCGGCGGCCGAGCTGCGCTACCGTCCCACGATCGACACCGACGGTCCCGCGCTCTTCAGACTCTTCCAGCAGCTGCACTCTGCCGAGATCGCGACGCTCGCCGCCGACGCGACGACGCGCGCGGCGCTGGCCAGCATGCAGTACGTCGAGCAGCGGGTGCGCACGTGTGCCGAGTTCCCGGATGCCGTCGACATCGCCATCGAGCGCGGCGGTGCACTCTGCGGCCGCATGGTGACGGTGATGCGCGATGGGGGCATCCAGCTGATCCAGCTCGGGGTGCTCGTCGAGCACAGGGGCCACGGCATCGGCACGCTTGCCATGCATCGCATAGCTCGGATCGCCGAGGAGCACGGATGCCCCATCTGGCTTCGCGCGGATGCCACGAGCGGCGAGTGCCGGGGCTTCCTCGAGCGAGTCGGCTACAGCGTCACCGGACACGGCGGCCGCCTGCACGTTGAACCGCTGCGAGCCGTCGCCGCAGCCTAGTCGGCACGGCACTGGGTTTCGACTGCAGAAGTGGTTCCAAACCCGGTCGTTTAGAACCACTTCTGCAGTTCAAACCCACGGTGGCGCGCGCAGCGCGCCTACTCGACCGGGGACACCTCGAGGTGGTCCCCGTCGGCGGCGAGGTCGACGCGCACGATGCTGCCGTCGCGGATGCGTCCCTCCAGCAGAGCGGTCGCGAGCCGGTCGTCGATCTCGTGCTGCATGAGACGACGCAACGGACGCGCGCCATATATGGGGTCGTAGCCGCGCTCGGCGAGCCAGGCGCGGGCATCCGGTGTCACCCCGAGGTCGAGCCGGCGCTCGTGCAGGCGGGCCTGCAGCCGGTCGATGTAGAGCGAGACGATCTCTCCCAGCTCTTCTTCGCTCAGGGCCGAGAACACGACGATGTCGTCGAGCCGGTTCACGAACTCGGGCTTGAACGCCTGGCGCACCAGCGCCTGCACCTGCTCCTCCTTCTCGTTCCACGTGAGCGTTGGGTCGATCAGGATGGGCGAGCCGAGGTTCGACGTCAGGATGAGGATCGTGTTGCGGAAGTCCACCGTGCGGCCCTGACCATCGGTCAGACGACCGTCGTCGAGCACCTGCAGCAGGATGTCGAACACCTCCGGATGCGCCTTCTCCACCTCGTCGAGAAGGATCACGCCGTACGGGCGCCGTCGCACCGCCTCGGTCAGCTGACCGCCCTGCTCGTAGCCGATGTAGCCGGGAGGTGCACCGACCAGGCGAGAGACCGTGTGCTTCTCGCCGTACTCGCTCATGTCGATGCGCACCATGGCGTGCTCGTCGTCGAACAGGAACTCGGCGAGCGCCTTCGCCAACTCGGTCTTGCCGACGCCCGTCGGACCGAGGAACAGGAACGAACCGGTCGGACGATTCGGGTCGCTGATTCCCGCGCGCGACCTGCGAACGGCATCCGCGACCGCGTGCACGGCACGCTTCTGCCCGATAAGCCGCTTGCCCAGCTCGGTCTCCAGGTGCAGCAGCTTCTCGGTCTCGCCCTGCATCAGCCGCCCGAGCGGGATGCCCGTCCACGCCGAGATCACGGCGGCGATGTCTTCCTCGGTGACCTGCTCGTTCACCATGCGCGGCTCATCAGGGGCGTCCTCAGCGCGTTCGGCCTCGGCCAGGTCGCGCTGCAGCTGCTTGATGGTCTCGTACTCGAGTTTGGATGCCCGCGCATAGTCGGCCTCGCGCAGCGCGCGGTCACGCTCCGTGACCGCCTCGTCGAGCTTCTTCTTCAGCTCGCCCACGCGGTTGAGACCCATGCGCTCGCGCTCCCACCGCGCCTCGAGCTCAGCGAGTTCGCGTTCGCGCTGCACGAGGTCGTCGCGCAGCTTCGCAAGACGCTCCTTGGATGCCTCGTCCTTCTCCTTCTTGAGCGCCAGCTCTTCGAGCTTCATGCGGTCCACCTGCCGCTTGAGCTGATCGATCTCGACGGGAGACGAGTCGATCTCCATCTTGAGCCGGCTCATCGCCTCGTCGATGAGGTCGATCGCCTTGTCGGGCAGCTGTCTGGCCGTGATGTATCGGTTCGAAAGCGATGCGGCAGCGACCAGGGCGGCATCCGAGATGGTCACACCGTGGTGCGCCTCGTAGCGCCCCTTCAGGCCGCGGAGGATGGCGATGGTGTCTTCGACGCTCGGCTCGCCCACGTAGACCTGCTGAAAGCGGCGCTCGAGCGCGGCATCCTTCTCGATGTACTCGCGGTACTCGTCGAGCGTCGTGGCTCCGATCAGGCGCAGCTCACCACGCGCGAGCATGGGCTTGAGCATGTTCGATGCCGCGACCGACCCTTCGCCGCCGCCAGCACCCATCAAGAGGTGCAGCTCGTCGACGAAGGTGATGACCTGTCCGCCCGCCTCGTTGATCTCCTTGAGCACGCTCTTCAGCCGCTCCTCGAACTGTCCGCGATACATGGCGCCTGCGACCAGGGCGGAGATGTCGAGCGAGACGAGCCGCTTGTTCTTCAGCGACTCGGCGACATCGCCGGCCACGATGCGCTGCGCGAGGCCCTCGACGACAGCCGTCTTGCCCACGCCGGGCTCGCCGATCAGCACCGGATTGTTCTTGGTGCGCCTCGTGAGCACCTGGCTGACCCGGCGGATCTCCGAGTCCCGACCGATCACAGGGTCGAGCTTGCCGGCTTTGGCGAGTTCGGTGAGATCGACGCCGTACTGTTCCAGCGCGCTCTTCTGCTCTTCCTGGCTGGATGGTGCACCCTGCATGTTCGCCATCTACTTCTCCCCTTACGGTGGCGCGGCATCCGTGCATGGAATCGTGTCGGATGAGCACGATTCTGCGCCGACCGGATGCCCGTACAAACTTGAGTCTATACGGCTCAACTTTGGCATGGGGCTGATTATTCCTGCAGGGTGCTCCCGGGAGACGGTAAGCACGTCCGGACGGGCAGCAGTACCTTCGGAGCCTTAGCCGGCGAGCGCATCCTCCTCGACGATGCTCCCCTTCCACGACCAGGGGAAGTCGATCCAGAGGCTCGTCTCGCGCCAGGAGTAGTCCGGCATCGCGATCGATCCGGGTTTCGTGTAGATCGTCGCGGAGCGCACATCCGCCCCCTGCTCTTCGAGTAGTCGAACTGCCAGGGCGAGGGTGTGGCCGCTGTCGGCGACGTCATCCACCAGTAGCACCCGACGGCCGGACAGGAACTCGAGGTCGAGCTCGGGCGGGAGCACCGTCGGCGCTGCAAGCACGGTGCCGATGCCGGTGTAGAACTCGACGTTGAGTGCCCCGCAGCTCTTCACGCCCAGCCCGTAAGCGACGGCGCCGGCGGGAAGCAGACCGCCGCGCGCAATGGCGACCACGACCTCGGGAAGGAATCCATCGGCGAGGATGCTTCGAGCAAGTTCGCGGGTCGCGTCGCCGAACCGGTCCCAGCTCAGGTGCTCTCGCTCGGGCGTCGCCTCGTCCACGCTTCCTCCGCTCGTCAGGATCCAGCGTACGGGCGCCTCGTGCCTGTGCCACGGCTCCAAGGCGTCATAGATAGGCGGAGGCGAGGCGATCCCACTCGCCGTCTCGCAGCGGCAGGACCACCCCGTGCTTGGTTCCGGCCGGCAGGCTGAAGTCACCATCTGCGAGAGGCGTCCAGGTTCCCGACGCCAGATCGTCGGAGACGAGCGGGATGTAGCCCTGCGGCCTCACGGAGTACTGATCCACCCAGAGGTGCCACTTGCCCGTCACGTGATCTCGGAAGATCAGCGGGCCCTCGACGTCGGCGAACTGGTCATCGGCGATCCGCCTGGCGACGATCGAGAAGTCGTCTGAAGTGATGCCGGATCCCACCTCCTGGAACACCTTGTCCGAGTCCGGCAGGTCGCCGTCATCCTTCGAGAACCGATGCACCCGCCCTTCGTGGTGCACAAGCGTCGTGTCGATGACGGAGTGTCCGCGATCGATCATGACCGACGGTGCACTGAACGAGCGGAAGTCCTTGGTGCCCGAGACGAGCACGCGGCTGTACGAGTCCCCACGATGTCCCGGATCGTCTTCGGAATAGAGGTGAGACGACCAGTAGACGTGGAAGATCTTGGTCTCGGGGTCGAACATCGCTTCCGGCGCCCACGCCATTCCCGCTGTCGGCGGTGCCACCTCCGCCAGCCACGGTTCGGACCAGTGAACCAGGTCCTCGGAGCGCCAGACGACCAGGCTCCGGCTTGCGACGCGGGTCCATTCGGACCAGCCAAGGTCGTCGCCGCCGACGACCCGCAGATCCGTGGCGATGAGATAGAACTCTCCGTCGCCCCGTACCAGATAGGGATCGCGTACGCCCGTCGTGCCCAAGCGGGATTCCAGGATCGGCTCGCCGTGATTCATCCGTGTCCAGAGCAGCGGCGTGTCCCCGTCGCTCAGACTGAAGTAGATGCGCTCGCCGTGGCCCACCGGATTGTCGATGAAATGCACCAGCAGGTATCCGTAAGGCCTCGCGGCCTGTTCCCCGTCGACGACGTGATCGCTGTTCATTGGGTCTCCTCGAATTCAAGAACGGTGAACGAATAGGGCGGGATCGAAAAGGGCGATCCGAAGGGTGGCGCCTCGGTCTCTAGCGGCTCGAACGGCGCCGGCTCGAAGGCCCTCCCCGCGTCCGGATCGGGACCAGCGAGTTCCGTGCGTCGCACGGGGCGGAGAGGGTGCTGTCCCGTGCGACGCAGCAGGATGACCTGCTCGCCCGGGAGCGCGTTCACCAACCTCACGAACACTCGCTTCCCGCTCGAGTTACGGACGGCGGAGGCGACGAACCTGTTCTCGGCAGGATGGCCGCTCACGTAGTCGAAGATCTCCTCGCCGTCCAGCAGGCACGTGACGCGGTTGCCGGCATCCCGGACCCGGATCACGACGTCGAGCTCGTCGCCCTCTGCGACACTGAACGGAATGCGGTCGACCACGTCGTGCCGGAACCCGTCGCTGTTCGACAGCAGGGCGAGGCTGCCCCACGAGCCGATGCTCCAGTCGAACCATTCACCCGCCGCCTGGTCGCCGAAGCTCACCACGAAACCGGTCGCCCCTTCTCTGACGGTGAAGTGCCCAGCGATGTCGTAGTCGGCCGTATCGTTCCGGTTCCCGATCTCGTGCACTTCGCCGGCCAGCAGCTCGAGGCTCTGTGGCGGCATGCCCGTCACCGCGAGCGACGACACGTCGACGCTCCCCGTTTCGGTGCGGAGGCTCACGCGCACGCCCCCTCGAGGCGGCCTCGCGAATCGGGACGGCGCGTCGACGACATCCACAGGGAGTGACGCGTCGCCGCTCGTTGCCGCGTACATGCGCTGCACGTGGTGGTTGAGGGTGAGCATGATCCGGCGATTGTCGAAGTAGACGAGGTCGGGAACCCACTGGGTCCGGCCGGTCTTCGCCAGTAGCGGTGCGTAGGAAGCCAGGCGGACGATGTCGCCGTTCCGCTCCAGGCCCGACATGAATGCGGCCTCCGAGAGTGCGTTGAGCAGGGTGTTCCCCTGGCTCGCATACTCACCGAGGTAGACCCCACGACCCTCGCGAGGATACGAGTCGTAGCGATGGACGTTCTCGAAGAACCATCTCGGCGATGGGTACATATGCTCGTCGACGAGTTCGATGCCCTGGCTTCTGGCGAAGGCCCAGCCGTCGTCGAAGTCCTTGCCGAACGGGCTCGGTCCCGAGGTGCCGACGATGCGGATGTCCGGGTGCGCCGCGCGCACGGCCTTGGCGATTCTGTCGAATCGGTTTCGGAAAAGCGCGGTTTGCGCGTCCTCGTTACCGATTCCGAGGTATTCGAGTCCGAACGGCTCCGGATGCCCGTCTCGCGCGCGAACGGATCCCCACCGACTGTCGGCGCCGCCGTTCGCCCATTCGATCAGGTCGAGCACGTCCTGAATGTAGGCGTCCATCTCCGCTTCGGGTACGGCGTGCTGGCCACCCGGCGAGTTCTGGCAGCACACCCCGGCGGCCACTACGGGGAGCGGCTTCGCCCCGATGTCTTCGCAAAACTCGAAGTACTCGAGATACCCGAGTCCCATGCTCTGGTGATAACCCCAGATGTTGAACTGCTCTTCGCGGTCTTCGACCGGGCCGATCGTCGACTTCCAGCGGTACATGTTGCGCAGTCCGTAACCATGCGCCAGGCATCCACCGGGGAATCGCAGGAACCGAGGGCGAAGCACTTCGATCGCTTCAGCGAGGTCCTTCCTTAGGCCGTTGCGCCGGCCCCTGAAGGTGTCGATGGGGAAGAGCGAGACGAAGCGCAACTCGATCGCCCCTGGCTCTGCGAGCGCGATCCCGAGGCTCCCGTCGGCGGTCGCCGGCGCCATGAGCTCGCCCTCGAGCGAGCGCCACGAGGCGTCGAACGTGCCGGCTTCGCATTCCACCTGCACGGATGCCCCGGCGAGAAGCGAGATCCTGACGCGATGCCGTCGGCCGTCCACGGCGCGCGCGATCAAGCGATAGCGATAGCCGGCGCCCGCGGTAAACGGAATGCCGTCGAAGCCGTCGTTGAGCAATCGAGCATCGGCGGCAGACGTCGCGAAGACGGCCGAGGCCCCTGACGACCGCTGGGTGAGTGTGGAGTCCTCCGGGCTATCCAGCCGCCAGTGGGAGAGGGCGTCCCAGAACTCTCCCTCCGCGTACGGCAGCGGGTTGGCCGCATAGCGAAAGCAACGGTTCTGAATGAGTTCGGCGTAGAGGCCTCCGTCCGCCGTGTGGTTGAGGTCTTCGATGAACGCACCCCACAGGTCGGCGCTGATCGGTGTTCCGCTCGTCGAATCGTCGATCACGATCGTGGTCATGTGCGCTCCCTCACCTTCTTCGCGCCTCGTGCGGACGGTCGATCCTCGCCTTCCTTCGGCGCCGATGCGGTCAGGGGCGTCAGTGCAAGCGGGGTGGCGACGTCCCGGTTCGCGTGGAGCGTTCCGTCGATGACGCTCAACGCCGCCACCTGGATCGCACTGACTCGTTTGTCGTGGTCAGCGTCTTCTCGCGGCTCGCCGTTCGGATGGCTGAAGTAGAAGAGGACGGCCGTGTCGCGTTCCGGGTCATCGGCTTCGAGCACGACGACATCGGCGTGGTGGCCGACCGATCTGTCGAGCGGATGAAGGCCCGGCCGGTCCAGGATCAGCCCGTCGCGGTGCACCTGACGCCTCCAGTCGACACCGTCGGGGGAGCGGTAGACGCCCAAGCCGCGCCACTCGTCGACTATGAGCCAGAACCAGCCGGCAAGCTCGAACACGTTCGGTCCCTCGTGAGCGGGAGCAGGGGGGATCGCGCGGCCCTCCACCCGCCAATGGTCCAGATCACTGCTGACCGCCGACCAGGTCGTCGAACCGTCGTGTTCGTTCTTGTACCACAGCCGCCAGTTGCCGTCGGCGCAGGACGCGACAGCCGCATCGATGACCCGTTCCGATCCGAGGTCGATCGCCCCGATGCGTCGCCATCTCTCGAGGTCGCGGCTGCGGAACTCGACGATGCGCGCCCGGGGCCCCGCCCAACGATCGGGCACACCGTCGACGACTGTCAGATACATGCGGTAGCCGTCGGGAGCGGCGACTACCTCGGGAGCCCAGAGGGTATCGCCCGAACCGAGCCCCTCCACGATCCCCCGGTACGCCCAGGATCGGCCGTCGTCTTGCGACACGGCCGCACCGATCTCGGTGCCGTGCACCCATCGATGGCCAGGTGACCGGTCCGTCGTACGGCGCTGCGTGTAGAACATCCACCACACGCCGGTCTCGAGGTTCTTCACCACGGTCGGGTCTGTCGCCCCGTCGTACACGGGGTCGCGGTAGATCGGCGCGCTCACCTGTTCCTCTTTCCTGCGACGACGCGTCTCCGAGCCGTCGGTGTATCGTTATAAACTTCCCAAGGGGCGGGCGCTGCAGCGGCTGGAAGGGAGTCGTCGATGGTCACGATTCGCGATATCGCCAAGGCTGCAGGGGTATCACCCATGACGGTGTCGAACGTGCTGAACAGCCGCCCCCACGTCAAAGAGTCGACGCGGGCCAAGGTTCTCCAGACCATCGACGACCTCGACTACCGCGTCAACGTCGCCGCTCGCAACCTCCGTCGCGGTCGAACCCACACGATCGGGCTCGCCGTTCCAGAAGTGGACAGGCCGTACTTCGGCCAACTGGGTGCCGCGGTCATCGAGCAGGGACAGCGGCACGGACTCCACGTGGTGATGGAGCAGACCGGGCGTTCGAGAGAGAACGAGCTCAACGCCCTGGCACTTTCTCGACTCCGCATGTACGACGGCCTCATCCTGAGCGCTGTCGGTCTGGGCGAAGCGGATGTCGACCTGCTGCGCGTCGACTTCCCCATCGTCATCCTCGGTGAGCGCATCTTCCAGGGTCCCGTCGATCACGTCGCGATGCCGAACGTCGAGGGCGCCCGCGCGGCCGTGAGGCACCTCATCGAGCGCGGATGCCGCCGCATCGTCGCGCTTCACGGCGCACTGGGCGCCGCAACCGACGTGTCGACGCTTCGTCACGAGGGCTACCGGTTGGCACTTGAAGATGCGGGGCTGCCTGCCGACCCTGAACTCACCGTGATCGTCGAAGACTTCTCCCTCGAGCGCGCCGCAGCCGCGACGAGGAGAATCGCCGACGAGGGCCTGCGCTTCGACGGCTTGTTCTGCGTCACCGACTATGTCGCGCTGGGCGCCATACGCGGGCTCAGAGACGCCGGACTGGCCGTTCCAAGCGATGTCAAGGTGATCGGGTTCGATGATGTCGACATCAGCCGCTATCAGACGCCCTCGCTCTCCAGCATCAATCCTTCCCATGAGGAGATGGCGATCAAGGCCGTCGATCTCCTGGTTCGCAGGATCGAAGGGGACACCCGTGCTCCTGAGGAATACACGAGCCCGTACACGGTGATGGAGCGCGAATCGACCGCAGCAGAGTGAACGGCGGTGGCCCGCGTCGCGCGCACCCGTCATCCCTTCACACTGCCGTTGACCAGTCCTGACACGATCTGGCGCTGGGCGACGATGAAGAACACGATCATCGGAATCAGCACGATGACGGTCAGCGTCATGAACGTCGGCCAATCCGTCGTGAACTGTCCTACGGCCGTATAGACCTGCAGCACGAGCGTCTGCTTGTCGGGCGAGTTGATGAAGACGTTCGGCGTGATGAAGTCGTTCCAGACCCACATGGTCTGGAAGACGCCGACCGTGACCAGGATCGGCCGGATCAGCGGAAGAGCCACCGACCAGAACACTCGAAAGGCTCCCGCGCCGTCGATCCGCGCCGCCTCGAACAGCTCGCCGGGGATCGTGCGCATGTACCCGAGGATCAGGAAGTAGCAGAAGATCGACCCTGCGGCGTACATCACGATGAGTCCGTTGAGCGAGTCGACGAGCTGCACGCCCGCGAGCATCCGGTATAGCGGGATGAGCGTTGCCTGCCCCGGCACGACGAACGCAATGACGAGGATGACGCCGAGCACGGACGCGAATCTGGCCTTGCCCATCAGCACTCCGAACGCCGCCATCGACCCCACCAGGAGCATCACGACGATCGAGATCACGGTGACGTAGAGCGTGTTGAAGAACGCCTGCACGATCGGAAGCGTCTGGAACACCCTGACGTAGTTCTCGAAGTCCAGGCTGGTCGGCAGTCCGAGCGGACTGGCCGTCGTCTCCGGCTGGGTCTTCAGCGTGTTGACGATGATGTAGTAGAACGGCACGGCCACGATGCACGCGAGCGGGATCATGACGATGCTCAGTACGAGACCACGGCTCTGTCTCATGAGAAACGCTCCTCGAGTCGGCGCGAGATGAACAGCTGCAGGAGGATGACGAGGCCGACCGCGAGAAGGAAGAGCACGCTCAGAGCGGATGCCTTGCCTACTTGCGACTGCGCGATTCCGTTCTCGATGATCGCCTGTGTCAGCGACCTGGTCGCGAAGCCCGGTCCGCCATGGGTGAGCGTGTAAGGAAGGTCGTAGACCTTGATGCCCCCGGTCAAGAGCAAGAGGCTGCTCACCGAGATCGCCGGCGTCAGCATCGGGAGTGTGAGGAACCGGAATTCCTGCCACCTGCCGGCGCCGTCGATGCGCGCCGCCTCGAACATGTCCTTCGGGATCGACTGGAGATATGCCAGATAGAGCATGGCGTGCCACCCGGTCTGCGCCCAGACGGCCACGACGATGACACACAGCTGTGCGAGGGTCTCGTTCGCCAGCCACGGCACCGCAGGGATCCCGAACCAGCCGAGCACCGAGTTGACGACCCCGGAGCCGAGCGGACTGAAGATGAATGTCCAGACCAGCCCGAGGATCGCCACGCTGGGCACTGCTGGGAAGAAGAAGACGCTGCGCACGAAGCCGCGGCCGAAGAACCGGTTGTTCAGGATGACGGCCAACGGTATCGCGAAGAGAGTCACCAGCAAGGTGGTGCTGATCGCGTAGAACAGCGTGAATCCGAGCGCAGACAGCATGGACGGATCGGCCCAGATCGACAGGTAGTTCTTGAGCCCGACGAAGGTCACCTGGTCGGAGTACCCGTTGTAGTTCGTGAAGCTCCAGTACAGCGACTGGGCGAGCGGAACCACGTAGAGCGCCACGAAGACGACGAGGATCGGAAGCACGAACCAGTACGCGGCGAACCCGTCGCGATTACGCCGTCGGCGGGGTCGCGTCAGCTGTTGGACTGCAGATCGCACGTCGGGCGGTGCGAGAACGGTGGTGTCGGCCACGACGCCCTCCTTTCTTCTGTTGGAGACCCGAGGCCGCTCGTCTGACGAACGGCCCCGGGTCGACCCGAATCACTTCACGGACTGGAGCTCCGTGTCCATGCCCTTCGCGAACTCTTCGGGGGTGATCTTGCCGAGGATGTTCTGCTGCAACAGCGAGACCGACGTCGTGCTCAGCACGTCGGAATTCGTCGGCCAGCTCACGGCGGGAAGGTAGAAGTCGCCGTCTCGCACCGGCGTGATCATCTGCTTCAGAGATGGGTCGACGGTGGGAGTGAAGTCCTTCGTCGTCATGATCGTGCCGGTTGCCTTGTTGTACATCTGGGCCGCCTTCTTCGACTGCAGGAATTCGACCCACTTCTCCGCAGCCTGCGGGTCCTTGGCCTTGGCGTTGATCGCGTAGCCAGGCGACACGGCCCCGGCCCAGTACCCCTTTCCTGTGGCACCTGGCACGGGCCAGAACTCGAACTTCAGGCTGGGAGCCGCTTGGCGAATGCCTCCCGGGGTCCACGAACCGGTGCCGATCATCGCGACCTTGCCCTGGTTGAACTCCTGCTGCACCTGGTCACCTGTCAGGCCCGCGACCGAGCGCGATTCCAGGCCCTGGTCGAACAGCTCGTTCCAGGTCTTGAGCGCGGGCGTCCAGGACTTGGCGAACGTGGACTTCCCGGCCCAGATGTTCGCGTCCATCTTTCCGCCGTCCGCCTGGTTCTGGAGTCCGAGCAGCGCGGCGAGGGTGACCGGGATGCCGTCACCCGCCTCGTAGAACGGCGTGATGCCTGCGTCCTTGAGCTTTTTGCACAGGTCGAGGAACTCCTGCCACGTCTTCGGCTCGCCCGTGTACCCGACCTTGGCCAGGAGATCCTGGTTCACCAGCAAGCCACCGCCCCACGATGATGTGGCCGCGCCGTAGACCTTGCCGTCCTTGGTGTAGGTGGCCTTGGCCGCCGTCGCGATGTTCGAGATCCAGGACTCGTTCGACAGATCCTTCGCGAAGTGGCCCTGCATGATCTGCGACTTGTTCTCTGCCGTGATGATGAACACATCGGGGGCGGTGCCTGAGCCCAACTCCGTCTGCAGCTTCTGGATGTACCCGGTCACCGGCTGCGCGAACGAGAACTTCACCTTGTAGCCGGCGTTCTCCTTCTCGAACTCGTCGATCAGCGGCTGCATGGTGGTCTTGTTGTCCCAGGAGAGGAACGTGACCGTCTTCGATCCGGCGGCTCCTCCCTGGCCTGCGCATCCGGTGAGTGCGGAGCCGGCAAGGGCGGCTGCGACGGCGACGGCCGCCACTCTGGCCATCGTCCTCTTCCGAAGGGGACGCTCGAGGCGTGATTTCAGCGACATTGCTCTTTTCCTTCTCTGTGTGTTGGGTGGATTGCTCAGCTGCGGGGAAGCACCGGCGCAGCATCCGGGGTGATCTGCTGCAGGTCGCCCTGCGGGAGGTGGTGCAAAGGCTGGATCACGAGCTCACGATGGAACCCGTCTCCCTCAGGCAGGGCGAACCGGTGATAGGCGATCAGCCAGTCGTCTGTGCCGGGGATCTGAAGGATGGAGTGGTGCCCGGTGCCGGCCACGCCGAGTTCGGCGTCCTGCTCGACGAGCACGCCGCGAACATCCCACGGTCCGAACGGGCTGCTGCCTACCGCCCAGCGCACCCGGTACTCGGGATCACGCGTGTCGTTCTCAGACCAGGTGAGGTAGAAGAGGTCGCCTCGGCGGTGAATGTGCGCGGCCTCCCGGAAGCTGTCGTGGCGCCACGTGGTGTGCGTGCCTGGGACGATCTCGATCATCGAGGGAGCCAGCTCGGCGACGTTCGCGACGCTGTTGCCCCAGACCAGGTACGAGCGCCCGTCCGTGTCGGTGAACACAGACGGGTCGATCGCCCGGCCGGGATACCGATCGGCTGGCACGAGGGGGCGGCCGCTGTCGACGAACGGACCTGCCGGAGAGTCTGCGACGGCGACCCCGATGTTGTCGTCTGCGCTGAAGTACAGATAGAAGCGACCGTCTGGCCCCTGAGCTGCGGCCGGTGCCCAGGCGTTGCGATCCGCCCACCGCACGTCCCGTCCTAGCCGCAACACTTCTCCGCCGTCGCGCCACGTCGTGAGGTCGTCGGACACAAGCACCCTGAACGCCGTGCTTCCCCAGTTCGGGATGCCGTCGGTCGTCGGGTAGAGGTAGAAGCGGCCGTCGAAGAAGACAAGTGCGGGGTCCGCGTAGTAGAGACCGGAACCATCGAACGCAGCCACCGCGCAGTACCTTTCGTCGCCCTTGATGAACGGAAAATGTATCGATACAGATCCCAGTGCATGTATCGTTACACATGAGGGCCGCACGCACAAGACGAGCCCGGAGAAGATGACACCGACACCGTTGATCGGGGCTCGTTGTGTCTCCACAACGGATGCCAGCACGCCGTCTGCGACGTACCCTTGGTCCCCTGATCAGATCGCGGCGGACGCCGCCGCGATCAACCGCCGAGGGTGAGGTCGACCTGGATCTCGCCCGCGAGGCGCTCGAGGTCGTCCACGACGTCCGAGGCTTCGACGCCCTCTGGCACCCGCGCGGCGACCCTGGCTTCGAACAGCACTCCGCCTGCCATCGGCGCCTCGCGCGTCTGGCTCGAGAACAGGTCGATGGTCAGGCCGTGACGCACGAGGATGCCGGTGACATCGCGCACGATGCCCGGCCGATCGTTGCCGAGCACCGAGAACGTGAATCGGTCGCCCGCGCCGGCGGGCTCTGCCGCCGCACCGCCGTGCACCGTGATGCGAAGCAGGCCGTCCAGGCCCTGGAGCGCGTCGCGGAGCTCGTCGAGGCGGGCATCCGGAACCGACACGAGCACGATGCCGGCGAAGGCTCCAGCCAGCTCGGCCAGCTCGCTGGTCTCCCAGTTGCCGCCGTGCGTGCTCACGGCATCCGCGAGCGATTGCACGAGTCCGGCGCGATCGTCGCCGACGACGGTGAGCACGAGCTTGGCCATGCTCAGAGCTTAGGCCGCCTCTTTCGCACGTTCGGTGCCTCCTGACGGTTCTGCACGAGCATGCCTCGATCCGTAAAGTCGTACGCATGCGTGCACATCCCCTGCGTGGATCGAAATTGGCCGGACTCGGGCACTACCAGCCGAAGCGTGTGCTCACCAACGAGGAACTCGCCAAGAGCGTCGACACGAGTGACGAATGGATCCGCACTCGCACGGGCATCCGTGAGCGTCACATCGCCGACGCCTCGGAGACCGTCGCGAGCATGGCCACCGAGGCGGCCCGCATGGCGCTCGCCGACGCCGGCCTCGAAGCCGTCTCGCTGATCGTCGTGGCTTCGACCACGCTGAAAGACCGCACGCCTTTCACAGCAGCGCGAGTCGCGGCAGACCTCGGGATGCCTGGGCCCACGGTGATCGACATCAACACGGCATGCTCCGGCTTCGAGCACGCGATCGCTATCGCCGACCAGGCCATCAGCGCTGGCACGGCCGACAGCGCACTCGTGATCGGCTCGGAGCGCCTCTCGGACGTGACCGACTGGACCGACCGCCGCACGTGCATCCTCACGGCAGACGGCGCGGGTGCTGCCGTGCTGACGGCGTCCGACGAGCCGAAGATCTCACCCGTGGTGTGGGGATCCGTGCCAGGCATGACGAACGCCGTCGTGATCGACGGCGACCCTGAGGTGTTCTCGCAGGACGGGCAGGGCATCATGCGCTGGGCGCTCACGAAAGCGGCGCCGCACGTGCGCCGTGCGTTGGAAGCAGCGGACGTGACGATCGACGACCTCGACGTTGTCGCCTTCCACCAGGCGAACCTGCGACTCATCGAGCCCCTGGCCAAGGCGATCGGCGCGACGGAGCGGCACATCGTGATCCACGACATCGAAGAGTCGGGGAACACGTCGGCCGCTAGCGTGCCGCTCGGGCTCTCGAAGGCGTGGCACCGCGGAGAGCTGCCGCGCGGCGGCCTGGCACTGCTGTTCGGCTTCGGCGGCGGGTTCGCCTACGCGGGCCAGGTCGTCACGCTGCCGGAGTAGCAGGCGGGGCCTGTTGCCTCAGTTGAGCGCCGGCAGGTCGGTCGGGATGACCCCTTCGCCGTAGAGGTCGGTGGCCAGGTCGCGCAGGGCGAGCAACGCCGCGCGCTGCGGCAAAGGACCGTACGAGATGCGTGCGACGCCGAGCCTCTCGTACTCGGATGCCTGCAGTGCGCCGGGCAGGCCGATCACGGATACCTTCCCCCACCCGATGCCGTCGACGAGTCGCTCGACGACCTCGCGGGTCACTGCGCCAGGTACGAAGACGAGCGCCGCTCCCGCGTCGAGGAAGGCCCTTCCCCGGGAGACGGCCTCCGCGATGCGCTCGTCGGGCGAGAGGTTCTCGCCGAGGAACAGGGCATCCGTTCGAGCGTTCAGCTGAAACGCCACGCCTTCCTCCTCCGCAGCCTTGGTTATGGCACGAACGCGGGCGACCGCCTCGTCGAACGGACGCATCCGATCTTCGACGTTGGCGCCGACTACACCGAAGCCGATCGCGCGGCGCACCGTTTCGCCCGGCTCGTCGTATCCGTCGTCCAGGTCGGCCGTCACCGGCAGGTCGACGGCCTCGGCGATGGTGCGCGCGCCCGAGAGGGCGAGCTCGAGGGGCATCCCGCCGTCCTCGTAGCCGAAGCTCGCCGCGATGGAGTGGCCTGCAGTGGCGATCGCCTTCGTCTGCGGAAGGGATGCCACGACGCGGGCGCTCACGGCATCCCACACGTTCACCACCCGCAGGATCTCCGGCGCCTCGTACAGGGCCTTCAGCGCGAGAGCGCGGTCGTTGGTGGTGGTGGTGGGAGCGTTGGCAACATCCGTCATGGTTCGACCATATTGTCTGGGTCGCGGAGCCGCGCCGCCTTCGCCAGCAGCACATCGCGCTCGCGCTCGTTGCCGGCCAGCTGGGCCGCCGACCGGAGCTCCGAGAGCGCCTCCCGGGTGCGCCCGAGCTGTGCGAGGAGCTCACCACGCACGCTGGGCAGCAGGTGCGAACCACGGAGAACGCCCTGCTCGCTCAGGCCGTCAATGATCTTCAAGGCAGTCGCGGGGCCGGTTGACATCGCGACGGCTGCCGCTCGGTTCAGCTCGACGACGGGGCTCGGTGCGATCCTTCCGAGCGCCTCGTACAACAGCACGATGCGCTCCCAGTCCGTCTCGTCTGCCGTGGGCGCCACAGCGTGGCATTCGGCGATCGCCGCCTGCAGAGCATATGGACCCCGTCCTCGGCCCAGGCTGTCCGCGCGCCAGAGCGCCGCGCGGCCCCTCGCGATCTGGGAGCGGTCCCACCGTGTTCTGTCCTGCTCCGTGAGCAGAACGGGCGTGCCGTCTGCGCGGGTTCTGGCCCCGAAGCGGGCGGCCTGCAGTTCCATCAGGGCCACGAGCGCGTTGACCTCCGGTTCGCGCGGCAGCAGTGCCGCAAGCGTGCGACCGAGCCGCAGCGCCTCGTTCGCCAGGTCGGTGCGCATCCAATCGGGTCCGGTCGTGGCCGCGTACCCCTCCGTGAACACCAGGTACACGACGCTGAGCACTCCGTCGAGACGCCCCTTCCACTCTGGCGGCCCTGGCGTCTCGAATGGGACCTTCGCGGCCGAGATCGTCTTCTTCGCCCGAACGATCCGCTGCTGCACCGTCGCGACGGGCACGAAGTACAGGCGCGCGATCTCCTCGGTGCTCAGCCCCGCGACGATGCGCAGCGTGAGCGCCACCTGCGCCTCACGCGAAAGCACGGGATGGCAGGCCGTGAACACGAGCCGCAGCACATCGTCGTCGATGGGCTCCCACTGCTCGTCCGTTGACTCCTCAAGGGTCGTCGCCAGCTGGCGGTAGCGGTCGTCCAGTCGCTCCCTTCGGCGCCACTGATCGATGGCGCGCCGCTTCGCCACCGCCGTGAGCCACGCTCCGGGGTTGTCGGGCACGCCATCCCTCGGCCACTGATGCAGTGCCTCGACGAGGGCATCCTGTGCGAGATCCTCGGCAGCACCGACGTCGCCGGTCATCTTCCCGAGAGTCGCAACGATGCGTGCGCTCTCGATGCGCCAGACGGCGTCGACGCGTGCCGAGATCCCGTTCATGCCAGATTCTCCGACGGATGCCTGCTCCCGCTTCGCCCGTGCGTCAGGCGTTCTCGGCGGCCTTGCGCCACTCCGCTTCCTTCTGGAGGTACTCGTTGTCCTCGAAGCCTGCGAAGTCGCTCTCGTCGGTCACGCGACGCACCTCGAGCTTCGAACCTGGGCCGAGGGGGCACCGGCTCGCCCACTCGGCGGCCTCTTCCTTCGAACTGACCTGGATGATCCAGAATCCGTTGAACAGCTCGTGCGTCTCTCCGTAGGGGCCGTCGGTGACGGCCGGCGGCGTGCTCGAGAAGTCGACGACGAATCCGGTGGTCTCGACGTCGTCGGAGAGACCGTCACCCGCCAGGAGCACGCCGGCCTTGATGAGCTGCTCGTTGTACTGGCCCATCTTGGTGATGATCTCGTTGAAGTCGGCGTTCTCATACGCCTTCTTCGCGTCGTCCGTGGCCCGCATGATCAGCATGTACTTCATGGATGTCTCCTTCATCGTCGGTGGACGCCATCGCGCCCTTCTACTATCGCGTCGAACCTGAAGGACGGCGATCGACATGGTTCCCGAAATTCCTGCAACGCCGGTCGCGCACCCCGACGGTCCCGCCATGAAATTCCGGCACCTCAGTCGCGCATATTCTTGAGGGCATGTCCAAAGTCCTCGCATCCCTTCCCGTCGGCGAACGCGTCGGCATCGCGTTCTCCGGAGGCCTCGACACCTCCGTGGCAGTGGCGTGGATGCGAGAGAAGGGTGCCATCCCCTGCACCTACACCGCCGACCTGGGACAGCCGGACGAGCCGGACGTCGACGCCATCCCCGGCCGCGCCGCCCAGTACGGTGCGGAGCTGTCCCGGCTCGTCGATTGCAAGCTGCCTCTGGTGGAAGAGGGGCTCGTGGCGCTGCAGTGCGGGGCGTTCCACATCCGTTCGGGCGGCAAGACCTACTTCAACACCACGCCGCTCGGCCGAGCCGTCACCGGAACCCTGCTCGTGCGCGCCATGCTCGAGGACGGCGTCGAGATCTGGGGCGACGGGTCGACGTACAAGGGCAACGACATCGAGCGGTTCTACCGCTACGGCCTGATGGCAAACCCTCGGCTTCGCATCTACAAGCCGTGGCTGGACCGCGACTTCGTCTCCGAGCTCGGCGGACGCAAGGAGATGAGCGAGTGGCTGCAGGCGCGCGATCTGCCCTACCGGGCATCCGTCGAGAAGGCGTATTCCACAGACGCGAACATCTGGGGCGCGACGCACGAGGCGAAGCTGCTCGAGCAGCTCGATACCCCGATGACGATCGTCGAGCCCATCATGGGTGTGCCGTTCTGGCGTGACGACATTCAGATCGCCGCAGAGGATGTCACGGTGCGGTTCGAGCAGGGACGCCCGGTCGCGCTGAACGGCGTCGAATACGATGACCAGGTTGCACTGGTGCTCGAGGCGAACGCGATCGGCGGACGTCACGGTCTGGGCATGAGCGATCAGATCGAGAACCGCATCATCGAGGCCAAGAGCCGCGGAATCTACGAGGCACCGGGCATGGCGCTGCTGCACATCGCATACGAGCGTCTGCTCAACGCGATCCACAACGAAGACACCGTCGCCAACTATCACAACGAAGGCCGCAGGCTTGGTCGTCTCATGTACGAGGGCCGCTGGTTCGATCCGCAGTCGCTCATGCTGCGCGAGAGCATCCAGCGGTGGGTCGGATCGGCGGTCACCGGCGAGGTCACGCTGCGGCTGCGGCGAGGCGACGACTACTCGATCCTCGACACGAACGGCCCGGCGCTGAGCTACCACCCGGACAAGCTGTCGATGGAGCGCGTCGGGGATGCCGCGTTCGAGCCGGAGGACCGCATCGGCCAGCTGACCATGCGCAACCTCGACATCGCGGACTCGCGCGCACGCCTGGAGCAGTATTCGTCCTCCGGCGTGATCGGTGGCGCCACGGCGCTTCTCGTCGGCGACCTGGGAACGGGCGAAGCCGCGGAGATCAGCGCAGGCGAGCCAGAGTCGGCCACTCAGGCCGGCGTGGACGCGGCCAACGAGGCCGCCGCCTTCGACCTGGGCGCCGACTGACACGGACACCGCGGGTTGAGCAGGCGGCAACGCCGGCGTATCGAAACCCCGGGCTCGAGCCACCGCTGAGGGGTTTCGATACGCGTCGCTGTGCGGCGCTACTCAACCCACGGTGGGAGATGCTGTGTGGCCGGCCGCCTAGCTCCCGTCAACATCGCGACGTTGCTCGAGTGCGGCTCGGCGCCGCTTGTCCTCCTCGATCTCGCGCTCGAGATCGGCCAGTTGCTGTTCCGTCGTGCGGCCGTCGTGTGAGGGAACGGGATGCACCGTGACGTTCGCCGTCGCCATGCCCGGCCGAGGCGAGGATGCCTGCTTGCCGGGGCGGGACATCCTCACCGGACGGGATACGGCCTCGTACGACCTGCCGAGCGCGAACCACAGAACCACGCCGACGAGCGGGATGAAGATGATCAGCAACACCCACGCGATCTTGGGCAGGTACTTGATGCGGCTGTCGTCGAGCCGGATCACGTCGATCAGGGCGATCACGAGAAGCGCCAGCACGACCACGGAAACCACGGGCATGCGTTTCACCATAAACGAGCGACGCGGCGCAGCATCGTTCCGCTGTCACGAATTGTGACTCGTGCGCGGACGCACTCGCGATTCGTGACAGCGGAACGCCGGGTGCGGCTTAGAAGAGTCCGGCGCGAAGGGACTGCACGCGGCGCAACGACTGCTTGAACTGGCCGGGGTTGAGCGTGTGGTCGTCGGCGGCTGCCGATACGGCGTCCACCGCGTCCCATCCCTGTTGCACATCGCGGCCGGAGCAGAGCAGCAGGTCCATGCCTGCTTGGGCGGAGAGCAGCGAGCGAGCGCCCGTGTCGCCGAATGCGTCGAGCGATCCTGCCTCGAGGGCATCCGTGATGGTCACGCCGTCGAAGCCCAGCCGGCTGCGCAGCTCGCCCTGCACGATCGTCGGCGACAGCCCGGCCGGATACACGGGATCGATCGATGGATAGATCGCCCAGGAGGTCATGACGAGCTGTACCCCCGCCGCGATGGCCGGCGCGAACGCCGACTCGTCGATACTGCGCAGCTCGTCGAGCGACTGTGTCAGGGTGACCGGTCCGAGGTCGGTGTTCTGAGCGGCCGTCGCTGCGCCGAGGCCGGGGAAGTGCTTGGCCGTGGCCGCGACACCCGCACCCTGCTGTGCCGTGACCATCTCCGCGCCGAGTCGACCGGCGAGCACGGGATCCGAGCTGTACGACCGCTCCCACTGGTCGTCGAAGTTGCCAGGCGTGCGGAAGACATCGAGCACAGGAGTCAGGTTCAGGTTCATGCCCACGTTGCGGAGTGCGGCCGCAGCACCGGCGCCTGCGGCGGTGGCGGCGGCATCCGGATCCGGCGACAGACCGATCTTCTTCTCCGACAGCACTGGTTCCTGGCCGCGCAGGCGCCGGATGTACCCGCCCTCCTGATCGGTCATGAACAGCAAGGGCTCTTTGACGGGCGAGGATGCCTGTGCCGCCCGCAACTGCGCGACCACGGCTGCGATCTGGCTGAGGCTCGCGATGTTCTCGCCGAAGAAGATGACGCCGCCGACCTCGCCTGCCGCGATGCCGTCGAGCAGCGACTGGGGCGGGGTCGCGCCTGGGTAGGAGAAGATCACTCGCTGGCCTGCCTGCTGCCTGGTGGAAAGCTTCGCCCACCACGGCGGAGCGGCGGACGCCGACAGGGCGCCTGACCCTGCGATCCCTGCCCCGGCGAGCGCCAGGCCGGCGACGGCGCCTGCTCCCGCCGCGAGCACGGCACGCCGCGAAATGCTCGGGCCGCGCGAAAACGCGGCGCCTCCAGCGCCGACGGAGTGCTGCATACGGATGCCGTCAGGTTCGGACGATGAGACGTTCATGCTTTCTCCTTCGATATCCCGCCACGCTGCGGGGCATGAATTCGACCCTTGTCGCCCTCCATACGGGTGTCAAGAAGCATTGGTAAGAATTTTCGTAATCTGCCGTCGACTCGGTGGAATTTTTCATCCTTGCGGCTCCACTCGTCCACTCGATTCCTTATCGCAACTTTTTGGCAACTTATTGCGACGTACTTTCGGTCTCGGATATACCTGTGCGCAAGCCCTCTGCCGCCTTGGCAGCGGGCTCCCTACGGATGTTTCAAAGGAGAGAGATCATGAGGAGATTCCGCTCGCGCGGCGTGATCGCGGCTGCGGCGATCGTGGCCATTGCGGCCGTGCCCGCCACGGCACAGGCCAGCGCACCGCCTTCCGTGGGCATTGACCTGCAGAACGATCACAAGTACCAGACCATCGAAGGCTTTGGATATGCGACCGCGTTCGGCCGCGCGCAACTCGTCTACAACCTGCCGGCCGCGGAGCGCGAGCAGGTCCTCGGACTCCTGCTCGACCGTTCAGGTGCATCACCCTCGATACTCCGCCTCGGCATCAGCTCGACCTCGAGCTCCATCGAGCCCACCAGCCCCGGAAGCCCGGATGCCGCGCCGCAGTACAAGTGGGACGGCTGGGACGACGGGCAGGCGTGGTTCAGCAAGGAGGCGAAGGCCCGCGGCGTCGACCGCTTCTACGCGGATGCCTGGAGCGCTCCCGGCTACATGAAGACCAACGGCACGGAGAACAACGGCGGCACCCTGTGCGGCCTCCAGGGTACGGCGTGCGCGAGCGGCGACTGGACCGAGGCGTATGCGAACTACCTCGTGCAGTACGCGAACTTCTACCGGAGCGAGGGCGTCGGCATCAGCGACATCGGTTTCGTCAATGAACCGGACTACACGACCTCGTACTCGTCTATGCGGCTGACACCAGCACAGGCGGCACAGTTCATCGAGACGTTCGGTCCCATCGCCCACGCCGCCGGTTACCAGGTGGCGGGCACCGACTCGTTCGGCTGGAACCAGGGCCAGTCGTACGCCGATGCCATCAATGCTGATCCCGCCGCCCTGAGCCAACTCGACGTCTTCACCGCCCACGGCTACGCGAGCCCCGCCGTCCACCCGCTCACGATCGACAAGCCGACCTGGATGAGCGAGTGGGCGCCGTCCACGTCGAAGGACGGCTGGAACGCTGCGTGGGACAGCGGGAAGCAGACCGACGGCATCGCCATCGCGCAGAACATCGAGGCGACCATGGCCGATGCGAGCGCGAGCGCCTACCTCTACTGGTACGGAGTCTCCTCGGGCGCGACCGCCGCACTCATCCAGGTGAACCCGACGACGCAGACCTACCAGGTCTCCAAGCGGTTCGACGCCTTCTCTGCATACAGCAGATTCATCCGGCCTGGAGCCGTAAGGCTGGGTGCGAGCTCTGACGTCGCTGGCGTGCAGGCATCCGCATACCGCAATGCGGATGGGAGCACCGTGATGGAGATCCTGAATCTCGGCCAGTCCGCAGTCTCCACGCGCACCGACTTCCATGGCGGCGTCACCGCCTACCTGACGGATGCCGCGCACAGCGTCGCCGCGACGAGCGGGATCGTCGACGCACGAGGTGACATCACGCTTCCCCCTCGCTCACTCGTGACCCTGGTGCGCCCTGCCGACCAGGGCGCGGGTGCGATCGCGCGCTGATCGGATCGCGGCGCGGATCACACTTCCCAGCCGCTGAGCGGGTCACCCGGCACCATCCGGTGACCCGCTCAGTGCTCGTCGCGGCCGGTTGAGAACACCGACCGGAACGCCGGCTTAGGCCGCAACCGCTCATCGAGCACGTGAGCGGCCCCGAATCCGTCGAATGTCTGGGGTATCCAGGAGTGCGCATCGCTCAGACCCCACAGCACGAACGCGGTGCAACCCGGAACGTCGCGCGCGGCATCGAGCATCACCCGGTAGTCGTCGGCCTGCGTGCGCAACCCGTCATCGGCGGCGGGCACGCGCATCCGGATGTCCACCTCGGTCAGTGCGACGTCGAGGCCCAGATCGGCGAAGCGCTGAAGATTCTCTCGCATGGTCGTCGGCGGATCACCGACCACGCGGTGCCCCTGCACACCGAAGCCGTGCACCGGAACGCCGTCGGCGAGCAGCGCCTGTACGAGCTCGTAGTAGGCGTCGGACTTGGGCCCGAGGTCCTCGACGTTGTAGTCGTTCAGGTAGAGGCGCGCTGCCGGGTCGGCTTCGTGCGCCCAGCGGAACGATTCGGCGATGTACTCGATACCCATGGCCTCGAACCAGGGGGACCTTCTCGGCTGCGCATCGTCGTCGAGCACCTCGTTCACGACGTCCCACTGCTCGATGCGCCCGCGATACCGGCCGACGACCGTGTGGATGTGCTCGCGCAGGATGTCCTCCCGCTCCTGCGGCTGCGCCTCCGACACCCAGCCGGCGAGTTGGCTGTGCCAAGCCAGGGTGTGCCCGCGCACGGCGAGCCCCTCCGCTTCTGCGAATCGGATGATCCGGTCGGCGGCCTCGAAGTCGTACGTGTCGCGATCCGGCCGCAGCGGTGCGAACTTCAGCGCGTTCTCTGGTGTGACGACCGTGAACAGTCTCGCCACGGTGCTGCGGTAGGACTCCTCGCCGAGTGCACGGGCGTCGACGGCGCATCCGATGCGTACGTCACTCGCCTGCATGGCACCTCCTGCATCGTGCCCTGCCTCGAGCTCCGACGCGGTGCCGGTCGTCATGCGCCCACCGCCGATGCCTCCGGCAGGCGTTCGCCGGCCCACGACGCACCGCTGCCCTCCATGCTGCGGTAGAACGCCGCGGAACTGTCGATCTCGCCGGCGTCGATGCGGTGCCCGGTGAACGCCGAAGCGTAGATGCCGGCGATCAGCTCGAGTGTGTTCCTGGCCTGCGTGATGGTGACGGGCAGCGGGGCGCCCTGTTCGAGGGCATCCAGGATGGCGGTGAACTGTGCTGCGTGCCCGCTCCCGCCCCCCGCCGGCCCGGTGGCCCAGGCAGCCGCCACCTCTTCTTCGTGGCCCGGCGCGGGCGTGATCGTCCACGAAGCATCCGAGTAGCCGTAAAGGTGCTCGAGTTCGACCGTCGCGTACTCGAAGTCGAAGCGCAGATAGCTCGTCTCGCGCGGCGACAGGAGGCTGTTGACCACACTGACCACCGCCCCGTTCTGCAGCGTCACGATCGCAAGCGAGAGATCCTCGGTCACGACGGGTCTCGCCTGCCTGGCGGCGACGGCGACCACCTGCGACCACGGACCTAGGACCGAGAGCATCGTGTCCATCTGGTGGATGCCATGGCCCATCGTCGGCCCGCCGCCCTCGACATCCCACTTGCCGCGCCAAGGTACGTCGAAGTAGGAGTCCGGTCGATACCAGAGCGTGTTGCAGACCGCGGTGAGCGGTCGGCCCAGCGATCCGTCGGCGACGCGCTCCCTGAGCCAGATCGCCCTCGAGCCGAACCGGTGCTGCGACACGGTGGCGAATTGCGCGCCGCCCGCGCGCTCCGCATCGGCGATCTCGTCGAGT
Organism: Rathayibacter sp. KR2-224; assembly: GCF_049446075.1. NCBI lineage: Bacteria > Bacillati > Actinomycetota > Actinomycetes > Micrococcales > Microbacteriaceae > Rathayibacter > Rathayibacter sp. KR2-224. Next base: position 2,136,776 of record NZ_JBMSEB010000001.1, read on the forward strand.
TCGGCGAGCGAGAGCGCCGGCGGCTTCTCGCAGAGCACGTGGATGCCCCGCCTCAGCACCGCGACGGCCTGCGCCTTGTGCAGCCCGGGCGGTGAGCACAGGTGCACGATGTCGAGATCGGCGGAGTCGAGAAGCTGCTCGAGCTCGGTCGCACCGACGGGCACGTCCCACGCCTTCTGGAAGTCGCGCACGCGGTCCTCGTCGATGTCGCAGGCGGCGACGATGCGCGCCCTGCCGTCGAGGCGGGCCACGTTCTCGGCGTGCACCCTAGCGATGCCGCCCGTGCCGACGATGCCGATGCGAAGCGGGTTCTCGGGCGTGATCGCCCGCGGGGTCGAGATCGCGGTCATGTCACAGCACCCCCGCCGGCTCGGAGTCGTGCTGGGACATTGGCAGGGCATCGCCGGCCGCACCGGCGATGGCCGACATGCGCGAGGCATCCGAGGCGCCGTCCGCGATGGCCACGACATGCCGCAGCTCGATCGTCTCGTCCGCCGCGACGACGCGCACCCGGTCGAAGAACGGCGCGGGGTTGATGCACGCGAACGGTTCCGAGCGCACGAACCATTTGGTGTCGAAGTCCTGCTCGGACGTCTGGTCGACGAACACGACCGTCGACGACCCGCCGGCACCGTCGTGCCTGCCGGAGAAGCCCGCCCACTCACCTCGCGAGCCACGCACATCCTCACCGGTCACGCCGTTGGAGGCGATGAGCTCGCCGCCGGTGAACGACCGCGGGCCGCGCCAGAACAGGCCGCCATATCCGGCGTTCTCGCGTCCCTCCGTCGTGGGCGACCCCAGCTCGATGGGCGCGCCTGACACGTTCGTCAGAACACTGTGCCAGCCGAGTGCCCAAGCATCGTGCCCCGGCAACAGGGATGCCGTGAGCGTGCGTCGCTCGGTGAACACGGGCGCGCCGGAGGTACCGGGAGCGGCAGCGTCGTCCGGCTGCCTGTGCCAGGTGAGGTCGTGCGCGAAGATGGCGACGGCGCCGTCGATCCGCGCCTCCGTCACCCGGTCGTGGTCCTGCGAGCCGTTGTTCTTCAGGTCCGAGTACCAACCGACGGCGCGGGTATAGGTCGCGCCGCCCCAGAAGTTGTCCCGACCGACGTTCGGCAGCGCCAGCGTGATGCCCTTATGCCACACGTGATCCCATGGACGGAACACCGACACGAGGGCTCCGCCCGGCGTGCGAAGCGGATGCACGTACGGCCGAGGTGACTCGAACTGCGCCTCCGAAGGGGTGTAGACGTACTCCATGAGCTCGACGGATGTCCCGTCATTCACCTGTCCCGATACCCGCACCCGCCTTCCGACATCGTGAAGCATGCTGAGGTGAGTTGGGCTAGCGCTCATCGAAGTGGAGCCTTCCGTGGAGTCGTCATTGAGCTGCAACGGCAGATGGTGCAACCGCCGTCGAATCGCACAGCGAGTTGCGCCGCAGCCCGCAATGTTTTTCGATAGATTATCGGAACGGCAGCATACGACGCGGCACCTGCATCGTCAAGAATGAGCACGGGCACGACGCCGCCCTGTACCCAGGGCGCATAGACGGCGAGCCCCGTCGAGGAGGAAGCACGATGGCCGCATCGAAGGTCACCATGGCCGAGGTCGCCGCATACGCGGGGGTATCCATTCCTACCGTCTCGAAGGTGCTCAACGGCAAGTCCGACGTTGCGACCGTGACGCGGGACAAGGTGTTCGCGGCAATGGAAGCCATCGGCTACCAGGGCAGGCGGGTAGGCGCCACGACCTCCGGCGTCATCGAGCTCCTCATCGAAGGAGCGGATTCCCCCTGGGCGCTTGAGGTCATCAAGGGTGCTGAGCACGAGTCGGCGGCTCGCGAGGCGGCGCTCGTCATAACGAGTTCCGTACACGAGGAGTTCTCGATAGACCGCTGGATCGAGGCGGTACGCAGCCGTCGCTCGGCGGGGGTGATCGCAGCGCTCCCGAGCAGGGGCACAGGCATCCTCGAGGCCCTTGGCACCCTGACCGTGCCCGTTGTGCTCATCGACCCGCCACATTCGGGCGTGCCGTTCCCGGCCATCCGCGCCACCAACTGGGCAGGTGGCTTCGAAGCGACAAGCCGGCTGATCCAACTGGGGCACCGCCGCATAGGCCACCTCGCCGGCCGGAACGATCTGGACAACGCGGTGGAGAGGCTGGAAGGCTACGCGGCGGCGCTCAGGCGCGCCGGCATCCCTTTCCGGCCGGAGCTCGTCGTCGAGGCCGAGTTCCTGATCAGCGACGGTCACCGGGCAGCCGGGCAGCTGCTCGACTTGAACGAACGGCCCACCGCGATCTTCACGAGTTCGGATCAGCAGGCCGCCGGGCTCTACGAGGCGGCGCGTGAGCGCGACATCCGCATCCCGTCCGAGCTGTCGGTGATCGGATTCGACGACACCGTGCTGAGCAGGCATCTTGCGCCGGCACTGACGACGATCCACCAGCCGCTCGCGCAGATGGCCTCCGAGGCGGTGCGGCTCGTGTTGGATTCCAGCAACGGTGCCCGGGGACCGCAGCGACTCGAGCTACCGACCCATCTCGTCGAGCGCAGCAGCGCGATTCCCCATGTCGTCAAGGAGTCGAGCGAGCCCGCCGCGCAGGCGTAGGACTGCCGGAGGCGCGCGCTGGCGAGCTTCTCCGAACGGCCCGCACCTGGGCCGGCTCCGGCCTCGCCGCACGCTAGTCCGTTTCATCCAGGCCCCAGCGGCAAAATGGCAAACCTTTGCCATCTCGCCATGTCGGTGAGGCGGTTCTTCCCGCACGGCCGCCACGAGGGGCGAGATGCCTTATCCCGCCGTGTTCCGCGGGATTCCGCACGGGTTGCAGGGGCATCGCCGCCGGACACGCGCTGTGCCCCATTGGAGGGCAACCGGTTGCCAGTTGACACCGTGAGACCTCGTGGGTTACCGTCACCTTTCGATAGCTGATCGAAACGAATTTCGAGATCGATCGGGCGACCACAATGCGGTGGCCGGAGCAGCTCGCCACCGCACTAGTCCAAGGAAGGACGAGCGATGACCAGCACCACGGTCAGCGAACGAACGGATGCCGCCACACCGGTTTCCGTGGCACGCGCGCCACGCAAGCGGTCCCTCTGGTGGCGGAACTGGCAGCTCTACTCGCTGTTGGTGCTCCCCGTGATCTGGTTCGTGGTGTTCCGCTACGTGCCCATGGCAGGCAACATCATCGCCTTCCGCAACTACACACCAGGCGGGAACATCTTCGGTGAGGGCTGGGTCGGCCTCGACAACTTCACGATGTTCCTGTCAGACCCGTCGTTCTGGCAGGTGTTCCGCAACACCATCGTGCTGGGCGGTCTGACCCTCGTGTTCGGATTCCCGATTCCGCTCGTGCTGGCCCTGCTGCTCAACGAGGTGCGCCACCGCGGCTTCAAGCGCTTCGTACAGACCACGACCTACCTGCCGCACTTCCTCTCCATCGTCATCGTGGCCGGCATGATCATGCAGCTCACGTCGGCGACAGGTTCGATCAACCAGCTGCTGTCCACCATGGGCATGCACAAGATCGAGTTCCTGCAAGACCCCGCCTGGTTCCCGGCGATCTACGTGGTCAGCGAGATCTGGCAGACCGCCGGGTGGGGCACCATCCTCTATCTTGCGGCGCTCACCACGATCGACGAGAGCCTGTACGAGGCAGCACGCATCGACGGCGCCGGGCGGCTCAAGCAGATCTGGCACGTGACGCTTCCGGGCATCCGCCCCACGATCATCACGCTGCTCATTCTCAACATCGGCAGCTTCATGACCGTCGGTTTCGAGAAGATCCTGCTGCTCTACAACCCGGCGATCTACGACACCGCCGACGTCATCTCGACCTACCTGTACCGCGTGGGCCTGCAGTCCGGAAGCTTCAGCTACGCCGCCGCGATCGGCATCTTCGAGGCCGTCATCGGACTCGTACTCGTGGTCTCGGCCAACTTCATCTCCCGTCGTCTGATCGGAGCGAGCCTGTGGTGATCAACAATCCGACGCCCGTCGCGGTCGTCGACACATCGACTGCGAACGCAGACGAAGCGGAGTCGAGCGCCACCGTCGCGATCACGCTGGGAACGCGTGCATCCAGCAGACGCGGATCACGGCTCCACACCACCCGAGGCCAGCGAGCCTTCGGCTGGGTGAACGTCGTCATCCTGCTGCTCGCCGTCGCAGTGACGCTCTACCCGTTCCTCAATGTGGTCGCCGAGTCGTTCAGCAGTGAGAAGTACATCGACTTCGGCCAGGTCACCGTCTGGCCGCGCGGGTTCAACCTCGACACCTACAACGTGGTCGTCAGCGACAAGATGTTCTGGATCAACTACGGCAACACCGTGCTGTACACGGTGGTGGCCACGGCGATCTCGATCTTCTTGAGCACGATCTTCGCCTATGCGGTCTCGAAGCAGGAGCTGAGAGGGCGCAAGTTCTTCATCGGTCTCGCCGTGGTCACGATGTTCTTCTCCGGTGGCCTGATTCCGAACTACGTGCTGGTCAACGGACTGCACATGACGAACACCATCTGGGCGGTGGTGATCCCCAATGCGATCAGTGTTTACAACGTGCTGATCATGAAGTCGTTCTTCGAGAACATGCCACGCGAACTCGAAGAGGCAGCGGTGATCGACGGCCTGGGCGCCTACGGCACACTCTGGCGCATCGTTCTGCCGCTCTCCAAGGCCGTGCTCGCCACGATGCTGCTCTTCTATGCGGTCACGAACTGGAACTCGTGGTTCCAGGCATTCATCTATCTGGATCACTCGAACCTGTTCCCGGTGACGATCTATCTGCGAAACCTCATCGCCGGGGCGAGCAGTGCGCAGACATCCGGCGCGAATGCCGCAAGCGATCTGACTCAGATCAGCGCGAACATCAAGGCCGTCACCATGGTGCTCACCGTGCTGCCGATCCTGTGCGTCTATCCGTTCATCCAGCGCTACTTCGTCTCGGGCGTGATGCTCGGCTCCGTCAAGGGCTGAGTAGGTCCGGCCACCCCATCCATCAACGCATCTCACCCAACACCTGGAGGTTCACAGCCATGACCACCGAAATCTCGCGGCGCAACGTGCTCGCGCTCGGCCTTGCGGGCATAACCGTCGGGCTGCTCGCAGGATGCTCGTCCACCGACAGCTCGTCGGCGGGCAAGGATCCGTTCAGCGGCAAGACCAAGGGCGCGATGAAGTCGCTCGGCGTGAACGAGCAGTTCAAGGCGACCGCGCCGCTGGCGGTTTCGCTGCTGTTCCAGGACAACCCGGCCTATCCGGAGAAATCGTCGTGGGAGATCTGGCAGGACATCAACGACAAGACCAACGTGTCGTTCAAACCCACGATCGTGCCGTACGCCGACTACAACACCAAGCGGTCTCTGCTGATCAACTCGGGCAACGCGCCCGACATCATCGCCAAGACGTACCCGGGTTCAGAGACGCAGTTCGTGGGCGGCGGGGCCATCGTCGCGGCGAGCGACTACACGCAGTACATGCCCAACTTCACCGACAAGGTGAAGAAGTGGAAGCTCGACCCCGACCTGGCCACCATCCGTCAGGCCGACGGCAAGTACTACGTCTTCCCCGGTCTGCACGAGACGCTGTTCCTCGACTACACGATCGGCGGGCGCACCGACATCCTGAAGGCCGATGGGATCGACACCCCGACCACCTGGGATGAGTTCCGTGACGTGCTGAAAAAGGTCAAGCAGAAGCATCCGGAGGTCGAGTACCCGTTCTCGGACCGTTGGCTCGGGGCCAGCACACTGAATCTGGCGGCCACGGCGTGGGGCACCATGGCCGGAGCGAACTGGGGCATCGGCAGCGGCCTGCGCTTCGACAGCAAGTCGCAGAAGTTCTCGTTCGCGCCCGCATCCGCCGCGTTCAAGGACCTTCTCAAGTTCTTCGCCGGGCTGGTGAAGGACGGCCTGATGGACCCGGAGAGCTTCACGCAATCGGACGACCAGGCGCTGGCGAAGTTCGAGACGGGCAAGTCGTACTTCATCAACATGAACGCCCAGACACTCGTGCTGTCGCGCACCTCGATGGAGAAGAACCTCGGCGCCGGCGCGTTCAGCATCGCCAAGCTGCCGGTGCCAGCAGGGCCCCTCGGCAAGGTCGTCTCCGGTTCACGGCTCGAGAACGGCATCATGGTGTCGACCTCGGCGACGAAGAGGCCCGACTTCAAGGCGCTGCTGCAGTTCATCGACTGGCTGTGGTACTCGGACGATGCCCAGGCCTTCCTCAAGTGGGGCATCGAGGGCAAGACGTACGAGGTCAAGGACGGCAAGTACGAGCTGCTTCCCGGCTACAAGCTGTCGGCATACGGATTCGGCGACCCGAACGCCAAGACGGATATCCGCAACGACATGGGTTTCTCGTGCGGCAACTTCATGTACGCGGGAACGACCAAGATCGTCGACTCCACCATGCCGCCAGAGGAGCTCGCCTGGCAGAAGGTCATGTCGTCGTACAAGCAGCTCCCGCCGTCGCCGGCCGTGCCGTATACGCCCACGCAATTGCAGCAGGCCACGCTGCAACAGACCGCGCTCATCGACACCGCGAACACGGCGACGCTGAACTTCATCCTCGGCAAGCAGGACTTCAGCGAGTGGGACTCCTATGTGTCGTCGCTGAAGAGCAAGGGCATGCAGACGTACGTCGACAACGCGAACCGGTACTACGCGAAGCTGCAGAAGAAGCTCGGCTGAACGGAAGGGATGCACACGCCATGAGCGACCAGCGGACCGTGAGCGCGTCTGTCACGCCATCGGCCCAACGGGACGTGTTCGGCAAGCCGTGGTTTCGCGCCATGACGGCCCTGTACGGGCTCCTCGGAACGACCGTTGCCTTCATCGTCGCGACGGCGCCGTTCAGCGCCGCCGTGTTCTTCTCCCCGCTGGTGCCGATCGGCGGCCAGTTCCTGGTGCTCATCGGCGGCTTCTCGATCGGGCCGGCCTGGGTTGCTGCGCTGTACGCCATGAGGGGATACGCCAAGAGCCGTGACATCGAGCCGTTCCGGCTGTTCGCGTACGGCTACCGGCTGGGCTGGCGGCAGTCGCTTGTGTTCTGGATGCCCTACTTCACCGTGCTCTGCGTGCTCGCTTTCGACCTGACGACCCTGAAGGGACTGCCGGCGGCCGTGTCATGGCTGCTCACGGCGCTCGGCGCAGCAGGCCTGCTCTGGGGAGCAACGGTGCTCGTCATCGTGGCGTTCTTCTCGTTCCGACTTCGCGACGTACTGCGCATCGCCGGGTACGGGCTGACCCGCTGCCCGCGCTGGCTGCTCGGCGAAGCAGTGCTGCTGCTCGTCGCGGGTGTGCTCGTCTTCGCGGGGAGCGAGGTGGCAGCAGGCATCCTCGCAGCTCCGTTCGCGCTGTTGACCGTTCTGGCGTCGCGGCCTCTGCTGCGTCGCGTGACCGATGAGTTCACATCGTGAGCGACCGTGCCGAGTCCGGTACCGAAGACCGGTCCCAGATCCGAATGGATGCCTTGCGCGGCCGCCTCGGCGGGTTCGCCTTCGGCGGCGACTACAACCCGGAGCAGTGGGATTCGTCCGTATGGCGCGAGGATGTCGAGCTCATGCGTCGCGCAGGCGTCAACCTCGTCACGCTCGGCGTATTCGCCTGGGCATCGCTCGAGCCGGAACCCGGCGTGTTCACGTTCGACTGGATGGACGAGGTCATGGACCTGCTCCATTCGGCCGGCATCAGCGTCGACCTTGCAACTCCGACCATGGCGCCGCCTGCGTGGCTCGCGCAGCGGTTCCCCGACGTGCTGCCCGTGATGGCCGATGGGGAGACATTCGGCTTCGGCAACCGGCTGCACTACGACCCTTCGTCACCGGTCTACCGTGAGCACGCGGCTGCGATCACGAGAGCGCTTGCCGAGCGGTACAGCGGTCATCCGGCGCTGGCGATGTGGCACATCAGCAACGAGTACGGCCCGACGGCGTACAACGAGCAGAGCTCAGTGGCCTTCCGCGCGTGGCTCCAGAAGCGCTACCACTCGCTGGAGGCTCTGAACGACGCCTGGTACACGCGCTTCTGGAGTCAGACGTACACAGCTTGGGAGCAGGTGGAGGTTCCAGCCGTTCCCCGCTCGTGGATGAACCCGGCCAGGCAGCTGGACTTCAAGCGATTCGTCTCCGACGCCCTCCTCGAGTGCTTCATAGCCGAGCGTGACATCGTGCGCTCCTACCGCGACGACCTGCCCATCGTCACGAACTTCATGCGGTTCTATCGCAACGCCGACTACTGGTCGTGGGCCGAGCACGAGGATGCCGTCGCACTCGACATCTATCCGAATCCGGGAGAGCCCGGCTCCTGGGTGGCCGCGGCATTCAACTTCGACCTCATGCGCTCGCTCAAGAACCGGCCGTGGGTGCTCATGGAGCAGGCGGCGAGCGCCGTGTCCCAGTGGCGCGTCAACAACGTGAAAAGACCAGGCATGATGCGTGCGGGCTCGTACCAGGCCATCGCGCACGGTTCTGACTCCGTGCTCTACTTCCAGTGGCGTGCAAGCCGGGGCGGCCAGGAACGCTTCCACTCAGCGATGCTGCCGCACTCGGGCACGGAATCCAGAACGTGGTCCGAGGTGGAGCGGCTCGGCAACGAGCTGCCCGCCATCGCGGCAGCGGCAGGCGCGACGAGCAGCGCGGACATCGCCGTACTGTTCGACTGGGATGCCTGGTGGGCGCTGACCGAAACGCACGGACTGCCGCGCAACGACTTCGACTATCCGCAGCTCGTGGTCGACCACTACCGTCCGCTGCTCGAGGCGCACCACGCGGTCGACGTGGTCTCGTTCGGATCGGATCTCTCGCGCTACCGACTGCTCGTGGTGCCGAACGCCTACCTGGTGACCGACGCGTTTCTCGAGAGGCTTACCCGGTTCGTCGAGGACGGCGGAGTGGTGGTGTGCTCGTTCTTCTCCGGAGTGGTGGACGAGCGGAACCAGGTGCGCCAGCCGGCCTACCCCGGTGCCCTCCGCGCACTCATCGGCGCCTATATCGACGAATACTTGCCGGCGAGGGAGGGCGAGACCTTCAGCATCGTGTTCACGGGTGAGCCGGGGCACGAGGCGACGGGCGACTGGTGGCAGGACAGCCTGCATCCCGAATCCGCGTCGGTGCGCGCCGAGTACACGTCCGGCCTGCTGGCCGGACGCGCCGCCGTCGTGGCGAACGCGGTCGGAGACGGCCACGTCGTATACATCGGCACCCGGCTCGAAGCCGCTGCGCTGTCCCGAGTGCTGCTGGGCGAGGCGGAGCGAGCAGGCATCCGCCCTGTCGTCGAGGGAGGGCCCGCGCACGTCGAGGCCACTGTGCGTCACGGGGACGACACCCGCTTCCTGTTCCTGGTGAACCACTCGGAGACGGATCCCGCAACGCTCACGCTGCCCTTCGCCGGACTCGACCTGCTCACGGGGCGCCGACTAGCGGATGCCGTGACCGTGGAGCCGCTGGGCGTCGCCGTCGTGCGCAGCGAACCGGCCCGGACCTGACGAACACAACACGGCGGCGCTCCGGGAGCCCTAGGATTTCGCGCATGAGCGGCCGCCGGATCCATGTCGAGCAGTTGCTGCCGCGCAACCAGTACCTCGTGGCGGAGCCGGTCGCGGCATCCGCGCTGCGCGGCGGGCGCTGGGTGGATGGTGAGCTCGGTCTCACGGAGGAGTGGCTCGTGTTCGCCTCGGGAGACCCGCACGATGCACCGGATTTCGTGCTGCTCGACGGCGAGGTGGAAGCGGATGTCATCACCTCCGCTGGCGTCGACATCGTCACGATCACGATCTCCCGCACCATGCATCGCTACCGCGCCGACTCCGGAAGCATGGCTCCCCTCGTCCAAGCGCTGCGCAAGCTTCGGGCAGAGCCGCCAAGCGGCACCCGGGTATGGCGGGCGGATGCCGGCGACGAGACCGCGCAGTGACGGGAGCGGGCGGACCTGGGGGCGCGGCAGGATCTGACCAGACGTCTACTGGGGCGGCACCGTCCGGTGCCGCGTCGAACGCACGGTATGCGGGGCTCGTTGTCGTAGGGCTGCTGTGCCAGGAAGTGGGGGCATCTATCGCGGTGCTCCTGTTCCCGCAGGTCGGCTCGCTCGGCATGGTTTTTCTTCGCGTGCTGTTCTCGGCCGCGATCCTCCTGCCGATCGTTCGGCCGCGAGTGCGGGGCATCCCCATCGGCTCATGGATGACCGTTGCGGGCTTCGGCCTCGTGCTGGCGCTGATGAACGGTCTGTTCTACCTCTCACTTGACCGCATCCCGCTCGGCGCCGCGGTCACCATCGAGGTGCTCGGGCCCCTGGTGCTCTCCGTGGTGGTCGCCCGCAAGGCGGTCGCGTGGGTGTGGGCAGGGCTGGCGGCGATCGGCGTTGTGCTGCTCGGCGACGGGAGCTTCGGGCACCTCGACCTCGTCGGTGTTCTCTTCGCGGCCGGCGCGGGCATGTCGTGGGCGTTCTACATCCTGCTGTCGCGCCAGACCGGGCGTCGGTTCGCGAAGTTCGACGGCCTGGCCATCGCCATGACCATCGGAGCCATCGCGTCGGCGCCGTTCGGCATAGCCTCGGCGGGATCCGTCCTGCTGCGGCCGCAGGTGCTGCTGCTCGGTGCGGCGGTGGCGCTGCTGTCGTCCACGATTCCGTACGGCCTGGAGCTGCTCGCGCTGCGGCATGTGCACGCTTCCACGTTCGCCATGCTGATGAGCCTCGCGCCGGCCACGGCGGCGCTCGCGGGCCTCGCGCTGCTCGGACAGCAGTTCACGTGGGTGGGTGTGGTCGCTGTGCTGCTCGTGATCGGCGCGAGCATCGGAGCGGTGTGGTCGGCGCGCGAGCCGGCGCCGGAGGCACCGGACGAGGTCGGATGAGAGACGATGCCCCGTGTCAAGCTCGGCCCGCGCAGGGCCGCCAGATTCCTTCCGGCCCTCAGCGGGCGCGGATCCAGGCCTTGAGCCGCTCGTAGTCCTCGTCGACGTGCTGCACGACGGCCGCCGCCGTGCCCGCCCGGTTGCCCAGGGCCAGCGCGGTGATGCGGGTGCTGCGCTCGCGGCCGCCGGAATCGGTCCATTCGAGCGAGGGCTTGTTGGTGGCCCGCGTGATGCTCGGGCGCGGCACTGTGGTGGTCACGAGCAAGCCGTGCACGACGGCGGCATCGTTCGTGAGCATGACGCACACTGTCTGTCCGCGCACCGCGACCACGACGCCGTAGGCGACGAGCAGAACGCCCATCACGGCCAGCAGCCAGACCGTACCGGACGAGAAGCCGACCACGAATCCGACCACGACCAGGAACACCCCGATCGCTGCGACGAACAGCCCGCCGACGAGGTAGCCGCGCCGCGTGACGGCAAGCGGGCGCAGTACGACGGCGTCGGACCCTTGGTCGGACGAAGGCGGGACGGGCACTGCAACACGCTACCGCTGCCGCTTGATCGCGGTCGCGTAGCGCCGACGACATCGCGGGTTGAGTAGCATCATCGCCACGTATCGAAGCCTCGACCATCTGCCAAGCGGTTTCGATACGCCTGCTTCGCGGGCTACTCAACCCGCGCCATCGTCAGAAGTCAGTCAGGTTGGCGCGCAGGCCCCCCGGTGCGTAGGCATCCCGCAGGATGCCGCGGCGCCGCAACTCGGGAACGAGACCGTCGAGCATGCGGTGCACGGTGACGGGGTGCAGGTCGCCGGAGAAGATGAAGCCGTCGTTGCCGGCATCCTCGCCGAGCTCCTCGATGAAGTCCGCCAGCTGGCCGGCCGTGCCCACGAAGCCTTCACGCTCGGCCACTGAACCCTTGCGCGCCTTGGCCGCCAGCAGGTCGCGCAACGGCTGCGCGTCGAAGCTCGGTGCCGTGCCGAGGAGTCCCTTGATCGTGCCCTGCGACACGTGCGGTCCGAAGACCGAGGGATCGAGCGGCTGGTCGAGGTCGAGACCGGTCAGATCGGTCTCGGAGTCGCTGGACTGGCCCAGCAGCACCGCACGCAGCTCGTCGTCTGAAGGGTGACGCGAGGCATCCACCACGCGACGTGCCTCGTCTTCGCTCGCCACGACCTCGGGCTTGAAGACGAAGAGTGTCTTGACATCGGATGCCCGCCGCCCGGCCGCCTCCGCGGCCTCGTTCACCTTCGCTCTGTACGCACGCACCGCCTCGACGTTCAGCGGGGCGAGTGCCAGTTGCACATCGGAGTTCGCGCCGGCGAAGCCCAGTCCACGTCCGGACCCTCCCGGAGAGACGATCGCGGGGTCACCCGCTGTGGTGCCGTAGGCATCCTTTCCGCCACCGGGGTGCGGGGTGAACGGGATGGCATTCAGGGGGCCGTCGACCCGGAAGTACTCGCCCTCGTGCGTGGTGGGGCGGATGCGCGACCCGTCGGCGAAGTGGCCGGTCGCGGCATCCGCGATGTATGCCCCGTCGTCCCAGCTGTGCCAAAGCTCACGGACCGTATCGAGCCACTCCTCGGCACGGTCGTATGCCGCGTCGTGGCCGAGCTCCTCGAGGCCGAAGTGCCTCGCACTCTTCACATCGGTGACGAGGTTGATGCCGAACCGTCCGTCGCTGAGGTGCTGCAGCGTCGCCGCCTGGCGTGCGGCGAGATACGGCGGGGTCGCTCCCGCGTTGATCGTGGGCACGATGCCGATGTGCTTGGTGGCCTGGAACAGGTAGGGCGCCAGCAGCAGTGGGTCGTGCTTGGGGCCGCCGTACGCCGAGCGCACCCGCAGATCGACCGTGTCGGGGGTTCCGATCGAGATGGCGTCTTCCATGATCACCAGGTCGAGCCCCGCCTGCTCGAGCTCGCGCACGGAGTGCTGGTAGAGATCCGGCTTCGTCCAGTCGTAGCCCCACCGCCAGTCCGGACGGCCCCACCCCTGCGGACCGAAGCCCCGCGAGAAGAACCAGCCGAAGTGCTGTTTCCGTGTCATGTAGGTCTCCTTACCCGCGTCATGCTCCCTGAGCGAGCGTCAGCGAGCGGGAGGCGTCGAGCGCGCGCACGGCTTCGAGGCCGCGAGCAAGGTCGCGGATGAGGTCGTCGGCGTCCTCGATGCCCACAGAGAGGCGCAGCAGGCCGTCCCCGATACCGCTGGCGAGTCGCTGCTGTTCGCTCAAGAGTGTGTGCGTCGTGGATGCCGGGTGCAGCGCGAGCGAGCGCACGTCGCCGAGGTGCGTCATGCGGCTGAACAAGCGCAGCGCGTCGTAGAAGGCCCGCGCCGCCGGCTCGCCGCCGTGCAGTGTGAACGAGAACACACTGCCCTGCCCCTCTGGCAGGTACTTGCTCGCGAGCGCATGATGCGGGCTGGATGCCAGTCCCGAGTAGTCCACGGATTCCACCTCGGGCTGCACCTGCAGCCACGCCGCAACGGCGAGCGCGTTGCGCGAGTGCTGCGCGACACGGAGCGACAGGGTCTCGAGACCCTGCTGCAGCAGGAACGCGTTGAGCGGCGATAGCGTCGGTCCGAAGCGCGAAGCCACCACCTGGCGCGCGTACGCCGCGTAGGCCGACCGGCCGTACGCCTCGACGTAAGAACGTCCGCCGAGCGCGGGGTGCGGGCTGTTCAGGTGCGGGAAGGCATCGGGGCGCGCGCTCCAATCGAAGCGGGCGGCATCCACCACGACGCCGCCGAGCGCCGTGCCGTGGCCGGCGAGGAACTTGCTCGCCGAGTGCACGACGATGTCCGCGCCGTACTCGATGGGGCGCAGCAGGTAGGGCGTCGCCAGCGTGTTGTCCACGATGAAGGGGATGCCGAACTCGCGTGCGACGCCGGCAACCGCCTCGATGTCGAGCAGGTCGTTCTTGGGGTTCGGAATCGGCTCGCCGAACAGGGCCTTGGTGTTGGGCCGGATGGCGCGGCGCCAGGCATCCGCGTTGTTGCCGCCTGTGCCTGCTCCCGCTGCGCCTGGACCGTTCGGCCCTGGCACGAAGTCGACCTCGATGCCCAGCCTGCCGAGGTTCTCCCGCAGCAACCCGCGCGTGCCTTCGTAGATGCTCGACGACGACACGATGTGGTCCCCGGCCTGCAGGATGCCCAGCAGCGCGACCGTGAGCGCCGCCTGTCCGCTGCCCACCACGATCGCCTGGGCGTCCGGTGCCGCCAGCCCAGCCTCGAGCACGGCGAGGCGCCGCTCGAGGGCTGCGGTCGTCGGGTTGCCCGTACGGGAGTAGGTGTAGCCGTCGTCGTCGCCCGCGAACCGCTCGCGCGCCTGGTCGAAGTCGTCAAAGACGAATCCCGCGCTGAGGTAGATGGGCGCGACTCGTGCGCCGAAGCCGCTGTCGGCATCCGCTCCGGCGTGCACCTGGGCCGTCGCGAAGCCGAACGGCTCGTCGAGTTCCGGCGCGGTGGGGGAGGCGGGTCGTGCGGTCATTGGTCAATGCTGCGGTGCAGGAGGCGGATCGCCCGCATCGACGGGTAACGATGTGAAGCCGTGTTACCCGGTGTTGCGGCGTAGGGTGACGGGTGGATCGCCGGAGGCCAGGAGGAGGCAGCATGTCTGAACCCATCGCTTACACCGCGCTCGAGAAGGGCGCACCCGTGAGCACTGCGGCCGGCGAGGAGTTCGGCACCGTCGAGCACGTGCTGCAGGATGCCTCGCTCGACCTCTTCGACGGACTGGCCGTTCGCACCGGCAACGGCCTTCGGTTCGTGGATGCGAACCAGGTCGCGTCCATCACGACCGACGGCGTGACCACCTCGCTCGACGAGTCGCAGGTGGCATCGCTTCCCGAGCCCGAAGGCGACGCCGTGCTCGACGCCGACCCTGAGCAGTACCAGGGCGAGGGCCTCACGGCGTGGTGGGGCCGAACGTTCCGTCGCTCGCACTGGCTGCGCGAGAAGGAGTGAGGCAATGACGCAGCTCGAGGGCATCGAGGAGTCCGTTCCACCGAGCGGCGCGGGCTGCGCGGAGTGCGAAAAGAGCGACGGGTGGTGGTTCCATTTGCGCCGCTGCGCCGTGTGTGGCCACATCGGGTGCTGCGATTCCTCTCCAGCACAGCACGCCACCGCCCACTTCCTCAGCACCGGCCACCGCTACATGCAGAGCTACGAGCCCGGGGAGGACTGGTACTGGGACTACGAGACCGAGTCCATGCTGAGCGGTCCGGGCCTCGCGGAGCCGACGAGTCACCCGGAATCCCAGCCTGCGCCGGGCCCGGAAGGCCGCGTGCCCGCTGACTGGCAGGAGCTGCTCCACAAGTGACGGCGGCGCTGCCTGACGTGTCGCGGTTCCTGGCGGCACTCGACGCGCTGGGCGAGGCGGGCGCGCATGGGGACCGCGTCGGCGGGGCATCCGACGACTCGGAGTTCCTCTACGACCCTGCGACTTCCGATGGCGCCTTACGCAGACGGAACCTGCTCAGCTACCTCCAGCTGATGGGCGAGATCGGCCCGCACGTGCTGCTGCTGGCCGAAGCGCCCGGATATCGAGGGATGTCCGTGAGCGGCATCCCCTTCACGAGCGTGCGCGAGCTCGCGGCGCGGCCCGGCCTCATCACCGGACGGCCTGGGGGCGACGGGTTCGAGGTGCCCGAGCATCCAGCCGCGTCGTGGGAGTCCTCGTCTGGCATCGTGTGGCGCGCGCTCGCGGCGTGGCGCGGGCCGCTTCCGTTGCTCTGGGGCGTCTATCCGAACCATCCGTTCGTGCGTGGCGATCGGGCCACGAACCGGGCACCCAGACCGGCGGAGGTTCGTGCGGGCGTACCTGTGGCACTCGAACTCGCGAAGGCGTTCGGTATCGAGACGATCGCGGCGGTCGGGCGTAAGGCGCAGGGCGCGATGGCGGCGGCCGGTGTCGATGCTCCCGCTCTTCGGCACCCGGCGCAGGGCGCAGCAACGGTGTTCACGGCTCAGCTCGCCGAGTTGAACGAGCGGATGCTCTCGTGACCACCGCGCACACACCGCTCGCCGACAGCGCCCCGTGCCCGTGCGGCAGCGGCGAAGCCTATGGCTCGTGCTGCGCCCCGCTCCACCGTGGACGCGCCGCCGCCACACCCGAGGCCCTCATGCGGTCGCGGTACTCGGCGTTCGCGGTGGGTGACGCGGAATACCTGCGCGCGACGTGGCATCCGTCGACTCGGCCGCCAGAGGTCGAACTCGATCCGGCCGTGCAGTGGCGTCGGCTCGACATCGTGGGATCCCTTGGGGGCGCTGTGGGTGACGATGCCGGCGAGGTGGAGTTCCGGGCGTTCTGGCGCGTGCTTCCCGTACCGGGGCGCGATCGCGACGGGGGCGTGCTGCACGAGCGCAGCCGTTTCGTGCGCGAGGGGCGCCGGTGGTACTACATGGACGGCGACATTCTCGGCTGACGCGCGCCGGATTCGGCGCCAGGACGCACGAGATCCCGTCTCGCTGACGAAACGCGTGAACGGCATGCGCTCTCTGCGCAGTTTCTGTCGGTGAAACGGGATCTCGGTATCGCGCGGGATGCGCGCTTGATCACTCGGCGAGGATCAGGTACAGCGCCTTGCGCAGTTCGTCGATCTTCTCGGCGGCCTGCTTGCGTTGCTCGTCGGTGGCGGCGAACCGGTACTGGTGCACCACACCCATCAGTTTGGCCGTGGCCTCGTGCAGTGCGGCATCCGCCTCGCTGCGACCGGGAGTAGCCTGCCACGCCGCGTCGAGCTCGGACTCGTGTTCGGCGACGTAGGCCTTGCCCGGGTCGGTCAGCGCGTAGTCGGTGCGGCGGCCGTCACCGGTCGCCTCCACCAGCTCCTCGTCGACGAGCTGCTGCAGCGTGGGGTATACAGAGCCGGGGCTCGGCTTCCACAGTCCGTCGGTCTTCTCGGCGATGGCCTTGATCAGCGCGTAGCCGTTCTTCGGCCCTTCGGCGAGCAGGCTCAGGATGGCGGCACGGATGTCTCCGCGCGACGCACGCTTGCGCCCTCGCGGCCCGAACGCGGCAAGCATCGCCGGATCGAAGCCTCGCGGGTCGAACGTGGGGCCGAAGCCCCGGCCCGGTCCGAACCCGCGGCCGAAGCCTGGGGCTCCCTGGGCCGCACCGTGGTGGTCGTGCTCGCCGCCGTGGTGGTGGCGGTGCGGACCGTTCCCCCAGCACTCGCTGGGAGCATTGTGATCGTGTTGGCGACGCTGTCGGTCGCCGGGGAAGTAGTCGTTCCTCATGGCAAATCTCCTATCGTGGACTATCTAAGACGTGTCAACGATATATCGCTAGGGTCTATTCCGCAAGAAGTGAGCAACGGCTGACGGGAATCATCCGTCCCGGGAGGTTGCGGCATCCGTCGAAATAGGGACATGACGTGCTTCGTGTCCCGTTGATCGATCGCCTACGGGGTGGGGCTGCTGGGTGTCGCTGTGGGAGTAGCCTGGCGCGCGTGAAGAGGATGGGTGAGCAGAAGGCTCGTTCACGTCGCCTGTCGCGTTGGAGTGGAGCGGGCGTCGGAGTTCTCGCTGTCGCCCTCTGTATTGGACTCACTGGTTGCGCCGACGCCCAGGCTCGCGTCGCCGCTTCTGTCCCTGCGGCACCGACACGAATCGGGACGCTCCCAACGACTCCGAGCCCTGTCCGGGCTCCTGCCGTCCCGTCGCCACGGCCCGGCGTCACCGCGGACGCGGCGTCAGAAGCGAAGGCGACGGCGTGGTTGGATGGCGCAGTATTGCCGCCGGGCGCCACCCGGGTGAAGGCGCCGCCTCCTGGTACGGCGATCGATGATCAGGAGCAAGCATGGTGGTGCGAGCCGATGGCGAAGTCCGAAGCGTATTGGACGGTCTCGGGCATGAGCATGGTCGATGCAGCGAATTGGTTGCGTGCGCATCCCAGTAACGGGCTGCGGGTCGTCTTCCCGAGCCTGGAAACGCCGAACCCGGATGTGACCAACGACTATGTGCATGACTTCCCCTCGCCGACCGCCTTCGAGGGCATGACGTTCAACCTCGCCAGCTTGGGTGACAACGGCGCCGTCATCCACCTCCAGATCGCGGTCCTGTCCTCCAACTCGACCTGCGCCACCGCCGGCCCCGGACAGCAACTCATGACCGCGGGCGGCTGAGCCTGCACTGAGTGCCATCGCCTTGTGAAACACGGTGCGGGCAGCAGGCCCGCGGTGGGAGACTTCCCGTGTTATGGAGCCCTATGTCGTGGCGTCTCACACTGCCGGAGCCGTATTCGATGTCAGCGTCGCGCTCTTTGCCGCCGGCGAATTGCAGCAGGTATTCCGCCTCCGCCACGGGGCCAAGACTTCAAGCTTTCGGGACGAGGCGGTCTTGCGGGTGATCTTCTTCGCCGGATAGATCGTGGTCCCGACGAGTCCGCCACCGATCAGGCGCCCTGCTGCTTGGCCCAGGCGGCGACGCGCGACGCGCTCTCCTCGGCCGAGAGGTCCTCGACGCGAGTCATCACGGCCCAGCGCACGCCGAATGGGTCGAGGATCGAGGAAAAGCGATCCCCGGTGACGAACGTGGCGGGCTGTTCGCGCACGGTTGCGCCCGCGGATGCCGCGGCATCCGTCACCGCGTCGCAGTCCTGCACATAGATCGCGAGTGTGAACGGCCGCCGCTCGGGGTCATCGAGCGCGACGAGCCCCACTTCTTCCATCGGATCGCTCAGCGTGATCATGCCGTGCCCGAAGTCGACGACTGCGTGGGCGATCGCGTCGCCGTCCGGGAAGCGCGTGACATCGACCACGCGCGCGCCGAAAACGTCGCGATAGAACTCGAGGGCGGCCGCCGCGTTGCGCACCACGATGTGCGGCGTGATCGAGGTGGATCCGTTCGGGATGCCGTCGGTCGTGTAGCTGCCGTTGGCCGCCGTCGGGTGCGTCGCCGTGGCAGGGCTCTGTGTGCCGGTGTCGTTGATCGTCTGATCTTGCGTCATGCCTTCGACGCTAGGAGCGGCACGCTGCACGGTCTTGTACTTTTGCGACAGCCCGCGAGTTTCGAGATGCGGCGAGGATGAGGACTCGATGACCGGCACCTCCCCGAAATCGCGAGGGCACCTCAACCCGGGTGATCCTCGCGTGGCCTTCGACCGTTTCGCACTGCCCCGGGAATTTGACGCCCTTGTTCGACACGTGTGGGTGGTGCGCTGGCATGTGCCCATCGGCGAAGAGGCCGCCCAACGCGTGCTCGCATACCCGGCGTTCAACGCCGTGCTCGAAACCTCGTCTCATCAAGAGCGGCCAGACCAGATCCGCGGCCTCGCCCTCTACCCGCCCACCGGGCGTGTAGCCGTGCGGCGCCTGTATGGCGAGGGCGCGGCGGTCGGGGTCCTGCTCCGGCCGTGCGCCGGCCGTGTTCTGCTGGAGGGCAGTGGGGTTCTGCCATCCGCCGTACCGGTTCAGGGGCTGCCTCTGACGGATGCCCACGGCATCGAGACCGCCCTCACGTCCGCCTCTCGCGATCGGGTGCGTGACGCGCTCGTGGACTGGCTGCGGCCGCATGCCGGGCTGGTGGGCGAGCGCGACCGTCTGGTCAACGAGGCGTGCCGGCTCGCGGAAGAGGATGCATCCCTCGAGCGGGCGGCCGACCTCGCGGCCGCGATCGGCGTAACGCCGCGAACCCTGGAACGCACGGTGCGCGAGTACCTGGGCCTGAGCCCGAAATGGCTCATCGAATGCCGGCGGCTGCAGGCGGCGGCCACCACTTTGTACACAGAGCCGCACACCGACCTCAGCGAGCTAGCGGCACAACTCGGGTTCGCGGACTACGCGCACTTCTCGCGCCGCTACCGATCCGTGCTCGGTGAGACTCCGGCGCAGACCAGGAACGCAGGACGCTCGCGCGCGACCGCCTGAGCCGCTCACGTGAATCGACGAGAAACGTCTGCAACTACCCGAGCAGCGTCGCTGCCTTGGCGTCGAGGAAGTCCACATGCAGGTGGTTGCAGGTGTCGTCGATCTGCTTGAAGTGCCCGAGCGAGAGGCTCGAGCGGCAATTCACCTGGCCGACCGTGGCATCCGTCGGCACGACCCCGTCGAGGTCTTCGATGAGCTTGATCGAGTTGGCATCCCCGCCCGTGAGCGACTGGCCGTTCAGGCGGAAGAAGTCGACGGCGTGGCCTCCGCCTTCGGTGTAGTGGGCTGACGCCGTTCCTGCGCCCTCGATCTGGCCGGTGCAGTGCCTGTTGATGTCGCTGACACCCACGGTGTTGAACTTGGTGAGCGCGAACGCGATGGTCTGGAGCACTCGGTAGTCGATCCCGCACCCCTGAACGGCTTCGCCCGCGGCGAGGTAGCGGATCTCGAAGATGTGGTCTGGCGTGCTGCCGGTGAGCCGCCCCTGCGCCACGGCGGACATCAGCTGCTGCGCGAGCGCCTGCACCTCGGGCGCCACGACGGATCCGGTCGTGGTGTCGAGCGCAGTCGAGATGGTGTGAGCGCCGTAGTCGTCGCGATCGACGACGCCCGTGTGAACGGCACCCACGGCGAGCGTCTGCGTCTTGCCGGTGGTCGGATCGACCCAGGTCGGCGTCTCGAACTGGGCGTAGGCGGGCACGGCAGTGGTGGCGACGAGGCCCGCAGCTGCGAACATGATCACGGCTTTGGCGAGGACGCGAGACAGCGGCGAGCGGCGGCGACCTACGACGGCCGGACTCGAGGTCTGTCGCTTCGAAGGCCGGGCGAGCAGCTTGGTCTTCGCTTGCTTCTCGGGCTTCGCGGACGGCCTGGTCTTGGCAGGCTTCGTGGACGAGGCGAGGCCCATCGCAGCCGGCCTCGACTTCGGGGCCTTCGCCTTGCTCCGAATCTGCGGCGTGTCCGCGGCCATTCTGGCGCTGCGCCTCGTGCCCGGAACGGATGCCTGCGGAACGGATGCCTGCGCATCGGTCCCCGCTCCGAAGCCGGCCGGCAGCGACACCGGTCCGGTGGGCGGCAGGGTCTCCGGCGCCGGGAGAGTGATCGGCACGGGACCTGAGTCGGTCGCTCGAGCGAGCTCATCCGGACGCAGCCGTACCCGGCCGGTCTGAGTGGTGATGGGGACCGTGTCGAGGCGGTGAGTGTGCGTCGCATCCAACACGCGCCGGGAATCGTCGCGGCGAGCATCCGTCTCGCGACCGTCGAGGTGGGCGACGCCGTGCTCGTGCCGATCGGCCGATGCGAGGCGCTCGGCGAAGGGGTCCGACTCCGCTCGGCGCCGTAGCGCCGCCTCTTCGAATGCGCGACGCGCCTTGCGGCTCGTGAACACCTGGCTGCCCGAATCGGGCGCATTCGAGCCGTCGTTCGTCCCCGGACTGGGGCGAGCGGCACGGGTAGGTTCAGTCACAGGGCGAGATCTCGGGCTGGCGGTCGGGCAAGCGGGCTTAGCACTGCGTGCTTTACGCCCGCAAGGCTACGGGCACAGTGGTCCATGTTATCCACCTGTTATCTGGATGTCACCTTGTTATGCACATCCGAGCATGCAAGGGACGGTTCAGAAGGCCCCGAACAGACCGGATTCCAGCGCAGCTCGTTTGTCCTGCAGCCGTTCCCGCTCGCGATCGTTGTCGCACAATGCGATGGCTTCGTCGTAGGCGAGAGCTGCGGCATCCAACCGCCCGATGCGCTGCAGCATGTCGGCCCGCGCCGCCTGAACGTAGGGGTAGCGCACGAGCTGGGGCTCGGCGGCGAGGGCGTCCAGCAGCGGCACCGCCTCCTCCGGGCCGCGCGCGAATCCGATGGCTATCGCCCTGTTGAGCTCGACGACGGGCGAGGGCCAGATCGCGCGAAGCGTGTCGTACAGCCCCACGATGCGGCGCCAGTCCGTGAGCTCCCAGCTGGGACTGCAGTCGTGCACGGCGGCGATCGCGGCCAGCAGCGTGAACCGGCCAGGTCGCGGCGCCTCCGTTGCCACAGCGAGCAGATCGAGCCCGTGTTCGATCCACAGATGGTCCCAGCGGCGCCTGTCCTGCTGATCGAGCAGAATCTCGGCACCGTCGGCATCCGTTCGCGCGGCGCGCCTGGCCTCCGTCAGGTAGACGAGCGAGAGCAGGCCCGCGACATCGGCATCGCCGGGCAGCAGCCGTCGCAGCAGCTCGGCGAGCTCGATGCCGCGTTCGCTCAACTCTCTGCGAATGAGCTCGGCTCCGGTCGGAGCGGTATGTCCCGTCGCATAGACGAGATGCACGACGTCGAGAACGCCGTCGATACGTTCACCGATGTCGTCCGCCGCGGGCAGGCGGTACGGGATGCCCGCCTCGGAGATCTTGCGCTTGGCCCTGGTGATGCGGGCGGCCATCGTCGGCTCGGAGACCAGGAAGGCGCGGGCGACCTCTGCGGTGCTGAGCCCGCACACCATGCGAAGCGTGAGCGCGACCCGGGAGTCGAAGGCGAGTGCCGGGTGGCAGCACGTGAAAATCAGCCGCAGACGGTCGTCGGCGACCGGCGAGTCCTCGTCGTCGGAACCAAGCGGCGACCCGGATGCCGCTGCGCGCTCATCCGGGTCCGCAAGCTTGGGCAAGGCGCGGCGCGAGACATCGGCTCGGCGCTTGAGGTCGAGCGCACGGCGCTTCGCCGTGGTGGTCAGCCAGGCGCCAGGGCTGGCGGGGATGCCGGCGGCCGGCCAGGTCTCGAGAGCTTTGGCGTAGGCATCCTGCACGGCTTCTTCTGCTTCGTCGAGGTCACCCGTGACGCGGGCGGTGGCCGCCAGCACGAAGCCCCACTCACGGCGGTGCGCGTCGGCGACCGCCGCCGCGACTTCCGCGGGTGGAACGTTCGTGCCGGCGTCGCGCATCTCAGCTCCGCACCGACACCGGGCGAACCTCGATGCCACCTCCCACCACTGGCACCTGCTTGGCGAGGGCGATCGCTTCGTCGAGATCGGCGACGTCGATGATCCAGTAGCCGCCGAGCACCTCCTTGCTCTCGACGAAGACGCCGTCGGTGACGGTCACGTTGCCTGAGGCATCCCTGCGCACAGATGTCGCGGTGTCGCGACCGGTGAGCCCGGCGCCGCTCACGAGGCGATCGGCGTTCTTCTCCATGAACTCCTGGAACGGCGAGCTCACGGCTCCCCCCCGCGCGCTTGCCATCTGGGACTCGTCGGTGTGAACCAGCAGAATGTATTCGGTCATGGCCTCATCCTTGTCTTCTCGTTGATGGTTGTCTCCAACCGATTGCCCTCTGAAGTTGGGCTCATCAATACCGACGCGAACGGTGCGGTGAAATCGACAGCGCTGAGGACGCGCTTCGATCCGGGGCTTCGCCGTTACCGTTCCTGAGGCTGTCGAAGGGCAACCCACCGAGCCGCCGGCGTCATTGCAGCAGGGAGCGGATGTCGTCAGCCGACAGCGCTTCCGAGAATGTGCCGTCATCGTCGAGCACGGCATCGAAGAGCTCGCCCTTGCGACGAGCCAGGGCCATCACCTTCTCCTCGATCGTGTCGGATGCCACCATGCGATAGACCATCACCTGTTTCGTCTGACCGATGCGGTGCGTTCGGTCGATCGCCTGCGCTTCGGCGGCGGGGTTCCACCACGGGTCGAGCAGGAACACGTAATCCGCTTCCGTGAGCGTGAGGCCGAAGCCACCGGCCTTCAGGCTGATGAGGAACACGGGTGCGTCCCCCTCGCGGAACGCTCGGATGACGTCGGCCCTGCGCCGCGTGGAACCGTCGAGGTATTCGTGCCGGATGCCCGCGGCATCCAGTCGCGCTGCCACCTTGCCCAGGTAGGAGGTGAACTGGCTGAACACGAGAGCGCGATGCCCCTCGGCGAGCACGTCGCCGAGCTGCTCGAGCAGCGCGTCGACCTTGGTGGACGGAACTCCCTCGTTTACCGGGTCGATGAGCGAGGCATCCAGCGCGAGCATGCGCAGCAGGGTGATCGAGCGATAGACGATGAACCGTTGCCGGTCGAGGTCGTCCAGCAAACCGAGCACTTTCTGGCGTTCGCGCTGCAGCCACGTGTCGTAGAGCGCGCGATGCCTCGGGGCGAGCGGAATGCTCAGCACCTGCTCCTGCTTGGGCGGCAGTTCGGGAGCAACGATCTCCTTGGTGCGGCGCAGCATGAGCGGGCGGATGCGCCTTCGCAAGCGCTCGAGGCGCGCGCGGCCGTGTGCGGCATCCGTTCCGTGTACGGGGCTCGCAGCAGCCGCGATGGGCTTGACGTACTCCTCGACGAACCGTGGCCGCGACGGGAACAACCCGGGCGCGACGATCTGGAACATCGCCCACAGCTCCAGCAGGTTGTTCTCCAGGGGAGTGCCCGTCACGGCGAGCCGGAACGGGGCATCCAGCTCGCGGGCGAGCCTGTGGGTCTGCGACGCGTGGTTCTTCACGAACTGCGCCTCGTCGAGCACGAGTCCTGACCATCGCTGTGCGGCGAACTCCGCGTGGTCGAGACGGAACACGGCGTAGGTGGTGATCACCATGTCGGCGTCGGCAATCACCTCGTGCAGCGGCGTGCGTTCCTTGCGCCGCGTCGCGGTCACGGATGCCACGCGCAGCCCCGGCGTGAATCTCGCGGCCTCGCTCGCCCAGTTCGCCACCACCGAGGCCGGCGCGACCACCAGGAACGGCGCCGCCGCCGACCCAACCGTGGGTTGAGTAGCACGCGAAGCGCGCGTATCGAAACCCTCCCCGCTCGTTCCGCCCACCTCCCTGGCGTACTGGATCAGGGCGAGGGTCTGCACCGTCTTACCGAGTCCCATGTCGTCGGCGAGCACACCACCAAGACCGTGGCTCCAGAGGAACACCAGCCATTCGTAGCCGCGCCGCTGGTACGGGCGCAGGTCGGCAGCGAGGCCGCGGGGGAACGGTACCTCGGCGACGACGTCCGACGACTCTGTTCGAAGAAGCCCTGCGACGGTCTCCCGCCACTCGACGGCCGGACGGGACTCGTCGGCGAGGTCTTCGAAGTCCGTCCAGAGGGATGCCTGGTAGCGGCTGATTCGCGGACCCGTGTCCCACTCGGCGAGCGCCTCCGCCTCGACCAGCAGGTCTCTGAGGCGGTCGAACACGGGCTGGTTGAGCGACAGGTAGCTGTGGTCGACGAGCAGCAGCTTCTTCCTGCCGGAGGCCAGCGCACGGAACAGCGGCATGAACGGTATCTGCTTGCCCGCCACCGTGACCATCACGCCGAGGTCGAACCAGTCCCTTTGGTCGGTGGGGACCGTCGTCACGGTGAGCTCGGGCGTCTCGGTGAGCTCCCGGTAGTCGATCCGCTGACCGACGGTGTCGATTCGGATGATGCCGCCAGCCAGCGCCTCCAGCACCGGCAGTACGTTGGCGGCCCATTCGGCGGCGTCCATGCCGGTGAGGGTGCGGGGTGCCAGGGCTTCCGCGGGATCGCCGGCGGCGGCGAGCACGTCGAGCACGGTCGCCACAACGGCGTGCTCCGCCTCGGTGTCTCGCCGCACGGGATCCGTCGGCGACCCCTGCATGCCGACCCGATCGACGCGATCGCCGGTCCGGTACTCCCAGGCGAATCCGAGCTGCAGCCGCTGCCGTGGCTCGAACGTGACGGTGACCACGAGCAGGGGCGCCTCCAGGGCAGGGAGGGCGCGCAGTGTTGGGTTCGACCCATCCGTTCGGTGCACCGAAACCGACCTGGCCAGCACCGGATAGACCTCGTGCGCGAACTCGGGCACATCCTCGGGAGGCACCTCGATGGGTCCTCCGGACAGCAGCGTCAGCTCGCGTGGACTCACGGGTCGCGTGGTGGGCGCGAGTGTCACGAGCGGTGACGCCGAACTCCAGTCGATCAGCGCGAGCCCGTGGTCGGAGATCCCGACCGCGCTGGCGCCGGCGGCAGCCTGCTCACCGTCGACGACAATGCGCGGTGTCAGCACAAGGGCGCCGTCTTCCCTGCCGCTTGCCACGACCTCGAGCTCGGCCGCGCCGGCGAGGCTCACCCGACCAGACGCGCCGGCGTACGCGAGCTGGATCCCGCGCGCCTGGGCATCCGCGAGCATGCGCCACAGCAGAGGGCTTGCGTAGTCGTCGAGCACGAGTCGGGAACCATCGCCGCTCGAATAGCGGCCCGGCTCGGCCCGCGACAGCACGTCGAACTCGACGAACCAGCGCACCTGGGCGGGGTCGAGCCCGAGCTCATTGGTGCGGTACTGCAGCCCGCTCCAGCCGAACGAGGCGCTCACCCAGCCGCCGCGCTTTCCGGGAACCCCGGGCCTGGCGGTGACGAGGAGAGGCCCAGTGGATGCCCGCGACGCCGCCCGCGTCGTGTCGCCCTTGTGCTCCCACCTGCTGCGTGCTTCGCGTCGAGCCTTCTCACGCACCTCGATGAGCAGTGCAAGCGGGATGCGCGCATCCCCGGCTCCTGCCGCACGTCCGGTCAGCGGTAGCAGCGCGTCGCGCCAGTCTCTCTGCGGTGCTCCAGGACCACCAAGATCACCGGCCCCCGCCGCCGGATCGGGAGAAGCAGCGGATCCGGGCACCCGCTCATGGTCTCACGTGCCCCCGACGGCAAGTGCCCGCAGCAGCGAGACGGCGGCCTCGGCATCCACGCCCGCGAAGAACCTGGCGTCGGCTTCTTCCACAACGGCTACCGCCCGTTCCGCGAGTGCCTTGCCCTCCGCAGTGACGCTGATCGCCTTCGCCCTGCTGTCGTTCGGATCAGCGCTGCGCGTAAGAAGTCCCTTCGCCTCGAGACGCCCGAACACCTCGGAGGCCGTCTTCACGTCGGAGCCGGCCTGGGCCGCAACCTTCACCTGGTTCGGTGCCTCACCGGCGCGCCCGAGCCACCACGAACAGGCGAGCAGCACGAACTGCACATGGGTCAGGCCGAGCGGGGCGAGAGCGGATGCCATCGCCCGCTGCCACGCACCCGTCACCCGCCAGAGCAGAAACCCGGGGCTCTCGGCCGGACCACCGGCGAAGCGGGTGCCCCCACCGGATTCCGTGCCGGTGGCGGCCGAACGCGCCTTGTTCTGCTCGCGTGGGTCAGGCATCCGTCGACTCCGGCTCCATTTCCTGAGAGCCGCCGGCTGCAGCGTCGAACAGGCTCTGCATCGACTCGGGGAAGTCGCCGGAGATCTGCGGCCCCAACTCGGGGCCGACCTCATCGGCCGAGGGCCCGTCGATCTCGAGACGGTGCGTCACCCGCGTGCCGTTCTCCGTCGGAGCCAGCGTGTGCCGGAAGCGCAGCGTCAGGTCACCGAAGACGGTCTCATCGGCGTACGTCTCGTTCTCCACCAGGTCGACGATGGTCGAGTCGAACGTCTCCTGACCCTCTGGCGTGACGGAGACACGGGTGCCGACGGCGAACGGGCCGTGCAGCACGAACTCGTCGGATCCGTCGTAGGCGAGCCGGCCCTCGTGCAGCGCCCGGAGTGCCGCCCAAACGGCGGCAGGCGACAGGGACGTCTCGGCGGTGTGCTCGGTGCTCCACATGGTGCTGTCCTTTCGAATGGGCGTCGCTCTCGGCGTCCGCCTTATTTGATCTGTATAGAGATTATCCGTACATGGATTAAATCGCAACGCCTACGCGGCATTTCGATCTCAGCGCCGAAGGCAACTCTTGCTCAGCGCCGAAGGGCGAGTCCGGGCTCCGTTCTGTCGCCCTTCACGCTCAGGGCGCCGTGTACAACGGTTCGACGCCCTCGAGGTCAGCGGACAGCCCGATGTCGACGAGCACGAGCCTGCCGACGTACGCCGTCGCGGGGCCGTGCAGCAGCCCGGCCTTGTGGGCCCCGAAGGTCACGGTGACGTCGGCGGGCAGAACGGTTTCGTCGGGAACGTCGCCGGTGTCGACGTCCACGCCGCTCGGCAGGTCCACGGCAACGACCCGCCGACGCGGCGAAGCCACCAGTGGGCGAAGCGCCGCCACCACATCCCGAGCAGTCCCACGCAGCGCAGGGCTGCCGTGCGCGCCCGTTCCGAGGATGCCGTCCACCACGACGTGCGCATCCGTCGCCGTTTCCAGGACGGCCCCCACCGGGTCGTCGCCGAGCTCCGCGACCTGGCCACCCGCAGCGAGCGCGGCCTGCAGCCCGGCCTCGTGAACGCGCGATCCGAGTTGCGCGATGACCACATGGCATCCGGATGCCGCCAGTTCCGCCCCTGCGAACAGTGCGTCGCCGCCGTTGTTGCCCGACCCGACCAGCAAGAGCACGCCGGCCGCAGTGACAGGCTCGTCGAGTGCTGCGAGTTCGTCCCTGATCACCGATGCCAGCCCAGCGGCGGCCAGCTTCATGAGCGGTTCGCCCGCCTTCAGGTGCGGCTCCTCGGCGGCCCGGATCTGTTCTGCGGAGTATCCCCGGATCACGTCAGTGACGATACGCCGCGTGCCCGCTCCGTCGGTGATGCGCCCCCACCGCGCACCGATGCCGTGATCGTGAACTTCTGGTTGCGGTCCACCTGCCGCGTCGGCCCGACGAGGCGACGCAGCGACGGCCTGTAGTCCAGGTGCGAGTTGTACACCGTCCACAGCTCGCCGCCCGGGCGGAGGATGCGCGCGGCCGCTTCCACGAGCATCCGTCCGATGCGCAGGTCGAGGGCTGCACCGTTGTGGAAGGGCGGGTTGAGCAGCACGAGGTCGGCCGAGGCATCCGGGATGCCTTCTCCCGCGTCCTCCCGGCGCACCTCGATGCGGTCCCCGACACCGTTCGCCTCGGCGGTCGCTCGTGCGGATGCGGCGGCGGCAGCCGATTGGTCGCTTGCGACGACGCGCACTCCCGGGCGCCGCAGTGCGAGCGCGGCGGCGAGCACTCCGGTGCCGCAGGCCAGGTCGACCGTTATCCGCGCATCGGGGACGGCCTGGTCGAGATGTGCCAGCAGGAAGCGCGTTCCGATGTCGATACGGGTACCGGCGAAGGCGCCGCCGTGGGCACAGACCCAGAGCCCGGGCGGTACATCGGCGTGGAACTGTTTGCGGGGCCAGCCGGCGTCTTCGTCGTGGAGGTCGGGGTCGCTGGCCGAGGAGTCAAGCGACGGAGCGCCGGCCTTCGACCGCGGTGCGCGAACGGTCAGCACGCGTGCCTTCTGCCTGGCGAGCCCGACATCGACCCGCTCGAAGTGCCTGCCGAACACTTCGTTCATGGCCCGTGTCATGTGCTTCTGCATGCCACCAGCAAAGACGGTTACACCCGGATCGGCGTCCGCGGCGAGCATTCCGGCCACTTCGTCGAGAGCGTCGAGGCTCTTCGGCAGGCGTAGCAGCACAACGCGTGCCCTGCGGATGAGTCGGGCATCGAGCGGGTGCGACACGTAAGCATCCTCGAGGCCGAACCGCACCGCGTTGGCGTCGAGAGCGCGCTCGGCGACGACCGGATCCTGGTGCACCCGGATGCCATCACCCTCCGCGCCCCGCTCCCCGCCGCCTCGGGAGAGCAGCTGGGCCGCGGCCAGCGTCAGGCTGCCGAAGGCATCCCCGATCACGACGACGTCCGCGGGCCGGGAGCGAGCGAGTTCGTCTGCGGCGGTGTCGAGAATCAGCCGATCCGCGGCATCCGAGGCGAAGAGGTTGTTGGCCTCATGATCGGGCCAGCGGCGCAGTCGCTCCCATTCGAACTCGGCCATCCGTTCAGCCTAGGTCGGGCTGCACCACAGAGCCCCCGTGGGTACCTCGCCCTACGCCTGCTGCTGCAGCGCGGCCACCCGGTACTTCGCTCCCCGGTGGTCGTCGGGAACGCGGTCGCCCGCGCCGTGCAGCTTGTGGCGCAGCGTTCCCTCTGCATACTCCGTCGGATACGCACCGCGCTCCTGCAGCACCGGGATCACATGCTCGACGATGTCCTCGAACGTGCCAGGCGTGATGACGTAGGCAAGGTTGAAACCGTCGACGTCGGTTTCATCGACCCAGTCCTGCAGGAGATCCGCGATGGTCTCGCCTGAGCCCACGACGAACGGGCCGAGGCCGCCGATCGCGCCGTGCCTCGCGATGTCGCCCACGGTCCACTCGCGACCGTCCGCGTTGTTCTGCTGGAAGCTCGCGACCACCGACTGGATAGCGTTCGACTTCACGTTGCCGATGGGCTCGTCGAGCGCGTACTGCGACAGGTCGATGCCCATCCAGCCGGACATGAAGACGAGCGCGCCCTCCTCGCTCGCATAGCTGAGGTACTCCTCGTACTTCGCCTGTGCCTTCTCGTCGGTCTCGTCGGTGATGACCGTGAGCAGCGTGTAGATCTTGGCGGCGTAACGGTCGCGGCCGGCGGCCTCGAGGGCATCCCTGATCTTCTTCACCGTGGATGACACGATCTGCTTGGTCGGGCCGGCGATGAAGATCGCCTCGGCGTTCTCCGCCGCGAAGCGCACGCCCCGAGAGGATGCGCCCGCCTGGTAGATCACGGGCGTGCGCTGGGGCGACGGCTCCGCGATGTGGATGCCCGGAACGCTGTAGTGCTTGCCCTTGTGCCCGATCGCGTGCACCTTCGCGGGATCCGTGAATATGCCGTTCTCGACATCCTTCACGACCGCGTCGTCTTCCCACGATCCTTCCCACAGCTTGTAGAGCACCTCGAGGTACTCGTCGGCGTGGTCGTACCGGTCGTCGTGCTCCAGCTGATCGTCATGCCCCATGTTGCGGGCGGCCGACGGCAGGTATCCCGTCACGACGTTCCAGCCGATGCGGCCCTTGGTCAGATGGTCGAGCGTCGACATGCGGCGCGCGAACGGATACGGATGCTCGTAAGCGGTGCCCGCGGTGACCCCGAAGCCGAGGTGCTGCGTGACGTATGCCATAGCGGGAATGACCAGCAGCGGGTCGTTGACGGGCACCTGTGCGCCATTGCGGATCGCGGCCTCGTTCGTTCCGCCGTACACGTCGTAGGTGCCGAGCACGTCTGCGATGAAGATGCCGTCGAACCGGCCGCGCTCGAGCAGCTTCGCCAGCTCGGTCCAGTATTCGAGTTCTTTGTAGTGGTCGGCGCGATCTTCCGGGTGCTTCCACAGTCCGGACGTCTGGTGTGCGACGCAGTTCATGTCGAAGGCGTTGAAGCGGATCTGTCGTGGCATCCGTCCATGGTCGCGGACGACGATGTGCTCACCGTCCAGGGCTGCAACATTGCGTCATATGACGTCGGCGGGCCCGTCGGGCCTGCCTGCGGAGGTGCTCGGATGCTTACCGGGCGATCGCGTCGAGCTTCCCCTGCAGCTCCTTGTCGGTGGGCTCGACGAAGTGCGTGCCGTCGGGAAAGACGACGACGGGGATGTTCGTGCGTCCGCTGATCGCGTGCGCCTTGTCGGCCTGCTCCGGGTCAGCCTCGAGGTCGATGTACTCGTAGTCGGCGCCGACCCGGTCGAGCAGAGCCTTCGACCGGCGGCAGTCGCCGCACCAGGCGGCGCCGTACATGGTGACGCGATCGACGGGGGCTTCGGTGAGGTTCTGCGGCATGCTTCCAGCGTAGATCGGCTGCCTCAGCGATGAGTGAGAGCCGCCATCACGCCAGCCGCGCCCTGGCGAGCCCCGCCTCGACAGCAGAGGCGACGACGACCTGACCCGCCGCGGTGGGATGAACGTCGCCGCCCTGCATCAGGTCCGGTCTGCCCGCGAGTGGATTGCCGATGTCGAGGTAGGTGCCGCCGACGGCCGAGACCGCGGAGTCCAGGTCCGTGCCCATCTGATCGAGCTGCGCGGGCAGCCCGTGCTCGTTCCACACGGCGCTCACTCCGACGATCTCAGCGTGCGGCAGCGCACTATGCAGTTCTTCGGCGGCCTCGACCATGGCGACCTTCACCTCGGCCTCGGAAACACCGAGGTCGTTGCTGCTCGCCGAGAGCACGACGACGCCCGGATGCAGCGCGATAGCTTCGCGCACCTGCTCGAGGAATGTGGTGCCGTCGTCGCCCGCGCGTGCGAATCCGTCGCCGTCGGCGGCCAGATTAGTCAACGACCAGCCGTTGTCTTCGGCGATGAGCACCGGCCAGGCCTCATCGGCCTGCAGCCCGTGCCCGTCCATGATCGAGTCCCCGATCGCGACCGCGGTCGAGCGCCCGGTTGGTGCAGCAGCCGCCGGAGCGCCAGCCGAGAGGTAGCCGCCGACGGTCAACGCCACGGTCGCCAGCCCAAGCGCGGGAACGATCATCCGCTTCAGGTTCATAACGGTGAGGTTACGAATCGCAGTGAAGTGGGCCCATTGATTCGGCTATCCGGTTCCTATGACGCGCGCCGTGCGGCCGCCGCAGGCATCCGCTCCTAGACGAGCCGGTGCTTCTCCAGCCGCTCCTCCACCGCCGAGGCGATGACCAGCTGGCCGTCCACATTCGGATGCACGTCGTCGGACTGCATGTAGCCCGGCTTGCCGAGCAAGGGCTTACCGATCTGGATGTAGACGCCGCCGACCGACTTCACCGCCGCTTCCATGTCGTCATCGATCTCGTCGAGTTGCGCGGGCCGCTCGTTCTCGTTCCACACCGGGCTCACGGCGACGATCTTGGCCTTGGGGAGATCGTGCCGAAGAGTGTGCATCGCGGCGATCATCGATTCCTGCACATCGGATTCCGATACGCCCAGGTCGTTGCTACTGCCCGAGATGATGACCACGGACGGGTCGAACTCGACCGCTTCGGCGACCTGGTCGGCGAAGATCGATCCGTCGTCGCCGTGCGTGACGAATCCTGCCCCGTCGGTGGCAAGGTTCGCCAGATGCCACCCGTTGTATCCGGCGAGTACTGCAGGCCACGCCTGACCGGGCTCGAGCCCATGGCCGTCCATGATGGAGTCTCCGATCGCGACGACCGTGGTCGCGTTCCCGCTGGCAACCGGAACCACCGGCTGCGTGTGCACGCCGGCGGCCGCGAACACCGCGATGGCGACCGCGATGCCGCCAAGCACCAAGGCGGCCGCACATGCCGCGAGGGCGGTGGCGGCTGCGGGCATCGGTTTCATGAGCGGGAGGCTACGAGGCAAACTTCTCGGCGCGCTGGATGGCTACGGTCACCGCGGTCACCGATCGAGCGGCCGCCACACGACGACCTGGTTGCTGCGCCGCACGCGCGTGCCTGCCCGCAGCGAGACGACCTCGCCCTCCGATCCGGCGGCGAACACCCGGCGCCCCGGGCGGTTGAGCATCTCGTCGGCGAGCGCCGCCTCGAGTTCGCGCACGCGTTCGCTCAGATGAGTCACCTGGTTTTCGAGCTCGAGCACGCGGCGGATGCCTTCCAGGCTCACGCCCTCCGACCCGAGACGGGCGACCTCGCGCAGCTGCACTACGTCTCGCATGGAGTAGCGTCGCGACCGCCCCGCCGTGCGCCGGGGGCTGACAAGCCCGAGCCGGTCGTACTGCCTCAGCGTCTGCGGATGCATGCCGGCGAGCTCGGCGGCCGCGGTGATCGCGAAGACCGGCGTCGTCTCATCCAGTTCGACCATCATCACGCAACTCCCTCTCCAGCTCTTCTACCCCTTCACGGGCTCGGAGCCGGCATCAGCGCGCCGCGGCCCTTGCCTTCGCGAGCAACTCTTCGCGCGGATTCTCGTTCGGCAGGGTGCCCTCGAACGCCTTCAGGGCATCCTCGCTCTGCTTGCTCAGGTGCGAAGGAACCACCACCTGCACCACCGCGAGCAGGTCGCCGGTCGCCTTCTTCGTGGCGACGCCGCGGCCCTTCACACGAAGCACGCGCCCGCTCGGGGTACCCGGTGCCACCTTGAGCCTCACGATCTCGCCGTTCAGGGTCGGCACCTCGATGGTTGCGCCGAGCGTCGCCTCGGCGAAAGTGACAGGCACGTTGACGCGCAGGTTCACCCCGTCGCGTTCGAACACCGGATGCTTGCGCACCGTCACCGTGAGATACAGGTCTCCGCGCTCACCGCCGTCGGGCGACGGGCGCCCCTTGCCCGGAACGCGGATGCGCTGCTTGTCGCTCACACCTGCCGGGATGCGCACTTTCACCGTCTCGCCATCCACGGTCAGGTGCACCGTCTCACCGGTGACCGCGGTCTGGAAGTCGATCGTGGTGGACGCCGAGACATCCTGTCCCCGGGTCGGGCCGCCGTAGCCCCGGAAGCCGCCGCTGGTCTGGCCGAATCGGCCACTGCCGAACAGGCCGCCGAGCAGATCGTCGTACTCGCCCTGCTGGAACGTGTAGGACTGCCCGCGGTTGCCCTGTCCGAACATGCTGCCGAAGACATCCTCGAAGCCGCCTGCCCCTGCGCCGCCGCCGGGCGCCGTGAACCGGGCGCCCGATCCCATGGCGCGTATCTGGTCGTACTCCTTGCGCTGCTCCTCGTCGGAGAGCACCGAGTACGCCTCGCTGATCTCCTTGAACTTCGCCTCGGCCTGGGCGTCACCCGGGTTGGAGTCTGGGTGGTACTGGCGGGCGAGCTTGCGATACACCTTCTTCAGCTCGGCCTGCGAGGCGTCTTTGGAGACGCCGAGCACCTTGTAGAAGTCCTTGTCGAACCAGTCCTGACTTGCCACCCGGCACCTCCTTCCACAATTCTGTTGTCTTCGCTCGCGTGTCCGCGCCACGTTGCCGCAACTGCGCCACACAATCCGGCGCAATTGCCACGAAGTGGCGCGGACACGCTGAGGTTCGGTCTACTACTCCGGAACCGCCACGACCACCTTGGCCGCGCGCACCAGCGTCGAACCGAGCGTGTAGCCCACCTCGACAACCTCGACGACGGTCGCCTCCGTCACCTCTGGCGACGTCTTCTGGAAGATCGCCTCGTGCACGTTGTGGTCGAACGGCTCGCCTGGGGCACCGAACGGCTGGAGTCCGAGCTTCTCGGATGCCGCGCGCAGCTTGCCCGCGATGGTCGCGAACGCGGTGTCGGCCTCGAGGTCGCCGTGCTTCTCGGCCCGGTCGAGGTCGTCGAGCACCGGCAGGATGGCCTTCGCCGTGTCGGCGACCGCGCGCTCGCGCTCGGCCTCACGGTTGGCTTCAGTGCGCTTGCGGTAGTTCGCGTACTCCGCTGTCACCCGCTGGAGGTCGGCGAGCCGCTCGGCCGCCAAGTCCTCTGCGCTGGACTGACCGGAGAGGAAGTCGAGGTCGGCGTCGGAGAGGGATGTCTCGACATCCGGTCCCTCGTAACCCTCGCCGGTATCCACGACCTGCTCGTGCTCGAGGCCGGCTTCGCTCCCTGAGCCGGCGGAGCGAGTCGAAGGGTCGGACCCTTCGACTCCGTGCTCCGCACTCCCCTCGGGGACCTGTGGCGCATCGCCATCCGGCCGACGAACCTCGCCCGTTTCGGGGTCGATCCGTCGCTTGTCGCGGATGACCGGCTCCTCCGGCTCTTTCGATTCGTCGTTCTGTGCCATGACTACTTAGCCTGCCCTGAGCTCTTCTCGTCCTCGTCGTCGACGACCTCGGCATCCACCACGTCCTCCTCCGGGTTCGGCACCTCGCCGTTACCCGGGTCGGCCACGTTCGGGTCGCCCTGCTGCCCCTGCGACTGCGCCGACTGGTAGATCGCCTCGCCCAGCTTCTGTTGGCTCGAGGTGAGCTTGTCGTACGCCGTCTTCACGGCCTCGTCGTCCTCGCCCGCCAGAGCGGACTTCAACGCGTCCACGTCGCCCTGAACGTCGGTCTTGACGTCGGCGGGCAGCTTGTCCTCGTTGTCCTTGATGAGCTTCTCGATCGAGTAGACGAGCTGCTCGGCCTGGTTGCGCGTCTCGGCGGACTCGCGGCGCTTCTTGTCTTCGGCGGCGTGCTCCTCCGCCTCGCGAACCATGCGCTCGATGTCGTCCTTCGGCAGGCTCGAGCCGCCGGTGATCGTCATCGACTGCTCCTTGCCAGTGCCCTTGTCCTTGGCGGACACGTGCACGATGCCGTTCGCGTCGATGTCGAACGTGACCTCGATCTGCGGAATGCCGCGCGGAGCCGGCGCGATGCCGGTCAGCTCGAACGTGCCCAGGGGCTTGTTGTCGCGCGTGAACTCGCGCTCACCCTGGAAGACCTGGATCGCCACGGACGGCTGGTTGTCGTCGGCCGTGGTGAAGGTCTCGCTCCGCTTGGTCGGAATGGCCGTGTTGCGCTCGATGAGCTTGGTCATGATGCCGCCCTTGGTCTCGATGCCGAGGCTCAGCGGAGTGACGTCGATGAGCAGCACGTCCTTGCGCTCACCCTTCAGCACACCGGCCTGCAGGGCGGCGCCCACGGCGACGACCTCATCGGGGTTCACGCCCTTGTTGGGCTCCTGGCCGCCGGTCTCCTGCTTCACGAGCTGGGAGACCGCAGGCATACGGGTCGAACCACCGACCAGCACGACATGCGCGATGTCGGAGACCTTGATGCCGGCCTCCTTGATGACGTCCTGGAACGGCTTCTTCGTGCGGTCGAGCAGGTCGCTCGTCATCTGCTCGAACTGGGCACGCGACAGCGTCTCGTCGAGGTTCGCCGGTCCGTTCTCGGTCAGCGAGAGATACGGGAGCTGGATGCTCGTGCTCATCGAGCTCGACAGCTCCTTCTTCGCCTGCTCGGCCGCCTCCTTGAGGCGCTGCAGCGCGATCTTGTCGTTCGAGACATCCACACCCGTGGTGTCCTTGAACTTCTTGATCAGCCACTCGACGACCCGCTGGTCCCAGTCGTCGCCACCGAGCCGGTTGTCACCGGCGGTCGCGCGCACCTGAATGGTGGAGAAGTCGTCGTCCTTGCCCACCTCGAGCAGCGACACGTCGAACGTTCCGCCACCGAGGTCGAAGACCAGGATGAGCTCGTCTTCCTTGCCCTTGTCGAGGCCGTACGCGAGCGCGGCTGCGGTCGGCTCGTTGATGATGCGCAGCACGTTGAGGCCCGCGATCTCACCGGCCTCCTTCGTGGCCTGACGCTCGGCGTCGTTGAAGTATGCGGGAACCGTGATGACGGCATCCGTCACGGAGTCGCCCAGGTACTGCTCCGCGTCGCGCTTGAGCTTCTGCAGGATGCGCGCCGAGATCTCCTGAGGCGTGTACTGCTTGCCGTCGATCTCCTTCTTCCAGTCGGTGCCCATGTGGCGCTTGACCGAGGTGATCGTGCGGTCGACGTTCGTGACGGCCTGGCGCTTTGCGGTCTCACCGACCAGCACCTCGCCGTCCTTTGTGAATGCCACCACCGACGGGGTGGTGCGGAATCCCTCCGCGTTGGCGATGACGACCGGCTCGCCGCCCTCGAGGACGGAGACGACGGAGTTCGTCGTTCCCAGGTCGATACCTACTGCACGTGACATGTGTTCTGTTTCCCTTCCTCGGGCGCACCTCACGTGCACCCTGATGGCCCGGCGCCTTCTGCGCCCGCGGCCGAAGCCAGTGGAGCGAAACCCCTCGAATCGCTCCTGCACCGCACGCTCGGCGGCGAAATCGAAGCGACCCGAGAGTTGAGTCTCGCAGGCTCAACTTATGCCAGCGCTGGATGCCCTGTCAAGCGGCGACCCGTAAAGTTGAGCTCACTCATATCAACTTCGGAGGATCGAGTGCTATTCCCTCCGTCGGCGTCTGCGAGCCTGGGCAAGCGCTACGTCAAACGCTGGACGGGGTGCTCGGCGTGTGCGGATCTGATCGCGCCGCGACGTAAAAACACACGAGATAGCAGCACATCGCCAGTGCCCACAGGGTCGACATGATCATCGAGCTGACGTCGAGGCCATAGATGACGAAGCTCGCGCCGTTGAACCCGGCCCCGAGCACCGCGAGTGCGCCGACGACGGATGCTGTGGCATACAGGGCGCTACGTGGCCTGAGCATCCAGAGCAGGTTCACGAGAGCTCCGGCCGCCAGCACGAGCCCGAGCACCGCGTGAGCCACGAGCCACGGCTCACCGTGCGGAATCAACCACGCGAGCGAAGCCACCACACCGGAGAAGTAGTCTGACGCCTGCGCACCTGGATGATGAGCCGGTACGGTCACGAACAAGTTCGCAATCATGCCCAACACGAACTGCGCCACGAGTGCCAGGCACACTACGAGGTTGACCGCGAGCAACCGCATGGAACCATTGTCGCCGCTCAGTAGGTGACGCCGCCTGGAAGGACGACGGGCGGCCGCGGTGTTCGATTGAAGTCGAAGTCGGCCGCGATGTTCCCGAGTTCGGGGTTCTTCTCTCGAACATCTGGTCGCGGGTCCGGTCTGCCATCGGTCGCGGGGTCGAGGCGTTGCCCGTGCAGAAAGTCGTCTTCGATGAACTTGACGTAGGCATCGTGGCTGAGGGTCTGGTGGTCGATGTATCCGGTTCGGGCGTAGGGGCTGATCACGATTCCCGGTACGCGCAGGCCGTAGCCGTTCTGGTCCACTACCGGAGGATTCACGTGATCGTAGAAGCCGCCCCAGTCATCCCAGGAGAGGAAGATCGCCGTGCTCGACCAGTCCGGACTCTTCATGACGGCATTCACCAATCCGGTCACGTACGCCTGGCCTGTACTGACCTTCGCCGGGGGATGCTCGCTCACCTGACCGCTCGGATCGATCCAGGTCACCGCGGGCAGCGTTCCAGCCTTGGCGGCCGAGTAGAACTTCGTCAGTGACTGGATGTTCCCCAGCTGCCCGTCCTGCTTCACGGTGTCGAAGTAGGGGAGCGGGTTCCAGATCCCGGGCGTCTTGGCGTTCTGCTTGACCGGCGCGCACGTCATGGCCGAGTCATCCTCGCAGTCCGGTTCGGTGCCGTTGAACACGTAGTAGCCCCACGAGACCTTCTGCTTATGCAGAAGATAGGTGAGATCGGTCCACGCGTAATCAGGTGGTGCGAGGGCGTTGGATGCCGCGATCAGTTTCTGCTTGAGTGCGTCGGGCAGCGTCGCCTTGTCCACCGCTGCCTGGCACGCTGACAGCGAGTCGGCGGCCGAGCAGTGCTGCTGGATCAGTGCGTGCAGCTGTGCCGCGACATCGGGGGTGATGCCGATCTTCGTCAACTGAGTCTGGCAGGCAGGCTTCGCCATGCCCCCACGACATGCACCGATCAGGTTCTTCTTCACGGCGCCACCGAAGTCTGGAGGGTTGCCGGGGTTCTGCAGTTCGTTGACGCAGCTCTGCGGGTCGCCGGCCTTGCTGCATTTGGCCGACCACTCGGACACCATGTACAGGTGCGAGGGCAGACTCCACGACGCGTTCGACTCGAAGAGGTGGTCGTCGAGGACGAAGTCCTTCGCGTAGGACCAGTAGTTCGGGATGTCCGCACCCGTCTTGTAACCCATGACGTCCGTCTGTGTCCCGCCTGCGCATGACGGCGCGTTCGGGGCGCATTTCGTCTTGGCCTGCTCTGCTTGACCGACGAAGCCGTCCATCTTGCCGGCGTCGACGTCGGCCGTCGCGTTGGTCGCCCCGTGTGGTCCGCCCGAGTTCACATCCGCCGGGTCGTGGTACGGCTTGTCGCACGAGTTCCTGGCAGGGTCCGGAACACAGACGCTGGGCGATCCGTTCGCCATAGGGATGCCGTCGGCGCCGGGAAATGTTCCGAAGTAGCTGTCGAACGACCGGTTCTCCTGCATGATCACCACGATGTGCTTGATCTTCGAGATACCCGATTCGATACCCGTCCCCGGTGCACCGGATGCGGGCGCACCGGCTGCCTGCCCTGCACCGAGCGCGCGCACTGCGGCCAGATCCGAACGCACTCCGAAGACCACCCCTAAGGTGACCGTCAGCACGACCAGCGCGGTCACGACAACAGCCGCCGTGACCGCCAGGACACGGCGCGACCGCGTCCACTTCTTCAACGACGATCGCCGCGACCGAGACGGATTGGGCATGCGCCAACGATGCTCCGGCCACGACATCCCTGGATCAGAGTTGTGTAACGGATCTGTCAAGACTCCCTGAACCTGCTCATGCGCAGGGTGCTCCGTGCGGGCCGCGTGTAGGCATCCGCTCGCGGGGTCGGCCGGGGATACGGTGTTGCGATGAGATGGCGCCGTCTGCTCGCATTCGCCATCGACTGGTGCTGCATGCTCGGCTGGGTTGCGGTCGTTGCAGCAGTGGGCATCCCGCTGTACTCGACGGGGATGCTCGACGTCACCGGCGTGCTGGCCCAGAACCTCGTCGGACTCACTGTGGTGGTGCCGATCGTCGTGGCAGCGGCCTGGTGCGAGTCGCGTTCCCGCGCGGCAACCCCGGGCAAACGCGCGTTCAGGCTCACCGTCGTACATGGCGATGATGTCGGCCGGGGGCGGCCGACCTTCGCGCGAGCCCTACTACGGAACGTCCTCAAGCTCGGGATTCCCTGGGCGATCGCCCACGCTGCCGTGTTCGCTCTCGTCGACACGTCGGCATCCGGACCGATTCCCGGGTGGGCGCTGTGGCTCTTGGCGGCAGCCTACGTTCTGCCCCTGCTTTGGCTGATCTCGCTTTTCACTCCGACCGGGCGCACCGCATACGACCGACTGAGTTCGACGCGGGTGGGTCTCACCCTCGCTCGCGCTCACCAGGGATCTCCTGACCGACAGCCCCTAGCCTGACCGGATGCGCAAACTCGACTGGGGTCATCGCAACATCCGCGATCTCGGCGGGCTGCCTACTCCGCTGTCGCCAACGGGAGCCACGCTTGCCGGCCGTGTCGCCCGTGGCCCCCGGCGCGAACTACTCACCCACGACGGATGGGCGGCGGCCTCCGCATGGGGGCTGCGGTCGATCGTCGACCTCCGCAACGACGATGAGCTCGGCAGACGGCCCGGTGATCCCGTCGCGGAGCCGCCCGTGCACGTCTCCATCGTGCTCAGTCCCACGGAAGACCAGGAGCATCCGGAGTTCCGGTCGGTCTGCATGCCCATCCTCGATTCCCCGGAGTACTGGCAGCACAACGTGCGCATCCTCCCCGGGCTGGTGCGCGACGCCCTTCTGGCAATCGCGTCGTCCGCTCCAGGTGTACTCGTGCACTGCTCGGCCGGCCGCGACCGTACGGGCATGATCAGTTCCCTGCTGCTCGCGAATGCGGGCGTCGACGCCGACGACGTTGTCGCCGACTACGCGGAATCCGTGCGCGCAATGGCGGGAACCGCGGCCCACGGTGGGCCGACGCTCGACCGTCAGGCGTCCTGGACACCTGCGCAGGTGGACACGTGGCTGAGCGACGTCGAGCCGCATGTCCGCGACCTGGTGGCCGACGTCGACGTCGTGTTCGCGCGACTCGAGCTCGAGCCGGATGCCCGTGAGCGGCTTCGAGCCCTGCTCACCGAGCCGGAACTCGGCTAGGCCCACCGCACGCGCGTCGGCACCTCGGGCAGGCCGACGCAAGCAGCCGTTTTCAGGACATGGGCGCGCCCGTCGACACAGTGTGGTCGCCGCCCCGACTGTCCTGAATTGCGGTTGCCGGCCCTCCGGGCCACTTCGCGGATTGCGGGCACACCGGCGCGCTGAGCCCTCCACCGAGCAGGATTCGCCCGCCACAATCCACAGGGCTCACGATCCGCAGGGCGCACGATCCGCAGGGGCTCACGCCACGCGCAGCCTCCTGCGCGCCACTACGCCGCCGAGCACGAGGGCAAGACCCGCGACGCCCCACAGAAGGGCGATCACTCCCGCCTGAACGGCGAGGCCCACGTCGCCGGAGATAGCCGCGCGAAGCACGCCGAGCGCTGGCGAGGTCGGCAGCGCGGCGGCGATTCCGAGCATCGCAGGCGGCACGGAGGATGCAACGCCCACGGCGAGCGCGACCACCGCGATCAGCAGACCGATGGCGCGGCCGGCCGCGCCCAGCGCAGCAGCGAGTCCCTGGTTGACGACGGCGAAGACCGCCCCGAGCACGAGTGACGCGACGACATAACCGGCCCAGACCCCCGGCGCAAGGCCGAGGCCGATCAACACGACGGCCGAGAGCAGCGCCCCTTGACCGGCACCGAGCGCAGCGGTGACACCGGCCGTCTGGAGGGACAAGCGCAACGACGACGCGTTGGTCAGCAGCCGCGACTCCGGAACGGGCTTGCGCACCAAGGTGAGAACGAGCGCGCCGAGCCACAGTGCGAGCACCGTGAAGAGCGGCGCAGCCTGAACGCCGGACGGTGCCGACCGCGGATCGATCACCACGGGCTGCGATGCCGCCTCGGACAGCACCTGAATGTCGGAGTCGGAGTACGACGGAATCTTCGGTACGGCCTGGGCCAACCCGGTAGCGAGCTGGTCGGCGCCCGTGCTCTCCTGCTCTGCACCGCCCACGAGACTGGATGCGCCGCCGGCCAGGGACGACGCGCCTGAGGATGCCTGCCCGATTCCGTCAACGAGCTGCGGCATCCCTGCTGCGAGTTGATCGGCACCGGTCGCCACCTGGTCGGCACCGGATGCCAGCTGAGCGGCCGCCGACGCGGCTCCCTGCAGCTTGGTGAGCGCCGCCGTGACCTGATCGCAGAGCACGCCCGGGTGCTGGCAGATCTGCGTGACGACATCCGCCAGCGATGAGACGGCGTTGTCGAGCGCGCCGGAGAGGGCGTCGTTTCCCGAACTCACCTGGGCAGCACCCGCTGCGAGCTGCGCGGCCTGGCTCGGAAGGCTCGCCGAAGCCGAGGCGAGGGAATCGAGGCCGGACGCGAGCGAGTCGGCGCCCGACGAGACTTGCTGGGCTCCCGAAGACACGGAGTCCGCCCCGCTGGCCACCTGGTCGGCGCCCGTGGATGCCTGTGCGATCTGATCGTGCACCGAATTGAAGCCCTGGTACACGCCCTGCAGGTACTGGTCGATGATCTGCCGGTTCAGCTGGGCCGCCGCGTTCGCCGTGACCGCCTGCACGAGCGCCGGATCCAGTAGGGCAGCCGCCGGGCTCGTCTCGACCTGCACGAGAGTCTGTACAGCGCTCTGCGCGGTGCCCGACAAGGTTCCGATCGACGTGGAGAACGACGAAGGGATGGTCAACACGGCCGCGTAGTGCCCGTCTGCCAGTCCGTCGGCCGCATCCTGATCGTTCGTCAGCACCCAGTCGAAGTTGGAGCCCACGCGGGTCGGCTGCGTCGGAGTACTCGTCGATGGCGCGGTTCCGGCGATGAGGCCTGCCGCGAACTGGCGGCCGAGTGGACTGGTGGTGCCGTTGATGGTGATGGGCACGTCGTCGTTGACGATCGCAGCGCTGACTCTGTCGAGGTGCAGCGCGGGCGTCGCGAGCCCCCACATGAGCAGCAGTCCCATTACGAGAGGCAGCACGACCACCGCAACGAGCAAGGCGATGCCTGGCCGTTCGGAACCCGACCTCGCAGACAACGGATTCGAGGTCATGTCACTCAACTCCCGCCGCGATTGGTTCGATGGCCGGGGCGAGCACCTGGCCGCCGACTGCCACCTCGTATGTTTCGGCCGGTCCGACGATGTCCCACACATCCGCGTCCGGCGCGCAGGAGGCGACCAACGTGACGGTACGGCCGCGGACATCCGTGCCGCTACCAAGGCCGCCCGCAGCCTCGCGTCCGGCCGTGAGTTCGTCCGCGACCGCCGCACGCTCGTGCGCATCGCCCAGGGTGTCGAGGTCGCACAGGCCGATCACTTCGACACCGGAAGCGAGCGCCCTGCGCACATCGCGCGCCGGCGAGTCCGACCCGCCCGTGCGAATCAGGCAGGACAGCCTGCGAACCGCCGCCGTTCGCGTCGGCAGCACCAGCCCCGCGACCTTGAGCGTGCCGGATGCCAGGGGGTAGCGCCCGCAGACGGCCGCGACGAACGCGGCGCTCGCCTCTCGGTCGCTCGAGCGCACGAGCAGCACTCCGCCTCGAGGCACCAGCACGTCCACTCCTTCGACGAGATCCAGACCGCCCCGGGTGAGCGTCACCCCCTCTGCCGCGATCGCCATGGGCTCCCCCTCTGGCCAGCCTGCGAGTGAGAGCTCGAGCGCGATCCCCTCGCCTTCCGCGTCGAAGCGCGGCAGCACGCGCTCCACGCCGCGCGGCATCCACCACGCGTGCCTGCCGAACAGTGTGAGCACGGCGGGAATGAGCGTCATGCGCACGATGAACGCGTCGATGGCCACGCCGACGGCGAGCCCGAGAGCGATCGGCTGGATGGATGCGTCGCCCTCCGGCACGAAGGCCGCGAACACCGCGAACATGATGATCGCCGCGGCCGTGACCACGCGCGCCGAGCCGAGGAAACCCTCTCGGATCGCCTGGTGCGCATCGCCGTGGTGCACGTAGTCCTCGCGCATGCGGCTCACGAGGAAGACCTCGTAGTCCATGGCCAGGCCGAACAGGACTCCCATCAGGATGATGGGCATGAAGCTGATGACGGAGCCGAGGGATGCCACGCCGAGCGGCCCTGCGAGCATTCCGTTCTCGAAGACAAGGCTCGTGACCCCGAACGCCGCGCCGATGGAGAGGAGGTACCCGAGCGCCGCCGTGACGGGCACGACGACGGAGCGGAACACCATGGCCAGCAGCACGAGCGACAGCCCGACGACGAGGATTCCGAACGGCAGCAGGGCTTGCGCCAATCGCGCAGACACGTCGATGCCGGCCGCCGTGTAGCCGGTGACGGAGAGGTCGACCCCATACTCCTTCTGAAACTCGTCGTGCATGCCCCGAAGGCGGGCCACCAGGTTCTGGGTGGCTTCGGAATCCGGGGAACCGTTCGGAATGACCTGCACGATTCCGGTGTCTCCGGCCTGGTTCGGCGTCGACAGCGGAACGGCGACGACGCCCGGCACCTTCGCGATGCTCGCGCCGAGGTCGTTCATGAGGCCGACCGGATCCTTGCTCTGGATGATCGACCCCGTCACGATGAGCGGTCCGTTGTAGCCGGGCCCGAAATGCTCGGCGACGAGATCGTAGGTGACCCGCCCTGGCTCGCCGGCGGGCAGCGAGCCCGCGTCGGGAAGCGCCAGCCGTAGGTGCGCGGCCGGCACGCTGAGCGCTCCGAGCGCCGCGATGACGAGCACGACGGTCACGATCGGCCACTTGGTGGCGGCCCGCACCCAGCCGAAGAAGAAGCCGCGGTGATGGGGTGGAGCGGTCTGGTCTGGCGGCGGCGCGTCAGGCGGTGATGGATTCGGCTCGGGTGCTGCCTTGTCCGTATCGGATGGGGCGGCATCGTGGGGCGGCGCGTCCTCGTCGCTCGCGACGCCGACCGCTTGGTGTAGCGAGGCATC
Source organism: Rathayibacter sp. KR2-224 (assembly GCF_049446075.1). Classification (NCBI taxonomy): domain Bacteria; kingdom Bacillati; phylum Actinomycetota; class Actinomycetes; order Micrococcales; family Microbacteriaceae; genus Rathayibacter; species Rathayibacter sp. KR2-224. The sequence goes on from NZ_JBMSEB010000001.1 coordinate 2,181,528, forward strand.
CGTCTCGACGGCACTCTCCTCCACGGCGGGGTGCTCGGCGCTCTTCGTCACGGCCGGGCGCACGGCACCTGGCCGGTACTTGCGCCGCACGATCCGCCAGCCGACGAAACCGAGCAGAGCCGGCGTCAGCGTCATCGACACGAGCACAGCCAGAGCGACCGCGCCGGCCGAGGCGACCCCCATGGTGGTCAGGAACGGTATGCCTGCGACGCTCAGGCCCAGCAGCGCGATCATCACGGTGACGGCGGCGAACACGACGGCCGAGCCGGCCGTGGCGATGGCGCGCGCCGCAGACTCCTCAGGGTCGATGCCGCTGCGCACCTGATCCTGATGTCGGGAGGTGATGAACAGGGCGTAGTCGATCCCCACCGCTAGTCCGAGCATGAGCGCGAGCAGCGGCGTCGTCGACGTGATCGTCGTCACCGACGTCATCGCCAGGATGATCGAGAGCGCGACTCCCACCCCGAGCAGGGCGGTGACGAGGGGCATCGCGGCAGCGAGCAGCGACACGAACGTGAAGGCGAGAACGACGAAAGCGACGGCGATTCCGAGCAGCTCCGTCACGCTGATACCAGCAGGGCTCTGCGCGAAGAGCTGTCCGCCCATCGATGTCTGAGAGCCCTTGGGCAACTGATTCTGCAGGTGGTGCGCCTCCGCCTGGAGGGCATCGGCTGTGGAGGGCAGCACCGCGCTCTGCGCGACGGCCAACTGCACGGGCACGATGACGGCGGAGGCATCCGAGCTGATGTTGGCGCTCGATGACGACGAGTACGGGGAGGTGGCAGAGGTGACCTGAGGGAGGCGCGAGAGCCGGGTCACGCTCTGCTCGACCGCCGACTGGAACGCGGGATCGCGCACGGTGTCACCCTTCGGTGCCGCGGCGATGAGCTGCGCAGACGCGCCGCTCACCTGAGGGAACGTACGCGCGAGCGCGTCGAGCGCCTGCTGCGATTCGGTGCCCGGGATGGCGTACGTGTTCTGCGTGCCGGTTCCCAGCAGCGCGGCGCCGGCGATGGCCAGTGCGATCAGCACCAGCCAGACCGACAGCACGAGCGCCCGGGCGCGAAACGCCCACCGTCCGACGCCGTAGAGAAAGGACGACATGTTTCGCCCCCTGCCAGCGACAGCGGGCCTGCGATACGGGGCCGACGGCCCGGGCCGGAGGCCCTTCGGCGCACCTTAGTCCGTTATGGCGCCCGCCGCTGGCCCCCGAATAGGCGGCCCGGTGTCACAGCAACCCGCGACTCGGGTACCTCGTGGTGGCGGTCGCGGCGTTCGCGAGCGACTCGGTTCCGGCATCCAGATAGCCGAACGTGGTCACGTGGTTGCTGAACTTCTTCGCCAGTTCACTCATGTCGGTGACGCGGGCGTACGCGGCCGAGGTGGGGTCGTTGTTCCAGTTCGAATGCTTGATGGGCTCGTGGTTCGTGACGGGCAGCTTTCCGCCAGAGCCCTCGACGTGCAGGATCGTGGCGCCGAACGACGGCGCTCGCGGATCCCTGCGCGTCAGTCGTCCCCACTGCGCCTGCGTATCGCCGGACGCCTCACCCGCATACACGTGCTCCGTGTGCAGGGAGCGGGCATTCCTGATGTTCTCCTCGATGCCGGCCGAACCGAGCATCACGAAGGCGAAGACGCCAAGGGGAGCGGATGCCAGCGCGTTCGCCGCCGTCGTGGTGCCGTATGAGTGCGCGATGACGCTGAGGTCGACGCCGATCGCGCCATCACGGCTCGCGGTGAAACCCCGCAGCGCCGCCACCAGTCGCGGAGCGCCCCTAGCGGCATACCCTCCCAGGGCGGCGTCGATGCCCGGAGGCGGCGTGACGTATCCGATCCAGGCCACCACCGACCGGCTCGCCGGCGCGCCGGCCTTGCCCTGTTCGTCGTACACGTTCTGGGCGGCCTGTGCCCACAGCTGCATGTCGTCCGAATACGTGCCCATGCCAGGCACATCGAACGTCATCTGCATGGCCGTGTCTGGGTTGCCGACCGCGACGGCGGCCAGCGGCCTAGGCGCGGGCGTGAGTTCGACGAGGTAGCGACGTGCGGAGAGGCCGCTGCGCAGCGACGCCTTGACGGCCTTGAGCGCGCGCAACCGGAACTGCGCAGTGGCATCCTGCGGCTTGGCGGCGACGCGTTTCACGGTGGATGCCATCGCGCGCTTCAGGTAGATGCGGTTCGCGCGGTCGCGGTCGGTGTAGTCGACGCCCTCGAGATTGCCGATCAGCTGCGGCGCGTTCCGTAGTGCCGCGTCGCGCTCTTTCTGCGTGGCGTGATTCCACAGGTCGTCCACGTAGCGGCTGTCGGAGTTCGCGAGGTCGACCGCGGTCGACGGATGCTTGAGCAGATACGCCTCCGCCTGTTTCGGCGGCATGCTCCACAGCTTCTGCAGCCCGTCGTCCACCAGCTGCTTGCCGGCCGGAGGCGCCATCAAGATGCCAGCGACCGCGACGGCGGCCATGACAACGAGACCGATCGCGCGGCCGATCATGTGCCGAGTCTAGATCCGGACAAAAAACCTTACAGTGTCAGATTTCTGCTGTACCATCGTCTCCACGAGAACGAAGGGGTGCCCGGATGAGCCTTGCCGACCATCCGCACCACCCCGCGCTACTCGGCGCCCGGTTCCGATCCACACTGCGCAGCCCCACCCGCCGTGCCAGGCAGGATGCGCTCGAGCAGCTTGAGCGATCGGCCGACGTCGACCGCGTCTGGTTCGAGCAGCCACTGCACCTGCAGGCCGTCGGAGGCGGCGATGACGAGCGCAGCGGCATCCGTCGCGTCGATGTCGGGTGCGATGCGGCCCTCCGCCTGTCCCCTTCGGATCAGTTCGCCGAGCACGCCGCGAAGCTTGTCGAAGCGCTCGCGAATGAAGGCCTCGGAGACCGGATGCCCGTGCTGCACCGCGTCGGTCGAGAGCGTCGCGTACAGGCGAACCAGCCCGGGTATCGAGCGGTTGCGATCGGCGCTCGCCGCAATCGCCTCTACGGCGCCGACCAACCCGCCGTCCCCAGGCGCCTGGTCTACGGTGCTCTCCTCATGCGCGCGGTAGACCTCGACCAGCAACTCGTCGCGGGATGCGAAGTAGTGCCGCAGCGTCGCATGCGAAACCCCGATCTCCTCGCCGAGGGTGCGCAGCGACGTGCCGTCAACACCGTGGTCGGCGAACGAGGCGATCGCACTCTCGATGATCTGCATGCGGCGAGCAACACCCTTGGGGTACGGGCGCCGCTCACGGGCATCCTTCGGCCCGCGGTCGTCGCTCATCCTGACATCGTAGGCCGCGGCATCCCGGCCGCCCGCCGTCTCCAGCCCGCTTGACTTCCAGCCACCACGAAAGGACTCGCGTGACCGACAACACCGCGCCATCGCAGCGCATCGACGGGCTCCTCGCCCGCATGACGACCAAGGAGAAGGTCGGACAGCTGATCCAGTACTTCTACTTCGTGCTCCCTGCGGGAGCCGGGGAGAACGTCGACCCGTTCATCTCTCGCCAGCCCCAGGCCGTCGAGGCAGCGCTCGCCGACGGCGCCGTCGGCTCGCTGCTGTTCGTCACCGATCCCGAGCAGACCAACCGACTGCAGAGGCTCGCGATCGAGGGCAATGCGCAGGGCATCCCCGTGCTCTTCGGGTTCGACGTGATCCACGGCCTGCGAACCATCTTCCCCGTCCCGATCGCGCTCGCGGCCACCTGGGATGCCGACACGATCGAACGTGCGCAGGCCGTTGCGGCGAAGGAGGCGCGCGCCGTGGGCATCCACTGGGCGTTCGCGCCCATGGTCGACATCGCACGCGACCCGCGGTGGGGACGCATCATCGAGGGCGCAGGCGAAGACCCGGTGCTCGGCTCCATGGTCGCCGCGGCGCAGGTGCGCGGGTTCCAGGGCGACGAGCTCGGCGCGCCCGAGCACATCGTCGCCGGCCCCAAGCACTTCGCCGGCTACGGCGCCGCGATCGGTGGACGCGACTACGACGAGGTCGACCTCTCCGACCAAGAGTTCTGGAACACCTATCTCCCGCCCTTCAAGGCCGCCATCGATGCAGGCGCCGGCAACATCATGTCGGCGTACATGGACCTCAACGGGGTTCCCGCCTCTGGCAACCACTGGCTGCTGACCGAGGTGCTGCGCGACGCACTCGGTTTCGAAGGATTCGTCGTCACCGACGCCAACGCCGCCAAAGACCTGCAGACGCATCACTTCGCCGCCGACCAGACGGATGCCGCCGTGCGCGCGCTGGGCGCGGGCGTCGACATGGAGATGGGCATCTTCCAGCCGGCGTTCGAACACCTCGTCGCAGCGGTCGACGACGGCCTCGTCGACGTGGAACGCATCGACCAGGCGGTGCGGCGCATCCTCGCGGTGAAGGAACGGCTCGGCCTGTTCGAGCAGCCGTACGTCGACGTGGCGGATGCCCGTCGCGTGCTCGCCGATCCGGCTCACCGTGACGAAGCCCAGCGTGCGGCCGAGCGCTCGGCGGTGCTGCTGCGCAACGAGGGAGGCATCCTCCCCCTGAACGCGGATGCCGTGAACAGCGTCGCCGTGATCGGCCCACTTGCCGCATCCAGGCGCGACACCATCGGCCCGTGGGTGTTCGACTTCGATCTCGATGAGACCGTGACGATTGTGGACGGCATCCGCGACCGGCTGGCGGGCACGGCATCCGTGACGTTCGAGCAGGGCGTCGCCGAGCCGAAGCGCGTGTTCCCCTCGATGTTCGAGATGTTCGGCGATGGCAGCCCATCGGCGCCCGCAGATTTCGATGCGGACGCCGCGTTCGAACGCGCCGTGCGAGCCGCCACGGATGCCGACGTGGCCGTCGTCGTGCTCGGCGAGCAGCAGGACATGATCGGTGAGAACGCGTCGCGCTCCGACCTCTCGCTGCCAGGCGAGCAGCAGCGCCTGCTGGAGGCCGTTGTTGCAACGGGCACGCCCGTGGTGCTCGTGCTGATGAACGGGCGTCCGCTCGACGTGCGGTGGGCGGCCGAGCACGTGCCGGGCATCCTCGACGTGTGGTACCCAGGTACACGCGGCGGCTCGGCGGTGGCGCGTCTGCTCTTCGGCGACGTATCGCCGGCGGGCAAGCTGCCCTTCACCTGGCCACGCTCGGTCGGGCAGGTGCCGATCCACCATGCGGTCACGCGTTCGCACGCCCCGCAAGACCAGGGCAAGCGCTACTGGGATGAGGAGAGCACGCCGCTGTTCCCGTTCGGCCATGGACTCTCGTACACATCGTTCAGGTACGGCGACGTGCGGGTGAGCTCCGAACGAGTTGCGCTCGACGGCACCGTGACAGTCTCGGTCGACGTGACCAACGACGGCGAGCGCGACGGAGCCGAGGTGGTGCAGCTGTATCTGCACCAGCGCTCGGGCACATCGTCTCGTCCGCTGCGTCAGCTCGCAACGTTCCAGCGGGTGGAGATCAGGGCGAGTGCCACCGAGACCGTCGCCTTCGAGGTGGGGCCTGAGCAGCGCCGCTACTGGAGCGCGGCGACCCGCGACTGGACGCTTGATGCCACCGACTTCGACGTCTGGGTCGGCGGTGACGCGAACGCCGAGGCGCACGCCGAGTTCACCGCGACAACGGATGCCTGACCCCGCAAACCGCCGCAACCTGCCAGGCTGAAGACCCGGGCTGCGACCAGTACGGGCCTTGCCAGCGGTACCGGCTTTGCGAGCGGTTCCGGCCTTTAGAGCAGGACCGGCCTTCCGACGACATTTCCGCAGACTTCCAGAAAAGGAGCACAACGTGTCCAACCCCTCCGTTCAGCTGTACTCGGTGCGCGACGCCATCGACGAGGACCTCGACGGTGCCGTCGCTCGCGTCGCCGAGATCGGCTTCCGCCAGGTCGAGCCATACGCGTTCCACCTGCGTACCGCCGACTACAAGCGAGCGTTCGCCGCGACGGGTGTGACCGCGCCGTCCGGCCACGCCCCCGTCATCGACTCCGATGAGCCGGCCGCCATCCTGGACGCCGCTGCCGAGCTCGGCATGACGACCGTGATCGACCCGTTCATCCCGACCGACAGGTGGCAGACATCCGATGACGTGCACCGCATCGCGGAGCGTGTCAACGAGCTGTCCGAGCTGGCGAAGGCGCGCGGCCTGGAGTTCGGCTACCACAACCACCAGTGGGAGTTCACGAACCGCGTCGAGGGCCGCGTGGCCTACGACCTGTTCGTCGAGCTCCTCGCACCGGATGTCGTTCTCGAGGTCGACACGTTCTGGGCGACCGTCGGCGGCGCAGACACGCCCGCCGTGCTGCGTTCGCTCGGCGACCGCGTGCGTGCGCTCCACATCAAGGACGGCCGCATCACCGGCGACATCGCAACGGTGCTGCCCAGCAGCGAGAGCGCGCTGGTCGTGCCCGAGGCGCTGAAGGCCGCCTTCGAGAACCAGACGCCGGCCGGACAGGGCGACATCGACGTGCTCGCCATCCTGCAGGCTTCACCCAACGCCCTGCGGGTCGTCGAGTTCGACGCCTACCGCGGCGACGTTTTCGAGGGGATCGCGGAGTCGCTCGCCTGGCTCGCCCAGAACGACGCCTGAGCGGCCTTCCCGAAACAGGCAGGAAGGCGCATACCGCTCGAGAACAGGCAGAATCGGCCTGGTCTCGAGCGGTATGCCTGTTTTCGGATGGGCTTCGGGGGCGAGGTTCGCGGCACGTCACCTCAGCGTTCACCTCGGCAGCTAGGGTGAGCGCATGACCGACGTGTCCGGTGCTCGCAGCGACGCGGCATCCTCTGTCGTGGCCCCCGACGGCGCTCCTATCGTGCCGACCAGCACGAGCTTTGGCCGCGTGCTCGCCTGGGGCGCCTGGGACTGGGGGTCGTCGGCCTTCAACGCAGTCGCAACCACATTCGTGTTCACCGTGTATCTCACGAGCAAGTCGTTCGGCGACACGAACGTACTCTCCGGCCAGCTCAGCACCGCCATCACCATCTCGGGGCTCGTCGTGCTCGTGCTCGCCCCGGTGCTCGGACAGCGGACAGACACCAGCGGACGCCGCAAGCTCTGGCTCGGCATCAACAGCGCCGTCGTCGCCGTGTGCCTCGCGCTCATGTTCTTCGTGCGGGCGCAGCCGTCGTTCGCACTGTTCGGCATGGCGCTCGTGGCCATCGGCACGATCTTCTTCGAGATCGCCGCCGTGAACTACAACGGGATGCTGCGCCAGGTCTCCACTCCGAAGAACATCGGCAAGGTGAGCGGCCTTGGCTGGGGCATGGGTTACGTCGGCGGCATCGTGCTGCTGCTCATCGTGTACTTCGGCTTCATCAAGCCGGACGTCGGTCTCTTCGGCGTCACGAGTGCCGGCGGTCTCGACGTTCGCGTCTCGATGCTCATCGCCGCACTGTGGTTCGCCGTGTTCGCCATCCCTGTGCTCATCGCCGTGCCGGAGAACCGGGCACTCGAACAGTTCGGCCGTCCGCGTGTTGGCTTCTTCCGCTCCTACGGCGTGCTCGGGCGCGACATCGGCCGGCTATGGAAGACGAACCGGCACACCCTCTACTTCCTGATCGCGAGCGCCATCTTCCGCGACGGTCTGACGGGTGTGTTCACGTTCGGTGGGATTCTCGCGGCCGGCACGTTCGGCTTCTCGGCAGGAGAAGTGATCATCTTCGCCATCGCGGCCAACGTGGTGGCGGGCGTATCGACCATCGCCATCGGCGCGCTCGACGACAAGCTCGGGCCGAAGCCTGTGATCGTGACCTCCCTCATTGGACTGGTCATCTGCGGCTCGCTCGTCTATGTGCTGCACGATGGCGGCCAGATCGTGTTCTGGACGCTCGGCCTCGCACTCTGCCTGTTCGTCGGGCCGGCGCAGTCCGCGAGCCGGACGTTCCTCGGACGCCTCATCCCGCCGGGTCGCGAGGGCGAGATCTATGGCCTGTACGCGACGACGGGACGTGCGGCCACGTTCCTCGCCCCCGCGATGTTCACGCTGTTCGTCGTGATCGGCGGCAAGCAGTGCTGGGGCATCCTCGGCATCGTCATCGTGCTGGCGCTCGGGCTCGCGCTGCTGCTGCCGGTCAGGTCGAGACAGGACCAGCTGAGCTGACGCGTGCTTCGCGCCGCCCTTGCCAGCGGCAGTCAGCCCACCGGCATCCAGGCGCCGCCGGCGCGCAGCGAGTCGCGAGCGGCAAGCGCAGTGCGCACGGCGAGCACGGCATCCTCGACGGGCGCGATGGGCGATGGGCGCCCGGATGCCACACACTCCAGAAAGTGCGCAGCCTGCCTCGCGTACGGGTCGGCGAAGGACGAGACCTTCTCACTGAGGATGCCTCGCGTCGCCGCTTCGCTGTCGGTGCCGCGCAGCGTGAACTCGTCCACCGGCCGGTCGCCACCGATGTGCCTGGTAGCCACCATCCCGGCATCGCCGGTGACCTGGAGAGCGGTCGCGAACGACGTGGACGCGGGCATCCGAGCATGGCTCAGCACCTGAGCGAGGCCACCGTTCTCGTAGCGCACGGTCGTCTCGATGGGGCCGAGCCCCTGAGCGCCGAGCGCCGAAGCTCCGAGACCCGACGCGTGCTCTTCAGCGGAGACGTAGGCATCCGCTGCGACCGCCCGCACCCCGATCGGATGTCCGAGCAGCAGGTTCGCCTGGTCGAGGTCGTGGATGCCGAGGTCGACGGCCGGCCCTCCCGACTGCTCCTCGTCGAACCACCACTGCGTGCCTGGCGGCGCGATCATCCGCTCGGCGCGCACGTGCAACGGATGCCCCACCCGTCCCGCCGCGACCACCTCGCGCACGCGCAGATACGCGTCGAAGAACCGCACGACGTGCGCCACCATCAGCACGCGCCCGCTTGCCTGCGCTGCCCGCGCGATGGCATCCGCATCGTCCACCGAGAGCGCCATGGGCTTCTCCAGCAGCACGTGCTTTCCAGCTCGCAAGGATGCCTCCGCGAACGCCCTGTGCGTCGGCGTGGGCGTGCAGATGGTCACGATCTGCACCGACGGATCGGCCAGCGCGACATCGAGGTCGGTGACCGTGCGCGCATCAGGTGCGTCCTGCAGCGTGGCGTCTGGAGTGCGGCCGACGAGGTACGAGACCTCGGCGCCCACCTGCCGCCATGCAGAGGTGTGCGCCGCACCGATGGTTCCCGGGCCGATGATCGCGATGGTCATGCTGGAATCCTCGCAGCCACAGCCGCGGGTTGACCACGGCGCCCCACCGCTGGTTGAGAACGCTGCCCCACCGCGGCTTGAGAGGGGCCACGGCGGCGGTGCTACTCAACCAGGGGCGTCACTCTCAGTCCAGGCGCTCGCCTTCGAGGTGCTCCACAAGCCGCCAGGTGGCACCCTCGTCGTCACTCACCCAGCCCTCGAACGTGTAGCTGTGCTCGGACACCCCGTTGAAGTTCCACCGGATCGGACGCTCATCGTTCTGCGTCCCGTCCTGTCGGATTCCGTCGCGCCAGCCTTGCGCAACGAGGTTCGCGTACTGGTTGTTCGCCGGGGAGAAGTAGCTGACCCGCACGATTCCCGCGGCTGGGTCGTACACGCGCACGGCGACCGCGATCGTCTGCTGCTGGTCGCCCGACCCGATGACCTCGAGGTCTTCGATGGCGCGGCCGTCCACGACCCACGACACGAGCCAGGTGAAGTCGCGGTCCTCCCACTCGCCGGTCTCCTGGTCGAGCCGTCGTCCGCGCACGCGCCACGCGCCCACGAGCTGCCCGAACCGCGTCATGCGCTTTGGATGCTCGGGGGAGGGGCCCGAACTGATCAAGGCATCCGCGAACGTGCGGTCTGCTGCGGCGCTGCGTTCCTCGTCCATCAGCTCGCCTTCCTCCTGCGCTTGGCGCGTGTGCTGTTGTGGATGCCGGATCTCCCGAACGCGGCCTACCTGATCGAAGGTGCCTGGGCATCCTCCACGGACTCGCCCTCGGGCGCGCCGCTGACGTCGGTCCGGTGGAAGTTCAGGTACGAACGGGATGCCGTGGGCCCGCGCTGGCCCTGGTATCTGGAACTGTATGCGGCGGAGCCGTATGGCTTCTCCGCGGGCGACGACAACTCGAAGAAGCACATCTGACCGATCTTCATGCCGGGCCAGAGCTTGATCGGCAGGGTTGCGACGTTACTGAGCTCGAGCGTCACGTGACCGGTGAAGCCGGGGTCGATGAATCCCGCCGTAGAGTGCGTGAGCAGGCCGAGACGTCCGAGTGAGCTCTTGCCCTCGAGGCGGGCCGCAATGCCGTCCGGCAGCGTGACGCGCTCGTAGGTGGAGCCCAGTGCGAACTCGCCGGGGTGCAGGATGAATGGCTGGTCGCCGTCCACCTCGACGAGATGTGTGAGCTCCGGTTGATCTTGTGCCGGATCGATGAACGCGTACTTGTGGTTGTCGAACAGCCGGAAGAACCTGTCGAGGCGCACGTCGATGCTCGACGGCTGGATCATCGCCGGATCGTAAGGCTCCAACGCGATGCGCCCGGCGTCCAGTTCGGCCCTGATGTCGCGGTCGGAGAGCAGCACGTGGCCAGACTATCCGGTTGCCATCGTCGTGCTGCCGGCGGCGCTCGAGGCACCGCGGCGGCGCGATTCGATTCTCTAGAAGATAGTTTCGACACAGCGGCGCACCGCTAGCTGAATGAGTAGCGGGCCTGGCAGACCCATTGTTTCCTTCTCGGTCGATTCTGGTACTGCAACTACGGCCATAACAACCTCTCCGTGCTTCTTGAACTCGCTTCGGTCGCGGTCTATAATAGAAGATATGTTCGACTCTAACGCTCTCGCGGCCCGTTCTGCAACCCTGCAGCGCGCCGCGGAACGTGACGTCAGGAACACCCATCAACATCCCGCGGCCCCGTCCGGCCCGACATCCCGGTCCGTGCCCGTGGCCCAGTCCGACCCGACATCCGGGTCCGTCTCGGCGGCCGAGTCCGTCCCCGCAGCATCGGATGCACCCGCCGCCGACACTTGGGACGCCGCAACCTGGGACGTCACGACCTGGGACACCAACGCCTGGGACATCGATACCTGCGACGCCGAAGCGTATGCGCCGGCGAGCCCACGCTCGATCACGGCCCAGGAGCTGATCGACCTCGTTTTCGACGACGCAGTCGCGAATCAGACGCTTGCGAATCAGACCATTGCCCATCAGATCTTCGCCGTGCACGAAGCGTTCGAGATCGCCAGGCAGTATCCGCGTCTCTACGTTCCTGTCGGTGCCCCCGCCGGCTCTCCCGACGTGGACGAGATCGACTTCGCGGTCCGCTCCGTTGCCTTCGACCTGGCACAGCGTCTGGCGGTCAGTGAGAACGTGGTTCGCGATTACGACCGTCAAGCCGCAGTTCTCGCCACTCGGCTGCCGAAGCTGCGTGAACTGTTCCTGTCTGGGCGCATCTCGCAGCAGCACGTGCGGGCGGCGGTGGATTGTGCTGAGTTCCTGCCCGACGAGGCCACGACGGTCGAGTACGACGAGCGGATCGCGAAGATCGCCGAGGGCCTGCGTTGCGGCGAGTTCGCCCGCCGGTGCCGGCTGCTGCGCGACCGCATGTGCGCCGACACGATGCAGGAACGCCACGACCGGGCGCGCGACCAGCGCCGAGTCTCGGTCGAGACGGCCGACGATGGCATGGCGTGGCTCAACGCTTATCTCCCGGTGATGGATGCCGCCGGCATCGAAGCCCGACTGCAGGCCGCGGCACGCGCACAACGACTTCACCCGGGCGAGCATCGCACCCTTGCTCAGCTTCGCGCCGACGCACTCGTCGGGCTCCTGCTCGGGGACGCCGCGGATGCCGCCCACTCGGCAGCTGGGTCGGACGCGGCTCCGCGCATCCCGGCTCTCGGAAGCGCCGGGATCACCGTGCAGCCGTTCCTCCTGATCGACGCCGATGGCAGGTTCGCCGAGCTGCTCGGGTACGGCCCGGTCGACCCCCGCTCGGCCGCGATGGCGCTCCGCGACGCACCATCGTTCCGTCGGGTGTTCGCCGACCCTGTGGATCCCGCGAAGCTCACGCTCGACCGGAGACGGTACCGACCGTCGCCCGACCAGCTTCGGTGGCTCAAGATCCGCTACGGGCTCGACGACTCCGCAGCACCGTTCCTGTGTCCAGGGGCAGAGATCGACCATGTGATCGAGTTTCAGCACGGCGGCGACACCGATGTCGACAACCTCGTGCCCCTCAAGCCGCGGTTGCACCGGCTGAAATCGGTCACGCGTATCCGTCTCGATCCGAAGCCCGATGGCGGCATCCGCGTGCGCACCCCGACCGGGTACGACTCCGATCCGCCGCCGTTCTAGTCGGGCTTCGGCGTGCCACGCCGACGTGGCCGGCGCAGATTCCGCCCTCAGGATGCCGTCGGTTACCATGGTGCATGCCGCCACCGGCGGTCGCGCGGATGTAGTTCAATGGCAGAACCTCAGCTTCCCAAGCTGATAGCGCGGGTTCGATTCCCGTCATCCGCTCCAATGGATCTGGCGCTGCCCGTAAGGGTGGCGCCAGATCCATTTTCGGCAGTTGGGTCGGGAATCGATCAGCAGGCGAAGCCTGCGGCCGCCAGACGCCCGCCGCGCCCCGAGCGCTACCGCTTCGCCTTCCGCGCACCTCGCCGGGGCCCGCGCTCCCGGGGCACCCCGAGCATGCGGTCGAACACTGCCGAAAGCGGCCCCGTGAGCCCGAGCAGAAACAGCGTGAAGTACGACAGCACGGGCACGGCGATCGAGAGCCCGAGGGCGACCAGGAACAACGTTGTCATCGCGAGGTACACAGCCATGCCACGCAGCAACGAGTAGGGCTCGGCCTGGTGGAGCTCCGGATGCCTGTTCAGGAACAGCTCCTGGAAGAACGCCAGCAGGCTGGTCAGCGCCATGGTGCCCATGTACGACGCCTTCACGACTGGGTCGTCGCTATCCATGATGTTCGTCATCGCCGTGGCCACCGGCAGCCACACGATCGTGAGCAACCAGGCCATGTTGAGCCACAGCAGCGGCACGCTGACCTGCACAACCCGGGCGAACATGCGGTGGTGGTTGATCCAGAACATCGCGATGATGACGAAGCTGATCAGAAAGCTCAGCAGCAGGAGCCAGTTCTCGGAGAACCAGGTGGACGCGGGCACCTGCCGGGAGACCCGCGCGAGACCCGTGATGGCATCCAGTAGCGGCAGGATCAACAGCGTCATCGCTATCGCGACCACCGCGTCGATGAAGGCCTTCGCGCGGTCCGCGCTGAAGAACGCCTCGACCTCGACAGAACCGTCAGTTCGCCGTTCGCTCACCCGACGATGGTATGGGTTGGCTGAGCAGTGGCTCCATTAGGCTCGCGTCGTGGGGGCGCTGGCGCCGCCACGGCGTGAACAGGGGAGACGATGACCGACACGGCCGGCGCGACCATCGGCCTCACCTCGGCCGAGGTCGCCGAGCGGGTGACGGACGGGCGCACGAACGCGTATACGGATGCCACCAGCCGCTCCGCGTGGAGCATCATCCGCTCCAACGTGTTCACACTGTTCAACGGCATCATCGTCGCCTGCTTCGCGGTGCTCCTCGCGCTCGGTCGCTGGCAGGATGCATTGTTCGGCCTGAGCGCGATCGCCAACACGATCATCGGTTCCGTCCAGGAGTTCCGGGCCAAAGCGGCCCTCGACAAGCTCGCCCTGATGCATGCACCGCACGCTCGCGTGCTCCGAGACGGCGACGTGCGCGAGGTGACGGTCGCCGACGTGGTGATGGACGACATCCTCGTGCTGCGCGCAGGCGACCAGATCGCGGCAGACGGCGTGGTGCTGCAGTCATCCCGGCTTCAAGTGGACGAGTCGATGCTGACCGGCGAATCAGATGCCGTCGACAAGCAGCCAGACGACGAGGTGCTCAGCGGCTCGATCGTCGTCGGCGGTGAGGGTACCGTTAGCGTCACCCGAGTGGGCGCAGACTCCTTCGCCAACAAGCTGGCCAGCGAGGCGAAGCGGTTCTCGCTCGTGTCGAGCGAACTGCGCCGCTCGGTGAACAAGGTTCTGAAGTTCCAGGCGTGGATCATCGGCCCGATCGCGCTGCTCGTGCTCAACGCGCAGATGTTCGCGTTCGGCGGCTGGCCAGAAGCCATCGCGAGCGGGCAGTGGCGGCAGGCGGCGGTGAACGCTATCGCCTCCGTCATCGCCATGATCCCGCTCGGTCTCGTGCTCATGACGAGCATCGCGTTCGCTGTCGGAGCCGTGAAGCTCGCGTCCCGCCAGGTGCTCGTGCAGGAGCTGGCTGCTGTGGAGGGACTGGCCCGGGTCGACGTGATCTGCCTCGACAAGACGGGCACGCTCACCGAAGGCGAGATCGTGTTCGACGACGCGCATCAGCTCGGCGAATCCGCACCGGCCGGCTGGCAGGAGGTGCTCGCCTGGTACGGAGCCGAGCCCGAGGCGAACGCGACCGCGCGATGCCTGACCGCCGCCTACCCCGCAACCAGAACGCTCGAGCCGGACGCCCGCATCCCCTTCTCCTCCGCGCGCAAGTGGAGCGCGGTGTCGTTCTCCTCGCACGCCCACGGCACCTGGGTACTCGGCGGCCCCGAGATGGTGTTCGAAGGCGGGGCGCACGCAAGCCTGCATGAGCGCTCTGCCGGGCTCGCGGCATCCGGGCGCCGAACACTCGTGCTCGGTCACGCGCCCGAGGTGCTCACGGCGGAGCAGCTCGATGAGGAAGCCCTTCCCGGAGCGCTTTCCCCGATAGCGCTGCTCACGTTCCGGGAGAGCGTGCGGTCGGACGCCCTCGAAACGCTCGGGTACTTCGCTTCCCAGGGCGTCGACGTCAAGATCATCTCCGGCGACAACCCGCAGACCGTCGCGGCCATCGCGCGTGAGGTCGGGCTGGATGCCCCGAGCGGCTTCGACGCCCGCGAGCTGCCTGAGGAGCAGGATGCCCTCGCTGCCGCTCTCGAGCAGCACACCGTATTCGGGCGCGTCAGCCCGACCCAGAAGAAGGGCATCGTCAAGGCGCTGCAGGCGGCGGGCCATACCGTGGCCATGACCGGAGACGGCGTCAACGACGCCTTGGCCATCAAGGAGGCCGACATCGGCATCGCGATGGAATCCGGCTCGGCCGCCACAAAGGCGGTCGCCCGCATCGTGCTGCTCGACGGCAAGTTCGAACACCTTCCCGGTGTCGTGGCCGAGGGGCGGCAGGTGATCGCCAACATCGAACGCGTTTCGATGCTGTTCCTCACGAAGACCTCGTACGCCACGGTGCTCGCCGTCGTGTTCGGCCTCTCGGTGATGCAGTTCCCGTTCCTGCCTCGCCAGCTCTCCGTCATCGACGGGCTCACGATCGGTCTCCCCGCGTTCTTCCTCGCCCTCATGCCCAATGTGCGGCGCTACATCCCGGGCTTCCTGCGCCGATCGCTGAGCTTCGCCATTCCGGCCGGTGTGATCGTCGGCCTCGTCCTGTGGTGGTACTCCTGGGCAGCGCGCGGGGCCGGCATCGAGCAGGACGAGCTGCGCACCGGAGCCACGCTCATCCTCACGATCGTCGGCCTATGGGTGCTCGTCGTGCTCTCCCGGCCCATCGACGGCTGGAAGATCGTCATCATCGGGGCCATGATGGTCGGCCTGATCCTGGTGTACGCGGTGCCGATCGCGCGCACCTTCCTCGGGCTCGTGGATCCGTCGCTCTTCGACACGCTTCTCGTGATCGGTCTGTCGATCGTCTCGATAGCAGGCATCGAAGCCGTGCGGTTCATCCATCGCCGGTACGTGCGCCGGCACGGTGGCAGCGGCGACTACTGAGACCGGTTTGGCGGGCAGCTAGATGCCGGTGTGGCGGCGGGCTGCATCCCGCTCGCTGATCCGCGTGAAGTACCTCCCGCTTCGCCCAACCCACAGAACCACCGCGATGAGCACGGCAACGGCCATGAGCGCGACCTCGAACCAGTACGACGACGCGTCGATCACGAGCGCGACAAGGGCCAGCACGAACTCGACGCCGACCGCAATGGTGGTGAGCACACGCGCGTAGTGCTTGCCCCTGGTGAGAGCCGACGCCAGTGCGATGACGAACAGGCCGAGCAGGATGACGACGGCGCCGATGAGCGTCACGCCGAACGACCCGCCGAACATCCCGTTGTCGACCACGTAGCGCAGCAGGACGAACAGGATACCCACCCCGATGGCGAGGAAACCGGCGACGTAGGTGAGCACCACTACGACGATGAGCTCGGCGGGCGGCCGATGCCGTCGTGGCGACTCAGACCGGTGCACGTGCGCCGGCTCCTTCGCGGGCGTTCCCGTGGTCATGCTCACACCTTAGGTTCCGGGCTCTGGAATGCGGCCGGGAGTGTTCGTGCAACGCGGCCGGCGACCCTCGATCGGGCCGTCATGCTCGTGCCGCCTGGGTTGAGGCGGGCCGGCACACCGTGTATTCGGCCGAATGGGCGGCGTGCCGGCCGGTTTCCGCCGGTGGAATGGGCGGGCGGACCCCGTCAGGTTTCGGGTGGGGTCCAGGATGCGCACGCTCGGGATGGGCGAACACGAAGGTCGTGGCAGCTGTGTGCGTGGCCGGGGTCCCTGGGCGCGGTTGCGGCCCCCGCAGCATCCGCGCCCATGGCATCCCCGTATGAGTTCAGCGCGGAGACCAGCCCCCCGGCACCATGCCTTCCACGCTCAAGACCCATGCGAATATCTTGCCGTGCCCAGGGGCGCCCTCACTAGAGCGCACGCGGGTGAAAGCCGTCGTAATGCTCGTCTGCGCCGCCCCAGTTCGGGTGACCACCGGCCGGTCTACTCGCCGATCTCCGACTGCGAGCCCGTGCCGCGCACGTCCCACAGGTGATGCACCGGGTCGTGAATGTAGTACTTGGCAAGCGTCTCGATCGTGAAGACGCTGCCGTCGCTGCGGCGGCCGGTGCGGCCGAGAGCGGCATCGGGCACGCGCTCGAAGGCATCCGCCAGGGCATCGGCAGCTTCTCGCAACTCGATCGCGACGACCGTTGGGTCCTGCTCGGCGTAGCGCTCCTCGACGGCGGTGGCATCCTGATCCCAGTTCTCGAATGCCGGATCGTCCTCGTCGAGCATGAGTCGCAGCCGACGAGTGAAGATGCGGAAGACGTCACGGGTGTGCGCCGCGTACTCGAGGGCGGACCACGTCGCGTCGTCTGGGCGGTCACGCACGTCCGCGCGCTCGAGCACTGGCATCCAGTCACGTGCGTTCTGCCTCGTGAGCGCGGGGATGTCGCGGAATGCGACGCTGCTCGCGTCGAACCCGCAGTCGGGGCAACGGCGCTCGAGCACCCAGGTCCAGTTCTTGGTGTCGGGAACGATCGGCATGTCTCGACCCTATTCCGTGCCTCACTGGGCCGGCCGGTCTGCACGGCAGGCTCGAACCAGCGGGCTCGAATGAGCGGGCTCGAACCAGCGGGCTCGGATCAGTCGGGCGGAAGGGGCTGGTACGACGGCGGTGCTGGGGTGGGCTGAGGCGTCGCAGCGGGCGCGGGAGGCGATCCAGCTGGTCGGCACACCGCGAGCTGGTCGAGTGCCGCCTTGGCGTTGTCTGCGCTCCATGGCAGCGTGATCTTCGGCGCGTTCTGACCCGCAGCCGGCTTGAAGCCCGCGGCGATGGCGCTGAGCTGCATGGCGAGCGACTGGGCGTACGGGGCGCCGGAGGTCGAGTTGTTGAGCATCACGACCACCGTGAGTCCCGATGTCGGGTCGCTCAGCATCGCGGTGGTGAAGCCGGGAACGGCACCGCTGTGTCCGCGCATCGGGCCGAGCTGGATGCCGCCCATCCCGTACTGCTCCCATGCCGCGACGTCGGCGCCGAGCGGCACGGTCGTCCAGGCCGCCTTCTTCGCTGCGCCCTGGAGCAGGGATGCCGTCGCGAACGACTGCGCGAAGGTCTTGAGGTCGCCGAGGGTGGAGACGACACCCTTCGCGGTCCAGGTGGAACTCGGCGCGAGTGCGGTGTCGTCGACCACGCTTCCGCACTTGGGCTGGCCGGTCACGTCGTCCAGCACGGTGGCGTAGCCGTGCAGCGCCGACGCTTGCAGGCCGTCCGAGTTCGGCAGGGTCGATGACGACATGCCGAGGGGTCCGAACACCTCGTCGCGGTACAGAGTCGCCCAGTCCTTGCCCGTCGCCTGTTGCAGCGCCATCCCGAGCAGGACGAACCCGGCGTTGGAGTACGACCAGCGCTGGCCCGGCGTCCCCGCGCGCGGCTCGCCGAGCCCGTTCGACACGAGCTCGAGCGGAACGTACGTGCGAAGCGGGTTGTCGATGAACTGCGGCGCCAGCGCGCCCGAGTAGTCCCCGAGCCCCGACGTGTTCTGACACAACTGCCCGAGGGTAAGACCGTCGACGCCGACGAGTCTCGGAAGGTACTTCGTCACCGGGTCGTTGAGCGAGACCTGCCCCTTCTGCACGAGCGAAAGCAGCACCGTGCAGGTCATCGGCTTGGTGACCGAGCCGATGCGCCACGGCATGTCGGGCGTCACCGGCTCCTTGCCCTTGGGAGTCGTCGTGCCGAGGCCGGCCGTGTAGCTGCCGGCCCACGGCGCCCAAACGCCAACGATCGCCCCGGACGCGCCGGCAAGCTGCATCGCATCGGTCACGGCGGTCTTTATCGCGCCCGTCTCGTCGCCGGGCAGCGTTGCGGATGCCTGCGACGGCACCGGGTCGGATGCCCCCGGCTGCGTGCACCCGGAGAGCACGAGGGATGCGGTCAGCAGCGCCGCCGCACCGCCCATGAGCAGCGCGAACGGTCGATTCCGCCCCCATCGCCGTGCCATAGCTGCTCCCTGTGGTCCCCCCGGTCCTGCATTCAAGCGTAAGCGGGCGCGCGGCGATTCCGGGCAGCGAGCGGTAACGAGACGACAACAGAGCGAGCAGAATCATCCGATCGGATGACACGGGAGCGCCCTGTGGTCAGACCACAGTGACCCATGCACGTCAACTGCAGCTACTCGCTGCGCATGAAGCGGTCCACGTCCGGGTCGACCATCACGTCACTCGGCCGAAGCGGTCGGCTCAGGTAGAGCCCTTCGAGAGAGGTGAGCCGGCTCAGCGCCACGTACGTCTGCCCGGGACTGAAGGCGCGAGCGCCCAGGTCGACGATCGCGCTGTCATAGGTCTTGCCCTGCGACTTGTGGATCGTGACCGCCCACGCGAGCCGCAGCGGGAACTGCGTGAACTCGGCGGCGACATCCTTCGTGAGCTTCTTGGTCAGCGGATTGTAGGTGTACCTGTAGCGCTCCCACGCGGCGGGCTCCACTTCGTGTATCTCGCCGTCGACGTCGACCCACACGTTGGTGTCGATACGGGCGACGGAGCCGATGGTGCCGTTGACCCAGCGGGGTGGATCGCCGCCCTGTCCGGTGTCGTTTCGCAGGAACATCACCTGAGCCCCCACCTTGAGCTCGAGCGTCTCGTCGGCCGGGTAGTTGCGTTGCCCGAAATCGCCGGACACCTCCGCCTTGGCCGTGAGCACCCGCCCCGGCAGTCGACGGAGGGCCGTCGCGTTGATGCGGTTGACGGTGTCGTTGCGCGTCGCGAGCGTGATGGTGCCGTCGTCCGGCTGCGGCCTGGCGCCCATCGCGTTCAACCGATCGGCGATCTCCTTCGTGACACGGCCGTGCCGCACGGCGTTGAGCATGAGCTTGAAGTCCAGTTCGTGCTGCCGGTGGATCTCGCTCAGCTCGAAGCGGCGCAGTGACGTCTCGTCCCACACCTTCGCATCGAAGAACCACATCGACCGGTAGTGATCGGCGAAGTAGGCGCGCTCGTCGGCATCCCCGGGCACGGGGGCGAGCTGGTACGGGTCGCCGAAGAGCACGATCTGCACACCGCCGAACGGCTCGAGCTTGCGCTGGCGGGCCTGGCGGAGTGCGCGGTCGATGGCATCCATCAGGTCCGCGTTGACCATCGAGACCTCGTCGATGACGAGGGTGTCGATGCTGTTGAGCAGCTTGGTGAGCTCTCGAGGCTGGTCGAGTTCGTGGTCGGCGATGACCCCGATGGGCAGCCGGAGCAGCGAGTGGATGGTCTGCCCGCCGACGTTGAGCGCGGCGACACCGGTCGGGGCGCTGATCACGAGCTGCTTCTCGGTGTTCCACGCGAGGTGGTTGAGCAGCGTGGACTTGCCCGTTCCCGCGCGCCCGGTCACGAACACGTGGTCACGCGTGTGCTCTATGGCGTCGAAGACCGCTGCCTGCTCGGTCGTCAACGTCACAGTGTTCAACGCTGGGGCTCCTTCGCGACATCCGTCTGCGCTCGGTCGTGCGCACCGGCGTTCCGGTCGTCGTCATCGGATGCCATGCGCTGCAGCATCGCATTGTATGCCGTGAGTTCGGCGTCGCCGCTGCGGTCCGCCTGCCTGTCGCGTCGCCTGCTCTCCTTGGCGTCACTGCGGCTCCACTGCATGGCCACGGTGATGGCAAGCACCACGGTGGGGATCTCGCCGATGCTCCAGGCGATGCCCCCTGCCAGCTGCTGGTCGCCGAGCGGCGTCGGACCCCACGTGCGCCCCATGGCACCGAACCAATCGGCGAGGAAGAGCCCGTCGGTGGTGAGGATCGACAGGCCGAAGAAGGCGTGGAACGCCATGGTGCCCAAGAGCAGCACGAGGCGGAGCGGATAGGGGAACCTGTACGGCACCGGGTCGATGCCGATCAGGGACTGCACGAACAGATAGCCGGTGATCAAGAAGTGGATGATCATCCACTCGTGCCCGATGTGGTCCGTCGTGGCCCAGCTGAACAGCGGTGAGTAGTAGAACACCCAGAGCGAACCGGCGAAGAGCACCGCGGCTGTCACGGGATGCGTGAGGAAGCCGGCGAGCTTCGAGTGCACGACCAGAAGGATCCATTCACGGCCGCCGCGCGAGCCGTCGCTGCGCTTCTTGATGGCGCGCAACGCGAGCGTGACGGGAGCTCCGGGGACCAGCAGGACGGGCACGGCCATGGTGAGCAGCATGTGCGCGAGCATGTGGCTGGAGAAGAGGTACTTCTCGTAGACGTTGATCCCGCCGTTGGTCACCCAGAGGAGCGCGAGGATGCCCGCCACCCACGCGATCGTGCGCAGCGCCGGCCACTTGTCGCCTCGCCGGTGCAACCGAACGACGCCGGCGAGATAGAAGAAGAGCGCGAAGCAGCATGCGATCAGCCAGAGCGGATCGACGTTGATGCCGAGGAGATAGCGAGCCAACGTCAGCGGCGCGGGCAACGGTTCTCCCGTGAGCACCTCGGCGGGCGTCGGCTGCGAGATCGGCACTTGGGCGACGGGCGTCGCCGTGCGTGCGAGGGCCGCGGCGACGCCGGAGGCGATGCCCATGAAGGCGAGCTCGGCCGCGACGATCCACCAGAACGGGCCGCGCCCGGGAACCCGTCTCAACCGGTCGATCATGAAGCGGCGCCAGATCATGCCGAAGAGTCCGAGCGCGACAAGCGCGACAACTTTGACGAGCACGAGGACGCCGTACGGCGTGAGCAGATTCTGCAGTGTTCCGATGCGGAGATCGGCGTTGATGATGCCGGAGAACGCGACGACAACGAACGAGACGATGGCGAGCGTGGAGAACCGCTGGAGCACCGTGACGAGGCGGTCGCCGTCGAGCGTCTTGCGGATGAGCACGATGGTGAGCAGGCCGCCTATCCAGATGGCGGCGAAGACGAGGTGCAGCCCGAGCGACGTGATCGCCTGGTCGTGTCCGGCGGTTCCGGCGGCGTGGCCGCTCAGTGCCATCGGGATGAGCGTGCACAGGGCGACGGCCGTGACCAGTGCGACAGCCGTATGGTTGCGCACTGCGAAGCAGAGCACGGTCGTCACCGCCGCGATGAGGGTGATGGCCAGCCACACCTGACCGACCGCGATCTGCGTCGCGAACTGGCTGATTCCGTCGCTGAACTGCTGGTCGAACGACAGTGCTGAACCGGTCACGTCGAGGTAGGTGAGCACTCCGGTGACCGCGCTCACGACCGTCATGACAGCGGCCGACGCCGCGGCGACATCCAGCGCCCTGTCGTATTCGGGCTTCTCCGGGCTGAGGACGAAGCACGCCATGACGAGCGAGCCGATCATGGCCGCGGCGCTCAGGTTCACGAAGAGATTGGCGACGGGAAGGCCCCAGCGTACGAGCGGACCGGGATCGAGCAGTGCAGGAGCGGATGCCCCTCCGCCGTACGCGAGCGCCGCCAGCACCGCGAGCAGAGCGAAGACGACGAGGGCCGCCGGGCCCGCAACGCGCTGCGCTCTTCTCACCGTTCAAGCGTAGGCGCTGCGACCTTGGCGGCAGTCGACACCTGCCGCCGCTGTGCAGCGGCTCAGTCGTCGTGCGCCTGTGGTGGGAAGGCGGGGTGCGCCGGGCACGAGCGCAGGCATGCGAAAGGGGATGCCGGCGAACCGGCATCCCCTATATTTCGGCGGTGCTGAGACTACTTCACAGCAGCCTTGAGCTTGCTGCCGGCGGTCAGCTTGACGCGGTGGCCGGCCGGGATGTTGATCTCGGCGCCCGTCTGCGGGTTGCGGCCGGTGCGAGCTGCGGTCTCGGTGCGCTCAGCGGCGAGCCAACCGGGGATCGTCACCTTGCCGCCGCCGGAGACGGTCTCGGCGATGGTCGCGAAGAAACCATCGACCACAGCCCCCACGGCGGCCTGGCTCTGACCGGTCGACGCGGCGACCGCCGCAATGAGCTCGGTCTTGTTCAGCGACTTGTCAGCCATTGAGTGTCCTCCTCGGACGTTCTGCTGCACAGCAGCGTTTGTTGTTGAAGTTCACGGCCAGAGCCGCACGTGTGGTTCGTCTGAACCGCCCTCACGGTACCAAGAACCCGCGTAATTCCGCGGATTTCCGGGGATTCTGAGGCGAGAACCGCGTGTTTCGAGGCATCCGACCGGGTCCGGCACGGGTTATGCACAGAAATTGCAGGGTTATCCACAGGACGGCGCTGCGTCCCGAGCGGCCGGCCCCGGAGTCGACGGCCGGCCCCGGGCTCAGCGGCCCGCCGCGCGGCAATCCACACCCGCGCCGAACAGGCATGATCGCGCTCTCCCCCCGGGAACAGGCAGATTGTGCCTGTTCCCGAGAGACCTGCCTGTTTTCGGGGGTGCCGGACGCGCGACCCGGATGCGTGAAAGGGGCGCCGTCCCGAAGGACGACGCCCCTTGTCGAAGCCGACTAGGCCGCGAAGGTGCTCACCAAGACGACTTGGTGATACCGGGCAGCTCGCCGCGGTGCGCCATGTCGCGGAAGCGAACACGGGAGATGCCGAACTTGGTCAGCACGCCGCGCGGGCGACCGTCGACGGCGTCACGGCTGCGCAGACGCACCGGCGATGCGTTGCGCGGCAGCTTCTGCAGCCCGACGCGCGCGGCCTCGCGCTCCTCGTCGCTCGCGTTGGGGTTGATGAGGGCCTTCTTCAGTTCCGCACGCTTCTCGGCGTAACGGTCGACGACGATCTGGCGCTGCTTGTTGCGCGCGATCTTGCTCTTCTTAGCCATGCTTACCGCTCCTCGCGGAATTCGACGTGCTTGCGCACGATGGGGTCGTACTTCTTGAGCACCAGACGGTCGGGGTCGTTGCGGCGGTTCTTCTTCGTCACGTAGGTGTAACCGGTGCCTGCCGTCGAACGAAGCTTGATGATCGGGCGGATGTCCTGCTGCTTGGCCATCAGATCTTCTCCCCACGGGCCAGGATGTCCTTGACCACGGACTCGATTCCGCGGGCGTCGATCACCTTGATGCCTTTGGCGCTGACGTTCAGAGTGACGTTACGGCGCAGCGAGGGCACGTAGTACGTCTTCTTCTGGATGTTCGGGTCGAAACGACGCTTGGTGCGCCGGTGCGAGTGCGAGATGTTGTGTCCGAAACCGGGCACAGCTCCCGTCACCTGGCAGACAGCTGCCATGATTCCTCCATCAATACCGAAGGGCGGATGCCCTTCCCAAGATCTCTTGTCGGCACGCACAACCGTTCCCCGATTTCGCGAGGAGGGGATTGTGTGAGCGAACTGCGCAGAGGAGCCTGCACAGACAAACGACAAGTCTACGCGACGCGCCGCTACTGCCCAAATCGCCGACCGATCACTCGGATTTCTGCGCCGCCAGTCGCGTGCAGTTCTCGCAGAGTCCGAAGACGTCGACGACGTGCCTGGCGTCGGTGAATCCGTGCACGGATGCCACGCGTTGCGCCCACTGCTCGACATCGTCGGCGCCGATCTCCACGGTAAGGCCGCATCGCCGGCAGATCAGGTGGTGATGGTGCCCGGTCGTGGAGCATGCGCGGTACAGAGCCTCACCGTCCGGTGACTGCAGGGAGTCGGCATCCCCCTCGCTCGCGAGGTCGGCCAGCGCGCGATAGACGGTCGCCAGCCCGATGGGCGAACCGTGGTCACGCAGCTCGGAGTGCAGGCTCTGAGCGCTGACGAACCCTTCGTTCGAGGTCAGCGCCTCGCGCACGGCCTCGCGCTGCCAGGTGTTCCGCTTCATCCGATCACCTCGGCGGGGTGAGGTGCGCGCTCTGGCGCCGCAGGCATCCTTCGTCCGTTGACGCCCCGGCGCTTGCGTGACCACGCGATCAGACGGCACACGACGTAGATGAGGAAGGAGATGGTCGTGACGTACGGGCTGATCGGGACCGAGCTGCCGAGCGCCAGCATGATGCCGCCCACCATGGACACCACGCCGAACACGACGCTCAGCAGCGGGACCACGAGCGGCGACGACGACACCTTCAAGGCGGAGGCGGCCGGCGTGACGAGGATCGACAGCACGAGCAGCGCGCCGACGATCTGCACCGAGACCGCCACGGCGAGTCCGAGCAGCAGCATGAAGACGATCGAGAGTGCGGACGTCGGAACGCCGCGCGCGGCCGCCACGTCGGCGTCGAGGCTCGCGAACGTGAGCGGGCGCCACACGACGGCCAGTCCCGCGACGACGACGATCGAGATCGTGAGCAGCGCGCCGATCTGCGGGCTGTCGATGGCCACGATCTGCCCGGTGAGCAGTCCGAACTTGTTGGCGGAGCGCCCCGGGTAGAGCGCAAGGCAGAGGATGCCCAGCCCCAGCCCGAAGGGCATCAGCACGGCCGTGATCGAATTGCGTTCCCTCGCCCGGGAGCCGAGAAGCCCGATCAGAAGTGCGGCGATCAGCGACCCGACGAGCGAGCCCTGCACCACCCCGACTCCGAGCAGAAGACCTGCGGATGCCCCGGCGAACGACAGCTCGCTGATGCCGTGCACCGCGAACGCCATGTCGCGCGACATGACGAAGACGCCGATGAGCCCGCCCACTACGCCCAGCAGTGCGCCTGCGAGCACCGAGTTGCGCAGCAGCACGAGCAGCTGCCCGTAGTCGGTGAAGTTGAAGATCTGGCCCCACCAGCCGGCGTCCATGTGTATCACAGGCCGGCCCTCCCGTACTGCGCCTCGTGGTGGTGGTCGTCATGCACGTCGTGCAGCGGGTCGTGCTGTTCGTCGTGATGCGCGTGAGGTCCGTCCGGGTGCCCGCCGGGGGCATCCGATGTTCCGACCACGACGATGCGACCCCGCGTACGGATGACGTCGACCGGCGAGCCGTACAGCTCGCTGAGCACCTCGCTGCGCAGCACCTGGTCGGGCGTGCCGATGCGGAACTTGCCGCCAGCGAGGTAGAGCACGCGATCGACCAGGTCGAGCACGGGGTTCACGTCGTGCGTGACGAAGAGCACCCCGAGCTGTCGCTCGCGCCTGTGCCGGTCGATGAGCTCGCTCACTGCGCGCTGATGGGTGAGATCGAGCGAGAGGAGCGGCTCGTCGCACAGCAGCAGCCGCGGATCGCCCGCGAGCGCCTGCCCGACGCGGAGTCGCTGCTGCTCTCCTCCGGACAGCGTCGCGATCGGCACCTTCGCGTAGGCCGACGCGCCGACGGCATCCAGCAGGGCGTCGATGCGCTGCTTGCGGCGCTTCGAAGGCCACGGAACACCCCAGCGGTGCCCATCGACGCCGAGGCCCACGAGGTCGCGGGCGCGCAACGGTGTCCCGTCATCTGCGAGGCGCTGCTGCGGGATGTAGCCGATGCGGCGGTTGCCACGGTGCACGGGCTCGCCGAGGAAGTCGATTGAACCGGTCAGCAGCCGCTGCTGGCCGAGGATGACCTTCAGCAGGCTGGTCTTGCCCGATCCGTTCGCGCCGAGCACGGCGATGAACTCGCCGGCGTGCACATCGAGGTCGAGCCCCGACCAGAGCGTGCGGTCGCCGAAGCCCAACGTGGCGTCGTGCATGCTGAGCACGGTCTCGAGGGATGCCGCGACCGGCACCTCGTCAACTCGCTCAGCAACCTCTGTGCCGCTCACGATCCCGCCTTCTGCAGTGCTGTGCCCACTTCGTCCAGCGTGCCGCTCATCCAGCTGAGGTAGGTCTTTCCCGACGGCAGGGTCTCGGTGACCGGAACCACTGGCACCCCGTCCGACCTCGCGGCGTCCAGCACCTTCTTGGTCTGCGCGCCGGTCGTCTGCTCGTTGTACGCGAGCAACGCTACCGAGTGCGACGAGAACAGGGCGAGGGTCTGCTCGAGAACCGACGGCGCGACATCCGTGTCGTTCTCGATCGCCTCACTGAACTTCTGCGGCGTCTTGTTCACCAGCCCGATGGCATTCAGCATGTACAGCGGCACCGGTTCGGTCACGGCCGCACCTTTGCCCGCGTACTTCGTCTTCAGGTCGGCCTCCGTGCCGCGCAGCTGATCGACGGATGCCGCGAACCGCTTCTCGTTGGCGTCGAACGTCGTCGCGTCGCCGGGCCTCGCCTTGCTGTACGCGGCTGTGAGCTGCTTCGCGACCTTCTCGACCGTGGGGAAGTCGTACCAGAGGTGCTCGTTGAACTCACCGCTCGACGGATGCTGGTCGTATCCGGAGATGGTCGTCGCATTCACGACGACGGCCTTGCTGTGCACCGAGCGGAGCATCTGGCTGACGAAGTCGTCGTATCCGCCGCCATTCACGATCACGATCTGCGCCTTCGACACCGCCAGCTGGTTCTGACCGCTCGCCTGGTACTCGTGCGGATCCTTGTTCGGGTCGTCGATGATCGAGGTCACGTCGACGCGATCGCCGCCGACCTGCTTGGCGATGTCGCCCCACACGTCGGTGGCGGCGACGACGTCGATGCGACCCGTGGCGCGCGGAGTCCCTGCGCCATCGGCCGGCGAGGCGGAGCATCCGGCGAGCGTGGCGACGGCGAGCGCCACCACGGCGAGGGCCGGAACGATCAAGGCGGAACGCTTCATGTAAGTGAACCTGTCTAAGTCGCGGTTGACGGGTGAACGGATGTCCGCACTACCCGGGCGGTCGGCCGCACGACTGCACCGACCACTTATTGATAATGATACTCAAGAACAACAACGGCTGTGACACCCGCCCTCCGACGACACCGCCGGGCGAAACTGGCCGCCGGCGCCGGCGCGAAAATCGGAGATTTGCGTCGCCACGCCGGAGGTGGGTCACGCCGGGCCGCGTGTCGCCGCGAATCTCCGATTTTCGGCCGGACGTGGCCGGGCCACCGGCCATGCGCAAGGATCGGACTCATGACCGGCCGACTCATGCTGCTCGACACCGCTTCGCTGTACTTCCGCGCGTTCTACGGCGTGCCAGACAGCGTGAAGGCGCCGGACGGGATGCCGGTGAACGGCATCCGCGGGCTGCTCGACATCATCGCCAAGCTCGTCACCGAATTCGAGCCGACCGCTCTCGTCGCCTGTTGGGACGACGACTGGCGGCCGCGCTGGCGCGTCGACCTCATCCCGTCGTACAAGGAGCACAGGGTCGCCAGGCACGTGCCTGGCGGCGTGGACGTCGAGGAGACGCCGGAGGGGCTCGTGCCGCAGATACCCGTCATCCGTCGGCTGCTCGGCGAGCTGGGCATCCCCGTCGTGGGTGCGGATCAGGCGGAGGCCGACGACGTGATCGGATGCCTCGCCCGCCGGTCTGCAGCACCCGTCGACGTGATCACGGGCGACCGCGACCTCTTCCAGCTCGTGGACGACGCACACAACGTGCGCATCGTCTACACGGCACGGGGTATGAGCAAGCTCGAGGTCGTGACGGATACCGTCGTCGAGTCGAAGTATGGAATCTCACCCGGCCAGTACGCCGCGTTCGCCGCCATGCGCGGCGATCCTTCGGACGGGCTGCCCGGTGTCGCGGGCATCGGCGAGAAGTCCGCTGCCGGTCTGCTGCGCGAGTTCGGCGACCTGGACGGCATCCTCCAAGCGGCAAACGACCCGGCCACCCCGCTCGGCGCGGGTGTGCGGGCCAAGCTCACCGCCGCCGCCGAGTACCTGGAGCGCGCCGTGCCGATCATCGCCGTCGGCGAGCGGCTGGACCTGCCCGAGGTGGACGGAACGCTTCGCGCGCTCGATGACGCGCGCCTGGCATCCGTGCACGAACTCGGCGACCGCTACGGCCTGGGCGGCGCGCTCGACCGCGCGCTCAAGGCGCTGGCGGCGGCATCGTCGGCCGGGTAGGGCCGCCGTCCAGTCTCGCTGGGCGGACCTCCCAAGGATCAGTCCAGAAGGAGCGCCGGCTCCTCGATGATCGCAGCTACGTCGGCGAGGAAGCGGCTGGCGACGTCACCGTCGACGACCCGGTGATCGAAGGATGCCCCGAGCGTGGTGACGAAGCGCGGGCGCACCTCGCCGTCCACCACCCACGGCTTCTGCTTGATCGTGCCGAGCGCGACGATGGCGACCTCGCCGGGGTTGAGGATGGGCGTTCCCGTGTCCATGCCGAAGACGCCGATGTTGGTGACGGTGATGGTGCCGCCGGCCATCTCGGCGGGTTGCGTCTTGCCGTCACGAGCCGTGAGAGTGAGCTGCTCGAGTGCACCGGCCAGTTCGAGCAGACTCATCGACTGCACGTCCTTCACGTTCGGCACGATGAGGCCACGTGGCGTCGCCGCCGCGACCCCGAGGTTCACGAAGTGGTGCACGATGATCTCCTCATCGGTCCACGTCGAATTCACCGTCGGATTGCGCCGAACGGCCCAGATCATGGCCTTGGCCATGATGAGCAGGGGCGACACCTTCACGCCTGCGAAGTCGGGTGACTTCTTCAGCCGCTGCACGAACTCCATCGTGCGTGTCGCGTCCACGTCGACGAACAGGCTCACGTGCGGCGCGGTGAACGCGCTCGTGGTCATCGCCGTGGCGATCGCCTTGCGAACGCCCTTGACCGGGATGCGGTCCTCGCGGGCATCCGGCCACTCCGGCGTCTGGATGTTGCGGAACACGCTGGCCTGGCTCGCCTGCCTGATCACGTCGTCGCGGGTGATCTCGCCGCCGATGCCGGTGCCTGCGACCAGCGACAGGTCGACGCCGAGGTCTTTCGCGAGCTTGCGGATGGGCGGCTTCGCGACGATGGAGCCGGCGCGCGCGGCCGGCATCAGGTCGGCCGCGGCCGGCACGTGGCGGCCCTGGGCGGCGGACGCCTGCTCCCGCTGGCTGCGCCGCCTGCTCGCGCCGTGGCCCGCCGAGCCGTAGCCGACGAGCACGGCACCGGGCTTAGGCTCGTCGCCGTCGCGCTCGATGAGCGTGGCCGCCTCCGCACTGTCGGGCGTCTCGGTCGAGCCGGCACCCGCCGCACCCGGCTGGGTCGCGGCTTGCCCGCTCACGGATGCGCGGGCATCCGCTGACACCTGCAGCTCCGCGTCGTCCACCTCGATCACGTTGTCCAGGCCCTCGGCCGTCGTGACGGGGCCGCCGGACGTGCCGGCGCCCACGATGATGATCGGGGTTCCGACCTCGACGGTCTGCCCCTCCTGCACGAGCAGCCGGTCGACGACGCCTTCGAACGGCGAGGGCAACTCGACGAGCGACTTGGCGGTCTCGATCTCGCACAGCACGTCATTCACGTGCACCGCGTCGCCCGGACCCACCTTCCACGACACGATCTCCGCCTCGGTCAGGCCCTCGCCGACGTCCGGCAGCAGAAACTCGGACTCACTCATGGCACTCCTTGCTGGCGGTTCTTCGAGGCTGAGGTGGTGGGAAGGGGAAAGTGGCGACGTGGGCCGCTGCGGCCGACGGATGCCGTCAGTAGGCGAGCGCGCGGTCCACGGCCTCGAGCACGCGGTCGGCGTCTGGCAGATAGGCGTCTTCGAGCTTGGCCGGCGGGAACGGCGTGTCGAAGCCGGACACCCGCAACACGGGGGCCTGCAGTGAGTAGAACGCCTTCTCGGCCACCGTCGCGGCGACCTCGCTGCCGATGCTCGCGAATCCTGGCGCTTCTTGCGCGACCACCAGGCGGCCCGTCTTGCGCACGGAGCCGAGAAGCGGGCCGAAATCGATGGGCGAAAGCGAGCGCAGGTCGACGACCTCGACGCTGGTGCCCTCGTCCGAGGCGATCTCGGCAGCGCGCAGCAGCACGCTGACCATGGCGCCGTGGCCGACCAACGTGACGTCGCTCCCGGTGCGCACCACCCGGCTCGCGTGCAGCGGGGCGGCGCTCGCGGAGAAGTCGACCTCACCCTTCGGCCAGTAGCGGCTCTTCGGCTCGAGGAAGATGATCGGGTCGTCAGAGGCGATCGCCTCCTGGATCATCCAGTACGCGTCGTTCGGAGTCGAGGGGCTCACGACCCGCAGCCCCGGCGTGTGGGCGAAGTAGGCTTCCGGGCTCTCCTGGTGGTGCTCGACCGCACCGATGTGGCCGCCGTACGGGATGCGGATGACCACGGGCATCCGGAGTGCGCCCTCGTGCCTTGCGGTGATCTTCGCCAGCTGCGTGGTGATCTGGTCGAAGGCCGGGAACACGAATCCGTCGAACTGGATCTCGCACACCGGCCGGTACCCGCGCATGGCGAGGCCGATCGCGGTGCCGACGATGCCGGATTCCGCCAGCGGGGTGTCGATCACCCGATGTGCGCCGAACTCCCGCTGCAACCCTTCGGTGATGCGGAAGACACCGCCGAGCGGGCCGATGTCCTCGCCCATGAGCAGCACCTTGGCGTCGTCGGCGAGCGCCTGCCGCATTCCCGCGTTCAGCGCCTTGGCCATCGGCAGACTCTCGACCCCGGTGTGGAACCGAGTGCGAGCGGATGCCTGCGAAGCCTGCTCCGCGATCGTCGCGTCGGTCATCGGCTCGCCTCCGCGCTCACGCTCGGGGTCCCATCAGACGGCGCTCCTGGACCCGCCGCGAACGACTTCTCGTACCGCTCGAACCACGCCTGCTGCTCCACGATGCCTGCGTGCGGCTCCGAGTACACCCACTCGAACACCGCCTCAGCGCTTGGTCCGGTGAGCTCGAGGGTGCGGCGACGCACGTCTGCCGCGTTGTCGGCGGCCTCCTCGTCGACCGAGTCGAACCACTCGTCGCCGACGCCGCGGCTCGCGAGGAAGGCGCGCATGCGCACGATGGGGTCGCGGCCGCGCCAGTGCTCGTCTTCGTCGGACGAGCGGTAGCGCGTCGGGTCGTCGCTCGTGGTGTGCGCACCCATGCGATACGTGACGGCCTCGATGAGGCTCGGCCCATGCCCGCCGCGCGCATCGTCGAGCTGTTTGGCCGTGACGATGTAGCTGGCCAGTACGTCATTGCCGTCGACCTGCACACCCGGGATGCCGAAGCCGCTCGAGCGCAGGTAGAGCGGGGTGCGCGACTGCGTCTTCACCGGCACCGAGATGGCCCACTGGTTGTTCTGCAGGAAGAAGACCTGGGGCGTCCGGTAGCTGGCCGCGAAGACGAACGCCTCGCTCACGTCTCCTTCGGAGCTCGCGCCGTCGCCGAAGTAGACCATGACGGCCTGATCGGATGCCGGATCGCCCGTCCCAGAGGCTCCGTCGAACTTCACGCCCATGGCGAAGCCCGTCGCGTGAAGCGTCTGGGTGCCGAGCACGAGCGTGTAGACCCGCATGTTGCCGTTCTTCGGGTCGGTCGGATCCCATCCGCTGTTGGTCACACCTCGCATGACCCGGATGATGTCCACCGGGTCGACGCCGCGAATGGTTGCCACGACGTGCTCCCGATACGACGGGAAGATGGTGTCCTGCGGCTTCGCCGCGTACGCGGAGCCGACCTGCGCAGCCTCCTGGCCGCTGCTCGGCGGCCACAGGGCGAGCTGCCCCTGCCGTTGCAGGTTGGTGGCCTCCACGTCGAACCTGCGCACCACGACCATGTCGCGGTAGAAGCGCCTGAAGTCGTCGTCGGTGAGCGCGTCGAGGTAGGGCAGAAACTCGGCGGCGGCATCCGTCGGCTCAAAACGACCGTCTTCGGTCAGTACTTGCACGCTCGCCGCGGAGAGCCCGGTCGACGACGCGAATCGGTCGTTCGTGGCAGACATCCTGACTAACCTAACCGCTCGATGGGAGGGCTCTTCGGTAGATGATCGACAAGCTCCTGCGCGATCTTTAGCACCCGGTCGACAGATTCCTCCTCGCCGACGCTGACCCGGATGCCGTCGGGCGCGAACCCGCGAACGGCCACTCCGGCTTCGAAGAATCGGTCGACGCAGAACGCCGTCTGCTCGCCTGTGGCCAGCCAGACGAAGTTGCCCTGGGCCTCGGGCACGTTCCAGCCCTGGCTCAGCAGCCCATCCCGCAAGCGGGCACGCCGTTCGGCGATGGCTGCGACCCGTGCGAGCAGCTCGTCCTCGCGATCGAGCGACGCCAGCGCTGCCGCCTGGGCGGTGTCGGTCACGCTCATCGGGATGGCGGTCGACCTTGCTGCGTTGAGCAGTCGCTCCGGCCCGACCGCGTAGCCGATGCGCAGGCCTGCGAGACCGTAGGCCTTCGAGAAGGTGCGCAGCACGACGAGATTGGGGTACCTGCCGACGAGAGTGCGACCGTCGACGTGGTCTGGATCGTCGACGAATTCCACATACGCCTCGTCGAGCAGCACCAGGCGATCGGGCGGCACCGATGCCATGAAGCGCTCGAACTCCTCCGAGCTCACGACCGGTCCCGTCGGGTTGTTCGGCGTGCAGACGATGACGACGCGCGTTCGGTCGGTGATGGCCGCCAGCATGCCGTCGAGGTCGTGCCTGGCATCGGGCAGCAGAGGAACGGTGACACTAGATGCCCCGGAGACGGTCACGAGCCCCGGGTAGGCCTCAAATGACCGCCACGCGTAGACCACCTCATCGCCCGGGCCCGCTGCGGCGTTGATGAACTGCGACAGCAGCGCGACGGATCCGGCACCGAGATGCACCTCCGCCGTGCCGACGCCGAACCGATCTGCGATGCGGTTGCGTAGGGCGAGCGCGGCGCCGTCCGGGTAGCGGTTAAGGGTCGCCGCGCGTGCGAGGGCATCCAGCACGCCCGGGAGCGGGTCGAACGGGTTCTCGTTGCTCGAGAGCTTGAAGCCGTCTGCGGACGGAACGCGTCCCTGGGCATATGCCGCCAGCTTCGCGATCTCGGGTCGCAGCCGCACGTGCTCGACGTTCTGTGGATCCACAGAGCTAACTTACCTTCGGCCATATTCCACGGGCCTGAGAGGCTGCCATGCCTTCGCGCTGAGCCGAGCCGTCGCAACGCCCTTCCCCTGGAGGGGTACGCACTGGAACACTGTGTGGATGAGGTTTCTGCTGAAACTGATCATCAACGCGTTCGCCCTCTGGGTCACGACCCTGATCGTCACGGGAGTGACGGTGAAGTCGTACGACCAGAACGACGGGCAGTGGCCCTTGATCTTGACGTACCTGCTGCTCGCACTGATCTTCGGGATCGTGAACGGCATCGTCGGGACGGTCATCCGCATCGTCGCCTTCCCGCTGTACGTGCTCACGCTCGGGCTGGTGTCGCTCATCGTGAACGGGCTCTTGCTGCTCATCGTCTCGTGGATCAGCGATGCGATGGGCTTCGGCCTGCACGTCAACGGGTTCTGGGAAGGCGTGTGGGCTGCGCTGATCCTCGCGATCATCAGCTGGCTGCTCGGCCTCATCTTCCGTCCCGTGCT
This sequence comes from Rathayibacter sp. KR2-224, assembly GCF_049446075.1. Classification (NCBI taxonomy): domain Bacteria; kingdom Bacillati; phylum Actinomycetota; class Actinomycetes; order Micrococcales; family Microbacteriaceae; genus Rathayibacter; species Rathayibacter sp. KR2-224. Next base: position 2,215,364 of record NZ_JBMSEB010000001.1, read on the forward strand.
CAGGCGCTAACGGGGCCGGGGTTTCGATACGCGCGCCTTCGGCGTGCTACTCAACCCGCTGTGTTGTTGTTCAATGCGACTGCACGCGGGTGCCCCGGTAGAGCTCGGCGTCGCCTCGGCCGCCGTCCGGGAGGGCTGCGAGCGCAGCGGCGAGCCGAGGGTCGCTCGTCGCATCCATCGTGCGCGCTGTGATGGCGTACTCCTTCATGAGGTGCGCGTCGATGGGTGACGAGCCCTGTGGCACCTCCCCGCTGAAGGTCTGACGTGTGACGACGATGCGGTCGCCGCCGTTCCGGTCCGCGGCGAGCGGGATGCCCCCGAGAGCCGGCACCAGGTCATCCGTGTGCTCAACCGCCACGTCGACGGTCGTCGAGGGCACATCGATGCCGGCGGTGGGTGAACCGAACGTGACAAGCGCCGGCGTCGAGTATTCGCCCGAGACGGCAATGCTCGTCGCGACGATGCCGCCCTGCGAGTAGCCCACCGGGATCACGGTGTCGCCCGGCCGGATGCCCGCCTGCTGCATGGCCTGTTCCGTCGCTCTGAGCGATGCCGGATCGAGCTTCGCGATGCCGACGAGATCGCTCGTCATGTCGAACGGCTCTTCACCGGATGCAGGACTCGGGTCGACCGTTCCGCCCACGTACACGATGTATGCCGGATCGCCGTCGGCCCCCGCGTACCGCTCGATGCGCACCTGTGGCGAATCGGGGGCTGACGGCGGGATGCGCTTCGCCAGGTCTGCAAAGCCTGACGGCGGGGGCGCCGTGGTCGCCGCGGTGCGCTCGACGCTCACGGGCGTCTCGTGGAGGAGTCCGGCTGCCCTGCCGGCGCCGACGACAATCGAGGTGCCGCCGCGGAGCCCGAACGCCCGCGTCCCACGGTCGTCGACGAGCGCCGCCAACGGCAGGGGAATCCCGGCTGCACCCAGCATGGCGTCGTCCGCCCCGGACACCGCGAACCTGATGAGCGAGACCACCCGTGGATCGCGCAACACACTCGCCTTGGAGCCGGCCAGGTCGCTCACGCCCTTCAGGAACTCCTGCGGCGAGCCGGTGGCGAGCGTGCCGATCCCGAGCACGGTCGCAGCGGTGGCGAGAAGCTGCGGCAGCGCGAACATTCCGGCGACCGCGGCCAGCGGCGCCAGCTGTCCGAGCGCCCAGCCGCTGAGGGTGCTGAGATCCATGATGCGGGCATCCGCGTCACGGTCCGCCCCGCTGTACTTCGCGGCAGCCTCGGCGAGATCGCCCGCTAGCCGCCTCGCCCGGGACGAGGAGTCGCGGATGCCGGCGGCAGCGACATGCGCGAGCCGCGCGGCATCCTGAGCGGAGTGCAGCGCATCCTGCGCAGCCTGCGCCCCGCGGCCGACGCCGAAGCCGGGCGCTCCGGCAAGGGCGAGCGCCGGACGCAGGGCGTGTGCCAGGTCGTCGAGCCTGTTCGCGATGACCGCGAGCGTCGCGCCGGCTTCGAGCAGAGCGTCCGACGCCACCCAGGTGCCGCCGCCCGAGATTGTGATGTCGTCGGACATGCCCGTCACGACCCTCCCACCACCGCCGGTATCCGCTCCGCCGCAGCCGCCGCCCTTGTGAGCTCGTCCGCCGATCGCTCGAGGGCACTGAGCGCGTGGCCGATGGCGGCGCTCAACTCGTCGAGGCCTGCCTCGAATCGCCGCTGCGCCGGGGACCTCCACTCCACGCTGGCGGCATCCGGCAGCTGTGCCAGCACGGCGGCCAGCCCGGAACGCACCTCGTCGACGGCCGCCTGCGCCGCTCGCACTGCCAACCGATCCAGATGATCACCTCCTCTTCCACCAGCAGCGTTGCCGACCGAGGAGAGTGCCGGCAGCGGCGGCCCCGGAAATGGGGAGAGCCCCGGCACGGCGGCGCCTGGGGAGGGGCGGTCGTCGGCTTGACCGCAACCACGAGCGCTCCCGGGCTGCAGCAGAATGGAGTCATGAGCTTCGCGCCGTTCGGCATCTGCTTCGTCTGCAGCGGAAACATCTGCCGTTCGCCGATCGCCGAAGTGGTGCTGCGCAAACTCACCGAGGAGGCCGGGCTCGCCGACCGGGTGCGGATCTCGTCGGCCGGCACGGGCGACTGGCATGTCGGCGAGCAGGCCGACCCTCGTGCCGTCGAGGTGCTGCAGGCCCACGGCTATGACGGGTCCGCGCACCGCGCCAGACAGTTCGACCCGGCCTGGTTCGCGGACCTCGACCTGGTCGTGGCTCTGGACCGCAGCCACGAGCGGATCCTGAAGAACTGGGCGACCAATGACGTCGACCGCAGCAAGGTTCAGCTGCTGCGCAGCTTCGAATCGCCGCGGGCGCAGTCCCTGGATGTTCCCGACCCCTACTACTCAGACCACACCCTCTTCGCCGCCGTGCTCGGAATGATCGAGCGCGCAGACCGGGCGCTGCTCGGCCAACTGGCGCCCGCGCTGCGCAGCCAGGCGCGGGCATCCTCACGGGGACGCGACGGAGCGGCCGAAGACGACACCGCGCAGGCGGATCTGCCGCCACAAGCACAAGGAAAGCCATGACCTCCCTTCCCCCTCAGCCGCTCAGCCCGCTCGACGGCCGGTATCGGCCGGCAGTCACCGAGCTCGGCGACTTCCTCTCCGAGGCCGGGCTGAACCGCGCTCGCGTGCAGGTGGAGGTGGAATGGCTGCTGTATCTCACCTCGCACCGCATGTTCGGGAGCGAGCCGCTCGGCGAGGAGCAGGCATCCGCTCTGCGCGGGCTCGTCACGGACTTCGGACAGGACGAGATCGACCGGTTGGCCACGCTCGAGGCGACGACCAGGCACGACGTGAAGGCCGTCGAATACCTCGTGCGCGAGAAGCTGCACGAGCTCGGCCTGGATGCCATCGCCGAGCTCACGCACTTCGCCTGCACGAGCGAAGACATCAACAACCTCTCCTATGCGCTCACGGTCTCGGACGCGGTTCGCCGGGTGTGGCTGCCCAAGTTCCGGGCAGTCGTTGAGGCTCTGCGGTCGCGGGCGATCGAGTTGCGGGATGCCTCGATGCTCGCCCACACGCACGGTCAGCCTGCGACGCCCACGACGATGGGCAAGGAACTCGCCGTGTTCGTGTACCGGCTCGAGCGCATCGGTGCACAGGTGGAGGGCAGCGAATACCTCGGCAAGTTCAGCGGCGCCACCGGCACGTTCTCGGCGCACCTCGCTGCCGACCCGGCCGCGGACTGGCCCGCGATCTCGAAGGAGTTCGTCGAGTCGCTTGGCCTGACCTGGAACCCGCTCACCACCCAGATCGAGTCGCACGACTGGCAGGCCGAGCTCTACGGCCGCATCGCTCACGCGAACCGGGTGCTTCACAACCTCGCGACGGATGTCTGGACCTACATCTCGCTCGGCTACTTCAGGCAGATTCCACAGGCCGGCGCCACGGGGTCGTCGACAATGCCGCACAAGATCAACCCGATCAGGTTCGAGAATGCGGAGGCGAACCTCGAGCTCTCGTGCGCTGTGCTCGACTCGCTCGCGTCCACGCTCGTGACCAGCCGGCTGCAGCGCGACCTCACCGACTCCACCACGCAGAGGAACATCGGCGTCGGGTTGGGGCACTCACTGCTCGCGCTCGACAACATCCAGCGCGGACTCACCGAGATCGCGATCGACGAGGATGCCCTCGCGCGCGACCTCGACGCGAACTGGGAGGTGCTGGGCGAGGCCATCCAGACCGTCATCCGGGGCGAGGTGGCTGCCGGCCGGTCGTCGATCAGCGACCCCTACGCTCTGCTGAAGGACCTCACGAGGGGCAAACGCGTGGACAGGGAAGGGCTTGCGGCGTTCATCGACACCCTGGACATCGGCGAGGATGCCAAGGCGCGCTTGCTCGAGCTGACGCCGGCTGGTTACACGGGGCTGGCATCCGAATTGGTCGAGTACCTCGGGCGATAGCGCGGGGCACGCATCCCGAGCGGCGCGACGACTAGAGCCGGCCGATACGCGCGCAGGTGCGCCGCGCAGCGCAGTCGTGCAGCTGAGCGGTGCAGCTCAGCCGTGCGGCTCAGTCGGGCGGCTGAGTCCTGCAGCTCAGTCGTGCGGGTTGCGCGGGGGACGGCGGCCGTCGGGGCCGGTCGTGCCGGAATCCGTGCCGTCCGGAAGCTGCGGTTGCTCACCGTTCAGCTCGGCGAGATCGCGTCGTTCCTCGTCGTCGGGCTTGAACCCGAGCGCGAACATCGCGAGCACGACGAGCGTGACGATGAACGCGATGCCGAAGAAGACGATCGCGAGCACGGGTTCGCGGGTGGCCATCAGCACGATGAGGCCGACGAACAGCGCGAGCACGGCCGCGATGCCCAGGAATTCAACCGGCTTCATGCGGTCGCGCAGGCTTGGCGTGCGGTCCGCGGGGGTCTTGTCGTCGGTCACTGGTGTTTCTCCGGAGCGTTCTCGTCTGTCGTGGCGGCTGGCGTTGCATTCCGCCCGCCGAGGCCGCGCTTGTCTGCATCCGGGGTGCGGATGCCGCCCGGAGCGTCGCCCTCGTGACCGTGCGCGAGTCCGAACTTGAGTGTGAAGGCGCCGATTCCCACGTAGACGCCGACGATGACGGCGTACGCACCGAACAGACCCACGGCCAACACGGAGTCCGGCGGGATGACGAGGAACACCAGCGCGAGCACCGCGGTCAGCGTGCCCACCAGGATCCAATCGCGGGAGGATTCGGAGCGGCCGCGCGTCCGCACTCCGCAGTACAGCTCGGCAAACCCGGTCAGGGCCGCCCACACGCTCACGCCGTAGAGCAGTGCGCCGAGGCCTGCCCCATTGAGGGCGAGTGCCGCCGCACCCACAACGACGCCGAGCGCGCCCTGTGCGACGAAGAGCCACTTGGTGAAGGCATCCTCGAGCAGCAGCGCGCCTGCGCCGATCACAATGCCTTCGAGCAGCGCGAAGCTTCCGAACACGATCATGCCGATGTGCGCGGAGTGGTCGGGGTCGAACGTCACGAAGCCGCCCGCGACGAGTGCGACGATCGCACGCACGAGAGCGACGACCCAGAAGCGATCCGGGCTCACGCGCGGAGACGCGGCTGTGCTCACGTGACTTCTTTCGTGCAGATGGGTGGCGGCATCCGGAATGCGTCGCACGGTGTTGCTGCCGTCAGCGCGCGCGGTACGCCGCGATCGGATGCCCGGGCCTCGTCGATTCTACCCGCCGTAGAGTACGCGCGGGCTGGGAGCGTCGCCCAGCGATCCGATCGCGACCGTGCCGTCGACCTCGTCGTCATGCACGATCGAGGCTGCGAAGCCGGATGCCTCCAGGATGCCTGCGGTCGCGGATGCCTGCCTCCTACTGGTCTCGATGAGCACGTGGCCCCGAGGTGCGAGCCACTCGCGCGCCTCGGACACCACGCGGCGCTGCAGCGCGAGTCCGTCGTCACCGCCGTCGAGTGCCGCGTTCGCCTCGTGCTCGCGCGCCTCGGGCGGCATGAGTCGGATCTCGTCGGTCGGCACGTACGGCGCGTTCGCGACGATCACGTCGATGCTGCCGGCCAGCTGCTCGGGCAGCGGGCTGTAGAGGTCGCCCGTGTAGACCTTGGGCTCCACGCGAGCGTGTCGTGCGACGTCTTCATCCTCGGCGCGCGCCCCGAGCAAGAGGGCGACGTCGGCGAGGGTGCGGCGCGCGCATTCGGCGGCAGCCGGGTCGATGTCAGCGGCGTACACCGCCGCATCCGGACGCTCGGCCAGGACGGCGGCACCGATCGCACCCGCACCGCAGCACAGGTCGAGCACGACGGGTGCCGTCTGAGCAACACGGAGCGCCTCCCGCACCAGCACGCTGGTGCGTTGCCGGGGGACGAAGACCCCGGGAGCGACGGTGACTCGCAGGCCGCGGAACTCCGCCCAGCCCAGGATGTACTCGAGCGGTTCGCCTGCGACCCGCCGGCTGACGAAGTCGTCAGTCTGGGCGGCATCGACCGCCTCGTCGACGATCAGCCTCGCCTCGTCCTCGGCGAAGACGCACCCGGCCGCGCGGAGGCGTCGGACGATGGCGTCGAACTCGGCGGACTGGTGCGGTGTCGTCATGTGGCGAGGGTAGCCGTGCACGCCGGCACCTGGGCGCCGCTCGTGATGGCGGCGAGGCGGGCGGCGGCATCCGTTCCGGGAGCGGGCGTGTAGATGATCACGTGCAGGTCCGGGTGGTCGGACGGCACGAACTGGTGATGCTCCAACGTGAGCATGCCCGCAGCGGGATGCCGGAACACCCGCTCGCGCGACGCGAACCCCTCGATGTCGTGGGCGGCCCACGCCGAACGGAACTCCGGGCTCGCCTCCTCGAGACGCGCGACGAGGTCGAGGTAGGAGGGGTCGCCGAGGCGCGGGCCGGCATCCGCACGGAACTCGGCGACGAAGCGCCGGCTGGTCACGTCCCAGTCGGGAAGCAGCTCACGCACGTAGGGATCGGTGAAGACGAGCCAGAGCAGGTTGCGGTCTTCGGCACGTGCGCTCGCGACGCCCGGGTAGAGAGCGGCGTACGCCGCGTTCCATCCTGCGATGCGCCAGTCGGCAGTGATCGTGTAGGCGGGTGAGCCGGCGAGCGCGTCCATGAGCCGTTGCAACTGTGCGGGCGCTGTGGCGACGGGGGCAGGGGCGGCGGCCGTCGCCGGCGAGTAGCCGGCCAGCGAGAGCAGGTACGCATGCTCTGTGACAGTGAGGCGCAGGGTGCGGGCCAGCGCGTCGAGCACCTGCCGGGACGGATGGATGTCCCGCCCCTGCTCGAGCCAGGTGTACCAGGTGACACTGACTCCGCTGAGGTACGACACCTCCTCGCGTCGTAGTCCGCTCGTGCGGGCGCGTCCTACGGGCGGCAGGCCGGCATCCGCCCGCGACAGATTCTCACGCCGCGCCCGAAGGAACGCACCGAGTTCCGACCTGCTCTGCTGCGGGATGCCCACGTACCAACGCTAGTACGGCGACTACTAGCATCCGTGCGCGAACGACCGCGGCCGCCCCGCTCGCTGGACGAACGACGGCGGGGCCGCCCCGATCCCGGGATAGCCCCGCCGCGTCAGCACTGCGTCGTTACGCGCGCCTCACTTGCGCACGAACGTCACCGTGTAGGTCTGCGAGGTCGTGCCGTCGACCGCGACCACTTTCACCATCGCGACGGGGTCGCGCTTGGTGGCCTGGTCGATCGTGACGGTCGCGTTCGCGTCGGTGGGCACCGCGACGACGACCGGCGGAGTCGGGCCGGACGCCGACACCTGGTAGGTGTTCGTCGCCGGGTCGAATCCACTGATCGCAGTGTTGCCGACCCGCAGTGCGGCCAGCGTCGCGACGGACGACGGGGCAGGCGCGGCCACGTTGATCGCGACTTCGGAGATCTTCGTGTAGTAGTTCAGCGACAGCTGCAGACGCAGCGCCGAGGTCGTCACCGGAGTGAACGGCACGGGCGTCGTCGCGTCATTGGAGAACGCGGTGACACCGACCGCCGAGGTGTTCACCCAGTTGCCACCGGCGTCGCGGTACTGCACCGTGATCGCGAGCGGCGCGCGCTCGGTCGGCGTGACATCCACCGAGCTCGCGCTGCGGGAGGACCCCAGCTCGTACGTGAGCGTGTCGGCGCTTATGCCACCGTTCTTCCAGTCCGACCAGTAGTTCGAGGTGCTCACGGTGCCGTCGCACGTGCGTGACGCCGCATACGAACCCTCGGTGTAACCAGCACTGACGGTTACCGGCGTGCCCGGACCGCACAGGTCGCTGCTTCCCCCTTCGCCCACGACGATGACGTTCAGCGTCGCCGGAAGATCGGGCGAGCCGGTCACATTGGAGGCCACGGAACCGGCAACGGACACGACGCCAGGGGAGGCGAAGGATGCGTCGCTCAGCGCGCCCCAGCTCCACGTCGCGTCGACCGGGAAGCTCTCATCCGCGACGTCGCCGATGCGTGCCTGAACGGTGCCGGGCGCCGCCGACTCGACGGCACTCAGCGCAGTGCCGGCCGGGACCGTGACGGATGTCGGATCCGTGACCGCGTAGGGCCCCGCGACGACGAGCACGGTACCAGTGACCCGGTTGCCGAACACGTCGGTGGCCGTGCCCTTCACAGCGGTCGACCCCTCCTTGCTCCAAGCCGACTTCGGCACGGTCTGCCACGTGACCGGCACGGGCGTGCCGTTGCCCCAGGCGTACGTCGGCGTCAGCGTTGCCGGCAGGGTCGGCGGAGTGCCGACCGGCGTCGGCACGACCTGCTGAACAGCACCGGTCGGCGTGATCGAGCGAAGCGACCAGGCCTGGTTCGTGCCGCCCGTTGAGCCGTAGACGCCGACTGCCGAGCCGTTCTTGGTCGCCTGCCCGCCCACGTCTAGTGCCGCGGAGAGGGCTTTGTTCACGAGGGAGTAGGTGCTGCCATCGGTGGTCTGCAGCGCCCAGAGCGCGTTCGGGTCGGCCTTCGCCGCATCGAGCGTGAGCGAACTGATGGCCGTTCCCGAGCTCGTGGCCGTGAGTACGCCGCCACTGGGCGTGGTCAGCACGTACTGCTTGGTTGCATGCTGGGCCGCGTCCTGAACCCGGTGGAAGGTCCACTTCTGGGTCGTGGCCGCATCGGTCGTCGTTGCCGGGGTGGTGATGGTCGTGGCGGTCGTCGACGAAGAGGCCGAGGCATCCGTCAGCGCGAGCCCGGACTGGATGCCCGCGAGCTGGTAGGTGGCGCCGTCGCGAACATCCGCAACCGCTCCCGAAACGCCCTTCACGACGAGTGTCGTGACGGAACCGGCTGGCACCGTGACGGTGGCCGACTTGCCACTGAGGTCCACGGCCACCGGTGCCTGCTTGACGATGCCCGTCGCCTTGATCTGGGCGATGGTGCCGTCTGAGGACGCGTCGGGTGCGGTGCTCTCGTATGCCGTGACGGTCGCGCCGCGGGCGATGTCGGCGAACTTGGACAGGTCGATGGTGACCGTCTGCGCGCTCGAGCCCGGGTTGGAGTGCACGATCGTGGCGGTCTTGCCGTCGCTGCCGATCGCGGCCGTCGAGGACGCGTCGTTCGTCGGCACGAGCTGGTCACCCGGGTGGATGAAGTTCGTGTAGTTGCGCAGCACGTTGAACTTGGAGTTCAGCTTGATGCCGCACTCCGGAACGCCCGAGGTGGAGCCGCCGTTCGCCGCCACTCGCCGAGCCGACAGGAACGCCACCTTGTCTCCCTGCGGCGCAGCACCTGCACTCTTCAGCACGGCGTTCGTCGTGGTGTCGTAGTACTTGCAGTCGAAGTCGATGTAGGCCTCGCCCCAGTTCAGCTTCTCGTTGACCTGCATGTTGTAGTAGTCCTCGACCGGCTGCCAGAGCACCCACGACGCCGGACGCAGACCGTTCAGATCACCGTTGATCTGGTTCGCGAAGCCGAGCGCGTTCGTCATCGACGATGGCACGAATCCGCTCGAGTCCCAGTTGCCCTCGACCTCGCTCATCCACAGCTTCTTGTCGGCGCTCGTGGCACGGTCTCGCACCTGGAGCCTGGCGGAGGTGCCGTAAGCGTGAGTGTTCAGCTGGCTGACGGCCGCTTGAGCAGCAGCCGGGTAGGAATCCCAGTCGGTCACGAAGAGGGAGGTGTTCGTCTCGTCCATCGCGGCGATCTTGGTCTTCGATCCCGCCTGGGTCAGCGCGTTCTGCAGCGATGCGATGACGGGCGGCTGCTGGTCCGCACCGACGTGCATGCCCTCCTGGCCGCCGGTCTTCGGCACGCCGTTCACGAGCGTCGTGCCCCAGTAGTTGGTGTTGGGCTCGTTGAACGGGTCGAGGGTCTGGAACCGGATCCCGTACTGCTTCTCGAGGTGCTGGGTCACCGTCGTGAGGTATTGCGTGTACTTGTCGACGGCATCCGTGCTCAGCTGCTGCGCCGTCGAGTTGAAGCCACCTGACACGTAGCCGGACTCGGTCATGAACCAGGGCGCCGAGTTCGCGAACGCCTCGAGACCTGTGATGTCGCGGTCTTTCGCGAGCTTGGAGAGCCACCAGCGCTGCGTGGCGTCCTGGCTCCAGTCGTAGTACGCGCCGTTGGTCGCGTCGAAGTCGGAGAGGATGGCGGACTTGTTCGCAAGCGTCGTGGTGTCGCCGGCGTACAGGCCGCTCTTTCCCGTTGTGTCGGCCTTCCAGTAGCCGTCCACCGCACCACCCGGGCGCAGGTAGTCGGCCACGTCGCTCGCGTTGCCGCCGCCGATGTTGTAGCGGGCGACCGTGAGGTCGAGGCCGTCCTTGCCGAAGAGCAGGTCGTAGAGCTGATTCTTCAGGGCGTCCGGGTACCCGCCCGTCGCATTGGCGAACCACGCGAGCGACGTGCCCCAGCCCTGGAACGGCCCTGAGGCATCCCACGGGTTGGGCGTGATCGTCACTGCGCTGCCGGGTGCCGCTGCCGCATCGGATCCTGCTGCAACGGCCGGCGTGAGGCCTGCGCCCGCCAGCGTCGCGCCGAGCGCGGTGGCCAGGAGGCCCATCAGCAGTGACCGGCGCCGACGGGAACGCCCGGTGGCGGCCCCTCTTGCCCTGGAATTCATCATCGACCTTTCGAAGAAGCCGCGACCAGGCGACCCCGACGAGAAATTCCGCGAGGGGCGACACTGGCCCTAGGAAGAAGAATGTTTACGCAAACATTCTGGATGCGAGTTCATCGTAGGATGCGCCCCGTCCGGGTGTCAATGGATGCGCGCGCCCCTACCCTCTATAGGGTCACCAGAACGAAGCGAGGCCCATTGTCGTCCACCGACTCGGCCGCAGCGCGCACCGATCCGTTGGTGCGCGGCGGCATGTTGCTGATCGCCCTGCTGTTGATCGCCGCCAACCTGCGTGCCGCCATCACACCGGTCGGCCCGCTGATCGGCGACATCCGCAGCGATCTCGGCATCAGCGCCGTGACGGCATCCGTGCTCATCTCGATTCCGCTCGTCGCGTTCGGCTTGTTCTCGCCCGTCGCGCCGCTGCTCGCCGCCCGGCTCGGCATCGAGCGCACGCTCGGAATGGCGCTGATCGCCCTCGCGATCGGTATCATCGCTCGCTCCTGGCCGGGGCAGGTCACCCTGTGGGTCGGCACGGTGCTCCTCGGGTTGGCGATCGCACTCATCAACGTGCTGCTGCCCGCCCTCGTGAAACGCGACTATCCGTCACGCGTCGGGTCCGTCACCGGCACGTATTCCGCGGTCCAGTCCGGCCTCGCGGCCATCGCAGCGGGAGTCGCGGTCCCGATAGCGGATGCCTCGCAGCACGGCTGGCGGATCTCCCTCGGCATCTGGGCGGGGCTGGCCCTTGTGGCGTTCGCCGTCTTCCTCCCGCAGCTGCGGCGCGGCCCCGAGCCACTCGCGCCGCAGCCCGAGCACGATGAGTCGGGGGCCACGAACCGGTACCGCTCACCGTGGGGCGCTGCTCTCGCCTGGCAGGTGACCCTTTTCATGGGGCTGCAGTCGACCATCTACTACACGGTGATCACGTGGTGGCCTGCGGTCGAGCAGGCGGGCGGCGTCTCGCCTGCGGTCGCCGGGTGGCATCAGTTCGCCTACCAGATGTTCGGCCTGGCCGGAACGGTGGTGTGTGCGGCGACGATCAACCGGCTGAGCGACCAGCGCCTCATGGCGGTCGTGGTGAGCGTGTTCATGTTCGCAGGCATCCTCGGCCAACTGGCGGCACCGGCCCTCGGGCTGCTCTGGATCTCGCTCATCGGCCTGGGATCCGGCGGCTCGATCGTGCTGGCGCTCGCGCTCCTCGGGCTGCGCACCCACCACCACGGCCAGTCGGCTTCGCTCTCCGGCATGGCGCAGTCGATGGGCTATCTGTTGGCCGCGACCGGGCCCATCGTGATCAGCATCCTGCACGACGCGACGGACGCCTGGGTGCTGCCCCTCGTGGTGCTGCTGTGCGTGGTTGCGGCGCAGGTGGTCTTCGGCGTGCTCGGCGGCCGCGACCGCCAACTCGGCATGCGGCCGTCCGACCGCTGACACCAACCGTCCGAAGCTACCGGGCACCGCATATCGCCGGCATATCGAAAACCCGATACGCCCTCGCAACACCGCTCCGCGTTGGCTGGGCGCATGGCCGACAGCGAACAGATGCGACGCGAGCACGTGCGCGCGCAACAGGCGCACACCGGGCCGACGACCGTGCGGCCTGCTTCCCCCTCTTCCCTATTGACCGCCGCGCGCCATCGCGAGGCCTCCCGCCGCAAGGATGCCGCCGTCACGAGAACCGCGATCGCCGTCTACGGCTGCGAGGGCGACGAAGCCGAGGAGTTCCATCGGCTCGCGCCACGCTTCGGCATCGCCCCGAGAATCACCGCAGAGCCGCTCTGCGAAGCGAACGTGCACCTCGCCATCGGGCAGCGATGCGTGAGCGTCGGCCACAAGACCCGGGTCTCGAACGCCACCCTCCGGCTGCTCGGCAAGATCGGCGTCCGGTACCTCTCGACGCGCAGCACGGGGCACAACCACATCGACGCGGAGTTCGCCAGGAGCGTCGGAATCATGGTCGAGGGCGTCGCGTATTCGCCGGACAGCGTGGCCGATTACACGGTGATGCTCATGCTGATGGCTCTGCGCAACGCGAAGTCGGTCATCACGCGGGCAGAGGCGCACGACTTCAGGCTGCATCCGGTGCGCGGAAGGGAGCTGCGCGACACGACCGTCGGAGTTCTTGGAACAGGTCGCATAGGTGCTGCTGTCATCGAGCGGCTCCGTGGATTCGGATGCCGCGTGCTGGCGTACGACAGGAGCCCGAAGACATCCGCGCAGTACGTCGGCCTCGATGAGCTGATGCGCTCAAGCGACATCGTCACGCTGCACACACCCTTGACGCCCGAGACCACCCATCTCATCGACCGACGGCGGCTCGCGCTCATGAAGAGCGATGCGTTCGTCGTCAACACGGGACGCGGACAGCTCATCGACACCATTGCCCTGCTGTCCGCGTTGGAGAACGGCGAACTCGGCGGTGCCGCGCTCGACGTGCTCGAGGGAGAAGACGGCATCTTCTACGCCGATCGCAGGAACTCGCCGATCGACAACCAGCTGCTCCTCCGGTTGCAGCAGCTCCCGAACGTGATCATCACGCCGCACACCGCGTACTACACCGACCACGCACTCGCCGACACGGTGAAGAACACCATCATCAACTGCCTCGAGTTCGAAGGACATCAGCATGCTTAAGACGAAGATCGCGATCATCTTCGGCGGGGTCTCCGAAGAGCACCCCGTTTCCGTCAAGTCGGCCCAGGAAGTCGCCAGGAACCTCAACCTCGCCAAGTACGAGCCGTACTACGTGGGCATCACGACGAGCGGCGAATGGCGGCTCTGCGACAGCCCGCGCCCCGGCTGGGACGACGGAGACGGGCAGGCCGTAACGCTGTCACCCGACCGCCACGTTCACGGGCTGCTGGTCGAGGCGAACGGGGCGAGCACGCGCATCCGCATCGATGTCGTGCTTCCCGTTCTGCACGGCAGATTCGGCGAGGACGGCGCGGCACAGGGCCTGCTCGAGCTCTCCGGCATCCCGTATGCGGGCTGCGACATCCAGAGCTCGGCCCTCGCGATGGACAAGTCCCTCGCGTACCTGGTGGCCCGAAGCGCGGGGATAGCCACTCCCACGTTCTGGACCATCACGGGCGAGGGGCATGTCGATCCAGTGCGCCCTTCGTATCCGGTTTTCGTGAAGCCCGCGCGCTCAGGGTCGTCGTTCGGCGTCACCCGAGTCGACAGCAGGGAAGACCTTGCGAGAGCGGTGTCGAACGCCCACAGGTACGACTCGAAGGTGCTGATCGAAGAGGCAGTGGTGGGCAGCGAGGTGGGATGCGCCGTTCTCGAGACCGATAACGAGCTGATTGTTGGCGAGGTGGATCAGATCCGGCTCTCGCACGGCTTCTTCCGCATTCACCAGGAAGACGAGCCGGAGGTGCGCTCCGAGAACTCGACCATCATCGTGCCTGCCGAGATCTCGCCGGAGGCCCGTCAGCGCGTCAAGCAGACAGCACGAGACGTGTACCGCGCGCTCGGATGCCGTGGCCTGGCTCGCGTCGACCTGTTCCTGAAAGACGACGGCGAGGTCGTGCTGAACGAGGTCAACACGTTCCCCGGCATGACCTCGTACAGCCGCTACCCGCGCATGATGGCCGCTGCGGGCATCCCGTTGGCCGAGGTCATCGACCGACTGGTGTCGTTCGCGCTGACCGGGCGGCGGCGATGAACACCGAATTCGTCTATCTCGACGAACACGTGCCCGGCATCCGCTGGGACGCCAAGTACGCCACGTGGGACAACTTCACCGGGCGGCCGGTGGACGGGTACCTGGCCAATCGCGTCGTCGGCACGCGTGCGTTGTGCGAGGCGCTCGAACGTGCGCGCGACGAGGCGGCATCCGACGGTTTCGGGCTGCTGCTGTGGGACTGTTATCGCCCGCAACGAGCGGTCGATGACTTCGTGCGCTGGTCGCGGCAGCCCGAGAACGGCCGCACGAAACAGCGGCACTACCCGAATATCGACAGGTCGAAGATGTTCGAGCTGGGCTACGTGGCCACCAGGTCGGGGCACAGCAGGGGGAGCACGGTCGACCTGACGCTGTACCACCTCGCGACGGGCGAGCTGGTCGCGATGGGCGGAGGCCACGACCTCATGGACTGCGTCTCGCACCACGGAGCGAAGGGGATCTCCGCGGCCGAGACGCGCAACCGGGAACGCCTGCGCTCGATCATGGAGTCGTGCGGGTTCGGCTCGTACCCCGCCGAATGGTGGCACTACTCGCTGCGGCAGGAACCGCACCCGGACAGCTACTTCGACTTCCCGATCACATAGGGCTCTGTCGCTGGCAGCCGCCCGGTGCCGCCGTCGGTGGCCACGGCTGCGGGGCGACGCTGCCGGTAGGCACGGCTGCGGGGCGACGCCGTCGGCAGGCACGGCTGCGGGGCGCCACTGCCGGTGGGTACGCCTGCGCCCAGAGGCAGGCTAGGGCTCCTGCGTCGTGTCTGCTGGCAGCCGAACCGTGACGCGCAGCCCTCCGTCGGCCAAGGCGGAGAGGGCGAGCGTTCCGTCGTGGGCCTGCACGATGCTCTTGACGATCGCGAGGCCGAGGCCGACACCGGCGTGATCCCTGCGAACGCGCGCCGTGCCTCGCTGGAACGGTTCTGTCAGCGTCGAGACCAGCTGAGGGCTGAGCTTCTCGCCACTGTT
Source organism: Rathayibacter sp. KR2-224 (assembly GCF_049446075.1). Classification (NCBI taxonomy): domain Bacteria; kingdom Bacillati; phylum Actinomycetota; class Actinomycetes; order Micrococcales; family Microbacteriaceae; genus Rathayibacter; species Rathayibacter sp. KR2-224. The sequence continues at coordinate 2,230,523 of NZ_JBMSEB010000001.1, forward strand.
CTCCACCACAAGCACCGCGTCGCGGGAACGCACGCCGGCCTCGACCCGAGCCCACCCGCCCTCGGGAACGTTATGCACTATCGCGTTGTGCAACAGGTTCGTGGTCATCTGAAGCAGGAGCGGATATGAGCCAAGCGTCGTGGTGATCTCGCCCGATGTCTCGATGCCGACCCCGTTCTCCTCCGCGACCGGCAGCAGGGTCTCGGCCGCCTCCTCGGCGATGAGCGACAGATCGACGGGTTCGCGAATGAATGATCGCTGCTCCGCCCGGCTGAGCAGCAGCAACGCCTCCGTCAGGTCGATGGCCCTCGCGTTGACGACGCGGAGCCGTTCGATGAGCTCCCTGGCATCGCGATGCTCGTCCTTCCCTGCGACCTCGAGCAGGGTCTGCGTTATGGCAAGCGGAGTGCGTAGCTCGTGTGAGGCATTCGCCGCGAACCTGCGCTGCTCGGCGTCGTGCGCCTCGAGCCTGGTCAGCATGACGTCGAAGGCGTCGGCCAGCTCGCGGAACTCGTCTTGACGGCCGTCCAGGTCGATCCGGTGCGAAAGAGAGCCGTTGCCTGCCATGCGCGTCGCCCGCGTGATCCGCGCAAGCGGGGCGAGCATCCGGCCGGCGAGAAACCAGCCGCCGAGCAGGCCGAAGGCCAGCAGGAACGCGAGCGCCATGGTCACAGCAGGAAGAAATGCGCGGATGAGATCGCCCTGGCCGGGTATGAAGGTGCCCAACACGTCGATGGCTTGCGCCGGAACGTAACGCAGGAGGAACAGCCACACGACCGCGAGCAGGAGGGCGCCTGCGATCATCAGGAATCCGGCGTAGCTGAGCGTGAGCTTCAGCCGCACGCTCATTCCCATCGGCCTAGGCACGCTCTCCTCCGCTGCCCTTGCCCGCGGGATGCGCATCGATGCGGTAGCCGACGCCGGGCATCGTGGCGATGACCCACGGCTCGCCGAGCCTCTTGCGCAGAGCCGAGACGGTGATGCGCACCGCGTTGGTGAAGGGATCCGCGTTCTCATCCCACGCGCGTTCGAGGAGCTCCTCTGCGCTCACCACCCCTCCCTCGGCCGTCACCAGCACCTCGAGCACGGCGAACTGCTTGCGGGTGAGCGCGACGTAGCGGCCGTCCCGGTAGACCTCGCGGCGGAACGGGTCAAGACGCAGGCCGGCCAGTTCTCGCACGGGTGGGCGGCTGCGTGCCCGCCTGCGGTCGAGCGCCCTGAGCCGCAGCACCAGTTCGCGCAGCTCGAACGGCTTGGTGAGGTAGTCGTCGGCCCCGAGCTCGAACCCCGACTCCTTGTCGTCGAGCCGGTCCGCTGCAGTGAGCATCAGGATCGGCATCCCACTGCCCGAGGCCACGATGCGCTGTGCGACGTCGTCGCCGGACGGGCCGGGGATGTCCCGATCGAGCACGGCGATGTCGTAGGCGTTGACGCTGAGCAGCTCAAGAGCAGAGTCGCCGTCGCCCGCCACATCGGATGCGATCGCTTCCAGGCGCAACCCATCGCGGATGGCCTGTGCCATGTAAGGCTCGTCTTCGACGACCAGTACGCGCATGGCCTCGCATGTTACGTGACCCCGGCTATCGCCGGCGTATGGAAAACCGGGGCTGGGGTGAATCAGCGGGGAACGAACCCCTCGGCCGGCCAAGACGGATGCTCGTGCGGCGGCACGCTGAAGATGCGCGTGTAGATGTCGTCGATCACGGCGTTCTTGTCCAGGTTGTACGAGTCCGGGTCGTCCGCCGTCTCCACCGCCAGCCGACGCTTCGCGGCGGCGTAGAGGTCGCGGTCGTCTGGATGCGTGCGCAGCCAGTCCCGGAACAGCAGGTGGCGGAGCGGCTCAGGCGATCCCGCCTGAAAGACGTGCAGGTTCACGCCGCCGTCGCCGCGCACCAGCATCCGGTGCCCGTTCCACCACGGCTCGCGCAGCACGTGGCGGTAGCCCACCGACGTGAGGGCAGGCACGTAGGCATCCTCGTTCGACGAGTCGGGAACCTGCACGTCGATGTCGACGATCGGCTTGGCGGGAAGGCCAGGCACAGACGTCGACCCGACGTGTTCAAGGCTGACGATGAGGCCGCCGAGTGCGGAACGGATCGTCACCGCCTCGCGTTCGAACTCCGCCGGCCACTTCGGGTCCGGCTCCACGATGAGGATGGGATCGGCGGGCGGCGCGGCCTCGCCCACCCAGCGGATCACCTGGTGATCCTCATCGCCGACGCGACGCTCAGTCAATTGCGACGGATACCGTTCATCGAACTGCACGGGCACTTCGACCTCCCTTTTCGAGCGAGCAAAGTCCTCCAGACTAAGGCTTCATGGCGGTCGTGCGGAAGTGCGGGCCCGAGCGAGGATGCGCAAGGGACGGCAGGATGTTGCGGTGACCTACGACGCGACCGAGAGCATCGAGGAGTACGCCGGGCACCGCGTGCGTCTGCACACGAACGCACGCTTCGAGGCGTTCGTCGCCGCGTTCGAACAGGCCGTGCCCGAGTTGTCGCAGACGGATGCCTTGGCGCGCCTCGACGAGGATCCCGACTGGTCGGGCTTCGCACGCGGACTGCAGTGGGAGTCGCCGAGCGGCTTCGTGCGCGTCTGGTCGTGGACGCCGAGCGAACTGTTGCGCCATGCGGGGAGCGCGACTCCGAGCGCGGTCTGGCTCATCGTGAACCACGGCATCGGCGCCCGGCTCTTCCGGCACGATCCGTCGGCCATGCTCTACTCGCCGCTTCGGGTCGAGGCGCACGCCGCTCAGGATGCGGGCACCATCGTGAGCTTCGACGTTCCGAGCGCCGCGCTGCGAGGCTTCGGCATCAACAAGGTCACCCAGGCAGGCGCGGAACTGGACCGGGCGTTGGGAGACCTCCTCGAGGATCTCGGACTGCCCCGGCCCGCTGCGCTCCGCCGCTGAACCGTCGTCAGTTCCGTGGGCGCACCGTCAGGCTCTGCATCGACATGCCTACCGGGCCGTGCTCGTCGTGCAGCACCGTGTGGGTGAGGCCGAGTCCCCCGGCTCCGTACGCGACGCTGATGTCGAAGCCCAGCCACTCGCCGCGCGGCTCCCCGACGAAATCGACGGTCAGGTCGATGTTCGGGAACAGCACCGCCTGCGGCTCGAAGCGTGGCGTGATGCCGTTGGCGATGTCGAGGATGCTCATGAGCCGCACGGTTGCGCTCACCGGCTCGTGCTCGAGCAGCGGCACCAGCGGACGCAACCAGGCCTGCGCCCGACCCTGGCCGAGGCTGCGTCCGTGGATTTCCACAGTGCGCACGAACTCGCCCGGCCACACGTCGAATCCGCGCCACTCCTCGAACTGGTCCCTGCTCGGCATGGTCGGCAGGGCATGCCCCGCCAGCTCCTCGGTGTCGTGCCTGGCCATGAGCCACGCACGTAGCGTCACTGCCGGCCGGCCGCGGTGGCTCAGCCGCGCCTCGACCAGCTCCACGGTGCGTCCGGGCCGGAGCACGTGTGCCTCGACCTCCACCTCCTCGATCGGCAACGTGCCGAGGATGTCGAAAGACAGCCGCCCGACCTGCAGCCCGTCGTCGAGGCGGTGGGCAAAGGTGCGCTCGACCACGTGCGTAAGCAGCCCGAGGGCGGGTGCGATGTGCTGCTCTTCCGGATTCCAGGCCCCGCCCACCGCCGGTGTGGCGCGGAAATGCGTGTCGTCGAGTCTCTCGAAGTATGCGGTCACCCTGGGATCGTAACGAGGGCAGACCGACAGGTTGCGGTGCCGCATACCGCGCTGCTCAGCCCGCGGTCAGGATCACCAGCTGCTGCGTCGCCCGAGTCATCGCCACGTAGCGGTCGACGGCGCCCTCGATGCCCGCACCGCCGGCACCCGAGCCGAACCGCTCGGGATCGACGAGCACGACGAGGTCGAACTCGAGTCCCTTCACGTGCTCCGGGCTCAGGGAGCGGATGCGCGCGCTCCCCTCGAACGACGGATCCCCGATCACGCACGCGAGCCCTTCCGCGTGCTCCGCCTCCCATGTGTCCACTGTCGCCCTGAGGCTCGACGTCGGGCCGTACACCACCGGATGCCCGCTGGTGCGGACCGAGACCGGCACATTCGCGTCCGGGATTGCGGCGCGGATGACCGGCTCGGCGGCATCCATGACCTCCTGCGGGGTGCGGTAGTTGACGGTGAGGGACGCCAGTGCCGCTGTGCCCAGGCCCACCCGGGACAGCCGGTCGTGCCATGACTCGGTGAAGCCGTGTCTTGCTTGCGCTCGGTCGCCCACGATCGTGAGGCTTCGCGACGGGCACCGCCTGAGCACCATCTGCCATTCGGCGTCGCTGAGCTCTTGCGCCTCGTCCACGATCACATGCGCGAACGGGCCGGCGAGAGCATCCGGATCTGCTGCAGGCAGCATCGACTCGTCGACGAGGGCGTTCTTCAGATCCTGGCCGCGGAGCATCCGCATGAGCAGCATCTCTGAGTCGTCGGCCGCGATCAGGTCCTCGGTGATGCGCTCCCGCTGCTCGCGCTCCGCGGCGAGCGCGGCGGCACGTTCCGTTGCGCGCCTGGCCGCGCCCGGATCGCCGATGCGCTGGCGAGCCGCGTCGAGCAGCGGAAGGTCGGAGACCGTCCATGCGCGCGCGTCGGTGCGCTGCAGCATCCGAACCGCCTCGTCGTCGAGCCATGGGGCACACAGGCGCAGGTATGCCGGAACCGACAGCAGGTCGCCGACCACGCCAGCGGGGTCGAGCAGCGGCCACGACTTCGCGAACGTTTCGGTCAAGTCGTCCTCACGCATCAGATACCTGCGCACCTGGTGGGGAGGCGCCTCGTCGTGATCGATCTGATCGATCAGGATCTCCAGCAGCGCCTCCCACACCTGCTCGCGCGCCTCGTTGTGGGTCGCGGTCGGTTCGGCCGAGTCGAAGGCATCCGCCCACTCCGTGGCACCGAGCTCGACCTCGCCCCACGGCGTCTCGATCGTGAACTCGGTCTGCGGCGCCCGCTCGTAATACCTCACGGCGGCTTCCACGGCGTCGACGAGCCGAGCGGATGCCTTCAGCCGCCCGACGCGCACGTCGCGCTCGTCGTCCGCGTCGGCCCCTTCGGGCACGAGGTCTCGAAGCGTGCAGATCTGCACGCTCTCTTCACCGAGGCTGGGCAGCACGTCGTGCACGTAGTCCAGATAGGCCTGATGGGGGCCGATGAACAGCACGCCACCACCTCCGGACGAGATGCGCGGCTCCGAGTACAGCAGGTACGCCGCCCTGTGCAGCGCCACGACGGTCTTGCCCGTGCCAGGGCCGCCGTCGACGATCAGCGGACCGTGCGAGTCGGCGCGGATGATCGCATCCTGGTCCGCCTGGATGGTGCTGAGCACGTCGCGCATGCGCGGCGACCTGCTGCTGCCGAGGCTCGCGATGAATGCCGACTGGTCGTCGAGTGCGGCATTGTGCTCGAGCCCCTCCTGAGTGAAGACCTCGTCCCAGTAGTCGCTGATGCGGCCGCGAGCCCACCGATAGCGTCGGCGGCTCGCCAATCCCATGGGGTTGGCGTGGGTCGCAGCGAAGAACGGTGCGGATGCCGGCGCACGCCAGTCGACGAGCAGCCTGCGGCCCGTCCCGTCCGCTGCGTCGTCGGTGAGGCCGAGGCGTCCGATGTAGACGGGCTCCCCGCCGCCGGCCGGCACCATGCGACCGAGACACAGGTCGAGTCCGAATCGTCGCAGGAGCCGCAGCCGGGACGAGAGCCGCCTGATCTCCATGTCGCGATCCATCGCGGCCTGCCCTACGCCGCCTGACTCCTTGCGAGCGGCGCTCAACCTGACCTCGAGCTCCGTCACCTGCCGATCGATGCTGTCCGCCAAGGCCGCGAAGTGCTCCTCGTCCGCCCCGATCAGTGCCGGGTCCGCTTTCGCTGCCAGCCTCGACGGCAGGTCGAAGGCGCTCGGCCCGTCGCCGCGATGCGTCTGGCCGTTTGGCGGCACTGATCCGTCGTCCGTGTTCACTCCCGCTGGTCCGTCGTCCGTGTTCGCTCCCGCTGTTCTGCCGTCCGTGTCCGCTCCCGCTGCTCTGTCAGTCGTGTTCGCTCCCGCTGTCCCGTCGGTCGTGTCCGCTCCCGCTGGTCCGTCGTGCGTGTTCGCTGCCGCTGTCCAACTGTTCGTTCTCGCTCCCGCTTTCCTGCTGTTCGTGCTCGCTCCCACTGTCCTGGCGTCCGTGTTCACTGCCACTGCCGTCATCCATCGCCCCCCGCGCTCATCGCGCCGGAATTCCGGCGCGATCGGCCATTCTGCACCACAGATGGGCTCTTGCAGCAAGGCCCCCTCCGTGCGGGATAATGGAAATGCGGGGGCGGGGATTTCGGAGTTTCCATTGGCCGCGCGTTCGCCAACGGCCTCGCGTCCTCCAGGGGCAGCGCACTCTCCAACGGCGGCTGTTCGGAGCGGCGACGGATTCCCAGCGAGTGGGTTCCCGAGCGACGGCGTCGTCGGGTGCTGGCAGCATGATGCACATGCAGAGCCGCCACGTGAGCACGATCATCCGCCGGTCTCCCGAGGATGTCTACGAGTACGCCGTCGATCCCGACAACCTGCCGCGCTGGGCGGCCGGCCTCACGGATGCCCCGATCACCCGAGATGGCGACGCAGTCGTCACCGACTCACCGATGGGACGCATCCGAATGACGTTCGCTCCGCGGAACGAGTTCGGCGTGCTGGACCACTGGGTAACGCTGCCCTCCGGCGAGAGAACGTACAACCCGTTCCGTGTGATCGCCCACCCGGACGGCGCCGAGGCCATCTTCACGCTGCGACAGCTGAATGCCAGCGATGAGGAGTTCGCACGGGATGCCTCCCTCGTCGCCGCAGACCTGGAGCGGTTGCGCGGCATCCTCGAGGCTGCGGGGTAGGGCGCGTACGTCGGCGGCGGCGCTGACAGGAGTCCGTGAGCGCGAATCTTCACCTACACCTGGTCGGCAGACGGCGCAGGCACGTCGCCCGAGTCAACCTCGCGTGGCGGAGCTTTCGGACAGCCCCATCCATCAGAACGGTGGCGGATATCAGAACGGTGGCGGATCGCTGTCGTACCCGGTTGGTGTTCGCACCCGAATTCCGCCCTCGGCCTTCGGCTCGAGTCGGATCCGTGTAACCGTCTTGAGCCGATGCAGCCTCGGCTTCAATGGCAGGAGGTTCGTCACGTCGGTAGCACCGCCGTGCTGGTACTCGATCACGTGATCGATGTCGGCACCGAGACTGAGATAAGGCGCGGCGTCGTCGTCGAGTCCGTACTTGATCCGCAGCCACCGACGCTGATCGGGTGTCGGTCGGTAGCGGCGGCGGTCGAGTGTGAGGCTTGCAGGCTTTGTCGGATCAGCGAACACCCTTCGGAACGACGATGCGTTTCGGAGCGCGACGGCGGCACTGCGCGGGTCGACCGGACCGTAACCGAGAAGTTCCGCGAACCGCCCATCGGAGTCGATCAGCAGGAACGGCTGCACGGCCACAGCTCCCGCGCCCGCCTCTCGGGAGAAGTCGCCTGAGTCCAGGTGTCCTTTGATGAGGAGCTCCGCAAGGAGGTCGGCACGAAGCTGACCGAGCGTGCGGTGCTCGTCAGGCCGAGACCGCTGCGCACGGGCGGCCGCCTGCAGTCTGGCTTCGATGCGGACGGCATCCATAACGGGCAGGTAGGCGTTCAGCCACGCCATACCGTCTTCGTCCGCCTCGACGCCGACGCGGCGCTTCTGCCTGGCTCGATCGTGCCGTTCCTGCAGCGTGTCGGCGCACATCCGCTCTCGCAGCAGACGGCACCGACGAGCGAACTCTCCCGCACGAAGGCCCTCGGCGATGCCTGCCATTCGGTCGTCGAAGGCTGTCGTCGTATCGGCGTCGGGCAGAACGATGGCACAGTCCACAGCGGCGCGCACATGCTGCTGAGAGATGCGCCCGGAGAGGAACAGGTCCCGCAGTTTCGGCAGGCCGGTGGCGAGCACACCTGCCTGGTGGTCGTAGTCGCGCACCACGTTCTCGCTCAGGCGCAGCCGCTGCGCAAGATCGAACGCGACGGACCGCACGGCGAAATCGAGGTCGTCCACGTGGGGGACCGTTGAGCGAATGGCCGGCTGAACGTACAGCTGCGGGTTCTCCCTGGCGATCTCGAATGCCTCGTGCACCGCGAACACGAGGTGCGCGATCGACTGGTTGGCCAGTGTCTGATGAGCGACCGCGTCGTCGAAGGCGAACTCGATCACGTCTTGCGCCGTCACGGCCCGAGAGTCACCCGGCGCGCACTCCGACAGGTCCCATTCCGCGAGCCACTCAGCGGCCCAATTCGCGTATCGCTCCGCCGATTCGGTGTCACCGCGAGCGCCGCCGGGCAGGTCGGCGGGTCCTTCTGCGAGGCGCTCCGCGTCGGTGGCTATATCGAACATACTTTCGATTCTACTGCTTCCAACCGACACGCGACACTTCGGATGCGCGCCTGTGGACAACTGCGCGATGAGGGCTGGTTGGTCTGCGGCTCGGCCTGCCTGCTTGCACGACCACCCTGGCGTGGAGCGGGGATCGTGGGCAGGGCCGGGCCGGGGCCGGGCCGGGGCGGGGCCGGGCAGGGGCAGGCCAGGCCGGGCTGGGGCTGGGGCCGGGCAGGGCAGGCCAGGCCGGGCTGGGGCTGGGGCTGGGGCTGGGGCTGGGGCAGGGGCCGGGCCACGCCCGGCTAGCCCATCGGCATCCGGCTCAGGCTGCGTAGAATCTAGAGTGTGCTCGAAGTAACGATCGCATCTTCCGCCGCCGCCGAAAAGGCCGAAAGGGCTGGCAAGGTGAGTCGCATCCCGATTGCAGAAGCAACCTCGGGCGAACGGGACCGCCGCGAAAGAGTGAAGCCTCAGAACGATCTGCCACCCGAAGGCATCACGATCGGCGAAGCCGCACTGCGCACCGGCGTGAGCGTCCACACGCTTCGCTACTACGAGCGCGCCGGACTTGTCGTCACGCCCGTCGGCCGCACCAGCACGGGCCGGCGCCGTTACCACCACATCGATCTCAAGTGGATCGTGATCTGCACCAAGCTGCGCGCTACCGGGATGCCGATCAACGGCATCCGCAAGTACGCCGAGCTGGTCGCGGCGGGGCCGGGCAACGAGCAAGAACGGCTCGAACTGCTCGAGACGCATCGCGCCAAGGTGCTCGAGCGGCTCGCAGAGGTGCAGGAGAACCTGAAGACGATCGACCACAAGATCGCGGTCTACCGGGGGAGCATGGCCGCAGGCGACGCCGACCGACTCTGGGCGCCGCGGTAGGGCCTGTTGATCCTGACGCTGTGTCGGCACCGTGTCGAGGTTGAGCAGCGGCGGGGCCGCGTATCGAAACCCGGCATTCGTGCTGGGGATGGCAGCTGGTTGGCGATGGCAGCTGGTTGAGGGTTTCGATACGCGCGCTTTCGGCGAGCTACTCAACCCGCGGGGTGGTGGCCGCACGGGCGGCGGTCGCGGCCGCCCGCGGGGTGGTGGCCGCGCGCGCGGCGGTCGCGGCCGCCCACGTGCCGGTGCTCAGCACGGCGAGCGCCGCGAGCACGAGTCCGAGGGCCAGGAGCATCCACCAGACTCCGTGCGCGGCATCCGTGAACGCGACGGCCCCTCTGCCGAGCGTCGGTCCGACCACCGCTCCGGCGATCGCGACCCCGAGCGCTGTTCCGGCCTGCCTCCCCGAGGAGGCGAGTGATGCGGCAACACCGGCCATCGACCTGGGCATGCCCGACACGGCCGTGTTGCTGATCGGCGGATTCACCAGGCCGAGGAACAGGCCGACGGGCACGAAGAAGCAGAGCACGACGGGCATCCACGTCTGCGGCGCGAGCCACAGTAGAGCGAGGCCCGACACGGCGAGCGCAAATCCGGCGGTGACGAGCGGACGGCGTGCGCCGCGAGCGGCCACCATACGTCCGGAGATCGGCGAGAGCACCAGCACAAGCACTCCGATCGGCACGAGGCAGCACCCGGCGGCCCACGGCGAGAGGTCGCGCACGTTCTGCAGATACAGCGTGATCACGAACAGGAACGCCTGAAACCCGCACATCGCGACAACGGCCATCACGAGAGCCGACACGAACGGCATACTGCGGAACAGTCGAGGCTCAAGCAACGGTTCCCGTCGCCGGCGCTCGACGAGCACGAGCGCGACGGCGCTCAACACGCATGCCACGGCAATGCCGACGATGGCGGGCGAGCCCCAGCCGAGTGAGCCGCCCTCGATCACAGCGAACACGACGCCGCCGAGGAACACGGCAACCAGAAGCTGAGCGGGCGGGTCGAGTCGGCGAGGATGCGCCGCGCGAGACTCCGGCACGAACGTCGCGGTGAGCACGATGGCGAGGATGACCACAGGCACGTTGACCACGAAGATCGAGCGCCAGCCGAACGAGTCGACCAGAAACCCGCCGAGTACCGGCCCGAGCACGAGCGCGAGGCCGCTCATCGAGCCGAACACGCCGATCGCACGCGCACGTTCGGCCGCATCGGGGAAGGTGTTCGCGACGATGGCCATCGCAACGGGGTTCAGCATGGCGCCTCCGACCGCCTGCGCAGCACGTGCCGCGATCAGCCACCCGATCGTCGGCGCGAGGCCGCACGCGAGCGACCCGATGCCGAAGATCGCGAGGCCGACGAGGAACATCCGGCGTCGCCCGAAGCGGTCGGCGAGCGAGCCCGACACCACGAGCAAGACGGCGAGAACCAGCGCGTAGGCATCCACGGTCCATTGCAGGCCGGAAGGCGAGGCATCCAATTCCCGGCGCATGTCGGGCAGGGCGACGTTCACGATGGAGAGGTCCATCACGACCACCACCATGCTCATGCAGCAGATCGCCAGAACGAGCAGGCGCCTCCGCCGGTCGGCGTCGGGCGTCTGCACTGGATTCGGTACGCGGATTCCGCTCGTCGTGGGCATGCCCTCGACCGTAGGATCTAGAGCGCGCTCGAAGTCAAGGCGCCCGAGAGGAACCGCACGATCTCGGGCGTCACCTCGTCTGCTCTATCGCGCAGCACGGTGTGCGAACCGCCTGGCACGATCCATAGCGCCGCCTTCGGGATCGCCTCGGCGAGCGCCCGCGTATGCGGCCGCCTGATCAGATCGCGCTGTCCCGCCAGCACGAGCGTGGGCACGTCGATGTGCGCCAGGTCGCTCAGCGACATTCCCGGTGAATCGAGCATCAGCCGAAGCAGCTCATACCTGCGAGCGCGCTTCGGGATCCGCCGAGCGAACCGCGCGGGCAGGGCGAGGAGGCGAAGGCCCCAGCGCACTCCGAACCTCATGCCTGCTGCGCCGATGTTGCCCGACGCAAGCACGAGCGACGCAACGAGCTCCGGATGCCGCAGCGCGAGCAGCATCGCCACGTTCGCGCCGTCCGAGAACCCGAGCACGTCGAACGGCTCGGGGCGGGCACCCGTTCCTGCTCCGAGGTCGCGGATCACGTCCGCGGCGTCGTCGGCCATGCGGGCCAGCGTGAGCGGACCGACGCCACGCGCCGAGCGGCCCTGGCCTCTGCAGTCCATCGCCACGACTCGGCGTTGCTTCGCCAGGATCGGCACGTTCCGGTCGAAGTAGTGCAGGTCACCGGAGTTGCCGTGGATGAGCAGTATGGGCCGGCCGCTGCCGCGCACCTCGACGTGGAGGTCGCCGACCATGCGCTCGATCCCGGCCGGCAGCGGCGAGCTGCTCATGCAGCGACGCTAGATGAGGATGCTGTGGCGCGGCAATGCCGTGGCTGAGGGTCGCGTAAACGGCCGGCGCGACCGGCGACGGCGCTACTACTCCTCGGTGTGCCCGAGGTGAGCGTCTGTCACGAAGGCGGCGCGGGCACGCGGCAACGCATCCAGCTCCAGCACGACGAGGTCGTTGCTGCCTGGCAGGGTCGCGCCTTCGGGAATGTACAGCGTTCGCTGGGGCCCGGCGCTCCAGTAACGGCCGAGCGGGAAGCCGTTGATCCAGGCAGCGCCCTTGCCCCAGCCTGCCGTGTCGAGGAACAGGTCGGCCGAGGCGTCCAGCTCGAAGGTCGCGTGATGGAAACGGGGAAGCGACGGGTCGGCGCCCTCGGCGGGACGGCCGGCTCGCGCCGGCGGCTCGTCACGGGCACCGGAAACGACGGACGTCGCGAGTGCGTCGACGTTCATAACGAGGGTCTCCCACCGCTCGAGCGGTATTCCATCCAGGGTCGCCGGCCCGATCAGGCCCTTGCACTCGCCGATCCGAGGGCCGTAGTCCACGCGGCCCTCGTCCTCGACCAAGACGAGCAGTTCGCGGCCGGCCGGCACGACGATCGCACGCTCGTGCCGTTCGCGCCCGAGCACACCGACGCGCACGCCGTCGACGAACACGATGGCTCGGTCGCGCACCTCCTCGAACGCGAGCAGTGCCGCGGCACGATTCGGCAGCCCTGCGCGATACGCGAGCAGCCCGCGGTACACGCCGAGATCTTCCATCGTCGGGAGGGTGTCGTGGGCGACCCACGGGTTCGCGGCGGCCGCGGCATCCATCAGGCCCACGCCGGGGATAAGCGACACCTCGAACGCCGGGGCTGGTGCCGACGGCTGCGGCTCGAAGTCGGGAACCGGTGCGTACTTCGCGATCACGGAGCGGAATGCCCAGAATTTCTCGGTGGGCCGCCCGGCCTCGTCGATCGGAGCGTCGTAGTCGTACGAGGTCGTGATCGGCTGGTACACGCCCTTGTCGTTGGCGCCGTTGGTGAAGCCGAAGTTGGTGCCGCCGTGCGCCATGTAGATGTTCACGGATGCCCCTGCAGAAAGCAGCGCATCGAGCTCGGCAGCGGATGCCTGGGCGGGCGTCGTGTGATGGTGCGCGCCCCAGTTGTCGAACCAGCCGCACCAGAACTCGCCGCACATGAGCGGCCCGGCCGGCTGCTCCCGCCGCAGGTGGGCGAGGCGCTCAGCGGTGTGCGATCCGAACGAGGCGGTCTTGTGCAGCTCGGGGAGGCTGCCGTCGGCGATCATGGATCCGCTCGGCTGATCGACCGAGATCAGCGGAACTGTGATGCCGGATGCCAAAGTCACGTCGGTCAGTTCGCGCAGGTAATCCTTGTCCGCCCCGTACGCGCCGTACTCGTTCTCGACCTGCACGAGGATGACTGGTCCTCCGTTGTCTATCTGCAACGGAGCCACGAGGCGGAGCACGTGACGGAGGTAACGCTTCGCGGGCTCGAGGAAGCGGGCATCCGTGCTCCGCATGCGTACGTCGGGGTCGGCCAGAAGCCATCCGGGGAGCCCGCCGCCGTCCCACTCGGCGCAGATGTACGGGCCGGGGCGCACGATCGCGAACATGCCCTCCTCGGCCACGACCTCGAGGAAGCGTCCGAGGTCGAGACGTGGGTCGTCGGTGACGAATCGTGCCGGCTGCGGCTCGTGCGCGTTCCACGGAACGTAGGTCTCGATGGTGTTGAGGCCCATCATGCGCGCCATGCGGATGCGCTCGGCCCAGTGCTGCGGATGCACTCGGAAGTAGTGCAGTGCTCCCGAGATGACGCGGAACGGCTTCTCGTCGAGCAGGAAATCGTCTGACCCGATTTCGAAACGACCCATGCGGGGAACTCCAGGTGTAAGAGCGCGGTTCACGTTCACTGAGCGGGCACGCCACCGCCGGTTGAGTAGCCAGCGGAGCTGGCGTATCGAAACCAAGCCATACAGACGAGGTTTCGATACGCGGCCTCCGGCCGCTACTCAACCGGCGGTGGGTGGCGCGATCAGCCGGCCTTGACCTTGAAGCCCTGCTGGTTGCCGTAGGTGACCAGCTGCTTCTGCCAGTCAAGCAGTGCCGAGTCCAGCGATGTCGCATTGCTGTACGACTGGCCGACCGTGTCCGAGAAGATGCTGTTCGCGTACACCTCGTACGGCAGGTACTGCCATCCGGGAACGACGTTCTTCGCACCGTCGACGAGCACCTGGTTGATCTTCTGCCCGCCGAAGTAGGCAGGAGCCTGGTTCAGGAACGACTCGGAGTTCTGGTCGGCGACCGTCGACGGGAATCCGCCGCCCTTGCCGATGAAGATGCCGACGCTCTTCTTGCTGTCGTTCAGCCAACGCAGGAATCCGGCTGCGAGCGCCTGGTTCTTGCTCTGCTTCAGGACCGCCTCGGAGCTGCCGCCGTTCTCGGCATTCACCGGGGTGCCGTCGTAGGTCGGGATCGGAGCGACGGCCCACTGGCCGGAGCCGTCCGGCACCGACGACTCGAGCACGCCGGGCATCCATGCGCCCGTGATCAGCGTGGCGATGTCGCCGTTGCCGAGCGCCTTGTACCAGTCATCCGTCCAGCCGGGGGTCTGGGAGAGCAGCTTGTTCTCCACGAGCTGGTTCCAGACGGACGTGAACTTCTTGGAGCCCTCGTCTTGCAGGTTGATCGTGGCATTGGTGCCATCGACCTGGAACGGATGCCCGCCCGCCTGCCAGATCATGCTTGTCATGAACCCGGGGTCGCCGCTGTCGGCCGTGATGTACGCGTTCGGGTTGGCCGCGTGCAGCTGCTTGGCCGCCGCGACGTACTCGTCCCACGTCTTGGGAACGGCGATGCCGTACTTGTCGAACTCGGTCTTGTTGTAGAACAACGCCATCGGGCCGGAGTCCTGCGGAAGCGCGACGAGCTTGTCCTGCACGTTCACGTTGTTCCAGGGACCGACCGAGAAGTCCTTCTTCAGCTTGTCGAAGCCGAACTGCTTCAGATCGACGAGCGAGTCACTGAGTGCGAACTGCGGAAGCGCGTAGTACTCGAGCTGGGCGACATCCGGAGCGCCCTTGCCCGCCTTGATGGCGTTCTGCAGCTTCGTGTACTCCGTCGTGTTGGTGCCGGCGTTGACGACCTTCACCTTGACCTTCGGGTACTCCTTCTCGAACGCGGCGACCTGGTCCTTGGCCGCTGGCGTCCACGTCCAGTACGTGATGCTGCCGCCCTGCTTGAGGGCTGCGTCGACGTCGGTCGCGCTGCTGCTGCCCGAGCCGGACGACGAGCATCCGACCAGCGCCGCGGCGATGACCGCGCCTGCGGCTGCCACGGATGCGACTCGGCGGAGCGCCGAGGATCGCGGGAACTGCTTCATTGTGTGCCTTTCACTTCATCGGGAGGGGGGAATGGATCAGGACTTGACGCTTCCGGCGGCCAGACCCGACTGCCAGTAGCGCTGCAGGAAGAGGAAGGCGACCACGATCGGCACGATCGTGAGCAGGCTTCCCGTGATGACGAGGTTGAAGATGGGCTGCGCGCCCACGCCTGTTGCCTGGGCGCTCCACTGGCTCAGGCCGACCGTGAGGGGGTACCACGTGGGGTCGCTGAGCATGATGAGCGGCAGGAAGTAGTTGTTCCAGGTGGCGACGATGGCGAACAGCAGCACGGTCACGATGCCGGGCGCTAGGAGCCGCAGCGAGATGGTGAAGAACGTGCGCACCTCACCCGAGCCGTCCATGCGCGCAGCCTCGAGAACCTCGGTCGGCACGGCGTCGATTGCGAACGTCCAGACCAGGTACAGGCCGAACGGGCTGATGAGCGAAGGCAGGATGACCGCCCACGGTGTATTCGTCAGGCCGATTTGGCTGAAGAGCAGGAACGTGGGCACGGCGAGCGCCGTTCCGGGAACGGCGATGGCGCCGAGCACGACGGCGAACACCGCACGGCGCCCGCGGAAGGCGAACTTCGCCAGCCCGTAGCCGGCAAGAGTGGCCAAGAGCGTCGCGCCGCCGGCACCCACCACCACGTAGAGCAGCGTGTTGCCGAACCAGTGCAGGAAGATGCCGTCTTTGTAGGTGAACGTCTCTGCGATGTTCTGGAACAGCGCGAACTTGTGTCCGAAGCCCAGTCCGAAGGTGGAGAAGAGGTCGCCCTGCGTCTTGGTGGCGTTGACGATGAGCCATACGAGGGGGACGAACGAATAGATGACGAAGAGCGCCATCACGATCGTGAGCACGATGTTCCTGCGTGGCCGGCCCGAGTTGCCTGAGCGACGACGCGAGCGGGTGCTGCGGCGGGAGACCGCGGGGCGACGGATGCCGGCAGTCGCGTTCGCCTGGGCATCCGTGCGGTGGGCTGTGGTTGCGGTGCTCATCGGTTCTCCGCTCTCGTTCCGCGCACCTGAACCACGTAGGCGATCACCGCGGTGATCACGCCCATGACGATGGCGACGGTGGCCGAGTAGTTGAACTGCTGGCCGGCGAACGAGAGGTTGTAGGCGTACATGTTCGGGGTGAAGTAGCTGCTGATGGCGTTCGGGGCGAGCGGCTGCAGCAGGTTGGGCTCGTTGAACAGCTGGAAGCTGCCGATGATCGAGAAGATGACCGCGATCACGATGGAGCCGCGCACGGCGGGCAGCTTGATGCTGAAGATGGTGCGCCACGCACCCGCGCCGTCGAGCTCGGCGGCCTCGTAGAGGTCGGGGGAGATCACCCGGAGCGCCGAGTAGAAGATGAGCATGTTGTAGCCCATGAACTCCCAGGTGACGATGTTGCCGATCGAGCCGAGGATCCACGATTTGGCGAGTGGGGCGAGGTTCCAGCCGAACGCGTCGTTGACGGCGGCGGTCAAGCCGAACTGGTCGCCGTAGATGAATCCCCAGATGAGGGCGGCGACCACGCCGGGAACGGCGTAGGGCAGGAAGATCGCAATACGGAAGAACGAGGCGCCGTGCAGGCGGGCACTGTCGAGCGCGAGCGCGGCGACGAGCGAGAGCACGAGCATGATCGGCACCTGCACCACGAGGAAGAGCAGGACCCGCAGGAACGACTCCCAGAACTTCGCGTCCTGGAACAGCGTGACGTAGTTGCCGAGGCCCACGAAGGTGGTGCCGCCGATCAGCTGCGTGCGGAAGACGCTGAGGTAGAGCGCGTAGACGATGGGCGCGACGATGAACAGCGCGAGGCCGATCATGAACGGCGTCACGAAGCCGACGCCGGCCATCGAGACGCGTCGCTGAAGAACCGATCGCTTGCGACGACCGCGCGGAGACGAGGGTCGTGTTCCAGCCGCGGGCTTCGACCTGGTTCCTGGCGCCGACGCCGCTCTGATTGCGGGTGCCGGCGTCGATCGACTTCCGGGCGGCGGCGCAGCGGATGTCTCGGCTGACGGGGTGATGGACGGCACGATTTCGGTTCCTCAACGAACGGTGTTCACGTAAACATGTTTACGCTAACATACTGGCGCGGCCGAGAACGTCGTGCCCCTGCCCCGCCCACGGGCCGCCGCCACGCACCGCCGCCCCGTCGTTCCGCTGTCGCACAACGCGGGTGCGGGCATCCGAGACCCGCGATGTGTGACAGCGGAAGCAGGTGGGGTGGGTTGGTGTCGAGTGACACTGGCGAACCCGAGGTTGAATACGATGCAAGGAACCGCTCCGGCCGGCCCAGCGGACCGGAGCGAGACCCGATGGCGAGGAAGCGCATGACCGAGACCGAGCCGCGCAGTCGACAGCGTCCGGCATCCATCGCAGACGTCGCCGTCAAGGCCGGTGTTTCGGCGCAGACGGTCAGCCGGGTGTCGAACGGGTTCCCGACGGTCAAGCCGGAGACCCGCGAGCGTGTGCTCGCTGCGATGGCCGAACTCGACTACCGCCCGAACAGCGCTGCGCGCGCCCTGAAGAGCGGCAGGTTCCAGACCATCGGCGTGCTCATGTTCACGCTGCAGAACATCGGTTCGATCCGCATCCTCGACTCCATCACTTCGCAGGCGGCCGCGCACGGGTTCTCGATCGATCTGATCTCGATAGGCGACCCGTCGACGGGAGGCATCACGGATGCCCTCTCGCGCCTCGATCGCGAAGCAGTCGACGGCATCATCGTCATTCTCGAGGCCCACGAACTGAGCGAGCACTCGATCGCGTTCCCCGACCGCATCCCTTCGGTGCTTGTGGACTCTCGCGAGTATCACGACCGAGTCTCGGTCAACGCCGACCAGCGGCAGGGCGCACGGCTGGCCGTGGAGCACCTGCTGGAGCTCGGGCATCCCACCGTGTGGCACGTGGCGGGACCCACCGAGAGCTCGAATGCCGCCGCCGACCGCGCCGACAGCTGGCGCGACACCCTGCGTGCGCACGGCATCGAGCCGCCCGAGCCGCTGGGCGGGGGCTGGCACGCCGAGGCGGGCTACCGGGCCGGACGTGAGGTCGCCGACCGCAGCGACGTCTCGGCCGTGTTCTGCGCCAACGACCAGCTCGCCCTCGGAGTGCTCCACGCGCTGCACGAGCGCGGCCGTGATGTGCCAGGCGACATCAGCGTGGTGGGCTTCGACGACAACCCGGAGTCCGCGGAGTACTGGCCGCCGCTGACCACCGTGCGCCAGAACTTCGCCGAGGTCGGGCAGCGTGCCTTCGAGTTGCTCAACGACGCGATCCAGCAACAGGATGTCGCCCCCGGGCTCCGCCTCGTCGAGAACGAGCTGGTGGTGCGGGGCTCGACCGGGGCGTACCGCAAGCTGCGGTAGCGAGGTACCGCGGGCTCCACCAGACGGGAGCGCGCAGCCCGGCCCTACTCGGCGAGCGCCGCAGGATGCTTCGCCGCGAGCGACGCGAGCAACCGGAGTCGTTCGGCGCTCGACGAGCCCGGCTCCGCCGTGTAGACGAGCATGACGAGTCCTGGCTCCGCCGTGATGGCGAGCTCCTCGTAGGCGAGCGTCAGCTCACCGACTTCGGGGTGATGGAACCGTTTGGTGCCGGCGCCGTGCGTGCGCACATTGTGCGCGCCCCACAGACTGCGGAACGTCTCGCTCCGCGTACAGAGCTCGCCTACCAGGTCTTGCAGCGCGCGGTCGTGCGGGTCGCGACCGGCTTCGGCTCGCATGATCGACACGCACATCTCGGCGAAGAGGTCCCAGTCGGGGTAGAAGTCGCGAGAGGCGGGATCCAGGAACTGGAACCTCGCGAGGTTCGGTGTTCGCCCGCCGTCGCCGATCACCGGCGAGTAGAAGACGCGGCCGAGCGCGTTGGTGGCCAGCAGGTCCTGATGAGCGTTGCGCACGAACGCGACACCGTCGGCGATCGCCTCGAGCGTCCACTGCAGGGTGGGACGCGACACCGACTGGCGGGTCGGTCGGCGGCGAGCTCGGCCGGACAGCGGGATGCCGTCGGCCGCCCTTGCGAGGTCGAGCAGGTGGGCGCGCTCGGTGTCGTCGAGCTGAAGGGCGGTCGACAACGAATCCAGCACTGCTGACGACGCGCCCGCGATGCTCCCACGCTCGAGCTTGGCGTAATACTCCACGCTCACGCCCGCGAGCATGGCCACCTCGCTGCGTCGCAGACCCGACACCCGCCGGTTCGACCCCGCGGCCAGGCCGGCTGCCTGCGGCGTGAGCCTCGCGCGCCGCGACATGAGGAAATCACGCACCTCGGCGCGATTGTCCATGACGATCTCGTCCATACCCAGAGCGTAGGCTCGCGTGCGGCAACCAAGGGCGCCCTGTCGGTACACGCTTCGGCAAGGACTCCCGCGGGTGCCCACGAACGTGTTGCCTTGTCATGACCACCATTCCAGACAACAGGAGGCGAACCGCATGCGCGGAGTGATCATGGATGCCCCGGGCGCCATCAGCGTCGGAGAGCGTGAAGACCCGAAGATCATCGAACCCACCGATGCGATCATCCGCCTGGCGGCTACCTGCATCTGCGGATCCGACCTGTGGCCGTACCGCGGCGTCGACCGCGCCGACCACACGCCCATGGGTCACGAGTACGTGGGTGTCGTCGAAGAGATCGGTGCCGACGTCAAGAACGTGAAGGTCGGCGACTTCGTCGTCGGCTCGTTCATGGCATCCGACAACACCTGCGAGATCTGCCGAGACGGCTACCAGTCGCGCTGCGTGCACGTCGTTCCGATGGGGGCCATCGGTACGCAGGCGGAGAAGGCCCGCATTCCGCTGGCCGACGGCACGCTGGTTGCCACGCCCGGGCAGCCGGATGCCGACCTCATTCCCTCGCTGCTGGCGGCATCCGACGTGCTCGGCACGGGATGGTTCGCCGCAGTCGCAGCGGAGGTCGGGCCGGGCAAGACGGTCGCAGTCGTCGGCGACGGCGCGGTCGGTCTGCTCGGCGTGCTTGCTGCCAAGCAGCTGGGCGCCGAGCGCATCATCGCGATGTCGCGCCACGCCGACCGGCAGGCGCTCGCTCGTGAGTTCGGGGCGACCGACATCGTCGAGGAGCGTGGAGACGCGGGAGTTGCGAAGGTCAAGGAGCTCACGGACGGGCTCGGCGCACACAGTGTGATCGAAGCCGTTGGAACGCAGGAGTCGTTCCTGCAGGCCATCCGTTCCACCCGCTCGGGCGGACACATCGGCTTCGTCGGCGTCGCACACGAGGGCGTCAACATTCCCGCCGACGAGCTGTTCTTCGCCGAGGTTCACCTGCTCGGCGGACCGGCTCCGGTTCGACGCTTCCTTCCCGAGCTGATCGACCTGATCTGGTCGCGCACCATCGACCCCGGCAAGGTCTTCGACCTCACGCTTCCGCTCGAGCGCGCCGCCGAGGGCTACCAGGCCATGGACGAGCGCCGTGCCACCAAGGTGCTCCTCACGGTCTGACCGGGTCCGAAGCCCGGGCATCCGCCGGGCCATGCGGAGGGCGCTCCGGCGCGCGATCTACGCGGTCAGCAGCCCGCGCCGGAAGCCCTCCGCCACGGCCGCCGCCCTGTCGCCGACGCCGAGCTTCGTGTAGACGCTGAGCAGATGCGTCTTCACCGTCGCCTCGCTGAGGTTCAGCTTGGACGCGACGGCACGGTTCGTCGCGCCGTCCGCGATGAGCGCGAGCACCTCGAGTTCGCGCGGGCTGAGCGTGCCGGCCTCGGCCGTGCGCACCCGGCCCATGAGGCGCGTCGCGACCGATGGGGCCAGCACGGCATCGCCCGCGGCGGCCGAGTGGATGGCACGCACGAGTTCGTCGCGAGGGGCGTCCTTGAGCAGGTAGCCCGTGGCTCCCGCCTCGATCGCCGGCAGCACGTCGGCTTCGGCGTCGAACGTGGTCAGCACGACAATGCGGCTCGGGATGCCAAGGCGCACGAACTCGCGGATGGCGCCGACTCCGTCGAGCTTGGGCATCCGCAGATCCATCAGCACGACGTCGGGCTGCAGTACACGTGCCAGCCCGACGGCCTCCATGCCGTCGGATGCCTCGCCAACGACCAGCACGTCCGGATCCGACGACACCATGCCGACGATGCCGTCGCGGACCACGGGATGATCGTCAACGACGAGCAGCCTCACCTGGCTCATGCACCCACCTGCCCTCGCACGTGCGCTCGCACGCGCGTTCCGTTCCCCGGCCTCGACTCCACGGTGAATTCTCCGGCCACCGATTCGATGCGCTCGCGCATGGCGACCAGTCCGTAACCGCCGTCTTGGCCGTACGTCGGATGCGACGCGCGCTCGTCCGGATCGAAGCCGCGGCCGTCGTCGCGCACCTCGAGAACGGTGCCACGGGCATCCGATCGCAGCACGAGCCTCACCCGGTGCGCTTCGGCGTGCCTGTCGACGTTGGCCAGAGCCTCCTGCGCTGTGCGGAGCAGCGCGACCTCCGTCTCGGTCGGCAAGCCCCTGGCATCGCCCGAGGTTGTGACCTGCACGGGGATGCCCGTTCGCGCCGACCACGCGCCCGCCACGTTCCGCAGAGCCTCAGGCAGACCTGCGGCGTCGAGAGCGGCCGGCCGCAGCGCGTTGACCGAGCGCCGTGCCTCGGCGAGCCCGTCGCGAGCGAGGGCGAGCGCGGCATCCGTGTGCCGGCGCCGAGCGGCCTCGTCCGGGGCCTGTTCCGCCGCCTGCAGTTGCGTGACGATCCCCGTGAAACCCTGCGCGAGCGTGTCGTGGATCTCGCGAGCCATGCGCGCCCGTTCCGTCTGGGTGACCGCCCGCTCCTGCTGCCGTCCGGCGAGCTCCAGACCCCAGCCGAGTCCGCACATCACGACGACGTTCAGCGCGATGACGGCGATGCGGCCCACCGTGCCAGGCAGGTCGAAGCCGAATCCCGAGCTCTGTGCCATCCCCGCGACCACGGCCGTCGCCGCCACCGGTAGCGGCTCCCACGGCCACTCGACGATCGAGTAGCTGAACATGAAGGTCGCGATGGTGAGGAACCCGAAGTAGCCCTCGCGCAGCACCAGCAGCAGGGTCAGGGCGATAAGCACGGTCAGGAAGACCGCGATCGCCGCCGGCCGATCGCGCCAGCGGAGCGGCAGCTGCCGCATCACGACGATCCAGGCGCCGAACACCGCGCACAACGCGAGGGTGGGCACCGCGCGCGACCATTCGCCCCACTGCGCCCAGAGCGTGTATGCCGTCAGGATGGCGAGCACCACGTAGGGCGTCACCGTGAGCACAACACGCCAGCGTGGATCCACCACGTTCCGACCCTATCCGTCTGCCATGAGGCGGTGCCGCCGCAGCGCTGCGGCACTGCCTCTCCATGAGACCTGTTACGCGTTCTTCGGGTAGAGGGCGCTCAGACGCGGCAGGTAGATCAGGATCACCGCGGGCAGCACGAGCGCGCCGCACACGGCCTGCTCGAGTCGGGCCCAATCGGGCAGCAGCCCAGGGATAGAAACGATGACGATCACCGCCGCGAGCACGATCGGCATGATGATGCGCAGCCGCACGAGGGCGGCCCGCGAGCCCTTGGCCGCAACTCGCGCGATGAGCAGCAGCACGATCGCGCTGGCCAGGACGAAGGATCCGCGGATCCACACGGCCGCATCCACGCCAACGCCGAAGACGGCGAGCACGGCGATGAAGGCGATCATGGCGGCGCTGAGCACGAGCAGAACGGTGAGCAGCGCGAGAACGGGACGGAATGCCGCACGGCGAAGGACGGTGAGGTCGGAGCCGAAGTAGGTGGTTGTCTCAGTCATGACTCCAGCGTCGCCACGGGCATCCTTTGCCGGATCAACCGATCGGCTGGGTTTGCCCACCGATCGGTCGGCCCGGCATCACCATTGCCGACGCACGACCGCCTTCTCGCCCGTGACGAGTGTTGCGGCCGGAACGTTCTCGGAGACGACGGCGCCAGCGGCTATGACGGAGTCGTGTCCGATGGTTACACCGGGCAGGATGGTCGCGCCGGCCCCGATCCACACGTTCTCGGCCACGTCGATCGGTCCGCCCGTCAGCCACTCGCGTCGCTCGCCCGGGTCGACGGGATGCCCGACGGTGATGAACGTCACCTTCGGCGCGACCATGACGCGCTCGCCGAGCCGGATACCCGCGTAGTCGAGGAACGTGCAGTTCTGATTGATGAAGACGCGCTCCGAGAGCTGCAGGTTGAGCCCGTGATCGGTGAAGAACGGCGGATAGATCGTGACGCGATCCGGCAGCGGGGCACCGAGGATCCGCTCGAACAGTTCGGCCTTTCCGGTTTCGTCATCGAACGGAAGCACGTTCAGCCGGGAGGTGAGCTCTGTCGCCCGGAGCACGCGCTCGCTCATCGCTTGGAACTCTGGGCTGTGGATGCGCATGAGACGGCGACTGGGCATCCCACGATCGTCCTACCCTCGCGCGCCCGATCGCGGCAGCCTCGCCGACCCCGCTGACGACAGCGGTCCCACAGGCGACGCCCGTCTCCGTGAGGCGGCAGACTTGACCGATGGGATCCGAAGACCACAGCGAGGTGCTGTTCATCGGCGGCGCGGCGGGGGTGGGAAAGTCGACCGTCGCGCTCGAGGTCTCCCACCTCCTCGAGCAGGCCGAGGTTCGGCACGCCGTGATCGAGGGCGACAACCTCGACCTCGCCTACCCTGCCCCATGGCGTAGCGGTCTGATGCTGGCGGAGCGCAATCTGGCCGCGATGTGGCGCAACTACCGGGATGCCGGCTATTCGCGCCTCATCTACACCAACACGGTCAGCGTGCTCGAGATGAAATCGCTCGAGGAGGCCATGGGCGGAAACGTTCGCGGCATGGGCGTTCTACTGACGGGCGACGATGCGACGCGGCACGCAAGGCTCGCGGTACGCGAGGTGGGTTCGGGGCTCGAGATCCACATCGAACGCAGCGATCGGGCCGCGCGCGAACTGGCGTCGAAGGCGGGCAGCGGCATCCGTCGCGTGAGAACGGATGGCCGCTCCGTCACTGAACTGGCGCGAGAACTCGTCGAGTTCACCGGTTGGTGCAGCGGTCACCGACCGCCCGAGGAGGCGGATGCCGCGCGCCGGTAGCGCTCGTAGATCACCCGCGTGCCGAACGTTCTGGTTTCGATCAGGTCGAGCTGAACGTGGTCCGTCACCTGCGGCAGGAATGACGTTCCGCCACCGACCATGATCGGGTAACGGAACATGCCAAACTCGTCGACGAGGCCCAGCCCGATCGCTTCCGCGGCCAACCCCGGTCCACCGATCCCGACATCCTTCTCTGTCGCTTTCTGCGCGGCGGCGACCTCCTCGGCAACGGATGCCCGCGCAAGCCGGGCGTTCCCCTGCACGCTGTCGAGCGTGCGGCTGAAGACGACCTTGGGAAGCTCGGACCACACGTCGGCGAACGCGGCGTCGAGCTCGTCCTCGCGCAGCGAAGGATCCGTCTCCCACACCAGCATGGTCTCGTACAGGCTGCGCCCGCACAGATGGCAGCCGAGCTCCCGCGTCTGTTCCAGGTGGAAGCGGAACAGCTCCTCGTCAGGCGCGGACCACTGGAAGTCGCCGCCCCGATCCTTGATGTAGCCATCCACGGACATGCTCATCGAATAGGTCAGCACGGAGTCCACCCCTCAGATCAGATCTCTACATCGTTGCCCATCGTCACGGTGCGAAGCGGCGGAAGCCCGAAGCGAGCTGCGGGATCCGCGGCGTTGTGGGCGAGCGCGACGAACAGCGATCGGCGCCATCCCACCATCGGCGCCCTTCGAGTGACGCGAATCGCACCGCGCGAGATGAAGTACGAGGCATCCTTGAATTCTTTTGCGTCGAGGGGGAGCACATCGGCGCGGCAGGCGGCGCGAAGGGCACGCGGAATGTTCGGCTCGTCGGAGAAGCCGAAACGGATGCTGATGTGATCGATGCCGTCGTCCTTGTAGCCCAGGTCGTCGTACTCGTACGCCTTCTCAACCGGCACATGCGGCACCTTCGCCGTGCTGATCGACACGATGATGACGTGCTGGTGCAGAACGTGGTTGTGCCTCACGTTGGCGCGTAGCGCGAGCGGCGTCGTGTCTTTGTTGGGGTGCGGGAACACGGCTATGCCTGGGACGCGCGGGAGCTTTCGCGAACGGAGGTCCTCGATGAACTCGGAGAGCGAGCCCTCCTTCTTTCTGCGGTCGAGTTGTACGAGGTGCCGCCCTCTGCGCCACGTCGTCATCACCGTGATGATGGCCGCAGCGATGAGCAGAGGGACCCAACCACCATTGATGATCTTCGAGAGGTTGCCCGCGAGGAACGTCAATTCCAATCCGCCGAAGACGACGGCGGCGAGCGCTATCTTCCACGGAGCCCAGTTCCAGAGGGGACGGGCGACGAGCAGCATCAGCAATGTGTCGACGACCAGTGCGCCGGTGACGGAGATGCCGTACGCGGTAGAGAGCCGGTCCGATGAGCCGAAGGTGAGCATCACGGCCATGACGCCGATGAACAACAAAGCGTTGACCGCGGGCAGATAGATCTGCCCTCCTTCGCGCTCGGATGTCTGTTTCACGGTGAGCGGCGGCAGCAGGCCGAGCTGCACCGCCTGCCGCGAGAGCGAGAAGGCGCCGGAGATGACCGCCTGGCTCGCGATCACGGTGGCCGCGGTTGCCAGGAACACCGCGGGCAGGCGTCCCCATTCGGGAATCAAGAGGAAGAACGGGTTGGCCCTGGAGGCGGGATTGTGCAGAATCAGCGCCGCCTGTCCCAGGTAGTTGAGCGTGAGCGCGGGGAAGACGAGAAAAAACCAAGCGCGCCGAATCGGCGAGCGCCCGAAGTGCCCCATGTCGGCGTAGAGAGCCTCGGCTCCCGTGATGACGAGCACCACCGCCCCTAGTGCGATGAACGAGATCCCTGGGTGCGCGACGATGAAGACGACAGCGTAGCTCGGCGACAGTCCGAGCAGCACCGCCGGGTACTGGATGACCAGTGCCAGTCCTGCGACCGCGAGCACGACGAACCAGAGCACCATGATGGGCCCGAAGAGCACACCCACCTTGCCCGTGCCGAAGCGCTGCACCAGGAACAGGCCGACGACGATGACGGCCGCGATCGGAATGACGAGGTGCGCGATCGCGGGAGCTGTGACGTGCAGACCTTCTACAGCGGAGAGCACACTGATCGCCGGTGTGATGATCGAGTCGCCGTAGAACAGGGCGACGCCGATGATGCCGATCACCAGCAGGGCCCCCGCCCGGCCGGCCCGGCTCGCGTAGAGCCGCTGAGCCAGCGCGGCCAGCGACATGACACCGCCTTCGCCGTTGTTGTCGGCGCGCATGAGGATGGTGACGTACTTGATCGAGACGACGATTGTGATGCTCCAGAACATCAGCGAGATCACGCCGAACACGTCGCCTTCGTTTGGTCGCACGGCGCCGCCGTCCAGCTGGAACACCGTCTTCAGCGCATACAGCGGGCTGGTGCCGATGTCACCGAAGACCACGCCGAGCGCGGCGACCGCGGTGAAAACGATGGCACGCCGCCCGTGACCGGCGCCGACCACGGGACCCGTCTGCACAGGCGCGGATTCCGAACGATCCGGCCGCTCCGGAGCCTTCATGAATGCCCTTTCCGTCAGCGACGGCCTGGGTCATGAGGCGGGAAGGGGCAGCGACGACACCGATCAGCCATGCCGCCACGCTACGCCTGTGTGACGGTTGCTGCGGACAGGCCAGGCGGCCTGAACAACTCGGGCGCGAGGTCTCGTTTCTCGCCTGGAATATGTGATGCGCCCGAACATATTTCGGTTATCGTGGACTGTCTGCGAGCGATGAGGAGGTCAGGATGCCGGAACCCGCCTCTGCCCTTCCCGAAACGCCCGGGCCGCCAGGGGTCGCACGCCGCTTCGCCGCGCTGCGCAACAAGAACTCCCGCCCCTATCTCTTCACCTCGGGCCTGTCGATGATGGCCGACAACACCGAGCACGTCATCACCTACTGGGTGCTCTGGCAGACCTTCCATTCGCCGGCGCTCGTCGGCTTCCAGATCATCAGCCACTGGCTGCCGTTCCTGCTGCTGTCCGTGTGGACCGGCACGCTCGCGGAGAAGTACGACTGCCGCAAGCTCATCCAGATCGCGCAGGGCCTGTTCATGCTGGTGTCAGCGCTCTGGGGCGTGCTCTTCCTGACGGGCACGTTGCAGGTGTGGGAGGCCTGCGTGCTTCTGGTACTGCACGGTCTGGCCGGCTCCATCTGGTCGCCCGCCGAACAGCTGATGCTGCACGACTTCGTCGATCGCCGCGAGCTGCCGAGCGCGGTACGGATGAACGCCACGTTCCAGAGCCTGGGCATCCTCTTCGGACCGGTCGTCGGATCGGCTCTGCTCCTGTGGCTCGGTCCGACCGGCGGCATCTTCGTGAACGTGCTTCTCTACCTGCCGATGACCGTCTTGATGTGGCGCACGCCCTTCACCGGGCACACTCGCGATGCCGCCGTTCTCGACCCCGCCCGCAGGGTGAGGCTGCGCGATACGGTGCAGGTCTTGCGGAGCATCCGTTCGAACCACCTCATCATCGCCATGATCGTGATCTCCGGACTCACCGCCCTGACCATCGGGAACGCCCTCCAGGCGTCGATGCCCGTGTTCGCCGCGCGGCTGGGCGCCGGCGGCGAGGGCGACCTCACCTACGGCATGCTGCTGTTCGCCATGGGCTTCGGCGGCGTGGCCGGCGGATTCCTCCTCGAAGCAACGGGCATCGTGCGGCCGACCCTTCGCGCCGCCGTGCTGTCGACGGTCGTCTTCGGCGGAGCAACGCTCGCCTTCGCCCTCACCGGCAGCTATCTGCTCGCGCTGATCTCACTCGCCGTCGCCGGCTGTGGCGAGATCGCGTCGCTCTCGATAACGGCGAGCATCGTGCAGCTCGAAGCGCCGCCCGGCGAACGCGGGCGAACCCTCGGCGTGTACGGCATGTTCGCCTCCGGCCTCCGCACGGGTGGCGGCGTCACACTCGGCGTGCTCGGTGCGCTGGTCGGGATCGTTCCGGCGATCGGGACCTTCTCCGCGGTGCTCGTCGTCGGCGCGCTCGGGGCCTGGTGGTTCGCCCGCTCGAGTGCGCGGGATGCCGCGGCGGACTTCCCCAGACGGAGATAGACAACTAGGGTCTGCTTGGGAATGGTGCAGTTGTGCATCAAGATCCCGCTGTTTGGGGTCGGCTCGTCGGGAGAGGGGCACGTACGCCCGGCGAGCGCGGCCTGAGGGAGTAACGGTGATCGATGGGGACCTTCGTGGGCCGCGCGCGGAAGGCCGCGCGGCAAGGGTGAGCGGCACATCAAGGAGAAAGCGCAGGGTTGCTGCGGTCGGCATCGCGCTGGCGGTCGCTGTCACCCTCTCCGGATGCGTGTCGACCAGCGCGAAGGCGACCGCGCACGTCACGCACAGCCACGCTCCCCACTCGACGACGCCCACGGCGCGGCCGAAGGCATCCGTCGCGCCGAACCCCGCGCTTTCGCATCCGGCCACTCCCGAGCCGGGCGGCCCGCCTTCGCCGACCCCGACGCTCAGTCCAGTTCCGGCAGGGACCGTGGTTGCCGAGGGCGACGTGACCTCGCCGAAGGGCAGCATCCATTTCCACTACCGGGTGGTGGCCGACGGCGACAACACGTACACCGCGCAGTACTCGGACTTCACGTCGACCGTGCCGGTACCCGTCTCGGTCACACTCATCGACATCCCGCCACAGGTGGGCGACGGCCTGACATATCACGGAGTCGGCGACCATCTGCTCGGTGGACCGACGACCACAGCGAGCTCGTCGTCTGGGTCGCTCGGCGGGGAGAGCCAGCCGTCGTACCTGGGCACGCTCGTGACCTACTCGTCGGTGGCCTCAGCCGACGGCGTGCCCGTGGAGCTCGGCCCCAACAAGGTGCTTGCGGTCAACACGGTGCACTGGTCGGTGCCTGTTCGGCAGTCGAACGTGCACCCTGCAGACGGCGGGGCCCGCGCGTACGCGAACGGCACGGTCACGGCCACCACCTCGGGCGGCGCGCCCAAGAGCTACCTGGTCGCCCCCGGCGACATCACATCGGTTGTCGCGCAGCGTTTCGGCATCTCGGTCGAAGACCTCATCTGGCTCAACGCTAACCTTCAGGTGTTCGGCGACCAGCAGTACCTCTACGAGGGCACGACGCTGAACCTCGATCCGGACAGCCTGTGAGCTGACGCGGGCTGCACTGGGTCGGCAGCCCGTTACTCCAGCGGCGCGAGCCGAGCGCTGCGCACGGCGACCAGCTTGTCGACCGCCTCGAGCAGGCGCTCAGCGGCGGGGCCATCCTTCGATGACTGATCGTGCATGGCGAGGCCGAAGGCGGCCATCACGAGGCTCACAGCGGCCGTGGCCTCGTCTTTGGATGAGGACCGCTCCAGCGCGAGTTGGATGAACTGCTCGCGCACCGACCCCATCCACTGCGTGAACGCCGGAACCAGTTCAGGCCGGCGCACGATGATCTCCTTCATGTGGTGCCGGTCCATCCGCTGATCGGCCGGGTCGCCCACGAGCTGGCACAACGCGGGAATCAGGCCGCCTGTCGCCTGCCTGAACTCGGTGACGACGTCTTCGGAGATCGCCTGATCGGGCAGGCCGAGGGCCGCGGCCGCCTTCGATTGGTAGTAATTGAAGAACGTTCGTGGGGAGACCCCGGCAAGCTGACAGATCTGCTCGATCGTCGTGCCGTCGAGACCGTTCTCGTCGACCAGCTCGAGGGCGGCCTCGTGAATGGCGTGGCGCGTCTGTTGCTTCTTGCGCTCGCGCAACGGCTCGGCCTCGGTCCGCTGCTGCTGGGGGATGCTCATTGTGCTTCCATTCTGCCCGTGGCTCGGCTCGGGCGGCCACCTGGACCGCCCGAGCCGAAGGGGATCAAGCCGTCTGTACCTGAATGGATCCGGTCTCACTCATCCCCGCGGCGTCAGCCTGCTCCTGCAGGGCGGACGTCTTGCGCAGCGGCGGAACCTTGAAGAACCAGGACAGAATGAACGCGAGCAGGATCACTGCCACGCCGACCCAGTAGACGAGCACGATCGACTGCGTGAATCCGACCATGAACGGCTTGGACAGACGGGGGTCTGCGCCGTTCACGAACGAGGTGTCGCTCGTCGTGTTGTTCGAGGCGCTGGATGCCTTCGAGTTCCCCTTGTCGAACTGCTTCTGCAGCGTCGGGGTGAGGGTGTCCACCCAGGCGGTGCGCTGCGTGGCGTTCGACCAGTTCACGGTCACACGGCCGTCGACGACCGTTGCGTTCGCCTTCTGCGCGACCGCGGTCAGGGCGGCGCTTTCCGCTGCCGGCGTCGCAGCTGCAACCTGCTGCTCGATGAGCGTCGGGGCGTAGGCGGCGGGCACTCGGCCGGCGGCGACCTGCGCGTCCACGGCCTCAGTGACCTTCGACGTCACGGCCTTGTCTGCGGCGGCCTTCGCGCCGGTGGATGCCTGATCCAGCTCCTTCTGCACATTCGCCTCGATCGGTTCGACGATCGGGTTCCACAGCTGCTTCATGATCCCCGCGTTGTGCGGAGCGGTCGCCACTGCCGGGTCAAGTGCCGCATCGAGAGCGGAACTTAGAGTCGCCTTGTCGGCCGACGCATTGATGATGTTGCCGGGCAGCGCCGAGAAGAGAACCGAGAGCATGATGGCCGTGCCCAGGGTTCCGCCGATCTGCCGGAAGAACGTCGCCGCGCTGCTCGCCACGCCCATGTCGGTTGCCTTGACCGAGTTCTGGCTCGCCAGCACCAGCGTCTGCATCAGCTGGCCCAGTCCGAGCCCGATGATGAAGATGCCGACCATCAGGAACCACAGCGGGCTGTCGTACTTCAGGAACGTGAGGAACACGAATCCGATGGCGGTGAACAGAGTGCCCGTGATCGGGAAGATCCGGTAGTGACCTGTGCGCGCGGTGATCTGGCCCGAGGAGAGTGCAGCGATCATCAGGCCGACCACCATCGGAATCAGCGCGAATCCGGATGCCGTCGGGCTGAGGCCGACCACGATCTGCAGGTACAGCGGAATGGTCAGCATCGCCCCGAACATCCCGAACCCGACGAGCACGCCCAGCACGGTCGCCATGGAGAACGTGCCAGACCTGAACAGCTTCATCGGGATGATGGCGTCATCCTTCATGAGGCTCTCGATCACCAGGAAGGCCACGACGCCGACCGCGCCGATCACGTAGCACGCGATGGAGGCGAACGAGGTCCAGCCCCAGGTGCGTCCCTGCTCTGCCACGAGCAGCAGCGGCACGAGTGCCACGATCACGGATGTCGCACCCCACCAGTCGATGCGCGGCTTGAGCCGCTTGGCCACCTTGGGCAGGTGGAGGAACGCGATCACCATGAGCAGTGCGATGATGCCGACCGGCACGTTGATCAGGAAGACCCAACGCCATCCATCGACCCAGAGGATCTGGCTCGCTCCGGCGAAGAGCCCGCCGACCAGGGGTCCGATGACGGTTGAGATGCCGAACACGGCGAAGAAGTAGCCCTGGTACTTGGCCCGCTCGCGGGGAGCGAGGATGTCACCCATGATCGCCAGTGGAAGCGACATCATGGCGCCGGCGCCGAGGCCCTGGAAGGCGCGGAATGCAGCCAGCATCAGCATCGAGGTAGAGAACGACGACAGCAGAGAGCCGACGATGAACACGACGATGCCGAAGATGAAGAGCGGCCGGCGGCCGAACACGTCGGAGAGCTTGCCGTAGAGAGGCACCGTGATCGTCGAGGTGATCAGGTAGGCCGTGGTCACCCAGGCCTGCTGGTCGAGACCGTGCAGGTCGTCGCCGATGGTGCGGATGGCCGTGCCGACGATGGTCTGGTCGAGCGACGACAGGAACATGCCGGCCATGAGGCCGTAGATGACGAGGAGGATCTGCCGATGCGTCATTATCGGCTTCGATCCGGGCAGGGAAACCGGTGAGGTCTGCGCCGGAGCGGTCGTGGTGGACATGCGGGCCCTTCGGGTGACAAGTGGCGATGGAGGTGTGGCACCGGCACGCCACGATCGGCGCCCGAGTGCCGACGCTGGCTGGCAATTTCTTGCAGGCACTGCAACAATAACCCGTCTTTGCATATTGTGCAAGTTTGCCTTTTCTGCAGTTTTGCACAAGTGGCAACGATCTGGGCTGAGCCAGGAGAGACTCCGAGACGGTTCCCGGCCACTCTTTCTGCATAGGCTGTCGCGGTGGGTGAAGCACTGGACGACGGGCCGTTCTATCACGGCACGAAAGCCGATCTGCGAGTGGGTGACCTGCTGACCGCGGGCTTCCGGTCGAACTATCGCCCGGAAGTGGTGATGAACCACATCTATTTCACCGCGCTCCGCGATGGGGCAGGGCTCGCAGCCGAGCTCGCAGCCGGGGATGCCCCTCCTCGCGTGTACATCGTGGAACCGACCGGAACGTTCGAGGACGACCCCAACGTGACCGACAAGAAGTTCCCGGGCAACCCGACGCGGTCGTACCGCAGCAGGGATCCGCTCCGGATCGTTGGCGAGGTGACCGACTGGACCCGATTGACATCCGAAGCACTCCAGGGGTGGCGGGACCGGTTGGCAGCGCTCCGCACCGAGGAGCGAGGCGAGATCATCAACTGACGGCCGGGAGCGGATGCGGCCTTATCCGCTCACGTGGTCAGAACGACGCGTCCGAAGACGGTTCCGGCATCCATGCGGCGGTGAGCCTCTGCTGCTTCGGTGAGCGGCAGGACCGCCTCGATCACCGGAGTCAGTTCGCCTCGGGCGGCTGCTTCGAAGATGCGGGCGCGTTCGGCATTGCGTTCCGCCACAGGCACCGTGTTGAGACTGAATGTCGCGAACGACAACGAGCGCTGGAACAAGCGCATGAGACTCATGCCGAAGTCGGCTGGCGGATAACCTGCCACGACTCCGACCGAGACCGCCCGGCCGTTCGGGGCAAGCTTCTCGAAGAACGCCGGCAGGTCATGTCCTCCCGCGATGTCGATGAGAACGTCGAAGGACTGAGGATCGTGGGAGCCGTCCAGCGGGCGACCGGCGCGATCCAGGACCTCCGTCGCTCCCAGTGATCGCAACCGCTCACCCCGCTCCCGGGTCGAAGTCGTGACGCCGATCGCACCGGCGCCACGGGCCGCAGCGAGCTGCACTGCCATGATCCCGAGGCTTCCGGATGCCCCTCGGACGAGCACCGATTGGCCGGCTGTGAAACGGGCATGCTCGAGCGCGAAGTGCGCAACGGTTCCAGCACTGCCGAGAGCAACGGCATCCGTCGCCGGGAGCGCCTCGGGCAACTCGGCCACGTCCTCGACGGCGGCTGTCGCCTTCTCCGCGTATGCGCCGCCAAGGCCCGTGAATGCCCACACCCGCTTTCCGAGCCAGGACGAA
The DNA here is from genome assembly GCF_049446075.1 of Rathayibacter sp. KR2-224. NCBI lineage: Bacteria > Bacillati > Actinomycetota > Actinomycetes > Micrococcales > Microbacteriaceae > Rathayibacter > Rathayibacter sp. KR2-224. The sequence goes on from NZ_JBMSEB010000001.1 coordinate 2,263,933, forward strand.
GACACGCCCTCGCCGACCCGCGTCACCGTTCCTGCCGCCTCGCTGCCTGGCACCATTCCGATCGCGTAGCTGCTGCCGAGAGTCCCGCGGCGGATGACGGCGTCGACGCCGCCCACACCGATCGCCTCCACCTCGATCAGCATCGATCCCGGATTGACCTCCGGGTCCGGCCGCTTGGAAGCCACCAACCCCTCAGCTGGACCGTATTCCTCAATCGACACGACACGCATCAGGCACTCCTCCGATGTCTGGGCGATCCTGGGCCGCCCAGCGCGACGTTAGTGGACGCCCGCGTCCGTTTCGGTAAAGTGAGCGAGATGCCGGATTCATTGCCTCGCTTACTGCGATCCGACGCCTTGGACAACCGCGAACGCGTACTTGCTGCCGCGCGCGAACTGTTCGCAGCCGAGGGCCTCGGTGTGACGATGCGTGATATCGCCAGGAGGGCCGGCGTCGGGCCGGCGACCCTCTACCGCCGCTTCCCCACCAAGCAGGACCTCGTCGGCGAGGCATTCGCCGAGGAACTGCGCACGTGCCGTGCCATCGTCAAGCGCGGGGCGGCGGATCCGGATGCGTGGCGCGGCTTCCGAAGTGTGATCCTTGGACTCAGCGAACTGAATGCCCGCAATCAGGCGTTCGTCGAGGCATTCATCATCGAGTTCCCCGGCGCGTTCGACTTCACTGCGCACCGGACAGAACTGCTGCATCTGCTGGCCGACCTAGCTCGACGCGCACAGGCCGCGGGCGAGCTGCGCCGCGACTTCGTGCTCGACGACCTCGTGCTCGTGCTTCTTGCCGCGCGCGGACTCTCCTCGGCGCCGAGGGGTTCGCGGCTGGAGGCATCCCGCCGGTTCGCCGCACTTGCGATCGACGGGCTGCGGGCCGGAGAGCATGAGCATCAGCTGCCCGCGTGAGCGCGGCTTGTCACGGCGTGAGCCGACCGACGCTGTGTCGCCGGGGCGCTAGGCGGCTGCATCTACGACGAGCTGTCGCAGCGCCGCCTCCGTTCCTTCGGTCTGCGGACGCCAGTCCGGACGGATGAACTCGTCTCGGCCGAGGCGGAACCCGACTTCGTCGGTGACCTCGCCTGGACGAGTCTGGACTCGATGAACACCATTCGGGACGTAGCCGAGTCGCTCGGACACTCGAGACGAGGCCGCATTCCAGGCTGCGGCGCTGGACTGTGCCCGTTCGGCCTTCAGGATGTCGAAGGCGAACATCAACAATGCGGCACGCATCTCGGTACCGAGCCCCTTGCCTTGCGCTGACCGCGTCAGCCACGATCCGCTCTCGACAGTGCGCAGGTTCGCGAAGTTGTGAGCATGAAGCTCTTGGATGCCGATCGGGTCGCCGCCAAGCAGGACCGTGAAGCTGATTCCCCAGCGCTCCGGGCTGACGTTGGCTCGCATCCGCCAGTGATACTGCGCCAGCGACGGGGAGAGCTGCTCCGGCGGCGCGTCGGTCCACGGCACCCCGAACGGCATCCGCTCGGGATCGTGGATGCCTGCCAGTGCGCTCTCGACGAGCGCTGGAAAGTCCTCGTCACGCACAGGTCGAAGCTCGAGGCGAGGCGTCAGCAAGCGGAGCTTGAACAGCGGCCAGACATCCTCAATCTGCATCCCGCCACGCTAAACGAAGACCTTTCGCCGCCACGCCGAGGCGCACGAATGTGACGGCGAGCGCGCTCAGCGCCTCTCTGCCAGCCAGCTGGCAAGCGCGGATACGCGGCCCCATCACTCCGGGCTCGATCCGCGCCTTCACGCCGAAGCCGTGCGGATCCTCACCTCGCGCTCCATGCGCTTCTCGTGGCGTTGCCTGCCCTTGACCGCCTCGAGTTCCCTGCTCTTCGGCGGCGCATTGGTCACCAGTTGATCGAGCATCCTCCTGGTTGCTTCAGCGATCTCGTCGATCGCCTGTTCGAACGCGGGCGCGTTCGCCCTGGAGGGGCGAGTGGATCCGCTGACCTTGCGGACGAACTGGAGGGCGGCCTCGCGCACCTCGTCGTCGGTGGTCGGGGGATCGAAGTTGTGAAGGCAGCGGATGTTGCGGCACATGCGGCTGACGATAACCCGTATCACGTGAGCACGCACCCCTGCGAAGCGACCCTATGGGCGGGCTTCGCGGGAGCGCTGCTGCTCAGAACCCGGGCTCCTCCGAGACGGGCGGCTTGCGCACGAACAGCGCGAGCGCGATGACCGCGAGCGACAGGATCCCTCCGGCGAGGAAGAGCATCAGCAGGATGTGCGCGCGGAGCAGTACGACCCACGCCGGCCGGGGCCTGAGCAGGCCCGACGAACTCGGGAATGGGCACAGGGATGCCACGCAGTGCGAGCCGTACCCTTGTGCGGTGTCGCACTCATTGATCCACTCGCACGGCGGTCATCCCCCGAAGGTACGCATCGCCTTTCGGGCACAAGTGATCGTTGTCACGACACTGGCGGTTCTCGGGGCGATCACGCTCGCGGGAGTCATCGCCTTGTGGCCCGCCGCCGGGCGACCCGCGGCCGAAGCAACGTCGGCGGCGCAGTTCGCCGGTAAGGGCGTCACGTTCTCCGATGCGCAGATCACGACCATCCACGACGGATGCCCCGCGCTCTTCAGCGGAAGTGCGTCAGCCAAGAAGGCCGGGCCTGGCGGCACGCAGTCCTGTCAGATGGCAAAGGTGCGGCTGCTCAACGGAAAGGGGTCGGGGAACGATCTCGCGCTGCCGATTCTGTGGCCGTACTCGAAAGCAGGACTGCAACCGGGCGACAAGCTCCGGTTGACCGTGACACCGACGCCGAACGGCCAGGTGTCATCCTCCGATGCGCAAAACGGTGCGGTGGGGTCCACGATCGGCCAATCGTTCGCGGTCTTCGGCATCGAGCGAAACCAACCTCTCGTCTGGTGGGCGATCGCATTCGTCGTGATCGTGATCGCCGTCGGAGCGCTACGCGGACTCCTCGCCGTCGTGTCGCTGGCGCTCAGCGGCCTCATGATCTTCCTGTTCGTCGTACCCGCCCTGATCGGCGGCGAGCCCGGCTTCTTCGTCGGACTGGTCGCGAGCTTCGGCATGATGTTCATCGTCTTGTTCCTCACCCATGGGATATCCATGCGTACCTGTGCCGCCCTGCTGGGAACCTTGGGCGGCATCGCCATCACCGCTGGTATCGCACAACTAGAGGTGATCACTACGCGACTCAGCGGTGTGGGCGACGAGGCAACGGGCACCATCCCCACGCTCACATCAGCCATCGATCCGCGCGGGCTGATCACCTGCGCCATCATCATTTCCGGCCTCGGCGTACTCAACGACATCACCGTCACCCAAGCCTCGGCTGCCTGGGAGCTGCGGGCCGCGGCACCGCACATGTCCCGCGGCGCAATGTTCGCCAGCGCTCTTCGAATCGGACGAGATCACATCGCCTCCTCCATCTACACGATCGTCTTCGCCTATGCGGGGACGGGACTGGCGGTGCTGGTGGTCGTCTCCCTCTACAACCGCCCCGCTTTCGAGCTGCTCACGCATGAGGACATCGCAACCGAACTCGTGCGCACCCTCTGCAGCGCCATTGGGCTCGTCCTGGCCATGCCCGTCACAACCGCCATCGCCATCGCGCTTCTGCCGGCCGATCGAACTCGGCAGGCGACTGCGGCTGTCGCGACCATCAGCCCCGCTTGACGCCAAGTCCCAGCCGCACAGTGCCATTCGACGAAGCACCTAGCCTGAAAGGCATGCTGCGACGCACCGCTGAGCAGGTCGCCACGAGCTGGTACAAGCTCCCGTTTCAGGTTCGGGACGCTATCGGCGCACTCGTGCTCCTCGTGATCTCTCTGCTACCGCTCGGCATTCCGGCGCTCAAGCTGGGGGAGCTGCATCCGAGCGTCCCGGCCATCGTCGGAGTGCCACTGACCGTGCTCGAGGTCGCTCCGCTTGCCCTTCGACGCGTCATGCCCACGGTCGCACTCGCCATCGTCGGTGCCGCGTTCGTCGCTATCGAGATCACCGGGGCATCCACTGGGCTCGGCGGCCTCGCCGTGTTGGTCGCTCTGTACACGGTCGCGGCACACCAGCGGCGTAATCGGATGCTCACCGCCGGCGCGGCCGCGATCGTCTACGCCGCGCTCTGCATCGTCCTTCACCTCGCAGGTTCGCCCGAACGGCTGCTCGACTGGTTCACCTTCGCCGGAGTGCTGGCGTTGCCCTGGGCGCTCGGCGAGGCGATGCGATGGCGTAACGCAGCCCACGCCGAGCGGGTCCAGCGCGCGGCCGACGATGCGGTCCGTGCTCACCGGGCGGTGCTCGCCCGCGAACTGCACGACGTGGTGACGCACCATGTGACCGCCATGGTCGTGCAGTCCGAATCAGCGCAGTACTTGGACCGTGCAGACACCGCTGAGCGGGACCGCGTGTTCGCCGCTGTCGGCGAGACGGGAAGACTCGCGCTCACGGAACTGCGAACCCTTCTCGACACTCTCGACCCGGAGACGCTCACCGGCGAGGCCACGATGAGCCCACCCGGGTACGACATCGTCGCGATGGTGGGCAGGCTGCAGGATGCCGGGTATCCGATCAATCTGGACGCCCCAGCCGAAGCCCGCCTTCCTGACGACGACCGGGCGGTGGCCCTGACCAGTGTCGCGCGTGAAGCCCTGACGAACGCCATGAAGCATGCCCGAGGTGAACTGGTGTCGGTGCGCCTTCGGGTGTCGCCGCTCGAGCTGCTGGTCACCAACCCGCTCCCCACGGGCAACGGCGGGAGCGCGAGTTCGGGAGGCCGAGGGCTAGCCGGCATGGCACGGCGGGTCGAAGAGGCGGGCGGGGTCTTCGAGGCGGGGCCGCACGGGCGGTCGAAGTTCGTGGTGAGCGTGCGGTGGGGCACGTGAGCGTGCGGTGGGGCTCGTGAGCGCGCGAACGCGGGTCGTGATCGCGGACGACCAGCCCCTCATCCGAGAGGGTGTCGCCCGCGTATTGAGCGCGCAGCACGACCTCGAGGTTGCCGGCGTGGCCACCGATGGCATCGAGGCCGTCGAACTCGTCGCCGAAGCCACGCCCGACGTGGCGCTCCTCGACATCCGGATGCCGCGGCTCGACGGCATCGAGGCGACACGACGCATCCTTTCGGGCGAGCACGACGCGACGCCGCGCATCCTGATCATGACGACGTTCAATCTCGACGCCTACGTGTACGAGGCGTTGCGTGCGGGGGCGAGCGGATTCCTGCTGAAGGATGCCCGGCCCGCGAAGCTGCTCGACGCGGTGCGCACTGTGGCCAGGGGGGAAGCGCTCATCGACCCTGGGGCCACGCGCGCGCTCATCGGCGAGTTCGGAACGCGCATCCGCCCGCCGCTGGCCGACCAGCGCGCAGCAGCGACACTCACGGCTCGCGAGCGGGAAGTACTCAGGCTTCTCCCGGACGGACGCTCGAACGCCGAGATCGCGGACGCGCTCGTGGTGACGCGGGAGACGGTCAAGACCTATGTCTCACGCCTGCTGCTGAAGCTCGGTCTGCGCGACCGAGTCCAGGCTGTGGTCTACGCCTATCGTGCCGGGCTGGTCGACGACTGAGCGGTGAGGCGGCGGATTGTCGACCTTTGGGGGACCCGGCGCCGCTGTGCCGTTTCTAGCTTCGAAGTGGGGCCGAAAACGGCCCCGGAATCGGAGTGACACCATGACAATCGACGCACGGCCCGGGATCGTCCGGCGCATCCTCGCCTTCCCCCTGGTCTGGGCGCTCATCGGCGCGGCTTTGATCGTGATCGGCGACGGCGTGCTGGTCGGAATCGGCAGCGACATGGGCGATGTCGGCCTGATGACCTTCACGCTGATCGGCGCGGCATTCTCGATCGGCGTCTACGTCTTCGTGATGAAGGTGCTGGCCCGCCGCACTGTGGGCGAACTGCATCGGAGGCTCGGCCGTGAAACGCTTTTCGGCCTCGCGGTGGGCACGGTCTTCATCGTCGTTTCCGCCGGCATCCTCGTGCTGTTGGGCACGTACACCGTCGACTGGCATCCGGTCGACGCCACCCGCACGGTCGTGATTGCTGTGGTCGTCACTGTCGGTGCCGCCGTCACCGAGGAACTCGTGTTCCGCGGCCTCCTCCTTCAGGCCATCGAGCGACTGGGCGGTACCTGGGTAGCCATCCTCGTCACCGCGGCCCTCTTCGGCGGCGCGCACTTCTTCAACCCAGGCGCCGACGTGTGGAGTTCGGTGGCCATCGCCATCGAGGCGGGCGTGCTCATGGGCGCGGGCTTCGCGTGGCGCCGCAGCATCCCGTTCGTCGTCGGCATCCACTTCGCCTGGAACTTCGTCGAAGGGATGCTCGGCATCCCCGTCTCCGGCCACAGGGAGCCGGGCCTCTTCGTGACGCACACGCACGGGCCGGCGATTCTCACCGGCGGCAGCTTCGGTATCGAAGCATCCGTGATCCCGGTGCTGCTCTCGCTGGTGCTCTCGGCGGGGATGCTCGTGCTCGCGACTCGATCCCGCGGCCCGGTCGCTACGCTGCCGCGACTTGGCTCTGCCTCAGTCGGGCGATGAGCTTCTGGTCGCGGATGTCGCTCCCAGCGTGCTGGTATGCGATCAGGGCGGCACCGCGCAGTGCGTCGAGTTCGGCTGGGACGAGCATTGTCGGAATGAGCGGGCTCTCGCGTAGGGCATCGTTCAGCCGTGAGGTGAATGCCGGCGTGGTTGCCAGACCGCCCGTAGTGGCCACCGAGACCGGGCTCTGCCCTACGAGCGGTGCGAGCAGCTGGATGCCGCGAGCGGTCTTCTCCGCAAGGTGGCGCAGCGCACGATCGGCCAGGGGTGAGGTGTCGGCCGCGGCAGTGACTTCAGGGGCAAGGCGTCCATAGCGGTGCCGTACTTCCATCGGCTCGGTGCTTCCGAGGCCGAGCAGTGTGCGACGCAGGCCTGGAACGTCGGGCGCGCTCCAGTAGTCCAGGACGGCATCGACGAAGTCGCGGTCTGCGGGGCCGTCAGCGCCTACGAGGATTTGCTGCACGGCCTCGAACGCCAGGTGTCGGGCAGCTCCGGCGTAGTGCTCGAACTGCCCGCTTTCCACCTCAGCGCCGTCTTCGTTCATTGCAATGATCATGGAACCGGTGCCGGCGACCACCATTACTCCTGGCCGCCCGAGAAGTGCGCCACGGTGAGCCACGACGGCGTCGTTGAGAATGATCCGTTCGCAGTCCAGCGACGGGACGCCGAAGAACTCATCGGCCCAATCGTTGTTCCCGTCTCCCTGGTTCGAGCCGGGCCTGCTGATGCCCGCCAACCCTGATACCAAGCAGATGGCGTCGGCGGCATCCAGGCCGGCATCGTTCAACGCGCGCACGGTCGTCTCCGCGACGTTGCCCGCAGCATCCGCATTGTGAAACGGACTGCCGCCTTTGCCACGTGCAAACCCGAGGAGCGCACCGTCGAGCCCGAAGCAGGCTACGCGGGTGTGAGTGCCTCCGGCGTCGGCGGCGATGATGAAAGGAACCTCTTCCGCAGCGATCGACACAGCCCGAGCGTATCCACCCGCCGGACACTATTAGGGTGTCGGGAGTGCTGATCGTTCTCCGAGGCAACTCCGGTTCAGGGAAATCGACGGTAGCCCGGTTGCTTCAACGGAAGCTACCCGGACCGACGGCGGTACTCGAGCAGGACTACTTCCACCGGGTGATACTCCGGGAGCAGGGGACAGAGGGTATGGCTCATGCAGCCCTGATCGAGGCGGCAGCCACGCACTGTCTCGAGGCCGGTCACCACGTCGTGCTCGACGGCATCTTCAATGCCCGCCGATACGAGGGCTACCTCGCCAGAGTGGCGGAACGCACAGAGGATGCCCGCTTCTACGCGTTCGACCTCAGCTTCGAAGAGACCATTCGACGACACGCCACACGCCCGAAAGTCGATCAGTTCGACGCGGATGAGATGCGGGCCTGGTATCACGGATGGCAGCCGCTCTCGTTCATCGCCGAGCGCCCGATCTCGGCGCACGAGTCCGCTGAACACGCGGCGGACCGCATCCTGCGAGAAGGCCCGAATCCTCGTTAGCCGGTTGTCCACCCGGGTTGTCCCCATCTGGCGAGCCGACTTCGCCTCAGCCGCCGCTACTAGGTTGTGTTCGTGGCGTCGCGCGATTCTCAACCTGGTGCCGGCCGTGACGGATCTAGCCGCGGCGACTCGAGCCAACCGTGGGCGCATCTTGCTTCGGGCTACGAACAGGCACGAGCCAGAGAGGATTCACTGGATCGGCTTGTCGAGTGGCCGGCGCAGCGCGAACTGCTGGGCGATGTCAACGGGCTGTCGGTGCTGGATGCCGGCTGCGGCAACGGCGGCAAGGTCGCCGAGCTGGTCCGCGAGGACGGGGCAGCGGCGTCGGTCGGGGTGGATATCAGTGGCAACTTCATCGCTTCACCACCGCGGGGCCTGGAACTTGTCCAAGGCGACCTTTCCGACCTGGCCTCGGTGCCAGGGCTGGCCGAGCGGCGGTTCGACCGGATCCTGTTCCTGCAGTCCTTCGGGTACGCGAAGGATGCCGTCGCCGCGCTGGAAGCGGCACGGGCGCTGCTCACCGATGGTGGCTTCATCCTGCTGACCAGGACGCAACCGATCCGATATGCGCTTGAGCGGGCCGAACAGAATGGAACCTCGCTGGGCGAGGAGTACTTCGCGACTGATTCCTTCTCCTACCGGCACAAGGGGTGGAACGAGGAAATCACTCTGACGAAGCGGCCGTACACGATGTCGGATCTGCTCAACATCTTCAGCGCAGCACGGTTATGGATCGAGGCTGCCGTCGAGCCCCAGATGGACGAGGAAACCCGCCGGCGGTATCCGCACAAACAGGCGGTGTTGAACAAGTACCTCGGCATCCTCATGTTCAAACTCCGGCCGCTGCCGAGCTGAGCGATGCCGGGAAGTCGGTTCAGAGCACCTTCGCGGTGAACAGGGAGTCGCCGTGAACAGGATCGGGCTCCACACGGCCGGTCTCGACAAAGCCGCTCTTCGCCAGCACCCTCCGCGACGCGACGTTCCAGTCGCGCACGGTGGCCCATAGACGTTGGTACCCGATCGCTCGAGCTTGGTCGACAACGGTCCGTGCGGATTCAGTGGCGTATCCGCGGCCCCACACCGCACGGAGGAACTCGTACGCGAGCTCCGGCTCATCCGGTTGCCCGTACTTATTGGAGATCAAGCCGCAATAGCCGATCACCTGTCCGGTGTTCCTCAGCTCGACGGCGAGGAGGCCGGGCGAGGGGCATCCGTCATCTTGAAGGATCTGGGACTCGATGTCTTCCAAGGTCGGACGCCCGTCAGGCGTTATGCGGCGGTGCGGCGGCACGCGTGGGTCGCGCTCGAGCCACAGTTGGCGAAAGACTTCGGCGTCGGGCACCTGCTGCGGCCGCAACAGCAGGCGGCTGGTTTCAAGCACGCGGTCGCCATGGGGCGCTCGTCCTTGATCCATGACTTCAATTATCCAGTCGCATTAGCGAGCTCCGAAGTCAGCCGGGGTCTCGGGAAAACATACGGGTCTGCTCGGGGGTTTCCCCGATGGTGGCGCGAGCAGACCCGAAGAAGACTGGATGCATGCATACTCTTCAACGGCCGCTCGAAGGCCGCGTCATTGCCGGCGTGTGCGCCGGGCTCGCTCGTCGTTTCGGCCTGCGGCCTCTCACTGTTCGTGTGCTGTTCCTGCTGTCGTGCCTGTTGCCTGGGCCGCAGTTCATTGCATACCTGGTGATGTGGATCGTCATTCCCTCGGAACAGCGGCGGCCCGCCGCCGTCTAGGGCTGCGAAGAGGGCACAGCGGCTCCCTTGGCTAGCGTGAGCGTGCCTTGCGACGTGCAGACTGTCAGCGAGACTTGGCGTACGCGACCAAGCTTGCGACGCAGCCCCTAGGGTCGTCGCGTACCCCAAGTCTCAGTAATTGGGGTCGCGCCGCTCCATGGAGAAGGGACTCTCATGACCTCTGCCGAGGACATCCTCGAACGGTTCGTGTCCGCGGTCGATTCGGAAGGGTTGGGTGTACGGCGTGCACATCCGTGTGGGCGACGAAACCGCATCCCACCGCTGGCGCAGCGACGACCGGGAGAACCTGTACTCGGTGTCGAAGGGGGTGTGCGCGCTCGCCACCGGAATGGCGATCGACGAGGGCCTCATCACCCTCGACCTCCGTGTCGACGACGTGTTCACAGACATCCCGTTCGGAGCCGGATCCGAACAGGTCACTCTGAGACATCTGCTCACGATGACCAGCGGGATCGACTTCCGGTGGTTCGGGCACGAGCCTGCCCCCTGGCCGGATCTGGCCGCCGAGATGCTCTCCCGCCCGTCCGCTGGCCGCCGATTCCAATACTCCGACGTGAGCACTTACGTGGCCATGAGGATGCTCGCGACAGTCGTCGGGGACGTTCGCGACTGGCTGCTGCCGCGGCTTTTCCAGCCGCTCGAGATCGACAACCCCCAGTGGCACCGTTGCCCACTCGGTTTCATCATCGGCGGCACCGGGCTTGAGCTTCGCACGGAAGAGCTGGCTCGCATCGGCCGCGTGCTCCTGGACCGAGGGACGTGGAATGGCCGTACCCTCGTTTCGCCTGAGTGGGTCGATTCCATGCACGCATCCTGGGTCTCCACGGGCAGCGCGCCTCCAATGGACCGCTACGGGATCGCGACCTGGGCCGGCCCTGGCGACGCTTGGCGATTCGAGGGGAGATACGGCCAATTCGTGGTCATCAACGGCAACGCCGTGGTCACCATCACAGGGCACGAAGAGTCACGCGAGGACCGGCTGTCGGAACTCGCCGCAGACCTCACGGCGTGATCTGAGCACCAGGCTGCAGTTACGGACTGGGGCCTCCTCAGTACTGGCTGACCCTTCCTGTCGGTGGCGCGCGTGAACATGACCCAAAAGGCCAACGTTTCCGGTCCGCCGTGGAGGTGCCAATCATGCCTGAGCCAAACCAACGAGAGACCGCCACCGATCCCGAAGCCCTCGGAAGGATGTTCCTCATCCGTGCGAACGCCGGTGACGTCGACGGCGTGGTCGCCTTGTATGAGCCAACGGCCGTCATCGAATCGCCGCCTGGGCAAACGTCGACGGGGAGCGCAGCAATCCGGCGACTGTACGAAAGATTGCTCGCGAACCGACCCCAGTTCAGCGGCGAGGTGCGCCAGGTACTCCTCCGCCATGGCGACCTTGCCCTGACCTCGACTCGGTTCCACGGCGGCGCCACGGCCGAGGTCGCGCGACGCCAAGCCGATGGAACCTGGCTCTGGATTTTGGACCAGCCGAACGTCGTCGGATAGCGACGGGTCTGTGGACCTCAGAGTGCAGCATCCGCTCGATGACACTCTTGGTGACGACCGAGGACGCCATTCGGTTCTCAGCCGGTACCGCCGCTACGAGCACGACACGAGGAACGACGTGAGTTCGTCCGGCCTGGAGATCATCGCCATGTGTCCTCCCGGCACCTCGTCGGCGTCGACTCCGAGCCGGTCGCGGATGACACGTCGCATGAATTCGGGAGGGAAGAACCGGTCCTCGGTGAAGACGACCGCTCGAGTCGGCACCTTCGGCAACTCAACCAGCGGCCACGGCTGGGACCCAGGGGTACTCGACTGACGGCGCTCGAACACCGACGCGTCCTCACGCTCCTCGATGTCGGAGTAGAACAGTTCACCGAAGTCCTCCGCCGCCGGCTGCCACCCCGTGTTCGCGAACCATTCCTCGCCACAACGACGCATCACGGGCAGCCTCCTCGCCGCGGTTGCAATCCTGCTGGCTCGGGAGGTGCCGCATGCCGCTCGACCGTAGGCAACCGAGGGCGATCCGGATCGACACCTTCCACGTCGTGCGACGGCAATAGGAAGGTCACCTGCCGGGTCGGTTCACCCGGCCTTTCGGGCGGCGGCGGCACGAGCGGAGTGCCAGAGGGTACGCGGGTTGTCGCGGTCGCCATGCAGCTCGAGCATCCGCGCCACGATGGCCGCTGGATCCACTTCGTCGCGCACGATGTCGCTGAAGTCGCGCAGATACTGACGCGTCTGCTCGATCGTTTCCGGCCCGTCCTCGTTTCCGGGCCGCTTGTGCCCGGCGACAACGATTCGTGGGTTGAGGGCAGCGATCGCCTCCAGGCTCGCCAGCCATTGGTCGCGCTCAGCCGGTCCCGTTTCCGCAGTCATGATGTGCACGGCGTTGTAGATCACGTCGCCGGCGACGACCGCGTCGATCGTTGGCACGTGCAGCACTGTGGAGAACTCGGTGTCTCCCTGCCCGACGCGGACAACGCGGAGTTCGGAGCCTTCCAGGTCGATCACGTCGTCTGCAAGAGGCTGCGGCAGAACCGGTCGATCGGGGACTTCGCCAGGGAAGATCGTCTGCCAATAGGTCGATACGGCTGGGTTGGTGCTCTCGAACTCTGCGCGAGCAACCACCTCCGGCGTTGCGACGCCCCGCGCCTCCGGAAACCTTTCGAGCAAACGAGCCAAGCCGATCCAGTGGTCGGCGTGCCCGTGCGTGGCGTAGATCGCGACGAGCTTCTTGCCGTGAGCCTCGATCCAATCGGAAAGCGCGTCGACCTGATCGAAGGTGACGAGGGTGTCGACCAAGACCGCCTCCGTCTCTCCCGAGATCAGAGTGGCACTCATCGGAGACCACATCGGTTCGTCGCCCTCGGCGGATGCGGGGGCGCCGGCGAATGGGCGCATCGGGGCGACGTAGACGTCGATCGACAGTGGAGTGGTCATCGTTTGTTCCTTCTTCTAGGCTATGCTGCATAACATATACCCTTGAGCATAGAATCGAAGCCATGACCGAGAAGGCCGCGACCAACCGCCGCAGATCTGCTGCGGTGCGGGACACGATGATCACGGGCGCCGAGCGTCTACTGGCTGGCGGCGGACCTGCGGCTGCGGCGATTCCGCGCGTCCTCGCGCTTACCGGAGCGCCTCGCGGTTCGATCTATCACTACTTTCCGGGCGGGAAAGACGAGCTGGTGGAGTGCGCGATCGAATTGTCCGACCGACGGATGCGCGAACTCCTCGCTGAGACCTCGCCCGCGACGCCGGTCGAGCTCGTGAACCGATGGTTCGACATCTGGGCTGCGGTGCTCACGCGATCGGATTTCGATGCCGGATGCGCAATCACCGCCGTCGTCGTCGCGGGTGAATCCACTGAGCCACGTGATCGCGCTGCTGCAGTCTTCGTCGGACAGGAGCAACTCCTCGTCGATACGCTGACCAGAGTCGGAGTGTCAAGAGCCGACGCCGAGCGTCTGGCGCCCATCATGATCGCGTCTGCAGAAGGTGCGGTGATCTTGGGCCGGGCAGAACGCAGCATCCGCCCGCTCGAGATGATGCGGGCATCCGTACTCGCGCAGCTTCCGGTCTCGTAGCGATCGTTGCGTCATTTCCACCGGAAATGCACGAATACCCGGCCGAAGTTCTTCGAGTCCTTTTCGACCCGGTGATACTGCGCCTTGATCTCCGGCTGGTCGAGGAAGCGCAGTACGCGCTTCTTCAGAGCGCCCGATCCCTTACGGGATGATCTCCACAAGCGGAGCCTTCTTCGCGACGGCCTCCGCGATGACCGCGCGGAGTGCGCGATCGATGTCGCCGCCCCGGTTGTAGATGTCGTGAAGGTCGAGCGTCAGCTTCATTCACTCATCCTGCATCGTGGCATCCCGGCAAACGCGACGAGAACCGGCAAGCAGGGTCAAATGGCCCGTCCGCGACCTTCCGACCTCAGCTCTCCGGGAGTTCCGTGGCAGTCGTCGGCGTCTCGTCGTGGCGCCAAGGCTCGACTGTCCTGGAGCCATACTCCTCAGGAGCGACGTCGGCGATCGACTCGGTGAATGTCCAGCGATAGCCGGCGAGGTCCGCGGCACTGTACTGTCGCTCGCCGTACATATGGTCGGTCGGCTCCTCGACGATGGCAGCGCCCGCCGCACGTGCACGCGCGCAGTGTGCCAGGGCATCCTCAACACGAACCATGATCCCTACCGGCCCTGGCTCGCCATGGCGTGGCGGATGCCGTGTACCGCTTGCCTCTGCGACGACGAACGCTCCGCCCCCGATACTCATCTGCGCGCGATGGCCGTTCCCGATGCGCACACGCTCGACCGCGCCGAACGCCGACGTCAGCCACGCCGCGGCTGCAGCCACATCGGGATAGGTGAGCACCGGGATGACTGTGACCGGCGGGATGGAACGATTGGCTTTCACGGTTGGCTTCTTTTGTCGGCTCTGGGCACTGCTCGTGCCGAGCGTAGTCCCGGGTCCGCTGGTAGCAGCCGTCTCTAGGAACGAAGGCTCTTCAGCCCTGTGCGGATTTCGTTGATCAGGATGTCGGGTTGCTCGAGCGCCGCGAAGTGCCCGCCTCTGTCGGCCTCGCCGTAGTGGATCAGGTCGTTGTAGGTCGATTCGATCCAGCTTCGCGGCAAGCGTGGAATGTCTCGGGGGAACACGGTCACTGCGACCGGAAGCGTGAGCTTCGGCCCCGCCATGGTGGCTGTCCGGTTCTCCCAGTAGATGCGGGCGGATGACGCGGCACTGTTGGTGAACCAGTAGAGCGATATCGCGTTCAGCATGTCATCGATCGCGAGCGCCTCTTCAGCGAGACCTCGATTGTCTGTCTTGGATTGGAACTTCTCGTAGATCCAGGCCGCTTGGCCGGCCGGGGAGTCGGCCAGTGCGAATCCGACCGTCTCCGGCTTCGTGCCCTGAATGTGATTCGATCCTCCGAGTTCGCCGGTGTAGCGGGCGAGCCCATCGACAGCGTATTGCTCTTCGGGAGACAACGTCTCGGGTATGCGTGGCGGAAAAGCGTAGGGAGTGTTCACGTGAATCCCGAGGAGGCCGTCTGGACGCATGGCCCCGAGCTCGGTGGTCACCACCGAACCCCAATCACCGCCCTGAGCGACCCATTTCCCGTAGCCAAGGCGCTTCATCAGCTCCGCCCATGCGGCGGCAATTCGGGAAACCGTCCAGCCCGTCTCGGTCGGCTTTCCCGAGAATCCGAATCCCGGAAGCGATGGGATGACCACGTCGAAGGAATCGTCGACGTCGCCTCCGAACGCGCCCGGGTCGGTGAGCGGACCGATCAGGCCCAGAAAGTCCGCGATCGTGCTCGGCCATCCGTGCGTCAAGATCAGCGGCAGCGCGCCCGGATTCTTGGACTTGACGTGAATGAAGTGGACATCGAGCCCATCGATCGTGGTCAAGAACTGAGGGAAGCGATTGAGCTCCGACTCGAATCGGCGCCAGTCGTACTGTCGCTCCCAGTACGTGACGAGCGACTTGGCGTTCTCCACACGGACCCCTTGTGACCAGTCCGCGACGGTTTCCGGAGCGGGCCAGCGAGTCCGGGCCAGCCGCTGTTTGAGTTCCGCGATCTCGGAGTCCGAAATAGCGACCCGGAATGGACGGACAAGGTCGGATGCTGCGGCGGTTGGTTCGGCCATGGCTTGGTTCTCCTGAACGGTTGCTATCGATGCCACGGATTGCACACTCGTGTGCAATGCACACGGATGTGCAGCGTACGCCCTTGCACATGTGTGTGCAACCATGGGGTTGTGCACAATGGCTCCGCGCGGAATCGCGCGATGAAGGACACGCGGGACCGCATTCTCGACGCCGCCCTCGAGGTACTCGGTTCCAGCCCCGACGCCGGCATGGCCGACATCGCCGCCGCAGGCGGGGTGGTTCGCCGTACCGTCTACGGCTACTTCCCGTCCCGCGCCGACCTCGTGCACGCACTTACGCAACGGGCGGTCGGCGAGATCGCGGCGGTGCTGACCGACGTCGACGTCTCCGATAGCGCTGCCGACGTGGTGTGGGCGGATTTCGTCGCGCACCTGTGGCCGGTGGCGCATCGTTACCGAGTGCTATTGGCGCTCCGACGCGGCGAGTACGGGGACGAGATCCACTCCCTGCTGGGGCCGGTTGACACGGCACTTGCCGACCTCGTGCAACGAGGTCAAGACAGCGAAACGTTCGGACGGCACCTGCCCGCCGACATTCTGAGCCAGCTCGCCCTCGCCGCCGTTTTCGCGGTAGCGGACAACGACATGTCGCGTGGGGCTCCCGGCGTGCGCGGGGCGTCGATGACGAGCCTGCTCATGCTGGGAGTGCCCGAATCACGCGCCAGAAGACTCGCGGATGCCACGACCGGTTGAGGAGGCCGGTCGCACGGCCGGTAGCGCCGACCTCATCGCGTCGCTTCTCCTTCTCGGCGTCACCTTCCTACTCGGGCTCGTGGGTGCCACCGCGATCTGGTTCGAAGCCGGCTCCTTCACTGAAAGCAGTGGACCATCGGTCCCAGCGATGTGCGCATTCGAGCAGGTAGTCGTGGTGGCCGTGCCGGTCGTTTCACTGGTCATCTTCGTCTGTGGCACGGTGTCCGTGGCCGACCGTCGACTGAGGCACCTCAGCGCCTCGCCTTCCGCGGCTATCGCAGTCGCAAGCGTTGCCCTCACGTGCGTTCTCGCGGGCTGGATCGTATACGCAGGTGCCGCAACCATGTGCCTTTCGTAACTCACTGGCGGGGATCAGGTTCGCCGGTAGACGGTCAGTATCTGCTCGGGCTGGTCGGTCACGTGGAACGACGTGTGCGTCATGAGCTGTTCGCCGCCAGACGGCGTGCGCACACGCTTGACTCCTGTCCGGCTCGATGCGATGTCGTAGCGTGGCCACCACGTGTCTGCTTCGACACTCGCGGTGCGGAGCTCGTGCTCGAGACGTTCGAAGCGCGGCGATCCTGGATGCTTGCCCGCGTTGGCTCGAAGCCGCGCGAGGAGCCCCTGCGCGACTATCGTCCAGTCCGGGAGGATTTCGCGTGCGATCGGCTCGAGGAAGACCCACCGAGCGAGGTTCGGATGAGGGCCGTCAAAGGCGCCGGCAAACAACACGGCTGCCGACTCGTTGAACGCGAGCAGGTCGTAGCTACTGCCGGTGATGTACGCAGGGTGGGGTTCGAGCATCCTGGGTACCTCTGCTACCTCCGGGGCGATGTACTCGACATCCGTGACGGGAACGGTGCCACCGGCAGCGATGGCCAGAAGATGCGCCCGCTCTGCCTCATCGAGCCGCAGCGCATTCGCGATTGCCGTCAGCACCTGATCGGAGGGGCGGACCTGCCTGCCCTGCTCGAGAAAGGTGTACCAGGTCGTGCTGATGCCGGCGAGCGTGGCCAGCTCCTCGCGGCGCAGCCCGGGAGTGCGTCGTCTGCCAGACCCGGGGAGGCCGACATCCGCAGGTGAGGTGCGTTCCCGTCGCGCTCGGAGGAACAAGCCGAGTTCGCGTCGCCGTTCACCAATCATCTCGGTCATCGTGCACCTCCTGGCAGCGCTGATACCAGCATAGGACCGCTATGGATACCACTCTGGAGGCCGCTCAGGCTAGGGGGATGAAGGCATGGACCCTTGACTCACTCGGAAGCCCACTCGAACTCGAAGAGGTGCCGGACCCGCAGCTCCGCAGCGGCGGAGCAGTCTTACGGATGCTCGCCGTGCAGGTACCGGCGTACACCCGGGCGCTGACCATGGGCGGCCGCGGCGGCATCGCGACACCAACGGTGCTGGGAATCGGCGGAATCGGACGAGTCGAGGCCGTCGCCGAGGACGTCCACACCGTGCGACCGGGCGAGCTCGCTCTGAGTACCGGTTTCCTCGCGACTGGACGCGTCGCCGAACCGGAGGAGGTGCTTCTTGGGTGGACCGGAATCGGCGGACGTGGGCATCCCTCGCCTGCCACCGACGGCATGCGGCGAGTATGGCGCACGGGCACGTTCGCGGAACGAGCGCTCATGCCGGCATCAACACTCGTCGCTCTCCCCGGCGCGGAGCGGTACCGTGACCTGGCCAGGCTCGCGTTCCTGCCCTGGCTGAGTATCGCGGCCGGGGCAGTGGAACGGAGCGGATTGAGACCCGGCGACCGCTTGGTCGTGGCAGGGGCCAGCGGGCAACTCGGCGGAGCGGCTGTGCTGCTCGCACTCGCCCGTGGAGCGGGCACCATCGCCGCGGTAGGGCGGAACGCAGGGAGCCTCGCCCGTCTGGCGGCCCTCGACGCCCGCGTCCGGCCGGTCCAGTCGGTGGGCGACCGCACGGAAGACGCCGCTGCTATTACGAAGGCACTCAATGGCGACGCCGACGTGACCATCGACGCACTCGGCCCCACGCCGAGCGCCGACCTCACGATGGCAGGATTCGACGTGCTTCGTCCCGACGGCACCATGGTGCTCCTCGGCGGGGTGCGCCAGACTCTTCCGATCCCGTACGGCGACCTGATGCGTCGCCGGATCACACTGCGCGGGTCCTGGATGACATCCAACGAATCAATATTCTCGGTCTGGCGCCAGATCGAGGCCGGCGTCTTAGACCTCGACCCGCTCGACGTGAGCACGGTCGGCCTCGATGACCCTGCCACTGCACTCGCACGCGCCGAGGCGACCAACGGGCTCAGCTTCTTAGCTTTGACGCCCTGACACACCCTCCGGCCTTCGTGCCAGGGTGCACTTCATCGGCAGACGCGAAAGCTGTGGCCATCCACGCTGACGATGTCACGGAGCTGAAGCTGCAATCGGACACCGTGGGCGCCCCTAGCGACGACGGTCAGCGGACGCTGCCGAAGAAGCTCCGCACATCGTTGACGAGCAATTGAGGGCGCTCCATCGCGGCGAAGTGACCGCCATCGTCGAAGTCGCTCCAGTGCGTGATGTTGAGACCTTGCTCGCCGTATCGTCGGATCGCGATGTCCTCGGCGAATGCCGCAACGCCCACCGGCACACTGGACCGTGACCTGCCCCAGTCGGGTTGGGCGTGCATGTTCTCGTAATACATCCGAGCGGACGAGGTCGCCGTGCGGGTAAGCCAGTAGAACATCACGTTTGTGAGGATCCGGTCAGGGCTCAACGCTTCGTCGATCGCGCCGTGCACCCAAGCGGCCATCCTGTCGACGATCCAGGTCAGCTGGCCAACAGGTGAGTCCGTCAGCGCGTAGCCGATCATCTGGGGACGACTGGCCTGGATGTTGAAGTACGCGTTTCCGCTCGCCATGAACTCTTTCAGCATGTCGAGCCGTCCCTTCTCCACGTCGGTGTAGGTGGCCAGCTCTGACTCGGGAACCTCGCCCCATGGGATGAAGCCGACGGTGGCCGCGTTGAGGTGAACTCCAGCCAGGTGGTCGGGATCGGCGTGAGCCAGTTCAGGTCCGATCAACGCGCCCATGTCACCGCCCTGCACGCCGTATCGCTCGTAGCCCAGGCGCTCCATGAGCACGGCGAACGCACGCGCCGTGCGCGCGGCATCCCATCCCTTGTCGTGAGTGGGTCCGGAGAAACCGAACCCGGGCAGCGAGGGGATCACCAGGTGGAACGCATCGCTCGCGTCGCCACCGTGCGCCGTCGGGTCGCAGAGCGGGCCGATCACGTCGAGGAATTCGGAGATCGAGCCGGGCCAGCCATGCAGAAGCAGCAGCGGCAACGCGCCCTTGTGCGGAGATCGGATGTGCAGGAAGTGGATTCGCTGACCGTCGATCGTGGTGAGGAACTGAGGGTAGTCGTTGAAGACCTTCTCCTGGTCACGCCAGTCGTAGCCGCTTTGCCAGTAGTCGACGAGACCACGGACGTACGCGAGCGGCACGCCGTAGTCCCACCCGCTGTCGGGCAGTTCATCGGGCCAGCGGGTCTGCTCGAGCCGACGGCGCAGGTCTTGCAGGTCGGATTCCGGGACATGCATCGTGAACGGCTCGATCACCGTCGTGTCTTCCGGCGCGGTTGCTCGGATATCGGACTGCGTGTCCGCGGTTGCAGCTTGTGGACTAAGGCTCTGGTCAGACATGGGACCTCCTCGGCATTTTTGACATCATGGTGTCACTGCTAGTCTGATCGCTATGACATCATGGTGTCAATACGAAATGGAGTTCGAATGCCGCGTACCGAGGCCGGCGAGGTCTTCACATCGTTCGTGGTCGAGGTGGCCATGCTTGGCCACTTCGTGACCGCTGCCGGTGAGAGGATCGCCGGGTCCGGCGGACAGACACTCGCGCGCTGGTTGGTGCTGGACGCGGTGGCCGAGCATCCGCAGACAGTCGCCCAAGTCGGCCGGCTACGCGGGATGGCCCGCCAACCGGTGCAGCGCGTTGCCGATCTGCTTGTCGACGAGGGACTTGCCGCCTTCAGCCACAACCCGCGGCATCGGCGTGCGAAGCTGCTCTCGCTGACGACCGGAGGGCGTCAGGTTCTGGACACGATTAATGCACGACAAGCAGCGTGGGCGAACGAACACGGTGACCGCCTCGGCATAGACCGGATCGAAAGCGCTCGCGCGCTCATCGCTGAACTGCGGCCGCTCGTCGAGATGCCATCGCCGTAATGGCGCTCCCAAGCATCCTTTGCTGGTGCTCATCCGACGGAGGACCGCCGGATCGGCTTTTCACGGGCACTCCGGGAATTCCCTCACCCGGGTGACAAGTACGACGCTTCAGAGGGCGCGGATGGTGTTGTTGCGAGGTGTGTGGGTGAGCTCGGCCCGACCGAGTTTCTCGAGCAGGGGTGGCAGGTACATTCCGAAACGGCCGCGGTATCCCTTGCGGAGCCCGTACCAGCCTCCGACCGGGTTGGACTCTGAGCGGCCCCAGGCTTCGACCGTGCCATCGGCGGCCGGCTTTAGTTCATCGGCAGCGCCGGGGGGTACCCAATCGCCTTGTTCGGTCAGCCACGCGTGCAGATCATCAATCGCGCGTGCCTGGTACTTCAGCTGGGTCGACCCGACCTGGCAGACGAGTTCATCGCCGTCGATATACATGACGTAGTTCGATGACCCAGGGGCTGTGGTGAGTTGCCACGGGTCGTCTTTGGTTCCTTCAGTCATTTCTCGTGCCCTTCTCTTCAGGGTGCGATGGGAGAAGAAGCGGCCCCGGCCACCCGACTCATGTCCTCCGGGCAGTGCCTACTTGCCCATGCGACTGACAGGCATCGCGCTCATGCGCCAAGCATCCCACCTAGCTACCGATTGGTGCAGAGGTCGCGAGAAATCACGCCCGGTACCCGCTCGGTTGGGAGTTCGTCAGCGCGATGTGGCAACCGGATTGCGCGCACGCCCCGCTGCAAGCCGGTGGGCTACCGACGCCCTTTCAGCCCTGTCGAGTGGGGGAGCTCGCCGGTAGCGTTGCACGATGGCGGCGTATCGGTCGAGAGTGCTCGCGTCTCAGCAGGATGATTTCCCGCGGTGGTACCAGGACGTCCTGGAGAAGGCGGAGTTGGCTGACAATGGCCCGGTCCGCGGCACGATGGTGATTCGACCGTATGCGTACGCGTTGTGGGAGCGGATGCAGGCCGAGCTTGACGCTCGCATCAAAGCAACCGGAGCCGAGAACGTATACCTGCCATTGTTCATCCCGCAGTCGTATCTGGCACGGGAGGCTGAACATATCGAGGGCTTCAGCCCGGAACTCGCCGTCGTCACCCACGCTGGCGGCAAGAAGCTGACGGAGCCTGTCGTCGTCCGCCCGACGAGCGAAACCATGTTCGGTGAGCTGATGTCCAAGTGGATCCAGTCGCATCGCGATCTCCCTCGGTTAGCGGATCCCTCATCGCGCTGGAGGTTCGAACGATGATCGCCGATACTGTCCTCCGGCGAGAATTCGCAAGGAGGACAGATGGCAATCAGCGCCGGAGCCTTAGTGGCGGTCTTCACAGCACTGTTCGTTGTCCTGGTCGTAGTGTTCCTGATCGCTCGGCGCAGGCGGTAGATCCCTCACACCAGGAACAGCGTCGCGCACAGCAGCGCGATCGCGACACCGAGGAGAGTCGCCCGCAGCGGGATGATCGACTCCCACCTGGCCTGCAGGGCGCGCGCGTCCGTGGGGATGTCGCCCGTGGACGCCGCGGCCGTGAGGACGTTGTTGATGGGCTTCGCGATCGTGGCGAAGAGCACCAGCCACACCAGCAGCAGCGCGAGACCCGTCGCCGCGAGGGCGCCGGCCAGAGGCGAGACGGCGAGGAAGGCGAGGACCACGGTCGCCGCGGTGGCGATCGTCCCACCGATCCCGATGACCGGGAACCGGCGATCGCCGTAGTAGTGTCCGCGGCCGACGACCCGGACCATCGTGCGGTCGTCGAGCTCGGCGTAGACCGCGCGTTGCACGACGGCGACGCTCATGTCGGTGCCGAAGATGACGGCGAGGCTAAGGATGGCGAGGACGGCGGTGACGCCGATGGCGATGGGCATTGCTTCTCCGATCGATGCATGCGAGACGTAGTGGTGATCTCGTGGTGACGTTGGTGCGCGTTAGCATCGCTAACTGTTAGCGCTGCTAATGTAGCCGCATGCCACGTTCAGCGCAAGACTCCGAGCGATTCGTCGAACGCGAGGCCCGCATCATCCGCACCACGCGAGAGATCGCGGAACGCGAGGGATGGCCGGCCGTGACCGTCCGTCGTCTCGCCGACGAGATCGGCGTCAGCCAGCCGATCCTGTACCGGCACTTCCGCGGCGGACGCGACGACATCGTCGCGCGCGTCGTCATGGAGGGATACGAGGATCTCGCGACGGCCATGGCGTCCGACGGCGACGGGCCGGACGCGCTCCCCGCGCTCATCGCGTCCTATCTCGAATTCGCCCGCGAGCAGCCGTCGACGTACGAGGCGATGGCCTCCGCGCGCAGCAGCATCGTTTTCGCCTCCGACGAGACCCCAGAAGTCCTCCGCCGCGGCTTCGAGATGCTCGCCCGCGCGGTCGGCGGAGTGGACGACAAAGACCGCGCGGTGCGCGCGGAACTCCTCTGGAGCACACTGCACGGCATCAGCCAGCTCGCCGCGCACGGCCGGTTGGACGCCGACCTGGACGACGTGCGGGAGGCCGCGGTCGCGGCGCTCTTCGGGCGTGACGCATCCACTTAATTCACCTATCGGCACATCCCGTCCTGACCCCGTCGCAGGGTGGAGGCAGGGTTCTGTACGGCCCAGCGCACAAGCCGGTTCTCGGCCCCACGGGCAACGACTCGATGCGGAGATACGTCACGGATCCGCCCCGCGCGCCCGGCATGTGCCGCGGAATCCGCCACCGCTCGGAACGTATAACCCGTATCGCTACATCGGCGCCATGTCGGCGAACCTGGAGAAATGGCCCTGGAAGGCGACGGTCACCGTGCGGGTGGGGCCGTTGCGGTGCTTGGCGACGATGAGGTCGGCCTCGCCAGCGCGGGGGTTGTCCTTCTCGTATGCGCTCTCACGGTGGAGCAGGATCACCACGTCGGCATCCTGCTCGATCGATCCCGACTCACGCAGGTCGGCCAGGGCGGGCAGCTTGTCGGCACGCTGCTCGGGGCCACGGTTCAGCTGGGAGAGCGCGACGACGGGAACCTGGAGCTCCTTGGCCAGCAGCTTCAGGGCTCGGGAGAACTCGCTGACCTCCTGCTGGCGGCTCTCGACGCGCTTGCCACTCGTCATCAGCTGCAGGTAGTCGATGACGACCATCTTGAGCCCCACGCGCTGCTTGAGGCGCCGGCACTTCGCACGGATCTCCACGAGCGTCATGTTGGGGCTGTCGTCGATATAGAGCGGAGCGTCGTTGATGCGCCCACGAGTCGCGGCGATCGTCGTCCAGTCGCGCTGGTCGACGGTGCCCTTGCGCATGTTCTGCAGCGGAACGCCTGCCTCTGCCGACAGCAAACGCATGGCGATCTCACTGCGGCCCATCTCCAGCGAGAAGAAGATGGTCGCCATGTCGTTCTTGATCGCGGCGGCTCTGGCGAAGTCCAGGGCGAGCGTGGACTTACCGAGGGCAGGGCGGGCCGCGACGATGATCATCTGACCCGGGTGCAAGCCGTTGGTCAGATCGTCGAGGTCGGCGAACCCGGTGGGCACGCCGGTCATCGTGCCGTCCTTGTGCTTTGCCGCCTCGATCTCGTCGATGGCCGCGGTGACGGCATCCGTCAGCGGGATGTAGTCCTCACTGTCGGTCGACCCGGTTACGGAGTAGATCTCAGCCTGGGCCTCGTTGACGAGGTCGAGCACTTCGCCCTCACCCGAGTACCCCATCTGCGTGATGCGCGTGCCGGCCTCGACCAGGCGGCGCAAGAGTGCGC
The DNA here is from genome assembly GCF_049446075.1 of Rathayibacter sp. KR2-224. Lineage (NCBI taxonomy): Bacteria > Bacillati > Actinomycetota > Actinomycetes > Micrococcales > Microbacteriaceae > Rathayibacter > Rathayibacter sp. KR2-224. The sequence goes on from NZ_JBMSEB010000001.1 coordinate 2,287,989, forward strand.
GCTCCGCGACGATCTCGCCGTAGTAGCCCGCGTTCGCCGCGGTCGGCACCAGGCTCGTCAGGGTGTGCAGGTATTCAGGGCCGCCCGCGCGACTGAGCTCGCCCGTCTTGGTGAGCTCGTCGGTGACGGCGATGACGTCGGTCGGCTCTCCGCGCGAATAGAGCGAGAGGATCGCGTCGAAGATCACCTCGTGCTTCGGGATGTAGAAGTCGCCGCCGCGTACGGTCTCGACGACGTCTGCCACGGCATCCTTGCTCAGCAGCATGCCTCCGAGGGCGCTCTGCTCCGCAAGCAGGTCGTGCGGAGGGGTGCGTTCGGTCGATCGTCCTTCGGGCGCTGTGCGGCCGTCTGCCAGGCCCAGGTGAGCGATCGACACGAGACCTCCTCTTCCCTCGGGTCGGCTGACGCCGACCATGTTCTCCGCGCGGTTGCACCCCCGATCGCTCGCGCTTGCCGGGCACGCTTCTGCGGTGGTGCCCGTGCACCACTACGGTCTCAGCCACCCCCGACAAAGACCACGATTCGGGTGAACGCCGCACGTTCATACGGCGCTGACCCACCCTAGGGACGGCGGATGCTGCGCCACAACTCAGCCTGTGGATAACGATGTGGAGAGTCTGCGCGAAACGCCGAGGGCCGTGTGCAGAAGGTGTGGGAAGTTCTGGGGATAACTTACTAGTTTGTGAACCTATTAGTGGCCTGACCAGGATAAAAGTTATCCCGGGGCTGTGTGGGAAAAGTTGTCGGATGCCTGTGGTCACCCTCGAGCGCGACACTCCGGTGGGTGTGGACAAACGTTGCGGATTAGTCGCAGTGGTGATAGGCGGATCAACCTCGGCAGGGCACCGTCGTGCCCGTCCGGGCTACGCGAACGGGCCGCACCCCCAAGTGGGGTACGGCCCGTTCCTGGCGCCTTGACGCTACTTCGCAGCGACCACCTGGAGGGTGATCGTGGCGTTGATGTCGTCGCGCAGTTTGATGGTCGCCTCGTGCGTGCCGACCGACTTGATCGGAGAGCCGATCTCGATCTTGCGCTTGTCGACGGCACCGATGCCCGCGGCCTCGACCGCGTCGGCGATGTCGCCCGTCTTCACCGAGCCGAACAGGCGGCCCTCTGCGCCGGCCTTGACGGTGAGCTTCACCGTCGCCGCCTCGAGCTTCGACTTGAGGTCCTGTGCCTCTTCGATCGTCGCGTGCTCGCGAGCGGCACGCGCGGACTTGATCTGCTCGACCTGCTTCTCACCGCCGCGGGTCCACGCGATCGCGAAGCCCTGCGGAATGAGGTAGTTGCGGGCATAGCCGTTCTTGACATCGACGATGTCCCCGGCCGAGCCGAGGCCGGAGACCTCGTGCGTCAGAATCAGTTTCGACATGGGTGACTCCTAACGGCCGGAGCCTGCGTAGGGCAGAAGAGCCATCTCGCGGGCATTCTTGACTGCCTTGGCGATGAGGCGCTGCTCCTGCACGGAGACACCGGTGATGCGGCGGGCGCGGATCTTGCCGCGCTCGGAGATGAACTTGCGCAGGGTGGCGACGTCCTTATAGTCGATGACGCCAACACGGACGGTCTTCGCCGGAGCGGCGTTCTTGCCGTCCTTACCCTTGCGGATCGGCTTGCGGCGGTCGCCGCTCGACTTTCCAGCCATGGTTATTCCTTTGATGAAGCGGATGCCTGGCTTCAGGCATCCGTGAAGAGTTGTTTAGAAAGGGGTCTCGTCGCTGTAGTTGCCCGGCGCGTTCCACACGTCGGAGCTCGAGTCTGACCCGGTGGACGGCGCCCACTGCTCGTCGTTGGATGCCGCACCGCCGACGCGGCCGCCCCCCGACGACTGAGCACGCGTGACGGACGCGGTGGCGTAGCGCAGCGACGGCCCGATCTCATCGATCTCGAGCTCGATCGAGGTGCGGCGCTCACCTTCCTTCGTCTCGTAGGAGCGCTGCTTGAGCCGCCCGGTAGCGATGACCCGTGAGCCCTTGGTGAGCGATCCCGCCACGTGCTCGGCGAAATCACGCCACACGCTTGCGCGCAGGAACAGAGCCTCGCCATCTTTCCAGTCGTTCGCCGCACGGTCGAAGGTGCGCGGAGTGGACGCGATGGTGAAGTTGGCAACTGCCAGCCCATTCTGCGTGTAGCGCAGCTCCGGGTCGGCCGTGAGGTTGCCCACCACGGTGATGATGGTCTCGCCTGCCATGGGACTAGGCGCTCGCCTTGTCGGCGGACTCGACGGGCTCAGGCCTGCGCTTGCGGGCCTGCTTCTCGTCCGCTCGCTTCTGGGCGGCGGCGACCTGGGCGATCGCTTCTTCGGCACGCAGCACCTTGGTGCGGATGACTGCCTCGGACAGCTTCAGCTGGCGGTCGAGCTCCTGCGTGGCATCCGAGTTCGCCGTGAAGTCGACGACGGCGTAGATGCCCTCTGACTTCTTGTCGATCTCGTACGCCAGGCGGCGCTTGCCCCAGATGTCTACCTTGTCGATCGAACCACCATCGTTGCGAATGACGTTGAGGAACTTGTCAAGGCTGGGAGCAACGGTGCGCTCATCGATCTCCGGATCGAGGATGACCATCAACTCGTACTGATGCATGACTAACCCACCTCCTCTGGACTAGAACGGCTGCAGGCTTTCTGCAGCAGGAGGGTATGTGCATCGTCGTCCGCGCACGCAAGCGGATGCCAGGCGGGCAGACAACCCACCAAGCCTACCGGATGCCCGTCTGATCGGCCAATCCGCCCCCGGCCCACCGCTGGTTGAGTAGCCGCGTTGGCAACCCGCGGTCCCCACCGGGAACGGTCCCTAGGCTTGACGCATGACCGAGCGTCCCCTGAGCATCGCGGTGGTGGCGCTCCACACGTCGCCGTTCGCGGCGCCGGGTTCGGGCGACGTCGGCGGTATGAACGTGCTCGTGCGGGCAACCGCGGAGCGAATGGCATCCGCGGGGCATCACGTCGAGGTGGTCACGCGGCGGTTCACCCGTGACCTTCCAGCGGTGAGCACACGGCCGTCGGGTGTCGTGCTGCGGCTCGTCGATGCGGGGCCGGCGGCACTTCGGCCGAAAGGGGAGCAGGAGGCGTTCGTCGACGCTTTCCGCGCCGGTCTGGATGCCGTGGGCGGCATCGACATCGTGCACTCGCATCACTGGCTGGCAGGCATGGCCGGCCTCCCGTTCGCGCATGATCGTCACGTGCCGCACGTGCAGAGCTTCCACAGCATCGCGGCGCATCCCTCCACTGCGCTCAGCGAGGGGGAGCGGCCCGAGTCGGGCGGCCGCCTGGCCGGAGAGGCGTGGCTCGCCACCTCGTCCGATGCGATCATCGCGGTCAGTCACGCCGAGGAACGCACCATCATCCAAAGGCTCAACGCCGACCCCCACCGGGTGCGCGTTGTGCTTCCCGGTGTGGATGCGGCGCTGTTCCGCCGCGGCGACCGCCGGCTCGACCCGAGGCCCTACGTCGTCACCGCTGCGCGCCTCGAGCCACTGAAGGGCATCGACCTCGCCATCCGCACCATCGCGGCCGTGCCCGCCGGGCGGCGGCCGGAGCTCGTGATCGCCGGGGGCCCCACCGACGGGTACGAAAGACACGTCGACGACTTGCGGCACCTCGCGGCCGAGCTCGGCGTGACCGAACTGGTGCACTTCGCCGGACCCCTATCCCGCGAAGACCTCGCCGAGCTCTTCGCACACGCTTCGGCGGCGCTGGTGCCGTCGCACTCGGAAACGTACGGACTCGTCGCCCTCGAGGCGGAGGCGAGCGGCGTGCCCGTGCTTGCCGCGGCATCCGGTGGTCTCGTCGAAGCCGTGAGCCCCCGAGCGGCCGCGTTGCTCCGTTCGCGGGATCCAGAGGAGTGGGCGGCTCGGCTGACCGACATACTCGACGACGAGGCGCGGTGGCGCGCTCTGTCTGCGGCGGGCATCCGCTTCGCGCACGAGCGCTCGTGGGACCGCACCGCACGAGAGACGGTGCAGGTGTACCGGGATCTCCTCGGTCGCGCCGCGCACGACGCGTGGCGGACCTGCGCGTGAACCCATTCGGGCACGTCGACCGCGTGCTGTTCGTCCACGCGCATCCAGACGACGAGACCCTTTCCTCAGGAGGGCTCATCCTGTGGCTGGCCGGTCGTGGCATCCGGGTGGCGCTGCTCACCGCGACCCGCGGCGAGCGCGGCGAGGTCGTGCCCGCGCTGCGAGGCGAGGTGGGCGACGACGCCGACGTGCTCACGGGCATCCGTCTCGACGAGTTGCGTGGCGCCGTTCGCGTGCTCGGAATCAGCGAGGCATACCTGCTCGGCACGCCGCCCGCGCGCGCGACCGGCCTACCCGCCAGGCGGTACAGCGACTCCGGAATGCGTTGGGTCACCCCTACGCTTGCCGGACCGGTGGACGACGCCCCGCCCGATGCGCTCACGCGGGCAGCGCAGGAAGAGGTGGAGGCCGACATGCTCGCCGTCATCCGCCACGTGAAACCCGGTCTCGTGGTCGGCTACGACGACCAGGGCGGCTACGGGCACCCCGACCATGTCTGCATCCGCTCCGCCGCGCTGCGCGCGGGCGCGAGCGCGGGCGTTCCGTTCGCGGAACTCGTGTCAGCGGACACCGCCGGCGCTTTCGTCGTCGACGCGCCGGACCGAATCGAAAAGATCAAGGATGCCCTCCGCTGCCATGCGACGCAGCTCACGGTGGACGGCGACGAGGTCGTGCACTCCGGCGGGCAGCGCGAGCGGATCCGCACCGCCTACGGCGTGCGCATCGCGGCGCCGGCACACCCCACCGCCGGTTGAGTAGCACGCCGCAGGCCCGCCCCCCCACTCAACCACGGTCTATCGCTACCGCGCGGCCCACCACTCGCGCAGCAGGCGCTCTGCTTCCTCCGGGCCCACCGGACCCTCGTCGAGCCGCACGTCGAGCAGGAACTTCATGGCGCGGCCGACATCCGGTCCCGGCTTCAGGCCGAGGATGCGCATCACGTCGGTTCCGTCGAGATCCGGACGCACGGCATCCAGTTCCTCCTGCGCCTGAAGCTCCCGGATGCGCTCCTCGAGATCGTCGTAGGCGAATCCGAGCCGGTCTGCCTTACGTCGGTTGCGCGTCGTGACGTCCGCGCGCGTGAGCTCGTGCAGTCGTTCCAGCTGGTCGCCCGCATCACGCACGTAGCGCCGCACAGCGGAGTCGCTCCAGGTGCCGTCGGCGTACCCGAAGAAGCGCAGGTGGAGCTCGATCAGGCGTGCGACGGCATCCACCGTCTCGTTGTCGAAGCGCAATTCACGCAGCCGCTTGCGGGCGAGCTTGGCGCCGACGACGTCGTGGTGGTGGAAGCTCACGGCGCCGCCAGGCTCGAGGCGTCTCGTGGCCGGCTTGCCGATGTCGTGCAGCAGCGCCGCGAGGCGAAGCACGAGGTCGGGTTTCTCGCCCGGATGCCGCTCCTTCTCGTAGCCGATCGCCTGATCGACCACGGTAAGGGTGTGCCGGTACACGTCTTTGTGGTGGTGGTGCTCGTCGATCTCCAGCCTAAGGGCAGGCAGCTCGGGAAGGATGCGCTCGGCCAGCCCGGTCTCCACCAGCAGCTCGAGCCCGGCGCGCGGGTCGTCACTGCTCATGAGCTTGATCAACTCGTCTCGGATGCGCTCGGCACTGACGATCTCGATGCGATCGGCCATCTCACGCATGGCAGCCACGGTGTCGTCGCTCACCGCGAAGCCCAACTGAGACGCGAACCGTGCTGCGCGCAGCATGCGCAGCGGATCGTCACCGAACGACACCTCCGGCGAGATCGGCGTGCGCAACACCCTGCCAAGAAGGTCGTCCACACCATTGGACGGGTCGACGAGCACGACGTCCGGCACGCGAAGGGCGAGCGCGTTCACCGTGAAGTCACGACGAACCAGGTCGCCCTCCAGCGTCTCGCCGAACACCACCTCAGGCTTACGGGTCGCGCCGTCGTAGCTGTCCGCGCGATACGTGGTGATCTCCACCGTGTCGTCGCCAAACCGCGCGCCCACAGTGCCGAACTGGCGTCCGATGTCCCACCAGGCATCCGCCAGTGGTTTCACGATTGCGACAGTGCTCGCGGGCGTGGCATCCGTCGTGAAGTCGAGGTCGTTCACGGTGCGGCCCAGCAGCGCATCGCGTACGGGACCGCCGACCAGCGCAAGCTCGTGACCGGCATCCGTGAAGGCCCGGGCGAGGCGTGACACGACGGGCGACTCGGCTGTTTCGCGCAGGCGCACGAGGGACTCGGCGACGCTCTGCATAGTGCTCGACAGTCTACCGGCGGCCGCTGCTGCGCCCGGTCGGATAACGGATGCTTGTGAACCCCCGCCGAGAACCCCCTCGGCTTGCGCCGAGTCCGGGGTTCCGCGATCGTCGTCCCCGTACAATTGCCGTCATGCTCCCCGTCTACCCCTGCGCTGCCGCATGCGGCTGATGAGGGGACGGGGTCGTTGGGGTGCACTGCTTGCCGCGTGTGCCGCCCTGGCGATCGCGGTGTCAGCCCCCTCGGCTTCGGGGGCGGCGGTCACCGTCTCTGACAGCCGGCCGCAGGGATCCCACACGGACTCCGACGGCGACGGGGATTCGCCCACCGTCGCCTTGTACGCCGGGAACGCGGGAACGCAATCGGCCGGCCAGTCGGTGACCGTCACGATCACCATTGCGAACACCACCTCCAAGGTCGTCAGCCCGGGAACAGCGACCATCGCGATCACTCAGAAGCCCCTCGACTCGCGGGACGACCTGGATGCCTGGCTCAAGCCGGGCGGTGACGACCCGGCAACGCGCGTGCTCGCCTCCGTGCCCACGCAGGGCGTCACAGCTGGCACCAACCAGCGAGTCGCCACGTTCACCATCCCGGAGCAGACGGTCGGACTCTCGGGCGCGACTGCGGTGTACGGGCTCGAAGCCACCGTTACGGATGCCGGCGGGACCATCGGCAAGGGTTACTCGAGCCTCACGTACGAGGGCACGGGGGCGCAGCACCAGGTGGGTCTGGCGATTGCCATGCCCATAACGGTGCCACCGACCTCCAACGGGCTTATCGCCCCTGACGACCTCGCGACGTACACGGCGGCCGACGGCCTGCTGACCAGGCAGCTCGACCTCGCGCGCGATCACCCGTCGATGGCGATCGCGATCGACCCCATGATCATCGCGTCCATCCGGGTACTGGGCACGTCGGCGCCGCAGAGCGCACAGGCGTGGCTTTCGCAGCTCGACTCGCTCACGAACGACTCGTTCCCGCTTCAATACGGAGATGCAGACGTGGCCGCGCAACTGCAGTCCGGCCTGGCCTCGCTGCTGGCGCCGACGTCGTTCAACTACGCCATGGATCCGCGCAACTTCCCCAGCCAGCTCTCGGTGGGGGAGACGCCTGAGCCCACGCCGACGGCGACCACCAATCCGTTCGTCACACCGACCCCGACGCCCACGACACAGCAGCCGAACGTTCCGACGACCGCCCAGCTGTTGTCCTGGCCGTACACGTTCAGTGGCATCGCCTGGCCCGCGGACGGCAGCCTCCGCGCCAGCGACATCGATGCCCTTGCGGCCAATGGCTACCCCTCTGCCATCGTCTCCGGATCCAACACCAACCAGTCATCCCTCTCGGTCACCCCGAACGCTCCGATGCCGGTCAAAGGAGGCGTCGCCGTGGTCACAGACCAAGGCGTCAGCGACGCTCTGCGTTCGGTCGTGACCGCGATCGGGACCGACGAGGAGAACGCGGCACTGGCATCCGTCACAGCGCAGCTCGCCGAGATCAGCACGCAGAGCTCGGGAGGAAGCATCATCCTCGCCGGACTTGATCGCGACTGGCCGGCGAACTCGACCGAGGCCAGCCACGCGCTCGACACGGTGTTCGCACTTCCGTGGGTCACGGCATCCTCACTGCGCGACGCCCTCACGGCGCCCATTTCCAGCGGTCTGGAGCTGCAGGATGCCTCACCCGACGGAGCACGCATCGCCGCCGCGCAGGCACTCAGGAACGACGCGGGCAACCTGGATGCCTTCGCCACCCTGCTCGCGGATCCCACGGCGCTCACGGGGCAGACCCGCAACGAGCTGCTGTCGCTGCTCGGCGTCGCCTGGCGTCAGTCGGACAACAACTGGCCCGCGGCGGTCGCAGCGTTCCACGCGAAGGCGGCCCAAACCCTCGGCTCGGTGAAGATCGACCCGACGGGCAAGATCACCGTCGCAAGCGCGCAGAGCCTCATCCCGGTGACCGTGACGAACGCATTCGACCTACCGGTCAACATCGTGCTGCGTGCAACTCCGTCGAACAACAGGCTCGAGGTGGACTCGGACACGGCCAAGACCATCCCGGCGAAGGCGAGCGCCAAGGTGCTCGTGCCGGTGAAAGCCAAGCTCGGCAACGGAAGCGTACGGCTCGGGCTGCAGCTGTACAGCCCGACGGGCCTGCCGATCGGCACAGCACAGACGGCCGCCATCGACGTGCACGCCGACTGGGAGGGCCTGGGTGCCCTCATCCTGGGCATCGCCTTCGTGCTCTTCTTCGGCTTCGGACTCACCCGCAGCATCGTGAGGCGCGTCAGGGCGCGGGGCTCGGCCGCCGACGATGGTGAGAAGGCAGCCGAGTCGGATGCTGAGTCTGACTCTGACGACGCCGGCACGGATGCTCAGAGTGACCCAGGTGCGGAAGACGTCACGTCTGCGCAGAGTGACGCCGGTTCGGAGCCCGGAACGGATGCCCCGAGTGGCACCGACGCACAAGTCCACGCGGATGCCCGTGATGGCTCGGTCGGCGACGAAGGGAGTCCCCGTGGCTAGCGTCGGTCGGGCGAGCGCGATGCTCGCCTCCGGCACGATGGTCTCCCGGGTGCTGGGCTTCGTGCGTTCGTGGGTGCTGATCCAGGCGATCGGGGTGATCGCGGTCGGAGCCAACGCCTATGGCACCGCGACGCAGGTGCCGAACAGCATCTACGCGATCATCGCGCAGGGAATCCTGAGCGCCGTACTCGTTCCGCAGATCGTGCGGGCATCCGTTCATGCAGACGGCGGCAAGGGCTACATCAACAAGCTCGTCACGCTGGGCATCCTGATCTTCGCGGCCGTCGCTCTCGTCGCCACGCTCCTGGCGCCATTCCTCGCCCAGCTGTTCGGTGCCCGAGGTGCGTACGCGGGCCTCGTCACCGCGTTCGCATACTGGTCGCTTCCCCAGATCTTCTTCCTCGGTCTGTACACGCTGCTCGGCGAGGTGCTCAACGCGCGGAAGTCCTTCGGACCGTTCACGTGGGCACCCGTATTCAACAACGTCGTCAGCATCGCCACGCTCGTCGTGTTCATCCTCGCGTTCGGTGCCGACCCGAATAGTCACCGCCACATCGGGGCCTGGACGCCCGGCATGATCGCGTTGCTCGGAGGCGGAGCCACGCTCGGCATTGCCGTGCAGGCGATCGTGCTGTTCTTCTTCTGGCGCAGAGTGGGGCTGAAGTTTCGCTTCGACTTCCGCTGGCGCGGCGTCGACCTCGGAACAGCGGGCAAGGCCGCCGGCTGGACGTTCGCGATGCTGATCCTCACACAGGTCGCCGGCCTCATCGAGGTGAACGTCGCCAACACCGTCGGGAATTTGAACGTGGCGTCCGTCGCCGCAATGACGCAGTCCTGGCTCATCTTCATGCTGCCGCACTCGATCATCGCCGTCTCGATCGTCACGGCCTATTACACGCGCATGTCCGAGCACGCGAACCGCGGCGACCTGAGCTCTTTCCGCGTTGACTTCTCCACTGCAACGCGGATGATTGCGTCCCTGATCAGCTTTTTCTCCGTCGCAATCATCGTCGCGGCTTATCCAATTGCCACGGTGTTCACGCCCTCTGCCTATAGCCAGATGGGCAATGTGCTGATCGGCTACGCCGTGGGTCTGGTGCCATTCTGCGTTCTCTTCGTCATCCAACGCGCGTTCTACTCGCTGGGTGACACTCGAACCCCGTTCCTCTTCACGCTGGCCCAGGTCGTCGTCGTCATCGCTGGTGTGCTGCTCTGCCTCATGGTCGCTCCCGAGTACCGAGCCATGGCCATCGCGTTCGCCGTGTCGACGGCCGGGACTGTTCAAGCGATCATCGCGGCCGTGCTCCTGCGCCGCCGCATGCACGGGGTGGACGGCCGACGCATTCTGAGCGGTCTTTGGCGCTATCTGGTTTCGGCCCTCCTGGCGGGCGTCGCGGGCTTCGGCGTACTCGTCCTCCTGGGTGGAACGTCCAACGGCTTCGCGGTCGCCAGCCGACTGACCGCCGTGGTGGCGATCGCGGTGATCGGCGTCGTCATGCTGGTGATCTACGCCGTGATGCTGCGGCTTTTGCGCACAGAGGAGTTCTTGCTCGCGTGGTCGGTTCTGCGTGCCCGGATCCCCGTCCGGTCCCGGAGTCGAGGTCGCTGACGACGTCACTCGCCGACGCGTGCAGGTGCCGTGGAATAGCATCCGCCTACACTGTGTTTCACACCACAGCGAGCGCTTAAGACGTGAAAACCGTGCGCTCGCCCGGCGCCGATAGTCCGAAGACGAGGGCGCTGGTGAGACGAGGAGAGCACGTGCGGCAGATCATCATCATCGGTTCCGGCCCGGCGGGTTACACGGCGGCCATCTATGCTGCGCGCGCCAACCTCGAGCCCCTCGTGATCGCCAGTTCGGTCGAGGCCGGCGGCGAGTTGATGAACACCACAGAGGTGGAGAACTTCCCGGGCTTCCCGGACGGCATCATGGGTCCCGACCTGATGGCGAAGCTGCAGGTTCAGGCCGAGAAGTTCGGCGCCGAGGTGTTGTACGACGACGTCGTTTCGCTCGACCTCTCCGGCGACGTCAAGAAGGTGAACGTTGGGGGCGGAGACACGCTGGAGGCGAAGTCGGTCATCTTCGCAACCGGTTCCGCCTACCGCAAGCTGGGCTTGCCGGAGGAGGAGCACCTCTCGGGACACGGCCTTTCCTGGTGTGCCACCTGTGACGGCTTCTTCTTCCGCCAGAAGACCATCGCTGTTGTCGGCGGCGGCGACTCCGCTATCGAGGAGGCGACGTTCCTGACGCGGTTCGCGTCGAAGGTTTACGTGATCCACCGTCGCGACCAGCTGCGGGCATCCAAAATCATGCAGGATCGCGCGTTCGAGAACGACAAGATCGAGTTCGTCTGGAACAGCGAGGTCGCAGCGATCAATGGCGAGACAGCAGTCACCGGTGTGACGCTGCGCGACACCGTGACCGGAGAGCAGAGCAACCTCGCGCTGGACGGCGTGTTCGTCGCCATCGGTAACGACCCTCGCACGCACCTCGTGCATGGACAGCTAGAACTCACGCCCGCCGGCACCATCGCAGTCGAGGGACGCAGCTCCAAGACCAACTTGCCAGGCGTCTTCGCAGCGGGCGACGTGATCGACCCGACCTACCGTCAGGCCGTCACGGCAGCTGCGAGCGGAACCGTCGCCGCACTGGACGCCGAGCACTACCTGGCCGCACTCGACCAGGCCGAACACGAAACCCTCGCCCTGGCCAACTGAGCCGGCGCGAAGAGCCGAAAGCCTTTCGCGCCGCCGAGGCGGCGCCGAACCGATAGAAGGAGAACAATGTCCACCGCCAAGTCCGTCACCGACGCCACGTTCCAGCAGGACGTGCTCGACTCCGACAAGACCATCCTCGTCGACTTCTGGGCCGAGTGGTGCGGGCCGTGTCGTGCAGTCGCGCCGATCCTCGACCAGATCGCCGCCGAGCACGGTGACAAGATCGAGATCGTCAAGCTCAACGTGGACGAGAACCCGCAGACCGCTTTCAAGTACCAGATCACCTCGATCCCAGCACTGAAGGTCTACCAAGGCGGCGAGGTCGTGAAGACCGTCATCGGTGCCAAGCCGAAGCCTGCCCTCGAAGCCGACCTGGCCGCCTACATCTCGTAGTCGGTCACAGGCTTTCACGCCCGTCCGGCACACGCCGGGCGGGCGTTTTCTATACCCGCACATACCTTCGCACCACAACCTCCGGAGCCGGCCCTCGGATCGGCATCCCCTAGCATGGAATCCACGCTCAGAACGGAATGAAACGTGATTGAAAACGGCGGCCCGCACACCGCGGGCAACAACCTCGACCCCTGGTTCTCGTTGTATGCGCAGCGCACGGCCGGCCTGGCCGCCAGTGAGGTTCGAGCTTTGTTCGCAGTCGCGTCCAGACCCGAGGTGGTCTCGCTCGCGGGCGGTATGCCGTACGTCTCCGCTCTTCCCGAGGACCTCGTGGTCGGCGCCATGGAGCGCGTCATGCGCGAACGTGGTCCCGTGGCCCTGCAATACGGCTCTGGTCAGGGGATTCCCCTCCTACGTGAACAGATCACCGAGGTGATGGCTCTCGAGGGCATCAGCGCCAGTGCCGACGATGTGATCGTCACCACGGGGTCGCAGCACGCGCTCGAGCTCTTCTCGAAGCTCTTCATCGATCCGGGCGATCTGGTGCTCGCCGAAGGCCCCAGCTACGTGACGGCGCTTGTGATCTTCAAGTCGTACCAAGCCGAGGTCGACCACGTGCCTATGGATGAGCACGGCTTGATTCCGGATGCCCTGCGCGAGCACATCGCGAACGCGCGGGCCGTGGGCAGGCGCATCAAGTTCCTCTACACGATCCCCACGTTCCACAACCCCGCCGGCGTCACGCTGACGTGGGAGCGGCGGCTCGAGATCCTCGAAATCTGCCGGGAGAACGGCATCCTCGTGCTCGAGGACAACCCCTACGGCCTGCTGTACTTCGAGCAGAAGCCTCCTGCGGCGATGCGGTCGATCGACGACGATGGTGTGGTCTACCTCGGCACCTTCTCCAAGACCCTCGCCCCTGGGTTCCGCGTCGGATGGGCGCTGGCACCGCACGCCATCCGGGAGAAGCTCATCCTCGCCAATGAGGCCGCCGTGTTGTCGCCCAGTTCGTTCACGCAGCTCGTCGTGTCGCAATACCTCAGCGACGCCGACTGGCGCGGTCAGATCGACACGTTCCGGGGCGTCTATCGCGAGCGCAAAGAGGCGATGATCTCAGCGCTGGAGGAGCACCTGCCCGAGCTCAGCTGGACCAACCCGAACGGCGGGTTCTACGTGTGGCTCAACCTGCCGGAGGTGCTCGACTCGAAGGCGATGCTTCCGAGAGCGGTGACCGAACTCGTCGCATACACCCCGGGCACGGCGTTCCATGCGAACGGGGACGGCACTCAGAACATGCGCCTGTCCTTCTGCTATCCGACACCGGATGCCATCCGCGTCGGCGTCCGCAGACTGGCCAACGTGATCAACGGCGAGCTCGATCTGCTCGATACTTTCGCCGGCACCGGCCGGCTGCGCGCCGAACGTGCCTTCACCGACACGTTCCCGCCATCCGACCTCCGCTAGCTCCGACCGGGGAAGGGTCGACAATGACCGACTTCGAACGATTGAACGTGCTGGTCCTCGCGGGCGGGCTGTCCCATGAAAGGGATGTCTCGCTCCGCTCGGGCAGGCGCGTCGCCGACGGTTTGGCCGCGCACGGACACCGGGTGACCGTGCGCGAGCCGGACTCGTCGCTTCTTGCGGCCATTCGCGACCTCGATCCGGATGTCGTGTGGCCCGCCCTCCACGGAGCCAGCGGAGAGAACGGGGCGCTCCGCGCACTGCTGACGACAGCGGGTATCCCCTTCGTGGGCGCCGACGCCGAGGCGGCACGCCTCGCCTGGCTCAAGCCCGTGGCGAAGACGGTGGTTGCCCGCGCAGGGGTGCAGACACCGGCATCCGTCACGCTACCGACCGAGACGTTCCGCGAACTCGGCGCCGTCAGTGTGCTCGAGGCACTCGGCGATGCCCTCACCGCGCCACTCGTCGTCAAGCCGGCCGAAGGTGGATCGGCGCAGGGCGTCACGTTCGTCGATGACATCGCAGACCTGCCGCGCGCCCTCGTGAACGCCTACACCTACAATGAGGTTGCGTTGATCGAACGCCGCGTGACGGGTATCGAGGTCGCTGTGACCGTTCTCGATACCGGCGCGGGTCCCGTGGCCCTTCCGGCGGTGGAGATCGTTCCGCGAAACGGCGTCTACGGATTCGAGGCGCGGTACAACGCGGGGGAGACGAGCTTCTTCACACCTGCCCGCCTGACGGTTGCCGCGACCGACCGCGTCGCGGAAGCCGCCATCGCCGCTCACGAGGCGCTCGGTCTTCGGCATTTGTCCAGGGTCGACCTCATCGTCGATCCCGATGGTCAGCCGTGGTTCCTGGAGGCCAACGTACTGCCCGGGCTCACCGAGACGTCCCTGGTACCGCTCGCTATCGAGGCTGCCGGCTTCGATCTCGGCGCCGTCTACGCCGGGCTCGCCGAGCAGGCCATCCGCGACGGGTTGGCTCTAGCCGGGCAGTGACTCGCCGGGCAGTGACTCGCCGGGCAATGACTCGCCGGGCAATGACTCGCCGGGCGATGTCTGGTCGGGAAGTAGCTCTAGCTGGGCGGCAGCTCTGGCCGGGTAGCAGTCCTAGCTGGGCCGTCTCTCGTGCCGTGTCACTCGTGCCGGACTGAATGACGCCGGACAGTGGTTCGGGCCGGGGGCAGTAGCTCGGGCCGGGCACTAGCTCCGGCGGTGGACACCCTGGCTGGACACTCGCTCCGGCCGCAGCGAGTGGTACCGGCCAGCGGTTCTGGCCAGGCAGCGGTTCTGGCAAGGCAGTCACCCGGCCAGGCAGTCACCCGGCCAGGCAGTCGCCCCGGCCAGGCAGCCGCTCTCGCCAGCTCCTGCCCTGGTTAGCCGAGACCTGGAGCACGAGCCGCGCAGACCTCGCGCGATTGGCCGGCCACCTCTTGAATTCGCCGCCCTGACCTACCCATGGTCAGCGAGGTTGGCCGGGCCGGCTTCCGGGTGGCACTCTTTGCGAGGTCTCTGCTCCGGTCACAGTCTTGCTGCATGCATGGGGACAGGGCCCAATCGCCCGCACTCGTCGGTCAGAAGAGTCGGGACGAGTCGGTCGCAATGTTTCACGTGAAACCGTTGCGGGCGTGGGCGCTCGTTGGTCGCCCCGGCCTGCACGCCCGCCTCCATTCTTAGAGCAGAACTGCCGTCGTCGCGGCAAGCGTGGTTTCACGTGAAACATGCGCGGTGCCAATTCAGCCCCTAGTGATCCTGACGGAACCAGCCCCTTCGGGAACCAGGCCTTCCAAGTCGGAACGTCGGAGCTTGGTGCTAGTGGCTTGGCGTGGGGAGCCCGGTCTTCGGAGCCTGGTGGTCGGGAGCTTAGCGGCGGGAGCTCGGTCTTCGGAGGCCCGTGTTGCGAGCCCGGTGTTGCGAGCCCGGTGTTGCGAGCCCGGTGTTGCGAGCCCGGTGTTGCGAGCCCGGTGTTGCGAGCCCGGGGTTCGGAGCCCGTTGTTGGGAACCTGGTGTTCAGAGCCCGGTCATCGGAGCTTCGCGTTCGGAGATCGGGGTTCGAGGTCGGGGCTCCGAGATCGGTGGTCCTAGATGGGGGCTCCGAGATCACGTGCCAGCTGGCAGTTCGGACCTCCAGGTGTCCCAATGGCCTGCGCACGTCGTCTCATACAGAAATGGTCACTCCGATGCGACCACGCAAGGACCAGCGCCACCACGTTCGCTCAGTCGACCCAAGCTCACCGGCGGAATTGACTCAAACCCCCGATGTTTCACGTGAAACAACACGGCTCCCGAACTCGCCTTTACGGCCAGAGCCGTCTGCGTGTCCAGCGAGTCGCCTCGCGGATGTACTGCAGCCTCAGGTGGTCGCGACTCGGCGCACCTTGCCAGAACTCGACACGAGTAGGCGTAACCTGCCAGAGGGTCCAGTCCGGTGCGACGACCTCGGGTTCGCGTTCCATCCGGGCACGCTGTTCCGCGATCAGTTGTTCGTGGCTCGCCGGGTCTGCCATAGGGGTGCTCTGTTTCTCGAGCAGGGCGACGGCTCGGGCATCAGGGTGCCTGGCGAGGAAGTCGGTGGCCGCATCGTCTCTCGGCGCACGGGTTGCGACGCCCCGTACGCGCACCGCTCGAGCAACCGCCGGCCAGTAGAAGGTCATCGCGCATCGCGCATCGTGTGCGAGTTGTGCACTCTTCGCCGACTCGCCACCCGTCGCGATTTCGAGGCGGAAGTCCGCGGTCACGTCCTTCAGCATCAGCACGCGGGCGTCGGGCGCCCCGGACTCGTCGACAGTCGACAGTGTCGCCGCAAGCGGTTCCGTGACTCGGGCATCCAGCGCGTGCAGCAGCCATTCGACGAAGAGCTCGCTCGGGTCGTCGGGAGCCGAATCGGGGTCCCATTCCGGAGCAAGGCCGGTAACGGAAGGTGTTGAACGCAGTCGATCGCGGAGGCTCTGCATGGCATCCGATCATCGCAGTTGTGCCGCGCAGCCACCAATCAGCGATGTAGTGCGTGGCGAGACGTGCACTACATGGCCACGCAGATCCACATGAACCGGTGTCGAACGGCGATGCCATCGACCAATCGAGCCTCGCGCCAGCCGACGCGCAAGGCGGCACTGCCTGCTCGGGGCGTTCAGCCCGCGTAAGGGGTCTCGCCGATCTCGCCGAGGATGCGATTGAGGTCTTGTACCGAGGCGAACTCGATGGTGATCTGACCCTTTCGTGCGCCAAGCGCGACCTTGACCCTGGTGTTCAGGCGGTCACCGAGCCGCTCGGCGATCTCATCGAGGTGCGACTGTCGCTTTCCGGCAGCGGGTCGAGGCTTCACCTGCTTGGGCGTTGCACTGACCAGAGCCTCCGCCGCACGCACGGAGAGGTCCTCATTGACGATCTTGTCCGCGACGCGCTGCATGGCGTCGACATCACCCGCGGCGAGGATGGCCCTCGCGTGGCCCGCGCTCAGTACGCCCGCGGCAACGCGCTGCTGCACAGGCGCCGGCAGCTTGAGCAGTCGGATCGTGTTGGTGATCTGCGGACGCGATCGCCCAATCCGCGTGGCGAGTTCGTCCTGCGTGATACCGAAATCGGCCAGAAGCTGCTGGTAGGCGGATGCCTCCTCGAGCGGATTGAGCTGCGATCTGTGCAGATTCTCGAGCAGGGCGTCCCGGAGCATGTTCTCGTCGGCGGTGTCCTTGACGACGGCCGGGATCCGATCCAGCCCAACGGTCTTCGTCGCGCGCAGCCGGCGCTCGCCCATGATCAACTCGTATTTGCCGGGCAGAGCCGAAATCGGCCTCACGACAACCGGCTGCAGCACGCCAACCTCGCGGATGCTCGCCACAAGCTCGTCCATCGCCTCTTGGTCGAACTCCGTGCGGGGCTGCTGGGCGTTAGGGACGATGTCGTCGGGGGAGAGGCTGGCCAGCCGGGCTCCCGGGACAGCGACCAGGCCGTCGTCGGTGACGGGCCTCCCCTCGGAGGCCCCCCTGTCGTGGAAGAAGACATCCACGGGACGCTTGGCGTCCGAGTCGGTGGTGGTGGGGATCAGCGCGCCGATTCCGCGACCCAAACCCGTGCGCTTCGCTGCCATCGTGTCTTTCGTTCCCTGTTCTGCCGCGTCGCGGCCTCGGACTGTGCTTGAAGAGAATTCGGAATCAGCGCGGGGCTCCGCGTTTGGCTATCTCGGCTGCTGCCTCCCGGTACGAGATCGCACCAGGCGACGCGGCGTCGTAGCTGATCACGCTCTGTCCGTAGCTCGGCGCCTCAGATATGCGCACCGACCTCGGGATGATCGTCTCGAGAACCTGCTTCGGGAAGTGCTGTCGCACCTCTTCGGCCACCTGATGGGCAAGGTTGGTGCGCGAGTCGAACATGGTCAGCAGGATCGTGGACACCTGGAGCTTCGGATTGAGGTGCTTTTCGATGAGCGCGATGTTCTTGAGGAGCTGGCTGAGACCCTCGAGCGCGTAGTACTCGCACTGAATGGGGATGAGCACCTCGGTCGCCGCAACGAACGCATTGATGGTGAGCAGCCCGAGTGAGGGCGGGCAGTCGATCAGCACGTAGTCGATGCCCTCAGGAATCTCCTCGAGGAACGTGCCGAGCGCCCTTGCCAGGCGCTGTTCACGCGCCACCATCGAGACCAACTCGATCTCGGCGCCCGCCAGATCGATGGTCGCGGGAACGCAGAAGAGATCGCGCTGATCGGGGGAGGCCTGAACAACATCGGCCATGTCCGTGTCGTTGACGATGACGTCGTAGACGCTCGGAGTGCCTTCGCGGTGCTCGACCCCGAGGGCGGTGGATGCGTTGCCCTGGGGATCGAGATCGATTACGAGCACACGCGCACCCGAGCGGGCGAGTGCCGCCGACAGATTGACGACCGTCGTCGTCTTGCCGACGCCGCCCTTCTGATTCGAGATGGTGAAGATCCTGGTGCGTGAAGGCAGCGGCAACGTCATCTCATCGATCGCCTGCCGCCGACGACTGAGGTCGGCGACCTCGCTGGCGAGGGGAGTCGACATATCCACCGGCGAACGTACCTTTCGCGTGTTGCTTCTCGGGATGTTTCACGTGAAACGCGGCCCGTATGGTGCCGTCGAGCATCGCGAATCTGGCGACGACCGACGGGGCTCGGAGTTATCTCACTGTAGCCCGGATAACCCTGGTGACTTCGTCGACGACGCCCGTTCCGAGAATCTCCACGCGCGCATCGCGGATGTGGAAACGTCGCAACTCCTTGCCCGCTGCCGCGATCTCGGCATCCGCATTCGCGCCCTTCATGAGCACCAGCTCACCGCCGTCCCTGACAAGCGGCGCGGTGATCGGAATCAGCTTTCGGAAGGCACTCACGGCACGAGCCGTCACCTGCTCGAGGGGAGCGTCGAGCCGAGCATCCTCGGCCCGCGCCCTCAGCACTTCCACGTTCTCCAGACCGAGCGCTTCGCGTTGCTCCCGCAGCCAGGCGACGCGGCGTTCCATGGGTTCGATCAGAACGAACCGCACGTCCGGCCGGGCGATCGCCAGCACAAGTCCCGGAAGCCCGGCGCCGCTGCCGACATCGCCTACGGTTCCCCCGGCAACCAACAGGGGAGCGACGACAGCGCAGTTGAGCACATGCCGCGTCCACAAGCGCGGCGGCTCTAGAGGTCCGATCAGTCCGCGTTCTTCTCCTTCTCGGGCGAGAGCGGAGCTGAACGCGCGTGCCAGATCGAGCCGCTCGCCGAAGAGAACGGCAGCGGACGCAGGCTCGGCCTCGACGTCAGTCGTCATGTTTCACGTGAAACGGCGCCTTAAGCGCGGGTGATCACGGTGTGGCGCTCGGATGCCTCGCCTACTGAATGCGATGAGAACCCGCGCTCAGCGACCACATCGTGGATGATCTTGCGCTCATACGACGACATCGGGGGCAACGCTGCCTGCGCAGCACCCTGCTCGATGCGGTCGATCGCCCGGTCGACCAGAACCGCGAGCTCCTGCTTACGGGCATCCCGCGATCCGCCGATGTCCAGGATCAGCCGCGAGAACGAGGCCGTCTTCGCCTGCACGGCAAGACGAGCCAGCTCCTGCAGAGCATTCACCGTCTCAGCGCGGCTCAGCAGACGAAGTGCCTCTGGATCTTCCGCAGTAACAGAGACGTACGGACGCCCGTTCTGCACATCGATGTCAAGGTCGCCGTCAAGGTCGCAGATGTCGAGCAACGCCTCGATGTAGTCGGCAGCAGCGTCGCCCTGTTCGTCCAGCCCCGCCTCGTCGGGTACCCGACCGACACGCTGGACCTCGACCACGTCGCCGTTGGTCTGTGCATCCTCGGACTCACCGGCGCCATCGATCGGCGATCCCTCTGCCCCGTGAACGGCAGTCTCGTCTGTCATGCTCACTATTTCTTTCCGCCGGACTTCTTGGCTCGGTTCTTACTGACCGGCTGCTGCCGCTGCGTCGTGACGGGCTTCGCCGGCACTTCGTCGACGATCAACACCGGGGCACCCTCTGGCGAAATGAGCTTGCCTTTTCGTGCCAGGCGAGCCTCGCGCGCCTTCTCGGCCTCACTGCCGGGTGTCGGCATGTTGCGGATGACGAGCCACTGCTGACCCATGGTCCAGAGGTTGGACGTCAGCCAGTAGAACATCACGCCAAGCGGGAACGCCACACCCGAGAAGAGGAACACGAAGGGCAGCAGGTAAAGCAGAATTCGCTGCTGACGGAACTGGGGGCTCGCCTTCGTCTCCGCCGACATGTTCTTGGAGACGATCTGCAACTGCGTCGTGAACTGCGACGCGGTCATCAGGAGCACCATGATGGCCGCGATCAGCATGACTTCCCAGCTGAACGGCTTGCCTGCGACCATGAGCGACCACTGCGAACCGAACGAAGCATTCAGCGGGGCGCCAATGAACTTGGCCGTCTGGAACGAGTGCAGAAGGTTTGCACCAGCGAGCAGTCCGACGCTGTCCTTGCCCTGCTGCGCATCGTTGAGCACGTGGAACAGGCTGAAGAACACCGGCATCTGCAGGAGCAGCGGAAGGCAGGAGCTCAGCGGATTGGTGCCGGTGCGCTTGTAGAGCTCCATCGTCTCGCGCGACATGGCCTCGCGAGAGAACTGGTCTTTCTTGCCCTTGTACTTGTCCTGGATCTTCTTCAGCTGCGGCGCTACCTCGAGCATCCTTCGCTGATTCTTGATCTGACGCACGAAGATCGGAATGAGCGCTGCACGGATGACCGCGGTGAGTCCCACAATCGAGAGAACCCAGGTGAGACCGGCGTTCGGGTCAAGACCGATGGTCGACCAGAGCCAGTGCCAGCCGATCAGCAGCAGCTGTACGAGCCACTCGATCGGCCAGAGAATCGTATAGATGAAGTCCATCTCTTAGTCGGTCATCCTTTTGCGTGGCCGCGTGCCACCACGAACCCGAACGGCGTGACGGAATAGCGGGGGGTCTTCTTGCGGGGAACATCATCGACTCCGCCTGCGGCCCACGGGTGGCAACGGGCGATGCGGGCGATGCCGAGAGCAGTGCCGACGAGAACGCCGTGCTCCTGGATCGCGCCGAGTGCGTAGGCAGAGCACGAAGGGTAGTAGCGGCAGACATCGCCGTAGAGCGGTGAGATCACCGCCCGATAGGCGCGCAGAAGCAGCACAGCGACGTTTCTCGGAAAGAGGAGGACGGTCGTCATCACGGCATGCATCGGGCGCCTACTTTGTCGACGGCTCGGCGGATCTCACCTTGCAGAGTAGTCCACGACGCCTGCACGGACCCTGGCAGCGCTCGCACGACGATGTCGTAGCCGGGCGCGAGCTCCGGAAGCTCGTCGCGGCATACCGCCTTGAGGCGACGTCGGACCGTGTTGCGCGCGACAGCACCGCCGACCGCCTTGCTCACAATGAAGCCGAAGCGCGCGGGCATCCCGTCGGATGCCTTCCGCACGTAGGTGATCGTGTTCGGTGCGTGCACCCGCGCTCCCTTGCGAACGGTCAGACGGTAGTCGGCTCCGCTCCGGATCCGGTTCGCCTTGGCGAGCACCGCACTCTACGGAACTACGCGGAGAGCTCGGTGCGACCCTTACGGCGACGGTTGGCGAGGATCGCACGACCGGCGCGGGTGCGCATGCGCAGGCGGAAGCCGTGAACCTTGGCGCGACGACGGTTGTTCGGCTGGAACGTTCTCTTGCTCATCAGACAGGTCTCTCGATCGATGTTTCGGTTCTCTTCGTGAGGCATGCCTCATGGGACACATTTCGCCCAAGGCGCCCGGAGAAGGAAGATATGCCGCTCGCATGACGTGCGGTCAACCCATTAACGGTAGATGGTGGCACCCGGCAGGTCAAACCGGCCGGAGAACAAACGTTGATTATCCCCAGCGACAGGACTATGCCTGGAGAGGCACGCCGACGGAGTGACGATCTGGCTCGCACGATGATTTGAGCGTGCGGGCCCGATTCGTTAGCGTGACATGCAAAGTTATCCCCAGGTTGTGAACCGACCTGTGTCGAACCCGCGGCTGGACACGCAGAATGCCCTTACGGCTCTGGGGATAACGGTGTGGATAACGATGTGGCCGGGCCTGCTGCTTCGGCTGAACTGGTCCACAACGGGGTGGATCGGACTCGCCGGTGCCGGTGGTCCGTGGGATTTGATCTAGGGGAACTATGGCTGACGGCGATCCGTCATTGACGAACACATGGCGATCGGTGTTGTCGACGCTGGAGGCCGATGAGCGCGTCACGCCGCAGCTTTACGGGTTCCTCAGCCTCGTAGAGCCGAAGGGCATCATGGCGGGAACCTTCTATCTGGAGGTACCCAACGAGTTCACCCGCGGCATGATCGAGCAGCGCTGCAGGGTTCCGCTCCTCAATTCCATCGGCCGACTCGACCAGTCCCTCGCCGTTTCGAACTTCGCCATCGTGGTGAACCCCGACATCACCCACGACTCGCCCCAGTTGGAGCCCGAGCGCATGGAGTCGAGCTACATCGACACGCCGACCACGGTGAGCCAGCCGACGGCGCCGGTGACCGAGATCAGCGCCGCACCGCGCAGTCCTGACTCTCGACTCAACCCGAAGTACAGCTTCGACAACTTCGTCATCGGACAGTCCAACCGATTCGCCCACGCGGCGGCGGTGGCCGTGGCCGAGGCACCTGCCAAGGCGTACAACCCCCTCTTCATCTACGGCGACTCCGGTCTGGGCAAGACCCACCTGCTCCACGCCATCGGCCACTACGCGATGAGTCTGTATCCGGGCATCCGGGTGCGTTACGTGAGCTCCGAGGAATTCACAAACGACTTCATCAACTCGATCGCCAATAACAGGGGCTCGTCGTTCCAGGCGAGATACCGCAACATCGACATCCTGCTGATCGACGACATCCAGTTCCTGCAGCGGGCGGTGGAGACGCAGGAGGCGTTCTTCCACACCTTCAACACGCTGCACGACCACAACAAGCAGGTCGTGATCACGAGCGACCTGCCGCCCAAGCACCTCACCGGTTTCGAGGATCGGATGCTCACCCGCTTCGAGTGGGGCCTGATCACCGATGTGCAGGCACCAGACCTCGAGACGCGCATCGCGATCCTGCGTAAGAAGGCGCAGAGTGAACGCATCCTCGTGCCCGACGACATCCTCGAGTTCATGGCGACCAAGGTGTCGAGCAACATTCGCGAGCTCGAGGGCACACTCATCCGCGTCACGGCGTTCGCAAGCCTGAACAAGACCCCGGTCGACATGACACTCGTGCAGACCGTGCTGAAAGACCTCATCACCCTCGACGACGACAACGTCGTTGCGCCGGCCGACATCATCACGGCGACGGCGGACTACTTCAAGCTCAGCGTCGACGACCTCTACGGGTCGTCGCGTTCGCAGGCCATCGCCACGGCGCGGCAGATCGCGATGTACCTCTGCCGCGAGCTGACCAACCTCTCGCTACCCAAGATCGGGCAATTGTTCGGTAACCGCGACCACACGACAGTGATGTACGCGAACAAGAAGATCAGCGAGCTCATGAAGGAACGGCGCTCGATCTACAACCAGGTGACCGAGCTGACCGCAAGGATCAAGCAGACCCATCGCTGAGCGCCCCTCCGACGGGGGACGACTGCCCCAGTGTGACAACATCGCGAACGCTGACGAGTGCTCATCCGCGCATATTCACACTGTGGATAACCCTGGGGATAGTTAACGAATAACAGCCCGGCGGATGTGAGCGACGAGCGCCCGGCTGTGAAATCGTGTCATTCGCCGCGGTTCCCGTACGCATCGTCCCGGCCCGCCATCAACATCGGCTCGACAACTCACACGGCTGTAGTTCCCGCTTCCTGACTGCGATCCACCGAGTTATCCACAGTTTCCACAACGGTTAAGCCGATTAAGAGAACAAGATCTGTTAAGCGGGTCGATCGACAACTTCAAGCCGACAGCCTCGGGAAACACCGGCGGAGATCACCGACCAGGTGCGCAGTAGCATGGAGCGGGCACCCGCATCCAATGACAGGGGAGAACTTCGTGAGGTTTCAGGCCAACCGCGATGTACTGAGCGAAGCCGTATCGTTCACCGTCAAGCTTCTTCCCCAACGCACGACGCTCCCGATCCTGAGCGGAATCCTGATCACGACAACGGATGCCGGCATCTCGCTTTCGGCCTTCGACTACGAGGTCTCGGCACAGACCGAGATCTCTGCAAACGTCGAAGAACCCGGCACGATCCTCGTCTCAGGTCGTCTGCTCGCCGAAATCGCGTCGAAGCTTCCCAACGCGCCCGTCACCTTCGCCACGGAAGACAACCGCATCGTCGTCAGCTGCGGAACAGCCAACTTCACGCTGCTGTCCATGCCCGTCGAGGAATATCCGACACTTCCGCAGATCTCCGGTGAATCGGGCGTCGTGCCGGCCGACGAGTTCTCCGAGGCTGTTGCCCAGGTGGCTGTTGCGGCATCCCGGGACGACGTCACCCCGGTGATCACGGGTGTTCAGCTCGAGATCTCCGAGAACAGGTTGAGCCTGGTTGCGACCGATCGTTATCGAGTCGCCGTGCGTGAGATCGACTGGGACGGCTCGATCGGACAGTCCGAACCTTCGACGGCGCTGGTTCCGGCACGCACACTGCAAGAGATCGGCAAGACCTTCGGGCACAACGGCAACATCACGGTCACGCTCGTCGCAAAGGACGACCGTGAGCTCATCGCCTTCACGGCCGAGAAGAAGACGGTCACGTCGTTGCTGATCAAGGGCAATTTCCCGCCCGTGAAGCGGCTCTTCCCGGAGAGCGTGGACAACTACGCGGTCATCAACACGGCCGATCTCATCGAGGCGACGAGGCGCGTGTCTCTCGTGCTCGAGCGCGAGGCGGCGCTTCGGTTCACGTTCACCTCCGACGGGCTGACGCTCGAGGCAATCGGGTCGGAGCAGGCACAGGCATCCGAGAGCATCGACGCTCTCCTCACCGGGGACGACACGATCGTGTCCCTCAAGCCCCAGTTCCTGTTGGACGGCCTCAGCGCTGTGCACTCGGAATTCGTGCGCATCTCGTTCACGAAGACCGACAACCCCAACAAGCCTGGTCCTGTGCTCATCACGAGCCAGACCAGCAAGGAGCAGGCGGGCAGCGACAGCTACCGCTATCTGCTGCAGCCCAACCTGTTGCTGCGCTGACCGGGCGCCACCCGCGCACGGCCGGCGGCTCACGCTCACACCACGAAGGACTACTCATGCACATCGGTCTCATCGGTCTCGGCAAAATGGGCAACAACATGCGTGCCCGCCTCGAGCGCAAGGGCATCGAGGTCACGGGGTACGACACGAACCCCGACATTTCGGATGTCGCATCTCTCGCCGATCTCGTCGCGGCGCTTCCCGCACCCCGCACGGTCTGGGTCATGGTTCCGGCCGGCAGGATCACGGACTCGGTCGTGAGCGATCTCGCTGGACTTCTGGAGGCGGGTGACCTCGTGATCGACGGCGGCAACTCCAAGTTCACCGAGGACTTCAAGCACTCGGAACTGCTCGCGAAGACGGGCGTCGACTTCATGGACGCCGGTGTCTCTGGCGGTGTTTGGGGACTCGACAACGGGTATGGCCTCATGGTCGGTGGCAGCGCATCCCAGGTGGAACGCGTGATGCCCGTGTTCGACGCGCTGCGTCCCGACGGACCGCGCGAGGAGGGGTTCGTCCACGTCGGCGAGGTGGGCGCCGGGCACTACGCGAAGATGGTGCACAACGGCATCGAATACGCGCTCATGCAGGCATATGCAGAGGGCTACGAGCTGCTCGACACCCGCAAGGACATCATCAAAGACGTCACAGGCACGTTCAAGGCGTGGCAGCGAGGGACAGTCGTGCGGTCCTGGCTGCTCGACCTTCTGGTGCGTGCGCTGGAGCAGGATCCGGAATTCGAGCACATCGAGGGCTATGTCCAGGATTCCGGTGAAGGTCGCTGGACCGTCGAAGAAGGCCTGAACAACGCTGTCCCGATGCCGACGATCAGCGCATCGATCTTCGCCAGGTTCGTCTCTCGCCAGGAGGACTCGCCCGCCATGAAGGCTGTTGCGGCGCTCCGTAATCAGTTCGGCGGTCACGCCGTGAAGGCTGTCGACTGACCGACGGTTCGAGAAAGGCCCGCGCTCGCCGGCGGCCGGGCCGGCGGTGTTCGGAGGGCGGTCAGCTGTGCGTGTGACACACCTGTCGCTCACCGATTTCCGCAACTACGAGCGTGCGGAGGTGCAGCTCGAGGCGGGCCCGAACCTGTTCGTGGGCAGCAACGGGCAGGGAAAGACGAACCTCGTCGAGTCGCTCGTGTTCGTCTCGACCGGAGGGTCGCACCGCACGCCCGTCGACACGGCCATGATCAGGCAGGATGCCGTGGCCGCGATCATCCGCGCACGTCTGGAACACGACGGTCGTGCGGTACTGCTCGAACTGCAGCTGAACCGCGGATCGGCGAACAAAGCACTCGTGAATCGGTCTCCGTCCAGGCCCCGTGAGCTGGTGCGCTACCTTTCCACGGTGCTTTTCGCACCCGAGGATCTGGCGCTCGTTCGCGGCGAACCGTCGGTGCGGCGGCGCATGCTGGACACTGTGCTCGTGCAGCGAACGCCACGGTTGGCGGCTGTTCTCGCCGACTACGACCGCGTGCTGAAGCAGCGAAACACGCTGCTCAAGTCGGCTCGAGCTTCTGGGGTGCGAGGTTCTGCGCTTTCGACGCTGGATGTCTGGGACGAGCGGCTGGTCGCGCTCGGTTCGGAGATCATCGACGAGCGCTCGGCGCTGGTGGACGATCTGCGCGATCCGGTGCGGAATGCCTATCGCTCGGTCGCCGGCGATGATCACGATCCGCGACTGGTCATGTTGCTCTCAGTGGACGGTGCTGCTCCTGACGATGACGACGACACGGTTTCGCGCACGTCGACAGCCGATGCGGCGGCGTCACCCCGATCCACACGGGACCGTTTCGCCGGAGCCATCGCGCGTCTGCGGTCACGGGAACTCGAACGTGGTGTCACGCTCGTGGGTCCGCACCGCGACGATGTTCAGTTCCAGCTCAACGGACTACCCGCCAAGGGGTACGCGAGCCACGGCGAGTCGTGGTCATTCGCACTCTCGTTGCGGTTGGCATCCGCTCAACTGCTGAGGGAACACTCGACGACGGGTGATCCTGTGCTGATCCTCGACGACGTGTTCGCGGAACTCGACCAGGCCCGGCGCGCCCGACTGGCGGCATCCGTGCACGACTTCGAACAGGTGCTCGTGACCTCGGCGGTGCTCGACGACGTGCCAGACGGGCTACGCGCGCACACCGTGCATATAGAGGCAGGCAGGGTGATCGACCCTGAAGCAGAGGCGTCGGCCGACGAGGCTCGCCATGAGTGAGGCCGCGGACTTCTACCGCCACTTGAAGGAGCTGTTCGGAGCCGACCCGGGACGCGGGCAGCGCAGGGCCGCACGCGCGGGCCGCGCCGGTGACCGCGCCGGAAGCCAGCCGTTCGAGCCGGGACGTGAGCCCCGCGGTCTCGGCGGCGTCATCGATTCGCTCACCGAAGAACTGGGATGGAGCTCCCCGCTGGCGAAGTCCGAGCTCATTGCAGCGTGGGCGGATGTCGTGGGTGAAGAGACCGCGAAGCACTCGGAACCGGTGGGTATAGAAGGCGGCGTTCTCACCGTCAGATGCGACTCGACGAGCTGGGCGACCCAGCTGCGGCTCATGCGCGGCGAACTGCTCTTGCACATCGAGAAGCGGTACCCGGAAGCGGCTGTGGAAAGCATCCGGTTTCAAGGGCCGGACGTCCCCACCTGGAAACGCGGTCCCAGGTCGGTTCCAGGGCGTGGTCCGCGCGACACATACGGATAAGCGGGCAAATCTGGTCAACCTCGCCATTTCATCGCGTCAGACGGCCGTTTTACGCCCGATCCTCAGGCCGCTCTTGATAGAATGAGAAGTCACGAAACGCGTGCGGTCAGGAGCTCACAACCGTAATGACGACAGAACCGAAGACGGCTGGAACCGACAGCGATTACGGCGCAAGCCAGATTCAGGTTCTCGAAGGGCTTGAAGCAGTCCGCAAGCGACCGGGCATGTACATCGGATCGACGGGCCCGCGCGGATTGCACCACCTCGTCACCGAGATCGTCGACAACGCAGTCGACGAGTACCTAGCCGGGCAGGGCGATCACATCGACATCACCCTCACGAAAGACGGCGGTGTGCGCGTCGTCGACAATGCGCGCGGTATACCGGTGGACATTCACGAGCCAGAGGGCATCTCGACAGTCGAGCTCGTGCTCACGGTGCTGCACGCCGGCGGAAAGTTTGGCGGTGGAGCGTATGCCGTCTCGGGCGGCTTGCATGGTGTCGGCTCGTCCGTGGTGAACGCTCTTTCCAGCAAGCTCGAGGTCGAGGTCAAGAACCAGGGTCACGTCTGGACCCAGACCTACCATGACGGCGTACCCGATGCCCCGCTCGCCAAGGGACCCGAGACCACGGAGACTGGAACGACCATCACGTTCTGGCCGAGTCCTGTCATCTTCGAGTCGATCGAGTTCGACTACGAGACGCTGCGCACCAGGTTCCAGCAGTACGCGTTCCTCAACAAGGGACTGACGATCTCGCTGTGGGACAAGCGCGAGCGCGAGGCGCTCGACGAAGAAGGCGAGGTCGTGCCAGAGCGTCACGACACGTTCCTCTATCAGCGGGGTCTCGAGGACTACGTCGAATACCTCAACTCGGCCAAGCGCGCCGAGGTGGTGAACGACGAGATCATCTCGTTCGAGTCCGAAGACCTCGAGCGCAAGATCGCGCTCGAGGTGGCGATGCAGTGGACAACCGCATACACGGAGAGCGTGCACACGTACGCGAACACCATCAACACGCACGAGGGTGGAACCCACGAAGAGGGTTTCCGTGCGGCGCTGACGACGCTCGTCAATAAGTACGCCCGTGAGAAGGGCATCCTCAAGGACCGCGACGACAACCTGTCGGGCGAAGACGTGCGAGAGGGCCTCACGGCCGTCATCTCGGTGAAGCTCGGCGAGCCGCAGTTCGAGGGACAGACCAAGACCAAGCTCGGCAACACGGAGGCCAAGGCCTTCGTGCAGAAGGTCGTCGGCGACCAGCTCGGTGACTGGTTCGACCGCAACCCGCTGCAGGCCAAGGAGATCATCCGCAAGGCCATCCAGGCAGCAACGGCCCGATTCGCCGCGCGGAAGGCCCGCGACACGGCACGCCGCAAGGGGCTGCTCGAGGGCGGCGGGATGCCTGGAAAGCTCGCGGACTGCTCGAGCCGCAACCCCGCAGAGAGCGAGATCTTCCTCGTCGAGGGTGACTCGGCAGGCGGGTCGGCGAAGCAGGGGCGCAACCCGGCGACGCAGGCCATCCTTCCGCTGCGCGGAAAGATCCTGAACGTCGAGAAAGCGCGTCTCGATCGGGCGCTCGCCAACGCGGAGATCCAGGCCATGATCACGGCCTTCGGCACCGGAATCGGCGAGGACTTCGATGGAGCCAAGGCCAGGTACCACAAGATCGTGCTGATGGCCGACGCAGACGTCGATGGCCAGCACATCACGACTCTGCTGCTGACCCTGTTGTTCCGGTACATGCGGCCGCTCATCGAGATGGGCTACGTGTACCTCGCACAACCTCCGCTGTACCGGTTGAAGTGGTCCAACTCGCCTCACGAGTTCGTGTATTCGGACCGCGAGCGTGATGCTCTGCTTGCCGACGGGCTCGCGGCGGGCAAGCGCATCCCGAAGGACAACGGCATCCAGCGTTACAAGGGACTCGGCGAGATGAGCTACCAGGAGCTGTGGGAGACCACCATGGACCCCGAGACGCGCACGCTGCTCCAGGTGACCATGGAAGACGCCGCCGCGGCGGACGAGATCTTCGCCACGCTCATGGGCGAAGACGTGGAGTCGCGCCGCCACTTCATTCAGAAGAATGCCAAGGACGTGCGCTTCCTCGACATTTAGCTTGCGTGCGTCGACTGCTGGTCGAGAAGGTCCGCGGACCATATCGAAGCCGGCAGCGACACAGGGTTCGATACGCCGCCTTCAGCGGGTATGCAAGCAGCGGTAGTGCAAAGAGAACAAGAGATAGAGAAGAAGTAGATGGCAGACGAGACCGACAGCACTGACGACCTCGGCGCCGGCGACGTAGACGCCGCCGAGATCGCTACCTATTCGGCCGGCGAAGACGGCATCATGCACGGCAAGATCGAGCCCGTCGATCTGCAGCTGGAGATGCAGCGCAGCTACCTCGACTACGCGATGAGCGTGATCGTGGGCCGGGCGCTTCCCGAGGTGCGCGACGGCCTGAAGCCGGTGCACCGCCGCGTGATCTACGCCATGTACGACGGTGGCTACCGACCCGACCGCGCCTTCTCGAAGTGCTCGCGTGTGGTCGGCGACGTGATGGGGCAGTTCCACCCGCACGGTGACACGGCAATCTATGACACCCTCGTGCGCCTCGTGCAGCCCTGGAGCCTCCGGTACCCGCTGGCTCTCGGACAGGGAAACTTCGGCTCTCCGGGTAACGATGGCGCGGCTGCGCCCCGATACACCGAGACCAAGATGGCCCCGCTCGCGCTCGAGATGGTGCGCGACATCGACGAGGAGACCGTCGACTTCCAAGACAACTACGACGGCCGCACGCAGGAGCCGTCGATTCTGCCGAGCCGGTTCCCGAACCTTCTGGTCAACGGTTCGGTCGGTATCGCGGTCGGCATGGCCACGAACATCCCGCCGCACAACATGCGCGAGGTGGCAGAGGGCGCCCTGTGGGCGCTCGAGCACCCGGATGCTTCGCGCGAGGAACTCCTCGACGCACTGATCGAGCGCATCAAGGGACCTGACTTCCCGACCGGAGCCCAGATCCTCGGTGTGAAGGGCATCCACGATGCCTACCGCACCGGTCGCGGCTCGATCACCATGCGTTCCGTGGTGAACGTGGAGGAGATCCACGGCCGCACGTGCCTCGTGGTGACCGAGTTGCCGTATCAGGTCAACCCGGACAACCTGGCCATCAAGATCGCAGAGTTCGTCAAAGACGGCCGCATCGGCGGCATCGCAGACATTCGCGACGAGTCGAGCGGTCGAACCGGGCAGCGCCTCGTTATCGTGCTCAAGCGCGACGCGGTGGCGAAGGTCGTGCTGAACAACCTGTACAAGCACACGCAGCTGCAGGAGAACTTCGGCGCCAACATGCTCGCCATCGTCGATGGCGTGCCGCGAACGCTGCCGCTCGACGGCTTCATCAGCGCGTGGGTCGACCACCAGATCGACGTCATCGTGCGTCGCACCCAGTACCGCCTGCGGAAGGCGGAAGAGGATGCCCACATCCAGCGCGGTCTGGTGAAGGCGCTCGACGCCCTCGACGAGGTCATTGCGCTCATCCGTCGCTCGCCCAGCTCCGAAGAAGCTCGCATCGGCCTGATAGAGCTGCTCGACGTCGACCAGGTGCAGGCGGATGCCATCCTTTCCATGCAGCTGCGCAGACTCGCTGCCCTGGAGCGGCAGAAGATCGTCGACGCCCTCGCCAGGCTCGAAGAGGAGATCGCCGACTACAAGGCGATCCTCGCCGACGAGGTACGCCAGCGTTCGATCGTGTCCGACGAGCTCCGCGAGATCGCGGACAAGTACGGGGACGACCGGCGAACGAACATCCTCTACGGGTTCGACGGCGACATGAGCGTCGAAGACCTCATCCCCGAAGAGGAGATGGTGGTCACGGTCACACGAGGCGGCTACATCAAGCGCACTCGGAGTGACAACTACCGCTCGCAGCACCGCGGTGGGAAGGGTGTAAAGGGCGCGCAGCTGCGCGGCGAGGATGTGGTCGACCACTTCTTCGTGACGACGACGCATCACTGGCTGCTCTTCTTCACCACGAAGGGCAGGGTCTACCGCGCCAAGACCTACGAGGTGCCGGAGGCTGGTCGCGACGCCAAGGGTCAGCACGTGGCGAACCTGTTGGCGATGCAACCGGACGAGGAGATTGCTGAGATTCTGGACATCCGCGACTACTCGGTCGCGAAGTACCTTGTGCTCGCCACCCGCGACGGACTCCTGAAGAAGACCGAGCTGGCCGAGTACGACACGAACCGCACAGGCGGCATCATCGCCATCAAGGTGCGTGAAGACGATGAGCTGATCTCCGCTCTGCTTGTAGAAGAGGACTCGGACATCCTGCTCGTTTCACGCAAGGGGATGTCGCTGCGCTTCACGGCAACGGACGAGGCGCTGCGGCCCATGGGCCGGTCGACGTCTGGCGTGATCGGCATGCACTTCCGCGACGACGATGCCCTTCTGGATGCTGCGGTCATCGCGAAGTCGGGGCTGGATGCAAGTGACACCGCGGCTTCCGCCGACGAGGGTTACGTGTTCGTCGTCACCGAGGGCGGCTACGCGAAGCGCACTGCCGTCGACCAGTACCGCAGGCAGGGTCGTGGCGGTCTGGGCATCAAGGTGGCCAAGCTCAGCGACGACCGAGGCGACCTGGCGGGGGCCCTGATCGTTGAGGAGGACGACGAGGTTCTCGTGGTTCTTGCCAGCGGCAAGGTGGTACGC
Source organism: Rathayibacter sp. KR2-224 (assembly GCF_049446075.1). NCBI lineage: Bacteria > Bacillati > Actinomycetota > Actinomycetes > Micrococcales > Microbacteriaceae > Rathayibacter > Rathayibacter sp. KR2-224. The sequence continues at coordinate 2,320,386 of NZ_JBMSEB010000001.1, forward strand.
TCTGCCGTGGCCGAGGTGCCGGCAAAGGGCCGTGACACCATGGGGGTCGTGTTCGCACGCTTCGCCGATGACGACAAGATCATCGCCATTGCCCGTAACAGCGAGCGGAATCTAGACGCTCACGACACCGAACCGGACGAGCAACCGACCGGTGAGGAGGCCGAGCAGCCTGGAGAGGACAACGCGATAGATGAGTAGTGTGGCTGAGCGATTGGCGAAGAAATCCTCGTCGCGAAAGGGACCGGCCAAGCAGGTCAGGCTCCGTCTCGTCTACATCGACTTCTGGTCGGCGGTCAAGCTGTCGTTCCTGGTCGGGTTGTGCCTGGCGATCATCTCGATCGTCGGCGCGTTCCTGATCTGGATCGTGCTCGATCAGACCGGAATCTTCGACAACCTGAACAGCTTGTTCAAGGACATCTCCGGAACAAGCGGCAGTGACCTGAAGTCCATCCTCAGCCTCGGCACGGTGATGGGATTCTCGATCGTCGTGGCCATCCTGAACCTGGTCGTCACCACGGCACTCGGAGCAGTCTGCTCGCTGCTGTACAACCTCAGCGTCAAGATCACCGGCGGCCTGCTGATCGGCTTCACGAACAACTAGGCGGCCGGCGCCACGACGGGCCCTGCGCACCATCGAAAGCGGCCCTCGATTCGCGTGATCGAAGGCGCTCGGGTAGTCTGTCATTCGGCCATTTCGGTGGTCGATCTCGGGGATATAGCTCAGGCGGTTAGAGCGCTTCGCTGATAACGAAGAGGTCCGAGGTTCAAGTCCTCGTATCCCCACGGTTGATTCCCTGTGCAAGGGATCGCCCACCGCACCTGCACGAGGTGACGTGCGCGCAGTCCGTACCGTGGGTATGAACACGGGGCCTTAGCTCAATTGGTAGAGCGCCTGCTTTGCAAGCAGGAGGTCAGGGGTTCGATTCCCCTAGGCTCCACCAGTTTCGAGTGGTCGCTGTGCTTGCGGTCGCGACCTTTTCGGTTCCGCACCATAGCGGGTTCGGCGGCACTACCGTCCTGTCACGATGCGTGCTCCCCGCCGTCCTGCGGCAAGAGGACGAGCTTGCCGTGAGCTGCGCCGCTCCGGCTGATCTCGAGCGCCCGCCGCCAACCATGCAGAGGATAGGTAGCGGCGAGTGGCACGTGGAAACGACCCTCTGCCGCCAGCCGGGCGAACTCGGGAAGCACATCGACGAGCTGGGCAGGGGTCTCGCTGAACGAGGAGCGCACACCCAGTTCTCCGGCTGCCGCGAAGTCGGAGATGGTGAGCACCCGCTGCGGGTCACCGCCGGCGATCGTAATGAGGTCGGGAAGAACGCCTCCGACCGGTGCCGTATCGAGGACGAGGTCTACGGGTCCGCCGTGAAGGTCGGCGACCCTCTCGACCATGCCGTCACCGTATGGCGTGACTTGGGCGCCGAGGTCCTGCAAGACCTGAGCGTAGGTGTCGCCGGCCGTAGCGATGACCCGCATCCCGTTCAAGAGCGCCATCTGCACCGCTGCGAATCCGATTGTCGTGCCCGCGCCGTGGATGAGGATCGACCTTCCGGGCTCGAGGCCGAGCCAGTTCAGGTGGCGGTATGCCGTGTCGACGGTCATCGGCAAGGCCGCGGCCAGCGCGGGGTCGAGACCAACGGGGAGCGGGAACCACCGGTTCATCACGGCACTCTCGGATGCACCGGCCGTCGAGCAGTTCGCCCAGTCCGCGGTGCCGAACACGAGGTCGCCGACTGCCACGTTCGTTACGCCGTCGCCCACCGCGTCGACCCTGCCGGAAACATCGCAGCCTATGCCGCGCGGAAGAGTACCTGCGAAGAGTCCGCGGCACAGCGCCCAATCCGCCGGTGCCAGGCCGACAGCACTCACGACTACCCGGATTCGCCCCGACTGCGGTTCCGGGACCGGCGCCCGTTCCAGGCGTAGCACCTCCTCGGGTTCGCCATACTCGTGAAAGCGCACGGTGCGCATGCTGTCGGTCATCTGCTCTCCGTTCATCGAGGTTCTGTCAGTCACTGACCGAACAGGTCCGACGGCGACACTACGCTTCTGTCAGTCACTGACGCAACCTGCTAACCTGCACCCATGCCAAGGGACGGACGGATCGTTCGCGACCGTCTACACCGCGCCGCGCTCGAACTCTTTGCCGAACGGGGATTCGACGGCACCACCAGCGAACAGATCGCAGCGCGAGCAGGGGTGACGGAACGCACCTTCTTCCGGCACTTTCCGGACAAGCGGGAGGTGCTCTTCGCCTGGGAGGAGGAACTCCGCAAGCTGACGGCGGACGCGATCGCCGCCGTGCCGTCGGATGTACCGCCACTGCGTGCACTACAGGTGGCGTTCCACGATGCCGTTCCGCTTCTCGTACGAAACCGGCCGCTCGCCGAGATGCAGGCGCCCATCATTGCGGCCGCGCCCGCGCTCATCGAGAGGGAGCACTCGAAGGCTGCCGCTCTTGTAACGCTGGTCGCAGCCGCGCTTCGTGATCGAGGTTGCGACGAACGGACCGCGCTACTGTGCGCGCGCGTCGGAATGGATGCGTTCAGCACCGCGATCCGGGAATGGTCCGGTCGGTCGGCGGCGGAGCTGCACGACGAAGTGGATGCGACGTTCGTGGAGCTCGCCGCCCTGACTTGCGCACTTCACGAGTGAGCCTCGGCGGCACCACAGGTCAGATCGCGCAGGTCTCAGCTGCCGATGCTCGAGCCACCGACGTGTGGGAACCATGCCGCGATAACCCAGAACGGCACCAGGAGGCTCCTACCGAAGAGCGCCACCCAGAGCGTGATGGCGGTGACCGCACACAGCGCCAGGAGTGCCGCGAAGCCGGCACTCACGCCCACGAGGCCAAGCATGGATGCCGTGCGCTGCGGCTCGGGCGCCTCGGCATCCGCTTCTTCGAGGCGTCGTTCCAGCAGGTCCAGTCCGCTTTCGCTCACCCGGGCGAGTCTACGGTCACGGCCCGGAGCGCACCCCGGCTCGACGTAGGGTGTCTGCATGGATATCCGCGTCGCCGCGTACGCCGTCATCGCTGACGGCACCCGCGTACTGCTCGCCCACTGGAACGAGCACGGCCGCAACGGCTGGACGCTTCCGGGCGGCGGCCTGGAGCCAGGTGAGGACCCGGTGGATGCCGCGGTGCGCGAGGTACGCGAAGAGACCGGCTACGACGCGGAGCTCGATGGTCTGATCGGTGTGCACTCGCATCTGATCCCCGAGGATCAGCGCAGCCCAGGGCTCGGGCCGTTGCAGGCGTTGCGGATCGTCTACCGGGCGCACACCGTCGGCGGTTCGCTCATGAACGAGGCTGAAGGATCCACGGACGAGGCACGGTGGTTCGACCTCGGCGAGATCGCCACGCTGCGCAAGGTGTCGCTCGTCGATGTCGGCTTGCGGTTCGCCGGTCTCATCGAGTGACGCTCGCCGCGTTCTATCTGGCGAGGAGGACGCACGCGCAGACACGAAAGAAGAGCGGATGCCGAAGCATCCGCTCTTCCCGTTGGCTCGCTACTGAGCCGCGGGCGGCTCTGTCGTGTCGTCTTCGGCGACCCACAACTCGTCGTCGGCGCGGAACGTCTGCCACACGGCGTATGCCACGCCGATGAGTGCGGCGGCGCCGACAGCGATCGCGAGATAGGTTCCGAAGCCCGGCCCGGACTTCTTCGGCTTGGTGAGCTCGCCCTTGGCGGACTTGAGTCGCTTCACGGCGGCCTGCACGCGGGCGTCGCGAGCGACGTCTGCCACGCTGAGCGCCGTTCCGAGAACTGTGCCGACCGCCGGAACGACGGTGTGGCTGATGACGTCACCTGTGGCACGCGTCACAGGGCGTACGTACTGGTCGTAACCCTCGCGGAGCCGAGGCGCCACTTCTTCCCGCGTGTAGTGCGCGGCCTGGTGGCCGGCCTTCTGCGCTACGGCATTCGCTCGGCCCAGCACTTGCTGCTGTGCGTCCCAGAGTTCGAGAGCTTCAGCGCGAAGCCGGTTGAGTTCCTTCTGGCGCTTTCGTGACAGACTCACGGTTCCTCCACCCGGTCGTACTTGCGGTTCCTCCATCTTGCCACCGAAACCCTGGGTGGCCAGGGGGTGGACAGAACCGCTATGCAAGAATTGAGCCCATGTCCAAGCACACCGCGGTGGCTACTCTGCACACCAACTACGGCGACATCGCCGTCAACCTGTACGGCAACCACGCACCCAAGACGGTGCGCAACTTCGTCGGGCTCGCCACCGGAGAGCAGGAGTGGACGGATCCCACCACGGGCGACAAGCGCTCGGACAACCTCTACGACGGCGTCGTCTTCCACCGCATCATCCCGGGCTTCATGATCCAGGGCGGTGACCCGCTCGGCACGGGCACCGGCGGCCCCGGATACCGTTTCGACGACGAGATCAGCCCGGACCTCGACTTCACTCAGCCCTACATGCTCGCGATGGCGAATGCCGGCATCCAGGGCGGACGAGGCACCAACGGCTCGCAGTTCTTTATCACCGTCGGCCCCACCACCTGGCTTCAGGGCAAGCACACCATCTTCGGCGAGGTGGCAGACGACGAGTCGCGTCGCGTCGTCGACAAGCTCGCCGCCGTGCCCACGGATGCCCGCGACCGCCCACTCGACGACGTCGTCATCGAGTCCGTCAGCGTCGAGCAGGCGTAGCGCCGCCGGCGCTTCTCCAGCCTGCGGTCATCCGATCACAGCGTGTCGCAACCCACGTCGCCAGGCGAGCCCTCTGCGCTCGTCTGCTACCGGCATCCTGACCGGCCGACCTATGTGCGCTGCCAGCGCTGCGGCAGGGCGATCTGCGGCGAGTGCCAGACACCTGCGCCCGTCGGTTTCATCTGCCCCGAGTGCATGAGGCAGCAGCGCGCGACCGCACCCCGCACCAGGTCGGCCTTCCTGACCAGGATGACCGGACCCGGCCGGCCCGCGGTGACGTACGCGATCATCGCGATCTGCGTCGTCGTCTTCATCGCCCAGTGGGTCACCGGGTTGTCGGGCGGACCGGTGACGAGAGGGCTCTGGTACGCGGGAGCGTACGGATACCCGGGGCAGTACGAACCGTGGCGCATGCTCACCGCGGCGTTCGTGCACGCGAACCTGCTGCACATCGCGCTCAACATGTACACGCTGTGGATCTTCGGCATGGTGCTGGAGCCGATGCTCGGACGAGCGCGATACGCCGTGCTGTTCCTGCTCAGTGCAATAGCCGGCTCGGTCGGTGTCTACCTGCTCGCGTCGCCCGTGCAGCCGGTGGTCGGGGCATCCGGCGCCATCTTCGGCATGATGGCCGCGTTGCTCGTCATCCAGCGGCACCTCGGCGGGCAGGTCAGGCAACTGCTCGTGCTGGTCGGCATCAACCTGGTGATCAGTTTCGTGCCCGGGTTCGCCATCGCCTGGCAGGCGCACGTCGGTGGGCTCGTCGGCGGCGCCCTCGTTGGACTCATCTATGCGCGCACCCGGTCGCGCTCGCGGCGACCGCTCCAGGTAGTGCTCCTCGTCGCGCTTGGAGTGCTCCTGGTGCTCGCCGGAAGCTGGCACGTCTTCACGGGTTGAGGATGCCCCGCGCGAGCGCGGAAGTTATCCACAGGCTTACCAACAGGGGGATAATTACACCCGTGTAATTGTGCCGATCGTCTAGGTATTGCCCCTAGCCGTTGGACGCGGACCGCCAGAAAAGAATCGCGCCGGGCGTGAACCCGGCGCGATGGTCAAGTGGAGCGTGTGGATCAGCGCCACCTGGTCGTCATGAGGAAGCCGACGAAGGCGATCGCGAAGCCGATCAGGATGTTCCAGGCACCGACGCCGGGAATCGGATACTGGCTGCCGCTCACGTAGAAGACCACGATCCACAGCAGGCCGATGATCATGAACCCGAGCATGACGGGGAGGAACCATACCGGGTTCGGTGCGTCGTCATTCGTCCGGACGTCGTCGGCCGGACGTGATGCGCGCTTGGTGCGGGTCTTGGAAGCCATAGTCCTGACATTCTAGAGGCGATTGAGAACCGGCGCTGGGAGCTGCCTACGAGCCCGATGCGGATTCCGCCTCGTATCGCTGTGGCGCGATCGAGGATGCGGCCGAGAAGAGCCGTGAGGTGTTAGTTCTCGGCGCGATCAGAGGGTGGGTCATTAGACTCCCCATTCGTGACCGATCCCCACGACGATGCCGCGGAAGAGCTCCGCTTGGCGGATCTGTTGCCGTCGCAGGAAGACGGCGGTGACGATGTGCGGCAGAGCGGGGCCGGCCAGCGGCGCCACGCGAGTGGCAGGCATCCTGCCGGTGCTTCGAAGCCGCGGCGCAAGGTCTCGGTCGTCGGCGTCATCGGCGAACTTCTCGTCACCGCGGGCGTGCTCGTGCTGCTCTTTCTTGGGTGGCAGACCTGGTGGCAATCAGGCGTGCTGGCGTCGCAGCAGAACAGTGCGGCGGCCGATCAGAGCAAGAAGTTCCTCGACCAGGCGAAGCACGCCCCCACTCCCACTCCGACACCGGTCACGACCCCGAGCGGCACGAGCACGGCGAGCCCCAGCAGCGCACCGGTGGACTACGGGCCACCGCCGGTCATGAAGGCGCCGGCCGCCGCTCAGCCGTTCGCGGTCATCTACGTGCCGAGGTTCGGCGCCGACTGGAAGCGGACGGTCCGCGAGACCGTCGACGTGGAATCCGTGCTGAACAGCTACAACGCCGGCGTCGGGCACTACCCCAACACGGCGATGCCCGGCGATGTCGGCAACTTCGCCATAGCCGCGCACGACACCGGGTATGGGAACACGTTCATCGACGTGTCGAAACTTCAGGTGGGTGACGCCATCTACATCCAGACCAAGGACGGCTACTACACCTACCGCTTCCGGAATATGGAGTACATCAGGCCCAGCACCATCCAGGTGCTCTACTCCGTTCCGCAGGTGAAGGATGCACAGCCCGGCGACCGCTACATCACCATGACCACCTGTAACCCGCCCTACCACGCCCAGGAGCGCATCGCAGCATTCGGCGTGCTCGAGTCGTGGCAGCCGCTCTCGGCGGGTCCGCCGAAGGAGATCGCGGCCGAAGTGGGAGGCAACTGATGTACGGTGCGCTGTGGCGTGTGCTTCCCGGACCGGTGTGGGTGAGGATCCTGATTCTGCTCGTGCTGGTCGCCCTGGTGCTCTACTGCCTGGTGACCTGGGTGTTCCCCTGGGTCGATAGCATTCTGCAGAGCAACGAGGAAGGAACCGTCGCCGTATGACCCGCGTTCTCGTCATCGACAACTACGACAGCTTCGTGTACACGCTGAACGGATACCTGCGCGAACTCGGCGCGGAGACCGACGTGGTACGCAACGACGCGATCGCGACGGATGACATCCCTCAGGTGCTCGCGGACTACGACGCGGTGCTGCTGTCGCCTGGACCGGGCACACCGGCCGACGCGGGTGTGTCGATCGAGACGGTGAAGGCATCCCTGGCGTCGCAGACGCCCTTGCTCGGCGTGTGCCTCGGCCACCAGGCGATCGCCGAGGCGTTCGGTGCCACCGTCACGAACGCCGAAGAGTTGATGCACGGCAAGACGTCGATCGTCGAGCACGACGGCTCGTCGTTCTACGACGGCGTGCGGCAGGGATTCACGGCCACGCGTTATCACTCGCTGGCAGTCGTGGACGGAACCGTGCCCGACGTGCTCGAGGTCACGGCTCGCACGCCTGGTGGCGTGATCATGGGCCTCCGGCACCGCGACGCGCCCATCTTCGGCGTGCAGTTCCACCCAGAGTCGGTGCTCACGCAGGACGGCTACCGGATGCTCGGCAACTGGCTGGCCGTCGCGGGCCTCCCCTCCGCGAAGGAGCGCGCCCGCACGTTGGACCCCCTGCTCGCCGCCGGCTGAGGCCGCGGAGCCGGCAGTCGTCCCCCAAGCCGGCGGGTTTCTGCCGAGCCCGCGGTGTCCGCCGCGTAAACAGCAAGAGCAGTCGAGAACAGCAGGAATGCTGCTGTTCTCGGTGCGAGAGCGCGATCCCTGCTGTTTTCGGCTTCGGTGGGTGACGTAAGGTGCCGAGCGGCCGACGTGAGCGAGCGGCTGGCGTGAGTGGCCGATGTCGAGCGGGCGGCCGACGTGAGCCAGGGGATCAGCGCAGGCGGCTAAGCAGACCGGCAGACTAACCGGTGCAGTACGTGAACCGGACGGTCGAGCCCTGCGGCACCGCGCCGGGCGCCTGGTCCTGATGGTTCACCGGGGCACCGGTCTGCGTCTTGCACGACGGGTCGCCCTCCGCGTCGGGGATGAGCCCGAGCTTGGGATCCTGCAGCGTTGCGGTGGCCTCCTGAACCGTCTGGCCCGTCAGATCGGGCAGCGTGACCTGCCCGTTCGAGACGACGAAGTTGATGGTGTCGCCCTCGTGGGCGGTGGCGCCGGTGGCCGGGCTGGTCGACATGACGATATTCGCAGGCACGTTCGGCGAGTTCTGCTGGGTGATCTGCCCCATCTTGAAGCCGAGGCCTTGCAGCTCGTTCTGGGCGTCCTGGATCGATTTGCCCACGACATCCGTTGGAATCTGCACGGGTTGGGCACCGCTGGAGACGTACACAGTGACGCTGTCGCCCTTGTTCGCGATGACACCGGCACCCGGGTTGCTGCGGATGACCTTGCCCTTTGGCACTGATGTGCTGGACTCGTCGGTGAAGGTGGCGCTCAGCTTGACGCCGTGGATCGCCTTGGTCGCCTGGTCTACCGTCATGCCGGCCACGGCAGGCACCTTAGCGGCGTTCTCCGCGAGGTGCTGAGTCGGGCTCTGGTTGAAGACCCAGAGCAGCAGCGCAGCGATGATGACGGCGACGCTGAGCACGCCGGCCCAGATCCACAGCACCGGTGGCCGGTTCTGGGTACGAACCACCTGGTCGTCATCGGTCAGCTGGCGCAGCGCCGCCTCGGTGGGTGTGGGGCTCGTGGCCGAGTCGCCGAAGAGGGCCGCGTCGAAGGCATCCCTCTTCTTGTGGACTGGCACCTTACCGGATGCCGCGAGCTCGAGGTCTTCGCGGAACTCGGCTGCGGTCTGGTACCGCTGGAACTTGTCTTTGGCCAGCGCGCGCATCACGACGACGTCGAAAGCCGGCGAGACCTGCGGGTTGATGCTGCTCGGCTTCGCCGGCTGCTCGCTCACGTGCTGGTAGGCGACAGCGACCGCTGTGTCGCCGCGGAACGGCGGTCGACCGGCCAGCATCTCGAAGATCACGACGCCGGTCGAGTACAGGTCGGTGCGGGCATCCACCGTCTCGCCCTTCGCCTGCTCCGGCGAGAAGTAGCTGGCCGTACCGAGGATGGCGGTCGTCTGCGCAACGGTCGCAGACGAGTCGCTGATGGCTCTGGCGATGCCGAAGTCCATGACCTTGACCTGGCCGGCGCGGGTGACCATGACGTTGCCCGGCTTGATATCGCGGTGCACGACGCCCGCGCGATGCGAGTACTCGAGTGCGGTGAGCAGACCAGATGCGATGCGCGTGGCCTCTGCGGCGTCGAGGGGGCCGTTGCGCAGGATGTCGCGCAGCAGTACGCCGTCGACGTACTCCATGACGATGAAGGGCGCCTGCACCTCGTTGCCCATGGCGTCTCGCACCGTCTCTTCACCTGCATCGAAGACGCGGACGATGGTGGGATGCGCCATGCGTGCCGCCGCCTGCGCCTCCTGGCGGAAACGGGTGCGGAACGCGGGGTCGGTGGCCAGCGACGGCTTCAGAAGTTTGATGGCGACCGTGCGACCCAAGCGGGTGTCGACACCCTTGTGCACGTCGGCCATGCCGCCGCGCCCGATGAGTTCGCCCACCCGGTATCGCCCCGCGATCATGCGGGGTTCATCAACCGTGGGGTATTCGACGTCTGGCAACACTGCGAACAGTGTAATGGGGCGAAGTTGAGTGTTCGGTACGACCGGTCGGGGTAGCGCCCATCCGATACCGATCGTTAACTTGCGCTTCCCGAGAACCCGCGGAGTGCGACCCGGTTGTGGTCCACGCTCGGCTGCCTACGGCTTCGGCGTGCTTGTCGACGCGGTCACGCTGATGGGCGGTGACTGCCCTGACTCGACGGACTGCCCGCAGAAGATCGTGTAGGTCACGTTGTGCGGGTCGGTGTCACCGAACGTGTACTGCGCTTGCGTGCTCGTTGTGGGCCCGGTCGGCTTGCCGTCAACGTACAGCTGGCGTCCGGTGAGGTTCTGTCCGGCCGGGCACTGTGCTGTGCCGAAGTTGAAGGTCGCGGGCTGTCCGACGGTCGCCTTGTTGCCGACGAGCGTGACCGTGTCGGTGGGCGCGGAAGGCGGTGTCACCGGGCCGTAAATGTTGAGGGTGATCGTCTGGCTGAACGGGACGTTCCCAGTCGGGTTGATGCCGTTGACGACGTTCACCTTGTCGGACGACGGTGCCGGACCCGTCTGATTCTTCTGGATGTTCGTGTAACCCAGGTTGTTCAGCGCAGCCGCCGCTTGGTCGTACGTCTTGCCGACGTAGTCGCTTGCCACGATCTGCGCGCTGGTGGGCGTGGTCTTGGTCTGGGTCGGCTTGGGTGTTGACGAGGATGGCCGAGGGGCGGTGCTCGTCTGGGTGTTCGTCGCGGGTGGCGGGCTGTCGTGATTCTGCGTCAGCAGCGCGATGAGCGTTGCGATGAGGATGATTGCCAGCAACGCGATCAGGGCGATGAGCGGCCAGGTCCACGGGCTGCGTTTCTTCTTCTCCGTCGTGGGGTCCTCGACGGCCTCTTCCGTCTCGTTCGCGGAGAGCAGGGTGGTCGCCTGGGTGTCGCCGACCGCGGCTGCCGCCCCGGCGCCGGGAAGAAGGAGTGTGGTGAAGCGGCTCGTGTCGCCCTCGTCGCCCAGTACGGCGGGCACTGCCGCGGCCGCTGCCTGGATGTCGCCGCGCCGCAGTGCCGTCGCGGCACGGGCCAGGTGTGCAGCAGATGACGGCCGCTCTGCGGGGTTCTTCGCGATGCACGCGTAGACGAGGTTGCGCACGGGTTCGCTGACCGTGACGGGAAGCGGCGGCGGCTGCTCGTTGATCTGCGCCATGGCGATCGCCACCTGCGACTCGCCGGTGAACGGGCGGCGACCGGCAAGGCACTCATACGCGACGATGCCGAGCGAGTAGATGTCGGTCGTCGGTGATGCCGGATGCCCGGATGCCTGCTCGGGCGACAGGTATTGCACCGTGCCCATCACCTGTCCGGTGGCGGTGAGCGGCACCTGATCGGCGATGCGGGCGATGCCGAAGTCGGTGATCTTGACACGGCCGTCAGGCGTGATCAGCAGGTTGCCCGGCTTGATGTCGCGGTGCACGAGTCCGGCGGCGTGCGCGGCGTGCAGTGCTGCGGCGGTCTGCGCCACGATGTCGAGCACCTTGTCGGTGGAGAGCGTGCGCTCGCGTTCGAGGATGCTCGAGAGCGCTTCGCCCGGCACGAGCTCCATCACGAGGAACGCGCTGCCGTCTTCCTCGCCATAGTCGAAGACGTTGGCGATGCCCTCGTGGTTGACGAGGGCTGCGTGCCTGGCCTCCGAGCGGAATCGCTCGAGGAAGGTCGGGTCACCGAGGTATTCGTCTTTGAGGATCTTGATGGCGACCTGGCGACCGATGACGAGGTCTGTCGCCTGCCACACCTCGCCCATGCCGCCCACTGCGATCCGCGACTGGAGTTCGTAACGTCCGCCGAACGTGAGCCCTGCCGTGGGTCTCATTTGCCAAGCACCGCCTCAAGTACCTTCTTCGCGATCGGAGCTGCGACGGAGTTTCCGTTTCCGCTCTGACCTAGTCCGCCGCCATTGTCGACCACGACCGCAACGGCGAACTGAGGATCGTTCGCAGGAGCGAAGCCGGTGAACCACAGGGTGTACGGGTCTCTACTGCCGTTCTGCGCGGTCCCGGTCTTACCGCCGACCTTGACCCCGTCTATTCTTGCATTGCTCGCGACGCCCTCCGAGACGTCCTTCACCATGGTCTGAGCGATGAGGTCGGCGGTCTGTTCACTCGTCGCCCGCCCGAGCTGGGTCGCCTTGAACGACTCTCTGGCCTGCAGATCTGGGGTGAGCACCGATTCGACGAGGCTCGGCTTCATCACCATTCCACCGTTGCTGATCGCCGCGGCGTTCATCGCCATCTGCAGGGCGGTCGCCTTGTCTTCCGTCTGCCCGAAGCCGCTCATCGCGACCTTGTCGAGGGATCCGTAGCCCGGATACTGGCTGGCCGAGGTGTGCATCGGCACGGTGATGCTCTGATTGAAGCCGTACTTCTCCGCCTGGGCCTTGATCGCATTCGACCCGAGTTTCATCGCCAGCTCCGCGTAGGGAATGTTGCAAGACAGGACGAGGGCCGTCTCCAACGACACCGTGTCGCCGGGCCCGCAGGTCGACAGCGAGTCGTTGAAGATCTTGGTGCTGGTTCCCGGCAGCGTGAGGCTCGACGGGTTGGGCATCTGGGAGTCCAGCGTGTAGTCCCCGCTCTCGAGGGCGGCAGACAGCACGACGGGCTTGAACGTGGATCCTGGCGGGTTCAGCTCGTTGATCGTCTTGTTGAGCAACGGGTTGCCGTCGGCGGCGAGCAACTGCTGGTAGGTGGCATCCACCTGCTTCACGTCGTGCACGGCCAGGGTGTTCGGGTCGAAGTCGGGCTTCGACACCATGGCCAGGATGCGCCCCGTCTTCGGCTGCAGCAGCACGACCGAGCCGCGCTGCGACCCAAGCGCGTCGTACGCCGCCTTCTGCGCAACGGGATCGATCGTGAGCTCGACCGAGTTGCCCTGCGGATGCTTGCCCGTCACGAGGTTCTGCAGCTGGTCGAAGAAGTCGTCGTTCGAGGTGCCGCTGAGCTCGCTGTTCATCGCACCCTCGATGCCCGTCGGGGCCCCGCTGATCGGGAAGAAGCCGGTGACCGATGAGTACAGCGGCCCCTGCGGGTACTGCCGCTGGTAGTTGTACTGGTCGCTGCTCGGCACGGACTGCGCCACCGGTTGGCCGCCCACGAGGATCGAGCCGCGCTGCACCTGGTAACTGTCGTAGAGGGTCCGCGAGTTGCGGGCATCCGCATTCAGCGTGTCGGCCATGCCGACCTGGATGATCGACGTCGACACGAAGAGCGCGAGGAACATGCACAGCACGATGATGCTGACACGCTTGATCTCCTTGTTCATCTCACGCCTCCCTACACCACGAGCCTCGGCTGGTTGCGAACCGTGTCCGAGAGGCGGAGCAGGAGCGCGGCGATGATCCAGTTGGCGACGAGCGAGGATCCGCCCGCTGCAAGGAACGGCGTCGTGAGGCCCGTGAGCGGGATGACCCTCGTGATGCCGCCGATGACGATGAACACCTGCAAGGCGACCGTGAAGGCGAGGCCGACGCTGAGCAGCTTGCCGAAGTCATCCTGGCTCGCGAAGCCCACGCGGAAGCCGCGGGAGACGAAAAGCAGGTAGAGGCAGAGGATGGCGAAGATGCCGATCAGGCCGAGCTCCTCGCCGAGGCTCGCGATGATGTAGTCGCTTTCGGCAAGCGGCGTGACGGTGGGATGCCCCTGCCCGAGGCCCGTGCCGAGCAGCCCCCCGTGAGCCAGGCCGAAGAGCCCCTGCACGAGCTGATAACTGCCGCCGTCTGCGTTGTAGACGTGATCGCTGAACGGGTCGAGCCAGTTCTGGAACCGTCCCTGAACGTAGCTCAGGATGCGGCTGGCGATGACGGCGCCGCCGATGAACAGCACGAGGCCGATCACGACCCAGCCGACTCTGGCGGTGGCGACGTAGATCATCACGAGGAACAGCCCGAAGTAGAGCAGGCCGGTGCCCAGGTCGCGCTGGAAGACGATGACGGCCATCGAGATGAACCAAAGCACCAAGATGGGGCCGAGGTCTCGCAATCGCGGGAACCGGATGCCGAGCACCTTCGTCCCCACCATCGAGAGCGAATCGCGTGCCTGAACCAGGTACCCGGCGAAGAAGACTGCAAGCGCGATCTTCGCGATCTCGCCGGGCTGGAAGCTGAACGGGCCTATGCCGATCCACACCTTTGCGCCGTTCACCTGGCGCCCGATCACGGGCAGCATCGGCAGGATGAGCAGGACCAGAGCCCCGAAGCCGAAGACATAGGTGTAGCGCTGCAAGACACGGTGATTGCGAATGAGCACGATCACGGCGATGGCGCAGATGACCGCGATGGCGGTCCACACGATCTGGCGTACGGCCGCGGACTCCCAGCCGGTGTCGTGCCTGGCGATATCGATGCGGTAGATCTCGGCGATGCCGATGCCGTTCAGGAGGGTGGCGATCGGGAGTATGAAAGGGTCGGCATCCGTCGCGAGGTAGCGCATCACAACGTGCATGGCCACCACGAGCGCCGAGAGTCCCGCGCCGAGGTAGATGAGTGTGAAGTCGAGGTGGCCGAGCGCGCCGAGTTCGACGAGCACGACGGCGATGGAGTTGATCGCGCACGCGAAGACGAGCAGGCCGAGTTCGAGGTTGCGCAGCTTTTTGGGCAGATGGATGCGCCGCACCGGCGACGTGGTCGGGCCGGAGCGGGCGATGGGGCCTGTCAGGTCAGCCTGAGCTGTCATCGGAAAGCTGTCTCACGATGCGTTGGGCGTCGTCGAGTGATGACGCGTTGATGGTGTCTTCGACCTGTTGCTGCTCGTAGGCGCTCAAGCTGTCGACGTAGACGTCGGACTGCTTGTACACGTGCGAGAGCTGGACCGGTCCGAGATTCTGCTGAACGCCCTGGAAGATCGCGACCTTTCCCTGCGATTCGCCGATGAAGTACCGCGACTGCGTCCATTCGTAGCCGAGGATGACCGCGAGCACGATGGCGATGAGTAAGAGGATGCCGCTGAGCAGCCAGGTGAACTTGCGCCTGCGCACCCGGCGCTGATCCTCTTCGATGAGCTCGTCGAGGTAGTCGTCGGTCTGGGGCTCGAAGTGGGTGGGCCCGGTGGCGGGTCGCTGCGGATGCAATCGCAGTGCGGGCAGCCGCAGCGCTCGAGTGTGCGTAGCCGGCTCGCGCTGGAACAGCACGGGAGCGGATGCCGATCCAACGGTGACGGGGGAGCGCGTGTCGTCGGACTCTCCGTCGATGTCGACGATGACGACCGTGACGTTGTCGGGGGCGCCGGCGTCGAGGCTGGCGCGAACGAGACGCTCTGCAGCGGCCTTCGGAGACTCGATGTGCGCCAGCACGTTCTCGATCAGCTCCGGCTTGACGACGCCCGTGAGGCCGTCCGAGCAGATGAGCCATCGGTCGCCCGGCAGCGTCTCGGCGGTCCAGGTGTCGATCTCGGGCGAGGAGTCGACGTCGCCGAGCACTCGCATGAGCACCGACCTGCGCGGGTGGGTGAGCGCCTCCTCCTCGGTGATGCGGCCCGAGTCGACGAGCCGTTGCACGAAGGTGTGGTCGGTGGTGACCTGCTCGAGCCGCCCGTCGCGCAGCAGGTAGATGCGGGAATCGCCGATGTGGGCCAGGGCGATCCTGCCGTCGACTCTGATCAGGGCGCTGACCGTTGTACCCATCCCCGTGAGTTCCGGATGCTCGAAAACGGTCTCTGCGAGCAGCCCGTTGGCGGCGAGCAGCGCCGACTGCAGCGCGATCTGGGCGTCTTCGGCGGTCGGGTAGGCGTGGTCGATCTCTTTGATGCGGTTGGTGGCGATCGCGGACGCGACGTCGCCGCCAGCGTGGCCGCCCATGCCGTCGGCGACCAGGAACAGCGAGGATCCGGCGTATCCGGAGTCCTGGTTGTTCGAACGCACCTTGCCGACATGCGACACCGCAGCGGCCCTGATCGAGGTCACCATGGACTACCGCCGAAGCTCGAAGGTCGTCGTGCCGATCTTGATGGGTGCGTTGAGTGGGATCTGAGTGGGGACGGTGACGCGCTTGCCGTCGAGGTACGTGCCGTTGGTGGAGTCGAGGTCTTGGATCATCCACTCGTTGTTCCACAGCATGAGCCGCGCGTGGTGGGTCGATGTGTAGTCGTCGCGGATGACGAGGCCGGACTCGGAGGAGCGGCCGATGGTGATGGGTTCGGTGCCGAGCGCCACCTCGGTTCCCCTGCGCGGGCCAGACGTGATGACGAGTTTGTTGGCCGTGAGCACCGTTGCCATCGGGCGATTGGGAAAGCCGCCGCGGAACGAACCGGTGGGCTCGTCGCTCACCGAGCGGCCGGCATCCGTGACCGGCTGCTGCACGGGTCCTGTCATGGGGCGGGCCAGGCCCGCGAGCGGATGGTCGGAGGTGTCCAGATCGCCGAGGCCGATGCCTGTCGTGGGGGCCGTCGGCACGCCCGCGGAGGGCGTGTGCGGGGGGGCGGCGCCCGCCGCGGCAGGGGTGACGTGCGCGAACGGCCCGGCTTGGGCATCCGATTGCAGTTTGCGCACGCGCTGCCCGAAGAGGTCGCTGCGCAGGGCGTAGACGATGGCGAACACGAACAGCCACAGCAGCAGGAGGAACCCGATGCGCAGCACCAAGAGGGTGAGGGTGCTGACGGTCATCGCTGCCAGAATCCGTCGATGTCGTGCCTTCGGGTGACGTCGTCGGGCTCTGCCTGGCGCGGCTTGCGAGCGGATGTCTGCGGCAGCACCCTGAATACGATGCGCGTGCGTCCTATCGTGATGACCGACTCGGGCTCGAGCACCGCCTTCTTGAACGGCTGGCCATTCAACTGGGATCCGTTGGTGGAGCCGAGGTCGCGGGCCTGGGCGTGTGAGCCGTCCCACGCGATCTCGATGTGCTTGCGGGAGGTGCCCGTGTCATCCACGGTGATGTCGGCCTCTCGGCCCCGCCCCACGACCGTGCGGCCCTTCGTCAGCGGGTAGCGCTTGCCTGCGATGTCGAGCACCGGCACCCAGGCGACGTCGCCCTTCACGTTCTGCGACTCGACGTGGAGGATGCCGGTGGAGAGCGAGTCGTCGGGCTGCATCGTTATCGAGATGCCGCCGGCGAACTGGTAGTGCTGCTTGCGCGCGTGCTGCTGCACGAAGTCGGTCAGTTCGTCGGTGAGCGCGGGACCCATAGCGCGCATGCGCTTGTAGTCGTTCGGTGCGAGCAGCAGCGTGAAGTCGTTTGGGGCGAGGATGCGGTCGCGCGTGACGACCGCGGCCTTCGTGTCGAGTTCGCGGCGGAGCGCGCTGGTGAGCTCGACAGGCTGCAGCCCGGACCGGAAGGTCTTCGCGAATGCACCGTTGACGGCGCGTTCGAGACCCTTCTCGAAATTGTCCAGAATCCCCACAGGTCTCCCGATCTGCCTGACGACTATGTGCATGTTAGCCGCACACAGTGTGAAGGACCCCTGCGGGCACGGGGCGTGCGTCGGGCTCGTCGGATCTGCCGAGATGCGCGTTCTGGGCCCGGGCGGTGCAGAGCAGCGATGGATCTGTTGTGGGTGGCGGCCACAGGGTGGGCGGGATGTCGGCACGCGGTACCCACATCGGGCGCAGTTGCACGCGGGGTGAGGTCCGCCTGTGCAATGGCGACAGATCCGCGGGAAGGACCGGGTCTGGGCGAAATGGCATCGGCTGAGCGTGCATGCTAATCTCGCTGGGTTGGCACGCGAGTGTCGACGTGTCAGCGCGAGTGGCGGAATAGGCAGACGCGCACGGTTCAGGTCCGTGTGCCCGAAAGGGCGTGGGGGTTCAACTCCCCCCTCGCGCACAAATGAGGAAAGCCCCCGGAACCGGGGGCTTTCCTCATTTGTATGCTCGGGGCGGACGCGAAGCACCGCTTCGTTCGCGACCCCGGGCCATTCCTCGCTCGCGTGTGCTCGGGCTCGGCCTCGGAGATGCGACGAACGCTATTCCGTGTAGTACCCGGCCTCCAGGTCCTCGATCAGCGTCGGCCCGGTCGGTTCCCAGTCGAGCAACTCGCGGGTAAGCGCTGCGGACGCCGGCTGGTCGCCGCCGAGCAGCTCCCCGAACATGCCGAGCCGGTCGGGATCAACGGGTCCGGCGGGGAGAGACGTCTTAGCGGCGATGACTTCGGCGACCTGACGCATCCGAACCCCTTCCTCTCCGACGGCGTGCAGCACCGACCCTGCCGGAGCCTTTTCGAGTGCGAGGGCGAACAGCCGGCCGGCGTCGCTGATGTGAACGGCGGGCCAGCGATTCTGCCCGTCGCCGACGTAGGCCGCAGCGCCGAGCTGGCGGTCGAGCGTCACGAGCGCGCTGATGAGGCCGTTCCGGTCGCCTCTGCCGTGCACGGATCGAGGCATTCGTACGAGTCCGGAGCGGATCCCGCGCTCCGACAGCGCGAGAACAGCATCCGCTGTTCTGCGGCGCGGGCCGGCCGGGCCATGGGGGTCGAGAAAGTCGTGTTCGGTCGCCACCCGCCCAGGAAGGATCGGTGTGCCCGAGGCGGCGAAGACGGCCTTGCCGCTTCCGGCAAGCGCTTCGCCGAGCCTCTGGAAGAGGGCGACTTCGTTGTCGACAGCCGACTCGAATTCCGAGAAGTCGAGTGTGAAGGCGAGATGGGCGGTCGCGTCGGCCTTCGATGCCTCGGAGACGATCAGCTCGTGGTCCAGCACATCGCCCATTACCGTTGCGGCCCCGAGATCCCGCACCTTCTCGGCGGAGGCCTCGGAGCGGGCGAGGCCGACCACCTCGTGGTCCGCCGCGACAAGTTCCGGGATGAGAGCTCGTCCGATCCAGCCGGAGGCTCCAGTGACGAAGACGCGCATGTCGGTTCTCCTTTCGCGGCGGCGGGCGGTGGGCCCGGTTCCGCTGTGATGTGACTAAGTAACATCACTCTACATGCATGACGTTACTGAGTCACATCACTTAAGCTGGCCTCATGGGTCGCTGGGAGCCGGATGCCTCGGGCAGGCTGTTGAACGCCGCCATCACACTCTTCACCGAGCGTGGGTACGAGGCGACGACGACGGCGCAGATCGCGGAACGAGCCGGGGTGACGAAGACGACCCTGTTCCGTCTCTTCAAGGACAAGCCCGAGATCGTCTTCCAAGCACAGGACGCGCTTGTCGGCCTCGTGCGTACGGGTGTCGAGGAGGCACCTCCCGACTCTGGGGCTGTGGAGCTGATGATCGCAGGCATCCGCAATCTGTCACGGGCTCACACCGAGGAGAATCGGCATATCGGCCAGGCTCTCGGCCCGGTCCTGGAGAACAGCGAGGAATTGCGCGAACGTGCCGCGTTCAAGCGCGCGGCGATCACCGCAGCCCTGTACGAAGCGGTGGCGTCGAGGATCGGCGACACACGCGCCGCCGGGATGCTCGCGGATCTAGGAGTGCGCGCCTACTACGCCGGCTACGAGGAGTGGGTGAGGTCAGGCGACGCGCGGCCGCTCATCGAGTACGTGCTCGACGAGGTTGCGGCACACCGAGACTCGCTCCGCGCCCTGGCATAGGTCGAGAGTTCCCGCACCGAACCCATGGCACTCGAAGGGCTGTCCGTGTCGCACGCACGGGGTTCCGGATCGCGAATCGCGGTGTTACGTTCCCGCGCGACGGATCGACGCTAGGAATCGGGGTGCCATGAACACGTTCGCAGCGGATGCGCTGGCGGGTAAGAAGGCGGTCGCGCAATACTTTTCCGCCCGCCACGCCCGACGACCTGGACGAGACCGGCTCGGCGGTGGAGGAGTGCGGAAGGCGGTGGCTCGGCGAGATCGCGGATCAGCGTGATCTCGGGCGGCTGCGGGAGGTTCGGGACCGCGTGGTGCAGGAATTCGGAGGCATCGACATCCTCTTCGCGAACGCGGGAATCCAGGCGTTCGCCTCGCTGCTGGAGATGGAGGATGCCGACTGGCACGACATCATCGACGTGAACCTCACCGGAACAGCGAACGCGATCAGAGCGTTCGCGCCGGCGATGGTCGAGCGAGGTGGCGGCCGCATCATCCTGACCTCGTCCACCCAAGGACAGCACGGCACGCTCGATGGCGCCGCCTACTCCGCGTCGAAGTGGGGGATCATCGGCCTGATGAAGTCGGCGGCGCTCGAACTCGGGCCGCATGGCATCACCGTGAACGCACTCGTGCCTGGGCTGATCGACACCGCGCTCACCAGGCACGAGGACCGGTACGCGCAGGCCATCCGCGTCGGTGGCGGCACGCCTTCCGGCGACGAGCAGGCCGACGAGCAGAAGGCGGCCGAGGGGCTGGCCGCGAAGCTTCCGCTGCGGGTTCCTTGGCTCGAACCGGATGCCGTCGCGCCCGCGGTCGTGTTCCTCGCCTCGGCTGCCGGTGCGATGGTCTCGGGAACGAGCCTCGCCGTCACCGGCGGGGACAGCGCCAACGTGACCGCGTAGGCGGGTCGACCTACCCCGCAGGCGTGCCCAAGCCCTGATCCTGCAGCGCGCTCCGAAGGGCAGCCACCGCGGCTGCAACGGCATCCAGCTGCTCCGGGTCGAGGACGGGCGTGATGAGCGCAGCGAGCTGCTTGCGGAAGGTGCGCTCGGCATCCGCAACCAACCCCGCGCCGTCGTCGGTGAGGCGAATCAGAGACGACCGGCCATCGGCAGGATTCGGCGTGCGCATGAGCCAGCCGCGCGCTTCAAGGCGGTCGCATCCTTTGCTGATCGCACCGACACCTGCCGCGAAGTACATCGCGATCTCAGCCACCCGACAGTCCGAGTGGTCGCGCACGAAGCGCAGCATCTCGAACTGCGACGTCACGATGCCGTGCTCGGCCCGAAGCGCCTCGCCGACGGCGTTATAGAGACGCGTCTCGCTTCTCACAAGGTCGTCGAAGAATCGGTCGACCCGGGCGTTTGCAGATGTAGATGCCACGGCATACAGTCTATGAAGAACATGCCGAGGCATATAGATGTCATCACCGATCGGGAGGATCTCGTGAGCAGAGAACAACGACGGGCGCTGAGCGAGGCGCTTGGGAAGCCGGAGAAGGCATCCGGAACGCCTTCGGTGCAGGTCATGCGGGAGAACTTCGCCGAACTGATGGCGTCGTTCCCTGTGCCGACAGGGGTGAGTCAGTCGCCCACGGAGCTTGCCGGTCGGCCGGCGGTGCTCGTCGAACCTGAGACCGATGCCCGGCCGGGCACGATCCTCTACTTCCACGGCGGGTCGTTCTCGCTCGGATCTCCGAAGACGGCCATCGCCATCACGGCGCACCTCGTCACGCGCACGGGCATGCGTGCGTTCTCGTTCGACTACCGGCTTGCGCCGGAGCATCCGTTCCCCGCGGCCATCGAAGACTGCGTGGCCGCGTACGAAGAGCTGCTCTCACGGGGTGTGGATGCGGCATCCATCGTGTTCGCGGGCGACTCGGCAGGCGGCGGGTTGACCGTCACCACCTGCCTGGCCGCGCGTGATGCCGGAATGCCGATGCCGGGCGGAATCGTCGCGTTCTCGCCCGGCCTCGATCACACGCGCAGCGGTGCCTCGATGGTGACGAAGGACGGCATCGATCCCTTCTTCACGCCTGAGGACATGCGGCGAGCGGGAGAGCTGTATCTCGCCGGACAGGACCCCGAGCAGCCACTGCTCGCCCCCGCGGTTCACGCCGACCTGACCGGCCTTCCGCCGATCCTTCTGCAGGTCGGCACCAACGAGCTGCTGCTCGACGACTCGGTGCGCCTGGCTGACCGTGCGATTCAGGCCGGAGCCGACGTGATCCTCGACGTCACGGCAGACGTGCCGCACGTGTTCCAGACGTACGCAGGAACGCTCGACGAAGCGGATCAGGCGCTCGACCGGGCAGCGCTGTTCATGCGGCAGCACGTCGGTGCCGAGGTCATGGTCACGGCCGGGCGATGACGATGCCGGCGCTCGCCGGTTGCGGGGCATCCATGCCCACGAGAGCATCGATGGCACCCTCGAGGTCGGTGACCGACCCGATGAGCGCGGCAGGGTTGAGACGGCCCTCGACGATCAGCTCGAGCATGGCCGGGTAGTCCCGGGCGCTCATCCCGTGCGAACCGACGACACTGAGCTCCCAGGCGATCACGCGATCCCAGGGGAGCGGTGCCCGCGCGGCCGCCCCGAGCATCAGGCCGACCTGCACGTGAGTTCCGCGGCGGCGCAGGCTGCGCACGGCGGATGCCGCGGTGTCAGCGGACCCCATGGCGTCGATCGTGATGTGGGCGCCTCCGCTCGTCGCCTCGCGCACGGCCCGTTCGAGGTCGGCAGCGTCCGCTCCGGAACGGATGCCGTGGGTCGCGCCGAGGTCGCGCGCCCGCTCGAGTGCGGCATCCGAGATGTCCACGGCGGTCACCTGCGCACCGAGGGCCGTCGCGATGACCACTGCGGACAGACCGACGCCGCCGCATCCGAAGACCGCTACCTCGTCACCCGGGCCCACCCGCCCGTGCACGGTGAGTGCCCGGAACGCGGTCGCGAAGCGGCAGCCGAGGGCCGCGGCGGCATCGGTACCCACGGCATCCGGAAGCGCGACGAGGTTCGTGTCAGCGGCTGTCACGATCACATACTCGGCGAACGAACCGTCGCGCGTGAAACCCGGTTGGGTCTGGTCTGGGCACACTTGCGCGTCGCCCCGACGGCACCACTCGCAGTGACCGCAGCCGTTCACGAACGGCGCTGTGACACGGTCGCCTGGGGCGAACCGCGAGACCTCGGCGCCCACTGCGGCAACCGTGCCGGCGAACTCGTGTCCGGGGATGATCGGCAGCGGAACGGGGTCGTGACCGCGCCACGCATGCCAGTCGGAGCGACAGACCCCCGTCGCCTCGACTTTGATCAGCGCACCGTCGACCGGGGCCGCGGGAATCGGAACCTCGGAGATCCTGGGGTTCTCGCCCACCGCGGCGTACACGACCGCACGCATCGTCTCCGTCACCCGTCCATTCTCGCGGGTGTGATGCGCGTCTCGTGGTGGGGATGAATGCACCGTCGATAACCGGCCGAGGCCGCACGTTCTAGAGTCGACGCTGACGTGGCCCACGCTACGGGACGGGAGCGAGGGTGCGAGCGTTCGTCATCACGGGAGCCGGACGGGCCGAGGTCGCCGAGGTACCCGAACCCGTCCCTGCACCCGGTGAGGTGGTCGTCGATGTGCAGCGGGCCGGCATCTGCGGTACCGACGTTGAGTTCTATACCGGGCACATGGCCTACTTGCACGACGGAAACGCGTCGTATCCGATGCGGATCGGCCACGAATGGATGGGCGTCGTCACCGAGCTCGGGCGGAGCGTGGATGCCGCCTGGCTGGGACGCCGCGTCATCGGCGACACCATGCTCGGCTGCGGCCACTGCCGGTTGTGCCGCACCGGGCGACAGCACGTGTGCGTCGACCGGGAGGAAGTCGGCATCAGGCGAGGCCGGGCTGGGGCTCTTGCCGAGCGCATCGCGGTGCCGGCCACGTCGCTGCACGCGCTCCCCGACACCGTCGACGACGTGTCGGGCGCGCTCGTCGAACCCGCCGGCAACGCCCTCCGCGCGGCCCGGGCAGCTCTGGTGGCCGCGACAGCCGGGAACGTGGAGCGCGTACTCGTGGTCGGACCGGGCACGATCGGTCTGCTCGCGGCGATGTTCGTGCGTGCTGCCGGATGCCAGGTTCGTCTGGTCGGGGTCTCGCAGGCATCCGTCGACTTCGCCGCCTCGCTCGGCTTCGCGGCCTCGCTAGGCTGGGCTGGGCTGCCCGACGAGCCGTACGACTCGGTGATCGACGCGGCGACGGACGCCTCCACCGCGGCAAGGGCCGCCGAGCTCGTGCAGCCGGGCGGTCGCCTGGTCTTCATCGGAATCGCGGACGAGCCGAACCTGGTCGACACGCGCACGCTGCTGCTGAAGGATGTCGCGGCGACGGGCATCCTGAGCGCTTCCCCTGGACTGGAAGCCGCGATCGAGGGGTTCGCGTCGGGCGCGGTCGACGCGCGACCACTCGTAGCGGCGACGGTGGGCCTCGGCCTGGTGGAGTCCGTGCTGGCCGGCGAGCGACCCGCCGGGGCCGGACCGGGCCCGAAGGCGCACGTGGACCCGCGGCGCTGAACCGGCGCTCCTCACATTCTCACATCGAGGGCATCGGCGTCGGGACAGTCGTCGAGCCGTGCGTTCCCGACATGTGGTGCTGCTTCGCGTTCCGCTGGCGTCCGGCGGCGCCTTGGGCGGCCTTGCCGCCCTGGACTGCCTTGCCGCCCTGGGGCGTCGCATCCGCACCTTTCACGGGCCCGCACCTGGTTTGGGTGTCGATGCACGCTGCCGTGTCTGCCTGCATCCGCGCCTCGTTCCATCCGTTCATGAAGTCGGCGTGACCCGTCGTGGCGGGGCCCTGGTTGTTCGGGCCGATCGACAGCGTGATGCCGCTGCCGCTGTGCGTCGGATAGCTCACGTGGAACACGATCTGCGGAATCTGCACGGGATGAGATGACGGGCACGTGCCGCTCTTGTCTGCGTAGAGCACGTTCTGCTGGCCCTTGCCACCGAGGGTGTGGCCGTCCCAGCAGTTCGGAAACGTGACGATCAGGCGCAGGTCGCGGCCGTCGGCACAGTCGTGCGGGGCATCCGATCGTGCGGACGTCTTCTGGTCCTTGCCCTGGGTGCAGGTCCAGTCGATGATCTTGTCGTTCTGCGGCGCCGTCGCGGTCTCGTCACCCGCGATCATCGTGATGCCCTGCGGCATGGCCTGCACGTGCTTGGCGGATGCCGCGGGAGCGCGCCAGTAGATCAGCGCGGCCGACGGCGTGAGCGCTTTGCCGTTCTGGTAGAGCACGGGGAGCCAGTACGCCGAGGAGTCCGCCGTAGTTGTGCACGATGTGGCTTTGCCGACGAGATCGGACGTCGTGGTCGACGCCGTGGGCTCGGTGTAGCCGAAGAAGTTGTGCTGCATCGATGCGCCGTCCATGCCCGGCATCATGATGGGGTCGTCCGGCTCCGTCTTCGTGACCGCGCAGCGGTCCGTGAAGATCCCGGGGTTCTTGCCGCCGTGCGGGAAGCCCGAGGTGTTCACGGATGACGCCGACTGCGTCGTCACAGGCTGCGGAGCGGATGCCGCGCTGAAGGCTAGCGTGGTCGCCGACGAAGCTCCTGCGATGGCGAGCCCGCTCACCACGGCGACCGCGACGATCAGCGGGATGCGCCAATTCCGGTGCGGCGGCCGGGACGGAGGGGCAGCCTGCGGTGCCTGCGGCGTGTCGGTCGATGGAACGTCACCTGGTGTATTCGTCACGCTGCCAGGCAACACCGGCAATGTTCACCGCACCTTCCGCGAATGTCAGGATTCGGTAATGGCTTGCTGGATCGGTATACCGCTGCCTCCCGTTCCAGCCCGCTGCCTTGCGTTCCAGCCCGCTGATTGCGCCACTTTACGGTGAGAGCGCCACTCTTTCGGGCGCAATTGCCGCTAAGTGGCGCAAGCACTGGGATCGCGCGAAGTGACGAAGACTACGCGTGCGGTTACATGGCCCCCAGCCGCGGCGAGCGGTCAGCGCTCCTTCAGGTGCTCCGTGAGGTAGGCATCCAGCCCCTCGATCGGGATGCGCTCCTGACCCATGCTGTCGCGGTCGCGCACCGTTACGGCGTTGTCGTCGAGGGAGTCGAAGTCGACCGTGACGCAGTACGGTGTGCCGATCTCGTCCTGCCTGCGGTAGCGACGCCCGATGGCACCTGAGTCGTCGAACTCGACGTTGCGGTGCTTGCGCAGATCGGATGCCAGTTTGCGGGCGAGCGGAGACAGCCTCTCGTTGCGAGAGAGCGGCAGAACCGCCGCCTTCACGGGCGATAGGCGCGGGTCGAGCTTCAGCACGGTGCGGATGTCGGTGCCACCCTTCGCGTTGGGCGCCTCTTCCTGGTGATAGGCGTCGACGAGGAACGCCATGAGCGATCGCGTGAGGCCGAACGCCGGTTCGATCACGTAGGGAACGAAGCGTTCGTTACGACCCTGATCGAAGAAGGAGAGGTCTTTGCCGGAGTGCTCGGCGTGCGTCGACAGGTCGAAATCGGTGCGGTTGGCCACACCCATCAGCTCGCCCCAGTCGCCGCCCGTGAAGCCGAACCGGTACTCGATGTCGATCGTGCGCTTCGAGTAGTGCGACAACTTCTCTTTGGGATGCTCGTATCGGCGCAGATTCATCGGGTCGACGCCGAGGTCGATGTACCAGTTCCAGGCCGTGTCGATCCAGTAGTCGAACCACTTCTCGTCGTCGCCTGCCTCGACGAAGAACTCGAGTTCCATCTGCTCGAACTCGCGCGTGCGGAAGATGAAGTTTCCCGGCGTGATCTCATTGCGGAAGCTCTTGCCGATCTGGCCGACACCGAACGGCGGCTTCATGCGGGATGCCTGCACCACGTTGGCGAAGTTCACGAAGATGCCCTGCGCGGTCTCGGGGCGCAGATACTGCAGCCCGGATTCATCCTTCACCGGGCCCAGGTAGGTCTCCAGCATCATGTTGAAGTCCCGCGGCGGCGTCCACTGGCCGCGCGTGCCGCAGTTCGGGCACACGATGTCGCCCATTCCGTTCTCCGGCGCGCGGCCCTTCTTGGCCTCGTACGCCTCGATGAGGTGGTCCTCGCGGAACCGCTTGTGGCAGTGCAGGCATTCCACGAGCGGGTCGTTGAAGACGCCGACGTGACCGGATGCCACCCACACCTGCTTGGGCAGGATCACGCTCGAGTCCAGGCCGACCACGTCGTCGCGGCCGGTGACCATGGTCTGCCACCACTGCCGCTTGATGTTCTCCTTCAGCTCGACGCCGAGTGGACCGTAGTCCCACGCGGAACGCGACCCGCCGTAGATCTCGCCCGACTGGAAGACGAACCCGCGGTGGCGGGCCAGGGCGATGACGGCATCGAGCGCGTTCTGATCGGGCATGGGTGCGTCCCCTTTCGAGGATCGGGCGTTTGGGAGCACGTGAAGATCCATTTTAGAGGCGACTGAGAAAGGAGCCGACGGAGCCTGTCCTAGGGGCGGCCTGAGGCAGTTCATGACGCTGCACTGTCGCCGTGCAGGTGGCTGCCGACTGATTGACGGATGCTTGTTGCAGCGCTCGCACCATCTGCCGGGGCCGGTGCGGGAAGGACTCATGACAGAGACGACGAACGGCACCGGTGTTCCGCCGCGCCGCATAGTCATCGCGGGCGCCTCAGGAATGATCGGAGGAGCGCTGGCGAAGCGGTTGCAGGCATCAGGTGACCAGGTCGTGCGTCTGGTGCGGCGTCCGGCCAAGGGGCAGGGCGAGGTGCGCTGGGAGCCGGACGCGGGCATCCTCGATCCAGCTGTGCTGAGCGGGGCGGATGCCGTCGTCAGTCTCGCGGGAGCGCCGACGGCCCGCCTGCCATGGACCCCTGCATATAAGAAGGTGATCCTCGAGTCCCGGCTCGATGTGACGCGTACCATCGCCGACGCCATCCTCGCGGCTGATCGCCCGCCGGCGGTGCTCATCAGCGGATCGGCGGTGGGGTACTACGGCGACCGTGGCGACGAGGAGCTCACCGAACACTCGGCGCGCGGAACAGGTTTTCTCTCCGCGGTCGTGAAGGCGTGGGAGGAAGAGGCGTGGCGGGCGTCCGAGGTCACACGCGTCGCGTTCGTGCGCACGGGCCTCGTGGTGGGCCCAGCCGGCGCGATGCCGCCGCTGCGCGCCCTCGCTCTGGCCGCACTCGCCGGCCCGATCGGCGGGGGACGACAATGGTGGCCCTGGATCAGCCTGCACGACGAGGTGGCGGCCATCGACCACATCGCCCGTTCCGAACTACGCGGACCGGTTAACCTCGCGGGGCCGACGCCGGCGACCGAGGCCGAGTTCATGCGCACGTTCGCCAGGGACCTGCACCGGCCGTATTGGTTCCCCGCTCCGGCGTTCGCACTACGTCTCGCGCTGCAGGATGCCGCCCAAGAACTCGTGCTGAGCAGCCAGCGGATGCTTCCCACCGCGCTGCTGAACGACGGCTTCCGTTTTCGGCACGAGACCGTCGATGCGGCGCTCGCCGCCTACCTCGAAGGCCAGACGGCGTAACAAGCTGGGGGCCGCGTGCGGACACTATGGTGAGGAGATGCCCCGCGACGATGCCGAGCGCGTGCACCCCGAGACGGTCGCCGAGTGGCGCGAATGGCTGTCGTCGCGCCACGAGGACTCGGACGGCGTCTGGCTCGTGTTCTGGCGATCGGGAACGGGGCGGCCGACGATCTCATACGAGGACGCGGTCGTCGAGGCGGTCGCCTTCGGCTGGATCGATAGCCAGGCGAAGACGATCGACGAACTGCGCTCCGCCATGTGGTTCTCACCGCGGCGTCCCGGATCGCCGTGGTCGGGGAGCAACAAGCTACGCGTCGCCCGACTCGAGACCGAGGGGCGCATGACGGATGCCGGACGCCGCCAGGTGGAGACCGCCAAGGCGAACGGCATGTGGGCGGTTCTGGACGGCCCCGAGGCGCTCGTCGTGCCGGACGACCTCGAATCCGCTCTCCAGGCGGCCGGTGTGCGAGCGGCCTGGGATGCCTGGAGCCCGAGCGTGCGTCGCGCAGCCCTCACCAAGCTGGCCCTGGTGAAGCGAATGGAGACCCGGGCGCGTTACGTGCAGCAGATCGTCGACGAGCTCGACGGTGGAGGGCGCTAGCCCAACCCCACGGTCGGGGCGAGCGTCGACGTCCAAGCCGGCTGCGCGCGGCATCCGTCGAGGATGCGCGCGAGCGCGTCGTGCTCCGCGGGAACGACCCACAGTCGGTACGCCGCCTTCACCGACACCTGTCTGGCGGCGTACGCGCACCTGAAGGAGCGGTTCGCGGGCAGCCACGTGGCGGCATCCCCGTCGCCCTTGCTCTCATTGGTCGGTCCGTCGACGGCGAGCAGCTCGAGCGGATCGTTCGCGAGCGCCTCGCGCTGCTGCTGCGTGAGCTGCCGCGCCCCGGTCTGCCAGGCGTTCGACAGCGGCACCACATGATCGATCTGCACGAGCGCGGAGGTGCGCTCGCCGCGCACGAAGTCGATCGTCTTGCCCGAGTACGGGTCGCGGAGCACTCCGGAGAGCACCTTGCACTGCCCGTTCCTGACCACGTCGGTGAGATCGCGCGCGAGCACGTCGTCTCTGGTGTCACAGCCGTTGCCGTCGACGTCTTTCCATGCCGCGCCGAAGTCGCCGACCCTGTCGTAGCCCGTATGCGGCGCCTTGCCCTTGACCGGGATGGTCGCGAGCACCGCGAGAGCAGTACCGGCGGTCGGGGCCGTCCCCGGCACCGATTCCTGGGAACTCGCATCCTGCGAGCTCTGCCCTGCGGAGGCGCCCGGCGATCCTTGCGTATTCGCCAGATACGTGACGAGAAGGATGCCCGCGGCCGCGACCAGTAGCGCGGCTATGGTCGTGCGAACGGCAGCGCGTGACCGTGCGGGAATCTTGGCAGGCATGGGTGTCTCTCTCGGGGGCATCCCGACAGTAGCTGCACCAACCGACGATCGCGGGCGCGGCGCTGCGGCAGGTCCCAGACAGAGCACGGCGCCGGCGGGGCTGGACGCGCCTTCCGCCGGACGCCGGCGTCCTCGTCGGGTCGCGACATCGTCGGCGCGACCGTGAACGTGGCTCACACGTTACGCCCATGAGGATCCCTCGTAAAGCGGGGCCAACCCGTGACGGCGCCCGCCCGAGTCCCTTAGCCTTTCGAAATGCCGACGCACATCCTCGCCATCGACCAGGGAACGACGAGCACGAGGGCGATCGTGTTCGACCATGCCGCGCAGGTGGTCGCGGTGGGGCAGCTGGAGCACCGCCAGCTCTTCCCGCGGGCGGGCTGGGTCGAGCACGATCCGATGGAGATCTGGCGCAACACCCGTGAGGTCGTTGGCATCGCTCTGAGCAAGGCGAACATCACACGTCACGACCTCGCCGCGGTTGGCATCACGAACCAGCGCGAGACGGCAGTGGTGTGGGACAAGCACACCGGAAAGCCGGTCTACAACGCGATCGTCTGGCAGGACACGCGCACGCAGCCCATCGTCGATCGCCTGGCCGCCGACGGCGGAACACGCCGGTTCTCGGACGCGGTCGGCCTGCCCCTCGCCACCTACTTCGCCGGCACCAAGATCGCGTGGATCCTCGAGAACGTCGACGGCGCACGGGAACGCGCCGAACGCGGCGATCTGCTGTTCGGCACCACGGACACCTGGCTGCTGTGGAACCTCACCGGGGGCGCGGCGGGCGGAGTCCATGCGACGGATGTGACGAACGCGTCTCGCACCTTGTTCATGGACCTGAAGACACTGGACTGGCGCGAGGACATCCTCGAGGTCTTCGGGGTGCCGCGGTCGATGCTGCCGCAGATCCGCTCGTCGAGCGAGGTGTACGGCGAAGCCGAGTCGCACAGTCTGCTGCGGGAGACGCCGATCGCGGGCATCCTCGGCGACCAGCAGGCGGCGACGTTCGGGCAGGCGGCGTTCGATGCCGGCGAGTCGAAGAACACCTACGGAACGGGCAACTTCGTCATCGTCAACACGGGCGAGGAGATCGTGCACAGCGAGAACGGTTTGATCACCACGGTCGCGTACCGCCTCGGCGAGAAGGCGCCGCGCTACGCGCTGGAGGGCTCGATCGCGGTCACCGGCTCGCTCGTGCAATGGCTGCGCGACAACCTCGGCTTCTTCAGAGAGGCGAAAGAGGTGGAGCGGCTCGCGGCATCCGTCGACGACAACGGCGGCGCCTACATCGTTCCCGCTTTCTCCGGCCTGTTCGCCCCATACTGGCGGCCGGACGCCCGCGGCGCGATCGTGGGCCTGACCCGCTTCGTCACCAAGGCGCACCTCGCGCGCGCGGCGCTCGAATCGACGGCGTATCAGACCCGCGACGTGCTGGAGGCGGTCGAGCAGGACACCGGAACACCGCTGAGCGAGCTCAAGGTCGACGGCGGCATGACGGCAAACGGCCTGCTCATGCAGTTCCAGGCGGATGTCTTGGGTATCCCGGTCGTGCGCCCGACGGTGGCAGAGACCACGGCTCTCGGCGCCGCGTATGCCGCCGGGCTGGCCGTCGGATTCTGGACCGACTGCGATGAGTTGCGCTCGAACTGGCAGGAGGGCGCGCGCTGGGAGCCGACGGAGGACCGCGACGGCGTCGAGCGGATGTACCGCACGTGGAAGAAGGCCGTCACGAAGACGTTCGACTGGGTCGAAGACGAGCGCCCGGAGTAGCGACGACTTGCGGCGGCGCGGGCCGCGGCATCCTCAGCCGAGCGTCGAGTGCGGGCCCGCGGATTGTGCACCCGTCTCGGCAGCGCGCGCCTCGGCCTCGATGCGACGCGTGTAGTCCGACCAGAACCCGGGGTCGTCTTGAACCGGGTGCCGGTTGTCGTTCCACGTTGCGCCGTCGATCGTCTCCCTGAGGATGTCCGCATGGCCGGCATGACGAGCGAACTCCTGCACCACGTGCGCAAGGATGCCGTGCAGCGTCACGTTCCGCCGCTCCTCTGGCCACCAGGGCACGATGCCCGGTGCGTCGAGCGGCAACTCGTCGATCGTGGCGTCGCTGTGTCGTGCGGAGCGGTCGAAGAAGTCGAGGATCTCCGCGCGCGTCTCCGACGCGGGAACCCACATGTCGCGGTCATCGTCGGCGTCGTCCTCGAGCCACGGAACCACCCAGTCCTCACGGCGGTCGAACACTTCCCCGAAGTAGCCCAACTGCACGCTGCCCGTGTGCTTGATGAGTCCGAGCAGGTTGGTGCCCGTGGGCGTCATGGGTCTACGGGCGTCATATTCCCCCAGCCCGTCCACCTTCACCAGCAGCGTTGCGCGCAGCCGCCGCAACGCGGTGTGCAGGGTGGCCTTGGCGTCATCTGGCATGCTCATGGGCCAACGCTACGCGCGGCATCCGACGAGGCGCAGCGACGCCGAGCACGACGACATGCCGGGGTCGCCGTCCCCCGTAGCATCCCCGTGGGTTCACCTGGCGCTAACGCTGCCCGGGTATCATCGCGTCACCGGTCCGCAGCGAAGAAGAAGTGATCGCCCTGATACGAGTACTCAGCTACAACCTCCGGAAGAATCGCGCAACCGGCGAGTTGCTTGACCTGGCGGCATCCACGTCCGTCGACGTCATGTGCCTGCAGGAGGCAGACACCGCAGCCCTGCCGAACGAGGTCGGAACGCTTACCCTCGCCGACTCCACCAAGCGCAACCGCTTGGGTCTGGCGGTCTACTACCGAATGGACCGCTTCGAGCTGCGCGAGACCGACACCTACGAGCTGAAGAAGTCGCTGCACGACCGCGTGCTCGCGCCCGCCCACGAGCGCCTGGTCGGCACGCTCCTGAAGGATGCCGCCACCGGGCACGAGGTCGTGGTCGCCTCGTTCCACGCCGCGCCCCTGACAGCTCTGAACTCCTTGCGGCGCACCCAGATCCGCGCCGCTCACGCCGAGCTGCTCCGCCTCGGACACGGAGTGCCGACGCTCATGGTCGGGGACTACAACTACCCGTTCTTCACCCAGTCCCTCGGTGAGCGCGTCAGGGCATCCGGTTACGACATGTCGCTCAGCGACCGCAAGACCTACACGCGCTACAAGTTCTTCAAGGGCCACTTCGACTTCGTGACCTCCGCCGGCCTCGACGTGCAGGCCGTGGAGACCCTTCCGCGCGGCGACTCGGACCACATGCCGATCGTCGTCTCGGCCGAGTACGGGGATGCCGCGGCGTAGCTCTCACGCATGGAGCCGGGCGCATGCCTGGCTCGTTACGATTCAAGGGTGACAGCCCTCGCCGAATTGTCCACAGCCGAACTGCGCGAACTGCATTCGCAGCTGACCGCAGACTACGACGCGCTCGTCGCGCGCGGGCTCTCGCTTGACATCACGAGGGGCAAGCCGTCTCCGGCTCAGCTCGATCTGGCGAACCCGATGCTCTCGCTTCCCGGCGAAGACGACTATCGCGACAGGGCCGGAGCCGACACCCGCAACTACGGAAACCCGCAGGGTCTGCCCGAGCTACGCGAGATCTTCTCCGGCGTGCTCGGCGTTCCGGTTCCGCAGCTGCTCGCCCTCGGCAACTCCAGCCTGACCACCATGCACGACGTCATCGTCAACGCGATGCTGCATGGCTTTCCCGAAAGCGAGCGGCCGTGGGGGCGCGAGGAGACGATCTCGTTCCTGTGCCCAGTGCCGGGTTACGACCGTCATTTCGCGATCACGGAGCACCTGGGCATCCGAATGATCCCGGTGGCCATGACGGATGCCGGCCCCGACATCGCGCAGATCGAACGACTGCTCGCCGAGGACGCGACCATTCGCGGCATCTGGTGCGTGCCTGTGCACTCGAACCCCACGGGCGCGATCTACAGCGAAGAGGTCGCCAGGGCGCTCGTGTCGTTGCCGGCCGCGGCAGACTTCCGCATTTTCTGGGACAACGCGTACGCCGTTCACCACCTCACGGATGACGTGCCGGAGCCGATCGACATCCTCTCCCTCGCCGCGGAAGCCGGAAACCCTGACCGGGTTTTCGTATTCGCGTCGACGTCGAAGGTCACGTTCGCCGGGGCAGGCGTCGGGTTCCTCGGATCGTCGCCCGCCAACGTGTCGTGGTACCTGAGCCACTCCGCGGTGCAGTCGATCGGGCCGGACAAGGTGAACCAGTTGCGCCACGTGCGGTTCCTGAAGGATGCCGAGGGTCTCGAACGGCACATGCTGGCTCACCGCGAGCTCATTGCGCCGAAGTTCGCCGCCGTCTCCGAGGTGTTCGAGCGACGGCTCGCGCCGTACGAGGCCGGCACCTGGACCGCGCCGTCCGGAGGCTACTTCGTGAGCCTTGACGTGCACGACGGATGCGCCGCGCGAGCCGTCGCGCTCGCCGCCCACGCCGGCATCGCCGTCACCCCTGCCGGGTCGACGTATCCGTACAAGAAGGACCCGCGCGATGCGAACATCCGCATCGCGCCGACCATGCCTCCGCTTGCCGAGCTGGTCGAGGCGCTCGACGGACTGTGCACCGCGATCCTGCTGGCCGAGGTCGAGCGCCTGCTCGGCTGAGGCGGCGGCACCGCCACTACTGCGCCAGGGTTTCGTGTTTGCGCCAGGTAAGCCGGCGCAAGCAATGCGAACTGGCGCAAACACTCAGCCTGCCCGTTGCGGGGCGTCTCGCACCGAGCAGTTGGGGCAGACTTGCACGGTGCCGAGATCTGCGACCCTGAACAGACCTCTGGCGCTGCTTGCCGCTGTCGGGCTCTCGATGGAGAACCTCGACGGCACGATCATCCAGACCGCGGCGCCCGCCATGGCGCACGACTTCGGCGTGCGGGCCGTCGACCTCAACGTCGCCATGACCGCCTACCTGCTCACCGTCGCGGTGTGCGTTCCGGTGAGCGGATGGCTCGCCGATCGCTTCGGGGAGCGGCGCGTGTTCGCGACCGCCCTCGCGATCTTCACGGTGGCATCCGCTCTCTGCGCGCTCGCCGGCAATCTGCCCGAGCTGACGGCGGCCCGCGTGTTGCAGGGCGTCGGTGGAGCCATGATGGTGCCGGTCGGACGCCTCGCCGTACTGCGGGGGCTCGACCGCCGGGACCTGCTGGATGCCATGGCCTACCTCACGTGGCCGGGTCTCGTCGCTCCCGTGGTCGCTCCTGCGCTCGGCGGAATCCTGACCGACACGGTCGGCTGGCCGTGGATCTTCCTGATCAACATTCCGTTCGGCGTTGTCGCTTTCATCGCGGCATTGAAGATCGTGCCGAACACACCCCAGCCGGAAGCGCGACGCCTGGACTGGACGGGCTTCGGTTTCACGGGCGTTGCCCTCGGTGCCCTCGTTCTCGGCATGGAAGAGGTGGGATCGAGTTCGACCAACTGGGCGTGGGCCGCCGTGTACCTGGTCGTGGCCGCGGGAGCAGGCCTGGCGGGGGCGGTCTGGATGCGTCGCGCGAGGCATCCGTTGCTCGACTTCTCCGCACTGCGTATCGATACATTCCGTGTCGGGAATGTAGGCGGCGGCGTGTATCGCTTGATCATCAGCGCCGCACCGTTCCTCTTCACGTTGCTCTTCCAAGTCGGCTTCGGCTGGAGTGCGGCCCAGGCCGGCCTGCTCGTCGGGGCCGTGTTCGTTGGGAACATCGCCATCAAACCCGTCACCACCCCGCTCATCCGCCGATTCGGCTTCAAGAACGTGATCGTCGGCAGCAATCTGGCCGGCGCGGTGGTGTACGTGGCGTGCATCTTCATCGATCCGACCACGCCGATCTGGGCCATCGCCCTGCTGTTGTTCCTGAGCGGCGTGTTCCGGTCGATCGGGTTCAGCGGTTACAACTCTCTGCAATTCGCAGACGTGCCGAGCGACCAGATGACGCCGGCCAACACACTGGCATCGACCATGCAGCAGGTGGCCGTAGGCATCGGCATCGCCGTCGCCGCCCTCATCGTGCGGTTGACGACAACCGCTGCTTCCGCGATCTCGCCGACGGATGCCTGGCTCGGCTATCGCTGGGCGCTCGCCGTGGTCGCGCTTCTGCTGGTCTTCCCGATGATCGAGGCCGCTCTCTTGCCGCGCCATGCCGGCGAGACGGCCGCCCGTCGTTGATGCTCCCGTTCGGGTAGCGACGGGCCTGACCGCCGGTTGAGTGGCGGCCCGTACCGGCGGGTGGGGCGGCGG
Source organism: Rathayibacter sp. KR2-224 (assembly GCF_049446075.1). NCBI lineage: Bacteria > Bacillati > Actinomycetota > Actinomycetes > Micrococcales > Microbacteriaceae > Rathayibacter > Rathayibacter sp. KR2-224. The sequence goes on from NZ_JBMSEB010000001.1 coordinate 2,355,836, forward strand.
GCGGCGCCGTGGGTGGTGCAGAGCCGGAACAATGGTGTGGTGCCCAAGCCGTTGCCTTCCGATCGCATCCTCACCGTGTCCGATGTCTCGTTCGTGCGGCAGGGGCGCGACATCCTCTCCGGCATCTCGCTCGAGGTGGATCGGGGCCAGCATTGGGCACTGATCGGTGCAAACGGTGCAGGCAAGTCCACGCTGCTGAGCCTGCTCGGTGCGGTGCAGCATCCGACAAGCGGCACGGTCGAGGTTCTCGGCAATCGCCTCGGACGAGTCGACCTGCGCGAGCTGCGTTCCCTCCTCGGGCACGTCAATCCCAGGCACGAGGTGCGTGGGCCGCTGACCGTGCGAGACGTCGTGGCCACCGGAATCACCGGCACCCAGGAGCTGATGATGCGGTGGGAGCCGACTGCCCGCGAACGGATCCGCATCGACGAGCTCATCGAACTCATGGGCATGACGGCCAGGCGGGATGCGCGCTGGCCGAATCTGTCGCAGGGCGAGCGTGGTCGCACGCTCATCGCCCGCGCCCTCATGCCCGACCCGCACCTGCTGCTGCTCGACGAGCCGACGACCGGCCTTGACATCGCGGCGCGCGAGCACCTGCTCGACAGGGTGGATGAACTGCGGGCGAGGCATCCTGACCTGTCGAGCGTGCTCGTGACGCACCACCTTGAAGAGCTGCCCGCCTCGACGACACACGCCATGCTGCTTCGTGACGGGCGCGTACTTGCGCAGGGCGAAGCGGATGCCGTGCTCACCGGATCACTCGTGAGCGAGGCGCTCGACTACCCGCTCACGATCACCCGAGTCGAGGGCAGGTGGAGCGTGCGCACCGACAAGGGTGCGCGGGCTGAGTAGGCCGACCGGTGGCTATCGAGGCGGCGGCTCCAAGGGGGGTCAGTCAGCGGTGGCCCGGTTTCGATACGCGGCTTCGCCGCTAGTCAACCTGCGGTGGTGGGCGAGTTCGCCGCTAGTCAACCTGCGGTGGTGGGCGGCCGCGGCTACAGGGCCGCGAGGGCGAGGCCGGCGGCGGCCGCGAGCACGGTGAGAACGAGCATCCCGAGGCTGTTGACAACGGATGCGACTCCCTTGCGCTCCATGACGAGCCGCGCGGTCTCGAAACTCGCCGTGGAGAACGTGGTGTAGCCGCCGAGAAAGCCGGTGCCCAGCACGATTCGCAAGTTGTCCGGAGCCGCGTGGAACGCGGCGAGTCCGGTGATCAGGCCCAGTAGCAGCGAGCCGCTCACGTTGACGATGAGCGTTCCGGCCGGCACCAGCCAACGCAGTCGGCTACGCAGTACGCCGTCGAGTACGAACCGTGCCACGGCCCCCACGCCGCCGCTCAGAGCGACGAACGTGGCCAGAAGCGCGGGGGTCACGACGTGCCTCGCGCCGACCCGGCGGATGCCCGCGGTCGTGACAGCGTCGACCCGAGCGCGATCCCGGCGAGCGAAGCGGCCAGCCCGACGACGAGTGTCAGCACGGAGTATCCGACCGAGAACCACGGATTCTGCGGGCTGCCCACGCCGATCGTCTCGACCGCGAGCGAACTGTAGGTGGTGAACCCGCCCATGAACCCCGTGCCGATGAGGAGTCTCAGAGTGCGCCCACGCCGGGACTCCGCGCCTCGCCGGGCGATGGCGCTGAGCAGCAAGCCGAGGAGGAACGCCCCGACGACGTTCACGATGAACGTCGCGACCGGGATGCCGCCAAGGAGGAACCAGTTGAACGGGGGCAACGCGATCGGTTTGATCGCGAGTGCCAAGAGGTAGCGCGAGAGGGTGCCGAGGCACCCGCCGACGAAGACCAGGAGCATGGCGACCGGCTGCAGGTGGAGCGGCAAAGGCCGGCGCGGCAGAGCCCGGCGACCTTCTTCGGCGTGCTCGGGAGGAGACGTCACGAAGCGTCGGACGACGGAACGCGCCTTGCGGGGTCGTGGCCCTCGACGGTGTGCGCCACCGGGATGACGATGACCGGCCGCGCCTGGTTGTGGGCGAGGGCGACCGCGATGGAGCCCGCGAGAAACTCCTCGAGGCTCGCTCGGAAGCCGGGCTTGCGGGTGCCGACGGCGATCGCCCGTGCGTCGCGCTCGTCCGCGAGACGGGCGAGCTCGATGGCCGGGTCTCCTGCTCGCGCGACGAACTCGGGACGCGCCTGCGGTGCGAGGGCACGGATGCGCGCGACCAGGTCGGGGTCGAACGTCTCCTCCTGCGTATCGGCGACGTCGGGATCCAACGGCATCGACAGCACCGAGCCGTCGGGCAACGTGCTGATCGAATATCGCAGTGGCTCGACCGTGGCGAACACGACCGGGGCGCCCAGCTGTCCGGCAAGAGCCACGGCCTCGGTGATCACGACATCCGGAACGTCGGCGACGACGCCGACGATGAGCGGCCGGGGCGATCCGTCGTCGGCGGCCTGCGAACCTGCTGCGTCGGTCATGGTGGCACTATACCGACGCGACGGCCGCCCGGGCCGCTGCCGCGGGGCGTCTCGCCGCCTTGGCGACGCGGCTCAAGAGCGCACGGTCGCCGCGCAGTTCGAACCGGATGTCGGCGGGCACCCAGGCGAGCGCCGAGACGAGGTGCGCAAGGGATTCTCCGGAGAGCGGCCAGATGCAACGGCCCTGGCCCTCGTCAATGAGACCCGAGCCCCATCCGCCGAGCCGTGCACGCATCTCGTCGATGTCCGCATGCAGCACGACGTCCACCCGAAGCGGCGCCCTGGCCGAACGGATGCTCGTGCGCACGTATCCCTCTGCGTCGCCGCCAGGGATCGTGCGCGGCTCGAACCGCACCCGTGTGCCGAAGACGTCGGCGATGCGGTCGAGGCGGAACGTGCGCCAGTCGTCGCGGTCGCGGTCCCACGCCACGAGAAACCAGTTGCGTCCGAACGAGACGAGTGCGTGCGGCTCGACGCTGCGTTGCGACTCCGTTCCGTCTGCCGAGCTGTATCTGAAGCGGGTGCGCTCTGCATCACGGCACGCCATGGCGAGCGTGCCGAGCAGCTCGGCTGAGACGGGTGCACCCCCGGATGGCGACATGTGCAGGCTGCCGGCGAGGGCATCCGTTCTCGCCCGCAGGGCGGGAGGCAGCACCTGCTCGAACTTGGCCAGCGCGCTCAACGTGGTGTGCTCCCCGTCGACGAGTCCCTGGGCCGCCGCCGAACGTAGTCCGACGGCGACGGTGACGGCTTCCTCCTCCGTCAGGAGCAGCGGCGGCAGGTGGGCGCCCGCCTCGAGTCGGTAGCCGCCGGCGGCCCCCCGGGTGGCGTCGACGCGGTATCCGAGCTCGCGCAGCCGGTCGATGTCCCGCCTCAATGTGCGCTCGGTGACCCCGAGCCGGTCGGCGAGCTCCGGTCCTGGCCACTGCCGGTGAGTCTGCAGCAGCGAGAGCAGTTCGAGCACTCGGGACGCGGTGGGAGCCATGCATCCATTCTCTTCGCTATCAGGACCGAAACTGTCCTGAAACCGACATAATGTGGCATCCATCAAAGAACGAGGGCCGTCAGGCCCGAACGGATCGGCTGGTCGCGCGCGGCCCGCCGCAGGGAAGGGAAGCACCATGGACTGGAAGATCGAACTCGTCTTCGTACCCGTCTCCGACGTCGATCGAGCCAAGCACTTCTACGCTGATCAGCTCGGTTTCCCCGTCGACTACGACCAGACGGTCAGTGACGAGGTGCGATTCGTGCAGATCACGCCCCCGGGGTCGGCATGCTCGATCGCGTTCGGCAAGGGACTCACGGACATGCTGGTCGGCAGCCAGCGCGGCGTGCAGATCGTCGTGGACGATGCGGATGCCGCGCGCCAGCACCTCCTGTCCAACGGCGTGGAGGCGAGCGAGGTGGACGACCAGCCGTGGGGGCGGTTCGTCACCTTCAGCGACCCGGACGGTAATCGCTGGACGTTGCAGCAGCTCGTGAACCGCGGCTGAGCCGGCGCAAGCCCCTGACCGAGGCGGGAGCCCGGTGATAGCTTGCCCCTTGTGTCCCGTATCGCGGCGGCCGCGCCGGCCGTCCCAGCTCACCGCTACTCGCAGGCGGAGATCACGAGGGTGCTCGAGCCGCTGCTCACTCACGATCCGTCGCGGGCCGCATTGCTGCGGCGCATCCACGCATCCGCCGGGGTTCAGACGCGCAACCTCGTAATGGAGCTTGACGAGTACGCCCGGCTGCAGTCCTTCCACGAGTCCAACGGCCTGTTCATCACGGCGGGAACGGACCTGGCCGAGCAGGCGACGCGAGACGCGCTCGCTGCTGCGGGCATCCGCGCAGACGAGGTGGATTTCGTGCTGTTCACGTCGGTGACCGGCGTTGCCGCTCCGTCGATCGATGCGCAGCTCGTGAGCAGGGTCGGCATGCGAAGCGACGTGAAGCGGCTGCCGTCGTTCGGGCTCGGATGCGTGGCGGGCGCGGCAGGACTGGCGCGCGTGCACGACTATCTGGTGGGGCATCCGAACGACGTCGCCGTACTCGTCTCCGTCGAGCTGTGCTCGCTTACGGTGCAGCGTGGCGACGACTCGATGGCCAACATCGTTGCAAGTGGTCTGTTCGGCGACGGAGCCGCCGCCGTGGTCGTGGTGGGGGATGCCTACGCGCGCGAGAAGGGGATCACCGGCCCCGACGTGGTCGACACGAGGAGCAGCCTGTACCCCCAGACCGAGGATGTGATCGGCTGGGACATCGGCGGAACCGGCTTTCGCATCGTCCTGAGCGCGGGGGTACCCGACGTGATCGGGCGGCACTTCGCCAACGACGTACACGCGCTGCTGGGGGCCAACGAATTGACCGTCAGCGACGTGAACACCTGGCTGGCGCATCCGGGCGGACCGAAGGTGCTCGAGGCGTTCGCCACGGCCCTCGGCCTGACGGATGCCTCGCTCGAGCCGAGCTGGCGGGCGCTCGCCTCGGCAGGCAACCAGTCCTCGGCGGCCGTGCTCGGCATCCTCGCGGAGAGACTGCGCACGCCGTCGCCGGGCGAGACCGGACTGCTGTTCGCGCTCGGGCCCGGCGTGACCGCTGAACTCGTCCTCCTGCACTGGTCAGATGCCGAGCCCGGGCTGGCGGCATGATCTGGTACAGCGCACTGATCCTGGCGGTCGGCGCTGAGCGCATCGCCGAACTCGTGCTCTCCACGCGCCACGCCCGCTGGTCGTTCGCACGCGGCGGCCGTGAGTACGGCAAGGGTCATTTCGGCCCCATGGTCCTTCTGCACATCGGGCTCCTGGCCGGATGCCTCGCCGAAGGGTGGATCGCGCGGCCTCCGTTCATCCCGTGGCTGGGCTGGCCCATGTTCGCGCTCGTCGTGCTCGCGATGAGCCTGCGCTGGTGGTGCATCGCGGTGCTCGGCCGGCAGTGGAACACCCGGGTCATCGTCGTGCCGGGCATGTCCGCGGTGCGGCGGGGGCCGTACCGCGTGCTGCACCACCCCAACTATGTAGCGGTCGTCGTCGAGGGCTTCGCCCTGCCGCTCGTGCACACGGCGTGGATCACGGCGCTAGCCTTCACCGTGCTGAATGCCGTGCTGCTGGCGGCATTCCGTATCCCCACCGAGAACGGCGCCCTCACGGACCTCGCCGGCGGCGCAGGTGCCGTCTCGATCGACAGCGCAGAGGGTGACGCGCAGGGGGCCGTGACGGAGCCCGTAGCGGGGCGCGCAGAGGATCACGCGGGGTGACGCTCGACGCACAGGTCGCGATCGTGGGCGGCGGTCCGATCGGACTCGCCTGCGCGCTGTTCGCGGCAGAGGCCGGCCTCGACACCGTCGTGGTCGAGCCGCGAGATGCGCCCATCGAGAAAGCGTGCGGCGAGGGGCTCATGCCTGGCGCGTGGCGGCTCGTCAGTGAGCTGGGAGTGGATCCGCCCGGAGCCGACATCGCGGGGGTCGCGTACGTGCAGGGTGCCGCGCGGGCGGAGCACCGCTTCGCCGAAGGGAAGGGCCGAGGCGTCGCACGCACGGCGCTGCACGAAGCGATCGCGCGCAGGGCGGCGGCCCGGGGCATCCGCGTGATCGCCGGCCGAGCGGATACGCTCGCGCAGCACTCGAACCACGTCACGATCTCGGGCCCGTCGCTCGAACCCCTCGATGCCGGTTACGTCATCGGTGCCGACGGCCTTCACTCGCGCGTGCGAGAGCTAGCGGGGCTCACAGGGAGGCCGCAGCGGGCGTCCGCTCGCCGGTTCGGTCTGCGCAGGCACTATGCGATCGCGCCGTGGTCGGACCTCATCGAGGTGCACTGGACGCGCCATGCCGAGCTGTATGTGACGCCCCTCGGCCCCCGGCTGATCGGCGTCGCACTCCTCGGTCGGCGCGGCACGGACCTGGCGTCGGCGCTCGCCGACGACCCAGAGCTGGCCGCGTTGTTGCGCACGGATGCCGGTGGGCACTCGCGCGCGCAGCTCGGCCAGGTGCGCGGAGCAGGTCCGTTGCTGCAGCGCACGAGGTCGCGCACGGCCGGGCGTGTTCTGCTCGTCGGTGACGCATCCGGATATGTGGACGCGCTCACGGGTGAAGGACTTCGCGTGGGCATCGCGCAGGCGAAGGCGGCCGTCGCTGCGGCGGCGGCGGGGGACCCCGGTCGCTACGAGCGCGAGTGGGTCAGCATCACGCGGGATTTCCGAGTGATCACGGGCGCCCTGGTCGGGGCCGCTCGTTCGCCGGTGCGCCGTGCGATAGTTCCCGCGGCCGTGAGGCTTCCCGCTCTATACGGGGGCATCGTCGAACGCCTGTCCAGGTGACCGGCTGAAGCAGCGCTCAGCCCAGTACTGGTGGCTAGTGCAGAAGGAGCTGACGCAGCTGATCCGCCGAGTGCACGACGGCCATCGCGCCGACGGCCTCGACGGGCGAGCCGTAGCCCCACTCGACGATGACCGAAGGGATGTCGTTCGCCTCTGCGCCGAGCACGTCGTGGCCGCGGTCGCCCACCATCACCAGGTGGTCGGTGTCGAAGCCCTTCGCCTCGAGCTGCTCACGAACGGAGCGGATGACGTCTGCCTTGGTGCTGTTGTTCTCGAAGTCGGGGGATCCGCCCACGACGTCGAAGTACTGCAGCAGACCGAAGTGCTCAAGAATGCGGGTTGCACGTCCGACGGGCTTGCTCGTCGCGAGCGCGACAGGAATGCCCGCCTCGCGCAGCGAGTGCAGCAGGCCGAGCATGCCGGGGAAGACGGCGTTGCCGTGGAGGTCGGTGAAGTCCGCGCGGGCGCGGTAGGCCTCGGTGGCGGCGTGGGCCTCGCGCTCGTCAAGACCGAGCGCCTGCAAGGTCTCGTGCAGAGGAGGTCCCACGTGCGCGACGAGGGAGTCGGGGTCGGCAACCGGGTGGCCGATCTCCTCCAGTGCACCGGCGAGGGATCGCGTGATGCCTGGGGCGGAGTCGGTCAGGGTACCGTCGAGATCGAACAGTACGGCTGACCACGTACGAGTGGTCCCGGGGCTCTGTTCGCTCATGATCGAAGTCGGGATAGTCATGGCCCGGCCATGCTACGACGTTTTGTCGAGCAGTGCCTCCACGCGCTCGTGGCTCAGGGCGTGGCCGTGTCATCCGGGTTGAACTGCGCGGCCGCACAGTCGGCGGTGCGGATGTGTTCAATCGGGTGAGTGCAAGCACGCCGGTTATCGATCAGGCGCGGAGACATCCACGGCGCGGCATTGCACCGAACGCTGACGGAAATATGCGCCGGGCGGACGACCTTGATCCCCGAGAATGCAGCGGAGCCACTGGAATGAATTAGTCATCACGAGAAGCGGAATATCTGACGGACTCGTGTCATCCTTTCGCGGGGCTATTGCAATTGCGTATGGTTAGCGCATGGCCAAGAAAACGACCGTTGTGCTTGTCGACGATATCGACGGCGTGGAAATCGACGACGGAAAGGGCGAGACCGTCTTTTTCGCTCTCGACGGAGTCTCATATGAGATCGACCTCAGCGATGCGAATGCGCAAAGGCTCCGCGAAGCGCTGAAGCCTTTCGTCGAGTCCGGCAGGCGCGCCGCCCGCGGCACACGTTCGGCCATCGCTCCCACGCGCTCCCCACGGGGCACCAAGGAAGACCTCGGTCACGTGCGCGAATGGCTGCGCTCGCGCGGACACAAGGTCTCGGATCGCGGCCGCATTCCCGCCACGCTGCTCGAGGAATACCGCGCCAACGCCTAACGGCTGCATTCGGTAGCGATGAGCAGAGCCGGGATCAGAACAGCCGGCTGAGCGAATCGTCTATTCCACGCATCTCGTCATAGTCGAGCACCACGCAGCGGATGCCTCGATCCTCTGCGAGCGTGCGCGCCTGCGGTTTGATCTCTTGCGCGGCGAAAACGCCATACACGGGTGCGAGCAGGGGATCCCGGTTCATCAGTTCGAGGTACCGCGTCAATTGCTCGACCCCGTCGATATCGCCCCTGCGCTTCAGCTCGACGGCAATCGACCGCCCGTGCGCATCGCGCGCGAGGATGTCCACTGGCCCGATCGCCGTCATGTACTCCCGGCGCACGAGCGTGTGCCCATCGCCCAGCAGGTGGATCTGCTCGGCGAGCAGCTTCTGCAGGTGCGCCTCGACGCCGTCCTTCTGCAGGCCCGGGTCGATGCCCAGCTCGTGGGATGAGTCATGCAGCACCTCGTGCACGCTCACGATCAGACGGTCAGAGGTCTTGGCGTTGGTGACGGTCCAGACCTCCGTCGCACCGGCATCCGCCTGAACCTCGTCGGGTTCGGAGACGCTGAGCGTGCACGGCGGGCTCATCCAGTTCAGGGGTTTGTACGAACCGCCGTCGGAGTGCACGAGAACGCTGCCGTCCGCCTTGAGCACGAGCAACCGCGTGGCAAGCGGAAGGTGTGCGCTCAGGCGTCCGGCGTAGTCGACAGAGCATCGAGCAACAACCAACCGCACCCTTCGAGGTTAACGGATGGCGGCACCACGGCCGCACTCCCCGCTCGACCGATAGCCGACGAGGTTTCGCATTCGCTCGGGGAACCTAGCAGGGGCTCAGGCTGAGCGGCGCTCCGGAGAACGCCTGGCCGGGCTGGGCTCGCGGTGGCGCAGCGCCGGAGCACACACGAACGCCGCCACGAGGAGCACGAGCACGACGTAGAGCGCGTTCAGGATGCCGAACTGCTGGCCGAGGAATCCGATCACGGGCGGGCCTGCCAGGAACGCGAGGTAGCCGATCATGGCCACGGCCGAGACCCTGGCGGTGGAGTTCTGCTCGTCGTCGGCCGCCGCCGACATGCCGAGCGGGAATCCGAGCGAGGCGCCCACGCCCCACAGCACGACGCCTGCCACGTATGCCCACGGCAGCGGAACGAGTATGAAGAGCAACAGCCCCGCCACGCCGAGGCCTGCCGTGAGTCGGATGGCCCAGACGCGTCCGATGCGATCGACGACCGGGCCGCCGACCAGCCGCCCGACAGTCATGGCGGCGACGAACACGTCGAGCACGAGAGCGCCGCCCGCGTTGTTGAGGCCGTGGCCGTCGACGGATGCCAGCGCGATCCAGTCGTTGGCGGAACCCTCGGTGAACGCCATGCCGAGCATGACGACGCCGATGAGCGCGAGCCGCCAGTCCGCCCACACCATGAGCTGCGCCTTCATCGTCTCGCCGAAGGAGCGGCGGCGTGGTGCTGCGGCGACCGCCGGGTCGTCGAATGCGTCGAGGGATGCCCGCGCCGCGGCATCCTGATCCAGAACGTCCTGAGTGTTGGGTACGTAGCGCACGGCGATCAGCCCGGCGATGATCGTGACGACGGTCATGATCGTGAAATGCCAGAAGACCGAGACGCCGAGCGCCGCGAAGAGGGCACCGATGCCGGCGCCTGCGACGGTTCCGATGCTGAAGCAGGCGTGCATGAACGGCATGATCGTGCGGCCGATGCGCTTCTCGACGGCGGCCGCCGAGACGTTCATCATCACGTCGACGGCGCCGTTGCCGAGCCCGAGAAGCGCGAGGCCCACGACGACGACGGGGAATGACAGTGCGACCGTCGCCCCGAATCCCACGATCGCGAGACCGAGGGCCGCTGCGACCACGACGATGGCGATGCCCGCCTTCGTTCCGACGCGCGCCTGCAGTGGCGGTGCAACCACGAGACCGACGATCGCGCCGATCGAGACGCCGAGCAGGATGAGGCCGACGACGTCGGTCTTCAGGTGCAGCGAGTCCCGAACGCCGGGCACCCGTGACACCCAGCTGGAGAGGAAGAGGCCGCTGACGATGAAGATGACGAAGAGGGCGTTGCGCCACGCGCGCAGTTCAGGTGCGGTGCGGGTTCGGGGTGCTGTTTCGGTGCGTGCCATGGGAATCGATCTGCGTGGGGCCGGTCGGCGGTGTTACGGTCGAATCGATTCGACCAGGTCATTCGCCTAAGCTAGCGAATCGGATGAGCACCGTCAAGAACGGCCCGTCCGCTGCAGAAGGGAGTCGGATGCCCGATCACGATTCCACGCGACCCACCCTCGCCGACGTCGCTGCGAAGGCCGGCGTTTCCGCGTCGACCGCCTCGCTCGCGTTCAGCGGATCCGGTCCCGTGGCGGAGGCGACGAGGGAACGCGTGCTGGCAGCCGCCAGGGAGCTGCACTACGCCGGCCCGGATCCGCGTGCCCGTTCGCTGCGCCGCGGACGCTCAGGCATCATCGGCGTGGTTCTCGAGGAGCGCGTGCGGGAGGCATTCCGCGACCCGATCCAGATCGCGCAGTTCGACGGCATCGCAGAGGAGATCGGTCACATCGATGCCGCGCTTCTGATCCTTGCCGCCGCCGGCCCGGCGCAGCAGTTCGCGGGGGTCAAGGCCATGCCGGCGCAGCCGATGCATCCCGTCACCGTCGAAGACGCCCCGATCGACGCGGCGGTTCTCATGGGATGCTCACCCCGTCTCGCCGCGAGCATCTCCGCGCTGCGAGACAGGGGGCTGCCTGTGGTGGCGATCGAGGGATTCCCGGCCGAGGGCATCCTTCTCATCGAGCAGGACAACCGAGACGCGACCGAGCGGGGTGCGCGTCATCTCGAGCACCTCGGACATGAGCGCGTCGCCATCATCACGCTGCCGCTGGATGCCGCGCACCACCGCGGACGCGTAACGGAAGAGTTGCTCGCCATCAGCTCGTCGGCCACACCGCTGCAACGGCTCGAGGGTGCCAGAGCAGTGTTCCCGGATGCCGTCGCGTACGCCGCCGCCGGCAGCCAGGTCGATGAGGGCCGTCGTGCGGCTCGTGAGCTGCTGTCGGTGCCGGCTGAGGAACGGCCGACCGCGATCATCGCGCAGAGCGACCTGCTCGCCGTCGGCGTCATCCGAGCGGCGGAGGAGCTGGGCATCTCCGTTCCCGACCAGCTGAGTGTCATCGGATTCGACGGCGTGCGAGTCGACGGCCTGTGGCCGTACGAGCTGACGACGCTCGAGCAGCCCGCATACGAGAAGGGCCGTGCGGCCGGCCGCGCAATAGTACGGATGCTCGAGGGCAGCGAGGCCGAGCCCGTCGCGTTCACCTCGGTCCTGCGGGTCGGCAACACGACCGCCCCGCCACCCTCCGCGCCTTGAGCAGTCATCGCAGGCGCCGGACCACCGCTGGTTGAGTAGGCGACGCAGTCGTCCGGCCGCCGCAGGTTGACTAGGCGACGTAGTCGCCGTATCGAAACCAGCCCGGAACTCGGCGTATGGATTTCGTTAGGAGAATTCAGAACTTTGTGAAATGAGCGTAGCGTTCCCGCCATGACCTCAGTAATAGAGACCCGAGGACTGCAGAAGCGCTTCGGCCGGGTCGATGCTCTCGACGGCCTGGACCTCACGGTGGGCGAAGGCGAGGTGCACGGATTCCTCGGGCCGAACGGTGCAGGCAAGACGACGACGATCCGAGTGCTCCTCGGGCTCATCCGGTCCTCAGGCGGATCGGTACGCGTGTTCGGTGAAGACCCGTGGGGCAAGGCGAGCAGCCTGCACGAGCGCATCGCGTACGTGCCGGGCGATGTGGCGCTGTGGCCGAACCTCTCAGGCGGCGAGATCGTCGATCTCATCGCTCGGTTGCGCGGCACCGACACGAAGTCGGCCGACTATCTCTCGCGCCGCGACCACCTGATCGACGCATTCCAGCTCGATCCGCGCAAGAAGTCGCGTACCTACTCGAAGGGCAACCGGCAGAAGGTGGCGCTCGTCGCCGCGTTCGCGACGCCCGCGCAGCTTTACATCCTCGACGAGCCCACCAGCGGACTCGACCCCGTGATGGAGGCGGTGTTCTCCGAGCAGGTGACCCGCATCGCCCGGGATGAGGGTGCGAGCATCCTGCTCTCCAGCCACATCCTCTCCGAGGTGGAGGCACTCTGTGACGGAGTGACCATCATCCGTGCCGGCAAGGCGGTCGAGTCCGGCACGCTCGCCGAACTTCGCCATCTCACACGCACGGAGGTGTCGTTCGCCGCCGACGGCATCGACCCGTCCGCGATCGAGGTCATGCCAGCCGCACACGACGTGACCGTGGCGTCCGGTCGCATCCACTTCACGGCCGACAGCTCGGCCATCGCGTCTGTGCTTCCGCGCCTCGGGGAACTCGATGTGCAGTCATTGACCATCACGCCGCCGTCGCTCGAAGAGCTGTTCCTGCGGCACTACGGCGACGAGATCGACGCCGCCGACAGCTCGCTGGAGCGGGTGCGATGAACGCGCTCGGAGCGCTGGTGCGGTTCCGGCTCAGGCGGGACCGCGTTGTCGGCACGGCGTGGGTGGTCGTGATCGCGCTCAGCATCTTGTTCGTGGTCGCTGCGCTGGCCTCGACCTACGGCACACCCCAGCTTCGCACCGGCGTTGTCGCCGTGCTCACGGCGAACCCCACGCTGCTCGCGGTGCGAGGCGCGCCGGACGGCGCGTCCGCAGGCGCCTTCTTCATGACCGAGATCGGTGCGTTCATGATGATGCTCGTCGCCTTCATGAACACCTTCACCGCCGTACGCCACACGCGTGCCGACGAGGAGCAAGGACGCAGCGACCTCATCGTGGCGACCCGAGCCGGCCGGGCCTCCACGACGTGGGCGACGGTCATCCACGCCGTGGTGCTCAACCTCGCGATGGGGGTTCTCGCGGCGGTCGTCTCCATGGCATCCGGTTACGACGCGCCAGGATCGCTCGCGTTCGGCTGGGCGCTGGTCAGCACGGGTCTCGCGTTCTTCGGCGTCGGCCTTCTCACCGCGCAGATCTTCTCCACCTCGCGGGCCGCAAACGGGTGGGCCATCGCCGTCATCGCGGTGTTCTGGGTGCTGAATGCCGCAGCGGATGCCGGCGGCACGGCATCCGCAGATCGGCTGCACATCACGCCGTCGCCTGCCGTGTGGTTCACGCCCGTCGGCTGGGGACTGCGCATCCGCCCGTTCACCCAGAACGACTGGTGGATCGGGCTCCTCAGCATCGCGCTCGCCGCGGTGCTCGTGGCCGTCGCGTTCTGGCTCCAGTCGGTGCGCGACACGTCGTCCGGGCTGGTGTCTCCACGGCGCGGACGGGCGTCGGCACCCGCAATCCTGCGCGGGCCGGTGGGGCTGGCGTGGCGGTTGCAGCGTGCATCGATCATCGGCTGGGGAATCGCCGCGGTCGTCGGCGGACTTCTCATCGCGGGCCTTGGAAAAACGCTCAACGACGCCGTGGCATCCAATCCCGAGATCGAGACGTCGCTCAAGAAGGTCGGAAGCGGATCGGGGTCCGTGCTCGAGGTGTTCCTCGGCGTGATGGCCGCATTGATCGGTTTGCTCGTCGCCGGCGCCGCGGTGCAGACGGTGATCAGGCTGCGTCAGGAGGAGGCGGCGACCAACGCGGAGACCGTGCTCGCGACGCCCGTGAGTCGGCTGCGCTGGTATCTCTCGTTCGTGATCGTCGCGGTCGTGGCATCCGCCGTCATCCTCGCTCTGTCCGGGGCGGTCATGGGCGGTGCGTTGTCGGCGATCGACGGGAGGCTGGCGGGTCAGGCCGTCGCACTCGCCACCGCGCAGCTGCCTGCTGTCGCCGTGTACCTGGCGGTCACGGCGTTCGTGTTCGGCGTCTTCCCTCGCGCGACGGCGGCCGTGGGCTGGACGGCGTTCGGCATCGGAGTCGTCATCGGCGAGTTCGGGGCCCTCTTCGGGCTTCCTGACTGGGTGCGAGGCATAGCGCCGACGGACCACACGCCCACCGTTCCGCTCAGCACAGCCGACTGGAGCGGCACGTGGATCATGGCGGTACTCGCGGTGGTGCTCGTCGCGGCCGGGGCGTTGGCGTTCTCGCGGCGGGGGATCGTTGCGAACTGAGGGTCCGGTAACCGGCAGAATCGGCAGGGGAGGTGTTCGTGGAGCGGGATGAGGCGAGACTGCGCGACTATGCCGAGCGGGCTGCAGCCATCCTGACGACCGCCGGTTTTCCTCGCATGCCGAGCCGCGTGCTCTTCACCTTGACCGTTGCAGAGACGGGTCTCACCGCGGCAGAGCTCGCAGAGCGGCTGGATGCCAGCGCCGCAGCCATCTCCGGAGCCGTGCGCTATCTGCAGGGCATGGCGATGGTGCGCAGGGTGTCGCAGCCGGGCAGCAGGCGCGATGTCTACGAGCTCCCCGACAACGCGTGGTACTCGGCGGGCATGTCAGAGCAGCGGTTCTATGCATCCATGCTCAGCCTCACCGAGGGCATCCCGGATGCCGCAGGCGGGCCGGACACGGCGGTGGGAGCGCGCATCGTGGAGATGGCCGGCTTCTTCGACTTCCTCAGGCAGCGGCTGCCCGAGCTGCTGGCGGAATGGGAGAGCGTCAGACGCCCGCCTTCACCCTCGGATCGATGAATCCGTAGAGGAGGTCGACCACGAAGTTCGCGACCACGATCAGGAACGCCGCGAACAGAGTGAAACCGACCACGAGCTGCAGGTCGAGCTGGTGCACGGCGTCGATGAGCAGGGCCCCCAGGCCTTGCATGGAGAACACCTTCTCGGCGATGAGCGCGCCGCCGAGCAGCGCCCCGAGGTCGAGGCCGAAGATCGTCACGACGGGGATGAGCGCGTTGCGCAGCCCGTGCGCCAGCACGACGCGCGGCTCCCGAAGGCCCTTGGCCCTCGCGGTGCGCACGTAGTCCTCGCCCATCGCCTCGATCATCTGCCCTCTGGTGAGCCTGGCGTAGACCGCGGCCGTGATGAAGGCGAGCGTGAACCACGGCAGCAGCAGGTGCAGGAACCATTGCACGGGGTCTTCCGTGAACGGGATGTACCCGCCGGTCGGCAGCCACTGCAGGATGAAGCCGAACACGAGGATGGCGAGGAGCCCGACAAGATAACTCGGCGCCGACGCTCCGGCGATGGCCAACGTCATCACCGTTCTGTCGATCGCCGTCCCGCGCTTCAGTGCCGAGATGACGCCGCCCACGACGCCGATGAGAAGCCAGAGGATGGCCGCGCCCACGGCGATCGAGGCCGTCACCGGGAACCGGGAGAGGATCAGGTCGGTCACGCTGGCGTTCTGCTGGAACGAGTATCCGAAGCACGGCGCAGCGCAGACCACCGCGGCGTCGCCCGATCCGAAGGTGCGGCCGGCCACTATTCCGGCGAGGAAGTCCCAGAGCTGCTGCCACCACGGCAGGTTCGTGCCCATGAACTCCTTGGCCCGCTCGAGGTTGTCGGGCGTGCACGGCTTGCCGCAGCTGAGCTGTGCGGGGTTCGTCGGCAGCAGGTAGAACACCGCGTAGGTCACCGCGGCGATGACGAGCAGCACCACGAGCATGCCGAACAGGCGCAGGAGTATGAAACGGAGCATCCTCATCGGCGGCCCGCCCTCGGGTCGAGCGCGTCGCGCAGGCCGTCGCCCACGACGTTGAACGCGAGAGTGATCAGGAACAGCACTGCGCCGGGGAACACGAGGTACATCGGGTCGGTCTGCACCCACCCGACGGCGTCGCCGATCGTGCGCCCGAGCGATGGAGTCGGCGGCGGAACGCCGACGCCGAGGAATGACAGCGCCGCCTCGAAACCGATCATGCTGGGCACGAGGATGGTCGTGTACACGATGATCGTGGCGCTCACGTTGGGCAGCACCTGGGTCAGCGCCACGCGCCAGCTGCCGGCGCCCATCGCCGTCGAGGCCACGACGAAGGTGCGTTCGCGCAGCGACAGCACCTGGCCCCGGATGACGCGGGAGATGGGCGGCCACCCGAAGAACCCGATCACGAGCACCATGAAGAGCGGGCGCGGGAACGAGCTCGGAACGATAGCGGTCAGCGCGATGATGAACACGAGCACGGGAAAGCCGAAGATGACGTCGACGACCCTGCTCATGATGCGGTCGTACCAGCCGCCGAAGAATCCCGTGCTGAGCCCGACGAGCACGCCGATCAGCACGGAGACGATGGTGGCGCTCACGCCCACCACCAGTGAGGTGCGAGCGCCGTACACGACGATCGAGAACATGTCCCGCCCGGTGAGCGGCTCCACACCGAACCAGTGCGACCAGCTGATTCCACCGCCGAAGCCCTTCGGCGCCCCTGAGTCGTCGAGCAGGCCAAGGTGGTAGCTGTACGGGTTCTGGCCGTTGATGCCGGTGATCAGCGGCGCGAGAACGCCGACGAGCACGAACACGGCGATCACGATGACCCCGGCGCTCGCCCATCGATCGCGCCGGAAGCTGCGCACGACGTGACGGATGCCCGTCTTGCGCGAGACGACCGCCTCGCCTTCCACGGTGTTCACCGCCGTCATGCCGCACCGCCGTTCAGATCGGTGCCGGCACCGACGCCGGCCGGAACGGATGCCTGTTCATCCTCCGACTCGACCGCGAGCCACGCCTCGCGTCTGCGCCGTTGCTCCTGCGGATCGGGCACAGGAGCCGCGGCGAGCAGCCGCAACGTGTACGGCTGGGTCGGCGCCGTGAGCACCTGCGTCGTGGGACCTGACTCCACGAGGCGTCCCGCCCGCATGACCGCCACCTCGTCCGCGAGCTCCTGCACGACCGCGAGGTCGTGACTGATGAACAGGCACGCGAAGCCCAGCCGTCCACGCAGCTCGGCCAACAGATCGAGGATGTGCGCCTGCACCGAGACGTCGAGTGCGCTCGTCGGTTCGTCGGCGATGAGCAACGACGGCTCGAGAGCGACGGCGCGGGCGATCGCCACGCGCTGCCGCTGACCGCCCGAGAGCTCATGCGGATACCTGGACGCGAAGTCGCGGGGAAGGTCGACCGCGTCGAGGAGGTCCGCGACGCGCGTGCGCCGCGCCGCGGCATCCTGCTTGGTGTGCAGCCTGAGGGGTTCGGCGATCGCCTGGCCCACCGTGAAGCGCGGGTTGAGGGATGATGCCGGGTCTTGGAACACGAAGCCGACGTCGCGCCTCACGGCGCGCAGCTCGCGCGCCGACGCTGTGCCGAGCTCGAGCCCGGTGACGGCGATCGAGCCGGAGCTGAGCGGCACGAGCCCGGCGAGCGCGCGGCCGAGCGTGGACTTTCCGGAGCCGGACTCGCCCACCAGGCCGAGGGTCGTTCCCGCCGCTATTCCGAGGCTGACGCCGTCGACGGCCGCCAAGCCCGGGTGGCCCCAGCCGCCGCCGTAGGTCACGACGGCGTTCCGCACGTCGACGACAAGCCCTTCGGCGGCTGGCGCGGGCGAGGGGTCGCGCGCGACGTCCGTCGCATCATCCACGCGCCGTTCGGTGGCAGGCCCGCTGGGGGCGGGCTCGTCGCGGCTGCGCACGTCGATGCGCAGGCGGTCGAGCCTGGGGACGGCGTCGAGCAGTTGCCGCGTGTATTCGGCCTGCGGATGCGCGAACAGCGTCGCGGCATCCGCTCGTTCCACGACCCGGCCTGCCTGCATCACCACGACGTCGTCCGCCAGGTCCGCCACCACGCCCATGTCGTGCGTGATGAGCAGAACGGCCGTACCCGCGGTGTCGCGCAGCGAACGGATCAGCTCGAGGATGCCTGCCTGCACCGTGACGTCGAGCGCCGTCGTCGGCTCGTCGGCCATGAGCGCCACGGGCTCGCACGAGATGGCCATGGCGATCATGGCCCGTTGCAGCTGGCCGCCCGAGAGCTGGTGCGGATACGACCTGGCGATCCGTCGCGAGTCCGGCAGGCCGACGGCAGCGAGGAGTTCTCGAACGCGCGCGTGAAGCCGGCCGCGCGGGACCCTGCCGTTGTGCGCGCGGATGGCCTCGCCGATCTGCCATCCGATGCGGTACATCGGGTCGAATGCGGTCGCGGGCTCCTGGAAGATCGTTCCGATCCTGCCCCCGCGCACGCGTCGCAGCGTGCCGGCATCCGCTCCGACGAGTTCCTCGCCCTGCAGCCGGATGCTCCCGGTGGCCTTCGCCGTCGGCGGGAGCAGCCCGAGCACCGACATGGCGCTCACCGACTTGCCCGATCCGGACTCGCCGACGAGCGCGAGCACCCTGCCCTGACGCAGTGTGAAGCTCACGTCGTCGACAACGGTGCGCGCGGATGCGCCGGCGTTCTGGTCGGCGAACGAGACGGAGAGTCCGTTCACCGCCAGGACGTCGGCGTGGTGCTGCTGGGTCACTTGCTCAGTGTGACCTTCAGATAGTTCGGGTATGCCGGGAACGAGGCGACGAAGAAGTTCTGCACGTTGCCCCCGCGCAGGAACGACTGCTTCGCGTAGGTAAGCGGCACGACGGGCGCGTCCTGCATGATGCGCTTGTCGGCCTGAGCCCAGAGCGACTCGGCCTTCTTCTGGTCTACCTCGCCGGTCGCCTGCGCGATGAGCGAGTCCACCTCGGGGTTCGAGTAGCGCGAGAAGTTGTAACCGCCGCCACCGATCTGGCTGGAGTCGAACAGCGGCTGGATGTTGCCGTTCGCGCTCGGGAAGTCGGGCTGCCACCCGCCGAGGAAGAGGTCGTAGTCCGGGTTGGCATCCGTGGACGCCTCGGTGAACATGGTCGTCTGGTCCATCGGCTTGATCGTCACGGTGATTCCCGCGCGCTGCAAGCCCTGCTGCAGGGCCTGAGCCTGAGCCTGGTTGGAGGTGTCGTTCGACGCCCAGAGGGTGAGGTTCAGATCGGAGGCGTGGCCTGCCTCCTTGAGCAGCTGCTTCGCCTTCTCGACGTTTCCGTCTTCACCCGAGGGGTACAGGTCGTAGCTCTGACGTCCGGGGATGCCTGGCGTGATGAGCGTGGTCGCACGCAGCGCCGCCTGGGCGCCGCCCTGAGCGATGATGAACGCCTTCGGGTCGACGGCGTACTCGATCGCCTGCCGCACCTTGAGGTCGGCCAGCGCACCGCGCTGGACGTTCATAGCCAGGTACGTGATCGGACCGGCCTGCGAGGTCGCGAGCCGCTTCTTGGCATCCGGGTTCTTGTTCACGAGCGAGAGCTGCGCGGCGCCGAGGTAGTCGGCCATGAAGGATGTCTTGGCGCTGCCGACATCGGAGATCAGGCTCTGAGCGCTCGTGGCGACGTCCTGACTCTCCTTGTACACGATCTCGTCGGGTCCGCCGGAGCGCACCGAGTCGGTCTTGGCGCTCCAGTACTTGTTGCGCACGAGCGTGAGCTGGGTGCCGTTCTTGTTCGACTGCACCTGGTAGGGGCCGGATGCCACCGGCTTCTCCCCGTAGGTCTTCGGGTCGTCCTTCGCCTTGGGCACGGGCGCGAAGGCAGGCATCGAGGCAAGCCAAGGCCAGTCGCCGTACGACGAGTTCAGGTGGAAGACGATCGTCTTCGAGTCGGGCGTCTGGATGGATGCCAGGTCGCCGCCGGTGTACGGGCCCTTGTAGTCGGCGCCGCCCACGAGCAGCGACTTGTGGTAGCTCAGGCCGCCGGAGAGCTCGGGCGCGAAGGAACGCTCTACGCCGTACTTGATGTCCTGCGAGGTGATGGGCGTGCCATCTGAGAACTTGAGGCCGCTCTTGAGCGTGTACGTCCAGGTCTTGCCATCGTCGCTCGAGACACCGGTGTTCGTCGCGAGGTCGGGGACCACCTTCGCCGGCTTGCCCGGCTCGATGTCCCAGGTCGTCAGGCGGCGCTCGATGAGCCCGAGGGTGGTGATCGCCAGGTTCTGGCTCTTCGCCGGGTCGAGGTTGATCTGCGTCTGCTGCGTGAGGACCGTGAGGGTTCCTCCCGAACTCGATCCACTGCTCTTGGCCCCGGATGCCGTGCATCCGGTGAGCAGGAGCGCCGCGGCAGCCGCGACAGCGACCGCACCCTTCAGATGTCTCATTGTTGCGAGTGCCTCTTTCGTCATTGCTGGATGCCCGCACGTCACGACTGCCGCGCGCAGGCGTGATCGTTCACGGATCGTGTGCGGGAAGCGAGTGGGGACGGTTAATACTCTTGTGCCCCGATGGCGGGGTGTCGAATCATGTGAACGCATATCACCGGTCGTAATTCCCGAGAGGCTGCGTCCGAGGGCTCCATAGGAGGCGCAGAGCATCCGGTCCTAGGCTGGTGCGCATGACTGACGCGGCGCAGAAGCCAGTAGACAACTCGGCGTCCGGCGAGGCATCCGAACTCGCCTCCGGCATCCTCCTCGACGAGCTCGATCCGGGCATCCGGCCCCAGGACGACCTCTTCCGGCACGTGAACGGCAAGTGGATCGCTCGCACCGAGATCCCGGCGGACAAGGCGCGCTGGGGGTCGTTCATGATCCTGGCCGAGCAGTCGGAGAAGGCGGTCCGCGACATCATCGACGAGGCGCAGGAGGCCAAGGAGGGCACGGAGGCGCGCAAGTTCGGCGACCTGTTCGCGAGCTTCATGAACACCGAGCTCATCGAGAAGCTCGGCGTGGAACCCGTGACCTCGAGGCTGGCCCTCGCCGGCAACGTCGACTCGATCGACGGCCTGCTGCAGACCATCGGACGCCTGGAGAAGAGCGGCCTGAGCGGCTTCTACCAGCTGTTCGTCGACAACGATCCCGGCGACCCCGAGCGCTACCTGGTCTTCGTGGAGCAGGGCGGCATCTCGCTGCCCGACGAGAGCTACTACCGCGAGGAGCGTTTCACGTCGGTGCGTTCGGCCTACGTGGCGCACGTACAGCGGATGTTCGAGCTCGCCGGAATGCAAGACGCCCCGCGCCGTGCGCAGAACGTGTTCGACCTCGAGACCGAGATCGCCAGGCAGCACTGGGACAACGTGGCGAGTCGCGACAGCGAGAAGACGTACAACCTCTACTCCTGGGCGGATGCCGCTTCACTCGCTTCCGGAGTCGACCTCGGCGCGTGGCGCAAGGCCCTCGGCGCACCGGATGCCGCCTTCGACGAACTCGTGCTGCGCCAACCGAGCTTCACGGCGGGACTGGCGTCGCTCCTCACCGAGGACCGCCTGACGCAGTGGCGGGACTGGCTGAGCTGGAAGGTTCTGCATGACGCGGCGCCGTACCTCAGCGGCGAGTTCGTCAACGAGAACTTCGACTTCTACGGCCGGACGCTCACGGGTACTCCGCAGATCCGCGAGCGGTGGAAGCGCGGCGTCTCGCTCGTGGAGGGCGCCATGGGCGAGGCAGTCGGACGCGTCTATGTCGACCGGCACTTTCCGCCCGAGTCGAAGCGGCGCATGGACATCCTCGTCGGCAATCTGATCGCGGCGTACGAGCGCTCGATCCGCACCCTCGACTGGATGGGCGAGGAGACTCGCAACCGCGCGCTCGACAAGCTCGCGAAGTTCACGCCGAAGATCGGCTACCCGGTGAAGTGGCGCGACTACTCGGCGCTCGTCATCGACCCCACCGACCTGATCGGCAACGTGCGCAGGTCGGCGGAGTTCGAATTCCATCGCGAGCTGGGCAAGGTCGGCAAGCCGATCGACCGTGACGAATGGTTCATGACGCCGCAGACCATCAACGCGTACTACAACCCGGGCTTCAACGAGATCGTGTTCCCCGCGGCGATCCTGCAGTTCCCGTTCTTCGACCCAGACAGGGATGACGCGGCGAACTACGGCGCGATCGGCGCGGTCATCGGGCACGAGATCGGGCACGGGTTCGACGACCAGGGCTCCAAGTTCGACGGCGACGGCAAGCTGGCCGACTGGTGGACCGGCGCCGACCGAAAGGCGTTCGAGAAGCGCACAGAGGCGCTCATCGCCCAGTACGACGCGCTCGCCCCGGCCCAGGTGCCCGACCACCACGTGAACGGGGCGCTCACCGTCGGCGAGAACATCGGCGACCTCGGCGGACTCGGCATCGCATGGAAGGCATACCTCCTCTCGCTGGAGGGCGCGGAACCTGCGGCCATCGACGGCCTCACAGGAGCGGAGCGGTTCTTTCTCTCCTGGGCGCAGGCCTGGCAGCAGAAGGGCCGCGACGAGGAGGTCGTGCGCCTCCTCGCGATCGATCCGCACGCGCCGAACGAGTTCAGGTGCAACCAGATCGTGCGCAACCTCGACGCCTTCTACGACGCCTTCGACGTGCAGAAGACGGATGCCGCGTGGCTGGATCCGGAGCAGCGCGTTCGTATCTGGTGACCACGCGCCTGTCCCGGTCGTCCTGTCCTGCCTGCGCTGTTCGGCAGGCGGCGCCCGGCGATGGCCGGGCTCCCGTTCTCATGGCTGTGGAATAGCAACCGCCAAGCTCCTGTTCTCGCCAAGGTGACGATCACCGCGACGAGCTCTCCGGCGACGCTCGACGAACTGCTGTCGACGCTCGAATGGCAGGTCGAGGTATCCCATCGCATGACGCTCGCCGTCGGTGTGACCCTTGCCTCCCGCGGAGCCACGTTCGGCTACGTCGCCGCGGGCTCGGCGCGGGTGAGTTCGAGCGGGCCTCAAGCCGTGTCGCTCACGATCGGAGCGGGCGATGTCGTGTTCACGCCTGGCCGGCACACGGTCGAGCTGCGTGGACTGGAGCCGGGCGAGATCATCGTGACGCGCCTTCGAGCTGCGGGTCCAACGCGCGGTCTCGAGTTGCTGCCGGAACTCATCGGCGTGAACCGGCTGGCAGAGCTCGATCCGGCGATAGACCTCCTGGCGTCGCGCATGGGCCGCCTCTCACCGACCGATCGGCACCGCGCAGGCGACAGCGTGATCTGTGGCCGCATGGCCACCACGATCATCGCGGTCGCCATCAGGGCCTGGGCCGAAGGGGACTGCGCGCCAGCCGGCTGGCTCGAGCCCGTGGAGGACCCGTTCGTGGCCCGCGTGCTCGACGCCATCCACGAGGACCCGGGGCACCAGTGGACGGTCGGGCGCCTGGCTGCCGTGGCCGCTATGTCCCGCACCATCTTCGCCGAGCGGTTCCGCACGCAGGTTGGTCAGTCGCCCGCGAGCTACCTCACCCAGGTCCGCATGGACGCCGCCATGTCCTACCTGTCCAAGGACGGCCTCACCGTGAGCGAGACCGCCAGGATGCTCGGCTACGACTCCGACGCGGGATTCAGCCGCGCCTTCCGCAGGCACACCGGGTGGGCGCCGTCCGCCTGGCGCCAGAAGGCCGCGCATAACGCGCCCTTCGCGATCTCAGCCCAGCGCTGAGCGCCGCCGGCCCGCGCTTCCGAACAGAACGGCACCGGCAGCAACGACCACGACCGCTACGACGTAGGTCGCACGCACGTCGATGCTGTCGACGAGGATGCCGCCGACTCCCGCGCCGAGCGTGATGGCCAGCTGGAACCCGGCCACCACCAGCCCGCCGGCCGCCTCGAGCCGGTCCGGAACGTACCTCGCGGCCCAGGTGTTGATGACCGCCGGCCACGCGCCGAACCCGAAGCCCCACACCACGACTGCGGCAGCGATGGCGATGACGGATCCCCGTCCGACGACGGTCAGCGCGATGGCGGCCGCGATGAGCGCGGGTTGCAGGTAGCGCAGCAGAGCAAGGTGGCGGTCGGCGATAGCGCCGACGACGAGGTTGCCGACAACACCGCCGATGCCGAACACCACGAGCAGCGCCGCCGCGAACGACGTGTCGAGGCCGGGCACCTGATCGAGGGCGAGCCGGATGAACGTGTACGCCATGAAGTGCCCGAGCACGACGAGCACGTGGCCGGCAAGCCCCTGCCGAACGCCCCGGCGCAGCAGGGTATCCGCGAGGATCCGCAGGCTCGACGCTTGAGCGGGCGCGATGCGGGGCAGCGTCAGCCGCAGCGCCACCGCGACGAGCGCGGTCAGCGCAGCGGCCGCGAGGAACACGCCGCGCCAGTCGATGATCTGGGTCAGATACACGCCGACGGGCACTCCGGCCACGACCGCGAGCGTCATTCCGGCGCTCACGACGGTCATCGCGCGCCCGAGATGGTCAGGACTGGCCAGTTGCGCGGCCACCGTCAGCGACATCGACCAAAACCCGCTGATCGCGACACCGATGAGCAATCGCGCCACGAGCAGGAGCCACAGCGACGGTGCAACGGCCACGGCGAGGTTGGAAACCGCCGCCACGATCGCGACGAGCACGAGAAGGGTGCGCCTGTCCATCCGTGGAATGAGGATGCCGAGCGTCGGCGCGGCGAGGAATCCGATGAACGCGGTGACCGTGACGGTCTGCCCGGCCTGTCCGGGCGTCACGCCCAGCTCGGCTGCCATCGCGGTCAGCACGCCGGACGGGAGGAACTCCGCCGTGACGAGCACGAAGCTCGTCAGCAGCATGACGAACAGCGCCGCCCATCGGGTGCGCTGCTGCGATCGGGATGCGGGGGAGATTGCCTGCACGGAAGCGGTATCGGTCGTCACGTTTCCACTCTGGCCGGCCGCCAGGTGGTCCACCTGACTCAGCGTCCGCGGTAGGCGCCCATCCGTCCGGAACGTGCGAGAACCGCCGGTTCCCGCCCCGCGACGCGCCCCACGATCCCGGCCCCCACAACCCCTGATGGAGACAGCTCGGACCACGGCAACACACAGCATCGCGTGGTTGGATGTTGTACATCACCGGATGACGCGGCGGGGGGCGCGGCATCCATTCAACGGCATCCATCCAGCAGAGTGACCTTCGAGGACCGATCAGACCGTGAGCGCGCCCGTCCAAGGCTCGGAACGCCGATCCAAGAATGCGGGCGGTCGTCGCGGCAAACACCGCGGGCACGAGCCGGGCGACGGCTTCAGCAAGGGCTTCGCGGCACTCGGTGAGCTGGCGCTCTCGGGCGCGCAGGTGTCCGCCAGGGCCATCGATCTGACCAGCGGAACCGTGCTGTTCTCGGTCGACGACCACGTGGTCATGCCGACGGCATCCATCGGCAAGGTGCTGCTGCTCATCGAGGTGGCGGCTCGCCTCGAGTCGCGCGACACCAGCGCGCTGAACCTCATCGACAGGCTGCAGACGGATGCCGTCGGCGACTCCGGAATCTGGCAGCACCTCGCGGTTCCCGCCCTTCCGCTCGCCGACCTCGCCGCACTCGTCGGCGCAGCGAGCGACAACCTCGCCACCAACGTGCTGCTTCGTCGCATCGGCCTCGATTCGGTCAGCGCGCGCACCGAGCAGCTGGGCCTGCGGCAGACGGCGATGCTCGATCTCGTGCGCGACCACCGGGGGCCCGATGACGCCCCGCAGCTGTCGGTCGGCAGCGCGAAGGAGCTGGCGTGGCTCTTCGCCGCGCTCGCCAGGGGCGAGATCGTGGATGCTCGTACGAGCAAACGCGTCGTCGGCTGGCTCTCGCTCAACCACGACCTCTCGATGGTGGCGAGCGCCTTCGGGCTCGACCCGCTCGCGCACCGCGGCCCGGACCACGGTCTCCTGCTCATGAACAAGACGGGCACCGACGTGGGTGTGCGCAGCGAGGTCGGGGTGCTCAGAGGTCCGCGCGCCGGAGCGGCATACGCCGTGTCCGCCGCGTTCGACGACGCCGAATTGCCCGTTCGCCTCGGCGTCATGGACGGGATGCGCGTGGTCGGCCGCGACCTGCTCGAGTACGTGCACTGAAGCGCTGACACGAGCGGCCGGTAACACACCCAGATTGTCCGTAAGTCGGTGAAGTTTGGCCGCCTCAGCGTGTAAGCACTTTGTAAAGATTTGGCACAATGCCGCGGCTGCACATTGCGGCGCCTCTCACGACTCGTCTACGGTTCAGGACATTGCAACCGTGCAACGCGGGGTCCGACCTGCCCGCGGCACAGGACCTGAAAGGCAATCTCCATGGCAACCAAGAGGATCATAGGAGCGCTGGCCGCGGCAGCAGCGATCGCGCTCCTGACCGCCGGCTGTGTGAACCAGTCGTCGACCGGAGGATCCACCTCCGGAGCGAGCAAGATCAACCTGCCCGCGCAGACATCGATCGACGTTCCGAAAGACGCAGTTCTGCCCGCCGGCGACGGCAAGGCGAAGTGCGCGAGTGGGCTGACGCTCGCCTACATCGGCGCAGAGACCGGCCCGAACGCGCAGCTGGGCATCAACATCTACAACGGCGTGCAGCTGGCCGTCGACCAGCACAACAAGGCCAACCCGGACTGCCAGGTGCAGTTCAAGAAATTCGACACCGAGGGCGACCCGGGCAAGGCGCCCGGCGTCGTGACGCAGGCCGTGAACGAGCCTGACATCATCGGCGTCGTCGGCCTGCCGTTCTCCGGCGAGTCGAAGGCCACGGGCGGCATCTTCGAGCAGTCGAACCTGGTGCACATCACCGCGTCGGCCACCAACCCCGGCCTCACGCAGAACGGATGGACCACCTTCTTCCGGGCGCTCGGCAACGACAACGTGCAGGGCCCGGCGGCCGCGAAGTTCGCCACCGGCAAGCTGCAGGCCAAGAAGGTCTACGTGGTGCAGGACGACTCCGACTACGGCATCGGCCTGTCGACGGCTGTGCAGAAGGCGCTCGGATCCAACCTGGCGGGCACCGACAAGGTGACCACCGGCCAGAAGGACTTCTCGGCGACGGTCAGCAAGATCATCAACGCCAAGCCTGACGCGGTCTACTACTCGGGCTACTACGCGGAGGGCGCACCCTTCGACCAGCAGCTCGTGAACAAGGGCTTCAAGGGCATCTTCATCGGGCCCGACGGTGTGAAGGACGACCAGTTCATCAAGCTGGCCGGCAGCGCGTCGAACAACGCGTACTTCACCTGCCCCTGCCTCCCGGGTGAGCTGATCAAGACGTTCGCGGATCAGTACCAGTCGGCGTTCAACGCAGCCCCAGGAACCTACTCCATCGAGGGTTACGACTCGGCCACCATCCTGCTCACGGGCATCGACAAGGGCAACACCGACCGCGCGAAGCTCAAGGACTTCGTCAAGAGCTACGACGCGGACGGCCTGAGCAAGCACTACAAGTGGGACTCCACTGGCGAGCTCGCGCAGTCCACGGTGTACGGCTACAAGGTCGACAGCGGCAAGATCGTGTCCGTCGGAAAGATCGGCTAGTCCAAGCGGTACCTCCCGCCGCGCCGTGGGGCATCTCCACTTCGCCCCACGGCGCGGCCATGCTTGACCCGAAACAGCCGAAACCCGCCGAAGGCGTCGGGCTTCGACACGGCACCGGAAGAACCACATGCTCGCCACCCTCCTCTCGCTGCCGGCGGCTCTGCCGGCAGCCGTCCACGCCGACAACAGCTGGATCAACTTCGACGTCAACTCACTGCTTCAGAACTTCTGGCCCGCGACGTTCGACGGCCTCACCTTCGGCGCCATCTACGCTCTGGTGGCACTCGGTTACACGCTCGTCTACGGCGTTCTGAACCTCATCAACTTCGCGCACTCCGAGGTCTTCATCATGGGGTGCTACGGCGTGGTCTTCACGCTGACGAGCCTCGGCTTCGGCCCGAACCCGCCGAACCTCTCGATCTGGGCCATCATCGCGAACCTGCTGCTGGCGATGGTCGTCGGCATGGTGTTCTCGGTGGTCACGGCGTTCGTGATCGAACGGGTCGCATATCGGCCGCTGCGGCGCCGCGGCGCGTCCAGGCTCGCCTTCCTCATCACGGCGATCGGCGCATCCTTCGCCATCCAGTACACGATCTTCCTCATCCGGGGCGGCAACGCAGAGCCCTCGGTGACCATGTTCATCCCGACGCCCGTCTTCCAGGTCTTCGGGGCGATCATCGACAGCCAGCAGCTCACGATCGTGATCGCGGCGGTCGTGCTGATGGTGCTGACCGACCAGTACATCCGTCGCTCGCGCGTCGGCCGTGGCATCCGCGCCGTCGCACAGGATCCGGACACGGCCACGCTCATGGGCGTGAACAAGGACCGCATCATCGTGACCACGTTCGTGATCGGCGGCCTGCTGGCCGGCGCGGCGGCGTTGTTCTACGTGATGAAGGTGCCGAGCGGCGTCATCTACAACGGCGGGTTCGTGCTCGGCATCAAGGCGTTCGCCGCCGCCGTGCTCGGCGGCATCGGAAACGTTAGAGGGGCACTGCTCGGCGGTCTGCTCATCGGCGTGATCGGCAACTACGGCCAGCTGCTGCTTGGCGACTCGCAGTGGACCGACGTGGTCGCGTTCATCGTGCTGGTGCTCGTTCTGCTCGTGCGGCCGTCCGGCTTGCTCGGTCAGACTCTCGGAAGGAGCCGCGCATGACCGCCATCGGAGGGGGAACACCCACCCCCACTGCCCGCGCGGCACAGCTGCTGGAGCAGGACGAATCCTTCGGCGGGCGCAAGCAGTTCCTCGGCGGCTGGCGTCGGCGATGGAACCGCATGGCCCGCTGGCAGCAGTGGCTGTTCATCCTCATCGTGCTGGCGGCTGTCTACTACCTGCCCATCGCCAATCCGTGGCTGATCTCGACTGAGCCGGGCAACGACTTCCCCATCGCGTGCTTCCAGATGGCGGTCTACGCGCTGGTCGCGGTCGGCCTGAACGTGGTGGTCGGTTTCGCCGGCCTGCTCGACCTCGGATACATCGCGTTCTTCGCCATCGGGTCGTACACGGCTGCGTTCTTCACGTCGCCGGATTCGACGCTCATCCACATTCCCTATCTGTGGACCCTTCCGCTGGCACTCGGCATCGCCATGGTGTTCGGGGTCGCGCTCGGTCTGCCGACACTGCGCTTGCGCGGTGACTATCTCGCGATCGTCACTCTCGGCTTCGGTGAGATCATCCGAATCCTCGCGACCATCATCCCCGCGGCCCGTGGCCAGGTCGGGTTCCAGGAGGTCGGGCATCCGCCGGGGACGACGTCGGACGGGCATCCGATCTTCTCCGTCTCGAACGGAACGCCCTGGTACTGGCTGGCTGTGACGATCGTCGTCGTTGTACTCGTGCTGGTCGGAAACCTGGAGCGCAGTCGAGTGGGCAGGGCCTGGATCGCCATCCGCGAAGACGAAGACGCCGCGGAGATCATGGGCGTACCGACATTCAAGTTCAAACTGTGGGCCTTCGCGATCGGCGCCGGCATCGGCGGACTCTCGGGAGCGCTGTTCGCGGGTCAGGTGGGCTTCGTCAACAACCAGAAGTTCGACGTCGCCACCTCGATGCTGTTCGTCGCGGCCGTCGTGCTCGGCGGCTCGGGCAACAAGGTCGGTGCCATCCTGGGCGGCGCCATCGTGGCGTACATCCCGTTGCGGTTCACGGCGATCGCCGACTGGAAGTACTGGATCTTCGGCATCCTGCTCATCATCATGATGATCTTCCGGCCACAGGGGCTCGTCGCGGCCAAGTCGCACCTGCTGACGTACTCGCGGGTGATCGGCGATCGGGTGAGAGCCCTGAGAGCGGTGCGGGCGAAGCCCGATGTACCCGTCGAGGTGCACGAAACCGCCGAACCCGACCCTGTGACGGGAGGCGTCGAATGAGCGACCATCGCGAGGAGTCAAGGCCCCCTCGATCGGAGCACGTGCCTGCCGAGAACGATCCGAACCTCGGGGCCATCCCCGAGTCGGTGCCCGACGAGGGGCCGAAGGATGCCGACCTCACCGATGTCGGACCCGACCCTTCCCCCGAGGCCGACGCCGATGTCCCTGACCCCGAGGAGCTCGCTGCGACGCTGGCCGAGGCGGGTGTCGACGCGGAGCTTGCCGAGGCCGCGGCATCCGAGCGCGATATCGCGGTGGGTGTCGGCGAGCCGATCGTCGAGGTGAACGCCGTCACGGTCAAGTTCGGTGGTCTCGTCGCTCTCGACGACGTGACCTTCCACATCAACCGCGGTGAGATCCTCGGGCTGATCGGGCCGAACGGCGCAGGCAAGACCACGGCGTTCAACGCCATGACGGGCGTCTACAAGCCGACCAGCGGCGACGTGCTCATGGAGGGCGTCTCGATCAAGGGCAGAAAGCAGCACAAGATCACGCGAGCCGGGCTCGCGCGCACGTTCCAGAACATCCGCCTGTTCGGCGAGATGACGGCGCTCGAGAACGTCGTCGTCGGCCTGGATGCCCGCCACCGCACGAGCGTGCCCGGCGCGCTGGTACGCAGCCCGCGGCACTACCGGGAGGAGAGGTCGTCCATCGATCGGGGGCTCGCCCTGCTGGAGTTCGTGGGCATCGCGGACTACGCGAACACGCTCTCCCGCCACCTGCCGTACGGCAGCCAGCGCCGACTGGAGATCGCTCGAGCCCTGGCGACCGACCCGAAGGTGCTCTGCCTGGACGAACCGGCTGCCGGCTTCAACCCGGCGGAGAAGGAACAGCTGATGGAGCTCATCCGCACCATCCGCGCCGACGGCTACACCGTGCTGCTCATCGAGCACGACATGAAGCTGGTCATGGGCGTCTGCGACCGCATCGTGGTGCTCGAGTTCGGAAAGAAGATCGCGGACGGATCGCCTGCAGAGGTGCGCAACGACCCTCGCGTGATCTCCGCCTACCTGGGAGAGCCAGATGACGACGCTGCTTGAACTCGAGAACGTCGTGGTCGGCTACGGCCGCATCGAGGCGCTGCACGGACTGTCGTTCACGGTCGAGCAGGGCGAGATCGTCTCGCTCATCGGCGCCAACGGTGCGGGCAAGACCACGACGATGAAGGCCATCTCCGGACTGCTGAACCTCAGCAAGGGGTCGATCAAGTTCGACGGCCAGGACATCACGAAGATGAGGGCGCACATCCGGGTCGCGAGGGGCATCTCGCAGGCGCCGGAGGGGCGAGGGATCTTCCCTGGGATGACGGTGCTCGAGAACCTCGACATGGGCACGTACGGCCGCAAGGACCGCACGGGCGTCAAGGAGGACCTCGATCGCGTCTTCTCGTTGTTCCCACGGCTGGCCGAGCGCAAGTCCCAGGTGGGCGGCACGATGTCGGGTGGCGAGCAGCAGATGCTCGCGATCGGACGCGCCCTGATGGGCCGGCCTCGCCTGCTGCTGCTCGACGAACCGTCGATGGGACTGGCGCCGCAGTTCATCAAGCAGATCTTCCGCATCGTCACGGAGATCAACGAGCAGGGGACCACGATCCTGCTCGTGGAGCAGAACGCCAACCAGGCGCTCGCACGCGCCCACCGCGCCTTCGTGCTCGAGACCGGCACGATCACGCACAGCGGAACGGGCAAGGAGCTGCTGACGAACTCCGCCATCAAGGAGGCGTACCTGGGCGTCGCGTGACGCCCGTGCCGCTGCGAGTACCGCCGGTTGAGTAGCGACGCCGTAGGCGACGCGTATCGAAACCCGCTCGCCGGATCGACCGGGTTTCGATACGCGCCTTCGGCGCTAATGAACCTGCGGTGGGTGGATGCCGTCGGTGCGTTACCTGACCTTGGCGGCGGCGAGGTATGCGTCTTCCGAGGCGTAGTCGAACCAGGCATCCGCTCCGTAACGGTGCACGAGGTGCGGGAACAACGCGCGCCATGTCACCTGCCTGCGCTGGGCGCCGTCGGCGACATCGACGATCCACTCGATGTCCGCTCGCACGGCTTCCCGGTAGGGCGCCGGCGGCTCGAAGCCGAGCTCGTCCTTCGCCCGCTGAGTGCTCAGCACGATCGGGTGAGGCGTCGACCACGGTGTTCTCCCCACACCGCCTGTGGGAGCGCCGGAGACCGGTACGAGCTCGACACCGCGGTCCATTGCGCTGAAGACCGCTTCGGCGATGTCGGTGACGGTCACGTCGTCGTCCGCGACGTTGAGCACGCGTTTGCCGGGGCGCTCGGCGCACAGCCTGGTCAGCTCGGCGATGGCCGCCGTCGAGGTAGGGCTGAAGCGGCTCGCCCCGTCGTACGCGAGCACCACGCGCTCGCGGCGATCTCGCACCCGCTTCACGAAGTACCACTCCCGGAGCGCCTCGCTGAAGGGGCCATGCACGGCGCCCGGCCGCAGGATGCTCACGGGCAGGTCGTCGGCATCCAGAAGTGTGCGCTCGAGTTGCGCCTTCAGCACGCCGTACGTCGGTGCACCATCGGCGATCGTGGGTTGCGACTCGTCGATGGGGTCCGGGAAGTGCGGGAAGTCATCCTCGGTCGTTGCGGTGTCGAGGTTGCGGCCCTCTGCGTCCTGGTAGACGCCGCCCGTGGAGATGACGACGACCGAGCCGACGGCTCCCGTGAGTCTCGTGAGCTGCTCGGCGTGCGTGCTGTCGTACGCCACGGTGTCGAGGACCAGGTCGTGGCCTTCGGCGAGCGGTAGCAGGGCCTCGGTATCGTCGCGGTCGACCCGCACCGAGGTCACGTCGAGTTCGTTCAGTGCGGAGTCGACGTGATGGGCGCCGCGGTGCCCGAGCAGTACAGACCACCCTCGCTCCGCCAGATGCCTGGCCGCTGCAGTGCCGATCTGACCGGTTCCGCCGATGATGAACGCCGCCTTGCCCCTGCCAGCCATGCACCAACGCTATGCCGCGCGGGGTTCCGGGGGGAGGGGTCTTCGCGACGCAGATCCGGTCAGATCACTGCGGGGCGACGGGGGCGATGACGGTGAGCAGGTGCACCTGGGCGTTCTGGCATGCGGTCAGGTTCTGGGTCTGCACGAACACCGACTGGGTGGAGTGTGGCGGGTACACGCGGAAGCCGTCTGCCGCGAGCGGCTGGCACTCGCCCGGGTCATAGTTGCCGGCCTGGGCGATCCGCACGTTCGCCGCCACCGTGGAACCCGGCTGCAGAGTGTTCTGCACGATGGGCTTGGACTGATCCCAGTCGGCTGGCGCGCCAAGCTGCGTTCCGTTGCCCTTGCCGACGAACGAGACCCCTGGGAACCCGTGCAGTTCGCACGCCTTCGACGAGCTGTTTTTGAAGAGGATGGGCACGTACGTGCTGCCGGCGGCCCCGCTCATCGAGCCGAGCGTGACCGAGAGGTCGCTGACCGAGCAGGTCGCCGTGGCGCCGGATGTCTGGGTGGGCGTCGGAGTGCCACCGCTGTGCGTCGGGCTCGGCGTGGTGGGCGTGACGATGGGGCTGGCGGTCGGATCCACCTTCGTGCCCTTCGCGAAGACCAGGGTCGCCACCACGATGATGAGGATCGCCACGAGAACCGAGAGCACGATGATCGCGATCGTGCGTCCGCGCATGCCTCTCGGGTTGTCCGGTCCGCTTGGCCCGTCCGGCCCGGCCCCGCCGTCACCGAACGGCTCGGGGAACCCCTGCTGATCGCTCATTCACCTATCGTGCACTGCCGGGCCGTCCGGGCACTCGCGACCTGCCGAGATGCCCCGTCGATGGGGGTGTCAGGAGCCGGATGCTGCCTGCGCGGCCTCGAACTCACGGTCGAGCAGCCCGAAGATCGCCACGTCGTGCCACTCGCCGTCGACGTGATCGCGCTCGCGCAACAGCGCCTCGCGGGTCATGCCGAGGATGTCGCACAGACGAGCGGATGCCTGGTTGCCTGCATCCAGCTCGGCATACACCCGGTGCGCGCCGAGCTCGCGGAATGCGACGCCGAGGAGCGCGGTTGCTGCCTCGGTGGCGAAGCCGCGGCCGTGCACCGCCGGGTGGAACACCCAGCCGATCTCGACCTGCGCGTCTTTGGCGCTCTTCACGAACAGGCTGACGTCGCCGATGACGCGATGGTCGTTCGTGCCGTCGGTCGCGCACAGCTCGACCGCGAAAATGAGTCCGTCGCCGTCTTCTGCGAGCCGATCGAGCGCGATGCGCTTTTCGAGGTTCTTCGCCGGCTCGTCGTGGTCGTGCACCTCCCAGCGCAGGTAGCGCACCACGTCGGTGCGCTTCTGGTAGTTCTCACTGCGGTGCTCGAGGTCGCTCTTGGTGAGGGGGCGCAGCCGCAACCGGTCGGTTGCGATCTCGCGCGTCTCGAAGGGCAGCGCCAGCAGGCGGGCGTCGGTCGTCGTCTCGGAAGTCATAATGGCGTCCCTTCGTCGTCTGTGACTGTTGCCTCATAGGCAGGCATCCGCGCGCGGCACGCGGTCAGGATGCCTGGCCCTCGTCAGCAACGATACGCAGCCCTGGCCGCGCTTCCGAATCGAGGCCGAACACGGCGCTCACGCCGGCGATGAACGCCTCGGCGTCGCCGTCTCGCGAGAGTTCCCGTGCACGCACCGACGGCGTGTGCAGCAGAACGCCGACAAGGTGGCGAAGCGCCGCCTCGGTCTGCTCGGTGGAGTCGCCTCGGCGCCTGGCGCGCTCGAGTTCCGCCTCGAGAACTCCGAAGACGTGACTGCGCAGGGCCACGAGGGCCGGTTCGGTGCTCCGTTCGTCGCCCCTGGCCGCGAACTCGGCAGCGGCCTCGGCGACGACGGAACGAGCACGCTCGGTCGCGGTGAAATCCTCCAGGGGAGCGTGCAGGCCGATGGTCTCGAGGTCGAGCAGCTCGGTGCCGGTGACCTGGGCGACGTCGCGGTCCACGTTGCGCGGCAGACCGAGGTCGACGACGAGACGGTGCGCGACGGCATCCTGCCTGGCGCTCGCCCGCTCGACGAGCTCCCTGTCGACGAGCACCGTCGGGGCGAAGCTGCAGGCCACCACGAGCTCGGAGGTCGCAACGGCCTCCAGCAGCCCGTCAGGCTGAACGGCCTGGATATCGTGTTTGAGCGCGAATGCCTGAGCGCGGCCCGTGCGCGACCACACGCGCACGTTCCGCGCCCCGCGGTCGCGAAGAGCCTTCAGGCTCGCGGCTGCGTAGTTGCCCGTGCCGACGAGCAGGATGTTCGCGCTCGCCCAGTCCGCGATGCGGCTCTCGGCGAGCTCGAGTGCGAGCCTCACGATGGAGCGGCCGGCCGAGCCGACCTTGGTGCCGTTCTTGACGTCACGCGACACCCGGGATGCCGTCTGGAACAGTCGCTCGAGCTCACTCGTGGCGCTGCCGTTGCCCCTCGCGTTCTCCAGGGCGCGACGAACCTGCCCGGCGATCTCGCCCTCGCCGATCACGACCGACTCCAGGCCGCTTGCCACCGAGAACAGGTGGTCAGCGACGGAGGGGCCCTGCACGACGGCGGCTGATGCGAGCAGATCCTGGGGCGCGACGCCGGTGGCGTCGCCGATCGTGGCGAGCGCGAGGTCGGCGGCATCCGCACTGGCGGCATCCGTGATGTCGAGGTAGGCCTCGAAACGGTTGCAGGTGGCGAGAACGACGGCCCCCGCGAAGGCATCGGTGCGCGCTCGCAGTGCCGCGTCGACGTCACCGGCGCGCCGTTCGAGCCGCTCGAGCAATTCGAAATCGGCCGTGCGGTGGCTCGCGGTGAAGCAGAGAAGCACGGGATCGATGGTACGCCGCTGAAACTGTGCGTTCGTGCGGTGCACGAGAGCGACGCCAGCCGTCCTCGTGCCCGTCTCTTGCCCGTCTGCGCCAGGTTGCAGCGATTGCGCCCGATAGCGTGGCGCAACCGCCATGAAGTGGCGCAGGCACGAGTGGTCAAGAAACACGAGTGATTCACTACGTCGGCATAGGCTCAGCGGCGGGTGGGACAATCGAGCGCGTGACATCACCCGAACCGGCCACGCCGCGTACGTCAGCATCGCCCGAACCCGCGCAGGGCCTAGGGGCGGAGCATCCGCTGGTCGCCGGCCTCACCCCGCGGTCCGCGCTCATCACCGCATATTCCGGTGCCCGGCCGGCGACGCTTCCGGTGTGGTTCATGCGCCAGGCGGGCCGGTCGCTTCCTGAGTACCGGGAACTCCGCATCAGCACGAGCATGCTGGATGCCTGCCTCGACCCCGCGCTCTCGAGCGAGGTCACCCTGCAGCCGGTTCGCAGGCACCGCGTCGATGCGGCCATCTTCTTCAGCGACATCGTGGTGCCGCTGAAACTCGCGGGCGTCGACGTCGGCATCGTGCCAGGCAAGGGACCCGTGCTGGGCGCACCCGTGCGAACGGCCGCCGACGTCGCGGCGCTTCCTGAGCTCGACCCGGATGCCCTCGCACCCGTCGCAGAGGGCGTGCGGCAGACGGTTGCGGGCCTCGCCGAGCTCGGGCACGTTCCCCTGATCGGATTCGCAGGCGCACCGTTCACGCTCGCCGCCTACCTCGTGGAGGGCGGCCCGTCGAAGGACCACATCAGGGCGCGCACCCTCATGCACGCCGATCCGGATGCCTGGCACGCGCTCATGGAGTGGGCCGCGGATGTCACGGGCGCCTTCCTGAGCGCGCAGGTTCTCGCAGGCGCGAGCGCGGCGCAGCTCTTCGACTCGTGGGCCGGCGCGCTCTCGCTCGAGGACTACACGCGGCATGTGGCACCGGCATCCGCCCGCGCACTGTCTCACGTGCGCGACCTGACCTACCCGGATCCCGACCGCCCGAGCGATCCGTTGTCCACGACCCCGCCGGAGCGCAACGTACCCATCGTGCATTTCGGCGTCGGCACGAGCGAGTTGCTGCGCGCCATGTTCGACATCGGCGCCGACGTCATAGGCGTCGACTACCGGATGCCCCTGGACGAGGCGAGCAGACGCCTCGGCAATATCGTTCCTTTGCAGGGCAACATCGATCCCGCGTACCTGGATGCCCCGTGGCCCGTCATCGAGGAACACGTGCTCGACGTCGTGGAGCGCGGTCGCAGTGCGCCGTCGCACGTCGTGAACCTCGGGCACGGAGTTCCGCCAGAGACCGATCCGGACGTGCTCACGCGCATCGTCGAATTCGTGCACGGGTTGCCGGCGTGAGCGAGGCATCCGGTCGCAGCGTGAGCGAGGAGACACTGGCGGCGCTCGAGCACGCCATAACGGATGCTCCGACGAGAGTGGTCGTCGTCGGCGGAGGAGCTGCCGGGCTCGTGGCGGCGCGCGAGATCGCCCGGCCGGGGTTCGACGTGACCGTGCTGGAGGAACGAGACGAGCTCGGTGGAAGCGTTGCCAGGCACGGGGTAGCAGGCATCGAGCTGGATGCCGGCGCCGAGAGCTTCGCCACGCGCGGAGGTCACGTGGCAGCGCTGCTCGATGACCTCGGGCTCAGCGCCGAAGTGGTGACGCCGCTCGCGGCCGGTGCCTGGCTGCAGCTGCCCGGACGCGCGGTGCCTATGCCGAAGGCAGGCATCCTCGGAATCCCGAGCTCGCCCCTCGCCACCGACGTGATCGCTGCGATCGGCTGGCGCGGAGCGTTTCGCGCGTACCTCGACCGGCTCATGCCTGTGCTGAAGATCGGCGAAGAGCGCAACCTCGGCCGGCTCGTGCGACGGCGCATGGGAGCTGCCGTGCTCGACAACCTCGTGGCGCCCGTGACGACGGGGGTGTACTCCGCGTCGCCATACGACCTCGACGTCTCGGTCGCCGCTCCGGGTCTGAATCCGGCGATCACGCGAACCGGCTCACTGTCGGGGGGCGTCGCCGCGCTGAGGGGATCCGCGAAGGCGGGTTCCGCCGTCGGCGGTCTCGTCGGGGGGATGGCGCGGCTGATCGACCTGCTGGCGACGGATGCCACGGCCCGAGGCGCTCGACTGCGCACCGGCGCGAGGGCGGTCGCCCTGTACCACGGGGAAAGCCACGGCTCGGCGGAGGCGTTCGCCGGATCGGTCGACGCCGCATTCGGGGAGCGGAAACGCGACGACGATCGAGCGCGCGCGCCCCAGGCATCCGGTCGCTGGCTCGTCGAGCTCGACGACGGCGAGACGATCGCGGCCGACGCGGTGCTGCTCGCCGTGCCGGCCGACGCCGCTCTGCGGTTGCTTGGGCAGGCATCCGAGTCGCTCGCCTCGCTTGCGAGTCTGGACTGGCCGACGGCGTCGACCGTGGACATCGTCACGCTCGTGGTCGACGACCCGCGACTGGATGCTGCACCGCGCGGCACCGGGATGCTCGTGGCGGAGACCGTGCCGCAGTCCGAGGTGGCGGCGAAGGCGATGACGCACGTCACGGCGAAATGGCCATGGGTGGCGGAGCAACTGCCGCCGGGGCGCCACGTGTTGCGGCTGTCGTACGGTCGGGCCGGCGCTCCGAGTCCCCTGGAGGGGCTGGACGAGTCCGCCGTTCGCTTGCGTGCCATCGCGGACGCGTCAACCCTCTTGAATATTCCCCTAGCGGAATCTAGTGTCGTCGGATCGGATGCAGTGCGGTGGACTAATGCTCTTCCGGTTGCGGCACAGGGTCAGCGAGAACGCATCGAACAGGTGCGTGCAGGGGTCGAACAGGTCGAAGGGCTGGAGGTGACCGGCTCATGGCTGACGGGAACCGGGCTCGCCTCTGTCGTACCGGATGCGCGCAAGGCTGCCGAGCGCGTCCGCGCACTACGCTGGAAGACGCTGACCGACAAGGATCGAACTGCGTGACTGCAGGGGCGGGGGCACCATGAAAGGCAAAGTTCTCTTCGTGGTCGGACTCGGGACCGGGTATGTTCTCGGCACTCGTGCCGGCCGGCAGCGGTATGAGCAGATCAAATCGGTGTGGCTGAAGCTGTGGGATTCGCCCGCGGTTCAGAAGCAGGTGCACACGGTCCAGGACTATGCGGCCGACCGCATCGGCGATCTGGGCACGGTCGTGACCGAGAACATCAAGCGGATCGTGACGAAGTCCGTCGGATCGCAGTCGTCGAGCAAGGGCCCGAAGACCGCGGGTGGCACGGCGAGCGGTGAGAGCACCGGCCCCGCTTCGGGCTCGGTCGGGCCGGTCGGCGGCGAGGCGGCGTCGGAAGCCACCGGGCCGGGCGGGCAGGCATCCTGATGTCGGAGAGCTCTGGGTCGTCGGGGACAACGCGGGGCGGAGCCAGCTTCAGTTCGCCGAGCGCGGGAGTGCGCGACAAGCGCTCGCTCATCCAGCTGCTGCGCGATCTGCCCGGGCTCGTCGTTGCGCTGCTCAAGGCCGAACTCGCGCAACTCAAGGCCGAGCTCGTACGCAAGGCCGTCAACCTCGGCATCGGCATCGGGCTCTTCGTCGTCGCCGGAGCGCTGCTGTTCTTCATGCTCGGCACGCTCGTGGCCGCCGCCGTGCTCGGCCTCGCCGTCGTGTTTCCAGGTTGGCTCGCCGCATTGCTCGTCGCAGCCGGATTGCTGATCATCGCCGGGATCTTCGGCTTGGTCGGACTCATGGTGCTCAGGCGCGGCATGCCGCCGGCACCCACGGAGACGATCGACAGCGTCAAGCAAGACGTGAATGCGGTGAGGGGGCTGGGCGACTATGACCACTGAACCGGATCGCAGCGCGTCGCGCGGATTGCAAAGAGACGCGGAGAAGGGCACCGGCACGGGTATCGAAGCGGACGTTGCTGCTGCGCGAGCCGAACTCGCCGCGACTCTGGATGCCCTGCAAGACAAACTGAACGTGCCCAAGCGCATCCGCATCGCGGCTCGCGAGAACCCGCTGGGCCTCGCCGCGGTCGGAGCGGGTGCAGCAGCCGCACTTGCCGGAGTCGTCTGGCTGATGGTGCGGTCGTTGCGCTCCCGTTAGGGCGCAGCTCACGCGTTCTTCCCACGCTCGGGCGACACCCCGAAGCCCGGCCCGCGGCTCCTAGAGCTGGTGCCCGAGCTTGTACTCGGCCGGTTCGTCAGCCCGCGTGTATGAGAATCCGTCGGCTCCGATCGTGACGCTCAGCTCGGATGCCTCGGTGCGGGCGACCACGGGCTGCGGGTGGCCGTCGAGGTCGAGCACAAGTGAGGCATCCGTGTACCACGACGGTACGACCGGATTGCCCCACCAGTCGCGTCGCTGATTGTCGTGCACGTCCCACGTGACGACCGGGTTGTCGGGGTCGCCCGTGTAGTAGTCCTGCGTGTAGATCTCGACGCGGTGGCCGTCTGGGTCGCGCAGATAGAGGTAGAACGCGTTCGAGACGCCGTGCCTGCCCGGCCCGCGCTCGATGCAGTCGGAGCGTCGCAGGGCGCCGAGCTTGTCGCAGATGGCGAGGATGTTGTGCTTCTCGTGCGTGGAGAACGCGATGTGATGCATCCGCGGTCCATCGCCTCCCGTCATCGCGGTGTCGTGCACGGTTGGTTTGCGACGCATCCATGCCGCGTACACCGTGCCCGCCTCGTCTTGGATGTCTTCGGTCACCCGGAATCCGAGGTCCTGCATGAACTTCGCGGCTCGGGGAACGTCGGGCGTGACCTGGTTGAAGTGGTCGAGCCGCACGAGTGCGCCTGGTGTGTACAGGTCGTAGCGCCAGGTCAGCCGCTCCACGTGCTGCACGTCGTGGAAGAACTCGTACGGAAAGCCCAGCGGGTCCACGACACGCACCGAGTCGCCCACGCCCTTCGTGAAGCCGTCCGGGCGACGCTCGACGCGGCATCCGAGCTCCGAATAGAACGTGACGGCCTTGTCGAGGTCTTCGGGCGCGCGCACCCGGTACGAGAACGCTGCCACCGCCGGCACCGGTCCCTGACGCAAGACGAGGTTGTGATGGATGAACTCCTCGAGCGGCCGCAGGTAGACGGCGTTCTCGTCTTCCTCGGTGACCGTGAGTCCGAGAACGTCGACGTAGAAATCGCGCGAGCGCTGCAGGTCGGAGACTACGAGGTCCATGTAGGCACACCGCAGGATGTCCGGGGCGGGCGCCGCGGGGGTGGGCACCGGGTTTGCGCACTCGATGGGCGCCTCTTGGGAGACGAAGAAGCCGGAGGTGGTCGGCATCAGGTCTTTGCGGTCGGTCATCGGAAGCGTCCTTGCTTGGGTCGGCTGTGGTGGTGCCTCGGGTCAGCGGGGATCCGGGTCGTCGAGGGCGGATTGCACGTGGTGCTCGGCGGCCTTGCCGAACGTGGGGTTCGGCGTGGGCCCGAGCGTGATGTGCACGGCCTGCTGCTCCGTGTAGAAGTCGATCGAGCGGTATCCGCCCTCGTGCCCGAGCCCCGATGCCTTCACGCCGCCGAACGGCGTGCGCAGGTCGCGCACGTTGTTGGAGTTGAGCCACACCATGCCTGCGTCGATCGCCTGAGCGAAAGTGTGAGCCCGCTTGAGGTCGTTCGTCCACACGTAGGCTGCGAGGCCGTACTTCACCCCGTTCGCCAGTTCGAGCGCCTCCTTCTCCGTGTCGAACGGGGTTATCGCGACGACCGGGCCGAAGATCTCCTCCTGGAAGATGCGGGCATCCGGCTTCACGTCCGCGAACACCGTCGGCGCGACGAAGTTGCCGTCAGGAAAGTCAGCCGGACGTCCGCCGCCCGCGACGAGCCTGCCCTCCGACTTGCCCAGTTCGACGTAGCTCATGACCTTGGCGTAGTGCTCCGGGTGCACGAGAGCGCCCACCTCGGTCTTCGGGTCGTGCGGATACCCGACGACCACACGCTCGGCCTGCGCCGCGTACCGCTCGACGAACTCGTCATAGACCGCGCGCTCGACGAGGATGCGCGACCCGGCCGTGCAGCGCTCACCGTTGAGCGAGAACACGCCGAAGATGGTCGCGTCGATGGCGGCGTCGAGGTCGGCGTCGGCGAACACCACGGCCGGGCTCTTGCCGCCGAGCTCCATGGAGAGCCCCTTGAGATACGGAGCGGCGTTGCCGAAGATCAGCCGGCCCGTGCTGCTCTCGCCCGTGAACGAGATGAGCGGCACGTCAGGATGCTTGACCAGTGCGTCCCCGGCATCTTCCCCGAGTCCGTTCACGAGGTTGAAGACACCCTTCGGCAGCCCTGCCTCCTCGAAGATGCCCGCCCACAGGGATGCCGACAGCGGCGTGAACTCCGCCGGCTTCAGTACGACCGTGTTGCCCGTGGCCAACGCAGGGCCGAGCTTCCACGACTCGAGCATGAACGGCGTGTTCCACGGCGTGATCAGCCCGGCGACGCCGATCGGCTTGCGGTTCACGTAGTTGAGCTGGCGGCCGGGGACCTTGAACGCGTCGTCGGCCTGGGCGACGATCAGGTCGGCGAAGAAGCGGAAGTTCTCTGCTGCGCGACGCGCCTGACCCAGTGCCTGGGTGATGGGCAGGCCCGTGTCGAAGGTCTCGAGTTCGGCGAGGCGGGCATCCGTCGACTCGACGATGTCGGCGATGCGGTGAAGCACACGTGATCGTTCGCGGGGGAGCATCCTCGGCCAGGGACCTTCGTCGAACGCGCGACGGGCGGCGGCTACGGCTCGATCGATGTCGGCCTTCTTGCCTGCCGCCGCCTGCACGTACGTCTCGTTCGTCACGGGGTCGAGCACGTCGAATGTCTCGCCGTCGAGCGAGTCGACGAACTCCCCGTCGATGTGGTGCTGGATTCGCTTGGGCAGGTCGGCCGGGACGCGGCTGGTGACCCGGACGTGGCCGTTGACCTGAGCGCGGTCGGTGGCGTGAGTGCGATCGTCGGTCTGTGCAGAGGCGTCCGTCATGATTCCTCCGGGTCGTGCGATTCGGGATGCCGCGCCGCGATGAACGCCTCGAGCGTGCGCCACCTGTGGTTGCGCGCCTCGAGCTCGATGTCGATGGCCGCGGCGTGGTCGCGGATGAGCCGAACGATCTCGTCGTGCTCGTCGACCGAGTGGTGGGCGCGCTGCGGCACGAACGAGAAGGTCGAATCGCGAACCCCCCGCAGCCGCCCCCAGCCGCGGTGCACGACGTCGAGGATGTGCGGGTTCGGGCACGGCTCGAACAGCACGGAGTGGAACTGTTCGTTCAAACGAGTGAACTCGTGGGGGTCGAAGTCGTCGAGCAGGCGACGCATGCGGTCGTTGATCTCCGTTGCGCGCTCCAGGTCGGCATCCATCAGAAGCGGTGCAGAGAGCGCTGTCGCGGCACCCTCCACGAGTCCGAGCATCTGCATCACGTGCCGGTACTCCGTCTCGTCGGCGAGTGCGACCTTGGCACCAACGTTGTGCTCGAACGTCACGAACCCCTCGGCCTCGAGTCTCCTGATCGCCTCGCGCACCGGTACGACGCTCATGCCGAGGTCGTCGGCGATGGTTCCGAGAACGAGACGGTAGCCGGGGCTGTATCGGTGGTCGACGATTCGATCGCGGATGTAGGAATACGCCCGCTCCGACTTGCTGCCGGTGGCGGTGGCGGTGGCGGTGGCGGTGGCGGTGGCGGTATTGGTATCGGTCATCGATCGGCCCCTCGGGCGGCCACTCCGTCGGGTCCAAGGTCGCGGGCTCCGTCGACGGGCCTGTCGACGGGCCCGTCGATGGTCCTGTCGGTTGCGTTAGTGGCCTCGAGACCACCCGGGCGATGGTCACTCCCGTCGGTGGACTCGAGACCATCGGCGACCGCCTCAGCCGAAGCCGGCGCGACGGCAGGAACCGCACTGTCGCGACCCTCGGGGTCGAGTCCGGCCGCCTCGAGCGATCCCCACGCCTCTGCTCGCTGCGTATCGTCGACGGCAGGCAGGGAGCCCACGGCCGCATCGAAGCTGCTCGTGCCCTGCACGACGGTGGTGACGAGCCGGCCGGACGACGGATGCCCGTTCTCGCCCGGCGCATCCACCTCCACCTCGACCACGTCGCCCGGTTGCACGACTGACGAGCCCGCGGGCGTCCCGGTAAGGATGACGTCGCCGGCCTCGAGCGTGAAGTGCTGCGACAGGTCTGCGACGAACTGCGGGAGGGGGAAGAGCAGATCGTCGGTCGTCGCGTCTTGCACGACATCCCCGTTCACCCACGTGCGCAGACGCAGTGCAGCCGGGTCGATGGTGCGGGCATCGATCAGTGTGGGCCCGATCGGCGTGAAGCCGTCTCCGCCCTTGGAGCGCACGTTCGATCCCTTGTCGTTCGCTCGCAGGTCGTACAGCCCGAAGTCGTTGGCCGCGGTGACCCAAGCAACGTGGTTCCATGCGGATTCGAGCGAAACCCAACGGGCATCCGTACCGATGACAAGCGCGATCTCGCCCTCGAAGGCGAGCAATTCGGTGCCTTGCGGTCTTACGATCTCGCCTCCGGATGCCTGCACCGAACTCGATGGCTTGAAGAAGTACGACGGAGCGGATGGCCGCCGTCCACGCTGCGTTGCCCGCGAGG
Source organism: Rathayibacter sp. KR2-224 (assembly GCF_049446075.1). NCBI lineage: Bacteria > Bacillati > Actinomycetota > Actinomycetes > Micrococcales > Microbacteriaceae > Rathayibacter > Rathayibacter sp. KR2-224. Next base: position 2,399,749 of record NZ_JBMSEB010000001.1, read on the forward strand.
CATAGCTGAGGTGCACCGCGATGATCTTGCCCGGGCGTGCCGGGAGAGCGGCGAAGCGCGCGTCGGGACTTGCCACGGCGGCGTCGTTGCTGCGTGTCCCGGCGGGGTCATTGGTGCTTGCCGTGGAGGCATCGTTGCTGCGTGCGCTGGAGGGGTCGTTGCTGCTTGTCCCGGACGGGTTATGGCTGCTTGACCCGGAGGCATCGTTGCTTGGCATTGTATCTGAAATCGTATATGATCCCAGGCACGTCGACAAGGGTGTCGGTCGAGCACGTGTCCTTGCACGTGTCGTGACACACACATGACACGGCAGTCAGGCGGGCGTCGTTGCGGTGCTCCGGCGGGCGGCACATCGTTCAAGCTAGAAGCACAGACCCGGGTCCACGCCGAGCGATTGCTTGGTTCGCGACCCGGTCCGGGAGGCTCGGGCCGTGGGGCTCGAGTCGAGAGCAGGGCCAGACGCGCGGTTTCACGAAGGGGTGACCAGTGCAGTTCCACCATCACGGGTACGTGTCGGGCGATCCGGGCATCCTGCCGGCGGCCGGCACCGGTCTGGACCGACCGACCGAGATACCCGACGAGGTCGACGTGCTCGTCGTCGGCTCCGGGCCGGCGGGCATGCTGCTCGCGGCGCAGCTGTCGCAGTTCCCCGAGGCGACGACGCGGATCATCGAACGACGACCTGGCCGGCTCGTGCTGGGGCAGGCGGACGGCATCCAGCCCCGCAGTGTGGAGACGTTCCAGGCATTCGGATTCGCAGAGCGCATCGTGGCCGAGGCGTACAACATCGCGTACATGAACTTCTGGGGCCCCGACCCGCAGAATCCGGCCAACATCATTCGCACATCCCGCACCGAGGACTACGCCAAGCACATCGGCGAGTTCCCGCATCTGATCGTCAACCAGGCCCGGGTGCTCGACTACTTCGCGGAGGCCGCGGCACACGGCCCGGCCCGCATCGTTCCGGACTACGGCGTCGAGTTCACCGGCCTGACGGTGCGCGAGGAGGGCGAGTACCCGGTCGAGGTGGGCATCCGTTATGTCGCAGGCGACCGCACGGGCGAGGACCGGACCATTCGAGCGAAGTACGTCGCGGGCGGTGATGGCGCCCATAGCCGCGTTCGTGATGCGATCGGCCGCAAACATCTCGGCGAATTCGCAAGGCACGCCTGGGGAGTCATGGACGTCACCGTGAACACCGACTTTCCCGACTGGCGCATCAAGTGCGCGATCAATGCCGAGGCGGGCAACATCCTGCACATCCCCCGCGAGGGCGGCTACCTGTGCCGCATGTACATCGATCTCGGCGAGGTGACGGATGCCGACAAAGACCGGGTGCGGAAGACGCCCATCGAGGGCATCATCTCGAAGGCGAATGAGATTCTGCATCCGTACTCGATCGACGTGAAGCAGGTCGCGTGGAGCAGTGTCTACGAGGTCGGCCACCGGGTGACGGACAAGTTCGACGACGTTCCGGAGGGCAGCGAGCGCACTCCGCACGTGTTTCTGATGGGGGATGCCTGTCACACGCACAGCGCGAAAGCCGGCCAGGGCATGAATGTGTCGATGCAGGACGGCTTCAATCTGGGCTGGAAGCTGGGCAGCGTGCTGACCGGACGCAGCCCGGAGTCGTTGCTCGCCACCTATTCGGCGGAACGTCAGCCAGTTGCACAGGAGCTGATCGATTTCGATCGCGAATGGTCCAGCCTCATGGCACGCAAGCCCGAGGAGTTCACGAGCCCTCAGGAACTCGCAGACTTCTACGTCAAGACGTCCGACTTCCCTTCCGGGTTCCTCACCCAGTACAAGCCGTCCATGATCACGGGTGAGGCCGCGCATCAGGAACTCGCCGGCGGGTTCCCGATCGGCAAGCGGTTCAAGTCGGCAGAGGTCATCCGGGTCTGCGACGGCAACATCGTGCACTTGGGACACCATGCTCGAGCGGATGGCCGGTGGCGCATCTACGCGTTCGCCGATGCTCCTCGCGCGGGTGAGGCGTCCGCGTTGTCTCGCTGGTCGGAGTGGATGCAGGATGCCCCGACCTCGCCTTTGCTGTGCTTTACCACCGCCGACGGGGATGTGGACGCAGTCTTCGACGTCAAAGCCATCTACCAGCAGCGGTACGACGAGGTCGAGCTCTCGAAGGTGCCGCCCGTCTTCATGCCGAAGACCGGTCCTTTGGGCCTGACCGATTGGGAGAAGGTGTACTCGGCTGGTCCGGGCGAGGACATTTTCGAGTCGCGGCAACTCTCGCGTGACGGTGTCGTCGTCGTGGTGCGTCCGGATCAGTATGTTGCGCATGTTCTGCCCTTGACAGCGATGGATGAGTTTGCGGATTTCTTCGCCCGAACGATGCTCCCGACGCGAGTCGGCTGACAGCGGCGACGGACTGGTTAGGCGCAGTTGCTTGGAGTGCCCGTTTGGCGTGGAACGCGAGCCTCTGGACGGGACGGAGCCGCTGCCTCGGAAGTGGCGCGGTTTGAAGCCCAGCGGCATGAGATGTGCGGCCCCACAGGCCTGAGCGTTCTGCCGGGGTTGGCATCACGGAAGGCTGCGGGCCTGGGCGCACCCCCGGCGCTGGACGCCTTCCTGGAGACCCCACCGCGCTCGTTTGCACGGGAGGCTTCTTCACTTCGGGGCCGTGGCCCTCGGGCGCCTTCGCAGGGCCCCGCTCCATCGCTGGGGCGGAGCGCAGGCTAGCCGCTCGCGTATTGCGCTGCTGGTCGGCCTGGCGGCCGCGCCGCCGTTCGTCGTCGATGCTCCCACCCTGCCGATTTGGAATGGAGCTCGATCGGACCGCGATCCGGGTCGACGCTTGCGGGTGGGGTCAGTAGGTAACGAGTGCCTTCTCGGCTGATCTTCCATCCGTTGTTGTGGAGCAGCAGGTGGTGAAAGCGACAGAGCAGCACTCCGTCTGCGACATCGGTTCTTCCGTTATCGCCGTACCAGGCGTTGATGTGGTGCGCTTCGGTCGTCCAGGGGGCGCGGTCACAGCCCGGCCATACGCACCCACCGTCTCTCGTGCGAAGAACGAGCCGTTGCCGTGACGAGAAGAGGCGTTGCGCACGCCCCAGATCGAGCACATTTCCATCGCGGTCGGTGTGCATCGAGAGGGTTCCGCAGTCGCAGAGACGCGTTTCGACGACGGCTGAGGGAACGGCGTCCACGCTTCCTTCGATGTGGCCGATGCCATCTGCGATTCCATTCGGTGCGGCGTGGTCCTCGACGATCATCACGCGCACCGCGGGACGATTCGCCCGGAACGTGGTCGAATCGTCGGCTGCCGCGCCGCATCGAAGTACGTCCATGACCGTGTCGAATGCGAGTTGCTCGTTGCTGCGCGGGTCGTCGAGGAGCTGTTTCGCCCACTCGCGGTCGGCGTCGGCGACGAATCGGGGCCCGCCTCGCCGAGGGCTCAGTGCGAGTTCCAGTAGCTCGTTGACGAAGGTGCCTGACTCATCGTCGAAGACGACGTTGGCCGTCAGCTGTCCGTCTTGGTTTCGCCGAGTCGTCAGCGAGCGGTTGTCGTACCGGCGTTGCCACCGTGCTTGAACTCCCGCGGGATCGATCAGATCTCGTGCGCGGCGAGCCATTCCGAAGAGCTCGTCGACGTGCACACTGCGGGCTTCTTCGGCGAGCGAGCCGGCGGCTTCACGTAGTTCTTCGCTGCCGCAGGTCTCGCTCGGCTCGCCAAGGCCGCGCACGATCGCGTCGCCGGCGGCAGGCGAAAGGAGGCCGGCACTGACCGCCGTCGTGACCGAGTGGGTCCAGGGCAGCAGCGCGGCGCCCGAGCCGGAAGTGATCTTGGCATTGCCGCCGTCTTCGTTCCCGGTTGGCCCGCCTTCTTCTCCCTCCACTGAGCCTGTCTCGTCGACGCCCGCCGTACCCGCCTCGGAAACTCCGATGGTGCGAAGAAGCCGCTCAGCAGCATCCGCCTCACCCATCACCTCTCCGAGCCGCACCTGACGGGATGCCTCGCCTCGGCTGGAGCCGGTGAGGTGCTGGACGAAGCGAACAACGTTCTGGTGCCCATTGCGCTGCGCCAGCCCGGAGTGGCCGAGCGCTCGTTCCGACCGTTTGGCAGCGACCCCCGCTGCCGCTGTCAGCACCGTGTCGAATTCGGTGCGGCCGCGCGAAGAGTCGGCGATCAGTTCCGCGAGGGCGTCGTCGTCTAGAGCGTCGATCGATTCGATCAGCGAGACCGGCTCACTTGCGTTCGGAGGCGTCAACGAGTCGCAGACACGAGAGGTCGTGTCACGGAGTCGCTCGACGTTCGAAAGCATGGCTCGAATCTACCGAAGAGTATCGAACAAAGCAACGAGTAATCGCACGGTCAGTGAGCAATTCCCACGACGGCTGACTGGGGAGGACGAGAGTGTGCGATGTCGACATTCGAAGATCTCTTCGACTAGTGTGAGGAGGGTTCAAGCGTGATCTATCAGGAGTGGTGGCCCGTGAGGAAAGCGCGTGCACCACGCACCACGCACCACGCCCCACGCGCCGCGCCAGGCGCCGGGGCGTCACCAGCACGGGGTCGCCGACTCGGGTGCCGATACCGTGGTGGGCATGGATTGGCTCGTGTTGGTGGCGATCGTTGTGCTCGTACTCGGCGGAATCAGCCTGCTGGCGTACCTCAGGCGAATCGCCACGGCTGTCGAGCGCGTAGCCAATGCGCTTGAGGTTCAGGGTGCCGGTGCTGAACGGAATGAGCACGCCGGCGAGGCTTAGGCCAGGGATGGGCGTTAGGCCGGGAGCCTGACCAGGGGTACCGGGGAGGGGCGTTCGGCCCGGAGTCTGACCAGGGGTACCGGGGAGGGGCGTTAGGTCCGGAGTCTGATTGGGCACGCCGGGATGGCGCCAGGCCCGGAGTCTGATTGGGCACAAGGGGATGGCGCCAGGCCCGGGGCCTGACTAGGCACACAGTGCCGCCGCAACGCAGGGCGTAATGGCGAGCACCGGGGCTAGGTAAGTGGGGCGGGAGACGGCACCACGCGCGAGCTCCCGCCTGACCGGCCACGGGAGGCTGGTAGTCAGGACGGAGGTGGCGCTACGCGCGAACTCCGCGGTGGGGCGAGACGCGGGTTCCTGCCCCACCGACGAGCACGAACCCCGCCCAAGCAACGAGCGCGAACGAGCGCGCCGAAGTGGCGCCGTCGCGCCTCACGCGACGCGTCGCGCCCGGTTCTTCCAGGAGAGGATCAGCGCTTCCAGTTGCCCGTTCGGGAGATCGCGGGGGTGGTGCGCCAGCTCGTCCGCGAACTGCTGCTGCTCGCTGTACGAGAGGTTTTGCGCCCACGGAAATGCGGAGATCACCTTGGCGCGGGCATCCATGATCGGCTTCGCCTTGGCGCGGCTCGGGCGCTTACGGCGAGGGGTCGTGTTCGTGGAGGACTGCTCCGCGACACGGCTGGAGTTCTTCAACGATTCAGACATTTGCATCTATCAACACCACGGAGCGCAGTTTTATTCGGTTCAATCCAGTGTTTTCGTCAGGTTTGTTCAGCATGCGTCCAAAAACAAGGACGGCCAAGGGCTTGACTGCTCGGTCGCTCCTCGTCGAGCTCCCCGTACCCCCTTCACGCCGCTCTCATTCGGTGCGCACCGAAGTCACTCCCTCGATGCGCATCGAAGACGTCGCACGAGTTGGACGCCCCGCCGCTCCAGCCCGCTGATGCCCCGCTCCTCCAGCCCGCTCCGCATCAGCGGCTGGCGGGACGGTCGCTTTTGCCGCAAAGGGGACAACGCGGGAGACTGGATGCCATGACAGACCCGGCGGCTGCGCACGCGGCATCCGAATCCCCCAGCCAGAACGTCCGACCCGAAGCCCGAGAAGAAGCGAAGCAAGAAGCGACGGCCGACGCGCCTCAGCCTGACGGTTTCGCGCTCTGGGCCGTGCTCCGACGCGACCCGACGCGGCCCTTCAACCTCGAGGATCCGAGCGTCGAGTGGGCCATCTCCGAGCTCGAGTCCGCTGTCGCCGACGTCGAGGCAGAGGGCGTGACCGTCCGCGGCTTCTACGACGTCTCCGGTCTCAAGGCCGACGCCGACGTCATGGTGTGGTTGCACGGCCCGATCGCGGAGCAGCTTCAGGCCGCTCTGCGCCGGCTTCGACGCACTGCCATGCTGAGCGACCTCCTTCCCACGTGGAACGCGATGGGCGTTCACCGCGGAGCCGAGTTCAACAAGGCGCACGTGCCGGCGTTTCTCCGGGGACTCGAGCCGCGCCAGTGGCTCACGGTCTATCCGTTCGTACGCAGCTACGAGTGGTACCTTCTCCCCGACGCCGAGCGCAGCCGCATGCTCGCCGACCACGGTCGGAAGGGTGCGGCGTTCCGCTCGGTGCTGGCCAACACGGTCGCAGCGTTCGCGCTCGGCGACTACGAATGGCTGCTGCCGATGGAGTCAGACAATCTCGTCGATCTCGTCGACATGATGCGCGATCTCCGCGCCACGGATGCCCGCAGGCACGTGCGTGAGGAGGTCCCGTTCTACACGGGTCGGCGTATTCCTGTGAAAGACATCCCTGAGGTCTTGCGATGACGAAATACGACGCGATCCTGCTCTCCAGCTTCGGCGGTCCAGAGGGTCAGGATGACGTCATCCCGTTCCTGCGCAACGTCACGCGCGGGCGCGGCATACCCGACGAACGCCTAGAAGAGGTGGCGCACCACTACCGCCACTACGGCGGCGTCAGCCCCATCAACGAGCAGAACCGCCTGCTGAAGGCAGCGCTCGAGGCCGAGCTGGCGCGACGCGGCATCGACCTGCCGATCCATTGGGGCAACCGCAACTGGAACCCGTACTTCACGGATGCCGTACGCGAGGCGCACGAAGCCGGTCACGACCGCCTGCTCGCGCTGGTGACGAGCGCGTACACGTCGTACTCCGGCGTCGGCCAGTACCGCGAGGACTTCGAGCGGGCGCTGGCCGAGAACGAGCTCACCGACGTGATGTCGATCCATCGCATCAGGGAGTACTTCGACCACCCCGGCTTCGTGACGCCGTTCATCGAGGGCGTCGGCGCGGCGGTCGCGGAGCTCGAGGATGCCGCAGCTCGCGACGACATCCACGTGTTGTTCGTGACGCACTCCATTCCGAGCGCGGCGGCCGAGGCATCCGGTCCTGAATTCGGCAAGGGTGGCGCGTACGTGGCGCAGCACTGCGCAGTTGCGCACGCGATCTCCGAGGCTGCGGCAGAGGGCATCCCATGGTCGCTCGTCTACCAGTCGCGGTCGGGCGATCCCCGCACGCCGTGGTTGGAACCCGACATCAACGACCGCATCGCCGATCTCGGCGTCGACGGCCACACCAAGGCTGTGATCATCGTGCCGTTCGGATTCGTCAGCGACCACATGGAAGTGATGTGGGACCTCGACAACGAGGCGATCGCGACGGCCGAGGAGAACGGGCTTCGTGCCATCCGGGTGGCAACGCCTGGCACGCACCCGGCGTTCGTGGCCGGCCTCGTCGACCTGATCGAGGAGCGCCTCGACGACATCCCCGTCGAGCAGCGGCCGCACGTCACCGACCTCGGCCCGTGGCCGGATCACGAGCCCGTCGGCATGCGCGGAGAGAAGGTCGAAGTCCGATGACCGTCGTCCGGGTCGGCACACGCGGCAGCGCCCTCGCCTTGGCGCAGACGCGCCAGGTCGCCGACTCGCTGGCGAAGGCATCCGGACTCGAGATCGAGCTCGTCACGATCACGACTCACGGCGACACGGCAACCGGATCGCTCGCGCAGCTCGGCGGCTCGGGAGTGTTCACCGGTGCACTGCGCGACGCGTTGCTTGCAGGCGAGATCGACGTCGCCGTGCACTCGCTGAAGGATCTGCCCAGTGCGGAGCACCAGCAGATCGAACTCGCGGCGGTACCCAAGAGAGCGGATGCCCGCGACGTGCTGTGCGCCCGCGACCACCTCACACTCGACACGCTCCCCGAGGGCGCCCGGGTGGGCACCGGATCCCCGCGCCGCGTCGCCCAGGTCAAGGCGCAGCGGCCGGATCTGCAGATCGTGGACATCCGGGGCAACATCGACACCAGGCTGGGGCGTGTGTTCGAGCAGACCGAAGCCGACAGGCGGCTCGATGCGGTGGTGCTCGCCGCAGCCGGCCTCGGTCGCCTTGGGCGTTCGGATGCCGCCACGCAGCACCTCGAACTCTCGGAGTGGCCGACGGCGCCCGGACAGGGCGCCCTCGCCCTCGAGACGCGACGTGAGAAGGATGCCTCGGCCGAGGGTCGTGCGCTCGCCAAGGCGCTCGCCGCAGTGAACCACGTGACGACGCGGGCGACGGTCTCGGCCGAGCGCGGGGTGCTCGCCGGATTGGAAGCGGGATGCGCCGCCCCGCTGGGCGCCACGGCGCTCGTCGAAGACGGTCTGCTGTTCCTCACGGCGACCGTGTACAAGCCGGACGGCACTCGGCAGCTCACCTCATCGCATGCTGCCAGTCTCGAGGGCAACGGTTCGGCGGCCCTGCTCGAGGCTGCACAGGATGCCTCGCAGCGCGTCGTCGACGAACTCCTCGCGAACGGCGCAGCGAGCCTGGCGCCCCTGGGCGGTGCCGAGTCATGACGACGGGTCCGATTCCCACCCACGGCGCCAAACCTCTTTCGGGCTGGCGCGTGCTCGTTCCCCGCGGCGGACCGTGGGGAGATTCGGTGGCGGCAGACATCCGCGCCCACGGTGGTACGCCGGTCGTGGCTCCGATGATCAACTTCGCACCGGCATCCGATGAGGAGTCCCTCGAAAGGGCGCTCAGTGCGCTCGCGGCGGGCGACTACGACTGGGTGACCGTGACGAGCGCAACGACCGTGGACGTGCTGTCGGCGCATCAAGCGCCGATCCACCCGAGCACACGCGTCGCCGCCGTCGGCGAGACCACGGCCGCAGCGCTCTTGGCCGCCGGGTACCGAGCGGACTTCGTGCCGGGCGACGACAACTCGGCCGCCGGCATGCTTCACGAGTGGCCTGCGATCACGAGGGGCGACGGTCCGCTGCGAGTGCTCACGCTGCGCAGCGAGATCGCCAAGACCACGCTCACCGACGGTCTGACGGCCCTGGGCCACGAGGTGCACTCCGTCGTCGCCTACCGCACCATCGGCATCCCCGTGGCCGAGAAGGTCGTCGAAGAGGTGGCGTCCGGCCAGATCACGGCCATTCTGGTCACCTCGGGCAGCGTGGCCGAGCAGGTGCAGCAGCAGCTCGGACCCATCCCGACCGGCACCCTCGTTGCAGCGATCGGACCTCGCACGGCGACGGATGCCCGCGCGTACGGCCTGCGCGTCGACGTGATCGCGCCTGAGCGGACTGCCGAATCACTCGTCGAGGTGCTCGCTCGCGCCGCAGCGCAGCGGGCCGCGTCATGACAGACGCCGCACAGGAACGGGCATCCGTGCTCGCTGCGCGGCTTCGCGATGGTGACACGATCGGCGACGCGGGCGGCACCGACTCGGGCAGCGTCGACTCGACCAGGGTCGTGCTGCTCGACGAAGCGGGTGCGCCGATCGGCAGCGCAGACAAGGCCGTGGTTCACGGCCCGGAGACGCCGCTGCACCTCGGTTTCTCGTGCCACGTTCTGCTCGACGACGGTCGAGTGCTCGTCACGCGGCGTGCGCTGGCGAAGCTCACTTTTCCAGGGGTGTGGACGAACGCCTTCTGCGGGCATCCTGCGCCGGGCGAGCCGGTCGAGGATGCCGTGCGCCGCCACGCGCGCGACGAGTTGGGCATCCGGCTGAGCGAACCGGAGCTTGTGCTGCCGGACTTCCGCTACCGGGCCGTCGACGCGAACGGGGTCGTCGAATACGAGGTCTGCCCGGTCTACCTTTCTCGAGCCGTCGGCGAGTCCGTGCCGAACCCGGCGGAGGTGGCGGAGGTCGCCGCTGTCGCGCCTGCGGCGCTGGCCACCGCGCTGGCCAGTGCGCCATGGGCGTTCAGCCCTTGGCTCGTCGAGCAGGCGAGCCGCATGCCGCTGTACCGCTGACGTTGCCGCGGCTCAACCCGCCGACCGCTCGGGCGCCGGAGTCATCGGTGCCGTCGGCCGGAAGGTCCCGTTCGCAGACTCAGCGTGCCGCTGTGCGCCGCATGCTCGGGTTCACCAGCACATCGACGTTGTCCGTGCGCTGCTCGATGGTTCCTCGGCCGAGCGGCAGCGCCGAGACCTCGGGATCCGTGATTCCGTCCAGTAGTCGGGTCACGATGGCGGGATTCGGGTGCAGATAGGGGCGGTCCCAGAACTGCACGGTTGCCGGCTCGACGGATGTCAGTCCGAGGCGGTTCTGCACGCGCAGGAGCACGGCGAGAGCCTCCGCCAGGGCGGCCTGTCGTGCACCCCACGTATCGGCCTCGAGCGCGCGGTCGATGGCCGGGCCGAGCTCGGACGCGCTGCCGAGTCGGCCGAACAGCGTGCCGAACCACTTCGAGTACGGCGGCCACCGGCGCTCAAGCATGAAGGCCAGATGCATCGCGATCTGTGAGAGTCGGGATGCGATGACGCGCGAACCCCGTTCGTCGCCGCGATCCCCCGCGCGTCCGGCGAGGGGGAGCTCCTGTGCCAGCCTTGCCCAATCGCAGGCGATCACGTAGCGCCAAAGATCCTGGGGGTACCAGCGCAGGGCGTCTCTGGCGCGGCCCAGTTCGCCCGTTGCATCGGCGAACAACGGTCCAGCGGTCACCTCCAGCGCTGCCTGCCCCGTGAGCGAGAGCCAGTCGTCGACCGAGACGCCGTGCCGCGGGTCGAAGCCGAGTCGGGCATCCAGGAAGCGCTCCAGGGTGGTCACCTCTATGCGGTGGCGGGCTTCGGTCTCGCCGGTGAAAGCGAACCGGGTGGGATGTTCGCAAAACGTGGCGGGGAGCATCCGCTCGAGAAGGCCGTCCACGGCGTCCACCACGTCATCGGGAACGAACAGGCTCAGCCGCAGGCCCCAGTCGTGGTCGCGGGACATGTCATCGTCGAGCTCGAGCACGTCGGATCCCGCGCCCAGGCGCCCTGCCGCGTACGGCATGCCAGGGAAACGCTCGGCGAGCAGCGGCTGCACGACCTCGTCGTAGTACGCGTGCGACAGCCGGATGCCGCTGGGCTCGGAAGGAGGCATGCCCCCATCCTGCCCGTGAGCCCGCGCTGTGCCGCGTCCGCGCTCGGCCGGGTCGAAGGCGCGTGACGGTCAGGACTCGACGGGGAGGGCATCCTTCGGCAGCTTGCGCACCTTGGTGCGGCGCCGTCTGCGGGCGGGGATCATCGATCGCATCTCCTCGAGCTTGCCGAAGCACAGCAGGCGGTCGCCCGCCTCGAGTTCGGTGTTGCCCCTCGGGTTCGGGATCACTGCGGCGCCCCTGTGCAGGGTGAGCACAGTGATGTCGCGCTCGTCCAGGCCCGAGTCGCGGAGGCGCTTGCCGATGAGGTCGGCCCCGATGCCGACCGCCAGCTCCGCAACGCCGTATCCGGTGGAGACCGTCAGCCGCTGCCGCACGTCGATCTCGGGGAACGCCACCTGATTGTCGATGTAGTCCACGATCGCGCCTGCCACGTCGAGCCCCGTCGCGGTCTCGATGCCCTGCAGGCCGGGCGACGAGTTGACCTCCATGACGAGTGGTCCGTCGTTGCCTTCGAGCATGTCGACCCCGGCGACCCTGAGGCCCATGATCTGCGCCGAGCGCACGGCGGCCTGCTCGTACTCCGGCGGAAGCTCGATGCGCTGCACCGAGCCGCCGCGGTGCACGTTCGACCGGAACTCGTCACCGCTGGCCACGCGTCGCATCGCGGCGACCACGCGGTCCCCGACGACGAGCGCACGCACATCCCGTCCCTTGCTCTCCGCGATGAATGACTGCACGAGCACGTTCTGCTTCGTGGAGTGCAACGTCTCGATGATGGCCTCGGCGATCTTCGCCTCTGGCGCGAGGATGACCCCGATGCCCTGTGTGCCCTCGAGGAGCTTGATCACGACGGGCGCTCCCCCGACCGACTCGATCGCCGTGCGCACGTCGGCCCGGCTGTGCACGAACGCGGTGGCAGGCATACCGATGTTGTGCCTGGACAAGATCTGGTTGGCTCGCAGCTTGTCCCGGGAGTTGGTGATGCCGTTCGCGGTGTTCGGGGTGTAGACATCCATCTGCTCGAACTGGCGTACGACGGCAGTACCGAAGTAGGTGATCGAGCTGCCGATGCGGGGCAGGATGGCGTCGTAGTCGGACAGCAGCTTGCCCCGGTACTGCAGGTCCGGCTCCTCGCCGGACAGGTCGATCGAGAACCGCAGGGTGTCGAGCACCTTGGCACGGTGTCCTCGATCGAGTGCCGCAGCCTTCAACCGCTGAGTCGAGTACGACTGCGGAGCCCGCGACAGAATGGCCAACTTCACCGTGGGCTCCTGGAAAGATGGGGGAATGGGCGAGACCATCCATTCAAGCACCGTCGTGGGGTGGCGCGAGTGGGTTTCCCTGCCCGCCATCGAGGTGCCATGGGTGAAGGCAAAGCTCGACACCGGTGCACGCAGCTCGGCCTTGCACGCGTTCGACATCGAGGAGCTCGACGGCGGCGAACGCGTGCGCTTCCACGTGCGACCCTGGCAGGACTCCAACCGTGATGCCGTCGTGGTCGAATGCCCGGTTCACGACAGACGGCTGGTGCGCAGTTCGACCGGCCACGCACAACGGCGTTACGTCGTGCTCATCGAGCTCGAACTGTGCGGTCGCACGGTGCAGGCCGAGACGACGCTCACCAATCGGGATGCCATGGGCTTCCGGATGCTCGTCGGCCGCCAGGCGCTCCGCCAGGGCGGTTTCGTGGTCGACGCGGGCAGGTCGTTCCTCGGCGGGCGCGCGCCCCGACCGGTGCGGCGCCGCAACCGCGGGCGGGCGTAGGCGCTCGCCGCGGGCGCGCTGCAGCGCTCGCCGCCCGCGCGCTGCGCCGATTGCGCCAGGACGCGGCGATTGCGCCAGGAAACGTGGCGCAATCGCGAAGACATGGCGCAGTCAGGTGGAGGAGGCCCGGCGCGGTCAGGGTGGAGGAGGCCCGGCGCGATCAGGGTGTCGGAGGCCCGGCGCGATCAGGGCGGAGGGGTCCTGGCGCAATCAGGGGTGGACTTGTTCCTCGTACGACCGCGGATGCCACGAGGCGAGCAGCACGGCGTGCACGACTGCCAGCCCCGTCGCGATCGCGATGACCGTGATCCACTCCGGAACGGCATCCGCTCCGGAGCCGTTCACGAACACGATGCCGAGGATGGTCGTTGCAAGGATGGCGCCGACGTAGCGGGAGGTCTGGAAGATTCCGGCCGCGACGCCGGCATCCTTCGGCGCCGCGGACGCGTAGAGGGCTTGGCTCATCGCGATGCTCACGACGCAATACGGCGCGCCCATGGCTGCCGTGATGAGGAGGATCGCCACCGGGTTCACGGTCGCCGCCGCCACGGCGAGCAGGCCGGCGCCGGCGATGAGCCCCACCCCTCCCGTGATGAGCGTGAACCGCAGGCCGCGGGTCTCGATCCAGCGAGCGCCGAGCGGGGTCAGCCCGATGGTCACGGCCGCCAGCGGGAACATCAGCAGACCCGTCACTCCAGCGCCGTACCCGCCGTGCTCCTGCAGCAGCTGCGGCAGGCCGAAGAACGCCGTGTAATACACGAGATTGAAGACGGCGAAGCAGAGGTACACCATCATGAGCGAGCGATTCGCCGCCAGCAGCCTGAGGTTGATGAACGGAACGGATGCCGTCTGCTCGCGCCACACGAAGCATCCGCCGGCCAGCACCGCGACGGCGAGCAACCACCACGCCGGGGCCTGCAGCCCGAGCAGGAAGATCAGCAGCGCGACGAGCGTGCCGACGAAGAGTGCGATCCCCGGGATGTCTGACTGGAGCACAAGCACGCGGAAGCGCTCGGCGCGGCGGGCCCTGTCGGCGGGGGCGAGCATCCACGTGCCGACGAGGGCGAGAGCGGCGAGCGGAACGTTCACGGCGAAGATCGCCTGCCAGCCGAGTGTGCTCACGAGCAGGCCGCCCAGCACCGGGCCGACGGCGGCGCCCGCGGTGTTCGCGATCTGGATGCGCCCAAGCAGTCGCGGAGTCGTCACGCCGGACTGCGCGCTGAGCGGTCGCACCATCGCTACGGCAGACGGAAACGCAGTGGCCGTACCGATCGCGAGCCCGATGCGACCGACGCACACGAGCGCGAACGATGGCGCGAACGGCGTAAGTGCGCTCACGACGATCACGACGGCCATGCCGAACACGAAGAGCCTGCGAGGTCCGAAGCGATCGCCGAGCCGGCCCATGAGCGGCTGACCGGCGGCGGACGCGAGGTAGAACGCCGTGATGACCCAGGTGGCTTCGGCGATGCCGAGCATGAACGTCTTCTGCAGATCGACGAGCGCCACCGCGATCATCGACGAGTTGAGGGGGTTCAGTGCCGTGCCGAGACTCAGGCCGGCGACCGCGAGACCGGTGCGACGCCGCGCGCCGGGCTCCGGTCCGGGGTCGGGGGCCGGAGCTGCTGCGTCACTCACAGTTCCGTCACACCCACGCCCTCGATGGTAGCGACGGATGCGCGCGCCGTCGGGGCAGTCGCCTGCGAATGCCCGCCCGAGCAAGCACTCAGGGGCGCGCCACTAGCCTTGAACGGTGAACGACGTGCTGCATCCGACTGTTCGCCCCCGCCGCCTCCGCGCCACCCCGGCGATGCGCCGGCTCACGGCCGAGACCCGGCTGCACCCGGCCGAGCTGATCCTGCCGATCTTCGTGCGGGAGGGCATCCGCGAGCCGCAACCCATCGCATCCATGCCTGGCGTCGTGCAGCACACCCTGGGCAGCCTCAAGGGCGCTGTGGCGCAGGCGGCCGCGGCGGGCATCGGAGGCGTCATGCTCTTCGGCGTGCCCGAGGTGCGGGATGCCATCGGCAGTGGGGCCACCGACGCTCACGGCATCCTGAACGCGGCGACCAGGGCAGTGGTCGCCGAGGCGGGCGACGCGCTCGTCGTGCAGACCGACCTCTGCCTCGACGAGTTCACCGATCACGGGCACTGCGGCGTGCTGGATGCCTCCGGCCGCGTCGACAACGACGCCACGCTCGAGCGCTACCGCGACATGGCACTGGCCCAGGCGGATGCCGGATCGCAGCTCCTCGGGCTCAGCGGCATGATGGACGGTCAGGTCGCCGCCGTGCGCGACGCGCTCGACACCGGAGGCTTCGCCGAGACCGGGGTGCTTGCATACGCCGCGAAGTATGCATCCGGCTTTTACGGCCCCTTCCGCGAGGCCGTCGACTCGCAGCTCCAAGGTGACCGGCGCAGCTATCAGCAGGATCCGGCGAATCGGCGCGAGGGTCTGCGCGAGGCGCGGCTCGACCTCGAGGAGGGCGCGGACATCCTGATGGTGAAGCCCGCAATGTCGTACCTCGATGTGCTGAGCGACGTGGCCGAGATCAGTGATATTCCCGTATGGGCATATCAGGTCAGCGGCGAGTATTCGATGGTTGAGGCGGCCGCCGCGAACGGTTGGATCGACCGTGACCGAGCCGTGCTCGAGACGCTGACGAGCATCCGCCGTGCCGGTGCCGACGCCGTTCTCACGTACTGGGCTGTCGAGGTTGCCGGGTGGCTCAAGTGAGCGGGCGGGCCCGGTCGTTCTCCTTGAGCGAGCGAAGCGAGTCGAAGGGCCCACACCGATGAACAGCAACGACGCGGCATTCGAGCGCGCTAGGGCCGTCATCCCTGGCGGCGTCAACTCGCCTGTGCGCGCGTTCCGCTCCGTCGGCGGCACGCCCCGTTCGCTCGTGACCGCGCACGGCCCGTACGTCACAGACGTCGAGGGGCGGGAATACGTCGACCTCGTGGCGTCGTGGGGTCCTGCGATACTCGGGCACGCGCATCCGGAGGTGGTCGCCGCCGTGCAGGATGCCGCCGCTCGTGGCCTGAGCTTCGGCGCGTCCACCCCGGCGGAGACCGAACTCGCCGAACTCGTCATCGACCGGCTGACCGTGACGCCCGGCTCGCACCACCTCAGCGGCCGTTCGCTCGTGAGGTCCCGGCTGATCGACGAGCTGCGGCTCGTCTCGACCGGCACGGAGGCGACGATGACCGCCATCCGCCTGGCACGTGGGGCGACGGGCCGCGACCTCGTGGTCAAGTTCTCCGGCCTCTATCACGGCCACTCCGACGGACTGCTTGCGGATGCCGGCAGCGGCCTCGCCACGCTGGCCCTGCCCGCCTCCGCCGGAGTGCCCGCCGATATCGCGGCGCAGACCGTGGTGATTCCGTACAACGACAAGGATGCCGTGCGCGCGGTCTTCGCGCAGCACGGCCCCCGCATCGCAGCCATCATCACCGAGGCGGTCCCGGCGAACATGGGTGTCGTCACGCCCGCCCCCGGTTTCAATGCCTTCCTCGCCGACATCGCGCACGACAACGGTGCCCTGCTCATCCTCGACGAGGTGCTCACGGGCTTCCGTGTCGGCCCGGCGGGTTGGTGGGGCGAGTCAGCGTTCACGATCCGCGAAGGGGATGACGGCTCCCGCGCACTCGTCTCGCCCACCTACCTGCCCGACCTCGTGACGTTCGGCAAGGTCATCGGCGGCGGGATGCCCCTTGCCGCCCTCGGCGGACGCCGGGAGCTCATGGATCTGCTCGCGCCGAGCGGTCCCGTCTACCAGGCGGGCACCTTGTCCGGAAACCCGGTCGCCGTCGCCGCCGGCCTGACCACACTGCGTCTAGCCGATGCGGATGTCTATGCCCGGCTCGATCAGGTCGCTTCAGTGATCTCAGAGGCCATCGACGACGCGCTCACGGCATCCGGTGTTCCGCACTACATCTCGCACGCAGGCAACCTCTTCAGCATCCAGTTCCGCGAGGCGCCCGCGACCGACTACGCAGGCGTTCAGGCGCAGGATGCCTTCCGCTACGCACCGTTCTTCCACGCGATGCTCGACGCCGGCGTCTCCTTGCCGCCGAGTGTTTTCGAAGCGTGGTTCGTCACGGCGGCACACGACGACGCCGCCGTCAACCGGGTGCTCGACGCGCTGCCGGGGGCCGCACGCGCGGCCGCTGCTGCCACGCGGGCAGAGTAGGGCGCACCCGGTTATCGACCGGGGGTCATGGGTTTGACTGGGAGTGTCCCTTCCACGCTTTCGCCTCGGAAAGGGGATTCCTAGACGGGCGTCGATGTGATGTATTGTGGCGGCGTTGTGGACTGACGTCCCCGCTGCCCCGTTCGCATCTGAAGACTGGACACCGTTGTCTCGCTACCGAAATTTCGCGCTCTCGGCGCTCACCATCACAGTCCTGGCTGGTGCCTCGGTCATCGCTATGGCGGCACCGGCAGCTGCATCCCCGCCGCTTGCGTTCAGCGATTCCCCCGCGAATCTGTTCGTCGGAGACAGCGCCGACGTTCAGATCACGTTCCAGGTTCCGGCGGACGCAGCGGTGGAGGAGCTGCCAACCGCTGCGTCGTTCAGCGCGACTCCTGACGGCGGCACGAGCGGCGGAGCCATCGCGTTCTCGATCAGTTCGAACAGTGCAAACCTCTCAGACTGCACGGTCGCTGCAGACGGCGCGAGTGGGACTTGTACGTGGGCGGGAGCCACCCCGGGAGACACCGAGACCGTGTCCGTCCACGAAACCGGAGTCCAGGGCATTCTTGGTGTCCAGCACCTTAGGTTCACGACAACGATGCCCAATGGCACCGAGAGCTTGGCGGGGTTGCAGGACGTCACGGTGCTCGATCGCCCGGTGACGGCCACCGGGTCAGTGTCGGCGGCGACCGTACCGGTCGGGGGAATCCTGACGGTCACCGCGACCTTCACGGTGTCGCCAACAACCCCAGAGCAGTACCTGCCGCAATTCGTAGGGTTCTATGTGTTGCAGGATGCGGCTGCCGACACAAGCGCATTCAGCTTTCAAGTCACATCGGCAAGCGCCGGCGCATCGTGCCAGCCGGATCCGGGTGGGAAAGGGATCGGTTGCCCGCTCTCCGGGGTAACAGCAGGATCGACCATCACGATCAGCGGGACGGGAACAGCTGGAGCGGATCCCCTGGGAACCCATCAGCTTTTTCTCTACTACGAGAATGCTGCCGTCCTCGGCCAGACCGTCAAGGCCGGCGAGACGGTCGACGTCGTTCCGTCTTCCGGATCCTCCTCGACGCCGAGTGGTACAACGACGCCGAGTTCGGGAGTGGCCGGTACGGATCCCTCGGACCCCTCCGCAGCCGCGGCAGCTCCTGCCGGCAGCCTCGCGGCAACCGGCAGCGAGCAGTACACTCCGGCGCTCGAGGCTGCACTGCTGCTCGCCGCCGGCGCGACGCTCACGGTTGTCGCTGCTAATCGACGTCGCCGGACCCGTCAGGACTGAGAAGCCCCACGCCGCCCGTCGCACGGAGTTAACCATCACACTGAGGACTATTTCCTTTAGAGCCATTGTCCTGACAATCTCGGCCGGATATGGTCGGGAACAGTGACTCTCGTGTGCCTCTGACGGGGGTCATCGTCGAACCCAGAGCCGGAAGTGGGGATCGGCCGTCTGGGTTCCGCGAGCGTGTCTGCTCGACAGCCCGGGACAGCATCCGCACCGGCAAGCGAAAGGACGCACGACGCGATGACGCTCGATTCCCAATCCCCAGACGAACGACGGCGCAGGCGCAGGCGCCTGACTGCAGCGACAGGCGTGGCCGCGTTCGCGCTGTTGGCCGCCGCGCTCCCGGCATCCGGTGCATCCGCACAGACATCCTCACCCGATGGCTGGCACTTCGTCGACGCGTACCAGACGAACCAGTCGACGAACACGACGCCCGAGACGAACGCGGCCATCCGCCTGCTCGGCAAGTTCTCCGACCTCTGGCAGCCGGGCACGAGCTGGGACAACGGAACCAAGCTCAACGCGGCCGTGCTCGACGAGAACATCCAGAAGGCGATCGACATCACGAGCTCGCTCACGCCCGCCGAGTCGAAGGAGGCCTATCTCACCGACCGCCGCAACCAGAGCTACACGGCGATCAACGGGTTCGGCCCTTATACGGATGCCGTGCGTACCGCAGCGAACGCCGGTACCACGATCGGCGACGACATTCCGGCCGACGCCACCACTGTCAAATACAACGACGCGGGGAACGCGAACGGTGTGTGGGCGGACGAGAATTCGGCGCTCGGCAAGGTCGTGACCCTCGTCGACACGCTCCGAGGCAACTACTCCTCAGGGAACCCGTCGAAGAACTTCTATCAGTACATGCGGCCGTGGCGCTGGTCGGACCAGGTGAAGGTCGTGCCCCAGCTCGAGCCGGAGAAGTCGACGACGCCCGCGACAGACGGCGGGTTCCCGAGCGGGCACACGAATGCGGGCTACCTCGCCGACATCGCGTTCGCGTACGCGTATCCGGAGCGCTACCAGCAGCTGCTCACCAACGCCTCCGAAATCGGCAACAGCCGAATCCAAGCGGGCATGCACTCGCCGCTCGACGTGATGGGCGGACGAGTGCTGGGCACCGCGCTCGCCGCCGCGATCCTGAACGATCCGGCGAATGCGGCACTCAAGCAGAGCGCGCACGCGCAGGCCGAGCAGGTGCTCGCAAACGCGGCGCCCAGCGGCGACGACACCTATGGCGACTACGCGGCGAACCGGGCGGCGTATCGCCAGCGACTCACGTACGGATTCGAACAGATCGGGCCGACAGACATCCCGGCGACCGTGCCCAAGGGCGCTGAGGCTCTGCTCGAGACTCGGTACCCGTACCTGAGTGGCGAGCAGATCCGGGACGTTCTGCGCACGACCGCGCTGCCCTCCGGATACCCGCTGCTCGACGACGAGGAGGGCTGGGGGCGCCTCGATCTGTTCTCGGCATCGAGTGGATACGGCGCACTCGACTCGGCGGTGACCGTGTCGATGAACAAGGCGGACGGCGGCCTCTCCGCTGCCGACACCTGGCAGAACGACATCCCAGGCGCAGGCTCGCTGACGAAGGCCGGCACAGGTGAGCTGACGCTCGCCGGGTCCAACACCTACCGCGGCGGCACAAGCGTTGTCGATGGAACGCTCGTTGCCGACTCGGCCTCCGCCCTCGGCATCGGCTCGGTGCGCGTCGCCGACGGCACTCTCGCGGAGGCGACATCCGACACCGTGAAGGTGGGCGGCTCGCTCACCGAGTCGAGCGCCGGCACGCTCAAGCTCTCGATCGACTCGGGCTCGCCCGCAATGCAGGTCGACGGTCGAGCGGTACTGAACGGCAAGCTGGCCGTCGACGTGGCGCCTGGCACGCAACTGGGCAACGATGTCGTGCTGCTGACCGCGCACGGGCTGACCTCGTCCCTTTCTGCGGGCGACGTGACGATCACGGGCCTCCCGTCGGGCTACCAGGGCAAAGTGGTCGAGCGCGGTGGAGCGCTGCACCTGGTGAACGCGGCAGCGCAGGGCCACGGCGCGGTCTCGGTGAGTGTGAGCAAGCATCCTGTACCCGCCGGCTGCACGACGACCGTCTCGGTGAAGGGCCTCGCGGCGCTGTCCATCACGGGCATCCGGCTCGACGGGCACCCGGTCGCGGCGCTGAAGGCGGATGCCCTCGGCAACGCGTCGAAGCAGGTGGCTGTGCCCCGGTCGGCCCGCGCAGGCACGCACACGGTGACGGTGACGGATGCCTCAGGCACGCCGCTAGCGTCGGCGCCGCTCGTGGTGACGAAGGCGCAGCATCGGTGCGACGCCCGGCACTGGTGAGCTGACACAGACGGCGCGACGGTGGCGTGTCCGTGCTTCCGAACCGAGGGTTGAGCTTGTTGAAACCCGGCTTCATGACTGGAACGTTTTGGCGCGGAGCTCAGTTTCCCGCCAGTGCATTCAATCCACTGATGGCGGCGCTGGCGGTCAGCGGCGCTGCGACAAGGATTCCGAGTTCCCGGGCTCTTCTGATCACGTCGACACGTCCTCGCCCGCCGAGCTTGCGGCCGATGCTGCTGATGTGGTGTTTTACGGTGACCTTCTCGATGCCGAGCCGGGCCGCGATGGCGCTGGTGGTCGCCTTGTCCAAGAGAAGCAGGAAGACTGCTGCTTCACGTTTGCTCAGTGCCGCCCGAAGCCGTGAGCTGTCTACGATCTCACTCACGATGTCCTCTCGCCGCACCGCGACGCCGGCAGAATCGAGAACAAGGGCGATGCCGAACAGTAAGTGTCGCGCGAGGCAGATGGCGATCTCGATGTTCCGGCCCGGGAACACAAGATCAAGCTGTTTCAGCGCCGTCTCGAACAACACGGCGGCTCCTGCAAGCGCAACGCCCGGGGGGATGCCGCTGTCGGCCAGCTCGACAACGACGTTGCGTGTGTCAAGCGACGGCGCTTCGTTGACAGGGCCATTCAAGGCCGTGAGCACCACGCTAACGATGCTTCGGGCATACTCCGCGCGCTCGGCAGCGAGTGCGTCTGTGGCGATGAGCGGGCTGCCGACGAGACGAAGCTGGTGCACGTAGGCGAAAGCGATCGTGTCGACGAGCGCTTCTCCTTCGTCGATTGCACTGTCTGCGGCGGGAGAAGGTAGCCGAGGCGGGGTGGCGATCGTGGGTTCAACGGTCATCGGGGTGATTTCTGCGTACTGACATCTCGCGGGAGTGTCGGACGACCTCGGCGGAATAGTATCTGAAAATACGGGTGGATACACCGTTACCATCCCGTTTGGAAATCGGGGAATTGTCGTAAGAGTGATGGACCAAGGCGGTGACCGCACCAACTACTATCGGATCAGCGTCCCGGGAAAGGAAGCGTTTACCCGTTCTGGGTTGCCTTCAACGAATCCAGAAGAAACCCACATACCAATTAGTAGCACGTCAATTGATGAAATTATAAGGATCGTAAGAAAGATCCGAGGGAATGGGTGATGCTCACCGATCGCCTCTGGGGAGGCAGCCTGCAAGCTGCAGACCTCGACGTCAGAAATCAAACCTTGAGTCTTAAGGTGAGAGTTGATCACGGAAGTTCGCACGAGATCCACGAACTTCAGATAGTTCGCATGCACGAACTTCAATTTAGAAATTCGATCGGCCCCGATTGGGATTATGCGGAATTTACGGAATGTTGGCTCGAATTCGACTCGACTTCACACCTCTGGAACTTTCAAGTAGTTCTCTGGGTGGAGCCCACTGGGTTTGCAGGAAGTTGCGAAGAGATCACGATGGACGGGGTTGAGGTTCCGCGGCCAGGCTACGACTAGCGGGTGGGCTCGGCGGTTGAGTACCAGAACGTTTTGATTGACGATTCCTTGGGTGAATGGGCAACAAGAGGTGCTAAGGATGAGGCATCTGGTTCCACCATCGATCCATCGACACCGGCGGGGGGCGCATGCAACAGGGCGCCCCAAGTCCGGGCACCGGGGTGAACCGCGCACGGTTCCGAGGAGGTGAAGCGTCGGTCAGTTGCGGCATGACTCGCCCGATGTGAGGCCCCGATTGCGGCATGACTCGCCTCGATGTGAGGCCTCGATGTGAGGCCTCCGATTCGAGGCGCTTACGCTCTTGATGGACATAAGCGATCGGGGAAAGTAGTGCCAATTCCCTACCGTGATCAAGATTTGAGCGCCCCCGAGCATGCGCTGGTTAACGAAGCGAGAATGGACGATGTTTCGTTCGATTGGGTACTCATCCATCTGGGCATAGTGGGTAATCCGCCTCCATATGCGTCGTGGCGACCATCCAAGACCGACGTTGACCGCGCGTTCATTACACTTCATAAACTGCTCAAAAGGGGTTGTATTGCGGTAGGCAGAATGGAACCAACGGGCGAATGGACGTCAAGCGGCACGGCTCGACTTCGGCACGTGTCGGAGTCGCCGGATATCGTTCGGCGTCAGGTCCTCGCGTCATTAGGGGAGTCCGACCCGCATGTATGGGAAACGTCATGCTGGGTAACGGCAGCGCCGCTCGACTCCTGAAGGCCCACTGTGATCCTATTCACCGTACGAGTTCCGTCGGCAGGTGAGTTGCACCGGGCTCTGAAGCCTAGGGCTTGAGTACTGGTCGGCTGGAGAGGGGCGCTCGGGCGGTGGTCCTGCCGCGTGGCTGGGGGCACGAGGCGAACGAATGCGACCTGTACTAGTGACCTGTCCACACCAAGGGGCCGCCCGCACGAAGCGGACGGCCCCTTGGTGTGAAGGGCGGAGACTACTGGCTGTTCTTGGCCAGCTCCTCGAGGGTCGAGTTGTTCGAGTACGCCTGCACCGCGTTCTGCTTGGTCACCAGGATCGGCGTGAGCGGCTTGTACGGAACGGTGATCGTGCCGTTGTAGGCGTTGGTCTTGTCGTTGTAGTCGACGCCCGACGGCTTCTTCTTGCCGTTGGCCAGGTCGTTGATCAGGTCGACCGCGGCCTTCGCCTCCTCGTCGGTGTTCTTGTAGATCGTCGAGTACTGAACGCCCTTCATGATCAGCGGAATCGACGCGGTCTCGGAGTCCTGACCCGTCACCACGGGAACGGGCAGACCTGCCTGCTGTGCGGCCGTGATGATCGAGCGACCGAGCGTGTCGTTCGGGGAGAGAACGCCGTCGAGCTCGGTGCCGTTCGAGTACGTCTTGGTGATGATGTTGGTCATGCGGGTCTGGGAGTTCTTCGGGTCCCAGTTGTCCGTCTGCACCTGCTGGAAGGATGTCTGCCCCGACGGCACCTTCACCTCGCCCTTGTCGATGAGCGGCTTGAGCACGCTCATCGCGCCGTTGTAGAACACCGTCGCGTTGGCGTCGGTGTTGGCGCCGGCGAAGATCTCCACGTTGTAAGGGCCGTTGGGCTTCTTGGCCTTCATGCCGTCGAGCAGGGCCTGGGCCTGCAGCTCGCCGACCTTGTAGTTGTTGAACGCGGCGTAGAAGTCGACGTTCTTGGTGTTCATGATGTTGCGGTCCCACGCGATGACCGTCGCGCCGGACTTCTTCGCCTGCGCGACCTGGGTGCCGAGCTGGCTGCCGTCCTGCGCCGCGATCACGATGACCTTGTCGCCCTTGGTCACCATCGACTGGATCACGTTCTGCTGGTCGGAGACGCTCGCCGAGTACTGCACGTCGGACTTGAATCCGGCATCCTTCAGCGCGTTCTCGAACGAGGCCTTCGCGAGCACCCAGTTCTGCGACGTCTTGGCGGGGAGGGCAACGCCGATGGTGTCGCCCTTCTTCACGGTGGTGTCGGCGGAGCCCGCATTGCCGCGCGACGAGCATCCGGTCAGTGCGACACCGGCAAGGGCCACGGCGGTGAGGCCGATGAGCAGTTTCTTGCGCATGTTGTTCCTTCTTGTTGTGTATTGCAGGGCGGCCCTGTCGATGGGTCGCGCCTTCTATGGAGCTGTCCGGTGGTGCGCCGGACAGCAAGCTAGGAGCGGCGTCAGGCCTGCGGCACCTTGACCTGTTCGCCCGCCGGCTGGTCGATCCCCTGAGGCTGGGTCTCGACCGCCTCCTCGGTTGCGGTCGGCTTCTTCTTGCGTCCGACACCGACCCCGCGCAGCAGCAGTCCGGTGATGGACGGCTTGCCCTGCGTCTTGTTGTAGACGTCGAATGCCACGGCGGCGATGAGCACGAGTCCGCGGATGATCGACACCCACGAGGAGTCGAGCCCGAGCAGCGAGAGGCCGTTGGCGAGGAACGCCATCACGAACGCGCCGATGATCGATCCGGCAACGGTGCCGACGCCGCCGAAGATGGCCGCGCCGCCGACGAAGACCGCTGCGATGGCATCCAGCTCCCAGCCGGTGCCGTCGAACGGACCGGATGCCTGCGCGTTGCCGATGAAGACCATGCCCGCGACTGCGGCGAGGATCGACATGTTCATCATGAGCAGGAAGTTCACGCGACGTGACTTCACGCCAGACAGCACTGCGGCGCTGGCGTTGCCGCCAACGGCGTAGATGTGGCGGCCGAACACCGTGCTGCTCGTGATGAAGCTGTAGAGGAGGATGAGGAGCCCGGCGATGATGCCGACCACGGGGAAGCTCGTGCCCACGCGCCCGGTCGCGAACAGGTAGGTCGCGAAGATGGTCACGCCGCACAGCAGCACGAGCTTGACGACGCTTGCCCAGACCGGCTGCAGCGCCGCACCCATGCGCACGCGCTTGCGGCGGTCGTGCACCTCTTTCCAGATGAGCGCGATAACGACGATCAGGCCGAGGATGAGCGTGGGGTTGCTGTAGCCGAAGTCGGGGCCGAAGTCGGGCAGGGATCCGTTGCCGATCCAGTTGTACGACGCAGGGGTGGGAACAGCCGTCGAGTTGCCGACCACCTGGTTGGCACCGCGGAAGATGAGCTGGCCCGCGAGAGTGACGATGAAGGCGGGAACGCGAACGTACGCCACCCAGAAGCCCTGCCAAGCACCCACGAGCGCGCCGACCACGAGGCCGAGCAGCATGGCCAGCCCAGCTGGCAGGTGCCAGACAGCCATCGACTGGGCGACCACGACACCGACGAACGCGGCGACCGAACCGACGGAGAGGTCGATGTGCCCAGCGATGATCAGCATGACCATCCCGATCGCCAGGATCAGGATGTACGAGTACTGCTGCACCATGTTGATCACGTTCGTGGGGTCGAGCGTGTAGCCGCCCGTCCAGATCTCGAACACGACGATGATCGCGACCAGCGCGATGATCATGCTGTACTGGCTCAGTCCGCGCCCCCCTGTGAGGGTGCGCACGCCATCGGAGAACTTGCTCATGCTGCTTGTCCGGTCTTTCGGGTCGAGGTCATGCTGACCATGAGGGATTCGGGGTTGGCCTCTTCTGCCGGCAGCACGTTCGTGATCTGGCCCTCGAAGATCGTGTAGATGCGGTCGGACATGCCGAGCAGCTCGGGCAGCTCGGAGGAGATCAGCACGATCCCCTTACCCTGCGCGGCCAACTGGTTGATGATGTTGTAGATCTCGTACTTGGCGCCGACGTCGATGCCTCGAGTCGGCTCGTCGAGGATCAGCAGGTCGGGGTCGGTGAACATCCACTTGGCCAGCACGACCTTCTGCTGGTTTCCGCCGGACAGCTTGCTCACGCCCTCGTCCACCGACGTCGCCTTGGTGCGCAGCGCCTTGCGGTACTCCTCGGCGACCTTGTATTCCTGCAGGTCGTCGACGACGCCGCCGTGCGCGATCTTGTCGAGCCGCGCAGAGACGGTGGCACGCTTGATGGTGTCGAGCAGGTTGAGCCCGAGCGTCTTGCGGTCCTCGCTCACGTAACCCATTCCTTGCTCGATGGCGTCGTGCACGTTCGCCACCTTGATGCGGCGGCCGTCCTTGTAGATCTCGCCGCTGAGGTAGGTGCCGTAGCTGCGGCCGAAGACGCTCATCGCGAGCTCCGTGCGGCCGGCGCCCATCAGGCCCGCGAAGCCGACGATCTCTCCGCGGCGCACGAAGAAGCTCTCGTTCTTGCACACGAGGCGGTCCGGGTCCACGGGATGCTGCACGGTCCAGTTGCGCACCTCGAAGAACGTCTCGCCGATGTTCGGCGTGCGCTCAGGGAAGCGGCTCTCCAGAGACCGGCCGACCATGCCGCGGATGATGCGGTCCTCGTCGACGCCCCCGGATGCCACATCCAGCGTCTCGATCGTCTTGCCGTCACGGATGATCGTGATCGAGTCGGCGACCCGCTCGATCTCGTTCAGCTTGTGGCTGATCATGATCGAGGTCATGCCCGACTTCCTGAACTCGAGGATGAGGTCCAGCAGATGCTGGGACTCCGCTTCGTTCAGCGCCGCGGTCGGTTCGTCGAGGATGAGCAGCTTGACGTCTTTGTGCAGGGCCTTCGCGATCTCGACGAGCTGCTGCTTGCCGACACCGAGCGTCTTGATGAGCGTGTCGGGGTCTTCGCGCAGTCCGACCAGGTCGAGCAGCTCGCGCGCCCGCTTTTGAGCCGCCACCCAGTCGATCACGCCGAACCGCGACACCTCGTTGCCGAGGAACAGGTTCTCGGTGATCGAGAGCTCCGGGATGAGCGCGAGCTCCTGATGGATGATCGCGATGCCTGCCGACTCGCTCTGCTTCGTGGTGGAGAAGCGGACCTCTTCACCTTCGTAGATGATCTGGCCCTCGTACGTGCCGTAGGGGTAGACGCCGGAGAGCACCTTCATGAGGGTGGACTTCCCTGCGCCGTTCTCACCGCAGATGGCGTGGATCGCTCCGCGCTGCACGGTCATCGTCACGTTCGAGAGTGCGACCACGCCGGGGAAGCGCTTGGTGATGTCGCGCATTTCCAGAATGGGGGCCTTCGCCACGGATGATCCTCTCGCTGTGCGGGCGGGGCATCCGTCGGATCAGGCTCTCGCCTGATGGGTGCGTTAGACGCCCTCGTCCCGTGGTGCAGCGGCCGTTCGGGCCGCGTCGCGTTGCCTCGGGGCTGCAACGAAACGCAACGGTAACACAATTGCGTTCAGGGGTTGAACGCAAGTGCGAAAACGAGCATGGTGCGACAGCGCGTCGATTCAGGCCTTCGCCGCAAGCCGGCGGGAGAGTTGCTCTTAGGCGCGACCGTGGCTGGCGCGCGAGCGTCTGGAAAGTGAATCCACGATGACGGCGAGCAGCAGCACCGCGCCGGTGATCATGTAGCGAACCGATGAGTCAAGGTTGAGCAGCGTGAGTCCGCTGGAGATGGCCGAGATGACCAGTACGCCGAGCACGGCAGACCACGCGCTGCCTCGTCCGCCGAACAGGCTCGTGCCGCCGATGATGGCTGCCGCGATCGCATTGAGGTTGGTGTCGGCGGATCCCGTGATGGTCGTCGCCGAGCCCAGTCGCGCCGCCGAGAGCACACCGCCGAGTGCAGCCAAAGCCGAGCACACGACGAAAGCCGTGACGAGCGTGCGGGTGACGTGCAGTCCTGCCCGGCGGGCGGCATCCACATTCCCTCCGACGGCGAAGACGGAACGGCCCCACCGTGACCTGCGCAGCAGGTACGAGATCACGACGACGAGCAGCAGGAACAGCACGGGCATGACCGCGGTGCCGCGGTCGAGGGAGAGGTACCAGACGGCGACGCACAGCACCACGAGCAGGGCAACGGCCTTGAGCACGGAGACCGAAGGATGCTCCGCGGGAAGCTGTGCGCGCATCCTTCTGCTCCTGCGCAGCAGCCCCGCGCCGAGCACGCCCAGCGCGGCGATGCCGGCGAGTACGTACGCCGCCCATGGCGGCAGGAACCAGGTGTTCGCGAACTGCACGAGCGGGTCGGAGAACGGGATGTTGATCGACCCCGATGGCCCGAGCAGCGCGAGCTGCAGGCCGAGGAATGCGAGCAGACCGGCGAGTGTGATGAGGAAGCTCGGCACTCCGAACCGGGTGAGCAGGAACCCGTAGAACGCGCCGATCGCCGCTCCCACGGCGACGGCCGCGAGGATGCCTACGAGCATGGGCCACTGCAGCCGCATCGCGCAGACCCCGACCACGGCACTCGCGAGGCCGCTGACCGAGCCGACGGAGAGGTCGATCTGGGCGACGAGCAGCACGACGACGGTACCCAGGGCGATGACGCCGAGCGGCGCGGCCTGCAGGGTGAGGTTCACGAGGTTCCCTGGCGCCAGGAACCGCGGATTGAGCACCTGGAAAAGCACGGCGATGATGAGCAGGCCGACCACGACGGGCAGGGCGCCGAGCTCACCGTCTCGCACGCGCCCGGCGAATGCAGTGGCCACGTCGCGGAGCGTGTACGCGGCGCCTGGCTCGGTGCTGCCGCGCGCGAGCATCCCTCGTTCCGCGCTCATCGAGGGCCGCCTTCCGTGTGGTCGGACCACGGGGCGCGGGGTGCCGATCCTCGCATCCGTTCGCGCGGGTCGTCTTCCGGCGTGCCCTCCTCGAGATTCAGCACACCGGTGATCGAGGCGATGATGTCTTCGTAGCTCAGGTCGGGTGCGCGGAACCGTCCGTTGACGCGTCCCAACCGCAGCACGATGACCCGGTCGGCCACCGCCTGAACGTCGGCCATGTTGTGGCTGATCAGCACGACGCAGTGCCCCCGGTCGCGCAGCAGTTCGATGAGGTTGAGCACCTCGGCCGTCTGAGCCACGCCCAACGCCGCCGTCGGCTCGTCGAGGATGACCACACGCGGATCGCCGATGAGCGATCGCGCGATCGCCACGGTCTGTCGCTGGCCGCCCGAGAGCGTTGCGACGGGCATCCGCACAGAGGGGATGCGGGCGGACAGCTGGCGCAGCAGCTCCCACGAGCGCTGCTCCATCGCCTCTTCGTCGAGGGGGCCGCGGCTGAGTTCCTGCCCAAGGAACAGATTGGCGACCACGTCGAGGTTGTCGCACAGCGCGAGGTCCTGGAACACCGTGGCGATTCCCAGCTCACGGGATGCCGCGGGCGAGGGTATCGAGACGACGCGTCCTTCGTACGCGATGGTGCCGGCGTCGGGCGGATGCACACCCGCCAGGATCTTCACGAGCGTCGACTTCCCTGCCCCGTTGTCGCCGACCAGTGCGACGACCTCGCCGGCATACAGGTCGAGATCAACGTTGCGCAGGGCCTGGATGTGGCCGAACGACTTGCTGATGCCGCGCATGCTCACGACGGGCTCGAGCGCGGCGGCCAGGGCGGCGGCATCCGTGCGCGCTGCTGCGTCTCCTGCGCTCATGAGATGCCGTGCTCCTTGCAGTAGGTCTCGTATGCGGGCGTGCAGATCTCTGCCACCGTATGGAAACCGCTGTCGATCACGACCTTCTTCACGTTCTGCAGCGTGACGGGGACCGGCGTCAGCAACACCGTTGGCACCTGCTTGCCGCCCGTCTTCGTCGTGGTCGTGCCTTTCGGGTGCCCGCCGCGCACGAGCGTCAGCGCTGCGTCGGCCGCGATCCGCGCCTGTTGCTTGATGGGCTTGTACACCGTCATGTACTGGGTGCCGGCGAGGATGCGCTGCACGGCGGCCACCTCGGCATCCTGACCCGTGGTCGGTGGAACGGGATCGACACCGGCGGCCTGCAGAGCCGCGATGGCGCCTTGCGCTAGGCCGTCGTTGGCGGCGTACACGCCCGCTATGCGGTTGCCGAACTGCGTGATCTGACCGGCGACCCAGGTCTGCGCCTCCGAGCCGTCCCAGTCGGGAGTGTCGTACTCCGCCAGGATGCTGTAGCCCGACGAGTCGATGACCGAATGCGCCCCCGTGCGATAGCCGGACGCATTGTTGTCGGTCGGCGATCCGTTGACCATGAGGATGCCCGACCCGGCAGGGACCTTCAGCTGGCGCAGCCTGTTCACGAGCGCCTGCGCCTGGAGCACGCCCACGTGCTCGTTGTTCGCGGAGACGAAGAACGAAACGTCGGGGCTGTCGATGATGCGGTCGTACGCGATCACCGGAACGCCCTTGGCGACCGCCTCGTTCACGATGGATGCCGCTGCCTTGCCGTCGACGGCATCCAGCACGAGCACGCCCACCCCCTGGGCGAGCATCGACTCAGCCTGTTGCTGCTGACGTGCGGCATCGGCCGAAGCGTTCTGGTAGGCGACGCTGCAGCCGGGGCATTTCTCGTGGATGCGTGCGGTGAACGCCGGTCGGTCGGTGGCTTCATACCGTGTGGTCGTCGAATCCGGCAGCAGAAGCCCGATGCTCGCGTGCGCAGGATCGACGGCGGCGTGCGTCGTGTCGCCGGGCGCCACCGCGTTGGAACACCCGACGAGGGCGAACACGCAGGCGGCGACCGCGAGCAGCAAACCCGCGCGGACCGCCTTCATTCCCCGGCGTCCTCCGCGGCTGTCGTGTCTTCGGGCTGAATGGAGACGCGCTCGACGGCCATGGCCACTGCGCCGATCGCTGCGGCAGCCGGCCCCAGTTGACCCTGCACGATCTCGGGTGCGAACTCGGTCCCGGCCAGCACCGAGCGCTCCACCTCGCGGCGCATGGGTCCGAGCAACAGCTCGCCCGATCGGCCGAGCTCCCCGCCGACCACGATGCGCTCCGGATCGAGAAGATTGCTGAGGTTGGCGGTGGCCACCCCGATAGCGGTACCGGCGTCGGCGATCGCACGGATGGCATCCGCGTCGCCCGACATGGCCCGCACGATCACGTCTTGCAGCTTGATGCCGCGGTTGCCCGACTGCAGCCTCTGGATCAGTGCGCTTCCGCCCGCGATGGCCTGCACGCATCCGCGGTTGCCGCACTCGCACACCGGGCCGTCCTCCTGGATGACGGTGTGCCCGAGCTCGCCGGCCATGCCGCCGTGGCCGGAGTAGATGCGTCCGCCGAAGACGAGCCCAGCGCCGATGCGGTCGCCCACGTCGATGAACACGACGTCGTCTTTGCCGCGGGCGGCGCCCAGCCGGAGTTCTCCGAGGGCGGCGGCGTTGGCATCCGTGTCGACGAAAACGGGTCGCTTGAGGCGCTGCTGCAGCACATCCGCCACCTCGACGCCGTCCCAGCCGCGAAGGATGCCCCGCCGCGCTATGCGCCCGGTGCGTCGGTCGACGGGAGCGGGAAGCGCCACGCCCACCGCCAGCAGGTCGAGCATGCCCGCCCCGGCGGAGTCGAGCATGTCGGCCAGTAGCAGCATGACGCGGTCGAGCTCGTTGTCGGCCCTGTGGTCTTTGGCCAGCGGCATGTGCGTCTCGGCGACGACCGTGTAGGCGACGTCGGAGATGGAGATGCGCAGGTGGCGGGTGGAGAAATGCACACCTGCGACGAGGCCGAGCGCGTGCGCGAGCGTGACGTGCTGAGCGCGGCGACCGCTGCGGGTGCCCGGCGCGGTGTTCAGGACGCCCGCGCCGCTGAGCTCTTTGACGATGTTGGAGACGGTGGCAGGAGAGAGCCCGGTGAGGCCCGCGAGCTCGATCTGGCTGAGCCCCCCGTACTTCTTCACGGCGTCGACAATGCGGCCGCGATTGGCTTCACGCAATGAAGTCTGCGACCCCGGTGTACGACGGGCGGCTACCACGGAATCACACTACGCGATCGGTGCTATGCAGCGGCAGGGATATGGGGTGGGTGTGCCGGGAGCGGTCACGAGATCCCTTTAACCGTTGAGGGTTGCCGCCTCGTCCTCCGTCTACTGGTGCACATCGAGCCGGAGGTCGGTGTCAGTCGATGAC
The DNA here is from genome assembly GCF_049446075.1 of Rathayibacter sp. KR2-224. Lineage (NCBI taxonomy): Bacteria > Bacillati > Actinomycetota > Actinomycetes > Micrococcales > Microbacteriaceae > Rathayibacter > Rathayibacter sp. KR2-224. The sequence goes on from NZ_JBMSEB010000001.1 coordinate 2,431,722, forward strand.
CTTGTCGAACACCTCGTTGAACGCTTCGGTCGAGCTCGGATGGGTGTAGATCGAGTCTCTGAGTTCCGTGGCCGTGATGCCGAATCGCATCGCCAGCGCGACCGTGTTGATCAGCTCTTGCGCATCGATGCTGAGGAGGGCTGCACCGAGGATCAGGTCGGTGTCGGCGTCCACAATAAACTTCATCAGACCGCGGGTTTCCTCGACCGTGTATGCGCGGGGCATCGCAATAATGTCCGCGACGTTCTCACGCGACACCTTGATGTTGCGTCCCTCGGCGCGTGCCCGGCGTTCGGTCAGTCCGACCGTCGCCAGCGGTGGCGTGATGAAGAGGGTGTGCGGCACTGCGACGCGATCAGTCGTGGCACGTCGACCGTCCCCGAGGAGTTGGTCGAGAACGATGCGTGCGTCATCGAGGGAGATGTAGGTGAACTGCTCACCGCCGTTGACGTCTCCAAGAGCGAAGATGTGCGGCCGACTGGTGCGCAAGTGCTCATCGACGCGGATGCCCCCACGTTCGGTCAGTTCGACGCCTGCAGCATCCAATCCGAGTTCCGCCACCACCGGACGCCGCCCGGTGGCTGGAAGCAGAGCATCTGCCTGGACCTCGTGCGTCTCGCCGTCGACGATGTAGGTCACCGTGGAAGATTCGTCTCCGTCACGCGCCTCGAGCACGGTCGCACCGGTAACGAGCCGGATGCCCTCGCCCGCCAGGATGCCCGTCACGGCCTTGGCGATGTCGTCGTCCTCGCGTGGGAGCAGCCGCTCCGCGCTCTCGAGCACGGTAACCTCGGCCCCGAAGCTCCGGTAGATCGCCGCGAACTCGAGGCCGAGGTACCCGCCGCCTATGACGACGAGGCGGTTCGGCAGCCGGTCCTTCTGGATGAGGTCCGTGCTGCTTACGAGGCGGCTGCTCTCGGCGAGACCCGGAATGGCCGGGATGATCGGCGCGGAACCCGTATTCACGAGGATCGTGGGCGCGGCCACACTGATCGCGTCGTCGCCCTCGCCCACTGAGACGGTGTGGTCGTCTACGAATCGGGCGCTGCCCGTCAGCACCATCGCTGTATCGTGCGCGTTCATTCCCTCGAGGTTGCCGGCGCGGAAGGCACTGGTCAACTCCCGCACGCCGGCGATCGAGTGTGCGAAGAACTCCTGCGCGTCGTCCTCGAGCCGCTTCTCGCCCGAGTAATGCACGAGCATCTTGGTCGGCACGCAGCCCACGTTAGGGCAGGTCCCGCCGTACATGTTCTCGGAGCGCTCGATCAGCACGACGCGCCTGCCCGTGTCCGCGAGCGCATGAGCCGCCGTCTTGCCGCCTTTGCCGAAGCCGACGACGATGACGTCGGCGGAGATGGTGTGTTCCTTGGTCATGATCCCACCATGGCGCGACAGGTTGCGCCGCACCCCTAGAAAAGGCTCGTCTGTATGTCCCAGAGTTCCACTATGGACTCCTTGAGTAGGTTGCTCGAGGTCGCACATCTGCGTGCAACCTTGGATAAGCACTGCATGTTGTCGGCGTCGACTGTTATGGACGTCGCCCCTCAGCGTTCCCGGAGCGCGGCCTTCCATGTTCTGTTAGAAGGGACAGCGCGCTTCCATGTCGAAGGCGTCGAGCTCAACCTGCAGGCCGGCGATGTCGTCGTCATCCCATCCGGTGCAGGCCACCGCGTGACAACTCGGGGACCTGAGCCTGTGCGCGCGACGCACGAGACCTTCGGCTCTGCATTCACGACGACGCGAACTCGCGGAGAGGGTGACCCCGTAATCGATCTGTACTGCGGGCATTTTGATTACGGTCCAGGCGCAGGCGATGTCTTGTTCCGCACCCTGCCCACACCGCTGCGAGTGTCGCTTGCGACGACTGCCGAGGAAGCATCGATGCTCCGCGCGCTGAGCGACCTCTTGCGTGGCGAGACTTCCAACGAAGGACGGGGCACGGCAGCGGTGATGAGTGCGCTGTGCACCGTGCTCCTCGCCTTGGTTCTGCGCACCGCCGGAAGCGAAACCGGCACAGCGCCGGTGTGGACGAGCATGACGGACGCAGGTGTGGGTCGAGTCATCGACTCGGTCCTGCGCGCGCCCGGGGACGGCTGGACGATCGCGACCCTTTCTGAGACGGCGAGGATGTCACGAGCAACATTCCTTCGCCGCTTCGCTGCGAGCACCGGGATGACGCCGGGGCAGTTCCTCACCAAGGTCCGGATCATGGCGGGGGCAGATCTACTTACAGGCGACGATCTGACGGTGGCTGCGGTGGCGGCAGCAGTCGGATATCAATCAGAGTCGAGCTTCTCAAGGGCATTCCGGGTCGAGATCGGTCGTTCGCCCGGCAGCTTCCGACGCGAGAGCCGGAAACCCCTTCCCACGAGGGTCGTGAACCCCGATCATGAACCGCGATCGTAACGTCAGAGCGTGCCCGATGCACCGACGGCAGCGGATGTCTAGGCCGGACCGGGTGAGGACGCTGGCCGCACCGCCTCCGGAACCCGATTCAACCGAAATGCAACCGTCGTTGCGGCGCCAAGAGGCCTCAGTTCTGTAACGTCTCGTCCGGTCGCGTTCGCATCCGGGAAGCTGCCATGGCGACCCGGCAGACTAGTGGCATGGCCGACTTCCACGTGTATCGCGATCGACTCGAGATCCGCCTCACCCGTGCGGAGAAGCTGCTCGCGCTGCGCCGCGACGACATCGTTGTGCCGCGGGAGAGCATCCGCAGCGTGGCGATCACGGAAGACCCGTGGATCTGGATTCGCGGCGTGCGAGCGCCGGGTAACAGCATCCCTCTGACGCTTGCTGTCGGCACCTGGAAGTTCCACGGCGGCAAGGACTTTCTCGTGCTGAAGGGCAAGCAGCGCACGGCCGTCGTGATCGACATCGACCAGCCTGACGCACAGGCCTCGGACGAGTCGGATGCCGAGACATCCGAGTCCACGCCGGTGACGGATGCCCCGTCCTCGCCCGCCGAGGTGGCCGCCGACGCCGCTGTGGGCGGCTCCGGCCCGGTTCCGGGGGCTGCAGAACCGCTGCCGGTCTCCGGCGAGGTCGCCGACGGATTCTCACGCGTCATCGTCTCGACACAGCACGCGTCGCAGCTGGTCGAGGCGCTGCGCGACATCCATCCGGGCTCGGACGGCCCGGCAGACGAGGTCATCTCGTAGTCATGGCGCGCGTGAAGTCGCGCAAGGCCGAGCCGGCGCGCATCGACGTCGACTGCTGCATCGCCGGTGGCGGCCCGGCCGGCGTCATGCTCGGGATGCTCCTGGCCCGTGCGGGCGTGCAGGTGGCGGTTCTCGAGAAGCACGGCGATTTTCTGCGCGACTTCCGCGGCGACACCATCCACCCGTCCACGCTGCAGGTGCTCGACGAGCTCGGGCTTCGCGACGCGTTCCTCACGCTGCCGCACACCTCGGTCTCCACGCTCGACGCGGTGGTCGACGGAACCCGCCTCACCCCTGTCGACTTCGACAGCCTGGGGGGCCGGAACGACTTTCTCGTGCTCATGCCGCAGTGGGACTTCCTCGGCTTCCTGACCGAGCACGCCGCTGCGTATCCCGGATTCCGCCTCCTGATGAACACGGAGGCCACTGGCCTGCTGACCGAGACCGAGCCCACGAGTGGTGTGGCGCGCGTGTCCGGCGTGCTCGCGACCGGACCCGACGGACCAGTCGAGGTGCACGCAGCACTCACGGTCGCGGCGGACGGGAGGGATTCCGTGCTGCGCGCGGCATCCGGGCTTCCGACCACTGACTTCGGGGCGCCGATCGACGTCGTGTGGTTCCGCCTGCCATACCCTCCGCACCGGCCGCCGGACACTCTCGGCTACATCGACGAGCACCGGCTCGTGCTGACGATTCCGCGCGAGGGCTACTACCAGATGGGCCTCGTCATTCCGAAGGGCGGGTTCGACGGGTTGCGCGAGAAGGGCATCGACTCGGTCCGCCAGGCGCTGCTCGAGACGGCGCCGTTCCTGCGCCCGGTCGTCGGTGAGCTCAAGTCGTTCGCACAGCTCAAGCTGCTGTCGGTGCAGATCGACCGGCTCGAGACGTGGTGGCGTCCTGGGCTGCTGTGCATCGGCGACGCCGCGCACGCCATGTCGCCCGCCTTCGGCGTCGGTGTGAACTTCGCCGTACAGGATGCCGTCGCCACCGCGAACCGGCTCGCGCCGCTGCTGCGCGGGGCCGGCTCGGTGGCCGGTGCACGGGCATCCGACTTGGATGCCGCCTCAGCGTGGGTGCAGCGCAGACGGATGCCTCCGGTGCGCGCCATGCAGGCCGTGCAGCTTGCGGCGCATCGGGTGATCAACGGCGCGGGAGTCGCGGTGCTGCCGTCGCCGTTGCCCGAGCCGCAGCGCATCCTGGTCTCGGCCGTCCTGCCTCTAGTGCGGCGCGTCGCGGCCCGCGTGATCGGCCGCGGGTTCCGTCCGGAGCACGTGTCGCCGCAGGTGCGAGGCGCTACGACGCATCCGTTCGGCGACTCGGCCGACTGAAGACCGCCGGTCAGGTCGTGATCGGGTCGCTCAGGAAGATCAGCACGATGCCCGCGAGCGGCAGGATGCCCTGAATCAACGCCGCGCGGATGTACCGTGCCCCGGTGGTCACCAGCACCACGGCGGCGAGCACCATGCACGTGAGCGTGAAGAACGTGAGCGTCAACCCGATGGCGTGCTGACCTATGCCGTACATGATGATGCCGACAAGAGCACCGATCGCCAGGAACAGGTTGTAGAAGCCCTGGTTGTAGGCCATGGGCTTGGTGATGTCGGCGGATGCCTGATCCTTCACCGCGAATCGCTTCCACACAGCGGGACGAGCCCAGAAGACGCTCTCGAGCGCGAAGATCAGCACGTGCAAGACGGCGGCCAGCGCCACGACGAGGGTCGCGATGACGATCATGGCGCCAGCCTATGGGGTGCCGAGTGCCGCACCGCGAGTGGCGTGCCGCGCGAGGGTGGTGCGGTGAAAACAGCAGTTGTCGGTGAGAACAGCAGAGAACCTGCTGTTCTCAGCGCGAGAGCGCGGACACTGCTGTTTTTGTTGCGGGGATACGGGCGTTGGCGCGCTCGTCTCAGTCAGCTGTATTCGCGGCTGGCGCCGCTCGACAGCCTCCATCGGCTCGGCGAAACGAGCGAGCTCGTTCCCCGCTCGCCTCAGTCAGCTGTGCACGTCGACGACGGTGCGTCCGCGGATCTGACCGGCGAGGATGCGGCCGGCCGCGCCGATGGCGTCCTCGAGACCGATCGTCGTGGTCATGGCGTCGAGCAGGTGCACGTCGAGGTCGCGCGCGAGGCGCAGCCAGGCATCCTGTCTCAGCTTGCGCGGCGCCTCGACCGAGTTGATGCCGGCGAGCGTGACGCCGCGCAGGATGAACGGCATCACGGTGGCTGGCAGGTCGGCCCCGCCCGCGACTCCGCACGCTGCGACGATTCCGCCGTACGACGTCTGCGCCAGCACGTTGGCGAGCGTGACGCCGCCCACCGTGTCGATGGCGCCGGCCCAGCGCGCCTTCTGGAGGGGACGTCCGGGCTCGCTGAAGTCCGCGCGGTTGAGAATGGCGGATGCCCCGAGCTCCCGCAGGTAGTCCGCTTCGCTGTCGCCTCGCCCGGTGGATGCGGTCACCGAGTATCCGAGCTTGGCGAGCACCGCGATCGCGACCGACCCGACTCCGCCCGCGGCTCCCGTGACGAGCACGTCGCCGGAGGATGGCGTCACGCCACCGTGCTCGAGCGCCAGCACGGCCAGCATCGCGGTGAACCCGGCAGTGCCGATGCCTGCCGCGTGGTGCAGCGTGAACTCGTCTGGTACGACGACGAGCGCCTCGCCCCGAACACGCGCGCGCTCGGCGAGTCCGCCGTCGTGCGTTTCGCCGATGCCGTCCCCGTTCAGCACCACGCGGTCCCCCGGCAGGATGCGCGGATCACCGGATGCCCGCACCCGGCCGACGAGATCGATACCCGGGATGATCGGGCTGCGCCGCAGAACGCCTGGGCGTCCGGCGAGAGCGAGGCCGTCCTTGTAGTTGAGCGCCGAGTACGCGACGTCGATCTCCACGTCGGCCGGCTCGAGCACATCGTCATCGAGGGAACGCAACCGCGCATCGTGCGAGACGATCGCGCCGTTCTCGATCTGCTGTTCGACGTAGAGCGCACGGAACGACATGGCCCCACCCTAGGCGCCGGTGGCCAGGGGTGGGAACCCGTTCGGAACGAGCGCTATGCGACCGGCGGCCGCTGGTCGTCCACGGCCGGCGCGACAGGCGATCCTGCAGCGGCAGAGCCGCGGGTGACCCCTCCAGCTGCGAAGTACGCGTTCGCCGCCGGAACGTACATGAGCACGATGGCGATGATCAGAATGACGACCTGTACGACCGATACGCTGGATGAGGAGTTCCATCCGGCCGAGAACCACGGCACGATCGCGCCGATCAGCGACAGGATGCCCAGCACAGCCAGCACCGTGCGCGCCCAGTTGCGCCCGTCGCGCATGCGGTTCACGATGACCAGCTCGACGATCGCGATGATGAACACGAAGATGGCGAAGACGAGCACGACTGCGCCGGCCGCCGCACCGGTGACTCCACCAGCCGCTGCCCCGGCACCGAGCGCGATCACTCCGACGAAGAGCGCGAAGATCGCTCCGATCAACGAGACGATGGCGCCGATCAACCAGATGACGTATGCCGCGGTGACGGCGCCTGGGCGCCTCGCGGGTGCTGCTGTACTCATGTGATTCCCCCTAATGTCGTCCGCCCGTTCCCCCAGGCGGTCGTGCGAGCGACGGACATCCTTCGCCCCGCACATGCACAGCCTAGGCCGCGCCCGTCGAATCCCGACAGGTGGTCGAGTGCAGAAAGGCGGCGGGAACAGCAGGCATCCCGCCGTTCCCGCCGCCCGAATGCGACCCCGCTCGTCAGCTGCGGATGAGGCTGCCTCCTGCGCGCACGCGCGAGACGGCATCCACCGTGGCGGCAAGGATGAGCACGCCGCCGGTGACCGCGTAGTTCACGCCAGCGGGCAGGTTGAGCAGCCCAAGCCCGTTCGTGATGACGGCGATCACCACGGCGCCGATGGCCGCGTGAAGCAGTCGCCCGCGTCCGCCGAACAGGCTCACCCCGCCGACGACCGCGGCTGCCACGCCACTCAGCACGATGGAGACACCGGCTGACGGGTCGACCGATCCCACCTTGGAGATGCTGAACAACTGAGAGACCACCGCGAGAGTCGAGCAGATCACGAACGCGACCCATCGGATCGTGATGACCTTCACGCCCGACCGCCTCGCCGCTTCGGCGTTGCCGCCGACGGCGTAGAGGTAGCGACCGAACTTGGTGCGGTCGAGTACGAACGTGCCGATCCACAGAATCGCCAACGTGATCGGCACCACGATGGGTACGCCTTCGACCTTGATGAATCCGGTGCCGCGGTTCTGGCTCAGCAGGCCGACGACGATGCCGCCGATGACGGCGATGACGGCGACCTTGATCCAGACCAGAAGGATGGGACGGTTCGGAACCCCTGCCCTATCACGACGTGCGCGATCCCAGAACGACGTGCCGAGCGAGATTGCGACCATGATCGCGAGCATCGTCCAGCCGCCCCAGATGGGGAGGTTGTTGTTCATGATCGCGAGGATGCCCGGGTCCTGCACGTTGTACAGGCCGCCGTTGCCGATGATGATCAGCTCGAGGCCCTGGAAGCCCAGGAACAGGCCAAGAGTGACCACGAATGACGGTATGCCCACTCTCGCGACGAAGAACCCGATGAAAGCTCCGGTCGCAAGCCCGATGAGGAACCCGACGAGCAGAGCTACCAGGGTCGGCCACTTGGCGACATCCACCAGCACGATGAACGCACACATGGCGACGCCGCCCGTGACGCCGGCCGAGAGGTCGATCTCGCCGAGAAGGATGACGAACACCAGCGCCATGCCGAGCATGACGAGCGTCGCCGCCTGGGTGAGCAGGTTCGCGAAGTTGCGCTCCGTGAGGAAGTACGGGCTCAGGAACGCGAACAGGATGGCGAGCACGATGAGTCCGCCGATGGCGGGCAGCGCACCCATCTCGCCCCCGCGCAGGCGCTGGAAGTAGGCCCGCACCTGATCGCCGACGCCGCCCTCGACGCCGCTGCCGATGAGGTCGCCCACCAGAGGGTCGGGCAGCGCCTCCGTTGTCTCTGCTTGTGCACTCATGCCGGCTCTCCTGCGTACGTCTTGCTTCCGGTGATATAGCCCACGACGTCGTCGTACGTGGTCTCGGATGTCTTCACCGACGCCACCATGCGGCCGAGGTAGAGCACGCTGATGAAGTCAGCGACTTTGAACACGTCGGCGAGGTTGTGGCTGATGATGATGATCGCGACGTTCTGCTCGGCAAGCCGCTTGACCAGGTTGAGCACCTGCTCGGTCTGAGCGACGCCGAGCGCCGCAGTCGGCTCGTCGAGGATGACGAGCCTTGACTTGTTGATGACGGAGCGCGCGATGGCCACCGTCTGGCGCTGGCCTCCGGAAAGCGACGAGACCTTCTGCCGCACAGACTTCACGGTGCGCACCGAGAGTTGCTGCAGCGCTCGGCTCGTCGCCATTTCCATACTGCCCTCGTCGAAGGTGCCGAACCTGGTCTCTTCGCGGCCGAGGAACATGTTCTGAACGATGTCGAGGTTGTCGGCCAGCGCGAGGTCTTGGTACACGACCTCGATTCCGAGCCGGGATGCCTCGCGCGGGTTGTGCAGGTGCACGACCTCTCCGTCGTATCGCACCTCGCCCGCGTCGTACGGCTGCACGCCGGCAAGGCCTTTGATCAGCGTCGACTTGCCCGCGCCGTTGTCGCCGACGAGTGCGGTGACCTTGCCCGGGTAGGCCTTCAGATCGACGCTTCTGAGAACGTCGACGGGGCCGAAGCTCTTCTTGACTCCCGTCAGCGAGATGAGCGGCTCATCCATGTCGGGTTCCTTTCGTTCGGGTGGAGTCAGGGGATCCCCCGGCGCTGCCGCACGGGGAGAGATGTCTGATGAACCCCATTGGAGCGGGGCACGAGCGGAGGGGCTTCGTGACGGACGCCTGTCCGTGCACGAAGCCCCTCGCTCTCGTTAGCGGCGGACTGCTACTTCACGCCGTACTGCGTGCAGGCTGCCTGCACTGCTGGTGTGCAGATGTCGCTCGCCTTGGCATTGCCGTCGTCGATGACCTTCTGAACGTCCTTCGCCGTGATCAGCTGGGGCGTTTCGGAGATGAACGGAACGCCGTCCACCTTGTTGGTGATCCCGCTCGGCTTCTTACCCTTCAGCAGGGTGATCGCCAGCTGGGATGCCGCCTTCGCCTCGTCCTGATACGGCTTGTAGACCGTCGCGGTCTGCTTGCCGAGCAGCACGTTCTGCAGGCCGGCGGTGGAGGCATCCTGTCCGGAGACGGGAACCTTCAGGCCGTTCTTGTCGAGAACGGAGATGACACCGGATGCGTTGGTGTCGTTGGCGACCCAGACCGCGTCGACCTTGCCGCCGAGCGAGGTCAGCGCCTGCTCGAAGTTGGTCGCCGACTTGTCGGCGTCCCAGATCCCCGGGGGCTCAGCCGCAGGCTTGATCCCGGCTGCCGACATCGCCTTGACCGCTCCGTCGTGGAACATCTTGGCGTTGCCGTCCGTCGGGTCTCCGCCCATGTACACGACGACCGCGGATGCCGGATCCTTGCCTTCTGCCTTCAGGCCGTCGACGATCGACTGGCCCTCCAGCTCGCCGACCTTCGCGTTGTCGAACGACACGTAGTAGTCGGCGCCCTTGATCGGACGGTCGTATGCGATGACGGGGATGCCTTGAGCCTTCGCCTTCTTCGCGACCGTGACGGCTGCGCCGTTGTAGTCGACGAGGAGCATCACACCGCAACCCTTGTTGAGCTGCTGGTCGGCGATGGTGGCGTACTTGCTGGTGTCTCCCTGTGCGTTCTGGATGTCGGCCTGGAAGCCGGCATCGGTGATTGCCTTCTGCAGTGCAGGGCGGTCACCGTTCTCCCAACGGGGGGAAGACACGGCGTCGGGAAGGATCACGCATGCGCGTGTCTTTCCGCCCGCATTGCTGGTGCTGTTGCCGCCACTACCGCTCGAACAGCCGGCCAGCAGCAATGCTGACGCGCTGGCGAGAACGGCGACGGAAATCAGCGTCGATTTCTTCACGTCTCTCTCCTTCGATGAGACTCGGACTACTCCGGGACCGCCGCGTTCAACTTGTGAATGCGGCTGAGGCGATCATGCCCCGTATTGTTCGGCGTCGATACTTTTTCTCAGACACAATCAGATAACGGTTGGGGTAGCGGCACCCGTTCGAGGCACGCAGAGGCTCGAACGGTTCGGATGCCGTCTGCAGCGCATAGCATGAGCCCATGCCGGCGGGGCGAACCGAAGACGGCGTCGCCAGCGTGCGGGCGCCGGAGCCGGTCACGCCGACCGAACCGGCCGCGGTGACGACTCCCGGCGTTGCCGGCATCACGCCAGGGGGAGAGCCGGAGCCGGAGAAGCGGCCGGCCGTGCACATCCGCATGCGGTTCACGCGCGCGATCGACTACGGATACTTCCTCCTCGCCACGCTCGCCGCCATCTGGCTGGCGTGGCTGCTCGCCTCGGAGAGCTTCGGGTGGGGCTGGTGGCTCATCCTCTTCTTCGTGCTGTTCTGGGCGCTGCTGGCGTACCTCGTGCTGCCGCGGTTGCACAGCATCCTTACGCGCATCTACGTGCCGAACTACTTCATCGGCAGGGCAAGGACGAGCGACGGCCTGCTCGGCGATCCCATCAACCTGGCGCTTCTGGGCTCGCAGGCCCAGTTGGAGACCGCCATGGTCGCGGCCGGCTGGACCCGCGCCGACGCCGTGACCGTGCGATCGAGCTGGCGCATCGTGAGCTCGACCCTGCTGCGCCGCAGCTATGACGAAGCTCCCGTGAGCCCTCTGCTGCTGTTCGGCAGGCAGCAGGATCTCGCGTATCAGCAGGAGGTGCTCGGCAACCCGGCGAAGCGCCACCACGTGCGGTTCTGGAAGTGCCCTGAGGGGTGGCGGCTACCCGGAGGCGAGCCGGCCGACTGGCTGGGCGCGGCCACGTTCGACCGACGCGTCGGACTCTCGCTGTTCACGCTGCAGGTCACGCACAAGATCGACGCGAACACCGACATCGAGCGCGACCACGTGGTGAGCACCCTGCAGAAAGCGGATGCCGACGTGCGGCTGGGAGCCATCCGAGACTTCTCCACGGGTTACCACTCGCGCAACGGCGGAGGCGACTCGATCATCACCGACGGCGACCTTCCCGTCGTCGATCTGAGACAGGTCCGATCGCGCCCTGAGTTCGAGAACGAAACGGATGTCGTCGAAGCCGCAGCCGACAAGCGGCCGGTTTCCATCGCACTCGGCTGCGCATTGCTCGCGCTTCGGGCGATCGCCGGAGTGGCCTTCGTGGTGATCACGGCCATCCATTGGACCGCTTACGTGAACTCGCTGTCGATCGACGTGGACGGGGTGCCCTCCGACTTCACGCACACGGTGACGCTCATCATCGCGGGGGCCGCCTTCGGCATCACGATCGCAGGGTTGCTGGTGCAGTTCGCGCTGATCACGCTCATCTTCCGCGGAAGCGACTGGGCGCGCATCCTCTCGATGACGCTCAGCGCCATCGCCGTCATTGCGGCCGCGGTCGATTTCTTCGCGGGCGGCCCGCAGGTGAATCTGCGCGCGAACCTGCTCGGGCTTCCGCTGGACATCCTCGTGCTGCTCGCGCTCTCGTCGGAGCGATCGAGTGCCTGGACGCGACGCATCCGATATCTGCGCATCGAGCGACGCTGGGCGAGGCGACTCATGCGGCTGGCCCACCGCAGGTCGCCGCGGGCCGAGTAGCGGCGATAGTGGCGTACCGAAACCGCTCACCGAACCGAACGGGTTCGGCGGGGGGTCTGGGTTTCGATACGCGGCGCTTCGCGCCGCTACTCAACCGGCGGTTACTAGGGCCTAGCGCGCGACGATGGTCCAGCCGGCGGTCGTCGACTCGTCCGGCTGCAGCACGATGAGGTCGGTGCCGGAGTTGAACGCATCCGGCGGGCACGTCATCGGCTCGACCGCGAGGCCACGGCGGCTGGTGGCCGGGTCCGGCTGATCGGCCGTGTGCACCTGCACCCACGGGCATGCGGCATCCCACCGCATGGCGACGCCGTTGCCGTCGGGCGCGGTGAGCTCGACGGATGCCACGCCGTCGGCATCCCTTGTCAGGCCCGTGAACGCGTGGTCGATGAACACGTCGCCGATGGTGCGGGGTGTGCGGAAGTCGAAGGCCGCACCCTGCTCGGTGGCGACATCCGCCAACCCGACGGGGGCGAGCCGGTCGGGCGTGACGGTGAGCACCTGGTCGGCCGGTAGAGCGAGCATCCAGTCGTCGACGCGGCCCTGGCCTGCGACGAGGTAGGGGTGCGGACCGGTGCCGAAGGGTGCGGCGTCCGCTCCCGTGTTGCGTGCGGTGACTGCCGAGTACAGGCCGTCGTCGCCGAGCCGGAAGACCACTGTCACATCGAGACGATGCGGATATCCCTGCTGGGCCTGGATGGTCGTTGCCAGCTCCACGAAGTCGTCGCCGCGGTCGCGCACCTCGTAGTCGAGCCATGCGCCGAGTCCGTGCAGCGCGTTGCGCAGGTGCGGTTCGGTCAGGGCCAGCTGCTGCTCGACGCCTTCGAAGCTGTAGCGGCCGTCGACAACCCGGTTGGGCCACGGCACCAGCGTTGCGCCGCGGAACGCGGGCCGCACTTCGTCGGCGTCGAACGGCACGACGAGGTCTCGCCCATCGTGGGTCAACGAGCGCAGCGAAGCGGCGACGCTGGCGATGGAAGCGCGGTACGGGCCGTGCTCGAGGTCGATGGACGTTCCGGAGAGGGGGATGCTCACGCCTCCATTCTGCCGAACGGGCGGGCCGTGCCCGACGCGTGTGTGGTGGGATCGATACGACGACAGGAGACGGCATGCCCAAGCAGTGGCAACTGCACGAACGCACGCACCTCGGGCTGATGCTCGCGCTCACGTTCTCGACCGGCGTTGTGGATGCCGTCGGCTACCTCGGTCTCGACCGCGTCTTCACGGGCAACATGACGGGCAATGTCGTCATTCTGGGCATGGCCCTGCTCGGAGGCGACAACCTTCCGATCATCGGTCCGGTCATCGCCCTCGTGTGCTTCATGGCGGGAGCCGCAGCTGGCGGTCGCGTGCTGCGCACCGTGGATGTCGGCTGGACACGGCTCTCCACGACCATGTTCAGCGGAGTCGGCGTGCTGTTGCTGGCTGCCGCAGTCGTGCTGTTCAGCGTGGGCAGGCATCCGGGTGACGCTGTGCAGTGGACCGTGACGGGGATGCTCGGCCTCGCCATGGGCGCGCAAGCCGCAACCGCGAGGCACATCGCGGTGAAGGACGTGACGACGGTCGTCGTGACCTCGACGCTCGCGGGTCTCGCCGCCGATTCCGTATTCGGTGCGAGCAAGGGGCAGCCATGGCCGAGGCGAGCCGGCGCCGTCGCGCTCATCGGGCTGGGCGCGATGCTGGGGGCGGCGGCAGTGCACGTCGAGCCGGCGATCGGACTGTTGGTGTCCGCACTGATCGTGCTCGTCGTCGCGGCATGGGGGCACGTGGCGACCAGCGGTCCGCTGCGACAGATCGTGGCGGAGTCGTAGGAGTGCGCGCGAACGAACGTGCTCCCGAGGGGTGGGCTGTGCGTGCTCGGCAGCGGCGTCGGCTGTCCCAGGGCATTCTGACGGTCGCAGTGGTCGCCGCTTGCATCGCGGGAACGGGTGCTATCGGTGTTCCGGCCGGATTCGCGTCGACGTCGTCGAAGGACCCGCACGCGTTGGGCACCTCGACGAAGCTCTTCGTGCGGGTGCCCGACCACGGCTCGGCCGAACAAGGAGTCCAGCTGCTCAGACGCGGGTGGGAGTCGGATGCCGCGGCGCTGGCGAGGGTGGATCTGACACCTCAGGCGGTGTGGCTCACCGGCGGAACGGCGACGCAAGTGCGCACTGCCGTCGAGAAGACGATGGCCGCTGCGGCTACCGAGCGGAGGACGCCCGTGTTCGTCGCATACGACATACCCGGGCGCGACTGTGGCGACTACTCGGCCGGCGGCGCACTGAACACCGCCGACTACGAAGCGTGGATAGACGGCGTCGCCGCGGGCATCGGAAGCGCGAAGGCGGCGGTGCTGGTCGAGCCGGACAGCCTCGGGATGCTGCCTGGCACCGATTGCGGCCACGGGCACGGAGCCAGCAGGGCCGGGCATCCCTTCACCGACGTCGAGCGGTACAGCCAGCTGAACTATGCAGTGCATGTTCTCGAGGCGAAGCCGCACACGAGCGTGTACCTGGACGGCACGAACAGCGCGTGGATGGGCGTCTCGGGCATCGCCAAGCGCCTCATCCACGCGGGAGTGAACGAGGCCCAGGGCTTCTTCCTCAATGTGTCGAATTACCAGTACTCGGAGAACAACACCCGGTTCGGCACCTGGGTCTCGGAGTGCATCGCCTTGCTCGGTCGCGACTCCAGTGCGAGCTGCCCCGGCCAGTACCCGAACGACGGTTCCGACCGCACGAGGAGTGAAGCCCTGGTCGGGGCACCGCAGCGCGGCGCGCTCGACGACTACCGGCCGTGGAAAGACGGCGCCACCGGCCTCGCGCTCGATCCGCGCACGATCGACGATCAGTACGCGTCGGCTCTGCGTCGCGCAGGGGTTTCAGCGACCGCTCACTTCGTCATCGACACGAGCCGGGCCGGGGCGGGCCCGAATCCCATGAAGAGCTATCTTCGTGCACCCTACAAGCAGCCGGCAGCCAACGTGCCCAAACTCGAGAGCGGCAACTGGTGCAACTCGCCCGGCGCCGGGCTGGGGCGCACTCCGACCACGAACACGGGTGTTCCGCTCGTCGACGCGTACCTGTGGGTGAAGACGCCCGGCGAATCCGACGGGCAGTGCAACGCCGCCGGTGCGGGACGGGTGTGGAACTACGCCGCGTACTCGAAGCCGGGCTGGCCTAAGAGTGTGCCGGGGAAGGCATCCTTCGATCCGCTGTGGGGCCAGGTGGACCCGGCGGCAGGCGCGTGGTTCCCTGCGCAGATGCTCGACCTGATCCACCACGCGAATCCCGCCATCGGCTGAGGCTTTTTCTCGTCGGGAAGGGGCTCAGGTACGCGACGGCGGGCCTGACTCCTGAAGTGATGCACAGGTGGCGCAGCCCTGAGAAGAAGTTCACTCCTGGTTCACGCCCAGGCGGGGGAATGTCCAGGACGTAAGGCTGGGCTGGTCAGGCGTCCAGGGTGGGGCGCCCCGGCGCGACCGCACCGGATGGCACGAGACGAGCGACAACGGGGGAGGTGCGCGTGACCAGCACGAATGTGGCTGCGGCCACCTCCCGCAACACCCCGCCAACGCGTCCAGAACCCGCTCGCGGTGTCGCACGGATGCCGCGCTTCACCACGATCGCGGCCGTCGCGGCCGGCCTCTTCGCTTTCGTCGTGTCGTGGTGGGGATCGTGGGTGCCGTCGTTCTGGGGCGACGAGGCGGCGAGCATCATGTCGGCCGAGCGTCCGTGGGGTTCGCTGCTGCGCGAGCTCGGGCGAGTGGATGCCGTGCACGGCACCTACTACTCGCTCCTGCACGTGTGGATCGACTTCTTCGGAGCATCGCAGCTCTCCACTCGCCTGCCGAGCGCCATGGCCGTCGGCTTGGCGGCCGCGGGCGTCGTCGTTCTCGTCGCGCGATACGGCGGCCTGCGGTTGGGCATCCTCGCGGCCCTCGTCTTCGCCGTGCTGCCGCGGACCACCTACATGGCCACGGAGGTGCGCTCCTACGCACTCGGTACGGCGTGCGCGGTGTGGCTCGTCGTGCTGTTTCTACGGCTCGTCACGCGGCGAACCAGACGACTGCTGCCGTGGGTCGCGTTCGCGGTCGGTTACGCGGCATGCATCTACGTGTTCCTGTATCTCGCGCTGCTCGTGCTGCCGTTCGCGGCGCTGCTGCTGTGGGAATCCCGGGGTCGTCTGCGCGCAACCGTCCGGGCATTGACCCGGCCGCGTTCCACCGTGTCGCCGGACGTGGCCGCGCTTCGCGCCGTGATCGTGCGATGGATGCTCGCGACCCTGGGCGGAGTCATCCTCGCGTCGCCCCTTGAATACTTCGCGCTCAAGGAGCACGGCCAGATCAAGTTCCTCGGCAAGCATCCGGGCGTGACCTTCCTCACGTTCACCGTGAACCAGTGGTTCGACTACAGCTGGGGTGTGGCTGTGCTCGCCTGGGCGGCGCTCGCGGCGCTCGCCGTCGTCGGTCTCGTGGCGTGGCGGCGCAGGAGGCGCTCGGGAGTGCGAAGGATGCTGCGCACGGACCGCGCGCGCCTCCTGCTTTTGGCGGTCGCCTGGTTCGCGCTGCCGCCCCTCGCGCTGCTCGCGCTGAACGCCTTCATGCCCGCCTACACGGTTCGCTACGTCTCGTTCACCACGCCGGCACTGGCCATCCTGCTCGCGGTCGCGATCGACGGTGCGGCGCGGTGGGTGATCGCACGGCTGCCGAGAGGGCAGGCATCCGGTTCGGTCGTCAATCGGAGTGCGAGCGCGCTCGCGGCGTTCGCCTGCGTTGCACTCATCGCCGCGATCGCCACGCCGACCTACCTCGCCCAGCGCGGACCGTACGCCAAGAACGGCGGAAGCGACTGGGCAGACGTGGCGGCCGTCGTCCAGCAGCATGCCAAGCCTGGCGACGACATCGTCTTTGATGAGACGACGCGGCCATCGCGTCGTCCTCGACTGGCCATGCACCTCTATCCCCAGCAGTTCGCCGACGTCGTCGATGTGACGCTCGAGATCCCCTACGTCGATCGCGACGCGCTGTGGGACAAGGCGCACACCATTCCCGAGGTCGGCGCACGTATCGAATCCGGCAACGGCCGGGTATGGCTCGTGGAATACCGCGGGCCGGACAACGACGGCGTCGTGACCTCGACCGGCATGCGCGAGCGGATGGCCGACCTCCGCTCGCTCGGATTCGACCTTGTCAACAGCTATTCGCTGCACAGGGATGTCGTCTACCTTTTTACGAGAGGAGCAGCGTCGTGAACGTGGCCGTCATCATCCCGACCTACAACGAAGCGCAGAACATCGCGTGGATCGTGGGGCGGGTCAGGAACTCGGTGCCGCAGGCATCCGTGTTGATCGTCGACGACTCGTCGCCGGACGGCACAGGCGAGATCGCAGACGGCCTCGCCGCCGACGACGCCTCGGTGCACGTGCTGCACAGGGCCGGCAAGGAGGGCCTTGGTGCGGCGTACCGCGCCGGGATGCGCTGGGCGCTCGAGCACGGCCACGACGTGATCGTCGAGATGGATGCCGACGGCTCGCATCGCCCGGAAGAGCTTCAGCGGCTGCTCGATGGCCTGACCAAGGCAGACGTGGTCGTGGGTTCGCGCTGGGTGCCCGGCGGCGGCGTGAGCGGCTGGCCGCTCTGGCGCAAGGCGCTGTCGCGCGGTGGCAGCGCATACGCACGATTCGCGCTGGGTGTTCCGGTGCGCGACATGACGGGCGGATACCGCGCGTTCACCGGAGATGCACTGGCTCGCATCGACCTGGATGCCGTGCTCAGCCAGGGCTACTGCTTTCAGATCGACATGCTGTGGCACGCGCAGGTCGCGGGGCTGCGCATCCGCGAGGTCCCGATCACGTTCCCTGAACGTGAGCGGGGCAGCTCCAAGATGTCGGGTGGCATCGTGGTCGAGGCGATGCTTCGCGTCACGGGCTGGGCGATCGGTTCGCTGCCTGCGCGCATTCGCCGGGCGCTCCGCAAGGAGCCCGACGCGGTCGGCACCCGCTCCTGACGCTCACTGCTGGCATTGGCTCGATGCTCACCGCTGGCCTTGGCGTCGTGCTCACCGCTGGTTGAGTAGCGGCGCAGCCGCGTATCGAAACCGGGTGTGTGGGTGGGTGGGGTTTCGATACGCGCGCTTCGCGAGCTGCTCAACCCGCGGTGGGCGCGGAGTCGGGTCGCTTGGGGCAAGCTGAAACGAGCACAGTTCGAGGAGGAATTCATGGCTGAAGACCCGTACGAGCGGTTCGGATCCGTTCCGCAGTTCTCCGTGACCAGTGAGGACGTCGCGGACGGGCATCCGATCGCTGAACAGTTCCGCGCGAGCGGCGGCAACACGTCGCCGCAGCTGTCGTGGAGCGGCTTTCCAGATGGCGCCAAGAGCTTCGCGGTCACGATCCACGACCCGGATGCCCCCACCGGTTCCGGCTTCTGGCACTGGGCCGTCTACAACATTCCGGTGTCCGTGACCGCTCTGGAGCGCGGTGCGGGCGGCGCGGGTGGGTCGCTTCCCGGCGGTGCCGCCCAGCTGAAGAACGAGTTGCGACAGGTGGGCTACACCGGTGCCGAGCCGCCCCAGGGCACGGGCGTGCACAGGTACTTCGTCGTGGTGCACGCGGTCGACGTTGAGCGCCTCGACCTCGACCCCGAATCGACGCCTGCCGTGCTCGGGTTCAATCTGCACTTCCACACGCTGGCAAGAGCCGTGATCGTGCCGACCGCCTCGTACGACGACGCCGTGTAGCCGAGCCGTCAGCTCTTGTTGCCGGTGACCGCGAGCACGCCGCCGAGCCCGATGAGCATGACGCCTCCGGTGGCTGACAGCCGTTCCGCGCGCTTGGGCGATTTCGCGAACCAGCCCCTCGCGAGTCCGGCCAGGAGAGCCCACGTGCTGTCGGAGAGCAACGCGATCACGAAGAACACGAGTCCGAGCACCATCATCTGAAGCGGGATGCCGCCCGCCCGGAAGTTGACGAACTGCGGCAGCACCGCCACGAAGAAGACCAGCAGCTTGGGGTTGCTGATGCCGACGAGGAATCCCTCGCTGAGCATCCGCGTCGCCGATCGACGAGGACCCGACGCGATCGCGTCGATCGAGCCGTTCTTGCGGTGGCGAATGGCCTGGATGCCCAGATAGACGATGTAGAGCGCCCCGGCCAGCTTGATCACGGTGAACAGCACGACGGACTCGGCAACCACGAGCCCGAGCCCGAGCGCGACAGCGGCCACAATCGGGATGATGGCCAGCGCGTTGCCGAGCACGCTCAACATTCCGGCGCGGCGACCGAGCGCGATGGAGCGCCCGACGGCGAACAGCACGCTGGGGCCGGGGATGACGATGATGGCGAACGCCGCCAGGGCGAACGCGCCCAGGGTTGCGATGGACGGCATGCACCAACAATAGGGAGCGGCCACGAGGAAGGCCACCGTACCGGCACGGGCTCGTGCGTCGAGCCGGCTCCCGGGCATGACGCGCCCTAGGTTCGAATGCATGACTTCTCGTGAACCGGCATCCGTCGTGGCCGAAGCCCTCGAACTGTGCCCCGTCATCGACGGGCACAACGACTGGGCCTGGGAGAGCCGCCTGAGACGGGACTACTCGGTCGAGGGACTCGACGTCGTGCTCCCGAGCGACACGGACATTCCCCGGCTGCGCCGCGGCGGCGTCGGAGCTCAGTTCTGGTCGGTGTTCGTCGCCGACGACGACGCCGGGCCGGCTGCCGTGCAGGCCACGCTCGAGCAGATCGACTGGGTGCACCGGCTCGTGGCGAGGTACCCGGGCGATTTCGAACTCGCCCAGTCTGCTGCCGACATCGCCCACGCGCGCTCTCGGGGCCGCATCGCGTGCCTGCTCGGCGCCGAGGGCGGACACCAGTTGAACGATTCGCCCGCCGTGCTGCGGATGCTCGCCGCCCTGGGCGTGCGCTACCTCACTCTGACCCATCTGCGCACGTCGTCGTGGGCGGACTCCGCCACAGACGAGGCCGCGCACAACGGGCTCAGCGAACGTGGCAAGGCGTACGTGCGCGAGCTGAACCGCATAGGGATGCTCGTTGACCTCTCGCACGTGTCGCCCGCGACCATGCACGCGGCCCTCGACGTGGCATCCGCTCCGGTGATCTTCAGCCACAGCTCCGCGCGGGCGCTGGCCGACAACCCGCGCAACATCCCAGACGACGTGTTGGCGCGGCTGGCCGACAACGGCGGAGTCGCGATGATCACGTTCGTGCCGCAGTTTCTGCGTGAGGACTTCTGGCAGTGGTACGAGTCCGACCAGAGCGAGCCGATGCCGCCGGTCACGATCGCCGACGTCGCCGACCACGTGGAGCACGCGCGCGACGTGGCAGGCATCCGTCACATCGGCCTGGGCGGCGACTTCGACGGAACGGACATCTTTCCGCCGGGGCTCGAGGGTGTCGACGGCTACCCCGCGCTCCTCGAGGAGCTCGCGGTGCGGGGCTGGTCGAGCGCCGAGCTCGCACGACTCGCCGGCGCCAATGTGCTGCGCGTGCTCGCCGAGACGGATGCCGCCTTCGAGTCGGGCAGGCTCTCCCACCCGCCTGCCCTGACCTCGTAACGATCGGGGCTTCAGAAGGGCGAGGCGAAACGTCGCCGAAACGGTCCGGCTCTACGGTGGATGAATTCCCGCAACACGAAGAGAGAAGGCGCCCATGATCCGCTCTCACCGCCGCATCGCCGCCGCCGTGGTGATCGCAGCCAGCACCGCGATAGTGCTGGCCGGATGCTCGGGTGGCGGTGGTTCTGGAGGCAGCGGAAAGACGCTCGTCGTCGACAACTCGTTCGACCTGAAGACATCCGACCCGGCAAGGGCGTTCGAGCTCACGGGCTCGATCGTGGACCGGGTGCTGTATGACACCGTGCTCACCTTCAAGGGCGGCGACGTGACCAAGCCGGTGCCGTCGCTCATGTCGTACAAGGAGTCATCCGACGACAAGACGCTCACGCTCACCATGAACGGCAAGCACAGCTTCTCGAACGGTGATCCCGTCACGGTCGACGACGTCGTGTTCTCGCTCAAGCGCGTGCAGGGCATCGCAGGCAACCCGTCGTTCCTGCTCGACGGCGTCGCGGTGACGAAGAAGGACGACAAGACGGTTGTGCTCACGAGCCAGTCGGCGAACCCTGCGCTGCCGTTCATCCTGCCGAACCCGTCGCTGGGCATCGTGGACTCGAAGGTGCTGGCCAAGCACGGCGGCTCCACGTCGAAGTCCGACGGCGCGGAGTCCTTTCTGAACAAGACGTCGGCGGGCTCCGGGCCGTACATGCTGCAGTCGTACAGCGTGAACACCAAGGTCGTGTTCGCGCTCAACCCGCACTACGTGGGACCGAAGCCGGCGTACAGCAAGGTCGTGCTCGAGAACGTCGCGGGGCCGACGCAGAAGATCAACGTTCAGGCCGGCTCGACCCAGGTGGCACTGGACCTCAACGCCGACCAGGTGAATGGTCTCGGCAGCGGCAAGACCAAGGTGATAAAGGGCGTCTCGCCCGACGTCATCTACCTGTGGTTCAACCAGGATCCGGGCGTCTCCGGCGGCGTCACCGACAAGCAGGACTTCCTGACGGCCGTTCGCAAGGGCATCGACTACAGCAAGATGCTGTCGCTGTCCGGGCAGGGTGCGACGCAGCCGGGTGGCATGGTTCCTTCCCAGTTCCTGGGTGCGATCAAGCCGGACTCGACGGATGGCTACGACGCAACGGCGGCGAAGGCCGCCCTCGCAAAGAGCGGCTACTCGGGCCAGCCCGTGTCGTTCTCGTACCCCAACGACATCACCATCAACGGCCTGCAGATGGAGACGCTCGCCCAGGCGATCCAGTCGCAGCTCGCCGCGATCGGCCTCAAGATCACGCTCTCGCCTGCGCCGATCTCCACGTTCCTCGACGCGTACCGTGCCGGCAAGCTTCAGTCCGGCATCATGTACTGGGGCCCGGACTTCCCGGACCCCTCCGATTACCTGGTGTTCAACCCGGGCGGCGATCTCGGTCTTCGCGCAGGATGGAAGGCCGGCGCCGACCCGACGGTGACGGCGGCACAGCAGGCGGCGGAGGCTGCGAGCGGCAGCGCTCGCGCTGACGCATACGCGGCATGGCAGCGAGCGCAGAACGCGACCGGCCCGTTCGTGTCCGTCGTGCAGCCCGCCCAGTACGTCGTGACGTCGTCGAGCATCACGTCACTGCAACTGAACCCCGTGTGGACAGTTGACCTCGCTGCCATCAAGTAGCGACGTCGAGCAGGCGTCGGCCGGTGCACGCCGTGCCGGCCGGCGCCTTCGGCATCCGCTGCTTCGCTACATAGGCATCCGGTTCGGCATCAGCATCCTGCTGGTGGTGGGTGTCACGATCGTCACGTTCGTGCTCACGAACCTGGTGCCCGCCGACCCGGTGCAGGCGGCGCTCGGCGAGCGTGCGGCAGGAGACCCGAAGATCGTGGCGGCGTTCCGCCAGGCTCAGGGCCTCGACAAGCCCGTCGTCGTGCAGTACTTCATCTATCTGGGTCACCTGCTGCAGGGCAACCTGGGCACGTCCACGCAGACGCACAATCCCGTGACGCAAGACCTCGCCGTGGCGTTTCCGGCGACTGCCGAACTCGCGCTGTTCGTGATCGTGCTCTCGGTGATCATCGGCATCGGCCTCGGACTCATCGCTGCGCTCCGCCACAACCGGCTGACCGATCAGATCATCCGCGTGTTCAGCCTCGTCGGCATCTCGATCCCCACGTTCTGGCTCGCCGTCGCACTCTTCTTCGTGTTCTTCTACCTGCTCGGCTGGGCACCCGGTGCAGGCAGACTGGACGCCGCAACCACGCCACCGCCCACCGTCACCGGCATGTACACGGTGGATGCCCTGCTCGCCGGCCAGTTCGGCACCTTCGCGGATGCCCTGGCCCACCTCGTGCTTCCCGGCGTCGTTCTCACGCTGTACACGGTCGGGCTGCTCGTGCGGTTCTCCAGATCGGGCGTTCTCGACGTGCTGTCGCAGGACTACGTCAAGGCGGCGAGGGCAAAGGGGCTCTCCCCATCGGCCGTGGTGTTCCGGTACATCCTGCGCGGATCGCTGCTGCCTATCCTCACGATCGTCGGACTCGCGTTCGGTTCGCTGCTGTCTGGCACCGTGCTCACGGAGCAGGTGTTCGGCTGGGGTGGCCTCGGGCAATACGCCTACAAGGCCGCGACCACGCTCGACCTCCCGGCCGTGATGGGCGTGGGCATCGTGGTCGGAGTCGTGTACATCGCCATCAACTTCATCATCGACGTCGTGTACGGATTCATCGACCCGAGAGTGAGGGTGCAATGAGCGCCGACGCGGCACAGGCAACCGAGCCGGCGCAGGCATCCGACGGCCGACGGGTGCTGAAGACGCCGCCGTGGAAGCGGCGAAGGCGGCCACTGCTGGCTCGGCAGTGGCGCAGGCCGATGGCCATCGTCGGGGTGGCCGTGATCGTTCTCTGGTTGGTGATCGCGGTGTTCGCGCCGCTACTGGCGCCGTACGACCCGCTCGCTCAAGAGTTCCCGCGGCTCGCTCCGCCGAGCGGTGCACATTGGTTCGGCACGGATGTGCTTGGCCGCGACGTGCTCTCCCGCACGCTCTACGGGTCGCGCGTGTCGCTGCCGCTCTCGCTCATCCTGGTCGTCTCGTCGATGATCATCGGGTCGGTGCTCGGCGCCATCGCCGGGTACTTCGGCCGCGTGGTCGACGAGGTCATCATGCGCATCGCCGACCTCGTCTTCGCGTTCCCCACGATCATCCTCGCGATGATCGTGGCGGCATCCCTCGGCCCGAGCCTCACCAACGCCGTCGTCGCGCTGCTCGTGGTGTCGTGGCCCAACTACGCGCGCGTGATGCGCTCGCTCGTGCTCTCTGCGCGACGGCAGGAGTACGTGGTGGCCGGCCGGCTGCTCGGTGCCGGATCGTTCCGGTCGCTGTCGCGCGACGTGCTGCCCAACGTCGCGGCGCCCGTCTTCGTGCTCGCCACGCTGGACTTCGGCAACGCCATCCTGCTGCTGTCCGGCCTGTCGTTCCTCGGGCTGGGCGCCGTGCCGCCCACGCCGGAGTGGGGTGCCATGGTCGCCGACGGCGTGCAGCAGTTCAGCAGCTGGTGGCTCGCGGCATTCCCGGGCCTCGCCATCTTCACGGTCGTGGTCGCGTTCAACTTCGTGGGCGACGCCCTCCGAGATGCGCTCGACCCCCGCACCGCCGAGGCCGTATCGGAGGTGTCGATGTGAGCGAGACGGATGCCGGACGCGGGCTCTCGATCCGGGGCCTCACCCTCACGATCGCGACGAAACAGGCGAAGACGCCCATCCTGCGCGGGATCGACCTCGATGTGCCGATGGGAGCCGTGACCGGACTCGCCGGTGAATCCGGCTCGGGCAAGACGATGACGGGACTCGCCGTGTGCGGTCTGCAGCCCGCCGGCTCGATCGTGGGCGGAACCGTCGAGCTGAACTCCGAACGCATGCAGGTGGCCAACGTGCTGTCGCTGAGATCCCGGTCTCTGAATCGCGTGCGGGGAAGGGAGATCGCGGTGGTCTTCCAAGACCCGACAGCGAGCCTCCACCCCATGATCTCGATCGGCGGCCAGCTCACCGATCACATGCGCCATCATCTCGGGCTCTCGAAGAAGGATGCCCGCGACCGAGCCGTCGAATTGCTCTCCCGCGTGCGCGTGCCCGACCCGCGCGATGCGCTCGGCAAGTATCCACACCAGTTCTCCGGCGGTCAGCTTCAGCGCATCGCCATCGCTTCGGCCATCGCGTGCGACCCTGGCGTGCTCATCGCCGACGAGCCGACGACCGCGCTCGATGTCACCGTGCAGGCAGGTGTGCTGCGGCTGCTGCGCGAACTGTGCGACGACCTCGGCCTTGCCGTGCTGCTCGTGACGCACGATTTGGGCGTGATGTCCGCGGTGGCAGACACGATCGCCGTCATGCACAAGGGCCAGATCGTCGAGCACGGCGATCGGTACCAGGTGATCAGGGAGCCGCGCAGCGACTACACACGATCACTCATCGAGTCGCTCCCGCATACGCCACCACCGGGCGCGGGCTACGACGAGGAGGTGCCCGATGTCCGCTGATCTCGTGCTCGACGACATCGTCGTCAGCTACCGCCAGGCGGGCCGTGGCGAGTTACGTGCAGTCGACGGGGTGAGCCTCACGCTCGCGCCAGGAGAAGTGCTCGGACTCGTGGGGGAGTCGGGCTGCGGCAAGTCCACGCTCGCACGCGCGGTGTGCGGGCTGGAGCCGCTCGCGGGCGGAGGCATCCGGTTCGATGGGGAGCCCGTGTCGAAGCTCGGCCCGCGCGCGCGACCTGAGCGGCTGCGGCGCATCCAGATGGTGTTCCAGAACCCGTACGCGTCGTTGAACCCTCGCCGTCGGGTCGGCAGCCAGATCGAAGACGGTAGGCGTGCGGCCGGCCGGGACGCGCCATCCGTTCCGGAGCTGCTCGCCGACGTCGGGCTGGAGGCGGACGCCGCGCGCCGCTACCCGTACGAATTCTCCGGCGGGCAGCGGCAGCGCATCGCCATCGCCAGGGCACTCGCCGCGATGCCAGAGGTGCTGATCGGCGACGAGCCGATCGCGTCGCTCGATGCGTCGCTGCAGGCACGCATCGCGACCCTGATGCGCGACGCGGCGAGCAAACGCGGGGCATCCCTGCTGTTCATCAGCCACGACCTCTCGGTCGTGCGGATGATCGCGGACCGCATCGCCGTGATGAGTGCTGGCCGCATCGTGGAGTCGGGTACTGCCGAGGAGCTGTGGGCGCACCCGAAGGATGCCTACACGCGTCGCCTGCTCGCAGCCATCCCGATCGCGGACGGACTGGGCACACTGCCGCGGGTCTGAAGGCGCGCTGGCGAGGGGCGCCGCTCAGCCTCGGCCGCGAGCGGCTCGCCCATACGCCGGGACGGTAGGGTCGCGGGCCGTTCCGCGTCCGGTCCGCTCCTGTCGTGTTGCCGACGGCATGTAGCCTGCGCATATCGAACGGGAGAAGTCATGAAGCCGACCAGTGCTGCTCGACCTGCTGCCGGCATCCCCGCGCTATTCGTGATCGGTGGAGCTCTCCTCGGGGGCGCAGTGGTTGCAGGGTCGACCATGTGGATCGCGACGCTGTCGATGATGGCGCACCTGGGTCATCCTTCTCCACTGCCGACCCTGCCGGTCAAGGCCTATGCCGGCATCCCGTTCCCCGCGGCGGCGGTGCCCTCGGCGTTCGACGGCACACTCATGTTCGTCTTCTTGTCATTGGCCGGTCTTGGCCTGCTGTGCTTGGCAGCGGCCGTGATGCTTCGCGTACCTCGCACTCCCGCGGTCTGGCTCATCGTTCCGGGTGCGCTCGTTTCGCTCGCAGGTGTCATCGGCGCCATAGTCGCGAGGAGGGCCGCGGACATCGCTTCCTTCGTCGCCTCGCACGAGTATTCGAGGCTCGTCTCCGATCCCTCGAATCCCATTGGGCTCGCCTTCGACCCGGCATCGGCGCATCACGTCGGTGCGAACTACACGGGGTTCTGGACAGGGATGCTCGTCGTTGCAGTCGGCCTGCTGGTCGTGCTCGCCGGCGTCGTCACGGCGTTCGTCAAGCGCCGTCACCGTGTGGCCGGGTCTGCTTGACGCGCGACTTGCGAGAGAGGACCGGATCGAATGGGACGCAGCACATGGGCGAGGTTGGCGCTGATCCGAATCACCACGCCACCTTGCAGATCAGCGGCCTGTACGGGGGCTGAGTTCGAGACTGCTTGCCCGCGAGCATCCCAGCAGATCCAGCCCAACGGGGACTGGCACACTCCGGAGCGCGCTGTGCCCGGGTAGGTTCGATCGCGTGAACATCACGCACGTACGCACGCACCGAAGCGACGAGAACCTACCCCGTGAGGAGCAGCTGGCCTACAAGATCGCGCAGGTCGCCGCCGACGAGGTCGAGGTCACGCCCGAGGTGGCCGACATGGTGGTGAACCGGGTGATCGACAACGCGGCGGTCGCGGCGGCGTCGCTGCTCAGGCATCCGGTGGCCGCGGCTCGCGGTCAGGCGCTCGCGCATCCGGTCTCGGTCGGTGGCAGCGGTTCGAGCGTGTTCGGAACGGATGCCGCACGCCGCGTGAGCGTCGAATGGGCGGCTTGGGCGAACGGCGTGGCCGTGCGCGAGCTCGACTACCACGACACGTTCCTGGCCGCGGAGTACTCGCATCCGGGCGACAACATCCCTCCGGTCATCGCGGTCGCCCAGCACCTCGCGGTAGAGCGCGGCATCACCGGGCGCGACGTGGTGCGCGGCATCGCAACGGGCTACGAGATCCAGATCGATCTGTCGCGGTCGATCAGTCTGCACGCGCACAAGATCGACCACGTCGCGCACCTCGGTCCGTCGGCAGCCGCGGCGGTCGGCACGCTGCTCGGCCTCGAACCGGACATCATCTTCCACGCCATCGGACAGGCGTTGCACACCACGACCGCGACCAGGCAGTCGCGCAAGGGCGAAATCTCCAGCTGGAAGGCATTCGCCCCGGCCTTCGCCGGCAAGATGGCGATCGAATCGGTCGACCGGGCCATGCGCGGCGAGACCAGCCCCACCCCGATCTACGAGGGTGAGGACGGCGTCATCGCCTGGCTGCTCGACGGACCATCGGGCGGCTACGACGTAGCCTTGCCCGAAATAGGGGCACCGAAGCGTGCCATCCTCGACTCCTTCACCAAGGAGCACTCGGCCGAATACCAGGCGCAGGCCTGGATCGACCTTGCTCGCAAGCTGCACGGCGAGTATCCGCTCATCTTCGACGACCCGGAGCGCGTGGAGTCGATCGTGCTGCACACCTCCCACCACACGCACTACGTGATCGGCTCGGGCGCCAACGATCCGCAGAAGTACGAGCCGAACGCATCGCGCGAGACGCTCGACCACTCCATCCCGTACATCTTCACGGTCGCGCTGCAAGACGGACGCTGGGATCACGTCGGCTCGTACGCACCTGAGCGCGCCTCGAGGCCGGACACGGTGGCGTTGTGGCGCAAGGTGTCCACGCAGGAGGACGAGGAGTGGACCCGCCGTTACCACTCGAGCGATCCGCAGGAGCAGGCGTTCGGCGGCCGCGTCGAGGTGACGTTCACCGACGGGTCCCGCATCGTCGAGGAGATCGCCGTGGCGGATGCCCACCCGCAGGGCGCGCGCCCCTTCGGTCGCGACGACTACGTGAACAAGTTCCGCACGCTGGCGGGTGACGCGTTGGAGGCATCCGAGATCGAGCGGTTCCTGGATGTCGCGCAGCGGCTCCCCGAACTCACCCCCGAGGAGTTGCCTGGCCTGAGCTTCACCGCCCGCCACGGTCTGCTCGCCTCGGTGGACGTGCCGCGCGGGCTGTTCTGAGCCACGAGGGTTGAGTAGCGGCGCATCCGCGTTCTACCGAGGGTTGAGTAGCGGCGCAGCCGCGTATCGAAACCCGGTGGGTCGGCCTGGTTTCGATACGCCCGCTGCGGGCTACCTAACCGGCGGTGGGGCTCCTCAACCGGCGGTGGGGACGTGTCGCATCGAAATGGCAGACTGAACGGACCGGAGCGAAGGAGCACCATGAGCGAGCAGAACCCGGAGATCCACAAGGGTCTGGCCGGTGTCGTGGTCGACACGACCGCGATCTCCAGCGTCAACCCGGCGAGCAATTCGCTGCTGTACCGCGGGTATCCGGTGCAAGAGCTGGCGGCGAAGTGCTCGTTCGAGGAGGTTGCGTACCTGCTCTGGCACGGCGAACTCCCCGGCGAGGACGAGCTCCGCACGTTCGAGCAGCAGGAACGGGCGCAACGCTCGCTCGCGCCCAACGTGCGGCGCGCGATCGACGACATCCCGACATCCGCTCACCCGATGGACGTGCTGCGCACAGCTGTCAGTGTGATCGGAGCCGACGACGAGCACGGCGACTTCGGTGCGCTCGCCGACCCGTTCGAGGTGGTGTACCCCAAGGCGCTGCGGATGCTCGCGCAGCTGCCGGCGATCGTGGCGTACGACCAGCGACGCAGGCATGGCCTGGAGCTCGTGGAGCCGAACGACGAGCTCGACTACGCCAGCAACTTTCTGCACATGACGTTCGGCGAGGTGCCGGATGCCGTCGTGGTCGACGCGTTCCGCGTCTCGCTCATCCTGTACGCGGAGCACTCGTTCAATGCCTCCACGTTCACCGCCCGCGTCATTGCGTCCACCCTGTCGGATGTCTACAGCGCCGTGACCGGCGCGATCGGGGCGCTCAAGGGTCCGCTGCACGGCGGCGCGAACGAGGCGGTCATGGTGGCGTTCGAGGAGATCGGATCCGCCGACAAAGCCGAGCAGTGGCTCGACGACGCGCTGGCGAACAAGCGCAAGATCATGGGGTTCGGCCACCGCGTGTACAAGAACGGGGACTCGCGCGTTCCGACGATGAAGGCATCCCTCGATCGGCTCGTCGAGTACTACGACCGACCCGAGGTGCTCGACCTGTACGAGACGTTGGAGAAGGCGATGGATGCCCGCAAAGGCATCAAGCCGAATGTCGACTACACGAGCGGGCCGGCCTACAACCTGATGGGTTTCGACACGGAGACCTTCACGCCCATCTTCGCCGCGGCCCGCATTACCGGGTGGACGGCGCACGTCATCGAGCAGCTGAGCTCGAACTCGCTGATCCGCCCGCTGTCGCAGTACAACGGACCCGCCGAGCGGCACCTGTAGCGCGAGGCGGCCGGCACCGGCGGGCTACGCCGCAGGGAGCGTGAGGATCTCGGCGCCGTGCTCGGTGATCGCGATCGTGTGCTCGCTGTGTGCGGTGCGGGATCCTGTCGCGCTTCGGAGCGTCCAACCGTCGACATCGGTGACGAGGCGATCGGTGTCGGCCATGACCCACGGCTCGAGGGCGAGCAGCAGTCCGGGACGCAGCCGGTAGCCACGCCCGGGGCGGCCGGCGTTCGCGATGTGCGGATCCTGATGCATCGTCGACCCGATGCCGTGCCCGCCGAACTCCATGTTGATCGGGTAGCCGGCGTCGCTGAGCACCGAGCCGATGGCGCCTGAGATGTCGCCGATTCTGGCCCCGGGACAGGCGGCGGCGATCCCCGCCTCCAGCGCCCGCTCCGTCGCTTCGATCAGCGCCACGCTCTCCGCCGGGCGCGACTCGCCGACGATGAAGCTGATGGCCGAGTCGGCCGCGATCCCGTCCTTCAGCACGGCAAGGTCGAGGCTGAGCAGGTCGCCGTCGGCGAGTCCGTAGTCGTGGGGCTTCCCGTGGAGCACCGCGTCGTTGACCGACGTGCAGATGTAGTGCCCGAACGGCCCGCGCCCGAACGACGGTTCGTAGTCGACGTAGCACGACTCGGCGCCGGCGTCGGTGATCATCTCCCTGGTCCACGCGTCGATGTCGAGGAGGTTGGTGCCGATCGTGCTGCGGCTCTTCATCGCTTGCAGGATGCCTGCGACCAACCTGCCCGTCTCTCGTGCCCGCTCCATTTCCCCGGGGCTCAGGATCTCGATCACACTTCACCTCTCGAACCGATAACTATCCCGGTCATACTATCCCGGTATTAGTATCGGTTGCATGGTCCGAATGCCTCTCACACCCGCCGATGTCGAACGCGGCCAGCGCCTCGGTGCGCTGTTGCGTCGTGCGCGGGGGGACCGCTCGATGCTGCAGACCGCCCTCGACGCCGGGCTCTCGCCGGAGACCCTTCGCAAGATCGAGACCGGGAGGGTGGCGACGCCCGCGTTCTCCACCATCGCCGCCGTTGCGGATGCTCTCGGCCTCTCCCTCGATGCCGTGTGGCGCGAGATCGCTCTGCCGGCCGAGCACGAGAGCTCGGGCTCCGGCGACGCCGCTCGCTCCACGGCCGCGGAACGCCTCGCCTCGTAGCCCCTCGCATCGTAGCCGGCCGGTGCCCGACGGCCTCCCGTTCCGCTGTCGCAAATCGCGGGTGCGGCCATCCGTGACCCGCGTTTCCTGACAGCGGAACGACGCTGCTCGCTCGCGACGCATGTCGCTGTCCGACAGAGGAATGGTCCCGCCGCGTATGGCCCGCATAGCGTTGCGGCATGCACATGCTCTTGCGCACGATCCTGCACGCCTGGATCTCGCGGTTCGGCAAGCGGATCGGCCACTACGACGTCGCGTACACGAGGTTCCGTGTGCTGCCGACCGACCTCGACATCCTCAGGCACATGAACAACGGCGTGTACCTGTCGATCTTCGACGTCGGCCGCTTCGACATGCTGCGCCGTAACGGCATCTGGCAGGTCTTCGCCGAGCGCGGCTGGTATCCAGTCGTGGCATCCGAGACGATCACGTTCCGCAAGTCGCTGCAGCTCTGGCAGCAGTTCGTCGTCGAATCCCGCATCATCGGCTTCGACGAGAAGGCCGTGTACGTGCAGCAGCGGGCGGTGGTCGGCGGCGAGATCTATGCAGAGGCGTTCATCAAGGCCCGGTTCCTCAAGCGCACGGGCGGCACCGTCTCGATCGACGAGTTGCTGGATGCGGTGGGCCCGATCCCGCCGCAGATCCACCTGCCCGAATGGCTGGGGCGGTGGGGCGACGACGTGAAGCTGCCCGCGACGCGCGCTGAGGCGCCCAGCGTCTGGGAGTGACGGCCGGCGGACGTAGCCTTGAGCGCGTGACCACCATCGCCGACCCGCTTCTCGAGTCGGCCACCCGTCCGCTGTTCTGCGAGTACCGGCCGGCAGAGCCGGTCGACCTGCGCAGCACGCTCGGAATCCTCGGTCGCGGCACGTACGACCAGACCACCATCTGGGATGCCACCGGCGTCTGGCGAACATTCCGCACGCCCAGTGGTCCGGCCACACTCCGGCTCGTCCAGCGTGCCGACGGCGTCGACGCCTTCGCCTGGGGGCTCGGCGCCGAGTGGGTCATCGCGGGCGTGCCCGAGCTGCTGGGGGCACGCGACGACTGGAATGCGCTCGACTTGAGCAGGCATCCGTTCCTGTCCGAGGTGCGGCGCAGGCATTCTGGCATGCGGTTGCCGCGCACCCGGCGTGTTCTCGAGGCGCTCGTGCCCGCCATCATCGAGCAGAAGGTGACGAGCCTCGAGGCCTACCGCGAATGGGCGCGGCTCGTGCGCTGGTTCGGCGAGGTCGCGCCGGGTGTTGCGGAGGGGGTCGCGCCGCGTGGGCTGCTGGTCTGCCCCTCGGCCCACACGTTGCGGCACATCCCGTCGTGGGAGTGGCACCGGCTGGGCGTGGATCCGAGCAGGTCGCGCACGGTGGTGCTGGCATCCCGGGTCGCGGATGGCCTTGAGCGATCCATCGACGACACGGGAGCGGATGCGGCGGCCAAGCTGCGCACCATCTCGGGCGTCGGCGTGTGGACGGCCGCCGAGACCCTGCAGCGCTCGCACGGCGATCCGGACCAGATCAGCGTCGGCGACTACCACCTGGCGTCGATCGTCGGCTTCGCGCTCACGGGCTCGAAGACGGACGACGACGGGATGCTCGAACTTCTGCAACCGTGGGCCGGCCAGCGACAGCGCGTGGTGCGGCTGATCCTCGCGTCCGGACGCCGACAGGAGCGCCGCGGGCCACGCGCGACCATCACCGACCATCGCTGGCGCTGAGGCCCACCGGGGATTGAGCCGCGGGGGGCTGCCTGTCGCGGGTTGAGTAGCGGCGAAGCCGCCTGCCCCGGGTTGAGTAGCGGCGGAGCCGCGTATCAAAACCCCCGGTGGTTTCGATACGCGTCGCTGCCCGGCGCTACTCAACCCACGGTTCCCCCGCGACGCGGGCGACGCAACCCACGGTTCCGCGGCGCGCCGCGGCGCTACTCACCCGCGGTTCCGCGGCTATGCGCCGGCGTGCAGGTGCGGGTCGTCCTTCCAGGCGGGCATGCCCGACATGTAGGCGCGGGTCGAAGCTTCCACTTCGGCGCGGCTCTGCTCAGGGTGGGAGCGCTGCTGCCACGCCGTCATGCGCTCGAAGCGCTCGTCGAAGCTCTGCAGGTTGCCGTCGGCATCCGTGCAGTTGGCGCAGTAGCGGCCGCTCTCGA
This sequence comes from Rathayibacter sp. KR2-224, assembly GCF_049446075.1. NCBI lineage: Bacteria > Bacillati > Actinomycetota > Actinomycetes > Micrococcales > Microbacteriaceae > Rathayibacter > Rathayibacter sp. KR2-224. The sequence goes on from NZ_JBMSEB010000001.1 coordinate 2,464,579, forward strand.
TGGGCATCCCGCAGCTCTCGCAGGTCAGTTGAGTGGTCATGATGGTTCTCCTTCGATGTTCGATGGCTCCGCGATCGTTGCCGGCGCCGCGGCCGACGCGTCGACGAGCGCACGGAGGGCGGCGAGGAGGTCGGAGACCTGGCCGCCAGGCAGCCGCTGCAGAGCGGATGCCAGCATCCCCAGCCCGAGCACGCTCGAGTCGTCTCGCAGTACGTCGAGCCCGGCATCCGTGAGCCACACGAACGTGCGTCTGCGGTCGCCGGGGTCGGCGCGCCGCTCCAGCAGACCCTTGCGCTCGAGCCCCGTGACGATGTCGCTCGCCACGGACTGAGCGCGGTCCAGGTGCTCGGCCAGCTCGCCGATCGTCAGCGGCCCGGCGAGCGAGAGGTGCGTGAGCACAGCCCGCGAGGCGCCGGGCAGCGCGCTGTGCTTGGCGTCCCTGCGATGAAACGTGAGGTACACCTGCTGGAACAACCGATCGAATGCCTCGGCATCGTGTGCGGGTCGCTCGTTGTGCGTCACGCGATCACTGTCGCCCCAGGGCGACGCATCGTCAATCCCGATGGATCTGCGTGGGCGCCCGCATTGCAGATCTGTCGCTCTTGCGTGCCTGCATGGGCATCCGTGTGCAATGACGACAGATCTGCGGGGTGGCGAGTGTCGAGCGCGGTGGAGCAGCCGCGGGCACCGAGTTCCGGCGAAGGGTCGCGATGGCTCAGTCCGGGTCGGACGGGTCGATCGGCTCGTGGTGGTCGCGGTTGACGATCCCGCGCTTCCAGTAGCCCTGCACGTCGAGCTGGTCCTGCCGCAGACCGGCCTCGTGCTTGAGGAAGCGCCGGATGGGCACGAGCGCGGATGCCTCGCCCGCGGCCCACACGTAGACATCCGGGCCGAGAGCCAGGGAGCGCACCGCCTCCTCCAGCTGGCCAGGACCGTCTTCGCGATACAGCCACTCCACTGATGCCCGCGACAGCTGCTCCTCGCTCAAGTACGGCTCGACCTCCTCGTCGGCCACGTCGAGCAAGGCCGTGATGCGAGTGGACTCCGGGAGCATGGCAAGCCATCGCGTGAACGCGGGAAGCGCCGTCTCGTCGGCGATGAGCACGGCCTCCGACGCGTCTTGCGGAGCGAGGTGCGAACCTCGGGGTCCGGCCACCGCGATCTCGTCGCCCGGCTGCGCCGAGGCCGCCCAGGCAGAAGCGGGACCGCCGCCGGCGCGGTCCTTCGGGTCGCCGTGCGCGGGATCCGGCGAGTGGAGCACGAAGTCGATGTCGAGCTCCGCGGCGCCGAATGGGGCGGGGCGATACTCGCGCGGGGTGTAATCGCGAGAGATGATCACGCCATCCGTCGACCGATGGATGCCGTCGCTGCGCACCTCGGGAACCGTCAGCCGTCCCGTGGCCGGGTCGGGGAAGAACAGCTTCACGTGATCGGTGGGGCCGGGTGCCGAGAAATCATCGAGCGTGTCGCCCACGAGCGTGATGCGCACAATCGACGGCGTCAGCTGGTCGATGTGCGAAACGGTCAGGCGTCGGATCGCCATGTCGTGGCGAAGGTGATCGCGTGTGGCCATGCTTCGACGCTACGCCAGGGGGCGGTGAGTGGCTGGTGCGCCGGCACGCGCCGCGAAAAATCGGAGATCTGCGCCGACACGCCGCGTGTGAGGGCGTGTCGCCGCGGCTGGGCGGCGTGTCTCCGATTTTTCGCGGGGTGGCGGGCGGCGGCGAGGGTGGCGGTGGTGCGGGCAGGGAGTGCCCGGGGTGCGGCCGGGGCTGCAGGACGGCGGGGGTCGGCCGGATGGATGGGTGTGCGACGCAGCTGTGGAGAGTCCCGGGCGGTGCCGCGGGCGGGTAATAGGGTGAACGGGTGCCCGCCGGGAAACGCCACCGAGACGTGCACGGCTCGCCGCCGAGTGGATCCCGACACCGCACCGAACGCAGCGGCGCGCTGTGGCGCAGGCGCACGCGCGCCCAGGCGGGCCTGCTGGCCGCCATGGCCGGAACCATCGCCATCGTGGCTGCGCTGGTCGGGGTGATCGCGGGCATCGCCGCGCAGGCACCCGCGACATCCGTTCGCGCGACGATCGACGCCGGGCCCTCGTCTGCCATCTCCCGTAGCGTGTCGTGGCAGTGGGATGCCGGCGACGAGCATCCTTCGCAGGCCGTCGTTCGCGCGGCTCTGGGCAAGCAGTTCGCCGGCCTGCCGGTTCGCATCGAGCAGGATGCTTCGCCCGAGCACTCCGCTCGCTGGACGGTCACTCCGGATGACTCGCGCATCCGCCCTGAGCAGCTGACCTCGGTGCGTCACGCCGAGTCCCGCCTGGTCGAGGTGGTGCGAGGGCTCCCGGGGCTCAGCGACACCCCCGTGAAAGCGACCGGTGGCGGTATCGACGCGCTCCGCAGCATGGAGCAGGCGAACGCGGCGCTGTCGGCGGTGCTGCCCGTGCCGGCATCCGTGCTGGCCGTCGCAGGCGTGATCGCGCTGGCGTTGTTGGCGCAGCTGCTCGTCGACGCCCGCGACAACGAGACCAGGCTGCTGCGGGCACGCGGTGCCTCGGTGCGTGCCATCGTGCTGGCCGATGTGACAGAGACCGCGGTCACAGCCATCCTCGGATGCGTCGGAGGTGGGATCGCTGCCGGGCTGACGCTGGCGCTCACGGTCGGGATGCCTGCGCCCGGGTCGTTCCTGTTGCCGTGCGCGGGGGTTCTGCTCGGCTCGGTCGCGGTCGTCGTCGGGTTCGCCGCGGTCGCCGCCGAGCGGGCATCCGGCGAGGCGAGACAGGTCTCCGGGCGAGTTAGGCTCGGCATCTCTGCCGGGTCGACGCTCGTCCTGCTCGCCATCGCAGGCATCTCGATGTGGCGGTTCGTGCAGGGGCAGGCATCCACCGGCCCTGTGGATCCGATCGCCGTCGTCGCGCCGGCTGCGGTGCTGTGTGCGCTCGCCACGTTCGCCGTCATCTTCTTCGGCCCCGTCTCCGCGGCGATCGAGACCGGCGTGTCCCGGTCGCCCGGCGTCGCGTCGTTGCCCATGCGGCTGGTATCACGGCACGCGGCAGTGTTCGCCGCGCCCGTCGCGCTGCTCACCCTGGCCGTCGCCGTCGCGACCTTCGCCAGCGGCTACCAGGCCACCTGGTCGTCGTTCCTGACCTCGTCATCTCGGCTCGTCGTCGGCGGGGATGCCCGCGTCGACCTCGACGCGCCGCAGTTCGTGGCCGGCCCCTCGGATGCCTCGCCGCTCAAGCGCATCGTGAACGTGCCTGGTGTCAGTGTGGCGGTGCCCGCCATGACGATCCCGGCCGACATCGGACCTCTGTCGGTCGACCTCGTCGGCGTGAAGGCGAACATGCTGCCGACACTGAACAGTGCACCGGGCGCCATGTTCGATGCGGCAGCGATCGGCAACGACTTGACCAGGTGGTCCGAGTGCATCGGCCCGTCAGGTGAATGCGAGATCTCTGAGGAGGGGGCGCAACGGGCGAACGCCGTGCGCGCGGCGGGGCAGGGCATCGGGGTTGCGGCGGGAGCGAAAGAGCTCACGCTCAGTGTGCAGGCGAGCGCATCGGCGGCGACGACAGCGCACATCACGGCATGGCTCACCGCGCCGACGGGCGAGGCTGTGCCGGTCTCGGCCGACGATGTTCCGGTGCAGGCGGTGAAGGCATCCGACCGGGTCTCCGCTCAGCAGGTGCGGATCCCTCTGCCCGACGGCGTATGGGCCGTCGCGGCGATCGATGTCTCGGTCGACCTGCCGCAGGGATCCGGCCCGAGCCAGGGCTTGGCAGTGAACGACATGAGCGCGCTCGCGCACGTCGGCTTCTCGATCTCGAAGGCCGAAGCGGATGGCCATCAGCTGTCGCTCCCGCAAGCAGGCTGGCAGTTGCAGAGCGATGTGTACGACAACGGCGACGTGGTGACGATGCGCGGGCACGCGAACGACCTGGGATTCGACGGAGCCGTGGGGGCGACGACGGCACCTACCGTACGGGTGCGCCTCGCCCCGAAGGTCGACTCCAATGTCGTTCCGGTGGCCCTGAGCTCTGCGGCGGCGGCCCAGACCGGGCTGAAGGTCGGCGCCACCACGACCATCGACCTGCCTCAGGGATCGTTGCCCCTGCGCGTGGTCGCCGTGACGCCGCAGATCCCCGGAACGTCACAGGCCGCCGCCGCCCTCGTCGACCTTCCGACCCTGACGACTGCCATGCTGCACGCCTCGCAAGACCTGCCGGCCGTCGACACGGTCTTCGTAGAGGCGCACCATGGCGCCCCGGCGACCGGAGGGCGGTTCGACGCGCGCGCGCTGAGCAGCGCCATGCCCTCTGCCTCGGTCGTCACACCAGATGTCGCGCTGCCCACGCGATTCATCGCACCCGTTGTGCTGGCGCTCGAGCTCGGGGCATACGGATGCTGCGCGCTCGCCATCGTCGCGCTGGCCGCCAGTCTCGCGGCGCTGTGGCGCGGGCGGCGGGGTGAGACGGTCATCCTGCGCGCGATCGGCTTCGCCCCGCAGACGCAGGCTCGCTCCCGAGCCGCCGAGGCCGGCCTGGCAGTGAGCTACGCCGTCGTGTGCGGCGTGCTCGCGGGCATCCTCGTGACCATCGTCGCCGGCAACGCGCTCGCAAGACGCTCGGTCCCCGGCGCACCACAGGGGCTACCGGTAGTGGGCACTTTCGACCTCGTGTGGCTCATCGGATGCCTGAGCGCGCTCCTCCTCGTGCTCGCGCTGGTCGTGGTGCGCTACGCCACCACGCTCTATCGCAGCGCGGTGCACGCCGTTCCGGGAAGGACCACGACGTGAGCCACGGGCGGCACGCCGCTGGCGCGGAGCCAGCCGCCGGCAACGACGCCTCGAAGCGCGCGGGCGAGGAGCATCTCGCGCTGTTGCTGCGCCCGATGCGCGCGTTCCGCTCCGGCTTCGTCGCGCTCGGCGTGATCGTGCTCGTCGCCACCGCCGGGGTCGTGGCGTGGCCGGCGGTGACGAGTGCGCTCGTGACGGCGGATGCCCGCGACCGGCTCGCGCAGTCATCCGTCGCGGCTCGCGACATCACGGGAACTGTGCCGATTCAGCAGACCGGCGGTCTCGACGGGCGGATCTCATCGACTGCTGACGCGATCGCGGCCGGGTTGCCTGGCGGGCTCGGGCGGGCAAGGCGCGAGATGCAGCCCGCGCTGCGCTCGATGACACAGCCGGGCAGGTTCGTGGGCCGCTCCGACGGCATCAGCGCTCCGAACTCGCCGCAGGGTCTGCGTGTGAAACCGGAACCGTCCGACACCAAGCTGAGCGCGCTCGGCATGTCGGTGGAAGCCGATCAGCGGCTGAAGACTGACGACGCGGTGCTCGTCGAAGGCCGGTGGGCGGCCGGTGGCGTTCGCAACGGTGCGATCGAGGTGAACGTGGCCGCCGCGACAGCCAAGAAGCTGGCATGGAAGGTGGGCGGCGCACGCACCGTCGATCTCGGAATGAATCCAGAGATCTCGCCCTCTCTCGGGTTGCCGCAGGACGCCGCCGGTCGGTCGTCGCTCGTGCTTAGGCTGGTCGGCACGGTCAAGCCCAAGCACCCCGCCGACGACTTCTGGCAACTCGACCCGGTGCGCTCGAGACTCGGAGTCAGTACTTCACCGGACCCCAACTCGAAGATCGCGTTCTACCACGGCCTGGCGTGGATCGATCAGGATGCCTGGCCGCAGCTTGCCCTCTCCCTCGGCAGTCCATACGTGTCCGCCTGGTACGGGGTGAAGCCGGGGTCGGCAGAGGTCGGCGCCCTCCCGGACATCGCAGCGGCCGCGACGGCGTTCCTGGCCAATCCGATCGACCCCGGAGCGGGATCCGGCGCGCAGCCGTTGCGGCTCAGCAGCCAGCTCCCCGACATTGCTCAGACCATCAGCAGACGCGAGGGTCCCGTGCCGACGCTGCTCGCGATCGTGGCCGTCGGACCGCTCGGTGCCGCGGTCGCTGTGCTCTTCGTCGGCGCGCGCCTCATGACCTCCCGACGGGCACGCGAGCTGCAGCTCGTACGCGCCAGAGGAGCGTCGGAGCGTCGCGTACGTGGAACGCTCGCACTTCAGACAGCGATCGTCACGGTGCCAGCGGCCGTGCTCGGCGGGGCCGTGGCCACGTTCGTGGCATCCGCCGTTCTCGGTACGGCGCCGGCGTCCGCCGTGCTGCCGATCGTGGTGTGCGCCGTCGTGCCGCCGTGCGCCGTCGCGATCACAGCGTCGCCGCAGGGCGCCACCCGGCGACGCCCGGTCACGGCGCTCATCGCCGAGCTCTTCGTGCTGGCTCTCGCCTGTGCGTCGTGCGTTCTGCTGCTGCAGCGAGGGGCGAGCGCGGCGACGGATCCCACTGCCATCGACCCGCTTCTGGTGGCGACGCCGCTGCTGGTGGTCTTCGCCGTGTGCGTGCTCGTCCTCCGCGTTTACCCGGCCGTGCTTGGGCTCATCGGACGCGGGGCTCGTTCGTCGCGGGGTGCCGTCTCCCCGGTGGGGTGGGCCGCGGCATCCCGCAGCGACAGAGGCAGAGTGTGGCCGCTGTTCGCCATGCTGACCGGCGTGGCGGTCGCGGTCTTCGCCGGAACCACGTTCACGACACTGGTGACGAGCGGCGAGCAGGATGCCAGCGCCCGCGTTGGTGCCGACGTCACCGTGAGTGCGCCGCTGTCCGCCGGTCAGGTGCGGGCCCTGCAGCGAATCGACGGCGTCGCGACGGTGGCGCAGCTGCGCCTTGTCGGCCTCGGCAGCACACCTGAGGGTGCGAACATTCCGGCGTACCTCGTCGACGTTGCGAAGGTGTCGGCCGCGCAGTCGAGGGTCGGCGAAGGCCGGCGGCTCTTCCCGGCGGATGCCGTCGCCTCCGCGGCGCGGAACGTCGGCGGCGCAGTGACCGTTCTCGGTGCGGTGCCTGGGGCCCGATCGGTGCGCATCCTCACCTTCGACAACACGCGCATCGACGTGCCCGTGAAGGTGGTGAACAGCGCCTCCGGGTCGGAGGCGCCATTCCTCACCGACGCGGAGTGGGCACTGCTCGACGAGGACCGGGTGCCTGCGTCGCTGCGCGCGGAGGCGACCACGGTGATCGCCCTCATCGGCGTGCGCGACGGTGTCGACACCTCTCGCGTCGCGGCGGCGGCGCAGCGCGTCGCGGGCCAGGCCGCGCATGTGGACTCGGTCGCCGCCGAGCAGGATCGTCAGGGGCAAGGTCCGCTGCTTGCAGGCATCCAGCTGCTGATGATCGCTGGGACCGTGCTCGCCCTCGTCATGGCCGTCGGAGCGCTGCTGCTGACCCTGGCCATGGCGAGCGGACAACGCGTTCGGCTGCTGGCCGTGCTGCGTACGCTCGGGTTCGACCGAACGCAGTCAGCTGCGCTGGTGGCGTGGGAGGTGGTCCCGCTCGCCGCGACCGCGATCGTGGCAGGGGTGATCGCAGGACTGGGCCTCTCGTGGCTCGTGGTGAGCGCCGTCGACCTGCGTGCGGTCACCGGGGCGCTGGCCCGGCCGCGGCTCGACCTGTCGCCTGCCGCGATCGGCCTCGTGGTCGCGCTGTTCGTGGTGGGCACCGCCGTTGCCCTGCTCTTCGCCGTCGCCTCGGCCCGTCGTGCCGACCCGGCTCGAACACTCCGGGCCGCAGAGGAGGAACTGTGAACGATGTCACCACGTTGCCGGCAGAGCCGGTGATCAGCTGCTCCGACCTGGTGCGCATCTACTCGGGCGAAGGCGTCGAGGTGCAGGCGCTGCAGGGGCTCAACCTGCAGGTGTCGCGAGGCGAGCTCGTCGCCATCATCGGCGCGTCGGGTTCGGGCAAGTCGACGCTGCTCGGCATACTCTCGGGGCTCGACAAGCCGACCGCCGGGCGTGCCACCGTCGCAGGCCGCGACCTGCTGTCGCTCACGCGCAAGCAGCGCCTGGAGTACCGGCGGCATGTCGTGGGGTTCATCTGGCAGCAGACGGAGCGCAACCTGCTTCCCTACCTCAGGGCGCGCGAGAACGTGATGATGGCGATGAGCCTCGCGGGAGCGCCGAACAGGCAGCGCCGTTCGTCCGAGTTGCTCGAGGTGCTCGAGATCGGTCACCTCGCCGACCGGATGCCTTCGCAACTTTCGGGCGGCGAGCAGCAGCGCGTGGCCATCGCGGTGAGCCTGGCGAACGAGCCCCAGGTGCTGCTCGCCGACGAACCGACCGGTGAGCTCGACGACGCGACGAGCGCGGAGGTACTTGAAGTGATGCGTGGCGTCAACCGGGAGCTGGGCGTCACGACGCTCATCGTCACGCACGATCCGGCCGTGTCCGAGCACGTGCGGCGCACCGTGCTCATCCGGGACGGGCGCACCTCGACCGAGGTGTTCCGCAGTCATGGGGAGGGCGGCGAGCATTCGGTCGCGGAGGAGTTCACGGTGATCGACCGGTCCGGACGCCTGCAGCTTCCGGCGGAGTACGTCTCTCGCCTGCAGCTGCGCGACCGCGTGCGGCTCGAGCTCGAGCAGACGCACGTGAGGGTCTCGCCCGCGCATCAGCCAGGGCACGACGTGAGCGGGGAGGAGCAGCAGTGAGCACGGGAACGCGGGCGCAGGCATCCATCGAGCCGATCCTGCGAGCGCGAGCGCTCACCAGGGTGTTCGGCTCGGGTTCGACGCGGGTCGAGGCGTGCGCATGCGTGGACGTGGACGTGCGGCCAGGCGAACTGCTCGTCATCAGGGGCCGCTCCGGCTCAGGCAAGACGACGCTGCTCAACCTGCTCGCCGCAGTCGACCGCCCGACCAGTGGATCCGTGTGGCTCGGTGACGTCGAGCTCAGCGCGGCGAGCGAGGACGAACTCGTGCGCGTGCGCAGGGATCGGATCGGCTTCGTGTTCCAAGGTTTCGGGCTCATCCCCGTGCTGTCCGCTGCTGAGAACGTCGAACTGCCGCTCCGCCTCCTCGGCCTGCCTGCCGGAGAGCGGGAGGAACGCGTTGCCCGCGCACTCGAGGATGTCGGCCTGACGGAGCACGCAGCGCAGCGGCCTCCCGAGATGTCGGGTGGGCAGCAGCAGCGCGTCGGCATCGCGCGGGCGATCGTCTCAGAGCCCGAGGTGCTCTTCGCCGATGAGCCGACCGGGCAGCTGGACAGCATCACAGCGGCAGCCACCATGGACCTTCTCGTCACGCTCGTGCGCCAGCGGGGGACCGCCGCCGTGGTGACGACGCACGATCCCCTGCTGGTCGCCCGGGCCGACCGCGTGCTGGAACTGCACGACGGCCGGGTGGTCGACGAGGTGCGCGCGACCGGCTGAGCAGCCCTCAGCTGGCCTTTGCCGCCTCGACTGCCCCCACGTAGTTCTGCGCGATGTCGTCGAGCAGCCCGAGTTCGGTGGGCTGCCAGCCCAGCAGCTCTCGAGTGAGTGCGCTGGTTGCCTGAACGTCTGACCCGAAGAACCTGCCGAGCCAGCCGAAGTGCTCCGTGGCATCCTCCGGCGAGACCGACACGACCGGCAGGCCGAGGCCGTCTCCGATCGCCTGGGCGATCTGTCTCGTGGGCACGCCCTGCTCGGCGACCGCGTGGGTGATTGTTCCGCCCGGTGCCTTCTGCAGCGCGAGGCTCACGAGTCGGCCGGCATCCAGGCGGTGCACTGCCGCCCAGCTGTGCTCGCCGTCGCCGACGTAGGCCGAGACGCCCCGCTCACGCGCGATCCGCACGAGCACTGCACTGAAACCGTGGTCGCCCGCACCGTGCACGGTCGGGGCGAAGCGCAGGGCCACGGGAGCGATGCCCCGCTCGGCGAAGCTCATGGCGAGCTGCTCGCTTCCACCGCGCGGGGCATCCGGACCGGCGAACGGCGATTCGTCGCGTTCCGTCAGGGCGCGAGACGGGAATCCCGCGAGGCCCGAAGCGAACATGAACTTGCGGCCCGTGCCCTCGAGCGCGTCACCGAACGTCTCGAGCGCTGCTCTCTCGGTGCGCCCAGACGCCGCGAAGTTGTCGAAGTCGTGCTTGAACGCGAGGTGGATGACGGCATCGGATGCCTCGGCCCCTGTGCGAAGCACGTCGAGGTCGTCCAACCCGCCGCGCACGGGGATGACGCCTGCAGCCTCGAGGGCGGAGGCTGAGGCATCCGACCTGGCAAGACCCGCGACCTCGTGGCCGGCCTCGATCAGGTGCGGCACGACGGCCGAGCCAATCCAGCCGGATGCTCCTGTCATGAAGATGCGCATGTGCTCTGTCTCCTTCTCGTCCGCGTGCGCCTGGGCGACGCGAGGACGGTCGATGGTGGTGTTCAGCCGCTGAGTCATGTCAGCCACTGACATAGTTGACGCTAGCACTCATGTCAGTCTCTGTCATCAGTAGAATCGAAAGCGGGAGTCGAGGATGCCGGCACGCAGCGAGCGCGCACCGGGCCGGCTCCAGAATTCCGAAGCGCCGTAGAAGCAGAGGTGGTGAGCGCACATGGTGAGGTGGGAGCCGGATGCCAAGGGGCGGCTGCAGCGCGCCGCGCTCGAGCTCTATGGGGAGCGCGGGTTCGAGGCGACGACGGTGCAGGACATAGCCGAGCGCTCGGGCGTAACGGAGCGCACCTTCTTCCGCCACTTCGCAGACAAACGCGAGGTGCTCTTCGACGGATCCAACCTTTTGCAGAACGGGATGGTGGGTGCGCTGAGCGAGGCGCCGGCATCCGCGGGCCCGATGCAGTTGATCGTCGCAATGCTCGAGGCGGCGGGCGGGTTCTTCGATGGCCGGCATGAATACTCGAAGCAGCGCGCAGCGGTGATCGACGTGAATCAGGGCCTCATGGAGCGCGAACTGCTCAAGCTCTCCACGATGTCGTCCGCGATCGCCGCCGAGTTGCAGTCGCGGGGCATCCAGGCGGAGGCGGCAGCGTTGGCAGCCGACCTCGGCGTCGCCCTGTTCCACGGGGCGTTCCGTCGGTGGGTGCAGGGCGACGACGGAATCGAGTTCAGCCAGAGGGTGCGCGAGACGTTGGCCGAATTCGCCGTGCTCGCGGCCGAGGTCGCCGCTCCTCAGGCGGCGGCGAACGTGCGGCGGTAGTCACTCGGGCTCACGCCCGTGGCGCGCCGGAAGTGGGCGCGCAGATTCGCGGCGGTGCCCAGCCCGCAGTCCTCTGCGATGCGGTCCACGCCGAGGTCGGTGGTCTCCAGCAGCTCGCGGGCACGGTCGACCCGGGCAGCGTTGAGCCATTTCAGCGGCGTCGTTCCCGTCTCGGCCACGAAGGCGCGAGCGAAGGTGCGCGCGGATGCATGCGCGTGCGCAGCAAGATCCCCGACAGTCAGCGCCTGATCCAGCCTGTCCAGCGCCCACGCCCGAGTCTCTGCCAGCCGCGCGCTGTGCGGCTCGGCCGCCGGCGATCGTTCGATGAACTGCGCCTGCCCGCCGTCGCGGTGGGGCGCCGCGACGATGTCCCTTGCCACGGCATTAGCGACCGCCGCGCCGTGGTCGAGGCGCACGATGTGCAGGCACACGTCGATGCCGCTGGCGACCCCCGCAGACGTGATCACATCGCCCTCGTCGACGAACAGCACGTGCGGGTCGACCGTGACGAGCGGGTGCAGCCTGGCGAGGGCATCCGTGTAGCGCCAGTGCGTCGTCGCCCTGCGCCCGTCGAGCAGGCCGGCCGAGGCGAGCGCGAACGCCCCTGTGCAGATGGAGACCATGCGCGCGCCCCTGCGATGGGCCTCGCGGAGTGCCTCGGCGGCGTCCTCGGGCGCGCCGTCGAGTGCGTTGCGGAAGGCCGGAACGATCACGGTATCTGCGGACACCACCGCGTCGAGTCCATGAGTGGCGTTGACGGTCCACCCGGCTGTGGTCTCGATCGGTCCCGGTTGCCTGCCGCAGAGCACGACGTCGTACGGCAATCCGAGGTGATCGAAGATCTGGAACGGCATCCCGATCTCCATCGGCAGCGCCTGGCCGAGAGCGAGCACCGCAACGAGGTGCCTGTCACGCTCGACCCCTCGGCGCCGCGTACTCGAAACGACCATGGCAGAAATGTATCGCAGATCGTCATTAGTGCCACTCGTGACGACGTCGCTCCGGCGGCACAGTGTGACCGTGACGACAATCAACACACCGCAGGGCGCTCCCCGCGGCACCCGGCAGGCACGCACCCGCACGGATGCCTCGCCGCACCTCCGCGTCGCCCGCCGGCTCGCTCCAGCTCAGGCCCTCTACATCTTCGGCAGCTCGGTCGACCTCACGCTGACCGGCATCGTGGGTGTGCGGTTGGCGCCGGTGCCCGCGCTGGCGACGCTGCCGTTCAGCCTGATCCCGATCGCGGCCGTTGCGTCGACGTTCGTCGTCTCCCGTTTCATCGGTCGCGTCGGCTACCGCGCCACGTTCACAGGTGTCGCTGCTGTCGCTGCGGTTGCGGGCCTTGTCTCGGCCCTTGCGGTGCAGCTCGATCAGTTCTGGCTGTTCTGCATAGGCACCGGACTCATCGGCGTCTACTCGGCGGGTGCCGGCTACTACCGCTACGCGGCGGCGGATGCGGCAGGAACGCAGCGCGCCCGAGCTGTGACGACCGTGCTGGCGGGTGGACTCATCGCCGCCCTTCTCGGACCGTTCCTCGCCACCTGGGTCGGCGGCCTGCTGCCCGTGACGTTCGTTGCGAGCTACCTTCTCGTCGCGTTGTTCGGCGTGCTCGCCGTGGCGTGGAACGCGTTACTGCCGCGGGAACTCGCGGGCGGCCGCGATGAGCAGCGGCGAAGGGGCGGCGCCGCCGAGTCGGCGACGGGCGTAGGCGCGGGGGAGGAACAGGCATCCGCTCGCCCTCGCAGGATGCTCTGGCGGCAGCCCGTGCTGCTGGCCGGCGTCGCAGCGACCTCGTTCGCCGCCTTCTCGATGACCTCCATGATGGCCGCAGGCCCCATCGCGGGCATGGCGATGGGACACAGCGAAGCGGATGCCGCGCTCGCGGTTCAGCTGCACATGATCGGCATGTTCGCGCCAGGCTTCGTCATCGCGCGGATGATCGGCAGGTTCGGGGAGCGGTCGATCACCGTGGCCGGCGCGATGATCGTCATCCTGGCCGGTGCCGCAGCGGCGTGCAGCACGGCGGAGTGGGCCTTTCTCACCGCGATGCTCGCGATCGGCGTCGGCTGGAACCTCGCGTACAGCGGCGGCAGCGCCATGATCGCCGGCTCGTACGCGGGTGCCGAACGCGGCAGGGTTCAACCGATCGCCGAGGTGATCACGAACGGCTTCCAGGTGGTCGGCTCGCTGAGCGCCGGCGTGCTCGCAACCGTGCCCGGCTGGCGCATGCTTGGCATCGGCCTGATCGTCCTGTCGGTCGTGGTCGGCATCGGCGTCTCGGCGGTGCGGCGTGCGGCGCGTGCCTGATGCAGGGGCGCTAACGCGGACGGGCGGGAAGACCTTGCGCCATGCGCCGCGTAGACGCACGCCTGTTGCGCCGCACGCGCGGGCGGCGCTGCCGCCGTGCGTCGACATGCGAATAGTCTCGACTTCATGGCGCAGGACGACGGTATCCGCACCCCCGGCGGGCTTTCCGAAGACGATCTCGCGCAGCGCGCGATCGAACTCGTGCGAACGTGGCTGCAGGCGTCGCAGGCGCGGGATGCCATTCCCGAGGCATCCAAACGCGACCCGGCGGCCGAGCGGCTGGCCGGCTTGCTGCAGGACCCACGTGGACTGGACTTCGCGGTGGGCTTCGTCGACGGCGTCGCCCGACCTCAAGACGTCTACGTCGCTGCGAAGAACCTGCACCTGCTGGCGCGACGCGTTCCCGGCTTCCTGCCCTGGTATCAGCGCTGGGCGGTCATCGTAGGCGGCACGATAGCGCCGGCCATGCCGTGGATCGTCATCCCCATCGCCCGCCGCGTGCTGCGTTCGATGGTCGGGCACCTGCTGGTGGATGCCACGCCCTCTCGGCTCGGCAAGGCCATCGCGAGACTGCGGCAGGCCATGCCCGTTCAGCCAGGGGCTCCGGCGGGCGGGGCATCCCACGGCCCGATCCGGCTCAACCTCAACCTGCTCGGTGAGGCAGTGCTCGGCGAGAACGAAGCGGATGCCCGCCTCGAGGGAACGCGCGAGCTCCTGGAGCGCGACGACGTGGACTACGTCTCGATCAAGGTCTCGAGTGTGGCGAGTCAGCTCTCCATGTGGGCGTTCGACGAGTCGGTCGCCCGGGTCGTGCAGCGACTGCTGCCGCTCTATCTCTATGCCGCGGCATCCCCGACGCCGAAGTTCATCAACCTCGACATGGAGGAGTACCACGACCTCGACCTGACGATCGCGGTCTTCAAACGGCTGCTCGGCGACCCCCGGCTGCTGCGGCTGGAGGCCGGCATCGTGCTGCAGGCCTACCTGCCAGACGCGCTGGATGCCCTCCAAGACCTGACCGAGTGGGCGCAGAACCGCAGGGCGGCGGGTGGCGCGCCCATCAAGGTGCGTGTCGTGAAGGGCGCCAACCTGCCCATGGAGAGAGTGGATGCCGCACTGCACGGCTGGCCGCAGGCGACCTACGACGGCAAGATGCACACCGACGCCAACTACAAACGCGTTCTCGACTGGGCGTTCACGCCCGAGCACACGCACGCCGTCAAGATCGGCGTGGCCGGCCACAACCTGTTCGACGTCGCGCACGCGTGGCTGCTCGCCCGCAGCCGTGGCGTCGACGACCGCATCGACTTCGAGATGCTGCTCGGAATGGCGACGCAGCAGGCCGACGCCGTTGCGCAGACCGTGGGCGGCCTCCTGCTGTACGTGCCGGTCGTGCATCCGCGTCACTTCGACGTGGCGGTGTCCTATCTCATGCGGCGGCTGCAGGAGAACGCCGCAGACGAGGACTTCCTCTCCGCCGCCTTCGAGCTCCCGGACAAGCCCGATCTGTTCGAGCGGGAGAAGGCGAGGTTCCTGGCATCCGTCGCCGAACTCGAAGCGGATGCCGGCCCGCGCGGCCTAGCGCCCCTCCCGAACCGCAGGCAGGACCGCGCCAGGGAGTGGGTGGAAACGGATCCGACGACCCTGTTCCATCCGCGCCCGGCGCCCGTCGACCCTGCGGCGGAGGCAGCCGAGGGGGGTCTGACGCAGGCCGTTCTCGGACTCCAGCGCGGGTCGAGGGGCAGCGGCCTGTTCTCGACCACCGGCATCGTGTTGCAGCCAGAGGATGCCGTGCAAACGGAGGCAGCCGGTGAATCGCCTGCGGCTCGCTCAGGGAGCGAGGACTCGCCTGCGGCGAGCTCAGGAAGCGAGCAGGGTAATGCCTTCCGCAACGAGTCCGACACCGATCCATCGTTGCCTGCGAACCGGGCGTGGGGGAGGCGCATCCTGGCGTCCGTCCCGTCCTCCGAACTCGGTGTGCAGACCATCGCCAGGGCCCGCGTCCACGACGAGCGGATGCTCGACGATCTGCTCGCTACAGTGCAGGCGACCGGCGCGCAGTGGGGATCCATCTCGGGAAGTGCGCGGGCTGCGGCCCTCGACCGGGTCGGCCTCGCGCTCTCGGCCAATCGCGACAGACTGATCGAGGTGATGGCATCCGAAACCGGGAAGACCATTGCCGAGGCCGATCCCGAGGTCAGCGAGGCCGTCGATTTCGCGCACTACTATGCCGCGCTCGCCCGCGAGCTCGACACCGTTCAGGGCGCTCGGTTCGTGCCGTCGCGCCTCACGCTGGCGACGCCGCCGTGGAACTTCCCGGTGTCGATCGCGGCCGGGAGCGTGCTTGGCCCTCTCGCCGCAGGAAGCGGAGTGGTGCTCAAGCCCGCTCCGCAGGCGAGGCGCTGCGCTGCCGTGCTGGCCGAGTGCATCTGGGAGGCGGGCATCCCGCGCGAACTGATGGCGCTCGCCGACGTCGACGAGGGCGACCTCGGTCGTGCGCTGATCTCCGACCCCCGGGTGGATCGCGTCATCCTCACCGGCTCGTACGACACTGCGCAGCTCTTCAAGAGCTGGCGGCCAGACCTGCCGTTGCTGGCCGAGACGAGCGGCAAGAACGCCGTCGTCGTCACGCCGAGCGCCGACGTGGATCTCGCGGTGGGCGACATTGTGAGAAGCGCGTTCAGCAACGCGGGCCAGAAATGCTCGGCGGCCAGCCTGGTGATCCTGGTCGGATCGATGGGCACGTCCCGCCGCTTTCTCGACCAGCTGGCCGACGCAGCCGAAAGCGTGTTCGTGGGGTGGCCGGAGCAGCCGGTGACGTGGATGGGCCCGCTCATCGAGCCGGCCGCGGGCAAGCTCGAGTACGCGCTCACCCAGTTGGAAGCAGGCGAGCAGTGGCTCGTCGAGCCGCGGAGGCTCGACGACTCTGGGCGCCTCTGGTCGCCCGGCATCCGCACCGGCGTGCAGCCAGGTTCGCGCTTCCACCAGACCGAGTTCTTCGGCCCGGTGCTCGGCATCATGCAGGCGCGCACCCTGGAGCAGGCCGTCGAGTGGCAGAACGACGTGGACTATGGGCTCACGGCCGGCCTGCATTCGCTGGATCCGGACGAGATCGAGTACTGGCTGGCGACCGTCGACGCAGGCAACCTGTACGTCAACCGCGGCATCACGGGCGCGATCGTGCAGCGGCAACCGTTCGGCGGATGGAAGCGGTCCTCGGTGGGTGCCGGCCACAAGGCGGGCGGCCCGAACTACCTCTTCGGCCTGGGATCGTGGACGACGGATGCCGGCTCGTCCAGCGCGAGCCTGCACCTGCGGGGCCTCGACTCGCGTGTGACAAGGGTGATCGAGTCAGCGCAGCCTTCGATGAGCTATCAGGAGTTCGACGTCGTGCGACGCTCGGCGCTCAGCGACGCGATCGCGTGGGCGAACGAGTTCGGTGTCGCACGGGATGCCGCGAACCTCGGTGTGGAGCGCAACCTGTTCCGCTATCGACCGGCGCAGGCGAGCATCCGTCTCGCCGAGGGCGCGAGCCTGCCGTCTTTGCTGCGCGTGCTTGCGGCGGCGACCCTCGTGCGTGGGCGTTTCGACGTGAGCACTCCGGTGCAGTTGCCTCGCCCTTTGCGTGAGGCGCTGCATGAGACGGGCGCGGCGGAGATCGTGGAATCGGATGCCGCGTGGCTGAGCCGTGTTGCGGCTTCCGGTCCGGCAGTGGACCCGGATGGTCCGCCTGCCGAGCGCATCCGCCTGATCGGGGGCGATCCGTCGGCTCTCGCCAGAGCGCTCGGGGACCGCATCGACGTGGCGGTCTTCTCCGGTGAGGTCACGGCATCCGGTCGCGTCGATCTTCTTCCGTTCCTCAAGGAGCAGGCCGTGTCGATCACGAATCACCGCTTCGGCACGTCCACGAGGCTGACCGCCGACATCATCTGACGACCCACCGCCGGTTGAGTAGCGACGCGAAGCGCCGCGCATCGAAACCCGACCCCGAACCTGGCATGCACCGCAAGGGGACCTGAGGATCCCCTGATAGTGGCGGCTTTTCTGAGAATGGCGCCGGTGCATGCGTCGGTGGAACGGAAGTGGGTCAGGCGACCAGCTTCGTCGACTCGGACGGTCATCCGCGATCCGCGTCAGCATGCGGATCGCGCCGGGCTCGCAGCCGCCCTTCCTCGGCAGTCTGGGCGGCCGATCTCCCCGCAAGAGGTCCGAAACCTCGACCGGTCAGGTAACTGAGAACCTGAACGCCTTCTGGATGCGAGGGGTGCCGTCTCGCCTACGGTTGTCGACGGTCGGTGAAGAACCGGCCTTTTGTTTGTACCCGAACGACACCCGACGCCGCCGCCCGCGGCACCGGCCGGGCCCGGAGCGAATCCCGACACTCGCTCCGCGGCCGAATCACGCCAGGCGTCGACCAAGAAACGAAGCTCGATACCAGCCCCCGGAACACTGCCACGAAACTCATGCGCTTACCCTCTTCGACGTACGACCACTCCCGAAACCTCTCAGCCGACGCTGCTCGCGGCCGCCATCGCGGCACCGATCCTGCCGTAGCGGCCGCAAACCGCGCGACCCGCCGCCACCGCATCACGCTCGCCGTCGCAGGCGTCTCCTTCGGACTCATCGCCAGCCTCACCACGGCCCTTCCCGGCTATGCCGCCGAACGCATCGTGCATCCGCTCGCGCACTCCGTCGCTGTCACGCACAGCGCAGAGAGCGCGAGTGGCGCAGGCGCTGGCAGCCACGGCGCGAGCAAGGCTCGAGCCCAGCAGTCCGCGCTGCATGCCGCGATCCTCAGTGCGGCAGCGCATGGGGATGTGCAGCACCTCGACGTGGCGGCTGACGTCGTGCAGCCGTCGGTGGCCCAGGACTCCTTCGCCGCGGTCGACGTTGTGGCGAACCTTCAGCACGCCTACGGCATCGATCAGAGCGTCGCCATGCAGCTCGTGGGCGCCGGAAACGCGAACGGGCGTGCGGCAGTGGTGTCGACCGCGATGTCGTATCTCGGCACGCCCTACGTGCTGGGCGGCGCTTCGCACAGCGGCATCGACTGCTCGGGGCTCACCATGGTCGCCTACGCGGCGGCAGGCGTCAGCCTTGCGCACTACGTTCCCACGCAAGACGCCGCGGGCACGCCGATCTCGGCGGCCGACGCGCGTCCGGGCGACCTCGTGGTCTTCGACAGCGAGGAGCACGTCGGCATCTACATGGGCAACGGCATGGTGCTCCACGCGCCGACCGAGGGACGCGACGTCGAGCTCGACCCGCTCAGCGACTGGGCGAGCATCCCGTACCACTTCACGCGCCTGATCTGAGCCGCCCCGGCACGACGCACCTACTCGACGCAGTCGCTGCTGCAACGGGGTCGCCTCCTGCACCAGGTGCGCGGCCAACAGCCGAACCTCTGAGCTTCATCAGGGAACCCGGCCAAGGCATCGGTTAGGGTGGAGACCGGTCGGCTCAGCCGTCCGCATTTCGGGGGACACGTAACGTCATCCGTACGCCTGCCGGTCGGCATGCGGTGCGGCAACGGGAGCAGGCTGGGAGCGAATGGGTCGGAGAGTAGCGCAGATCAACCCTGGTGACTCGCTCGCAGAGCACGCGCCGTCGCGCGACGCCATTGCGGAGCCCGAAGACCTCGCTGCGTTCCTCGCTCGCTTCGACACGGATGCCCGCACCGCTCAAGCGGCGCCGCTCGCGTCGGACGCGGCTCCCGCACCGGTCGCGGCCTCCGCACCACTCGCGGCACCCGCGCCGGCCGAGCCGTCGCCCGCCGCCCAGGCATCGCCGGGTACGCCCAGCGACTCCGCCACGTCAGGCGCTTCGGTCTACCCGTCGCGCCGCGCTCTGCGCGAAGCGAGGGCGGCCGCGGAAGCATCTTCTCCCCGCGCTCTCGAGGCCCAAGCGACGTCGACCTCGACACAGTCGCTTGCCGACGTGCCGACCGGCCCGGCGGCGACCGCTCGAGCGACGGCCGCTGATCATGCGCACACGCCGCAAGAGCACGAAGAGTCAACTCGATCTGCTGGCTCGCGCGCTCGGAACACCGAGCAGGCGCAGACCGCCCCGACGCACAGCTCGGCGCCAGGCGTCGAACAGCCGCACGCTCGCAGGCACGCCAGGGCGCAGGCATCCCGAAAGCCGGCGCTCGTAGCCGGTGGTGCGGCGCTCGCTCTCATCCCTGGCCTCATGTTCGCCGCGCCGGCGAACGCCGCGGAGACCATCAGCCCCCAGCAACTGCAGGCGACGATCGCCAGCAACACGAAGCTGATCGCGCAGAAGCTGCAGGTCTCGTCGGCTGTCTCCAACGGATCGCTCGAGAAAGAGAACTACGTCGCAGGGGCTATCGCAGGCATCGTCGCGGCCGAGTCGGGCCCGAACGGCCCGGGCGTCGCCGTGGCGCTCGCGGAGGCGCTCCAGTACGGAGGTGCCCGCGAGAAGATCGTGGAGACCGCGCTGACCTACCTTGGCGACCCCTATGCGCTCGGTGGGGCATCCCATTCCGGTATCGACTGCTCGGGCCTCACCATGGTCTCCTACGCAACGGTCGGCGTCTCGCTCGTGCACTACGTGCCTTCGCAGGATTCCGTCGCCACCCCCATCACCGAGGCTCAAGCGCAGCCCGGCGACCTGGTCTTCTTCAACGACGACGAGCATGTCGCGCTCTACCTCGGCGACGGGATGATCATCGAGGCGCCCGACTACGGAATCCCGGTTCGCATCGTGTCACTGTCCACGTGGAGCGGCATCGGCTACCACTTCGGCCGCGTCCTGCACAGCTGACTGAGGCGAGCGCAGAGCGAGCTTGCTCGCTATGCCGAGCCGATGGAGGCTGTTGAGCGCCGCGAACACAGCTGACTGAGGCGAGCGCAGAGCGAGCTTGCTCGCTATGCCGAGCCGATGGAGGCCTGTTGAGCGGGATCGCGAACACAGCTGACTGACTGCGCCCACCGGCGAAGCCGTCTACGTCAGGGGCAGTTCGATGTCGACCGTGAGTCCCTCATCTGGGCGTGAGGCGAGGCGGATGCCCCCTCGAGCGGCGTCGACCAGTCCGGACACGATCGCGAGCCCCAGTCCGCTGCCCGTCGTCGTGTTGCGCGCAGCGTCGGCTCTGGTGAAGCGGTCCAGCGCGATCGGCACGAAGTCCTGCGGCATTCCCGGCCCGTCGTCCAGGATCGTCAGCCGGACGCATGCGTTGTCGTGTTGAAGGCGGGCCGTCACGGTGCCTGCACCCTTCGCTGCGCCTATCGCGGTGATCGAGTTGGAGATGAGGTTGTCGACGATGCGTCCGAACTCCTGGGTCGACAGCGCGATCGCGCCCGGCGCCGGCGTCTCCGTCGTCACCTCGAAGTCGATGACGCACTGGATGCCTCGCACGAGCGCCGCCTGGCGCATGCGGTCGATCGCCGCCGCCAGCTCGTTCTCGAGGGCATGCCAGCCGCTCGATCCGCGGTCGCCGTGCGCATCGATGCGGGAGAGCTCGAGCAGGTTCGTCGCGAGGTTCGACAACCGCAGCACGGTCGACTGGGCCTGACGCACATCCGCGAGCAGCGCATCGGCGTCGCCCGCGTCGAGCTCCGCCAGCTCCAGCTCGCCGCGCAGCACGGCGAGCGGTGTGCGCAGCTCGTGGCTGGCATCCGAGACGAGTTGTTTCTCTCGCTCGGCGGATGCCCGCAGTGCGGCGATGAGGCCGTTCAGCGTGACCGCGAGAGCGGCGAGCTCGTCCCGCACAGGCGGCACTTCGAGCAGTTCGTCGCCTGGGCTCCCGCCACTGCGATCGGCCTGTCGCCGCGTGATCTGGTCCGCCTGCCTGCGCATGTCGTTCACCGGCCGTAGCGCGGTGCGCGCCAAGATGAACGACGCCATCGTGAAGCACGCGACGAGGCCGATCATGCCGATGATGAGTGCCGTCGTCAGCCTCACCAGCACGAGGTCGTTGGAGTCCTGATCGCGTGCCGTGATGACATGCCACACCCCGCTGGGAGTGGCGACCGCCTTCGAGCGCACCAGATATGCGTGCTGCGAGGTTCGCACCACCTGTGTGGTCTCCTCCGAGGCGAGGGGTATGTGCCCGTATGGCCGCAGTGACCGAGGCAGGGTCGACAGCGTCGCCCTTCCAGAGGGAGAGACGAGGGCCACGTACTGGTCCTCGGTGGGAACGGCGTCGACGTCTACCGGGTTCTTCTGCAGCGCCACCTCGAACTGCTCGGCATCGTCGCGCAGCAACGTGACGGTGGCATTGCGCACGATCACGCTCACGCCGGCACGGATGCCCAGCACCGCGACGACCCCGACGAGGAGCGCGATCACGAAGCTGCCCACGGTAATGCGAGCCGTGATCGACAGGCGCCCGGCGGTGCCCCGGATCCACTTCACGACGCGGCTCGACTCACAGTGTTCACGTCGACCGCTCGGCTCACCTTGCCGGCTCGGCAGGAGCGCCGTGCTCCGACGACTCCGCCTCGCCAGGAGTCTGGATCAGCTCGAGTCGGTACCCGAGGCCGCGCACCGTGGCAATGCGGATGCCGGTCTCTGCAGCATCTAGCTTGCGGCGCACGTACGACACGTACTGGTCGAGCACGTTCTGGTCGATGTGCTCATGCCCGCCCCAGATGTCGTCGAGGATGTCGTTGCGCGTCACCATCTCGCCCGCGTGCGTCGCGAGCAGGCGCACGAGTGAGAACTCGCGGGGGCTGAACGCCACCTGCTTGCCCGCCACGGATGCCTTGTGCTCGAGCGAGTCGATGGTGAGGTTGCCGACGCGCAGGGTCGGCTTGGTCGAGGCATCCCTGCGAAGCAGCGCGCGTAGCCTGGCGGCCAGTTCCGCGAACGCGAACGGCTTCGTGAGGTAGTCGTCGGCTCCCGAGTCGAGGCCGAACACTCGGTCTTCGACGGCGTCGCGTGCGGTCAGCAGCAGGATGGGCATGGTGCGGCCGGACTCGCGCACCCTGCGGCACAGCTCGAAGCCGCTCATTCCCGGCAGCATGACGTCGACGGCGAGCGCGTCGACCGTGTTGTCGCGAAGTGTGATGAGCGCGTCCACGCCGTTGTCGACCGAGAGCACGTCGTAGCCCTCCGCGATGAGTCCGCGGCGAATGAGCCTCGCCATGTCGAGGTCGTCCTCGACGACGAGGAGGCGCGCTTTCGGTTCGTCCACCCGCTCATCGTCACAGAGTCTGCTGGGCGAGTCGAGAGGAATCGCTATGGATGTGCTCAGGCGTTATGGAAGGCGAAGCCTTCCTTGTCACTCGATCTTGCGATGCACGAGGCGCGAGAGCACGATCGCGCTGCGCGTGTGGTCGACGCTGGGAGCCACGCGCACGCGCTCGAGCGCGGCTTCGAGGCTCGGGATGTCCCTCGACCGGATGCGCAGAATGGCGTCGGCGCTGCCCGACACGGTCGACGCCTCTGCCACCTCGGGAACGGCCGTGAGGATGCGCTGCAACTCGCTCGGCGAGACGGTTCCCCTGCAGAACAGCTCCACGTAGGCCTCGGTGCTCATGCCGTCGATGGTCGGGTCGACGTTGATCGTGAAACCGCGGATGACACCGTCGGCCACCAGTCGGTCGATGCGTCGCTTCACTGCGGATGCGGACAGCCCGACACGCGAGCCGATGTCGCCGTACGAGGCGCGAGAGTTCTCGCGCAGGAGGTCGATGATGTTCCGATCCAAGTTGTCCACCGGCCCATTCTAGGTGGAATCATTGCGTCGACACGACGATTTGCGCACGAATCGTGCAGCGGATGCCAGACACCCGCAATATCCCGGTGCGACACTGGAAAGCATGACGGCCATCGACTCCACCGACGCACGCGTGCGCGAACAAGCGCGCGACAAGGCATCCGATTCCGCCACGGAGACGGATGCGCCGCAGCGCCGTGTGCCGTCCCACCGTACCTACCTGATGTGCCGGCCGGAGCATTTCACGGTGAGCTACCGAATCAACCCATGGATGCACCCGCAGGAGCCCACCGACACCCGTAACGCGCTCGAGCAGTGGACGACGCTGTATGAGACGTTCCTGCGCCTCGGACACGACGTGCACCTCATCGACCCGATCCCTGGGCTTCCGGACATGGTGTACACCGCCAACGGCGGTTTCCTCATCGACGGCATCGCTTACGGCGCCCTCTTCACCTACCCCCAGCGTGCGCCAGAGGGTCCAGCATTCATGGAGTGGTTCGCGGAGAACGGATTCCGCGTCGTCGAGCCCGAGAACGTGAACGAGGGCGAGGGCGACATTCTGCTCGTGGGCACGCGCATCCTCGCTGGAACAGGTTTCCGCAGCAGCGTCGAGAGCCACAAGGAGCTGGCCGAGGTGTTCGGCCGCGAGGTCGTCACGCTCAAGCTCGTCGACCCGCGCTTCTACCACCTCGACACGGCGATCTCCGTGCTCGATCCCCTGAAAGACGACGAGCACGCCAACATCGCGTACGTGCCCGCCGCGTTCGACGAGCCGAGCCGCCGCAGGCTCGAGGAGCTGTATCCGAACGCGATCATCGTGAGCGAGGAGGACGCGGGCATCCTCGGCCTCAACTCCATCTCCGACGGCTACAACGTGGTGATCGCCAAGCGCGCCGTGGGCTTCGAGAAGCAGCTGCGTGAGCGCGGCTACAACCCGATCGGGGTCGACCTGTCCGAGCTTCTGCGAGGGGGAGGTGGCGTGAAATGCTGCACCCTGGAACTGCGCCGCTGAGCGAACACCGCGGGCTGAGCGGCGACCGTCTGTCGAAGCCCGGCGAACCGGGCGACGCCTCGGCAGAGTTGCTGCGCCTCGAAGACGATCACGCCGCTCACAACTACTCACCGCTGCCTGTCGTGATCGCATCGGGTGATGGCGCGTGGGTGACCGACGTGGACGGCAACAGGTACCTCGACTGCCTTGCCGCCTATTCGGCCGTCAACTTCGGGCATTCCAACCCCGTGCTCGTCGCGGCCGCCAAAGCGCAGCTGGACCGCATCACGCTGACGAGTCGGGCGTTCCACCACGACCTCCTCGGTCCGTTCGTCACCGAGCTCGCGGCGCTCGCCGGAAAAGACCTGGTGCTTCCCATGAACACGGGCGCCGAAGCCGTGGAGACCGGCATCAAGGTCGCCCGCGCCTGGGGATACCGCGTGAAGGGCGTCGCCGCGGATGCCGCGAACATCATCGTCTTCGACGGCAACTTCCACGGGCGCACCACGACCATCGTCGGGTTCAGCGACGACCCGGATGCCCGCAACGACTTCGGTCCGTACACTCCCGGCTTCCGCTCGGTGCCGTACGGCGACGTGGCCGCCGTGGCCGCGGCCGTCGACCAGAACACCGTGGCGGTGCTCGTCGAGCCCATCCAGGGCGAGGCGGGAGTGATCGTGCCGCCCGACGACTTCCTGCCGGAACTGCGTCGCATCTGCACCGAGAACCGCGTGCTCCTCGTCGCAGACGAGGTGCAGTCGGGACTGGGCCGCGTCGGCGAGACGTTCGCCTGTGCGCTCTGGGGCGTTACGCCCGACGTCTACCTGCTCGGCAAGGCGCTGGGCGGCGGCATCCTTCCCGTCTCAGCAGTGGTGGCGAACCGCGACGTGCTCGGTGTCATCCGCCCCGGCGAGCACGGCTCGACATTCGGCGGCAACCCGTTGGCGTGCGCAGTGGGCATCCAGGTTGTCAGGATGCTCGCAACAGGCGAGCCGCAGCGTCGCGCCCGCGAGCTGGGCGAGCACCTGCGCACCAGGCTGGCGGCGCTCATCGGGCATGGGGTCACCGCCGTGCGCGGGGCGGGACTCTGGGCGGGCGTCGACGTGGACCCGGCCGTGGGATCCGGGCGCGAGCTCGCGGAGAGGATGCTTCGGCGCGGCATCCTGGTGAAGGACACGCACGGAGCGACCATCCGTTTCGCGCCGCCGATCGTCGTCGAGCGGGCCGACCTGGACTGGGCCGTCGACGAGTTCGAGGCTGCGCTCGCCGCTCGCTGAACCCACCGCGGGTTGAGTAGGGTCGCGTATCGAACCGCACCGGTGGGACGCCGGGTTTCGATACGCCCGCCCCATGGCGGGCTACTCAACCCGCGGTGGTGTCCGACGGGTCAGAACTCGGCGACGTGCACGCCAAGCCATTCGCCCAGGTCGGCGATCTCGGCGCGCACCATCTCGTCCTCCTCAGGCTCGAAGGGGATGAGCTCGTGCACGGCGTTCACGCGCAGCACCTCGTTCTCCCGGTCGACCTCGGCGTCGAGCAGCCCCATGAACATGTCGCCGAGCAGGATCGGATGCGCGAAGAATCCGTACTTGCGCTGCGACTTCGGCTTGAACTGCTCGAGCACATAGTCGAAGTCGAAGATGTCGCGCAGGCGCGGCCGGTCGAACAGCATGCCGTCGTATGGGTTGAGGATGGCCACGCGTCCGTCGACCTCATCATCGAGCGATGCGAGCGCCTGTGGGTCGACCCGCCACGTCGTGCGCATGCCCTCGATCGTGGCGGGTTCGCCTGCCTCGCCGACGGGAGTCCACGGTGACTTCTGCTTCGCGATGCCTGCTGCCTGCAGGCGGCGTTCAGCGAGCATCCGTGCTGCTTCCTCATCGGTGTACTCCGGCAGGTTCTGCGGGTATACGCGCTCGGCGAGGTCCCAGATGCGATGACGGCCTCGCCTGCCGACGATGGCCACCTCGCCCTGGCGTGCGAGGAAGTCGAGCATGTGCGGTACCTGGTTCGGTCCGAACCAGCCGCCGTCGTTGTCGCGCGCGACCTCGGCCGTGTCGGGGATCTCGCTCGCCATGAGGGGACCCTCCGCGCGAAGGCGGGCGAGAACATCCGCTCGGAACTTCGCATTGGCCTCCAGCCACTGCCTGCTGCTCTCCCGGCGGGGAAAGTGCCGCATCTCCGGCAACATCGCGGGTAGCAGGCTCGTCGCGTGGAAGCTGCCGTCGAACTCGAAGAGCGCCCGGTCCATCTCCACGGCTTTGGTGAGCTGCGCGGACTCGTACGACCATCCGATGCGCGACCACAGCACCGTGTGCTGGCACGGCGCGATGGTCGCCGTCGGATCGATCTTAATCGAGCCCAGCTGCTCGGCGACCTCGACGACGTCGCCGGGTCGTTGCGCGTCGAGCAGCTGAGCGCGCACGGCGATGCGCCGAGCCTCGTCGCGAGTGAGCCGGTGGGTCACCCTTCCGAGCGTAGCCGTGAGGAGTGACGGTCCCGCGCTGACCCATTCTCGCTCGGGGAGCGGGAGGCAAGGAGCAGGTGGGCAAGGAGCAGGAGGGCAGGGAGCCCGCGGGCAGGAGAGAATGGATGCCATGGCCAACGACGTCGACGCCCTGCTGTCCCAGCTCACTCTCGAAGAGAAGGCGTCGCTCGTCACGGGCGACGGCTTCTGGCACACGAGGGCGATCGAGCGGCTGGGCATACCGGCCATCACGCTGAGCGACGGACCGCACGGCGTTCGTCGCCAGCCGCCTGAGCAGGAGAACGGCATAGGCGGCAGCTACCCCGCCACCTGCTTTCCGCCGGCGGTCGGGCTCGGATCCACCTGGGACGCCGACCTCATCGAGCGCGTGGGCGAAGCCCTCGGCGAAGAGTCGAAGGCTCTCGATGTGCAGGTGCTGCTCGGTCCCGGCATCAACATCAAGCGCTCGCCCCTGTGCGGACGCAACTTCGAGTACTTCTCCGAAGACCCGCTCATCGCCGGGGCCCTCGGGAGCGCGCTCATTCGCGGCATCCAGAAGACGGGCGTCGGCACATCCCTCAAGCACTACGCGGCCAACAGCCAGGAGACCGACCGGTTCCGGGTGAGCGCCGACATGGACGAGCGCACCGCCCGCGAGATCTACCTGGCCGGCTTCGAGCGGGCGGTGAAGGATGCGGCGCCCGCCACTCTCATGGCCGCTTACAACAAGGTCAACGGCGTCTACGCGACCGAGAGCCACTGGCTGCTCACCGAGGTGCTGCGCGACGAGTGGGGCTTCGACGGCGTCGTCGTCTCGGACTGGGGCGCGGTGAACGACAGGGATGCGGCAGTCGCAGCCGGCCTCGACCTCGAGATGCCGGAGTCGGAGGCGGGCCCGGAGGCGATCGTGGCCGCGGTGCGATCCGGATCGCTCGACGAGGCATCCCTCGATGCCGCGGTGCGGAACGTGCTGAAGCTCGTGTTCGATCACGCGCACTTGAAGACGGATGCCGGCCGCCGCCTGTCCGTGCCCGACGAGCTCGTCGCTTCGCACCACGCGCTCGCGCGGGAGGCGGCATCCAGGGCGGCTGTGCTGCTGAAGAACGAGGGAGGCGTGCTGCCCCTGTCCTCGGATGGCTCCATCGCCGTGATCGGAGAGTTCGCGCGCAATCCGCGATACCAGGGCGCAGGAAGCTCTCAGATCGAGCCCACGAGGCTCGACGACGCGCTCACCGAGATCCGCCGGATCGCCGGCTCCGACGTGCCGTTCGCACCGGGTTTCACGCTTGACGGAAGCGGCGACGCGGCCGGGCTCGCGCGCGAGGCAGCCGCGGTGGCATCCGGTTCCGAGGTGGTCGTCGTGTTCCTCGGCCTTCCCTCTGTTGCCGAGTCTGAGGGCTATGACCGCGAGAACATCGAGCTGCCTGCTGACCAGATCGCACTGCTCGCTGCGGTGGTACAGGCCAACCCGAACGTGGTGGTCGTGCTGTCGAACGGCTCGGCGGTGCGGGTCTCGGACTGGGAGGCGGGAGCCCGAGCCATTCTCGAGGGATGGCTGCTCGGGCAGGCCGGCGGGGGCGCGATCGCAGACATCCTGTTCGGCGTGACCAACCCGTCCGGCCGGCTCACCGAGACCATCCCCGAGAAGCTCGAAGACAACTCGGCGTTCCTCGACTACCCGGCCCACGATGGCCATCTCGAGTACGGCGACGGCGTCTTCGTCGGCTACCGCTGGTACGACGCACGGCAGCTGCCCGTCAGCTATCCGTTCGGGCACGGCCTGTCGTACACGAGCTTCGAGTACTCGGGCCTGTCGATGAGTGTCGAGGGGACGGATGCAGACCTGGCGGTCCACGTGTCCGTCACCGTGACGAACACGGGAGCGGTGGCCGGCCGTGAAGTCGTGCAGCTGTACGTCGCAGCCCCGAGCGCCCACGTGCGTCGGCCGCTCAACGAGCTGCGCGGCTTCCAGGTGGTGCCGCTGGAGCCGGGTGAGAGCCGCGAGGTCTCCTTCACGCTCGGATACCGCGACTTCGCCTACTTCCACCCGACGCTGAAGCGGTGGTACGTGGAGAACGGGTCGGTCGGGATCCTGGTCGGGGCGAGCTCGAGGGACATCCGCGAGCAGGGCAGCGTCGAGCTGCAGCTCAGCGAGCCCGTGGTGCCGCTCGACCGGCAGTCGTCGCTCGCGGAGTGGATGAGGCATCCTGGCGGCCAGCAGGTGCTCGCTGGGTTGCTGCAGCAGGCGGCGGCCCAGAACCCAGAGGCGACCGCGATGTTCCAGAACGAGGAACTCGTCGCGATGATGGGCTCGATGCCTCTGCGTCGCATCGGCCGCTTCCCCGGCGTGGGGCTCAACGACGACACCATCGACGCCCTGATCGCCCAGGCGAACGCGGGCTGAGCCCGCGGTTCGCATCTCAACTGCAGAAATGGCGCCAAGGCAAACGCCTTGGCGCCATTTCTGCAGTCCAAACCGGCAGCGCGTCAGGATGCGGCGGTGGCAGCACTGCGGATCGCGCGTACCAGCGCGGCCGGCGCATTGAGCTCGTCGTCCGTCACCCGGAAGACGCGCCAGCCGGCCTCCTCGAGCAACCTGACGCGGCGCAGGTCCTCGCGCCAGCGACGTTTGCTCGAGCGGTGCTCGTCACCCTCGTATTCGATGGCGATCTTCAACGCGGGGTAGGAAAGATCCGGGTGGAGCACCACCCCGCCGGCGACGGCCACGGGATGCGCGACGACCGGCTCGGGCAGGCCGTGCTCGACGAGCAGGAGCCGCAGCAGCGATTCCCTGCGTGAATCGACCGGAGCGCGGAGCCGGGGCAGCGCCCAGCGGATGCCCGCGGCGCCTGGCGTGCGGCCGTAGCGGGATGCGGCATCCGCAAGGTCCGCGGGAGTGCACAAGGGTGTGGTGCGGATCTCCGACCTGATCCGTTGGCCCGAGATGAGGAAGTCGCCGGCGGCGACGAGATCCTCCCTGGAGAGCATCGAGGACAGGTGGCACCACGTGTCGGCGGCCGTCGTCACCGGCATGCGATTGCGGTGGCGCACCGCCAGCGGCCGGAACTCGTGCCCGACGACGCCCCTGGTGCGGGGTTTGCTGCCTTTCGTCGTGCCGACGTGGACATCCAGCGACTGCTCGAGTTCGAGCGGAAGCGGTATGCCCCACAACAGTGCGGCGGTCGTGTGGCAGTAGAACTGGCCGGGTCTCAGACGCGGCGCGTACGCCCGCGCGAGGGCGATCGGGTCATCGAGCGCCACGTCCACGCTTCGGATGCCGTGGAACGGTGCGTCGACATCGCCGGCTCGCAGGCGCCCGCGGCCGAGTCCGTTCGGGCCGGGTCCGGCGGCGCGGAACGACGACCCTCGCAGTTCCGGCGGCAGCGGGATGCGCGTGGGATGCCAGGAGTGTGCTCGATGCGAGCCCACACCCTCCGGTTCTGTCCACAGCAGCGCTCCGCGAGCGTCTCAACTGCGGAAATGGTGCCAAGGCAGGCGCCTTGGCACCATTTCCGCAGTTCAAACTAAGGAGCGGGCGACGTGACCTGCGGCGGTATGGACGGCGAGGTTTAGCCTGATGGCATGAGTGCGGACGCGGGGGCGTCGACCGACACGACGCGGGGTGAACACGAAAAGACCTTCCTCGGTCAGCCGAGATCGCTGGCCAACATCTTCGGGGTGGAGATGTGGGAGAGGTTCTCGTTCTACGGGATGCAGGGCATCCTGCTGCTCTACCTCTACTTCTCGGTCGCGCACGGCGGTCTGGCCATGCCCAAGCCCGAGGCGGCCGGGATCGTCGGGGCGTATGGCGGTGCGGTCTACCTCTCGACCATCATCGGCGCCTGGGTGGCCGACCGGCTGCTCGGGTCGGAGCGGGTGCTGTTCTACAGCGCCATCGTCATCATGTGCGGTCACATCGCGCTGGCGCTGCTGCCCGGCTACCTCGGCGTGGGGGTCGGTCTCATCCTGGTCGCGGTGGGGTCCGGCGGGCTCAAAGCCAACGCCACGACGGTGGTCGGCACGCTGTACAGCGAGCACGATCCGCGCAGGGATGCCGGCTTCTCGGTCTTCTACCTCGGCATCAACCTGGGTGCGTTCTTCGGTCCACTCCTCACCGGGCTGCTGCAGTCGACCATCGGATTCCACTACGGCTTCGGACTCGCCGCGCTCGGAATGGCCATCGGACTCGTGCAGTACTCGTTCGGCCGCAAGCGCCTCCCCGACGAGGCCCGGAACGTGCCGAACCCGCTGCAGCGATCGCGGTACGTGCTGTGGCTCTGCATCGGTGCCGCGGGCATCCTCGTCATCGTCGTGCTCACGCTCGTCGGCGTCATACGGGCGACCAACCTGTCGCTCGTGGTCATCGTCGTCACGATCGTCGCGGCCATCGGATACTTCGTGGTCATCCTCACCAGCAGGCTCACGGATGTCGAGCGCAGCCGGGTCTACGCGTTCATCCCGCTCTTCATCGCGAGCGCCGCGTTCTGGTCGTTGTACCAGCAGCAGTTCACCGTGGTCACCTTCTACTCCGACAACCGGCTCAACCGGGACCTGTTCGGCTGGGACTTCCCGATCTCGTGGGTGCAGTCCATCAACCCGGTCTTCATCATCGTTCTGAGCGGTGTGTTCGCCGCTCTGTGGACGAAGCTCGGCGAGCGGCAGCCCTCCACCCCGCTGAAATTCGCGATGGGAACGGTCATCATGGGCGTCGCGTTCCTGCTGTTCCTGCCGTTCGCCGGCGGCGGCAAGAACAGCACACCCTTGTTGGCGATGATCGGCATCCTGCTCGTGTTCACCATCGCCGAGCTGCTGCTGTCTCCGGTCGGGCTCTCGGTGTCGACCAAACTCGCGCCATCTCGGTTCCACGCGCAGATGGTGGCGTTGTTCTTCCTGTCGGTCGCCCTCGGCACGGCGCTGAGCGGACAGCTCGCCCAGTTCTACTCGCCGAAGACGGAGTGGGCGTACTTCGGTGTGCTGGGTCTGGTCGCCATCGTGATCGGCGTGGTGCTCGGACTCATGGCGTCGTGGCTCAGACGCCTGATGCGAGGCGTGCGCTGACCGTCAGCTCGCCAGCGCGCCCAGTTGCACGAGGAACCAGATCGAGACCCCAGTGCCCGCTGCTAGCGCGGCGCCGCCCTCGATGATGCCTGCGAGGGCATAGCCGCGAGGGCGTCCGCCCAGGTAACTCGCGATGCCGAGGCCGATCGCGACGAACGCCGGCACCCACGCCAGCAGGCTCAGACCGGGAACGACCGCGAACACGGCGGCGACGATGCCGGCGATCATCGCGATCAATCCGAGTCGAGCCCTCCGATTGCCCGGTTGCGCGGGCGCAACGTCGCGGAGAGCCCAGCGGATGCTCGCGGCATCCGGCGCCTCGTAATAGGCGTCCTGATTCGGCTGGGCAGGACGGTAAGGCTGAGCGTCCTGGTAAGGCGGGGCACCTTGATATGACTGGCCGTCCTGTCCTTCATACCGCTGCTCCGCCTCCCCAGAGGGCGGAGGAGCCTGCACGTACGGTTGACCGGTTCGGCCGGATGGCTGCGGTGGTTGGGCGTATGACTGCGCCGGCTCGACGTAGAACTGAGCGGGCTCCGCGGATGGCTGCACCGGCTCCGCAAAGAACGGGGCGGGCTCGGCGTAGCGCTGAGCAGGATCCGCGTATGGTTCCCCGGCGTCGGCGTATGCGTCGGCATAGGACTCGGGTGCCAGCAGCGGAGTGGGCAGCAGGGGCGGCGAGGTGCGCCGCGGCCGGATGATCGTGGCCTCCTCCACCTCGTCGGGCGGCGCCGGCACGCTGATCGCAGGGGCTGCGCGGTGGGCCGCGCGGGAGATGCCGGTCCATTCGGTGCCCGACCAGTACAGCTCCTCCGCGTCGTTCCACGGGTTCGGGTACCAACCCGCCGGAGAATCTGCAGCCATGCGACGAATCCTAAACCGCGCTCGGTGGCGAGCGGATGGCGTCCGCAAGCCCGCAGTGCAGGCATCCGTTCATTGCGGCGCGGTACGTTCGAGGCGAAACCCGACCTGCGACGCGAGCGACGACCGAGCGAGGAACACATGAGAATCTCCGTGACCGGATGCGGCTACCTCGGTGCCGTGCACGCCTCGGCCATGGCCCAGCTCGGGCACGACGTCGTCGGCATCGATGTGGACGTGCGCAAGGTCGAGCGCCTGTCGGCGGGCGAGCCGCCCATCTTCGAGCCAGGGCTGGCCGAGCTGCTCGCCGAGTCCATAGCATCCGGACGCCTGCGTTTCACGACCGATCCGGCCGCGGCCGCAGATGCGACGGTGCATTTCATCGCCGTCGGCACTCCCCAGGCACACGACGGAAACGCCGCGGATCTGCGGTTCGTCGACGCCGCGGTGGATGCCCTGCTGCCGCATCTCGGCGCCGGCCACGTCGTGGTCGGCAAGAGCACTGTTCCGGTCGGTACCGCCGCCGGCCTCGCCGAGCGCATCGATGCCACGGGCGCACGGCTGGTGTGGAACCCGGAATTCCTGCGCGAGGGCTACGCCGTGCACGACACGGTGGAACCCGACCGGCTGGTGTACGGGGTGGAGGCGGGGGACGAGGCATCCGTCGCCGCGCTCGATGAGGTCTACGCGCACGCGATCGGGCTCGGCACGCCGCGCATGGTCACCGACTTCGCGACGGCGGAACTGGTGAAGGTCGCGGCCAACGCCTACCTCGCCACGAAGATCTCGTTCATCAACGCGATGGCCGAGATCGCAGAGGTGACGGGGGCAGACGTGACGCAGCTCGCGGATGCCCTCGGCCACGACACCCGCATCGGCCGCCGGTTCCTGAACGCCGGCGTCGGCTTCGGCGGCGGATGCCTGCCGAAGGACATCCGCGCCTTCACGGCGCGTGCCGAGGAGCTCGGGCGGGGGGAGTCGGTCGCCTTCCTCAAAGAGGTCGACGCCATCAATCTGCGCCGCAGGCACCGTGTGGTCGACCTGGCGACGGCCGAGCTGGGCGGATCGGTGGTCGGTCGCAAGGTCGCTGTGCTCGGCGTCACGTTCAAGCCGCACTCCGACGACGTGCGCGACTCGCCGGCGCTCGACGTGGCCGTTGCGCTCAAGGGACTGGGGGCCGACGTGGTGGCCGCCGACCCGCAGGGAGTGGCGAACGCGAGGGCGAGGCATCCGCAGCTGGAGTACGCGGACGACACAACGGATGCCCTGCGCGGCGCCGACCTCCTCATCCTCGTCACGGAATGGCCGGAGTACACGGGCCTGGACCCGGTCGCCACGCGCGAGCTGGTGTCTGGAGCGATCGTCATCGACGGACGCAACGCGCTCGACCGCGATGCCTGGATGGCGGCTGGCTGGCGGTACCGCGGCATGGGGCGCAGCTGAGGGCGGGGTCTCGATACGCGTCGCCTGCGGCGGCGCTACTCGACTGGCGGTGGCGCTCCGGCCCAATATCCTTGACCCCATGTTCACCGACCTCCCAGAACACGAACTGCGTACGTACACGAGCGACCAGCGCGAGCCAGACGACTTCGACGCCTTCTGGACCGAGACGCTCGACGACGCCCGCTCCTTCCCGCTCGACGTCGTTCTGACCCCGGTCGAAACGGCGCTCACGACCATCGACCTCTTCGACGTCATGTTCAACGGCTTCCACGGGCAGCGGATCAAGGCGTGGCTGCGGGTGCCGGCGGCGGCGTCGGGGCCGCTGCCTGCGATCGTGCAGTACCAGGGGTACGGCGGCGGACGCGGCCACGCTCTCGAGAACCTGCTGTGGGCATCCGCCGGCTACGCCCACCTCATGATGGACACCCGCGGGCAGGGCTCGACCTGGGGGCTAGGCGACACGGCCGACCCGGACGGCAGCGGTCCGGCGTACCCGGGAGTCATGACGAGGGGCATCGAGAGCCCGCATACGTACTACTACCGTCGCCTGTTCACGGATGCCGTGCGGGCCGTCGAGGCGGCTCGCTCGCTCGACGTCGTGGATGCGGACAGGGTCGTCGTGGCCGGCGGGAGCCAGGGCGGAGGCATCACGCTCGCGGTCGCCGGACTGGTGCCCGATCTCGCGGCCGCGTTCCCGCGGGTTCCGTTCCTGTGCGACTTTCCCCGAGCATCCGTGATCACCGACGACTTTCCCTACAAGGAGATCGGCAAGTACCTCGCCGTGCACCGTGACCGGGTCGGCACCGTGCACTCCGTGCTGAGCTACTTCGACGGCGTCAACTTCGCCAAGCGCGCAACCGCGCCAGCGTGGTTTTCGACGGCGCTGATGGATGCCGTCTGCCCGCCTTCGACCGTGTTCGGCGCGTTCAATGCATACGCGGGCGCATCCAAGGAGATCGTCGTCTGGCCGTACAACGGTCACGAGGGCGGCGCGTTCGAAGACGACGTGCGCATGCTCGCGACGCTGCGCGAGCTGTTCTGACCGCGCGACTGCGCTATCGGTTCGATCGCACTATCCGTTCGATTGGGCGTGCACGGGCGCCGCGAGCAGCACTGCGCCTGTGGCGGTAGCCCGCAGCTCGACGCGCTGGATGTCGCTCACCGGGATCGCCGTCGAACCGCTCGTGCGCACCACGTCGCCCGGGCCGGCGTACCACGTGGCCACCTGATCGGTCGTGCCGTCCTTGGCCACCGCCCAGAGGGCATACTCCCACCTGGTCGTGCCGCCGGCCTTCGGAGACCAGCTCGAGTCGGCGTTCCAGTCGCAAACCATGCCGATCGACGTGCCCCACTTCTTGGCGGTCAGCGTGATGCTCGCCGTGAGTGGGCTTGTCGACTCGGATGTCGTCCCCACCGGCTGCAGGCTCGTCGCGAAGGATGCCGCGGGCGGTTCGCTCACCATCGAGGGCACCACCAGCGCGATCACGGCCGCGATGGCAGCCGCCCCGACGAGGGCAGCCGCCAGCGACCGGCGCCGCATCCTGCGACGTCGCCGCACCCGGTGCAGGAGCGAGGGCATGAGGTCGGGAACCTGGGGCTGCTCGTTGTCGAGCAGCTCGATCGCCTCGTCGCGAGACAGCGTGCCGAGCAGGCCGGGCATGCCGGCCAACTCGCGGATCGATTCCGAGCAGATCGGGCACACCCCGAGGTGCTCCTCATACGCTCGACGCTCTGCTGGGGAGAGCGCGCCGAGCACGTAGGCGGCGTCCCACTCGGCGAAACGTTCGTGGTCTTCGCGCAGGTTGTCCGCGCTGTTGCGCGTGTCGCGATCGTTCATCGGGTCACCCCCTTCTCCTGCAGTGCGAGGCGTAGCGCTCGCAGTCCGTAGTGCATCCTCGACTTGACAGTGCCTTCTGGTATCCCCAGCTCTCTGGCGATCTCGGCCGTCGAACGGCCCGCGTAGTACGCGTGAACGATGACGGCGCGGTGCTCGTGCGACAACGTCGAGAGGGCATCGGCGACGAGCCACGCGTCGAGGCGGGCATCCGTCTCGTCAGGGGTCGGGGCATCCGGAAGAACATCAGTCGTCACTTCGTGGTTGTGTCTGGCGCTCCGCACGCCGTCGATCACGAGGTTGCGAGCTACCGTGAACAGCCAGGCGCGAGCGGATGTCTCGCTCTGGTCGAGCACGCTCGGCTTGCGCCAGGCGCGCAGCAGCGTCTCCTGCACGATGTCGTCGGCCTGAGCCCTGTCGCCCGTGAGAGACACCACGTAGCGCCAGAGCGCCGGCGCATGCTCGTCGTGAAGGGCACGAAGCAATGCCGCATCGTCGGCGGTCATGTCGTCTCCCTTCCGCGGCTCACTGCTGGCTGCGCCTGCTCTCTCAGTGTGCGCGCTCGGTGTTACCGAGAACACGAGCCAGGTGCCGCCGTGGTTCATCCGGGACGTCGGGTTTCGATAGGGCAGGCGCACCGTTGGTTGAGTAGCGACGCGCAGCGTCGCGTATCGAAACCACGAACGGGCAGTGGGGTTTCGATACGCCCGCTGGCGCGGGCTACTCAACCCGCGGTGGCGGCGGGCGCTACTTGCTCACGGCCTTCGCCTTGCTCGCATTACCGGTGCCCGAGCGGGCGCGGGATGCCGAGGTTCGCGTGCGGGAGGCCGAGGCATCCGCTGCTTCCGTTGCAGCGCGCGAAACGGGCACGAGCCGGGTCAGCTGTGTGACGTGCGAAGGGTTCAACTCTTCGAGGCTCGAGACGCCAAGCAGTCGCATGGTGCGACGGAGCTGGGTCGCCAGGATGTCGATGGTCTTGTCCACGCCCTCGCGTCCGCCGGCCATGAGTCCGTAGAGGTAGGCGCGGCCGACGAGCGTGAACTTCGCGCCGAGCGCGACGGATGCCACGATGTCTGCACCGTTCATGATGCCGGTGTCGACCATGACGGTGGCGTCCTTGCCCACCTCGCGCACGACATCCGGAAGCAGGCGGAACGGCACGGGAGCCCGGTCGAGCTGCCGCCCGCCGTGGTTCGACAGCACGATGCCGTCGACCCCGACGTCGATCAGGCGCTTCGAGTCCTCGACGTTCTGAACGCCCTTGATGACGATCTTTCCCGGCCACATGCTGCGGATGGTGGCGAGGTCGTCGTAGCTGATCGTCGGGTCCATGGCTGCGTCGAGAAGGTCGCCCACGGTGCCGCCAGTGGACGACAGCGATGCGAATTCCAGCGGCGGAGTCGTGAGGAAGTCGACCCACCACCACGGGCGCGGGATGGCGTCGACGATCGTGCGCAGTGTGAGCTGCGGCGGAATGGAGAAGCCGTTGCGCTTGTCGCGCAGCCGGGCACCTGCGATAGGTGTGTCGACCGTGAACATCAGAGTGTCGAAGCCCGCAGCCGCCGCCCGGCGCGTCAGCCCGTAGGAGATCTCCCGGTCCCGCATCACGTAGAGCTGGAACCAGTTGCGACCGTTCGGGTTCGCGGCCTTGACGTCTTCGATCGAGGTCGTGCCGAGCGTCGACAGCGTGAACGGGATGCCTGCGGCACCGGCCGCGGACGCGCCCGCCGTCTCGCCTTCGGTCTGCATCAGCCTGGTGAAGCCGGTCGGTGCGATTCCGAACGGCAGGGCCGAGGGGCCGCCGAGGATCTCGCACGTCGTGTCGACGTCGACGGCCGGACGAAGGATGTCCGGGTGGAACTCCACGTCCTGGAACGCCTGGCGCGCGCGGGCAAGGCCGATCTCGCCCTCTGCCGATCCGTCTGTGTAGTCGAACGCGGCCTTCGGGGTGCGGCGCTTGGCGATCGTGCGCAGGTCTTCGATCGTGTACGCGGCATCCAGCCTGCGCTTCTTCAGATTGAACTCGGGCTTCTTGAACTGCATCAGGGCCGCCAGTTCACGCACCTGCGGCAGCTGCCTCTTCACCATGTTCTCGTTCTCCTCGGTGGTCTGTTGGTCGGATGCGTCGTCACGCGATGCGGGACTCGGCGTAGTACCCGGCGACGTGCGCGCGAACGCGGCGGGCGGCATCCGTTGCGTCGCTGTCCCGGATGGCCTGCACGATGCCCCGGTGCTCGGCGCGGAGCCGCGCGGATGTCGCCCACCACGACGGCAGGTTCGGTACCGCCTGTAGCACGTAGCCCTCGATCGAGTCGCGCAGGCCGGCCATGGTGGCGCTGAGTACCGTGTTTCCGGATGCCTCGGCCAGTGCCACATGGAACCGCGCGTCGAGCGCGAGGAACTCGGCGGGCTCGAGCCCTGGCACGTCCATGGCGTCGAGCAGTGCGGATGCCCTGTGCAAGCCTGCCTCGGCCGCTGCGCCGTCGTCGTGCGCGGTGGCGGCGGCGAGATGTGCGGCGATGGCCGGCTCGACGACCAGCCGCGCCTCGACGACGTCGGCGACGGGGAAGCCGTGCGCCGCCACGTGCAACCGCATCACTGCGCTCATCCCGCCGTCGGGAGAGGCGACGATGATGGCGCCGGCGTTCGGTCCGCTCCCGGTCGCCGTTCGGACCAGCCCGAGCACCTCGAGCACGCGGATCGCTTCGCGCACCGACGACCTCGCGACGCCGAGATCGGCGGCCAGCTGACGTTCGGGCGGAAGGTGATCGCCCGGTCGCAGCTCACCGCTCAGCAGACGGGACTCGATGTGCTCGAGCGCAACGCGCCACGCGCGGGCCGTTGGAGGGGGCGCGGACTTGGCAGCTTGGTCCGCTTCACCATCCAGCGCCATGTCACCCCCTGTGGTCTGACCACAGAAGAGTACCAGACAGGGGCCACCGTGACCGAGCCGGCGGCGGCCCCGCCGCATGACCTCGCATGACTTCGCGGAATGCTTGGGCTGCTCAGGCGTTGCATCGTAGAGACGTCACCGGCGACGCATCCGCTCAGGCGCCGGTGGCAGCGATCCCGTTGGATCCCCTCGTTTCGATGGCCCGCCGCGGGCGCCGTCCGACTACCAAGGAGAAACCATGTCTGCACCGCGAACCCGCATCGGCTCATCGGACCTCGAGGTCTTCCCGCTGTCGCTCGGCGGCAATGTGTTCGGCTGGACGGCCGACGAACAACACTCCTTCGCGGTGCTCGACGGCTACGCGGATGCCGGCGGCAACTTCATCGACACCGCCGACGGCTACTCGGCCTGGGTGCCAGGCAATCACGGCGGCGAGAGCGAGCGCGTGATCGGACGCTGGCTGGCGCATCGCTCCGACCGCGACCAGTTCGTGATCGCGACGAAGGTGAGCACGCATCCCGAGTTCAAGGGCCTCGCTCCTGCCAACATCAAGGCTGCGGCGGATGCCTCGCTCGGCCGTCTGCAGGTCGACCACCTCGACCTGTACTACGCCCACTTCGACGACACGACCATTCCGATCGCCGACACCGTCGGCGCCCTGTCGGAGCTCGTGGACGCCGGCAAGGTGCGCGCGATCGGCATCTCGAACTACAGCCCTGAGCGCATCGACGAGTGGTTCGACGCGACGGAGCGCAACGGGCTGCACCGCGCGGTCGCCCTGCAGCCGCACTACAACCTGGTCGAGCGCGACTTCGAGAGCGGGCTGCGGGAGCGTGCGAAGCGCTTCGGCCTCGGTGTTGTTCCCTACTACGCACTCGCGAGCGGATTCCTCACGGGCAAGTACCGCGAGGGCGTCGATGTCGACAGCCCGCGGGCGGGCGGCGCCGCGAAGTACCTCGACGAGCGGGGCAGCCGCGTGCTCGCGACGCTCGACGAGGTGGCAGAGGCGCACGGGGCATCCGTCGCCGCGGTGGCTCTCGCCTGGTTGCGCGAGCAGCCGACCGTGGTGGCACCGCTGGCGAGCGCACGCACCGTCGAGCAACTGCCCTCGCTGATCGAGTCGGTCGCGCTGCAGCTGACCGACGACGAGGTGGCCGCGCTGAGCGAGGCATCCGCCGTCGAGGAGGACGCCGCAGCCTAGCGCCCGGCTTCGCGTCCGTCGGTGACGGGCCCGGCCTGACCGGTGCCCGTCCCGGCTGCCGCTGCGCCGAGATTGCGCTTCTGCCACGGCCAGGCGCCGGAGATCTCGAGCTCGAGCGACCAGCTCAGGAACGTTCGGATGAGCACGATGCCCGCGAGCACCGCGACCGACTCGAGCGTCGGCGTTATGGCGACCGTGCGGATGATGTCGGCCGCCACGAGCAGTTCGAGCCCGAGCAGGATCGCGCGGCCCAGCTGCCGGCGGAAGGTGCGATAGACGTCTGGATCGCGCCGTCGCAGTCCGGGAACGGTCAGCGCTCCCGCGGCGACGGCCCCGATCACGATGACCGCGACTCCGACCGCATCGATCACTTTTCCGACGGTCTCGATGATCTCCGCGAACAGCACAGGCACCTCGTTCCGCTCTGCGCCGCGGCCTCGTGCGCTGGCCGAACACCAATCGCGGTGGTTGCGGACTCTACCGTGCTGGCCGGCCTGCCGTGGTGAGGCGCACCCACCCGACTCATGACCGCCGGCCGGATCGGCGTCTAGGTGCGGAGCACGACGTTGAGCGGCGGCTCGCCTGCGAGCATCCGCTCGATCTGACGGCGTAGCAGCCGGGCCATGCGCGGCATCATTGCGCTGGTGGCACCGCCGACGTGCGGCGAGATGAGCACGTTCGGCAACGCATACAGCGGATGCCCCTGCGGCAGTGGCTCGGGATCCGTCACGTCGAGCGCGAACCGCAAGCGGCCGGCCGCCGCATGCTTCAGCACGGCGTCCGTGTCGGCGACCGCGCCACGCGCCACGTTCACCACGAGGGCGCCGGCGGGGAGTGCGGAGAGGAACTCGTCGTCGACGAGGTGACGCGTGGCATCCGTCAGCGGGGTGCCGATCACGACGATGTCGGCATCGGGCAGCAGCTGCGGCAACTCGTCGATGCCGTGGATGCGCAGGTCGCCCTCGTCACGGGCGCGAGAGGCGACGCGCGTGATCTCGACCTCGAACCCGGCAAGGCGTTCTTCGACGGCCTTTCCGACACCGCCGTAGCCCACGATCAGCACCCGGCGGTCGGCGACGCTCTCGTATCGAGCGGGCGCCCACTCGCCTCGCTCGGAGGCGCGCACGAAGTCAGGAATGCCGCGCTGCGCCGCCAGCATGAGCGCGAGCGCCAGCTCGGCCGTCGACGTCTCGTGAACGCTCGAGGCGTTGGCGAACACCATCCCGGCCGGCAGCGCGGCCGCAACGCCGTCGTAGCCGATCGACTGGCTCTGCACGAGTCGCGCCCGAACGCCGGCCAGGCCGCCGAGCACCTTGGGACCGCCCATGTACGGGGGCACCACGATGTCGAATTCGTCGCGCGGCGGCGGCGACTTCAGGTCCCACTGCACGAATTCGACGTTCTGCGGCGCCGCCCCCGGGAGCGACTCGTATGCCTCAAGCAGGGCGGATCCGGGGATGCTCACGACGATGCTCACGGATTCGACCCTATTCGGTGGCGCAGCGCGGCATCGACCTTGTGCCGTGCAGGCGCGACGTGCGGCGGAAACCGCCGGGCAACGTGCGCGCAATGTCGCGGGCATACCGTCTGGACGTGGGCGACCTTTTCGACGGATACACGGCGGTGAAGCGCCGCAGCGCTGCCTCCGCGTGGGACGAGATGTTCGCCGACCCGGATGCCTCGCCCGGCCTCCCCCGCGACACCTATGCGGACGTGCACTCCGCGCTGGCCCGCATGACGCAGGACGAGCTGCGCGGGCGCACCGAATCCCTCGCAAGCTCGTACCTCGCACAGGGCGTCACGTTCGACTTCGCGGGCGAGGAGCGCCCATTCCCGCTGGATGCCGTTCCGCGCGTCATCGACGCCGACGAATGGCGACTGGTCGAGGCCGGCGTGAAGCAGCGGGTTCGGGCCCTCGAAGCGTTCCTCGACGACGCGTACGGCGAGCAGCGGTGCGTTCGCGACGGGGTGGTGCCTGCATCCGTCATCGGATCCTCGACGAACTTCCATCGCCAGGCGTATGGCATCAGAAGCGCAAACGGCGTACGCATCCAGGTGTCGGGCATCGACCTCATCCGCGACGAGAACGGCGTCATGCGCGTGCTCGAAGACAACGTGCGCGTTCCGAGCGGCGTGAGCTACGTCATCTCCAACCGCAGGGTGATGGCGCAGACTCTGCCCGAGCTGTTCGTGAGCATGCGCGTGCGACCCGTGGGGGAGTATCCATATCGGCTCCTGGGTGCCTTGCGCGCTGCGGCACCCGCCGGCGCCGTCGACCCGACGATCGTGGTGCTCACGCCCGGTGTGCACAACTCCGCCTACTACGAGCACGCGCTGCTCGCCCGTCTGATGGGCGTCGAGCTCGTCGAGGGCCGCGACCTGTTCTGCGCCGACGGCTACGTCTGGATGCGCACGACGAACGGCCGCGCGAGGGTCGACGTCATCTACCGCAGGGTGGACGACGAATACCTCGACCCGCTGCAGTTCAGGGCCGACTCGGTGCTCGGGGCACCCGGGCTGCTCGCAGCCGCGCGCAGGGGCAACGTCACGATCGCGAACGCAGTGGGAAACGGTGTCGCAGACGACAAGCTGACCTACACCTACCTGCCCGAACTGATCAGGTACTACCTCGCCGAGGATGCCCTGCTCCCCAACGTGCACACCTGGCGCCTCGAAGACCCGGATTCTCTCGAAGAGGTGCTCGACCGCCTCGACGAGCTCGTGGTGAAGCCCGTTGACGGCTCGGGCGGCAAGGGCCTGGTCGTCGGGCCGGATGCCTCGGCATCCGAACTCGCCGACCTGCGCGATCGGCTGCGTCGCCACCCGCGCGGCTGGATCGCCCAGCCCGTCGTTCAACTCTCGACGATCCCGACGCTCGTCGACGACGGCATCCGCCCGCGGCACTCGGACCTGAGGCCGTTCGCGGTGAACGACGGAACGGATGTCTGGGTGCTGCCAGGCGGCCTCACCCGCGTCGCGCTTCCCGCAGGCCAACTCGTCGTGAACTCCTCCCAGGGCGGGGGATCGAAGGACACGTGGGTTCTCGACCATCCGGACGAGACACGTGGAGCATCTCGCCTTGGCTTCCTCGACGAAGCCCACCGGGTTCCCGACCTCGTGGCAGCGCAGACGGCGCCGGGAGGCGAGCCCCGGCCGCAACTCGGCGTCTCGCAGTACGACCAGGAGCAGCAACAGCAGCAGACGCGATCATCGGATGCCCAGAGCCGCCCGGGCGCGGCGCCTCGGCCCGCCGCCACGACCGTGGTTCCGAACTCGCCTCTGCGGAGCTCCCGTACCGACGAGGAAGCGGGGGAATGATGCTGAGCCGGATAGCGGAATCCCTGTTCTGGATCGGCCGCTATCTCGAGCGCGCGGACGGCACGGCGCGCATCCTCGACGCCCACCTTCAGCTGCTGCTCGAAGACCCCTGGATCGACGAAGACAATGCGTGCAGATCGCTGCTCGCCGTGATGGGCGCAGAGGCGCCCGAGGCGGGGCTGTCGGTCGGCCGAGCGGATGCGCTGCGGCTTCTCGCCGTCGATCGGTCAGGGCCGTCGTCGATCGCCTTCAGCCTCTGGTCGGCACGCGAGAACGCCCGTCGTGCCCGTGAGATCGTCTCGACCGAGCTCTGGGAGACGCTGAACACGACTGCTGCCGGCATGCCGCGACGCGTCACTCCCGAAAAGGTGCACGGATTCCTGCACTGGGTGCGCGACAGGGTGGCGCTCGCCGTCGGTGTGAACGAGTCGCTCATGGGGCGCGACGACGCCTGGCACTTCTACCGACTGGGCCGCAATCTGGAGCGGGCCGACATGACGGCCCGACTGCTGGAGACGCGCTCCCTCACACAGGCGATCGGGCTGAGCTGGACGACCATCCTGCGCTCGTGCAGTGCGTACGAGGCCTACCTGCGCACCTACCGGGGCGTGGCATCCGCTCGCAACGCCGCGGAGTTCCTGCTGCTCGACAGGCTGTTCCCGCGCTCGATCATGTACTCCGTCTCGCATGCGCTCTACGCGGTGCGCGACCTCGAGCCCCCGACCGCCCGCGCCGGCGTGCCCGGCCGCGCAACTCTGCTGCTCGGACAGGTGATCAGCGGGCTCGAAT
Organism: Rathayibacter sp. KR2-224; assembly: GCF_049446075.1. NCBI lineage: Bacteria > Bacillati > Actinomycetota > Actinomycetes > Micrococcales > Microbacteriaceae > Rathayibacter > Rathayibacter sp. KR2-224. Next base: position 2,508,435 of record NZ_JBMSEB010000001.1, read on the forward strand.
ACCGATCGATCGGAGAGATCGTGGACGACCTACCGGCGAACATGGCGGCCGTGCAGCGTGCGACGAGCGCGACGAGCGAGGCGATCCGCAGCAGGTACTTCCCGGCCAACGCGCTGCCGGTCTGGGTGGGGGAGTCCTCGTGAAGCGGCTGAAGGTGGTGCACACCACCGGGTTCAGGTACGCAGGCGACGTGACGGCGTCGTACAACGAAGCACGCATGCTTCCCATCGGCGGCGACGGGCAACTGGTGCTCTCTGCCCAGCTGGATGTGACGCCTGGCGGCAAGCAGTTCGGATACGTCGACTACTGGGGCACGCAGGTGACCGCATTCGAGGTCATCACGCCGCATGACGAACTCACGCTCACGGCGACGAGCTTCGTCGAGGTCGCCCCGCGCATGCGACCGGCCTCTCCGGCAGACTGGCGCACCGTCGCCCGTGCTGGTGCGATGGCGGTGGCGTACGCCGAACAGACCAGGCAGACCCCGCGTACGCTGCCAGACGACGACCTGCTGGAGCTGGCGCGGGAGGTGACGAAGCGCACCCATGCACCTGATCCCGCGGCGCTGCTCATCTGCGACAGCATCAGCGAGGCGATGGAGTACCTGCCCGGCTCGACCGGTGTGTACTCGACGGCGGCCGAGGCGTGGGAGAAACGCAGCGGTGTCTGCCAGGACATCGCTCACGTCGCGCTCGGGGCCCTGCGATCGGTCGGCATTCCGGCCCGCTACGTCTCCGGGTACCTGCACCCGGATCCCGACCCGGTGATCGGCAAGACGGTCACCGGCGAGTCTCACGCATGGGTGGAGTGGTTCTGCGGCTCCTGGCGCGGCTACGACCCCACGAACCGCATCGAGATCGGCGACCGCCACGTGCTCGTCGGCAGGGGCAGGGACTACGACGATGTCGCGCCGATCAGGGGTGTCTACGCCGGCCCGAGCGAGTCGGAGCAGTTCGTGTCGGTGGAGATCACGCGCGTGAGTTGAGGCGCTCCGGGCGCTCGATTCTCGGTCGATTGTCGTTCACCGTGCGGCTCCGAGGCCGCGGGGCTTCGTCACGTGACACGACGTCAACGATATCGAAATCACAGACCGTCGCGAAGCACCAGTCCCAAAAAGGTTGACAACGCCGAGGGGCGCTCGTAATACTGGGCTCCACCGGAAAGCGTTTACCGAACAGTCTTGCGCCTTTCCGGCGGAATGTCGAAGAGGACGAGGGGGTGACGGTGATGTCGCGCATCGAGACGAGAAGAACTCATCCCCTCCCAACCCGTGGCGTGCAGTCCCTCTCTGGCGCGACGACGGTGTGGGCCCTTCGCATCGGCGAGACGGTCACCTGGATCGCGAAGGTCAATCTCGCCTGGATGCTCGTCACGGTCTTGGGTGGGGTCGTGCTCGGCTTCGCGCCCGCGGCGTTCGCCACTGCCGAGCTGTGCCGCAGCCGGCTCCGCAGCGGACACGACGCGCGGCTCAGGGACTTCATCACCGCAGGCCGTCGCCAGTTCTGGCGGGCCAACGCGATTCTGCTGCCCGTTGTCGTCGTCGACGTGCTCCTCGCGACCGCCCTCACGCTTGCGGCACAGTCCGGTTCGGTCCTCGCGGCGATGGCTGTCGGAATCGTCGTGCTGATCGCGGTGCTCGCCACCGTGCTGCTGCCGGTGCTCTACGCCAACTACGACATCCCTCTGGCTCGGTACGTGCCGACCGCCACGCGCTTCGTGCTCGCCAACCCGGTGTCCATGCTTCTGCTCGCGCTCACCTGCGCGGCGGTCGCACTGGCATCCGCGCTCCTGCCCGCACTCGTTCCGTTCGTGTCGGTCGGGGCATGGATGCAGTTCAGCTCAGCGCTGTGCCTTTCGTTCTTCCACGCCAACGACCAACGTGTCGCCGCCACTGCCGAGGAGGACGGCGGCAGCTGACCCTGCGCGACCGACGACCGGCGCATCCCACACCAACCTCGAAAGACAAAGGAGTTTTCGTGTCCATCACTTTGAAACGATTCATGACGGGAACCGTCGTCGTGAGCCTGGCAGCGCTCGCGCTCGTCGGGTGCACGTCGCAGCCGAAGGCATCCGACAGTTCCACGTCGGCCAAGCTCGACACGCTCACCATCCAGGCACCCTACTTGTCCGCCGAGCCACCCACTGCAGACAATCCGATCGGGCAGCAGCTGAACAAGCTCCTCGGTACGAACGTCGAGGTCAACTGGGTGCCCAATTCGTCGTACGCGGACAAGACCAACATCACTCTTGCGGGAAGCGACATCCCGGATGCCATGGTCATCCAGGGCAAGGACCCGGGCTTCGTCAAGAACGCCAATGCAGGAGCGTTCTGGGATCTGACCGGCTACCTGAAGGACTACCCCAACCTCGTCTCCACCAGCCCTGCCATCGAGAAGGCGGCGAGCGTGAACGGAAAGATCTTCGGCATCTACCGGCCGCGGGATCAGATGCGCACGGCGGTGATCATCCGCAAGGACTGGCTCCAGAAGCTCGGGCTCTCGCTGCCCAAGACCACCGACGACCTGTACAAGATCGCCAAGGCGTTCACCGAGGACGACCCCGACGGCGACGGCAAGAAGGACACCTACGGGCTCATCGTGCCGAAGTGGCCAGGCTCGGTCGGCTCGAACAGCCCGTGGGACGCCATCGAGACGTGGTACGGCTCGGGCAACGTGTGGACGCAGCAGAACGGCAAGCTCGAGCAGAGCTTCACGACGCCCGCGTGGAAGAAGGCGCTCGCCTTCGAGAAGAAGATCGTCTCGAACGGCTACATCAACCCGGACTACGCCACCATGGACTCCGTCGACTGGAACACGCCGTTCATCAACGGCCAGGGCGGCATCATCATCGACACCTACTCCAGGGTGCGGCAGATCAACTCCCTGTTCGAGAAGTCCGACCCGAACGACTACCAGAAGTACGTGGCCTGGACCGGGAACCTCGAAGGCCCTGACGGCAAGCTGCATGCGTTGCCCACGGCCGGTTACTCCGGCTTCATCGCAATCCCGAAGTCGTCGGTGAAGACGGAGGCGAAGCTGCGTCAGGTGCTGTCGGTGCTGAACAAGCTGAACACGAAGCAGGCGCAGATCCTGATCAACAACGGCATCGAGGGCAAGAACTTCACCGTGGTCGACGGCCGCGCCCAGGCGATCACGCCGCCCACCACGGAGTCGACGGCCCTCACGAACGACGTCGCGTCGTACTCCCAGCTCGGCATCTCGGTGAACGGCAACAAGTTCTACCTGCCCGCACAGCCGAACGCCTACGACCAGGCGCAGTACGACGCCCAGCTGAAGACGATCGCGGCAGACACCAAGTCCGCAGTGTTCAACCCGGCAGCCGCCTACGTCTCGAACACCTACGTGCTCAACGGAGCCACGCTCGACAACGTCATCTCGGACGCCCGCATCAAGTACGACGCAGGGCAGCTCGACGACGCCGGGCTCGCGGCAGCGCTGCAGCAGTGGAAGAGCAGCGGAGGTGCGCAGGTGACCGCCGAGATCAACAAGCTCTACAAGGCGGACAAGAACAAGTAGTCGCTGTGGAGGGCGGATGTCTTTCATCCGCCCTCCACGCCCGAACCGTAAGCAGGTGCAGTGATGTCGACGCCGACCGTCACGCAGAACGCCCCGATAGCAGAGCTCGTCACCGAGACGGAACTGGTCGAGGTCGCCTCCCGTCGGGGACGCAGGAACAAGCTGTGGGCCCGCATCGTCCGCTACCGCTGGCTGTATCTCTTGCTGCTGCCGGGCGTCATCTACTTCGCGCTGTTCAAGTACGCACCCATGTACGGCGCGATCATCGCGTTCAAGGACTACGTGCCGTTCCTCGGCATCGGCGGCAGCCAATGGGTCGGGCTGGCGCAGTTCGAGCAGTTCTTCAACAATCCGGACTTCGTGCGGCTGCTCGGCAACACGCTGATCCTCGCCGCGCTCAGCCTCGTGATCGCGTTTCCGGTCACGATCGTGATGGCGCTCATGCTGAACGAGATGCGCCTCATGGTGCTCAAACGCACGGTGCAGACGCTCATCTACATTCCGCACTTCCTCGCGTGGACGGTCGTGGCATCCCTCACGTACCTGCTCTTCGCACAAGGGGCAGGACCGTTGTTCGGCTTTCTGAACGGCGTCTTCGGCACGCACGTCGACTTTCTCACCGACCCGGCCTGGTTCCGGCCGCTCATCGTGCTGCAGGACATCTGGAAGAACACCGGATGGGGAACGATCATCTTCCTTGCCGCGCTGGCCACTGTTGACCAGGAGCAGTACGAGGCAGCCATCATCGACGGGGCCGGCCGGTTCCATCGGGTGTGGCACGTGACCCTGCCCTCCATTCGCCCAACGATCATCGTGATGCTGATCCTGCAGATGGGGCAGATCCTCAATACCGGGTTCGAGCAGATCTACCTCATGACCAACTCCCTCAACCGGCAGGTGGCCGACGTCTTCGACACCTACGTCTACTTCGTCGGCATCACGCAGGGCGCTTACAGCTACTCGACTGCCGTCGGTCTGTTCAAGGCGGTCGTCGGGGTCGTGCTCATCCTCGGCGCCAACTGGCTCGCCAAGCGCTTCAACCAGCAGGGGATCTTCTGATGACGCAGACATCGCAGCTGCCCGCCGTGCGGGGCACGCTTCGCAGGGAGAGCCGGATGCGCGGCGACCGCTTCAACACGCGCGCCGGCCGCGCGTTCGACATCCTCAACGTGGTCTTCCTCGCGGCCGTGGGGCTGCTCGCGCTTGCCCCGTTCCTGTTCGTGCTCGCGAGGTCATTCGCCTCGGAGACGGAGCTGACGCAGCGGCCCTTCTTCTTCTGGCCCGACCACGTCGACTTCTCCGCCTACGCCGCGATCTTCCAGACCCCGTCGTTCACGCGCGCCGTCATCACGACTGTGCTCGTCACCGCGGTGGGCACGGTGATCCAGCTGCTGCTCACAGTCACGATGGCGTACCCCCTGGCGAAGAAGGACCTCCCGGGACGCAACATCGTGCTCACCGCGGTCGTCGTCACGCTGGTGTTCTCAGGCGGCATGATCCCGACGTTCCTCATCGTGAAGCAGCTCGGTCTGCTCAACACGTACTGGGCTCTGATCCTGCCGCTGGCCATCAACCCCTTCAGCCTCATCATCGTGAAGAACTTCTTCCAGAACCTGCCTGACGAGCTGGAGGAGTCAGCAAAGGTCGACGGCGCGACGGAGCTCCAGGTGCTGTGGCGCATCGTGTTGCCTCTGTCGAAGCCGATCCTCGCCACGTTCGCGTTGTTCTACGCCGTAGGCATTTGGAACGACTTCATGTCGCCGCTCCTCTACCTCAACAACAGCTCCATGTGGACGCTCCAGATGTTCCTGCAGCAGGTGACCGCGGCGACCGATCTGACGACAGCGCAGCAGGCCGATCCGTCGTACATCCCGCCGTCGCAGGGCATCAAATACGCGGTGATCGTGGTCGCCACCATTCCGGTGCTGATTTTCTACCCGTTCCTGCAGAAGCACTTCGCGAAGGGCATGCTCATCGGGGCGGTGAAGGGATGACCATCCACCTCGCAGGCGACTCGACTGTCGCCCCGGCCAAGCCGGAAGAGCACCCGCTGAGCGGTTGGGGGCACTACCTGCGCGATCAGGTGGCCGAGCATGTGGCCAACCACGCCGTCGGAGGCGCGACGACCGAGTCGTTCATCACCGAGGGAAGATGGGCCGAACTCATCGGCGACCTGCAAGCCGACGACACCGTGATCATCCAATTCGGCCACAACGACCAGAAGGCCAGGCCGCTCGCGGATGCCATGGCCGCGTACCGCGAGCGGCTCGCCGGGTTCATCGCCGACGTTCGCCGTCGGGGTGCGACACCCGTGCTGGCGACATCGCCGGAGCGCAGACTCTTCTCCGACGAAGGCTTGCGGTGGTCGCATGGACCATTCCCGCAGATCGTGCGCGATCTCGGTCGCGCCGAGGACGTGCCGGTCATCGACCTGAACGCGTTCACGCGCTGGTTCTACACCTGGCTGGGCCGGGACGACGCGAGGTGCCTCTTCGTGCATTTCGAGCCGGGGGAGTCCGAGCATTGGCCCCACGGTGTGCACGACGACACGCACTTCAACGACCACGGGGCGAGAGCGCTCGCCGCGTTCGTCGCTCATTCGCTGGATGCCATGCGGCGGGTCGGCGAAGAGCTCGAACCGGCAGGACGATGGGGCGTGCAACCGTGACGCTGCTCTACAGCAACACGCTGCGCACGCCGTCCGACATCTCGGGCTGGATCGCGGAAGGGCCCATGCGTGCCACGGAGGGCGGAGAAGGGCTCGAACTGGAGAGCACCGCAGACGAGGAGGTCGTCGGCGACCATGCGCACTTCACGCTGTGGTGCCCGACCGAGTTCCCCGACGGCATCCGGATCTCGTGGTCGTTCCGGCCCCTGACCGACGAGGGCCTGGCGATGGTGTTCTTCGCGGCCTCCGGAATCGGTGCCGATCTGTTCGCGCCGGAGCTCGCCGCTCGCACGGGGCACTACCCGCAGTACCACTCGGGAGACATCAGCACCCTGCACGCCTCGTACTACCGGCGCAAGTGGCCGACCGAGCGCCGCTTCACGACCTGCAACCTGCGCAAATCGCCAGGGTTCCTGCTCGTGGCGCAGGGCGCGGACCCCTTGCCGGCCATCGCCGATGTGGATGGCTTCTACCGAGTGCACGTCGAGAAGGACGGCCCGTCCGTTCGATTCGGCGTCGACGACCTGACCCTGTTCGCCTGGTGCGACGAGAGCGACGAGGTTCTCGGCGCCGGACGCATCGGGTTCCGCCAGATGGCGCCGCTGCGTGCCGCATACCGAGATCTCGAGGTGACTTCACTGCATGACTGACACGATGAACGACGCGACCGCCGCAATCGAGGAGACGGGGTCCGACGGACTCCGCGTCTCCTGGCTGGGCGGTACGCCGCCGACGGCGCTGGAGACAGCCGCGGCGTTCGGTGCTCCGCTGCCCAGGGGATGGGCGGCATCCGTCGACGAGCTTGCGATCTTCGACACGTGCTCCCACCAGGTGGCGGCGCAGCTCTGGCCGATGGCGACGTGGCCGGACGGGTCGGTGAAGTGGGCGGGTGTCGCGACCGCCGAGCCGCGCGACGGGTACCGGGTGGTGCAGGCATCCGTCCTCTCGGCGCCCGTCGAGTCGGCGCCCGCCGATCGCTCAGGCGCGACGGATGCGGTTCCGGACGTCGTGCGGGTGGCCCGCGCCGACGACGGCGTGCGTGTCGACACCGGCGCAGTGACCCTCGTCGTGCCCGTCTCCGGCCCTGCCCTCATGAAGGACGTGCGGATCGCCGGCCGTCAGGTGGTCGGCGACGTGCGGCTGGTGAGCGTTCTGCAGACCACGCAGCCCGAGGCTGAGACCCATCGCGAACGCATCGGTTTCGAGAGCGACGTGACGGCGGTCGAGGTCGAGCAGCACGGGCCGGTGCGCGCCGTCGTGCGCGTCGAGGGCAGCCATCGCGCGGTCGGGGACGACCGCAGCTGGCTGCCGTTCACCGTGCGGCTGTACTTCACGGCCGGACGCCCGGGCATCCGTATCGTGCACTCGTTCGTCTGGGACGGGGATGCCGAGAACGACTTTCTAGCCGGCCTCGGCCTGAGGGTCGCAGTGCCCTTACGGGCCGCGTTGCACAACAGGCACGTGCGCATCGCGGGCGCCGACGGCGGCGTCTTCGCCGAGGCGGTACGCGGGGTGACGGGGCTGCGCCGCGATCCGGGTGAGGCGGTTCGCACCGCCCAGGTGCGTGGCATCCCGACGCCGCCGGTCGAGGAGTGGGCGCCTGAGGTCTCCAGGCGGCTCGAGCTCATTCCGGCATGGAACGACGTCACGCTGGCCCAGACCACCCCCGACGGCTTCACGCTGCGCAAGCGCACGGCCGCGGGGCGCGGCTGGGTCGGGATCACCGCAGGAACCCGCGCGGGCGGATACGCGTACCTGGGCGACATCGCAGGCGGCGTCGGCGTCGGCGTGCGCGACTTCTGGCAGTCCTACCCGGCGCAGCTGGACGTTCGGGGCGCCGCCTCCGACGAGGCATCGGTTACCGCGTGGCTGCACTCCCCGGAGGCGGAGCCGATGGACATGCGGTTCTACCACGACGGACTCGGCCAGGACGACTACGAGACCCAGCTCGAGGGCCTGGAGATCACGTACGAGGACTACGAGCCGGGCTTCGGCGACGCCCACGGCATCGGCAGGACGCATGAGCTGTGGCTGCGCCCGTACGAGGCGACACCCGCGACACCGGTATTCGCAGAGCACGCCCGGCTCGTGGCAGACCCGCCGCAGCTTTCGGTCGCGCCGGCGAGCATCCGTGCTGCCCGCGTGTTCGGCGACTGGTCGCTCCCCGACCGGAGCACGGCTCAGAAGGCGCGGCTCGAAGACCAGCTCGATGCGCTGTTCGCGTTCTACCGCGACCAGGTCGATCAGCGCAGGTGGTACGGGTTCTGGAACTTCGGCGACATCATGCACACGTACGACCCGGACCGGCACGTCTGGCGGTACGACGTCGGTGGCTACGCCTGGGACAACTCCGAGCTCTCGCCCGATCTGTGGCTCTGGTACGCATTTCTGCGCACCGGACGCAAAGACGTGTTCCGCATGGCCGAGGCCATGACGCGGCATACGGGGGAGGTGGACACGTACCACCTCGGGCGGTTCAAGGGCCTCGGATCGAGGCACAACGTTCAGCACTGGGGATGCAGTGCGAAGCAGCTGCGCATCAGCAATCCCGCGTACCGCCGCTTCTTCTACTACCTCACAACGGACGAGCGCACGGGCGACCTGCTGCACGAGCTGCGTGACAGCGACCGCACCTTCCTCGCGCTGGACCCGACGCGCAAGGTGCGCACGGATGCCGCCACCTACCGTCCTGACCAGCACGCGCTCGCCATCGGGCTCGGCACGGACTGGGGAGCCCTCGCCGCGACCTGGCTCACCGAGTGGGAACGGTTCGGCGATGCCTGGTCGCGCGATCGGCTCTTGGGCACGATGGCCGATATCGGGGAGCTCGACTACGGCTTCCTCACCGGCGAAGCGCTCTACGACATCACGACGGGCCGTTTCGACACGAGCCGCTCACGCATCGCCGTGTCGCATCTGAGCGCCGTCTTCGGTCTGGTCGAGATGTGCAGCGAGCTCATCGACCTCGTCGACGTTCCCGGCTTCCAGGATGCCTGGCTGCAGTACTGCCGCCTCTTCCTGGCGACCGAGGAGGAGCAGGTGGCCGAGGTCGGGCAGGTGCTCACGGGCACCAACCTCACCCAGGCGCACAGCAGGCTCCTCGCCTACGCCGCGCACCACTCGGGTGACGACGAGCTCGCACGACGCGTGTGGCGCGCGTTCGATGCGAGCGGCGAGTTCCTGGCGCGCGGCGACTTCCACGACGCGGACGCCGCGTTGCACGTGCACGAAGTGCTTCCTCCCGAGGTGCTCGCCCCCGTGCAGGAGGCCGACGGCGTCTCCACCAACGCCGCCGCGCAGTTCGGGCTGGCGGCCATTCAGAACCTGGCGTTGGTCGGGGATGCCGTCCCCGCCGTCGACCCATCCCGCCCCTGATCGCCTGCTCCGGCAATCGGAGCGGCTCGGCAACACCACCACATTCAAAGGAGAAAGTGCTCTTGAGAAGCGCCAAACGGATAGCAATCGCCGGCACGTGCGTCGCCGGACTTCTACTCACCCCCCTCGCGGCGCATGCCGCCGCGGCGACCCCTGCCGGCCTGCCACAGGATTCCGCCCTGTCCGTGCTGAAGGTCCTGTCGAATACGGCGTCGCCCGGGTCCCACGCGTACTACATCTCGCCGACGGGTGACGACAGCAATGCGGGAACGAAGGATGCTCCGTTCAAGACCCTGATGCGGGCGCAGGCAGCGGCGTCTCCCGGCGACGTCGTCTACATCCGGGGAGGCGTGTACAACGACTTCACGATTCCCGAGACGGACAACCCGTTCGAGGACGTGTACCACTACGTGAATCCCATCTATAAGAGCGGTATCACCTACGAGGCGTACCCAGGCGACCCGCGGCCGGTGTTCGACTTCAGCAACGTTCCGACGGATCAGCGGGTCGCTGCCTTCTACATTCAGACGAACGTCACCGACGTCAACTTCGTGGGGTTCGATGTGACCGGAGTGAAGGTGGGCGCGCAGAAGCAGTCGGAAGCGTTCCGCATCTCCGGAGGCGCCAACTTCGTCGACATGGCCGCATACGGCAACCAGGCCAATGGTTTCTACTTCACGATGGACGGCACGGGGGTCGTGCTCAACAGCGACTCGCACGACAACATCGGACCGACGGCAACTGCGGCGGGCAACACGGACGGGTTCGGTGCGCACGCCAAGAACGTGTGGTTCATCGGCGACCGCTCCTGGCACAACAGCGACGACGGGTTCGACAGCATCACCTCGCACGGCCGGGTCGCCTACATCGACGACTGGTCGTTCGGGCAGCACGGAAATCAGAACGGCATCGGAGACCAGAACGGATTCAAGGTCGGCGGATACGCCTACGCGACGAGCGGCCTTCCCGATCCGATTCCGCTGCACACGGTCATCGATTCCCTCGCGGCCGACAACGGCGCCAACAACTTCTACGCGAATCACCAGCCCGCCCAGTCGGCGTACTGGACCAACAACACCGGTTACCAGGCCGGCTACGGCGCCGACTTCAACATGCTGGAGCGCGTGAGCCCGACGAGCCCGGACAACATCGCCGGGTTCCGCGAGGTGTTGCGCAACAATCTGGCGTTCGCGGGAACCCTGACGCTGAACGACAACACTCCGGCGGCGAACGAGACGAACAACTCGTGGAACGCCGGCGGGCCTGCACTCAGCGCGGCGGACTTCGAGAGCGTCGACATGCAGCAACTCACGGCGCCGAGAAAGGCGGACGGCAGCCTTCCCGACGTCGACTTCCTGAAGCCCGTCGACGGCAGCGCCGCCCAGAAGGCCGGCATGGGCTATCTCGCCGACAAGGGCGACGTCTACGCAACGCTCCAGAAGCTCGTCGCGGAATACGCGCAGTCCGGTGACATCGACAACCAGGGCATCGCCGACAGCCTCACCGCGAAGCTCCAGAGCCACGAGCTCGGTGCGTTCACGAACGAGCTCGGCGCGCAATCCACGAAGCATGTCAGCGCGTACGCAGCGGAGACGCTCGTTCTGGTGGCGGCCGCGCTCACCGCGTAGCGCTTCCATCCTCCCGCCCAGCCCTGTTCATGACTGCGGTCGGCGACCGAGAACCATGGTCGCCGACCGCAGTCATGAACGCGGTTCGTACCTCGTCGTCGGCTGGGTGGCGGTGACGAGTGCTCGCAGGTTCGCCAGCGAGCCACCGATCGCGCCGGCGGCGCGCGCCTGCACGAGAACGTTGCCCAGCGCGGTCGCCTCCACCGGCCCCGCGATCACGGGAACGCCCGCGCGGTCCGCGGTGGCCCGGCAGAGGAGCTCGTTCCTCGCACCGCCACCCACGATGTTGATGGCCGCAAGCGGTGTGCCTGCGAGAGCGGATGCCTGCGCAGCGGCGCGCGCGAAGGCATCTGCGAGCGACTCGACGATGCTGCGCACGAACTCGGGCCTGCTGAAGGGCACATCGCCGCCGGCTTCGCGGCAGAGCTCGGCGACGCGGGCGGGCATGTCGCCAGGCGGCATGAGCCGCGGATCGTCGATGTCGAACAGCGTGAATCGCACATCGGGGGCGGCGGCCGCCCGCAGCAGCTCGGTGAGATCGGCGTCGCGCCAGGCGCGCAGGCACTCGTTGAGCACCCAGAGGCCCATCACGTTGTGCAGCAGGCGCGTGGTTCCGTCGACGCCGCGCTCGTTCGTGAAGCCGGCATCCCTCGCCTGGGAAGTGAGAACGGGCGTCGGCGTCTCCACGCCAACAAGTCCCCACGTGCCGCACGAGACGAACACCGAGCCGTCCGTCGAGAACGGGGTCGCGACCACTGCGGATGCCGTGTCGTGCGATCCGACCGCGACGACCGGGGTCGAGGCGGGAAGGCCGGTCCGGGCCGCTGCCTCAGGCGTCAACGTGCCGATGACCGATCCAGGGCGCACGAGGGGCGGCAGGATGCCTGCAGGCAGCCCGATCCGCCGCGCGAGTTCGGTGTCCCAGCGCGGCGCAGGTTCCGCCGCAGGCACGAGACCCGTCGTGGACGCGTTGGTCTCTTCGGCCACCCGGATGCCCGTGAGCCAGTACGAGAAGAGGTCAGGGATCAAGAGGATGCCTTCGGTGGTGTTCCGCGCCACCTCGTCCGCAGCCAGCTGGTACAGCGTGTTGAACGGCAGGAACTGCAGCCCATTGCGTGCGTACAACTCCTCGAACGGAACGACGGAGTGCACCGCTTGCACGCCCGACTCGTTGCGCGCATCCCGGTAGTGGAACGGCTCGGCCGCGAGCTCCCCGTCGCGCAGAATGCCGTAGTCAACGGCCCAGGAGTCGATGCCGATCGACGCGATGCGTTCTCCGGCCCGCGCGGCGCGAGCGCCGGCATCCTTCAGGCCGTTCAACACGGATTCGCGCAGCGTGGCGATGTCCCAGTGCAGACCGTCCTCGCGCTGCACAGGCTCGTTCGGGAACCGGGCGACCTCTTCGAGCTCCAGCCGGCCTGACGCCGCATCGGTCGGTGCGGCCACCCGAGCGAGCATCACGCGCCCGCTCGTGGCTCCCAGGTCGATCGCCGCGACGACGATCGGCTCTCCGGGATGCCCGGCACCGCCATCCGCGCTCATCGCAGGAACGCGGCCGCCACCCCGGCGTCGACGGGGATGTGCAGACCGGTCGTGTGGTCGAGGTCGCTCGCGCACAGCACGTAGACGGCGTTGGCGACGTTCTCGGGCAGCACCTCGCGCCCCAGAAGCGTGCGCTGCGCGTAGTACTCGCCGAGCTTCTCCTCCGGCACGCCATAGACGGCGGCACGCTTGGCGCCCCAGCCACCGGCGAAGATGCCCGAGCCGCGCACGACGCCGTCCGGGTTGATGCCGTTGACCTTGATGCCGTGCTCGCCCAACTCGGCCGCGAGCAGCCGAACCTGGTGCGCCTGATCTGCCTTCGTCGCCGAGTACGCGATGTTGTTCGGGCCGGCGAACACGCTGTTCTTCGACGAGATGTAGACGATGTCGCCGCCGAGTCCCTGGTCGATCATGACCTTCGCCGCCGCACGGGAGACGAGGAATGACCCCTTCGCCATGACGTTGTGCTGCAGATCCCAGTCCGCGACCGTCGTCTCGAGCAGCGACTTCGACAGCGAGAGGCCCGCATTGTTGACCACGAGGTCGAGCCCGCCGAATGCCAGCATGGCCGCGTCGACAGCCGCCTGGACCGCAGCCTCGTCGGTGACGTCGGCCTGCACGCCCACCGCAACATCCGTCGATCCGATCTCGGCCGCCGCAGCGCTCGCCTTCCCGAGGTCGAGGTCGGCGATCACGACGCACGCGCCCTCCGCCGCCAGCCGCTCGGCCGTGGCCTTTCCGATGCCGGATGCCGCACCGGTCACCAGTGCGATTCGCGTGGCGAGCGGCTTCGGCTTGGGTCGGCGCTGCAGCTTGGCCTCCTCGAGCGCCCAATACTCGATGCGGAACTTCTCCGACTCGTCGATGGGAGCGTAGGAGGAGATGGCCTCGGCGCCGCGCATCACGTTGATGGCGTTGACGTAGAACTCGCCTGCCACACGCGCCGTCTGCTTGTCGGCCCCGTAGCTGAACATGCCTACGCCGGGAATGAGCACGATGGCCGGGTCGGCGCCGCGCATCGCGGGCGGCTCCTCGCCCCTGGCACGGGCGGCCGCCGCGCCGCGCTCGTAGTACGCCGTGTTGTCCGCGCGGTACTCCTCGTGCAGCTCGCGCAGGCGGGCGATCGAGTCCTCGACGGAGGCATCGGCGGGCAGGTCGAGCACGAGAGGCTTCACCTTCGTGCGCAGGAAATGATCCGGGCAGCTCGTGCCGAGTGCGGCCAGTCGCGGATGCTCCGTGCTCGCGGTGAAATCGAGCACGGCGTCGCTGTCGGTGAAGTGCCCGACCACTGGGTGGTCCGTCGACGCCAGCCCACGCAGCACGGGCGCCAGCGCTGCCGCCTTCGCACGGCGCTCGGCCGGGGCAAGGGCCTCGTAACCGGGAAGGACGCCGCCGAACGGCTCGCCGCGTCCGTGCTCGGCGATGTAGGCAGCGGCGGTTTCGATGATCCAGAGCGAGTTCGCCTCTGCCTCCTCGGACGTGGCTCCCCACGCGGTGATGCCGTGCCCGCCGAGGATGCAGCCGATCGCATCCGGGTTGCCGCGCTTCACCGCCGCGATGTCCAGCCCGAGCTGGAAGCCGGGGCGGCGCCACGGGACCCACACGACGCGGCCGCCGAAGGCATCCTGCGTGAGGCGCTCTCCATCGGCCGCCGTGGCGAAGGCGATGCCGGAGTCCGGATGCAGGTGGTCGACGTGTGCGGCATCCACCAGCGCGTGCATGGCCGTGTCGATCGACGGCGCAGCGCCTCCCTTGCCGTGCAGGCAGTAGTCGAAGGCCGCCACCATGTCGTCTTCGCGGTCTTCGCCTGGGTAGACGCCGGTCAGTGCACGAAGGCGGTCGAGCCGAAGTACCGCCAGGCCCTTCTCGGTCAGCGTTCCCAGGTCTCCGCCCGACCCCTTCACCCACAGCAGCTCGACCTCTGCGCCCGTGACCGGGTCGGTCTCCGCACCCTTGGCGGACGTGTTGCCGCCCGCGTAGTTGGTGTTGCGCGGGTCTGCGCCGAGCCGGTTGCTCCGGGCGATGAGGTCGGCGACGGCTTGGTTGGTCATGTTCTTCTCCAGAAGCGGGATTCGAGTTGCGGCTGGGCGCGCTCAGACGGGTGCTGTCGAGCCGGGTCAGCGAGGCCGCGCGAGTGCGTTGATGCGCTCGGCGAAGCGGTCGAGTGAAGCGGATGCCGCTGCCTCGGAAGGGCGATTGAGGTGGCCGTGCTGCGTTCCCGGCTCTGTCGAGGCGTCGACCTCGACGCCTGCAGAGCGCAAGGATGCCGCGAACGCCTCCCCGGAGACGCGCAGCTCGTCGACCTCGTCGTTGATCATGATGGTCGGAGGGAATGACCGCAGTTGTTCGACGCCTGCCAGACCGGGCACCGCGTAAACCGGGAGGTCCTCGCCGGGTGCGGCATCCAGGGGCGCGCCGAGGTAGTTCTGGTACATGCGAGCGACGGCCGCTGCGAAGAACTTGTTCGCCTCCGGCTTTGCATCCAGCGCTGCGCGCAACTCTGCATCCGGCTGCCGCTGCACAGCCAGCAGCGTCGGGTAGGCGAGCACGACGAGGGCGGGAACCGTTCCACCTTTGTGCACCAGCCGCAGCGCCGTACCGGTGGCGATATTGCCACCCGCACTCGCGCCGCCCAGCGCCCATGGACCGTCGGCAAGCCCGGATTCCACCGCCCAACGGAACGCGTGTACTGCTTCATCCACCGGCACCGGGTAGTGCACGCCCTCAGCCGCAGCGGCAGGCACGTCGCCGTTCGCTGGAGCTGTGGGGTCCTGAAGTGTCGGGGCCAGCCGGTAATCCACCGACACCACGCTGATGCCGCGGCGCGCGAACTCGGTCGACACCCAGTCGCCCTCCGGCATGTCGAGGCTGCCGCCGTGGAAGCCGCCGCCGTGCAACCACACGAGGCCGGGACCGATGGGTCGCGCTGCCCGGTAGATGCGAAGCCGCAGCGGACCGTGCGGGCCTTCGAGCGCCCGATCCTCGACGGCCGGGTCGGATGCGAGGGCATCCCCGCCCTGCACACTCGCGGACATCGAACTCACGCTCCCCATCCCGCCTGGGTTCCCCCGACCCGCTCCTCCTCGATGCGTTCCTGGTATCCGGATGCCGCGTACGCCGCCATCGGGTCGGCAGGAAGTCCGCGGGACTCCCGCCACTCGGCCAGTGCGGGGCGCACATCCGTGTAGAAGGCATCCATCACGATGCCGTTCGCCCCGAGCACGTCGCCGGCGTTCTGGGCAGCGGTGAGCGCGGCCCTGTCGACCAGCAGCGCCCTTGCGGTCATCTCCTGCACGTTGAGCACCGACCTGATCTGACCGGGAACCTTCTTCTCGATGTTGTGGCACTGGTCGAGCATGAATGCCACGTCCGGGTTGGCGTAGCCACCGCCGCGGATCACCTCGAGGAGGATGCGGAACAGCTGGAACGGATCCGCCGCCCCGACGATGAGGTCGTCGTCGGCGTAGAAGCGAGAGTTGAAGTCGAAGGACCCGAGCTTTCCGAGCCGCAGCAGCTGCATGACGATGAACTCGATGTTGGTGCCGGGCGCGTGATGGCCCGTGTCAAGGCAGACGACCGCGCGGTCGCCCAGCGCACTCACCTGGGCGTACGAGGTGCCCCAGTCGGGAACATCCGTGTGGTAGAACGCGGGCTCGAAGAACTTGTACTCGAGAACCAGCCGCTGCCCTTCGCCGATTCGCTCGTAGATCTTCGACAGCGAGTCGTGCAGGCGGTCCTGACGTGCCCGCATGTCGTCCTGCCCCGGGTAGTTCGTGCCGTCGGCCAGCCAGATCTTGAGGTCGCGGCTGCCCGTCTCGTTCATGATGTCGATGCACTCGAAGTGGTGATCGATCGCCTTCTGCCTGATCGCCGGGTCGGAGTGCGTGACCGAGCCGAGCTTGTAGTCGTCGTCCTGGAACGTGTTCGAGTTGACCGTGCCGAGCGTTACGCCGTTGTCTTCGGCGTGCTTCTTCAGATCCGCGTACGACGGCACCTTGTCCCAGGGGATGTGGAGCGCCACGGAGGGCGCCAGGCCGGTATGCTTGTGCACCTGTGCGGCATCCGAGATCTTCTCGAACGGGTCGCGCGGTGTGCCAGGCGAGCCGAAGACCTTGAACCGGGTGCCGGAGTTGCCGAACGCCCAGCTGGGCAGTTCGATTGCCTGGCGGGCGAGGAGGTCGAGAGTCTCTGACGCGAGGGTCATGCTGATGTTGCCTTTCTTGCGGTGCCCACGACGTCGTGGGTCGTCGTGCTATTTCGAAGTCGTGTTCGTCGGTTGCTCTTGTGCGGTCAGTAGGTCTTCGAGGTTGAACACCTCGGTCAGGCGCTCGGATGCCTGATCCGCGCGCCCCTCGAGTGCGACGAAGAAGCGCGCCATGTCCGCCTCCCAGCGAGCCGCCACCGGTGACTCGGCGAGGTAGCGCTCGCTCGCCTCGATGTCGTCCGTTTCGAAGTATCCGACGAGTTCACCGTCATCGGCGAGGAACAGCGAGTAATTGCGCCTTCCGGATGCCTCTATCTCGCGCAGCATCTCGGGCCACACGGTTGCATGCCGGCTGCGGTACTCGTCGAGCAGCTCCGGCCGCACCTTGAGGCGGAAGCACACACGGTGCGTCGACGTCATCGGCAGTCCCTTTCGTACCGTTGAATCGTTTCATAAACACGCTATGCTCGCAAGCGAATCACGCGTCGGAAAGCGTTATCCTTCAGGCGAGCCCAGGCGGCGCCTAGTCGATTCGCTTTACGCAAAGGGCCAAGCGGTTGTGGGACTGGCAACACGTTGCCGTTGTCGGCAGCGCGAGAGCGCGATGCAACGCCGCCGGCTTCCCATCGCGTGAGATGATTCGTTTCACCCACGAGCGTGGCGCACCGCCGGAGGACTGGAGGCGCGCAGCGCCTGGCGCATCAGGAGGGTTTCCATGGTCAGTGTGCGCGACGTCGCCATCGCGGCCGGCGTCTCTGTCGGCACCGTCTCGAACGTCCTCAACCGGCCGGATCGAGTCGCCGCGGCCACGGTCGAGCGTGTGAACGCGGCGATCGCAGAGCTCGGCTTCGTGCGCAACGACGCGGCACGGCAGCTGCGCGCGGGACGCAGCAGGAGCATCGGACTCATCGTGCTCGACGTGGGCAACCCGTTCTTCACGGATGTCGCACGGGGTGCAGAGCAACGCGCCGCAGAAGACGGCTTCTCCGTGCTCCTGGGCAACAGCGATGAATCGTCGTTGCGCGAGAGCGGATACCTCGACCTGTTCGAGGAGCAGAGGGTGCACGGTGTGCTGATCAGCCCGGTGACCGACGACCTCCCGAGGTTGCGGAAGACGAGAGATCGCGGCATCCCCGTCGTGCTCGTCGACCGGGAGGCCGCTGACCGGAGCTTCTCGTCGGTCGCCGTCGACGACGTGGCGGGCGGCCGCACCGCAATGGAGCACTTGATCGAGACCGGTCGACGACGGATCGCCTTCGTCGGCGGTCCTTCATCCATCAGGCAGGTGGCCGACCGCCTCTCCGGCGCGCGAATCGCTGCATCCGAACGAGCAGGGGTTGCCCTCGAGTACGTCCCGACGTCGTCGCTCACCGTTCGGGCCGGGGCCGAGGCTGCCGCGGAACTGATGTCGCGGGATCCGGCAAGCCGTCCGGACGCGATTCTGGCCGCGAACGACCTGGTCTCGATCGGGGCGCTTCAGGCGGCGATCGCTGCCGGGAGGCGGCCGCCAGAGGACCTGGCCATCATCGGGTACGACGACATCGACTTCGCGGCTGCCGCTACCGTGCCGTTGAGCTCGATGCGGCAGCCTGCGGCCCTCATCGGTCACACTGCACTCGAGCTGCTGCTCGGCGAGGCCGAGCAGGGCGAAGGCTTCGAGCCGAAGCAGATCGTGTATCAACCCGAGCTCGTCGTTCGACAGTCGACGGCTGGTTGATGTTCGGCGCCGCGTCTGCGCCCGTAACCGTTGCCGAAGATCCGTGGAGGTTCCGTGGAGCACCATGAGCTGGCGACCCCTTCGCTCGCACGTCGACGTCAAGGAGCGGTTGCCTGATGCAGCTCGACCCGCGTCGTCAGGCGGCCGGTAGTGCCACCTTCGTCGCCGTTCGTCCACCGCTGAGCGCCTGATCCTCGGCGCCAGGCAGTCGTAGGACGCCGTCCACGCCGTCCGGCAGCTCCGCCTCGACCGTGAGTTCGCCGTCGTTCACCTTCCACCGCACCGACACCCGGCCGTGCGGGGTCTCCAGGGCGGTGTCCGCGTGCGTCAGTCCGCCGCCTGGCTGAGGTGCGACGAGAACGGATGCGTACCCAGGCTCGAGCGGTGCGATTCCGCCGACGACGCGGTGCATCCAATCCGCCACGGCGCCGAGCGCGTAGTGGTTGAAGCTCGTCATCTGACCCGGGTTGATCGTGCCGTCGGGCAGCATGGAGTCCCAACGCTCCCACACGGTGGTCGCACCCATGGTGACCGGGTAGAGCCACGAGGGACATTCCCGCTCGAGCAGCAGGCGGTACGCGGCGTCCACGTGTCCGGTCTTGGTGAGAGCATCCGTGATGAACGGCGTGCCCGCGAAGCCGGTCGAGACGCGATACCCGGCCTCCTCGGCGAGCTGCGCGAGTCGGCGGCCTGCGAACTGCTCGTGCTCTGGACTGAGCAGCCCGAACACGATGGCGAGCGAGTAGACGGTGGTGCAGTCGCTCTTCACCGTGCCGTCGGCATCCACGTAGTTGGCATTGAACGCCCGGCAGAGTTCCGTCGCGATGGCGTCGAATTCGGCCTGCTCGTCGGCGAGTCCCAGCAGCTCGGCGACGTCGGCGACGATGCGTGCCGAGCGGTAGATGGAGGCCGTTGCGACCACGCCTTTGTCGGCCTTGGCGAGCGCGGGGTCGTCCGGCGGAGCATCCGGGTCGAGCCAGTCTCCGAATTGGAAGCTGGTGTCCCAAACTCCGGAAGGCGAGAGCAGACCTTGCACGTGCCGAACGTGCGAGGCCATGGAGCCGAACTGGCGCCGTAGAACGTCGGTGTCGCCATACGCCTGGTACAGGGTCCACGGCACCCAGACCGCGGCATCGCTCCAGATCGCGGTCGAGTCGATGGGCCTGCCGAGATCGCTCGAGCCCTCGCTATCGATGTACTTCAAGACGTCGGGAACGACGAACCCGACGATGCCGTCGTGATGCTGCTGCTCCAGGTCGAGGTCGACGAGCCAGTCGGATAGGAACGAGTCGACGTCGAACAGGAACGCGGCAGTGGGGGCGAAGGCAGCGATGTCGCCGGTCCAGCCGAGTCTCTCGTCGCGCTGCGGGCAATCCGTCGGCACGTCGACGAAGTTCCCTCGCATGCCCCACACGACGTTCTCGTGGAACCGGTTGAGCAGGGGGTCCGACGTCGTCATGGTGCCGATGCGCGTCAGCTCGGACCCGATGACGACGGCCGTCGCGGCAGCAGGGTCGAACTCACCTGGCCAGCCGCTGATCTCCGCATAACGGAAGCCGTGGAACGTGAACGTCGGTTCGAACTCGTCGTCGCCGCCGCTCAGGATGAAGCGGTCCGTGGCCTTCGCGGTGCGCAGCGGTCGCGTGCCGAGCTCGCGGTACTCCAGAACCTCCGCGTGCCGCACTGTGATCTCGGTTCCGGCGGGCCCTTGTACTCGGATCCGCAGCCATCCCACGAGGTTCTGTCCGAAGTCGAGGAGTGTCTTGCCCGTCGGGGACGTGATCACCTCGGACACCGGAAGGGTGTTCCACCGTGTGACGCGCGAACCGATGTATGGGGCGAGTGTGCCCGTGTCGAACTCGACGGTGTGCACGCCACGCCACTGCTCGGAAGAGAAGCCGGGAAGCAGCCAGGCGTCGTCGATTCGGCGCGCATCGATCGTCTCGCCGTCGTAGAGGTCGTCGGCAAGGATGGCACTCGGCCCGCTCTTCCAGTCGTCGTCGGTGCCCACGAGTTGGCGAGAGCCGTCGGCGAACTCGATCTCGAGCTGGGCGAAAGCCGCCAGTTCCGGGCCGTAGAACGAGCTCTTGCCCGTCCAGCCCAGGCGGCCGCCGAACCAGCCTTTGCCGAGAGCGAGTCCGAGAACGCTGCGCTCATCCAACAGGTCGGTCACGTCGTACGTGGCGTAGCGCAGGCGCCACTCGTAGCTGCTCCACCCGGGGGTCAGCACGTCGTCCGAGACCGGGTTGCCGTTCAGCCACGCCTCCACGATCCCGTGAGCGGTCAGGCTGAGGGTGGCGCGGGCGACGGCGCCATGCCCTTTCTCGAGCTCGAACTCGCCGCGCAACAGCGGCGCAGAATCGAACGAGGAGTCCGGGGCGATCATCTTGGCATGCCACGTCATTGTGTCTTCGCTCTCTGAGTACTACGAATCGCGGCCACGGATCCGCGGCTGCGAATGGGTACGAATTGAAACGCTTCAATCGAAGCGTCTCAACCGAACGTAGAAGGTGTCCCCTGACCTGTCAAGAACGAAACGGCGGCCTAAACGACCGTCTGTTGTGACGATTCAATGCGTGAATCACGCCGCCCAGGCATCAGCGTTCGGGTGCGGCCCCTGTGGATCCCCGCGGCACGACGTGCGGCGCGAACGTCAGATCCTGCGCAGGCTCGTCACCCTCCAGCAGCGCCCACATGCGCCGCCAGGCCTGCTCGCCGAGCTCGGCCACCGGAATGGCCACGGTCGTAAGAGGTGGTGTGGTGTAGCGCGCGAACGGGATGTCGTCGAATCCCGTGACGGAGACATCCTGCGGCACCCGCACACCGCGTTCGCCGAGTGCGCTCAGCAGCCCCATGGCCACGAGGTCGTTGAAGGCGAGCACTGCGGTCGCGCCCGAGTCGAGTACCACCTGCGCGCCGGCGTAGCCGTCTTCGAACCCCACCCCGCACGCACTCGTCGTCACGCGGGCGTCACCGTGCGATCGCTGGAACTCCTCGATGGCCGCGAGTCGGTTGAGGTTGGACGCCGCCTGTCGGCTGCCAGCCAGGTAGAGCAGCTCGCGGTGTCCCAAGCCATGGAGGTGCTCGAGCAGGCCGGTCAGGCCCGCTTTGTAGTCCGCCACGACGGACGGAACGTGTGCACCCTGCACCTCGGGAACCGCGGGTGGCAGACGGTTGATGACGACCACGGGTGCGAGCAGCGGCAGCACGGCTGCCAGCTCATCGGCGAGCATCCGTGGCGCGCACAGCACGATGCCGTCGCAGCGCCTGCGGGCATCCAATGCGAGTTCGCGCTCTTCGCCGGCCTGCTCGTGCGAGTCGGCGACCAGCACGTGGTACCCCTGCTCGGATGCCCCGTCGCTGAGGCCGCGCAGCGCACCTTGGAACGTGGGGTTGCCCAGGTCGGGCACCACCACCGCGATGGTCTGCGTCTTGCCCAGCACGAGGCTGCGAGCCAACGGGCTCGCCGAGTAGCCGAGGGATGCAGCTGCTGCTCGCACACGTTCCGTCATGGCCGCATCGACCGTCGTGCTGCCGTTCATGACCCGCGACACGGTGGAGAGCGACACCCCGGCGAGCGATGCGACGTCGGCGATCGTCGGACCACTGCGCGGTGCGCCCGACTTGGATCTGGCCACTACCACTCCCGTTCTAGCCGCCGCCGACCTGCCCAACGGGCGCCCGGCGACGGTCTGACGATATCGTGTATCGTGACAGAAAGCGTTTTCTGAGGTCGGCAACGACACTCGGAAAGAGCGTCGCCGTTCGCGCCGGTTCCGCGATCGAGTGCCCGCAGACAGAGCTCAAGGGCCCAGGTCGCACTCGCCACGGGCTGGCCAGTACGACGCGCTTCGTACGAGCCGACAGTGAAGTCGCTGCCGAGCCCGAGCCAATGAAGACCGGCGCTGAAGACCGGCCAGAAAGGAACACCGTGCCGCACCGCACCAGGTATGCCATTGTCGGAACCGGCTCTCGCGCCCAGATGTACATCGACGCGATCATCGGCGAGCACGCCGGGGTAGCCGAACTCATCGCCCTGCTCGATCCGAACCAGGGCCGGCTCGATCACTACGTCGACCACATCTCGCGCACGGCGCCGGATGCAGGCCGCCCGGTGACGGCGCAGCCCGACGAACTCGAGCGAGTGATTCGCGACGAGCGGGTCGAGCGGGTCATCGTCACCTCACCCGACTTCACCCATGCCGAGTACGTCTCGCGGGCTCTGCGCGCAGGCGCACGAGTGGTCGTGGAGAAGCCGCTGACCATCGACGAGGCGGGCAGCAGGCGCATCGTCGAGGCCGTGCGCGAGAGCGATGGCGACGTCGTGATGACGTTCAACTACCGCTATGCGCCGCGCAACAGCGCGTTCAAGCGGGTGATCTCTTCTGGCGCGATCGGGCGTCCGCTCTCGGTGCACTTCGAGTGGGTGCTCGACACGTCGCACGGCGCGGACTACTTCCGGCGGTGGCACAGGCAGAAGGCCAACTCGGGGGGCCTGCTCATCCACAAGGCGTCGCATCACTTCGACCTCGTGAACTGGTGGATCGCCGACGTTCCGTCCCGTGTCTACGCTTCGGGCGGCCTGCGCTTCTACGGCGAGGAGAACTGGCGTGCACGCGGGGGCGCCCCGCGCCCCGAGCGAGGCACGGATGCCTGGAACTCAGACCCCTTCGCCCTCGATCAGAACCGCGACGAGCGGCTGCGCGACCTGTACCTGCGCAACGAGGGTTACGACGGCTACCGGCGAGACCAGGATGTCTTCGATCCGGGCATCACGATCGAGGACAACCTCTCGCTCGTCGTCGACTACGCGAGCGGGGCGAGCATGAGCTACTCGCTGAACGCGCACAGCCCGTGGGAGGGTTACCGCATCGCGGTCAACGGCACCGAGGGACGCGTCGAGCTCGACGTGGTGGAGCGCAGCGATGTCAGCCTGGATGCCGGCGGCCGCATCATCGACCCGTCGGCCGTGGTCGATTCGAGGTCGGCGTCGCTTCGCCCAAGGGGTGAACGTATCTTGCTGCAGCGGCACTGGGAGACGCCGCAGGAGGTCGAGATCCCTGAGGGGGAGGGCGGCCACGGCGGTGGCGACGCCATCCTGCTGCGCGACGTCTTCGTCGGCAGGGGCGAGGGCGACCAGGCCGACGAGCTGGGGCGCGCTGCCGACTATCTGGACGGCATCCGTGCCATTGCGGTCGGGATAGCGGGCAACAGATCGCTGGCGACGGGGCTACCCGTGTGTGTCGATGAGCTCGACCTCGGTGTGCGGCTCGGTCAGCCCGTTGCCTCGCAGTCGAGGCCGCCGACCGAGCGAGCCACAGCGCAGCCCGGCTCGCAGCCCGCAGAGGCGGCGCGATGAGTCGCATTCTCGTCACGGGCAGCTCGGGGCGGCTGGGACGAAGCGTCGTCGCGGTGCTCGGCGAGGTCGGGCACGAGGTCGTCGAGGTCGATCTCTCCGTTCCGGCGGATCGGGCGAACGTGATCGCCGCCGACCTCACCGAGGCGGGCACGGCATCCAGAGTGATCGCCGAAGCGAGAGTGGATGCCGTCATCCACCTCGCCGCCATCGCCGTTCCGTTCAGTGCACCGGAGCAGCAGATCCTGCGCACCAACGCGTCGCTCGCGTACAACGTGATGCAGGCGGCTGTCGACGCCGGAGTGCGCAAGATCGTGACAGCATCCAGCCCGACGGTCTTCGGGTACGGATCGCCGGCCGGGTGGGTTCCCGAACGGCTTCCCCTGGACGAGGATGTCGAGCCGCGGCCGTGGAACGCGTATGCACTCTCGAAGCTCGTCGCCGAGCGCACCATGCAGATGTTCGCTGCGCAGAAGGGCGACGAGGTGCGGCTCGCCGCATTCCGCCCCTGCTACGTGATTGCGCCGGAGGAGTGGCGGGGTGCGCCCACCCAGCAGGGGCACACCATCGTCGAACGACTCGACGACCCGGCGTTGTCCGCGCCGGCGCTGTTCAACTACGTGGATGCCCGCGACGTCGGCGTGTTCCTCGACACGCTCCTCGACGGCATCGACGACATCCCGAACGCGCAGACCTTCATCGTCGGTGCGGCGGATGCCCTCGCCCGGCGGCCCCTCGCAGAACTCCTGCCGCAGTTCGTGCCTTCGGCCGCAGATGCCGCCCTCGAGCTCACGGGCACGACACCCGCGTTCTCGATCGACAAAGCGCGACGGCTGCTCGGCTGGACGCCTGAACATGACTGGCGCACAGAGCTTGAGAGTGTGCCAGACGACGTTATGACCGGAGGTGCCTGATGGCCCAGAGACAAGCAGAGCTGCGATTCGACGGCGTTCTGTTCTTTCCGATCACGGCTTTCGCGGCCGACGGATCGGTGGATGCCGGTCTCACGGCCGAGCACGTCGCCTCGCGTATGGATTTCGCGCCGGGCGGCGTGTTTCCCGCCTGCGGCACGGGTGAATTCCATGCGCTGGGTGCGGCGGAGGTGGGCGAGGTCGTGGCTGCCACGGTGCGGGAGGTCGCCGGCCGGGTGCCCGTGGTTGCGGGCGCGGGCGGCCCGCTGGGGCACGCCATCGAGTGCGCGCGCCGCGCAGCGGACGCCGGTGCGGACGCGCTGCTCGTCCTTCCCCCGTACCTGGTCGGCAGCACCACCGCAGGGGCTCTCGCCTACATCGAGGCCGTGCTGGCGGCATCCGATCTGCCGGTCATCGTCTACCACCGCGGATCTGCTCGCCTGAACGAGGATGCGGCCACCCGGCTCGCGAACAACCCGCGAGTGCTCGGTTTCAAGGACGGCGTCGGTGATCTCGGCGTCGCGCAACAGCTGGTTCGCGCCGTCGCCGCCACCGGACGCGAGAACTTCGCGTTCTTCAACGGGCTGCCAACGGCAGAACTCACGCAGCAGGCGTACCGGGCCATCGGCATCCCGCTGTATTCGTCCGCGGCGTTCGCGATGGCACCGCCTGTGGCGAAGGCGTTCTACGAGGCGTACGAGTCGGGCGACGATGCCAGGCGGCTGGAGATTTTGGATGCGTTCTACCTGCCGCTCGTACGGCTGCGTGACGAGGTGCCCGGGTTCGCGGTGTCGCTGGTGAAGGCGGGTGTGCGTCTTGGGTTCGGAGGTGCGGAAGGCCTGTCGGTGGGCGGTGTTCGACCTCCACTCGTGGATTTGGACGAACGCCAGCTCGCCGAGTTGCGGCGCATCCTCGCGATAGGCGACGAACTGGTCGGCGCGTCGCGATGAGCCAGCTACCGGGCGCCTCTGGCGAGGGTACGACTACCTCGACGGGCGTAGGGCACGTGGACGGGCCGGATGATGAACCCGACAACGAACGCGACCACGAACCCCATCTCGGTCGGATCACCTGGCTGCGAACGCGTCTGATCGACGCTCCGCTGCTGCGCCCATGGGGACCCGATGTCACGCGTCTCCACGTCATCGAGGTGCTGGTCGCCACCGAGTCGGGCGTCGTGGGTCACGGGTTCAGCTGGACGCCGTCCATCGGTGCTCACGCGGTGCGGGCCATGCTCGACCACGACATCCGGGACTTCGCGATCGGTCGTCCAGCGGATGCCCGAAGCCTCTGGACCCCGCTCTGGCAGCACCTGCACGAGGCGGGTTCGGGTGGCGTGACGACGATCGCTATGGCGGGTCTCGACCTCGCGTTGTGGGATGCCGCGGGGCGGGCCGCGCGCGCATCGGTGAGCGATCTGCTCGGCGTGAGGCGGGCATCCGTCGGTGTGTACGGCAGCGGAGTCAACCGGCACTACCCCATCGATGAGCTCGTGGCGCAGGCGAAGCGCTGGAAGGATGCCGGGTACCCGTTCGTCAAGATCAAGGTGGGTGGGCATCCGCTCGCCGAAGACGTCGACAGGGTCGCTGCCGTTCGCGAAGCCATAGGTTCGGAAATCGGTCTTGCCATCGATGCGAACCAGCACTGGACCCTCGATGAGGCCGAGCGGGCGATCGGTGAGTTGAGCCGGTACGACCTGCGGTGGATCGAGGAGCCGTTGCGGGCCGACGATCTGGTCGGTCACGCGACGCTCCGTTCGCGCATCGACGTGCCGGTGGCGCTCGGCGAGAACCTGCACACGGTGTACCGGTTCCGCGAGGCGATCGAGGGCGGGGCCGCCGACATCGTGCAGCCGAATGCGATCCGGGTGGGTGGCATCACGCCGTTCCTCGACATCGCCGACAGCGCGGATGCCGCGGGCGTTGCGCTGTACCCGCACCTGCTGCCTGAACTGTCGGCCCAACTCGCGGTGACGCTGCGGCGTCCCACTCTTGTCGAGGACGTCGAGGATGCCGGCTTCGACCAGCTGGGACTGCTCGCAGAGCCATCGCCGATTGCTCTCGAGAACGCGACGGCGGCGCCTCGGGGACGGCACGGTCTCGGCATCGTGTTCGCGTAGGTGGTGCGGTTGCGATCGCACGCCGCACGCCGCACGCCGCACGCCGAACACGATCGCGGCGTACGCGCTGACGTCTGGTACGACGCGGGCATGCGCCGAACTCGGATATCAGGTCGATGCAGCGCTGAGCTTGGGTAAGGCGCTCGCGTTGCGTGCCGCGGCTGAATCGTGCACGCGTTGTGTTCGCACGTGTGTCTTGTGTGTCCGATCAGGTGCGCATGACGGCTCCGGTGGTCTTCTTTCCGGGTGGTGTGAGGGGTCGGGATTTGGTGGTGCGTCGCCATTGTCGTGTCTGGTCGATCCAGACGGGTGGTCGTACGTAGGGGATGCCGTTTCGGATGGTGATCTGCCATCCGGAGGTGTCGATGGTGTGGTGGTGGTACCAGCACAGCAGCACCCCGTTGTCGGTGTGGGTGGGTCCGCCGCGGGACCATTCTTGGACGTGGTGGATTTCGCACCATCCGGCGGGAATGGTGCAGCCGGGGATGGTGCAGCCGCCGTCGCGGAGGCTGATGCCGCGGCGTTGTTGTGGGGTGAACCCGCGTTCCGGGGACCCTAACGCGATCAGGCGTCCGCCCGGGGTGAAGTACCCTTTCTGCACCCCGCCGGTGCAGATGAACTGCTTCACCGTACCTAGGGAGACGGGTTCTTCCACCCCGTCGATCCACCCGGCACCGGTGCCGGCCTCCAACTCGTCTGCGGATACGGACACCAGCACCGTGGGGGCAGCACCGCCGATCGTGGGCATGTCGGCACTGCGGGAGGCGGCATCCAGGATGCTGATCAACGCGTCATGCCGTTGCTGCGCCGGACTCCGGGTGTCCCCGGACACGAGCGCTTCGGCGTGTTGTTCGGGGGTGAGGAAGCGGCCGGTGGTTTTCGGGGACAGGAACGCATCCAACAACCGATCCAGTCTTCCGGCCAGTTCCGGAATCGCCGCCAACCGGTACACCGACACCTCCCCCCGGGTCCCGGTCTTGCTGAACCCGCGCTGCAGCATCGCTGCCGCCTCCCGCGGTGCCACACCATCCGGATCCAGAGCAACCTGCCATTGCAGGGCCTGCACCCGCGTCTGATCCGCCGTGAACGGGGTAACACGCTCCCCGGTAGCCGTGTCCACCCCGAGCACACACCCCACCAGGGCTCGTTCGGCCGCCTCGAGAAGGACTGGTTCGGCCCGGTTCTCCACCGGGCTCAACGCGCTCATGATCGCCGACACAGCATCCACCCCGACCTGCCCGGCACCCACCGCCTCCGCCACAGCCGGAAACCGGGGTGGGAGCACCTCCCCGGTCAGCGCGTGCCGGCCGCGAACCCCAGCCCCGATCCGGCACCGTTGCACGGCGGTGCGTTCGGCGACCTGCGTGACCCGGGCGATCAACTCGTACGCGGTGCGGCACCCATGCTTGGCCGACAACCGGTCCGACCCGAGTACCCGTCGGGAGCGTTCTGCTGCTTCGGCCGCCACCGCCACCCGCAGCGCATCCACGGTGCGACCGAGGTTCTCGATCGCCGCCATCGCCGCCACCAACGCATCATCACCGAGGGCGGGAACCTCGTCAACGGTCACCGCGGCACGGGCAGCAGCAGTGGCCGCTTCCAGCTGTTCGGTGATCTCGTTCATGGTCCCACCCAACCACCACCCACCGACAATCCCGCAAACAAACCCCAGATCAGCACCCCTTTCCTGTGGACAACGACGCGAGAGGTAAGGATGGGGAGGACAAGACGATACGCAGCAAGTGAGTAACGGCTGTCGGCCACATGTCGTGTGCTGATCAGAGAGCACGATCGGGCGCGGCAGGCTAACTGCGAGCGCTGCGTCCAGGTAGGGCGACCGGCCGAACTCCGTCACCAACATGTCGACGACTAGCCGATGCAGACAAGCCCCTAAGCGATGCGGACAATGCTGGATGACACGCAGTTCCAGCCCGCCCGGCGCACCGCCACAATGACGCTGGCCCAGCCGGCCGCGCCGCCCCAGCCGGCCTCGCGGCCCCACCGCGTCGGCCTAGCCACGGCCGGCCCAGTCACGCCCAGCACGCTGCCGTCACCGCTCCAGCGTCACCGGCCGTTCCAGCCCGTTGACCACAGCCACCGGCCACCGCTCATCCACCGTGATCGGCTCGACGTACGAAGACTCTGGCGTCCCGGCCAGCAGCACCGTGTCCTCCACCTTGGCGCCCGGCACCCACGGGTTCCACGTGAACGCCTGCCCCAGCCGCACGACATCCCTGGTCGAAGGCGTCGCACGCGGATCCCGCCCCGCGTACCCGGCCGCGCCACCCTGATGGTGCCGGCGCCACTGCTCCTCGTCGAAGCCGTTCGCGGGGTACGCCACGGCGATGGCATCCAGCACCTCACTCAGCACCGCCCCTGGCCGCATCGCCTCGAATGCCGCAGCCTCCACCTGCAGGATGCGCCGCTCGGCATCCCGCTCGGCATCGGTCAGCGGGCCGAACGACACCCACCGCGTGAGGTTGACGATGAGGCCGTCCCTGCGCGCACATACGACGACCATCGCGCGGCGGCCGAGCGTGGCATCCGTTGGCAGCGGATGCGGAAGGGATGCCCGCGACTCGCCTGCGACGAGCAGCACGAGCGGGTCGGCCCCGACCGCGATCAGACGACCCGCCGCCTCGGCGGCCACCCTCCGCTCCGACCATCCCGGCTCGGCCTCGAGCAGCACGTCAGTAACGGCACGAGCCGCATCCGCACCGAGCTCCTTGAAGCGCTGTCGCTCTCCGGGAAGCAGGACCGCCCGCGCGGCCCGCAATTCGGCCTCGACCTGCTGCTCCCGAAGCGGCCCCGGGACATCCGGAAGATCAAGGGTTGCGTGCCACGGCCGGTCTCGCACCACGACGCCGACCGGCAACTCCTCCTCCAGCAGCCGGGCGGTCTCGTTGGAGGTGGTGAACACCTCGTCGAGATCACGCCCGACCCGGGCGGCGACGATCGGATCCGCAGCCAAACTCACGTGCTGCCTGCCTCCGTCGAGATACCAGGCGACGGCTGCGGCACTCGTCAGCAGCACCGAATCGGCGCCCGCGCGATCGAGGATCTCCAGCACCCTGGCCCGCTTGACCGCCCGATCGGATGCCCGTTGCGCGGCGACTTCAGCAGCACCCGCGGCCGTGCCCGCAGCAGCCGTACTGCCGGCACTGCCCGCACCCGCGGCACTGCCCCCGCCCGCGACCGTGCCCGCACCCGCGGCACTGCCCGCACCCGCGGCACTGCCCGCCGTGTCCGACTCCGTCATGTCGTTAGCTCCTGGTTGCGACTCTCGTGTTGGCTATTCCCGTCAAGCTGCGCCCGTCGCTGTGCCTGCGCTCATCCGCGACGCAGGATCGCGGCCAGCTCAGCGGCATCCGCCGAGGACACGCGGCCGTCCACGACGGCTGCGCGGTAGGTGCGGGTGAGTCCTTGCACGGGGACACGAGTCGGGGCATCCCACGCCACGGCCGATCCGATTCCGGGATAGTCGCGCACGCGAACGAACCACGGGTCAGCGGCCGTGAGGTCGTCTCCCGCCGCCAGCACGACGGATGCCTCCCCGTTCTGCTCGGGTCCGGCCAGGAACCCAGCGGTGAAGGCCAGCCACGCGCCGACCGTACCGTTGACGGTGTCCTCACCTACGGCATCCGGTGTGAACACGTTCACGTCGGTGCAGTCCGGAAACCGCCAGAAGAAGCCGCCGTAGCCGGCGTTGACCCGGCCCTTGCTGCCAGGGCTGCCGAGCCAAACCTCAGCTTCTACCGGTATCAGCCGAACGTCGAACTCCAGCGCCCAGGCGCTCTGGTCCTGCCAGAAGACGAGAGGACGCCAGCGGATGTTCCGCTCCTCCCGCAGCACCACCTTCCCGTCCGGCCCCCGCCAGGCGAGCTCGTGCCGAACCTGGTCCGGCGATTCGCTCGTGCTGACCACATCGATGCGGCCGTGGTCGTCGAGCGATACGTACCCGCGATCGCGCACGTAGGTGCGGCCACCCCAGAAGTTGATGCCAGAGGCATCCTGCACCGTGAACGAGACGCCGGTGTGCCAGTCGTGATCCGCCGGGTGGCTGGCGGTCACGGTGACCCCCGCGAGCGTACGCACCGGGTGTAGATAGGGGTGCGGGCTGGAGAAGGGTATGGTGCCGCCGCCGTCGACCTCGCGCGCCACGAACCCGCCATCGATTCGGGCGGTCGCGAGTGCGACGTCCGTGCCGGCATGCGCCCACGGCACGCCGAGCTCGCTGAACAGCGCTCCGCGTTCCGCCGCCGCACGAACGGTGGCCACGATGTCATCGACGACGGGATGCTCGTTGCCGTCCTCACCGCTCCAGGTCACGTATTTCGGGTCGATCGTGATGGGGTCCGGCGCGAGCCGCACAGCCTCCACGACACGCATGAAGGCACCCGTCGACGCCAGCGGAACGATCAAGGCCGCGCCGCTTCGCCTGTGCTCGATGAGGTTCTCGAGCAGATCGGCACGATCGAAGGTGGCGGGGAGTTCGTCCAGGGCACGGCTCTCGTCTGGCGAACCGCTGTCAGCACTGGCAGTGCGTGCGGAGGTGACGACACTGGCAGTGCGTGCGGAGCTGACGACATCCGTCGTGTAGGAGAACGAAGCGGATGCCCTTGCTCCCCTGATCTGCACGGTCGCGGCGCGGTCGGGCGCATCGTGCAGCTCAGGTGGAGCGCACAGGGTGAGGGCGCACGTGACGGCAGGGCGACCGGCACCTGTCACACGGATGACGGACGTGTCGTCGGCCTGGATCGCATTCGCCCTGAAGAGCTCCACCTCGACACTGTCGACCGAGTCCGCGGTGTCGTAGCCGGCGATGCACAGAGCGGTGGCGACCGCATGGGCCAGCGGATTCGTGGCGACGCCGTCCACGACGGCGTGACCGTCGAGCGTGCGGCGGCCGGCCCAGCGTGCACGTGACCAGTAGGACTTCGCTCGGCTCCACAGGCCGGTCGCGCTGACCGCCCGCATTTGGCCGAGGCCGAGGTCGTCACGCCTGAGAGCCGGGATGGCCGCGGAGCCGAGGCTCTGGAATCCCACCTGCACGGCGCGGCCGGTCTCCCTCTGGACGGCGAGCAGACGTTCGAACGAAGCCATGGTGGGAACGGGCGGCTTCTCCAAGAGAACGTCGGCGCCCGCGCGCATGGCGATCTCCGCCAGCGCTTCGTGCGTGTCGAGCGGTGTCGCCACGATCACGATGTCTGCGCCGTGCTTTGCGAGGGCATCCTCGAGATCTGCGTAGATCGGGATGCCGCCGTCGTGGTCGCGCTGAGCAGCGACGGCGGGATCAACCAGGGCCGCGATCTGAAGCCGTCCCTCGTCACGCAGCCGCTTGGCGTTCTGGAGATGCAGCCGGCCGTAACCGCCGACACCGGTGATCACGAGCCGAGGCACGGCATGAGCAATCGGCTGGTCCCGCGTCGTGGTCGAACTCTGTGTCATGGACCGGTCACCTCGCTGTGCTTGTGATACTCCCATCATGCCAGAAAGCGCTTTCCGGTACGAAGGCCAGGGCGTCAGGTACGAGGCCAGAGCGTCAGGGGCGAGGGTGCCTCGCGCACGAGCCGGGCCGAGCATCATCGACTTCAGCCGCCATGGTCACTCGCCCTGTCGAAATCGGGCGGCCGTGTTCGACGTCTCCACGTATCCGCGCGCGAATGGGGTGCGCGAATGCCGGAGGAGGGACCGATGTACGACACGTACCGGTACAGCAGCCCTGGTGCGGCAGCACCTGAGTTACGACGTGCCCGCGTGGCCGTGTGCCTGGTGTTCGCGACCACGGGATTCCTGGTGGGCATGTGGTCCGGCAGCATTCCGCTGGTGGCGAGGGGTGCCGGGCTGTCCGTCGGGGGACTGGGTGTCGTCATCCTGGTCAGCTCGGTCGGCATCGTGGCGGGCGCGAATGTAGGGGGACGCCTGCAGGCGAGGACGGGGAGCATCCCGCTGTGCATCGCAGGCCTGGGCACCGCCTCGTTCGGCCTGGTGGCCATGGGAGTCTCGGGAGACGCGATCGTGCTGACCTGCGCGATCACGATCATGAACTTCGGAATGGGGCTCAACGACGTCGGCATGAACATGCAGGCGGTCTGGGTGGAGCGCTCGTACGGGCGACCCATCATGTCCGCATTCCACGCGTTCTTCTCGCTGGGCGGCGTCGCAGGAGCGCTCGCGGTGCTCGGCACCGCCGCCCTGCGCTGGACCGTCGTACCGCAGCTCGGCATGGCCGCCGTTCTGGCCGCGGTGAGCGTCTGCGTCGCGGCCGGCTGGCTGGTCCGGCCCGCTGATGAGACGGCGGATGCCGGCAACGCGTCAGATAAAGCGGTCGGAACGGCATCCTGGCCGGCGTCCGACGTGGTCATCGCTCCCGCGGGCTGGCCGGAGTTGGCCGCCGACGTTGCCGCACCCGTTGTGCGTGTGCCGCGCATCCGGGTGCGCTGGACCCGGCTCGCATGGATGCTCGGAGCCTGCGCCCTCCTGCTGATGTTCACGGAGGGAGTCGTCACAGACTGGAGCGCCCTGCAGCTCACGCAGGCGTTCGGCGCGGCGACCGGCGTCGCCGCGTTCGGCTATGGAGCGTTCTCGTTCACCATGACGTGCGGCAGGCTCGTCATCGATCGCGCCGTTGCAGCCATCGGACCGGTCGCCGTGGTGCGGCTCGGCGCGCTGACGGGTGCCGCGGGCATCCTCGCGGTCATGTTCGCACCATCCGTCTGGATCGCGCTCGCCGGCTGGGCTCTGCTCGGCATCGGTCTCTGCGGATGCGTGCCCCAGGTGTTCAGTTCCGCCGGAAACCAGCAGCACGGGTCAGTCGTGCTGTCGCGCGTGCTCGCGTTCGGCTACGTGGGCATCTTCGGCGGACCGGCTCTGTTCGGACTCGCCGCCAACGCCACGAGCGTCACGGTCGCATTGCTGGTGCCCCTTGCCGCGCTGGCGTGCGCCGCAGTGCTGGCGGGAGCAGTGCGCCGCGGCCCATCGCATGTGCAGGCTCGCTCGTTCGAGCTCCCGGAACCCTCAGCTCAGTGAAAGGGTGGAGCGTGTCCGCTTCGTGAGCCGAAATGGGCCAGACGGATGCGCCGACAGCCGTTATGCAGCCCACGCACTCAGGCCTTTTGGGCCGATGCCTCGTCGCCCCGCATCTCAGCAACGGCCATGCCGCGACTGGGCTGCGCGAAGGTGAACCGCAGCCTGCGCTCGGCGATGGCCAGGCGCATGCCACGGTAACGAACCATGTAGTAGATGCCCACGGCGGCGGCTGCCACACCGGATGCCCCACCCACCACGAGCGCCCACCTCGGCCCGAACGCGTCGGCCACCCAGCCGACGATGGGGGCTCCGATCGGCGTGCCGCCCATGAAGATCGCCATGTAGATGGCCATCACGCGGCCGCGCACGAGCGGATCCGTCGAGAGCTGCACGACCCCGTTGGCGGTCGTGTTGAAGGTCTGGGATGCCACCCCCACCACCGCGAGCATCGCACCGAAGATCCAGTACCCGGGGGCGGCGGCCGCTGCCAGGCATCCGATCGCGAAGATGATTGCCGCGACGGCGAGGAGCGACGCCCTGGGTTTCTCGCGGCGGGCGGCGAGCAGAGCCCCGACGACGGAGCCCACGGCCATCACAGACGAGAGGATGCCGTACTCACCGGCTCCCTTGTGGAACACGGTGCTGGCCATGCTCGCCACGAAGATGGGGAAGTTCAGCCCGAACGTGCCGATGAGGAACACCATGGTGAAGATGGCGATGAGGTCGGGG
Source organism: Rathayibacter sp. KR2-224 (assembly GCF_049446075.1). Lineage (NCBI taxonomy): Bacteria > Bacillati > Actinomycetota > Actinomycetes > Micrococcales > Microbacteriaceae > Rathayibacter > Rathayibacter sp. KR2-224. Next base: position 2,543,249 of record NZ_JBMSEB010000001.1, read on the forward strand.
CGGCCGCGAACGTAGCGGAATCCCTCGACGAGGCTGCCGCGGGTTCTTGCGGCGCGCTTCGATGCGTGCAGGCGCTCGAGCCGCATGAAGTTCAGCGACGCCAGCACCGCGGCGAAGCTCGCGGCGTTGATCAGGAACACCCAGCCGGCGCCAACGGCCGCTGTGAGAAGACCGGCGACGGCCGGTCCGATGAGCCGGGCGGCGTTGAACGACGCCGAGTTGAGGGCGACCGCGTTGCCCAGCAGCTTCGGACCGACGAGGTCGCCGACGAACGTCTGCCGCGCAGGGGCGTCGAACGCCGCGACCACGCCGAGCAGCAGCGCGAACAGGTACACGTGCCAGAGCTGCACGATGCCCGTCACCGTCATGATGCCCAGGCCGAGACCGAGCAGGCCCATGGCGGCCTGCGTCGCCATGAGCAGTTTGCGACGATCGAAGCGGTCGGCCGCATAGCCCGTGACGGGCAGCAGCACGAGCTGCGGGCCGAACTGCAGTGCCATCACGATGCCGACGGCCAGGGCGTCGTTGTGCGTGAGCTGGGTCAGCACGATCCAGTCCTGCGCGGTGCGCTGCATCCACGTGCCCACGTTCGAGACGAGAGCACCGGCGAACCAGATGCGGTAGTTCACCGCCGAGAGCGATCGGAACATGGCGTTCATGAGTCGGCCAGCTCCCTGATCACGGCTGCGGCGTCGGCGAGCAGCGCCCGGGTCTGCGGCGGCAATTTCGCCAGCCGGCGGTCGAGCCACGCGTCTCGACGCCTGCGCGTCTCTTTGACGAGCTCACGGCCGGCATCCGTCGGCACGAAGAGCACCTTGCGGCGGTCGTCCGCGGATGCCTGCCGCACGACGTATCCCGCTGCCTCCAGCTTGTTGACCGTGCGGTTCATCGACGGCGGTGTCACGCGCTCGTGGTCGCTGAGCTCGCCCAGCGTCTTCGGCCCCTCCCTGAAGAGCAGGGCGAGCACGCTGAACAGGCCGTCGGCGAGGTCTCCGTCGGCCTTCTCGGCGCGGAGTCGCCGCGATAGTCGCGCAACCGCTACTCGCAAGTCGCTCGACAGCTCGTGCGTCACGATGCGCCGCGATGGCGGCTCGGCCTTGGTCTCTGCCGGGGGGCCGGCGATAGTCGTTGGCGCCGCGGATGCGCGCGAGGCGCGCTCGCGGCGGGCAGACGCGACGGCGGGGGCGGCGATCGGAGTCTGCGAGGTCATGATGTTTAGGGTAGCAAATTAGCCATGCTAACTATTCCGTCCGGCGTCGTCCGGCGGAAGTCGGTTGTGGAGGGCCGCTTCTCGGCACCCGACGGCTCCGGGACTGTACTGAGGGTCCCGGGCGTGCGACCCTGAGGATGCGCGAGGTGGCGCTCCGGCGGATCGACGGCTCACGCGGCGACGACGTGACGACGAAAGGGATCCTCATGGCCATCGGCAGCGCCCGCGGACGCATCACCATCGACCTCTTCACCACGCTCGACGGCGTTCAGCAGGCGCCGGGCGGCCCCGACGAGGATCCGTCGGACGGATTCAGGTTCGGCGGGTGGCAGGCACCGCTGAGCGACGTGATGGTGGGAGAGGAGGTCATGACGGGCATGGAAGGCATGGATGCCCTCCTGCTCGGCCGCCGCACCTACGACATCTTCGCCGGGTACTGGCCTCTGCACACTCGAGGTGAAGATGGCGAGATCGGTCAGCTCTTCGACAGCATCCCCAAGTACGTGGCCTCGAGGGGAACGCCCCGGCTGGACTGGCGCGGGTCGTCGCAGCTCGGACCGGACGTGCTGGCCGACGCCGACGCGCTGCGCGACAGGCACCGCAATGTGCACGTCATCGGCAGCATCGACTTCGCGCGCACGCTGTTCGATGCACAGCTCTTCGACGAGTTGAAGCTGTGGGTCTACCCGATCGTGCTCGGCTCCGGCAAGAAGCTGTTCGGCGAGGGCACGGTCCCGGCGAAGTTGCGCATGGTCGAAGCGCCGGTGACCTCGACGAACGGCGTCGTGCTGCTGCGGTACGCGCCGGACGGCGTGCCAGAGGTGGGCGACATGACGTCCGCCGCGGATTGAACGCCGCGGATTGAACGCCGCGGATTGAAGTAGCGCTTCGCGCATTGAACGCGGCGGATTGAAGTAGGGCTTCGCGCATTCAACGCGGCGGATCCAACAAGGGCGCCGCGCTTCCGACCTCGGCTCGAACCCCGCCCGACAGCGCGCGTGACAGAATCAGCCCGTGCCGAGCTTCGAAGACGAACAGGGCGTGACCGTCACCTACTACGTGTGGCGGGTGGAGCATCCTCGTGCCGTCGTGCACCTCGTGCACGGCCTCGGCGAATACGCGACACGGTACGAACAGCTCGTCGGTGTGCTGAACCAGAACGGGTTCTCGGTCTACGCAGCCGACCAACGCGGCCACGGCCAGACCGGCCTCGACCAATGGGGAGGGGACCATTCGAAGCTGGGGCGGCTGGGACCTGGCGGGCTACGGGCGGCCGTTGAAGACATCCGGATGCTCGACCGCATCGTCCGCGCCGAGAACCCGGGTGTGCCCCTCGTGCTGCTCGGGCACAGTTGGGGTTCCCTCATGGCCCAGATGCTCGTCAACAAGTACGCGGACGAGCTCGACGCGCTGGTGCTCACGGGCACCGCGTACCGGATGCCTGCACACATGGAGGCGGGCGACCTCAACAAGCGACATAAGACGCTGGGTACAACCGGGTACGAGTGGCTGAGCCGGGACGAGCGCGTGTCATCCGAGTTCGCGGCAGACCCCCTCACGTTCGACGCGAAGGTGCTGAAGCTGTTCGGCGTCGCGGATGGCCTACGGCTCTACGGGCGGCCGGCGCGGGGCATCCGGGATCTTCCGCTGCTCGTCATGATCGGCGAGGAGGACTCGCTGGGCGGACCTGCGAGCGCACGGATGCTCGTGCGCGCCTACCAGCGCCGCTCCGGGTTCACCGACACCACTCTGGTGATCTACCCAGGCGCCAGGCACGAGGTCTTCAACGAGACGAACCGCGACGAGGTCTTCGGCGACCTCGTGCGCTGGCTCGACGCCCGCTTCCCCCACCGCTTGTAGTGCGGGGCGCTACTCAACCTGCGGTCTGGTGCGGCGCAGCCCCGCTATTCAGCCAACCGTGTGGTCGCGGCGCAGCCCGCTACTCAAGCAACGGCGGCACCCCGCCCCCGCGGCGCCAAGCGTGACAGGGTGGAACCATGCACGGTGAGTACAAGGTTCCGGGCGGCAAGCTCGTGGTCGTCGACTTCGATGTGATCGATGGCGCAATCGCGAACTTCCACCTCGCTGGCGACTTCTTCCTTGAGCCGGACTCGGCTCTCGAAGCGATCGACGCGGCGGTCAACGGCCTCTCAGCCGAATCGGACTCCGCGGCCATGGCCGACGCCGTGCGTCGCGCGCTTCCCACGGATGCCGCGCTGCTCGGCTTCTCACCCGAGGCGGTCGCGGTCGCCGTCCGTCGCTCGCTCTCCAACGCCACCACCTGGCGCGACTACGACTGGACGATCGTGCACGCGAAGGCCGTCCCGCCTCGCCTGCACCTCGCCCTCGACGAAGCGCTCAGCAACTCCCTCGCGGCCGGCCATCGCGGGCCGACGTTGCGCATCTGGGAGTGGGACGAGTCAGCCGTGGTCATCGGCAGCTTCCAGTCAGTGAAGAACGAGGTAGATGCCGACGGCGCAGCGAGGTACGGCTTCGACGTGGTGCGACGCATCACGGGCGGCGGCGCCATGATGATGGAGAAGGGCAACGTCGTCACCTACTCGCTGTACGTGCCTGCCGACCTGGTCTCGGGCATGAGCTTCGCCGACAGCTACGCCTACCTGGACGACTGGGCGCTCGTCGCCCTTCGGTCCCTCGGAGTGGATGCCACGTACAAGCCGCTCAACGACATCGCGAGCCCGCAGGGCAAGATCGGCGGCGCAGCGCAGAAGCGCTTCAAGAACGGGGCCGTGCTGCATCACGTCACCATGAGCTACGACATGGACGGTCAGAAGATGACCGAGGTGTTGCGCATCGGCCGCGAGAAGATCAGCGACAAAGGCATCACGTCCGCCGCGAAGCGCGTCGATCCGCTCAAGGCGCAGAGCGGGCTGAGTCGAGCCGAGATCATCGAGCGCATGAAGCAGACGTTCACCGAGTTGTACGGCGCGAAGCCCGGCGACATCTCCGACACCGAGTACGAGGATGCCGAGCGCCTGGTTGCCGAGAAGTTCGGGACAGAGGAGTGGCTCTACCGCGTGCCCTGACCTGGATGATTGCCGGGCGGGACCCAGCAATCAAGCAGCGAGGCCGCGGTACAGTACCGCGCGTGGGTTGGTGGATAGTCCTCGGCGTCGTGGCCGCGTGCATCCTTCTCTACATCGCTCACCGTCTCGGCTGGATCGACCTCAGCGACAAGAGCCGCAAACCCGGACCGCACGGATCCTCGCACAGCGGCGGCATGCTGCTGATCGGCGACGAGGTGTTCGCTCCGGCGAAATATGAGGCCCAGCTCGAGCTCGATGAGCGCGCGCGCCTGCCGGTTCCCGCACCGGTGCCGGGAGACGGTGACAAGGGAATCTTCGGGGAAGGACCCGTGCGCATCCGGCTCGGACCGGACGGCAGGCCGCTGCCCTGACCTCCGGCGAATGCCGTCGCGGCGCTCGCTCGAGGGCTGGCCGACGATCGCACGCTCGGGGCAAGATGAGCGGATGGATGCCCAAGCCGCCCTGAACGAGATCGCCTTCCTGCTCGAGTACGACCTCGCACCGCGTTTCAAGGTGCAGGCGTTCCGCAAGGCATCCGCTGTCATCGACGGCATGACGGATGCCCAGCTTCGCGAACGCATCGCTGACGGCCGTCTGGCCCGCACCAACGGGATCGGCGACCGCACGTTCCAGGTGATCTCGCAGGCCGTGGACGGCGGCGTTCCCGACTATCTCACGGCGCTCCGAGACGGCCGGCCTCCGCAGCCGGAGTCGGCGCTCGCCGACCAGCTTCGCGGCGATTTGCACACGCACACGGAGTGGTCGGATGGCACTGTCCCGATCGCGAGCATGGCCGCGGCCGCCAATATGCTCGGACGGGAATACATCGCCGTCACCGACCACTCGCCGCATCTCACCGTCGCCAATGGGCTCAGCGTCGAGCGGCTGCAGAAGCAGCTGACCGACATCGAGGAGTGGAACGCGACGGAAGACGGTGTGACACTGCTCAAGGGAATCGAGGTGGACATCCTCGAAGACGGCTCGCTCGACCAGACGCGCGAGATGCTTGGGCGGCTCGACGTCGTGACGGCATCCGTCCATTCGAAGCTGCGAACGGATGCCCGCGCCATGACGGCCCGTATGCTCGGCGCCGTGCACGACCCCGCCACCAACGTGCTCGGGCACTGCACCGGGCGGTTGGTCAAGGGATCTCGCGGAACCCGGCCGCAGTCGGAGTTCGATGCCGAGAAGGTCTTCGCAGCGTGCGCGGCCGAGGGAATCGCGGTCGAGATCAACTCACGGCCGGAGCGGCAGGATCCGCCGGACGACCTCATCGCCGTCGCGCTCGAAGCCGGATGCCTGTTCTCGATCGACAGCGACGCTCACGCCCCCGGGCACCTGGCGTTCATCGCACTCGGCGCCGCTCGGGCAGAGGCGGCAGGCGTTCCCGCGGACCGGGTCGTCACGACATGGCCGCTGCCGCGCCTGCGCGAGTGGCTGACATCCCGCAGCTAACGCCCTGTGCAATTGCGCCACACCTCCGCTGTTGCGCCACCTTTCCTGGCGCAACAGCGGCAACCTGGCGCAATTGCCAGGCGAAGACCGCGGTCAGCCGGCGTCGGCGCGCGACGCCGACGACGCCGACTACGCCGACGACGCTGACGACGTCTGCAGGTCCTGGTACTCCGGATGCCGCGCGATCCACGACCGCACGTACGGGCACAGCGCGACCACGCGCAGCCCCGACCCCCGTACGTCGTCCAGAGCCGCCTGTACCAGCACGCTCGCCAGGCCTTCCCCTTGGTGCCCCTCGTCGACCTCCGTGTGGGTGAACACGATGTGGTCGTCGAACCGCTTGTAATACGCCGCGCCGACCATCTGGCCACCCAGCTCGATCACGTAGCGGGAGGCATCCCGGTCGTCGTGTACCTGTGCACTCATGTGGTCACCATAAGCACACGACGTCGTGGATGTCGGCGGTCGCGCCGAGGCGACCGAAATGCGCGCGGGGCGCCCCACCTCTCGAAGCGCCGGAACGGCGCCCGCCGACCTGCACAATGGAACAATGCCCGACTGGTCGCCCGAGAGCCCGAACACCGTGTTCCAGGCGGACAACATGTCGGTGCTGCCTGGGCTGCCGGATGCTTCGTTCACGCTGATCTACCTCGACCCTCCCTTCAATACCGGGCGCAGTCAGGAGCGTCGCACGGTGACAGCCGTTCGCAGCGAGGAATCCGGCTCGGTCGCCGGGTTCCAGGGCCGCAGCTACCAGCGCATCCGGGGCGATCTGCTGCGCTACGACGACCGGTTCGACGACTACTGGGAGTTCCTGGAGCCGCGTCTCATCGAGGCGTGGCGGCTGCTCGCAGACGACGGCACGCTGTACCTCCACCTCGACTACCGCGAGGCGCACTACGCGAAGGTGCTGCTCGACGCGTTGTTCGGGAGGGCATCCTTTCTCAACGAGATCATCTGGGCGTACGACTACGGCGGCAAGGCGAAGCGCCGCTGGCCCGCGAAGCACGACACGATCCTGGTGTATGTGAAGAATCCGCGCGGCTACCACTTCGACTCGGATGCCATCGACCGCGAACCCTACATGGCGCCAGGTCTCGTGACTCCCGAGAAGGCGTCGCGCGGAAAGCTCCCTACGGATGTCTGGTGGCACACGATCGTCACCACGAGCGGCCGCGAGAAGACGGGCTACCCGACGCAGAAGCCGGAGGGTGTCGTGCGGCGCATGGTGCAGGCATCCACTCGTGAAGGGGACTGGGTGCTCGACTTCTTCGCGGGCAGTGGCACGACCGGCGCGGTCGCGTCAGCCCTCGACCGCCGCTTCGTGCTCGTGGACAGCAACCCGGAGGCGATCGCGATCATGCGCAGGCGATTCGAGCGGATGCCGGCAGTCACCTTCCTCTGACCACCGCCGATCCCGGAGGCCGAGGCCGCGCTATCGGGCGGGCTATCGGACCGGGCTCAGCTGGACCCGCGCACGATGAGCCGGGTCTTGAGGATCGTGGCCCGTTCGACCTGCCTGCCCTCGATGACGTCGACGAGCTTCCCGGCCATCGCCGCCCCCATCTCCGTCATCGATTGACGCATGGTGGTCAACGCGGGCGCTGCCGCGGGAGCGAGTGCGTCGTCGTCGTATCCGACCACCGCGATGTCGTCCGGGATGCTCAGCCCCGCCTCGGTGATCGCCGTGTACGCACCGAGGGCCATCTGATCGTTGGCGACGAAGACGGCATCCAGTGGCACCTTGCGTGCAAGCAGTCGTCGCATGGCCATGGCACCCGACGCAGGCGTGAAGTCCCCCCACTCGATGAGCTTGGGTTCGAGCCCGGCGTCGGTCATGGCGCGGCGCCACCCGAGCTCCCGGTCGTAACCCGCAGGCATGTCGGCCGGCCCGGCGATGGTCGCGATGTTCTTGCGGCCGCGTTCGATGAGGTGCCGGGTGCCGGTGACGGCGCCGTGAATGTTGTCGACGTCGACGTAGTACGCCTCGCCGAGGCCCTCGCCGTAGTCGTGGAGCGGCCGACCGCCGAATACGACTGGCACGGTTCGGCCGAGACGGGCGTACGAGTGGTCGCCCGAGTGGTGCGAGACGACGAGGGCGCCGTCGACGTTGCCTCCAGTGAGGTATCGCCTGGTCTTGTCGGGATTCGCCTCGGATGCCACGAAGATGCCGAGCGTGTAATCCGTCGAGGCGAGGTACACGGCCACGCCCTGGATGATCATGGCGAAGAACGGATCGGCGAACACCCGCGATGTGGATTCCGGGATGACCAGCGCGATCGATTCCGTGCGACGGCTGGCCAGCGACCGGGCTGCACGATTCGGCACGTAGTTGAGCTCGGCGATGGCCGCGTTGACGGCGGTGATGAGTTCCGGCTTCACCTTGGGAGAGCCGTTCACCACTCGCGAAACGGTCGCGCGCGAAACGCCGGCTCGTGCCGCCACCATCTCCAGCGTCGGCGCCTGTGCCTCGGCTTTCACGCCCATGTCGTCCCTTCCTCGCCCGAACCTATCGCGATTCCGGCCCCGAGGCGACGCGGTGAGCGCAAAAATGAGCGCGCTCTCACGAACCACGTAGACACGGATGCCGCGAGCCGGTCCCAAGACCAGCCCGCGGCATCCACGAGATGGAACTGCCTACGACGTGGCGACCTCGCCCGGGCCGGCGATGTGCCTGCCGTGGCGACCGTTCTCGCTCAGCGGCTGGTGTGCATCCGCTGCGGCGTCGGTTGCGATGGCTGGCGCGGGGGCCGGCTCTACGGCGTGCCGGCCGTGCTCGGCAGACGAGGTCGATCCGGCCGACACGAGGTCCGGCTCCGCTGCCTCGTCCGGCAGTGCGAGCGCCCCGGTCTCCTCGGCAGCGGCCTTCGCGAGCAGTGCCTCGTCGTCGGCCGCCTCCTGCAGCGCGGACTTCGCGCGAAGCGGCGGTGTCTTGAAGAACAGCGTGAGGATGAACGCGGCGAGCACCACGAACATCGCGACCCAGTAGACGGTCACGGCCGAGTCGTTGAATCCGACGAGGAACGGCTTGGCAAGGCGCGGGTCCGCTCCCTTCAGGAACGACGTGTCGTTGATGGCGTTGCTGTTGACGCTCGTCGTGCTGCTCGACTTCTCGAGCTGCTTCTGGAAGGTCGGCACCACGGAGGCGACGAACTCATCGCGCTGCGACGCCGTGGAGAAGTCGAGCGAGACCTTTCCGCTCGCGTCGAGGCGAGCGACCGGCACCTTCTTCTGGATCTGCGTGAGCGCCGCTTGCTGCGCCTGCTGCACGGCCTGAGCCTCGGCAGCTGCCTGTGCCTGCACCGGAATGGTTCCGGCCTGAACGGCCTTGTCGACCGCGGCTTTGCCTGCGGCGCCCGCCTTATCGACGCCCGCCTGCAGCTCCTTGGTGGTGTTCGTCGTCACCTTGTCCACGATCGAGTTGTAGATCGTGCCCATGATGCCCTTGTTCTCGGGCGCCTTCGCGACCGATGGGTCGAACGCGGCGTCGAGCGCCGAGGTCAGGGTCGGCTTGTCGCTCAGGGAGCTCTGGATGTTCGCCGGCATCACCGAGAACAGCAGCGAGATGAGCACCGCCGTGCCGAGCGTTCCACCGATCTGCCTGAAGAACGTGGATGCACTCGTCGCCACACCCATGTCCCGAAGACCGACGGCGTTCTGGCTCGCGATGGTGAGCGTCTGCATCAATTGGCCGAGGCCGAGGCCGATGAGCAACATGGCGCCCGCGATGAACCAGTACGAGCCGTCGTAGTGCAGGAACGTCAGCCAGAAGAACCCGCCGGACAGCAGCAGGGTTCCGATGATCGGGAACTGCCGGTACCGGCCGGTCCTTGCGATGATCTGACCACTGGCGATCGACGCGATCATCAGCCCCAAGATCATCGGCAGCAGCTGGAGGCCGCTCTCGGTCGGGCTGGCACCCAGCACGAGCTGGAGGTACAGCGGCAGGGTCAGCATGGCGCCGAACATCCCGAAGCCGACGAACACGCCGATGATGGTGGCCATCGAGAACGTGTTCGAACGGAACAGCTTGAGCGGGATCAGGGCGTCGTCCTTCATGAGGATCTCGACGATGATGAACCCGACGATGCCGATGCCGCCGATCACGTAGCACGTGATGGCTGCCGCGCTGCCCCAGCCCCAGTCGCGGCCCTGCTCGGCGATCAGGAGGAGCGGCACGAGTGCGACGATCACGCCAGTCGCACCCCACCAGTCGATGCGCACCGAGTGGTGGTCGTGCCGCGGGATGTGCAGGAAGATCATCACGATGATCAGCGCGACGATGCCGATCGGCACGTTGATCAGGAAGACCCAGCGCCACCCGGCGATCCAGAGGATCTGATTAGCGCCTGCGAACAATCCGCCGATCAGCGGACCCGCCACGCTCGAGATGCCGAACACGGCGAGGAAGTAGCCCTGGTATTTCGCGCGCTCGCGCGGCGCCAGGATGTCGCCCATGATGGCCAGTGGCATCGACATCAGACCGCCGGCGCCGAGTCCCTGGATGGCGCGGAAGGCCGCCAGTTCGATCATCGACGTCGAGAACGACGCCAGCACGGAGCCGATCACGAAGACGACGATCGCGATGATGAACAACGGTCGGCGGCCGAAGATGTCGGACAGCTTGCCGTAGATGGGCGTGGCGATCGTCGAGACGATCAGGTAGGCGGTGGTCACCCACGCCTGCTGGCTCAGACCGTGCAGGTCGTCGCCGATGGTGCGGATGGCCGTGCCCACGACGGTCTGGTCGAGGGCGGAGAGGAACATGCCGGCCATGAGACCGAAGATCACGAAGAGGATCTGGCGGTGGCTCATGACGGCTGTTCTGGGCGCGGACTGCGCCGACGCTGACGTGGCGGCTTCTGACATGGATCCCCGTACGTTCTGCTGGAATTGCTGTGAGGCGCGAGAGCGAGGCACGCCGGACGGCGGGCTCGCCGTCGTTGGCATTGTCGAATGTGCGGCCGGAGACGAGCACAGACCTTGACAAGGTGACTCGCAAGGAAACGGCTCTCCCCAGCCGGTGAGAGAAAATTGCGGTGACTGCAAATTTACACCCGCCGAAAGGTCGGCGTCGAACCATAACAGCTCTCGGCTTCCCTTGGTTCGCGCTCGGCGAACATCCGCTCTTCGGGGCATCTCTTCCGAGGATCGCCCCGGAAGCACCGCATCGCCGGCGCCTCAGCTGCACACCGGAGATTCCAAGGCATCTCGGGTACCTTCGACCACGCTATGACATACCCCCCGAATGAGTCGCACAAGCGGCACGGCAGGACGCGCGCCATCGTGATCGCCGTGCTCGCGGCATCCGTGATCGCACTCACGGGATGCACATCGAGCGGTGCGGTCAAAGCGTCCGTGCAGAAGCCGGCTTCCGAGCGGACACCGGCCGCGGCACCGTCGGTGGCGGGGGTCTCGCCGGCGGAGGCTCCCGTGGTGGGGCAGCAGGTGACGATCACGGGCACCGACCTTCAGAACGTGAAGACCGTTGCGTTCGGATCCACCATCGTGCCCGTCGTCTCTGCCACGGCCGACAAGGTGGTCGCGGACGCTCCCGCCGCTGCCGACTACCAGCCGGCAACCGTTGGACTGAAGCTCATCAGCAAGACGGGCAAGACCGTGGCGACTAAGCCGAACGCCCTGGAGTACACGGCGACCGGCGGAGTGGCCGCGCAGCTGCAGTACGCGCTTGCGCACTGGCAGAACTACAACACGGCGCAGTACGGCGACCTCAATCCCGACGGCGGCGACTGTGCGAACTTCGTGAGCCAGACCCTGATCGCGCGCGGCTGGACCATGAACGACGACTGGTACAACCACGGTGCGGCAGCGGACTGGAGCGCGGCGTGGGGCTACGTTCCCGCCATGGACGAGTACTTCGCCGACAACGCCGAGAGCCTCGGGCTGCAGAAGCTGAGCTTCTCGCAGGCCGACCGCGCGCAGGTGGCGCTCGGCGACATCGCAGTGTTCGACTGGGACGGTGACGGATCGCCCGACCACGTCGAGGTGGTGGACCGCATCACCAAGGTGGACGGTCAGTACAAGATCGAGCTCGCGAGCCACAACGACGACTACGCGTTCCGCGATCTCGACGAGACGATCACCACCCAGCACCCGGGCGCAATCGGCCACTTCTGGCACCTGACGCGCTGAGCGCGTGGTTCCGCGGGGCGGGTTTCGGATACGCGTCGCCTGCGGCGGCGATACTCAACCGGCGGTGGTCAGTGCACGTAGACGTCGGTTCCGTCTGGCGTCCACTCATAGAGCTTCTCAGCCAGGCTTATCGGCATGCCGACGCATCCGTGGCTCATCGGGTGGCCGAAGTTGTTGTGCCAGTACACGCCGTGCAGCGCGTCGCCGTTGTCGTCGAAGTACATGACCCACGGCACGTTCGGCTCGACGTAGCCGTATTGCGTGCTCGACATGGTCTGCTCGCGAATGTGGACGTGCACGGTGAAGTGGCCGGTGGGGGTCGGCGTCGCGGCGCGCCCGGAGGAGATAGCCCAGGAGTCGACGATCGCACCGTTCTGGATCATGTAGAGGCGCTGGGCGCTCAGGTCCACCTCGATGCTGCGCTGGAGGTTCGTCGTCTGCATCGGCGTCTCGGCCACCGGCAACTGATAATCGGCCTTGCCCTCGCTGAGCTGCGTCGCGAACGCACTGGCTACGCCACTGGTGTCTCCCAGCGCACGCCCCGCCTGACCGGTCGTTTCCGCACGCAGCACCGCGCCCGCGGAATCGATGATGTTCTCCGCGTTCACCGGCTGCCGGTTCACCTGGCCGGGCAGCGCATCCACCGCGTTTTGGATCTTCTTCTGGTCCGCGGTGATCGAGAAGCTGCCGTTGCTCTCGTGCGGCGTCACCGTCAGCCAGGACGACGCCACGTCTGGCGCAATCGGCACCGTACGCTCGGTGCCCACGTAGAAGCCGATGGTGGCGAGCATGGTGTTGAGCTTGTCAGCGGTGGCACTCGCGGTAGTCGTGCTGATCGGCGCCAAAGCCTCGGCCCTGGTCGTCCGCACTGAGACGTGGTCACCGTCGCGGGAGAAGGATGCCTGCAGCCCTCGCGCGAGCGCTGCCGTATCGACCCGGATGCCCGAAGCGGCCGGCTTGACCGCGTACTTGCCGTTCGCGAACGTGACGGTGGCATCCGTCGCCTTCGTGTAGAGGGCCGGGAGCGCTTGCTGTAGAGCCTTGTCGACCTTGCCCGTCTCGAGCGTCACGGGTGCGTCGATCGGCTTGCCGAACCACGCTCCGACGTTCCACAGCGGCCGGTCGGCGAGCGCTGTGGCCGTCGTTGCGGCTGCATCCCCTTCGATGCCCAGCTCGCGCCCGGTCATCCTGACGCCGTTCACGCTGATGCTCGCCTCGTTCATCCTCTGCGAGACGAGGTTCGCCGCGATGCTCGGCGGCAGTCCGCCGACCTGCACACCGGCGACGGTCGTTCCCGGCGCGATCAGCAGTGTGAGCGCCGCAGCCGCCAGCACGACGAACGCGCCGAGGGCGATCGAGATCCATAGAAGGCGACGCCTGCGCTTCGGTTTGCGGGTGGCCGCGAGCGATTCGACCAGGCGCGCGCGCGTCGCGGCGGCGGCTTCCGGGTCGTTCGGGACGTCGTCCACGAGGGCATCGTGTGTCAGTTGATCCGTCACGCCAACCTCGTTCGCTCGGTGACCCCCCGCTGGGCGAAACGTCAACAGAGGATATGACGGCGCCGCGCAATCGGCAACTGGTCTGTCTATCCGGGCTTCCGAGAGCGCGGCTCAGTATCCCCTCACAGCGCAGCGGGTCGGGCTCGCGCACAGCCTCAGATCGATAACGTCGAATGCATGGTGCAGACGAGACGGCGAAGCAGATGGTGGCGTGTGGCATCCGCACTGTCGGTTGCCGCGGTCTTCGCGCTGGCCGGATGTTCGGCCGGACCCGCCCCGTTGCCCGCGCCGATCCAGAAGCAGTTGGACTACGCGCTCGCGCACTGGAACCACTACAACACCAAGGTGTACGGCGACCTCAACCCCGTCGGCGGGGACTGCGCGAACTTCGTGAGCCAAACGCTCATCGCCAGAGGCTGGAAGATGAACGACCAGTGGTACAACCATGACGCCGCGGCCGACTGGAGTCCGGCCTGGGGTTACGTGCCGGCGATGGACAAGTACTTCGCGGCGGACGCGAAGACACTAGGACTCACCCAGTACCCCTTCGACAAGCGATCGAAGATCGCAGTTGGCGACCTCGTCATGTTCGACTGGGACAACGACGGCTCGTACGACCACGTCGAGATCGTGAGCAAGGTGGTCGACACCACGGTCGACGGCAAGAAGCACGTCGACATCGAGATGGCGGGACATAACAGGGACACGAAGTACCGCGACCTGGACTACGTGCTCGACAAGGAATACCCGGGCGCAGCCGGTCACTTCTGGCACATCGCGCTGCCGTCCACGGCTTCGCCTTCCCCTTCGAGCTAACGCCTGACACCACGTGGTGTCACTTGTTTCAACTAGCTGCTTGACGCGACACCACTGTGGTGTCACTATGGTGTCATGCAATTGGAAACGTACGTCGAGGAACTCCAACGCCAACTCGTTGCAGCAGCCGCTGCAGGCGGCGACGAGACGCGCGAGACCGCACAGCGCCTGAGCACGGCGCTGGACGCGGCCGCACGCTTGATGCTGCTCGAGGCACTCGGCGCAGCCGCAAGCGAGATCACCACCGAGCTGACTCCCGGGTCGGTCGACCTGCGCCTCCGCGGGCGCGAGCCCGAGTTCGTGGTGACCCAGGCACCGCATTGGGATGAACCGCAGGCGTCGGCCGAGCCGGCCGCCCCGGTAGCTCCTGCGGTCTTCGACGGCGAGGAAGGCGCGACCACGCGCACGACCTTGCGCCTGCCGGACGAACTCAAGACCCGTGTCGAGGCGGCAGCCGCCCGCGCGGGAGTGTCCGTCAACACGTGGCTGGTTCGAGCCATCGCATCAACGCTCGACGGCGGAACCCCAAGGGCCGCGCAGGAGACCAGCGGCAAGCGCGTCACGGGATGGGTTCGGTGAACGAGATGAGCAAGGCATCCGAGACAGCCGCTTCCATCGCATCCACCTCGAACGACCAGGGGAGACAGTTCATGAACACCGAATACGACACACCGCAGCCCATTCAGGTGGTGCTCGACATGCTCGTCGAGGTGATGCTCACCGTCACCGCGACGGACACGACCACGACGACCCTGTCCATCAAGGCGGGCGATCCCACCAAGAAGGATGACGTGCGCGCGCTCGGCGAGGTGAACGTCGACTTCGTGGACGGGGTACTCGGCGTGCGCATCGCACGCACGCTGCGCTACTACACCTGGTTCAGTGGCAGCCCACGGCTCATCGTCGACATCACCGTGCCGACCGGGTCGGACGTCGACGCGAAGCTCGGCGCGGGCAACGGCGCCACGGAAGGAATGCTCGGGGTGTGCTCAGTGCGCACGGGAGCCGGGGAGATCCGCATCGAGCACGCGGGCAGGACGACGCTGCACAGCGGCGCCGGATCCATCCAGGCCGGGCGAGTGGGCGGGCCGTTGCGCGTGACCAATGGCGCCGGATCCATTCGAATCGGAACGCTGGAGGGGGAGGGTGTCGTCAAGAACACAACGGGAGCTTCGGTGTTCGGCGAGGTCGAAGGACCCTTGACCGTGAAGTCCACCACCGGCGACGTCGTGATCGAGCAGCTGAACGGTTCGGCGGAGATCAAGTGCGCACACGGCGAGGTGCGCATCGATCGCGTCGGAACCGGCGAGGTGAAGATCGAGGGCGGCTACGGCTCGATCGAGGTCGGCGTGCCTGAGGGCACGGCCGCCTGGCTCGACGTCGCGTCGCGACACGGCCTGGTGCGCAACGAACTGGAGCAGGCATCCGCTCCCGTCGACGACGACCGCACGGTCGCCGTGACTGCACACGCCGACTACGCGTCGATCACCATCAGACGACCACTGGGCTGACCGGGCGGCGAGCGATGAGCTCGCCCTGGCCTGAACACCGCCACCGAAAGAGAACGCCTGAACAGAGGCGCTGTTCGTCGCGCCCGAAAACGAAACACCGGAAAGAAAACGAGAGAACGGAAGATCACCATGACAACCACCGCAGTCAGGTCCCCAGCGATCCACGTGAAGGGCCTTGTGAAGTCCTACGGCAAGCTGGAGGTGCTGCGCGGCGTCGACTTCGACGTGGCGCAGGGAAGCATCTTCGCGCTGCTCGGCTCCAACGGAGCAGGCAAGACGACGGCAATCCGCATCCTTTCCTCGCTGCTGCACGCCGACGGCGGAACAGCAACGGTCAACGGGTACGACGTGTTCAAGCACGGCGCCGACGTTCGCCGCTCGATCAGTCTGACGGGGCAGTTCGCGGCCGTGGATGACATCCTCAGCGGGCGCGAGAACCTCGTGCTGATCGCACAGCTCCGCCACGTGAAGAACCCGGGTGCCGTCGCCGACGGCCTGCTGGCGCGGTTCTCGCTCACCGAAGCGGGCTCCCGCAAGGTGTCGACGTACTCAGGAGGCATGCGGCGCCGGCTCGACATCGCCATGAGTCTCATAGGCAACCCGCCGGTCGTCTTCCTCGACGAGCCGACCACGGGTCTCGACCCCGAGGCACGGATCGAGGTGTGGGATGCCGTCAAGGAGCTCGCTGCAGGCGGAACGACCGTGCTGCTCACGACTCAGTACCTCGATGAGGCCGAGCAGCTGGCCGACCGCATCGCCATCCTGCACAAGGGCCGGATCATCGTCGACGGCACGCTCGCCGAGCTGAAGGCCATGCTGCCGCCGGCGAAAGTCGAATACGTCGAGAAGCAGCCGAGCCTCGAAGACGTCTTCTTCGCAATCGTCGGCGACAAGGGCGACGAGACGGCGGATGCCGCCACCACAAGCGACCAGAACAAGTCCGGCCTCCGCGCCGGCGCGAACCAGAAGTAGGCGAGGACCATGACAACGACGACGACTCAGATCTCGACCGGAACGCACACGTCGACCGGAACGCACTTCTTCGGCGACACGGCAGTGCTCACCGGCCGAACGGTCAAGCACATCACCCGCAGCCTCGACACGATCATCACGACCTGCATCATGCCCATCGGATTTCTGCTGCTGTTCGTGTATGTGCTGGGCGGGGCGATCAACACCGGGACGAACACGTCATACGTGAACTACCTGCTGCCAGGCATCCTGCTCATCACGGTGGCCTCCGGCATCTCGTACACGGCCTACCGGCTGTTCCTCGACATGCAGGGCGGCATCTTCGAACGGTTCCAGTCCATGCCGATCGCACGATCGTCGGTGCTTTGGGCGCACGTGCTCACCTCGATGATCGCGAACGTGGTCTCGATGGTCGTGGTTGTGGGAGTCGCGCTCCTCATGGGCTTCCGAACCGGGGCGAGCCTGCTGGACTGGCTGGCCGTTGCGGGCATCCTGCTGCTCTTCACGCTCGCCCTGACCTGGATCGCGGTGATCCCCGGCCTGAGCGCCAAGAGCGTGGACGGCGCGAGCGCGTTCTCGTACCCGCTCATCTTCCTGCCGTTCATCAGCTCGGCATTCGTGCCGACGGAGTCCATGCCAGGTCCCGTCGCCTGGTTCGCGCAGTACCAGCCGGTGACGCCGATCGTGAACTCGATCCGCGACCTGTTCCTCGGGCGGCCCGTCGGTTCAGATATCTGGATCGCGCTGGCCTGGTTGGTGGGAATCCTGGTCGTTGCGTATATCGCGGCCCAGAGCATCTATCGCAAGAAGATCTCCTAGGCCACCGGCCATCGCCTTTCGTACGCAGCTTCATTCGAGTACAGGCAGATCCCGCCAGAACAGGCAGGATCTGCCTGTTCTCGTGTGGAGAGCGCGACCATGCCTGTCTTGTGGCAGGTGCAGCGGCAGGTGCAGCGTCAAGAGGCAGTGGCCGGGGGTCAGCTGATCGCTTGGTCGACTATTTGCTTGGCCTCGCCCTGCACCTGCCGCAGGTGGTCCTCACCCAGGAACGACTCGGCATAGATCTTGTACACGTCTTCAGTTCCGCTCGGACGCGCGGCGAACCACGCGTTCTCGGTCACGACTTTGACGCCGCCGATCGCGGCGTCGTTGCCCGGGGCCTTCGACAGCTTGGCGGTGATCGTCTCCCCGGCCAGCTCCGTCGCCTCGATCGCGTCGCCGTCGAGTTTGCCCAGCTTGGCCTTCTGCTCCTTGGATGCCGCGGCATCCACCCGCTGATACACCGGGTCGCCGAACTGCTCGGTGAGCTCCCGGTAGAGCTGCGAGGGCGTCTTGCCCGTGACGGCGATGATCTCACTGGCCAAAAGCGCGAGAAGGATGCCGTCTTTGTCGGTCGTCCACGCTGTGCCGTCGAGGCGCAGGAACGACGCGCCCGCGCTCTCCTCGCCGCCGAACCCGACGGATCCGTCGACCAGGCCAGGTACGAACCACTTGAAGCCGACCGGCACCTCCCAGAGGCGACGGCCCAGTGATTCGGCAACCCTGTCGATGATCGTCGACGACACGAGCGTCTTGCCGATTGCAGCATCCGGTCGCCAGTTCGGCCGGTGCGTGTACAGGTACTGGATGGCGACGGCCAGGTAATGGTTCGGGTTCATCAGGCCGCCATCGGGAGTGACGATGCCGTGCCTGTCGGCATCCGCATCGTTGCCCGTGAGCACATCGAAGTCATTCTTGTGCCGCAATACGGATGCCATGGCCGACGGGCTCGAGGGATCCATGCGGATCTTGCCGTCCCAGTCCAGCGTCATGAAGCCCCACTGCGGATCGATCGCTGGGTTCACGACCGTGAGGTCGAGCCCGTACTTCTCGCCGATCAGAGCCCAGTAGTGCGCGCTCGCGCCGCCGAGCGGATCGGCGCCGATGCGCACGCCCGCCCTCTTGATGGCATCCACGTCGATGATGTTGCGCAGGTCGTCGACGTAGTGCTCACGGAAGTCGTAGGTGGCCACGCCGCTCGGTTCGGCCCGTTCGACACCGCGCAGCCCGTCGGCGATGAGCTCGTTGGCGCGGTTCGCGATCCAGCTGGTGGCGTCCGTGTCGGCAGGGCCACCATGCGGCGGGTTGTACTTGAAGCCGCCGTCGCGTGGCGGGTTGTGCGAAGGGGTGACCACGATGCCGTCGGCCTGAGACTCATCGGGATGCTCGCGGTTGTACTTGATGATCGCGTGGCTGACAGCGGGGGTAGGAGTGAAGTCGTCGTACTCGTCCACGAGCACGTCGACGTCGTTGCCCACGAGCACTTCGAGCGCCGTGGTCTGCGCAGGCATGCTGAGGGCGTGGGTGTCAGCGCCGATAAAAAGCGGCCCTGTCGTGCCCCGCGAGCGCCGGTACTCCACGATCGCCTGAGTGACCGCCGCGATGTGGTCCTCGTTGAACGCCGTGTCGAAGGCGCTGCCGCGGTGACCGCTCGTGCCGAACACGACGCGCTGTTCGGGCACCGAGGCATCCGGTTTCAGGTCGTAGTACGCGCGCACGAGCGCCTCGACGTCGATCAGGTCTGCTTCGGTTGCTGGTGTCCCTGCGCGTTCGGCCATGCGCCCAAGTCTCCCACCGCGGATAGCCGCGGGGCCAGGCGCGGGAAGACGGTGTATGGGCGGAAGGTCGGCGCGATCGGGCGGCGTCCCGGCGACCGTTAGGCTTCCACCATGTCGGATGCCAGCCCTGATAGCGCTTCGGAGACCGGTCGCCAGCAGCCAGAGGCATACAGCTTTCTCGGCCCCTCCGGCACCTTCACCGAAGCGGCTCTCGCGCAGGTTCCCCAGGCGGCGGGCAAGCCATGGCGCGCCGTCAACAACGTGGGGGAGGCGCTGAACGACGTCGTCGACGGACGCAGCGTCGCCGCGATGATCGCCATCGAGAACTCCATCGAGGGCGGCGTCTCTGCAACTCAGGATGCCCTCGCCACCATCCCCGGACTGCGCATCGTCGGCGAGTACCTCGTGCCCGTCGGGTTCGTGCTCGTCGCGCGGCCGGGAACGACGCTCGCCGACGTCAAGACGATCGCCGCGCATCCGGTCGCGTACGCCCAATGCAAGGAGTGGCTGGGCAAGCACCTGCCCGCGCACGACTATGTGCCGGCGTCGAGCAACGTCGCCGCTGCCACCTCCCTCCTGGAGACGGATGCCTCCGGCCGCCCCGCGAGCCCCGCCGACGCCGCGATCGCCCCGCCCGGCATCGTTGAGCACCACGAGCTCGCGCTGCTCGCCGACGACATCATCGACAACCAGAACGCCGTGACACGCTTCGCGCTGGTCAGTCGCACGCGGGGCATCCCGGAGCCGACCGGCGCCGACAAGACGAGTCTCATCGTCGAGCTGCCGTCCGACAGGTCTGGAACCCTCGTCGAGATGCTCGAACAGTTCTCGACTCGAGGCGTCAACCTGAGCCTCATCGAGTCGCGGCCCATCGGCGACGAATTCGGGCGATACCGCTTCATCATCGACGCGGACGGCCACGTCAAAGAGGAACGCGTGGCGGATGCCTTGCTCGGCCTGTTCCGCTTCAGCCCGAACATCACGTTCCTGGGGTCGTACCCCCGGGCTGACGGGGTCCCCGCCGACTTCGATCCGCGCTACGCCGACGAGGTGTTCATCGAGGCACGCGACTGGCTGCGCGGCCTGATCGGCGGCGAGCCCGGGCTTTGAGGCGCGAGCGCTGAAGCGTTCCTGCGCGTCGGTGAGCCGGGGCGCCGAGCCTCTCTTGTCCGGGCCGCACTTGCGTCAGCCGCGGTTGTGAGCGCGGGCGATCAGGCGGAGGGGACGCGCACGACAAGAGCACCGGCATCCGCCCAGAAGTGGGCCGTGCTGACCTCGCCGAAGCCGTCGCCGTCGAGTTCGATGGGCTCGGATCCCTGCACCTCGACCTGCACAGACGGACCACGCAGGTAGGTGAGCATGCTGGCGTTGTCAGAACCGGTGAACCGGATGATCTTGCGCCCGAACGCAGACCGGCGCAGCACGCGGTTCTCCCACGTCATCTTGCGCCAGATGGCCAGCCATCCGAAGATCGTGCGCGGCTGAAGCAACGCGATGTCGAGTTCCCCGTCGTCGAGGCTGGCGTCGGGCATCAGCTCCATGTTGCCCGGTAGCACGCCGCAGTTGCCTGCGAGGATCGTGCTCACGTGCGCCGAGTGCGCTGGATGCCCGGGCAACCGGTAATGGATGTGCAGCTTCTTCGTGCGCAGGGACCGCAGGCCGCCCTCGATGTAGGCCAGCCATCCGACCTTCTTCTTCAGCTGCGGATTCGTGTTCGCGAACATCGCGGCGTCGATGCCGATGCCCGCCATGACCAGAAAGACGTGATCGCTCGAAGCGCCGTTGTCGCGCGTGAGTTCCGCGACGCCCACATCGATGGCCTTGTCCCGGCCGGTGAGGGCGGTGCGAACGGATGCGTCGACATCCGAGAGCGGGAGCCCCAGGTTGCGCGCAAGCAGGTTGCCCGTGCCCAGCGGAACGATGCCCATCGGCACGCCGCTGCCGCGCATCCCGGATGCCACGGCGCGAATGGTCCCGTCACCGCCCGCCGCGATGACGAGGTCGGCTCCTTCGTCGAGCGCCCGGCGGGTGAGGCCCTGGCCCGAGTCATCCACCGTCGTCTCCAGCCACACCGGATCGGCCCAGCCTGACCCGCGGGAAGACCCCTCCCGCGAGGCGGCAACCCCGGCGTCCACGGCGGCGCGCAGCGTCTTCGCATCGACCTTCGTGGGGTTGTACACGACCACGAGACGGCGCAGCGATGCAGCCTGCGCGGCATCCTGTGCCGGCTCGGATGCCGATGCGACGGTTTCGCTCACCGGAACAACGGTACTCAGTCTTCCCCTGCGGCAGTACGGGTGGCGGTGCGGTGGGTGGATGTGCCTCCATCGGCAGCGGCGCCGCGCGAGAAATCGGAGATTCGGGCCGACGCGCCGGGTGTGCGTTCTCACGGTCGGCGTGTCGGGACAGATCTCCGACTTTTGGTGGGTGAGGTGCGGGTGGGATGCCTGGGGCTCCGCCGCCCATATCGCTGCTCCGCCGCTCAGAGGCTCAATCGGCCTGGCCAGCGCGAGCGAGCTCCCGCTGACCAGGCCTCAATCGCCCATAGACTCGGGGGGTGATCGATCCGGTACTTCTGCGCGAAAACCCAGACATCATCAGGCGTTCGCAAGAGGCACGCGGAGAGTCCCCGGGCACCGTGGATGCGGCGCTCGCCGCCGACGCGGAGCGCCGAGCGACCATCACCGAATACGAATCTCTGCGGGCCGAGCAGAACGCATTCGGCAAGCAGGTGGCATCCGCTCCGAAGGAACAGAAGAAGGACCTCGTCGCGCAGGCCCAACAGCTGGCCGCGCGCGTGAAGGAAGCGCAGGCGCGGGCATCCGACGCCGAAGACCGCTTTGACGAAGCGGTGCGCCGCATCGGAAACGTGATCGTCGAAGGGGTTCCGGCAGGCGGCGAGGACGACTTCGTCACCCTGCGCGAGGTCGGCACGATTCCGGCGTTCGACTTTGAACCCCTCGACCACCTCGAGCTGGGCGAGAAGCTGGACGCCATCGACATGGCCCGTGGCGCCAAGGTGAGCGGTGCGCGGTTCTACTTCCTGAAGGGCGTCGGCGCGAGGCTCGAGATCGCGCTGATGAACTACGCACTCGACAAGGCGCTCGGCAACGGCTTCATACCGCTGATCACCCCGACGCTCGTCAAGCCCGAGATCATGCAGGGCACCGGATTCCTCGGCGCCCACGCCGACGAGGTGTACCACCTCGGCTCGGACGACCTGTATCTCACGGGCACGAGCGAGGTTGCGCTGGCCGGATACCACTCCGACGAGATCATCGACCTCGCGAAAGGCCCGTTGCGTTACGCCGGCTGGTCGACTTGCTACCGACGCGAGGCGGGCAGCGGCGGCAAGGACACGCGCGGCATCATCCGTGTTCACCAGTTCAACAAGCTCGAGATGTTCGTGTACACGACACCGGAGGATGCCGACACCGAGCACCTGCGCCTGCTCGGCTGGCAGGAGGAGATACTGCAGTCTCTCGGCCTCGCGTACCGAGTGATCGACACCGCCGCGGGCGACCTCGGATCCAGTGCAGCACGCAAGTACGACGTCGAGGCCTGGGTGCCCACGCAGGGCCGGTACCGCGAGTTGACCTCCACCTCGAACTGCACCACGTTCCAGGCGCGGCGCCTGCAGATCAGGTACCGCACCGAGAGCGGCAAGACCACTCCTGCTGCAACTCTGAACGGCACGCTCGCCACCACGCGCTGGCTCGTCGCCCTGCTCGAGACGCATCAGCAAGCAGACGGTTCGGTCGTGGTTCCCGAGGCGTTGCGACCCTACCTCGGCGGCCTCGAGGTGCTGCTGCCGGTCGGCTCGTGAGCGGCGCCACGCGCGGCGAACCGTCCGAACGTCTTCTCATCGCGCTCGACGTCGACGGCACCCTGCTGCACGAGGACGGGTCGGCCTCCGACGCGGTGAAGGATGCCGTCGCGGCCGTCATCGACGCGGGCCACGAGGTCACGATCGCCACGGGTCGCAGCTGGGCGACCACAGGCGACCTCCTCGCACTTTTCGGCATGTCGCCTGAGTACGTCGTCTGCTCCAACGGCGCCGTGATCATGCAACGCGACGGCGACGGATACCGTCGCGCGATCGTCGAGACCTTCGACGCCCGGCCCGTGCTCGAGATGGTGCGCGCACACCTGCCAGAGGGCGGGTACATGGTCGAGGAAGCCGACGGCATGCGCCTGTACACCGAGGGCATGGGCGAGGCCGGCTGGGCACTCGGACGCGCGGTCGCTGTGCCGTTCGAGGAGCTCGGCAGGCAGCCCGTCAGCCGTGTGGTGGTCGTTTCGCCGTCGCGCGGCGCCGACGAGTTCCTCGACATCGTCGAGCAGATGGGCCTGCACAAGGTGACCTACGCCGTGGGCTGGACGGCGTGGCTCGACATCGCACCTGACGGCGTCAGCAAGGGCAGCGCCCTTTCCCGCCTGCTCGACCGGCTCCAGCTGCCGAAGGATGCCCTGCTCGTCATCGGCGACGGACGCAACGACATCGAGATGTTCCAGCTGGCCAGGTCGTCCGGCGGTCGAGCGGTCGCGATGGGGCAGGCGCCCGAAGACGTCAAAGCGGCCGCGGGCGAAGTGACGGGCAGCATCGACGACGATGGCGTGGCATCCGTGCTGTTGTCGGTCGCGGCGAGCGCACCGCCGGTGGTGGAGCAGTAGGCGCGCGGTACTCAACCAGCGGTGGGGTTGCCCCTGGCCCCACTCAGGGGGTCTTTGTTACCCTCGAACCTTGAGTGCTCCCGCCCGACGCGAGCGCTCGCCCCCAACGAATTCGTTGCGGCGCCTGGAGTAGGCGCTGCGATACCCGGAGTCCATGACTGCTTACCCCACTCGACGCGCCGCGCGTGAGGCATCCGCCTCAGCCGCTCGGCCTGCTCGGACGAAGCGGCGCGTGGCATCCACTCGTCGCCGAACGGATGCCGTCACCACCTCGGTAGCACACCGCGCGGACCCAAGGCCGTGGCGCTCGCCTATTCGCGTGACGGCCGCAGCGGCGGCGGCCATCTTCCTCGCAGGCAGCGCGATCGTGGCGCTGCCTGCGAACGCCGCCACCTCACCGACCGGCACCGTGTATGCGAATCAACTGCTCGCGCACACGTCGCTGGCCAAGCAGTCGCTGCACGTGGCGGGCGACGTTGCGCAGCAGACCGTGGAGCAGCCCAAGTACGACTCGGCCGGATTCACCAGGCCCGACGGCGGCGCGGCCATCACGGTGGGCGGCACGACGAATGTGGACTGGGCTGCGATGGTGCTGCAGGACGGGCACTTCCCGGTAACTCCGAACAACCTCACCGTGATGCTGCAGTGGATGGACTCGGAGAACGATCCGCACAGCTGGTGGCTGCGGAACAACCCGCTGAACAACGGGTTGGGCTCGGGCGGCGGAGCGGGCTTCGGCAGCTACGACAACCTGACGATCGCGGCGTCCTACGTCGCACAGCAACTGCGGCGCGATCTGTTCTCCGGCATCGCCCAGGCGTTCGACTCGAACGCCGCGGTCTCCGTCAGCGTGCAGGCGATCATCGAATCGCCGTGGGCAGGCGGCCATTACAACTATGGTGCGATCTGGCATTCCGTCGACGTGCCGATCGTTTCTGCGCCGGCCGCTGACTGGTAGGACGCACCCGTGGGCGGCACAGCGGCCCGGCTAGCATCACGTCAGTGACCGAACCGCACCGTCTCACTCGCCAGGAGGCGCGTCGCATCGCCGTGCGCGCCCAGCTGCTGGATGCCGCGCGCCCGGTCGACATGCTCGACACCGTTCGCAGGCTCACGCTGGTGCAGTACGAGCCCACTGCCGCGGTCGCGCCGAGCGCCGACCTCGTGCTGTGGAGCCGGCTAGGACGTTTCTATCGCCCCGAGGATCTGCAGCGAGCACTGGCATCCCACGTGATCGTCGAGTTGCGCAGCATGATGCGGCCGGCGAACGACGTTGCCCTGTATCGGGGAGAAATGCAGGAGTGGCCGGGTAAGGATGCTCCTGGCTGGGCGCGCGCGCAGGCAGAGTGGGTGGAGACGAACGACGCACTGCGGCGAGACATCCTCGACCGCATTCGGCGTGGCGGCCCGATGATCTCGCGGGACCTGCCCGACGACAAGTGTGTGGAGCCGTGGCGATCCAGCGGCTGGAACACCGGCCGCAACGCCGCCATGATGCTCGAGTTCATGGAGCAGCGCGGCGAGGTAGCGGTCGCCGGTCGTCTCGGCCGCGAGCGCCGGTGGGACCTTGCCGAGCGCGTCTACCCCGATGACCCCGTTGTGCCCCTCGAGGATGCCGAACGTGAGCGCCGCGCTCGCCGCCTGCGGTCCCTCGGCATCGCCCGCTCGCGCACCACCCAGACGCAGTTCGAGCCGATGGATGTCGGCGACGCCGGCGAACCAGCCGTGATCGAGGGCGTGCGTGGGACCTGGCGGGTGGATCCAGGGGCGCTGGCCTACGTCGAAGACTTCACCGGGCGCACGGCGATTCTCTCCCCATTCGACCGCCTCGTCTTCGACCGCAAACGCCTGGCCGAACTCTTCGAGTTCGACTATCAACTCGGCCTGTACAAGCCGGTGGCGCAGCGCCGGTTCGGCTTCTACCCCCTTCCCGTGCTGCACGGCGACCGACTGGTGGGCAAAGTGGATGCGACGAGCGACCTGCCGGCATCCGTCCTTCGCATCCACCGGGTGCACGAAGACGAGTCGTTCACGCGTGAGTTGACGGATGCCGTGCGCAGCGAACTCGAAAGCCTCGCAGAGATGCTGCGCCTTCGGCTCGAGTTCGAGTAGCGGCGCGGGCTCGGTAGACTCGGCGGCTGGAGGGCTGTCCGAGCGGCCGATGGAGCTGGTCTTGAAAACCAGTGGGCGGAAACGCCTCGTGGGTTCGAATCCCACGCCCTCCGCTTGAGTGAGCGGCCCAAAGTTCCTTGAGAACACTGGGAACGCGAGGGTCGTTGGGTGTGTCCAGCTACCGTTTGACGACAGATTTGACGACAATCCACTTCTCGCGGGCCTCATCGAGCGCCACTGCAACGGCGTCAAGGTCATCGTCGAAGAGGTCTGCGTAGACATCGAGAGTCATCGCCGCCGAGGCGTGTCCCAGCATGCGTTGCACTGCCTTCACGACGAGCGGGAGCTCGGACACTAAGACCAGCGGGGACACAAAGAAATGGGGACGGTGGTGACCGCCACATGAGGGCCGTTCCGCCCTGGACGATCACCTGGACGAGAGCCGTTCAAGGAGCAGCTCGCCCCCGCTGGCGGGGTTTCCGTGACAAGCGGAGAGTCGGTCTAGGAGCTACACTGCCGGCGCTGGTCGCCTCTGCGGCGACGTGCTTGCCGCCCGCAGCCGACCTGGGCATGGTCATCACCGTTGCATGCGTCGACGGTGAGAACAATAATCGCGGGGTGGCTCCCACTGAACGTGACGACCAATCGCTGCCTGAGAGATGGACGCCCTCGACTGTGTACCTCGACATGTGGGTCGATCCGGATGATGATCCCCGTGAGAAGGCTCCGCGACCGGCTGGAGAGTTGGCCACGCTGCTCGACTATCTGCGGAGGTACCGGCTCACTCTCGAGATGAAGTGTGCCGACCTGAACGCCGAGCAGCTCGCGAGCCGTTCGGTGCCGCCTTCGACGATGTCTCTGCTCGGCCTGGTCCGCCATCTGAGCGAGGTCGAGCGCAGTTGGTTCCGTCGGGATCTTGCCGGACAGGATGCGCCGTCGCTGTACTGCGCCGACGACCACGACGGTGACTGGAACGGCGCTCTGGCCGACTCTGGACTCGTGGACGAAGCGTGGCGCATCTGGCGGCAGGAGGTGGCGTTCGCCGAACAGTTCGCCGCCAACCTAGAGGATCTCGGAGCCCAGGGCACGAGCGGCAGACCGGCTCGCGACATCCTCGTGCACATGATCGAGGAATATGCGCGCCACTGCGGACACGCTGACCTACTGCGCGAACGCATCGACGGCCGCGTCGGTCAGTAGGCGGCCGCTCTCCGCTAGAGGTCTTCTCTCAGAGTCTTCGGGATTCTCGAGTTGCGGGGTGGCAAACGTGTATTGGTGAAGGTCAGACACCGCGACGCCTTCGGGCTCGTCTGTGCCTAGTCAACGAGTCCGGGCCCGCATGAGCCAACGGGTCCGAATACGACAACTGGGTGAGCTTCGACACGAGGAACGACCGTTCGGCCTCGGACGGCGCAAGGGCCACGGCCTCCTTGTAGTAGGAAGCAGCCTCCGCACGTCGGCCGAGCCGCCGTAACAGGTCGCCTCGTGTGGCGGGCAGCAGGTAGTAATTCGCGAGTTTGCCCTCCGCGACGATGCCCTCCACGAGCCGGAGTCCGACCTCCGGGCCGTCCGCCATGGCGACCGCCACTGCCCGGTTGAGCTCGATGACGGGCGATCGAACGACGAATGCGAGCTCTCCATACAGGTCGGCTATTCGTGGAAAGTTCATGGTGTCCAGGGCGTGGTGGGCTGCGATGCTCGCCTCCAAAAAGTACCGGCCGCCAGGTTCCTGTCGGTGCCCCAACCGCATGGACACTGTGTTCAGTAGGTCAACGGCCTCCGCGATCGCTTCGCGGTCCCACAAGGTGCGATCCTGCTCGCCGAGCAAGGTCGGCTCTCCCTGCGGCGTGAATCGCGCTAGGTCGCGTGAGCTGTGCAACAGCATCAACGCCAGCAGGCTCTGGGCCTCGCACAGTTGTTCGGGTTCAGTGAGGAATTCAAGAAACGCTCGCGTCAGCCTGATCGCTTCGGCCTCCAGGGCCCTGTCGATCCGCGAGCTGCGACCGGTTCCCGTGTATCCCTCGTTGAAGAGCAGGTAGAGGACGGAGAGGATGGCGTCGGTCCGGTCGATGAGCTGTTTCGGCGATGGAAAGCGGAATCCCGTGCCGGCGTCCTTGATCTTGGCTCTTGCCCTGACAAGCCGCTTTGTCATGGTGGGAATGCTGACGAGGAAAGCTCGCGCCGTCGCTTCGAGGCTCAGTCCCGCGACCGTGCGGAGGGTGAGCGCGATGCACGAGTCGGTGGACAGCGCTGTATCGCAGCAAATGAAGATCAAGCTCAGCCGGTCGTCGATCGCTCGGTCGTCGCCCGAACCCTGCCTGGTCTCACTGTCCAGGGTGAGGTCGTACGCGATCCGGCCGAGCGCACGCTGCTCGCGGGCATCGCTGCGGACGCGATCGATCGCTCTATTCTTCGCAACGGTCGTCAACCATCCACCCGGATTGGCTGGTATTCCGCGCTCGGTCCAGGTGTGGAGCGCCTTGATGAAGGCATCCTGCATGCAGTCCTCGGCCAGGTCCCAGTCGCCTGTCACGCGAACGACGTGGGCGACGATCCGGGCTGCTTCCTCTGCGAAAGCCGCGTCGACCGCATTCTGAACGTTCGGTGGAGTCATGTCTCGCGAGGCGTATCGGCAAGCGGCCAGAAGGGGCGGATCTCGATCTGTCCGTACCGTGCCATGGGATGCCTCGAGGCCACATCGACGACGTCTTCGAGGCTGTCGCACTCGAGGATGTCGAATCCGCCGATGTACTCCTTCGTCTCGACGAACGGCCCATCGGTAACTATCAACCTGCCGTCTCGCACTTTGACCGTGGCCGCGTCGCGGGGTCCACGCAAGCGGTCGCCTGCGATGGCGATTCCACGACGATCCACCTCGGCTTGCCACTCCATAAGGGTTTCGTCGTCGGCTGGAATCTCCTCGGCAGTCGAGTCGGTGCAGATGAAGAGCATGTAGCGCACGGGATCTCCAATCGATTGGTTACCCAGACGACGAACGAGCCCTCTCGAAACAGACATTTCCGGCGGCGAATCATTCGTTCTCGCGAGGTTCTGTCCTCCGAGTGGCCCGGCGAGCGTTGGTACCGCATGTTCAAGGCTCTCGAAGACAAGGATGCCCGGTCGGCGATGCCGTCCCGTTCCGCGCGGAGGAGTTCGCCGGTGCGCTCGACCGTCACGTGGATACAACGTGCGCTGACCCCCTTCACGGCGGGGAAGATCCGTCGTTCAGTGCTTCCGAGCACGTCACGGCCACTGCGCGCCGGCGCTCCCTCCGCCCCGGTCACCTGGCCTGATCCGGGCTCCACCTTCGATCCGTACTCACCGGAGGCGGTTCATAGTCACGGATACCCGCGCATGCTTGCCTGACGGCCAGGGGCATCCGAACGGGCAGAGTCATGCCTTGCCGGTAGGGGCGGGCCGCCGTAAAGGCCGTCGTATTTCGCTACGGAGAACTCAGACCCGCCTACGTCCGCGATGCCCGCAACCAATTGTCGTTCCGTCCCCGATGCTGCGGATGATTCACAGCCCGTCTTGGTCGTTCCAGTGCTCCTGCCACCGCCAGTCGATCGGTTCTGTCGCTCGCTGGTAGCGGATGTCTGTCGACAAACGGATTCGTCGCTCAAGATCGACGTTGTCCGTCGAAGCGTGAACCATGTATGCGGAATGCACCACGACGTCACCTGCACGATAGTCAGCGGTCAGCCATCGGGAATCGTGCTCATCGGCGAGCCCGGGCAGATCGGCAGTCATGGAACGGGCGGGCGGGCGCACACCTTTGTCTCGTTCATCGGCGAGCGCCCAATGGTGGCTTCCCTCTAGGTAAGTCAGCCCGCCCATCTCGACGGGACAGTCTCCGAGGGGAATCCACATCGACAGGACGCGATCACTGCCCTCCCTGAGGTAGACGAGGTCGTAGTGGGCCTGGGTGGCCGTTCCTATGCCGTTCTCACCAGGACGGATATGGCGGATGATCTTGCGCTTATGCAGGTGGACGGCGTCGTCAAAGAACCATGCGAACCAATCCCGAATGGATGGATGCGCGGTAAGTGCGGAGTAGTAGTCACCGGGCACGATGTCGTCGAACAAGATGCGTCGCAGCTCACCGCGATCTGTGGGCGCACCGGAATCTCGTCCTATTCCTGGCGCGAAGCTCTTATCGATCAGACCGATTGGGGAGAGTGCGCGGAAGTAGTACTCGCGGAAGGACTGCACGACCTCGGGATCGAGATGGCCCGTCAAGTAGAGATAGCCGTCGGACCGGAGGCGGTCCCACAACCCGTCCCTGGAACTCCGTGCTGCATCGGGAACAGGTGGCAGCTGTCCCAGGCGCGAGGGACTCTCGTTCATTACGTAACCGTTGGATGTCAACACAAGGCGAGCCTGGCCCAGCTAGTACTAAAGTTCGATGGACAAACGCATCTTTCCCTTGTGTTTTCCTGCAGATGGTGATGACTGTTGGACAAATTCTCCCCGAGCTGGGCGGCGTTTTCCACGACGTCCGAGGCGCTGGTGGATCACTCGCTCGCTGTACTCGGCGTCGGAGGCCAGAGTGGGCGCATTCCACCTGTGACGAGGAGAACGCTTTCGTCCCACGGGCTACTGATCGTCGGTTCGGGTCGGGGTACGTTCACAAACCAATTCGGGATCGTTAGCGACGTCGTCGGGCCCTGCGCTCTCTGGCTTTTTCCAGGCGTACAGCACGGCTACGGTCCTGATCGGGGAGGTTGGCAGGAACAGTGGATGCTCTTCGGCGGCATCAGCGCGCTGGTCTACGAGAACATTGGTGCCATCTCGCGCATCGAGCCGGTCATGCCGCTCCGGCACGAGTCCGACACCGTGGCGGCTTTGATCGGCGCTCTCCGGCAGAGGGTCGGCCTCGCCGGCGTCATCGACCGGTTGGCCGCTTCCTCGCTCGCGACTCAATTGCTCATCGAGGTCTTGTCCCTGGCCACCCGCAGGAGCGAGGGTCGATCGATCAAGGCGCTCCACGCCTTCTCAGCGATCGCGCACTTGAGCCTTCCGCTCGCCGACCGGGCACGCCGCCTAGGAATGACAGAGTCGGCCCTGCGCACATTGGTGTACCGCGAGACCGGCTTGACGCCGCACGCATTTCTAATCGAACAGCGGATATCCCGAGCCAAGACGCTGCTGGCCACGACATCGCTCGGCATCGCAGCGATCGGGACCGCGGTCGGATTCAACGACCCGGCGTACTTCTCACGGATCTTCACCCGCCGAGTGGGATCCTCACCTAGCGCCTTTCGGCGACAGCACCCCGGCGGTGCCGTCTAGTTGGAAAGGACTCCGCTCGCGTAACGGACCCGACGGCCTTGATGGTCTCGAAGTCGGAGTCGTCCCTATCAAGCGCGCCGGAAGGCAAAAGAGGCGCCGAGCGCCATCGCTGCAGACGCGTGACCGAGCATCCGCTGGCCGACCTGACATGGGGCTGGAGTTGCGCCCGGTCACTGCCGGATCGTGCGGAAGTTGCGGTTGCGGCTGCGCTAGCTGGCACGCTCGCGATCTTGCCGGCGGAGGCGGTATTCGCGGATGGTGAGGATGACGATGAAGATGTCGAACGCCGTCAAGCCGGCTAAGCCCCAGCTGGGGTGGGCGATCAGTTCGTAGCTTTGGTAGCCGATGAAGACGATGAGGAAGCCGATCAGACAGGGGTAGGCCCATAGTTGGCCGCGGAGCACCGCCACGACGAGGAAGACCTTGACTATGCCGTGTGCGAGTAGGTAGATCGCGCCGAACAGTGTCGTGGAGACGTTGAGTGTGTCCGCGTAGTGCACCAGGGTGTTGGCGATGAAGTCGCCTGGGTCCTCGTGGAGTTCGTGTCGGGTGAGCGCGTGGACGGCACGGTCGATCTGCTGCGGGGTGACCAGCAGCAGCGCTATGCCGCCGATGAGCTCGACGAGGCCATCGAGGCCTTTCAGGATCAGGCCGATGAAGAAGGTGCGATCCAGGAGGGCATGACCGGTGTGCGTCGCCATGTAACGGATGTTACACTCTTCTTCGTGACGGATAACGTGTCCTGGCTCTTGGTTCTGCTGCAGCTGCCCACCGACCCTTCCCGGCATCGGGTCGCGGTCTGGCGGGAGTTGAGAAAGGGTGGCGCGGTCCCGGTCTCCCAGGGTGCCTGGGCGATCCCTGATGCGCCGGCGTTCCATCCCTCGTTGGAGCGTGCCGAAGAACTCGCTCACGCGGGTGGTGGCACTTTCGCTGTCATCGAGGCGACGCCGCGAAGTGAGGCAGGGCTGGCACTGATTCGCGATGCGTTCGTGTCGGCTCGTCTGGATGAATGGAACGAGTTCGAGGCCGACTGCGGCAAGTACGAGGCAGAGATCGACAACGAGGTCCGGAAGAAGAAGTTCACTTTCGGTGAGCTTGAGGAGGAGGAGCAGAGCCTGGATCGGCTGCGCCGGTGGCACCGCGATCTGAAGAAGCGCGACATCCTCGCCCTTCCCGAGGCGGAGGCCGCGGAACGTCGGCTGAGGCACTGCGAGGATGTCTTGGCCGACTATGCCGAAATGGTCTACGAGACCATGCGTGGCAACTCCCCGGCCAGTGCCGGCACGACAGATCCAGACTCCGCGGGGTAATCCCACCTGTCCGGACCTCCCTTCGTCTCGTAAGCGCGACCAGGAGCCGAGAGAGGGCAGGTTCGTTAACCCCGTCGTGCGAGACTCAGCGCGTGGCAAAGGAATCTAAGGACGAAGAGCTCCTTCAACAGATCGTGGAACGGCTGCAGGAGAAGTTTCCCGGGGTTGCACAAACCGAGGTAGAGCGGGTCGCGCGAAGCGAATTCGAGGAGTACGTCGGTCGCCCGGTTCGCGACTATCTGACCATCCTGGTCGAGAGGTCAGCGAAGAAGAAGCTGAGGAAGGGCATCTCGTCAACGTGACCGAGACGAGTTCTGCGGTTCTATGGTCGCATTGAGCGCACAGAACGGAGTCCGGCGCCAGGTGCTTCCCGTGGCTTGTACCGTTCGACGAGATGTGCCCGCTGGCTGGCGCTGACTTGACGAGGGGTTGTGTGCGATTCGAGCATCGCGCGACTGAGCGCTTTCGAGCCTGGGCAGTCGATTCCGTCACGCTCAGGGCCGCAGGGCGGTGACGGCCGGAAGTTGACCGCGAACCTCGCCATTTGTACTCTTTGACAACGAATTGGCGAAGGGCAACGATGCGTTCGGATGGGTGGTCGCCGGACTTCCTGCCTCCCGGCCGCGCCGCGCGGAACATCCGGAGACTGCCAGGGGGATTCGCCAGCCCGGTCTGGATCTGCGAGCTCGACGACGATCAAACGGTTGTCGTCAAGGCATCGCTCGATACCGACTCGGACCTCTTCAGTGTCGAGGCCCACGGTCTGCAAGTCCTCAGCACATTGGGCGGTCTCAGGACCCCGCGAGTGCTGACGGTAGGTCGGCGGTCGATCGTGCTCGAGGCGCTGCATCCGGATCTTCCGGATGATGAGGCGTTCTGGCGGTCGGCCGGTCGTAGCGCCGCGCTCATGCACCGCAACACCGGGCATGAGTGGTTCGGCTGGGAGGAAGACGGCTGGCTTGGTCTGCTTCGGCAGCACAACGGATGGGACCCGGACGGGCACCCCTTCTTCGCCGAGAAGCGTGTGTTGCGTTACCTCGGGGAGCCGCGGGTCGAGGCGGCGCTCGACGCTGCCGACCGCAAGGGTATCGAGCGCGTGTGTGCGCGGTTGCCCGAGTTGATCCCGGACACAGGCGCGTGCCTCACGCATGGCGACATGTGGCGCAACAACGTGATCGCCGATTTCGCCGGCGGTCCGGCGTTCCTCGATCCGGCGGTCAGCTACGGGTGGGCCGAGGTCGATGTTGCCCACATGCTGTGCTCGGGCGGCGTGCCGGAATCGTTCTTCCTTGGGTACGAGGAGATCCGCCCGCTCCACCCGGATTGGCGGGAGCACGCGCGCATCCTCAATCTGCGGCAGCTCCTAGCGATGCTTGCAGGCGGCGTACCTCTCCCGACGATCGTCGCGTCGATTCGCGAGCTCGTCAGCGTGTACGCGTAACGGCGCAGAGACGAGCTGCCCCTAGAACACATCCAGGGAACCGCGCAGAGCTGTCCCCAGAACCTCGAACCGTAGAACCATCGGGCGGTCAGCGGCGGCGATCACTGCCCGTTTCCATGGACGCACGGAAGCGTTCGTCCGGGTGCCTCAGAAACCTCCGGCCGTCCTCGGCGACCTCGGTGATGTGCGCGCTCATCAGCTGACCGCAGATCGGGCAGGGAACGGCGTCCAGCGTGGCAGGAGGGTCGACCTCGGGTTTGTCATACGGACCCAGTGCCGGCGGCCCGAGATACGGGAAGAGCTTCTCGTCCAGCCATTCGACTGCCTTCTCGAGCTTGGATTCCTTGTGGTCGTGCCGATTGATCTCGCCCTCTCCGATGGGCTCATGTCTGGTCATCTCGATCTCCTCTCAAACTGGACTAATTCGTCCACTGTATGCTTACAATCGATGCGTGCAAGAAGTTCCAACCCAAGCGAAACAGCCCACGCGACTGACTGCACGTGGGGCGCAGACGCGGTCGCGGATCGTCTCGACGGCGGCTCAACTCATGCGCGCGCAAGGTGCTGGCGCAACGACGCTGGACGACGTCGTCCGTGCTAGCGGTGTGAGCAAGTCGCAGTTGTACAGCCACTTCGCAGACAAGACCGCACTTGTGCGTGCGGTCGTCGAGTACATCGGTGAGCTCAAGGTGGGTGGTGAGCGCGAGCGCCTGAGCAAGGTGAAGTCGTTTGCGGGGCTGAAGCGTTGGCGTGATGCGCTCATCGCGAATAATGCGCTCGAGCAGGGCCGATACGGATGTGCACTGGGCTCGCTCGCGAACGAGGTGGCCGATCACGACGCGGTTGCTCGCGCACAGCTTTCGGCGCTTTTCACGGCGTGGGGTGAACTCTTCGAGGATGTCCTTCGCCGATTCCAGAGGCAAGGCTTGATTCCAGAGGATGCGGATGTCGGGCAGCTCGCGACCGCTCTGCTGGCCGCGGTGCAGGGCGGGTATCTGCTCGCGCAGACCGCGCGGGACGTGGCACCGATGGCATCGGCGGTCGACACGGCGCTGGCACATCTGCAACTGCTCTCGAGCACGAGCACGAGCACGGACATAAGGAGGAAATCATGAAGGCGATCATCGCGACGGATCGTGCGGCCGAAGCGGCGGGAATCACGCTGACAGAGCTGGCGGAGCCCAAGCCCGCGATCAATGACGTTGTCGTCGAGGTGTACGCATCGGGATTCGTCCCTGCCGAGTGGGAGTGGCCGTCCACGTGGGCGGATCGCGCAGGCCGCGATCGCACGTCACCGGTGATCGGCCATGAATTCGCTGGTGTGGTGTCGGCTCTTGGGTATGGAACAAGAGGGGTGTCCCTTGGGCAGCGCGTCTTCGGGATCACCGATTGGCACCGGGATGGCACGCTGGCCGAGTACACCGCAGTGGAGGCGCGCAACCTGGGCCCCCTGCCGGGTGACGTGGACTTCACCGTGGGTGCGAGCCTGCCGATCTCGGGCCTGACCGCATGGCAGGGACTCTTCGATCACGGTCACCTTCAGTCAGGGCAGACCGTCATCGCCCACGGCGCGGCCGGCGCGGTCGGTTCGGCGGTGGTTCAGTTGGCACGCGAGTTCGGCGCCTATGTCATCGGCACGGGTCGAACCGCCGATCGTCAGGCAGCGCTCGACTTCGGCGCGAACGACTTCCTCGACCTGGGCACCGATGATCTCGAGGATGTCGGCCAGGTCGACCTGGTCTTCGACGTCATCGGCGGCGGCGTCCAGAAGCAATCGGCCGATGTCATCCGGCCCGGTGGCGCACTCGTGACCATCGTCGGGCCGACCGAGCTGCAGCCGCCAGGGGTGCGTGCCGTCGACTTCGTCGTCGAGTCCGACCGTGCTCAACTTACCGAGATCGTTCAGCGGGTGCGTGACGGCCGCCTCCGCACCAACATCGGCACCGTCACCAGCATGGATAACGCCCTACCGTCACTGAATCCGACGGAGCGCCGCAAGGGCAAGACCGTCATCACTGTTCGTTCATAGCTACTGCAGGCACTCCCGGTTTCGGTCACCCGTCCAATTCGCGCGAAGGAGCATCGACATGACCAACCCATCCCCGTCCAAGCGGTACCAATTCGAGTACCCGGATGAAGCCGGTTATCCAGACGGCGTCGGCACTCTCACCGAGGATCGGGTAACGCTCATCGACCAGGTTCTCGACGCCGACGAGAAGGCCGACACGAACATCGCCGTCGTCAACGAAGAGGAGAGCCAGGTCTACACGGCAATCGTGGGAGACACCGCGGTCGGTGGCGTCACATACAGCCGCGTCGGCGATCGCCTCGTGCTGCAGGCTGCAGCCGTCTACCCGGAGTTTCGTGGCCAAGGCATCGCAACCGAGATGATCCGCCAGGTGCTCGACGACGTGCGCAGTCACGGGGAGAAGGTCACCAACCTCTGCCCGATCGTGCGCACGTTCGTCGACAAGCACCCGCAATACGAAGACGTCATCGACCCGAAGAATCCCGGTGTCGTGAGCAGGAACCGCTCGTAACATCGGCTCCGACACCCGTCGTCTCCCGTGCGACGGCGGGTCCCGATCTCAGATCACGGTGGCACCGCCGTCGGCAACCAGCTCCATGCCGTTGACATAGCTCGAATCGTCGGACGCCAGGAACAACGCGACGGACGCGATCTCCTCAGGGCGGCCCATCTCGCGCCGCGGGATCAGCGACTCGAACGAGGCCTTCATCTCCGCGTCCATCACCTCGAGCATCATCGGCGTCGCGACCTGGCCGGGGGTGAGCACGTTCACTCGGATTCTCCGGTCCCGCAGTTCGGCCACCCACACTCGCGCATAGGCGGGCAGCACGGCCTTGCTCGCTGCGTACACGCTCCAATCGGGATAGCCCCTGAGCGACGCGTTCGACCCGGTCATGACGATCGAGCCGCCATCGTTGAACAGTGGAAGCGCCTTCTGCACTGTGAACAACGTGCCGCGAGCGTTCAACGAGAAGGCGGCATCGAAGTGCTCCTCGGTAATCTCGCCGAGCGTCCCCTGCTCGCCTCCCCCTGAACTCGCCCACAGCACGTCGATCGCGCCCTTCTCTTGCTGGACGGTCTCGAACAGACGGTCCAAGTCGGCAAGGTCGGACGAATCGGCCTGCACGCCCGTCACATTCCGGCCGATCAGCTTCACGGCTTCGTCGAGCGCGTCCTTCCGCCTGCCCGAGATGAAGACGTGAGCTCCTTCATCGACGAACAGCTTTGCGCCGGCCAATGCCATGCCACTCGTCGCGCCCGTGATCACCGCGACCTTGCCATCGAGCTTTCCCATGATTACTTGGCCCCGAACGCGATGCCGAAGCCGCCGCCGTTGCGCGCCAAGCCCATGAGCAGGATTCCCGCCCATTCCAAGGCGTGGGTCGTCTCAAGTCCTCCCGCATCGAGCGGCCGCATGCCCAGGCTCTGCAGGAACGCCGCGAACTGCGCCCTCGCCTGGGCATCGCCTCCGGCGAAGAACACGTCCAAGGGCTCGTCTGCAGCGAGCACGCCACGGAAGATCGTGTTGAACGCCTTGACGACGTCCGTGCCCTCAGGGGCGGCAGCGGCGATCTGCTGGGAGACCGAGTTGCCCGGGGTGGTCACAACCCCACTCGCATCGGCATTGAACGGGTTGGTGATGTCGACGAGGATCTTGCCTGCCAGCGCGTTGCCGTAGTGTTCGACCACGTCCACCGCCCCGGCGTAGAGAACGGCGAGGAAGACGATGTCGCCCGCCGGCCGTTCCCCGTACGCGCCGACGGAGGCGGAGTCGCCTATCTGGTCGACGGCGGCCTGCGCCTTGGCGACGTCGCGACTCATGATCTCGACGGTGTGGCCATGCTTCGCCGCCCGGGTACCGATGGCCATGGCCATGTTGCCCGAGCCGATGATGCTGATCGTGGACATAGTGTCCCCCTTCGTGGTGTGTATCCGTTGGTCGGGGTGCTCGCTCAGCCGTCTGTAGGACCGCGAAGGTGAGGCACCCCTCCGGTCTTTGTCGAACCGGAGGGGTGCCTCAGCTATTCCGAATGTGCAGATGGAATTGCCGAAGCGCCTTGTCCTCGTGGTCGGTCCGTCGTTGTCGAGCCAGAAGCTGAGGGTGCCCTCGGCTTCGGAGGTACATTGGCGAAGTGAGCACGATCGACACCGAACAGAGGCGGATGCCCCTGCGCCGCGACGCGCAGGAGCGTCACGACAGACTCATCGCCGCGGCTCGGCGCGAGTTCGCGGCCCGGGGCGTGGACGCCTCCCTGGAACGGATTGCACGCGACGCCGGCGTCGCCATCGGAACTCTCTATCGTCACTTCCCGACCCGCATGGATCTGCTCATGGCCGCGTTCGAGCCCCGATTGCGGGAATTCCTCGAGGGCTCCGAAAAGGCCATGCAGATCGAGGATCCGTGGGAAGCGTTCGTCGACTACCTGGAGAACCTGTTCCGCGTGCAGGCGGGAGACCGAGGTTTCAACGATTTCCTTTCCCGCCGCTTCCCCGGGAGCGCGGACACCGAACGCATCCACGACCAGATGTGCCAGCAGATCGACGACGTGCTCACCCGAGCTCAAGAAGCCGGCGAGGTGCGGCCCGATATCACTCTGGCCGACATCGTCAACCTCATCTGGTCCAACGGCCGCATGATCGACGCCACCAGCGTCACCGCGCCCAATGCCTGGCGGCGCCAGCTCTACCTCATGCTCGACGCCTACCGGGCCAAGCGGGCGCATCCCATCCCCGAGCCGCCGATGACGGACGAGCAGCTTTACGACGCCATGGTCCGGCTGAGCACCGCTGACCGACGCGCCGCGATCGACGTGCTGGGCAGCGATCTGAGATGATCGTGGCGCCGGGGGATGCACGATCCGCATCCGCCCGGGAGGGGGTATCACGGTGCAGAGCCGCGCGGCGGAGACCCGGGAGACACTGCTTCTGGCTGCAGCCCATGAATTCGACGAGCACGGCTACGGCGCGTGCAGCCTGCAGCGAATCGCCGAGCGCCTGGGCAAGACGAAAGGCGCCCTGGGCTACCACTTCCCGAGCAAGGCGTCGCTGGCGCTCTCGATCGTCGAGCGCTTCTACGAGGAGTTGCCCGGTCTGGCCGTGGCCTACCGCACAGGCGAACGGATGGACGTCCGCTCGCTCGTCGCTCTGTCGCTGCACGTCGCCGAGCAATTCCGCGACGACGTCATGGTGCGAGCGGCCGTGCGTCTGCAACGGGATGCCGACGTTGTGGAAGTGCCGTTGCCTGCCCCGTACGTGAATTGGTTGGCTCTCACCGAAGCGGCGCTGACCGACGCCCAGAGCAATGGGCAGCTCGTGGAGGGCGTTGACGTGGTCGCGACCGCGCGCGTGCTCGTTGCCGGGTTCTTCGGCATACAGCAGGTCGCGAGTGCCCTCGGGCACCGGGCCGAGCTGACCGCCTGGGTGCTCGACATGTGGCGCGTCATCCTGCCAGGAGTGGTGGGGGACGAGGCAGAACGAATCCTCATCGACGTCACCGCCGGAGCTTCGGGCGCCGGCGGCTATTCGAACAGGTCGAAGACGCCGAGGCTGTAGTCGACGGCCTCGGGGTTGAGCCGGTGGATCGCCTCGTGCATGTACTGCACGATGTGCAGGTTGTCCGGCTCGGCTTCGGCGCTCGCGGTGGTCAGGGCCATGACCGGAGCGGCGGCATCCAGTACCAAGTACGCGTCCACCCGTTCACCGGCCGACGTGAGCGCACGTAGTTCCACGGTGTCGGCGCTCGCGCTGCGGGCCAAGACCGCCGTGTATTCCACGACCGCATCTGCGGCATCGTCTCCCACCAGCAACGAACGGCCGGCGAACACCAGCTCTTTCACCCGGGCAATGCTATACGGCGTCACGACCCCGTTGACGGGGCTTGACAGCTCAGGTTGCCCGACGGCCTTCCGTCGCCGGCAAGGGAGCAGGGTGTGTGCGGGAGGGCCATGTCGGATGCCCACCGGCTGTTAGTGTCGCCGCCATGGGAGAGACACCAGCGGTGGCGCAGATCTCGCCAGAGCTGGCCGATGCCATCCAGCGCGGTTACGACCAGCGCGATCGGGCGAACATGGCGCCGACCATCGATTACTTCCAAGAATTGCTTGCCGCGAGCCCCGACCACCCGGTCCTCGTATATGAGGTGGGCGGCGCCTACGACACCGCTGGTGAGGAGGAGACGGCCTGCGGCTACTACGAGCGCGCGTTGTCCCTTGGGCTCGAGGGCGACACCCTGCGTCGATGCCTTTGCCAATACGGCAGCACTCTCCGCTGGCTCGGGAGGTTGGACGAGTCGTTGGATGTGCTCGCCAGGGCCCGCGCGCAGTTCCCCGATTCCGACTCCGTACGCGTGTTCCGCGCGCTGACGCTCAACGACGCCCAGCGGGGAGACGAGGCTGTGGCCGAGCTGCTGACGGTGATCACTGAGCATGCCGACGTCACCGACCTCGGGAGGTACGCCACCGGGCTGCGTGGTCTGACGGGTTGGCTCGCCGACGGTCGGCCTGAATAGGGTGCATGTCCGGGTCGAGGTGAGCGCGTTCTAGCTCGAGGGGTCCGCGGCGGCTCTTGTGCGCGGCATCCTCGTCGGACACGCTGGGCTGGTGGACTACCGAGGCCGCGTACCGGCTGCCCCGCTCGACCTGTTCATCGATGACATCTACGTTCTCAGCGGTGAGCCGACGCATCGACGGCTGAACGTTCCGCCGATGCCATCTGCCCACCTGTTCATCAACCTCGCAGAGCTCGTCACGCTGGTGGACTCGCTGCGACCGAGCGTACCCACTGTGTTCACAGACGCTTGGTTCATGGGTGTCTGGACGAGACGGTTCGAGATCGAGTTCGACGCTCGGGTTCGGGTGGTCGGCGTTCATTTCAAGCCTTGGGGCCTCTCGCCGTTCGTCCGGGTCCCATCGCACGAGGTGCGTGACAGGTGGATTCCGGCCGAGGCGCTGTGGGATGCCTCTTCGCCGCGTTTGCGCGAACGGCTCGGCT
Source organism: Rathayibacter sp. KR2-224 (assembly GCF_049446075.1). NCBI lineage: Bacteria > Bacillati > Actinomycetota > Actinomycetes > Micrococcales > Microbacteriaceae > Rathayibacter > Rathayibacter sp. KR2-224. The sequence continues at coordinate 2,584,356 of NZ_JBMSEB010000001.1, forward strand.
CGGCCGCTACCCCTGCCATCGCTCTGCAGATCTTGGAGGCTGAGCTCCGCTCGCAGCTGGTCGCCGCACCGCCGCGCGGACTCGAGCTGGTCAACCACACGGCGGTCCGCCTCGAGCGATCGTGGGGCGCCCTTCCGATCAGCTCCCTAGCCGACGGCGCCGGAATCAGCGGCAATCATCTGGCCACACAATATGCATCGCATGTCGGCGTCACACCCAAACGGTTGGCTCGCATCTACCGCTTCGCGCGGCTGATCCTCTCCGTCGACGCGCGGCATCCCGTCGATTGGCCCGCGCTCGCCCAGACCGCGGGATTCATCGACCAGGCCCATCTCAGCAAGGAGTTCAAGGAGTTCACCGGGCAAACACCAACGGACTATCTGGCGCTCCGGCGCCGGTTTCCGTCGCGGCAAGGGTTTCCACCTGATGCCGGGCCAATGCCGGTGATGGATTTCTTACAAGACGCACCTTCGACCCGGAGGACAGGCTAAGCACACGCATCAAATTGGAGGAGAGCCATGGGCAGCGTGGTCATGCACAGCGTCGTATCGGTGGACGGCTTCATCGCCGATGAGCACGACGACGTCGGCTCCCTCCACGAGTGGTATTTCAGCGGCGATACTCCGATCCTCGACCCCGTCGACGCAACCGACGACCACTCTTCCGAGGAGACGTTCGACCATTCCGGGGAGGAGAAGGGCTTTCTCGTCTCGCGAGCATCCGCGGGGTATGTGGGCTCCACGTGGAAGTCGCTGGGTGTGATCGTCATGGGGCGACACCTTTTCGATCTGGTGAACGGCTGGGAAGGTCAGCCGCCTGCCGGGGAGCACGTGGTCGTGGTGTCCCACCGTCCGAAGCCCGAGGGCTGGCATCCAGAAGCCTCGTACCACTTCGTCGACGACCCGACCGCGGCCATCACCATTGCCCAACGACTTGCGGGCGACCGCACGATCAGCGTGAACGCCGGGGAGGTCGGCAGCCAGATCCTGGCAGCCGGACTCGTCGACGAGGTCGCAATGGATGTCGTTCCCGTCATCTTCGGCTCGGGCAAGCGCTACTTCGGGAGCATCCGCGACCAGCACCTGCTCGAAGACCCGCATATTGTCATCCAGGGGGAACGGGTTCTGCACCTGCGCTACAAGGTGCGGCGCTAGTGAAAGCGGTGCCGATGCGGCAATCAGCTCTTCTTGCGGCGACGTGGCGCAGCGGAGCGCGGGGGCGCTGAACGCATGTGGTCGCGGACGCGGCCCAGCACGTCGGCGAGTGACTCGACGTCTTCGCGTGGCAGGGGTTCGAACAACAACTGGTCGAGCACGGCGATGTGGCCCGGAAAGACCTTCGTCAGGGTCTCGCGGCCCTGCTCGGTGATGGTCACGGTGGTTGCCCGCTCATCCTCGAGCGACGTCGCGCGAGTGACCAACCCTCGCTGCTCGAGCGACTGCGCCTGATAGGTAAGCCCGCTCCGGCTGTAGACCACTCCGTCGGCGAGGTCGGTCATGCGACAGCTGCCTTCTGGGGAGTCGCCAAGGCGCGCCAACAGCTGGAACTGCACGTAGCTGAGATCGCCGGCCTCCCGCAGCTGCTGTTCGACAGTGTGCCGCAGAAGGCTGCTCACTTCGATGAGCGAAAAGTAGGCACCCAACTCCGTGGCGTCCAGGGAACGTGCTTCAGCGGCCATGGGGACAGTCTACTTGTGCTACGAACTCAAAGCAGTTGCTACGAACTTGAAGTAGTGCTACTGTTCCTAACAGATGCTTCACATTCGAAGCAATGAGAGGGAGAACATCATGAAGGCAGTACGTTTCCACGAGTTCGGTGCTCCGGAGGTTCTCCGCTACGAGGATGCGGATCAGCCCGTCCCCGAAGCAGGGCAGGTGCTCGTGCGGGTCGCGGGATCCGCGTTCAACCCGGCCGATGCAGGCATCCGCGAGGGCACGCTGCCCTTCCCGGTGGCACTGCCGCATGTGCCGGGCTATGACCTCTCGGGGACCGTCGATGGGGTCGGGGACGGCGTGACGGGCCTCGAGGTCGGCGACGCGGTTGTCGGATTCATCCCGATGGGCGAAAACGGGTCGGCGGCGGAATTCGTCGTGGCACCAGCGGACTCCCTCGTCAAGGCGCCGACCAGGATCGACCTCGCCGACGCGGCCGCGCTGCCCTCGGTCGCGCTCACGGCGTGGCAAGCGCTCTTCGACCTCGCCGAGCTCAAAGACGGTCAGCGGCTGCTCATCACGGGAGCCGGGGGAGCGGTCGGGGGATATGCGGTGCAACTGGCCAAGCGAGCTGGTTCCTATGTGATCGCCACCGCGAGTCCGCGCAGTCGCGCGGCCGTCTCCGCGGCCGGCGCCGACGAGGTGATAGACCACACCACGTCGACAGTGCTCGACTCGGTGACCGAGCCCGTCGACGTGCTGCTGAACCTCGCACCCATCAGCCCCGACGAGTTCGAGGCGCTCGTGCCCCTCGTTCGCGACGGTGGCATCGTCGTGGCCACAACTGCATGGATGACAACGCCAGGTGACGACGAGCGCGGGGTGCGAACTGCGGGAGTGTTCGTGCAAGCGGATGCCGACGACCTGGCCGAGCTTGTTGCCCTGGTCGACAGCGGAGAGCTCACCGTCGATGTGGCCAAGCGCGTGCCGTTGAGCGAGCTACCCGCCATCCACGCCCAGGCGGCTGCAGGCGAGCTCCACGGCAAGGTCGTCGCCGTGCCCGACGCGGCCTGACCCGAGCTCACGTCGATGAAAGGGAAGGCACGGGGCTCGAACATCCGAGGCCGCCCCGTGTTTGCGCGCTACCTGCCCTCCGCAGCGCTGCCTACGACCAGTACGTGAGCTTGTGCGGGTTACGAACGACCCACAGGTTCTGCACCAGGCCGTCAGCCACGGCGATCGCCGCAACAGTGACGGTCTTGCCCGCGGCGTCCACGCCAGCCATGCCGGTTCGTCCGTTGACCGTGGTCAGCTCGAAATGCAGGTCTGGCACCATTCGGCGCAGGTTGACCAGATAGTCGGCGATGGCCTGAGCACCGACTATCGGCTTGATCGCCGCGCGCACGATGCCGCCCCCGTCGGCGATGGCCGTGGCGTTGGGGTCGAGAAGCTGGATGAGGGCTCCGACGTCGCCGCCTTCGACAGCTGCCTGGAACGCGGCGACGACTCGAGCATGTTCGGCCGTCGAGACCCTGTCGCGCCGCGCTGTGCCGATACGACGTCGAGCGGCGGATGCCAGTTGCCGGCAAGCCTGCGGAGTTCGGCCGACCATCTCACCCACCTCCGCGAAGCTGTACGCGAAGACGTCGTGCAAGATGAACGACACCCGCTCAGCCGGCGTCATCGACTCGAGTACCACGAGCATCGCCATGTTCAGAGATTCGTCGAGAGAGACCCGGTCGAGTGGATCGTCCTCACGGTCGGACCGCGTCCGACTCGTCCACGCCAGCCCCGACGGGAGCGGCTCGGGGATCCATTCCCCCACGTAGCGCTCGCGTCTGGCGCGGGCCGAGCCGAGCACGTCGAGGCAGATTCTGGTCGTGACGGTGACGAGCCAGCCGACAGGCGAGGTGATCTCGTCGCGGTCGGCGACAGGCATGGCGTACCAGCGCGCAAACGCTTCTTGAACGGCATCCTCTGCCTCGCTTGTGGACCCGAGCAGCCGGTACGCGATGCTCATCAGCAGTCTGCGATCAGCTGTCACCGTCGGCCGCCTTCTTCTGGAATCTCTTTCCCATGTCTGGATGACGAAGCAGCACTACCAAACGTCAGACCAGACATCCCGGTGAGCTGTTCCGTCATTGCTCTTTGAGGCGGGAAAGTCCCGCTCGCTGACGAATGCGAGTACGCCATCCTCTACTTCATCATCACCCTCGTCGCTGTTGCAGCGAACGCTTTCACTGCCGCCGCCACTTTCGCCCGCGCCAAGTTCGTCGTGGACACGCTGGGCGGCGTGCATCTACCTCGATCGTGGGTCCCCGTCTTCGCGTCGCTGCAGGCGGCGGGAGCGGTGGGCCTGCTGCTGGGGTTGGCAGGCATCCAAGCCATCGGGGCGGCCGCAGCGGTCGGACTCGTGCTCTTCTTCACAGGCGCGATCGTCGTTCACCTCCGAGCGCGCGCCTACCGCAGCTTGCCGTCGCCCGCTCTCTTCTTCGTGCTTGCGGTCGCGACCCTCGTCGTCACGGTCACGCGCTGAGGCGTGGTCGGAGGATACGGAGCTGCATCTCAAAATACTGATAGTAACTATCAAAAAAGTGCTACCCTCGTGATGGAGGTAGCTGTCATGAAAGTAGAATTTCGTCGGTGGTGGGCGCTCGTCGCGGTTGCGCTCAGCGTGCTCGCTATCGGTGTCGACGGAACTGTGTTGTCCGTCGCGCTCCCCACCTTGGCCGGCGCCCTGCGTGCATCCGAGTCGCAACTTGAGTGGTTCTCCGCCGGTTACCTACTGATGCTGGCCGCGGCGGTGCTGCCTGTCGGTCTGCTCGGCGACAGGTATGGCCGCAAGAAGGTGTTGCTCGCTTCGCTTGCCGTTTTCGGGGCGGGGTCCGCGCTGTGTGGCCTCTCCACAACGCCCGACGAGTTCCTCATTGCCCGGCTCCTGATGGGCCTGGCGGGTGCCGGTGTCGCCGTCATGGGACTCACCGCGGTGACGGTCTTCTTCGACGAGGCGACGCGGCCGAAAGCGGTTGGCATCTTCGCCGCGGCGAACTTCCTCTCTTTGCCGCTCGGTCCGATCCTTGGCGGGTGGATGCTCGCAAACCTCTGGTGGGGCTGGGTGTTCCTGCTCAACGTTCCGATCGTCCTGATCGGCTTGCTCGCCGTTGCCATCCTCATTCCCGAGTCACGCGCAGGCCAGCGTCCAGGGCTCGACAACGTGGGAGTGGTGGCATCGGTCGCCGGGCTCGTCGTCTTCACGTACGGCGTCATTGAGGCGGGCCAGCGAGGCTGGACGGATGCCTCGGCACTGGCGTCCCTTGCCACAGGCGTCGCCGTACTGATCGGGTTCGTCTTCTGGGAGATCGCGCTCACGAGACGGGGCGGCTCCCCGCTCGTCGACACGGGGCTATTCCGCTCGAGGGCGTTCTCCGGCGGCGCTGTTCTCGCCGGCGTGTCGGGGATGGGCATGGTGGGCCTGCTGTTCGTGATGCCTCAGTTCTTCCAGGCCGTGCAGGGCGTTGACGTGTTCGGATCAGGCCTTCGCCTGCTGCCGTTCGTCGGCGGCATGCTCGTCGGCGCGGTACCCGCGGGCCGCATAAGTGCTGCGATCGGGCCCAAGGCCACGGTGACAATGGCGTTCGTGGTCATCGCCATAGGCTCCGTGCTCGGCTCGTACACTGTGCGCTCGACCGGCGAGCTGTACATCGCGATCTGGATGGCCGTCGTCTGCGCGGGCGCGGGACTCGGGCTCACGGCATCCATGTCCTCGGCGGTGTCGCAACTGACGCCGGAGCGTAGCGGCGTGGGGTCGGGAGTAGTGCAGGCGATTCAGAAGACGAGTGCACCCCTGGGCACGGCTATCCTCGGCAGTGTGGTCGCCGCGGTGTACTCCGCTCAGCTGACCAAGGCCCTGTCCTCGATTCCCGCACTCTCCGGCTCCGGTGCATCGGCCCTGAAGTCCAGCGTGTATGCGGGAGCGGCGGTGGCTGCGAGGCTTCACTCCTCCCACCTCGCTGACGCGGTGCGCGCCGCGTTCACGCACGGAATGAGCGCAGCCATGCTCGTTTCGGCCGGCATCGCCGTCATCGGGGCCATCATGGCAGTGGTGATTCTTCCGCGATCGGTACAGACCGAGGCGGTGGCGCCATCCGCCACGATCCCAAGCCGAAAGGCACCGTATGTCGAACCGAACGGATGAAGAAGCACGACCGGGTCTGCGCGAGCGCAAGAAGGCCCGGACCAAGGCGGCGATCCAGTCGCACGCGCTTCGCCTGTTCACCGAACAGGGCTACGACGCTACGACGATCGACCAGATCATCGACGCAGCAGAGGTGTCGGAGAGCACGTTTTTCCGCTACTTCCCGAGCAAGGAATCGGTGGTGCTCTTCGACGAGTTCGACCCGACGATCATTGCCGCGTACAGCGCCCAGCCCGACGATTTGGCCCCAGCGGCCGCGATGCGGTCCGCGCTCCGGAATGCCTTCGCCGACCTCACAGGCGAGCAGCGGAAGGAACAGCGCGAGCGCCTAGCAGTGATGATGTCGGTGCCGGCTCTCCGCGGAGCAATGCTCGATCAGTTGTCGCAAGGCGTGCTCTTGCTCTCCAATGTCATTGCCGAGCGGGCCGGCCGGCGGGCAGAGGACTTTGCGGTGCGCACCCTCGCCGGTGCCATCGTGGGATGCATGTTCGCGGTGCTCGCTCAGCTGATCGAGCACCCGGAAGCGGAGATGTTCGAGCTCATCGATGAGGCGTTTTCCTACCTGGAGAACGGGCTCGCGCTCTAACACCGCACCGAGTGAAGCGTCAGTACGACGAGAACAGCGCCTTCTGGGCGATCGCCAGCGCCGCTACTGCGTCGTGTTCGCTCTGAGCCGCGCGCAGGGCATCCACGTCGAGCACGTCAAGGCCACGGTGTGCGGCCTTGAGGAACCGGATGGCATGGTTCGCGGCCGCCACGCCGTCTTCTCGGAACGGGAACTGGTCGAGCTGCCAAACGCCCTCCCAGTCGTTCTTACGGAGTGTCCAGAAGAACTCGAAGAGCTCGATCGGGTGGATGGTTCCGGCGACCATGTCGTCGTCCCATTGCCGAAGGTTGTCGTTGACGTCCATTCCGAAGAGGCGTCCGTAGTCGATGGCCATCTGTGCCGAGTCGGCGGGGGATTCGCCACCGAAGAGCGCATGGCCGAAGTCGAGGAGGATTCCCACGTTGGGCAGTCCGATCTTCTCGATGCCGAGCAGTGTGCGAGCGAGGGAGTCGAAGCTCATGTGCACGCGCGGCTCTCGCGGTTTGTATTCGATGACGAAGCGCAGGTCGGGGTTCTCGCTCGCCAGCTGTGCGACACCATCGATCGAGTTCTTCCATAGGGCACCGTGGTCGACCTGGAACGGGTAGTCCCAGCCGTCCTGTCCCGGCCACAGCTTGACGTAGCTGGCGCCGAAGTAGCGCACGACGTCGGCCGCCCGAGTGACCAGATCGTGGGCCTCCCGGCGCACACCTGGGTCGGGATTCGTGAACGCGCCCTTCGCGAACACCCTGGTGTAGATCTCGGGCGTGATGCCGATCACGCCGAGGCCGTTGGCGTCGAGGGCATTCTTTATCTGCTCGTTGGAGAAGTCTCCACCGAAGAACGGCCAGTTGAGGTCGACCACCGAGAGGTCGTCCACCTTGCCTGCCAGGTTGATCGCGTCGACAATGCTCCGAGGCTCGCCGTATCCGTCAGTGGCGTAACGGTCGACGTAGGTGGCGAAATGCCAGATGCCTGCTCCGTACTTCGGCTCACTCGACATGCTTGTACTCCCTTGAACTGGTGGTTTCGGATGTTTGCCCGCGGCGGTCGGCGGCGCTTCCGCGAGCGGATGCCACTGCTGCTGCCCACGAGCGGCGTCGCTCCTCGGCCGTGACGGAATCGAGTCGCGGGACGAAGGTGTCGCCGGATTGCAGCCCGCCGAGGTCCGGATCCCAGAGGCCCCGAGTCGCGCCGGCCAGCAGTGCTGCACCGTAGGCAGACAGCTCGGCGACCCGCGAACGTTGGACGACTCGCTGGCTGAGGTCGGCCTGAAGTTGTACGAGCCAATCGTTGGCGGACGGGCCGCCGTCCAGCAGCACGGAGCCGATCCTCAGCCCGCCGGCCTCGCAGGCCGCGAGCACGTCTTCCACCTGAAGCGCGATGGAATCGGCGGCTGCCCTGGCCAGCGCGGCGCGGTCTGTTCCCAGCGTGAAGCCGCTCAGCGTTCCCACGGCCGAGGCATCCCACCACGGAGCGGCGAGGCCCGCGAACGCCGGAACGAGGTCTATGCCGTGGAGCACCGGAGCGCCGGCCGCGATCTCGAGCAGTTCCGCGGGCGTCGTCTGCAAAAGGTCTGCGAGCCAGACAAGAGTCGCGCCCGTGGACAGGATGTTGCCCTCGAACGCGCGCATCGTCTTGCCCTGGATCGTCCAGGCGATGGTGCGTGCCAATGACGAGGGCACATACTGCCCCTCACCGACGAGCCCCATCACCGACGAGCCCGTTCCGTAGGTCGCCTTCGCCGCACCCTGGGCACGCACACCATGGCCGTACAGTGCGGCATGCGAGTCGGCGAGTACTGCCGCCAACGGTGCATCACCGCCGCGGCCGGCTCGGTCGGCGTCCGAGGCGATGAGCTCAGGTAACGCTTGCTCGGGGATGTTGAAGATCTCGAGAAGGTCGGCATCCCACGCGACCCGATCGATGTCGAGGAGAAGCGTTCGACTGGCGTTTCCGGTCTCGATCACGTGCTCACCTGTGAGGTTGTACGCCAGCCACGAATCCACCGTGCCGACCGCCAGGTGACCTGCGCGAGAGAGGCGGCGGTCTGGATCCGATTGGTCCAGGAGCCACTCCAGCTTCGGAGCCGAGAACATCGGGTCGAGCGGCAACCCCGTTCGGGCGGCCACGTCGGCGGATATCCCGTCGGCGATCAACCGTTGCACTACGCCGGATGTGCGCCGGTCCTGCCATCCGAGCACGGGGCCGACGCTACGGCCTGTCGCGCGCTCCCAGACGAGCGCCGACTCGCGTTGGGTTGAAAGTCCGACGGCGCAGATGCGGGACCCGTAGGCATCCCGAGCGCGTCGAAGAACGGTCAGCACCGATCGCAGGATCTCGGCGGCGTCTTGCTCGACCCAGCCCGGCCGCGGATGCTGTTGGGAAATCGGAACCGTGTCGACTCCGAGCACTCTGCGCTCCGAGTCCACCACCACGCACTTGGTGGAACTCGTGCCCTGGTCGACCGCGACGATGACCGGAGAATCAGGCACGCCGGAGCGCCGCCTTCGCAGCTTCGGCAATGGACTCCGCGGTCAGACCGAAGTATTCGAGGAGGAACGCCGTGCTGCCGGTGGGAGCGAAATCGCGCAGACCGAGAATCTCAACGGGCACTCGCGCGGCTGCCTCGAGACCGGAAACCACGCTGCTGACGGCGGCGCCGAGGCCACCCGAGACGTTAGCCTCTTCGGCGGTCACAATGGCACGGGTCTCACGCGCGGCGGCGATGACGGTGTCAGCGTCGAACGGAGCCAGGTAGGCGGCATTGAGCACTCGTGCTCTGATGCCTTCTGATGCGAGCAGGTCGGCGGCGGCCAAGGTTCGGCTCACCGTGGTCCCGAGTCCGATCAGTGTGACATCCGTGCCTTCTCTGAGGAGCTGGATCGTGCCGCGCTCCAGTGGGGGAGCGCCCTCGGGGAGGTCAGGTACCTTGAACCGTCCGACCCTGATGAACGCCGGTCGAGGATCCCGTGTCGCGTCTCGTACGGCCTGTCGCGTCTGCTCGCGGTCTGCCGGTACGACGATGTCGAGCCCGGGCAGCGCGCGGAGCCAGGAGAAGTCTTCGACGGAGTGATGCGTCGGACCGAGTTCGCCGTAGGCCATGCCTGGACTCATGCCGCAGAGCGTGACCGGCAGCTGGCTGTAGGTCAGGTCGGCCTTCACCTGCTCCAATGACCGCCCGGTCACGAAGGGCGCCGCGCCGCACGCGAAAGGGATCATGCCGGCGTTCGCCAGCCCGGCGGCCACACCCACGAGGTTTTGTTCGGCGATGCCGACATTGATGAGGCGGTCCGGGAACTCCTCGCGGAACGCCACCAGGTTGCTCGATCCGACCGAGTCGTTGCAGACCGCCACGACGCGCTCGTCGTCGCGCGCTTGCGCTATCAGTTCCTCTGCGAACGAAACTCGGTTGTCGAACACCTCGGCCGGCCGCGAGAGGGCTGTTTCGATCGTTGTCATGTGAGTTCCTCCAGCGCTGCACTCGCCTGATCGGCGCTCGGCACCTTGTGGTGCCATTCGACTCGGTCTTCGATGAACGACACCCCGCGACCCTTGACGGTGTTCGCCACGATCGCCACGGGCCGCCCGGCGCTGGAAGGGCCCAGCGCGGTCAGCAGTTGGTCGTAGTCGTGTCCGTCGACGACGCGTACCTCCCAATTGAACGCTGCGAGCTTCTCGTCGAGGGGATCGAGAGCGTTGGTGTCTTCTGTCCTGGCCCCTTGCTGAAGCCTGTTGCGGTCGATCACCGCGGTCAGGTTGTCGAGGCGGTAGTGCGAGCCGGCCATAAGCGCCTCCCAGTTCGACCCTTCCTGCATCTCGCCGTCGCCCAGAACCACGAAGGTGCGCGATGTGCGGCCGGCGAGCTTTGCACCGATCGCCGTTCCCACCGCTACCGGGAATCCGTGGCCGAGCGGCCCGGTATTCGTCTCCACGCCTGGCACCTTGTTGCGGTTCGGATGCCCATTCAGCGGTGAGAGCGGCGCCATGAATGCGCTCAGTTCGTCGGGTGAGAAATATCCGCACCTGGCAAGGGTCGAATACAAGGAAGCAGCGGCGTGGCCTTTGCTCAAGATGAACCTGTCACGATCCGGCCAATCGGGATGAGCCGGATCGACGTTCAATACGGCGAAGAACAGTGTGGTCAAGATGTCGGTCACCGAGAAGTCTCCGCCGATGTGACCCTGCTGGGCAGTCTCGATCATGGACACGACCGAGCGCCGTATCCAAGTCGCCTGCTCCTTGAGGAGCGCGTTGCGCTCGGCCGGAGGCGCCTCGGCGATCATGTGGCGCAGCAGTCGCCAAGCGTCCACTCGTTCAGCATCCGGATGCAGCATCTGGGTCTTTCTTCCCGTTCTAGAAGGCGAAGCGCCGGTCATCCCTTGACCGCCCCAGCGGTGAGGCCGGAGACGATCCAGCGCTGAAGGCTCGATTGAATAGTCATGGTGGAGGGAAGGGCTCGGCTCACGGCCGAGCGGCGTGGGCCTTGAGCTTCGCGAACATGTCTTCGAGTAGAAAGCGCACGTCGACGCTTTCGGCGACACGCACGGTCCTTCCTTCGACGACGACATTCGTCATGCGAGCGTCGTCACCAAACACGTGGACGGCGCGGTGTCGCCAGATCGCACCGTCGGGGTTGAGAACGACGCTGACAGCGGGTGAGTCGCCCAGCGTGCGGTACTCGATCTCGGGATCCACATGCGCCGCGTTGAATTCCTTCAACTGGCGTACCAGGTACGCGCCGAGCTCTCCGTGGGGCGCGACCTTCTCGTCCAGTTCGGCGTATCCCACGCCGACCATGCGATAGACCGACATCGGGATCTGCCACACCCGGAGGTTCGACTGGAAGACGACGTTCGCGCTGATGACGTCGTTGCTGAGATTGAACTCGCCCTGCGCTTCACCCCCGGTGATCTCGTCGTACGGGGTGCCGCCGATCCAGACGACCGTGAGATCGGGATTGTCCGCGATCGTGGGATCGAGGAGCAAGGCGCTCGCCATGTCGGTGAGCGGCCCGAGGAAGATGACGAACAATGGGCCTGGCTCATGTGCTGCTCGCACGATGAGCCGAGCGCCGTCCGAGTCCACCGGGGTGCCGGCATTTCGCATCGCGTGCGGTGCTCCGTTAGCGACTACGACGTCGGTGCGGCCAAGCAGGCCCAGTAGCAGGTCGACCTCGTCCCGACTTTCCTGCATGCTGTGCGGGCTCCGCCGCTCACCGAAATGGGCGGGAACGATGCCAACCACGTCAAGGCTCGGTGACAGCAGAGCATGCACGATGGCGTACTGATCGTCTGCCTCGTTCTTGGCATCCGTGTTGACGATGAGCCGCCGCTTCACTGTGCGTCACCCCCATCGGCACTGTGCATGCGGATCGAATTCCAAAAGCGTTCTGTCAGACCACGTCCGTGCGCCGTTGCAGGGCCCGTCATTGTTCTCCTTCGTGGGAGTTGGTGGGGAGATGGTGTCGCATGAAGATGCGATGGTGCATGTTCATGCAACAATAGGACTGCGCGCATTCCTTGTCAATGGTGGGCAAATATTCGATTGGAAGACGGCGGCAGGACCAGTGGCAGACACGGGGGCCGCCCATCCGGCTGCCGCTGCATGTTTATGCAGTAAATTCGTGCCTATGACAACTGCCGCGCCCGGGGCGTCCGCTCGGCCACCCGCGCAGAAGAAGGTCGCCCTCCTCACCAAGGTGGCCCGCATGTATCACGAACGCGGTATGACTCAGCCTGAGATCGCCGAACAACTGAACCTGTCCCAGTCCCGGGTCTCACGCTTGCTCAAGGACGCCGTGGAAATGGGTGTGGTGCGCACCATCGTCGTTGCGCCGCCTGGAGTGCATACCGACCTGGAAGACGACATACGTGCTCGGTTCGAACTCCGGGACGTCGTGGTCGTCGACGCGCCTGCCGAACACAACGAAGAGGCCCTCCTTGCGGCCTTGGGCAGCGGGGCCGCTGGGTACCTGGAGGCGTCACTTCGCCCGGATGATCGAATCGGCATCTCTTCGTGGTCTTCGACGCTCCTGGCTGTGCTCAGGGCCATGTCGCCGAGAACCACACGCATGGCCAGGGAGGTCGTGCAGATTCTCGGTGGAGTGGGCAACCCGGCAGCCCAGGTCAAGGCGACTCATCTCGCTGACGGACTGGCTCGCGTGACGGGAAGCAGCGCCGTCTATCTGCCCTTGCCCGGGATCGTGGCCGATGCATCAGTCGTCGACGTTCTTTTGAATGATTCGTACACGGGAACGGCGCCGTCTCTCTGGGATGAGCTGACGGTTGCCCTGGTGGGCATCGGAAGCCTTCAGCCTTCCGAGTTGCTGAAGTCTTCGGGGAACACGATCTCCGCGCAAGACGAGGAGCAGCTACGCAAGCGGGGCGCAGTGGGAGACGTGTGCCTTCGGTTCTTCGACGCCGCGGGCGATCCCGTCGAAAGCGACCTCGAGCGGCGCGTGATCGGGATTTCGTCCGATCAGTTGAAGCGCACGCCGCGTCGCATCGGCGTGGCGGGTGGCGACAGAAAGCACGACGCCGTCGTCGCGGCAGTGCGTGGCGGCTGGGTCAACGTTCTGATCACGGATGAGGACACAGCGGAGTACCTGCTTCGGGCAGACGAGAAGTCGCGGCGCTGACCGCGGCTAGGGCATCCGACTAGCGCGGCGCCGCCCCGGTCGAGCGCCGCACGACCACCTGCGCGGGCGTCGGCCGCAGTTCGGTCTGCTCGCCCGTCATGAGGGTGAGCAGGCGACGGAAGGTCTTGCGCCCCTCTTCTTCGAGCCCGAGGCGGATCGTGGTGAGCGGGGGACGCAGGTACGCGGCCTCGGGAATGTCGTCCATGCCGGTGACCGAGACATCCTCTGGCACGCGCAGTCCCCTGTCGGCGAGCGCCAGGATAGCGCCGATGGCCATCTGGTCGTTGGCTGCGAGTACCGCCGTGTAGGGGAGCTCGGGGCCGAGAGCTCGCACGGCGTCGTATCCGGATTTCGGCGACCAGTCGCCGTGCACGACACCGCCCAGCTCGAGGCCGCGAGCCCCCAGCGCCTCCTCGATGTCCCTCAGGCGGTTGCGGGCCGATGCCCAGCCGACCGGGCCGGCCAGGTGCAGGAAGCGGCGATGACCGAACTCCACCAGATGGCCGACGAGCTCGGCCATCGCATCGCTTCTCGGGTCTTCCTCGAAGGGAATCACGACGGGCACGTGGAACGTCGTGCTCTCGAATGCGTCGTGCAGTTCATCCGTGGATGCGAGCGCGAGGATGCCTGCAACATCCTGCTGGTTCACCAGCTTGATCGCGGCTTCGATGTTCGCCCTGTCACCGACGTCGAGGGCGATGATGTCGAGCACATAGCCGTTTGCGCGCGCCTCTTCGCTCGCACCCTTCGCGACTTTGCCGGGCCCGACCTGGGTGATCTCCTGAGTGAGGGCGACGACGCGGTGAGAGCGGCTCGTGGCAAGCGAACGGGCGGTCAGGTTTGGCCGGTACTGCAGTTCGTCGAGTGCCTTGAGCACCCGCTCCCTGTTCGCGGGCTTGATGCCCGGGTCGCCCTTCAGCAGTCGGCTCACGGTCTGATGGGACACGCCTGCGGCGCGCGCGACGTCGTAGATGGTCGGCTGCTTCGTGGGCGGATGGTCCGCCTGAAGGCCTGTGCCGTCTTGTGACATCTGCCCTCCCGTGCGCGGCGCTGCTGGCCATAACTGTAGGTGTGCCTGGCCGGGTTGCCGCACAGGAATGATCGTGGCACAAGAACGGCACTTCGTTACCGGTAACGAAATCATTACAACATATTGTTACCGGTAACGAAATGGGTTAGCGTTCACCGCGACGTTCCACTCGAGCAGCAGTTCTCAAGACCCGCAACACGCTCGCGGCAACGCCGCCCTGAACAACGCACCCCAGCCAGACAACGGAGTCCCTATGCCGGCAGCCCACTCGTTCGAGCCGACCCGCGTTCTGTTCGGCGCCGCCTACTACGCCGAATACCACACGAGCGACCGCACCGAAGAGGACCTCGACCTCATGGCTGCGGCAGGATTCTCGGTGATCCGCGTGGGCGAGTCCGTCTGGTCGACGTGGGAGCCACGCGAGGGAGTGTTCGATCTCGACTGGCTGGAACCCGTGCTCGATGGGGCGCACCGGCGAGGCATCCGCGTCATCCTCGGCACCCCGACGTACGCGGCGCCGCCGTGGCTGCAGACCGCGTACCCGGAGATCGCGGGCGAGCGCGAGACCGGGAGGCGCATCCCGTGGGGGAGCCGCCAGGAGATGGACTTCACCCACCCGGCATTCAGGTACTTCGCGGAGCGGATCATCCGCAAAGTCGTCGGGCGGTACGCGGGGCATCCTGCGGTCGTCGGGTTCCAAGTGGACAACGAGCCAGGGCTCGAGCTGTTCCACAACCACGGCACCTTCACCCGTTTCGTGCGGCGGCTGGAGCGGCGTTACGGCGACGTCGACACGTTGAACCGTGAATGGGGCCTCACCTACTGGTCGCACCGCATCGCCGACTGGTCCGAGCTCTGGGCGCCCGACGGCAACACGCTGCCCCAGTACGACTTGGAGTGGCGGCGGTTCCAAGCAGAACTGACCACCGAGTTCATCGGGTGGCAGGCGGACATCGTGCGCGAGTACTCGCATCCGAACCAATTCGTGACGACGTGCCTGGCCTACCCCCGACCGGCCGTCGACGACCGCTCGCTGACGCAGTCGCTCGACATCACGGCGGGCAATCCGTACTACGCGATGCAGGACCACCTCGACCTCACGAAGCACGAGGATGCACAGACCCCCTGGACGACCTCGGGCGTCGGCGGATTCTTCCGGCAGGCCGACCGCCTCTTCTCCTCAAAGCAGAAGCGCTTTCTGGTGACTGAGACGAATGCGCAGTCCATCGGCACCAGCTTCATGAACCTGCCGCCCTGGCCAGGCCAGCTGCGTGCGGCTGCGCTCGGCCTGATCAGCCGTGGTGCCGCCATGATCGAGTACTGGCATTGGCACACCCTGCCGTATGGCACGGAGATGTACTGGGGCGGAGTGCTTCCGCACAGCCTGAAGCCTGGCCGCATCTATGAAGAGGTAGCCGAGATCGGCCACCTGCTCGAGCGCGTCGGCACCGCTCTCGACGGTTACGTTCCCGACGCCGACGTCGCGCTGCTCTGGTCGAACGACTCCAGGTGGGCGCTGGAGTTCTTCCCTCCGCTCAGCAACCGGGGCGAGCCGGACCGCCAGTCGTACGAGCACATCTTCGACGCGTTCCACGGCGGCGTGATCGAGTCGGGTGCGCAGGCGCGCATCCTGCACGCCGAGCAGGCGGTGGAGATCGGCGGCGCCGCGCTGGCGCAGCGGTACCCGACGCTCGTGGTGCCCGCGCTGTACGTCGCCGACGACAGGATGCTCGACCTCCTCGGCGCGTACGCGCACGCGGGCGGGCACCTCGTTCTCGGGCCCCGAACCGCATACGCGGACCACCTGGCCAGGGCTCGCGTCGCGGTCGCGCCCGACCGGCTGACCGACGCCTCAGGCGTGCACTACGACGAGTACAGCAACCTCGAGGCCCCGATAGGCGTGGCATCCGATGTTCTGCAGCTGCAGGAGGATGCCGCCGCCACCGGCTGGGTCGACGGGCTGATCGCCGACGGGGCGGAGCAGGTCGTGAGCTACCGGCATCCGCACTTCGGCGGCTTTCCCGCCGTGACCACCAAGGCACACGGCTCTGGACGGGTGACCGTCGTGGGAACGGTGCCGTCGCGCAGCCTGTCTGCCGCTTTGGCCCGGTGGGCCGTGCCGAACCGTGTCGCCGACGAGCTGGCATCCGACGCGAGTGCCCCGGTGACGGTCTCCTCCGGGCGCCTGCCCGACGGCAGCCGCGCCTGGTTCCTCATCAACTGGAGCGGCGATGAGCAGCGCATCGAACTGCTGCAGACGGCCAGGGACGCCGGCGACGGCACCGAGTTGTCGCCCGACGCGCCGTACACGCTTCCGGCCTGGTCGAGCCGGATCCTCCTCACGGAGCACAGCGACCACCGCGAGGGCGACCTCGCCCCCAGCACCACCACAGAAAGAGAAGGTCGACGATGAAGTTCCGAAAGACAGCACTGGCGCTGGCCTCCGGTGCCACCGCGCTCGCGCTGCTGCTCAGCGGATGCAGCAGCCCTGGCGCAAACAGCGGAGCCACGAAACCGGTGAGCCAATCCGACATCGACAAGGCAATGAACACGCCCACCACGCTCACGTTCTGGACCTGGGTTCCGAACATCCAGGACGAGGTGAACCTCTTCGAGAAGAAGTACCCGAAGATCAAGGTGAACGTCGTCAACACGACGGGCGGCGCGCAGCACTATCCGAAGCTGCGTGCGGCACTCAAGGCCGGCAAGGGCGTCCCCGATGTCGCGCAAGTGGAGTACGACTACATCCCGTCGTTCACGCAGACGAAGAGCCTGCTGAACCTGAACCCTTACGGCGCCGCCGGCCTGAAGAACGACTATGTGAACTGGGTGTGGAACCAGGTTGCGAACACCTCGGGCGTGTGGGCAGTTCCGCAGGACTCCGGCCCGCTCGGCACCCTGTACCGGGACGACATCTTCAAGGCCGCCGGCCTGAGCGGTGCACCGGCCACGTGGGATGACTTCGCCAAGGCTGCGGCCGACGTGAAGTCGAAGACGGGTTCGTACATCACCGATCTGCCGGGCAACGACATGTTCCAGATGATCGGGTTCTTCTGGCAGGCCGGAGCGCAGCCCTTCAGCTACGACGGCAAGAAGACGGTCGGGATCGACCTGAACTCGGCCACGAACCAGAAGGTCGTCTCCTACTGGCAGGACCTGATCGACAAGGGCCTGGTCGCCACCGACCCTGACTTCACCGACTCCTACTACCAGGGCCTCGCCGCTAACAAGTACGCGAGCTGGCTCGTGGCTGCTTGGGGCCCCGTGTTCCTGCAGGGCACGGTGAAGAGCACCAGCGGCAAGTGGCGTGCGGGCAACATTCCGCAGTGGCAGGCGGGCGCGAACGTCTCAGGCAACTGGGGAGGCTCCTCGGATGCCGTCATGGCCGCCACGAAGAACCCGATCGCCGCGTACGAACTGGCGAAGTTCATCAACAACGACCAGTCATCCACTGTGATGATGGCGAACAAGCAGTTCCTGTTCCCCACCACCAAGAAGACGCTCACTGATCCGCAGTTCGTGGACGCGAAGAGCGACTTCTACGGCGGCCAGCAGGTGAACAAGTTCTTCGCCGGGGTCTCTGACACCGTCAACCCGAAGTTCGAGTGGCTGCCGTTCATGGACTACGTCAACTCGAGCTACACGAGCACGCTCGGCAAAGCGATCGCCGATCACGGTGACCTGAAGGCCGCACTGGCGACCTGGCAGAACCAGGTCGTGAGCTACGCGAAGCAGCAGGGCTTCACCGTCAAGTAATGCGGCCGGGCTCGGGTGGCCGCGCGCCGCCCGGGCCCTTTCGCCGAAGGAGTCGATCATGTCCGTTCTCACCGCCCGGCGCACGGCGCCGGGCCAAGCTACCCGGCCACGCAGGCCGGAACGGATCGGCGCAGCGCAGACGCGCGCTGCGTGGGTCCTCGTCTTACCCTTCCTCCTGGTGTTCGCCGCGATGTTCCTCGCGCCGCTCATCTACTCGCTCTACCTGAGCCTGTTCAGCTCGCAGCTCGTGGGCGGCCAGGTGTTCGCCGGGCTGGGCAACTACATCCGTGCCGTGCAGGACCCGAGCTTCTGGGCCGGCCTCGGCAGGGTGGGACTGTTCTTGCTCATCCAGGTGCCGATCATGCTCGTCGCCGCCATCTGCTTCGCGCTCGCACTCGACAGCAAGCGCGTGCGAGGCGGCCGGGTGGCGCGGCTCCTGGTGTTCGTGCCGTATGCCGTGCCGAGCGTCGTCGCCACGCTGATGTGGGGCTACCTGTACGGCACCGACTTCGGGCTCATCACCCAGGTCTTCCACGCACTCGGGATGTCCGCTCCCGACCTGCTGTCGCCGCAGAGCATCCTCGGCTCGACCATGAACATCGTGTGCTGGGAGTTCATCGGCTACAACATGATCATTCTCTACGCGGCGCTGCGTTCGATTCCGGAGGATCTCTACGAAGCGGCGGAGATCGACGGGGCCGGTCAGTTCCGCATCGCGTGGAGCATCAAGCTGCCGGCCATCAGGCAGGCGCTCCTACTCACCGTGATCTTCTCGATCATCGGGTCGTTCCAGCTCTTCAACGAGCCGAACCTGCTCGCGAACATCGCGCCCAACTCGATCGGCACCGACTTCACACCGAACCTCTACGCGTACAACGTGGCGTTCAAGAACCAGGACATCAACTACGCCGCGGCCATCGCGTTCCTGCTCGGAGTCATCATCATGGTCGTCTCGTTCGTCGTGCAGACCGCTGCGAACCGAAGGGAGCGTCAAGCATGAGTGCGACAACGCGCGAGGCCACGGCTGCCGTGCCGACGAGGGCGATGGGACGCAACCGGGGGCGCAAGCCGGTAGAGCGGGGCAAGCGCAGGAGCACCCTGCTCACCATCTTCGTGTGGATCTCGCTCATCTACTTCATCGTGCCGCTGCTCTGGCTGTTCATCTCCACCACGAAGGACAACTCCGACCTGTTCAGCACGTTCGGGCTGTGGTTCGGCAACTCCTTCCAGTTCTTCGCCAACTTCGGGAACCTGTTCACGTTCCAGGGCGGCGTCTTCTGGCAATGGGGTCTGAACACGATCATCTACTCGGTCGTCAGCGCCGTTGGAGCGGCGGCGCTCGCGACGGCCGCCGGATACTCGCTCGCGAAGTACCGGTTCCGCGGTCGCACGGCCGTCTTCTCCGTCATCCTCGGCTCGATCATGGTGCCTTTGACGGCACTCGCGATCCCGACCTACCTGCTCTTCGCGGCCGCGAACCTGACCGACTCGATGTGGGCGATCATCCTGCCTTCGTTGGTCAGCCCCTTCGGCGTCTACCTCATGCGGGTCTACGCGATGGAGTCGGTCGACGACAGCCTGCTCGAGGCGGCGAGGATCGACGGGGCTGGCGAGTTCAGGATATTCGGCACCATAGGCGTGCGCTTGCTTGCTCCCGGAATCGTGACGGTGCTGCTGTTCCAGCTCGTCGCCACCTGGAACAACTACTTCCTGCCGCTCATCATGCTGAACACGCCTTCGCTTTTCCCGGTCACGGTGGGTCTTGCGCAATGGCAGGCGACGGCATCCGCGGGCGGGGGAGCGCAGGTTCTGTTCTCCACCGTGCTCACCGGTGCGTTCGTGTCGATCATTCCGCTGATCGTCGCGTTCCTGTTCCTGCAGCGCTATTGGCAGTCCGGCCTCGCGACGGGAAGCGTCAAGGGGTGACGAGCCAGCAACCGGCTGAACGCACGGTGCGCGTTCCAGGCATCCGGGCGATCGCTCGAATCCCGAACGGACTCTTCACCATGGTGCAGAAGTCGAACGGCGTCGTGTACTTCCAGTCGACGCAGAACAGGTCGCTCTATCTGACCGGATCGGCACCGGGAGCTGGCCTCACGCTGCAACCGTCCGACAATGACGCCGGCTCGCAGGATTGGCAGCTGGTGGCGCAGTAGGCACCTCTCCGCCGCCGCGCCGTTTCCGGCCACGCATGACCGCGATGCCCACCCCGGGATCGACTCCCCCGGGGTGGACATCGCTTGCGGTGCGGCTCGGCGCGCGGCTTGCGTGACGCCTTTCCTGAAGAGCTGGGGTCTCTGGCTCGGCGGCATGCCCAGTTTTCAGTCGACCCGATTCCAGTGCGCGAGCTTGTCGGTTCCGAGCACGATCCAGACATCCCGGATGAGAGCATCATCGGCATCCAGAAGGACAGCTGCGACGACGGCACCATCCCTTCGACCGAGCAGCCCCGTCGTTCCGTTGATCGAGCGCGGTTCGAGTTCGCAGAGTGGAGTCCTCAGTGCGGCGCCGATCAGATCGAGTGCCTCGCGCATGCCGAACGCTGGCACTTCCGTGCCGGCAAGCACCCCACCGCTGTCGACGACGACGCGCACGTCCTCGGAGAGGAGCGCGGCGAGACGGTCGCGATCGCCGGAGGAGCAGGCAGAGCCGAACGCTTCGACGAGGGCCGGATTCGCCGGCTCATGACCGGCTCGCCTGCTCGATGCTCGCCGCATGTGCTCGTTCCTCACCGACGCCATCGTCATCGTGCTGCACCGGCACCATCCGTTCCTCGAAGAAGAACTCGGACAGCCTTGCCCGCAGCCGGTCGGTGAGATGCAGGTGTCCATCATCGTCGGGTCGCGCCGTCACGGGCAGATAGTCACCCGCGCTTCCCAGATGCCAAGCCTCGCCGGCATCCACTTGCCGATGCACCTCGACGTATTCGCCACCCGGAAGCCGCACAATGCGACCGGTCTCGTAGCCATGCAGGAGGATGTCACGGTCCTTGTGCTGCAGTCCGATGGCGACGCGCTGGGTGAGGACGAACGCGATGATCGGTGCGATCAGCAGTGCGACTTGCAGGAACACGACGACGGACTCGACGGCCAGGCCGAAGTGCGTGGCGACGAGGTCGGCACTGCCGGCGCCCCACAGCACGCCGTAGAAGACCATGGCCGCCACGCCGGTCGCGGTGCGCACGGGCATGTTCCGCGGACGGTCGAGCAGGTGGTGCTCCCGATGATCTGCCGTGACCCATTCCTCGATGAACGGGTACGCCAGGATCGCGATCAGGAACGCACCCACCACCGCCAGCGGAACGAGAACCGACAGCGTCCAGGTGTGCCCTAGCCAGACGAAGTCCCAGCCGGGAGGCACGAGTCGGAGCGCTCCGTCGAGGAACCCCGTGTACCAGTCGGGCTGGCTGCCTGCCGATGCGCCGGCCGGGTCGAAAGGTCCGTAGAGCCACACCGGATCAACCGTCACGAATGCGGACACCAGAACGAGCACACCCGCGACGATCGCGAACAGGCCACCATCGCGTGCGGCGTGGTTCGGCCAGAGCGGCAGGCCGACGACGACCCGGTCGCTGGCGCCTGGCACCGGGAACTGGGGCGGCTTATGCAGCCAGGCGCTGCGCGCGCGCAGCACGAGCAGCGCCACCAGGAGCACGGGAACGATCGCGACGTGCAGCGGGTACAGATGCTCGATGATCGACCCGGGGAACTCGCCGCCGAACAGCAGCGCCGACAGCCAGGTGCCGACAACGGGAATGCCGAGCACGATGCCCTGCGTGATCCGCACTCCTGTTCCGGAGAGCATGTCGTCGGGCAGGGCGTACCCGCTCCAGCCGCCGGCCAGGGCGACGATGAGGATGCCGAACAGCAGCACCCACATGCCCTTGCGCGGCCGCCTGAACCCGCCCGTGAAGAAGGTGACGAGCAGCTGCAGGATGATCGCGGCAGGCAGCAGAAGCGCCGCCCAGTGATGCGCCTGCCGCAGCAACAGGCCGCCGCGAACGTCGAACGAGATCGAGAGGGTCGAGCGCAGTGCCTCGGACATGACCGAGCCGTGCAGCGGCGCGTACGAGCCCTCGTATCGCACCTGCGTGCCGGACGGCTGGTAGAAGAACATCAGCGCTATGCCCGTCACGAACACCACGACGACGCAGGCCAGGGTGACGATGCCGAACAGGTTCGTCCAGTGCATGGCTGCGTGGCGGTGCCGCAGCTCTGTGCGGAAGGCTATGAGTCGACGACCGGTGACCGACGAGGTGATGGCGCGAGACATCCGCTCGGTGGCCGAAGGGTGGTGACGGCGATCGACGGGCATCAGAGGCTCGGCTCGTACGAGTGCTGTGATGCCGGTCGGCGCTCGGCCTGGGCTGCCGGCATGTAACCGCGCGGGTCGATGACCGTGATCTCCGCTTCGTCCGCTCTCAGCCGCTTCTCCAGCTTCCACGCCGTGTAGAAGCCCGCGTATTGGCCGCCGACGATGAGGATCCGACGCATGATGTGCCCCCTGTCTCATTAATAGAGACCGGACAGCGGGCCGAAACGTGACAGATCCGTGCCACGAGGTGCGAATGATCCTCGATCTCGCGGTCAGTCAGGGAGAACGAGAGGCAGGTCGCCTAAGCGGGTTGGAGGGCGGAGAGCTTGGCAGGGTTGAGCACCCACATGAGCTTCTGGATGCCGTCCGCGTCGGCATCCAAGGTCACGACGGCGAAGACAGAGCCGTCGCGCTCCAGTGCGGCCGCCGGCGCTCCGTTCGCCTCGAACTCCCGAACGCTGGCCCCCGACCAGAACCGGTCGGCGAACGAGCGGTAGTACTTCGCCACGATTTCGCGACCGCGCACCGGGATGCGGGACGCCCCCTTGATGCCGCCGCCGTCGGAGTAGCTCACCACGTCGGCGACGAAGATCTTCTCGAGAGCATCCATATCGCCCGACCGTGCCGCAGTGAGGAAGGCCTCAAGGAACTCGCGGCGTCGCGCTGGGTCGACCTCGTGCTTCGGCCGCTCGGCGGCGAGGTGCTTGCGCGCTCTGCTCACCATCTGGCGTGCCGCCGGCTCCGAGGTCTGGACGATGCGTGCGATCTCCGGATACGGATAGTCGAACGCCTCGCGCAGAACGTAAGCGGCCCGCTCGGTGGGCGGAAGCTTCTCGAGCAGAACGAGCACGGCGAACTCGAGCGCCTCGCCCTTCTCCGCGCCGAGCAGCGGGTCTTGGCTGGTGTCGACGGGCTCGGGGAGCCATGGACCGATGTAGGTCTCGCGCCTGGCGTGGGCGGACGTGGCTGCATTGATCGCGAGCCGAGTAGAGGTCGTGGCGAGGAACGCGGCCGGTTCTCGCAGCTGCGACTTGTCGTAGTTCTGCCAGCGTAGCCAGGTCTCCTGCACGATATCTTCGGCATCGGCCACCGTGCCGAGCATGCGGTAGGCGATCCCGAAGAGGCGACGGCGCACGGCCGCGAACGTCTCGGTCGCGTACGCGAGGTCCTCGGATGCGGTGTCGCCGGGCATGCTTGATGGTATCCAGACGGGCGGGACCGACCCATCGCCGTCCCGCCCTGCCTGTCAACGGCTGCGTTGGGCGTCGAGCCACTCCTCGAAGCGTGTCGCGCCATAGCGGTGCTCGTTCACGCTGGGGTCGTTGCCCGGCGTGAGAGAACGGTCGTCGACCGCGCCGCCGAAGTACCCGGCATCCGGATCGGAGACGACGGTGCGGGCATCGCCCCGCGCCTGCAGGATGCGTGTGGCCAGGTCGGCGAGCCGCAGCGGCTCCGGTCCAGCCAACTCGATCACCTCGTTGGCGGGTTCCCGCACGGCGATCTCCGCAAGCGCGGCCGAAACGTCCGCTGCCGCGATCGGCTGCATCAGCACGGTCGACAGGTGAGCGGTATCGCCGACCGTCGCACCGTCGATGAGCGCGGGGATGAACTCGAAGAACTGGGTGGCACGCACGATGGTGAACGGCACATGGCCGGACTTCACGAGGTTCTCCTGGGCGACCTTGGCGCGCATGTAGCCGATGTCGGGCATCCTGTCCGCCCCCACGATGGACAGCACCAGGTGGTGACCCACCGCGGCGCGCTCGGCCTCTTCGACGAGGTTCGTCGTCGACTTCTCGAAGAAGTCCAGCACCGCCCCGTCTTCGAACGACGGCGAATTCGGGATGTCGACCAGCACGTCGGCACCGGCGAGCGCCGAGGCCAGCCCTTCGCCCGTGACGCTGTTGATTCCGGTGGAGGGTGAAGCGGGCACGACGTCATGGCCGTTCCCGCGCAGAATCTCGACGAGCCTGCTGCCGATGAGGCCGGTTCCTCCGACGACGACGATCTTCATGATTATCCTTTCCTGTTGCGACGGAACAGGTGTTCCGTGCGTTCATCAACTCGGACCGGGCAGCCCTTCGATCTGTGACGGCTTCTGGGGATGCGAGTGGAATTCGTTCCGGCGAGCTGTGGCGCCCGCCGGCCGCCGACGTTCAACGCAGGCTCACGTGGTGCGAACGATGGGTTGCGGGAATCGGGGCGACGGCGCCGTCGGTGAGGGCGGTAGTCACCGCCGGCGGATTGCGGATGCCCACAGCCGCGACGAGACCGCCCGTAACTGTCGCGAGGGCCGCGGCTGCCACCAGCGTGTGGAAGTCTGCGACGTTCGCAAGCCCCGCGCCTCCCACGGATCCCGCAAGGGCGACCGCGATCAGGCCGGCGACGCGCGACACCGCATTGTTCACAGCCGACGCGATCCCCGATCGTGCACTCGAGACTGCACCGAGCACGGTGGCGGTGAGCGGAGCGACCGTGATCGCCATTCCGAGGCCGAACGCCGACACGGCCGGGAGCACCTCGGTGAGGTAGTCGGCGTGTTGGCCGATCCGCAGCATGAGCGCGAAACCGCCGCCCGCAACGATCGGGCCGATCGTCATCATGATGCGCGGACCCACCTTGGCGCTCAGTCGGCCGAATGCCGCAGACAGCGCGATCAGCAGGATGCTCGATGGCACGGTGGCGAAGCCGGCGAGTGTGGCCGAATATCCGGCACCCTGCTGAAGGAACAGTGCGAGGGCGAACATGCCGATCCCGAGACCGCCGTACACGAAGGCGGTCGCCACATTGCCTGCGGCGAAATCGCGGATGCGGAAAAGTCCGAGTGGCAGCAGGGGGTGCTTCGAGCGGCGTTCCCACAGGAGGAACGCCGCCAGTGTCGCAGCCCCTACCAGCGTCGCCGCCAGAATGAGGGGCGACGACCATCCGTATCGCGGACTCTCGATCAGGGCGAAGATCGGCAGCCCCAGCCCAACGACCGCCAGCACCGCGCCGATCACGTCGACGCGGGCATCCGCGGATCTCGGCGGGTCGGCGTGCAGGCGCCGCATCAGCACGAGCGTCGCTGCGATCGGCAGCACGTTGATGCCGAAGACCCAGCGCCACGAGAGGCTGTCGACGAGCACACCGCCCAGGATGGGGCCGGCGATGCTGGCGACGCTCGTGATGGCCGTCCACGTGCCGATCGCCTTCGTCTGCTCCGAGCCGTCGAAGGTGCCGAAGATGAGCGCCAGGGAACTGGGCACGAGCAGTGCGGCCGCGACGCCCTGCACGCCGCGTGCGGCGATGAGGAGCCCGATGTCAGGCGCAACGGCGCATGCGACGGATGCGACACCGAAGCCCACGAGTCCCCAGAGCAGAACACGCTTGCGACCGAAGAGGTCGGACAGCGATCCTGCGAGCAGGATGACCGAACTCAGGCTGAGCAGGTAGGCGTCCACGACCCACTGCTGGCCCGCCAGCCCGCCGCCTAGCTCGCGATCGATCGCGGGAAGCGCCACGTTCACGACGCTGCCGTCGAGGAACGCGACGAAGGAAGCCAGAATGGCCACCGCCAGCACTGTTCGCTTCGTCGATCGTCCGGCGCCCGATCGATCACTCGGCCGCCCCGATGTGTTCCGTCGCGCTTGTGCGCTCTGCGTCGCCATGGAGTCCTCCTTCATCGGCGTTTCGCTCCGTGTCGTCTGAACGGCGCATCGCCCGCCCGCTAAGACCGAGTGCCGGTGCGATCTGTGACCGACGGGTCACAACGACGACGGGTGCCCGGTCATAGCTCGCGTCGGCCGATCGGCGCCGACCAACACAAGGACAGGTAGGAGGAGAGCGCAATGAAGGTCGTCGTTATCGGGGGAACCGGACTGATCGGATCGAAGGTGGTAGCCAAGCTCACCGCTCACGGCCACACGGCAGTCGCGGCGTCGCCCAACTCAGGAGTGAACACGCTCACCGGCGAGGGGGTGGACGACGCACTGGCGGGGGCCGACGTGGTCGTCGACGTGTCGAATTCGCCGTCGTTCGCCGACGACGCGGTGATGGACTTCTTCACGAAGTCGACGAACACCTTGATCGAGGCCGAGCGGAAGGCTGGTGTGAAGCACCACGTGGCGCTCTCGGTCGTCGGGACCGATCGCCTCACCGACAGCGGGTACATGCGCGCGAAGGTCGCGCAGGAGAAGCTCATCGAGGGCTCAGGCGTCCCATACTCGATCGTGCACGCCACTCAGTTCTTCGAGTTCGTGAAGTCGATCGCGGATGCCGCAACCGACGGTGACGTGGTGAAGCTCGCTCCCGTGCTGATCAAGCCTATGGCGGCCGAAGACGTCTCGACGGCGGTGTCACGTGCCGCCGTCGGCTCGCCCACCGGCGGCATCCACGAGGTGAGCGGTCCGGAGGAGTTCCACCTCAACGAGTTCGTCGCAAAGGGGCTGGCCGCCCGGCAGGATCCGCGCACCGTGGTCGTGGATCCGGGCGCCACCTACTTCGGCGCCATCCTGAGTGAGCGGGAGCTGGTTCCGGCACCCGACGCCGAGGCGTACAGCACCACGTTCGCCGAGTGGCTGGCCGCCGCGAAGTAACCGCCCGCCGTGACGGCGACGACCCGATGCGTCGCCGTCACGGCGCGCCAGTCAGTCACGGCGCGGAATCAGAGGTCGCGCCGTCCCCGGATGCGGCCGACCCACACCACAAGCGCGCCGACGGCGGCGATCCCGACGGCGATCCCGATCACGTAGGCGATGGCCCCGCCGTACCCACCCGTGGTCGGTGAATTCGGGTCTAGGAACGGGTAGGGATACCACGAGGCGCCACCCGTCGCCGGGTTGGTCACGAGCGGGCCACGCACCATCGTGTAGACGACCCAGACCAGCGGGAAGATCAGAGTCAAGGCGATGGCGCCCCAGCCCAGGCACCTGCGCCGCGGCCCGACGAACAGGTCGATGAGCAGGAAGATGGGCGCGATGACGTGCAGCACCTCGTTCGACCACGGCACGGTCGTTCCCTGCGGCAGCTCGATCCCGCGCAGCAGAGTGTTGTAGACGATGCCGGTGATCCCCATGTAGGTCGTGACGCACGCGAGCGAGATGGCGAGCGAGCGCGGCTCGGGCGAGGCATCCGTGCGGCCACGCAGGCAGAACCACACGACGGCCCACAGCATCACGGCCACCGTGAGCACGTTGGAGAGGATCGTGAAGAAGCTGAAGAAGTTCGTCACGGTCGTCGCCACGTCACGGTGGTGTGTCACCGCTCCGCCGAACGTGGTGACGGCTTGAGCGATGATGGCGGCAGCGACCACGACGGCGATGGCGGCACGCAGCGCCGTCCACGTCCAGGTCCATGCGGGGGTGCGCAGCATGGACCACACCCTATTGGAGACCGGCCGCGCCCCGAGATGTAGTCGAGCGGATGCCGCCTCAGCCTTGCGAAGCCGGCGCGGGTGAACGTCGCCTGAGCCTGGGCGCGAGGATTCTCACGCACAGGTTCCACAACCAGCCGATCAGCAGCGCGCCGGCCGTACCGGCGAGCAGCGCACCGAGGATGTCTGTCGGGTAGTGCGCGCCGACGTACAACCTCGACCATGCGGTCACCGCCACGAAGAGGATGCCCGCCACGGCCACCACGATGCGCGTCACCGTGCCGCGCGCCACCGTGAGCACCGCGATGGTGAGCGTGACGGCGAACACGGTGTGCCCGCTCGGATAGCTCAGGGTCGCGTGCGTGACGTTGAGCTGGTGCGAGACCGCGCTCAACGGCGGCCGGAGCTCGCCGACGATCGCCTTCGGCGCCAGACACAGCACCCACCCGGCGCCGGCTATGACCACAGCCGCCAGGGCGCGAAGCCACGAGGAGAGCAGTCCTATCACGACAGCGACTACGACCAGGATGACCGCGACGACGACGACCGAGTCGAGCCTGTCCAGCGCCTTGGCCAGGGCGTCGTGCAGCGGGCTGTGCGCCGCGTTCAACGCGCGGTCGACGCTGAGCTGTGCTGTAAGCCACGGCTGGGCGGCCTTGGCGCCGAAGCCCAACGCGAAGGTCGCAGCCCAGAGCACGATGGCGATGAGCAGCGCGCCTGGCGGCAACGACACGAGCGGAGTGGGTTTGGTCCGATGCGCCGACATTGGGCCAGTCTGTCCGGTCTCGGCTGCGAAGACCCGCTTGGACGTGCCGTCAGCCGCTGTGAGTTCCCACAGGACGCGTCATGCGCCGGATGTGCTCGGCGTGCCCTCGTCTGTGCTCGCCGTGCTCGACGAGTCACCGGTCCCGACGTCGGTGCTCTGCTCGTCGGTGCTCTTCTGGCCCGTGCTCTGCTCGTCCGCGGCTCGTTCCGGTGCTAGGCGCCTGCCCGCCTCGATGGCGAGCGTAGAACCGATCACGCCCGCGACGAGGGCGAACACCGCCCAGCCGGCGCCCCATTTCGAGCGACCGAACAGGGCGTCGACGGATGCCTTGCCCGGCCTCTCCGCTAGCAGCAGCGCGGAGGCCGCCATCACGAGATTGAACTCGTAGCCGCCCTTGGTGTTCCAGATGCCGTTCTGGGCATGCACCTTTCGCACGGCCGTCGCCATGGTGGCGATGAGCCCGGCGGATGCCAGCGGCGTCGCGGCTCCAAGCGCGAGAGCAGCACCTCCGGCAGTCTCGGCGAGCGCGGCCGTCCGGGCCTGCAGCTTGGCGGGATGCATGCCGAGGGCATCCATCGTCTTCTCGGTGTTCTCGATGCCACCGCCGCCGAAGCGGTGGGTCAGCTTCTGCAGCCCGTGCCCGACGAACAGCAGGCCGACGACGATTCTCAGAATGAACGTGCCCATGATCGATCCCCTCCGATTCGAGCCGGCGTTCTGTTCTCAACCCACGTTCTGTTCTATACGTCTGCCCCGGACTTGTACACGGCACTGCTCACAGCGATCTCGCAGCCAGGAGCCGGGCATCCGGGAACTTAGCAGCCACCGGGCTTGTTCCTATCAGTGCATGGAGTTGTCGGACCATCGGGCCGACAATGAGAGAGCAACGAAGAGGAGACCACGTCATGAGCACAGAGGCCGTGAGCAGCCAGTCCACGAGCAATCGACCGACCAGGACCGAGCGGGCGATACTCGCGGGCGGATGCTTCTGGGGAGCGCAGGAACTGCTCCGCAAGAAGCCGGGCGTGATCTCAACGCGCACCGGATACTCCGGAGACCCGAACACCCCGAACGCCACCTACCGCCGCCACGGCGACCACGCGGAGTCGGTGGAGATCATCTTCGACCCGGACGTGATCAGCTACCGCGAGGTGCTGGAGTTCTTCTTCCAGATTCACGACCCGTCGACCAAGAACCGTCAGGGCAACGACATCGGGCGCAGCTACCGCTCCGCGATCTTCTACACCTCGCCGGAGCAGGAGCGCGTGGCGCGTGAGACGATCGCCGACGTCGACGCGTCTGGACTGTGGCCAGGCAAGGTCGTGACCGAGGTCGAGCCTGCCGGTGCGTTCTGGGAGGCCGAGGAGGAGCACCAGGACTACCTGCAGAAGTACCCGCAGGGCTACACCTGCCACTGGGTGCGCCCGAACTGGCGTCTTCCCCGTCGTCAGGCCGCGCAGACGGCGTAATGGCCGGCGGCGCCGGCGGGGCTGGGCCAGCCCGAGTCGCCGCTCACCACTCGGCATACCCGCCGTCGGCGCCGGACAGGACGGGAGAGTTCTCGGTCTTCGGGTCCGGCGGCGCTGCGGCAGCGGCTCGCACGGCATCCTCGTCGACCTCCACGCCGAGCCCCGGCCCGGTCGGTGGCAGCACGTAACCGTTCTCGAACCGGAACGGCGTGCTCGCGATGAACCGCTGCCAGGGATGCCCACCCGACTCGTGCACCGCGAGCGGAGACTCCTGGATGAGAAAGTTGTCGATCGCCAGATCGATCTGCAGGCACGCGGCGAAGGCGAGCGGGCCCGTAGCGCAATGGGGTGCGAGGTGAACGCCGTGCACGCCGGCATAAGAGGCGATCCGCATCACCTCGCTGATGCCGTGAGCATGGGCGAGGTCCGGCTGCAGAACTGCGATGCCGGTGCCGATCACATCCGAGACCTCCCAGCGGTCGTAGAGGCGTTCGCCTGTCGCTATCGGGATGCTCGTCGAAGCGCAGATCCGACGCAGCTCGCGCTGCAATTCGGGCGGCTGCGTCTCTTCGACGAAGAGCGGATCGATGGTCTGCAGTCGGTCGAGGAGTCGCCTGGCAGCGGGCACGGAGAACCTGCCGTGCAGGTCGAATGCGAGATCCACGCCCCTGCCGACCGCTTCGCGCATGGCTGACCACTTATCGACGAGGGCATCGAGTATGGCGGGGGACTCGAGGTACCGCACCGGTGGTGCGGGAGCCAGCTTCAGCGCGGTGTAACCGGCAGCCACGAGTTCTCGAGCCCTGTGCACCATCTGTTCGATCGGCGCCTCATGCACAGACGTGTAGACGCGCACCCGGTCCCTGGTCGGTCCGCCGAGCAGCTCGTACACGGGAACGCCCAGCGCCTTGCCCTTGAGGTCCCACAGTGCCTGGTCGATACCCGCCACCGCCGAACCGAGCACCGGCCCCCCGCGGTAGAAGCCGCCCTTGCGCAGCCGCTGCCAGAGCAACTCGATGCGGCGGGCATCCTCGCCGAGAAGGATGTCTGCGAGCTCGCCCACGGCCGCCTCGACAGTGCGCGAGCGGCTCTCCAGTGTCGCTTCGCCCCAGCCGACGAGCCCGGAGTCTGTCCCGATACGGACGAGGCAGAAGCGCTGGGAGACCCGCAGTGTCTCGACCGAAGTGATGCGCATCAGCCCTTCACGGCTCCGCTGTTGCCGGCCGCCCGCAGGATGTCGCGCTGGAAGATCATGAACAACGCGACGGGCACGAGCACCGAGACGAACAGCACGGCCATGAACTGGGCGAGAGGCATGGTGTGCGAGAGCGACGGCAGCACCACCGAGATGGGCTGAGACGCAGGGTCTGGGAGGGCGAGAAGGGGCCACAGGAAGTCCTTGTAGCTCCCGATTGCGCTCAGCAGCGCGACCACTCCGATGACCGGGCGGGACAACGGAAGCACGAGTGAGAAGAAGATCCGGAACGGGCCCGCGCCGTCGATGCGTGCAGCCTCGAAGATCTCACCAGGGATGCTTGCGAAGAATCGCTGCACGAGCAGGATGTTGAAGGCGCTCGCCGCGGCCGGGAACCACACGGCCGGGTACGTGCCGAGCAGGCCCAGATCGTTCACCGTGAGGTAGAGCGAGACCAGCGAGATCACGCCGGGGATGAAGAGCGTTGCGAGCACTGCGACGAACACGACCCTGCCGTACTTCGGCTTCAGCACGGCGAGGCCGTATCCGCCCGTCGTCGCGACGATGAGGGCCAGGATGGTCGAGCCGCCAACGGTCCACAGGGTGTTGAGGAAGTACGTTCCGAAGTTCACCTTCGCCCACGCCTGGCTGAAGTTCTCCCAGTGCAGCCCGGTCGGCCACAGCGAGAACGGATTGGCGAGGATCTCGTTCGACGTGGAGGTGGCCGCCTTGAACAGCCAGACGAGCGGCCCGACGCACGCGATCGTGACGGCGACGAGCAGCACGACGGTCAGCACCAGGATGACGATGCGCGGAGCTCGCCGCTTCTTGTCCA
Source organism: Rathayibacter sp. KR2-224 (assembly GCF_049446075.1). Classification (NCBI taxonomy): domain Bacteria; kingdom Bacillati; phylum Actinomycetota; class Actinomycetes; order Micrococcales; family Microbacteriaceae; genus Rathayibacter; species Rathayibacter sp. KR2-224. The sequence goes on from NZ_JBMSEB010000001.1 coordinate 2,616,144, forward strand.
GCGCCGAGACGATGCTCCGTTCGCCGGTCTCGAACGCCTGACGGCGACGGATGCGGGGTTGGTCGATGACGCGGCTCATGAGTTGCTCCAGCGGCGGGTCAGGCGCAGGTAGACGAAGGAGAGGATGCCGAGACCGATCGCCAGCAGCACGCTCAGCGCGGTCGCCGTGCCGTAGTTCCCGGAGACGAATGCGTAGCGGAAGATCAGCATCAGGATCGTCAGGGTGTGGTTCTCGGGGCCGCCGCCGGTCATGACGTACGGCTCGGTGAACACCTGGAAGGTGCCGATCAGCTGGAGAAGCAGCAGCACGAGGATGACGCCGCGCAGCTGCGGGAGGGTCACGTGCCAGATCCGCTTCCAGATGCCGGAGCCATCCACTTCGGCCGCGTCGTACAGCTCCGTCTGCACGCCCATGATGGTGGCCAGGTACACGATGGTCGCGGTGCCGAACGAGGCCCACGTCGCCTGCAGCACGATCGAGGGCATCGCGAGACCCGCACTGTTCAGCCACGGCAGCGGGCCAACCCCGAACCAGCTGAGCAGGGTGTTGAACACGCCGTGCGGACCTGGGTCGTAGAACGTCTGCCACAGCAGCACCGCCGCAACGGGCGGAAGGATGACGGGCAGATAGACGAACGCGGCCGCCAGCTGCCGGGATCGCCTCAACTCCCCGATGGCCACGCCCAGCACGAGCGGAACGGGAAAGCCGATCACGAGCGCGAGCAGAGTGAACCAGGTGGTGTTCAGCACGGCGGTGGGTAGGAGCGGATCGCTCAGCACCTTTCCGAAGTTGTCGAACCAGATCCACTGCGTGGAGATGAAGTTGGTCTGCTCCATGCTCAGCGGCAGCGACCTGAGGATCGGCCACCAGCTGAACAGGGCGAACACGATGATCGTCGGCAGGAAGAAGACGAGCGTGGAGAGGCCGCCTGCGCGCACCCAGCGACGCACACGACCGCCTGATCTTCTCGCGGTCGAGGTGCGGACATCCGATGACGCGGGCCGGGAGATGCTCGTTCGGACTGCTGAGGCATCGGTTGCCTGGCGTCGTACGGTGGCGATCGTGCGAGCCGGCGGAGTTATTCGAGTCATCGGGTGAAACTCCCTGTAGATGGTGGATGGCCCGCCCCCGGAGCATCCGAGGGCGGGCCGAGTGGGATCAGCCTCCGGCGACCGCAGACTGCGCCTGGGTCTGCGTGTTCTGCAGCAGCGAGTCGATGTTGGTGTCCTTGTTGGTGAGCACCGCCTGCACGACGTTGTCGAGGATGCCGTACACCTGTTGCGCCTGAGTCATCGGCTCGGGAACGAGGGGCAGCGTCGTGGTGGACGCCAGGTAGGCCTTGTAGTTCGCGCGCGGCACATTGATCTCGTCCTTGACCCAGCCGAGGTACCTGTCGTTCGTCGCGTTGTCGAACAGCTGAAGGCCGGGTGCCCCGACGGCGCTGCCGTCGGCGACGGACGCCTTGGCGGTCGAGACGGCCGTGGACTTGTCGAAGTACTGGCGGTAGTAGATCCAGTCGACGTACTTCAGTCCGGCGGTGATCTCCGCCTTCGTCGCCTTGGGCTTGAAGATCGCGATCGAGCCACCGCCGAGCGTGCCGAGGCCGCCCTTCTCCTGCGGCAGCGGCGCAAGGCCGAAGTCGTCCTTGTTCATCCCGTCGTTGGTGACCGCGAAGTTGTAGCCGTCGGAGCCGTTGACCATCATTCCCATGTTGCCTGCGGCCATCTGCTTGAAGACGTCGTCTTGGTTCAGCAGGAAGTTCGAGCCGAACGAGTTGTCGTCCCAGCGCATCTGCTGGTACAGCTCGAGAGCCTTCTTGGTAGCCGGGTTGTCGACCGTCGCCTTCTTGCCGTCGGCCGATTCGATGGTGTGGCCGAAGGCGTAGCTCAACGCGGTGAGTGACCAGCCGCCAGTGTTCTTCGTCGTCATGGCCGCGTAGCCCTGCACGCCGGTCTTCTCGGTGATGGCCTTGGCGTCTGCGCGCACCTCATCCCAGGTTGTGGGCGGCTTGTCCGGGTCCAGCCCCGCCTTGGTGAACAGGGCGCGGTTGTAGATCAACGCCATCGTGTAAGCGCCGATCGCAGCACCGTACGTCTTGCCGCCGGCCTGCGCCACCTTCGCCACGGTCGGGTTGACCTTGGATGCCTGGGGGTCGGCCTTGATCTCGCTCGTGATGTCGGCGACCTGGCCGCGCGCGATCAGCGACTGGATGTCGGTGAACGGAACGGAGATGACGTCGGGCATCTTGCCTGAGGCGACGAGTGCCTGGAAGGTCTGCGCGTCGTACTGCGTGGTGGTTGAGTTCACCTTGATGTTCGGGTTGGCCTTCTCGAAGTCGGCCACCTGCTTCTTGTAGACCTTGAGCGCAGCAGTCTGATCGCTGGTCGGCTCGTTCCCGACCGTGATGGTGATCTTGCCGCCGTCGCCGGCGTTGTTGCTGCTGCACCCTGCCAGACCGGCTCCGGCCATGGCGATGAGGGCAAGCGGGGCGATGGTTCGCCACAGCTTCTTCTTCATGATTCCTCACTTCGTTGTGGTGATTGCTTGGGTGGTGCTGATGTCTGTGCCGTCGGTGGGTTGCCGCCGGCACGTGGGTTCAGGGGGCGATCAGGCCGCCGTCCAGACCCCGGACCTTTGCCGCCCAGGCGTCGTGCCCGGACAGTTCGGGAGGGAACAGGGATGCCTCGCGCTCGTCGAGGTCGATCCCCCACCCCGGTGCGTCGTTGGGTCGAAGCCAGCCGTCTTCGATCCGCAGCGTTCCGGGGAAGACCGAGTGCACGGCATCCGGATAGTCATGGCCCTCTTGGATGCCGAACGCCGGGCTGGTGACGTCGAGCGCCACGTTCGCTGCGGCGCCGATCGGCGACGTGTCGCCCGGGGCGTGCCACGCCGTGCGAACGCCGACGAGCTCCGCGGCCGCGGCGATCTTGCGTGCGGGGGTGAGGCCGCCGAGATCCGAGACGTGTGATCGGATGTAGTCGACCCCGCCGCCCAGCACGAGCCGGGCCGCGTCGGTGACGGACGTCGTCAACTCGCCCACTGCGATGGGAACGGGCGAGTGCTCTCGCACCTCGGGCAGGCGATCCCAATGCTCGGGCGGCAGCACGTCTTCGAGGAAGAACAGTCGGTAGGGCTCGAGCGAACGGGCCAGCACGACGGCCTGCTTGGGGCTGAGGCGCGAATGCACGTCGTGCAGCAGCTCGACGCCGTCGCCCATCCTGCTGCGTGCCGCCTCGAAAAGCCGTGGCACGGTGTACAGGTACTCGGACGCGCTCCAGCCGCCAGGGTACGGCGCCCGCGGGTCGTTGATCTCGCGCGTCGGGCGGGCACCGTAGTGGCCGCCGCCCGGCTGACCGACCTGGATGCGCACGTGCCGCAGTCCGCGTTCGCGAAGCTCTTCGGCGTGGTCGATGGCCTCGTCGATGGAGCCGCCGTCGGCGTGAAGGTAGGTGTCGGCTGCGGCACGCACCCGGCCCCCGAGCAGTTCGTATACCGGCAGACCGGCCCGCTTGCCTGCGATGTCCCACAGCGCCTGGTCGAGACCCGAGATCGCGTTGTTCCCCACCGGGCCCTCGCGCCAGTACGACGAGAACCTGGCAAGGCGCACGAGGTCTTCGATGTCGGCGGGATGCCGTCCGATCACGAGACGTGCGAGGTGATCCTCCACGTAGCTGACGACCGCGCGCCAGCGCTGGGTGAAGGTGGCGCAGCCGAGCCCGTAGAGCCCGTCGTCACTGGTCGTCACCTTGACGATGACCAGCGGGATGCCCTCCGGCGCGGTCGCGATGGCCCGCACGCCGGTGATGCGCAGGTCGTCCCGTGACGGCCACGGTGCCGCGAAGGGCGAGGCGGGGATCTCGTTCACTGTGCGACCTCGGAGACGATCGCGGAGGCATCCAGCTCGTGCTTCGGCGCCCAGCCCAGGAGCTCGCGCGCCTTGCTCGTGTCGATGAGGCTCTCGCGGCCCGTGAAGTGCTTGCGACGCTCGACCCCGGGCGCGTAGCGGTCGAGCAGCGCCTCGGTGTCGTACGGAAGCCGGGTGTTGTCGGCAGCGAGAAGCATGGTGTGCGCCCCGCGCAGCTCGGCCGTCAGGCCCAGCACGATCGCGTCGACGGCGTCGTCGAGCACGAGATAGGACCATCCCTCGCGACCCAGCCGCGCGATCTCCTTCTCGTCGTCGAGCAGCTGCCGATTCGACTCAAGGATGGTCTCGCGGTCTTTGACGAGCGGAAAACGGAAGGCCACGATGCCCATGCCCCACCGGCTGCTCGCCCAGCGCGCCGTGTGCTCGTCGACCCACTTGGCCAGGGAGTACGCGTCGTCGTGCGCGATGGGGGAGTCCTCGTCGAGCGGGAAATACGCGGGCAGAATCGGATGCCGGTTCATCGGCACCCCGAACGCGTTGATGGAGCCGGCGATCACGGCCCGCGTCACGCCCGCTGCCCCGGCCCTGTCGAGCACCGTGAACGTGGCGGAGGTGTTGCGAACGAACAGCTCGCGGGCCGGCGCGAGGCTCGGGTGCGCGATGGCGGCCAAGTGGGCGACGGCATCCACGTCGTGCATCGCGTCGGCTACGGCGGCTTCGTCTGCGGCGTCGGCCGTGATCACACGCTCAGCGGGACTCGGGGCGTCGAATTCGAGGCCGAGCGCCGTGACGCGAACGCCCTCCGCCAGCAGATGCTCGACGAGAGCCCCGCCGATCATGCCGTCGGCGCCCGTGACAAGCACATGGCGCGGCAGCGGTCGGTGGGTCGGCGTGCTCTCGAGGGCCAACTGATCTCCTGTGATCGAAATCTGCGAAACTGCTTTCACAAGCAGATGCCGCAAACATAATCACACCGAGAATCGGTCTGTCAACTCAATTCCCGCACCGGTGGAAAGTCGGCGGGCGATGGAGCTCAGTGGCGGCTGGATCCGCCGAGCACGAGCGTGGGCGTCGAGTAGTGCTCGCCGGGAACCCGCTCGGTGAGCATGCTTGCCGCGCCGAGGCGGCCGAGCTCCATGAGCTCGAGATCGACGGAGGTCAACTGACGTGAGCCCTCCTGATCCACGACGGTGCCCTCCCAGTTGTCGACGCCGACCAGCGCGACGTCGTCTGGCACGCGCATGCCGGCGGCGGCGCAGGCATCCAGCGCGGCAAGCGCGATGTGGTCGTTTCCGCAGAAGATGGCGTCGAATTCGATCCCAGACGCCAGCAGCTCGGTCATCGACTCCTCGCCTTGCGGCCGGGTCCAATCGCCGTACAGCACGGGGGCGGTGAGCTCGAGGCCGGCGTCGGCCAGCGCGTCGCGCATGCCCTGTTCGCGCCGCTGGGCGGCGATGCTCGAGCGCGGGCCTGTGATGTGCGCAATGCGTGAGCATCCGCCGCTGACCAGGTGTTCCGTCGCGATGCGGCCCGCCAGGCGGTTGTCGGGCAGATACATCACGTCGTTCTCGTCGCTCGAGGCGGTGAAGACGTAGGTGACGGGGACCTCGAAGTGGTGCGTGAGCGATGGGGACGCGTGCTCGTGGCCGTCGCCGATCACGAGCAGGCCGTCGATCCGGCGCGCCTGCAACTCGCGGATGCTGTTGGCCATGGCCCGGCTCTCGGTCACGTCGCCGTCGTAGACCAGCGCAGCCTGGTTCTGGTCACCGAGCTGGAGCACGGCGCCGATTGTGACGGGCCGGGCGAAAGTGTTCTTCGCCCTGTGGGTGAGCACCCCGATGGTTCCGCTACGGCCGGAGGCGAACGACCGCGCGAGCGCGTTCGGCCTGAAGTCCAGCCGGTCGGCGGCGGCCTGAACGCGGTCGCGAGTGGCCTGCGAGATGCGAGTGCTCCCGTTCAGCGCCTTGGATGCCGTCGCGAGCGACACCCCCGCGACCGCTGCCACATCGCTGAGGCGCACACTTCTCCCGGTCTGCACGGTCACGAGCATATCGCCGAAGGGATACAACGACGTCGACTGACATGGCGGCCCTTCGCCGAAGCTGTGAAAGCGCTTTACCGGACGAGGCCGTGCAATTCCGAGGACCGCCGGTTCCTCGCAGCGCTGGGAGCGCATCCGCGTCGCCCCGCCCACCGCCCCACACCGTCGCCCAGAAGGCGCACCACCCCGCTCCGCCCACCCCCACCATCCCGCTCCGCCCACCCCCCCACCCCCAGAAGGTGCGCCACCCCGCTCCGCTGTCACAAAACGCGGGTGGTCGGGGGCGGCACCCGCAATTTGTGACAGCGGAAGGCCCGCGTGAGCGGGGGTCGCGCCTGGAGGTCTGAGCCCGTGTTCGGCGTCCCGCGGCGCCAAATCGCTTCCGCTGTCACAAAACGCGGGTGGTCGGGGGCGGCACCCGCAATTTGTGACAGCGGAAGGCCCGCGTGAGGAAGGGTGGTGGCGGCTCGCGGGCGGAACAGGGCTCGCCCCGGCGGCGGGCAGGGGCTCAGGCGAACGGGAGGCGGCGCGCGAACGCGCCGTTGTCGTTCAGCCACTCGACCGCTTCGCGCGTCGCCTGCAGGGACGAGTACGCGGGGGTGTAGCCGAGCATCCGGCCGGCTTTCTCGATGCTCATGGCGTGGCTTCTCGCGACGTGCTCGACCGTGGTCTGCGCGTGCTCCTCGCCCACCGCCGAGGCGTATTCCGAAAGCGGTATATAGCCAAGTCGGGCCTCGCTGCCGAACCAGCCGGCCGCCGTCTCCGCGAAACCGCGAAGGGTGAGGGCCTGCGGCGAGACGGCGAAGAACGCGTTGCCTGCAGCAAGCTCGGGATGCTCGATCGCAAGCTGGAACAGCTGCGCGACATCGTCTGCGTGCACGTGGTGCAGCATGCCGAGACCCGAGTCCGGCAGGATCACCTGCTCGCCGAACGCGAGCCGCTCCCAGACCGAGAGGTCGAGGTTGCCTGCGGGATTGATCACGTGCCAGCCGGGACCCGAGATGTGTCCCGGGTCGATGACGACGGCGGGCACACCAGCGGGCGTCCTTGATTGCCCAAGGAGGTAAGCCTCCAGTTGCGCCTTGCCTGTGCCGTACGTGCCCCAGCCGTTCAAGGGCGCGTCTTCGGTCGCCGGCACTTCCGTGAGGATGCCGCGCGACCAGATGGATCCGCAGCTGACGAGGATCCGCACGCGACCGCGCAGCGCGTCGACGAGCTGTTCGGCCGAGGCTCGCGTGAAGCAGATCATGTCGACCACGACGTCTGGGCGGAGCTCGGCGATGTGCTGCCCGAACGTGCCCGCCGCATCCTCCGCCTCGCGGTCCATATCGATGCGCTGCACGGATGCCCACGCCTCGTCGGCGCGATACGGCTCGCGTTGGCCGCGGCTCACGGCCACCACCTCATGCCCCGCGCGCACGAGCCGGGGAACGAGGTATCCGCCGACGTGCCCCGTTGCGCCGATGACGACGATTCTCATGGGCGTGCCTCCAGTCGTTCGTCCAGCCAGTCGAACATGCGCTGGTCCGTCAGAGAGCGGGCGAGCGGCTGGCAATGGAAGTCAGCACCCTCGGCGGCGGTGAACGGAACGAGCGTCGACACCGACTTGGTGAGCTCCGCGAGCCGCTCGGATTGTCCCGGCCAGAACTGCTCCCGCTCGGGGGAAGTGATCAGGAGCGGCGTCGTGATCTGGCCGGCGACGTCCCCGACGTTGTACTTGCGTACCTCCTGAAGGGTCTCCGCATAGCCCAGGTGCCCGTACGGCCGTGCGCGGAATGCCCACTGGCTGGCGGCATCCTTCTGGAATTCGAGCCCGAACTTCATGTCGCGCTCGAGCTTCTGCGTCTCGCCCTTGTCCAAGAGCTCGACGAGGCTCTTCGGCAGGTGATCGGTCCACGAGGTCGACACGTCGACGACGCCTGGGTCGACGATCGCCGCGGCGAACCGGTGCTCGAACGCGAGCGCTCGCGGCACCCAATAGCCGGCCTGGCTGATGCCGTACGCGGCGACCCGCGCGGCATCCACGCCCTCGAGTCCGAGCGCGAAGTCGAGCACCGGGGTGAGCACCGCCTCCCAGTCCGGGCGGAACGCGGTGTTCTGCTCGAACAGCATCGACTGCTGGCCAGGACCGTCGTACACGAGCACGGCGTAGCCGCGCCGAAGGGCACCGAACGCGCACGTCGCCCACATCGATGAGAGCGCCCCGTCGCTTCCGTTCGTGCCGATCAGCAACGGAACGCTTGCGGATGCCCCGCGTGGCCTGAACAGGTATCCAGGCAGCGTGCGCCCCTCGTACGGTATGGCCACTCGCTGCGCATCGGCCTCAGCCGTGGTGTCGACGAACCGGTCCCAGGCGGCGCGGTGCTTGCGGAAGACGGCGAGAAGGTCGTCCGCGGCGTTCAACCCGGACGCGGCGTTCACCGCGACGGCGTAGTAGGTGGATGCCCGCAGGTACGCCGACGACGCGCTGACGGTGTGTGCGTGCTGGGCGGAGGCATCCGCCTGAGCCGCGATGCGATCTCCGAGTGCGAGCCAGGCGTCGAACCAGTCACGGGCGTTCTTAGGGCCGACGTCGTCCACGGCGGCGAGCACTTCGCCGACATCGGCCGCACCCGAGTATGCGCTGCCGAGCACGGTGCGCAGCTCGAAGTCGAAGTCGTCGTTGGCTGAGAACCCCCGACTGAATGTGTGTCTCGCGGCCGCCATTGGTCTCTCCTTCGCCGCCGGCCTCCCCTGATAGCCGATGCGCGTCATTCCAGTATTGCGAACCGGCCCCGGGCGGTTGAGCCCCCCGAGACGGGCACGGCCGTCGTCGAGTCTGCTGCTCCACGCTCGGCGCAAGCCCTCTCCCCGACGGCGCGCGGAGCGATAGCGTGCTCGAATGGACGCCGAGCAGGTCACAGAACGCATCGCGGAACACGGGGAGGGCCCGATCTGGGACTCGGATCGCGGCAGGCTCCTGATCGTCGACATCATGCGCGGCGAGGTGCTCGACCTGCGTGATCCGACCACCGGCCGCGTTGAGTCGGATGGCATCGCGCGCTATCACGTGGGCAAGGTGGCCGCCGCTCTGCGTCCGAGGTCGGCTGGAGGGTTCGTCGTCGCCACCGAGCACGGGTTCAGCCTCTTCGACCGGGACTTCGTCGCGGAGCGGGCGGTGCCCGACGTCGTGACGGATGCCGGCATCCGCATGAACGACGGCGGCTGCGATCCGCATGGCCGGTTCTACTGCGGAACCATGGCCTACGACGAACAGCCGGGGGTGGCGAGCCTGTATCGGCTGGAACCCGACGGTAGTACGAGCGTCGCCTTCGACGGGGTCACCATCTCGAACGGTCTGCAGTGGAGCGCAGACGGCGGCACGGCGTACTACATCGACACGCCTACCCAATGCGTCGACGTGTTCGACTACGACGGCGAGAGCGGCCAGTTCACCAACCGGCGCCGCTTCGCCGAGATCGACAAGTCGCAGGGCTCGCCCGACGGCATGACGATCGACGAGGAGGGCGGCCTCTGGGTGGCGCTCTGGTCGGGCGGCAAGGTGCACCACTACGACCCGGACGGCTATCTGACCGACGTGATCACCGTTCCCGGTGTGAGCAACACCTCGGCGGTCGCGTTCGGTGGACCCGATCTCGACGTGCTCTACATCACGACCTCCCGGCAGGGGATCGCCGACGGCGAGGAGCCGGCCGCAGGCTCGGTGTTCGCGGCGCGGCCCGGAGCCCGGGGACGCGTGCTGCCGACGTTCGCAGGGTGAGCGTCGGGTAGGACACGGTCTTCCAAGAATGGCGCGAGTGATTCAGCTCGTGTTGACTGCCATTCGACCGAATCGAACAAGGGAGTTCCGTGTCTGAAACGACGCCTACCTCCGTGGAGCTCAGTGCCGCGTATGTACGCGCCGGATTCGACGCGCTCGTACCCACCGACCTGCTCGCCGACGAGGTGGCGCAGCGACGCGAGTCCGGCTACGACGTGGACGACGTCGTGCTGGCGGCGAACTCGACCGACCCGGCCGATCGCGACGCCGTCCTCGCGCTCGTCGATGCGATGGAGGATGCGCCGCGGCGCGCCGACTGGGCGTACGACGAGCCCGAGGGCCTGGACGGCATCCGTGCCGCCGTCTCGCCGGCATCCGCGGCCGCTGTGGACCCGCGCGGCTACGCGGACCGCGTGCTCGCCGCCTGGCTCGGACGCATCGCCGGCTGCAACATCGGCAAGCCGGTCGAACGGGGCGACCACTGGACGGTGGAGAGGATTCGCGACTACCTCACGATCGCCGACGCCTACCCGCTCACCGACTATGTGCCCAAGCTCGATCCGGTCCCCGACGGCTTCGAACTGCGCGAGAACTGGCCGGAGACCACACGAGGCAACGTGAACGGATCCGCCCGCGACGACGACATCGACTACCCGATCCTCGCGCTGCATCTGCTTGAGACCCACGGCCGCAGCCTCCGGCCGGAGGATGTCGGCGAAGCGTGGCTCGGCCTCTTTCCGCTCAAGCAGGTCTACACGGCCGAGCGGGCGGCGTACATCAACCTTGCGAACGGGGTCCCGGTGCCTCGTACCGCCTCGTACCGCAATCCGTATCGTGAGTGGATCGGGGCGCAGATCCGCGGTGACGTGCCCGGCTACGTGAATCCCGGCTCGGTGTGGGATGCCGCGGCGCTCGCATACAACGACGCCACCCTCTCCCACACGGGCAACGGTGTGTACGGCGAGATGTGGGCGGCGGCGCTCTGCGCGGCAGCCTTCTCCGCGGCCGATGCACGGGAGACGATCGTCGCTGCCCTCACCGTCGTGCCACCGCGCTCGCGCCTGCACGAAGCGGTGACCCGCGTTCTGCAGCTGCACAGCTCCGGTGCCACCTGGGAACAGGCGGTGGAGGAGATCCACTCCGCGTACGGGCACTACTCATGGGTCCACACGATCAACAACGCCGCGGCGGTGACGGCGGCCCTGCTCTGGTCGGATGGCGATTGGATGACGGCGGTCGGCCGCGTCGTCATGAGCGGCTGGGACACGGACTCGAACGGCGCCACGGTGGGATCCGTGGCCGGCATTCTCGTCGGTACTGCCGGACTTCCCTCCCACGTGATCGAACCGCTGCACGACCGCACGCGGTCGGCGCTGTTCGGCTTCGACAACTCGGTCATCTCGGATCTCGCCGAGCGGACCATCGCGTTCGCAGGCATCCGATCGTGAACGCAGACGAACACTGCAGCGCTTCAGCAGATGCTCGCGGCAGGTGAGTGGGGAGACATGACGGATACGAGGCCGCCGGCGCGCATCATCGTGGTCGGCTCGGCGAACCAGGACTACATCGTGAGGGTGCCGGCGCCTCCAGCTCCCGGTGAAACGATCCTGGCCACGGGCCTGTTGGTGCAGCCGGGCGGCAAGGGTGCGAATCAGGCGGTTGCCGCCGCTCGACTGGGCGGCGACGTGAGCTTCGTCGCGTCGGTCGGCGACGACGAGGATGGCGCTCTTCTGCTTCGGCAACTGCGCTCCGAGGGCGTCGACACGGCGAACGTGGAGATCGTCAGCGGTGTCCGCACCGGACTCGCACTCGTGTCTGTGTACGAGGGCGGGGAGAACTCGATCACCGTCGTTCCTGGGACCAATTTCGCGCTGACTCCCGAGCGTGTCACCGACGCCGTCACCGCTCTCGCCGGCAACGCCGAGGAAGCGGTCATGGTGGTGCAGGCGGAGGTGTTGCCGGAGATCGTCGAGGCGTCGATCACGTCTGCCAGGCGGGTGGGCGCCCGTGTCATCCTCAATCTCGCGCCCTACCGCGGGGTCTCGGCCGAACTCTTACGGGAGTGCGACCCACTCATCGTCAACGAGGGGGAAGCCGGCGCCCTGGTCGGTTGGGACGTGCACGATGTGCCGACGGCAGCGAAGGCGGCGGCGGTGCTGAGAGGACGCAGCACGTCAGTCGTCGTGACGGTCGGCGCAGAAGGCGCCTATTGGGCAGACCAGGTCGCGGAGGGACACGTCCCAGCGCCGCAGGCGGCAGAAGTGGTGGACACGACAGGTGCGGGGGATGCGTTCGTGGGAGCGCTCGCATCCGAACTGGCACGAGGAGCGTCGCTGCAGGACGCAGCGCGGCTGGGCGTGCGTGCAGGAACGTTCGCCGTGCAAATGCCAGGAGCGCAGTCGTCGTACCCGACGTCGGCAGACCTGGGCATAGAGCCTGCCGCCGCATCCGAGAGCACGACGCCGGCACCTAGCCGCTGACGCGCTGTGGCGTCGGGCCTGATGCGGCCCGCACGTTGGCGACCGAATCGGGGACGGCTCAACCTCGGCTATGCGCGGTTCGCGCGTAGGTGCGCCGCCCGCGGAACCGCAGGGTGGTGCGCAGCAGCGTGGCGGCCAGAGCCAGCACCACGATCGTCGCCACGAAAATGATCGTCGCCGTGGCGTAGACGGCCGGCGTCGCGCCGTACTGCAGCGTTCCGTATAGGTAGACCGTGAGCACGTTCACCGTCGGCGTGGAGAGGAAGTTGGCGATCACGACGTTGTCGAATGCGAACGTGTAGGCGATGAGTGCGGCTGCGACGATCGCCGGTCCGAGTTGAGGCAGCACGACGAGGCGCAGGGTGGCGAAGCGGGATGCTCCCAGGTCGGATGCGGCATCCTCCACCGCCGCTTCGAGCGTCAGCACGCGCGCACGGATGACGAACGCGACCACCGAGATGCTCGGCGGCGTGAGCGCTGCGATCAGTGTGAACTCGCTGAGCGGAATGCGAGTCTCGGTGTAGAAGAGGAGCAGCGAGACGCCGAGCACCGTGTCGGGAACGATGAGCAGGATGTACGTGAGCGCGCCGAGCAGACGGCGCACGCTGCGATTCGGGTTGCGGGCCAGCTCGAAACCGAGCACGGTGCCGATCACGACGGCGATCACGGCCGCCCAGAACGCGACGACCAGGCTCGTCTGGGTCGCCTGCGCGATGGTCGGATCCGTCACCGCCTGCGCGTACCAGTCCCACGAGAAACCCGTGAAGGCCGAGGTCTGCTTGCCCGCCACACCCTCGTTGAACGAGTACACGATCGCGGTCACGATGGGCGCGAACAGGAAGACCACCGCTAGCCCGAACCAGAGCCACAGCGCGAGACCGGTTGCCGCACGGGTGCCCCGCCGAGCGTTGTCGGCCGTCGCTTTCGGCCGCAACGGCGCTCCTGAGGCGCCCGAAAGTGACGGCGGAGTCGAGGATGCCCGTTGCCCACCCTCGTAGCGCTGCTCCGCGGTCATGCCTCACCACCGTCGCCGGTCGCTTCGAAGCCGCGGGTGAGTCGCACCAGCAGGCCCACGATCACCGCGATCACCAGCACGAGCAGCACGACCATGGCGGAACCGAGAGCGTAGTTCTGCGACTGCACGTACTGCGCCGAGATGGCCTGAGCCAGGAACAGCCCCTTGTTGCCGCCAAGCAGCACAGGGATCACGAGTTCACCGAGCATGGGCACCGCCGTCAGCAGCGCAGCCGTCGCGATGCCGGGCCGGCTCAGCGGCACGATGACGGTCCAGAACGTGGCAGAAGGGGACGCGCCCAGGTCCTGACTCGCCTCGACCACCTCCGGTGGGATGCGGTCGAGCACCACCGCGAGCGCGATCACCGCGATGGGCAGGTAGACGGCGATCGTGCCGATCACGACGGCCGGGATCGAATCCAGCACGGTGAGAGGCGAGTGGAGCAGGCCGGCCGCGCGGAGCATCCGTTCGAGCGGACCCCCCTGAGCGAGCAGGATCTGCCATGACATCACCCGGATCAGCAGGCTCGCCAGGTATGGCACCAGGATGAGCCCGAAAGCGACGAGCTTGAACCTCCCGCTGCGGCGGGCGATGGCGTACGCGATCGGGTAGGCGAAGAGCAGGCAGAGGGCGCTGCACCCGATCGCGAAGGCCAGCGTGCGCAGGAACGTCTCCAGATAGAGGGGTCCGAGCGCCTGCGCATAGTTGGCGAGTGAGAAGCCGAGCGTGACCGATCCGAAGCCGCTCGTGCCGAACGAGTAGACGAGCGTGAAAGCCAGCGGAACGAGGAACAGCACTGCGAGCCAGGCGAGCGGGATGGCCGCCAGCACGTGGTCGCCCGTGTTGCGTCTCACAGTCCCTCCTCGCACCGACCCTATCCAGCCCGTCGCGTCGACACCGGGACCGTTCAACCCAGCACCGAAAACAGCAGATGTGACTGAGAACAGCAGAAGACCTGCTGTTCTCAGCGCGAGAGCGTGATCACTGCTGTTTTCGGCGGGGCTGGTCAGCGGGCCGGCCCGCTGGCCTGCTGGTGACCGTAGTGTGCTGGTGACCGTAGTGTGCTGGTGCCCGTAGTGTGCTGGCGCTCGTGGTTGGTGCCCGAGCCTGCCGGCGGCGTGGTCTGTCGCTACGCGCCGGCGGCGGCCTGCACCTTGTTCTGGATGTCTTGGAACGTGGGATAGGTGTCGGGGTTCACGATGAAGCTCGTGAGCTTGTCGAAGTCGACGTTGGGTCCGCCGAAGATGAGCTCGGATTGCTTCACATTCGACGGCACCTTGTTCTTCAGCCCGTTCAGCGACGCCGGGTAACCGAGATAGACGGTTTCGTTGACCTGCACGGTCGGCGTGAGCTGGTACTCCAGGAATTGATAGGCGCGCTCGACGTCGGGCGCGCCCTTCGCGATCGAGAAGCTGTCCACCCACAGCTCGCTCGTCGGTCCGGGAACGACCCACTTGAGCTTCGGGTTGAGCAGGATGGCGTTGCGCGCGTACGCCTGGTTGGCCTGCGCGAGCACGATTGCCCCGCTCGCCATGGCATTGGCATCGAACGCTGAGAACGTCTTGACGTGCTTGGCGAAGCCGGTGAGAAAGTCCTGCGTGCCCTGAATGTCGCTGATCTTCTTGGTGTTCCAGTCCTTGCCCTGGATCCACAGCGCCGGCCCGACGGTCTCTTCGGCCGCGCTCGTCATGCGGATGCGCCCGCTCACGCCCGGCTTCGCGCCCGCGTCGAAGAAGTCCTGCCAGGTCTTGATCTCGCCACCCGTGGCATCCGGGTCGTAGACGACACCGAGCAGACCCCAGTCCTTCGGGATCGAGTACTTGTTGCCCGGGTCGTAGTTGCGGTTGAGCAGCGACTGGTCGAGGTTCTTGAGGTTGAGACGGCCGTGGTCGAGCTCCTCGAGCAGGCCCTTGTCGGAGATCTGCTTGATCCAGCTCGACGACGGAACCACGACGTCATAGCCGGCACCGGCCGCAGAGTTCAGCTTCGTGTAAAGCGTGTTGTTGTCGGTGTAGGTCGAGATCTTGGGCGTCACGCCGTACTTCTTGGCGTACGCGGCGAGATCGGCCTTCGAGAAGTAGTCCGGCCAGCTGTAGATGTTCAACTGGCTCGTCAGCTTGGCGGATGCCGTTCCCGACGATCCCGACCCAGGCGACGAGCAGGCCGCGAGGAACGCGGCAACCGGGGTGAGGGCCGCGGCACCCAGAACCGTGCGACGGCTGACGGTTTTGGCGAGCGTGGAGTCGACGCCTGCTCCGGCTGACGTGCTCATGTCGGTTCCTTTGCTGTGGAATCCGCCGCGGCGGCCTGCATGACGGGTCAGCCGCCCCGGACGCTGGACGTGAAATAGGGATGCCTCAACCCTCAAACGTAGTGAACGCACCCGGCAGTGGAGCCGTAAGCGGTCACCCGGCGTAACGCGGTGCGGGTTCGCAGCAGGGGCGACAGCCAATAACGCACGTCGTGAACCTCGGCAACGGGGCTGGCGATGTCGCAGGCATCCGAGAGGCTTGATGGGTGGGGAACGGATATCGAGAAGGGACCACGAGGGCCGACACGCTGAGCCGGGCACGTCGGCGCTGGACGCTCCTGGCAACCGGGCTGGGCTTCGCCGTGGTGCAGCTCGACGTCAGCGTCGTGAACGTTGCGATCAAGCCGATAGGCGACGAGCTCGGCGCCGGCGTCGCGGCCCTGCAATGGATCGTCAGCGCCTACACCATCGCGTTCGCGGCATTCATTCTCAGCGCCGGCGCGCTCGGCGACCGGATCGGCGCAAAGCGCGTGCTGATCGGCGGATTCGCCCTCTTCACCATCGGATCGCTTGGCTGCGCCCTTGCGCCAGGCATCGGCCTGCTGATCGCGACCCGCTGTGTGCAGGGCATGGGTGCTGCGGCGCTCGTGCCGTCGTCGCTCTCCGTGCTCTCGCACACCTACACGGATGCCCGCAGCAGGGCCGGCGCCATAGGCATCTGGGCGCTTGGGGGCAGAGCGGCGCTCTCCGGCGGTCCGCTCGTTGGTGGAGTGCTCATTCAGACACTCGGGTGGCGGTGGATCTTCTACATCAACCTTCCGCTCGCCCTGTTCGGCATCGCCGCCGTGGCGTTCGCGGCCAGAGAGACCACACGCACCACGACGCGGAGGCTGGATGCCGCCGGCCAGGTGCTCGCGGTCGTCACCCTCGGCATCCTCACCGCGGCGATCATCGAGGGCGGTGAGTTCGGCTTCGCGAACCCGTTCGTGGTGACTGCGCTCGCCGTTGCCGTCTGTGCGGGGGCGGCGTTCGTTCTCGTTGAGCGGCGCTCGCGGCATCCGATGCTGCCGCTGGGTCTCTTCCGTTCCCGTCTGTTCCGCTGGAGCGTGACGATCGGACTGTTCGTGAACATCGCCTTCTACGGCTTCATCTTCGCGCTGAGCCTCTACTTCCAGCGCGTTCAGCACGCATCCGCCCTGCTCACCGGTCTCGGCTTCCTGCCCATCACCGTGGCAGTCATGCTGAGCAACGCGTACGCGGCCCGATTGCAGGACCGCTTCGGAAGCGTGGCCTGCGTCGTGGTGTCCGCCGCCGTGATCGCCGTGTGCGCAGGCGGGCTTTTGTTCGCCGATCCGGGCATCCCGTACGCGGCGATCGTCGCGCAGCTGGTCGGCCTCGGAGGTGGTCTCGGAGTGATCGTGCCGATCATCACCTCGACGGTGCTCGCGAGCGTCGGCGCGGAACGGTCGGGAATCGCGTCGGCGACGCTCAACACAGCCCGCCAGACGGGCAGCGCACTTGGTGTCGCCGTCTACGGATCCCAGCTCGGCCGATCCATCGTCGGCGGCCTGCGGGTCGATCTGCTGATCACCGTCGCGCTCGCGGCGCTCGTGCTGTTGTGCGGCACACGCCTCGGCGAGGCCCGGGACGGACGCCCGGCCTAGCCGGCGTCAATCGAGGACGGGCGGTTCCAGATCGCGCAGCACCGACTGAAGGTCGGTTTCGTCGAACGCGGTCATCGACGAGTCGAGCCGGATGGCGTGATAAACGTGGTCGACACGTTCCACGTAGCCGACGAGACACCGCGCGTCGTTGGAGGGGAAGCGTGGGTCGACCACGCACCAGCGGTTCGCCCCGATGCGCTGCAGTGCGACATGAACCGTGGACTCGTTCGCCTCCGGCTCTGGCAACGGCTGGGGCGCGCCGGAGTTCGGCGCGGTGTTCTGCGTCATGCCTTCAGATAACGTGCTCTCGTACATCGTTCCCAGGGGTTGCCCTTCTCACCCGCGTGTGACCCGGATGGTCTTCATGGTCGGATCTGCGGCGTCGGGGATCACCATGCCGGCCTGCACGCCGGAGGTGAGATAGTCCAGTACCGCCGACTTGATGCGCTCCCCGGGCAGCAGCATCGGGATGCCGGGCGGGTATGGCGTGATCTGCTCGGCGCAGGTGCGGCCGGCGGCTTCCGAGCACGGTACGACCTCCACCGGCGTGCCGGTTGCACCATCACCGTCTCCAAGTCCGAGGGTGACGGCAGGTCGATCGCAGGCGGAGCAGGCATGCCGGCAGCGGCATCCGCGAGGGCCTCCAGGGATTCCACGAGCCGGTCGACCGTCTCGTCGTCGTCGGCCTGCGACAGAAGAGCCTCGATGCGCCGGTGGTCGCTCGTGCCGGTGTCGATGCGCCGGTTCTCGCGCAGCCAGTCCTGCGCCTGGTAGCCCGAGATGCCCAGTTCGCTCACATCGATGAGGATGTGCATGGGGTCGAGATCATGGGACGCCTCGACGCTGAGCAATTCGTCGTGCAGCACGACCATGCCAGGGATGCCCGGAATCCGCTCACGCGTCCGCTCGGTCAGCTGCAGCGCGGCATCCAACAGTTCCCGCCCGTGCTGCACCATCTGCCTGCGCCAGCCGTCGATCGCCGCGTACAGCAGCACGTTCGAGCTCGTGCTCGCGAGCACGTCTGCGCACTGCTGGAGCCGCACCGGGTCGACGAGGCCGCCCTGCAGGTGGTACACCGACCCCTGCTCGAAGCCCATACCCATCTTGTGCACGCTGACGACGCAGATGTCGGCGCCGGCATCCATGGCCCAGGTGGGCAGGTCTGGATGGAACGGCAGGTGTGCGCCCCACGCCTCATCGACGATGACGGGTTTGCCCCTGCCATGCGCGAGATCGACGATGGCCTTGAGGTCGCCGCACGTGCCATAGGGCGTCGGGCTCGTGACGAAAACGGCCGAAGCATCAGGATGCCTGTTCAGGGCATCCTCCACTTGCTCGGGCCCGGGCGGGTGGGCCAAGTGCAGCTTCTCGTCGTAGCGGGGCGTGATCCACCGCGGTTGCAGGCCGGAGAGCACAAGTCCTGAGATGACGGACTTGTGTGCGTCGCGGCCCATGAGGATCTCACCCTCGCCGCGGGTGACGGCGAGGATGGAGGCCTTCACCGACAGGGAACTGCCGCACGTGGAGAAGAATGCGTGCTCGGCGCCGACGGCATCCGCCATCAGGTTCTGCGCCTTCTTCAGGTAGCCGTTCGACGACGAACGGTCGTCGAGGCCGGACGTGGCGAGCACGTCGTTGGCCATGGCATCCCCGAGCACCTCGACCACCCGCGGATCGGCTCCTCTGCCCTGCCGGTGTCCCGGTGGAGTGTATCCGTAGCGACCTGAGGCACGATGTTCGGCCAGCGCGTCGAGCACTGGCGCTTCGTCGTGGTTCATGGTGCTCGTTCCTAATGCGGTGCCGGGAAGACTCGATGTGCGCAGGCGATCGGCCCGCGAACCGCCATTACGTACGGATGCGGCGGCGCGACTCAAGCGCGCCGCCGCATCAAACGAACTCGGACGGTGTGGATAAGGCCCTGCGGGTCAGACGTTCCTTCTGATGAACCGCATGAGTCCGACGATGATGGCGATGATCAGCACGATGATGCCGATCCATAGCAGCCAGCTCGCCACTTTGATGAAGATCCCGAGGAAAAGCAGGATCAGTCCCACAATGAGCAGAATCACAGCCAAAGCAACCATGTGAGTCACCATGGCAGTAGCTGAACAAGTGCGATACCCCTTGCGAGAACCCCACCTTCTGTGATTTGCGGCCATCAGCCTTTCGAGACATTGCGCCAGTCGTCGCTTTCGATCACCGCACCTGCCTGACTGCCCATTTGAAGCATCCCGCCGTCGACGACCCATGACGCGCCCGTCACATACGAGGCGGAAGGCGAGGCGAGGAACGCGATGACGGCTGCGACCTCTCCGGCGGCGCCCGGCCGGCCGAGCGGGATGCCCGCGCGATGCGTTGTGCTGACATCGGCATCCGTCGCGTCGTTCATGGGTGTGGCGATCTCGCCGGGGGCGACCGAGTTCGACGTGATGCCGTAGTGCCCCAATTCGATGGCGATGGTCTTCATGAGCCCACCGAGCCCGTGCTTGGCGGCGTCGTAGGCGGCGAATCCGGCAAGGGGCTGGTGTTCGTGCACACTGGTTACCGCGATGAGGCGGCCGCCCCTCCCGCCATCGACCATGCGCCGCGCGGCGCGCTGGATGCAGACGAAAGCGCCGTCCAGGTCGGCGAGCACCGTGGTTCGCCAGGTGTCCCAGTCGGTGTCGAAGAAGGCGGGTCCGCCGTTGATGCCCGCGTTGTTCACGAAGACGTCCAGCCCGCCGAGACGCTCGGCCAGGTCGTCGATGACGTCTCCGCACTGCGGCGCCTCCGTGGTGTCGAGCCGAGTCACCTCGGCCGCGCGGCCCAGCTCGCGCACGAGTCGGGCCGTCTCCTCGGCGCCGTCGGCGTCTGAGTGGTAGGTGATGCCGACATCCATTCCGGCCCGGGCCAGCGCGACAGCCGTCGCACGGCCGATGCCGGAGTCGGAGCCCGTCACGATGGCCGTGCGCGGGCTGAATTCCGAGCCTGGGACGCCGGAACCGCTCGTTGCAGAGGTGTTCTGATTGGTATCGCTCACGTGGTCGTCCTTTCGTGTCGCGAAGCAGGCAATCGTGTTCCCGCCGCATGCGAAAGGGGTTGCGGCGGCCCTGCGCCCGCCGAAGGCACACGCCGTTGCCCGCCGACGGCAGCCGGCGGCGGGTCAGTATGCGCTGCCGCCAGTTGCCTCGCAACGGCTGGCCGGCATGCGCACGAACCGGTGATGTTGATGCCGAACGTTTGCAGTCCCGAAAGGAAGAAGCATGAGCGACACGAACGGACAGCCGGACCCCGACCTGCGCACCGAGCCGCTGGAGGGTGAGCCGTTGCCCGACCAGCACGTGCCGGCCAAGACCAGCACGGCCGAGGAGAACCAGGCGGCCGATCAGGTGGACGAGGAGGACCGTCCGCGGCCGTCGACGGATGCCGAGACGCAGGAGGACACCGTGTCGGGAGGCCCGGCCGACTGAGCATTGGTGGCCGTCGTCAGCGTCCCACGTACTTCATGTGCTGGGCGCCGTAGCGGTCTCCGTGTACGCCTATGCGCGCGGCGAGCGCGTCGAGGTCTGCCAGGTCGTCGGCCGACAGCGGAACCGAGGTGGACTCCGCGTTCTCGCGGATGCGTTCGACGCGCCGCGTGCCCGGAATCGGCACGATCCACGGGTCCTGCGCCAACAGCCAGGCAAGCGCCACCTGCCCGGGCGTGGCCCCTCTCGCGGTCGCCAGCTGCGCGACGTGATCGACCAGGGCTTGGTTCGCCGCCCGGTTCTCCTCTTCGAAGCGCGGGATGGTCGCACGGATGTCGCCGTCGCCGAAGGTCGTCTCCTGGGTGACCGCGCCCGTCAGGAATCCCTTGCCGAGGGGGCTGAACGGCACGAATCCAATGCCGAGTTCGGCGAGGGCGGGCAATATCTCGCTTTCGGGGTCACGGGTCCACAGCGAGTACTCGCTCTGCAGCGCGGTGACGGGAAAGACGGAGTGTGCCCGGCGAATGGTCTGCGCGCTCGCCTCTGAGAGCCCGAAGTGGCGCACCTTGCCGGCGGCGACCAGTTCGCCCACGGTGCCCGCGACATCCTCGATGGGCACGTCCGGGTCTACCCGGTGCTGGTAGAAGAGGTCGATCGCGTCGGTGCGGAGCCTGCGCAGGGATTCGTCGGCGACGCGCCTGATGTGATCAGGCCTGCTGTCGAGCCCGCTGAGCCCGTCGGCGCCGAACCGCCAGCCGAACTTCGTGGCGATCACGACCTCGTCGCGTACGGGCTGGAGCGCTTCGCCCACGAGCTCTTCGTTGGCGAAGGGGCCGTATGCCTCTGCGGTATCGAAGAATGTGACTCCGGAGTCGACCGCCGAGCGCAGAACGGCGATCATGTCGTCTCTGCTGCCGGGGTTCGGTCCGTAACTCTGGGACATGCCCATGCATCCGAGGCCGACCGCCGAAACCGCGAGACCCTGGCCGAGCGTGCGAGTGTGCATTGAAAGTTCCTCCGTCGCTGCCTGAAAGCCTTCGAAGTGGCCGGCCACGGGCCACGATCACGAAAGTACGCCGGGACGCCGCTCGACGGGAGGCCCTGCCAGTACACCCTTCGTCCAGGGGGTGCTACACCGGCCGTCACGAGTAGCGCCGGCGCCCGATACAACTCGCCCGGGCATCGCGCAACCACTCGACGCGGCTGAGACAGGCTGTGCAGAATGCCGCACGTGTTCAGCCCGAAGAAGTCGCTCGCCGTGTCCGCCCGGTCCCGCCTGATTCCCTTCCGTTCCCGCGCAGGACATCCAGCGGCCGAGGCGGTGTACGGCATCGATCGGTTGGTGCGTGATGTGCAGCATGGGCGCTTCGAGCGCAGCATGTCTGCACTGACCGCGGTCGGCGCGGCCGTGACCACCGCCGAGATCTATTTCGAGCACGACAAGGCGAGCTTCGGCGACAAGTGGATGTGGGCTCCCATCGTCACCGGCCCGGTCGGCGTCGTGGCGGGTGTCGCGGGCTTCGCGAGTCACAGGCTGGCCAAGACCGCGCTGCCCGTGGCGGCGGCGATCATCCTCGCGAACGGGCTGCAGGGCGTGTGGCTGCACGCGCGGGGCATCCGGCAGAAGCCGGGTGGCTGGAAGAACTTCCGCTACAACATGGAGATGGGGCCGCCGCTCCTGGCGCCCCTGCTCGTCACGCTCGTCGGCGGCATGGGTCTGCTCGCCGCGCTGCTGCGGAGGGAGCGGTGAGCAGGCATCCACGCAACCGGCCGAAGAGCACGCTCCCGCTATCGCCCGAGAACGGCGGGGGGCGCTTTCCAGGCTTCGACGTGATGGGACAGGAGCCGCATTGGGACGGCGCGACCCGTGCCGCCATTCACGCCCGCCTGCACGGCCAACCGGCGGTGCGGTTCTTCACACAGCTCGAGGTGGCGACGGCGAAGTGCCTGCTCGACCGGCTGGTCGGGCAGCGTGCGGAGCCAGGGGACGAGACCGTCGACCTCGCCCGCATGGTGGATGCCCGCCTCGCCGAGAACCAGACCGACGGCTGGCATTACGACACCATGCCGCGCGACTCGGAGGCGTGGCGAGCATCGCTTCGAGCTCTCAACGAGGATGCCCACGACCGTTTCGGAAGCGACTTCGCCGAATGCGATCTCGATCAGCAGCGCGAGCTCATGGAGGCTGTGCGCACCTGGGGCGAGGATCGCTGGCACGAGCTGCCGCCGGCCCAGGTGTGGAGCCTGTGGACGCGCTACGCAGCCACGGCGTTCTATTCGCATCCGGCCGTGTGGAACGAGATCGGCTTCGGCGGGCCCGCGTACCCCCGCGGCTACAAAGATCTGGGCATCGACAGGCGTGAGCCGTACGAGGTGAAGGATGCCCGCCCGAGCGACGACCCGCTGCGCAGGCCCGGCCCGCCGCAGCACGGCAAGGGCGGGGCACGCCGCACGACGGGCCAGGGCGGAAGCGCCGCAGCCTCGGGGCGTGACAGCGGCAACGAAGGCCGTCCAGGCGGGCACGACCGCGAGCAACACGACGAGCAGCACGGAGATCACTCGTGACGGTGCGCGAACGCAACGAGTCCGCCTGGCTGCTCACGCCGCGGGGTGCCATCGACGAGAGCCTGCGCAGCAAGATGCGGCACTTCGACGACTCGGACGAGCTCGATGCGGTGATCGTGGGCTGCGGCGCTGGCGGTGCCACCATGCTGCAGCGGCTGGCCCGCTACGGCTGGCGCGTCGCCGCGCTCGATGCCGGCCCGTTCTGGGATCCGGAAGACGACTGGGTCAGCGACGAGGCGGCGTCCCACATGCTGTATTGGACCGAGCCCCGCGAGATCGGAGGCAACGACCCGGTGCCGCTCGGATCGAACAACTCCGGCCGCGGTGTCGGCGGGTCGATGGTGCACTACGCCGGGTACACGCCCCGATTCCATCCCAGCGATTTCCACACCCAGACCGTCGACGGCGTGGGCGCGGACTGGCCGATGGACTACGCGGATCTGCAGCCGTACTACGAGCAGATGGAGGCCGAACTGCCGGTCGCGGGCGAGGACTGGCCGTGGGGCGACCCGCACGGCTACCCGTACCGGCCGCATCCGGTCGGCGGGAACGGCGAAGTGTTCCTGCGTGGAGCGGAGCGGGCGGGCATCCAGGCGAAGGTTGGCCCCGTCGCGATAGCCAACGGGAGGTTCGGCCATCGCCCGCACTGCATCTACCGCGGGTTCTGCCTGCAGGGCTGCAAGGTGAATGCGAAGGCGTCGCCCCTCATCACCCATATTCCGGATGCCCTCGAGCACGGCGCGGAGGTGCGCCCCGACAGCATGGTCACCGGTATCGAGGTGGACGCCCTCACCGGCAGGGCGACAGGTGTGCGGTACGTGCGCGACGGGCGGGAACGGTTCCAGAAGGCATCCGTCATCATCGTCGCCGGGTACTCGATCGAGACGCCGCGGCTGCTGCTGAACTCGGCGTCGGCTCGTTTTCCCGACGGGCTGTGCAACGACTTCGACCAGGTCGGCCGCTACCTCATGGTGCAGGGGGCTCCGCAGACGGCGGGGCGGTTCGACGCGGAGATCCGCATGTACAAGGCGCCGCCGCCGGAGGTGAGCACCGAGCAGTTCTACGAGACCGATCCGTCGAAGCCGTACAAGCGCGGCTTCTCGGTGCAGACCGTGTCGCCGCTGCCCATCACCTGGGCCGAGCACGTGATGGCGCAGGGCTATTGGGGCGACGACTTCCGCAACTACATGAGCGACTACGTGCACTGGGCGTGCCTTGGCGCGCTGTGCGAGTTCCTTCCGCTGCCCGACAACCGGGTCACGCTCTCGGAGGAGAAGGACAGGCACGGACTGCCGATCGCGCACTTCTCGTACAGCCAGTGCGACAACGACAGACAGCTGATGGATGCCGCGACCAAGGTGATGGAGAACATCCTCACCGCGGCAGGCGCCGACGAAGTCATCACGATCAAGCGATACGCCCACCTGGTGGGCGGCGCGCGCATGGCCGCCGATGAGGAGCACGGCGTGGTGGATGCCGACTGCCGCACCTTCGCGGTACCCAACCTGTACATCGCGGACGGCAGCGTGCTGCCGACGCAGGGCAGCGCGAATCCGGCGCTGACGATCATGGCCATCGCCGCCCGCGCAGCCGACAGGATGGCCCGCCGGTGAAGTGCCGCTGGTTGAGTAGCGCGCCGGAGGCACGCGTATCGAAACCGGGCCCCGGCGGGTTTCGATACGTGTCGCTGCGCGGCGCTACTCAGCCCGCGGTGGGGTCGCTGCGCCGGCGCTACTCAACTCGTGATGATGCGTGAAGACGAAGGAGGAGACACATGGCTGAGACGGTCAGCGACGTTCTGATCGAACGACTGAAGGACTGGGGTGTTACCCGGGTTTTCGCGTTCCCGGGCGACGGCATCGGTGCTTTCGACGGTGCCCTTGGCAAGGCCCAGCGCGAGGGCCGCGGCATCGACTACATCAGACCGACCCACGAGGAGATCTGCGCCCTCATGGCGACGGCGCACGCCAAGTTCACGGGTGAGGTGGGCGTGTGCGTCGCCACGTCGAGCCCCGGCGGCTTCCACATGCTCAACGGCCTCTACGACGCGCAGATGGACAATCAGCCCGTCGTCGCGATCGTCGGCCAGCAGGGGCTCGCCTCGCTCGGCACGTTCACCCAGCAGGAGAGCAACCTCGAGCGCACGTTCCAAGACGTCGCGTGTTACGTGCAGACCATCGTGAGCCCCGCACAGGCAGAGGCGGTGCTCGACACCGCGTTCCGCACCGCCATCGCCCGACTGCAGCCGGCCGTGGTCATCCTGCCGCACGACGTGCAGGCCATGAAGGCTGTCGCGCCGCCCGTGAAGCACTGGGTCGCACGCGCGAGCCGGGTGCCGGCATCCCCGGCGATCAGGCCACCCGAAGCGGAGCTGCTGAAGGCTGCCGACATCCTCAACGCGGGCGAGCGGGTCACGTTCCTCGTCGGAGCCGGAGCGCAGGGAGCGACCGATCTCGTGCTTCGCGCGGCGGAGCTGACCGGCGCTGGCATCATCACGGCGCTGCGGGGAAAGGATGTCATCCCTGGCGACGTCCCTCACCACACGCAGCAGGTTGGTCTGCTCGGGTCGCTGCCGAGCCTGCATCAGATGCACGAGTGCGACACCCTGCTCATGCTTGGCACGAACTATCCGTACGGGGAGTTCCTGCCTGAGACCGGCTCGGCCAGGGCCATCCAGGTGGATCTGAAGCCGGAGCAGATGGGCATCCGCTACCCCACCGAACTCAACCTCTGGGGCGACGTGAAGGCGACGCTCGAAGCGCTCATCCCGATGTTGAAGCCCAAGGAAGACCTCTCCTGGCAGCGCAAGGTGGCAGACGAGATGCGCGGCTGGGAGCGCGAGGAAGAAGCGGAGGCCATGGCCGGGTACGAAGACGGCGCCAACCCGCGCCGCTTCTACTACGAGCTGAACAAGCGGCTGCCAGACGGCGCAATCGTGACGGCGGATGCCGGCACCACGGCCGACTGGTACGCCCACCACCTGCGCTTCAGGCGGGGCATGCGCGGAGATCTCTCCGGACGACTCGCCACCATGCTCGCCGCGATGCCCTACGCCACGGCCGCGAAGTTCGCGTTCCCCGACCGCCCCGTCATCTGCACGATCGGCGATGGTGCGTTCCAGATGCTCGGCATGAACGAGCTCATCACCATGAAGAAGTACCTGAGCAGGTTCCCGAACAAGCAGTTCGTCGTGCTCATCATGCACAACGACGACCTCGGCCAGGTGTCGTGGGAGATGCGCACAGAAGACGCCAACCCGGTGTGGCGCACCTCGCAAGACGTCGAGTCCGTCGACTACGCCGGCTACGCACGCCTGCTCGGGTTCCAGGGCATCAGGGTGGAGAAGGACGAGGATGCCGCGCAGGCGATCGAGACGGCGCTCGCCCACGACGGGGTCACCGTGATCGACGCGATCGTGAGCCGCAGCATCCCGCCGCTGCCGCCGCACATCACGAAGGAGTACGCGAAGAACACCGGGCTGTCGCTCTTGAAGGGCGACCCGTTCGAGCTCGACGTGATCCGCGACTCCGCCACGGCGCTCGCCACCGAGGGCATCGAGCGCGTCAAGGGCGCCCTGCACATCGGCGGAGACAAGAACGACGCAGACCGGTGAGGACGCCGCGATGACGCTCGACAGTGCGGTGCGGGCGGTGCGCGCCCGCGTCTACGTGGTTCCGACGACACTCAACGGGCATCCCATGCCCGAGTCCGACGGCACGGCGAACTGGGACTCGACCACGGTGCTCGTCGTCGAGATCGACGCAGGACGATGCACCGGGCTGGGCTACGCCTACACCTCGGCCGTCGGGCTTGGCCTCGTGCGAGACGTGCTGGCGTCTGTGGTGACGGGAGGTGACGCGCTCGACACCCCGCAGCTGTTCTGGAGCATGGCCAGAGCCGTGCGCAATATCGGCTGGCGCGGCGTCTGCGCAAGCGCGATCTCGGCCATGGACGTGGCTCTTCACGACCTCAAGGCGAAACTGCTCGACGTATCACTGCTCGGCATGCTCGGTGCCAGCCGCGACCGCATCATGATCTACGGCAGCGGCGGATTCACGAGCTACGACCATGCCCAGCTCAGGGGCCAACTGGGCGGCTGGGCCGAGCAGGGCATCCGTGCCGTGAAGATGAAGATCGGCACGGATGCCGCCGCCGACCCGGCGAGAGTGCGTGCAGCACGTGCCGCCATCGGCGACGAGGTCGAGCTGTTCGTAGACGCGAACGGCGCGTACGACCGCAAGCAGGCGCTCGGCATGGCCGAACGGTTCTCGGCGGAGGCCAGGGTCACCTGGTTCGAGGAGCCCGTCTCGAGCGACGACCTCGAGGGGTTGCGCCTGCTGCGCGATCGCGCGCCTGGCGGCATGCAGATCGCGGCGGGCGAATATGGATATACGCCAGCTGACTTTCATCTGCTGCTGTCCGCCGGCGCCGTGGACACGCTCCAGGCGGACGCGACGCGGTGCGGCGGCGTCACCGGATTCCTCAACGCTGCCGAACAGTGCATCGCCTGGAACATGCCGCTGAGCGCGCACACCGCGCCCGCGTTGCATGCCGTGCTGACGGCATCCGTGAAGCCAGCGGTGAACGTGGAGTACTTCCACGACCACGCCATCATCGAGTCGTTGCTCTTCGACGGCGTGCCCGACCTGACCGACGGATGCCTCGTGCCCGACACGTCGCGCCCTGGACTCGGTCTGCAACTGACCGGCCGAGGCGAGGAGCATCTCACGGAATCGTGGAGCAGCGACGCTTGAGCAGCGCCTCGCATCCAGACGCTGCTCACTGCCCGCCGAACTGCGGTGGCGGCCGAACCGCGGTGTCAGGCGATCTTGCGCACCGGATGCGCGTCGCGATCAGGGCGCTGCTGCCCCGCGCGGCCGGCGTGCGCGGGCGATCCGTCTTCGTCGAGCACGACGAGTCCGCGGGGCCCGTTCGCCTCCGACTCGAGGAGCCGCAACCAGTCGCGGTTGATGGCGGGCACCCTCGACCCGAGGTACTTGAAATACACGGGCACTTCGGCGGACATCCACATCGATGACCTGCCACTGCCAACGGAGAGGTCGTCGAGCCATGACATGAGGAACGACTCCCTGCGACGGAACTTGTTCACGATCACGATCTCGAGGTGGGTCAGGAGACGATCGTCGAACTCCACATCCTGTGGTCCATAAATCAGTGTTCCCATGTCTGCCCCGTTCCTTACGAGCCGTCACCTGCGGTCTTCTACTAGGAAACGCAATCGCGGGAGCAGTTGGCAACGGTCACCCGTTTGGGGGCATCCCCTTGACAAAGCGATCGGAGCTGCGAAGGGCATTTTCCCGCGCTGGACCTGCTCGGCAGACCCGTTGGTTTCCCCGGGAAACGATCACTATTACGGACTTCTCCCCACCCGTTTGGCAACCCCTTATGAGGATGTTCGTCATGTCGTGGGCTGGTGCAGCACGCAATCGACGAAAGGAAGATCGCGCATGTTCGAACACTTCGACAATCCTCGCCAGCTTCTCGAATACCGCGTCGGATCGGCGGTCTCGATGGAGCAGGATTCGCTCACCATGCTGGGCGAACTCGAGGAGGCAGCGCGGAGCGAGGACATCAAGCAGATGTTCCGCCACCACGCCGATGAGACGCGCCATCAGATGAAGAACCTCGACCAGGTCTGCCAGGAGCTGCAGATCCCAGCGGCCGAGGAACCGTCGCCGACGACGAAGGGCCTCGCGAGGGAGGGCACGTCGCTCATCCGCAAGTCGGACGAGTCGCTGCTCGACGCCGTCGCGCTGTCGGCCGCGCTTGAGACCGAGCACACCGAGATCGCTGCCTACCAGTCGCTCATCTGCCTGGCCGATGCACTAGGGCTGCAGCAGGTGGTTCAACTGCTGACCCAGAACCTCGAGGAGGAGCAGCACACCAGTGAGGAGCTGTATGGCAAGCTGCGCACCGTCTCCGCGGCGGTGTAGCAGCTGAGGCCGGGGGATGTCGGGGTCGGGCGGCCTGACATCCTCCTTTCGGCCGCATTTCCCGGGCATGGAGGTCTCGGGTTCGGGGTGTCGAACCGGCCGTTGAGTGACGGCGGGATCGGCGTGCATACGCACAAAGCGCTTCTACTGACAACCCCTGCACTGTGCGCCGGAGGCGCCGTTTGCTTGAAAGCGTCGGCGGCGAGGCACCGCCGACGGCACCGTGCGATCCACGGTGCCAAACGACACCAAGGAGTGCAGCCATGACCGCCCGTCACCGCTTGCTCGCTGCCGCATCGATCGCATTGGTCACAGCAGGCCTGCTCGCCGGATGCAGTTCCGGATCGTCCAGTGGTTCCGACTCGTTCACGAAGAACTCATCGGGAACGCTCAAGGCGTGGGCCTTCGACAACGCCGACGATGTCGGCAAGGCCAGGTTGGCCTACGCGAAGAGCCATCTGCACGGCGTCACCATCGGCCTCGACCAGACGACCTTCGACGCGCAGAAGTTCACGACTCGAGTGGCAAGCGGCAATGTTCCCGACGTGGTTCAGATGGACGCCCAGTTCGTCGCCACCTATGCCGCACAAGGACTCATCACACCGCTGGACAAGTGCTACAGCGTGCACGACGTGTCGCCTGCGAGCACGTTCTATCCGTCGGTGAAAGACGACGTCAGCTACAACGGCCACATCTGGGCCGTTCCGCAGTTCTACCAGCCGCCCGCGATCCTCCTGAATACGCGTGTGATGGACAAGGCGGGCGTGAAGGCGGAAGCGATCGACACGTCGAAACCCGATCAGCTCGTGGCCGCCATCAAGAAGATGTACGTCGCCAATGGCGGCAAGCCGGTCACGATGGGATTCGACCCGGTGGCATCCGGTCAACCGGGGCTGTGGATTCTCGGCTACGGCGGGCAGATCATCGACAGTTCGGGAAAGCCGACCCTCGATGACCCGAAGAACGTCAAGGGCCTGCAGGTGCTCAAGCAGATCTACGACGCCCAGGGCGGCTACGCGGCAGACAAGAGTTTCAGCGACACGTTCGACACGTTCGGCAAGAAGAACCAGTTCGTGACCGACCAGGTCGGAGCCCAGGTCGACAACCAGTGGTACGTCAACGTGCTCACGCCGTACATGAAGGAGGTGCAGATCAGCGCCGTTCCGTTCTACGACTCGGACGGCAAGCCGTTCACCGTCAGCAGCGGCACCGCGTTCGTGATTCCGGCTGGTGCCAAGAACAAGGACGCCGCGTGCGCGTGGGCCCTCTCGCTCGACAGCATGGGTGCGTGGAAGGCTGCAGCAGCTGCACGCGCCGACACTCTCAAGAAGACGCCGGGAGCCGTCAACACCGGCCTCTTCACGGGATCCCCGGCCGCTGACAAGTACGTGCGGCAGACCTACGTGAAGTCCAGCGGCGACAGCGGCTTCGACAAGGCCATCTCGACCTACTACGACGTGGTCGGAAACGGCAAGTCCATCGGCACCTCACCGGCGGGCCAGCAGATCCAGACCGAGCTCCAGAACGCGCTGCAGTCGGCGCTGCTCGGGTCGAAGTCACCGGCGGCCGCCCTGAAGGATGCCCAGACCGCCGCGATGACCGCTTACCGGCAGGCGGTCAAGAACTCGTCACCGAGCAAGTGATGTCCGGCGTGCAGGCAGCGCGCCCGGTCACCGCGCACCCCCGGCGCTCCTCGACGCGCCATCCTCGCGGCGCGGATGCTCCCACCAAGCGCCGCTCGAGGCTCCGGCGCCGTGAAGCGGTGGCCGGACTCCTCTTCATCAGCCCCTGGATCGTCGGCTTCCTGGTCTTCACCGCCGGCTCGATGATCTACAGCCTGGTGATCTCGTTCACGAACTACAACCTCGCGACGGGCGCGACCACACCGGCGGGCATCGAGAATTACCAGGAACTGTTTCAGGATCCGAAGATCGCGCTGTCGCTCGGCAACACGCTCTACTACGCGGTGCTCGCCGTGCCGCTGGAGATCCTGTTCGCCCTAGGGCTCGCGTTGATCCTCAGCAAGGTGGGAAGAGGGTCGGCGTTCTTCCGCACCGTCTTCTATTTGCCGAAGATGACGCCCATCGTGGCGACGGCATCCGTGTTCCTGCTGCTGCTGAACGGCAACA
This sequence comes from Rathayibacter sp. KR2-224, assembly GCF_049446075.1. Classification (NCBI taxonomy): domain Bacteria; kingdom Bacillati; phylum Actinomycetota; class Actinomycetes; order Micrococcales; family Microbacteriaceae; genus Rathayibacter; species Rathayibacter sp. KR2-224. The sequence goes on from NZ_JBMSEB010000001.1 coordinate 2,647,315, forward strand.
CGGGTGCCATCAACCAGTTGCTCGGGGCATTCGGCATCCGCGGTCCGCAGTGGCTCGTCGACCCGCACTGGGTCATCCCGTCGATCGTCATCATGACGTTGTGGGGTGTGAGCGGCACCATGGTGATCTTCCTGGCCGCGCTCAACAACGTGCCGCGCGACCTGTACGAGGTCGCCTCGCTCGATGGCGCCGGTCCTGTCCGGCAGTTCTTCACCATCACGGTTCCGATGATCTCTGGAGCCATCTTCTTCAACGTGGTGGTGCTGACGATCGCCGCGTTCCAGGTGTTCGACCAGGCCTACCTGTTGTTCTGGCGCGACCAGACGAACGCCTCGCCGAGCTCTTCGCTGTTCTACGCCGTGTACCTGTTCCAGCAGGCGTTCAGGCAGTTCGACTTCGGATTCGCGTCGGCGATGGCTTGGTTGCTGTTCCTGATCATCATGGCGATCACGCTCGTGCAGGTGAAGATCAGCAACAGATTCGTCTACTACGAGGGAGACCGCTGATGGCTGTGGAGCAGGTCGCCCAGACCGCGGTGACGGCATCCGCTCTCGAGCCTTCTCGGAAGCGACGGGCGAACACCATTTCGACGAGCCCGGTCTTCACGAAGGGGCACGTGAGCGTTGGCAGGCTCATCGGCAAGATCGTGCTGTGGATCCTCCTCATCGGCTTCACCTGCTTGTTTCTGTACCCGTTCGCGTGGCTGCTCGCCGCGAGCCTGAAGCCCCGAGACGAGGTGTTCGACAACTCCCTCATCCCCGCGACCTTCAGCCCGCAGAACTATGCGGAGGTGTGGGGGCAGCTGCCCCTTCTGTCGTGGATGGGGATCAGCATCGTGATCGCGCTGCTCGCCGCCGGGTTCGCGGCGATCTCGAGCTCAGTCGTGGCGTTCGGGTTCGCGTACTTTCGATTCCCGGGCCGCGGCGTGCTGTTCGCCATCGTGCTCGCCACCATGATGCTGCCGACCGCCGTGACGATGGTGCCGCAGTACCTCATCTGGCGAAGCCTCGGGCTCGTGGGTACCTGGATTCCGCTGTTCGGTGCCAACCTGTTCGGCTCGGCGTTCTACATCTTCCTACAGCGCCAGTTCTTCCTCGGCCTGCCGCGCGAACTCTTCGAGGCCGCCCGCATCGACGGTGCGAGCTACTGGGGGCTCTTCCGGCGCATCGCCGTGCCGTTGTCGCTCCCGTCGTTCATCATCGTGTTCCTGTTCGAGTTCCAGGCCAGCTGGAACAACCTGCAGGGCTCGCTCATCTATCTGAACGGCGGCAGCCCGTCGGGGTTCACGGTGCCGCTCGGCATCTCGTACGCCATGACCGTGTTCAGCCCGACGAACGGCGGCCACGGTGACTATCAGTACGTGATGGTCGCGAGCTTGCTCGTGACGATCCCGATGCTCATCCTGTTCGCGTTCGGCCAGCGGTTCTTCGTCGAGGGAGTAGCGACGCAGGGGCGCAAGGGGTGAAGCTCGGTCGTATACGCACTGCGTGAGGAGGCGCATGACGATCACCAACGGCGGGCACGATGTCCGCGGTCTGCTTCGTGAACTCGAGGGCGTGGATGCCGAGGTTCGTTTCGACGACGGCACCCGTGCCGCGTACTCGACGGATGCCTCGAACTACAAGCACGTGCCCATCGGCGTCGTGCTTCCGCGCACTGTGGATGCCGGTGCCGACGCCGTGCGGGCATGCTCGCGGTTCGACGTGCCCGTGCTCAGCCGCGGAGGCGGCACGAGTCTGGCCGGGCAGGCGTGCAACGAGGGCGTTGTGATCGACTGGTCGAAGCACTGCGACCGACTGATCGAGGTGGGGCGGGCATCCAGAACCGCGGTCGTCGAGACCGGAATCGTGCTCGACGAGCTCAACCGCCAGGTGGCGTCGCTCGGCCTCATGTTCGGCCCCAAGCCTGCCACGCACTCGCACTGCACTCTCGGCGGCATGATCGGCAACAACTCGTGCGGTTCGTCGGCGCAGAAGTACGGCAAGACGGCCGACAACGTGCGGGCACTGGAGATCCTCACCTACGACGGCGAGCGCATGTGGGTGCGACGCGACGACGACGTCGAGCGGGTGATCGCCGAAGGCGGCGCAAAGGGGCGACTGTACGAGGGGATGCGTGCCATAGCCGCGGAGTACGGCGAGGACGTGCGGCGACGGTTTCCGCGCATCCCGAGGCGAGTTTCGGGGTTCAACCTCGACGCGCTGCTGCCAGAGAACGGGTTCGATGTGCCGTCGCTGCTCGTGGGAAGCGAGTCCACGCTGGTCACGGTGCTGCGCGCGGAGCTCGACCTTGTCGAGGTGCCGAAGGCGCGCACGTTCGTGGTGCTCGGTTACCCCACCATCGAGGACGCGGCGGATGCCGCTCCCGCGGCCGCGCGGTTCGACCCGATCGCCGTGGAGGGTATCGACGGGACGCTTGTCGGGTTCCAGCGCACGAAGGGGAAGAACCTCGACGCGCTCGACCTGCTGCCCGATGGCGACGGCTTCCTGATCGTGGAGGTTCCTGGCGACACGAAGGACGAGGCGGATGCGACGGCCGCGGCGATGATCGAGACGCTCACCACGGGGCGCATCCGCCCGGACGTGCGCAGGTTCGATGATGAGGCGCAGCAAGACGGCATCCGCCGCGTTCGCGAGGCCGGGCTCGGAGCGGCCACCAACGTGCCCGGGCTGCCCGACATGTGGGCCGGGTGGGAGGACTCGGCCGTGCCGCCCGAGCGGTTCGGCGACTACCTGAGGGAGCTGCGCGCACTGCTCGACCGGTACGGGTACGCGCCCGTCGCGCGCTACGGGCATTTCGGACACGGATGCCTGCACATGCGCATCCCGTTCCCGTTCGACCAGGGAGAGGCGGGTGTCGACGAATTCCGCCGGTTCACGTATGACGCCGCGCAGCTCGTCGTGCGCTTCGGCGGCTCGTTCTCCGGTGAGCACGGCGACGGCCAGGCGCGGGCCGATCTGCTGCCCATGTTGTACGGCGACCGCGTGGTCGAGGCGTTCCAGCGGGTGAAGAGTCTCTTCGACCCACGCGGCCGCATGAACCCGGGAAAGATGGTCGACCCGCAGCCGCGCACCGAGGGGCTGCGGCTTGGTGATGGGTACGGGCCCAAGCAGACGGTTCAACTGCACTTCTCCTACCCGGACGACGACGGCCGGTTCTCCGCGGCCGCCCTGCGCTGCGTGGGCGTCGGCAACTGCCGCGGACACGGCGACGGCGTGATGTGCCCTTCGTACCGAGCGACGGGGGAGGAGGAACACTCCACGCGCGGCCGAGCTCGGCTGCTGTTCGAGATGATCGAGGGCACGTACCGCACCAACAGGGACACGCCCATCGACAAGGGCTGGCGCTCCCCTGAGGTGAAGGACGCGCTCGATCTCTGCCTTTCGTGCAAGGGATGCAAGAGTGACTGCCCGGTCGACGTCGACATGGCCACGTACAAGGCCGAGTTCCTCTCGCACTACTACCAGCGCAGGCTTCGGCCGCTCGGCCACTACTCGATGGGATGGCTGACCGTCTGGGCACGCGTAGCCCACCTTGCCCCGCCGCTGGTGAACGCCGTGTCGCACGCGCCGGTGATCGGAGCCGTGGTGAAACGGCTCGCCGGCCTGGAGCCGCAGCGGCCGGCGCCGCGTTTCGTACGCACGCGCTTCCTCGACCGGCAGGCCGAGCGCGAGCGCGGCCGTCCGCCGCGGCAGGATCCGGCGCCGCACGGCGACGTGGTGCTCTTCGCCGACACGTTCGGCGACAACTTCCAGCCGTCCGTGCTCGAGGCCGCGGTGGCAGTGCTCACGGATGCCGGCTATCGCGTTCGCGTGCCTGCACGGCGCTCCTGCTGCGGGCTCACCCTCATCTCGACCGGCCAGCTCTCGTCGGCGAGCACCATGCTGAAAGCCACGGCCGCGCAGTTGGCGTCGGAGCTGACGGACGGCGAGCGTCTCGTCGTGCTCGAGCCGAGTTGCCTTGCGGTGTTCCGCTCGGACGGACCCGAGCTGCTTCCCGGCGATCCGAACGTCGAACTGCTCAAGGAGCGGGCGGTCACGCTGGCCGAACTCCTCGCGGCGACCGACGGCTGGCGACCGCCGCAGGTGGGAGGGCGCGCCATCGTGCAGGAACACTGTCATCAGCACGCCGTGCTCGGCTTCGACGCGGAGCGGGGCATCCTGCGCGAAGCGGGCGTCGAGTTCGAGGAGCTGGACGGATGCTGCGGCCTGGCCGGCAACTTCGGCTTCGAGCAGGGGCACCTCGCCGTCTCGGTCGCCGTGGCCGACCATGCGATGCTGCCCGCGCTACGGCGGGCATCGGCCGGCACCCGCGTGATCGCCGACGGGTTCAGCTGCCGCACGCAGGCGGATCAGCTCGGAGCGGACGAGCGCGGGCGCGGACCGCGAGCGCTGCACCTTGCTGAGGTGCTGGCATCCGCTCTGCCTGCCGGGTACCTGCCGCGCAGGACCAAGCGCGACACCGTGCCGCGCCGGGTGCAGGACCAGGCGATGGCGACACTGACCGGAAGGAAGTCGTGATGCAGTACAAGCAGGTGGGTGAGGATCCGCGCCGGTTCGCCGTGATTTTCGAGACCGGCGACGAGCTCCTCGGCGGGCTCGGCGCCTTCGTGAACGAACAGGGCATCGAGAGCGCGAGCTTCACGGCCATCGGCGCCCTGTCGTCGGTGCGGCTCGCCTGGTTCGACTGGGAGGCCAAGCAGTACCGGGTGTCCGTCGAGCTCGAGGAGCAGGTCGAGCTGGTGTCGCTCGTCGGCGACGTGGCCGAGAACGACGGCAAGCCCGAGGTGCACGCGCATGTCGTCATCGCCAGATCGAGCGGAGACGCCCTCGGTGGCCACCTGCGTCACGCCATCATCCGGCCCACCTGCGAGGTGGTGCTCACCGAAACGGAGGAGCAGCTGCGCAAGCGCGTCGACCCGGAGTCCGGGTTGCCGCTCATCCGCGTGGACGCCGTGGGCTGAGCGCGCTCGGCCCGCTCAGGTAAGCCCGGACCGGTGCGGTGCCTTGCATGCGGTCCCCGCGATCGGCGCTACCGTGATGATCGACGCTTTCCGCGGTGCAGGACGGGATCAGCGCCACACGAGTCGGGAGTCGACCATGGTCGCAGAGGAAGGCGTGCGCCAAAGCCCATGGCGCCGCGTCGTCCAGTGGGGTGGGCTGCTGATCGGCGCAGCAGCGGTGGCAGCGCTGATCGCCACCCACACCGGGTCATTAAGCGCATTTGTTCCATGGGCGATCGGCTCGAACAACATCGTCGTAGGGACGCCAACGTTCATTGCATCACGCGGGTTCGCGTCTCAGGCAGCGCTGAACGAGCATTTCAAACGCGACGGTGCAGACTTCAACGCCGTCTCGGCCGCGGCTTACGATTCGCTCGCACGGCAGTTCTTCCAGAACCGTCGCCTCTGGCAACGCAGCGACTTTGCCGGCACCATACGGCTCTACGACCCGCACACGAACACTTTCGGTTCGTACTCCAGCGGCGGGACCACGATCAGCTATTTCAAACCAGAAGCGGGCACCGCCTACTGGGCAAGACTCACGGGCCAATCCGGATGACGTCGGAATCGTGACGCACCCTTAAAGTTGCACGCCGAAGAAGGTTCACTTCGCCGGGCGGGGGTGATCGTCACTTCGCCGGGCGGGGTGTGATCGTCACCTCGTCGAGGTTCGGGAGAGCAGCGACGAGGGCATCGGCTGCTGTGCGGGCGATGCTGTCGGCGTCCTCCAGCGTCGTTGCCCCGCTACTGATGACGGCGTTGCCATGCAGGCGGTGCCCGATCCAGCGCAGTTGCAGGCGTTCGACATCCACCACACCCTCTACGTGCTGCAGTGCGTGCTCGGCCCGGGCGAGAAGTTCCGGTTCGATGCCGTCCATCAGCCGTCGGCCGATGCTGCGCACCGTTCCCCAGAGCAGGATCAGGATCGAGATTGCGATCAGCAGACCGATGACCGGGTCGGCGATCGGCAGCCCGAACAGTACGAAGATCGCGCCGGCGACGACCGACAGCGAGGTGAATCCGTCAAGGCGCGCGTGCACCCCGTCGGCCATCAGCGCGGCGGAGCCGATGCTGCGGCCGACACGGATGCGGTAGATGGCGACGATCTCGTTGCCTGCGAAGCCGATCAGCCCGGCGATGATCAACAGCCACGCGTTCCGGATGTCGACCGGATGGAAGAACCGGGTGATCGCCTCCCACCCGGCGACCACGGCGGAGAGGGCGACGACGAAGACGATGAACATGCCGGCGAGGTCTTCCGCTCGCCCGTACCCGTACGTATAGCGGCGTGAGACGGCGCGCCGCGCCAGGACGAACGCGATCCAGAGGGGCACCGCGGTCAGGGCATCCGCGAAGTTGTGGATCGTGTCGGCCAGCAACGCTACCGACGCGGTGAAGACCACCACGAGCGCTTGCAGCACGGTCGTGCCCAGCAGCACGAACATCGAGATCTTCAGCGCACGAACTCCGGCTGCGTTGGCCTCCATCGCGTCGTCGATGGCATCTGCGGAGTCGTGCGTGTGCGGCACGAACATGTCGTAGAGGAATCCCCGGATGCCCCCGTGCGGGTGCGGGTGCGAGTGCGAGTGGTCGTGGTCGTCGTGGTCGTGTCTGTGCGGGCGGTCGTGGTGATGCGGATGGTCGTGGTCGTGCGGATGCTCGTGGTCGTGCGAGCGGTCGTGCACATCCGGATGCGTCATGCGCTCTCGCCGTTCTGGGCGTGGTGGTGCCGTGGTACGCCGCCGAGCGAGTGTTCGGCCTGGAAGATGGCGTCGGAGACCAGCTGCTTCGCGTGCTCGTTCTCGAGACGGTAGAACACGCGTTGTCCGTGCTGCCTTGTCGCGACGATGCGCGCGAGCCGTAGCTTCGCCAGGTGCTGCGAGACCGCCGACGGCGGTTTGTCGAGGATGTCGGCGAGGTGGTTCACGGACAGCTCTTCGACGTCTCGCAGGGCCAGGATGATCCGCACCCTGGTCGCGTCGGCCAGCATCGAGAACACCTCGACGGCCAGCTCGACATACTGACTGTCGGGTTCGCGACCGCATATCGGCTTATCTGCATCCATACGCAGATTAAAAGGCAAATGAACGGGCAGGGCAAAGTTCGGGGACTTCGGGAGCCGCACGTGCGCTTCTTCAATACCCCCTTGGGGTATCGGGGTAAAGCTGGTACCGTCGCTGGTCGGCGACCGAACGAACGTGACGCGGAGGGTGACCGTTGAACATCTTCGAAGCAGTGGGACACGCGCTGGCGATGGCCGGGGCGATGGGCTGGCAGATCCTGTGGCCGCTCATTCTGGGGTTCACGCTTTCGGGTGTGATCCAGGCGGTCGTGCGCAAGGAGCGCATCACCAGACTGATGAGCGACGACTCGCCGAGGTCGATCGCGATCTCCTCGTTGTTCGGGGCCGCGTCATCCTCGTGCTCCTATGCCGCCGTCGCACTGGCGAGGGCGCTGTTCCGAAAGGGTGCGAACTTCGCCGCCGCGATGGCGTTCGAGATCGCATCCACGAACCTCGTGCTCGAACTGGGGCTCGTGCTGTGGTTCCTCATGGGATGGCAGTTCACGGCTGCCGAGTTCGTGGGCGGGCCGATCATGATCGTGCTCGTCGCGCTCGGATTCCGGCTCTGGATGCGCGGCCGCATCGTTGAGGCCGCCCGCCGGCAAGCAGACCAAGGCCTGGCCGGGTCGATGGAGGGCCACGCGGCCATGGACATGTCCGTGCAGGGTGACGCCGGCTTCTGGGCGAGGCTGTTCTCGCGGCCGGGCATCGTGGCCGTGTCGCACTACTTCGTGATGGATTGGGCAGCTGTGCTGCGCGACATCGTTCTCGGACTGGTGATCGCTGGCGCGTTCGCAGCCTGGGTGCCGCAGTCCTGGTTGCAAGCGGTGTTCTTCACGCATGACCCGGTCGCGGCGTTCATCCTCGGCCCGCTCATCGGCCCGCTGCTCGCGGTGATCAGCTTCGTGTGCTCGGTGGGCAACGTGCCGTTGGCTGCGGTGCTCTGGAACGGAGGCATCAGCTTCGGCGGCGTCGTCAGCTTCTTGTTCGCCGACCTGATCATCATTCCGATCATCGTCATCTATCGGAAGTACTACGGCTGGAAGGCGGCCATCCGCATCAGCCTCATCTTCTACGGAGCGATGGCGGTAGCCGGCTATCTCGTCGAGCTGATCTTCGGCCCGCTCGGGCTCGTGCCCGACGAGCGCAACCTGTCGATCGCCGACACCGGGATCACCTGGAACTACACGACCTGGCTCAACATCGTCTTCCTCGCGCTCGCCGCTGTGCTGCTGGTCGTGTTCTTCCGCACCGGTGGCGGCGGCATGCTGCGCATGATGGGCGGATCCCCGGAGGCGGCCGACCACACCGGCGAGGAGCACGCGCACCACCACGGCTGAAGGACGATCGCCGCGGTGCCCTTGCGTGCGGACAGGCGTCGGCGTGGAATGTCGGGAGGCGGTGATCGTATGAACGGTGATCGGATGAGCGGCGATCGCATGAACACAGGCAGCCTTGACGAGCACGAACGCTACGCTGCAGACGTGCGGGCGGCGGTCCACGGCGATGGCGGCGTGAGCGACGCGGCGCTGAGGTCAGCCGCAGCGTCGCGCGCTGCTGCCGGCGAAGGCGAGCCCGTCCCCGACCCGTACGACACCGTCGTGACCCAGATCGCGACCGCGTCGTACGAGGTGACGGATGCCCAGGTCGAGGCCGTGCGCAAAGCCGCGGGCAGCGACAAGGCGGCATTCGAACTCATCATGGCCGCAAGCATCGGAGCCGGGCTGCAGCGCTGGGAGGCGGCATCCGCGGTGATCAGGCAAGCGCTGGGGGAGTCCGGCGATGCGACTGCCTGAGGTTGAGCACGGAGACACGATCCGGGCGAAAACACTGATCCGTCTCATCTCCGCGATGTCGGGCATGCGGTTGCCGGATGCCGCACGCGTCGCGTTCTACGACAAGAAGTTCGTCGGACCGGTGTTCGGCGCGTGGACGCAGCGTGCCATGCGAGGCCCGAGCGAGTGGACGGTCGGCGAGCGGGAGCTCATGGCCGCGATGGTCGCGAGGTGGAACTCCGGTGCCTTCTGCGGCGGCGCGCACACCGCGACGGCCCGGCGAGGCAGCGCCGATGCGAAGATCGTGGATGCCTGCCTCGCCGAGTACCGCACGGCACCGATCTCGGAACCCCTTCGCGCAACGCTCGCATTCCTGGAGAAGCTGAGCATGCGACCGGCGGAACTGAGCAAGGCCGACGCCGAAGCCGCGCTCTCCGCCGGGGTCACGGCATCCCAGCTCGCCGACGCCTCCGCCGTCGCCGCGCTGTTCAACGCGATCACGCGCTATGCGGATGCGCTGGGCTTCGAGGTTCCGAGCGATGCCGACTTCGACAAGGCCGCAGGCATGCTGCTGAAGCGCGGGTACAACTGATCGGGGACGAGGCCTCAGCCGGCCACAGCCTCGCTGACGGCGGTCGGGCCGTCGTACTCGCGGTCCGGGATGCCACGCAGCGCGTCGAGCACGTTGTCGTCGGCGCCTTCCTGCTCGGCCTTCGACACGATCGTGTCTTTCGAGGCCGGGTAGTCGACTCCGCCCAGGAACTTCTGCACCTGGATCGGGTTGGGACTGTCGTTCATCTTCGCTTCCTTTCCTCTCGTGGTTCGGCACTGGCGCCGTGCGTCAACGTGTCTCTGCCAACGCGGACGCGCCGACGGCCACCGATGCCTCGACCTCCCGGTCGGGCAGCGTCGTCGGCAGCTCGAGGTGCACCGCGCCGCTCGGCAGGATGCCCGCCCCGCCGAACCGCTCCATCACGCGCCATTCGGCCAGCACGTCCTCGCCGACATGCGTCTGTGGCAGGTCGCGCCAGAACTCGAAACCCCCGGCTTCGACGAGGGCGCTCGTGCGGTACAGAACACACCCGCCGATCCAGGCGACCTTGTACGGGCGCCATTCGTGGGCATCCAGTCGCTGCTCTGCTGCGAGGTGCGTGAGGTTGGCGGCGTTGTGCAACCGGTGCCGGTCGAAAGCCGCGGAACTGCGGTCGACGCGCTCCGGCAGCACTGGCCCGTCCCACGGCTCGTACACGGCCTGCTCGTGCGGGCGGCGATCGTCGAGATACGACAGGCCCTGCACGGCCATGCCCACGAAGCCGCAGCGCAGCTCGTCGAGGGCCCCACACATGCGCTGCAGGCTTCCCGGCTCCAGCCACACGTCGTCGTCGAGGTAGAGCACCTGCTCGCTGGATGCCTGGTGCAGCAGAAACTGCCTCTGCTCGGCCATGCCCCGAGGCGGGATGTGCCTGAGCAGGTCGACCTTCCGCCCTTGGGCTCGGAGCACCCGAACCATGGCCGAGACGGACGGGTCGTCGGCGACAGGCACGCGGGACTGATCGCTCACGATCACCGCGAACGCCGGGTCGTCCTGTGCGGCCAGCCCGGCGAGCGTCACGGCGAGGGCGGACGGGCGGTCGCGCGTGGGGATGAGCACATCCACGCGCGGCCCTGACGCCGCGTGGCCACTCGCCCAGGCCGCGGCCTGCCGTCGGCTGATCGAGTTCTCCGCCGTCATGCCACCCCCGCACGGATGCGCTCGACGATGCCGGAGGTCGAGTGATCGGGCACGTAGTCCGCGAAGACCACTTCACCGCCGTACGACTCGACGACCGTGGCCTCCTCCAGCATCTGGGCCGTGTAGTCGCCGCCCTTGACGTAGACGTCGGGTTGCAGGGCGCTGATCAGTTCGACCGGCGTCGGCTCCGCGAAGATCGTGACGTAGTCGACGCACTCGAGCGCCGCGATCACGTCGGCCCTGTCGTGCGCCGGGTTCACCGGGCGGTTCGGTCCCTTGAGCCGGCGCACCGTCTCGTCGTCGTTCACGGCCACGATGAGCACGTCGCCGAGCTCCTTCGCCTGCCGCAAGTAGGTGGTGTGGCCGCGGTGGAGCACGTCGAAGCATCCGTTCGTGAACACGACGCGGTCGCCACGTGCCCTGTGCGACTCCACTCGCCTGGCGAGGTCGGCGGCCGACAGCGTGACGCCGTGGCTGGCGTCTGCGCGGGAAGCGAGTTCGTCGAGCGAGCACACCGCCGTGTCGGGCTTGTGCACCACGACGTCGGCGGCGATCTGTGCCGCGTCCATCGCGTCGGCGATCTCCGCGCCACTCGCGCACCCAGCCGCGAGCACGGCCACGAACGTGTCGCCCGCGCCGCTGGCGTTCTTCTCCGACACCCGGTGCGCGTGGGTGCGATGCAGCTGGGCGCCGGGCACCTCGGGCGCGAGCAGCACAGCGCCGTCGCGATCGAGCGTGACGACGACGGCGCTCGCGCCCGAGCACGTGAGCAGCTCGTGCGAGCGCTGGGCGAAGAAGGATGCCCGGTCGCCGCGCTCCGGTGCGCTCACGCCGATCGCGGCTGCCGCCTCCGATGCGTTCGGCGTCGCGATGTCGGCACGGATGCCCCGCCACCGGCAGATGTCGTGCGCGTCGACCACGATGAGCGGCCGTACAGCAGCCGTCGGCGCCGGGCGCAACCGCTCGGCCGCTGCCGCCATGGCCGAGGATCCGTAGTCGCCTATGACGAACGCATCCGCTGCAACCGCGTTCGCCGCCTCGATGAGCCGGTCGACGGCATCCTGCGGCGCTGCCGACGGCGCCTCGTCGAGGCGCAGCAGCACCTGGTCGTCGCACACGATGCGGTGCTTGACCGGTGTGCGCGCTTCGGCATGCCTGACGATGCCGGACGTGTCGACGCCGGCCTCGGTCAGGCAGGCCAGCAGCGTGTCGGCCGCAGCGTCGCATCCGACGATGCCGAAGCACACCACGTCCGCGCCGAGCGCGGCCAGGTTCATCGCAGTGTTGCCCGCACCACCTGGCGCCTGGCGGCGCTCGCGCACCTCCACCACAGGCGCCGGCGCTTCACGGGCGAGCCGGCCTGCCGCCCCGTACGACCACATGTCGAGCATGAGGTCGCCGACCACCGCGATGCGCGGTCTGCGCTGCCCGATCGCGTGAACCGCATCGATTGTGCGCCCGTTCACAGCACACCGCCTTCCAAGTGCACGACCTTCACGTGACTCATCTCGTCGAGCAGCCCAGGACCGTAGCCGAAGCCGTCGCCGCTGGCCTTGCGGGGTTGCGCTGCACCGCCGGGAGCTCCGCCGAAGACACCGTTGACCTTCACGGTTCCCACGTCCATGCGATCGACGGCGAGCAGCGCGTGCTCGAGAGAGTGCGTCAGCACGGTGCACGCGAGGCCGTAGGCGTCGTCGGATGCCGCGGCGAGGGCATCCTCGAAGCTTGCGCACACCTGCACGGGAGCGACCGGTCCGAACGTCTCCTCACGCATGATGCGCAGGTCGTTCGCGCACCCGGTGAGCACCGTCGCCGGATAGTAGGAACCTTCTCCGGTCGGGATCTCGCCGCCGCACACGGCCGTAGCGCCGCCCTGCAATGCCTCCTCCACCTGCGCATGGACCTGCTCGCGCAGCCGCTGGTCGACCAACGGTGCGAGCGAGAACGGCGCGTTCTGCTGAGGGGCGTTCAGCGCGTTCGCCCGCTCGGTCAGTCGCCGCACGAACTCGTCGGCGATGCCCTGCGGCACGTAGATGCGCTCAACGGAGGTGCACAGCTGACCCGAGTTGGTGAACGCGCCGATCGCCGCCTGTTCCGCCGCCCAGTCCGGATCGACACCCTCGTCGACGATCAGCGCGTCGTTGCCGCCGTTCTCGCGGATGAAGTGTGCGCCGGTTCCCGCGACGATGCGGGCGATCGCCCGGCCTGTGCTGGTCGATCCGACGTGTGCGACCACGTCGACGTCCGGGTTCCCGACCAGTTCGGCGCCCAGCTGCGGTCCGCCGATCACGGTGTGGAACACGCCCGCGGGAAGGATGCCTGCGAACGCCTCGCCGAGCATCCGTCCCGTCGCAGGGCATCGCTCGCTCGGCTTGTGCACGACCGTGTTGCCCATGACGAGCGCGGCGCCGATCAGCCCGCAGGCGACCGCCACCGGATCGTTCCAAGGCGTCACGATGGCCGCTACGCCTCGCGGTTCCCGTCGTTCGAGGTCGAGCGCCGTCGAGGGGCCGTTCAAGCTGTTGCCCCTGTGCAGCGGCGCGTACTCGGCGTACTGCTCCAGACCGGAGATGCCGGCCATGACGCCTGCCAGCGCCTCGTCCGTCGGCCGCCCCGTTTCGCGGTGGTTGAGCTCCGCAACCTCCTCGGCGCGCTCGCTGAGAGCGCGAGCCACCTGGTGCAGCATGCCGCCGCGCTCGGCGATCGGGACCGCCTTCCAACTCGCGCGTGCTTCGCGGGCTGCGGCGACGGCATCCTCGACCTCGTTCTCCGCCGCCACGGGAACCGGCTCGAGCGGTGACCCGTCGTGGGGGTCGACGATGGCGATCTCTCCGCTCGCCTCGGGTTCGGTCAACCAGAGCATCGGCTCGGCCATGCGCGCCTCCTCATGTCGTTCGCTCTCGTGCTTCTCGCTCGTGCTCGCTCGCACTCATATGCGTGCTCGCCGTTTCTGACTCAGTGGGCTGGTACCCACTCGCATGGCCCGTTACACGCCCTTCGACGACTCCCGGCGGGTACCTTGCTCGAGCGCGAATCGGCTCGTGTACTACGTCGCAGACGAACACGTCGTCATCCTGCAGGCGCGCGACCACTACTGACGGCAGGTTCGGGCTCCAGAACTTGCAACCCGCGAGCCTCGGGGTTTCCGAGCGGTCGCAGCGGGGAACAGGACCGACATGTCGACGATTTCGCAGGTGACGGCATCCGATCAGCCTCAATTCACGGCTCGCGCGCGTCTGCACGAAGACCGGCCGTCGATTGCGGAGAAGTTCCCCGATGTCGCCAACATCGCAGTGCTGCGCGGCGGCGGCCTCGGCGACTTCCTGTTCGCGCTCCCGGCGCTGCATGCGTTGCGCGAGGCGTATCCCGACAGCACGATCGTGGTGCTCGGATCGCCCATGGCCGCCCAGCTGATGCGCGGCCGCCCTGGCCCGCCCGACGAGGTCGTGGTGGTGCCGCCGGCGGAGGGCATCCGGGCCGGGCAGTCCGACCCTTCCGAAGTTGATGCCTTCTTCACCAGGATGCGCACCCGCGGCTTCGACCTGGGCGTGCAGTTGCACGGTGGTGGACGTAACTCGAACCCGTTCGTGCGCCGGCTCGGCGCGCGCCACACGGTCGGCACCCGCACACCGGACGCCACGGACCTCGAGCGCACGATGCCGTACCTCTATTACCAGAACGAGTTCGTACGAGGGCTCGAGGTGGTGGCGCTCGCCGGAGCAGCGCCGAGCCGCTACGGGAGCGAGCCGATGCTCGCGCGCGTGCCAGGGGCATCCGGGGTCGAGGCGCTCGCCGCCGCGGGAGTCACGGTGGGGGACCGTCCGCTCGTGGTGCTGCACCCGGGCGCGACGGATGCCCGTCGGAGGTGGCCCGCAGAACGGTTCGGGCGCGTGGCGGCGGAGTTGTCACGCGACGGCGCGACCGTCGTCGTGGTGGGCGACGATGGGGAGCGGCAGCTGTGCGACGCCGTCGTGCAGGGAGCCGAGCGGTGGGACGAACGTGCGCGGGTGGCATCCGTCGCGGGCCGGCTCGACCTCGCGGGGCTTGCAGCGGTGCTGGGCGATGCGGACGTCGTGGTCGCGAACGACAGCGGACCTCGCCACCTCGCACACGCTCTCGGCACCGCCACCGTGGCGGTCTACTGGATCGGCAACCTGATCAACGCGGGGCCGCTCACCCGTTCGCGTCACAGGGTGCACCTCGGATGGACCACGCACTGCCCGGTCTGCGGAGCTGACTGCACCCAGGTATCCGGCGCCGAGCGCTGCGAGCACGACAAGTCGTTCGTCGCGGGCGTGCAATGGGGTGAGGTGTACGAGAGCACCCTGGAGCTGCTCGGGCGGTGAACGCGGCCGTGGGGTGGGCTCCTACGAGCCGCCGCCCGAGACCTCGCAGTTCGTGAGACACGGCCGGACTCCGGAAAGGCCGGCCGTGCTCCGAAAACGCCTCGACATCACGGCCACGAGCCCTCGTACTCCTGGCACACCACGAGTTCGCGCACCTCGCAGCCGGATGGCTGGTTGAGCGCGAACAGCACCGCCTGCGCCACATCGTCTGGCCGGTTCAGCTTGGCGTCGGCTGGCGGCTTGTACGACTCCGGCCGGTCGTCGAAGAAGTGGGTGTCCATGCCGCCGGGCACGAGAGTCGTGACGCCAACCCGTCCCCTGGTCTCGGCGGCAAGGGCACGCGAGAAGCCGAGCACGCCGAACTTCGACGCGCAGTACGCCGTAGCGCCCTCGGCGACCCGGAGCGCGAGGGTCGACGCCACCGTCACGACGCGGCCGTGGGTGCGCTCCAGCTCGGGAAGGACGGCCCGCACCACCGAGACCGTGCCGAGCAGGTTCACGGAGATGACCCGCTCCCACTCGGCTGCAGGCACCTCGTGCAGGTAGCCGCACCGGTCGATGCCGGCCGCGGTCACGACCCCGTCGACATCGCCGGATTCCCCGACCCGCGCAACGGCGGCCTCGACGGCTTCGCGGTCCGTCACGTCGACGCTCACCGCCTCGAGCCCGTCGCCACTGGCCCCCGTTTCGCCTGCGGCCAGGTCGAACACGATCGGTGTGTCCCCGTTCTCGCGCAATGCCTCGGCGACGGCCCTTCCCAGGCCCGAGGCTCCGCCCGTGACGATGATCCTTCTACCCGTCATCGGCTTTCGTTCCTCTCTCTCGATGCGAACTCGGTCGGTGCGAGTTCTGTCGGTGTCAGTTCTGCAGGTGTGAATTTGGTGGAGGTCACCTCATGCCCAGTTCTTCTGGGACCCGTCCGGTCGCCTGCCGCGGCCCGGCCGGCCCTCGGCACAGCGGAGATCTGGGCCGCAGGGCTCGCGTGCCTGCCCTCTGGCATGGCTCGCACGGCGGATGCCAGGCTCGGCACCGCGCGCAGGTTCGCCTCTCGGCGGGGCCGCGGCTCAACGACGTGCCGCTCGCCGTACGCGAGCGTCACGAGCTGGCCGCCCCACGACGCGGCGAGTCCGGGATCGAGGCGTCCGCCGTCTCGCGGATCCGCCGATTCCACCCACACGTGCGGCCGGAGCGACCGCAGCAAGGACTCGAACTCGGCCCTCGGGGCCAGCACCACCTCGTCGACGCACTCCAGAGCGAGCAGCGCCCGCTCGAGTGCCTCGATGCGCTGGTTCTCCACGGCGCTCGGCGTGCCCTCGATGCAGTCGATGACCAGCACGAGGGAGTCCCCGAGTGCCCGTGCGGCCAGGAACCGCCTGACGTCTTCTGGCGTGAGCGTGTCGCTGTCGCACGCCATCGCGACGATGACCCCGTGGCGTTCGCGCGCGGTGCTGACGGCTTCGGGCGCCGCGGATCCCGGTCCCGAGAACCGGGGCGCACGTTGAGTGCCGAGCGCGGAGACGCCGCCACGGGCAAGGAACAGTGCAGCGATGTCGGCAGCCGTCGCCACGGCGTCAGGGAGCGCCGCACCGGATGCCAGTGCCACGGCGAGCGCGGAGGAGAACCGGTCGCCTGCACCGCACGGATCCACCGCCGTCACCCGGGAGACCTGATGGATCGACGGTGGAGCATCCAGCGCGTCGGCCAGCAGCACACCCATCTCGCCGAGCGTCACGGCGACGGGGCAGGCCCATTCTCCGCGGAGCACGCGCGCGGATCCTGCCGCGGCGGCTGCATCCTTTCCCTGCATCCCTGCGGCACGGATGGCTTCTGTGAGGTTGGGCGTGGCGACGGTCACGCCTGCCACGGGGCGACCGCCTCGTGGGTGCGGGTCCCACACCACAGGGATGTCGATGCTGCGCCGCGCGATCGCCCTGCGCAAGTCCGCATCATCGGCGAGCCCCCGCCCGTAGTCCGCGACGACGATCACCTCCGCGTCTTCGATCGTCTCGATCATCTCGGGCGTCACGAGCGCGGGCGGCGCGTCGCCGCAGCCCTCGTCCATGCGTGCGAGGGGCCGTGTGCCGGCGAACAGCCTCGTCTTCACGGGCGTAGGGATGCCCGAGGGCGACGCGACGATGTTCGCGCCAGCAAGGCATCCGCGCACGTAGCCCGCGGCGTCGTCGTCGGAGAGCGTGGTCACGAGGTCGACGTCGTGCCCGTCGGCCAGCAGCATGCAGGCCACGAGGCCAGCGCCGCCTGCGCGGCGCACGATGGTCTGAACGTCGACGACGGGCGCCGGGGCGTCGGCCAGCAGCCGCTCGGCCGTTCCGCGCACGTCGACGTCGAGCAGCGTGTCGCCAACGACGGTGATTCTCATGATCTCGTCCTCTGCAATCGTTCGACCCGGCTGTCGAACACGCGGCACAGGGCATGGATGGCCACGAGCTGGCATTCCTGCACGTGTGCAGACGGGCCGTCGATGGCGAGCACCTCGTCGCTCGCCGACGCCAGCGGGTTCGGGGCCGGGCCGGTCATGGCCCACACGAGTGCTCCGCACCAGTGCGCTGCGGCGGCCGCGGCGAGCAGGTTCTCGCTCGCGCCACTCGTGGAGAGCAGCAGCACGACGTCGCCGACCCGCGCGTGGGCCCGCACCTGCCTGGCGAACACCTCCTCGAACCCGTAGTCGTTGCCGATGGCCGTGATGCTCGAGGTCTCGGCATTCAGGGCAAGGGCGGAGAACGCGGGGCGGTCGTCCTGGAATCGCCCGACCAGCTCGGCGGTGAGGTGCTGTGCCTCGGCAGCCGACCCGCCGTTGCCCGCGACGAGCAGGCGTGCGCCGCCGTGCAGTCGGTTGGCGAGCTCGCTGCCCCAGGCGTCGATGCGCGCTGCCTGGCCCTGCAGTGCCAGCAGCGACGGGGCCAGCGACTCGATGTGCTCCGCGGCGCCGCCCTGACGCAACCGGGACGCGCTACGAGTGGGCGCTTCGATGCTCGTCATCGGTAGCCACCCCCCGCAGCGCCTGCCGCGACCTTCGGTGTCGCGCCGACGGATGCCGTACCGCCGGTCGCGAAGGTCCTCGCGGGCGATGGCGCGGCCAGGTGCGCGTAGAGGTCGGCCGTGTCGGCCGCCACACGCTCCCAGGTGTACCTGGTGCGCACGCGCTCGCGCCCCGCTCGCCCGTACTCGGTCCGTGTCTCCGGGTCGGTGAGCAGGCGCTCGATCGCGGAAGCCGTGGCATCCGCGTCGAAGGGTGGCACCAGCAACCCCGTTCCCTCGTCGACCACGGTGTCGCGCAGGCCGCCGACGGCTGCAGCCACGACGGGCACACCGCACGCCATGGCCTCGAGCGGCACGATGCCGAACGGCTCGTACCAGGGCGTGCACACCACGACATCGGCCGAGCGGTACCACCGGGGGAGCTCCGTCTGGTCGACCTGACCCATGAACCGCACCCGGTCGGCGACACCGGATGCCTTCGCACTGTCGGCAAGACGCGCCACCTCCGGGTCCGCCTCGGACGCGCCACCCGAGCTGCCGAGCACCACGAGCTCGGCGTCGACGCCGTTCTTGACCAGCCGTGCGAGCGCGTCGATCACGATGTCGACGCCCTTGCGAGGTACGAGACGACCGACGCTGAGAATGCGCAGCCTGGCAGCCTTCGGCGCCTTCGGCCCCTTCGCGCTGAACGCTTTCGGGTCGACCCCGCACGGAATGACATGCACCTTTCCCGATGCGATGTCCATGCGGCCGAGCTCGAGCACCTCGTCGGTCGACGTAGCGACGATCGCCGCCGCACGGCTGCCGACGTGCGGCTCGAGCCAGCGCCGCGCGGTGGGTGACGTGTCGGCCGCGCCCTGGAACCGGCGCTTCACAGAACCGAGCGCGTGGAACGTGTGCACGACGGGGATGCGCGACGTCGGGATGCTCTCGACTGCGCCGAGGGCGGCGAGTCCGGACATCCAGAAGTGGCTGTGTACGACATCGGGCGCCCCGCGCGTCTCCCAGTCGGCCGCGATGCCCTCGGCGAGCTGCGGCATGTAGGGCAGCAGGTCGTCTTTCGGGATGCGTGTTGCCGGCCCCGCGTCCACGTGCACCACGTAGACGCCAGGGGCTAGAGCCACGCGGTGGGCCAGCTGGGAGGAGTCGCGCCTGGTGTAGACGGTGACCTCGTGACCTTGCGCCGCGAGCGCTCTGCTGAGCGCGGCGACGTGCACGTTCTGCCCACCGGCATCCACGCTTCCGACGGATGCCAGGGGGCTGGCGTGTTCGGAAACCATGGCGATTCTCACGATGGTGCTCCTTCCGTTGTGGGCCCGAAGTCCCTTGTGAAGCCGGCGCCGGGCCGGCGGTCGATCCGGCCCCCGCGTGAGCCGCGTGCGGCACCTGCCGCGCTCGGCTCCATGCGGCGCCGGTGAGGATGCCGCAGCCGCCAGGCTGCGACCGTGTCGTCGAGCACGGTGTTCCAGCGCTCGAGAAAGTTCTCCAACGCGTACGCCTGGCGCACGTGCTCCCTTCCTGCCTCGCCGAGCTCCCTGGCGCGCTCTGGCTCCGCCAGCAGCGTGGACGCCGCCGCCCGCAGCTCGTCCGGATTCGTAGACGTCACGCCTGTCCCAGGCGGCACCGCCCGCACCACTTCGGTGGTGGCAAGGGCGAGCACGGGCATCCCGAGATACATGGCCTCGAGCAGCGAGAGCCCGAGCGATGTCCACCGCACGGGATGCAGGTACGCGCGTCGCCGTGCCAGCTCGGTGTGCAGCCGGTCCGTCGGCAGGTCTCCGCTCGGCACCACCCCTGGATCGTCGATCGCCTCCGCCAGGCCGTCTGTCTTCATGCCGAACACGTGGACCGGCGCAAGGTCGGTGAACCTGGCGAGGAGGTCGGTTCCGGTGATGCGGCCTCGCCGCACTGGCTCGTTGATCACCGCGGCCAGGGCGTCGAGCTCGCCTGTGTAGCGGTGGCCTGGGTCGACGATGCCGTGCTCGATCACGGTCGTCGGCGCCATGCCGTTGTCCCAGAACAGCTCGTTGAAATGCGTCACGTGCACGATCGGGATGTCGCGCTGATCCGCCAGCGGATGCACGCTGGCCACCGCGTGCGGTCGCGGCGCATTGTGTTCGAGGTAGAGCGCCGGCAGGTCGTGACCGGGTGTCCCGCCCAGCAGCCTGGCCGCCTCGGCGAGCTCGTCGGGCCGTTGCAGCACGACGACATCCGGCCGCTCCTGCCGCAACGACTCGGGGGCCACCTCGCGCGCGTTTGCGGGCCAGGAACGGCCACCACGGCCGAGTCCCCAGCCGTCGCGTTGCGGCGTGGCCGGCAGCAGATATTCGTGGTCGCCCTGCACGAAAGAGTTCATCCATCCGCCGTGCACGTGCCAGATCAAGATCTTCACGGCGCCACCGCCTCTCGCGCCCGGCCGCTCGACGGCACGACATGAGTGCGACCGCGGCTCCGCGGCCGGCGCAGCAGCTTCGGGGCCAGCCACAGGCAGGCATCCACCACCTGTGTGGTCGTGATGCCGGAGAGACACGGATGCCCGGGCACAGGGCAGACGCGGGCTCTGCTCCCAGCGCACGCGGCCTGCTGATCGCCGAGCAGCACGTGCGGTACACCGAACGGCGCCCACTTCACGGCGGGTACGACCGGCGAGAACAGGCTCACGACGGGTGTGCCCACGGCTGCCGCGAGGTGAGCCGGTCCGGTGTTGCCGCTGACGACGACCGCCGCTCCGGCGAGCACGCCCGCCAGTTCAGGCAGGTCGAGCTTCCCCCCGCGGTCCGTGCCTCCGTGCGCTGCGACGGCGGCGGTCAGCGGCCGCTCGTCACCGGTTCCCGTGACCACGACGTGCACGCCGAGTTCGATCAGGGCGGAGGCGACCGCCGCGTATCCCTCCTTCGTCCACGTGCGGGCCGGCGCCGTAGCCCCGGGATGCAGCACGACGTAGGGCTTGGGCATCCCCGTCGCCGCGACTGCACCGTGCACGGACAGCAGGCCGGGGTCGGACTCGGGCAGGCGGAACCCGCACGCCTCGGCGATGCGCAGGGCTCGCTCCGCTTCCGGGATGCCCTCGGGCAGGTCGTCGCCCGGCTCGTCGCCCGGGCGCAGCCGCACGTCGAGCAGGGTGCCCGCGTAGTCGACCGATGCCCCGCCGATGCGCGGCACCCCGGCGAGCCTGAGCAGCAGCGCGAGGGGCAACGGCGACTGGTGGAACGAGGTGAGGATGACCGCCTCGTCGAATCCGTGTGTCGCGATGCTCTGCACGAGCTCGCGCGTGCTCTCCGCGTTGAGGTCGGGAGCATCTGCGCTGATCCAAGGGCAGTCCCACTCCATGACCTCCGCCACGCCAGGGAGCATGCCGGCGGCGGCGGATCCGCGTGGTGAGCACAGCATGGTGACCCGAGCGCCGGATGCCGCGACGGCGCGCACGGCGGGACCGGCGAGCAACACGTCGCCCATGCTGTCGAGGCGTGCGACGAGGATGTTCCGGCTGCTTCCGCCCTTCGGCGAGCTGTCCTTGATCGTGCCGGCCGTCACAGGGCGGCTCCAACCGGTGACAGCGGCCGCCCCGCTCTCGAGAACGCCAGCTCCACGGCCGTCGCGAGGTCGGGTGCCACGAGCTCGGCCGCGTCGACCTCCTCCTGCCTGGTCACCGGCGTAGGGACGAGCGCGGCCGACGCGCCCGCGGCGGCGGCGGCATCCACATCGCTGCCGATGTCGCCGATCACCAGGGTGCGGCGGGGATCGACGCCGAGGCGGGCCGTCGCGGCGAGAACGAGCCCGGGCGCCGGTTTGCGGCATCCGCAGTGGTCCTCGGGCACGTGCGGGCATACCTCCCACACGTCGAACGGCCCGATCAGGTCATCGATGGCGGCGTCGACGGCGCGCAACTGCTCGGGGGTGATGAGTCCTCTGCCGACGCCCGACTGGTTGGTGATGACGCCGACGAGAACGCCTGCCTCGCGCAGCCGGCGCACCGTCTCCACGGCCGTCGGCATGGGCTCGACGCGGCTCGGATCGGCGTTGTACGGCAGGTTCACGACGAGGGTGCCGTCTCGGTCGAACAGCACGGCGTCGAACGGAACGGCGGCCGGCTTCACACCTGTCGTCTCCGTGTTCGGCGTAGCTCTGCGACTTTCGGTCATGAAGGAGTAGTTCCCGCAGTAGCAGCGATGCAAACGCGTTTTCACTACTTCTTCTCCTTCTCGAAGGATGCAAGGGCTGGACCGCTCGCACGCCCAGCCGACAACCTGTTATCCATGCCGCCGATGCTGCGCTTCACCCCGCCCGACGACCGACCGATGCTCCTCGCGCTGCGCGCCCTCAAGCTGGGCGATCTGCTCGTCGCGGTGCCCGCGCTGAAGGCTCTCGCCCGCACGTTCGACGACCACGCGCTCGTCTTCGCGGCGCCCGCTTGGCTCGAGCCCATCGCTCGCCTGGTTCCAGGCGTCGACGCCCTGCTACCCACCAGGGGCCTCGACGCCCCGATCCACCTCGAGCCGGGTACCGCGGACATCGCGGCGAACCTGCACGGCAACGGCCAGGAGAGCCGGTCGGCCATCGCCGCACTCGAAGCACGTCTGGTCATTCAGCACGCGAACGGTCCGGGCGGCGGAGGACCCGTCCCCGGCATGCCGGAGCGCCTCGACCCTCGCGAGCCGGACTGGGTCGACGGCATCAACGAACGCGTGCGGTGGGCGAGGCTGGTGAACGCGTTCGGGGCGGATGCTCGCGACCCCGATGTAGGCATCCTCACCCCGAGCGAACCCGCGGTGGTGCCCGGTGCCGTCGTCATCCACGTCGGGGCGTTCTACGGCTCCCGGCAGTGGCCAGTCGACCGGTTCGCCGCAGTGGCGGCCGCCCTGCACGCGGAGGGCGAGCGAGTCGTCGTCACGGGCGGCGACGCCGATGTTCAGCGGGCAGAGGCCGTCGTGCGGGCCGCCGGGCTCCCGACTGATTCGATGCTGGCGGGATGCCTCACCCTCGACGGACTCGCCGCTCTGGTGGCGGCCGCGCGCCTCGTGGTCAGTGCCGACACGGGGGCCGCGCACCTGGCATCCGCGTACGGCACGCCCTCTGTGGTGATCTTCGGCCCTGCGCCGGTGGAGGAGTGGGGTCCGCCGCCTGGTCCGCATGTCGCCCTCACCGACGCATCCGTTCGCCGAGGCGAGACGTTCGCGGCAGAGCCGGACCCCGCGCTGCTCGCCGTGACCGTCGACGACGTGCTCGCAGCGGCACACGGCCTGCTGGCCTGACGAACCAAAGCGGGTACCCCAACACGTTTTCAGGCCATACGGCCGGCCGTGCGCCCCCGATCCCAACACGTTTTCAGGCCATACGGCCGGCCGGCCACACAGTGTGGACGGGGGCGCGTATGGCCTGAAAAAGGGCGGCGGATCCGGGTTACGCGGCGAGCGAGTCCGGTTCGTCGAGCAGTGTGCGCAGGCGCGCGAGCGTCGAGGTGAGCAACCGTGACACCTGCATCTGGGTCACGCCGATCTCCTGCGCGATCTCCGACTGCGTGCGGTCTTCGTAGAAGCGCCGATAGATGATGAGACGCTCACGCGGCGGGAGCTTCAGGCAGGCGAGGCGCAGCGCCTGCACCCGTTCCGCGTGCTCGAGGGTGCGGTCTCCGGCGTCGAGCGTGTCGCCGAAGGTGGCGTGTTCGCCGCCGGTCAGCACCGGAGCATCGAGTGACAGCGGCCGCATGGCGCGACCGCAATTGATGGCCTCGTCGACCCGGTCGGCAGGTTGGCCGATGCGTTCGGCGATCTCTCCTCTGCTTGGTTCGCGTCCGAGCTGCTGCGCCATACGCGGCACCTCGTGCTCGACCGTCGACCGCAGCTCCTGCAGGGAGCGCGGCGGCCGAACGAACCAGGAGTTGTCGCGGAAGTGCCGCTTGATCTCGCCGGCGATGGTCGGCACGGCGAACGAGGCGAACTCGTCGGAACGAGTGGCGTCGAAACGCTCTGCAGCCTTCACCAGGCCGAGGTACGCGACTTGACGCAGGTCGTCGGCATCCTGCCTGCGGCCCGCGTAACGGTGGGCGATTGCGTCGGCCAGCTGAAGGTGGCGCACGACGAGCTCGTCCCGGTTCTGTCGGCTGCCGTCGGCATCCTGGCGCTGAATATCGCGGAATCGCTCGCTCGAGCGCTGCCGGCGCCGGATGCGCTCGGATGCCCGTTCGGTTTCGCGGCGAGCTGCGCGGGTGACGTGTCGTGGCGGCATGGTGCTCCTCGCTCTCCATGGGGTGCTTTCGCACTCGGAATTCGCTGCCCGGACGGAACAACAGCGACCCTTCGAAGCAACCACCGCCCCGCTGGGGGTAGAAGTGGTTGCCAAGAAGGAGAAGGAGGAGTAGTCAAGCCCTCCGGCGGCGCAGGGCCATCGGAGCAGTATGGATGCCATGGCGAGACAGAACGACGCACGGTCGCCGGATGCCCGCCGCGACCCAACGATGGTTCGCAATCAGCCTGCGCTGCGCACCTCCAGCGGCCGAGTGTGGCTCGTCGTCGGGGGCGTCATGGCCGCCATCTGTGTCGCGGTGCTCCTGCTCCAGGTGCGCAACAGCGTGCCCATGGCCGTGCTCGGTGCGGTCATCGTCGCGGTGCTCTACGCCGCGCTGGTCGCGGTGCGTTTTCTGCTGCCGCAGCCTCCGCGACTCGTGCTGCTCGCCTGCGTCTTCGCCGCCATCCCGGTCTGGACCGTCGTGTGGCTCCTGGTGATCATCGCCAACGTGACGTGAGCGAGCGCACGCCCTTGTCTGGGCCTTCCACTTTGTGACAGCAGAAGTACCTGCGCGCGCCCCGACGGCCCGTCAGACGGCAGAGCGCTCGCCGCTCGTCACATGACCGAGGCGTTCGCCTCTTGCGGCATGCGCCTGAGAGTCGCTTTCACCTCGGTGACACCGTGATAGGAGCGGTTGGGGAGCCTGCGCAGCAGGCTCAGCGCTTCCGGATCGCATCCGCGTCGGGCGGCTTCGCGCAGAAGGTCGTCCGTCGTCGCCGGAAACTCCATGCCGGTCAGCACTCTGTCAAGAACATCCGACATCGCCGGCTCCTTAAGTTGTGGCGCGACCGGATGGAACGGTGCGCTGTGAATCGCCTTTCGGCCCCTTTATGACAGCCTGACTGCGCGCGGACCCGCAGACGAGCGGTTGACACCGGCCCGCTCGCCGTGGTTACGCGGTCCTACGCGGCGTCGCCGCGCATCCGAGGACCGAGCTCTGCCGCGAAGAAGTCCATGAAGCCATCCGGATCGGGGCCGGCGTTCTGCAGAACGATGTGGTCGAAGCCTGCGTCGAGGAACGGTTGCACGATCTCGAGGTGCCGTTCGACGTCGGGTCCGCACGCGAATTTCGCCCGAACATCCTCGACACGCACCGAACCGGATGCCGCCTCGAAGTTCACCGGATTCGGCAGCTCGCTCATGACCTTCCAGCCCGCCAGCGCCCAGCGGCTCATCTCGTGGGCGGCCTCAGCGCCCTCCTGCTCGCTCTTGGCCCAGGCCAGAGGAGCCTCCGCATACATCGGACCGGTTCCCCCGGACGAACGGAAGGTCTCGACGATGGATGCCTTCGGCTCCACCGCGAACAGCCCGCCGCCCAGCTCACCCGCGATCGCCGCAGACAGGTCGCCGCTCGCCGCCACGGCAATGACCGGCGGGGTCTCCGGCAGGTCGAACACCCGGGCGTCATCGATCGTGTAATAGATGCCGTCATAGCTGTGATAGCCGGGAAGCCACAGCATCGAGATGATCTCGATCGCCTCACGCAGCCGGTCGTGGCGCTCGTGCACCCCGGGGAACGCCCCGACAACGTGCTCGTTGAGGCGCTCGCCTGCACCCAGACCGAGCGTGAAGCGACCGTCGGAGAGAACGGCGAGCGTGGCAGCCGCCTGGGCGATGATCGCCGGGTGGTACCTGAACGTCGGGCAGGTCACACCGGTGGCCATCCCGATGCGTTCCGTTCGCGCGGCGATGGCGCCGAGCACCGTCCACGTGAAGGGCGAGTGCCCCTGTTCCTCGAGCCACGGATGGTAGTGGTCGCTGATCTCCACGAAATCGAAGCCGGACTCCTCAGCGCGCACCGCCTGGCGCACGATCTCCTGCGGGCCGAAGGCCTCGGTCGAGAGCTTGTATCCGATCTGCATGCCTGTGTTCCTCTCATCGATTGATCAATTGCTGCTGAAGCCCGGCCGCGCGCGGGGTCGTGCCGCGGCTCAGATGGTCGCGCCGCGGCTCAGATGGTCGCGACCGAGCCGCCGTCGACGCGGTAGTTCGACCCGACGACGAAAGACGCGGCATCCGAGCACAGGAACGCGATGACGGATGCCACCTCCTGCGGCTCGCCGCGCCGCTCGAGCTCCAGGAAGGGCCGCTCCTCCGCGAGAAACGACCGGATCGCCTCGTCGAAGCCCACGCCCAGCTGGTCGGCTCGCTTCTGCATCATGGCGTCGGTCATCGGGGTGTGGATGAACGCGGGCGAGACCGTATTCACGAGCAGGCCGTCCCTGGCGTACGACCGCGACAGACCCTTGGCGAGCGCAAGGATGCCTGCTTTCGCGGCGCAGTACGGAAGCTCGTTCGCGTACGGCTGCACGGCATCCTCTGAGGCGATGTACACCAGTCGGCCCCATCCGCGGCGCAGGTCTGGCAGGAACTCGCGGGTGGTGCGAACGGGGCCGAGCAGGTCGGTCTCGATCGTGCTCGTCCAGCCGTCGTCGTCGATCTCATCGAACGTCCCTTGGGCACCGGTGACGCCCGCGGAGTGCACGAGCATGTCGATGGCGCCGCAGGCATCCATGGTGCGTTCGTGCAGTCGGGCGAGGTCGTCGAGGCTGGTGATGTCGGCCGCGAACGCGTGCAGCGTGCCCGGTGCGGCATCCAGCCGATCGGCCGCGGCATCGAGCCTGGCCTGGTCGAGGTCGCTGATCACGACCGTCGCGCCCTCGTCGAGGAGGGCACGCGCCGTGTGCCAGCCGATGCCGGAGTCGCCGCCCGTGATGAGCGCTTTCTTGCCTGCGATGCCGAGATCCATGCTCACATCAGATGACGGCGGCAACCCCGGCCGTCAGCGCTTGCGTGCAGCGCCGAAGTCCGGACAATGCGCGCGAGACCGCTCGCAGCACGCAAGGCATCGCCGACGTAGTGCGACTCAGGCGTCCTCGCGTCCCGGGTTGTCGAACTGGAAGAAGTTGGACTGGCTGCCGTCGGACTTCTCCTCCTGGTAGATGAAGTTGAGCCCGCGCTGGTCGAACGTGTCGAACCATTCGTCCCAGCTCACTTCGCGCAGCTTGTCGGTCTGTTCCCCGAAGTCGAACCGGAGCACTCCCAGGTGGTCGCCGTGCTCGGTTCCGTCGACGGTCGCGGGTCGGCCGCCGCGCGCCTCGGCCCACTGCTTGATCACCTCGTGATTGGTGGTGACAAGGCTGCGGCCCTCGCGCTCGGGATCGTCCTCTGGCGAGGTGATCTCCTGCGAGTACTTCAGAGACTTCGACTCCTCAGGGCCGTGCCGCACGGCGCCGCCGTCCGGGCCCGCGCCGACCTCGGTGTCTTCTCCTTGGTCGCGCCCCTTCGTGGTCTGGTCCTTCGATTCAGCCATGATTCCCTCTCTCACGTCGTGACGGGTTTCATCTGTTGGCGCGGCAGCCCGGTCGAGGCTGCCCGCGACGGCGGCGAGTGTAACGCCGGCTTCGAATGCGTCACACGGGGTTGCGCTGGAGCACCGGGCTCACCAACATCGCGCAATTCCATTCAGGCGGCCGACGGCTCGTCGCCTCTGTCGCCGAGAAGCTGGCGGTAGTGGCGGTCCTGGATGCGTTCCACATCATGGCCTCGCCGCAGGAGCTTGGTCGTGTAGATCGTCCCGTACGCCAGAGAACGCGAGATGAGCGCCGAGACGGCGGTGGTGAGCATGACAGGAAGCGCCAATGCGAAGTCCCCGGTCATCTCCAGCACCGAGACGAACGAGGTGAGTGGAGCCCTGGTTCCTGCTGCGAAGACGCCGCCCATGCCGACCGCGGCATATAAGGCAGGCGAGCCCGCCGAAGGGCCGAACACGTGGTCGGCGATGAGGCCGAACGCATTGCCCCACATGAGGCCGATGAAGAGTGAGGGTGCGAAGACGCCGCCCGACCCGCCGATCCCGATCGTCACAGAGGTCGCGATCATCTTTCCGGCGGCCAGAAGCAAGAGGAACCAGACCGTGTAGTTGCCGGCAATGGCCTTGAACATCACGGGATATCCCACGCCGTACAGCTGGGGCAGCGCGAGCAGGATGAGCCCGAGCACCACGCCACCCGCCGCGGGCCTGAGCCACTCCGGCCTGCCCCGCCAGAGACGATCGCACACGTCCTCGGTGGCGTAGAGCAGCCATCGGAATACCTGCCCGATCAAACCGGTCGTCACGGCGAGCACAGCGATGAGCAGGTAGTTCACGCTGTGGTGCAGCTCGGCGTTCTGCGGGAACGCGGCCAGGAACGGGGCCGACCCGATGATGCTCCTGGCCATGGCATCGGCCACCATCGACGACAGCATGATCGCGAACAGCGAGCCGGCCGAGATCTCACGCAGGATGATCTCGGCACCGAAGAAGACTCCCGTGATCGGTGCGTTGAACGTGGCCGAGATGCCGCCGGCCGCGCCGCACGCGACCAGGATGCGCAGCCTGCCGCTGGGCATCCTCGCCAATTGCCCAAGACCGGATGCCAGTGCCGCACCTATCTGCACGATCGGGCCCTCGCGCCCCACGGAACCGCCGGTGCCGATCGTCACGGCAGACGCCAGCGCTTTCACCACCGACACCTGGGGACGGATGCGCCCATCGTTTTCGGCGACGGCAAGCATCACCTCGGGCACTCCGTGTCCGCGTGCCTCACTCGCCCACCTGTGCACGATGGGACCGTAGACGAGCCCGCCGACGATGGGGATGATCGCGTAGAACGCCAGGCCCAGCCAGGGTAGATGTCCGCTTGCGACATATCCGTTCTGCCCGAACTCGGCGTGCCCGGTGGCGAGCCAGGTCATGCCGTACACGAGCCAGCGGAACGCGACCGCGCCCAAGGCAGCGCCCAGTCCGACGACGAGAGACGCCAGGAAGAGGCCATAACGACTGTCTCGAAACCAGGCCAGGGTGCGATCTTTCCGTGTACTCACGCAACTATTGTAGTGATGCAATAAACTCGGTCCGGGCCGACGGCCGGTCACCAGTCGAGGGGAGAGGCGCCGCATGACGAAGCCTGATCACGCCATCGCGGGCGACGCGGAGGCAGTGCTCACCGCATCGCGCGCGCTGCTGGGTATCGTCGCCCAGTCCGTAGCGCCGGCGCTGGAGGCCGTGTCGCTTCCGCAGTTCCGCGTGCTGGTGCTGTTGTCATCCATGGGCCCGACGAGGGTAGGGGCCCTCGCCGACCGTCTCGGCGCGAACGTCTCCACATTCAGCCGTTCGGTGGATCGCATGGTCGCTGGTGGCTGGGTCGCCCGAGCCGAGAACCCGGAAAGCCGCCGCGAGGTCCTGCTCGAGCTGACGGATGACGGTCGCTGGCTGGTCGAATCCGTCACGGTGCGCCGCAGGAGGGGCATCCAAGCGGTACTCGACCAGATGCCCGATGCGGAGCGCGCGCAACTGACCACGGCGCTGCAGGCATTCGCCACGGCAGCGGGCGAACCGGCTGTCGACGACCTGCTTCCCCTGGGGCTCTGACATGCACGGCGGCGGATCCGGTTCCATGTCGGGGCCCATGTGGATGCCTGCGCAGCCGCTCACGCTCGCGCGCCTGTTCGCCTTCCACCCCCAGCCCATCCCGATCCTGCCGCTCATCGGGTTGGCACTTCTCCTCGCCTACCTGGCAGGCGTCGTCGTGCTCCTCCGGCGAGGCGATGCCTGGCCGATCGGCCGCGCGGCATGGTGGTTGCTCGGCATCGCCAGCTGGGAGCTGATGACGGCCACTGGCTTCGACGGCTACGGCATGATGCTCTTCAGCGTGCACATGGTGCAGCACATGGTCGTCGGCATGCTGACGCCGATCCTGCTCATGCTCGGGGCTCCCGTGACGCTGCTTCTGAGGGCGCTGCCCGCCGGGCGGCGGCGCAGCGCCAGATCGGTCGTGCTCGACGTGCTGCACTCGCGTGCCGCAGCCGTGATCGCGAACCCCGCCGTCACGGTGGCCCTCTTCTTGCTCAGCCTCTACGGCCTCTACTTCACGTCCCTGTTCGACTGGCTGATGAGCACCTGGTGGGGCCACAACCTGATGGTCCTGCACTTCTTGCTGATCGGCATGCTCTACTTCTGGGGCATCCTCGGCGTCGATCCGAGCCCGAGACGCGGTGCGGGGCTCATGGGTGCTTTCGGACGCCCGGTCTTGCGCATCGCCGAGCTGGCGGCCACTGTGCCGTTCCACGCCTTCTTCGGCGTCGTGTTCATGATGGCCACGACGGTGCTGGTGCGCTTCTTCGCTGTGCCTCCCACCTGGTCGACGGCGAGTGCACTCTCCGATCAGCAGACGGCGGGCGGCATCGCCTGGGGCTTCACCGAGTTGCCCACGCTGCTGGTGCTCGGAGTGCTCTTCCTGCAGTGGCAGCGCACGGATGCCCGTCGCGCGGCACACGCGGACCGGCGAGCGCAACGCTACGGCGACACGGAACTGGAGGAGTACAACGCCAGGTTGGCCGCCCTGGCCGGCCGGGATCGGGCGGAACCATGATGGGCGCGACCCTCGCCTACGCATTCACACTGGGCTTGGTCGGACTGCTCAATCCGTGCGGTTTCCCGCTGTTGCCTGCCTACCTCGCGATGTTCGTGGACGCGTCCTCGCGGGCATGGTACGACCGGCTGTGCGCCGCACTCCGTGCTGGCCTCTGCCTGACGGCCGGGTTCGTGGGCACGTTCGGCGTTCTCGGACTCGTGGCCGGGTCGCTGGCCGGCGTTGTGATGCAGGTAGCGCCGTGGGCGATGCTCGTGATCGGCGCCGGGCTCTGCTTCCTGGGTGTGCTCGCCGTGCTCGATCGGATGCCTCGCTTGCGCCTGCCCGGCGTGGTGTTCCCCACCGGGCGGGGTGCGCTCGCCATGGCCGGCTTCGGCGTCGCCTATGCGGTCGGCTCGCTCAGTTGTTCGCTGCCGATCTTTCTCGCCGGAGTCGGGGCATCCTTCTCGACGGGATCCGTCGTGTTCGGATTCGCGGCGTTTGTGGCGTACGCACTCGGGATGGGGCTGTTCGTCACCGCAGCCTCGGTGCTCGCCGCGTTCGCCGGAGGCGCGGTACTGAGGATCATGCGCAGGGCGTCGGTCGTGGTACCCCGCATCGCGGGCGGTCTCTGCATCGTCGTCGGGCTGTACTCCATTGGGTACGGGATGAACGCACTCGGCATGCCCGACCCGCTCGCGTGGTCGATCGCCTACGTCGATCGTGCGCAGTCTGCCGTCACGGCTGGCCTGGGTGCGACCTGGCCCGTCGTGGCGGTGGTGTCGGCCGTCGTGGTCTGCGCATCGCTGCTCGTGCTCGCGCTCAGGCGGTCGGAGAGCGAAGCCGGCCATCGACCCGAATCCGAGAAAGGTTCAGCATGACCCGGAATCCGCCGTCTCCCGTTCGCCGACCAAGACGCGCCGTCCTCGTCGCCGCCTCTGTGGCGCTCGCCGCGTTGGTCGCCGTGCTGCTCGCCGTTGCGGGCCGGGGCGGGGCAAGTCAGGCGCAGGATGCCTCGCGCGACTACCTCCGGGCGGGCATGAACAAGCCGACGGCTACGCTTCTTGCGCTCGACCCGATGCGCGGCGTCGGCACGGTGAAGCAGCCCGAGTACACACTCACCAACGAGGACGGCAGCCGTATGACCGCCGACCGGTTCCTCGGCAAGGTTGTCGTGCTCACATTCAACGACGACAGGTGCGCCGATCTGTGCGCTCTCTTCGCCCAAGACGTCATCGCGGCCGATCACGACCTCAGCGCAAGAGCACGCGCTCACGTGGCGTTCGTCTCGGTCAACGCCAATCCGTACTTCCCCGCTCCTGCCGACGTGGAAGCGTGGTCAGAGCAGCACGGGCTGACAGGGCTGCCGAACTGGTACTTCGGCACAGCCGACCCGGCCACCCTCGCCCGCACAGCGCAGGCGTTCGGCGTCCCGATCCAGCTCGATCCGGCGCAGCACTCCGTGCAGCACGGCACCGAGATCTTCGTGGTCGGCCCAGACGGCCGCGAGGTCGACCTTGCACAGTTCGGTGCCGAAGACGCAGACACCGGCCCGTTCTCGCATGGCCTCGCGCTGCTCGCGAACGATGCTCTGCCGTCCTCCCAGCGGGGCGCCGTTGCGGGATCGGACCTGCCCACGACCGTTGCAGGGGGAACGGACGTCGGTGACACGCCCTCACCGATCACGGGCTCGAACCTGAACGGCTCACAGTCGCTCTCGACGGCATCCGATCACGGTCACTACACGGTCGTCGACTTCTGGTCGAGCACGTGCACGGCCTGCGCTCAGCAGCTGCCGGCCGCCGAAGCGGAGCATCGCGCCGTCGGCGCTGCCGTGCACTTTGTCGGGGTCGACGTGGACGACCCGACGGTCCAGGCACGTGCGGCGGCCAGCAGGTATGGCCTGGACTTTCCGCTCATCGCCGACAGCAAAGGTACGGATGCCGCCCGCTTCCGCGTCGACAGCCTCCCCTTCACCGTCATCCTGTCGCCGTCGGGCAAGGTGCTCGTGAGGCATCCGGGGCTC
The DNA here is from genome assembly GCF_049446075.1 of Rathayibacter sp. KR2-224. Taxonomy (NCBI): domain Bacteria; kingdom Bacillati; phylum Actinomycetota; class Actinomycetes; order Micrococcales; family Microbacteriaceae; genus Rathayibacter; species Rathayibacter sp. KR2-224. The sequence continues at coordinate 2,679,932 of NZ_JBMSEB010000001.1, forward strand.
TTCACGCAGGAAGAGCTCGACTACGTGCTGCGCGAGATCGACACGTCGCTGCCTCCCGCCTAAACGGCCGACTTGGGCGAGGCGCACACCCCGGCTGCTATTCGCCGGAGGCGTCGGCGGAGCGGGTTGACTGCTCCGGCACCCAGTTCACCGGCCCCGATCCGGCAGGCACGAGGGCATCGAGCTGCGTCACGGTCTCGGCGTCCAGCACCAGGTCGCCCACCGCGAGGTTCTCATCGAGGTGGTCCACGCTCGCCGTGCCGGGGATGAGCAGCGTGTTCGCGCTGTGCTGCAGCAGCCAGGCGAGCCCGATCTGCGAAGGCGTCGCACTCAGTCGATCCGCCGCCTGACGCACGGCCGCCTGCTCGGTCACCTTCGGATACCACGCGATGCCGCCGCCGAGCGGGAAGAACGGCACCCACGCGATGCCCTCATCGATCGTCACGCGAAGCATGTCGTCGAACTGCCTGTCGATCACGCTGTACGCGTTCTGCACGGCAGCGATGCCCGCAGGCAGCGCCTGCCGCAGCACCTCGAGCGTCACCCCGCTGAGCCCGATGGCTCGGATGTCGCCCGCGTCGCGCAGTCGGATCAGCACCTCCAGCTGGTCTTCGAGCGGAACATCCTGCTCGGCCTGCGCCCGCAGCCCCGGACCCGAGTCGAGTCGACGCATGTAGACGAGGTCGAGGCTCTCGCGCCCGAGCGTTGCGAGGTTGTTGCGGATGCTCGCCTCGAGCTCCTCCGGACGCTGCGCCGGGCGCAACGGGACCGCCCCGCCGTTCTCGTCGGCCACGGCGCCGATCTTGGTGGCGACGAGCACGTCGTCGCGATCGCCCACGACCGTCCTGATCACCTCGTTGACGAATCCGTCGCCATAGAAGTCGGCCGTGTCGACGTGGTTCACGCCGGAGTCGAGCGCACGCTGCAGAACGGATGCCGCGGCATCCGGTTCGCCGGTGAGGCGCATCAACTGCATGGCACCGTAGCCGACGCGCGCGACGGGCCGCCCGGCGATGGGGTAGGTGCCGCCCAGTGAGGGGCGGACGGAAGTGGAATCAGACATGGTTCTCCTCAGGATGGGCGCCCGCCGAGGCGCGCGAGATCGCCGGCGCCCGGTGGCCTGCCGGCGGGGATATCCGCGCGACGCACTCGGAACAACTCGTACAATGGGATTGAAGTGGAGGTTGCTCCGCTTACGATCACGAGCGTAACGGAGGTGCCTCCGGTTGTCTAGAGGCGATGCATCCCTGTCAGCGGAGGCGCTGCATCCTGCCCCCGGGAGCCTGTCTGGCGAAGGCCAGAGCGAGGGGCCGGCGGCAGCCACGCAGCCGAAGCTACGTGCTGATGCCGCACGCAATCGAGCTCTTCTGCTCGACGCGGCCCGTGACGCCTTCGAGGCCGCACCGAGCGGCGCACCGGTCTCGCTCGAGGCGATCGCCAGAGCTGCGGGAGTCGGGATCGGCACGCTGTATCGCAACTTCCCGACGCGTGAGGTGCTCGTGGAGGCTCTGCACCGGAGCGAGCTGGACGAGGTGGTGGCGTCGGCGGCGCCGCTGCTCGAGAGCCACAACGGCTTCGAGGCGCTGCGGCTGTGGATGGATCGCTACACGCGGTTCGTTGCGACCAAGCAGGGAATGGCGGATGCCCTTCGCGTCGCGCTTGCGTCAGGTGCGATCCGCAAGAGCGAGACGCGCGATCGCATCAACGAGACCGTCGGCGGGCTGCTGGCGGCTGGCGCAGCGGATGGGAGCATCCGCCCCGACATCGACGCGGAAGACCTCACGACCATGCTGGTCGGCATCTTCGTCGCGACGGGCGACGCCAAAGACGCCAAGCGCGTCCGCCGCATGCTCGACCTCCTCACGGCCGGCCTCCGCCCGGCACCGCGGGCCCAGTAGCGGCGAAGCCCCTACCGCGGGTTGAGTAGCGGCGAAGCCGCGTATCGAAACCCACCACCCAGCTCGGTTTCGATACGCCCGCTACGCGGGCTACTCAACCGCCGGTGGTGCCCGCTACGCGGGCCACTCAACCGCCGGTAGTGCCCGCTACGCGGGCCACTCAACCGGCAGCAGCCCCCGCTACACGCGCTACTCACCGGCGGCACCCGATGCCCGCAGCCCCCATCACGCGTCGCTCGTGAGAGCCTCCAGCTCGGCGCGAAGCGTGGCGAGCTCGATGTCGCGGTCAACCTCATCCAGGGGCGCAGGCGCGTTCGTGTACTGCAGCGCGTGATCGACGAGCGATGCGCTCACCTCGTCCCAGGCATCCCGCCGCGCCTGCTCGATGAGATCGAGTAGGTAGTCCTCTTCGCCGATCTTCTCGCGCAGCGCCGACGCGGCCTCCGTCGCAACCATGAGCCGGTGCCGCACGTTCGCCTCGTCGCCCCTGCGGTAGTCGTGCACGTGCTCTGCGCGTCCCGACCTCCCGGCCGTACGGGCAAGCTCCTCGGTGAGGCGGTCGGATGCTTCCTGCGACTGGTCGGCGAGCTCCTGAAAGGCAGCGGATGCCTGCGGCAGATACGTGCGCGCGTCGTACGCCCGCGGGGACACGACCGCGTCGACCGCGATGGCGTTCTTCAGGCGCAGGCGTACCGCGTACTCCGCGATCATCATTCCCTCGGAGACGGACTGCTCGACGGTGGCCTGCGGCGGCACCACCACGGCGGCGTCGTTGTACGGCTTGAGGATGCGCCGCTTGCGCCAACGCGAGAACCAGCCCACGACGCCTCCTCTGCTCCGGCGCTTAACGCTACCGGCGCGGGCTCCGCTGCGGGGCGGGCGGGATGCTCTCGAACCAATCGCGCATAGCACGCTGATGCCTTCGGTACGGTGAAACGGAGCGGAGGAACCATGGCGACCGAACGAGAACTCGAACTGCCCGACGGACGCACCGTGAGGTTCTGGGACACCGGCGTGCCCGAGACCGCCGGCGCCCATGCTGGCGGTGAGCCATCGCCTGATTCGGCCGGCGGTCGCCGGGACGACCCACGCGCCGCCCTCACCGTGATCTGGCATCACGGCACGCCGCAAACCGGGCGCGTGCTCGAGCCGGTCGTGCAGGCCGCGGCGGCGCGGGGCATCCGTGTTGTTTCTTGTGCGCGAGCGGGATATCCCGGAACCTCGGTGTTGCCGGGCCGCACCGTTGCCGATGCCGCTGCAGACGCGGTCGCGGTCGCCGCGGCACTTGGCCTCGACAGGTATGCCGCCGTCGGGGCATCGGGCGGTGGGCCGCACGCTCTGGCGTGCGCGGCGCTCGACCCCGACCACGTGATCGGCGCCGTGACGCTCGCCGGCATTGCGCCATATACGGATGCCTACGACTGGTTCGCGGGCATGGCCTCGCCTGGCGCGCTCTCCGGAGCGCTTCGGGGCGGGCGCGACGAACGGCAGCGCTACGGCGAGACGGCGGAGTTCGACGAGTCGAGCTTCATCGACCTGGACTGGGCGGCGCTGCAGGCCGAGTGGGCGCCGCTCGGGGCCGACGCCAACCGGGCATCCGTCGAGGCGACCGAAGGGGGTGAGCCGCCGTGGGGCGAGATCGACGACGATGTCGCGTTCACCACCGCCTGGGGTTTCGAGCTGTCGACGATCGGATGCCCGACCCTCCACGTGCAGGGTGGTCGCGATCGCGTCGTTCCCCTGAGCCACGGAGAGTGGCTTGCCGCCCTGCTTGGATCGGGCGAGTTCTGGCTGCGCCCCAACGACGGCCATATCTCCGTGCTGGGCGCGTTGCCGGTCGCATTCGACTGGCTGATCGATGTGGCGGAGCGCTCGGCTCGGTAGTCGCGCCCGCCAACGGCGGGGCGGCCGCGAGGCTCGGTTGAGGCGCTCTCATCATTCCTTCAGCAAATGCCAGTGTTCACCTATCTGAGTCGTTTAGCCTCGACTGAAGTCCTGATGAAACCACGGTTCAGGGTGAGACCAAGACCAGACAGCGCAGACTCAAGAGCGCGCACGAGAGGCGGTGCACATGGCCGAACGACGCATCCCCGTCGATGGCACTCGACACACGCGCGCCGCCGCCCGGTCGGCACGTTCGCCCCGCGCCATCGCACGCCATGGTCGCCTGCGCTCGAATCCGTGGGCCACGTTCGGCAAGATCGTCGCTTCAGTGGTGGCCGTTGCAGCTGTCAGTGTGCTCGGCATCGCCGGTGTCGCCGCCGTGAACCTCGTGAGCGACACCCACAAGTCGTTCCACTTGAACGGCGCGGGGTCGCAGGCGATCCCGAACATCGCAGCCCTCAAGGGCGGAGTCAACATCTTGGTCGCCGCCTCCGACACCCGCAGCGGGCAGGGGGATGCCTGGGGCACGCTGAACGATAGCTCGGGCGTCGGCAACAACGACGTGACGATGCTCCTGCATCTCTCGAAGGATCACAGCCACGCGATAGTGGTGAGCTTTCCGCGCGACCTGATGGTGCCCATCCCCGCGTGCGGCAACAACGACGCCCAGGATCTGGCGCAGTTCAACACCACGCTGTCCGAGGGCGGCATGAGCTGCGTGGCCGACACCGTCACCCAGATGACCGGCATCAAGATCCCGTTCGCCGCGCTCATAACGTTCAACGGCGTGGTGGCGATGTCGAACGCGGTCGGCGGAGTGCAGGTGTGCATCGGCGGCAACGGCATCGACGACCCGGACACGAGCCTCAACCTGCCCGCAGGCGAGGTGACGCTCCAGGGGCAGAACGCCGCCGAGTTCCTGCGCACCCGGCACGGTGTTGGTGACGGATCAGACCTGTCGCGCATCAGCAACCAGCAGGTGTTCCTCTCCTCACTCGTGCGCACCATCATGAGCAACGGCACGCTGACGAACCCGGTCAAGGTGTGGGGGCTGGCCAAGGCAACGACGAGCAACGTGACGCTCTCCGACAGTCTCAACAACGTGACGACGCTTTACCAGATCGCCACAGCGCTCAAGGGGCTCAACTGGAGCAACATCGCGTTCGTGCAGTATCCGACGGTGGCAGATCCGGATAACCCGAACCGTGTCGTCCCCGACGACAACGCAGCGCAGACGCTGAACACCGCGATCCAGAGCGACCAATACGTGCAGATCACGGGCGGCACGGGCGACGGATCCGTCACGGCATCCGACCAGCCGGCCCAGCAGCCGAGCGCGGCCGCGTCGCCGAGTAGCAGCAAGAGCTCGAGCAAGAAGAGCACGGCCACAGCAACCCCGTCGCCGTCGTCCACGCCCGTGCCGCTCAGCACGAACGTGCACGGCCAGACCGCGGCGACCCAGACCTGCTCGAACGGCGCGGGCTGACGCGGTCGCGCCGCCCACGGCGGTTCGACCCGTCCCGGCCGTCAGTTATGATGGTGGGCGTGTGTCCGCCGCGGCGGGTATGCAAGGAGACGTCGCATAGTCAGGCCTAGTGCACCACCCTGCTAAGGTGGAGTCCCCGTAAGGGGACCGAGGGTTCAAATCCCTCCGTCTCCGCCAAGCCATACGGCCCCGAATTCCGCGGAATCACGCGGAATTCGGGCCCGATTCGTATCTCCGGATCGCGCGTTTGGCCGCATTTTGGCCGCAATTCAGCTGAAACAGCCGACCCCAGCGGCGATCAGAACGTGCTCGTTGTGAATTGCACTGCTTTCGATCGATCGCGATCGAGCGCCGTCGCGACGCGATCAATGTCGTCGTTGAAAAGGTCCGCGTACGTGTCGAGCGTCATGGCTGCCGACGCATGTCCCAGCATCCGTTGCACCGCCTTGACATTGGCTCCGCTGCTGATGGCAAGGCTGGCCGCAGTGTGGCGCAGATCGTGCAAGGTCATCGGATTGAGCTCGGCGGTACGAAGCGCGGTCTTGAACCACGATTTGCTGCCAGCGCTCACGCGTGTGCGCCGCATATGGAAGCCGTTCGGACCGGCGAATACCAAGTCGGTTGGTGCCTTCCCGGAGATTTGCTGCTCCAGGTGCGGCACCAGGAAGTCCGGAATCGCCACCGCACGACGCTTATGCGTCTTTGGTGTTCCGACCTCGATGTATCCGCCGACCTCAACGGCATTCACGACAACGCTTATCCGGCGCGCCTTTAGATCAAGGTCTTTGACCCGAAGCCCGATCGCTTCACCCCAGCGCAAGCCGGTATATGCAAGAACGTAGACGAGCGCTGCATGGTCGCCGGAGTGCCTGGCAAGACGCTCAACCTCTTGATGGGTGAGGTAGACGTGTGCTTTCGGAACCTTGCGGGGCAGCTTGACGTTGCGAGCCGGATTGACCGGGATGCGCTTATCCAGCACCGCCGCATCAAGTATCGCGGCGAGAACGCCATATGCCCTAAGCACTGTCGTCGCCGAACGACCAGCCGCCAAAGCGCTTACCCACGACTGCACTTCCGAGTGGGAGATCGAGCCAATAGACCAGCTACCCCACTTTGGCTCGACGTACACGCGCCAAGAACTTTGTACTGGCTTCAGTGACGACGGCTTGAGGTTGACGCGAGTGCCCAACCACTGCGGCCCAAGCTCGGACACGAGGATGCGGGAAGCGCCCGGATCGATGAACTGACCAGTTGCCTTTCCCACCTCAACCGTAGCGAGGAAGACCTCCGCGTCGCGCTTTGTTTTGAAGCCTCGCTTTTGGCCCTCAGAATGATCGGGCTTGCGGTACCGAACCCGGTATCTCCGACCAGCGGCAGTCTCATACGCCGAAACGAACCCCACGCCTCCACCTCTCAGCTAGCTGATCGTCCAGCCTGCGCGTTGCAGATAGTCCTCCAGCTCTGCTGCCTCGGCCTCGAGTGCGACCGACCGGGATCCTTGAGCGCTGACACCTTGGTCTCGGAGGGCTTCATTCGCGGCGGCTTGGCGGACCATCTCGCGCCGGAGTCTGGAGAGCGTCCGATATGCCTCCAGCTGCAGGAGGTCGAGGCGTTCATCCGGGTCGGGGGAGCGATAGTCGCCGGCGAGGGTGCCGCTGAACCAGGCTTCGAACTCGCCAGCTGTCATTTCAGCGAAGTCATCGCTGAGGTTGGGGAGGTCGAGGCTGCTTCCCGGGGCGGTGATGTCTGCGAGCAGATAGGCGGGGGGTACTCGTAACGCGCGTGCGATGTTCAGGAGTTGGCTGACGCTGAGGTCGGCTTTGCGGCCGGATTCGATGTTCTCGAGGACGGCGGCGGTCACGTTCCCACCGAGGACTCGTTCGGCCAGTTCCGTCGTGGAGCGGTATCCGCGGCGTCGGCGGAGTTCCTTGATGCGTTGTCCGATGCCGCTGGTCTTTCCCGGTTCCGCCATTTCAACAGAATACGCCTTCGGCACTTGTCAATCCAACGAAAGCGTCCTACCGTCGAAATGACAGCAATGTCATTCAGTCACTGTCAGTACGACGGGAGTGGGTCATGTTGGGGGATTACATTCAGCCGGTCGAAGTTGAGGAGCTCACGGGGATCTCGGTGGGCGCCTTGGCTCAGTTGCGCTACCACGGTACGGGGCCGCGGTTCTATAAGCCGACGCCGCGCACGGTGCTGTACAAGCGGTCCGAGGTGCTGGCGTGGATCGAGGCCAGCGCCCAGACCAGAACCGGAGCGCTGGCATGATGCCGGCCGAGACGGACCTGGTGACTGTGGTCGATGGCTACCTCGTTCCGGTTGATCCGGCCACGGAAACCGACTGTGAGTCGTGCCAGTGAACGGCCGGAAAAGCCGCGGCGCGTCGCTTCTGTCTAGCCCCGTTCGAGGGGTTACTTTCCTAGTCGATGGTCTACGTTCAGCGCATCAGCACCACGACACACCAGCGTCGCTCCTTCGGGAGGCGGTGAGTTCCGATGGCTGAGGGTCCGACCACGCCGCGCACCAACGGTCGGATCCTCGTGTGGGTCACCGCGATGGCTGTGGCGTTGCTCGCGGGGGGCGGCTTCACTCTTTCGTTCTCGTCCCTGATCGACTTGGCGACGTTGTCGGGGATCGATCGCCAGTTGGCGTTCCTGTGGCCTCTGATCGTGGACGGGTTCATCGTCGTGGCCACCGGTGCAGCGTTCGCGTTGAAGGGACGCTCACCCCGGATGACCTGGTACCCGTGGACGGCACTCAGCTTTTTCGCTGCGATCAGCGTGATCGGGAACGCCGTGCACGCTTCCCAGGTCGCGGACCTCAGGGTCCCGATCGTTCTCGCTACCGCCGTTTCGGCGATTCCGGCGATCGCGTTGCTGGTTGCCACTCACCTACTCGTGGTGATGGTCGACGCGAATACCAGACAACCAGTCGCCCCCGCGGCGCCGGTACCGACTGTGGGGAAGTCCAACGACTCAAACCAGGAGCTGGTGGCGGCATTGCAGGCAGCCCGTGATGCGGGACAGCCGCTGACGGGGGCGCTGGTGGCCGCTCTTGCCGGCACATCGGTGCGTACCGGCCGTCGCCGGTTGGCGGCGTTGCGGGAGCAGTTCCCGAACCAGCTACAGAAACCGTCTGACTCCGTGGAAGGAGCCTGAACACGATGTCATGGGGGACCGTCGAAGAATCCACCACAACGCGCGCCGACATGCACGTGCTGCTGCATGCGGTGGATGACATGCGCGGCTACGTGGTGCATCAGCTGCCCGCTCGTCCGAACGACGTGGAGGCTGTCTTACAGGAAGCACGCGAGACGGTGTGGCGGAAAGCCGACACGTTCGATCCAAGCCGAGGAAATCCGAGCAGGTTCGTGTTCGGCATCACCCGCAACATCGTGCACCGCTACCACTTCCAGCATTCCGACACCGAGGAGCTTCGCGAAGACCCACCGGTCCCGCGGGACACCGATGTGCTGGCCGGGTTGGTGCACCGGTTCGACCTGCACCGGTGGATCAGCCTGGTTGCCGACTTCGTCGGCATTGAGGAGTGGGAGGTGATCACGGATCTCGCGTTCGAAAGCGGGAACACGGAGACCGTCGCAGCTCGTCACCAGATCACCGAGCGCCGGCTGCGCTCGATCCGGGACCATGTCTGTCACGTCACCTACACGGTCCGGGCAGCGTTGGCCGCGATCGATCTCGACCTGCCCCGCACCGGCAGTCTTCTGATCAACTGCCTGCCGCCCACCGGCGGGTACCGGGAAGCGGCCGAGTACCTCGACGAATCCGGTGCTGTGCTGGCGCAACGCCTGGGCATCCATCCCGGCTCCGCGCGGGCACGGCTGGCCATCACGAAACGCCTCTTGACGATCGCGCAGATCGTGCTCGACCGGGAATCCCAACCATGACCGCCACCGCCCTCACCCTGACGACCCGGACAAAGACCGGCCGCAAGCTCCTGCTCGTGATCGCGGGCATCCTGGTCGTCGTGCCGCTGGCGGTGGCGTTGCTGCCGGTCGGCATCGTTCTGGCCATGGGCTCGGCAACAGCCACCGGGTACACGGGGGCATGTCTTGGCGGGTCGCCGACCGTGCAGGCCGGTCAGGTAGTGGACGGGTACGGTCACGACCAGCTGGTGATCGCAGCGACCATCATCCAGGTCGGGCGCCAACTGGGCATCGACGAGCACGGGCAGCAGATCGCCGTGATGACCGGGATGGGCGAATCCTCCCTACAGAACCTGGACCACGGCGACGCCGTCGACAACACCACCATCGGTGTGTTCGGGCAAGGCGCCGGCTACGGCACCCGGGCGCAACGCCTCGACCCCGGCACCGCAGCTGCAGCGTTCTACACCCGCATGACCGCCGTTCCCGGCTGGGAACAGATGGACCCCTCCGCGTTGGCGCACCGGGTCCAGGTCAACCGTGACCCAAACCACTACACCCCCTACTACCAACCCGCCGGCGACGTCATCGCCGCTCTCACCGGCACAGCGCCGGCCGCGTGCCAGGTTCCCGCCGACGCGGCCGCGGCAGCGAACCTGCTGGTGGCTGCGATCAACACGGGGAAGCTGACCTTCCTGGAGAACCGGTACCAGCAACAGGTCATCAATATGGCCAACGGGACTGCCAGCCCGGACTGCGTGCTGGATGTGCACGTGCTGCAAATCATGGTCATCGCGGTGAACAACTTCCAGCAGGTCGGGGTGTCCGACCTGAACCGGCGGTGCACTGGCGAAACACCTGGCGCAGGTACAGCCTCCGCGCACTGGCAAGGCAAAGCCGTCGACTTCTACGCCCTCAATCACCAGTCCCTCACCGGGGCCGACAGCCTCTCCCTGCAACTGATCCGGCTCCTGGATCCATACGTTCCGCACGGATCTGGGCTCGGCCAGTCCAACATCCGTGCCGCCGCAGGCGACCCGATCACCGGACTGCAGAACTTCACGACTCAGTTCGCCGATACCGGCGACCACCAACACATCCAGGTCCCCTGAACGAACTGCGCGCCGAAAACGCGCCAGATCGCGAAGAAGTAGTGAAAGCAGTCAGAGAAGGACAAGAGACAGATGCACCGAAGCACGAAGCTCCTCACCACAGCCGCACTGGCCGCGGTCCTCACCCTCACAGGCTGCGCAGCCGCGCCCGGCGTGAACGCTCACACGCAGCAGTACACGGTCGTACCCCAGCCCACGCAGGCGGTATCAGGGAAGCCGATCGCTGAAGGCATGGTGAAGTCCGTACTCGTCTCGGTCTACCCGGCCGGAACGGTCAAGGCGACTCACGGTTGCGGGTGCAGCCTCAAGGGCGACCCCCGGGAAGAGCTTTTCCCGGCCGGGACGCCGGTCGTCGTGCTCAAAATCACTCTGACCGGGATATGGGGACCAGCCCAAGGAACGTCCACCACGCAAGATGTCTCGGGAACCAGCCTCAGCAGAACCAGATTCGAAGGCCGCCCGGAACTCGCACAGCTCGCCACCAAGGACGGTCCACGCGCCGCCGCCCACCTGCGGCTGCCATGGATGCCAGCGGCGGCCTTCGCCGGCCACGTATGGACGATCAGAAACAACCAGCCCGTTGCCTTTGCTGCCGCCTGGTTTCTGCCGACCGGTGTCGACACCCTCGACCTTGTTGTCAACGTGCCATCTGAACGAGAACCGACCACCCTCACAGTCAAACTTCCGGACGCGGTCCTCCGAAAAGCCAACGCCGAGAAGGAATGACCATGTCTGTCGTGTCCCCAAAGGCCGGGCTCCCGAGCTTCACCCTGCAAGGCGTAGCAAGCGTTCTGCGTATCGGAACGGTTCGTGCGAATAACCACAACGACGACAGCAACGAAACAAGGGAACCGAACGAGAGGAAGCAATCATGATCAGCTCCATCACCACGGCCGCCAACGAGGTCCTTATCCGCATCGACTCCAGGTTCGGTGGTCTTCTCACTGTTGCGAACCCGTCACCGGACTTCTCGGGCCCGGGCGTGTCCGCACTGCAGTCGATCGCGAACGTGGTGTTCGCGATCGTCCTCACCCTCGCTGTGATTGGCGGGCTGATCGCAGCCGGGTTCATCGTGGTTGGCCACGTCTCCAGTAACAACCGGGTGCAGAAGATGGGCATCGTCGGCGTGATCAGCTGCATCGCCGGTGTCGCCGTTGCTGCCGGGATCGCCGGGCTCATCAACTGGGGTGCCTCCCTGAAGGTCGCCTGAGGGACGAAGGATCATGTTGCTTTCTGCTTCTACTGACCCGTGGAGCCCCAACTACGGCTGTTTCGTCACGGACTGGGGATGCCAAGCCTCGCAAACTGTTGCGGGGTTCATGGCATCGGTGATCCGTAACCTGGCAGACTTCGTCGGCACCATGATCGCCGGCTCGTTCAACACCAACATCGACCCGAACAGTTGGAACATTGCGCACTCCCAGTTCCTGTTCTGGGTCGCGGTCACCTCTCCGGTGATCCTCCTGATCGCGCTCGTGCAGATCGGGATCGGAATGGTCCTGCAGGACTGGCACCGCATCGGCCGCACGGCGATAGGCGCGGGTGTCGCGATCCCGTTTAGCGCCGCCTGCGTGTGGGCCATGCAACAGTTCTCCACCATTACCGACGACGTGACCAAGAACATCACCACAGCAGTGCAAGGCGGAAGCATTGAAGAGGCACTTCTACGAGTAGTGGGACTCTTCGACCTGCCTTCGAAGGCACTAAACGCAGGCATGCAAAGCACCGACTTCCTGCGCGGCAGCCCGATATATCAACTCGTCGCATCCGGATCAGCGAACAAGGACGCGATCGGCAATTACTTCCTGGCGTTGTTCATGGTTGCGCTGATGATGATCGCGTCGCTGTTCTTGTTTATTGCGATGTCGATCCGCGAGTTCGGGCTGTTGGCTCTGGCGGCCATGGCGCCCGTAGCCCTGATGATGATCGGCCAACCGAAGCTGAGCGCGTGGGCGCAACGCTGGGCCAGCCTGACCACCGGCCTGTTGTTGGCGAAACCACTCGCCGCCGGTGTGGTGCTGCTGGCAATTCAACTGACCAAGTCCGCGGACAGCATCGGCGTCCTCCTGGTCGCAGCCGGTGCAGTGGTCGCCGCCTCGTTCTCCCCGTTATGGGCCACCCGGTTGGTGTCCTTTGCTGGCGCTGAGGCCGGCACAGCTCTGCATCGGCGGATGTCCGTCCGCGACCAGGTCTCTCGGATTAACACGGCAGGCGCGCCGATGCGCGCCCTGGTGAAGGTGGGAGGCCACTGATGAGCACCCTCATCGCAGATACCGTCCTGACCGAAGAGGGGGCGCCCCGAGTCCGGTTCGCGGCGCGGGAACGCCGCGGCGTGTTCCTTGGCCTCAGCGTCAGCCAGCTGGCTGTCATCGCTGCGGTGGTAGGCATGCTGCTTGTCACGCTGTTCGTGAACGTGAACGCGATCTGGGTGATGCTTCCGGTCGCTGCGGTCTTGTTCTTCTTCGGCGTTGCCACCTACCGGCGAGAACCCGTTCTGCAGATCATCTGGCAAGCCGCCCGCTACACCTACCGCGCGTTCACAAGGCAGACCCAGTTCCGTAGGGATGTGTGGTGGCGGGTCAGCACCGCCAGCCTGGACGTGGGTCGTGCACATCAGGACGCGATCCGACCCCAGCTGGTATCCCGGTTCCTGCTGCCCGGCGCGTTGGGGGATGTGCACATCATCCAGATCCCAGGGGCGGGCGCATTCGTGTACAACGCGCGCGGCAGCCTCGCCTCGATCACTCTCCGCGTCAGCTCGACGGCGTGGGCACTACGGGATCGGGGTGTGCAACGGGGAGCGTACGACGGGTTCGTGGAATGGGTGGCCTCACTGGAGAACATGCCCGGACTGGTGGAAGCCACCTGCCGCATCCGCGTGGACCGCGCATCCACCAACCAGCTCGAGGAGTACCTCACCACACGGATCGACCAGCAGCACCCGGCCGTGTCCGAAGAGTTGGCCGAGGACTACGCTGCCCTGATCGCTGCAGCAGCGAAACGGTCCATGGGATTCACCAACTACGTCACCCTCACCTTCTCCACCACAGCGTTGAACTCCGCCATCCGCGACGGCGGTGGAGGCATGACCGGGCTTGCTGCTGTGTTGAAGGAACGGGTCGCAGGGTTGGAGCCGACGATCGAACGATCCCGACTGACCCTGGACAGCTGGCTGGATGCAACAGATCTGGACGACCTGATGGCCGCCACCTCCGATCCCGTCACTGCCACCCACCGGCGGGAACGAGAATCCCTCAAGCACCGGGCTCCGGAGTCGAACCAGCCGGTGATGGGGATCGACGAGGGCTGGAACAGTCTGCGAGTGGACCAGTCCTGGCATCAAACCTTCTGGGTCGCCGAGTGGCCACGCACCGATGTGCGCACCGGATTCCTGGAGCCCCTGCTGTATGCGGGGGACGCGACCCGGTGCATCACGTTGCAGGTGCGACCGGTACCGATCCACAAAGCCCTTAGTGAGGTGAACCGGGCCCAGTCCGACATGGAAACCGCGGCCGACATCCGGCTGCGGTTGCACTCCCGGGTCACCCTGTCGCATCAGCGGGAGATGGAGGCCCTCAACGCGCGCGAGGAGGACTTGGTTGACGGGTTCGGGGACGTGAAGATCCGCGGTTTCATCACCATTTCCGCCGAAACCGAAGACGCCCTCAGCAGAGCTCGCACCGAGATCGAACAAGCCTCCCACCCCTGCCGCCTGGTGCTGGCGTCCATGGCCGGGCAGCAAGCTGCTGGGTTCGTCACCAGCACCCTCCCGGTGCCGGTGGAAGGGAACTGACATGCCCGCACAGATCATGGGACCGATTGCCGTCGGCGACACGCGAGCGTTGAAAGCCGCCAAGAACGCCGGGGGAGGTGCCGAGGCGCAGGGTCGTCGCCTGGTGCCGCGGGGCGAGTTGCCGCAGTCGAGCATGCCGGCATGGGGATGGCGGCACCGGCAGAACCTGCGCGGACCCCTCCGTGCTGCACCACCGCCGCATCGGGTGTCCTCGAAAACGTTGGGCGGCGCATACCCGTTCCTGGCCGAGACCGGCGACATCCTCACCGGCCCCTACATCGGGGAGAACCAGCTCTCCCGCACCCCGTTCTGCTTCGACCCGTGGGACGCCTACTCCGCCGAAGTTGTCCGCTCCCACTCGGTGGCGATCATCGGGGTGAAAGGCACCGGGAAGTCGATGCTCGCCAAATCCTGGTCCGCCCGGCTTGCCCGCCTGGGCAGGAAGATCGCCGTGCCGCACGATCCGAACGGGGAATGGGTTCGTGTGGCTGAGTACGTCGGCGGTAAGTCAATCAGCGTCGGCCCTGGCCGGTCCACCCGGATCAACCTCCTCGACGAAGGACCACGCGATTCTGCGTTTACGGATGAGCAGTGGAACCAGAACGTGCTGCAATACCGGCGCGCCACCATCAAAACCATCGTCCGCCGCCTCCGCGACGGCGCCAGTTTGGAACCGGTGGAACACACTGCCCTCGACATCGCGTTGGACGGCCTCCGCGACCACACCACGGTCACCGTTGCGCACGTCTACCAGCGCCTCCTCGACCGGACAACTGCGGGCGTTGAAGTAGACGATGCCGGCCGCCGGTTGGCGCACGCCCTCCGCCGCCTCGTATCGGGGGATCTGACCGGGTTCTTCGACGGACCCTCCACCGTCGCATTCGACGCGGACACCCCGATGATGGTGGTCGACACGTCCGCCCTGAAAGGTGCCTCCCCGGAAGCGCAGGCGTTGGCCCGGTTGGCGACAGCGAACTGGATCCGCCGCGCCACTCTGGGCAGCAACCGGCAAGCCCGCGTCATCGTGCATGAGGAAGCTGCCGTCGAACTCCTCAACGACGTCTCCGGCGGCGACCAGCTCGCCGACCGGGTCGAAGACGAAAAAGTCGCAAGGCACCTGGGCACCTCGAACTGGTACCTGCTGCACCGCATCGCCGACCTGGACTCCCTCGGCGACCGCAACTCGGCCCTGCACGCCCGCGCCTTGGGCCTCCTCGCTGATTGCGAAACCCGTGTCTCCTACGCCCAACACATCGGGGAGATCGCAAGGTCCCGGGAGATCCTGGGCTGGAACGACACCCAAGCCGACGTGGTCCGGAAACTCCGCAAGGGGGAAGGGCTGTGGCAGATCGGCCCGGACCGGTTGGCGAAAGTGAAGAACATCTGCACCGACCACGAACTCACCGTCTTCCGCACCGACGCCCTCGGAGGCGAACGAGCATGAACAGCAACCGGGGCACCCTCACCACCCTCTACCTGATCTGCGGTCTCGCTCTCGCCGCGGTCCTCGCCAGTGACATCGGCGCCGCCACAATCCGGCTTCAGTGCGGGGCCGGAGGACGCCCGACAAGCATCGCCGCCGGCCTTCAATGGGCCATCGGCGGCGACCCCTCCGGCTACACATACCCGCTCGGCTGCACTCCCTCCGTTACCGGTGTCCGGATCGCAGGCATCGGCCTCGTTCTCCTGGTGATCACGATCGGCGCGGTAGTGCTGGCCTGGTGGTTGCGGTATCGGCAGTCCGACCAGCACTTCATCCACGACCTGAAAACCCGGGACGGGTTCGCCAAAACAGGGGAGATCCGACGGTACGTGTCCGCCCACGCTGTGACCGCGAAGACCCGCACCCTGCGCCCTTCGGCCACGAAGGGGGCGCCGGAGTTGGTGGGGTGGAAGGTCGGCCGCTCGCACGGGCGGGAGGTGTACGTGTCGATCGAGGACTCCGTCGTCGTGGAAGGCGCACCTCGCAGCGGGAAGGGATACCGGTTCATCATCAACGCCATCCTCGACTGGACCGGCCCGCTGATCACCACCTCCACCAGGAATGACAACCTCTCTGCCACCATGGCCGCCCGGGCCAGGCGCGGGCAGGTGACCGTGTTCGACCCGCAACAACTCTCCGGTGTCCGCTCGAGCCTGCGGATCTCACCGATCACCGGCTGCGAAGACCCCCTCGTCGCGGACCAGCGCGGGCAGGCCATCGTCGCCGGCACCGCCCTGGGTGCGTCGGCGAAGAATCAGGAATGGGCACAAGTGGCCTCCTCCGTTCTCTCCCGACTCTTGCATGCTGCCGCCGTCTCCGGCCGAGACGTGGACGCCCTGGCACGGTGGGGTTCAAACCCCCGCCTGGCTTTGGAAGCGGTCAACGTACTCACGGAGGCTGGCACAGCCGGGTGGGCAGAGGACCTCGACGCGATCATCAACGGCGACGAACGGCTCCTGGCCTCCAGCTGGTTCGGTGTCTCCGGCGCCGTCCGTCCTCTAGCCATCCCCGCCATCAGAGATGCCATGACGCCCCGCCCCGGTGACACCTTCGACCCCGACACATTCCTGACCGGGGAGAACACGCTGTACCTGATCGGCACCGGCGCGGGAGCAGGCTCCGTCGGTGGATTCCTCGGCGCTGTCCTGGACGACATTGTCGAAACCGCTCGTCGGAAAGCCCTCGCTTCCGCGGGCTCGCGTCTCGACCCGCCGCTCGCCCTGATCCTGGACGAGATTGCGAACATGTTCTCCTGGCCCGCTCTGCCCAGGATTATGGCCGATGGCGGCGGCATCGGCGTCTCCACCGTCGTCGTCCTGCAAGCGTTATCGCAGGCGGAGACGGCATGGTCGAAAGCGGAAGCCGACACCATCTGGTCCGCTGCCACCGCCAAACTCCTCCTCGGGGGTGCCAGCGACGTCGGCCACCTCCGCGACGTAGAGTCCCTGCTCGGCACCCGCCGGATCCGCTCTCGAGCCCACACCTACAGCGACACCAACACCACCACGAACATCAGCCGGGAGAAAGTGCCCGTCCTGACCGTGGACGAGATCCGACGGATGCCCCACACGATCGGATTGCTCGCATACCGGAACCGTCGCGGCGTCCTCCTCGACCTCCAAGGCTGGACCGACCGTTCCGACGCCCGCACCATCAGCGCGGGAAAGACCGCGACCGAGCAGGACCAGGAGCAGGTGTTCGCCAAGCAATACGAAGCCGCCCGGTCACGCCGGGCCGCTGCGGGGGAGCGGCGCTGATGTCCAACCACCGCAAACCCCCCTGGAACGGCGCCGCATACCGCACCCGTTACCTGCACTCACCCGCCTGGTACCGGCGGCGCGCGAAGTGGTTCATGGCCGAGCGCCACGAACACGGAGCACTGCGTTGCGCCCTCTGTCTCGGCACTGGGACGGAGAAGACGCTCGAGCTGCACCACCTTGACTACCACGGCGTCAGCCAAGGACCACACGGCTGGGTCGCCGCCGAACCGCACGAAGACCTCACTGCGTTGCACCCGCGCTGCCACGAATGGGTGCACAAACTCATCGACCGCGACCGGGCCCTCTCCGGCCTCATCTCGAGGCGAGCCGCTTCCACGCAAGCCATCGCGAGGTTGCGGGGCAAGATTGCGCAACTCCTTGAGGAAGGGGCCGAGCCGTGACCGGTCAGGACATCAGCGAGCTTCTCGATTCGCTCCCGGAGGGGTGGGAGAAGGAATCGCGGGACCGGCTCGGGGGCATGCTCGGCGTCACGATCGTCAACTGGCGCACCCTCAACTCAGACACCGCTCCGGAAACCTGGGAGCGGCTCGCCGACTGGGTCGACTGGTTCACCGACCGGTATCAGATCCCGCAACGCAAGATCCCCGCCTGCTGGTACCGGCACCCCGCCCTCGTCGAAGAACTCTCCGCCCTGCACACCGCCTGGACCGTCTCCTTCGACACCGTCGACGCCGGATACGGACCCATCGGCTGGCACGAACGCCTCGCCGCCGCCCTACCCCGACTCTCCACCTGGTACAACGGCGAATGCCACGGCGGCCACGCCCCACCGCACTCCACCCCGCAACCAGGACACCAGAACGATCCCGGCTGGGCGGAATGGGCAAGTTCTCCACACGGCGGAACGGGTGCGCGCCCAGAACGGGACGAGAACTAGGCGTTTCGCGAAGAACAGGTGAGAGCTCCACACCGGAGCAGTACAACGAAAGGAACGACCATGTCGACCAAGGTCCCCATCACCATCGAAGGCAACCTCACCTCCGCGCCAGAGTTCGCCGAGACCGAGAACGGGGTCAAGTACGCCAAGTTCACCGTCGCCGTCACCGACCGCAAACTCCAAGACGGACAATGGGTCGACGCCGGCGTGCAATACCACCGCGCTACCGTCTTCGGCCGCACCGCCGAAAACGTCCGCGACAGCCTGGGCAAAGGCGACGCCATCCTCGTCACCGGAAACCTCGAATTCCGGCACTGGATCGACCAGGAAAGCCAGGAATCCCGCACCGGGACCGAGATCGTCGCCGACGCCGTCGGCCCCTCCCTCCGCTACAACACCGCACGAGTGGACCGGCACGCCCCAAAAGCTGACGGCCCGGCCATCCAACCCACCGGGCCGACCCCCATCCCTACCGCGACGGCCGCCGAAAGCGCAGGCATCGCACGGTAGACCCCGCCTAGTGCTGCACTAACAGTGGTGGGCGACCGAGTCTCGGTCGCCCACCACTGTCGAATAGGAGGAGCAGATGGCCACACACGACCCCGACGCCGCGGCTCATCCAAGGAACCAAACCGTGAGGACCCGAGTACCGACTCGAGGCGATCGAGCATCCCGCCGACATGCACCTAACAGATGCGCTCTACAACCTCCCGACCCCTGTTACCCGACTGTTCGAGATGCTCCATCGCGGCGATCTCGCGGGCGGCGAGCCACGCGAAACGACGCCGGCATCCCGTCGTCGGCTGAAGCGCTTATCGTCTGCTGACGTGGACCAGCTCGTCCATGAGTATTGCGATGGACAGGGCTCGATCTACGAGCTCGCAGATCGCTGGGGTGTTCACCGCAACACGATCGCGAAGCATCTCAGGTCACGCGGGCTCGAGCTTGGTCGGCTGCCGCTCGCGAACGTTGAGATCGAGCGAGCGCGGAAGCTGCGGCGGCATGGCCTGTCCTTCAACGCTATTGGGCGCGAGCTTGGTCGCGACCCGAAGACAGTGAAAGCGGCACTGTCCTAGTAAGCACTCGCTCAGCACGAAGGACAATCCGCCGATCGAGTAGTGCGCTCGTGGCCCTAGAACTCAGGGAGCAACTAGGTTCCACACGGCCTGGGCGATCGTCGCGTCGAGCTTGATGTCAACGATCTGTCGGCCAATCAGATCGGCACCCGATCAAGCGCGACCCGAAGGCCCTCGCGAAGGAGATGCGGCTGCAAACCAGCTGGTAGCGGAGCAGGTCGTACCCCCTCGATAGCCTCATTTCAGAGTCATCGAAGGAGCGTCATGGGGTTCGAGTCAGCGAAGCACGTCGAGCAGGTGCTGCGGGAGATTCACGCGCGCGAGTATCTGCTGCCCGCCATCCAGCGAGAGTTTGTCTGGGACACGGACGACATCGTGAAGCTGTTCGACAGCCTGCTGCGGGGCTACCCGGTGGGCTCGTTCCTGTTCTGGAAGGTGGACGCGGAAACGGCGACGGATTACGTCTTCTACAACTTCCTCACCAACTACCACGAGCGCGACGAGCCCTATGCCGTTCGCGCCACGGTTCCGGCGGATTCTGGCACCACGGCGATCCTCGACGGGCAGCAGCGTCTTACTGCGCTGAACATCGGGCTGTACGGAAGTCACGCCACGAGGCGGCGCTACGGCCGCTCGTCGAGTTCACAGGCGTACCCAAAGAAGAGGCTCTACCTCAATCTGGTTGATATCCCTCCGGATGAAGAACTCGGTCTCAAATACGACCTCCGCTTCCTGACGGAGGACGAAGCCCGCCCCGCACCAGCGGCAGAAGGCGCCAAGGCGATCGACCGATGGTTTCTGGTCGGTGACGTGTTCAGACTCACGGACGATCCCGTGGGCTACATCGACGTCGTCACCGAGCGCGCAATTCCCGACATCCGCGAGGGAACCCGGCGCCTCGGCGCCCTTTATACAGCCGTGCGAAAAACACCATCGATGAACTATTACCTCATCGACGAGAAGGAGCGAACCCCGACGAGGTCCTCGAGATCTTCATCCGCGTCAATCAGGGCGGTGAGAAGCTCACTAACTCGGACCTCCTACTGTCGATGGCAACGAACCAGTGGTCGACCGAACCCGGGGCCCGTGAAGAGGTCAGGAACCTCACCGCCGAACTGAACACGCGCGGGTTCAACTTCGATAAGGACTTTGTCCTGAAAACGGCGCTCACCCTCGTAGGCGCGGATGTCCGATTCAAGGTGGAGACGATCACTCACCAGAACATCGCAAAGGTCGAGAACGACTGGCCGAAGATTTCGGCTACCCTGCTACGCACCGCCGACCTCCTGAAGTCGTCCGGATTCTCCCGCGAGTCCCTGACCGCCAACAACGCGGCGATCCCAATCGCTTACTACCTGCACCAGCGGAACATCGCGGACTCGTTCCTCGAGTCCACTGCCAGCGCGCCGGAACGCGCTGAGATCATCCGCTGGCTGACTAGAACCCTCCTGAAGCAGGGCGTGTGGGGTTCGGGACCAGACACGCTTCTCACGCGCCTCCGATCGGCGATCGATCGCGAACTGTCGATGCCCGGTTTCCCGAGGGCCGCGCTCGATGCCGAGTTCGCGGCGCTCGGCAAGGCTCTGATCTTCGACGACACTGAGATCGATGGTCTGCTTGAGCTTTCCTACGGCGCTCGGGGTACGTTCGCCGCCCTCGCGATTCTCTACTGACGGCGCTCAGCGAATTTCCCCAGAGTTGCTCAGCGAATTTCCCCAGGTCGCGGGGTAACGCTAGCGCAGGTTTGTGCCGGTGGTGACGCGGCGGAGTTCGTCTGCTGCGGCGTGGTGGTTGCGG